>OZ255625.1:1695000-3772454 GCA_965276755.1 Acetobacteraceae bacterium
TGTAGGCATAGCTGATCAGCTCACCCGACCTCTTCGTCGCCGCATACAAGGATGACGGCCGATCCACCCGCGCGCTCTCACTGAACGGCAGATCGCGATTCAATCCGTAGACGGACGATGAGCTGGCGAACACGAAATGGCCCAGGCGCGGCAAGGCACGCGCAAGCTCGAGCATCACGACCTGACCCATCACGTTGGACATGACGTAGGCGTAAGGATCAATCATGGAAAACCGCACCCCCGCCTGTGCGGCCAGGTGCACGATCTGCGTAATCTCGGACGAGCCCAAAGCCAGCATAGCCTCGCGGTCAGCCACATCGGCGCGCACAAACCTAAACCCCGGCCCGGCAAGCAGCCCAAGCCGCGCCTCTTTCAACGCCACATCGTAATAATCATCGACCCGATCGACACCGATCACGCGCTCGCCGCGCGCCAGCAGTGCGCGCGCCACGTGAAAACCGATAAAGCCGGCAGCCCCGGTCAGCAGAATGCTCACACCGGCGCGCTCACGTCGCCACCCAGCCGCCATCAATAGAAAGCGGCGCACCCGTGATGCTCGCCGCCGCCTCCGAGCAGAGAAACACCACCATCGCCCCAATCTGGGCCGGCGTGGTGAAGCGGTGCATCGGCTGCTTCTCGGCCAGCATCTGGCCTTCCACCTCTTGGGTCGTCTTACCCTCCCGCAGGGCACGCGCCTCGATCTGCGCGCTCACCAGTGGAGTCAAAACCCAACCCGGGCAAATGGCGTTGCACGTAATACCTGATTGTGCCAGCTCGATGGCTGCCACCTTGGTCAGGCCGACCATGCCGTGCTTGGCGGCGACATAGGCGGATTTCTGCGCGCTGCCCACCAAAGCGTGCGCAGAGGCGATGTTGACAATTCTGCCCCATCCCGCTTGCTTCATATCAGGAATGGCGGCCTTCATCGCGTGAAAGGCGGCGGAGAGATTGATGGCCAGCACCGCGTCCCATTTCTCCTGCGGGAAATCCTCGATCAGGGCAGTGTGTTGAATGCCGGCATTATTGACCAGTATGTCGGCGCGGCCGAATGCCTCGCGGCTCGCCTGCAGCAGATCGGCGATCTCGCCCGGCCTGGCCAGGTCGGCTGCGTGGTAGCGCACCTCCACGCCATAGCGTCGCGCCAGATTATCGCGCAGCGACTCGATCTCTTCAGCCTGCCCAAAACCATTCAGCATGATCGCGGCACCCGCCTCGGCCAATGCGTGCGCAATGCCGAGCCCAATACCGCTCGTCGATCCCGTGACCAATGCTGCCCGGCTCTGCAAGCTCATCTCCGGCTCCCTGTGCGTGCCGTCTCCTAAGAGCTTTGAGCCCCCTTGCCCAGGCCGGCGCAAGCTTGCCGCCATCGGCGTCATCGCAGCCTTCTGCTACGCCGCGCGCGCGGTTGCGGCCACGATTGCCCTCACACCAGCCAACAGCGAAATCGGCTACACGATCTACCAATTCGGTCTATTTCCGGTCCAGGCACGCTTTACGCAGTTTGGCGGAACGCTCGATCTTGACCGCGCCGCGCCGGGGCGCTGCCAGGTTCGGGTCTGGGTTCAACTCGCCAGCCTCCAAATGGAAGATCGCGGCAAGCAAGACATGGCCCTCGGCCCGAGCCTGCTGGACGCCGCGCATTTTCCCCAGATGGCATTCAGCGGCACCTGCCAGGGCAGCAAGGTCGTGGGCCAACTGACCCTGCACGGACTCACGCATGCGCTGACGCTGCAGACGACTCCGGACCGCGATACGATGCTGGCCTACGGCACGATCCGCAGGCGAGACTACGGCATATCGGGCCTGAGAATGGTGATCAGCCCGCTGGTTCATCTGCGGCTACGCGTGCCGATCTCCAAATGAAAAAGCTGGGGGAGATGTGGGTGCTGACCGCCCACGTTGGTAACACTTCACCGGGCACGTTGGTAACAGTCCAGATTGTCGGTTTGGAGGACCGGCGATGGTTTGGGTGGAACAAACGGTCATGGATCAGCGGCTTTGCTTTGTTCTCTCGTGTATTCGCGGCGACGAGCTGATGAGCGTGCTATGTCTTCGGCACGCGATCAGCCGCAAGACCGGCTACAAATGGCTGGGCCGCTATCGAGCGTATGGCGCGGCCGGTTTGGCGGACCATTCCTCGGCCCGGCTGAGCCATCCGCCCGCATCGGCTGCACCTGAGGTGGCCGCGGCGATCCTGGCTTTGCGGGACAAGCGGCCAAGCTGGGGCCCGGCCAAGCTGCGGAGCGCTCTGTTGCGGGACAATCCCGCGATGGTGTTTCCGGCCGTGAGCACGATTGGCGATCTGCTGACCCGCCAGGGCCGGGTTGTGGCACGCCCGCGCCGTCCGCCGCGCGTCTCTTCGCTGGGTCCTGTGGTCGAACCGCTGGCTGCCAACGATAGCTGGGCGGCCGATTTCAAAGGCTGGTGGCGCACCCTGGATGGCGTGCGGTGCGAGCCGCTGACGGTCACTGATGGCTACAGCCGCTTCATCCTTGTCAACCATGCTGTGGCGCGGCCGACCTTTGCCGAGATCAAGCCGTTGTTCATCGCCGCTTTCAGGAAGTGCGGCCTGCCGGTGGCGCTGCGCACGGATAATGGCTCCCCCTTTGCCCACCGCGGCGGGCTGGCAGGTCTTACGCAATTTTCGGTATGGCTTTTGACCCTGGGCATTTGGCCCGACCGCATTGTGCCTGGCCGGCCCGATCAGAATGGCAAACACGAGCGGATGCATCGCACCCTGGAGGCGGAGGCAGCACGTCCGCGCGCGCCCACCGTGGCCTTGCAGCAGGCGACATTGGATGCCTGGCGCGAGGACTTCAACACGCAGCGGCCGCATCAGGCGCTGGACCAGCGCTGTCCGGCGGATCTCTACACACCCTCATCGCGGCCTTACGTGGAGGCCGGGCTGGCGTGGGTTTACCCGATCGACCACCAGGTCAAACGGGTGCGCGGCGATGGCTATATCTCGTGGCAGGACAACAAGCTTTACCTGACCGAGGCGCTAGCCGGCGAGACGGTTGCACTGGCCCGCAGGGACGATGGCGACTGGGCGATCCGCTTTCGCCAGTTCGACGTGGCGAGGGTGGGGGCTGAAAATGGGCAGCTCATTCGTTCCGGCCTAGCCCGTACGGGCTAGGCCGGAACGAATGAGCAACTGTGTTACCAACGTGCCCGGTGAAGTGTTACCAACGTGCCCACTTGAACAGTGCCATCCCCCCAGACCCCCCGTCGATTGTTTGTCCACCCAGCTCTTTAGCCTTTCTCCCTGGTCACGGCGCGGAACGTCTCAACATATTTCCGCCTGTTCTCATCGCGCGAAATCTTGCCGCTCGTGCTCTTGACCAGCCAGCGATCCTCGACCACCCGCACGTCGCGCGGCTTGATCAGAAAAAGATCGCCCACGACCCGGCTGAGCTCCATGCGCACCTGCGCGGCCGGAACGCCTGCCGCGTTGTCATGCTCGGCCACGACAATCAGTTCCTCGCTGCCCGTCTGCGCACTCTCCATGCCGAAAGCCACCGCACGGCCCCGCCGCACTCCGGCCACCGTGTTCAGCGCGTCCTCGATATCGCCGGCAAACAAGTTCTTGCCATTGACGATAATCAGCTCCTTCAGCCGGCCAAAGACATACAGATGGCCGTCAATCAGCGCGCCGAGATCGCCCGTGGAAAAAACGCCGTCCTCCCGCAGATTGCTCTCCGCCTGCGACATGCCGCGATAGCCGGCGAAGAGGAAGGGCGCACGCAGCGCGATTTCGCCATACACGCCCTCAGCCGCGGGCGCGCCATCAACCACAATAGCGATCTGCATGCCCGCAATAGCCCGGCCAGAGGAGAGCACGAGCTTGTGCGCGCCGTCCTGGCCGGCCGCACTTTGCACCACGCGCGCGCCCTCGGCACTCAGCACCGCGCCGGGCTGCACATTGTGCGGCACGCTCAGGCCCGGCTGTGCGCCCGGGTCTGCCTGCGTTACGGCGAATACGGTTTCCGCCATAGCGTAGCAGCCAAGTACCGAGCCCGCAGAAACGCCCCAATCGGCAAAAGCGCGCTCAAAGGCGGCTGTGTCCACCATCCGGCACGGCTCGGAGCAATCGATCCAAACCTTGAGCGAAGAGAGGTCGCGCTTCTGCATTCCCGGTGCCAGGCGCACGAGATGCCGATAGGCGAAATTTGGCATCCAGCACGCCGTGCAGCCATCGGCGGCAATCATGTCAAACAGCAGCGCCGGTTTGGCGATCCAGTCGAACGCATCGATGATGGACACGCAATCGCCGCCGATCAGCGGCAGCAGCAGCGACGTAACCAGCCCCATGTCGTGATACAGCGGCAGCCAGGAGGCGATGTTCAGACGCTCGGCGCCGGCGGCTTGGCGCAATTGCGGCCAATAGGCGCCATATTGCGCGGCGAGCGCCTGGCCCGTGATGGCGACTGCTTTCTTGATGCCCGTCGTGCCGGAGCTGTGTTGCACGAATATCGGCGCGGCACTGCTCAATTTGTCGAAGAAACGCGCAATCGCGGCTCGGCCATCGCCGTTCGGGGCCACCTCCGCCGGCACGAGCACGACACGCTGTGCAAACGCTGGATCCACGCGCGCGATCGTCTCGGCCAGATGCGGCTCGAAGATGTAGATCGCCCCTGGATCGATCTTGGCGAAGGAGGCGCGCTGCTGCGTGAAATAGGCGCCCTCGTCCTGCAACTTTGCATTCGGCGGAAAGATCGCGGCGACATTTCCCGTCGCAATGAGCGCCACGAACAGCGCGATCTGATCGGCGCCGGTATGGCCAAGAACGAGCGAGATGCCGTTCGCGTGGGGCGCGGCCTCAATGCGTGCAATATGGCTGGCAACGAGGGTCCAGAAGCGGCGGACGGAATAGACCTCGCATTCACCATCGCGCCAGAATCGGAAAAGCGGCCGTTGGCCATCTTCCATGTCGCTTTCGTAAGGATTTGGCGGAACGGACAAGGCAGCCATCCTTCAGGCGCGGAGCGGGCACGGGCACGGAACGGGCGCATTTACGGCCGTGCACCCGCCGTTTACAAGGGTCGGGAGATCGTGGAGCGGGGCGAACCGCTCCCGCCCGGAGCTGCCGATGAACGAGCTTGCCGATCCCGAAGGCGACACCGCACCCAAGGCGCCAAAGGACCCCGCGCGCGCGGCAAGACGCGCGGTGCTCATGAAAGATGCCACCAAGCTGCACAAGCAGGGCGATTATGCCGCCGCCCTGGAGCGCTGGGCCGAGTTGCGGGAATTGTCGCCAAAGCTTCGCCTGGCACTGCTCGGCGCCGTGCGCTCGGCCAGTGCGGCCGCGCGCGGCGATCTCGTCGAAGACCTCGTGAGCCAAGGGGTCTCGCTCTTCCCCTCCAGCGCCGACAAAATCCGCAAGGCCGCGGGACGCACGATCGTCGAGCTCGACGATGAGGTCGATTGGCAGGCGCTGCTGGCCAGGCCGCCCGCCAATGGTGATCGCGAACTCAAGGCCGCCGTGGCGCCGCTGGAACAAAAGCGGGGCCGCAAAGGGCGCGAGGGGCAGGCCCGCATGAACGCCGTGCTGCCGCGGGTGGAAAGCGTAGTCGCGCGCTATCCCGGGCACCTGAAGGCGCGGCTGGAACATGTCGGTCTGCTGCGTGATCTCGCCCGGCATGCGGACGCCGCCCGCGCGGCCGCCACCTATCGCCGCGAGCTGCCGGACGCCGAACGCCTGGTGTTCGCGCAGGCATCGGCACTCGAGGAGGGCCACGACTATGAAGCGGCACTGGGCGCCATTGCCGATCAGGAGGCCACCCCGCGCGTGAAAGCGAGGCGCGCGCGCCTGCTCTCCCGGCTTGGTCGCTCCGAGGAGGCTGAAGCCGCCCTCGTGGCCGCCCTGGCCGAGGAGCCCAAGGATGTCGACCTGCTCGGCGAATACGCCATGCAGGCCGTGCGCCGCGGCGATTGGACCGAAGCGTTGAACCGCTGGCAGGAAGCGGAGAAGCTGCTGCCAGACAGCGAACGGGTGAAGAACGGTTTGACCATGGTGCGCCAGCAATTGGCGCAATTCGAGCCACCTCCCCCAAGCGGCCCCAAAAGCGAGTCCGCAGTTCTCTTCAACCGCTTTGAAAGCCTGGGCGCCACATCGGGCGGCTGCGAATTCGGCATGGTGCAGGGCCAATACGGCTGCGCGGGCCTCGGCATGCTGCGCTGGTCGAACATACAGATCGAGTCGCTGCTGCGCGGTATCAACCGCACCTTCGAGGGCGTTGGCCTTCTGGAGAACACGACCTTGCGCATTGCCCGGCGCACGCCCACGCGTGAGGAATACCTGCTTCGCGATATGGTCTATAATTTCGGTGGTCACACCTTTGTCGAACCCAAGAACGTGCCGGAGGACAAGATGCTGGCGCAGAGTGCCAAGCGTCTCGCCTTCTTGCGCAACAAACTGATCGAGGAGATGCGGAGTGGTAAGAAGATTTTTGTCTTCAAACTCGCCAATCCGGTCGAAGACGAGGTATTGCTTGAAATCGGCGACGCCCTGGCCCGGCTTGGCCCGGGCCGCCTGCTGTGTGCGGTGAAGGCGAACGCGGCTCATCCCAAAGGAACGATACGCCAGGTGAGCGGACACGTCTTCGCCGCGCATTTCGGCCATTTCATGTCCAATGAGGATGCAGAAAACCGCGGCATTGATTTCGCCGCGTGGCACGACGTATGCACACGCGTCGCGTCGCTCGTCGGCTCGCCCGTCGCGGCGCGCGTCGCCTCGCCCGGCGAAGTTCCGGCCTGACCACCAAGGAGATAGCCGTGAGCACCACCCGCGACGAGAACATCATGGCCGGCCTGACCGAGGTGGCGCGCGAGGTTTTCATGGACGAGGACATCGTCCTTACGCATGAAACCTGGGCCGATGACATTGTCGGCTGGAGCAGCATCGCTCTGGTCGAATTGCTGATCGGCGCGCAGGAGCGCTTCGGCGTGACTCTCTCGGCAGAAGAAACGGACGGCCTGACGAGCATCGGCGGCCTGGCCGACGTCATCGCCCACAAAATGCCTGCCTGAATCTGCATAGGGGTAAGCCCTAAGAAGACCTGGGGGAGATGTGCCATCCCCCCCAGCTTTTTTCTCCGACTGCCGCCCTCGCCCAAACGTGGAACGCTCCACCTCAACTTCGCGTTGACTGGCCTTCGCAGAAGCAGGTTCCATCATGGCAAAATCATCACCTGAACAAACCAAAAGTGGCCGGCGCCCGCATCGCACGCGCAATTCGCTCGAGAGCAATGCCAAGACCACCTCAATTGCGCTGCTTAACGCGCGCCTGGCAGATGGCATCGACCTCTCCCTCGCCACCAAGCAGGCGCATTGGAATCTGAAAGGGCCGCAATTCATCGCCATTCACTTAATGCTGGACGGCTTCCGCACGGAGCAGGACGAGTGGAACGACACGATGGCCGAGCGTGCCGTGCAGCTCGGCGGCACAGCGCTCGGCACGTCCCAGATCGTAGCCGGCGCCACCAAATTGCCGCCGTACCCCACGGACACCTACGCCATTGCCGACCACTTGGCGGCGCTGATCGACCGCTACGCCGATTATGGCAACGCGCTGCGCAGTTCGATCGATGAGGCGGACGAAGCGGGCGATGCCGACACAGCCGATGTCTTCACCGAAGTCTCGCGCGGCATAGACAAACAACTCTGGTTTCTGGAAGCCCACGTCCAGGAACCGATGGGCGAAATTCGTGACGGCGACGGCAAATAAACTGACGACGGGGGGTCTGGGGGGCGCGGCGCGCGCCTCCCAAATTCTGTCTTCCTAGAAATAATTATCTCTCCTTCTTGGCGCGCCCGGCCATGTCAGCGCAACGCTCTCCAGCTTGATGCCGAGATCCTCGCGGATTACCTGTCCGCCGGTCAGAATCGCATATCCTCGAGCCTTGCCTTGCACCGATGGCCGAAGCACGGCGCGTTGACCGCGGCAATCTTCACAGCCCGCCACGCAGCATGCTGACCCTGGCGAAGCCAGCGCTTCGCCCAGCACTACGTTCCGACGCCAGCAGCACTTCCACTAACCGAGTGCCAACTTCCTGTTAATCAAGCATTTTTTTATTGCCGCGAAGCTGCCACATCGGCCAGATTCATCAAGGCGCACGTAGAAAGCGCAAAAGCCAGCACAGCCCCCCTCGCAGGAGACCACGAGCTAGAAGGACGACACGATGAGCCTGCAAGCCCAACTCGACGGCTACCGCCTGACCACCGCGCAGATCCTCTACCACCTGCCCGACCACCCTTCCCTGCTACAGACCTATGTCTGGCAGGAGTACGACGTGGCGCCGCGCTTTCCCAGGCTCGGGCGCTTCCTCGATTTCTGGCACCGCACGCTGGACGGCAAGCTGCACTCCGTCGAGGTCACCTCGGCCAAGCTGATCTCACCCGCTGAGTGGCGCCACACCCGCCACCTCAAACACCTGCATTGAAAGGGCCAGGTCTGGCCGCCTATTGCGGCGCGTCCCCGCGCTGCATGATCAAGGCCCGACGCATATAGGACACGCCGCGCCTGACCTGCCCGTGATCGCAAAGCCGATGGCCCGTACTCACCAAACGGCGCACTTCGGCTGATCGCGCCGGCAGCGCGCCGATCCGCTGCTCCAGTTGAGTGCAATACTCGGCCGTATCGCTCATCACGCGAACAGGCGCCTCGGCCACCGGTTGCCCAAGAGCCATCGGCGACAGCAGCACGGCTGTGAACATCAATAGTGACTCTGCACTGCGCATCACGGATGATCCAATGCAGGCAGAGCATTCTCGCCGCCGTGGTGCTGCGGTGAAGTCGCGTTCACATGGCCGGCCGCCAGCCGCAACACCGCGCGCACGCCCGGCCGCGCGTCCTCCAGCACCAATGACCCTTCGTGCAGCGTGGCCACAGCCTGCACCAAGGCCAGCCCCAGCCCCGCGCCGGGCGTATGGCGGGCCGTCTCGCCACGGAAGAACCGCTCCACAACCCGTGCCCGATCAGCCTCCGGAATGCCGATTCCTTGGTCGGTCACCGTGACCACCACCTCGCGCGCCTGGGTCTCGGCGGCCAGTGTGATGCGCCCGCTGCCCTGGGGCGAGAACTTGATCGCATTGTCCAGAAGATTCGCCACCGCCTGCTGTATCAGGTCCCGGTCGCCAAACACTTCCAGCGTATCAGGGACGCGCAGCACCAGGCTCAGCCCGCGCTCTTCGGCCACCGCCTCATACAACTCTGCCAGATCGGCCAGCAACGTGGAAATATCCAGCGCCGCAAATGCCGATCGCTGCGCACCTGCCTCTACTTCCGCAATTCGCATAAGTGCCTGAAAGACCGAGGTCACGCCATCAAGATCAGCCATCGCACGCTCCAGCGCCGCGCGCAATTCCGCTTCGCCGGCGGCATGGCTGGCCGCATCCTCCAGCCGCGCGCGCGCGCGCGCAATCGGCGTGCGCAAATCATGGGCAATGCTGTTGGACACCTGGCGCACGCCATCCATCAGCCGCGCAATGCGCTCCAGCATGTTGTTAATTGCTTCTGCCATCGCATCGAATTCATCGCCGCGCCCCGAGCGACGCACCCGCCGCCCCAATTCCCCGCGCGCAATGGCCGCCGCAGTCAGCGACACATCGGCCACCATGCGCTTGAACAAATTGCGCATCACCAGTGATCCCGCAACCGCCAGCCCCGCCACCAGCAACCCTGAGGAAAGCAGCGTCCCGGACAGCAAACTTTTCAACCGCGCGCGCCCGCGCACATCCCGCCCGACCAGCAGCACAAAGCCGCCGGGCAAATCCTGCCGCAGCACCTCGGCCACGATCTTCACCCCATCACGAGACAGCGGCAAATCATAGAACGTCAGCGGTCTCGTCACCGCAGGCGGCCACACATCCAGATTGCCCTCCAAGCGGCGGTACAAGGCGTCACCCAGAAAATAGACCCCGTCATCATCTAGGTTCTCATCCGTCCTGGCCTGCAACTTCAGCACCAGCGCCGGCACCCCGCCACTGTCCCAGCTATCGGCCAGGCCTTGCGCATCGGCGTGAATGGCCGCTTCAACCTGGCGGTCCAGCACGCCCGTTGTTGTCCACCACAGGAAAAACACCAGGCCGTAGGCGGAGACGGCAAACAGCAGGCCGTAAATCGCGGCCAGCTTCACACTCGCTGAACGGATCACGAAGAAAAGGCTGGGGGGCGCGCGCCGCGCCCCCCAGACCCCCCGTCGAAAGTTATCACGGGCCTTCGGGCCGCAGCATGTAGCCGGCGTTGCGGATCGTGTGGATCAGTGGCGTGGGGTAGGGCTTGTCGATCTTCTGCCGCAGGCGGCTGACATGCACGTCAATCACGTTTGTCTGCGGATCGAAATGATAGTCCCACACCCCCTCCAGCAGCATCGTGCGCGTCACCACCTGCCCGGCATGGCGCATCAGATACTCCAGCAGCCGAAACTCCCTCGGCTGCAAATCGATCTTCGCCCCCGCGCGCCGCACCATGCGCGAGAGCAGATCCATCTCAAGATCACCCACGATCAGCTTGGTCTGCGGCCCATCCACCTTGCCCCGCCTGGTCAGCGCATCCACCCGCGCCAACAATTCGGAAAAGGCAAACGGCTTGGTCAGATAATCATCGCTGCCCGCCTTCAGCCCAGCCACCCGATCATCCACCTGACTCAGCGCGGAAAGCACGAGCACGGGCGTCGTGTTGTTCTGGCTCCTCAGCGTCTCCAGAAGGCGAATCCCATCAATGCCGCCCGGCAACATGCGATCGAGGATAATCGCATCGAACGCCTCGCTCGCGGCCAGGAACAAGCCATCCCGCCCATTGTCGGAATGTTCCACCACATGCCCCGCTTCGCGTAGGCCCTTCACCACGAACCCCGCGACGGTGGGGTCGTCTTCAACGAGAAGAATACGCATGGCCACCCTTTCTCAAAGAAAGAAAGTCCTTCTTTTTTGAAAAAAGAAGCAAAAAACTTTTGTCAGTTGGCCCGAGCCCTCACCAACACACGCGCCCAAACTGACAAAAGTTTTTTGGTTCTTTTTTTCAAAAAAGAACACCTTCACTCCCCCGGCGCCCGAGCCGGCTCCGGCGGCCGGCGCCCGACAGTCACCGCAATATCTAAATTCTGCGCAGCCCGCCGCACCCGCAACTTCGCCACCCCGCCCGGATTGACCGCCGACACGCCACGGATCAGCTCGCGCGAGCTGCCGATCCGCTCCCCATTGAACCCAACCACCAGATCACCCACCCGCAACCCAGCATGCGCCCCCGGTCCGCCATGCTCCACCTCGGCAATCAGCGCCCCGCCGTGGCGCCGCCCGGTGGTATCGACCTGCACGCCCAACCAGCCCCGATCCACCCGCCCGTGGCTCAGCAACTCGCTCACAATCTGCGTCACGATCTCCGACGGTATCGCAAACCCGATCCCCACAGACGCCCCGGTGGGCGAGACCAGCGCCGTGTTCAGCGCAATCACCTCGCCCGCCATATTGAAGCTCGGCCCACCCGAATTGCCCGGATTGATCGGCGCATCGAGCTGAAAAAAATCGTCGAAAGGTCCCGCCCCGATCTCCCGCCCCCGCGCACTCACGATGCCCGCGGTCACCGACCCCCCCAGGCCGAACGGATTGCCCGCCGCCAGCACCCAGTCTCCCACCTGCACCGACCGCGAATCCCCCCAGGTCACCGCTGGCAGCCGCCGTCCCGCCTCCACCTTGATCACCGCAATATCGGTCAGCTCGTCGGCGCCCAACACGCGCGCCGGCAGCTCGGTCCCATCGACCAGCGAGACCACGATGCGCGTCGCACTCCCCACCACGTGCGTATTGGTCACGATGATGCCCGAGGGGTCGATGATGAAGCCAGACCCGGCGCCCACCACCTGCTCAGGGTGGCGCTTGAGCTTGTCGCGAAAGGATTTCTCGAACGGCGTGCCGCGCAGGTCGGCCGGCAGGCCGGCGTCGGCGTCGCGTTCGGGAGCGTCCATGCGCACGGCGATGTTGACCACGGCCGGCACCACGCGGTGCACCAGCGGGGCGAAGCTGAGCGGTGCCATCTGCACGAGCGGCTGGGCGGCCGCGGGTAGCGCTGCGGTCAGGCACAGGGCGAGGCTGGCGGCGGGAAGGCGCATGGCCGCAGAGTCGCACGCGGGCGCCGCGTCTCACAAGGCGGCGGCAGATGAAGGTGCGGCAAGGATCGGCGATGCCCCCGCGGTCATCGCAGGCCACTCTACACCGACCGCAGGAGACAATCGCGAGCCGCCCCTAGGCGGCGTGACGATCCAGGGCGGCCCACGCGGCACGGCTCTCTACCGTGTGGTCGCAGCTCTCCTACCCACACACGCCATCTCAGAGTCTGACTCGAATCGGCATTGTAACAGGCTAAACCGTTGATCTCATTCGGGATCAAGATGATACCGCCCCCAGCCTGCGCGACATCAGCTTGACGCTGGCGATGTAGAGCCAAGTCGTGGCGCTTGCGATGCTCGCCTCCACATCCTTTGCCAGGCGCCGGTTGCGACTCAACCAGGCAATCGTGCGTTCCACCACCCAGCGGCGCGGTAACAGGACAAAGCCTTTCGCCGCGTCGGAGCGCTTGACGATCTCGATCGTCCAATCGCCTTTGCCCATCAACGCGTTTTTCAGCTTGTCGCCGGCGTAACCACCATCGGCAAACACATGACGCAGCCAGGGATAGAGGTGGCGCACGCTTTCCAACAGCATCGGTGCGCCGTCGCGATCCTGCACGTCCGCGGGATGCACGATCATGCCCACGGGCAGACCAATGGTGTCGGTCAGAAGATGCCGTTTGCGGCCTTTGATCATCTTCTCGGCCGCATAGCCGCGCGGACCGCCGGACTCCGTGGTTTTGACCGATTGGCTGTCGATCACCCCGCCTGTCGGGCTCGCCTCGCGGCCGGCCGCCTCGCGCACAGCCATCAGCATGACATGATTGATCGTTTGCCAAAGCGCGTTGTCTCGCCAGGCGTAGAAGTAACGCTGCACGGTCGTGTAGGGCGGGAACCCCTTTGGCAACATGCGCCACTGGCAGCCCGACTGGATGATGTAGAAGATGGCATTGACGACCTCTCGCAGGTCATGCGCGCGCCGGCGCCCGCAGCTGGCGGGGGCAGGCATATGCGGCTCGATGAGCGTCCATTCCTGATCGGTGGTATCGCTTGCATAGCGCAGCCCATCTCGCTGATACTGCGGGCGCGTGATTTCAGTCCAGGCCATGTATTTCCCTCGGGTCTTCGCAAACGCGAGAGAATCGTAGCCGCTGAAATCACGCAACCCCTGTCTTGAAGCTAGACGGCCGGAATCGGTAAACGGCTGAAAAGACTCGGGACTGCGTTGCAGAACCGTTCCGGGTCAGCCTCTCAGACGAAGGTAATAAAAGTTCCCCCATGCCCATCGCTCGCCAGTGAAAAATCCGATTGAGTGTAGCTCCCGCCGAAATGCAGGCTGGCCTCTGTCCTGTTGCCATTCTTCACCGTCAGCACCCCGCCGGCGTAGCTAAAGCTGGTTTCCGGCGCCTTCAGCAGATCAATCCTGTCGCTCCCGCCAAATCCATCGATCGTGCCCTTGAAATCGATCGGTTTGCTCAGATCGAGCAAGCCGGTCGTTGTCAGGAAATCCACCGTCTGCCCGGCCCCGGCGCCCTTGAGCAGGGACAACGTTCCCGTGGCGCCGACCTCCAACGTGCCCGTCCCCCCAACTGCCGTCTTGATCGAGAGCACACCGGCCGACGCATCAATCGTCCCGGTGTTCGTGACCGCTCCAAGGAACGAAAGCGTACCGGACCCAACGGACACGTCACCGCTATTGATAAAGGCCACGCTCACGCTGGCCGAACACAGCGCCGGCTGGCGGCGCATCGGCAAACGGCAACGCGCCCGGCTCCGCCCCCCAAGCCGCACAATCCAGCACCAGCCTAGACAGCTCCGCCTCCAAAATCGCCGGCCGATCGAACGCCGCCAGCCCGCGATGAAGTGCCGCCGACCACAACCGTATCGCCACGCCAGGCCCCTGCCGCCCCGCCCGCCCCGCGCGCTGATCCGCCGCCGCGCGCGAAATCCGCAGCGTCTCCAGCCGCGTCAGCCCCGTCCCCGCATCCAGGCGAGGCGTCCGCCGAAACCCTCCATCCACCACCACGCCCACCCCCGGCACAGTCAGTGACGTCTCGGCAATCGAGCTCGCCAGCACCACCCGCCGCTCCTCCCCGCCGCGCAGCACCAAATCCTGCTCGGCGGCAGGCAAATCCCCATGCAGCACCAGCACCCGCGCCGGCACGCCCGCCAATGCGGCCTCCACCCGCCGGATCTCCCCCATCCCCGGCAGAAACGCCAAGACGTCGCCGCCCAACTCCCCCAACGCCGCCCTTACCGCCCGCGCCACCGCATCGGCCAAATCCCGCGCCGAGCCCAAATCCCGCGCCGCATGACGCACCTCGACCGGATACAGCCGCCCCGCACTCTTGATCACCGGCGCCGCCATCAACCCGGCCAGCCGAGCCCCATCCGCTGTCGCCGACATCGCCAGCAACCGCAATTCCGGCCGAAACTCCCGCTGCAGATCCAGGCAGAACGCCAGCGCCAGATCGGCATCCAGCCCCCGCTCATGCACCTCGTCGAAAATGACCGCGGCCACGCCGGCGAGCCCCGGATCGCCCAGCAGGCGGCGCACCAGCAGCCCCTCGGTCACCACTTCGATGCGCGTTTGCGCCGAGACCGCGCTATGCAGCCGAGTCCGATACCCCACCGTGCCGCCAACCGCCTGGCCGAGCAGCCCGGCCATCCGCCCCGCCGCCGCCCGCGCCGCCAGCCGCCGCGGCTCCAGCATCACGATCCGCCCGTCCCCGCGCCACGCCGCCTCCAGCAGCGCCAGCGGCACGGTGGTCGTCTTGCCCGCCCCCGGCGGCGCCACCAGCACCGCGTTCGGCAGCACAGCCAAGCTGTCGAGCAAGGCGGGCAGGCAGGCTGCGATCGGCAGGCCGGTGGCGGTGACGTCGAACATGGCGGCGGGGTTAGGCCGGCGCGGCGCGTTAGTGAACAGCGGAAGGCTGGGGGGAATGGAGCCATTCCCCCCAGACCCCCCAGCATTCGTTTAGGTGCCTTGCCGCGCACCTCGTGATTGCAGCCCTCGAATGAGGAGAAGCGATGTAGGCACCCGTCGCCAACGATCTCCCTTCAGGAGCAATAGTCCCCGAGGCAAGAAGCGAGACCTTGGCTCCGCAGTGGCACGCTACAACCTAGGTCGCGCTTGGCAGTCGACGCCGCTAGCCCGGTGCAGAACGCCACGGAAGACCGCACCACGCGGATGAAGAATGGTCCTACAGAGTGCAACACTCTGAAAGTTCTTGTCGAAGGTCGAAAAGCGGATCATAAAGCTCCGGAGCAGCATGCTCTGAAAGTTAGCTAATGCCTCGTGCGACCACCCCAGATGTAGTCCTTGCAATGCCTTGCGTGCGCGAGTGCGTGGAACGCGGCTTTGTATTGGTCGAGAAAAAGAAGGTGACATACCAGCTGAACCAAAAGAAAGTTTACAGCTGGACGGATCCTGAAGAGTGGGTCAGGTGCGCCACCATTTGCCGGCTAATTATCGACAAGCAATACCCGGCAAACCGCATCAAAGTAGAGGTGCAGGTCCCTCGACGTACGCCAAGCGACCTCGCGGATATTGTGCTATACAGAGACGATAGGTGTCGGGAGCCATACCTAGTTATTGAAAATAAAGCTGACGGGCAATCCACCTCTCGACGACAGCAAGCCATCGAGCAGCTGTTCGGGAATACTAATTCCCTGAGGGCTCCGCTCGGTTTGTACGATGATGGTAGCGTATCAGACTTCTTCGACGTCGCAAATCATCCCTCAACAGAGAGAATAACAAATCGGCTCGGCGATCGACACCACGTACCAGCGCAATATGGCGAGACACCAATCTATGCATTCCATGCAGCTACCGAAAATGATATTCGGGCAGCACGTCGCGGTGTGCTCGAAAGCCGAATTCGTCGCGCCCACTCTATTATTTGGGCAGGGGGCAAGAGAGACCCGCTAACTGCATTTGATGAATGGAGCAAGCTTCTATTTGCGAAGGTTAATGATGAGCGTCGTACACCCACCCGCGCCCCAAGGGCTTTCCAGGTTGGAACAAAAGAGACCTCGGCCGCTGTTGCAAACAGGATTCACAAGAGGTTTGCGGACGCCTGCGCTCAGGACCCAAGCGTGTTCAAGCCAGGCGCACGGATAAATCTTCCGGATCGAAAAATTGTCGAGGTTGTCCAGTGCCTCCAAGACATCAGCTTTATGATGACTGACGTCGATACGATCGGCGCGGCATTTGAGAGCTTCTTCGGGTCAGTATTTCGCGGGGAACTTGGTCAATACTTCACCATGAGGCAGCTGTGCAGATTCATCATCGCAGCAGCAGACGTTTCTGAGGCGGATTACTGCCTTGATCCTACCGCCGGCAGTGGGGGGTTTTTGTTGGAACTCCTGCTACAAGTTTGGCACCGCATCGACAAGGACTATGCAGGTCAACCTGATATAGAACGCACAAAGTTGGACTTTGCTCTGCATAAGGTTTTCGGGATCGAGATCCATGAGGTGCTTGCGCGCATTTGCAAGATCAACCTCGTGCTCCACCACGACGGACATACTAATGTGGAGGGAGATCGCTCGTGCCTTGACAGCGTCTTCTCACGACCAAGGCTGAATCCACCAGTGGGGCGTTTTACAAAAATCTTTGGTAATCCGCCGTTTGGCGATGACGTTAAAGCTGGTGACGAAGATCATCTAGGTGAGAATAGTCTCGACGCTTTTGGTATTGCTCAAGGGCGTGAGCAGGTTGCCTCTGAGCATGTTATTCTTGAGCGATGCGTCGACTTGTTGGAGCAAGTAGAAGGCAGTCGCTTTGGACTGATTCTTCCAGATGGGCTTTTTAACAATCAAGGTGAGCTTTCCAATTGTCCGCAGGTAAGAAGAATGCTAGCCAGAAGGGGTGTGATCGAAGCCATTGTATCCTTGCCGGACTACGCATTCCGGAAATCTGGTGCCCAAAATAAAACATCAATCCTGTTCTTCCGGCGGTTTACAGAAGCCGAGCAGGTACGTTTTGACCAAATGATTGAAGAACTAGTGGAAGAAGGTAACGAAGAGGACGCCGCAATTGGCAAAGCGCTTGCTGTAATGTCATATAAAGTTTTTTTGGCTGAGGCCAATTTCATTGGCTATACGACAACAGGTGCACACAGCAACCAAAACGACTTGTATCGCGGAGGCGAAGGCGGACGGCTGGAGGACGACCAATCAGGAACTATTCTCGGTGAGTATCAGGAATTCCGTGGTAGTCCGGATCAGTATACGGGTCGGCGTTCACCAGATTGCATGGCGCTAGATGCTGCTGAAATTTGGTCGGCCCATGCCAGCCATCGGTTAGACCCGAAATACCATTTATTTAAGCGCGAGGAGCTCGATGCTGTTCCAGAAGGTTGGACGCAAAATAGGTTGTCTGATGTGATGCATCGGCGGGAGGAAGTCGTCCGTCCTGAAGATCAACCAGAACGCGCAGTTGAAGTTATGACCATCGCACAGACGGGCGAAATCCGTCCCAGGGAGGCAGGGAAAGGAAGGAACCCACCCGAATGGCTCGGAATGTACTTTGAGGACAGCCCATCGACGTGGTTCCGCGCAGAAGCGGGGGATGTAGTCTTTTCATCAATTGACCTTTGGAAGGGGTGCGTGGCTGTCGTGCCGGAGGCTATGGACGGCGCTCTTGTTACAAAGGAGTTCCCCATCTACAAGATCGATGGTGAACAACTCGACCCGGATTTTTTGTCGATTTTGCTTCGCAGTCGTTATTATCAGCGAGCTTTCCGAGCTATTACGACAGGCCATAGCAATCGTCGCCGAACACAGGTGGATGATTTTGAAGCACTTGAGATTGCATATCCCCCCACGCTTGAGGAACAGAGAGCGCTAATTAACAACATCATAGTCGCGCGAGTCGATCAGAAAAGTGCAGGGCTTCGGCTAGGCAAGGAATTGCTCAAATTTAGCGACCTCATCGACGGCAGGGGTGACGAACAGTTGCCCGAGGTTGTAGCAGACTCGGGCGAGGCCGAGGCAGCTGAATGGCTACTGACTTATTGCGGAACTCGACGCGGCTGAAGATGGTCCTCGGTTGCCTACGCAATCCATCCCGTCAGCAAAAATCGCAAGCGGCTTGCTCTAACGCTGCAATGGAGCCGCGTGACGCCTCCTTCCATGACCAACTTAACAATAAGCAACGTTATCCGACAATTCTAAAGCGGCTGCATGGCCGATCAACGCAGCACTCGCATTGACAACGATCCGCCCATCCACCTCACCAAGCGAATTCACCCTCTTTTCGCCATAGCCCCTTCTGTCATCCACCCGATCGAACGTCGGCTTTCCAAACGCACGCACCGCGTCCCAGAAATCGATGCCATGCTTCTCGATGTTCGTCCGGTTTTTCGCCTCGTCCCACTGAAAGCCAGGAGGAAAGCCGCGGCTCACCTTTTAAGCGAGGCGGGTGCAGTTTGTAGTCCCGGCGCATTTGCTCATCGTCCGGAATTGGCGCAGCATCCGGATCTTCCTGCACGGCGCGGGCAATGTCCTCATCACTCATCGCATCCACACGCGACCAATCGGTCTTGCCCTTGTCAGGCTCCAGGGCCTCCAGCTTGTTCTTCAACACAACACCCTCCGTTCTTGGCGCCAGCCGAATAGATAATGACGCAGTGAGTTCTACCCAACACTTATCTTGCCCGGTCCGCCAGACTACCCATAATTGCCATCTGCGCCCGCGCTCCGCCGCTTGCGAGCAAAGCCGAAGAACGAGAGGATATCAGCCACTATCAACAACGCCAAGGGTTGATGACCGTCAGGCCCACCCCCTCGAAATCAGAAACGTTGCGGGTAACAACCCCAGCCCCCCGCGCGCGCGCAATCGACGCCAACATGAGATCGATCGTGCCGGCCGGACGCCCCGCTTTCCGGCGGGCTGCGAACATTTCCGCGTAAGCAGCGGCTGCCTCACCATCGAAGGGCAGGATACGCCCCTGAAAGTCTTCGGCGAACATGGCGCGGGCGGCCTCTTCAAGATCCGCACGGCGCCTTCCCTGCGACAAAATGGCGATGCCCGACAGGATTTCGGCCTGACAAACAGTGGCCGTAAACAGCGCTTCGGATGGCTGATCAAGAATCCAGTCAGTAATTCTTTGCTCGGGCTTAGGGCTCATGATCGCCGACAGCATATTGGTGTCGAGCATCAGCATTCGTCGAAGCGGGGCGGCTCACGGCTCGGTTCGCGTGTGGGAAGTTCGAGTTCGACACCACCCAAGGGAGCAAACCGCGCCCGTATTCGATCATAGAGATGGCGCGTAGGCAGCCCGCCTTCGGGCGTCAGCGCCGTCTGCAGAATACAACGTGCCTCGGCCTCCATGGAATGCCCATGCTGCGCCGCACGAACACGCAAGCGCTCCTTGATAGCCGGATCAAGGTTACGGATCGTAATCGATGCCGGATGTAAGCTAGTCTGCATACATCGACTACGTAATCAATGATTTCAATGATGTCAACCGGTAGCGGTTAGTCACCGCCCCGACGCCGACCATCAAACATCCCTTGCCCGTACCTCCACCACCACACCCCCAGCCCAACCCTCTTGCCACACCACGGAATAAAAACCTAACCTCCCGCCCCATGACCCCCATCCCCGCCCGCCTCATGCGCGCCCAGGTAGAAGCCTGCCCAACCCGCCCCCGCCCCACCGAGCGGGACCGCCAGCGCCGCGCGTACCTCCTGGAAGCCGCCACAGCCATCTTCACCACCCACGGCCGCCGCCGCGTCACGATGCGCGCCTTCGCCACCGCCATCGGCCTCAGCCAAACCACCATCCGCCGCCATATCTACGACCTGGACCACCTCTTCGCCCTAACCCTGGCCAAACACCTCGACACGATCCTCGCCGCAATCGGCGCCGTCCCCAACAATCCCCCCGGACCTGCAAGCCCGCCGCCGCGCCGAATACCTCCGCATCACCCGCGCCAACGGCCAAACGCCCACACCGCTCCATCTTCTGTGGCTGCGCGAACGCTTCACCCTCCCCCAGGACGAGCTCGACCCCCTCGAACAAACGCTCAGCCTCATCTGCGCCATGCTCGCCGGAGACGCCGGCCAAACCGCCCTCCTCCTCCTGGACAGCCCCCACCTCGATCAGTCCCAGATCGAAACCATGCTCGCCGCCCAAACACCCGCCCGGGCACCCGAAATCACCCTCCCAGCACCCGAGACCCAGGCCAGCCCACCCAACCCCATCACACCGCAAATCAGCCAGGCGGCCGCCGAACCCTGCGCGCCGGACCGCTACCGCAACCGCCCAGCCAAAATCTCTGTCTTTGCGCGCGCAGCCTCCACGCCCACCCCACCGCCGCCGCTTCATGGCTTGCACGCCAACACGCCCTTCCGCCCGCCCCGCTTCGGCTAGCCCGCGCAAGCCGCCTGACAGCTCGGCAGACCTCCCGCTAAACAACGGGGAGGTCCAGGGGCGCGGGCGGAGAGACTGGCCGATACCCCTCCCTGCCCAAGGCACATCTCCCTCGCCGCGCCATCGGGACTCCTGCCGCGTGCACCGACACCCTATACTGTGACCATGCCGCGCACCGCTCTGCTCCTGCCGCTCCTGGCCGCCCTCCTCCCCACCGCGGCGCTCGCTTTGGAATCCCCCCCCGCGACCACCACCCACACCATCGCCACCCTGGTCACCGAGGCAGACACCACCACCCCCAACCACCCCATCCGCATCGGCCTCAACCTGCACATCCAGCCCGGCTGGCACACCTACTGGCAAAACCCCGGTGACGCCGGCGCCCCCCCCACGCTCGACATCACCGGCGCCCAAGCCGGCCCGCTGACCTACCCCACGCCGCAAATCCTCAAAGACGGCCCCTTCACCAGCTACGCCTACACCAACCACGTCCTCCTGCCCCTCACCCTAACCCCCACCGCCGCCCCCCTGCACCTGACCGCCCACGCCACCTGGCTCGTCTGCGCTCAGCTCTGCGTGCCCGAGGAAGCCACCTTCACCCTGACAATCCCCGCCGGCCCCGGAACCCCCAGCCCCCAGGCCGCCCTCTTCGCCGAGGCAGACGCCGCCACCCCACGTCCCAACCCCTTCGCCACAACGCTGGACACGAACGCCACCCTCACCCTGCACGCGCCAAACCTCGCTCCGCGCACCGCCGTGTTCATCCCCGCCGAGCCCGGCGTCTTCGATCAAGGCGCCTCCCAGCACTTCTCATCGAATGCCACCGGCCTAACCCTCCACCTCAAGCCCCTGCAAACGCTCGCCACCGGCAAACCCGTCGCCGGCGTGCTCGAACTGACCGACCAAAGCGGCCGCGCCGAAGCCCTGGTGATCAACGCCCATCCAGGCGCCGCCCCCGCCACACACGCCATCAAGCTGTCGAACGCCCTCTTCCTGGCCTTCCTTGGCGGCCTCGTCCTCAACCTGATGCCCTGCGTGCTGCCGGTGCTCGCCATCAAGGCCATGGCACTGGCCCGCCTCTCGGGCGCCGCGCGCAGCCACGTCCGGGCAGACGCCGCCCTCTACACCGCCGGCGTGCTGGCGGCCTTCGCCGCAATCGGCGGCCTGACCCTGGCCGTGGGTGCCGCAGGCGGTGCCGCCGGCTGGGGCGTGCAGTTCCAGTCCGCCGCCTTCACCGCCGCCATGGCCTGGCTGATGCTCGGGATAGCCCTGAACTTCGCCGGCGTGTTCGAGATCGGCACCAACGTCGCTGGCATCGGCCAGGGCTTGGCGCAACGCGGCAGCTTCTTCACCGGCCTGCTCGCCGTGATCGTCGCCACCCCCTGCACCGCACCTTTCATGGCCACCGCCCTCGCCGCCGCAGTGGCACTTCCGCCGGCGGAGGGCATGGCCATTTTCCTGGCACTCGGGCTGGGCCTTGCCGCGCCTTACGCCATGCTCGCCGCCGTGCCCTCTATGGCCCGGCTCCTGCCCCGGCCCGGCGCCTGGATGGAGCGGCTGAAACAGGTCCTGGCAATCCCCATGCTCGCAACCGCCACCTGGATGGCGTGGGTAACCCTGCAACAGGCGGGCGCTGCGGGTCTGGCCGCCACGCTGGTTGGGGCGGCGCTGATCAGTGCCGCCGCACTCGCCTGGGGCCGCACGCAGCGAGGGGCCACGGCTTGGCGCATGCCGGCCATGGGCGCACTGGCCGCCTGCGCACTGGTGCTCGCCTTCATCGCCCTGCGAGCGCCTGCGGCCGGCGCCATGGCGCTCGCACCTGGCGCCGAGAAGTTCACGCCCCCCCGCCTGGCCGAACTGCGCGCGCAGCATCACCCGGTGCTCGTGGACATGAGTGCGGCCTGGTGCATCACCTGCCTGGTGAACGAGCGCCTGGCGCTTTCGCCGGCGAGCGTTCGCCACGCAATGGCTCGGCACGGCGTCACCTACATGGTCGGTGATTGGACGCGGCAGGATTCCGCCATCACCGCTTTCCTTGCGGAATACGGCCGCAACGGGGTGCCGCTCTATGTCTGGTTTCCCGCCGATGGGCCGCCCGTGGTGCTGCCGCAAATCCTGACCGAGGGCGAAATCCTTGGGCGCATCGGCGCCTGACGCGGGCGATGCCCTTCGCGCCCATGCCCTGGGCCTGGGCTTTGATGCGATCGGTTTCGCGCCCGCCCATCTGGGGGTGCAAGCCCGCGACCGCCTGCGCGACTTTCTGGCCGCCGGCCAGCACGGCGATATGGGCTGGCTCGCGGAACGATCGGCCGCCCGCGGTAACCCCCAGGCGCTCTGGCCCGAGGCAAAAACGGTTGTCGCTCTCGGTCTGTCCTATGCGCCCGGCTTCGACGCGCTGGCAACGCTGGGTTGCCCCGACCGCGGCAACATCTCCGTCTATGCCCGCAACCGCGACTATCACGACGTGCTGCGGGGCAAGCTCAAGCACCTGGCGCAATTCATGGTGTCGCGGTTCGGCGGCGATGTGCGCGTCTTCGTCGATACGGCGCCGGTCATGGAAAAACCGCTGGCCGAAGCCGCGGGCCTGGGCTGGCAGGGCAAGCACACCAACCTGGTCAGCCGCACGCATGGAAGCTGGCTGTTCCTTGGCGAGGTTTTTACCACGCTGGAGATTGCGCCCTCGCCGCCATCGGGCGGGGCCTGCGGCACCTGCGCGCGCTGCCTGACCGCCTGCCCCACGGCCGCCTTTCCTGCGCCCTACCGGCTGAATGCCACGCGCTGCATTTCCTACCTGACCATCGAGCATCGCGGTCCCATTCCACTTGAACTGCGCCCGCTGATGGGCAACCGCATCTATGGCTGCGATGATTGCCTCGCCGTCTGCCCGTGGAACCGTTTTGCCCAGCGAGGGCGAGACCACAAGCTGCGCGCGCGGGAGGATCTGGCAGCCCCCCGCCTAGCTGCACTCGCGGCGTTAGATGATGCGGCCTTCCGGGCGATGTTCTCCGCCAGCCCGATTAAGCGCATCGGCCGCGCGCGCTTCGTGCGCAACGTGCTCAATGCCATTGGCAATAGCGGCGATCTCGCTTTGCGCGCCAACGCACTGGCAGGTGCGGCTGACCCGGACCCGTTGGTGGCCGATTCAGGGGCCTGGGCTGCGGAGCGGCTGGCGTGCTGACTACCGCGGAGCGGCTGGCGTGCTGACCACCGCGGAGCGGCTGGCGTGCTGACCAAACGCAGTTTTTCACTTGCCGGCCACCGAACGAGCGTAGCACTGGAGGAGGCGTTCTGGCAAGAATTGCGCGCGGTTGCCGCACGCCGGGGCGTGGCCCTCGCCGCCCTGGTGATGCAGATCGACGGCACGCGCGCTGCCGGCACGTCATTGGCGTCCGCCTTGCGCGTGCTGTCCTTGGAAGAGGCTCGCAAAAACACGGCGCACGAAAATAGTTCACGACATCGTGCAAACGATTAACTCTGCGGAAAGGGTGTCCGGGCGAGGGTCTGCGTGTCCGAAAACGGATCGCACAAGCAGGAGAAAACCCATGCCGACACAGCAATTTCCTTCGCACGCCAGCAACGATGTCACGCCTTGCTGCGTGAGCCCGCTCATGCTGGCTGACAGATTGCTCAGCCTTGCCCAGGATGCCGATCGTGCAGGGATGGCCAAGCCGGCCCAGCGTCTGCTCAAACTGGCCTATGCCGTCTGCAACGAAAAGCCTCTGCCGAATTGATTTCCTGGGCGCCGTGCTGGCGCTGGTGTCCTGGCCCTGCTGGGCGCAGACACCAGCGCCAGGGCATCGTAGTTTCGGCGCCGACGTTCTGCCCAGCGCCGCACCGCCGGCGGCAAAGCGCGTTTTCATGGCGCGCCAGTCGGCACTTTGCCTGAGTGCGACGGGCCAGGCCGAAGCGCGCTACCATCTGCCGCATGGATTGCTCTCGGCCATTTCACGTGTGGAAACCGGCCGGCCCATGCCTGTCACCGGCGAGCGTCAACCCTGGCCGTGGAGCGTGAATGCCGATGGCGAGACGCTGTTTTTCGATACGCGCGCCGCGGCCGTGGCCGAGACGCAGCGCCGCCTGTCGGCGTCCGCACATTATGTCGATATCGGCTGCATGCAGGTCGATATCAGCATACACCGGCGCGCGTTCGCTTCACTCGCCGAGGCGTTCAATCCTGCGCTTAACGCGGATTATGCGGCGCGGCTGATGGTGTCGCTGCACGGCGCGGGTCGCGATTGGCAGAGCGCGTCTCGGCTTTATCATTCGGGGACGCCTGCGTTGGGGGTGCCTTATGGCGGGGCGGTTGCGGTGATGCGCGGCGCGCAGAAGGACAGTTTGGCGAGTGCGAAGGGAAGGCAGTGAAGAATTGGGGGGGATGTGCCATCCCCCCAGACCCCCCGTCTTCAGTTTGACGATGCGCCAAATAATGACGGGTGGTTTGGGGGGGATGGCACACCCCCCCCAATTCTTCCATCCTTAAGCGTAACCACCCTATCCATCCTTCTCGCCAACTCCGTATTATGCGTCGCAATCAGCGCCGCCACGCCCTGCGCGCGCACAATACTCAACAGCTCCGCAAACACTTTTTCCGATGTGCCCACATCGAGATTCCCCGTCGGCTCATCGGCCAGCAGCACACCGGGCCGATTAGCCAGCGCGCGCGCAATCGCCACGCGCTGCTGCTCGCCGCCCGAGAGCTTGCCCGGCAGATGCGCCAGGCGCGCGCCCAACCCAAATGACTCCAGCAACGAGCGGCCGCGCACCTGCGCGTCCCGCCGCGATACGCCGGCGATCATCTGCGGCAGCACGACGTTCTCCAGCGCGGAGAATTCGCCTAACAGATGGTGGAATTGATAGACGAAGCCCACGCGCAGGCGCCGCACGGCGGTGCGTTCGCCGTCGCCCAATGCGCCGCAATCGCGGCCGTCGATCAGCACCTGGCCGCCATCGGGCTGTTCGAGCAGGCCCGCCAGATGCAGCAGCGTGGATTTTCCCGTGCCGGACGGGGCGACGAGCGCCACGATTTCGCCGGCGGCGACTTGCAGATCCACGCCGCGAAGGACGGGAAGATCGCCGGCATCGCTGCGGTAGGTGCGGGCAACGTTGCGCAATGCGAGCGGCTCACTCATGGCGCAGCGCTTCGACAGGGTCGGTGCGGGCGGCGCGCCAGCTCGGGTAAAGCGTGGCGAGCAGAGAGAGAACCAGTGCCATGACCATAACCTCGATCACGGTGCCCGCATTGAGTTTCGCCGGCAGGTGCGTCAGGTAATAGACCTCCGGGTCGAACAGCGTCGTGCCTGTGGCCGATTGCAGGAACACGCGCAGGCGTTCGATATTGAGGCAGAAGACGACACCGATCAGCGTGCCGGCGAGCGTGCCTGTGACACCGACGGAGGCGCCGCACATAAGGAAAATGCGCATGATGGCACCACGTCCGGCGCCGAGCGTGCGCAACACGGCGATGTCGCCGGTCTTGTCCTTGACCATCATGATCAGCGAGGAGATGACGTTGAAGGCGGCGACGACGATGATCAGTGTCAGGATCAGGAACATGACGTTCTGTTCGACCGTTACCGCGGCAAAGAAGCTGTCGTTGCTCTGGGTCCAGTCGAGCACGCGCACGGGCGTGTCGCCGAGCGCGCGGCGGATTTGCGGGTTGACGCGTCCGACATCGTCCGGGTCACGCACGCTGACCTGGATTTCGGTGACTGCATTCGGTTTTTGGAAGTAGATTTGTGCGGCAGGCAGTGGGATGAACGTGTACATGGAATTGTATTCATTCATGCCTGCATCGAAGATCGCGACCACGGTGTAGCTTTTCACCCGCGGCACGGTGCCGAAGGCGGTAACCGCACCCTGGGGCGAAAGCAGCGTCAATTTGGAATGCAGCCCGATGCCGAAGCGCTGCGCCAGCGTCGTGCCGATGGCGATCGTGTTCTCACCTGCAAAATCATTGAGCGAGCCTTCGCGAATATTGTTGGCAATCGCGGGGACAGTGCGCAGATCGGCAGGCATCATGCCCCGCACCAGCCCGCCTGAGCTTGCGCCATTGGCGGTGAAGAGCACCTGGCCCTCGATCACCGGCATTGCCGATGTCACCAGCGCCACGCCGCGAATTTTCTCGGCTGCCGCGTCGTAATCGGCAATGCCCGTGCTGAGCTGCGAATAGACGCCTAGATCACCGTTGAAACCGAGAATGCTGTTGAGCAATGTCACCTTGAAGCCGCTCATAACCGCCATGACGATGATCAGCGTTGCCACGCCAAGTGCAATGCCGATCAGGGAGAACGCGGCGATCACCGAGACAAACCGTTCCCCGCGCCGCGCGCGCAGATAGCGCCACGCCACCATTCGCTCAAAGGCGCCGAACATCAGGCGACCCGCGCCAGCGCGTCTTCGATGCTGAGCTCGTGCCGCTCTCCGGTGTTACGCCGCTTGAGTTCGACCACGCCGCGTGCCGCCCCCTTCGGACCGATGATGATCTGCCACGGCAGGCCCATCAGATCGGCATCGGCGAATTTGGCGCCGGCGCGTTCATCGCGATCATCCAGCAGCGCATTGCCGCCCAATTTGTCGTGAATATCGCTGGCGATCTGACCCGTCATTGCATCGCCCACGCGCAAATCCAGGATCGAAGCGCGATAGGGTGCCACGCTGTCGGGCCAGATGATGCCGGCCTCGTCATGGCTGGCCTCGATGATCGCGCCGACCAGGCGCGAGACGCCGATGCCGTAGCTGCCCATTTCAGGCACGATCGTGCCGCCATCCGGCCCGGCCACCGAAAAGCCCAGCGGCTTGCTGTACTTTTGCCCGAAATAGAAGATGTGACCAACCTCTATGCCGCGGCCTTCTCGCCGCCTTGCGGGCTCCACCTTCTCCCACGCCGCCGCGTCGTGCTTCTCCTCGGTCGCCGCGTAGCGCTGCGTCATTGCCGCGAAGAACCGTGCCAGATCCTCGGGTTTGTCCTGATTGAAATGCGCGCGCGAGGCATCGATTTCATCGAATGCCGCATCGTAGAAAACCTGGCTTTCACCGGTTGGCGCCAGCACGATGAATTCGTGGCTGAGCTCACCGCCGATTGGGCCGGTATCGGCCACCATGGGAATTGCTTTCAGCCCCAGCCTGGCAAATGTCCGCATATAGGCCAGCATCATGCGCCGGTAGCTGAGCACGGCGCCGGCGTGATCGAGATCAAAGCTGTAGGCGTCCTTCATCAGGAATTCGCGCCCGCGCATGACGCCGAAACGCGGCCGCATTTCGTCGCGAAATTTCCACTGGATGTGGTAGAGGATCTGCGGCAGGTCGCGATAGGATTTGATGCCGCCGCGCAGCAGATCGGTGATCATTTCCTCATTCGTCGGCCCGTAGATCAGGTCGCGCTGATGGCGGTCGCGGATGCGCAGCATTTCCGGGCCATAGGCGTCGTAGCGCCCGCTCTCACGCCACAGATCGGCGGGCTGGAGCGTCGGCATCAGCACTTCCTGCGCGCCGGCTGCATCCTGTTCCTGGCGCACGATCTCGGCGATATTGCGCAGCACGCGCAGCCCCATGGGCAGCCAGGCATAGATGCCCGATGCCGTCTGCCGCACCAGGCCTGCCCGCAGCATCAGCCGGTGGGAGGCGATTAGCGCCTCGGCCGGCGTTTCCTTCAGCGTGGGCACGAAGTAGCGGGATAGGCGCATCGGGTGTCCTGGCGGCCGGCGATCGAAAGGGGCCGGACCCTACAGGCCGCGGCACGATCCCGCCAGCCTGGGCGCGGCCCGGACATTGTTGGCAGCACAGATGGTAACGCGGGCTATATTGCTGCGCTGCACAAAGAACAGCCTTGAAATAATGAAAGAAATTCTTGTTTTGGGCACAATAGATGATGACGGCCCACGGTTGACCTGATAGACAAAATGAAGCCTCGCGCACCGGCGGCACGCGAGGCTAAGTTTAGGGAGGAAACGCCAGTCACACGGCAGGAGGAGGAAATCTCCTCGTCCTGTCGGTGATCTTCTCAGGGCACTCCCGCCCGCGTCCACAACAAAATGCGTCGTTTTGCACAGTATTTCGCCCTCTTGGACCGCCAGTGCACAGCCGCGCGCCAGCAACTGCACACCTGCCTAATACTCGGGCAGCGCCGCGAAGCCGTGCCGGAAGCTGATCCAGCCGCTGGCAATCACCAGGGCGCAGACGCCCCATAGCACGGCGCTCGCCAGGGTCGTGATCAGCAGCTTGCGGCCGATGGCGGGCCGCGCCGGCGCGCCGCGCCAGCCTGAGGAGCGGTCCGGGTCCGCTATGGGGGAGACACCCAGCGGAAGGACGGCAAAAAGCACCGTCCACCAGATCAGGACGTAAAGAACAAAGCCGTTAAAAGCGTTCAAGGAAGAAGAACTTCTTTTTTGAAAAAAAGAAGCAAAAAACTTTTGTCCGTTTGCATACGTCAACTTTCAAAAGTCTTTTTGCTTCTTTTTCTTCAGAAAAAGAAGAATCTTCCTTCCTTAAACCCGCAACAAATGCACATCCACTAACGGCCTTTTACCCAACCGCTTCCCCAGCGCCCGCCGCAACGCCGACTTCGCCGCATCCAGCAGCGCCACATCATCCCGCCGCAAAGGCGCCGGCAACTCCCCGACAGCGACCCCAAAATCCCGCGCCACGCGCAAGCTCTCCGGATCCTCCGGCTCGAACAGGCCGGGCGCACTGATACGCGCCTGGCCCATCATACGCCCCGTCGCATCCACGGCCACGCTGCCCACGACCACACCGTTGAACAGCATGCGCCGGCGCGCGGCCATCACCCCGCCCTGCAGCGGCACGACGCGGTTGCCGTCCAGCGCCAGGCGGCCGACCGGCGCGCTGTCGATCACCTCGGGTCTACCGGGGAAGAGCTGCAGGATGTCGCCATCCTCCATCATCAGCGGCTCGATGCCCATTTCCTTGGCCAGCGCGGCATGGGCGGACAGATGGCGCCACTCCCCATGCACCGGCACGGCGAATTTCGGCCGCACCAGCTTGTAGAGTTTTCGGAGTTCATCGCGCGCGGGATGGCCGCTGACATGGACCATGTGGTCATCGTCGGTCATCACCCGCACGCCGCGGCGCACCAGATTGTCCTGCACCGTGCCGATGGCGCGCTCATTGCCCGGGATCATGCGGCTAGAGAAAATCACTGTGTCCCCCTCGCCCAGCGAGAGATTGGGGTGCGTGTCCATCGCCACGCGCGCCAGTGCCGAACGCGCCTCGCCCTGGCTGCCGGTGATCAGGATCAGCAGATTGTCGTCGGGCACATCCTCCGCGCGGTCTTCGGGGATGAAGGGCGGCAGGGTGCCCAGGTAGCCCGTCTCGCGCGCCGCCGCGTCCAGGTTGCGCAGGGATCGGCCGACGAGTGCCACGGAGCGGCCGGCATCGCGCGCGGCCAGAGCCACGCTTTCCACACGCGCGACGTTGCTGGCAAAGCAGGTCACCACCACGCGCCCGCTCAGGCCCCGCACCAGGGCGGCCAGGCTGCGGCGCACATCGCCCTCCGAACCGGAATGGCCTTCGACGAGTGCGTTGGTGCTGTCGCAGACCATCGCCAGCACGCCTTCATCGCCGAGGGCCGCAAACGCCGCCTCATCGGTGGGCGGGCCGACCATCGGGTGCGGGTCCAGCTTCCAGTCGCCCGTGTGGACCACGAGCCCCGCCGGCGTGCGGATGGCCAGCGCCTGCGCCTCGGGCGTGCTGTGGGCCACGCGGATGAATTGCAGGCGGAAGGGCTCGATATCGAAGCTGCCGCCGGGCGGGATCACGTGGATCTTCACCTCATTCAGCAGTTGCGCCTCGCCCAGCTTGCGGCGCAGCACGGCCGCGGTGAAGGGCGTGGTCCAGACCGGACATCGCAACTGGCGCCACAAATGAGCGACGGCACCAACGTGGTCCTCATGCGCGTGGGTGATAATCAGGCCGACCAGCCGATCGCGCCGCTCGGCGATGAAGGCCGGATCGGGCATGATGATTTCGGCTTCCGGCAATTCGTTGCCGCCGAAGCCGATGCCGCAATCGATGGCCAGGTATTTGCCGCCGTAGCGGTAGAGATTGAAATTCATGCCGATCTCGCCCGTCCCGCCCAATGGCAGGAAGGCCAGATCGCCCGTCGCTTGGTTCATTACTCGCCTTCGATCGTTCGTGTTTTCTCGCGCGATAATCTGGGTGCCGGGTTGCGCTCAGCCAGCATCCGTAGTCCATCCAACGTCAGGTCGGGTTCTATCCGGTCGAAAATCTCGGTGCCCTCCGAAAACAGGGGCGCCAGTCCACCGGTTCCGACAATCTTTGCCTCATGGTCCATCTCCCGGCGGATCCGGGTGACCAGACCTTCGATCAGCCCCACATAGCCCCAGTAGATGCCCGATTGCATCGCAGGGACCGTGGCGCGGCCGATCACCGCCTGAGGGCGGCCGATGCCTATCCTGGGCAGGCGGGCAGCGGCCTGGTGCAACGCCTCGATACTGAGGTTGATGCCAGGCGCGATCGCCCCGCCGAGATAGGCGCCGTCTTGTGCTACCACATCGAATGTGGTCGCGGTGCCGAAATCGATCACCACCATGGCCTGGCCGAACAGCGCAAAGGCGGCGAGCGCGTTGAGCAGGCGGTCCGCGCCCACCTCGGCGGGTGCATCGACGCGGATGTCGAAGCCCCAGTCCAAGGTGGAGCGCGCGATCAGCGGTTCAACCTGGAACCATTCGCGGCAGAGGCGGCGCAGATGGTAGAGTGCGGCGGGGACCACGGTGCCGATGACCGCAGCGCTGACGAGGTCGGGCGTCAGCTTGGCGTGGGTGAGCAGGGTCAGCAGCCAGACGGCGTATTCATCTGACGTGCGTTGCGGGTCGGTCGCGATTCGCCAGATGCCGGCCCAGCGGCGGCCGTCATGCACGGCGAAGACGATGTTGGTGTTGCCGGCATCAACCACCAGCAGCATGGGGGGACTCCTGGTAAACTTCGCCGGTGGTGATGGGGGGGTGCCCGCGCAGGAGCAGGGCGCCGTTGGGGGCAAGGCCTTCGAACGCGCCTTCTAGCACTTGCCCGGCCTGTTGCACACGGAGCGGGGTGCCGGGCGGATGGGCGCGCGCCAGCCAAGCGGTGCGGATGGCGGGCAGGTCTCGCGCGCGCCAGTGATCGATGGCGGCCATCAGCCGCTCCGCCATGGCTTTTGGCGTGACGCGGATGCCGTGTTCGGCCAGGCAGGCTGTTTGCCGGTCGGGGAGTGTGGGGGCTTGGGCCAGGTTGATGCCGGCGCCTATCACCACCCAGTCGAGCTTGCCATCGGCGGTTAGCGCGCTGTCGATGAGCACGCCGGCGAGCTTGGCGCCGCCCAGAAGCAGATCGTTGGGCCATTTCAGGGCTGGGCGCATGCCGGGCAGGAAGGCGGAAACGGCGTCGTGGAGTGCAAGCCCGGCCATGAGCGACCATCGGGCCGGATCGGGGGCTATGGGACCTGGCCGTATTAGGGCTGAGAAATACAGGTTACCCTCTGGCGATTGCCATGCCCTGTTCTGTCTTCCGCGGCCGGCGGTTTGACGCATGGCGAGATAGGCGCAGCGATCGGGTGCGCCGACGATGGCGGCGGCGATCGCTTCGTCCTGCGTGGAGGCGATTGCGTTGTAAGCACGAATTTGCCAATCGCACGCGCTCATGGTTCAGGAACCCCGAACCCATGAACTCGCCTCACTTCTGTTGAGCCAACGATGAATATAGCGCAAGGCAGCCAACATCGTTGATTTGTAGTTCTGGACTTGCCCACCGGAGCGGTAATCGCCCGCCGTCATTCCGTAAAGCGCGAAAAGGAATGCAATCCAGTAGGCAGACGTCGCAATTGCGTGCAACGACACGATCCCCGCCATAAGGATCGTGCGTTTCGACGTACGGGTGCTTGCCACGCGACGTCAGCCGAAGAGGATTTTGGCGGCCGACGCCGCGGCTAGGGTGAAGGGGGATAGAGCGAACATGAAGAGGACCGTGAAGGCACCAGCGGTCAGGGCCACGAACGATACGCTCGCAGAGCGTTTGTCAAAAGCTGGCTCAGCCGCGTCGAAAAACATGACCTTGATGATGCGCAAATAGTAGAACAGGCCGACGACGCTGGTCAGCAGACCGAGGATCGCCAGGAACCACATGCCTTGTGCCACGGCTGCGAGAAAGATGTAGAACTTGCCGAAGAAACCCGCGAATGGCGGCACGCCGCCCATGGAAAACATGAAGATCGCCAGCAGGGTCGCGAGCCCAAGGTCCGTCCTGGCCAGGCCGCCGAGATCGGAAATCTGTTCCACCTGCCGCTCATTGCGGCGCATGGCAATGATGCAGGCGAACGCGCCGAGCGACATCGCCACGTAGGTCAGCAGGTAGATCAGCACGCCGCGCACGCCGATTTCGGTGCCCGCTGCAAGGCCGATCAGCGCATAACCCATGTGGCCGATGCTGGAATAGGCCATCAGGCGTTTGATGTTGGTCTGGCCGATCGCGGCAAAACTGCCGAGCAGCATGCTGCCGATCGAGACGACATAGATGATCGGCTGCCACTGCACCGCCACATGCCCGAACGGGCCGATCATCACGCGCAGCAACACCACGAAAGGCGCGACCTTCGGGGCCGTGCTCATGAAGGCGGTCACCGGCGTCGGTGCGCCCTCGTAGACGTCGGGCGTCCACATATGAAACGGCACGGCCGAGAGCTTGAAGGCCAGGCCTGCGATGACAAAGGCAATGCCTACCACAAGGCCGGTGGAAACGCCCGCGGGATCGGTGACGATCTGCGCCAGACGGCCGAAATCCATCGTGCCGGAAAACCCGTATGTCAGCGATATGCCATACAGCAACAGGCCGGACGCCAGCGCGCTGAGAACAAAGTATTTCAACCCCGCTTCGGAGGAGCGCACATCATCGCGCGCGAACGCGCACAGCACGTAAATGGCCAGCGATTGCAGCTCCAGGCCCATATAGAGGCTCATCAGGCTGTTGGCGCTGGCCATGACCATCATGCCGACCGTACTGAACAGCATCAACACAGGGAATTCGAAGCGGCCGATGCCGGCGCGTTTATTGTAGTCCAGCGCCAGCACGGCCGAGAGCGCGCCACCTGCCAGTATCAGCAATTTGGCGTAAGTGGCATAAGCATCCGTTACGAACAGGCCTGAATAAGCGAAGCCGTGCGCACTCTGTAGCACCAAAATGGCGGTGACCGCGAAGGCGGCAAGCACGGCCATCGTGCAGAGCGTGCTGCTGTCCTTCTTCTGCAGCACGCCCAGGATCAGGATCGCCAGGCCGGCGCCCGAAAGCACCATCTCAGGCAAGGCGGCCGCGTAATTCATGGGCGCAATTCCTGGGCGAACCTGATCGTGGGCGTGGCCTGAACGGCCTGTTCATGCGACTGGACCATGGCCCCCGTCGTGGCATCGAAAAATCGCGTAAAACTGGACGGATAGACGCCCATCCAAAGCGTCAGCAGCATCAACGGCGCGAAGATCGCCACTTCGCGCGGTGAGAGATCGAGAATGGATTTCAGGTCGTCCTTGGTGATCGATCCGAAGATGATGCGGCGATAGAGGTACAGCATGTAGGCCGCACCCAGGATCATGCCCAGCGAGCCCAGCAGCGACAGCCAGAAATTCACTTTGAAGGCGCCGACGAGAACCAGGAATTCGCCGACAAAACCCGACGTGCCAGGCAGGCCGATCGATGCCATGGTGAAGAGCATGAACACCAGCGCGTAGGCCGGCATGCGATCGCCCAAGCCGCCGTAGCGGGCGATTTCCCGCGTGTGGATGCGGTCATAGATGACGCCCACGCAGAGGAACAGCGCGGCCGAGACCACGCCGTGCGAGAGCATCTGGAATAGCGCGCCGTCCAGACCCTGCTGGTTGAAGGTGAAAATGCCTATGACCACCACACCCATATGCGCAATCGAGCTGTAGGCGATCAGCTTTTTCATATCCTCCTGCGCCAGGGCGACGAGGCTGGTGTAGATGACGGCGACGACGCCGAGCGTGAACATCATCGGCGCGAAATGCGCGGCGGCCAGAGGCAGCATGGGCACGGAGAAGCGCAGGAAGCCGTACGCGCCCATTTTCAGCAGCACGCCGGCCAGGATGACCGAGCCTGCGGTGGGCGCCTCGACATGCGCGTCAGGCAGCCAGGTGTGCACGGGCCACATCGGCACTTTCACCGCGAAGCTGGCGAAGAAGGCGAGGAACAGCCAGTACTGCATGCCGTAGCTGAAGGGTGTGTGCATGAGCACGGCGATGTCGGTGGTTCCGGCCTGGCGCCACATGAAGAGCAGCGCGAGCAGCATCAGCACGGAGCCCGCGAACGTGTAGAGGAAAAATTTGAGGCTGGCGTATACGCGCCGCGGACCGCCCCAGACGCCGATGATGATATACATCGGGATCAGCACGGCCTCGAAGAACATGTAGAACAGCAGGAAGTCGCTGGCGGCGAACATGCCTACCATCAATGTTTCCAGCGCGAGGAAAGCGATCATGTATTCGCGCACGCGCGTGCGGATCGACTCCCAGCTCGCCACGATGCAAATCGGCGTCAGTGCGGTCGATAGCAGCACGAAGAGTACGGAAATGCCGTCCACGCCCATGCGGTAGCCGACGCCGAATTCCGGCAGCCAGGCATGGTATTCCTGGAATTGGAAGCCGCTTTCGGCGGTGTTGAACTCGCCCCAGAGCAGGAGCGAGACCAGGAAATTGCCCAGACTGAACCACAGCGCCGTCCAGCGCGCGTTGCGCTCGTGTGCGGCGTCATCAGCCCGCAACAGGAAGCCGATGACCAAGCAGCCGAGCAGCGGCAGGAAGGTGATCAGAGACAGGATGGGAAAGCCGGCGGCATTCATCTGATCTCTCACCGGATATACAGGAAAATGCCGATCAGGCTGACGAGCCCGATCAGCATGGTGAAGGCATAAACGGCAATCGATCCCGTCTGCAGCCGCACGACCTGGCGCGAGCCATCCTGCGTGAGTGCGGCCAGGCCGTTCGGCACGCCATCAATGATGGCCACATCACCGACCTGCCAGAATTCGCGCGCCAGCCACAGCGCGGGGCGGACGAAGATCATATCGTAGAGTTCGTCGAAATACCATTTGTTGAGCAGAAACAGATAGACCGGCTGAAAACGCGCGGCGAGCATCACCGGGAGTGCCGGGTTGAAGATGTAGAACCATGTGGCCAGCGCGATACCTGCCAATCCGGTGACCGTCGGCAGTAGCCCGATCAGCAACGGCGTGCGTTCGATGGCGTGCAGCACATGATTGTTCGGTCCGTTGAAAATGGCACCCTGCCAATAGGCCGGATTGGCGTCACCGATGAAGGCTGCATGCAACAGCCAGCCGGCGAACACGGCGCCCAGGGCCAGCAGCACCAGCGGTCCCCACATGGTGGCCGGGCTTTCATGCACGTGTGCCATGGTGTGCGCATCCGCCCGCGGCGCGCCGTGGAAGGTCATGAACAGCAGGCGCCAGGAATAGAACGCGGTCAGAAACGCCGCGATCGTTCCCAGAACAAACCCATACATCCCGATAGCGGAATTGGCTGCGTACGTGGACTCCAGGATCGCATCCTTGGACCAGTAGCCGGCGAAGTAGGGAATGCCGCCGAGTGCGAGGCTGCCCAGCCACATCGTTACGTAGGTGATCGGGATCTTGCGCCAGATTCCGCCCATGCGTCGCATGTCCTGCTCGTCAGACATGGCATGGATTACGCTGCCTGCGCAAAGGAACAGCAGCGCCTTGAAAAAGGCATGCGTGATGAGGTGGAAGATGCTTGCCTGGTAGGCGCCCACGCCGGCAGCCATGAACATGTAGCCGAGCTGTGAGCACGTCGAATAAGCAATGACCCGCTTGATGTCGTTCTGCACGCAGCCGACGGTCGCGGCAAAGAAACAGGTCGTGGCGCCGATGAAGGTGATGAAGTTCAGCGCGCCGGGGGCGAATTCCAGAAGCGGCGACATGCGCGCCATCAGGAACACGCCGGCGGTCACCATGGTCGCCGCATGGATCAGCGCGCTGACGGGCGTGGGCCCTTCCATGGCGTCGGGCAGCCAGGTGTGCAGCAGGATCTGCGCGGACTTGCCCATCGCGCCGACGAACAGCAGGACGCCGATGACCTCATAGATGCGGTAATCGGCGCCGAGCACGTGGTAGGTGTCGGTCATGTGCTGCGGAATGGCGGCGAAAATCGTGGCAAAATCGGTAGCACCAAACTTGAAGAAGATCGCAGCAATACCGACCGCAAAAGCCAGGTCACCGACGCGGTTGACGATCATCGCCTTAATTGCCGCCCGGCACGCCGCCGGCCGGTCATACCAATAGCCGATCAGCAGATAGCTCGCGAGCCCCACGCCTTCCCAGCCGAAGAAAAGCTGGACCAGGTTATTCGCCGTCACCAGCATCAGCATGGCGAATGTGAATAGCGACAGATAAGCAAAGAAGCGCGAGGTTGTTCTGTGTTCATGCGCCATGTAGCCGACGCTGTAGATGTGGATCAGTGTGGCCACGCAAGTGACCATCGCCACCATCGTCACCGACAGCGAGTCATATTGCAGCGCCCAATCGAGCCGGAAATCACCTGCGGTAATCCAGGACGCCACGGGCACTACGCCATTGCCCACGCCGCCATAGATATGCTGCACCCAGGACGTCACGCCACAGGCGGAAGCGACCAGCATCAGCCCGATCGACATGATTTGTGCGGGCCTGTCCCCCAGCACGCGCCCGGGCAGTCCCGCCAGCAGGGCGCCCAGCAACGGCGCGAAGACGGCGATTGCGAAAATCATCGTCAGCCCTTCATCAGATTGACGTCCTCGACTTCGATCGAGCCGCGATTGCGGAAATACACCACAACGATGGCCAACCCGATCGCCGCCTCCGCGGCCGCCACGGTCAGCACGAACAGCGCCAGCACCTGGCCTGCCAGATCGTTCAACGCCGAGGAGAATGCAACCAGGTTGACGTTGACCGCGAGCAGGATGAGCTCAATCGACATCAGGATGATGATGACGTTCTTGCGGTTGAGAAAAATTCCGAACACGCCGATGACCAGAAGCACCGCGCCCACGGTCAAATAATGGCCGAGCCCGATGGCCAGCATGTCAATGCTCCCCGTGCGGCGCATCCGCAGGCTCCGGCTTCCGCCGATAAACGCCCAATTCGGCAATTCCTGCGCCTGAGCGCACGGACACGACCTCCAGCGTATCGCCGACCTGCCGCTCCTGCTGGCGCGTGATGTTCTGCCGGCGCGTACCCGACCGCTCGCGATGCGTCAGCACAATGGCGCCGATCATCGCCACGAGCAGGATCAGCCCCGAGAGCTGAAACAGCAGCACGTATTGCGTATAGAGCACCTGGCCAAGAGCGCGCGTGTTCTCGACATTGCCGGGCGTTGCCGAGAGGCGCAACGCAGCAGCACCGGGTGCCACCTGCCAGCCGAACAGCACCGCAGCCAGTTCGCCGAACAGCACGGCACCCACGGCAAAGCCGACTGGCGTGTACTTCTGAAACCCCTCGCGCAATTGCACGAAGTTGACGTCCAGCATCATCACCACGAACAGGAAAAGCACCGCCACCGCGCCGACATACACAATCACAAGGATCATCGCCAGGAATTCGGCGCCCACCAGCAAGAACAGCGCCGCGGCGTTGAAGAAGGCCAGGATCAGGAACAGCACCGCATGCACCGGATTGCGGCTGGTCACGACCGCGGCGGCCGATCCCAGCAGCACGGCGGAAAACAAATAGAAGAACGCGCTGACGATCATCGGTAAGGCGCATCCAACTCGAGCCGCTTGGCGAGTTCTGCCTCCCAACGATCGCCATTGGCGAGCAGCTTGTCCTTGTTATACATCAGCTCCTCGCGCGTCTCGGTCGCGAACTCGAAATTAGGTCCCTCGACGATGGCGTCCACCGGGCAGGCTTCCTCGCACAGCCCGCAATAGATGCATTTGGTCATGTCGATGTCGTAGCGCGTCGTGCGTCGGCTGCCATCCTCGCGCGGTTCAGCCTCGATGGTTATAGCGTAAGCCGGGCAAATCGCTTCGCAGAGCTTGCAGGCGATGCAGCGTTCCTCGCCATTAGGGTAGCGGCGCAACGCGTGTTCGCCCTTGAAGCGCGCGCTGATCGGCCCCCGCTCGTAAGGATAATTGATCGTCACCTTGGGCTTGAAAAAATAGCGCAAGGTAATGGCCATGCCGCGCAGCAATTCGGCCATGACCAGCCGCCAGGCCGGGTTTGTGCGTAGCCCGCTCATGCGCCCAAATCCGGAACCATGCCGAACGCCTCCAGAAAGCCCGCGGTCAGAACAAGCCACAGCAACGAGAGCGGCAGGAAGACCTTCCAGCCAAGCCGCATCAGCTGGTCATAGCGAAAGCGCGGAAACGTCGCGCGCACCCAGAAGAAGAAGAACATGATGACGCAAATCTTGCCGATCAGCCAGAACACGCCGGGGATGAACACAAGCCCAAACGGCGCCTGCCATCCGCCCAGGAACAGGATGCTGGCGAGGGCGGACATCGTGATCATGCTGGTATATTCGCCCAAATAGAACAGCGCAAACGCCATCGCGCTGTATTCGACCATGTAGCCTGCCACGATTTCGCTCTCGCCCTCGGGCAGATCGAACGGCGCGCGGTTGGTTTCCGCCAGCATCGAAATCAGGAACACGATGAACATCGGAAACAGCGGGAAGCAGAACCACACCCGGGTTTGCGCAAGAACAATCTGATTGAGGTTGAGGCTGCCCACACACAGCAACACGCTGACCAGCACAAAGCCGATCGACACCTCATAGCTCACCATCTGTGCCGCCGAGCGCATGGCACCAAGGAACGCATACTTTGAATTGCTCGCCCACCCCGCGATGATCACGCCGTAAACGCCCAGGGACGAGATCGCGAAGAAATACAGGATGCCGACATTCATGTCCGACACCGCCCAGCCATTATTCACCGGGATCACCGCCCAGGCCATGCACGCGAGCATGAACGTCAGCATCGGCGCAAACAGGAACAGCAACCGGTTGGCACCCGCCGGTATCACCGTCTCCTTGGTAAAGACCTTGACCGCATCGGCGAAGGGCTGCAACAGCCCGAACGGTCCCACCCGGTTCGGGCCGCGCCGCAACTGGAACGCGCCCAGCGCCTTACGCTCGAAATAGGTCGCATACGCCATGCCCATCAGCACCGGCACCAGCAGCCCCAGCGTCTCCGCAATGACGCGCAGCGTATCGCCCGCCAGCGTGCCGTAGAAAAAATCGTGCACGCCCCTACTCCGCTGCCATTGCGGTTGCGGGCGCATAGAGCCGCGAGCACTCCGCCATTGTCACACTGGCGCGGCAGATGGCGTTGGTTTGATAATAGTCGGTCACCGCCGGCAGAAACGGCGTGTCCGACAGCGCCACGCCGCCAGCATCAGGGCCGCGCATGTCGCTGGCCCCGAAGCGCGGCAGGCCGGTGCGGGCAAACGCCGGATTGGCGCGTTCCAGATGCGCACGCACACCATCCAGATCGTCATACGTCAACGGCTTGCCAAGCACATCGCTGAACGCGCGGATGATGCGCCAATCCTCCCGCGCCTCGCCGGGTGCAAACAGCGCGCGATAACCGCGCTGCACGCGCCCTTCGGTATTGACGTAGGTGCCGTTCTTTTCGGTGTAGGCGCAGCCTGGCAGGATCACGTCCGCTCGGGCGGCGCCCGCATCGCCATGATGGCCCAAATAGATGGTGAAGGTCTCCGCACCGATGCGCCGCGTGTCGAATTCATCAGCCCCCAGCAGCCAGAGCACATCGGTCCCGCCGCCCAACATGGAATCCAGATCACGCCCGCCCTGGCCGGGCAGAAAGCCCACATCCAGCGCGCCCACGCGCGCGGCCGCGGTATGCAGCACGTTAAATCCGTGCCAATCCTGCTTGAGCGCACCCACATCGCGCGCCAGATCCCAAGCCGCAGCAAGCACCGCCGCGCCGTCCCCGCGCGCCAAAGCCCCTTGTCCCAGCACGATCATCGGCCGCGCGGCACCGTGCATGAAATCCGCGCGCATGCCGTCCAGGTAGGTCACGTCATAGGTTAGATCAGCAATTGGCCCGATCACGCCCACCGGCACGCCCGAGACCGCACGCCGGCGCAACCGCGCGTTCAGCACCGGCGCCTCGCGCCGGGGATTGCAGCCGATCAGCAGGATGGCATCGGCCGCATCGATCCCGGAAATGCCGCTGTTGAACAGATAGAATTCCCGGCGGGAGGCATCCAATTTTGCGCCGTCCTGCCGACAATCCAAATTGTTCGAACCCACCGCAACCATTAAATCGCGCAGCGCCAGCATGCTTTCGGCATCACAAAGGTCGCCAGCGATCGCACCTACGCGCGCGCCGTCCACACCACGCATGCGCGCGGCAATGGCGGCAAACGCATCGCCCCAACTCGCCGCCTCCAGCCTGCCATGGCGGCGAACCCAGGGTTTGTCCAGCCGCCGCCGCTTCAAACCGTCAAAGGCAAAGCGCGCCTTGTCTGCCAGCCATTCCTCGTTGATCTCGTCATTGACGCGCGGCAGTATGCGCAACACTTCGGGCCCGCGCGCATCGATACGAATGGGCGTGCCCAACGCGTCCATCACATCCACACTGTCGGTCTTCTGCAATTCCCAAGGCCGGGCGACGAAGGCATAAGGTTTGCTGGTCAGCGCGCCAACAGGACAGATATCAATCAGATTGCCGGAAAGCTCCGACGTCAGCGCTTTTTCCACATAGGTGCCGATTTCCATGTCCTCGCCGCGGGCTGTTGCCCCCAACTCCGACACGCCCGCCACTTCGGTGGCAAAGCGAATGCAGCGCGTGCACTGGATGCAGCGCGTCATCACCGTCTTGACCAGCGGTCCCAAATACTTGTCTTTTACCGCGCGCTTGTTCTCGGCGTAGCGGGAGTGATCCATGCCATAGGCGAAAGATTGGTCCTGCAGATCGCACTCGCCGCCCTGATCGCAAATAGGGCAATCCAGCGGATGGTTAATCAGCAGGAATTCCATCACCCCGCGACGCGCCTGGCGCACCATGGGTGTATCGGTGCGCACCACCATGCCTTCGGCAATCGGGTAGGCGCAACTGGCAATCGGCTTGGGCGCCTTTTCCAGTTCCACCAGGCACATGCGGCAATTGCCTGCAATGCTCAGGCGTTCGTGATAACAGAAGCGCGGGATTTCGGCACCCGCCTGTTCGCACGCCTGCAACACCGTGCTGCCGGCCGCCACATCCAGCTCCTGGCCGTCAACCACCATCTTTACCATGTCATTCGGCCGCCAATGGCAAGTTCTCGGGCGTGGGCGCCAAAGGCTGCGGCACGTGCCGGGCGCGATAGTCGGCGATACGCTGCTCGATCACTGGCCGGAAATGCCGGATCAGCCCCTGGATCGGCCAGGCCGCCGCATCGCCCAGCGCGCAAATCGTATGTCCCTCCACCTGGCGTGTCACCTGATCGAGCATATCGATCTCCTCGGGCTCGGCACGTCCCTCGACCATGCGATACATCACGCGCATCATCCAGCCGGTGCCCTCGCGGCACGGCGTGCACTGACCGCAACTTTCGTGCTTGTAGAATTTGGACAACCGCGCAATCGCCCGCACCACATCGGTGCTGCTATCCATGACAATGACAGCGGCCGTGCCCAACCCCGATTTTACATCGCGCAGACTGTCGAAATCCATCAGGATCGTATCGCAAATCGCCTTGGGCAGCAGCGGCACGGATGACCCGCCAGGAATGACCGCCAGCAGATTATCCCACCCGCCCCGCACACCACCGGCATAGCGATCGATCAGCTCGCGCAGTGGAATGCCAAGCTCTTCCTCGACATTACACGGCTTGTTCACGTGCCCCGAGATACAGAACAGCTTGGTGCCAGCGTTCTTCGGGCGCCCCAGCGAGGAAAACCATGCCGCCCCACGCCGCAGAATTTCGGGCGCGACTGCGATACTCTCGACATTATTGACCGTCGTCGGACACCCATACAGACCGACTGCCGCCGGAAAAGGCGGCTTCATGCGCGGCATGCCCTTCTTGCCCTCAAGGCTTTCCAGCAGCGCCGTCTCCTCGCCGCAAATATAGGCGCCCGCGCCGCGATGCAGATAGAGATCAAAATCCCACCCGCTGCCGCACGCATTGACGCCAATCAACCCGGCCTCGTAGGCCTCATCGATCGCCGCCTGCAGATTGAGGTGCTCGTTATAGAATTCGCCGCGGATATAGATGTAGGCCGCATGTGCGCCCATTGCGAAGCTCGCAATCAGGCTGCCCTCGACCAGCTTGTGCGGATCGTGGCGCATGATGTCGCGGTCCTTGCAGGTGCCAGGCTCGCTTTCATCTGCGTTGACCACCAAATAAGCGGGCCGCCCGTCGGATGCCTTGGGCATGAAGCTCCACTTCATCCCCGTCGGAAACCCGGCCCCGCCGCGCCCGCGCAAACCGGAAGCCTTCATCTCATCGACAATAGCCTCCCGCCCGCGCGCCAGAATGGCGGCCGTGCCATCCCAATCGCCGCGCGCGCGCGCGCCCGCCAGGCGCCAATCGTGCTGGCCATATAGATTGGCAAAAATCCGGTCCCGATCAGCGAGCATCCGCGTCCCCGCCGACCAAAGTCATCGGCCCACCGACAGGTGCGGATGTCTGCCGCCCGGTCATCGACCCCGGCTGCGGCAGCGCCTCGCCCCGCTTGATGCGCCCGAGCAGATCCTCTGTGATCGCCGCGTCGACATCTTCGTAGAAATCGTCGTTGATTTGCAGGATCGGCGCATTCACGCAGGCACCCAGACATTCCACTTCGGTCAGCGTGAACAATCCGTCGGCGCTGTTTTCGCCGAAGCGCGCAATCTCCGTCGCGCGCTTGCACGCCGCCACCACATCGTCTGATCCGCGCAACCAGCACGGCGTGGTCGTGCACACCTGCAAATGATACCGCCCGATCGGCCGCGTATTGAACATCAAATAGAACGTAGCGACCTCATAGACGCGGATGGGCGGCATGCCCAGCCGCTTTGCCACCGCATTCATCGCCGGCGTGGACACCCAGGCACTGCCCGTCTGCCGCGCCATCTGCTGCTGCGCAATATAGAGCAGCGGCAATACCGCACTTGCCTGCTTGCCCGCCGGGTATTTTGCAATCGCGCGGACAATCTCGGCCTCGCTGTCCGCGTCGAATGCAAACGGCTCAGGAGCGGCCGCATGCGAGGAGCCGTCTCCGATATTCTCGGCCGAAAACTGTCCGCTCATCGATCCACTTCGCCGAACACCAGATCGATTGACCCAATCACCGCCACGGCATCCGCCAGCATATGCCCACGGCTCATGACATCCAATGCCTGCAAATGCGAAAACCCTGTCGGCCTGATCTTGCACCTGTATGGCCGGTTGGTCCCATCAGCCACCAGATACACGCCAAACTCCCCTTTCGGACTCTCAACGGCGGTATATGTCGCCCCCGCCGGCACGTGAAAACCTTCGGTATAGAGCTTGAAGTGATGGATCAGCGCCTCCATCGAGCGCTTCATTTCCTCACGCTTGGGTGGCGTGAACTTCCGGTCTGCGATCTTCACAGGGCCCGGCTTCATCTGTTCCAAGCACTGACGGATGATCTTCACGCTTTCCCGCAATTCGATCATCCGCACCAGATAGCGGTCGTAGCAATCACCGTTCCGCGCCACAGGCACGTCGAAGGCCACGCGGTCATACATCGCGTAGGGTTGCGCGCGGCGCAAATCCCAAGGCACGCCGCTTGCGCGCAGATTAGGCCCGGTGAAACCCCAGGCCAGGGCCTGCTCGGCGCTCATCACCCCGATATCGACAGTACGCTGCTTCCAGATACGGTTCTCGGTCAGCAGGTTCCATAGATCGTCGATGAAGGACGGGAATCCCTCGCTCCACTCCCAGATGCGATCCGTAAGACCCGCCGGCAAATCGCGGCTCACCCCGCCATGCCGGTAGTAATTGGCATGCAATCGCGCACCGGACGCGGCCTCATAGAATTCCATCAGCTTTTCGCGCTCTTCATACCCCCACAACGGCGGCGTCAGCGCGCCAACATCCATGGCAAAGGACGTCAAATTGAGGAGATGATTCAAGATCCGCGTGATCTCGTCAAATAGTGTGCGGATCCATTGCGCCCGCTCGGGTGCGGCAATGCCCAGCAGCCGCTCGGTTGCCAGCACAAAGGCATGCTCCATGCACATCGGCGAGACGTAATCCAGCCGATCGAAATAGGGCGTGTTCTGCGTGTAGGTCCGCGTCTCGATCAGCTTCTCGGTGCCACGGTGCAGCAGCCCGACATGCGGGTCCGCACGCTCGACGATTTCGCCATCCATCTCCAACACCAGGCGCAGCACGCCGTGCGCTGCGGGGTGCTGCGGCCCGAAATTGATCGCGTGGCTGTCGATGACCACCTCGCGACGCGCTGCCGGTGCCGCCGCCTCGCCCAGTGCAGCATGATCGATCGCGTTCATGGCGCCACAGCGCGGTCGCCGGCGACCTGACGCGCCACATGGGCCTTTTCATCGCCAGGCAACGTCGTAATCCCCTCCCATGGCGAGAGGAAATCGAAGTTGCGGAAATCCTGTGTCAGTTTGACAGGTTCATAAACGACCTGCTTACGCTCATCGTCGTAACGCACTTCGACGTAGCCGGTCAGCGGGAAATCCTTGCGCAGCGGATGTCCCTCAAACCCGTAATCGGTCAGAATGCGCCGATGATCCTCCAAGCCGGCAAACGTCACGCCGTAGAGATCCCAGCACTCACGCTCCCACCACGTCGCACATGGCCATACGTTGGAGACGCTCGGCACCGGTGTTGCCTCATCGGTCGTGACAATCACGCGCACGCGCTGGTTCAGCGACACGCTCAACAAATTGTAGACGACATCGAAGCGCTCGCCGCGTTCGGGCCAATCAACACCGCACAAATCGACAAGCTGTTCGCATAGTGTATGCAGATCGTCGCGCAGACGCGTCATCAGCGCGACCAGACCGCCGCGTGACGCGTGCACAACCAGTTCGCCGCGCTCCAGCCCTGCGCTGGACACACCGGCAAACCCGGAGCCCAGATAGACGGCAAGCACCTCCAGGCGTTCATGCATGATCGCTGGCTCACCCACGCAGAATAGTCCCCGTGCGCCTGATCTTTTTCTGCAATTGCATGATGCCGTAAACCAGCGCCTCCGCCGTCGGCGGGCAGCCCGGAACGTAGATATCCACCGGCACTACGCGGTCACACCCACGCACCACCGAATACGAATAATGGTAGTACCCGCCGCCATTGGCGCAACTGCCCATGCTGATCACCCAGCGTGGCTCGGGCATCTGGTCGTACACCTTGCGCAAAGCAGGCGCCATCTTGTTGGTCAGCGTTCCGGCCACGATCATGACATCGCTCTGCCGCGGCGATCCGCGCGGAAATATGCCAAACCGGTCCAGATCGTAGCGCGGCATATAGGCGTGGATCATCTCCACCGCACAGCAGGCGAGCCCGAAGGTCATCGGCCACAAACTGCCCGTGCGGCCCCAATTGACCAACTTGTCGACGCTGGCCACGACAAAGCCGCGATCTGCGATTTCCCCGGTGATGCCGCGAACAACCGCATCCTGCGCCGGGCCAGGCGGCAGCGCCTCCCTGTTCCAGGCAATCTGGTCGGCGGTCAGATCGCTCATGATCCGCTCACTCCCATTCCAATGCGCCCTTGCGCCATTCGTAGATGAAGCCGACGGTCAGCACTGCAAGGAAGAGAATCATCGCCCAAAAGCCGGCCATGCCGATACGCGAAAGGCTGACCGCCCAGGGAAACAGGAACGCCACCTCAAGATCGAAAATGATGAACAGAATTGCAACTAGGTAGTAGCGCACGTCAAAACGCCGGCGCGCATCATCGAAGGCTTCAAACCCGCATTCGTACGCGCTGACTTTTTCAGCGTAGGGCCGCTGCTTGGCCGCCAGCAATGATCCACCTACCATCGCGCCTGCAATCACCCCTGATATGGCGATGAATACCAGCACGGGAAAGTAATTGGCCAAGATCGGCTGCATGGCATGGTCCAACGGTCATGGGCCGCGCACGGCACCAACAAGGTCATGCGGGAGGGCACGTCCCGCACCGCAACATCGGCCGGACCATAGCCCCGCCGGGGGGAGAAGGCCAGTTCCAGTTGTCAGCTTCAGCTTTCAGTCGTCAGATGAAGGCGCATGCAGTCAATCTGACGACTGAAAGCCGCACGCTGACAACTGGCCGGTGGCGCGAGTGACGGGGCTCGAACCCGCGACCTCCGGCGTGACAGGCCGGCGCTCTAACCAACTGAGCTACACCCGCATTCCAGGCAGGCCGCGGTGTCTAAGAGAGAAGGTCCGCATGGTCAACCCGCACAGACCCTTGGTGGGCGGTGACGGTTTCGAACCGCCGACCCTCTCGGTGTAAACGAGACGCTCTACCGCTGAGCTAACCGCCCCAACCAACCCTATTCCTCGTCGCCCTCGCTCGCCTTGTCCTCGGCGGGCACACCCGGTGCCGGCGCGGCCTTGCCGGACACCGCCTCGCGCAGCATTTTGCTCGGCCGGAAGCGCACTGAGGTCGCCTCGGCAATGTCGATCTCCGAGCCGGTCCTGGGATCACGCCCCTTGCCCGCCTTGCGCTTGCTCAGCACGAAGGCGCCAAAACCCACCAGCCTGATTTCGTGGGCTTCCTTCAGCTTCTCGGTAATTGTCTCCAGCACGGCATCCACCGCAGCGACAGCCTTGGCGCGCGGCAGGCCAGTCTTCTCCACGAGCGATCCGGCCAGTTCCTGGCGCTTGAATACACTCTGCTTGCCCTCCTTGCCTTCCTTGCGCTCTTTTCTCGCCCGTCTCTCGGCGCGCTTCTCGCCTTTTTCGGCCATGTCCTGACATCCTTGAACCATGAGTGCAGCCGGCGCGTGCGCCGGGCAGGCGGGCGGACACTAGGTGCGCAACAGCGCCAGTGCAAAGGAAAATGGCGGATTTCCGCCATTTTTCACGAAAGGAAAGGCTGGGGGGAACGAGCCGTTCCCCCAGACCCCCCGTCTTCTTTTTGGCGCGTGCTAGTGGGGGAGCGACGCGCCTGTGACCGCAGGAACCGGCGGGACAGGGTCGGCGGGCTCGTCCCATTCGATCGGCTCGGGTTTGCGCACCAGGGCCTGCATGATGACATCATCCACGTGGGCGACCGGGATGAGCTTCAGCGCGCGGCGGACGCTATCTGGGATTTCGGCCAGGTCCTTCTCGTTGTCCTTGGGGAAGAACACGGTCGTAATCCCGGCCCGAAGCGCCGCCAACAGTTTCTCCTTCAAGCCGCCGATCGGCAGCACACGCCCGCGCAGCGTGATCTCGCCCGTCATAGCCACATCGCGCCTGATCGGAATGCCGGTCAGCACGGAAACAATGGAAGTGGCCATGGCAATGCCCGCGGACGGCCCGTCCTTGGGCGTGGCACCCTCGGGCACGTGCACATGGATGTCCCGCTTCTCGAACAGCGTCGGTTTCAGCCCGAAGCTGATGCTGCGGCTGCGCACGTAAGACAGCGCGGCCGACACGCTCTCCTGCATCACATCACCCAGCTTGCCCGTGTGCTTGACGATGCCCTTGCCCGGCACGGTCACGCTCTCAATCGTCAGGATCTCGCCGCCCACTTCGGTCCAGGCCAGGCCGGTGACGACGCCGACCATGTCCTCGCTTTCCGCCTCGCCATAGCGGAAGCGGCGGATGCCCGCGTATTTCTCCAGATTCTTGATCGTGATCGCGACCTTCTTGGTCTTCTTGGTGACGATCTCCTTGACCGATTTGCGCGCCAGGTTGGCCAGCTCACGCTCCAGGTTGCGCACGCCGGCCTCGCGCGTGTAGGTGCGGATCAGGTCGCGCAGCGCCTCATCTGAAATCGACCACTCCGTGGTTTTGACGCTGTTGGCTTCACCAACCTTGGCAATCAGATGGCGCTTGGCGATCTCCACCTTTTCGTCCTCGGTATAGCCGGGGATGCGAATGATCTCCATGCGGTCCAGCAAGGGCTGGGGCATGCGCAGGCTGTTGGCGGTCGTGACGAACATCACATCGCTCAGGTCGTAATCGACCTCCAGGTAATGATCTGCAAAGGTCGAGTTCTGCTCAGGATCGAGCACCTCCAGCAGCGCGCTGGAAGGATCGCCCCGCCAATCATTGCCCAGCTTGTCGATCTCATCGAGCAGAAAAAGCGGATTGCTGCTCTTGGCCTTTTTCATGCCCTGAATCACCTTGCCGGGCATGCTGCCGATATAGGTCCGTCTGTGCCCGCGCACCTCGGCCTCGTCGCGCACGCCGCCCAGGGACATGCGCACGAAATTGCGCCCCGTCGCCCGCGCGATCGACTTGCCGAGAGATGTCTTGCCCACGCCGGGCGGCCCCACCAGGCACAGGATCGGCCCGCGCACCTTGTTGCTGCGGCTCTGCACCGCGAGGTATTCCAAAATGCGTTCCTTGACCTTGTCCAGCCCGTAATGATCGGCGTCGAGCACCTTTTCGGCCGCGTCCACATCGTTACGTACCTTGCTGCGCTTCTTCCACGGAATGGACAGCATCCAGTCGAGGTAATTGCGCACGACCGTGGCTTCGGCACTCATCGGGCTCATCGTGCGCAGCTTCTTCAGCTCGCTGAGCGCCTTTTCGCGTGCCTCAACGGTGAACTTGGTTTTCTTGATCTTGTCCTCGAGCTCGGCCGTCTCGTCGCGACCCTCTTCGCCCTCGCCAAGTTCCTTCTGGATCGCCTTGAGCTGTTCGTTCAGATAGTACTCGCGCTGCGTCTTCTCCATCTGCCGCTTGACGCGGTTGCGGATGCGTTTTTCGACCTGCAGCACGCCGATTTCGGATTCCATGTGCGCAAACACGCGCTCCAGCCGCTCGCTGACGCGCGCGATCTCGAGCAATTCCTGCTTCTCGGCAATTTTCAGATTGAGATGGCTGGACACCGTATCGGCGAGCTTTGACGGCTCCTCGATCTGGTTGAGCGAGACCAGCACCTCGGGCGCGATCTTCTTGTTCAGCTTAATGTATTGCTCGAACTGGCCAACGACGGTGCGCCCCAGCGCCTCCATCTCGGGCGCCTGATCGGCGTCATCGGCCATGTCCTCGACATGGGCCTCGAAATAGGCCTCCGTCTCGGCAAAGCGCGTAATGCGCGCGCGCCTTCCGCCTTCGACCAGCACCTTGACCGTGCCGTCGGGCAGCTTGAGCAATTGCAGGATCGTGGACACGGTGCCCACACGATAGATATCATCGGCAGAAGGATCGTCCTGCGCGGCGTTCTTCTGGGCCACGAGCAGGATCTGCTTGTCGTCCTTCATCACCGCTTCCAGCGCGCGGACGGATTTTTCGCGCCCGACGAAGAGCGGCACGATCATATGAGGGAAAACGACGATGTCGCGCAGCGGCAGAACCGCCATGGTTTCGTCGGCCGGTGGCCGGGCGGCCGGGCTGCGTTCAGTGTCCGGCATTGGGCGGGGACCTCCTAGAAAGGACGATCGAAGGCGCGATTCGCCCAAGCTTGGCACGAACCCACCTTCCGGTCAGGTAAAACATATCGGGGGCAGCTTAAGCAGAACAAGGCCAGGGGCTCTGCCCCTGGACCCCGCTGGGGCCTGAGGCCCCAGACCCCCATTCTAAGGTTAGGGAGGGGCCAACACGCGTGTTGGCCCCCGCCATAACCTAAATAATAGGTTCTAAGGACTTGTCCTTAGCGGGGTCCAGGGGCAGAGCCCCTGGCCTTCCTACCCAGCGCCTTCGGCGCGTTCCTTGCTTGCGCTATAGGTAAACAGCGGCGCGCCCCGCCCTTCGGCAACCTCCCGGTTCACTACCACCTCATCGACATTATCCAACCCAGGCAGGTCGAACATCGTCGTCAGCAAGATGCTTTCCATGATGGACCGCAACCCGCGCGCCCCGGTGCGCCGCGCGATCGCCCGGGTCGCCACCGATTTCAGCGCGTCCTCGGTGAAGGTAAGCTTGACCCCCTCCATTTCGAACAGCCGCCCATATTGCTTGACCAGCGCGTTCTTCGGCTTGGTCAGAATCTCGATCAGCGCGCCCTCGTCCAGATCCTCAAGCGTCGCCACCACCGGCAGCCGCCCGATGAACTCCGGGATCAAGCCGAACTTCAGCAAATCCTCGGGCTCGACGTCGCGCAGGATGGCCCCGGTGCGCCGCTCGTCGGGGTCGCGCACCTCGGCGCCGTAGCCGATGCCCGAGCCCTTGCCGCGCTGGCCGATGATCTTTTCCAGCCCGGCGAATGCCCCGCCGCAGATGAAGAGGATGTTCGTCGTATCGACCTGCAGGAATTCCTGCTGGGGATGCTTGCGCCCGCCCTGCGGCGGCACGGAAGCCACCGTGCCTTCCATGATCTTTAGCAGCGCCTGCTGCACGCCCTCGCCGCTCACGTCCCTCGTGATGGACGGATTGTCGGATTTGCGGCTGATCTTGTCCACCTCGTCGATATAGACGATGCCGCGCTGCGCCCGCTCCACGTTGTAGTCGGCGGCCTGCAACAGCTTGAGGATGATGTTCTCCACATCCTCGCCCACGTAGCCGGCCTCGGTCAGCGTGGTGGCGTCCGCCATGGTGAACGGCACGTCCAGGATGCGCGCCAGGGTTTGGGCCAGCAGCGTCTTGCCCGAACCCGTCGGGCCAACCAGCATGATATTGGATTTGGCGATTTCGATATCGTTGTTCTTCTGCGCGTGCGCCAGCCGCTTGTAATGGTTGTGCACGGCGACAGAGAGCACACGCTTGGCGTGATCCTGCCCGATGACGTAATCATCGAGCACCCGGCAGATTTCTTTGGGCGTAGGCACGCCGTCCCGCGCCTTGACCAGGTGCGTCTTGTGCTCCTCACGGATGATATCCATGCACAGCTCGACGCATTCATCGCAGATGAACACTGTTGGGCCCGCAATCAGCTTGCGCACCTCGTGCTGGGACTTGCCGCAGAACGAGCAGTACAAGGTGTTCTTGGAGTCGCCGGTCTTGCTCATGCACTCTCCCGCCCCAGGCAGGGCCCCGAGGGGCGGCCAAGGACCATCACGATACTACGCCCCACATTTCTGAAACGACAAGGCCACCGCCGCGCCCGCGCCGGGGGCCGGCCTCTACTTCTCGTCAGTCATCGGCAGCGGCCGGCTCTCGACCACCTCATCGACGATGCCGAACACCCGCGCCTCCTCGGCCGACATGTAACTGTCTCGCTCCAGCTTGGCCTCGATCGCCGCGATGCTCTGCCCCGTGTGCTTATGGTAGATCTCGTTAAGCCGCGAACGCAGCGTCATGATTTCATGGGCCTGGATCACGATATCCGCCGCCTGGCCCTGCGCCCCGCCGCTCGGCTGGTGCACCATCACCCGGCTGTTCGGCAGCGCGAACCGCTTGCCCGGCGCGCCTGCCGAGAGCAGCAGGCTGCCCATGCTCGCCGCCTGGCCGATACACACTGTGGACACAGGGCTGCGGATGAACTGCATCGTGTCATAGATCGCGAGCCCCGCGCTGACCACGCCGCCCGGGCTGTTGATGTAGAAGGCGATGTCCTTGGACGGGTTCTCGCTCTCCAGGAACAGCAACTGGGCGCAGATCAGCGCGCTCATGTGGTCGAACACGGGCCCGGTCAGAAAAATGATCCGCTCCTTGAGCAGGCGCGAATAGATATCATAGGCCCGTTCGCCCCTTGCGGTCTGTTCGACCACCATCGGCACCAGGGCCTGATTATAGACCTCGACCGGATCACGATCCCTCATGAACACTCCTAAATCATCCCCGAAGGGTCGCGATGGATCGCCTGAACGCCTGACCCAGCCCTGCTGCCGCCAGCCGCGCCGGCCACCATGGCACCGGCCGCTTACACATAGGTGAGCACGCGCGGCATTAAAGCACGCTTGCGCCGCCGAGGCACTACGCCTGCGTGCCTTGCGCCTCTTCCTCCTGCGCCGGCGCCAACTCGACATCGGAAGGCTCGCTGTGCGCATCCTCCGCCGGCGTCTGGTCCAGGCCAGGCAGGGTGAGCTCTTCGGGCGGCACGGTGCGCTCCTCGACCTGCGCCACGCCAAGAATGTGATCGATGACCTTGTCCTCGAAGATCGGCCCCCGCAACTGCTCGATCGCCCCCTGAGTCTTGCGGAAATAGTCGATGACCTGCTGCTCCTGGCCAGGATGGCGGGACGCCTCCTGCCGCAGCGCCGCACTCAGCTCGGCCGGCGTCACCTCGATGTTGTTCGCCCGCCCGATCTCGCTCAGCAACAGGCCCAGCCGCACGCGCCGGTCCGCGATGGCGCGATACTCCGCGCTCAGCGTCGCCTCATCCTTGCCGCGGTCCTCGTCATCTTCCTGGCCGCGCTCGCGCTCGGCCTGCACGCGCTGCCAGATCGCCCCGAATTCGATCTCCAGCAGGTTGGCCGGCGCCTCGAAATCGGCCCGCTCGGCCAGCGCATCCAGCAATTCGCGCTTGATGCGCAGGCGGGAGAGCTGGTCGTACTCCCCCTGCATCTGCGCGCGCACGGCATCGCGCAGACCCTCGAAAGTCTCGAACCCGATTTTGGCCGCCAGGCTGTCATCCTGCGCCAAAGTCACCGGCTTCTTCAGCGCCTTGGCCGCGAGCTCGAACTGCGCGAGCTTGCCCGCCAAATGCCCGGCCTGATAATCGGCGGGGAAGGTCACATCGATCGTGCGCGTCTCGCCCGGCCGCATGCCCTCGAGCTGCTCGGCAAAGCCGGGGATGAAGCCCGCGCCGCCCAGCTCCACAGGCGCGTCAGTGGCCGAGCCACCCTCGAACTTCACCCCGTCGATCGACCCGGTGAAATCGACCACGAGCACATCCCCCGCCGCGGCCGGCCGATCCTCCTCGATCGCCTCGAATTCGCGGTTTTGCGCGGCAATGCTCTCCAGCGCGCGGCCGACCGTCTCGTCGGACGGATCGGCGCGCAGCCGCACCAGGGAAATCGTGCTCAGATCGGGCAGGGTGATGTCGGGGAGCAGCTCCAGCTCGACTTTGATCTCCAGGTCGGCGGCAGGCCCTTCCAAGGCCGGCTCGCTGGCCAGCGAAATGCGCGGCTGGCCCGCCGGGCGCAGATTGCCGTCCTCGACCACGCGTTCGGCGGCATTGTTCACCGCGTCCTGCAGGATCTCGGCCATGACCGACTTGCCGTAACGCTGGCGTATCAGATTGGCCGGAACGCGGCCGGGCCGGAAACCGGGCAGGCGCAGCGAGCGGCCGATCTCATCCAGCTTGCTCTTGGTCCTGCCCTCGATCTCGGCGGCAGGCACGGTCACCGCATAGCTGCGCTTGAGCCCATCGGAGAGCGTTTCGGTCACCTGCATCGCGTCATGATCCTGTGGGAGAAGAGAGGGTAAGGCGGCGTGGTGCGGGCGGAGGGACTTGAACCCCCACGGCTTGCGCCACCAGAACCTAAATCTGGCGTGTCTACCGGTTCCACCACGCCCGCTCGGCGGGCGGAGTTAGCGCAGGGAGGGCTAGGCCACAAGGTTAAGAGCTGGGGGAGATGTGCCATCCCCCCCAGCCCCTACCGCATTTACACATCTTGCTTTGAAAAGACACAAACGAAGGCCAGGGGCTCTGCCCCTGGACCCCGCTAAGGACAAGTCCTTAGAACCTTTTCTTTCTTTTCGAGAAGATGGAGGTCTGGAGGCCCTGCCTCCAGCGGGGTCCAGGGGCAGAGCCCCTGGCCTTGCTTTCTGCTACAAGTCATTGATAGTTAAGATGTATTTGAGATGTGTGAATCCGGTAGCCCCCAGACCCCCCGTCTTCTGTCCGCCTCTCTTCGCGGCGGCGCTGCGCTGCTATAGGCTCCGCCGACTCCCGGAGACCTCGATGCGCGCCCCTGCCCTGGCCGCCCTGCTGACCGCCCTCGCCCTGCAGACCGCCACAGCCGACGAGCCAACGCTGCGCGCCGGCATCGTCCCCGGCAGCCCACCCTTCGTCCTGACCGATGGTCCCGACCACCTCTCCGGCTTCAGCGTGGACCTCTTCCGCGCCATCGCGGCCCGCATGAAGCGAACGGTCGCCTTTACCCAGGCGCCACTCCCCGCACTCATCGCCGATCTGACAGCCGGCCGCCTGGATGTGCTCGCCGGCCCCATCCAGGCCACGCCGGAGCGCTCCTCCGAAATGCTCTTCACCGAAGGCTATGTCTGGTCCCAATACCAGTTCGGCACCCATTCCGGCCTGACGATCGCCAAGCCCGCCGACCTGCGCGGCAAGCGCCTGGCCGTCCAGCTCGGCACCGAATACGCCGAATGGGCCGAGCGCAACGCCCCCAAATACGGCTTTGCGGTCGAAAAGCTCGCAACCCTTGCACAGGTCCTGGGGGCCGTGCGCACCGGCGCGGCCGACGCGTGCCTGGCGGACAGTCCCGGCCTGATGGCCGCCGCGCACGACCAGGACTCGATGCAGGCGAGCCTGGATCTGCCCGAAACCCGCGTGCAGGACGTGGCCGCCGTGGCCAACACAAACGTCGAGCTGCGCGATGAAATAGAGGACGCGCTGGTCTGCCTCAAGCGGGACGGCACGGTGGCACGCCTGTCGAAAACCTGGCTTGGCGAGGACGCGGACGAAGAGGACCTGCAGCGGATGGTAACCCCGGGCTATGGCGTCCCGGGGCTGACGGGTTATGACCCCAAGCCTAAGAAAACGCATTGCGGGACGTGATAGTAGGAAGCAGTCCTTTTTTGAAAAAAAGGACCAAAAAACTTTTGTCTGTTGGCTGGCGCGCCTGCAAAACTTGCAAAAGTTTTTTGGTTCTTTTTTTCAAAAAAGAACATCTTCTTTTTCTTCTTGTCTCTGCCTGCGCCCACCCGCCCCCTGTGGTGATCGCCCCCGCCGCGGCGCCGGTCGCCCACCGCTACCTGCAAGGCCCGCTGCGCGACAATCCGCACGTGCCCATTTTCGCAAATTCCGGCTGGGCGCCCTTCACGCGCCAGGATGTCGTGGCCGTCGCCTTGCGCGAGTGGCGATTGTGGGGCCAGGGCGTGGATGACGATCCGCCGGAGAGCCGCCCCATCCCTGCCCCCGAGGACAAGCCCGAGCGCCAAGCCGGACTGTGGCAGCGCGTGGGCGAATATTGGTGGATCGGCCAGGACGCAGATGCGCCCGAGGTTGCCTGGACCGGCGAGCATGACGCCACCGGCGCCATTTTCGACGCGCGTGGCGACGCCAATTTCGCCTGGTCGGCTGCCTTCATCAGCTACGTCATGCGCATTGCGGGTGCCGCTTCCGGCTTTCCCTATTCGGCCTCGCACAGCACCTACATCAATCTGGCCACGGTAGGTGCCAGCCCACGTCTGGCCGCACAGCGCGTACAGGATTACGCGCCCGCTTTGGGCGATGTGATCTGCACCGGGCGCGGACGTGCGGCGTCGATGAAGTTCGAGGATCTGCCGACGCAGTCTCCCTTTCCCGCGCATTGCGACATCGTGGTAGGCGTGCGGCCTGGCATGCTGACCGTGATCGGCGGCAACGTGGACGACGCGGTGACGGAAAAGCACGTGCCGACGACGCCGGCGGGCATGCTGGCGGGGCCGGATGGCGTGGTGGTGGATACGCGCTATCCGTGGTTCGTGGTACTGCGGGTGCGCTATGACGCGCCGGCGGCCTAGAGGGCAGCACGTTGGCAACCGAGGCCACCGCGCGCTGCCCACATTCACGCTCGTATGAAGGTAGCGGGCGCAGCTTGCCTTGGCAGAACGGCCGCGCGGCTAGTTCTCTATTTGGTTCTATAAGACCAATCCGCATTGAGACTGACACATGATCAAGGCGAGAAAGGTTGGGGGAGATGTGCCATCCCCCCCCAAACCCCCCGTCATTTATTAGGGCCGCCCTAATGATGACGGGGGTCTGTTGGGGCAGGCACTGCTCCCCCAGCTTTGTTGAGGGTCAATCTTTCCGCGGGTTGGTATTACTTGCATCAACCAATGATTGGATATGCATGCGGTCTCCATCATGCATAGCGGTCAAACGCAGCTGTATGCTTGCAGAAGGTCATCAATCCTGGCCGAATGATATTTTCCTGCGACGGCGTGGTTTTGGATGGAAATTGGCAGGATTTCGGCCGGAAAGGCTGCTACCGTCCGCCGGCCCATGATGGGCGCAATGGAAAAGGATACGCCATGTCTTGCCTTTCCGCCCTGGTTGCGGGCAGCTGACCTGCCTCCGTCCGCCAGGCGGCTCGACCATCAATATGGCAGCCACGAACAATTCGTGATCTGCTTGGACCACATGAAAAAAGGACCTGTTTGATGACCAGCAAAGCATTACTGATGGCCCTCGCCACCCTTGCAGGCACGTCTTCCGCGGCAATCGCGCGAAATGACATTGTCTTCAGCAAAGACGGAAGCCGCGCGTTCGTCACTTCGCACGAGAGCACGCATTTCACGCCCAATTTCGTCAAGAAGTCGTTAGGTGCCACGATATACAGCAATTTGGCGACCGCCTATCCCAAGGGCCTCTACTGGGCGTTCGAGGGCTCGTCGCTCGGCGGAGCGGCGCCCTATACCCAGTTCGTGGCCGGCGGGTTCACGCCCACTGCCAATGCAACGGCCGTTGAAGCGCAAGTGGCGGTGGGCAATTTCGGCGATGGCAAGGATATGTTCACGCTATCGATCTATTCGGATAGTGCGGGCGTTCCGGGCCAGGTTCTTGCATCAACCAAGATCACCTCCACGACGGCATTCGGCACTTGCTGCGGGCTGATCACCGCAAAGTTCAAGGGCGGCGTTCCGTTGACTGCTGGCACGCCGTATTGGCTGGCCATTACGCTCAGCGCAAAACAACTCGCCGCCGGCGACGACGGCGCCTGGAACCTGGCCACGACCGACCAGGTGGATGCGGCACCGTTTGCTTATAATGAAAACAATACCGGTTGGAATTCATCGCCAACCACTCAGCCGCCTGCGTTTGCAGTGTACAGCAAGTAGGTCAAAGGCATCGGAGAAAGGTTGTGTAAGGCAACATGACGCGTGATCTTACCTTGATCGCGCGTTCTCCACCTGGCTGCATCGCCGTTGATTTGTGGCGAACAGTATGGAGAAGTGCTGGCGGCGGCGAGCGTGGCCGTCGTTTGTCAGATAACGTGGTTTGATTACGTCGCTGCATGCCTCCGTGATTTTCTCAACGCGCACCAGCACGCATCCGCCGCCGTGTAGAATGAGCTATTTGCTTCCTTGGACCATCTGCAATCCACGCACTATCGCCCAGGGCGTTCACGGCCATGTATAACGGCTCATTGTGCCGAAGGCCCCGGCCTTCGTAGAAGCTTTGCGCCGCTGCATTGCCAAAATGCGTTCTCAACCAAAAGCCATCCGGCATCTGGCGCTTGACAGCCTCCAGGAGAACGGTTCCAACGCCAGTTCTTTGCACGGCGGGTTCAACGAAAATCTCCCGCAACCAACGCGCTTTTCGATCGAGTGCAACAAAACCGACGATCTGGGCACCTGAAGACGCAACAAGAATATGCCAATTCCTCCTGCACTCCGTGCCCAGCCCAGCCCTATAGTCTTCAACGAGCGGATCAGAGTCGGCAGCAAGGCCAGTCGAAGCCCAACTGCGCCACCAGAGACGCGCGACCGTCTCCAGGTCACTCTCAAGAAAGCACCTTATGAGAACTCCGGACATCCTAAGCCTTCGGCGATTGTGTTACGCCGCCATCATCTTGGGGCTCTGCCCCAAACCCCGCTGGGGCCTGAGGCCCCAGACCCCCGTTTTTCTGCTCAAATTCAGGTTCTTAAGAGGTTCGCGTATAGCCGCCTAGCCCATTCATTGTCTTTTGACCTAGTTCTCGTTACCTTGGCATCCAAAGCTAAGCGTAACTGGCTCAATAAGCGTAACTGGCTCAAGATGAGCAATGACGATTTTTTTCGCCAATGAAGTTGGACGCAAAGTTCGGAGACGGCGGAAGATGATGGTCACTCACTTAAGGGGCCATCACTCCCGCAGGCGATGGCCGTATCAGCGCGCGCACCCGTGCGCCAGATGATCGGCAGGTTACGCGCAGCTTCAATGCCGCCGTGGCGCGACCAGATGGCCGTTATTCTGGACGACGGTGCATCCCAGCGCGCGATGCGCTTGGTGGGGGCCGATGAAGCGCACGCGCTGTGGGCCGGGTTCAATGAACAGACGGAGAGGCTTTACGCAACCTGGGGGCAAAGCGTGGGCGAAGGGCAATCCACTGAGCCATGGACGGCTAGGCCAAGGCCATCCTCCCCCGCAATTTTTACTTGCCTGCCGTGACTGGCAAAATTCCTGACCGGCTGCCACAACACCGCCGTCACAGACGGATACACCTGCACCAATGACACGCCGCATCACCGCGCTGGCCCTGATCGCCCTGGCAAGCACCGCGCCGCTCACCGCACGCGCCGCAACGAGGTTGACCCAACAGCAAATCAGTATTTCCGGCAACACCGATATCGATGCCACCGCCATCAATGCCGCCGGTGTCATTACCGCCGCGGTGTTCGACGTGCCCAACAACACGCAAACGGGCGTCATTCTGGATCACGGCGCAATCACCACCCTGCCCGCGCCCTACGCCGGCAGCGCCGCCCCGATACCGCGCGCGATAAATGCGCAAGGTGACGTGCTGGGCTACGCCTACGAAGGCATCTCGCCGCACATGTTCCTCTATCGTGCCGGCCAGTTCGATCCGAACGCGGACGTGTCGCTGGTCATCGAGCCGCAGCAAGGCCCGGCGCCACTGCCGATCGGCCTGAACCGGCGCAGCGCGGTCTTCTACACCATCATTACCGGCCAGCAGAATCCGACCGATCCGATATACGGCAAGCTGGGGCACGTCCGCTCCATGCCGGTGCTGCTGCGCTACCAGACCGCGCACAGCCTCAACGGGAGCGGCATTCTCGCGGGCACCACCTTCTACGGCAACGCGTCCGAGGTGTTCTTCGGCCGCGACAGGAACTTTACCGAATTGCTGCCACCGGGTGCGGTGAGTTCGGCCGGCGGCTTTACCAACGATGCGGGCGTTGTCGCGGGCACCTACACCGACAGCAGCAACGTGCAGCACGGCTTCACCTGGGCGAATGGCACCTACACCAGCTTCGATCTGCCCGAGCCCGCCCAGCCTTACTCGGCTGCGGTCACCGGCATCAATAAGGTGGGCCGTGTCGTCGGCACCTACGCCAGCGAGGCCAGCGGAAAGCAGCGTGCGTTCTTGTTCAACGGACAAACCGTGACGGCCTTCGGCAAATACGGCAACACGGATGTGCTGTCGGTGAGCCTGAACGACCACGGCACAATCCTGCTGTCCAGGCAGATCGGGCAGCAGGCCGATCAATACGCGTCCTACATCGTCAAATGCAGTGGCACAGGCTGCTAAACAGATGACGGGGGGTTTGGGGGGACCGGCACGGTCCCCCCAATTCTTTTCTGCCCAATTTTTTTCTGCAGCGAAGGACAGCTCATGAGCAACGCAAGCCTGACCGGAACCTGCGCGCTAGTCACCGGCGCAAGCTCGGGCATCGGCCTGGAAGTCGCGCGCGGCCTGGCACGTGCGGGCGCTGCTGTCGCCATCAATTACCGCGCGCACGCCGAACCGGCGGTGGCACTCGCGGCTGAAATCGGCGCGGCCGGCGGGCACGCCGTAGCCATTGGCGCGGACGTGTCCAAGGAAGAGGAAGTGCGCCGCCTCTTTGCGCAAACCGTTAGCGCACTCGGGCGCCTGGACGCCCTCGTCGCCAATTCCGGGCTGCAGAAAGACGCGCCTATTGCGAAGATGACGCTGGCTGATTGGCACGCAGTCATGGACGTCGATCTGACCGGCCAATTCCTCTGTTGCCGCGAGGCAATCGCCATCTTCCGCGCCCAAGGCGAGGCCGCGCGGCCCGCCCGTGCGCGCGGCAGCATCGTCTGCATGAGCTCGGTGCACGAAATCATTCCCTGGGCCGGGCACGTGAACTACGCCGCGGCCAAAGGCGGCGTGCGCATGCTGATGCAGAGCCTGGCGCAGGAAGTCGCCCCCGATGGCATACGCGTCAATGCCGTCGCCCCCGGCGCCATTCGCACGCCGATCAACCGCGAGGCGTGGGACACGCCCGAGGCGCTGGCGCGTCTGCTCAAGCTGATCCCCTACGGGCGCATCGGCGAGCCTGACGACGTGGCGCGTGCGGTTGCGTGGCTGGTGAGCGACGATGCGGATTACGTCACCGGAACGACGCTGTTCGTGGATGGCGGAATGACGCTCTACCCGGGATTTGCGGATAACGGGTGAGAAAATGGTTTTGCGCTTGAAGGATTGAATTCGGACGGCTACTTCTCGTTCAAACTTTTTATGTCCAATCGAATCCTCCAAGTGAACGCCATCGATTGATATCCCCAGCTGTTTCATCAACGCGCCGTAGCGCTTGTCTTGGGGAGCGTAGCCGCTGTCCAAACGCCTCCCGTTCAAATCAACAAGAAGCTGCCATTCACTATGCCCGTGGCACACGCCGCCCTTGTCACTCCTGTTGCAGCCAAGCCAAAGCAGGATGACGTCCTGATGAAGCCCACCAAGGCACTTCCAAGAGGAAACAATAGCCGGCAGCCCGCCTTGCGCCGCAGGCGTCGCATCGGCAATTGATGTATCAACTGGGATCGCGCGCGCAGTCTTCCCGGCCGCGTTTTCAATCGTGATCTTCTGACCCGTCCAGATGAGACGATCGTCCGGACCGACATGGGCGACGGAAATTGTTTGCGCCCGAAGATAGGCCCCGCCGCAACTCAGTGTCGCCGATGTTGTTTTGGACGGCTGATCGGCCAGCGCCACGGAGGCAGTCGCCGCGAGCGCGCTCCAAAGACAGATGAATTTGAGCAGTCTCACGGTATAACCGCCTACTCGAGCTTGGCAGAATATTGCGCGAGATACATTGCATACCGGGCCTTGGCTTCGGCAATCGGCACCTGACTCTGAGATGCACCCGGCAGCGATGCCCACTGCGACCCCAAAGCGGCAAAGGCTTGCTCAAGCTTCCCAAAACCTGCGCAGACCAGCGCCTGGGCGCGCGACTGTCCGATCAGCCACCATGCGACCTTGTCCTGACTGTCGGGCATGAAATCAAAGACAATACCGTTGCGCTTGGCGCTCGTCCACGTGCCATTGACGATCATGTAATACCAGCCAGCGTTGAAACTGACACATGATCAAGGAGAGTAAGGCTGGGGGAGATGTGGCTGACGTATACGTCAGCCACATCTCCCCCAGCCTTACTCTGAGAGTCAATCTTTCTGCCGGCTGGTATAAGCACCCGAGGCTGTCGAGGTTCTTCCCCACTTGGGTGTGCGGCGTGTTTGGATCGCTGGACGCATCGGTAAAAGTACCGTTTCCATGGGTAGCGTAGTAGACGGCATCATCATCTCGAGGATAGTTCTCGAGCCAGCGCAGCATCTTCAGAAAGGCCTGCGAAGTCGGCAGGCCCGCATTACAGGCCGGGTTTGGAGGGCGCATCCTTGCGCTTCCTTCAAGACGATTTCATGCCGCATCATATGGCTTCTACCCATGCACCGCCCCCACCTCATAACTCGGCTGAGCCGCGGTCAAGAACAGCGTCACCTGCCCCAATATCTTGTTATCAAAAACCACCCGCACCGGAATGGGCGGCGCGCCGGCCAGCACGGAGGCCAGCCAAGCAATCCCGTGCCGCGTGCGCCGCTGCGCCGCCTCGCTCTCGTCCTTCTTGAAGCCGGCAAGCTGATTCCCATCGAAATCGCACCGCAGCGTCTGGCCCGAAAAGATCGAACGCTCGCTGCGCGCCAGCGCTTCGGCCCCGGTGGTGCGCGCGGCAAGTGCGGTCAGGCGCCGCCCGTCGAAGATCATGGTCGCGCCATCGCAGCGCCCGGTATCGCCCACCTGGCGCACCAGCATCGCAATGGCCGATAGCGTATCGATCGTGTGCACGGCAGCTTCCGGCGCAACGGGCGTGCGCTCCAGGTTCACGTCCGGCGTCAGCGTGCCGATCACCGGCGAGCCGTCCCGATACGTCATGCGCGTCACCCGCTCCACACCGCGCAGCGTGCCGACGGAAACAAAGCTGGCAGGAGCAACGGCGTCAGCACCCGCCGCCGCCGCCTTGCCATGCACGAAGACGCCGCTGACCTGGCTGTCATCATTGCTGTGCACCATCCAGCCGATCATGCCCGCGGTGTGGAACGATAGCGCGCCCTCATAGCCCAACTGCGTGAAATGCAGGCTGGCGCGCATCTTGAGCACCAGCAGGCCGTGGGAAAAGCCGTCGTACTGCACGCTCCAGGTGCCAGCGGTCACGCCCTGGGTCACGCCGGTCGGCAACGCCTCGGCCTTCTGCACGGGCACCGGTGTTGCCGCGCCAGCCGGCCAAGCTGCCAAAAACGCGACGATCCAGCCGGCCAGACGGCCCGTCTTCAAGGTTCCTAAATCAGCCCAATGCACGTTGCATCCTTCCGACCCTCACAGGGGAGCGCGCCCATTCATGCCGTCCGCCGTCCAGCAAGTCTCCCATCCTCCTGCGTCCGGGGCGCTGACGCCAGCTTCCCCCTCCGGCATCGAACCCGAGGGGGGCAGGCGGGGGCGGCACTGGTATGGCGGTGACCGCCGCGCCTCCACGCCCACCAAGGCCTACGGCACGCTCGAACGCGCCTTTGCCGCCTGTAGTTTGATCGGCGTGGCCGGCACAACGGGCGGGGCACTCCTGGCGGTGAACGGCTACGGCCCCTTCCCGTTGCTGGGCGCCTGCTCGGCGGTGATGCTGGTCACCGCCTGCCTGGGCCGCTTTGCGCAGGAGAGCGTGATCAGGTTCCAGCGCGGCGAGCTGGCGCGCGTCTATGCCTCGGCCATGCAGGCGCCGCAGCGCGCGGTGTTCGAGCGGCGGACGGGTCCCACGCGCATGGAAGCGCTCAACCAGTCGGTCATCGACATGCTGGAGAGCGTGCGGCTGAAGGTCACCGGCGGAGACCACGTGCGTCTGTGGGCCATGGCCATGCGCCGCGCACTCGATAGCCGGGCCGAGACCAGCCGCGCCCTGGCAGCGGCGCTGGGCGAGGACGCGCACGCCATCGCCGCGGCCGCGGCCACCGCGCGCCGGGCCGAGGCCGATATCAGCGCCGAAGCGGGCGAATTGTTCGACCACGCCGGCCGCGCCGTGGAAGCCACCGCCTTCATGGCCGAAGAGGCTGACGCGCTGGCCACCTCCGTGCGCGTGGTTACTGCGCAAATCCGCAAGACAGCCGTGTTTGCGAGCGATCTGGCCCATGGCGCGATCTCCGCGCAGCGTGACGCCGCCTCGGTCACGGACATGACCGCAGGCCTGATCGATGCGGCCGAACAGCTCCGCGCGATCCTGCAGCGCGCGCAGGCGGCGGGCGGTGCCGGCAGCGATGCCGCCACAATGGCCGAGGAGATGACGAGCCTGGCCGCTGCAGGACAAGCCGCGCTGGACGCCATGATGCAGACCGCGCGGCGCCTGAAGGCCGACGCGGAGACGATGGCCATTACCGTCTCCGTCATGAACGACACGGTGCAGGCGCAAGGCACGCTGGGCCAGGCGCTGAGCGAGTCCGCGGTTCAGCAGAGCGAGGCCATTACGCGCCTGGTGCGAAAGGCCGGGTCAGCGCGCGGGGAAATCGTGGCGCTGCAGGAGCGCGCCGGCGGCATGGAACGTCGGGATTTGGGACTGGGCGCAGGCTCGGCGGCGCGGCGCGCGGTCGAGCGGCTGCCCGATCATGCCGAGGCTGTTGCGAAGATTTTGCGGGATTTGCCGGTGTTTGAGAGCAAGGTTGCGGCGGAGACGGTTTGAGGCTGAGGTGAAGCGAAGACCTGGGGGAGATGTGCCATCCCCCCCAGACCCCCCGTCACTATTTAGGGCAGGGCATCTGGGTAGCTTCGGTTTGTAATGTACAATGGGTAATGCGCGCAATTTGCCTCGGGATGTCAGGGCCACGCTGCCCGCGGTCGTCGATCAGGCCCGGCAGGGTGAGCCGTCCATCATCACGCTGCATGGGACATCCCGGGGCGGTGCTTCTCGGTTTCGAGGAATGGCGGCGCCTGTCGCCGGCTGCTGATGCACGCGGAATGGTCGGTCGCACCGAAAGTATCACATTCTGTCACACTCTTCCCCAAGAGATAGCGCATTATTTCGGTCTATTTTCCTGCGTTCTACTAATTCCGCGGACTGGCACGAGTGCTCTCGATGTTGTGGAATTCTTGATTTTTGCGTTGCCATCTTCCGGTGACAAGTCTACCAAACTCCGGCTACCACGATCGGCCACCCTCCCAGGGTGTATGATGGGATTGAAATGGAGCTACAGACCTTTTCAGTGACGATCATAGCGTCGCTTCTCTCGTTGGCGTTAGCTTCAGCGGACACCCTCCGCTATTCCGCCAGGACTGCATGTCAGCTTTCATCGTAACCGGCGCAAACGAGAAGCGCCACGCGATAGGCAGCTTGCGGCGAGCCTTTATGGCTAATATCGGAGCAGGCCAAGTAACGAAATGGCCAGCGTCCGAGGGAGCGTCCCAAATGGCCCGGAGTGATCCGTAGCATTCCCAGGGTTCGTGGTTCTTCAGTAATCCTCGGCCGTTCGTGACTTCATTACGGTTCGCGCTGTGGCATTGCGTTGCATATCTCAGGATTTATGCATTAAGAAGAAATGGCCGCGTAGGCAGAGACGTTCTTCTAATGTTCACACTCGCCAGTTCAGGCGGCCATGTGACACACTTCTAGGAGGGGAGGACGGATGGAGGCGAGTGTGCGGACGTGGAGCAGCAGCATCCAATTTCTTATTTCAGTTACTATAGCTGTTAGTTCGGGGGGTGCTGCCGCGGCGGCGACTCCGCCTCACGTCCCGTTGGAAACCTACTCGCATCCCCAGAGCCTCGTTCGGATAGATGGCTCTCGGCGTATTAATCTTTTTTGCGCTGGCGAAGGCAAACCAACAGTTATTTTTGAAGCTGGCTTAGGCAACAGCAATATGGTTTGGCTGGAGGTGCAGCCGCAAGTCGCCCGATTTACTCGCGCTTGTTCATATGACAGGGCTGGCTTCGGCTTTAGTGATCCTCCGAGACAGTCAGTAGATGCGCGTAACGCGGTGGACGACCTCCATCGCTTAATAACGGCTGCGAACATATCGTCGCCAGTGGTTCTAGTTGGTCACTCTTTAGGTGGGCTATTCAATATTCTCTATAGTGCAACTTACCCGGATGAAGTGGCCGGAATGGTATTGGTTGATCCGTCCATCCCCGGCTTAGAAACGGAGCAATGGGAAACGCCGCAAATTGCGGCTATGAGTTTCCATTACGAAGCGAGCCGATTGCTTGAGGTGCGACGTTGCTTGAACATTGCTCGCAAAATTGAGTCGGGAAAACCAGCTACAGGCGATTCGGAATGCCTCAACGTTCCTTCTGGCCTAGATCCGATCACCCAACACGAGTTGAGACGTGAAGCGGCGGACCCGGGCCATCAAGCGGCCCTCTTATCAACTATGGAATGTTTCTTCATCCCTTCACCCGGCCATCGTAGCTTAGATGACGAGGAGCTAATGGCCAAGCCGTTCGTCTTCGGAAGTAAACCGCTCGTCGTGCTCACCGCTGGCCAAAAAGACTTTCTTTCTCAAGCTACTCCAAGCCAAACTGCGGCTTTTCGATCCGCTTGGAAATTAGGACATGATGCAATAGCCGCGGCCTCCAAGGTCGGTGTAAACGTCGTTGTAGCACAGTCGGGACATTATATCGAAACAGAACAGCCGGAGATAGTAACCAAATACATCCTCGATGTGGTTCACGAAATTCATGCGGCAAGACCATAACCTCAATCGGCTCGATAGGAGGGGAAGCGGCAAAGAACCTAGGGTGCATATATCAAGATTTATGCACCACCTAACAAGTTTATACCGGTCAACCCGTTACCGTTGCACAAGTCGCGTGCGAGTGTCCACTTTGATGTTCCTGTCGCTAAGGCCGCCCATCTGCGCTCAACCACTTTCGGAGGCTGATATTGAGCTACGCGTCGCTATTGCGCCTTCTGGTCCCACTTGGCCTTCTCATCCTTGCCACCAGCCTGGAGGCGGGCGGGGACGCGATCATTCGCATAGGACTAAGGCCGCACCCGTTAGCCGTCAGGACGCTTGTAATGCTCAGCGGCGGCGTCATCCTCTTCTTCTACGGCCTGACCCTCAATCTTTCGCCGCTAGACTGGGGGCGCCTGATCGGCGCCTACGTGGCAATTTTCTTTGTCATCGCCCAGATCATCAACCTGATCGTCTTCCAGCGCGCCCCCACGCTGCCAATCATGATAGGTGGCCTGTTCATATTGACTGGCGGCGCGATCATCACAATCTGGCGCCGCTAAACAGACAAAGGTTTTTTGGTCCTTTTTTTCCAAAAAAGGACTGCTTCCTTCCCTTGCCTTTGGCTACCCTGCCCCATGCAAACCGACCCGCTAGCCCAAGCCGCCGAAGCCCTGGCGCTCAACTACCCCGGCCCAGGCGGCGCCTGCGCCGTGCTCCGCCACGGTCACACCCTGATCCGCCACGCCTGGGGCTATGCCAATGCCGAGCAACGCATAGCTTTCACGCCAAGCACGCTATTTCGCATCTGCTCGATTACCAAGCAATTCACCTGTGCTACCGTGCTGGACGCGTTTGCCGATCCTTCCGTGCTGGACGGCGATGTGGCCAGGCGCCTGCCCCATCTGATCGGCCGCGCGCCAAGTGCTGCGCATCTGTGCCACAACCAATCCGGCCTGCGCGACTATTGGGCGGTCGCAATGCTGCACGGCGCGCCGGCGGAGTCCGAGTTTGGCGCGTGCGAGGCGGCGCGTGTGATCTCGGCCACGCGCACGCTGCAATTTGCCCCAGGCACGCGTTATTCCTACGCCAACCAGAATTTCCGCCTGCTGTCCGATATCGTGCAGGAACGAACCGGCCGCAGCTTTGGCGAATTGCTGCGTGCGCGCATTTTCGATCGCGCCGGCATGCACGGCGCCATCCTGGCCGCGGACACGCGCCATGCCGGACGGCACGCAGGGCTATGAGGGTTCCGCCAGCACGGGCTTTCGCCCCGCGGTCAATCGCATCCTGTGGACCGGCGATGCCGGCATCGGCGCGAGCCTTGATGACATGATTGCGTGGGAGCGCTTCATCAATGCCTCGCGCGACGATGCGAACGCGCTGCCGACGCGCCTGGCCGCACCCGTGCATTTCGCAAACGGCGCGCCCGCTTCCTACGGATTTGGTCTGGGACGACGGCCGGAATTGGGCCGAGCCGCAATCGGCCATGGTGGCGCGCTGCGCGGCTGGCGCAGTTATCTTGTGTATTTTCCGGCCGAGCGGCTATCTGTTGTCGTGTTCTTCAATCACCTCTCGGACGCGCATGGAGCGGCGCTGGACCTTGCCCGCGCGGTGCTGGGCACGGCGCGGCCGACGCCCGAGCCAGGACCCGCGCCCGCATGGCTTGGTGCGTATATGGACCTCGAGACAGGGCTCAGCGTGCGGCTGGACGCGGCTGGGGGCGGACAGATCCGGCTGCGCTACGGCCATTCTGCCGAGCTGCTGGACGTGAAGCCGGACGGCAGCGCCGCCAACGAAATGACAACGCTGCGCCCGACGGAGAACGGTATCTTCATGGCCCGGCCTAGCGAGAACCATGCTGCCCTTTTGACGCCATGCACCCCGCATACCGGCGGCGACATCGCCGGAATTTATTTCTGCGAGGAATTGCAGGCCGAGCTGACGATTGCCGGCGCGGGCCAGACCTATTACGGCGCGTTTTCGGGCTTTCTCGGTCCTGGCCGGATGGAATTGTTAGAGCCTGTCGCGGCCGACATCTGGTCGCTGCCGTGCTTGCGCGCGCTGGACCACACGCCGCCGGGCGATTGGACGTTACGGTTTGTTCGCAACGCCGCAGGCCAGGTCGAACGCGTGCAGTTCGGCTGCTGGTTGGCGCGCGGATTTTCGGCGCTAAAAACCTCCTAAAATTAGGCTTTGGGGCCGCGGAACCCGGCGGGTGCAGGGGCAGAGCCCCCGCTTTTGGCTGATCATGATGGCGCCCCCTAGCAGCGTGTCTCGGCTTCGAGAACAATCTCCTGGAAAATGTCAGGATCGGTGCAAGCCATCGCTCTGACGACAGCCTTTACGCATCCTAGGCACAGGCTGCCGTTTAGCCGACGCAACCCGGAATCGATGCCCCGAAAACAGTAAAAGCCCGCGGCCTCATCTGGCACTCGCCCACACACGCCGCAAACAACCGTCTCTTCCACAAGACACACCCCTTTGGGAGACCCTAGCAGACACTCAGCGAGTGATAAACTGGATTATCACGTGCCATTCCGACTGCCGCTTGGCGGCCAGGGTGGTTTCGGATCTGACCTACGGAGCGGATTTATGCAGCGACCACGGGCCGGCGCTGAATTCAAAGTGTTGCCCAAAGAAGAGCAGCGTCTTGCGACTGTCGCTGCGTGTCGGATATTTTGCGACCATCAGGAGTCGAGCAATCCTCCCCGAAAAACAGGTTACATCAAAGCAGTTGGGGGAGATGTGGCTGACGTGTACGTCAGCCCCCCCCCCCCAAACCCCCCGTCATCTCTTTAGAACCCGAACATATGATCCAGCGAAAACCCGCCCGCATCGTCCATCAATCCATGATACCCGAACAATCGGCACGTGCCATCGCGCACGAGCACATACCCCTTCGCTCCAGCCTCTCGCAACAACGCGGCACCAAATACCTGATCGGGAAACACCATCGCCGACCCGCTACACGCAATGCGCAACGCATGCTCGCCGATCGGCGCGCCATCGCCATCGATCAGCACCAAGCTCGTCGCCGAATGCGAATGCCACGCGGCCGAGGCCGCATACACCAGCACCGCAAACGCTCGCCGCCGGCCATCGCCCAATTTGAGAAACAGTCGCGTGGACAAGCCAGGAGGCGGCCCCGAATAGGATTGCGGCTCGTCGCGATAGGTCATCGCCGTATTGAAAATATGCGCGCCGAAACTGGTCTCGGCCGCATGCCCGCTCACGCGATCCTCATAGCGGAACAGCCCGTGCAGCCAGCCATCCGCATCGCCGCCGTCGCGAAAATCATAGACCAGCTCGGCATGCCCGGCCACGTCCGCCACATCGTCCAGATCGATGCCCATTTCATGATCGCGCGCCAGGCACCCCAAAAACCGCTGCGCCACCAGCGCGCCATCCTGCGCGAACACGTCCAGCCGCACCGGCAAATTCGCCTGGCTTTCCGCCATCGGATTGGGCTGCACTATCGTGCGGAAGCGCTCGGGCGGCAGCACGGGAAACGGCAGCAGATAGCCCCGCCCCAGCAGATTGCTCAGCGACTTGATGCCCGCATCGGGCCGCAAATCCGCACGCTCCACATTGACGTGCGCAATGCGCGTCCGCCCGCCCCGACGCACCTCATAGCGAGGCCGCACGACATGCCGCCCGGTGCGCAACTCAATCTGCGCTGGCCATGCAACCCCCGGCAGCACGCGCGATACATCTACCGCCACCGACGCATACGCCCCCACCTCGTACCCAAGCGCCACAACCCGCTCATCGCCCATGCGATTAAGCGAAATTGCGTCCGCCGCAATCGGCGCAGCGTGACTGTTCTGCACCCACAACAAAACCTGCTCGTCAGCCCGCGGCGCCGGCAACCCGGCGTATCGATCCGAGGGCCAGGCATTCGCATCATGGGTCACTGAAAGGCTCGGCTCCCCCCCTGTCCCATAAACATCCAGCGCATATTTCACGACATCATGGCCCGCCACGCCGATGGCATGGACAAACAACTGCCCGGCAAATGCCCCCAACCCAAAGCGCGCCCGCACCTCCGCGCTGTCAATGCGAAAGCCCGAGGCCGTATCGGGCAGACTCTCCTCCCACTGCGCCAGCACAGCGCCCGCGCCATCATACAGCCGCAACCACAGCCGCACGCCGCGCGCGCCATAGCCCGCCCAGTAATTGGCACTGCTCAGCCGCGTGGACAGCCCATCCGCATCGCGAAAAAACGCGTAATTCGTGGCGAAATTCAGCCGGTCCAGATATTTCCCGCGCACCGTCAGCATCGCCTCGGGCAGCCGCGCGGGATCGAGTGTCACCACGCGCAGATGCGGCGCCATTGCCCCCATCCGCGCCGCCACCCGCGCCGCATCAAAGCTCGCCACCAGCAGGCAAGCCGCCCCACTGCCGGTCAATTCCGTCACCGGCCGCGCCGCCGCCCCCAGCAGCGCGCTCCCCAGAAGCTGCACATCCTGCACGTAATATTCCGCCGGTGCCGGCATGGCGGGATGCAGCGCAAACACCGCCCCTGCCACGCCTTCGGGATCAAAAACCGCCAGCTTTCCCGCCTGCGCCAATTCTCCGGCCAAAGCAGCCAACGCCTCCGCCGCCATCGGATGCACCAGCGCCTTGTAAAGCACGTTGCCGCCTTGCCTGGCGTCGAAAGTCTGGATGTCCAACATGGCCGCACACCTAAATCAGGCGGGCCGCCCTGGCTACGCCCCGCGCCCCATGCCACACCCGCGACCATGCGCATCCTCTACAGCCACCGCGTGCAGTCCAAGGACGGCCAGGGCGTGCATATCGAGGAACTGATCCGCGCCCTGCGCGAGGCCGGCCACGAGGTCCGTGTCGTCGGCCCCAGCTTCTACGACCAGGCCAGCTTCGGCGGTCAAAGCCCCACCATCGCCCGCCTGCGCCGCCTGCTTCCCGGCCCCGCCCAGGAACTGGCCGAGCTCGCCTACAACATCGCCGCCTATCGCCGCCTGCGCGCCGCCTGGGCCGAGTTCCGCCCGGACGTGATCTACGAACGCGCCAACCTCTTCTACCTCGCCGGCGCCCGCCTCGCCCGCCGCACGCGCACCCGCTATTTGCTGGAAATCAACGCCCCGCTGGCCGACGAGCGCCACGCCAACGCCAATTTGCGCCTCCACCACCTCGCCCGCCGCCTCGAACACCGAACTTGGCGCGCCGCCGACATGGCGCTGCCCGTCACCGGCGTCCTCGCCGACATGGTCCACGCCGCCGGCATCCCGCGCGACCGCATCACCGTCATCCACAACGGCGTGGACCTCGCCCGCTTCCCCGCCCGCCCCCCTGCCCCGGCCTACGCCCCCGTGGCGCTGGGCTTCGTCGGCTTCGTGCGGGACTGGCACGGCCTGGACACGGTGATTGCCGGTATGGCCGCCAGCCGCACGCCCGCCACGCTGACCGTGGTCGGCGACGGCCCCGCCCGCGCCTCGCTCGAACGCCTTGCCGCCGAGCTAGGTATCGCCCCAAGTGTCGCCTTCACCGGCATCATCGCGCCCGAGGCCGTGCCGGAAGCGGTCACCCAGTTCGACATAGCGCTCCAGCCACGCGCCACGCCCTACGCCTCCCCGCTCAAGATCTTCGACTACATGGCCGCGTCCTGCGCCATCGTGGCACCTGATCAGCCCAACATCCGCGAAGTCCTCAGCGACGGCCTCACCGCGCGCCTCTTCGACGCCGCCGCCCCAGGTGCGATGTGGCGCGCCGTCGAGGCCCTGATCGCCGACCCCGCCCGGCGCATCGCCATGGGGGCCGCCGCTCGCGCCGCGCTGGAAGCCGATGGCCGCACCTGGGCGGCCAACGCAGCCCGTGTTGCCGCACTGGCGCGCCCATGATGAACCCCCAGGCGATCGCCGACCTGCCGATCTGGCTCGCCGGGCTGCTGATCCTGGCCGTGGCGATCGGGGGCGCCATCGCCATCGAACTCGCCGTCCGCCGCCTGGTGCCGATTACCCTGCGCCAGCAGCACAACGATGTCAGCGCCTCCATCTTCGCCGTCATTGGCACCACCTACGCGGTCATGCTCGCCTTCGTGGCCATGCTCGCCTGGGAGGGCTTCAACCGCGCGGAGGCCACCACCGACACCGAAGCCTCCCTGGTCGAGAACATCGCCCAGCTCGTCAGCGGCCTCTCCGGCCCGGAGGCAACCGCCATGCGCCGTGACGCCGCCGCCTACGCCGGCGCCGTGCTCAGCACCGAATGGCCCGCCCAGACCGCCGGCCGCCCCGTGCCCGCCGGCGAGCCCCACCTCACGCGCCTGACCGCCACCGCCTTGCACCTGCGCCCCGGTAGCGTGGCCGACGGCAATGTGCATGCCCTCCTGCTCGCCGATCTCGGCCAGCTTGCCACCGCCAGGCGCGAGCGCCTTTTCGCCGCGCGCCATTCCATCCCGGCGATCCTGTGGGGCGTGCTGGTCGCCGGCGGCGCGCTGACGGTCGCCTTCGCGTCCTTCCTGGGCTCGCCGAGCCTGCGCATGCACATGGCCATGACCTCGCTGCTGGCGGTCTCCGGCGCACTGATCCTTCTGGCGATCGTCGCCCTGAGCAATCCGTTCCGCGGCGATTTCGCCGTATCGCCCGACCCGTTTAGACAAGTTCTGGCATTGATGCAGTCGAGCCAATAATGGATTTCAAAGGCTTGCCTTTGATGGGGTCCAGCGGCAAAGCCCCTGGCCTTTGCTCGCTTGAGGAGGAAACAAAATGTTCAGCCACATCATGATCGGCAGCAACGACATCGCCCGGTCCAAGACCTTCTACGACGCCATCCTCGCCACCCTGGGCGCCCGCCCCGCCGTGCAGGACGAAAAGGGCCGACTGATCTACATGCACAAAGGCGGCCTCTTCATGGTCACCCCGCCGATCGACGGCGAGCCCGCCACCCACGCCAACGGCGGCACCATCGGCTTCGCCGCCGACAGCCCCGAGCAAGCACAATCCTGGCACAAGGCGGGGCTCGCCAACGGCGGCCGCGCAATCGAAGACGATCCGGGCGTGCGCCAGGCCAGCTTCGGGCCGCTGTATCTAGCCTATCTTCGCGACCCCGACGGCAACAAGCTCTGCGCGCTGCATCGCGTCGCCGCCTGAGCGCATCAGCGGCGGGGCGTGGCTTGCGCGAAGCAAACCGCGCCCCTCCCTACATGTTGACGCCACCATAAGCCTGCGCTAACGGTTAGTCATGGCTAACCCACAGCCCGCCTTGGCCGGCGCCTTGGCCGCGCTCGCCGACCCCACCCGCCGCGCCCTCTTCGAGGCGCTCGCCGCCCGCCCAACACCCGTGGGCGAGCTCGCCCGCCTGCTCCCCGTCTCGCGCTCCGCTGTCTCCCAGCACCTGCGCGTCCTCAAGGACGCCGGGCTCGTCACCGAAACGGCCGAGGGCACCCGACGCATCTACCGCATCGACCCGCGCGGCATCGGCGCCATGCGCGACTGGCTCGACGCGCACTGGGCCCGCACGCTCGCCAGCTTCGCACAGCTTGCCGACGCCGCGGCCGAAGAGGAGCCTCCGCCATGACCATCGCCCCCATTGTCTGCACGATCCAGACCAAGGCGCGGCCGGAACGCGCCTTCGGTCTCTTCACCCAGCGCATGGCCGAGTGGTGGACGGGCAAGACCATCGCGCCCAACCGCGCCGTCGCCATCATCGTCGAACCCCACCCCGAAGGACGCTGGTTCGAACGCGACGCGGACGGCAAGGAGACGCAGTGGGGCCGCGTCCTGGTCTGGGAACCGCCGGCCCGCCTGGTCCTGGCCTGGCAGCTCGACGCCCAATTTACCTACGACCCGGCCTTTCTGACCGAAGTCGAAATCAGCTTCACGCCCATGCCCTCCGGCGGCACCCGCGTGCGCCTGGAACACCGCCACCTTGAACGCTTCGGCGGCGAGGCCGCGCGCATCGCCGGCCTGATCGGCCAGGGCTGGCCGCAGAAACTCGCCGGCTTCGAGGCCTTCGCCGCCGAGCACACCGCGCCCGCCCACAATTGAGGAGACCGCAATGACCGACTTCATCGTCCACACCATCCCAGGCAGCCCCTTCGCCCGTGCCGTCATGGCCACGCTGGAGGAAAAGCGCGCGCCCTGGCGCCTGGCGCCGCTGGCACCTGGCAGCCTCCGCGGGCCGGCCCACCTTGCGCGCCAGCCCTGGGGGCGCATGCCCGTGCTCGAACACGGCGATTTCATGCTCTACGAAACGCAGGCGATCCTGCGCTACCTGGACCGCATCCTGCCCGAACCCGCGCTCACGCCCGCCGGGCCCCGCGCGGCGGCGCGCATGGACCAGGTCATGGGCATCAATGACTGGTATCTCTTTCCCGGCTGCGCCAACGTGATCGGGTTTCAGCGCATCGTCGGGCCGGCGCTGCTGGGCCTGACGCCCGATGAGGCCGCCATCGCAGAGGCCATGCCGCGCGCGCACGTGGTCTTTGGCGAACTCTCCCGCCTGCTGGGCGAGACCACCTGGCTTGCGGGCGACACGTTCAGCCTGGCCGACCTCATGCTCGCCCCGCAGCTCGACTTTTTCGCCCAAACGCCAGAGTGGGCGGCGCTGACCGCGCGCGCGGGCAATCTGGTGCGCTGGCTTGACCGCGCGCTGGCGCGCGCTTCGTTGCAGGAGACGACGTGGGAGCGCGTGGCCGGGCTGGCGCGGGCGGCTTAGGGTAGGCAAGGCCAGGGGCTCTGCCCCTGGACCCCGCTGGAGGCAGTGCCTCCAGACCTCCATCTGTTGGAATCGCGCGTGGACGTGCGCCCCATTCACCCCCGCCAACCCGTCATCATCACGGCGCCGCTGCGCCCTCCGTCACTGCGACGCCGCGTGGCCGCGCTCGTCATTGCCCGCCGCTTGCCTCGCTGGTCACTGGGATGCCGTGTGCGTCGCCCGTCATTTCTACGCCCCTGGCCTCCATCGTCATTGCGAGCCGCCTCTCCGGCGGCGTGGCAATCCAAGGAATTCGCCGCGGGCGCCTACTGCGCCACTTCCAACGTTTACCCCAGCAAACAGGCGGCCCCATACCGGTGGCGTCTAAGTAACCGGCGCTCTATCAACAGGTACCTTGACCGTGATGTGCTCGATTGGTTTCGCGCAGTCGGCCCGGATTACCAGCCGCGAATCAATGCGGTGCTGCGGCTTTCATGCAGGGCCGCCACCATCCGGGAGGTGACGCGGCCTGAACATCGCCAAGACATGCCGGCGCGACGTAGTTTACAAATCGGCGGCTTGGACACAGCATTCGCTGGACCAGCCCTATGGTTAGTAGGGTAAAACGCTCGCCGGAGCCAAGCACGTCGATGTGGCTAGCACAGTCTGTAAAGCTCGCGCGCTCGCTCTTGGTGCTGGACGCATTTGCAGCAGTCGCTTGTCCGCCGCTGCACGCCCAACCCTGCCACCCGAGCGAGCCGCCGCCCGGTCAAGTACTCGCCCACCCGGTCGTGAAGGGATCGGCCGGGCCGTTTGCACAGGTAACGCTGGCGCTTATCCGCCCCGCGGACAAGCCGGAAGCACCATTCACCGGCGTGCTCGATATCGGCGGCAAAACTTGCCTCAAATTGAACGGACCTGACGAACCGGCCGACTTCTTTCTCATCGACGTAAAGGCGGTGCTGTTCACCCACCTCGCCGGCGGGCGCGGTAATGGTATCATCGTGCTCTACGACAGCAGCCAGATCGGCCCGGACAACGGCACTGACCACGAAGCACTGGTTTATCGTGTTGATGGAGGAGCGGCACAGCGGATGCCTGATTTGGAAAAGCGGCTGTCGGGCGTGCAAACCGCCGCGCAAGCCCGCGAGCGACTTGCCTCGGTTGGTGCGAGATGACGATCTTTTATCCGCCCATTCTTGCGGCTATCAAATCCGCAAATATGCTCGAACTGCGACGCCAGTTCGAAGCGCTGCCGCTGACCGACCTGCCCGAAGCCGGCACATTCGTCGGGCCGAAGCGCCTGCGCGCCTCCGTCGAACAGTTTCCAGGATACAAATCCGACTCCAAGGTCTGCCTCATGCCCGCCCACGCCAGGTTGGCAGACCGGCCGCCTCCCCGGCCAACCCCGCCAACGCCTGCGGACTTCGGCACCACACCGTTGCTGAGCCCTGCTACAACACCGCCGCAGGACGCCTCTGCAACGACCGCCGACATCCTGTGCGAGGTGTCGTTGCAGGCATTTCAGCAACCCATTGCGCGAACGCAGGCGCCGCCGATCCAGATGCCCGGCCTCGCACACAGCCTGGTTGCCGCCACCTTGCCTGGCGTGGAAATGCGCCGCACGCGCGGGCCATTGCTGAGCATTGCCGTAGACGCAACGCAAAGCCTTCCCGTGGCGAACAGCACCCCGGCACCGCTGAACGATCTGGATTATGCGGCATCAGCTGTGCGCAACAACGTCAGCATCCCCGCCATCAAGGCCGTGGCCATTGTCGAGAGCGGCGGCCTGAGCGGCTTTGACAGGAGCGGTAGGCCGAAAATACTCTTCGAGGCTCATCATTTTGGCCCCCTGACCGGTAACAAATTCAACAAGACGCATCCCCACCTCGCCTGCGTAAACACCGCGGCCGCGCGGAAGGAAGCGCGCAAATACTACAGTTGGGATCAATACGAACGGCTCCACGAAGCACTGGTGCTGGACCCGATCGCCGCTCTGAAATCAGCCTCCTGGGGCAAGTTCCAGGTTTTGGGCGAGGCGCACGATGGCTGGCCTGACGTGACAAGCTTCGTCAACGCGATGTATGTATCCGAGGCCAATCATCTCAGGGCGTTTGAAGCGCATTGCAATGCAGGCGGACTGTTTGGCGCGCTTCGCAAGAAGCAGTGGCTGGTGTTTGCCATGGGCTATAATGGGCCTAAGCAGCAGGGTTATGAGGGTAAGATCGCTGCGGCTTACGAAGCGGCTGGTGGAAAATGACGTGATAGGAAAGCGAACGTCACGCTGGGCACTGAGGTTAGTCGAAGACGCCTTGAGATTTCAAGGCTACCAGTTCGTCCGTTAACAGTTTTCTGAGATTGGCGATGGAAGTGTATTGTATGCACTTCTGGCCTCGCACATCGAACGGCAGTGGTGCATCCTTTCTGGCAATTAAGATGGTCGGCTTCCCCATTACCCACGCAAAACCAACTTCCAGAAATACGTTCGGATTAGCGTCGTTTAGAAGTGCCAACACGCCATTGCCAGACATCACTCGAGATTTAATTTGTGTGAGGATGTCACCGGTGTAAGCTTGCTCATCCACTCGCTCACAAACGATTTTAGCAGCTACGCAAGCATCCCGGATCGCGATCTCCCAGACGTCGCTATGTTCGGATGCGAACGGCATGGCAACAAACAACCGAATTTTTTGTTCGCTGCCTGACCCGAAAGAGGACAGGTCTCCACTTGCGGCAGACCCCAGGTTGAGAATTTTCCCGACGCTGACTCTGTCTCGCCTCAGCATTTTGTTATTAGGCATGGAAACCGCTAGCATTTCAGTGAGACGTTCAGCCTTTCTTTTGTCCCGTTCAACAACTTCAATGCGTCGGAGATCTTCTGGGAACACGCCGCTAGCTACGCCATCACCGAAGCCCGCCGCTAGCGAAAGGAATGCCTCCCGCTCGTCCAAGCCATAGCCTGGGCCGTGAAGGGGCGTGCAAATAACCTCTATTCGGCCCGCTATGCGAGCTGCAAACTCCAAGGCCTTTCGTGCAAACGCACGGATTTGTGCGTAGCGAAACTCACTTAGAGTCTGACTCGAATCGGCGTTGTAACAGGCTAAACCGTTGATCTCATTCGGGATCAAGATGATACCGCCCCCAGCCTGCGCGACATCAGCTTGACGCTGGCGATGTAGAGCCAAGTCGTGGCGCTTGCGATGCTCGCCTCCACATCCTTTGCCAGGCGCCGGTTGCGACTCAACCAGGCAATCGTGCGTTCCACCACCCAGCGGCGCGGTAACAGGACAAAGCCTTTCGCCGCGTCGGAGCGCTTGACGATCTCGATTGTCCAATCGCCTTTGCCCATCAACGCGTTTTTCAGCTTGTCGCCGGCGTAACCACCATCGGCAAACACATGACGCAGCCAGGGATAGAGGTGGCGCACGCTCTCCAGCAGCATCGGTGCGCCGTCGCGATCCTGCACGTCCGCGGGATGCACGATCATGCCCACGGGCAGACCAATGGTGTCGGTCAGAAGATGCCGTTTGCGGCCTTTGATCATCTTCTCGGCCGCGTAGCCGCGCGGACCGCCGGACTCCGTGGTTTTGACCGATTGGCTGTCGATCACCCCGCCTGTCGGGCTCGCCTCGCGGCCGGCCGCCTCGCGCACAGCCATCAGCATGACATGATTGATCGTTTGCCAAAGCGCGTTGTCTCGCCAGGCGTAGAAGTAACGCTGCACGGTCGTGTAGGGCGGGAACCCCTTTGGCAACATGCGCCACTGGCAGCCCGACTGGATGATGTAGAAGATGGCATTGACGACCTCTCGCAGGTCATGCGCGCGCCGGCGCCCGCAGCTGGCGGGGGCAGGCATATGCGGCTCGATGAGCGTCCATTCCTGATCGGTGGTATCGCTTGCATAGCGCAGCCCATCTCGCTGATACTGCGGGCGCGTGATTTCAGTCCAGGCCATGTATTTCCCTCGGGTCTTCGCAAACACGAGAGAATCGTAGCCGCTGAAATCACGCAACCCCTGTCTTGAAGCTAGACGGCCGGAATCGGTAAACGGCTGAAAAGACTCGGGACTGCGTTGCAGAACCGTTCCGGGTCAGCCTCTTAGAGGCCCAACACCAATATACAGTAATTTACTAGCTTCAATGTTCCGTCCCGTTAGAAAGGCAAATTCTCCTTTTGGCACCTGCGCCCTGAAGTCCAGACGGTGGGAGATAATCTCATCAACGCCGAAAAATCCATTTGCATGCTTGAGAATAAGCAGATCGCACGGCCTAAACGCGATGTCAGCCGACGAGACGACCAGATCGACCATTCGTTTTCCTTCTCCATCAAGGCGTGAGCGAAATTACCCTGAATTCAGATGTAACCTAGGATGGTTCGCAAATGGACGTCACTGTATGAAGCAAATCGAATACCTGCCACTATGCGACGGCGTATATCTCCGGACGCGAAGCAATCCCCTTGCCCGTATCCCTTAACAGGCTGCGGAAATTCACCTTCCCAAAACGGCTGCGGTACGATTCAATAGCGCGTTCGATCAGCCGGGAAAGTCGCATCGATGCGTGGAGCAGACCGCCAGACCGGCAAGATGTTCAGCTACGCCAGTCCCGAATCGCTAGTCCCAAAGGATCACCCGCTGCGTGTTATTCGCCCGCTGGTGAACGCGGCCCTCGATCAGCTCTCGGGCAAGTTCGAGGCGATGTATTCCCCCTTTGGCCGCGAGTCCATCGCGCCTGAGAAACTGCTGCGCGCGTTGCTGGTGCAAGCCTTCTTCGGCGTCCGCTCGGAGCGGCAGCTGATGGAGCAGCTGCGCTACAACATGATGTTCCGCTGGTTTGTCGGCCTGTCGCTGGACGCGCCGGTCTGGGACGTGACCGTGTTCACCAAGAACCGCAAACGCCTGCTGGAGGGCGATATTGCAAGGCAATTTCTGGCGGCCATCCTGGCCCACCCCGCGGTCGCACCGCTGCTCTCCACCGAGCATTTCTCTGTTGATGGCACGCTGATCGAAGCCTGGGCCAGCATGAAGAGCTTTGCCCCCAAGGATGGTTCGGGCGAGCCGCCGGCGGATGGGCGCAATGGCGAGGTCGATTTTCGCGGCCAGCTTCGCAGCAATGAGACGCATGCCTCCAAGACGGATCCTGATGCGCGCCTCTATAAGAAAGCGGCAGGCCAGGCCGCCAAGCTTTGCCACATGGGCCATGCGCTTAGCGAAAACCGCAACGGCTTGGTGGTGGACGTGGCCCTGACGCATGCCACCGGCACGGCGGAGCGCGAGGCGGCGTGCGCCATGGTGGGTGCCTTGGTCGCGGCGCCTGCCATGACGCTTGGCGCTGACAAGAACTACGACTCGGCCGACTTCGTGGCCGAGATGCGTCGCCTTGGCGTGACGCCACATGTTGCGCAGAACAACAAGAACCGCCGCTCGGCCATCGATGGTCGCACAACGCGGCACGAGGGCTAGGCGATCAGCCAGCGCAAGCGCAAGCGGATCGAGGAGGTGTTCGGCTGGATGAAATCGGCCGCTGGTTTTCGCAAGACGCGGCATCGGGGCACGGCTTGCGTTGGATGGATGTTCACGCTGACTGCGGCTGCCTATAACCTCATCCGGCTGCCCAAGCTGTTGGCGGTTGCGGCCTGACCACGCCGGGAGTCTGTACTGGAAGCGGGAAACGCCTGCTTCGGACGGCGTTTTGGGGCCGACAGAGGCAAAATCGGCCTAAAAAGCGAGTTTGAAAACCAAAAGACGGGGAAAACACGTTAAACTTTGATGCTTTTCCGCAGCCTGTTAAACCACACCCCCCAAATCCCCCCTTGCCACGTTCCCCCTTCGTTCACTACCATCCCACCCATGCAAATCCCAGCCCGCATCCTTCGTGCCCAGTGCGACGAAATCCCCGGCCAGCGACCAATCCTCTCCTTCAAGGAGCAGGACCGCCAAACACGCATCATGGACGCCGCCCAGGCCATCATGGCCCACCACGGCCGCGGCGCCATCAGCATGAACCAGTTCGCCCGCGCCATGCGCCTCAGCCCGGCAACCATCCACCGCCACTTCCCGGACATGCACTACCTGCTGGCGCAAATTCTGCACCGGCACCTGGCCGCCATCGCCCGCGCCCTGGGCGAGGTCCCGCAAAACAGCCCCAACCGCACCCGCGCCCGCCGGGCCGCCTACCTGGCCGCCACCCGCGTGCTCGGCGCCCCCACCGAGGCCCATCTCCTCCTCATCAGGGACCGCCACCTCCTCCCGCCAGACCAGCGCGAGCCGCTCGAAGACCACCGCGCCTCCATCGGCCTAATCCTCGCCGGCGATAACGCCCAAGCCGCCCTCTCTTTGCTGGACAATCCCGAACTCACCGCGCCCGAGATCGAGGCAGCTCTCACCGCCATCACCGCCGCCCGCCAAGCCCCCGCCAAGCCCACAAACGAGCCCCCCCGCCCGAAAGCCGCGCCCAGCCGCCCAGCGCCTGCCTTGCGCCCGACACACCCAGACCCCAACGACGCCGTCCGCCCCCGCGCCGGCCCCCACTAACCCGACGCGGCCAGCGCCATAAACCGCCCCGCTGCCGCCAAATCCCGCTCCACAGCCGCCCGCCGAGCCAGCCGCCCCTCATCAACCCCCCAAGCCTCCTCCTCGATCAGCTCATCCAAAATCGAAAGCCGGTAAGCCTCCTCAACCCCCAAAACCCCCTCGCCCACCGCCAACCCCAACACCAAACTTCCCAAGGCGGGCACAATCACCCCCAACCCTGCCAACCCAAAGGCATCATACCCCGCAACCGCCCCCCTCAGCCGAGCCAGCGCCTCCCCCTCCTGCATCACCGGCATCACCCCCTCAGTCACCAGCAGCCGCGCCTCAAACCGCCCCGCCGCCCACTCAACCCACGCCCCCCACGCCCTGGCCTGCGTCGCCACCAACCCCACCGGCCGCTCTGCCCGATAGCAAATCAGATCGCTCGCCCCATAAGCCGCCACCGCCTCCACCGCCGCGCTCAACTCCAACCGCTGCGCCGTCCCAGCCAACCCCGTCAGCGGCAAATCCGCCGCACTAAAAACCTCTCCCGCCAACCGCCACTCCTCCGCCACCGCCTCCGCCAACGCTTGCTGCCGCAACCCCCCAAGCGAGCGCACAGGCCGCCCATCCAACCGGACGACGAACAAACCTTCTTCGAAAGAAACGGAAACCTCAGACCAAAAGCGTTTCACGGAGGAAAGAATTGGGGGAGATGTGCCTTGGGCGGGTCGGCGCATGCGCCGACTCTATCCGCCCAAGCCCCCAAACCCCCCGTCATTAGTGAAATAATCCGCGTAGCAAATCGATCGGTTTTTTATGCGGGCCCGAAGGTGCCACGAAAACAGACGGCAACGGCCCCGGCATTCCGCCCCGCGCCCGAGACAACGCCGAAACGCACGCCCCATCATCGGGCCCCGGCCCGCCAATCGTCAGCCCAAATCGGCCGCCGGGCATCTGCGCATCAGGCGCCGCCTTCAAATCCCCAAATCCCCCGCTCAACGACACCGGCGAGGCAACCCCGGTCCCCCCAAGGCGCACCGTGGGCTTTAAATGCAACGCCACCGTCTCCGCATTCAAATCAAAAGACCCAGTCCCCGTCAGGGCCAATCGTGACGTATCCAAAGCCAGCGCCTCCAAACTCCCCTGCCCCTGCCGCAACTGGGCGCGCAGCGCAAAACACCGAACGTCAGCACTCCCCGAAATCGCCGGCACGCCAGCAGAATTCAGTGCAGCTCCCACCGCATTGGCAAACAGCGCGTCGCTAAACTGCCCATTGACCATCGAAATTCCGACATGCCCGTTCGCACTGCCCGCCAGCGCATGCGCGCTATCTCCCACCCCGCTCAGCGCCACATCCACCTGCATCTGCCCGCTCGCCCCACCCGCATACCCCAACCACCCCGCAACCCTGGACGCAGACAACGAAGGCGCGCGCAACGTCAATGCCACAGGCGAGGGATCAATCCCCGCATCCAGCGTCAATGCCCCAATCATCACCCCGCCCGGTCCCGTCACCCGAGCCGGGTTCAGCACCAGCTTGCCGCCGTTGGCAAATAAATGCGCCTGCAGATCCCGATAAGTCTCCCCGCCCAAAGTCAGCCGCGCCGCCGAAAGCGTCAGATCCGCATCCGCATCGTGCACCACCCCAAACGGCAGCTTGGCATCCGAAAACACCCGCACCGGTGCATCGATCATCGCCGGCGCCGGCGCCGGCGCAACATTGGCCGCCACGGCCGCCGGCCCGTTCAGGACAGTAATCGCCGCCAGCACGCCATCGACATCGACATGCTTGGAACTCAGCGTCCCGCTCAAATTCGGCACTGGTGACCACGCCACTGTCGCATTCCCCGCCACATCCCCGAGCGAGGAATTCGCCGTCAGCTCCCGCAAATTAAAACCCCGCAGGCGAAACCCCGCATCGCCCACATGCGCGTCCGCCACGATGTCATGCACCTCCGGCAACGGCCGACGTGCCAGTGGCGAAAGATCGGCCAAATTCGGCGCGTGAATATCGACTTGCAAATCATAGCCAAGCCCATTCCAGCTCGCCGGTACCGTGCCGCGCACCGCCAAATTCGCGCTCGCCGCCTGAGCCGTAATGGTCAGCGGTATCGGCAAACCGCTACCAACCGTATCCGGTTGTGTGGATGTCGCCGACACGCGTAACGGCGCACCCCCAAACATGCCATCGATCGTCAACTGCATCTGCTGTCCCGGACCAGGTGCGGACAGTAACGCGTTGCGCAGCACCAGGCCCTGGACGGCACTCGTCAAGTCCGAAGGCCCCGCCTGCAACGAAAGCGCCGACGTGTGCCGCTCGCCATTGGTCCCATCGCTCACACGGGTCGTGAAATTAACATCATGCAGCGGCAGCGCAAGCACCGGAGGCAGCCAGGGATAGAGTGGCACCATATCAGCCACGTTGCCGGTAATCAGGAAAGCGTAACCACGCATTTCGTCGGGATGGTTGATGCCGCCATCAAGCTTGAAGGAGGCGCCCGGCCCTAACAGCGTAATCGTCAACGGCCAGGCGCCGGCGAGTGCGGTGACCGGGCCACCCTGAAGACGCTCGAACGAGCCGGCCTGCAACGTGCCGGTAAATGCCACGCCTTGCGCGCGCGCAACGAGCTTGCCGTGCAGCGGTGCGCTGGGGCTACTGGCAGAGAGGGTCAGCGTATCCACTTGCGCGCTAAGCGCAGGGCCCGCGCTCGGGCGGTAGGTGATTGTTCCGCCATCGATGCGGAGATGGCGAATTTGCACGCTCGCACCTGGCCCACGAGATGCCGCGGGTTCGGACGTGCCTTCGAACAATGCGCTACGGATCTTGTGCATCTGCCAGTTGGGCGTGCCGTCGGGCGCGGTCTCCAGGATAATATCGGGATTGGTCAGCGTGGCTTGCTCGATGGTCACCTCGCCGCCGAGCAACGGCAGCAACGCAAGCTCGGCGCGGACAGAGGCGGCGGTCAGCATTTGCGGGCGGGAGGTGCCGGGCAGATTGGCAAGCGAAATGTTCTCCGCCGTCAAGGTAGGGGCGGCGCCAAGGCTGACGTGGACGGGGCCGGCAATCTTGAAGTCGCGACCGGTCGCGCGGGTCAGGCCACGCTCGAGCTCGGCGCGCAGGTGCTCGGGGGAGAGGGGGCCGGTCAGCGCCCAAATGGTGAGCGCGGCCAGGGCGGCGAGGGTGAGGACGAGGAGGATGATGGCGCGGGTGGCGAGGCCGCGACGCCTGGGGGCCAGGCGGGGGCGGCGATCTTGCGGGGCGAAGAGGTCAGACATGTTGGGGGCGTGCGGCGCTGGGGGCTGCAAAGCCTAAGGCGGCGAAAGTTTCGCGCATGTGGGGGGGCAGGTCGGCCTCCAGGGTGAGCATGGCACCGGATGGGTGGGGGAAACGCAGGCGGCGGGCGTGAAGATGCAGGCTCGCGTTGAAACCGGGGGCGTGGCTTTTTTCGACGCCGTATTTGGGGTCACCGAGGATCGGGGTGCCGAGCGAGGCGGCGTGCACGCGGAGCTGGTGGGTGCGGCCGGTTTGGGGGGAGAGGGCGAGCCAGGCGAAGCGTTTGGCGACGATGTCCAGCGTCTCGTAGGTGGTGATGGCGTGGGTGGCGTTTGGATCGCCCAGGGTGGCGATGGCGGAGCGGCTGCCGGCGCTGCTGCCGATGCGCGCGACGGGGCGGTCTATGCGGCCGGCCGGCGGGGTGGGGGTGCCGACGGTGACGGCCCAGTAGGTTTTTTCTATGTGGCGGCCTCGGAAGGTGGCGGCCAGGCGGGCGGCCGCACCCGGGGTGCGGGCGAGCAGGAGGAGGCCGGAGGTGTCGCGGTCCAGGCGGTGGACCAGGCGGGGGCGGTCCTCGGCGCCGAAGCGGAGTGCGTCCAGCAGGCCGTCTATGTGGTGGGTGATGCCGGGGCCGCCCTGGACGGCCAGGCCGTGGGGTTTGTTGAGCGCGATCAGGGCGGCGTCTTTGTAGATGACGAGGTTTTGCAGGTCTTTTGCCTGGGCGGCGTTGGGCTCGGGCGGGGGGCGTGGGGGGTTGTCGTTGACCGGGAGGGGGGGGATGCGGATGGTTTGGGTGGGGGTGAGGCGCGTGTTGGGCTCGGCGCGGGCGCCATTTACGCGGATCTGGCCGGTGCGGCAGAGTTTCTGCAGCACGCCTTGCGTGAGCCAGGGGTAGTGGCGGCGGAACCAGCGGTCGAGGCGGATGTCTGCCTCGTCTGTGGTGACGGCGCGGGTGGTGACGGTCATGGGCGGGGGGTGGCCTGGGGTAGGGAGTGCGGCGGATATAAGCGGGTGGACGGCGCGTGGCAATTTCGGCCGCCGCTCGCCCGCGGTGATTTCAGGTGATTACGTTGAGAAATGCGCCTGGCGAAAGCACGTCGATGCCGCGCCAAGGGTTGAGCACGAGCAGGTCTTTGTCACCGGAGATTATGGAGGTGGCGCTAGCGGCGATTGCCAGTTCGAGATATTTGGTTCCTCGCTGTTTGGGGTGGGTATGCGCTTTCATAGCGCTGGCAGCTTGAAATCGAGTTTTCCGGCAAGCAGGTAGACGATTGCAATGAGGTTCCGGACTGAGCGGTAGCCCCTGGCTTTTGCCTTTGCCGCTTGGACGAGGCTGTTGATCCCCTCGATCAAGCCATTGGCGATCTTGCTGTTGAACCAGCGTATGATGCCGTGCCAGTGGGTCTTGATGGTCTGTGCGGCTTCAATGACCGGCGCAAGGCGGCTGTGGGTTGCCCAGAAATACCATCGTTTGAGGTAATCGGCGGCTTGCTCGGTGGTCTCTTCGCTGTAGAGATCCTGGAAAGCGAGCTTGATCTGATAGGCCCTTGCGGTTTTAAGGTTGCGCGTGGGCAAGGACGCCAGCGTGGCACTCTGGCGCTGCGACAAATTTCCCGGGTTGCGCAACCAGATGTAGCGCGTGCCTTTGAGCGCGTGCTGCACCTTCTGCTCGGCACGGCGCACGCGATCGACCGCGTGGTTGACGATCTTCATAGCGTGAAAACGATCGAACGTGACATGTGCGTTCGGCAGGCTCTCTGCCGTGCCTTTGATAAAGGCTGGGCTCATGTCGATGCACACCTCCTCCACCTGCTCGGGAGTTGCATGGTGTGCGCGAAGGTCCTCGGCAAAGGCGGCGACTGTGGCAGCGTCCTTGCCTTGGGTGGCAAACAGCACACGCGCCTGGTCGATATCGACAAAGAGGGAAATGTAGGTGTGACCGCGGGCGGCTGCGGTCTCGTCGATGGCCACGCGGGTCACGCCGGAGGCATCCATTCGTTCGCGCGCCGCGGCCACGTAGTGGTGGATCACGCGCCAAAGCCTGGTATCGTGTTCTCCCACCATGCGTGCGACGGCGCTGACAGGCATGGCGCTTAGCATGGTCATGAGCAACGCCTCGAACAGCAACGTAAAGCCGCTGTCTTTTCGCGCCCAAGGGACGGCAATCTTGCGGACACCGCACTGTGCGCATCGTGTGCGCGGCACGCGGGCGTGCAGATAAGCCTGGTGCTGGAAGAAGTTGAGATGGCGCCAGGTAGACACTTCGGTGTCGTGCACCGGGCAATCGGCGGTCCCGCAGTTTGGGCACGCAAAGCGGCTGCCGCGGGCAAAGTCGAGATGGATGTCGAGCTGACGGGCAGCCGCGTCAAACGTGCTTTGAACAACGCTCCAGGGCTGGGTCAGGCCCAGCGCCGCTTGCAACAGACTGGTGTCTTTCATCGCTCTCCCTCCGGCGTGTGGCCCCCGGCTGGAACAAGCGTGACGCTGGCTGCGGCGGCAATCAAGGACGCTGCGCGCCGCTCCGCGGTGGCCTTCGGCCATCCTTGACAGCCGCCGCAGCCAGCGTCGGGCAGGTGTTAGGCCGGGACGGAGAAACGGCGCTCCAGCCGAACCGAGAAACATGGCTAGAGGGGGCTGACGCGGCGGCTAGCCCACTCTAAACAGCGAGGAGGCAGATATTTGTTGTCTTTGCTGTCTCGGCAGTCCAGCACTGGTTTTTCTGGTTTGACCCACATTGCGGTGTCGCTCAATAGGCCGAGAATGGTTTTGCGGCGGTCGATCGTGAGAAACCTGCTGAATTTCGGTCTTGTGAGGACTTCAGCAATCTCCGCGTAAATTTGAGCAGATAGCGCTATTTTGCCTCTTGCCCTTGCGGCTTGTAGGGCACGCTCCGGTGTTCCGCCGGGCTTCAAGGCTGCCGAGAGGACGGTGGTTGCGTCTATGACATAGACGTTCAGACGCTGCGCTGGGCCTTGTGGAGGGCCAGTTCTGCATCGATTTCTGCTTCGGTCAAGCCGGCTGCCTTGGCTTCGGCGGAGATTTGGCGAAAGAGGACGATCAACGGGTCCTCGGTATCTTCGCTGGCGGGCTGAGACTTGGAGACTTGGTTCATGGTGGGCTCCGGGATCGAGTGGGGTTAGCAAGTTCCGCGGGGGAGATAAAGGTTACATACTATGGAGGCGGGAGCCCTAGGCGCGGGACGGATGCCCGTTAAACTCGTCGGCTGCTGCACTGCTCTCCTTCCCAGCGACTCTAATCCGCTCGTGTATTTCACGGGCAAGGTGGCTTTGCGCTATGGCGCGAAGGTCCTTGCCGCTCATTACGCCATTGACGATTTCGTCGTTGCCTTCTATGCATTGGATAAATAGATCGTCAAGGACCCGACCAAAGAAGGCAGGGGAATTTACTGCGCTATTCGCTTTTGCTGCCTGCACAATTTTTTCGTCGCGTTCTGTGGTGGCGAGCACTTGGTCAAAGACCAATTGAGCGGCTTTTGTGATGCCAGGAGCGTGGCACGCGGTGGGCGGGTTCTCAGGGCTGCCGGAGCGGGGGCGTTTTCCGCCTTCGACGTCAGGCTCAATGCGTTCGTGGTTGGGGGCGCTAGCCGGGGCGAGAGGATTGTGCGCGATGCGTGGGGTGCGGCGGATTGGCTGAACGTGGCGTTGTGGACGCGGCAGTGAGGGGGTTGGCGTGGGCGGCGATGGGGTTGCTCGCGGGCGGGGTGCTGCCGGCGGTGGCCGCGTCTTTATTAAGCTAGTGGATTTTATCCGCTACTGATTGGCTCAGCATTAAGGTCCAGTCGTGGTAGAACTTGTCCGCATATGGTTTATTGTAGGCGATTAACGGCAGTCGCAGGAGCTCTCGGGCATGCACGGCGTCGCCAGTATTGACCGCGATTGCTGCACGTAGGAGGGACGTGGATGCGGCGTTATCTGGATCTGCCAAGAACTCAGCCATGTTCTTCGCATTCAATCCGTCGAGGTAATTTGCAGCTCGTTCGTATTGCTTATTTATAATCAGGCAGAACGCGACTGTGGTCGAGGCGATCTGCGCGATTGCGTTCGTCTCGCCCACCGTGGCTTTCGCATCTTCAAAGGCCTGTAGTGCGTGAGACAGTCCCGGATCAGATCGACCGCTTCTACACTCCGAGGTTGCCATATCGGACAGCGTTCCGAAGGTATAGAAGGCATGGCTTCCCTGTTTAGCCAGAGACACTTTATACACCAGCAAATCGTCACGTATCGCATCCTCGTACCGTCCGCTCATCCCCTCGGCCTCAGCTCGCGTTGTGTAAGCCTGCAAGGTGAGACGATGGTCGAGTCCATAGACCGCGATCAGGTCGGCGACCATGCCATTGATAGCCCTAATTGCCTCCTGTGAATGGCCACTGGCCATGAGGACTGTCGCTTGCGTTTGTTTGACAAGTAAGGTGTCGGGGTGCCGCGGACCATGCAGCTTTAGTTGTTGCGAGAGCAGTTGAGACAGAAGCTTGTCCGCCTTCGAAAATTGCCCCAAACGAAAGTCCGCAAAAGCTTCGCGCTGACGGAAGTCAAAGCGGGCTTGCTCATCGAAGCTGCCCGGCGTGGTGTCTGCGATATCGGCAGCTGCCACAAATTCGCGCTGCGCCTGCTGCACATCGCCGCCCGCTAGCTGTAGCATGCCTTTGGCATAGAGCAGCCACGCATTAGCCTCAGCCGACCGCGGTCCCAGGCTGGCGATTACGGGTTCTGCGTTCTGGATTAGCTGCTTGGCTCGGTCCATTGATCCCGCCTGTAAGGAAACAACCTCCATAGGAACTTGCCGAAGGCGCAGGATGGTGGCGTCTGCGGCGTTTTTTCCTTCTGCTTGGTCATAGGCTTCAACTGCCTGGTCGTAGGCTGCACGGGCTTCTGCATAAGCGCTCCGTCCGGAAAAGGCTTGAGCTAGAGCAGCATAGAGTGACGCTGCGACAATAGGCTCTCGGGCAAACCTGTCCGCTATGCGTGGCTCCGCTTTGGTTACTGCCTCCATAAGCGACTCGTTCGCGCTGCCGGACCTGAACGGGTTGCCCCGGCCAAGAAGATCATCCGTCAGAAAGATGTTCACCTGCCTGGCAATACTCGCCTCACGCAGGGCTTCATTACGCGCACGCGTGGCGCGCGCGGCAAATATGCCCGTTGCTAACAGACCCAGAGCGAGAGAGGTTATGCCGAGTATGAGCCAGGGCCTTCGCGTCTGGGCGCGCTCAACTCGGCGCGCCAGGTGATTGGCCGCTTGTTGTAATTGCTCAAGCCTTTCTCGTTCTGCACGCCTGACAGCAAGAGTCTCAAGGCGTTCGGCCAGGATCAAGGCGGACGGGAGCCGCTTGGCTACATCGGTCGAAGCGGCTTCCCTGACATCCTCGCGCAACAATGGATCGGAAATATCCGCCTCCCACCCCGCGCCCAAAGGGCGATCCAGGTCGCCTACGATCATCTGGTATAGGATCATTCCCAACGCATAGACGTCCGCAGCGATCGTGGGCGGCCCGCCTGCCACGACCTCGGGAGCCATATAACGCAACGTGCCGGTAAAGCCGTCGCTTCCGAACGCGCCTTCGGCCGTCAGGCCAAGGCCCGAGATAGTAATCGCACCAAGGCGCGCGGCTTCGGTGAGACGGCCGGAGCCGAAATCAACCAATCGTACGGCCAGACCCGCTCCGTCGCCGGTTACCAGCACGTTGTTTGGTTTGATGTCCCGATGAAGCACACCGACATCGTGGGCGGCGGCTACCGTGCGGGCAATCTGGGCGACGATGTGGACGCGTTCAGCTAGGGGGATTGCGCCTATGCCTCCTCGGGCTGCAGCCCACTCAGGCAGACTGTTACCGCCGAAGGCGCTCTCGATGAAGAAAGGTCGGCTTTCAAAATTCCATTCGCTAATGCGTACCAGGTCGGGACGATCACCAAGGGCGTCGTGCAAAATGCGGGATAGGGCCGTTTCGCGCTTCAAGGCGTCCAGGCGCGGCGTGGTGTCGGCAAACTTGAAAACGCGCTGTTCGCCGGTTTTCTGGTGCCGGGCGAGCCATACATCGTTTGCGGTGTTGCTCCCTAACGGCCGCTCCAGGCGCCATTGCGGGCGGTTTGGAACAGGGTCGCCAGACTGGAAGGTAAAGGCGAGTTTGGGCGGCTCCGGAGCGGCGCGCAATTCAATCGGAAGGCCGATGCGGTAGCCCACGCCGTGGACCGCCTCGACGATGGCGCGGCCCTGATCTCCCAAGGCTGTTCGCAATTTCGAGACGGCGGTGGTCAGCGACTGCTCGACGACGGTCCGGTCCTGCCAGACGATGGCGAGCAGTTCCTCCTTCGTGACGATATCGCCTGCGCGAGACAGAAGCGTCTCAAGCAGGAGAAGCGGCTTGGGCTCGACGGTGCGGACTTGGCCGCCAAGCCGAAGTTCGCGGCGAGATTCGTCGAACTCGGCGACGCCTACGCGCCAGATGCGATTCTTATGTGGATCGTCGAAGGCTCGGTCAGCGTCTGGCACCGTTACAACCTTTCCGCGAATTGATAGCCGCGGCTGCGTTTTTTTGGGGAATAGCAGCCGCAACCTCCACGCGGAGGGTGCGGAGGAGTGTTCCCGGCGTCAAGGTAGCAATCCCGTTAGTAGGCTAACCGGACACCGACATTCCAATCACAATAATAGGTTAGCCTGTAAGAAAACCTTGAGAGTTTCTTGTCGAAAGGGTTTGGAGACAATTTTGACTGTGCAACCTCAGATGAGCGGGGCCACACAACGGCTGACATCTTACGAAAGGCACCACGACCATGATCCGAAACATTACGCTGCGCCTCTCGCTGCTACTCGCCTGCGCAGTCCCCTCGGCTGCGTTCGCACAGACAGCTTATCTCGAGCAATCCGGCATTGTCGGCCAAGGCACGCTGCTGACGATTTCGCGCTTGCCGACGGCGCAAGCCAACGGCAAGATAGCCTATTATGACGCTACGATTACCCTCGGGGTCAGCGCAGGGGGTGTGCCGTCCGTCACGTCATCTTCGTTTAAGATGTCGCCGAAGCTCCAGACAGACCACTTTGTGCCAGGGCGCTACTACGCGAAATATGAGAACAATGCAACCCAGTTCGGCACGTTAACCGAGGGAGTCGGACAGGGCGGAAGCACGATCTGGACGTTGGTTATGGACGCTGCCCCCGACGGCTATTTTCCGGACCAGGCTGTCTGGCAAACCGGCTCTCCTGCCCCTGACGTTGCTGCGCGATTAGCTGCTGCAAAGGTTATCCTCGACGGAAGTTACTCCTATGGCACCTTCCCCGTTGGTGACCACTTGAACTACTATAACGGCTTTAACGTCGATAACGGACTTTTGGCGGCAGAACAGGTCCACCAGACTCTCACCCTATACTCCTACACGAACTACGCTGGTCAGGATCAAGCCGAAGCCACCGCAACGTTTGTCCTCGGACTTTGTAGCGACAAAACTTGTTCAAACGCACCCTAGTAGGCAACAAGTTGCCTTGCGCCTGAAACTGTTGGGCAAGAGCCTCGACTCGCAAGGGCAACGTTCTTTTCCTCACGCTTGCGTTGCTCTGGCGATCTTGTCATTGCCGCCGCCGACGGGCGGCGGCAATGACCGTGATCGCCCAATCTAAAAACTCACTTGCTGCAAAGAGAATTCGCAATGCTGACCCAGTGGAGCCGGCTATCTCTCTATCTCGCGATTGGCCTGACCGTCAACGCGATCGTATTTCCCCCATTCATTATTAATAACGGTCCGGTTGAATACGGCTTTCTGCTTTCCGGGCCTCCCAGCGTCAGTCAGGCGATGGGTCAAGCATCGTTCCTTGGCGGCGCAGAGGGTGCGCGGATGGCCCGCGGCATGATTCACTACGGGATCGAATTTGTTCGGTTGATCCTTGAACTCGGGGCAATATGGGGCATCTACTTCGCCTTAAGTCGTAAAGTGCTCAAGCCCGCCGTGGCCTGAATTTCTGATGGTGTTGGCGCCCACGAGGCGGCAACACCATCTGGCCAAATTTGCCTCCATGTCAGCAGTCAATTAACTTCGTCGATTGGTAACTCAATCCGATGGTCCACATGCCGCACAACCCCAGCACAATTGGTATCTTATGCAAGCGTGCCTGCCTAAGCACGCTATTAATTACTTGTATTACCGTGCCTCTCGGCTGGGCTGCCGCCGAACCCATGCCAGAAGAAAAGCTCTTTGATGTACCCTCGGCCAACCAGGAGCTTGACGCGACGGCTGGGCCGCACCCGGCGGAGGCGTTGCGCTGCCACTGGTATGCAGACTTGATGATACGCGAGACAGCGACCGACTCACCCGGAATGGGACCATCTTACGTCGTCCATCCGGGTTCGCGCGGGGCGCGGCCGGTCTGTCGGGCCGCGCCTGGTGCAGGAGACATCAAGCTGGATGTGGAGAGCCAAACGCTGCTGGGGCGTAAGGGCTCCTACGTTGTCTATCAATCGACCGATGCGCCCGGTGCCGAACCTTTCGTGGTTTTGCACTTGTCCGATGGTCACCAGGTTTACACAGACCAGAAAAGCGCGCTGCCCACCAAAACGTCCGCGGCCGGCCTACACGCCGTTACCGTGGAAGGCGATGCACTGCATTTGCGCTATCTCCGCGCCTATGACGCAACCTGCTCGCTTCTGAAGGACGGCGACGCTTGCTGGAGCAAAGCGATGAAGGAGGGCCGTTTCTCCCGCGCCATTGCAGCACAATCACCGCCGATTGCGGATTGCCGTGCCGCCTACAAAGGCAGCGCCGAAGCAGCGAGCTACCCGAGCACGATTGTCTATGACGTGGACATGACCGTTACGCCAGACGGTAAGGTCAGTGTCCGCTCTCGCGGCCCACTAGGGTGCCTGCCAACACCTTGATGCGAAACACCGTGAGTATGGCGCCGCTAACCATCACCTCGATCTCATTGGATGCGGTCGCGGTTTCGCGTGCTTGAGGTGCTTGGGCGGCATTGGCGGCACGGGCGTCGTTGAATAGAACGTGTTCCCGCTGATTGTTCCCAGCGCCTTGAAGCGCCCCTGCGGAGGGCCATGATCCGCCGTCCGCCAAGCCGTCACGTCGGTGTACTTTGCCGTCGGAGGAGCAACGGGTTCGGTGGCCGCCGTGATGGCGTCCTGACGAATTGTGCATAGGCGGCTTGCTGAGAGTGACGCGGGTTGTTGGCGATCGCCAGGATGCCGGTCAAATTCGCGTTCATGCCTGCATCGAGCGTGGGATAAGTGCCGAAGCCAGCAAACTGGTTGCCTAGTTCTACAATGTCGGTCTCCGTCGTCGCCCCTCGCGCACCGTATTCGGCAGGAGATTTCAACCTGTTCACAATGGTCTGACGCATCAACCTCATTGCGGTGAGATTGTCCGTTGCCACGTAATTGCCGACATTGCCGGGGTTGTATGCCTCCAGGAGAAACAGCCTCTCCATTGCGCCGGCATCTGTATTAGGCGGACCCAAGGTAATTGGTGTGGATGCGCCAGGCTTGGCGGGTGGCAGACTAGCCATTGTGTGGCACCGTTCCCGGGGTTTTACGCATGACGAAGTGGTCGCCCTTGGCCGAGCAGGCTGTGAGCAGTTCGTTCACGAAGGATCGCGAGAGCAGGTATGTGCTGGTGCCGATATCGGTGCGAACGTCGCGCTTGAGGTCCAGATACCGCCGAGAGTGGGCCAGCGTGTCGGGGTCGTTGATGTTGGGCACCCAGAGGATCAGCTTGTTCTCGGATGGCCAATACACTTCTGCCTGGAAGTGGGCACCATTCTTTTGGCCGATGACGCATAAGCGGTTGATCGTGTGATGGCCGTTCTTGTCGACCAGGGCTTGCAGTTGGGCTTGGGCGTCGCTGAAGCCGGGCAGGGTTTTTATCGACACCCACTCGGCTGCGGCGTGGGCGGGCGAGATGGCGATCAGGCAGGCGGTGGCGATTGCGTAGGCGGCGGCTCGTTTGAGCAGGGTGGTGGGCATGGTTTGCTCCGTGACGGGACCATACCGCGCGCGCGCTCGCAGGAACAGGGCGGTGTTGCTGTCGAACTCGGCGGCCTGATTGCATATTAATGGACTGGCTCCGTGTGCGGGCTGCTGGCTGCTCGCGGGAATCGGATGCCTGGATTGCTTCACCCCATTCGGGGTTCGCAATGACGGCGCCGGCGGCGGCTTGTTACGTGGCGCGGGTGCTCGTTGAGCAAATTGACGACGGGGGGGTCTGGAGGGAGAGGCACTCTCCCCCCAGCCTTCATGCCTTGCCTTCACCTTGAGTGCGCTCCTCCCGCAATCGCGCCCAATGCGCCAGGCGCTTACCCAGCTCGCGCTCGAAGCCGCGATCCCGCGGCTGGTAGAGCGCCACCCGCCATGCCGTCCGGGAAATAGTTCGCGGCCGAGAACGCGTCTTCCTCGTCATGGTCGTAGGCGTAGCCGGCGCCGTAGCCGAGCTGCTTTATCAGTCTGGTCGGCGCATTCAGACTATGCGCGGGCGGCATCCGGCTGCCGGTCTGGCGGCCTCGCGCAGGGCCGCCCTGATGGCCAGGTAGGCCGCGTTCGATTTGGGCGCGGTGGCGAGATAGATCACGGCCTGCGCCGGAGCGAGTTCGCCTTCGGGGCTGTTGAGACGTTCATAGCCTTCCGAGGCGGCGAGAGTGTGCGGCAGGGAGTGCGGGCCGGCCACGCCGAGATCCTCCGGCGTGACGCGAGGGCGGCGTAAGCGGTGACCTTGGCGCCTGTATTGCATGTAGAGTGTGGCGCGACCGCTCGATGGCCACGGCCAAAGAGACGGCGCGTCATGGATGTGCGCGGGGAGGTTGGCTTATGAGTGAAACGCATCGCATTACGGTCGATCCCGCCCAATGCAGTGGCCGGCCCTGCCTGCGCGGCCTGCGCGTACGGGTGAAAGACATACTGGACCTGTTGGCCGCGGGCGCCAGCCGCGATGAAATCCTGCTTGATTATCCTGTGCTGGAGGCCGGCGATATCACCGCTGCACTCGAATACGCGGCCCGCCAGAGCGACCATCTGGTTCTGCGCGTGGCCTGATGCGTTTCCTTGTCGATGCGCAGCTTCCGCCAGCGCTCGCCCGCTGGCTTGCCGCGCGTGGGCATGAGGCTTGGCATGTCGCCGATCGGCAGATGCAGGCCGCCTCCGATGCCGCCATCTGGAATGCGGCCGTTCAGGAAGCCACGACAATCATTACGAAGGATGAAGATTTTGCGCAGCGCAAGGCGCTGTCGGGCGGGGGACCATGTGTCGTCTGGGTCAGATTGCCAAACACGCGCCGGCGGGAGCTTCTGGCATGGTTTGAGGCAGTGCTGCCCGACATACTGTCAGCGCTGGAACGAGGCGAGGTCCTGATCGAGTTGGTGTGACCGGTGAGTGCGCCTAGAAAAAGTCGACGGGGGGTCCGGGGGGAATGGCTCATTTCCTCCAGCCTTTACTTGTCTTCGCCTTCCCGCTCCGCCCGTAACCGCGCCCAATGCGCCAACCGCTTCCCCAGCTCGCGCTCAAACCCGCGATCCCGCGGCTGGTAGAGCGCCGGGCGCGCCATGCCGTCCGGGAAATAGTTTGCGGCCGAGAACGCGTCGTCCTCGTCATGGTCGTAGGCGTAGCCGGCGCCGTAGCCGAGCTGCTTCATCAGTTTGGTCGGCGCGTTCAGACTATGCGCGGGCGGCATCAGGCTGCCGGTGTCCCGGGACGCGCGCATGGCGGCCTTGATGGCCAGGTACGCCGCGTTCGATTTGGGCGCGGTGGCGAGGTAGATCACGGCCTGGGCCAAAGCGAGCTCGCCTTCGGGGCTGCCGAGGCGTTCGTAGGCCTCCCACGCGGCGAGCGTCTGGGCCAAGGCGTGTGGGTCGGCGAGGCCCACGTCCTCCGACGCAAAGCGGAGCAGGCGGCGGGCGATGTAGCGCGGGTCCTCCCCGCCGGTCAGCATGCGGGCGAACCAGTAGAGGGCGGCGTCCGCATCCGAGCCGCGCAGCGATTTATGCAGGGCGGAGATGAGGTTGTAGTGCTCCTCGCGATCGCGGTCGTAGAGGGCGGCGCGGCGGGCGAGGTGTTCGGCGAGCGCTGCTGGGTCGAGGGGGGCTGGTGGCGGCGAGGCTGCGAGCTGTTCGGCCATGTTGAGGAGGTAGCGGCCGTCTCCGTCTGCCATGGCGCGCAGGGTGGCGCGGGCTTGCTGGGTGAGCGGGAGGGGGCCGAAATCGGCTTCGGCGCGCGTCAGGAGGGTGTCGAGCGCTGCGTCGTCCAGGCGGTGGAGGACCAGGACCTGGCAGCGGGAGAGCAGCGCGCCGTTCAGCGCGAAGGAGGGGTTTTCGGTGGTGGCGCCGATCAGGGTAATGATGCCGGCTTCGACCGTGGGGAGGAAGCCGTCCTGCTGGGCGCGGTTGAAGCGGTGGATTTCATCGACGAAGAGGAGGGTGGATTGGCCGCGGGTTCGGCGGAGGATGGCTTCTTCGAAGACGCGTTTTAGGTCGGCCACGCCTGAGAACACCGCCGAGATCTGGGTGAAGTGCAGGCCGGCGGCGGCGGCGAGAAGCCGGGCGATGGTGGTTTTGCCCACGCCTGGCGGGCCCCAGAGGATGAGGCTGGGCAGCTGGCCGGCGGCGATCATGCGGGTCAGCGTGCCGGCGGGGCCCAGCAAATGGTCCTGGCCGGCGATTTCGGCTAGGGTGGTGGGGCGGAGGCGGTCGGCCAGTGGGCGGGCGGCGGCATCGGGCGCCGGGGGCTCGGCGGCGGGGAAGAGCGTGGTTTGAGGGGTGCGAGGGGGCATTGGCTGCATCCGAACTGCCACAGCTTGCGTCTAAATGGCAACGCGGCGCGCAGGTGCTTGTTTTGGTGGGGCATGTTGCCCCAAATTGTCGTTGTGATGGCGGTTCGGCATGCCGGCCAGGCTGCCTCAACCCTTAGGAGGAGTGTGACCGGTGCTTAAGATTTCGAGTTTTGCAATGTCGGCCGTGGCGCTGGGCGCGCTGGGGTGGATGGCCGCGGCCCAGGCGCAATCGACGCCGCCGGGGTCGTCGGCACCGGTGGGCTCGCCCACCGGGTCTTCGACCGGGGCGGCACCGATGGCCGCACCGGCGCCGGCACCTGCGCCAGAGGCGGCCGCACCTGCGCCGGATGCTGCGGCTCCGGCACCCGCGCCTGATGCAGCACCACCTGCGGCGGCCCCTGCGCCCGCGCCCATGAAGGCGAAGCACCACCACATGGCGTCGCACAGCATGCATCACGGCGGCGACAGCGGGAATGCGGCGGTCGAGGACCTGAACGCCAAAAGCCTGAGTGCGGCCAAGGCCGGTACGCCGTTTACGCCGGGTGGCAAGTCGAGCGCGCCCATGGCAAGCGATTCGACCAAGCACGTGATGCACAAGCATCACTTGCACAAAATCCACCGCGCTCAGGCGGCGCCGCCCGCGAGTGCCGCGCCGGCTCCCGACGCTTCGCCCGCGCCAGCGCCTGCGGATACGAGCAAGTAAGTGAAGACGGGGGTTGGGCGGATGCGCCTGGCCCCCGCCCTTCTCGCAGGGATCCTATTTGCGGCGCCGGCGAGGGCGGCCACGCTGTGCACGTTGCTGGCCGATGCGTCTTCCGGCAAGGTAATGTACCAGAAGGGCGATTGCGCAAAGCGCGTGACGCCGGCCTCCACGTTCAAGATCGCCATCAGCCTGATGGGCTTTGATTCAGGATTTTTGGTGGATGCGCATAGGCCCGTCCTGCCCTTCCAGGCGGGGTATGCCGATTGGCTGCCCGAGTGGCGGCAGAGGATCGATCCGACGAGCTGGATTGCCTACTCCGTGGTTTGGTATTCGCAGCAGGTGACGGGCGCGTTGGGCGAGGCGCGGTTTGGGCGTTACGTGCATGCGTTTGGGTATGGCAACGAGGATGTGTCTGGGAATGCAGGGCGGCATGACGGGCTGACGCAGGCCTGGCTGAGTTCGTCCCTGCGGATTTCGCCTCTGGAGCAGGTTGGGTTTTTGGCGCGGTTGTGCGGGCGGAGGCTGGGGATTTCCGCGCGGGCGTATGACATGACGGCGCAAATCACGGCCGTGGGCGTGGTGGGCGATGGGTGGATGGTGCATGGCAAGACCGGGACTGGTTCGCCCGTGTCGGCTGATGGCGTGCGCGATGAGGCGCATGGGTATGGGTGGTTTGTGGGGTGGGCGGAAAAGGGTGCGCGGCGCGTGGCGTTCGCGCGGTTGATCCAGGATGAGGGTGGCGAGGGGGAGCGATCCGGTCCTCGGGCGCGGGCTGAGTTTCTGCGGGAGGCGCCGACGTTGTTGGGACGGTGAGACGCGAACGATTGAAGCAGGATTTGGGGATACGTGGCCCCCAAAAAGCCCGTCTTTATTCCGCCTCGGACTCCGGCATCTCTTGCACCGGCCCACTATCCTGGCCCTTGGCCGAAGGATCGCGATCGACAAATTCGATCACCGCCATGTCGGCCGCATCGCCATACCGCATGCCGGCTTTGAGCACGCGCGTGTAGCCGCCGGCGCGGCTCTTGTAGCGATCGGCGAGCGCGGTGAAGAGCTTGTTGACGATCGTATCGTCACGCAACTGCGCATACGCTTGACGGCGCGCGTGCAGGCCGCCGCGCTTGCCGAGCGTGATTAGCTTTTCGGCGACGGGGCGCAGTTCTTTGGCCTTGGGCAAGGTGGTGGTGATCTGCTCGTGCTTGATGAGTGCCACGGCCATGTTGCGGAACATGGCGAGGCGGTGGGTGGAAGTAACGCCTAGCTTTCGGCCGGCTACACCGTGACGCATAAAATAATCCCTAAAGTTAAGGCCAGGGCTCTGCCCTGGACCCGCTGGGGCCTGAGGCCCCAGACCCCCATCTATTAAAAAGGCTCGTCCAGGCGCTTGGCCAGATCTTCTATATTTTCGGGCGGCCAGCCGGTGACATTCATGCCCAAGGCCAGGCCCATATTGGTCAGGACTTCCTTGATCTCGTTGAGCGACTTGCGGCCGAAATTGGGCGTGCGCAGCATTTCCTGTTCGGTCTTCTGCACCAGGTCGCCAATATAGACGATGTTGTCGTTCTTCAGGCAATTGGCGCTGCGGACGGAGAGTTCGAGTTCGTCTACCTTGCGCAACAGATTGCGGTTGAACGGCAGATCGTCACGATGCTCCTCGGCACGCACCTGTTGCGGCTCGTCGAAATTGACGAAGAGCTTGAGCTGGTCTTGCAGGATGCGGGCAGCCAGCGCCACCGCGTCCTCCGGGCCAACGGCGCCGTTGGTTTCCACGGTCAGCACGAGCTTGTCGTAATCGGTCACCTGACCAACGCGCGTCGGTTCGACCTTGTAGGCGACGCGGCGGACGGGGCTGTAGATCGCGTCCACGGGGATCAGGCCGATCGGCGCGTCCTCGGGGCGGTTGGCGGTCGCAGGTTCGTAGCCGCGGCCAAGCTGGGCGGTCAGCTCCATGCCGAGCTTGGCACCCTCGTCCAGCGTGCAGATGACCAGATCGGGGTTCATAATGTCTATGTCATGGCCGGCCTGGATCTGGCCGGCGCGGACCTCGCCCGGCCCGGTCGCGGTCAGCATCATGCGCTTGGGACCCTCGCCGTGCATGCGCAGCGCGAGTTGCTTGATGTTGAGCACGATGTCGGTGACATCCTCGCGCACGCCGGGAACGGAGCTGAATTCGTGCAGCACGCCGTCGATCTGCACGGCCGTGACCGCGGCGCCCTGCAGGGACGAGAGCAGGATGCGGCGGATGGCGTTGCCCAGCGTCATGCCGAAACCGCGCTCCAGCGGCTCGGCCACGACTGTCGCGATGCGGTGCGGATCGTTGCCGGGCTCAACCTCGAGCTTTTCCGGCTTGATCAGCGACTGCCAATTACGTTGAATGACCACGATATTACCTCATTACGCTCCCGTCCGCGTAGGGCGGGGCCGGGTGATAGGTTAGGTAAGGCCAGGGGGCTCTGCCCCCTGGACCCCCGCTAAGGACAAGTCCTTAGAACCTCTGTTTGTTAGGTTCAGGAGGGGGGCTGACTCACGCGTTGTAACGTCACGTGTGGCCCCCCTCCTGACCCTAACAAATGGGGGTCTGGGGCCTCACGCCCCAGCGGGGTCCAGGGGCAGAGCCCCTGGCCTTGTCTTCAGCTTACACACGACGCCGCTTGCGAGGACGGCAGCCGTTATGCGGGATTGGCGTCATGTCGCGGATGGCGGTGATGGAAAAGCCGACGGCCTGGAGCGCACGCAAGGCGCTCTCGCGGCCGGAACCGGGGCCGGAAACTTCGATTTCCAGCGTTTCCATGCCGTGATCGCGCGCTTTTTTGCCGGCGTCTTCGGCGGCGACCTGGGCGGCGTAGGGCGTGGATTTGCGGCTGCCCTTGAAGCCCTGGCTGCCGGAGGATGACCAGGCGATGGCATTGCCCTGGGCGTCCGTGATGGTGATCATCGTGTTGTTGAAGGACGCGTTCACGTGGGCGACGCCGGACGTGATGTTCTTGCGTTCCTTGCGACGGGGACGCGCGGCAGAGGCGGCGGGTTTCGCCATGGGCTTTCTGATCCTGTCTTTGGTCTGGAAGGTGGGACGGGTCGCGGGCGCGCTGGCCCGTTACTTCGTGACCTTCTTCTTGCCGGCGATGGCGACGGCCTTGCCCTTGCGGGTGCGGGCGTTGGTGTGGGTGCGCTGGCCGCGGACGGGCAGGCCGCGGCGATGGCGCAGGCCGCGATAGCAGGCCATGTCCATCAGGCGCTTGACGTTCATCGCCACCTCGCGGCGCAGATCGCCCTCCACGCGGTAGTCCCGGTCGATCATTTCGCGGATCTTCAGCACTTCGTCATCGGAGAGCTGGTTGACGCGGCGGTCTTGCGGGATGTGCAGCTTGGCGCAGATCTGGGCGGCCTTGGTGGGACCGATGCCGTAGATGTAGCGCAGGCTGATCGTGACCCGCTTGTTGGTGGGGATGTTTACGCCGGCAATACGCGCCACGCCTGTTGCTCCTTGCTCGCGCGGCTGGTGGCCATGCGAGGCGCTTGCCCTGGTGGGGGCTGGTTGAACCGCTCTTTGAATGCGCTGAGGCCGCGCGCTTTCGCACGCTGCCGGAGCGCGGAGTTATAGCGGCGGCGAGGTGGGAGTCAACGATGGTGGATCAAATTGCCGTGAGCTTCGGGAGGCGGCCTCTTTGGATCTACTGCTCTCGGCCTGGGGCAGCGCCCCGCCTTCGTTGCGGTCGCGCGCTGCTCGGGGCAGCGTATCAGCCCTGCGGGCCGAGGTGGGGGAGGAAGTTCTGTCTGTCCGAGACGTAGTTCACCAGGCGGGTCGGGCCAAGCTGGGCGAGAATGGCGAAGTGCTCGCGCGCGCGCACGCGCTTGACCGACGCGATGTCGGTTGAGCCGCCGAGTGCCAGCGCCGGATGCGAGGCGTAACATTCTCCTAGATCAGGTGGGCCGAGGCGCTTGGCGCAACGCTTGTAGATCGGCGCCGCCCTGGCCGTGTTGTCGAACAGGGTGAAGGTACCCTTGTCGGCTAAATCATGGAGCCGGCTTGTCAGCGCGATATTCACCTCGGTCGCTTTCCAGTTCGGCCGGACTGCGTCGGCGGTTGCGCGTAGATACGGCAGGTTTACGAGCATGCACTGCCGGGTATCGTGCCAGAGCACAAGGTCGCCGAATGCGCCGCAGCCGACGAGATGCGTATGGTCGGGGCTGTAATCAGGGTCGCCGCGCAGGATCAACTTGACGACACCGGCGTAGTCGGCGGGATTGCAGAACTGAAATTTTCCTCCGGCCCAACTGCCGAAGCCGTATTCCTGCCACACCTCGATAAGGCCGCTCGGAAATTTTGCCTTGAATTGCTCAATCAAGCCTGGATCAGGGTGCGCAGTCTGCATCTGTGGGGCAAGTTTCTCGGCGACATACGCGAAATCTTCGTTCATGCCGACGCGTCTGCACTCGATCCAGCGGTCCGTTCAGGTGACGGCATTGCGTTCTCTCATTTGTCGTCAAGGTGTGCCTGCCAGCTTGAGGAGTATGTTCGCAAGCTCGATCGCCTCCTCATCGGCCAGTTCTACCGGATCATCGTAGCCGGTCTTCGTTTTGATGCATATGCAACTGCCGTCGTGCCACACGGCCAGTTCACCGTTGGAAACGGTATGGATTGCGCCGCCTGTCACAGGATCAACAATCTTTGCGGCCTTCGGACCAGCGGTGGGTAGCGTGAGCCTGCGGCAATGACGCGTCAAACTTAGCCGCGATTACCCAGCCTCAGGCGCTTGGCGCAACGCTCAACTCGGGCAAACCGGCTTGCTCGCATAAGGTCTCGCACTGATCTCGGCACGGACAACCTCGTCAAGCGATCGCCGCGTTTCTGGCGATATTCGTTCAATCGCGCAAGAGTGGCGTCGGTCGGCTCGACAAACAACTTTTGGTTCTGGGCAGCGTCCTCGAACGAGGCTTGCGTAAGCTCAACGGTGGTAAATGGTCAGGTGCCGCGGTAGGCCCTCAGATGTCCGAGGCTGGCCTGGCGCTGGAGCGCTTGCCATGCGGCGGTTGCATCGAGAGTCCAGTTCCGGCGCCATTTCGATCATTGCGGGGACTGCATCTTGGTCGAGCACGGACCACAGCAGGTCCTGCTCAAACGAGCCTGCGCGTGTGCCTGACTTGGCCGGCTCGGGTCGGCCCATCAGTCCTGCGGGCCGAGATTGCGGAGGAAGTTTTCTCTGTCCGAGACGTAGTTCACCAGGCGGATCGGCCCGAGCTGGGCCAGGATGGCGAAGTGCTCGCGCGCGCGCACGCGCTTGACTGAGGCGATGTCGGTTGAGCCGCCGAGTGCCAGGGCGGGATGCAAGCCGTAACATTCTCCGAGGTCGGGCGGGCCTAGGCGCTTGGCGCAACGCTCATAGATCGGCGCTGCGCTGGCCGTGTTGTCAAAGAGGGTGAATCTGTCCTTATCACCTAAACGATACAGGCGGCTTGTCAGCGCAATATTCGCCTCTGTCGCTTTCCAATCGGGTCGGACTGAATCGGCGCTTGCGTCTAAATACGGCAGGTTCACGAGCAGGCACTGCCGGGTCTCGTGCCAGAGCACAAGGTCGCCAAAGGCCCCATAGCCGATGAGATGCGTGTGATCTGGGCTGAAATCAGGATCGCCGCCCAGAATTAGGGTGACGACGCCGATGTAGTCGGCGGGATTGCAGAACTGAAACTTTCCGCCGGCCCAACCGCCGAGTCCGTATTCCTGCCAATATTCGATCAGGCCGCTCGGCACTTTCGGTTGGAACTGCGCGATCAAGGCTTGATCAGGGTGCGCAGTCTGCAGCTGCGGGCCGAGTTTCTTTGCGACGTAAGCGGAGTCTTCGTTCAAGAGGGCGCGTCCGTGTGCGGCCCGGGGGTCGGGCTGGGCCGAGCATTGCATCGTCTCATTGCAGGACCGCTTCCGTGATCACGGCGTGCCCGCTGGCTTGTGGCCCTGTGCGGCCCGGGCTGCCCATCAGCCCTGCGGGCCAAGGTTACGGACAAAAATCTCTTTTAGGCCATCGTAGTTCAACAAGCGGATCGGGCCGAGCTGGGCCAGGATGGCGAAGTGCTCGCGCGCCCGCACGCGCTTGACGGAGGCGATGTCGGTTGAGCCGCCAAGTGCCAGCGCCGGGTGCAAGCCGTAACATTCTCCCAAATCGGGCGGCCCCAGGCGCTTGACGCAACGCTCGTAGATCGGCGCCGCACTGGCCGTGTTGTCGAACAGGGTAAAGGTTCGCTTGTTAGATAAATGGTATAGCCGGCTCGACAGTGCAATGTTTGGTTCAGACGGTTTCCTATTCGGACGGATGAAATCGGCAGTCGCGCGTAGGTATGGCAAGTTGACTAGAAGGCCATGAAACTTTTCGTTCCAGAGCACGAGGTCGGCAAATGCACCGTAGCCAATCAGATGCGTGTGATCGGGGCTGAGATCGGGATCGCCGCGCAGTATCAACGTGACGACGCCGGCGTAGTCGGCGGGATTGCAAAACTGAAACTTTCCTCCGGCCCAACTGCCGATGCCGTATTCCTGCCAAAACTCGATCAGACCACTTGGCAACTTCGACTGAAACTGCGCAACTAAGGCCTGACCGGGGTGCGCAGTCTGCAACGGCGGGGCAAGTTTCTGTGCGACATACGCGAAATCTTCGTTCATGCCGGCGCCTCCGTGCCCGGCCAACGGGCTCGGCTGGGTGGAGCACTGCGCCTTCTCATTGTAGGATGGCTTCCGTGATCAAGGCGTGCCCGCCAGCTCACAGCCTTGGTGGATCGGCCGGCGCATCAGCCCTGCGAACCAAGGTTACGGACGAAGACCTCTCTTAACGAGTCGTAGTTTACTAGGCGAATTGGCCCGAGTTGCGCCAGGAGAGCGAAGTGCTCGCGCGCGCGCACGCGCTTGACGGAGGTAATGTCGGTTGAGCCGCCGAGTGCCAGCGCCGGATGTAAGCCGTAACATTCCCCGAGATCGGGCGGGCCTAGGCGCTTGGCGCAACGCTCATAGATTGGCGCCGCTCTGGCGGCGTTGTCGAAAAGGGTGAAGCTTTCCTTGTCGGCTAAACCATATAGGCGGCTCGTCAGCGCAATATTAGCCTCGGTCGCTTTCCAATTCGGCCGGACTGCATCGGCAGTTGCGCGTAAATATGGTAAGTTCACGTGCAAACATTGCCGAGTTTCGTGCCAGAGCACAAGGTCGCCAAAGGCTCCGTAGCCGATCAGATGTGTGTGTTCAAGGCTGTAATCAGGATCGCCACGTAGAATCAGGGCGACCGTGCTAGCGTAATCAGCGGGATTGCAGAACTGAAACTTTCCGCCGGCCCAACTGCCGATTCCGTATTCCTGCCAATATTCGATCAGCCCGCTTGGCAATTTTGCCTGATACTGCGAAATCAATCCTTGGTCGGGGTGCACAGTCTGCAGCTGTGGACCGAGTTTCTTCGCGACATAAGCGAAGTCTTCGTTCATGAGGGCGCGTCCGTGTGCGGCCGGGGGGTCGGGTTAGGTCGAGCATTGCATCGCCTCGTTGCACGACCGCTTCCGTGATCACGGCGTGCCCGCTGGCTTGTGGCCTTGTGCGGCCCGGGCCACCCATCAGCCCTGCGGGCCAAGGTTACGGACGAAAATCTCTTTTAGGCCATCGTAGTTCAACAAGCGGATCGGGCCGAGCTGGGCCAGGATGGCGAAGTGCTCGCGCGCCCGCACGCGCTTGACGGAGGCGATGTCGGTTGAGCCGCCAAGTGCCAGCGCCGGGTGCAAGCCGTAACATTCTCCCAAATCGGGCGGGCCCAGGCGCTTGACGCAACGCTCGAATATCGGCTCCGCGCTTGTTGTACTGTCGAACAGGGTGAAGGTCCGATTGTTATCTAAACGATATAGACGGCTTGTCAGCGCGATATTCGCCTCGGTCGCTTTCCAATCCGGGCGGACTGAGTCGCTGTGTGCACGAAGATACGGCAGGTTCACGAGTACGCACTGCCTGGTCTCGTGCCAGAGCACAAGGTCGCCGAAGGCCCCATAGCCGATGAGGTGCGTGTGATCTGGGCTGAGATCGGGATCGCCGCGTAAGATCAGCGTGACGAGGCCTGCGTAATCAGCAGGATTGCAGAACTGGAACTTTCCCTTGGCCCAGCTGCCGATTCCATACTCCTGCCAAAACTGGAGCATCCCGCTGGGCAACGTTTTCTGATACTGCGTAATCAACTCTTGATCAGGGTGCACAGTTTTTAGCTGTGGAGCGAGCTTCTTTGCGACGTAGGCAAAATCTTCGTTCATTTGGTCACCTAGCATTTCTTGAGCTTGACATCCATTGTCTTTTTTCCGGCTTTTTTTGCCGCTTCCGCGGCCTTGCGCAGGCTGTTGCGGATTCGTTTCCATTGCGCGCCAATAGAGCGATTGATCTTGGAATCGCCCAGCCCAGATATTGCTCCGTCGCCGCCGGCAACCCAGTCGAGCGTGTGTGTAACATCCTTTCCAGCGCCCGCGGCCTCGGCAGCAGCGTTACCCGCGGCGTCCGCTTCGGCAAGCGATTTCCCGGAAGCACGTGCCGCCTCGCTGGCGGCGTCGCCTGCGCGTACCTTGGCCACCTGGCGCGCAGCCGCACGCTCAGCCGAGTCGTCGGGGCGGCCTTCCTCGTCGAATTTGTCAAGATTCTTGAGTATTTCATCAGGAGACTTGCTGTTAATCGCGTCTTCCTGCTCCTTCAACTGCTTGTCCATCTCGGCCGAATCGCCACCATCGGGCGTGTTGAAACAATCTACCTCACCGCACTCCGCGCATGGCCTGTCCTGGGCGCTGTCCTTCAATTGCGCCTGCGATTGCTGGTGCGCGTGATAGAGCGCAGCCCCGCCCACGATCACCGTGCCGGCAAGGATCGCCCAGCCAACGGGGCCGGACAGGACCTCGAGGGCCGCAACGCCACCTTCGGCCGCGAGCCCTCCGGCACCAAGCGCGAGCGCGCCGCTCACGCGGGCGCCGTTCGTTTGGACGCATGCTCCGCCATCGCCAGCAGCAGCGCATCGATCCGATCATCGGCGCTTTGCGGGCCGGCCGCCATGAAGGCGGTCGCGGGTTTTGACTCCGCAATCGTGCCCTGGCTGACCAGCATCAGATAGGCCCAACGGCCGAGGCCGCGTTCGGTGCGCAGGCCGAGCGCGCGGCCGGACACCTCGCTTTGCGTAATGGCGTGCAGAAGGCACGCCTCATCGAGCCCGGCCGTGTGCTGCGGGGCAGCGCCGCGGAGGAAGGCGGCGATGGCCAGGCGCGAGCGGGCCGCCATCGCCTCGCCAACCTGCGCCATCTGCGCGCCCGAGAGCCGCAGAAAGCCGCGCGGCGGGGCGGGCCAGTCGGCGCGCGGCTCCGCCTGCAGCGCGGCGCCGGTGAGGCGGTCGTAAAAGGCTAGGCGTCTCATCGGCCCGAACAGCCGCGCGCGCTGGGCCGGCGGCAGCACGGGCAGCAGCATCGCCAGCACGGCGGGGGCCCAGTGGCGGAAGAGGACCATTTCGGGGGCGCCATCGGGCGAGGGGATTTCGGCCATGTTGAGGCTGCGGAGGTGGCGGAAGAGCACCGGCTCCGCAACGTCGCCGGTCCAGAACACGCAGGCCGCCTCGATGCCTTGGACGGCGAGCAGCGCGGCCAGCTTGGATCGCGCCAGAGGGGCGAGAAAGGGTCCGGCGGCGACGACCGCGGGGTTGCGGTGTTCGAGGAACAGCGATCGGGCGGGAAGGTCGGCATGGCGCAGCATGCGCGCGACATCGTCGAAGTGCGCGCCGTCGATCACGACGAAGATCGGGTCGGGCCAAGTGGCGAGTTTGGCATCCAGTGCCCGGCCGGGTTGCATGCTCAGCCGCGGACGAAGGGGGCGCCGGCGGCGGCCGCGGCCCGCAGGCAGGGTGGTGGCGTGTCGGCGGCACCTCCGCCGGCCCCTCCCCCGCCACCGCCATCGTCGCCGATCAGCACGGTGGGAAGGCCTAGCACGATGACGCCGCCATGGCTGGTCTCATCGCCCATGCGGGCGGCGGGCATGCCGCCGATCAGCACCGTGGTGGAGCCTTGGACGATGGTGTCCGGCGGGCCGACGCAGGTGAGCAGGTCTGTGACGCGGGCTGCGGGGAGGCTGCCGATCAGCACGGTTGGCGCGCCGGGGGCGGTGATCGGGCCGCCGACATGCGGCACGATGCCTGTGAGCATTGGGCAGGTGTGCATGTCGGTCAGGCGTGCGGCTGGTTTTTCGCCGGCCATGGTGGGCCCTTGGTTGGGGTGGGGGAGCCTAGCATAATGAAGCGGAAAAAGGCTGGGGGAGATGTGCCATCCCCCCCAGACCCCCCGTCGATTTTAGGGGCTCGCCCTAAATAACGACGGGGGGTCTGGGGGGGATGGCACATCTCCCCCAGCCTTCACTGATGTTTGCAAAATCGCGCCAATCGCCGCGGTCACCGCGTCCATCTCCGCCATGCCATCAATCGTGTGCAGCCGCCCCTGCGCCGCGTAATGCGGCAGGATGGGCGCGGTCTGCTTGTGGTAAGCGGCCAGGCGTGCGCTGACCGTGTCTCGCCGATCGTCTGCGCGGCGGACGAATTCGTGGTTGCCGCAGACGTCGCATACGCCTTCCACCTTCGTGGGGTGGAAAATGTCGTGATAGCCGGCCGAGCATTTTGCGCAGGTGAAGCGGCCGGCAATGCGATCGACCAGGGCCGTGTCCTGCACGCGCAATTCGATGACGGCGTCCAACGCCACGCCGTGTCCTGTCAGCATGGCGTCCAGTGCGTCGGCTTGCGGGACTGTACGGGGGAAGCCGTCCAGGATGAAGCCGCGCGCACAGTCGGGCTTGGCGATGCGCGCGCCGAGCATGTCGATGATGATTTCGTCGGGCATCAGATGGCCGGCATCCATGATCGATTTCGCGTGCAGGCCGATCGCCGTGCCGGCGGCGACCTCGGCACGCAGCATGTCCCCCGTGCCGACCTGGGCGATGCCGTAGGCCTGTTGCAGCCGCTTTGCCTGCGTGCCCTTGCCCGCGCCTGGCGGGCCGAGGAGGATCAGATTCAACGCAGGCGGCCTCGCGTGCGGTTTTTCTTGATCAAGCCTTCGTATTGGTGGGCGAGCAGGTGCGATTGCATCTGCGTAATGGTGTCCATGGTGACGGAGACGATGATCATCAGCGAGGTGCCGCCGAAATAGAACGGCACGCCGTAGCGGCTGATCAGAATTTCCGGCAGCAGGCAGACCGCAACGAGATAGAGCGCGCCGAGCGTGGTCAGGCGCATCAGGATGCTGTCGAAATAGGCCGCCGTATTGGTGCCGGGGCGGATGCCTGGGATGAAGCCGCCGTATTTCTTGAGGTTGTCGGCGGTTTCGGCCGGATTGAAGACGACGGCAGTGTAGAAATAGGAAAAGAAGATGATCATGCCGGCATACATCGCCATGTAGAGCGGCTGGCCGTGCGCGAGTTGGCCGGTAATGAAGGTGACGCCATTGCCGAGCCAGCCGGGCATCCAGGCGGGCAGCGCGGACGAATTGGAAAAGCCCGCGATCGTGGCGGGCACAAGCAGGATGGAGCTGGCGAAGATCGGCGGAATGACGCCGGCGGTGTTGATCTTGAGCGGCATGTGCGTGCTATCGCCGCCGAACATGCGGCTGCCGACCTGGCGCTTGGGGTATTGGATGACCACGCGTCGCTGGGCGCGCTCCATGAAGACGATGAAGGCGATGACGGCGGCGGCGATGACCAGGAAGCTGACGATGAAGACGGGCGAGAGGCCGCCGGTGCGGCCGAGCTCGAGCAGGTTGCCGAGCGCGTTGGGCAGGTTGGCGACGATGCCGGAGAAGATGATCAGCGAGGTGCCGTTGCCGATGCCGCGGGCGGTGATCTGCTCGCCGAGCCACATCAGGAACATGGTGCCGCCGACCAGCGTGATGACGCAGGAGCTGCGGAAGAACCAGCCGGGGTCTGCGACTGCGACCGCGCCAGCGGTGCCGTGCATGCCTTCCAGGCCCACGGAGATGCCGTAGGACTGGATCAGCGCGATCAGGACGGTGAGGTAGCGGGTGTACTGGTTGAGGCGCTTGCGGCCGCTCTCGCCTTCCTTCTTGAGGGTTTCAAGTGCGGGAATGGCCGAGGACATCAGCTGCGTGATGATGCTGGCGCTGATGTAGGGCATGATGTTGAGCGCAAAGACCGTCATGCGGCCGAGCGCGCCGCCGGTGAACATGTTGAACATGCCCAGGATGCCAGAGCCGTGGCGGTTGAGCATTTCGGCCATGACCGCGGGGTCCACGCCGGGGACGGGGATGTAGGTGCCGAAGCGATAGATGATCAGCGCGCCCAGGGTGAACCAGATGCGCTTGCGGAGCTCGGTTGCCTTGGACAGCGTGGCGAGGTTGAAGCTGGAGGCGAATTGCTCGGCGGCCGAGGCCATGGGCCGGTCCTTGGGTGTGGGGCGGGTGGTGGGTTGGGGATTTAAGGGGCGGGGGGCGGGGAGGCAAGTGAAGGAAGGCCAGGGGCTCTGCCCCTGGACCCCGCTCGCGACAAGTCCTTAGAACCTTTTATTTCTAAAATGGATGGAGGTCTGGAGGCACTGCCTCCAGCGGGGTCCAGGGGCAGAGCCCCTGGCCTTCCTCACGCGAAGCGCTGGCGCAAAAAGAATCGCGCGGTCACACTCACAACCAGCACAAACAGCGTCATAATCAACGCGCCGGCCCATGCTAAAGTGTGCCAGGCATCATACGGGCTCAACGCAAACTGGAAGATCACGACTGGGATGTTGGCCATCGGCTTGCTCAGATCCCAGGTCCAGTACTGGTTGTTCAGCGCCGTGAAGAGCAGCGGCGCCGTCTCGCCGCTGATGCGCGCCACGCCGAGCAGAAGACCTGTGACGATGCCCGTGCGCGCCGCCGGATAGATCACGGCTGCGATGACGCGCCATTGCGGCGCACCCAGGGCCAGGGCTGCCTCCCGCAGGGTGATCGGCACGAGGCGCATGGTCTCATCCGTCGTGCGCACGACCACGGGCAGCAGGATGAAGGCGAGTGCCAACGCGCCTGCCCAGCCCGAGAAATGCCCGCTCGTGCGCACCACCAGTTCGTAGACAAACAGGCCGATGACGATGGAGGGTGCGGAGAGCAGGATGTCATTGACGAAGCGGATGGCTTCGGCAATCGGGCGCAACTTGCCGAACTCTGCGAGCCAGGTGCCGGCGAGAATGCCGACCGGGGCGCCGCCTAGCACGGCAATGGCAATCATGATGAAGCTGCCGAAAATGGCGTTCAGCAGACCGCCCTCCGACCCCGGGGCCGGCGTCATTTCCGTCAGCAGCTTGGGGCTGAGCGCTGCAAAGCCGTTGGCAATCGTGGTGAACAAAATCCATACCAGCCAGAACAGGCCGAAGGCCGTCGCCAGAGTGGCCATCGAAAGCGCGGTGACGTTGACGATTTTGCGCCGCAGGCCGCGGCGACGAGGGATTGCCATCTCAGCGCGCCGCCTGCCGGCCGAGCCGCAGCAACATGATTTTGGCTGAGGCGAGCACGATAAAGGTGACGACGAAGAGCAGGAAGCCAAGCGCGATCAGGGAGGAGAGATAAATTTCCGAATCCGCCTCGGTGAACTCGTTGGCAATGGCGGCGGCAATGGAGTTGCCTGGCTTGAGCAGGGACGTGCTGAAATCATGCGCGTTGCCGAGAACGAAGGTAACAGCCATCGTCTCGCCCAGCGCGCGCCCCAGGCCGAGGAAAATGCCGCCCACGACCGCGGTGCGGGTGTAGGGCACGACGACGCCACGGATGACCTCCCATTTCGTGGCACCCAGGCCGAAGGCGGCCTCGCGCAGAGCGGTTGGAACCAGTGCGAAGACGTCCCGCATCACCGAGGAGATGAAGGGGATCACCATGACGCCCAGGATGATGCCCGCCGTCAGCATGCCGATGCCCAAAGGTGGGCCGCTGAACAGGAAGCCCAGGCCGGGCACCTGGCCCAGCGTGTCGTTGATCCAGGGTTCGATGTCATCGGACATGAAGGGCACGAACACGAAGAGGCCCCACATGCCGTAGATGATGCTGGGGATGCCAGCGAGCAGTTCGACCGCGGAGGCGATTGGTGTTCGCATCCAGGCGGGGGCGACTTCGTTGAGGAAAATGGCGACGCCGAAGCTGACCGGCACCGCAATGATCATGGCAATCGCGGAGGTGACCAGCGTGCCGTAGATCGGCACGAAGGCGCCGAAATCCTTTTGCACAGGATCCCAGGCGGAACGGTAGATGAAGCCCAGGCCGAATTTTTCAAATGCGGGCAGGCCGCCCCAGAGCATCGATAGCGCAACGCCGCCCAGGCTGATGAGCACCAGGCCGGCGGCACTTGCAGCCAGGGTGCGAAATGCGCGATCGCCCGCGGATCGGCCGCGCCTGCGCGCGGGTGCCTTATTGGCTAGGGCGGCAATCGCGGTCGACATCGGCTACTGGATTTGCGAAGTCCAGTAGCCCTCGATCTGCTTGACCAGAGCAGTGGGCAGCGGCACGTAATTGAGCGCCTCGGCTTCCGGCTGGCCGTGCTCGAAGGACCATTTGAAGAAATCCAGGGCCGCCTTGGATTGCGCTGCGTCCTTGGGTTTCTTGTACATCAGGATGAACGTGGTCGCGGTGACCGGATAGGCCTGTGCGCCGGGCGCGTCCGTCATGACCAGGAAGAAATCCTTGGCATGCACCCAATCCGCGCTGGCGGCGGCGGCCTGGAAGCTTGCGGTGTTCGGCGCGACATAGGCGCCGGCTTTGTTCTGGATCAGGCCGTAGGTCATTTTGTTCTGCAGGACGTAGGCGTATTCGACGTAGCCCAGCGCGCCCTTGATGCGATCGACGTAGGCCGCAACGCCTTCGTTGCCTTTGCCGCCTACGCCGGTGGGCCAGGAGACTGAGGTGCCCTCGCCGACCTTGGCTTTCCAATCCGGGCTGACCTTGCTGAGGTAATTCACCCAGTTGAAGGTCGTGCCCGAGCCGTCCGAGCGGTGCACGATGGTGATGTCGAGATTGGGCAGCGCCACACCGGGATTGGCTGCCGTAATGACCGGGTCGTTCCACTTTTTGATTTTGCCGAGGAACATGTCGGCGACCATGGCGCCGGTGAATTTGAGCCGGCCGGGTGCCACGCCCTTGAGGTTGACCACGGGCACGATGCCGCCCACGACGCTGGGGAATTGTGCCAGGCCGCCGGCGGCGAGCGTAGGCGGATCGAGCGGCTTGTCGGTAGCGCCGAACGTTACCGTCGCTGCCTTGATCTGCGCAATGCCGCCACCCGAGCCGATGGATTGGTAATTGATGTGCACGCCGGTTTTCTTGCTGTAGGTGTCGGACCATTTGGCGAGCACGGGATAGACGAACGTCGAGCCGGCGCCGGTAATTTCCTGGGCGGCCGCGGAATATGCCGGGATGGCTGAGGCGAGGAGTGACGCTGCCAGTGTGATTGCCGTGATCCGCAACGGGGATTCTCCATCGGTGATTGGGACCGCGCCTACCGCGCGCAACCTATGTGCGGTTGGAGACAGGACGATGACAGGTTTGTTAAGGTTTTATGACGGCGGACGCAGTTCGGGTAGAGAAGAGCTGGGGGAGATGTGCCATCCCCCCCAGACCCCCCGTCATTATTTAAGCCGAAGCCTGATAAATGACGGGGGGTCTGGGGGGGGGGGGATGGCACATCTCCCCCAGCCTTTTCTCCAACTTAGCTTGGCCTACGCTTCGGCTTGAGTCTTCGCGGCAACGGTGGTTGTCACTGACCCGCCCGCACTTTCAACAGCGGCGATGGCAGACGCCGACGCGCCGGATACGGTGATCTGCACCGCGCGCGTGATTTCCCCATTGGCAAGCAGGCGCACGCCCGCAACCTTGCCGCCGCGCACCAGGCCTGCGGCGCGCAGGCCGTCCTCCGTGACAGGCGAGACGAGTTTGCCGGCGCCGATGGCCGCATCCACGGCGCCGATATTCACGGCGGCGTAATGCTTGCGGAAGATATTGTTGAAGCCGCGCTTTGGCAGACGGCGATAGATCGGAAGCTGACCGCCCTCGAACCCGTTCAGCGCCACGCCTTCGCGCGCCTTCTGGCCCTTGACGCCCTTGCCGGACGTCTTGCCCTTGCCCGAACCAATGCCGCGGCCGAGGCGCTTGGATTTCAGGCGCGAGCCGGGATTGTCGCGCAGATCATTGAGCTTCATGGTTTGGCGCTTTCTTCAACGCGCAGCAAATGGGCCACACGACGGATCATGCCGCGCACGCTGGGCGTATCTTCCAGCGTGGAGCGGCGATGCATCTTGTTCAGGCCGAGACCGATCAGCGTTTCACGCTGGCCGGGCTTGCGGCCGATCGGCGAGCCGGTCTGCACGATCGTCACCGTGGATTTGCTGGTTGTGTCAGACATCGGCCGTCTCCGCGGCCGCGGCGGGGCCGGGGCGGGCGCCAAGAATGTCGGTGACCTTCTTGCCGCGGCGATTGGCCACCGAGCGCGGGCTGGCCGCACTGGAAAGCGCGGCGAAGGTCGCCTTGACCATGTTGTGCGAATTGCGGCTGCCGAGCGATTTGGCAACGACGTCGTGTATGCCAAGGCTTTCGAAAACGGCGCGCATCGGTCCGCCGGCGATGATGCCCGTGCCCGCGGGGGCGGCGCGCACGATCACCTTGCCCGCGCCGAAATGGCCGTAGCTGTCGTGATGCAGCGTGCGGCCTTCCTTCATGGGAATGCGAATCATGGTCTTCTTGGCGCGCTCTGTCGCTTTGCGAATGGCTTCGGGCACTTCGCGCGCCTTGCCGGCACCGTAGCCGACGCGGCCTTTTTGGTCACCAACGATGACAAGTGCGGCAAAGGCAAAGCGCCGGCCGCCTTTGACCACTTTGGCGACGCGATTGATCGTGACGAGCTTGTCGATCAGTTCGTCGCCACCATCGCGGTCACGGTTGGAGTGGTCGCGATCACCGCCGCGGCCACGGCGCTCGCCGCCGCCGCCACCTTCACGAGGTTGATGTGCCATGCTGCGATGATCCTTAGAAGGACAATCCGCCCTCGCGGGCGGCGTCAGCCAGCGCTTTCACGCGGCCATGATAGATATAGGCGCCCCGGTCGAAGACGACCTGCGTGACGCCGGCGGCAATGGCGCGTTCGGCGACCAGCTTGCCGACTGCGGTTGCGGCGGCGCGATCGGCCCCCGTGCGCAGATCGGTCTTGAGCGTGGCGTCGATCGAGGAGGCTGCGGCCAGCGTGCGGCCGGCGGCGTCATCGATGATTTGCGCGTAGATGTGCTTGCCGCTGCGAAAGACCGACAGACGCGGACGGCCGGCGGATTTTTGACGCAACTGGTAGCGCAGGCGCGCGCGACGGCGAGCGCGAAGATCTTGAGAGCCGCTCATTTCTTCTTGCCTTCCTTGCGCCGAATGATTTCGTTGTCGTAGCGCACGCCCTTGCCCTTGTAGGGCTCGGGCGGACGCCAGGCGCGAATTTCTGCGGCCACCTGGCCAACCAGACGCTTGTCCATGCCAGCGACTGCAATCGCGGTCGGGCGCGGCGTGGTGATAGTGATGCCTGGCGGCACGGGATAGACCACGTCATGCGAAAAGCCGAGATTGATGACCAGGTTGCCGCCGGTGACCGCGGCGCGATAGCCGGTTCCGGTGATTTCCATGGTCTTGGTGTAGCCGGTCGATACGCCGTGCAGCAGGTTGGCGATGTTGGCACGCGTGGTGCCCCACATCACCCGGGCCTGCGGCGCCGTGCCCCTGGGCGCGACCTTTACCTGGTTGCCCTCGACGGTGGTTTGCACGTGTTCGGTCAGCGTCATCTTCAGCTCGCCGAGCTTGCCGCGGGCGCTGAGGATGTTTTCGTTGATTGCAACCTGAACGCCGGCGGGAATTTCGACGGGGTATTTGCCTACGCGGGACATGTCTGCGTTCCCCTCAGAACACGCGGCAGAGCACTTCGCCGCCGACATTGGCAGCGCGTGCTTCGGCGTCACTCAGGACACCACGCGGGGTTGACAGGATGGAGACGCCGAGGCCTGCGTAAACGCGAGGCAGGGCCTGGATCTTTGAATAGACGCGCCGCCCGGGCTTTGAGACGCGGTGGATTTCTTTGATCACCGGCTCGCCTTCTGTGTATTTCAGCTCGATGCGCAATTGCGCGACACCGGGGCGCAATTCCTCTGCGCTATAACCGCGGATATAGCCTTCGCGCTTGAGCACTTCGAGCACGTTGGCGCGCAGTTTCGACGCGGGCGATGTGCAGGAGCTGTGGCGGGCACCCTGCGCGTTGCGAATGCGGGTGAGCAGGTCACCCAGCGGATCTGACATGGACATGGCCGCGCGCTCCTACCAGCTCGCCTTGACCATGCCGGGGATTTGTCCCGAGCTGGCCAGGTCACGCAGTGCTATGCGGCTGAGCTTGAATTTGCGGTAATTCGCACGCGGGCGGCCCGAGAGCATGCACAGCAGGCGCGTGCGCGTGCGGCTGCCGTTGCGCGGCATTTGTGCGAGCTTGAGAGAGGCCTCGAAGCGCTCCTCGACAGGCACGGTGCGGTCCATCACCGTTTCTTTCAGACGCGTGCGCTTTGCCAGGTCGCGCTTGGCCATCGCTTCGCGCTTGGCGTTGCGGTTGACCGATGATTTCTTGGCCATCGATGTTTTCTTCCTCAGGAACCTGCTGCCTTGCGGCAGGGGTTTTCCAATGTGGTCCTGTTACGGGCGTTAGGCTGTAAACGGAATGTCGAAGGCTTTGAGCAAGGCTTTGGCTTCGGCATCCGTCTTGGCGGAGGTGACGAAGACGATGTCCATGCCACGCACTGCGTCCACCTTGTCGTAGGCGATTTCGGGGAAGACGATCTGTTCCTTCAGGCCCATGGCGAAGTTGCCTCGGCCGTCGAACCCCTTGCCGCCAATGCCGCGAAAGTCGCGCACGCGCGGCAGGGCAATGGTGACCAGGCGATCGAGGAATTCGTACATCTTGGCGCGGCGCAGCGTGACCTTGGTACCAATCGGCAGGCCTTCACGGATCTTGAAGCCGGCGATGGCTTTCTTGGCCACGGTTTTCACCGGCTTCTGGCCGGCGATCAGCGTCAGGTCAGCAACAGCGGCGTCCAGCTTTTTCTGGTCGCCCGCGGCTTCGCCCACGCCCATGTTGATGACGATCTTTTCCAGACGCGGCACTTCCATGACGTTCTTGTAGCCGAACTGCTCGCGCAGGGCGGCGGCGACCGTTTCGTTGTAGCGCTGCTGCATGCGCGGCATGACGCGGGTTTGGGTTTGGCTCATGTTCTTCAGCCTTCGATCGTGTTGCCGGTCTGCCGGGCCACGCGAATTTTCGAACCGTTCTCCAGCGTCTTGAAGCTGATACGGGTCGCTTTGTCGGTCTTGGGATCGATGAGCGCGATGTTGGAGAGGTGGATTGTCGCCTCCTTCTCCAAGATGCCGCCTGGCTGGCCCATGCCTTTCGGCTTGGTGTGCAGCTTGGCGATCTTGACGCCCCGCACGACAGCGCGGTCTTCCTTTGGGATGACGCGCAGCACTTCGCCGCGCTTGCCGCGATCGCTGCCGGTCAGCACGATAACCGTATCACCCTTGCGAATGCGCGCGGCCATTAGAGCACCTCCGGCGCGAGAGAAATGATCTTCATGAACTTCTTGCCGCGCAACTCGCGCACGACGGGGCCGAAGATGCGCGTGCCGATCGGTTCGCGCTGCTTGTTGATCAGCACGGCGGCGTTGCGATCGAAGCGGATGGCGCTGCCGTCAGGACGACGCACGGGATAGGCGGTGCGAACGATGACGGCTTGGACGACCTCCCCCTTCTTGACCTTGCCGCGAGGGATGGCTTCCTGGATGGCGACGACGATGACATCGCCCACGGAGGCAAAGCGGCGCTTGGAGCCGCCGAGCACCTTGATGCACTGCACGCGCTTGGCGCCGGAATTATCGGCGACATCAAGATTTGATTCGGTCTGGATCATGGCTGGGGTTTCCTGATCTTAGACGTGTGCGTCTGGCGCTTGAGAGTCGGGCGCTTGAGAAGGGGGCGCGTGCGCGGTGCCGTGCGCTTCGGCGGACGCGACCGCTTCCTGCGGCGCGGTGCCCAGCGTAGCACCATTGCGTTCGATAACGGTCCAGGTCTTGCGCTTGGAGATCGGCGGGCATTCGATGATGCGCACGAGATCGCCTGCCTTGCAGTCATTGGCTTCATCGTGCGCCGCGTATTTCTTGGAGCGGCGGATGAATTTCTTGTAGAGCGGATGGATGACGCGGCGATCGACCAAGACGGTGACCGTCTTGTCCATCTTGTCGCTCGTCACTCGTCCGGTCAGGACGCGCCTTGGCATTCCCGGTGTTCCCTTACGACAAAAAGAAAGAAAGGCCGGGGCTCTGCCCTGGACCCGCTGGGGACAAGTCCCCAGACCCCAATTTAAAGGTTCCAAGGACTTGTCCTTGGCGGGATCCGGGGGCAGGGCCCCTGGCCTTTTTTGGCGAAGCCATCATTAGCCCGCCGTCGCGGATTTTTCCGCCAAAATGGTTTTCACGCGTGCAATGTCCCGCCGCACAGCCTTGATTCGCCCTTGGCCCTCGTTCTGGCCTGTCGCGCGCTGGAAGCGCAGGTTGAACTGCTCGCGCCGCAGATCAAGCAGCATTGTATTGAGCTGGTCGGCAGATTTGGCGCGCACATCGGATGGCTTTGTCATCGATCAGCCCTCGCCCAAGCGCGTCACAAGCTTGGTCTTTATCGGCAATTTCGCCGCACCCAACGCCAACGCTTCGTGCGCGAGTTCGGTGGAAACCCCGTCGATTTCGAACATGATGCGGCCGGGATGCACGCGCGCCACCCAGAATTCCGGGCTGCCCTTGCCAGAGCCCATGCGCACCTCCGCCGGCTTGGTGGAAACCGGCACGTCCGGGAAAATCCTGATCCACACACGCCCAGCACGCTTCATGGCGCGCGTGATGGCGCGGCGGGCCGCTTCGATCTGGCGCGCGGTAACGCGCTCGGGCTGGAGCGCCTTGAGGCCAAACTGGCCGAAATTGAGTGCCGATCCACCCTTGGCCAGGCCGTGAATACGGCCCTTATGCGCCTTGCGGTATTTGCTGCGTTTTGGCGAAAGCATGTCTGCGGATCCTTAGCGCTGCGGCGCCTGTTCGGCGGCGCGGCGGTCCTGTGCGGTCGGGTCGTTGGCCAGGATTTCGCCCTTGAAAATCCATACCTTGACGCCGCAGGTGCCGTAGGTGGTCTTGGCCGTTGCCGTGCCGTAATCGATATCCGCGCGCAGCGTATGCAGGGGCACGCGGCCTTCACGGTACCACTCCACGCGCGCGATTTCAGCGCCACCCAGTCGCCCGCCGCAATTGATGCGGATGCCCTGCGCGCCAAGGCGCATCGCCGATTGCACGGCGCGCTTCATGGCGCGGCGGAAAGCGACGCGACGCTCCAGCTGCTGGGCGATGTTTTCGGCAACCAGCACGGCATCGATTTCGGGTTTACGGATTTCGACGATGTTGAGCGAGACATCGGACTTGGCCATGCGCGCTAGCTCTTTGCGCAGCACTTCGATGTCCTGGCCCTTCTTGCCGATGACCACGCCGGGGCGCGCGGCATAGATGGTCACGCGCGGCTTTTTTGCCGGGCGTTCAATGACCACGCGAGATACGCCCGCGCCTGACAGCTTCTTGCGCAAATAACCGCGCAGCGCGAGATCATCATGCAGCAGCTTGGAATAATCATTGCCGGCAAACCAGCGGCTGTCCCAGGTGCGGTTGATGCCGAGCCGCAGCCCGATCGGATTGACTTTGTGGCCCATGGATCAGGCTGCCTTTGCTGCTGCGGCCACTTTGCCGGGACGCGCGCGAGGGGTCTTGTCTTCTTCGGCCTCGGCCATTTCGGCGACCGTGATCTTCAGATGCGAAAACCATTTTTCGATACGCGCGGACCGGCCGCGGCCTCGTGCATGAAAACGGCGCATGACCACGGAGCGGCCGACTTCGGCGCGGGTGACGACGAGCTGATCGACGTCGAGCTGATGGTTGTTCTCGGCGTTGGCGATCGCCGATTCCAGCGCCTTGCGCACGGATTGGGCAATGCGGCGCTTGGAAAACGTCAGCGTCGCAACAGCCTTGGACGCAGGCTGGTTGCGGATCAGGCCGGCAACCAGGTTGAGCTTGCGCGGGCTGATGCGCAAATTGCTCAGCGTGGCCTGTGCCTCGTTATCCGCCAGCAGGCGGGGATGTGGGGGCTTGCTCATTTCAGCCTCGCTTGGCCTTCTTGTCCGAGGAATGACCTGTGAAGGTACGCGTCGGGCTGAATTCGCCGAATTTGTGCCCAACCATGTTCTCGTTGACCTGAACAGGCAGGAATTTATGGCCGTTATAGACGCCGAAGGTCAGGCCGACGAATTGCGGCAGGATCGTGCTGCGGCGCGACCAGATCTTGATGATCTCGTTGCGGCCGGAACCACGTGCCTTGTCGGCCTTTGCGAGAAGGTAGCCGTCAACGAACGGACCCTTCCAGACGGAACGTGCCATAGCCCTACTTGCCCCCGCCTTACTTAGATTTGCTGGCGCGGCGGATGATCAACTTGTCCGTCCGCTTGTTGACACGCGTCTTGTAGCCCTTGGTCGGCTTGCCCCACGGCGTCACTGGATGGCGGCCACCGCTGGTGCGGCCCTCGCCGCCGCCATGCGGATGGTCCACGGGGTTCATGACAACGCCTCGGTTATGTGGACGCCGGCCGAGCCAGCGATTGCGCCCCGCCTTGCCGAGATGCTGGTTCATGTTGTCGGCGTTGCTGACCGCACCGATGGTCGCCATGCACTCGGCGCGCACGACGCGCAATTCGCCCGATTGCAGTTTGACCTGGGCGTAGCCTGCATCCTTGCCGACAAGCTGGGCATAGGTGCCCGCCGCGCGCGACATCTTGCCGCCCGCGCCCTGCTTGAGTTCGATATTGTGCACGATCGTGCCGACAGGGATCGCGGCCAGCGGCATCGCGTTGCCCGGCTTGATATCGACGCGCAGGCCGGAGACTATGGCATCGCCCGCTTTGATGCGCTGCGGGGCCAGAATGTACGCCAGCTCGCCGTCACTGTATTTGATCAGCGCAATGAAGGCGGTGCGGTTAGGATCGTATTCCAGACGCTCGACAACCGCCGGCACATCGAACTTGCGGCGCTTGAAATCAACAACGCGGTAGGATTGCTTGTGCCCGCCGCCGCGAAAGAAGCTCGTGGTGCGGCCATGGTTGTTGCGACCGCCCGAGTGCGACTTGCCCTCGGTCAGGCCCTTGACCGGCTTGCCCTTGTGCAGCTCGCTGCGATTAATCAGCACCGTGCCGCGAAGGCTCGGCGTGACGGGCTTGAATTGTCTGAGTGCCATTATCCTGTCCTCAGGTCAGCTTGGTGGTCAGGTCGATGGATTGACCGTCAGCCAACTGCACGTACGCCTTTTTCACGTCCGAGCGCTTGCCGGGCCGCCCGCGGAAACGCTTGGTCTTGCCCTTGTTGACCAGCGTGTTCACGCCGAGCACGGTGACACCGAACAAGCCCTCGACTGCCGCCTTGATGGACGGCTTGGTCGCATCCATCGCCACGCGGAACACGATCTGGCTGCGCTCGTTCAGCATCGTCGCCTTTTCGGTAATCACCGGACTGCGGATGATTTCGAACATGGCTTCGCGCGACAGGTGCTTTGCGGCGTGCTGAGCCGCGGCAATGCGGTTCATGCGGTTTCTCCCGCTTCGGTATGATCGACGATGGTTTTGCTCAGGCGCGCGGTCAGGCCGTGAATGGCGGCGGCCGTGATGGCCAGCACGTCATGGCGCAATATGTCATAGACGTTCGCACCTTGCGTGGGCAGCACGTCCACGCCGTAGATGTTGGCCGAGGCCAGCGCGAAATTCACGTCCACTTCATGGTCGATGATCAGCGCGGAATGCCAGCCGAGCACCTTGAATTTTGCAGCCAGGTCCTTGGTCTTTGGGCCGCCCACCGACGCGGCATCAAGCACCACCAGCTTGCCATCCGCCTGCTTCTGCGAAAGGGCTGAAATCAGCCCAAGGCGGCGAACCTTCTTGGGAAGATCGTAGCCATGGTCGCGCACGACCGGCCCGTGCACGGCACCGCCAGTACGGAATTGCGGCGCGCGCAAGCTGCCCTGTCGCGCATTGCCGGTACCCTTCTGCTTGTAGGGCTTCTTGGTCGTGCCTGAGACTTCGCCCATGCCCAAGACCTTGTGGTTGCCCGAACGGCGCTTGGCCTGCTGCCAGTGCACCACGCGCGCCATGATGTCGGCACGCGGGCTTGCGCCGAAAATCTCCTCCGGCAAATCGGCCTGGTGGCCGGAATTGCCGTTATCGAGCGTGATGATGTCGATTTTCATCGTCTGCCTCACGCGCCATGGGCGGAATGAACCGCGGCGGGATAGGGCGCATCGGCGTGGCGCGCGCGCTTGATCGCGTCGCGCACCAGCACGTAGGTGCCAGCAGAGCCGGGCACCGCGCCGTGGATCATGATCAGGCCGCGTTCGACATCAACGCGCGCAACCTGCAGGTTCAGCGTGGTGATGCGGTCCTGGCCCATATGGCCGGCCATTTTCTTGTTCTTGAACGTCTTGCCCGGATCCTGGCGATTACCCGTCGAGCCCAGCGAACGATGGCTGATCGACACGCCGTGCGAGGCCTCAAGCCCCGCGAAATTCCAGCGCTTCATGCCGCCCTGGAAACCCTTGCCCTGGCTCGTGCCGGTCACGTCCACTTTCTGGCCAACGACAAAATGGGCCGCGCTCAGCGTCGCACCCGATTCCAGAATAGCATCGGCGGCAACACGGAACTCGACCAACTTGCGCTTTGGCTCAACGCGGACGCGCGCGTAATGGCCGCGCTGAGGCTTGGTGACATTCTTCACCTTGGCACGGCCGATGCCGAGCTGAACGGCCGTGTAGCCGTCCCTCTCCTGCGTGCGCGTGTCGACAACCTGCACTTCGTCCAGGTGCAGCACGGTGACGGGCACATGCGTGCCGTCCTCGCGGAACAGCCGCGTCATACCCAATTTCTTTGCGATCAATCCGGTGCGCATGGCGGCCTCAGATCTTGATTTCGACATCCACGCCGGACGCGAGGTCGAGCTTCATCAGCGCGTCCACCGTCTGCGGCGTGGGTTCGACGATATCGAGCAGCCGGCGATGCGTGCGGATTTCGAACTGCTCGCGGCTCTTCTTGTCCACGTGAGGCGAGCGGTTCACCGTGAAACGCTCGATATGCGTGGGCAGCGGGATCGGGCCACGAACGCGTGCACCCGTACGCTTGGCTGTATTGACGATCTCCTTGGTGCTGTTGTCCAGCACGCGGTGATCATACGCCTTGAGGCGAATGCGGATGTTCTGGTTGTCCATGACGGCTAATCCCGATCCCGTTCGCTCAGCTCGTGATCGAGGCGACGACGCCGGCGCCGACGGTTCGGCCACCTTCGCGAATGGCGAAACGCAAGCCTTCATCCATGGCGATCGGCGCGATCAGCGTGACATCCATGGACACGTTATCGCCCGGCATCACCATCTCAACGCCCGTGGGTAGTTCGACGACGCCTGTGACATCGGTCGTGCGGAAATAGAATTGCGGGCGATAGTTGGTGAAGAACGGCGTGTGACGGCCACCCTCCTCCTTGGTCAGCACGTAGGCCTCGGCCTTGAACTTGGTATGCGGCGTAATCGAACCCGGCTTGGCCACGACCTGGCCGCGCTCGACATCCTCGCGCTTGGTGCCGCGCAGCAGCGCACCGATATTGTCGCCCGCCTCGCCGCGATCGAGCAGCTTGCGGAACATCTCCACGCCCGTGACGATGGTCTTCACCGTCGGGCGGATGCCGATGATCTCGACCTCGTCACCCACGTTGACGATGCCGCGCTCCACGCGGCCGGTCACGACCGTGCCGCGGCCGGAGATGGAAAACACGTCTTCGATCGGCATCAGGAACGGCCGTTCGATCGCGCGCACCGGCTGGGGGATGTAGCTGTCAACGGCCGCCATCAGTTCGAGCACGGCCTGCTCGCCGATTTCGGGCTGCTTGTCGTCAAGCGCGCACACGGCCGAGCCTTTGATGATGGGGATATCATCGCCCGGAAACTGATAGCTCGTGAGCAGGTCACGCACTTCCAGTTCCACCAGCTCGACCAGCTCAGGGTCGGCGATGTCCATCTTGTTGAGGAACACCACCAGCGCCGGCACGCCGACCTGCCGCGCAAGCAGGATGTGCTCGCGGGTCTGCGGCATCGGGCCGTCTGCGGCGGAAACCACCAGGATCGCGCCGTCCATCTGCGCAGCACCGGTAATCATGTTCTTCACGTAATCGGCGTGGCCGGGGCAATCGACGTGGGCGTAATGGCGGTTCTTGGTTTCGTATTCGACGTGGGCGGTCGAAATCGTAATGCCGCGCGCACGCTCTTCCGGCGCCTTATCGATCTGATCGTACGCCGTGAACGTCGCACCGCCTGACTTTGCCAGAATCTTGGTAATGGCTGCCGTCAGCGACGTCTTGCCATGGTCCACGTGACCGATGGTGCCGATGTTGCAGTGCGGCTTGTTCCGCTCGAATTTAGCCTTACCCATGATCGTATCTCCGGAGGTCCTGGTGGACGCTTTTGGGTCTTAGTGGTTACCAGCGGTAATGGCTGAAGGCCTTGTTGGCCTCTGCCATGCGATGGGTGTCTTCACGCTTCTTAACCGCAGAACCGCGGTTGTTGACCGCGTCATGCAATTCGTTGCTCAGCTTGTCTTCCATCGTGTGCTCGCCGCGCTTGCGCGCCGCATCGATGATCCAGCGTATCGCCAGCGCCTGGCGCCGCTCGGTGCGCACTTCGACCGGCACCTGATACGTCGCACCACCGACGCGCCGGCTGCGCACTTCAATGGCCGGCTTTACGTTCTCCAACGCCTCGTGGAACAGGCGCACGGGATCGGCCTGATTGCCGCCGCGCTTCTTCAGCACGTCGAGCGCACCATAGACGATGCCTTCGGCTGCGGATTTCTTCCCATCGTACATCAGCGCGTTCATGAAACGCGTAATCACGGTGTCGCCGAACTTGGCGTCCGGCAGGATGTCGCGCTTGACGGCGCGGCGGCGACGACTCATCGATTTCTGTCCTTACTTCGGCCGCTTGGCGCCGTAGAGCGACCGGCGCTTGCGGCGCTTGGCAATGCCCTGGGTGTCCAGCACGCCGCGCAGGATGTGGTAGCGTACGCCGGGCAGATCTTTTACGCGCCCGCCTCTAATCAGGACCACCGAGTGTTCCTGGAGGTTATGGCCCTCGCCGGGGATGTAGCTCACGACCTCATAGCCATTGGTCAGGCGCACCTTGGCAACCTTGCGCAGGGCCGAGTTCGGCTTCTTGGGCGTGGTCGTATAGACGCGCGTGCAGACGCCGCGCTTTTGCGGGCAGCCCTGCAGGGCGGGAACCTTGTTGCGCTTGGCCGCGGGCTCGCGGCCCTTGGCAATCAGCTGGTTGATCGTCGGCATTAACGCGTCTGTCCTTGCCTTGCCTGCCCCGATTGGACCGCTGGTCGTTGTCCAGGCCGATGGCACACGGAACGCCCACACAGGATGGCGGACCATCCGTGCGGGGGTGCAGCTTTGCGCGCGGCCTAGGCCAGCCTTCCGGGCGGAGGGCGACGGCGCCGCGTGCTCTGGTGCCTTTGCAATCGGCGGTTTGGACCGGCGAGCCGGGGTAACCGAGAGGGCGGTGGATTACTGGCGTGGGGCGGGGGTGTCAAGGGCGGGGCGAATTTGGGAAAAGGCGAAGGAAGGCCAGGGGCCCTGCCGCTGGACTCCGCGAAGGACAAGTCCTTAGCGCCTTTTATTTCTTTTCAACAGAATGGAGGTCTGGAGGCACTGCCTCCAGCGGAGTCCAAGGGCAGAGCCCCTGGCCTTAGCCCTTCGCCTGATGCTGCCTCCAGCATGCCGAGCGACTTCCCGCAAGCCTGCAAGCGTCGCGACGTTTGCAAGCACCAGGCCGACGCGCTGGCGGCGCTTGCTCGTCCAGCTCTGTTTGTAGGCGTCATCGCCGCGCCCGAAATCCAACGCGCGCACGCCGTCTTGCGCAATCAGATGCTCGATCATCAATGCGGTCAGCACCGTGCCGGGCGAATGCGCGCGCGCGGCCTCGTCATGCGCCAGCTTCAGCACCGCGGCCCAATCCTGCCGCACCACCCAGATTTGTGCCGCCAGAACGCGGGGCGGAACGCGCAGCAATCCCAGCCGCAGCGAACCGTCCGCCGCGCAAGCGCGCATCAGCACCGCATTGAAATCGGGATAGGGCTCGGGCTCCTTCCAGCTTGTGGCGTAGACCGCTTCGTAGGCGGCAATGCCGGCCTCGACTTCAGCCGGCGCCTGCACGATGTCAAAGGCCGCACCTTGGGCCATCAGCTGTTTGGTGCGCCGGCGCACAGCTTCACGCACCGCGCCAGGGCGCGCGGCGAGGGTGGACGGCCAATCGGCCACATGCGCTTCGTGCCAGTTGCCGAAATGAACAAACCTCAGCGGCACAAGGCCGGTGCCTCTCAACGCGACCGCGATGGCCTCGGCCTGGGCCGCATCCAGCGCCTCCAGCCGCACGGTAGCGCGGCGGCGGCACCAGGCGGCAAAGCCGCGCCACACCTGCGCCGTCTGGGGGCCGTCCAGGCCGGGTGCCAGCAACGGCCGCCACAGGCAGGTGTAGGGCGTGCTCAGCGCGCCGGCGCCACCTGGCCAAACCATCATGGGAAACAGCGCGGCGGCGGCGGCCTGCCCGGTCAGGACCAGCAGCACGGCGCGCGCGCGGGGCGGCAGGCCGGCGGCGATGACCGTGCGGTACCAGGCTGCACTGGAGAAAAAATCCGCGCCCATAAGCGCGCGCGCCGATGCCGGCAACGCATCCACCGTGTCGTATTCTGCCGCGGTAAGCTCAGCTTTTGAGGGCATACCAGGCCCAGCCGAGCAGTTCGTGGGCCGCCCAGTAGCTCTCCTGCCACGCCCGCGGATTGGGCGTGAAGGCGCCCGCATTCCATCCGGCGCCCGCATCGATCTGCACGGGTGCCGGCACGGCACGCAGCCCGGCGTGGCGGAAGGCCAGCAGCGCCCGGCGCATGTGCCAGGCGTGCGTGACGAGGTAGATGCTGTCGATCCCCTGTGCGCGCAGGATGGCGGCACTCTCTCGCGCATTCTGCCAGGTGTCGCCCGATCGATCTTCGGCCCAATGCACGGGGGTGGCGAAATCCTCTGCCATGCTGCCGGTCATCATGGCGGCGAGCGCGGGCGCGCCGGTGCGGATGATGCCGCCGCTGACCAGCACCGGCAGATGGGTGCGCCGCGCCAGGAGCGCGCCGGCCGCCTCGCGCTGGAGTGTCAGCATGCCGACATGCCAGGTGGTGCCCAGCGAAGTTTCGATACGTTGCTGGTCTCCGCTGAGGATGACGATGGCCTGTGGCGGCGCGGCCGGGTCTACATGCGTATCGAGCCCTTGGCCCAGCAGCGCCAGCAGGTTGGTGGACACGACGGGCAATCCCAGCACAAGTAGGCCCAGTATCCCAAAGACAGAGAGCCAGCGCCGCCGGAATAGCAGTCCGGCGCAAGCGGTAAGCAGCAAGCACCCAGGCGGCAATATGAGATTTTCTAAAACGGCGTGCATACAGACAAAAGTTTTTTGGTTCTTTTTTTCAAAAAAGAACAAGCTTTCTTCTTAACCAATGTTCGACATCTCGTTCGATGCTGTCAACGACACGCTCCCGCAGCGATGGCGAGCCCTTGAGGACATTAGCCAGGCCGGCTTCTTTCGCAGTTGGAGCTATCTAGGCACGCTATTGCCGTATTTCGCCGCACCCAGGCTGGTCGCCGTGCGGCAGGACGGCCAGGATGTCGCGTTAGGTGTGTTCAACGCCGCGAAGACGTGGCGAGGCACAAGGCTGACCCTGCACGAGGCGGGTGCGCAGCCGTTCGACGGCCTCTATGTCGAGCATAACGGCTTGCTGGTGCGCCCGGGCGCGGAGGCGTGCCTGCCTGCGGCGCTGGCCGCGGTTGCCAGTTTCGGCACGGTCATGCTCTCGGGCATCGATGCGGCCTGTCTTGGCGCTGCGCGCCAGGCGGGGCAGGTGGTGGTGGAAAAAACCAGCCTGGCGCCGGCGATTGATCTTGGCGCCGTTCGCGGGGCTGGGCAGCCCTATCTGGATGCGCTCAGCGCGAACGCCCGCGCCCAGATCCGGCGGGCGATGCGCCTTTATGGCCCGGACCTTGCGATCACGCAGGCGGGCGACGTTGGGGAAGCGCTGCATTTTCTTGAGCGGTTGATCGAGCTGCACCAGGCGAACTGGACGGCCCGCGGCCAGGCTGGTGCCTTTGCCCTGCCCGCCATCCGCACCTTCCACGCGCGGCTGATCCAGGCGGCGCTGCCTCGCGGCGAGGTAGCGATGCTGCGCGTTGCGGCCGGCGCGCGGGAGATCGGCTATCTCTATCAATTCCAGCACAGTGGGGCGGTATTGAACTACCAGGCGGGCCTGGTTGCGGAGGCGGACGGGCGGTGCAAGCCTGGCCTGGTCTGCCACGCGCTGGCAATTGCGCACGCGCTTGCGGCGGGGTCGGTGACATACGATTTCCTGGCGGGCGCACAGCGCTACAAGACGAGCCTGGTGCCGCGCGGCGCGGATGCCGGCCAGGATTTGCATTGGGCGCGGCTGAGAAAAGGCTGGGGGAGACGTGCCATCCCGCCCAGCTTCTTCAGCTCGATCACCTGACATGCCTCGCCGCCCGACCCGCGACGTGATAGGCCGGTGTCTATGGATCAACTTGAGCGTGAAGCGGCCGTGACGACCCTTCAGACACAAATTCCGCGGCCGCCGAGCAGTGCGATCGCGGTCGCCAATTTCTTTCTGGATCTGGGCGCGCAGGACCAGCAATGCCCTCCGATCGACCAGATGAAGCTCCAGAAGCTGGTGTTTTATGCCCAAGCCTGGCACCTGGCCCGCCGAGGGACGGCGCTGTTTGCCGAGGATGTTGAAGCCTGGCCATGGGGGCCCGTCGTGCGCTCGCTCTATGTCGAAACGCGTAAATACGGCCGGGGGCCCGTTCCGCGGCCACTACGGGAGCTTCGTTTCGATCCGAGCGTCCCATTGCAGTCGCGCTTTGTCATTCCGGAAGTGGCCGATCCCGCTGTCGCCGAATTTCTTCGCGAGGTTTGGGAGGCACACAAGCCATACACCGGGATTCAACTGTCGAATTCGACCCACGCCCCGGGTGAACCCTGGACCATCATCGCTGAGCAATATGGCGCGCTGGACACCAAGCCGCTTATTCCCAATGACCTGATCGCGGCCGTTTTCGGCGCCAAGCTCGCGGGACAACACACTGCCGCCTGAGAAGATTCCGCCGCCGACGAACCTTTCTTTGGCGCCGGACCGCGCAACACAGAAGGGGTTGCAGGACTACACCGGCAAGGCCGCGCGCCACCGCGTGCTCTACGTCAACCTCCTTTTCATAAAGTATGGGACCAGCGACAAAACGCACGCCGCGGCGATCGTGTTGTCGGCTGTGCTTCTGTTCGCGCTCCTGGGGTTGATCTTCCTGGGAACGCGGCACGGGGATGCGGGATGGGAAGAAAAGGCCTTTTCCTGGTTGAGTGGGGCGTTCCTGTTCATCGCAGGCGTCGCTATCGGCAAGGGTGGCTTCGAAGACGGGCGAACGCCTCGCGAAGACGAGGAGGAATGAGCCCTTCGGCCGAACGAGCGCTTCGTTAACGTAATGCTCGGCAGACTGTGCCATTCAGCCCATGCCCCCCGTCGCAACTTAACCCGCGGTGCCCACTTCCTTGCCTTGATCTCAGCCACGGCGTAAGGCGCGCTCGCTTTGTCGGCCACAACCACCCTCTCCGCCCCCGTCAACCGCGTTCGTGGCACCCTGACCGCGGGCGCTCTGATCGGCGTGCTCGGCGTCGTTTATGGCGATATCGGCACGAGTCCTCTGTATGCCTTCCAGTCCGTGCTCGCCCTCTTTCCGCGCCACCATGCCGGCGACGGCGAAATCCTGGGCTGCCTCTCGCTCATCTTCTGGTCGCTGTTCCTGATCGTCACGGTCAAATACGTTCTGCTCATCATGCGGGCGGACAACAAGGGCGAGGGCGGCATTCTGGCCCTGATGGCGCTGGCCCAGCGCACCGCCGTCGCGCCGCAGGTGCGGCGAGCGATCATGCTGATCGGCATAGGCGGGGCGTGCCTGCTGTTCGGCGATGGCGTGATCACGCCGGCGATCTCCGTGCTCTCGGCAGTCGAAGGCATCGAGGTCTCGCTGCCCCAGGCCGCCGAAGTGGTGCTGCCCGTCTCGGCGATCGTCATCGTGGCGCTGTTTGCCGTGCAATCACGCGGCTCTGGCGTCGTGGGGCGCCTGTTCGGGCCGGTCATGGTCGTCTGGTTCGCCACCATCGGCGCGTTGGGCGCAATCCAGATCGCCCGCAATCCGTATGTGCTCAACGCCTTGCTGCCGAGCCATGCTCTGGTATTTCTGGCCCACCATGGCGGCTTTTCGTTCCTGGTATTGGGTGCCGTGGTACTGGCGGTCACGGGCGCGGAGGCGCTCTACGCGGACATGGGCCATTTCGGCGTGCGGCCGATCCGCATGGCCTGGCTGTTCATGGTGCTGCCCAGCCTGGTGCTGAATTACTTCGGCCAGGGCGCGCTGGTCATGGCCGATACCGAGGCGGGGGCCAACCCGTTCTACCTAATGGCCCCGCCGCAGTTGCGCCTGCCTCTGGTGGTGCTGGCGACGCTGGCCACGGTGATCGCCAGCCAGGCACTGATTTCGGGCGCCTTTTCTATTGCGCGCCAATGCACGCAGATGGGCTTCCTGCCGCGCCTGACGGTGCGTCACACCAGCCAGACCGAGGAAGGCCAGATCTTCCTGCCCCAGATCAACACCGCGCTGATGCTGGGCGTGCTGATCCTGGTCTTCAGCTTCCGCAGCAGTGCGGCACTCGCCTCGGCCTACGGCATTGCGGTGACGGGCACGTTCATCTGCACCTGCATCCTGGCCACCATCGTCTTTCGCCGCCAGTTCGGCTGGCCGCGCTGGGCCGCGATCGGCGTATGGGGCGCCTTCTTCGTCATCGACAGCGTCTTCTTCTCGGCCAATGCGCTCAAGATCGTCGAAGGCGGGTGGGTGCCGCTGTTCATCGGCGCCACGCTGATGGTGATGATGACGACCTGGAAGCACGGGCGGGACCTGATGCAGCAGCGCTGGCGCCAGGACAGCCTGCCGCTGGCCAGCTTTCTTGCCCGCCTGCCGCAATCGCGCACCATTCGCGTGCCGGGCATGGCCGTGTTCCTGACAGGCCAGCCGGACTACGTGCCGGGCGCGCTGCTGCACAACCTCAAGCACAACAAGGTGCTGCACGAGCGCGTCCTGTTCGTCACCGTCAGCACGCTCGATGAGCCGGAAGCGGGTGCAGAGCGTCGCGCTGACGTGGCGGAGCTTGCCCCCGGCATTCACCGGGTGGCACTGCGCTACGGCTTCATGGAGAGCCCGAACGTGCCACGGGCGCTGGAGGATCTGCGTGGCTGCGGCGTGGACTATGACCCCATGCAGGTCAGTTACTTCCTGGGCCGAGAAGTGCTGGTGCGGGCGATGGCGCCCAAGCTTTCCCTGTGGCGGCTATGGCTGTTCCTGGTCATGGCGCGCAATGCGGTGACTGCGACCGAGTTCTTCCGCATACCCAGTGACCGTGTCGTCGAATTAGGCGTTCGTATCGCGATTTGAGTCGGCGTCTCGCACAACGAGGCGTAAACAAATTGTGAAGGATGTCCGGCTGCGCATCCCAATCCCGCGCGGGTGCGTATGGCCAGCGTGGCAGCACGTCACAGGCCGCACGCAGCGGTCCATCGCTGGCCGTTTGAGGAAACATCATGCCGCTCGATACCGCCCTTACCCATGTATCCGGACTATTATCCAACCGCCGCCGCCTGCTGAAAGGCGCGGGCATTTCCGCTGCTGCGCTGAGCGCCATTGCCATGGGCATGCCCGTGGATGCGCAGGCCGAAGAGGCGGCCGCCGCCATCACCGATGGCGACATTCTCAATTTTGCACTCAACCTCGAATATCTGGAGGCCGAGTTCTATTCGTATTGCGTCTATGGCGTCGGCCTTCCGGCCAGCTTGACGAGCGGTCCGGGCGGCGCGCCTGGCGGCACTGTGACGGGTGGCGCGATGGTGCCTTTCGTGAGTCAGACGGTGAAGGAATTCGCCACGGAGGTTGCCAACGACGAAATTGCGCACGTCACGTACCTGCGCAAGGAACTCGGCAGCTACGCCGTTGCCCAGCCCGACATCAACATCGGCACCGCATTCGCAGCGCTTGGCATGGCTGCGGGCCTGAAGGGCGGGACGTTCAACCCCTACGCCGACGATAACAGCTTCCTGCTTGGCGGCTTTGTCTTCGAAGATGTCGGCGTGACCGCCTATCACGGTGCGGCCCCGCTGATCACGCATAAGACCTACCTCGCGGCCGCAGCAGGTATTCTGGCGGTTGAGGCCTATCACGCCAGCGAGTTCCGGGTGCAGATCTACCAGAACGGGCTTTCAGGCAATGCGGATCGCATTGCAGGGCTTCGTGCGGAGCTGTCCGGCACGAATGATGACCAGGGCACGGTGGTTAACGGCGTAGCCAACATCGTGCCGACTGACGCGAACGCTATCGCGTTTGCCCGCACGCCTGGGCAGGTGCTGAACATCGTCTATGGTGGCGGCGCGATGTCCAACTACCTGTTCTTCCCGAACAAGGTGAACGGCGTCATCCAATAAAACTTGAAAAGATGACGGGGGGTCTGGGGGAATGGCTCATTCCCCCAGACTCTTTTTAGCCTAGATTGGAGGAGAATGCAGACCAGCTTCTCCCCCACTCAACTGCAAGACCCAAGCTTCAAAGCCAGCAACCACGTCCTGCGCACCTGTGTTCATTGTGGCTTCTGCACCGCCACCTGCCCCACGTTCGTGCTGCTGGGAGACGAGCTCGACAGCCCAAGGGGCCGCATCTACCTCATCAAGGACATGCTGGAGGGTGGCCGCCCTGCCAGCGAAGAGGTGGTGCGCCACGTCGATCGCTGCCTGAGCTGCCTCAGCTGTATGACGACCTGCCCGTCAGGCGTGAACTACATGCACCTGGTCGATCATGCACGCGCCTATATCGAGGACACCTACACCCGCCCCTGGCACGACCGGCTGCTGCGCACCGTGCTGGCGCACGTGCTGCCGAGGGCAGGCGTTTTTCGCGCCGCGCTGCGCGCTGCCGCCTTATTCCGTGGAGCGGGGCGCCTGGTACCGGGCTGGTCATTGCCGGCGCAGCGGCTGCGCGCGATGCTGGCGCTGTCGCCGGTACGCCTGCCACCGTCGGGGAAGAGCGCGCGACCTGGCGTGCGCCCGGCCCAAGGCGCTCGGCGCGGGCGCGTGGCATTGCTGACAGGCTGCGCGCAGACCGTGCTGGCACCGGCGATCAATGAGGCCACGATCCGGCTGCTGACGCGCCTGGGTGTGGAGGTTGTCGTGGCGCCGGGCGTTGGTTGCTGCGGCGCGCTGACCCATCACATGGGCAAGCATGAGGCGGCGATGGCGGCGGCGCGTGCGGCGATCGGCGGCTGGCACGCCGAAATGGCTGGCGAGGGACTGGATGCGATTGTCATCAACACCAGCGGCTGTGGGACGACGATCAAGGATTACGGGTTCATGTTCCGCGCCGAGCCGGCGCCCTGGCGGGAGCGCGCGGAGGCGGTCTCGGCGGCGGCTGCCGATATCAGCGAGTACCTGGTGCGCATCGGCTACGCGCCGACGCGGCCTGCACCTGGGCTGCGCGTGGCCTATCACGCCGCGTGCAGCTTGCAGCACGGCCAGGGGGTGACGGCTGCGCCCAAGGCTCTGCTGCGCTCGGCCGGCTTCGAGGTGGTCGAACCGCGTGACGCCCATCTGTGCTGCGGCTCGGCGGGCACCTACAACATCATGCAGCCCGAAATCGCCGGGCGGTTGCGCGCACGTAAGCTGGAGACGATCGAGGCGTTGGCGCCCGATTTGATCGCGGCGGGCAATATCGGCTGCCTGACGCAATTGGCGGGCACGGTGCCGGCGATACATACGGTCGAGCTGCTGGACTGGATGGCCGGCGGCCCGGCGCCCGCGGCACTGCCGACTGGGGTGGCGGCATGAGGCGGTGGAGGGCACTCTGCCTGCTTGGCCTGGCGGCGGCGGCTCCTGTGTCGTCTTCGGATAGATTGCTGGACGCGTTGCGCCGCGCGCCCGATGCCGCGCATGCGGGCGTGCTGGAGGCCAGGCTGCAGGAGACCTGGCAAGATCAGGCGAGCCCGGCTGTGCAGATGCTGGTCGATCACGCGGCACAGGCGGGCGCCGGCGGTCACCTGGACGCGGCCCTGGCCGACAGCGACGCGGCCATCGTGCTGCAGCCCGATCTTGCCGATTTGTGGCGCCGCCGCGCGGAGGCGAGGTTCGGACTTGGCGATGAGCGCGGCGCGTTTGCCGATCTGGCGCAGGCGCTGAGCCGGGAAAAGCGATCGATTCCGGCGTGGGTTGATCTTTCGCGCTTTGCCGAGGCAAGGCATGACAACAGGCGTGCGCTGGAGGCTTGGCGGCGGGTGCTGGAGCTTGATCCGCAGACTGAGGGTGGGGCTAAGCGGCTGGAGCGGCTGGAGCACTTGGTTAGTGGGCAGCCGACTTAAGAAAAGACTGGGTGGGACGTGCCGTCCCCCCCAGACCCCCCGTCGTTATTTAAGTCTCCGTCTAAAATAACGACGGGGGGTCTGGGGGAATGGCACATTCCCCCCAGTTCTTCACTCAAGGCGACAAATAATAATTATACAGCAGGTTGGTCACATTCACCGTGCCCAGTCCCGTCGCCAAGCTATAACCCGGCTGCGCCTTATACGCCGGCACACTCTTGCCGCCGATCGTGGCCGTCAACACACCGATGCCCATCGTCGATCCCTTGTCGGTCGTGCAATCCGGCGTGCCGGCATAACAAGGTTCGACGATATCGCCCGCGGTCACGTCATAGAAAGCGCAAGCGCTGGATATCTTGTTGCCGAGCGTCGCATTGCACTGGCTCAGGCCGAGCGGCGTTGCATATTGCGCACTCGCGATCTGGTAGAACTCTGGCGCGGGATTGCCGAGCTTGGCGCCGGCGAGCGATTGCTGGATCAGTGCCGCAATGCCGGCAAAGGCGGGCGAACCAAATGACGTACCACCGGCCGCATTGCCGAACAAATCATTCACGTTCTTGTAGTCGCAGGGCGAGCCGCCCTCGGCGGCATCCGACATGCAGAACAGATAGAAATGCGCCCAGATGCCGTTGGCGGCAAAGAGCGAAACGTCCGGCTGGTCGCGCACGCCGTCGTTGGGCATGCCCGGAATGGTGGTGAGCTGCCAATCGGGCTTGGGATAGAACACGCTCTGGCTGCCCGAGCCGCCGACGCCGTTCTGCACGTTGGCAAAGCTCGAATTGCAGAGCTGCGTGGCGTTTTTCGCCCCTTCGAATTTCCACAGGATCGAACTGGCGCAGGAATTGTCCCACGGGATTTCGGGCACGTAGGAAAGCGCGGATTCGCCGTGGCTCTGGTTCTTGGCGCGCCAGTACTCCGCGTCCTTGCCCAACGCCGTGTCGTAGAAATCCGTGCCGCCGACCGAGACGTTGTAGGCGCTGTCGGCCAGGCCGTTGACGAACAGGCCGTCGCCGTCGATGGCGTTGCGATCTGCCGACGTGCCGTTATCGCCGGCGGCGACGAAGATCGCGATTCCCTCGGCCGCACCCTCCTGCAGCAGATTGGTCCAGGTCTGGATGAAGCTGTAGCCGCCCGCGGTTTCGTCCGTCTCGTAGCTGATGCTGAAGACGGTCGCTGTCGTGCCCTTCTCGACCACGTTGGTCAGCGCGGTCAGCACGCCGAATTCGAAGGGTGCCGTGCCCGCGCAGGAGTATTCGATGATGGTCGCGTCGGGTGCCACGGCACTGGCCCATTCGGCATCGAGCGCCGCCTCGCCCTCATCGCCGGTAAAGCCGGGCGATTTGCAACCGGGATGCGTCAGGCTGAGCGTGCCGGCGTAGCCGCTGAGGCCGAACTTGCCGCGGAAATTCTTCCAGTCGTGCTCAAATATCTTGGTCTGCTCGATCAGGCCGATGGTCACGCCGGCACCGGTGATTGGTGCGCCGTAGAAATTGTGGCTCGTGCGTAGCGGATTGACGTTGTAGATCGTGGCGAAATCCTGCGGCGTCACGGCGTAGTACGTGCCGTTTGGCGTATTGGCCGTATAATTCGGCGTGATGCGCGCCATGGCGGGCACGGGGAAGAAATTGGACAGCGTGACGCCGGTCACCACGGGTGCCAGTGCCGCGGGGATGGCGGGCGGCGACATGTTGGCGATATGCGCCTCCGTGCCGCGGAAGACGTGATGCAAGGTCGTTCCGAACGCGGCGGCGACGTGGCGCGCATCGCCGCCGAAATCGACCGACATGCCGCTGGGGCTGACACCGTTTACGGTCAGACCCTGGCGTGCCAGCCAGCCCGTGACCTGGTCGATATCGGCTTGCGCCGGACCATAAGCGCGCAGTTGCGAGGGCTTGAGCCATTGGTGATATTGCGCCGAGCTGCGGACGTGCTGGTTGGCTGTCAGCGTGTCCAATGCGGCCTGCAAGGCGCGCGGCCGCTTCAGGGCAAGGCGGATATGCGGCAGGGCCGTGTTGTCATCGATCGCACCCTGGTCCCGCGCGCCGGCGAGCGCGCCGGGCAAGTCGCGCGTCAGGGTGACGCGCACATGATCGTCCACCGCGCCGTTTACCAAAGGTGCGGCGTAGGCGGCCCCTGCCATGCTGGCGAATGCGGTTGCACACAGCAGAAGTGTGCGCGGCTTGGAATGGATCATGTGGACGTTCCTGGTGCGATATTACGCTAGGTGTCAGTTAGTGCGCGTGGACGGGCGTCAAGCAAGGAAGCAGTTCTTTCTTGAAAAAATAACCAAAACTTTTGCTTCCGGCGAACCGGCAAGTTGAACAGCGACAGGGATAAAAGTTTTTGGTCCTTTTTTTCAAAAAAGGACTGCTTGCTTCTCTTACGCTGCCGGCGCACAGCCCAAGCCATCGATGCGCATCCTCCACGTCGGCAACTTCGGCTCACGCGCCAAGGGTGCCTTCCTTCACTCCGTCGCGCCTAAGCTCAGCCGCGGCCTGATCCGCGCAGGCCACGCCGTGGTCGATTTCGCGGACAGGGACGCAGCGCGCGCGGGCAACATCCTGGGCGCGCGCAAGCTGGGCGTGGCCGCGGCCAACCGCGCGCTGGCGCGCCTGGCACACGACATGCGGCCCGACCTGCTGCTGCTCGGCCACGCCGACACGATCGCCGGCCCCACCATTGCCGCCCTGCGTGCGGCAATGCCCGGAATGCGCGTGTTGCAATGGAACGTCGATCCACTATTCGAACCGGACAACATCGCGCGCCTGCGCAGCAAGCTGGACGTGGTGGACGCAACGCTGGTCAGCACAGCGGGCGAGGCGCTGGCGCCGCTGCGCCGGTCCGGCATGCGCTTGGGCTTTCTGCCCAACCCGGTCGATTTCAGCATCGAGTCTGCGACGGCCCATCTTAGCGCGGCGCTGCCCTACGACCTGTTCTACGCCTGCGGCCACCCGAGCAGTCCGCCCCGCCATATCTTCGGCCGAACCTGGAACATGGATCAGTTCTTCGCCGAGCTGCGCGCGCGCGTGCCCGGCCTGCGCGCCTGCGTGGCGGGCATCGAGGGCCAACCCAACGTCGCCGGTGCTGCCTACCAGCACGCGCTGGCCCAGAGCGCCGTTGGGCTGAATATTAGCCGGCGGCAGGATTTACCGCTCTATTCCTCCGACAGGCTCGCGCATCTGGTGGGCAACGGGCTTGCCGTGCTGATGGATCGCGGCAGCGGCTACAACACGCTGTTCGATGAGACGCAGATGCTGTTCTTTTCCAGCATGGACGAATTGGTGGCTCGGTTGCGGCGCGCCATTGCCGAGCCCGCCTGGCGGCAGGCCGTGGCCGCTTCGGGCCGCGCACGCTACCACGCGCTATTCAACGAGGAGGTGGTCGCGCGCTATGTGGCGGACGTGGCTTTCGATACCCACGACGCGTCGCGCTACGAATGGCCCACGCTGATCGCGTGATGGGCCGCCTTTCTGCCTGGTTGCCGGCCGCGCTGCTGGTGTTCGTGGCCTCGGCTCTCGTGCTGCCCAATGGGCCGGCCTACGCGCTGGTGTTCTACCTGGCCGTGCTGCCCTGCCTGTTGGGGCGGCTTGCCGCGGGCCCGGCCATACCGCTTGCCGATCCCGCTCGCCTTGCAGCCATTGCGCTGATCGTGTGGTCGGGGCTGAGCCTGCTGTGGGGGCACGATGATGGCCACCGCGCCTGGCGCTTTGCCGCCGACAGCGCGTGCACGGGCGCCTTTGTGCTGGCGATGATGGCGGTGCTGGAGGCGCCATCGCTACGCGCAAAATTGGCCGGCGTGCTCGTGGTCGCGGGCGCCGCGAACGCGGCCTTTTCCATTGCGGTCTTCATCGTTACGCATCCTGTCTTTCCGCGCCTGACCGGGTGGGGGGCGAGCACGCACCCGATCCTGGGAGCCGCGGTGATGTCGGTTTGCTGCCTGACCGCGCTGGCTCGCGCGCTGGTGCCCGCTGCGCCGGCCCGTCTGCGTGCGCTGGATCTGGCCGCCGCACTGGTGATGGCGGCGTTCATTCTGATGACGGAAAGCCGCGGGCCGCTGCTGGCCGCGCTTGTCGGCGTGGTGTTCCTGTGCGCGGTTTCGGTGTGGCGCCTGCGCGCCTTTGCGGGGCTGGGTGCCTTCGTGCTCGCCTGGTTCCTGCTGCCCCGGCCGGCGCATCGGCATGGGGAGGCTGCGGTGCTGGTCGAACGCGGCTCATCGCACCGTTTCGAGGTGTGGGATTACACGCTGGCCCAGATCCGCCAGCGCCCGTTTTTCGGCCATGGGCTGGCGTCCAACCTGCATCTGAGTGTTGGCGGTCTGAGTGTTGGCGGTCTGAGTGTCGGCGGTTTGAGCGTGGGCGATGTGCGGCGGGATTCGATCACCTTTCCACACGATCTCTATCTGTCGGTGCTCTACTACAGCGGTGCGGTCGGGCTGGCGATCTTCGCCGTGCTGGCGGTGCTGCTGAGCTGGCGGCTGGCTAGGCGGGACGCCGAGTGGCCTTGGGTCACCGCGCTGTGGCTGAACGTGCTGGTGGTCGGGCTTACCGACATCGGCCAGATCACCAAGGGCCCAGGCCCCGTCTGGTTCATCGTGTGGCTGCCGGTAGGCCTGCTCCTGACCAGGAAAAAAGTTTTTTGGTCCTTTTTTTCAAAAAAGGACTGCTTGCCTTAAATCGTCCCGGCGCCGCATTAAAGTCGTCCATGGAACGCAACGCCAAGCCCGGCCCAGGCCCGCCGCTGACACCGGTCTCGCTCGCGGTCTTCGTGCTTCTGGCCGGCATTGTGGCCGTGGGTTTCCTCAGCCTCAACGGCTCGCCGGGCGACCAGAACACGCTGACCGCGAAGGCCTATCACAGCATCGGCCTGCTGACCCACGATAGCAGTTGGGCGTTCGAGAAGACCGGAACGCAAAATCCGACCTTCCGCGTCCTTGCCGTCTTCGCCCCCCTGCTGTCCGCGTTCACGCTCACCTTCTATCTTGCGCGCGACTGGGTCCGCCCCGCCTTGATCCGGCTTGGCGCCCGCTTCCGGGTGGCTTTTTTGGGGCACACCGGCGTGGCCCTGGTCGGGCTGAGCGACCACAGCTTTGCCTTGGCCGCCTCCCTTCGCACAGCGCGCGAGGAGCGCGTCGTGCCGATGATCTTCACCGATGACGCGGCCTCTCCGCTGGTGGCGCGGTGCCACCGCCATGGCATTGCCACCTATCCGCGCCATGCCGGCGCCCGCGTGCGGCGATCGGGCGATGGCGCCCTGCCGGCGCGCAAGCTGAACCGCGCGATCAACCGCGCGGCCGACCTGATCTCGTTCCTGCCCACGCCCGCCTCCCAGGTCGATTTCCTGGCCGAGCTCGGGGGCTGGTCGCCTCCGGGCGGACGCCAGACCGGACGCGCCTGGGTGCTGCTGGAGGATCGCGGGCTGGCGCAACGGCTGGAGGGGCAATCGGCGCGTTTTGCGGCCGACGCGCTGACGCCTCGCCTGCTCTCGATTGCCACGCTGGCGGCGCGGCAGGTGCTGACGTCCCAGCCATTCGATACGCTGGCCGACGCCTTCGGCCAGTCACGCGTGCATCTGGCGATCTATGGCATGGGGGCGCTGGGGCGCGCCATCGTCAAGGAGGCGGCCCAGCTCTACGTTACGCGGCCGGCGTTGCGGGGCATCAAGCTGCGCGTCAGCTTCTTCGACGCCGATGCGGCCGCGGCCGAGACCGCGCTGCTCGCCGAGGACCCTTGCCTGCACGGCGTGGTCGAGATCGTGGGCACCACGATGCGCATCGAGGCCGCTGGGCTGCTCGAGGCGCAGGTGGGCCAATTGCCGCCGGACGTGACGGGCCACATCATCACCTTCGGGCACGCCGAGGACGCTTTCAGCCTGGCCGTGTCACTACGCCGTTGGCTTCTGGAGCCGCCGGAAGGACACGATGAGGCGTGGCGGCGGGCCCATCATGCCGCCCCGATCTTCGTGCGCGCGCCGAGCTGGCATGGGCTGGGGCGGCTGTTCTACCAGCCTGGCTCTGGGCGCGGGCAGGCGAGGCAGGAGGCCGGCGCGCCCTCGCCGCTGCCGGACGGCGTCTTCGGCTTTGGCGCGATCGAGGGGCTGTTCGGTTCGCCCGAGCTGGGCCGCCACCATGATCGCTGCCTGCTGGACAAGCAGGGCGAACGCGGCGCCCGCGCCGTGCATGCCGCCTACACGCAGGCGCGCGCGGATGTGGCGATCTCGCCACCGGGCCATGCCAAGCGTCTGGGCGAGGCGGCGTGGCACGCGCTCTCGCCCCAGCTCCGCGAGTCCAATTTCCGCGCATACGATCACATCGCGGTCAAGGCGCGTGCCGTGGGCTACCGGTTGGTGACCGACACGAAGGGGCCGCCTGTCAGCCTGGCGCTTGACGCCTGCGCCATGGAAGAGCTCGAGCGGCTGGAGCATTTGCGCTATCTGGCCGAGCGGATGGCCGATGGCTGGCGCCTGGCGCCGCGGCGGTTGGACGCGGTGTGCGTGCACCCCGATTTGCGCGACTGGGCAGAGCTCGATCTGGCCGAGCAGAGGCTGGACCACGCGCAGGTTCACGCGCTCGGCGATATCGCCCACGCCGCCGGCCAACGTTTCGCCGATGCCTTGATTATTGGCATGATCGGCCATCGCCCCAACCGTATTGGCGCGGATGCTGATCGGGTGCGCGCGGCGATTGAAGCGCAACTGCGCGCGCTGCTCACCGATAACAGCGCGCGGGCGCCGCTGCTGCTGACCGCACTGGCGCCGGGTGCCGATACGCTCGGCGCGGAGGCGGCCCAGGGGCTGGGCATACCGTTCATGGCGGTTTTTCCGCTGCCGTACGAACTCTATCGCGAGGATTTCACGCAAGCGGGGCAGTTGGAGGATTTCCACCGGCTGGCTGCGGCGGCAGAGCTGCACGTGGAATTGCCGCTGCGTTTTGGGCGTGCCAGCCAGATGACGACCAGCCAGCAACCTGCGCCGGCCGATAACGTACGCCTGCGGGCGCGCCAATACGCGCTGGCGGGCGCCTATATCGTCGAGCGTGCGCATGTGCTGATTGCGGTCAGCGATGGGCGCGGCAGTGAGGGTTTTGGCGGGACGCATGACGTGCTGGGGTGGTGGAATGGCAAGGTGGAGGGGGATTTTGCCACACCTTCGCATTTCTTTGTACGGCCGGAGGCGCGGCGTGCGGCGATTATTGTCGATCCACGAGGAAGAGCTGGGGGAGATGTGCCATCCCCCCCAGACCCCCCGTCATCATTTAGGCAGGGCTCTATAATCGACGGGGGGTCTGGGGGGGATGGCACATCTCCCCCAGCCTTCTAAAGGTTTCCGAACATTGCCCGCAATTTTCATCAGCTACGCCTCGCGCGACCAGGAGGAAGCCGACCGCATCGTGGCTGCGCTGGAGGCGCGCGGGCTGACATGCTGGATGTCCTCGCGCGATGTTCCGCTGGGCCAGGATTATCAGGGCCACATCGTGGCGGCGATCGAGGCCGCGCGCGTGGTGCTCGTGCTGCTCTCGCGCCATTCCTCAGCGTCCAAAGAGGTGCCGAAGGAAACGGCCATTGCCAGCGAAATGAACAAGACCATGATTCCGGTGCGCCTCGATGCCTCCGAGGTGACGGGTGCGTTGCGCTATCAGGCGACGAGCGCGCAACGGCTCGATCTCTCCGCGCATTTCGAACAGCGCATCGACGAGCTGGCGCGCCAATTGGCGGCGGTGCTGGATACAGCCGAGAACACGGAGCGCCGGTTGCGGGGCATGGCTTTCAGGCGCCTGGCCGTGCGCATGCTGGTTTGGCCGGTGGCATTGGGGATTATTGCGGCTTTGGGGTTTGAAGCGTGGCAATGGGCGCCCCGGCCGCATTGGCTGACCGCGGCACCCGACAGACCGGGCGAGCCGTGGGCCCGCAATGCGCCGCAACCGCAGCCGGCGCAACTGCCTGCCGCGGAACGCGTGAAGGCTTTCGTCCAGCGCTACTATGCCGCCCTATCGGGTCCGGATGACGAGCTGGCCGGCTTCATGCAACAAAGCGTTGCGGACCCGGTACAGTTATACGGCCGCTCCGTGTCCCGCCATGTGCTGATCGCCGAGCAAATGGCCTACGGGCAGCGCTGGCCCGATCGCAGTTTCAGCATACGGCCGAATACGATGCAGGCAAATTGCGGCACCTCTTTTCTGTGCTCGGTCACCGGCGTGATCGATTTTTCATTGCGGAGCACGGCGCGCAACACGGCCTCGAGCGGCGCGGCGCGGTTCGATTTGCGGGTGGATTTATTGCCGTCAGCGCACCTGACAAGTATCAGCACGGTAAACAGATGACGGGGGGTTTGGGGGGCGCTGACGTATACGTCAGCCACATCTCCCCCAACCTTTTGTCGCCGCACGTTGAAGTTGTGCAAACGGCAAGGCTGCACGCTACCGTGTGGCGCCGCTGCACAGCAATCAGCCAAAATCCCGCTGTGCTCGCCATGTAACGGTATTACGCCTTGCACTTGCTTTGCCACGGAGTCCGAAATGGGGGCATGCGTGCTGTCCCGATCCCACTGGCCTGGCGGCGGTGCTTGTGCGCCTGCCTGATCCTTGTTTCGGCGTGCGCCGTGGCCAACGCCAACACCAAGCCGCCTCCGCCCGCGCGCCCGGCCGCACCCGCCCGTCCATCCGCGCCTGCCGGCGGCGGCTTCCGTTCGGGCGGCATGGCAACGAATGGCGGCAGGCCTTATGGCGGCTCGGCCGGCGTGCATATACCGGGTGGCGCGGCCGGCGGTGCGCACATACCGGGCGGCGGCGGCGGCGCGCACATGCCTGGCGGAATGGCAGGTGCTGGCGGGGGCGGGGGCGCCCACCTGCCCAGCAACATGGCCCCGCGAGCGCCCGTCCATTCGGCCGTTCCCGCCGAAGGTAACCCGCACGCCGACCGCGCCAGCCCGCCGGCCCACTTGCGCGAGACCCATGCAGCCCCGGCGCGGCCGGCCTCGCCGCACGGCGAACAACACAATGTTGGCGCGCGCAATGAGCCTCGCTCCCCCGCGCGGCCGGGAGAGGCGCGCCAGTCATTCCGCATTACCGAGCACGCGCATGCGCCCCGGCAGGATCCCCGTATTGCGGGCAGCCGGCTGGTGCACACAGCGGGCATTGCCGATGGCCACGTGCTTCGCGCCCCACCACGGCAATACCTGCGTCCCGATGCGCACCGCGACATTGCAGGGGATCGCGCCTTCGTTCGCACGCATGAGAGGGATTTCCACACGAGCCGCGTGGCCGAATTCGACCGGCGCGAGCTCGGGCGCTGGCGCGGCGGGCTGTGGCGCAACGAATGGCATTACGGCAGGCGCGGCTGGTGGTGGGATGTGGACGGCGTTTGGTACGGCTATCCGGAACCGATATTTCCTTATCCCGAGGAAGTCGCGCCGCTGATCGCCTACGACGCGCCTGTGATCGAAGGGCCCGACATGACGGTGGCCGAGATCGGGCCGGACGCGGTTTATGCGCCAGGTGTTTATGCGCCAGGTGTTGCGGCCGGTCCGCTTGTCATTCCGCCGCTGCCGGCAACGCCGGTGGGATGGTACCGCTGCGACCAGCCGGGCGGCTATTATCCGAGCCTGAACACGTGCGGCACGTATTGGGCGCTGGTGCAGAACGCACCTATGCCCGGCGAATGACCTGATGGGGTCGAAACGTCTACCAATAGCGGGAATGCAGCCATGAGAGTGTCGATCCTTGCAGCACTTCTGACCTCGGCCGCCATGCTTGCCGGCTGCGCGAACAAATACGACGCCATCACGCCTGAATTGCAAGCGAGCATGATGTCCGATTTGCGCGCGGGCAAGCTCAACCTGGATTGCGGCCTGAAATGCAAGCTGACGTGGGAGAGCCAGGCGCCGTCCGTGCACGCGCTTGATATTGCCGAACGCTGGCCGGAGCTGGCCGTGCGCGTCATGCAGATCGGCTACGGCAGCGACCTGGCCTATTATTACCTCGGCCAGTCCGCGCAGGGGCTGCAATACCACGAGGCGGCGATCGGCTACTACAATTACGCGGGCGCGATAGCGAGCGGCACCGATCCGCTGCTGCGCTGCGAGGACCCCACGAACAATTCTTGCCAGGGCGTCGATATTATCGCCTCCATCCCTGTTCTGGTGGCCGCCTCTCGCGATGCGATTGCAGCGCGACAGGCAGAGGAACAGGCGGCCGCGGCACCCGCACCCGTGCATCACCACCACCACAAGACGGCCGCGCCAAAGCCGAGCGATTGGGCAGCACCGCCGCCAGCCTCCGCCAACGCCGGCGCGCAGGCGAGCGGCGATGGCGCAAGTTGGGCGGCACCACCCGCCAAGCAGTCTGGCGCGCCATGAAGCCGATTGCCCTCATTCTGGGTGGCGTGGCCCTGCTTGCCGCAGGTGGAGGTGCGGCGGTGCTGCTGATGAGCGGCCAGCACGCACCGCCGCCGCCGCCGGTCGAGCAGGCGAAGGCTCCCGAGGCGCTGCCGCCACCGCCCGCGGCCGAGCCCGCTACCGTTGCATTCCTGCCTTTGGTGCAGGATTTCAGTGCCGTTCGTGATACGGCCGCCTTCGTGTCCGCGAGCCAGGATGCGCCGCAATTCTACCCGCTCAAATCCGGCACGCCGCTGGTCTCGGCCGCGCGTTCGCCTGACGGCGCCTGGATTGTTGCCATGACCGAGGACGGGCGCGCAGCCTTTATCCCGTCCACCGATCTGGGGCCGTATGATGCCAGCCGCGCGCCGCAGCCGGCGCTGCCGCAGACCGTTTCGGGGACGGCCGAGGTGATGGACACGGCCACACTGCTGATCGATGGCCAGACCGTTCCACTGGCGGGACTTATTGGCCGCAAGGGTGATCTGGCCGCGAAGATGCAGAATTGGATTGCGGCGCAGGGCAATGCGGTCAGTTGCACGCGGCAGTTGGCGGGCGCGTACGGGTGCACCGTTGGGCCTGATCTGGATGTGGGACGGTTTGCGGTGTTTAATGGCGCAGCGGAGGCGGGGCCTGATGCCAGCGATGATTATCGCGAGCAGGGGGCGGCTGCGCGGGCGGCAAGGCGCGGGATGTGGAAGTGAAGGAAGCAGTCCTTTTTTGAAAAAAAGGACCAAAAAACTTTTATCTGTAGCGCCTGATTGGCAAAAGTTTTTTGGTTCTTTTTTTCAAAAAAGAACTGCCTCCCTTCCCTTCAATCATTCAACGGATAAGACGCCATCAGCCGCCGTTGATTCCGCCAATCGCGATACATCACACCGATCCCGCTGCTACGCGCCCCGGCCGCGCGCAGATCGCGCGCAATCCGCCACGCGGCACCGTAATGGCGCAATTGGACAGCCCAGATATCCCAAAGTGACGTGCTGGGGTCCCAGATATGCGTGGCCTCGGCGCCCACGCCGTTGATTTCGATGATCTGGAAATCCTCGCCCCGACGCAGCGCCGCCGTGCTGGAAAACCGCACATCGAAACGGCCGAAATGAAAATCGGGAATGGCGCGGGCGATCGCCTCGATGCGCGCGGTCAGCGCGGGCGTGATGTCGGACGCACCATTGGCGAATATGCTGCCTTTGCAATGATTACCCGCGAAAACCAGCTGCACGGCCTCGCCCTGGGGCGGCACTTCGTGCAGGCGCGCAGCCAGCCGGCCGAGATAGAGTGCCTGCAGCCGCGCGTGGCGCGGATCGGCCAGGATCAGCGCGCGCAGGCTGGACCGGCCGTCGCCCACAACCATGGGCGGTGTCTTCAGCGTCAGGGACGTGACGCGACCGGTCGCCTCGCCCGGCATGCGGATGTAGAAGATGCCCGCCTCGCCCGGGTAGGGCACGAAGGCCTGGAGCACCAGGGCGACGCCGCGCGGGAAGGCGGCCAAAGCGTCCGCCAGCGCTTGCCGGGTGCGCACAAGGCGAACGCCGGTGCCGTTGCAGCCGATGTCGGGCTTGATGACAATCGGCAAGGACAGGCCGGCCGCCTCCATGGTTTGGCAGGCGCGGGCCAGATCGTCCGCGCCGGTCTCAAGCACCGTATAGGGCGCGATCCAGTTGCGGGCCGAACCGTGGGCGAGATCGAGGATGGCGCTCTTGGCTTCGCCGCACAGGCCGCCCGTCGAAATGGTCGGATTCGCCGCGGTCGGCAGGCTGAGGTCGCGATACCACAGGCCGAGGGCGATCCAGGTCGCCACGATCGGGCCGTAGGTGACCCAGCCCGGCAGGAATTCCAGGCGCGAAATGGCCGGCGCGTGCGCAGGGGGTGCCAGGCCGGCAAGATCGAGGGAGAGGTCGCTCATTAAGAAGGCCTTAGCAGGCTTGTCAGCCCTGTCCATCCGTGCCGGTGTGTGCCGATCGCGCAACCATGCGCCCGGCGAGCACGATTGCGACAATGAACACGGCCACCCCCACCCAGCGCCAGGCGCCCAGATGGGCGAGCAGGACTGCGCCCACGCGCACCGACAGCGCGAAGAGCAGCGACGTCCAGATCAGCGTGGCGCCGGTCGCAGCCAAGGCAAAGCGGGTGAAGCTGGCGTGCAGGAAGCCGCAGGTGGTGTAGGTCGGCAGGCGCACGCCGGGCAGGAAGCGGGCGATGAAGACGACCTTGAAGACGTGGCGGTCCAGCCAGTCCCGGCCGCTGAAATGGCGCTCGGGCGGGATCAGGCGCAGCGCCCAGGGCACGGCGCTGGCCAGACGGCCAAGGCCGTAGAGGCCAAGATCGCCCAGCACGATGCCGAGGTAGAGCGATACCAGGGCGACGGGCATGGCGATGTGGCCGTCCTGCACCTCGACCGCGGCGGCCACCGTCGCCCCATCTTCGAGGATGAAGGTGCCGGCCACGATCGCCAGCCCCTGCATGAGCGGCGAATGCCCCGCCTGGTGCAGCAGGTCTGAGGCGGAGAAATCGAATTTCAGGGCGCGGGCTCTAGGTAGCGCGCGGCCAGCGCGGCGCGGGCGGGCTGATCCAGGCCCATGGCCTGATCGAGGTAGGTGTCGATCGAACCGTAGGCGCCGCGCGCGGCATCGAAGGCCGCGATCAGCAGGGATGGCTGGACGCTGAGGAGGGCTTCCTTGACTGGGGGCGGCAGGTCGAAATGGCGCGCGATTTCGCGCCGCCACAGCCTGTTGGTGGCCAGGTAGTCGGCCAGCACGTGCTCCCACGCCACGCCCAGGGCGGTCAGCAACAGGGCGGCGCCGAAGCCGGTTCGGTCCTTGCCGGCCGAGCAATGAAACAGCAGCGGCACGCGGGCGGGCTCGGCAAGGGCGGCAAAAAGCGCGCGGTATTGCGGCATGCAGGAGAGTGCGTAGGCGCGGTAGGCCTGGGTCAGCAGGTCCAGCATGTCTTCGGCGGACACGTGGCCGGTGGCCTGGCCGGTCAGGACGATGTCTCGCAGGCCGGCGCCGACACTGGGCTCGATCGGCTGCGGCTCGGGTGTGACGCCTTCCAGGGTGACGGGGTTGTTGAGCCGTTCCTGCACGCCGCGGAAATCGATGGCTGTGCGCAGGCCCAGGCGCGCGATGGTGGCGCGGTCGGCGGGCGAGAGGCTGAGCAGGGCTGGGGCGCGGAAGATCACGCCGGTGCGTACGCGCCGGCCGTTCTGTGTTGGCCAGCCACCGAGATCGCGCAGGTTGGAGGCGCGCTCCAGGGGGACTGGCAGGGGGAGGTCGGGCATGTCTGGGCCTTGATCCCCTACACGGGGGTAAAAGGCCAGAGGAAGGCTGGGGGAGATGTGCCATCCCCCCCAGACCCCCCGTCATTATTTAGAGCGAGGCCCAAAAATCGACGGGGGGTCTGGGGGGAATGGCACATTCCCCCCAGTTCTTCTCTAGGCCTAACTAACGCAGCACATCCCCCGACCGCACCCAGCCATTGCCTGTAATGCTGCGTATCAACAGCCAGGTTTGCTGGCCGACACGGATCTGGGACTGGATCACCACCGCCTCCCCATAATTCAGAAAGGCGCGTGTGGCTGCGTCCTGGTTCGGGGCCAGGCGAATGGCGAGGTCCTGCACCGCAGCGCGGCCCAGGATCTCGCCGGGGTGCATGGCCATGGACGGATCCTCCCCGCCCGGGCCGTTGACGGTCTGGGGGTGGGTCACGATCACCAGGGGCGTGCGCGGGGCCGGCGAGTGGGGCAGGACCACGACCAGCAGGCAGGCCGCCGCCACGATGCAGGCGATCGCCGCGGCAAGGCGGACGCGCGCCTGGCTGTTCAGCGTGCGGCCGATTTCGAAGGTGACCTGCTGGAGCTGGATTTCCAGCACGCGCACGCGGTTGACGGCCGCTTCAGCCTCCTGCGCCGCCTCTTCCTTGGCCTGGCGGGCGATGGCGAGCTGGCGCTCCAGGCTCGCCTCGCGCGCCTGCTGGGTGAAGCTGGGCGCCAGCGGTCGGGGCGCGGCATCACGCAAATGGTTGGCCAGATCGGTGAAGGAGAGGCGATGATGGGCCAGATGTTCGATGATCTTGCGGCGTGCGGCGTCTGCCTCGCCGGGCTGTTCGGAGCCGAGCATGGGCACGAGCTTCTGCAGGCGGCCGGTGAAGGCGGGCTCGGTGAAGGGGTCGGTCTCGGACACGGCTTCTATCTAGGGCCGGACCTTCCGTGGTCAAAGGCAAGTGTTGCTCCAGTTCCAGCGGCACGGTGCGTTGCGCCGTGCAAGTGAACGGCTGTATGCCGTTGAGGTGGCGACCTCAGCTCGCGGGAGGTCAGCTCAAACCAACCGGCGCCTCAGACAAACGCTCCGGCGACACAATCCGCGTAGGTGACATGGGGCTGGCATGCTGATCCACCGTTTGACACCCCATGAGCGGCATCACCGGAGGTCACATTACCGGCACAGAGCGGCGCACGCCTTGTCTCAGTCCAATGCAGCTTTTCTACGGGACGCCATACCGGCAGCACGGCAGTCAGAGCAGGATAGCGGCGTTCCAGCCTCGATCACTTTAGCCCAAGCTTGCATCGAGTCGCGTTGGGGACACCATCATATCGGCCTTGCTAATAATTATTTGGTATCAAGGCTCCGGTGATCCATGGGCAGCGAAGCCTGAAAACGGTCGCGATCGGCTTTGTCGAAGTGCAAACGAAGGAGTACGACGCCAACCACTCACTCTACACGATCACCGATGCATTTCGCCGATACTAATCGTTAGCAGACTCATTCAAGGATCATGGTGCCTGGATACGGGACAACCGGCACTATCCCGGGGCAATAGGTGGCTATGGCAAAACCGGCGACGCCGATGCGTTCGCGAAAGCACTGGAACGTGGCGGATATGCTGGTTTCCACAATGTCGTGTATGCTGATTCACTCGTGTCGATGATGAAGCGCCACAACTTTACCCAATACAACGCCGTCAAGGCGGCACAGGCCGCGCCGTGAAGCTGTCTCGTGTTCTTGCCGTCCTTGGTGTCGGGTGTCATACGCTTGCGTGCATCCCGGCCATGGCGAAGACGTCGGGAGGCAACGACCTCGCGGACAAACCGGAATTCTACAAGCGAGATCCGCAAGCCACTGTCATCACTGATATCGCAACCTGGTCTCACCCCACTAAAGACGTCTTCAACAAATACCATCTTAGGTTGACGAAAGTCGAATTGATGTGGAACAAGACGTTCCCGGTATTCCACGTCACGGATTTCGGCGCAGATCCAGGCGCCGGCCCATCCAGTCCCTATTTTACATCCCTCGAAATGGATTTGCTCAAGGCTAACGGCTACAACGCATTCAAGATTGTCGAAGACAATGTCCATGATGGCTTCGTCGTCGCATTTGATCGGCGAAAGCGGTTCCTCGATAGGGAGTTGGTTCAGGGAGAGGACCCCTAGGCGCAGGATGGAATAGAGTTGAAGCTGCGCGGTCCTGCGCGATCTTGGAGCCTGGCCATTGAAAAAGACCGTGAAGAAAGTGGTGCTGGCCTATTCGGGCGGGCTGGACACGAGCGTGATCCTGCGGTGGCTGCAGACAACCTATGGTTGCGAAGTCGTCACCTTTACAGCCGACCTCGGCCAGGGCGAGGAACTGGAGCCGGCACGGCGCAAGGCCGAGATGTTCGGCATAGGCCAGATTTTCATCGAGGATCTACGCGAGACTTTCGTGCGCGACTTCGTCTTTCCGATGTTTCGCGCCAATGCGCTCTATGAAGGGCAATACCTGCTGGGGACCAGCATCGCGCGCCCGCTGATCGCGCAACGCCAGATCGAGATCGCGCGCGAGGTGAGCGCGGATGCGGTGGCGCATGGCGCGACGGGCAAGGGCAACGATCAGGTGCGGTTCGAACTCGCCTATTACGCGCTGCAGCCGGACATTACCGTGATTGCGCCATGGCGCGAATGGGACCTGACCAGCCGCACGAAATTGCTGGAATTTGCCGAGCTGAATCAAATTCCTATTGCGAAGGACAAGCGCGGCGAGGCGCCGTTTTCGGTAGATGCCAATCTTCTGCATTCCTCGTCGGAGGGCAAGATCCTTGAGGACCCGGCGATCGCACCCGATGAGATCGTTTATCAACGCACAATCTCGCCCGAGTCGGCACCGGATAGAGCCACCGAAATCTCGGTAGATTTCAAGAATGGGGATCCAGTGGCCATTGATGGCGTGGCGCTTTCGCCGGCGGCGCTGTTGACGCGCCTGAACGCATTGGGACGCGAGAATGGCATCGGGCGGCTTGATCTGGTTGAAAACCGCTTCGTGGGCATGAAATCACGCGGCGTGTATGAAACGCCGGGCGGCACGATCCTGCTGGCCGCGCACCGGGCGATCGAAAGCATTACGCTGGATCGCGAGGCAGCCCACCTCAAGGACAGCCTGATGCCGCGTTATGCCGAAATGATCTACAACGGCTTCTGGTTTGCGCCCGAGCGGCGGATGTTGCAGGCGCTGATCGATACCAGCCAGCATTCGGTGACCGGACGCGTTCGGCTGCGTCTGTATAAGGGCAATGTCATGGTGACCGGACGCGAAAGCCCGCACAGCCTCTATTCGGCGCGCGTGGTGACCTTTGAGGACGATGCTGGCGCTTACGACCAGGTGGACGCGCAGGGCTTCATCAAGCTGCAGGCGCTGCGGCTGCGCCTGGCCGCCGCCGCGGGACGGCCGGGCGGGCGTTTGTGAAGAAGCGTAACCTCGCGCGAGTGTTGGTGCACAAAGGCGGCAGGCCGGTTGCAGATTGGACCATGACATGCTGACCCGAGCGCGTGAGAGGCTGGCTATTCCCGCGGCGCAGGCCATGACTCGCGCGCCCGGTGCGCGCGTGCTGGTCGATCTCTCGCACGCCGCTGATGGCTATGTCGGCGTAGCGCAGGATCTGCGGCTGATCTTTGCCATGCTGGCAGGTTTGGACAGCATCGATCTGGCCGGATTGCTGATGCCTACGGCACGGCACGATCTGCCGCGCGTGCGCCCGGGGCGTGCGGATGCGCCGGCGGTGACCGCGGGCGTGCTGCATTGGATGGAACGCAATTGGGCGAGGACCGACCGGCGCGGCTTTCCACTCTCTATGCTGCAATACGCGCAGATGTTGCGGCACATCGTGACAACCGAGCACGATCTCGTGCCTCTGGCCGATGCCGGCCAACTGAACGCGCTATGGCGCATCCTGTTTGCGCGCACGCTGGCGCCCGAGCAGCGCGCATGTGTGCTCGCCCAGCAATATTACGCGACCGATCTCTCCGTCAGTGCGATCATCGATCGCTGCGCGCATCTGCCGTTTCCGATGCTGACTTATCTGGATGCCAAGGGATTCGATGCAGTGCTGTTCTGCATGCCGCGGCCGGTGCGCCTGCCGCGCGGCGTGCGCCAGATCATGCGCTTCCATGATTCCGTGCCGGTGACCGACGTCGATACCGTGGTGAACTGGAAGATGGCCATGGCGCATTCGCGCCTGGTACGCGCGTGCGACCCGGACGCGATCTTCGTGTGCAATTCGCCGCAGAGTCGCGACGATCTGATCAGCCTGGACCCCAGGCGGGCGGCGCGTGCGGTGGTGATCCCCTGCGCGCTCGCGCCGGCGCGTGCAGCACCCGATGGCGCCAGCCCTGCGACCGTGATCCTGCGTCACGCCACGTTTCGCGCGTTGCGGGACGGGGCCGATGTCGAGGGGAACAGGCGCGCGCCTACGCCGCCGGGTTGGGAGCGGCCTGCTGAGGGCGTTCGCTACGTTCTGGCCGTCTCCACGCTTGAACCGCGCAAGAATTTTACGAGCCTGGTGCGCGCGTGGGAGCGCGTGGCCGCACTGCGCGATCCGGGGCTGAAGCTGGTGATTGTCGGCGGCGCCGGCTGGCGGGAGGAGGCGGCGTTGCGCCACATGGCGCCGCATGTGGAGACGGGGCATATCTACCACTTGCAGAACGTGCCGGCGGAGGATTTGCAGACGCTGATGCGCCACACGGCCTGCTTTGCCGCCGTGTCCTACAACGAAGGCTTCGGCTATTCGCCGCTGGAGGCGACGCAGGCCGGCGCGCCTTGCGTGATTTCGGATTTGCCTGTGTTTCGCTGGATTTTCGGCGAGGGCGCGATTTTCGTCGATCCCTACGACGTGGATGCGATCGCCGTGGGCATCGAGCGGCTGACGTGCTTGCCGTCCAGCGCGGCGATTGTGGCCGATTTGCGGGCGCGGGCGGAGGGGGTACTGGCGCGGTTTCGGCCGGGCGTGGTGGCGGAGGCTTGGGGGGCGTTGCTGGAGGGTGTAGGAAGAAAGGAAGACGTTCTTTTTTGAAAAAAAGAACCAAAAAACTTTTACTGGTTAGGGCGCACCGCCAATGAGAAAAAGTTCTTTGGTTCTTTCTTTCAAGAAAGAACTTCTTCTATTTCTTTTTGCTGCCTTCCCCGCCCGCGCCGACCTGACTCTGCACCGCGTCCTGCTAAGCGCCGCCGGTGTCGGCTATTTCGAACTAAACGACACGATGCCCACCGCCGGCACGCTTGGCCTGGACGTGCCATTGGACCAGGTCGATGACGTGCTCCGCTCGCTGGTGGTGTTCGACGACCATGGCGGCGTAGGCAGCATCGAATTGCCGGGGCGGGACGATGCGCACCGCGCCTTTGCCGACGTGCCTTTTGCGCAGGCGATGCTGGACTCGCCCGCGGCAATGTTCGCCAGCCTGCGCGGCGAGGAAGTTGCCGTGACAGGCCCCGCTTCCATGACGGGGCGCATCGTCAGCGCAATCACCGAGCCGCTGGCGGCGCGCGAGTATCGCACGACGCCGGCGAGGCACACGCGCGTGACGCTGCTGACCGGCGAGGGCTTCCGCCAGTTCATCCTGGAGGATGCCGCCGGCGTGCGGCTGACCGACGGCGCGCTGGCGGCGCGCGTGGGGGCGGCGCTGGAGGCTGCGCGCGCGCAAGCCGCATCCAGCACCAGGCATTTCACGCTGCATGTCGGCGGTGGACACGTCAGCGTGGGCTATGTGACTGCTGTGCCGCTGTGGAAGGCATCCTATCGCGTGGTGCTGCCGCGGGCTGGCGGCGATCGGGCGCGGGTGCAGGGCTGGGCGGTGCTGGAGAACCAGTCGGGCCAGGATTGGCACGGCGTGGACCTGACGCTGCATTCGGGCAATCCGGTGACGTTCCACCAGGCGATCTATGCCAGCTACTATGCCGAGCGGCCCGAGGTGCCGGTCGATGTGATCGGCCGCGTACTGCCGAATGCCGATGAGCGGGTGGTGGTTCAGGCTCGCGGGCAGTTGTCGCATGCGGGCCAGGCATATCCGCTTCAAGCGCCGCCGGCCCCTGCCCCCGTGATGGAGGCCATGAAGGTGGCGCCGCCCGAAATGCTGACCGACACGGCAGAGACCGTGCTGGACACGTCCTTTCACGTCGCCACCCCGATCGACCTGGCGCGCGGCCATACCGCCAGCGTGCCCATTCTGGATTGCGAGATGAAGGCCGAGCAGCTCGACTGGCTGCAGGCCGGCGCCACCCGACCGATCACGGCATTGCGCCTGACCAACGATGGTGGGGCCAGTCTGCCGCCGGGCGTGCTGACGCTCTATACGGTCGATCCCAACGCCGGCGCCGCCTTTGCCGGTGATGCGCGGCTATCTGGACTGCCAGTGGGCGAGGCCCGCCTGCTGGGCTTTGCCGAGGATTTGCGCATGAGTGCCACGCGCAGCATATCCTCCGTTCCCGACACGCTGCTTGGCGTGACCGTGGCGCAAGGCATTGTGCATCGCACGCTGCGCAGCCGCGTCACTGAGACCGTCGAACTTGCAGCGCCGGTGCATGACGCGCGCACCGTGCTTGTCGAATTTGCCAGATCGCCGGACGCGCGGATCAGCTTTGAGGGCGGTGCGTTGGCCGGCGTGGAGGAGACGCCGCATGCCTGGCGCGTGCCCGTGCGCCTCAAGCCTGGGCAGACCCGCAAATTGACCGCGTATGCGGACACGACGCAGAGCGAGGAGCAGGCGCTGTTGAGCGATGGCGGCGCGCCCGATGAGGCCGTGCTGGCGCAACTCGCCGGCGAGGGCGCGCTGGATCAGGCGGCGCGCGCCAAGCTGGCGCCGGTGCTGGACCTGCAGGCCGAACTGGCCACACGCCGCGCTGCGCTGAAGAAGCTGACGGGCGAACAGGAGGCGGCGGGCGCGGACGAGGAAAGGCTGCGCAATAATCTGCGCGTCGTTGTTGGCGGCGATCTGCACGACAAGATGATCGCTCAACTGGCCGCTGACGAGGTGCGGCTGAACGATCTGCGCAACAGTGTGGCTGCGGCAGGGACGCGTGTCGCCGACGCGGAGGCGGCGCTTGCGGCCGCGGTGGGCAAACTGGCGTTCTGAGGCAAGAGGCTGGGGGGGATGTGCCATCCCCCTAGACCCCCTGTCGATTATTGGCCTCGTCTTAAATACGACGGGGGGTCTGGGGGGGATGGCACATCTCCCCCAGCTTTTTCTTCGCTCTTGCCTGCCTACACGTTCACCTTCATGATCAATCCAACGAAAACGACAAAACACGGGGAACGCTCAATGAAGCGATATATGGCGGCGCTCGCGCTCGCCGGCACCGCGCTCGCCAGCACGGCAGCCCACGCCACAACCTCGCCCTGCATGGCGCTGAACAGCTCCTTTCCCGACGGCGAGGCGCTGACGCTCTCCAAGGCGCTCGGCTACACGGGCGAGAACAATGGCACGCCCATCGTGGTTGGCGTGACGGCGACCGATATTGCCGCCGGCGAGCTCAACGCGGGCGCACCCGCGGTGTGCGAGGTCGGCATCTTCATCGCGTCCGACGGCAACCCTAACGATTCGCAAATCCAGGTGGGCGTGCTGCTGCCCGTGGGCACGGAAGGCACTAACGACCAGAACGCCTGGAACGGCCGCTTTTTGGGCACAGGCAATGGCGGCTTTGCCGGATCGGTTGCCGACAGCACGCTGATCCTGGGCCTGGTGCCGTCCTACATCGCCACGGGCAAGACATATGCGGTGGCCAACACGGACATGGGCGATGGCGCCGGCCTTGGCGGCCCGCCAAACTGGCCGACGCCCTGGTATAATTGCAACACGCTGTTCTGCGGCAGCCAGGAGGGCCACCAGCTCTACGGGCAAACGCTGGGCGGGCTGTACGGCAACCCGGTGGCCATCGGCGATTTCGGCTACACTTCAACGCATCAGATGACGGTCGCATCCAAGCAGCTGATCACCGATTTCTACGGCGCGCCGGCCACGCACAGCTATTTCCACGGGTGTTCGACGGGTGGGCAGGAAGCGCTGATGGAAGCGCAACGTTTTCCCACCGACTATAACGGCATTCTGGCCGGCTCGCCCGCCTATAACCGCACCCATCTGCACATTGCGGCTGCGGCTTATTTCGAGGTGACGCACGCGCCGGCCGATGGCTCGGGCTTGCTGACAAACGAGGGGCTGGCGCTGGCGCATGCGGCAGTTCTGAGCCAGTGCGCCGGGAAGGATGGCGGCTATTCGGGTGATAATTTCCTGATGCTGCCGGCGCAGTGCGGCTTCACGGCCACCAGCCTGCAATGCACGGGCGCGCCGAACGAGGTGCCGTGCACCGACCCGAAAGGCACGAGCTGCACGTGCCTGGTGCCCAATCAGGTCATTTCCCTGAATGATGCCTATTCGGGTGCGAAGGACAATCTCGGCAAGACGCTCTATCCTGGCTACGAACGCGGCGTGGAGGACCCATACGCTGGGCTGCTGGTCGAGGAAGAGCAGGTCTCCGAGCCGTTGTTCGACAGCCTGGATTATTGGGCGTTCGGCCCGGGCTTCACCTGGCAAAGCCTGTTTGCCAGCACGAGTACAGCGCAGCCGATGCTGCGCTCGCGCATTCTGGCGATGGACAACGTGCCTGAGGGGGAAACGAACTTTGCCGGATTGCTGAATGCCGACTACGCGTGGCTGGGCAATAGCGGCTTTGTGGGGGCCGGGGGCAAGCTGATCATGTATGCCGGCTATGAGGACCCGCTTATTCCCGCGGCCAGCACATTCGATTATGTCAACCAGGTCAATCGCGATGCGCGTCAGCAGGGTGGGGCGGCTGTGCCCAGCTTTCTTACTCTGTATATGGCGCCGGGTATGTGGCATTGTAACGGCGGGCCCGGTGCGAATGCGTTCGGCAATCTCTCGGCGCAATTGCCGCCCCAGCCGACAAACCCGGGCGATGACGTGCTGGGTGCGCTTGTCAATTGGGTGGAGAAGGGCGTGCAGCCCGGCGTGATTACGGCCACGAAATACGTCAATGACGATGCAAGCCAGGGAATTGCCTTCCAGCGTCCGCTTTGCCCTTATCCGCACACGGCCAAGTATGCGCATCCGATGCAGCCTTGGCAGAATGCGAGCAGTTGGGCGTGTGCTGCTGCGGCGCCGGTGCTGAACCAGGAATTCGATCCGCTGTATGGGCCGCGTTAGGTCGGAAAGAAGGCCAGGGGCTCTGCCCCTGGACCTAACAAATGGGGTCTGGGGCATCAGGCCCCGTCGTGCGCAGCACGCCTTGGCGTGACGGGGTCCAGGGGCAGAGCCCCTGGCCTTCCAAAGCATCTACCAAATTGAATTCAGGTGCGTTCCCGCCCACGCGCCGAATTCATGCCGGCCCTCAAGATCCGCCAGACCGGTCAGCGCCCAGGCACCCCCAAACAAGGCAGGCTGCTGGTCAGGTCCGGCATATGTCACGTCCGTGCCGCCACGCCCATCGGTCGCCAAAGCAAAATCGGATTGGCTGTATTTGCCGTCGAAAGCCAGCGTATCCAGGACATTTCCGTGCGTGCCGTACAGCGTCAATGTATTGTTGGCATAAGCCAACGACGCCGCTTTCAGCTTCTCCAGATCGATGACGTCACCATTGCCAAAGCCGCTGATGGCGCTGCTGAATGCCTTGGGAGACGCAATGGTCAGCAAACCATCTCCCGCCTTGGCGAAGGCAAGCGTTGCGATGCTGACGGCCCCGTTCAGCGTCAGGCTGGCGCTGCCGCCTATGCTGAGCGTGCCGGCTCCAGCAATCGCGCCGTCCAGCGTCCAGTTCCCGTGCGCCTTTTCGCTTATGGCGGTAAAGCCGGTGATTGCGGTGCCGAAGCCTACGAGCGTGCCCGCCGCGGAACCGTCCAACGCAAGCGTGTCGGCCACGCTTGCATTGGCCACGATGTCGCCATTGAAGACCGCACCCGCATGAACGGCCAGGCTTGCGGCGATTGTGCCAAATTGAACGGCATCGCCTTGCGCACCCATCCCGTGGTCCCCCAGGCCGCCTGCGCCGCCGGAGATTGTACCAGTGGCAATCAGCACGCCGCCATTGACGAACACGCCCGCGCCCCCTGCCCCGCCAGCGGCGTTACCCGCACTGCTGCCCGCGCCGCCGGTGATGGTGCCGTCATTGGTCAGCGTTCCGCCATTGGCCAGATCCGCGCCTATACCGCCGGTGTTGGTGTCGCCAGCACCGGCGGCGCCCGCGGAGATCACGCCGGTGTTGACCACCATTCCCCCATGGTCGAGCAGCAGGCCGTCTCCGCCATTGGCACCGGTCAGCCCGGAACCGCCAGCGCCGCTCTCGCCGCCCTGCAAGGTGGCATAGTTCCTCAGCGTGCCACCCGACATCATGTCGATGCCGATCCCGCCCTGGCCGGCAATGCCGCCGGCACCGTGATACCCGACGATTGCGGCGCCACCCGCGCCCGCGACGATCATTGCGGTGTTGACGATTGCGACGTTACCGGCGGCGCGTATGCCGTCGCCTCCTCCGCCCGATGCGGCGTAGCTGTTGGCGCCGCCGGTCCCGCCGGTCATTGTGCCATGATTGGTCAGCGTGGCGGCACCGGTCACCGATACGCCGATGCCGCCCTGCAATCCGCCCTCACCGGGCGAGGTGATGCCATTGCCCGCCGTGATCGTTCCCGTGTTGACGAGCGTGGCGGCGCCATGGAAATCCACGCCGTCACCGCCGGTGCCATTGGTCGGGCCAGCGCCGGAGACGAGCCCGCGGTTGAGCAGGTCACCCGCGCCTGCGAAGGCAATCCCCACACCGCCGAAACCGGGCTGGCCGGATGCTGCGCGCGCCGCGATCGTGCCAAAATTCGTAATCGTGCCCGCGCCGGAGAAGATAACGCCCGCGCCTCCCGGCGTGCCTTGATAGGCGGGGTTGCCGCCCGTTATCGTGCCGTGATTGACGATGCTGCCGGCGGCCAGGGAAACGCCGGCACCGGCACTGCCGGAATAGCCTTGCGCGGCGCCGCCACTCACAACCGCAAAATTTTCGATCAGGGCCGTGCCGCCCGCGGAAATGCCCGCGCCTGCCGCGCCATCCCGGCCATAATTGGTATAACCCGACGCACCGCCGAGGATTGCGCCGTGGTTTATGAACGTGCCGCCGCTCGAGAGATCCACGCCGATCCCTCCTGTGCCGCTGGTGGCGTAAAAGCCGTAGCCCGATCCGCCCGTCCCACCCGCAATGGTGCCAGCGTTGGAAAATTTGCCTTCCACCTGGAAGACGACACCCGCGCCACCCGCGCCGGCCGAGTAGTACGCGGTCGGGGCGAGGCTTCCCACCGAGACGGCATCGCCTCCCGGATCGTAGCAATATCCGCCCTGGCCGCCCGCGATCATTCCGGTGTTGGAAAACACTCCGCCATCAGCGATCACGCCCGCACCGCCTGGCGCACCATTGTCATAATAGCCGCCGCCGCCGGCGCCGCCGAAAATCGATCCGTGGTTGAGGACTGATCCTGCTGTCTGCAGATCAATGCCTATACCCGCACTTTGCACGTAGGTGCCTGCCGCGCCTGCCACGTTGCCGTCGTTGATGATTTTGGCGTCGCTCACGGAGGCAGGAACGATGATTGCCGATCCGGTAGCGAATTTCGGCTCGACGCCGCCTGTGTCGGTGATCGTCAGCGGCGCGTAATATCCGCCGCTGCCGAGTGTGACGGTGTTGGAGATGATGGTGGTGATCGTTGTGCCTGGCATGGAGCGGCCTCCGGGGCGCCACGGAGCCGTCCGGGAGCCGGGTCACGAATGATGTGAGCGAGGGTTCAATGAAATGCTGGGAGTGTCAACGTATGAAGGGAAGAGCTGGGGGAGATGTGCCATCCCCCCCAGACCCCCCGTCATCTATAAGGCGCCGCGTTAAATAACGACGGGGGGTCTGGGGGGGATGGCACATCTCCCCCAGCCTTTCTCCACTAAACAGGCGTATGACCGCCCCGATGCTCACCTCCCACCCCGCCGCCCATCCCCTCCGCGGCGCCACCACAGTCTCGGGCGACAAGTCGATTTCCCACCGCGCGCTGATGTTTGCCGCCCTGGCCATCGGCCGCACCACCATCACCGGCCTTCTGGACGGCGAGGACGTGCGGCGCACCGCAACCGCCATGCGCGCGCTGGGCGCGGAGGTGTCGTATGATGGGAAGGCCTGGCACGTGGTCGGCGCCGGCCTGGGCGCGCTGCGCGAGCCGGACGATGTGCTGGACATGGGCAACTCGGGCACCGCGGCCCGCCTGCTGTGCGGCATACTGGCCAGCCATCCGATCTTTTCGGTCATGACGGGTGACGCCAGCCTGCGGCGGCGGCCGATGGCGCGCGTCACGGTCCCGCTTGCCGAGACGGGCGCACGCTTCACGGCGCGCGCGGGTGGTCTGCTGCCGCTCGCGATCGAGGGCGCGCGTGATGCGCTGCCGCTGGAGCACCGCATGCGCGTGGCCAGCGCGCAGGTGAAGTCCGCCATTCTGCTGGCGGGGCTGAATGCGCGCGGGGTGACGCGCATAGAGGAGCCGGTGCCAACGCGCGACCATTCGGAGAACATGCTGCGCCATTTTGGCGCCGATGTGCGGGTGGAGGCGGATGGCGCGGGACGGGTGATTTCGTTGGTCGGCCAGCCTGTGCTGCGTGCGGCGCCGATCGTTGTACCTGGCGATCCGTCCAGCGCGGCTTTTCCGCTTGTGGCGGCGCTGACGGTGGCGGGCTCGGCGGTGCGGATCGAGGGGGTGGGGCTCAACCCGCTGCGCACGGGCTTGATTGACACGTTAGCCGAGATGGGCGCTGCGATTGCGGCGTCGGATTTGCGGGTTGAGGGCGGGGAGACGGTGGGGACGCTGGCGGCAAGCTGGGGTGCGCTGCGGGCGGTGGATGTCCCGGCGGGCCGCGCGCCCAGCATGATCGACGAATACCCGATCCTTGCCGTGGCTTGCGCGCATGCGGCGGGTACCAGCCGGCTGCGCGGCTTGGGCGAATTGCGCGTCAAGGAGAGCGATCGGCTTGCGGGCACGGCGTCGCTATTGAATGGAAACGGTGTTGCCGTGGAGATCGAAGGCGACGACCTGATCGTGCATGGGCTGGGCGGGCCGCCCGCCGGGGGAGGCGTTGTGGAGACGCTCATGGATCATCGCCTCGCCATGAGCGCACTGGTTCTGGGGGCCGGCGCAAGGACGGCAGTAGGCGTAGATGATGTGGCGTTCATCGATACGAGTTTTCCTGGGTTTGTCGGGCTGATGACGTCGCTGGGCTGCCGCTTTTCATGAGCGAGCCTTTGATTGTTGCGATTGATGGGCCGGCGGCGGCGGGCAAGGGCACGCTGGCGCGGCGTTTAGCCGTGGCGTTGGGGCTGCCGTATTTGGACACGGGGTTGCTTTACCGCGCAGTGGCGCGGCGTGTGCTGGATGTGGGGGGTTCGACCGCGCCGGAGGCGGCCATCGCCGAGGCCGGGGCGCTTTGCCCCGCTGATTTGGCGCGCGGCGATCTGCGCACCCCCGAGGTCGATCGCGCGGCGGCGGCGGTTGCCTCGATTGCGGGCGTGCGCGCGGCGCTGCTGGCGTTTCAGCGCGGCTTTGCGCGCGCGGGCGGGGCTGTGCTGGACGGGCGGGACATCGGCACGGTGATTTTTCCCGATGCGCGTGTGAAACTGTTCGTGACGGCCAGCGTGGCGGCGCGCGCCGAGCGGCGCTGGCGCGAATTGCGCGCGCGCGGGGTTGCGGTTGATTTGCAGGTTGTGACCGATGACATGGCGGCGCGCGATGCGGCCGATGCGGCGCGTGCGGCGGCACCGTTGCGACCGGCGGAGGATGCGGTGCTGCTGGATACGACGGTGCTGGGGCCGGAGGAGGCGTTTGCGCGGGCGATGGATATTGTGCGCCAGTCGTCACCAATTTGAATGGCATTTCCAGGACGTGCAGCCCCAAATTGCCTTCAACTCCCGGCGCATCGCCACAAGCTTTGGTGCAACGTCTGTCTGGGTTGACACAGAAGCCAACATGGATGGCCATTGAACTATGTCCGTCAACTGTTTCGATACCGATGGAGGCACGCTCGCCGTAGAGGTGGAGGGCGAAGGACCGCTCGTCGTCTGCTCGCCGGGCATGGGCGATATTCGCGACGCTTTCGCCCCGCTCGCCGCGCGCCTGGTGGCAGGCGGCTATCGCGTCGCTCGCGCCGACCTGCGTGGACACGGCGAGAGCACCGCGAGCTTCGCACGCTATGGCGATGAGGCGAGCGCGGAGGATTATCTGACCATCATCGAGGGGCTCGGCGGCGGCCCTGCGGTGCTGGCAGGTGCCTCTATGTCAGGCGGTGCCGCAGTAATCGCGGCGGGCCGCCGCCCCGATCTGGTCAACGGCCTCATCCTGCTCGGCCCCTACCTGCGCAATGGCATGGGCGAGTTCGGATGCGCGATTTTTAATGTCGCACTCGCCAGGCCCTGGGGACCTGCCGTTTGGCGCATTTTCGCCGCCAGGTTATGGCCGGGCCTCGGCGACAAGGCAAAGGACCGAGCGGCGCTCACAACGGCGCTCCTGACCCGTCCCGGCTATTGGCGCGCCTTTCACGCCACAACCGCTACCGATCATCGTGTGATCGCGCCCTGGATCGGCCAGGTTCAAGCGCGCGTCCTTGTTGTCATGGGCGAGGCCGATCCGGACTGGAAAGATCCGCGCGCGGAGGCGAATTGGGTGGCGTCTAACTTTGCCGATGCCACAACGATCATGGTGCCGGGTGCCGGGCACGCACCGATGCTCGAGCGTCCTGACATCGTGGGCCCTGCCGCGCTGAAATTCCTGGCCGATATTGGCGTGGTGTCCGGCCGCATAAGCTCGTTGTAGCACTCGAGCGGAACTCCGCGGGAAGCGTGACAGGTTTAACGGCCGATTATTGTCCATCATGTGACGCCCGTTGGCCGTTCTTCCACGCTCAGAATAGCGCTGGCGATGACATCGAAGAGGTGGCCGGCGCGTGGCGCGAGCGAGGATTGGTCGCAAATCCATGCGAGCGCTCCTACCAGTGCGAACAGATCGGTGCCGTCGATATCGGCACGCGCCACACCCTCTTGCTGAGCGCGGGAGAGCAGGTGCGTGCCTGCCGCATGCATCCTCATGCACGAAGCATGAAGTGCGGAGTTCGGATCGTCGATGGCAGCCACCATCAAGGCAATGGCGCCACGCAAATTATGCGCGGCCGCTACTGTCTGATGTAGCCAAGACCTCAGCGCTTCCTTGGGTGAATCCGAGGTCCGGAGTTCGCCTGCACGTGCTGTCAGTTCGTCGAAGCTCGCGCGGAGCAAGGCGTCGAGCAATGCCTCTCGTCTGGGAAAGTGGCGATAGAGCGTACCGAGTCCGACGCCAGCTTTGCGGGCAATATCGCGCAGCGACGCGTCAGCACCCTGCTTTGTCACAACCTCGCGCGCGACGGCGAGCAAATGGTCATAGTTTTTTTGGGCGTCGGCTCGCATTGGACCTGCTTGACAAACGGGTCGGTGCACCGAATATGCGGGTCAGTGCTCCGATCAAGCATAGCCCATCGTCAATCCCGGAGGAAGCGATGCCGACGAAGACAATGAAGGCCGTCCGGATTCACCAATTTGGTGGTCCTGATGTGCTCAAATACGAGGATGTGCCCAAGCCCGAGTGCGGTCCGGGTGAGGTGCTCGTTCGGGTTCACGCCATTGGCCTCAATCCTCCCGATTGGTATCTGCGAGACGGCTATAAGGCGCATCCCGAGTTAAAGCCCTCGGTGAGCTTTCCCATCATTTTGGGCTCGGACGTGTCGGGCGTTGTCGAGAACGCCGCAGAGGACGTGCGCGATTTTGCCCTAGGCGATGAGGTATTCGGCATGATCCGCTTTCCCAGCTTCGGGAGCAGCGCTGCCTATGCCGACTACGTCGCGGCTCCGGCGCAGGACCTGGCGCGCAAGCCGCCCGGCATCGATCACGTGCACGCCGCAGCAGCGCCTATGTCGGGTCTGACCGCGTGGCAGTTTCTGATCGAGCGGGGGCACAACGAGCCCAACCCCCTCCAGGCGGAGTTGCATCGCCCGGTCCCGCTGGGGGGCAAGACGGTGCTCGTCAATGGCGCTGCCGGCGGCGTGGGACATCTGGCGGTGCAGTTGGCGAGATGGCAGAATGCCAACGTCATCGCGGTGGCATCGGCCACCAACGAGAAATTCCTGCGCGGGCTCGGCGCCGGCGCATTCATCGACTACGCCAAGAGCGCGCCTGAGGACGTCGCTCATGACGTCGATCTCGTTCTGGACACCCTGGGCGGCGCTGCCACCAAGCGTTTCCTGCGCACGCTCAAGCGTGGCGGTGCCCTGTTTCCGGTGTTCCCCGGCTTCTCCGATGCACAGGAGGCCGCAAAACTCGGGGTCACGGTCTCGATGACCCAGGTGCGCTCGAACGGCTCGCAACTTGGGGAACTCGCGCGCCTGCTGGACGACGGCACGGTTGTTGTCGCCGTCGATGCAACATTTCCGCTGGCGGCCGCCTGCAAGGCGCACGAGCGGGCCGCGCAGGGGCACACGCGAGGCAAGATCGTGCTCACGGTCGAGTGACGTGGGAGGTTGAAGTAATACCACCCGCAGAACGATTGATTCTCAAGGAAGCTGGGGAGCAGTGCCTGCCCCCAAGATCCCCCGTCATCACTTAGGGCGAGTCCTAATAAATGACGGGGGGTTTGGGAGGAATGGCACATCTCCCCCAACCTCTCTCGCCTTGATCATGTGTCAATCTCAACGCGGATTGTATAATCGGTTGGTTAGGTCCACTGGACGATTTCTGCGCATTGTCAAATCGGCAATTTTCTAGGCAGTCGCGGTCATCGTGCCCCGGCTCGCCACCTCCAGACGGCACAGGGTAAAATACCTTAAGTAATCGGCGTCCCGTCGTCTCCTGTGGTATGGAAAGCCTGGTCAGACGAGCTTCTCCAGCCCGCGGCATGCCGGCGTTGGTCTAATGACCGACACCACCTTGCTTTTGCGACGCGCCTTGACTCCGCCCCACCTCGGCGTATGTGTGCCGCCACTGGCAGGGTCCGGCCGCACGGCGGTCAGGTGCCCTGTTTTCCGTTAACCCCAGCCGGGACTACCCCGGCGAGCCGCCGGGCCGCAAAAGCCCCGCGCAATCCAGCGCCGCCCCCCCCCCTCGAACGAGTGGAGGGCGCAGACCGCATACAGGAACACATTTCTCACATGGCATCCAGCGCCGCTGCCCGCGTCCTAGACACCCCTTATCACCCCACAGACCACATGGGTGGCGAAGATTTCGCCACGCTGCTCGACGAGACTCTCGGCCGCGATAGCGGCTTTGAGGGCTCCGTCGTCACCGGCCGCGTCATTCGCCTGACCGAAGAATTTGCCGTCGTCGATGTCGGCCTCAAGAGCGAGGGCCGCGTCGCAATCAAGGAATTCGGCCTTCCGGGCCAAAAGCCGGACGTCAAGCCCGGCGACATGATCGAGCTCTACGTCGAGCGCTACGAGGACCGTGACGGATCGATCGTCCTCTCACGCGAAAAAGCTCGGCGCGAGGAGGCCTGGACCAGTCTGGAGCGCGCCTTCGAAGCCCAGCAGCGCGTCAACGGCACGATCTACGGCCGCGTCAAGGGTGGCTTTACGGTGGATCTTGGCGGCGCCGTCGCCTTCCTGCCCGGCAGCCAGGTCGATATCCGCCCCGTGCGAGACGTCGGGCCCCTGATGGGCATGCCCCAGCCCTTTCAGATCCTCAAGATGGACCGCGCGCGCGGCAATATCGTCGTCTCCCGCCGGGCGGTGCTGGAAGAGACGCGGGCCGAGCAGCGCAGCGAACTGATCCAGGGCCTCAAGGAAGGCATGATTTTGGACGGCGTGGTCAAGAACATCACCGATTACGGCGCCTTTGTCGATCTCGGCGGCGTGGACGGGCTGCTGCACGTCACAGACATTGCCTGGCGGCGCATCAACCACCCGGCCGAGGCGCTGACCATCGGCCAGCCGGTGCGCGTGCAGGTGATCCGCTTCAATTCCGACACGCAGCGCATCAGCCTGGGCATGAAGCAGCTCGAGGTCGATCCGTGGGATGGCGTTACCGCCAAATACCCCGCCGGCGCCAAGTTCAGCGGCCGCGTCACCAACATCACCGATTACGGCGCATTCGTGGAGTTGGAGCCGGGCGTCGAGGGCCTGGTGCACGTGTCCGAAATGTCCTGGACCAAGAAGAACGCCCACCCCGGCAAGATCGTCAGCACGAGCCAGGAAGTGGACGTGCTGGTGCTCGACGTGGACAGCTCCAAGCGCCGCATTTCGCTGGGGCTGAAGCAGGTTCAGCGCAACCCGTGGGAAGAGTTCGCCGAGCAGCATCCTGTCGGCAGCACGGTCGAGGGCGAGGTTCGCAACACCACCGAGTTCGGCCTGTTCATCGGCCTGGCACCCGAGATCGACGGCATGGTGCATATGTCGGATATCAGCTGGGACGAGGCGGGCGAGACCGCGATCAACGCCTTCGAAAAAGGCTCCATGGTCCGTGCCAAGGTGCTGGATGTGGACGTGGAGAAGGAGCGCATCTCGCTTGGCATCAAGCAGTTGCAGGATGATCCTGCAGCCGAGAGCCTGAACAAGTTCCGCAAGGGCGAGGTGGTGACCTGTATTGTGACTGCGATTCAGGCCAATGGCATCGAGGTCCGCGTCGATGAGGTGCTGTCCGGCTTTATCCGCCGCGCCGAGCTGGCGCGCGACAAGGGCGATCAGCGGCCGGACCGCTTTGCCGTGGGTGAGAAGGTGGACGCCAAGATCACGGCCGTTGATCGCGCGGCGCGCAAGTTGTCGCTGACGATCAAGGGGCGTGAGGTCGAGGAGGACAAGCAGGCGATGGCCGAGTTCGGCACGACCGATAGCGGGGCTTCGCTGGGCGATATTTTGGGTGCGGCGATACGCAGGCGTAATCAGCAGGACGCGTGAAGAGCTGGGGGAGTGTGCCATCCCCCCCAGAGCCCCCTTCGATTATTGAGCCTCGTCTAAATGATGACGGGGGGTTTGGGGGGGATGGCACATCTCCCCCAATCTTTTTAGGCCTCTAATATGTCTTTGGACCCTGACCTCATCCTCGACCGTGCCCGTCTCAAGCGTCGCCTGACCATCTGGCGGATCGTGGCCATTGCCGCCGTCGTGCTCGCCGTATTCGTCGCCACCTTCCATCGCGGCGGGCGCATGACCGCTTCGTTCTCTCCCCATATCGAGCGCTACCGTATTACCGGCCTGATCGGTGACGGCAGTACTGCCATTCGCGCGCTTGACCGGCTGGGTGGCGACAGTACGGTCTCGGCCGTGCTGCTGCATCTGGATACGCCCGGCGGCCAGGTGGCCGGCGGCGAGGGCATCCACGATGCGGTTCTGCGGCTGGCCGCACGCAAGCCCGTGGTTTCGGTCATGGATGGCACGGCCGCGTCCGCCGGTTACATGATTGCGGTGGCAGCGCCGCACATCGTGGCGCGCGAGAGCACCATCACCGGCTCGATCGGTGTCATTATGGAGAACCTGAATTTTGGCGGGCTGCTGGACAAGATCGGCATCTCCGTCGATCCGCTGGTCTCGGGACCGCTCAAAGGCCAGCCGAGTTTCGACAAGCCGCTCTCGCCACAGGGGCGCGCGGTGTTGCAGGGCATGGTGGGCGATCTGTTTGACCAGTTCGTCGATATCGTCGCCACAGGCCGGCACATGGACGCCGCGCGCGTGCGCGGCCTGGCCGATGGGCGCGCCTATACCGGCCGGCAGGCGCATGCGCTGGGCCTGGTCGATGAAATCGGCGGCGATCGCGAGGCCCAGCTCTGGCTGGAGCACACCAATCGCATTCCCCGCGGGCTGTCCGTCATAGAGCCGGACCGCCGGCCCTGGACCGCGCGCATAACGGCCGACACCACCGACAGCCTGGCCGAGATTTTCGTAAGTGCCGCACAACGCTTGCGAATTGACGGGGCCATGGCCCTCTGGCAGCCTTTGCGCCTGCGGGATTGAGGGGCAGGCGGCGCTGCAAGGTGCGGCCAGTGAGGCATGACCAGGTCGGAACTGATCGCGGAGCTTTCGACCGCCAACCCCCATCTGCGTGCCCAGGATGTCGAGCTGATCGTCTCGACGGTCTTTGACGAGATTTCGGCTGCACTCACGCGCGGCGAGCGCGTGGAGCTGCGCGGCTTCGGGGCATTCAGTATCAAGCGGCGCGATGCGCGGACCGGTCGCAACCCGCGGACGGGCGAGGCTGTGCCCGTCGATGAAAAGGCCGTGCCGTTCTTCAAGGCGGGCAAGGAGCTGCGCGAGCGGGTCAATCGGGGCGGCGGGTAGGCCCGGTCAGGGAAGATAAAAGGCTGGGCAGATGTGCCGTTCCCCCCCGGGCCCCCTCCTCGATCATAGGGCTTCGGGCTAACCGATCTTCGCTTTTTCAACCGTCTGGGGCAATGTGGCCACCATGCTCCGCGCCCTTTTGCTCGCCCCCTTCCTGTTGGTCCTGATCGCCTTCGTGCTCTCCAACCCGCAGCCCGTCTCCCTGGCCATGTGGCCCACGGACGTGACGCTGGAGGCACCGCTCTCGATTGCCACGCTGATCATCGCCGGCGTCTTTTTCTTGCTGGGTGCAATCATGGTCTGGCTGCCGGGACTGCGCCATCGCCGCCGCGCGCGCGCGGCCGAAAAGCGTGCAGGTGCGCTCGCGGCCGAGCTCGCCGCGCGGGACAAGGCGGCGGCCGCGGTGGTCACGACCTTGCCTCGCCTGGCCGGGCCGCCGGTGATCGACGCCCGCCGCGTCGGGTGATCCGCGTCAAGATCTGCGGCGTGAACAGCGCCGCGGCATTCGATGCCGCGGCGGATGCGGGTGCGGACTGGGTGGGCTTTGTCTTCTTTGCGGGTTCGCCTCGCTGCGTGACCCCGGACCAGGCTGCGGCCTTGTCCGGGCGGCGCCCTGATGGTCCCCGGCTTGTCGGGCTCTTTGTCGATCCGGCGGATGCGCAGATTGGCCAGGCGCTGGCGGCCGCGCCGTTGGACTTGCTGCAGATCTACGCGTCAGCCGGGCGCGTGGCTGAAATTGCTGCACGCTTCGATCGGCCGGTGTGGCGGGCAGTGGGCGTCGCTGGCGCGCGCGACCTTCCGCTTGAGGCCGGCGCCGCGGCAGGATTGCTCATTGAACCAAGGTCGCCGCCCGTTGCATCGCGTCCCGGCGGCAACGGCGGCGCATGGGACTGGGGTATCCTGCATGGTTGGTCGCCCAGCTATGATTGGCTGCTCGCCGGCGGCCTTACAGCGCGTAATGTGGCGGGGGCAATCGCGGTGTCTGGCGCGACCGCCGTCGATGTCTCCTCAGGCGTAGAATCATCGCCCGGGGTGAAGTCGTCGGCCCTCATCAAAGCCTTTGTTGCGGCAGCAAAAAAATGACGGGCGGTTTGGGGGGCTGACGTACACGTCAGCCACATCCCCGATCTTTTTGCATCCTTGCCGTGCCTACCTCTCCATAACCGGCGCCGGCCCACTTGCCGCGCGCACGAAGTCGGCCGTTACCGCGTCGCCATACTGATTGCCGAAATGCGTGCGCACGAACCCCACCACCGCAGCAATCTGCGCCGGGCTCAGCGTGCCGTTAAACCAGGGCATGCCGCCATGTCCGTTCAGCACCATGCCCACGGGGTAGCCGGCCTCCTCGAGGTGCTTGTTGTTGGCCAGCGAAGGAAAGGCGCCCGCGCCGGACGCGCCACGACCACCCGGCATGTGGCAGCCCTGGCAGACATGCTGATAGATCGCGGCACCCTCCATGTAGGGCACCTGGCCACGGCTGACGGTTGCCGCATCGCCAAAGGCGCGGTCGCACAGCGCGCCGCGGCACGCCAGCGCAGCCAGCAGGATCATTCCGGTTCGCATGGGACAGTTTAAGGACCGAAAACGGGCGAGGGCAAGAAAGGCTGGGGGGACGTGCCATCCCCCCCACAGGGCGACCGAGTGAAGGGCGTAAGAGCTGGGGGAGATGTGGGTGCTGACCGCCCACGTTGGTAACACTTCACCGGGCACGTTGGTAACAGTCCAGATTGTCGGTTTGGAGGACCGGCGATGGTTTGGGTGGAACAAACGGTCATGGATCAGCGGCTTTGCTTTGTTCTCTCGTGTATTCGCGGCGACGAGCTGATGAGCGTGCTATGTCTTCGGCACGCGATCAGCCGCAAGACCGGCTACAAATGGCTGGGCCGCTATCGAGCGTATGGCGCGGCCGGTTTGGCGGACCATTCCTCGGCCCGGCTGAGCCATCCGCCCGCATCGGCTGCACCTGAGGTGGCCGCGGCGATCCTGGCTTTGCGGGACAAGCGGCCAAGCTGGGGCCCGGCCAAGCTGCGGAGCGCTCTGTTGCGGGACAATCCCGCGATGGTCTTTCCGGCCGTGAGCACGATTGGCGATCTGCTGACCCGCCAGGGCCGGGTTGTGGCACGCCCGCGCCGTCCGCCGCGCGTCTCTTCGCTGGGTCCTGTGGTCGAACCGCTGGCTGCCAACGATAGCTGGGCGGCCGATTTCAAAGACTGGTGGCGCACCCTGGATGGCGTGCGGTGCGAGCCGCTGACGGTCACTGATGGCTACAGCCGCTTCATCCTTGTCAACCATGCTGTGGCGCGGCCGACCTTTGCCGAGATCAAGCCCTTGTTCATCGCCGCTTTCAGGAAGTGCGGCCTGCCGGTGGCGCTGCGCACGGATAATGGCTCCCCCTTTGCCCACCGCGGCGGGCTGGCAGGTCTTACGCAATTTTCGGTATGGCTTTTGACCCTGGGCATTTGGCCCGACCGCATTGTGCCTGGCCGGCCCGATCAGAATGGCAAACACGAGCGGATGCATCGCACCCTGGAGGCGGAGGCAGCACGTCCGCGCGCGCCCACCGTGGCCTTGCAGCAGGCGACATTGGATGCCTGGCGCGAGGACTTCAACACGCAGCGGCCGCATCAGGCGCTGGACCAGCGCTGTCCGGCGGATCTCTACACACCCTCATCGCGGCCTTACGTGGAGGCCGGGCTGGCGTGGGTTTACCCGATCGACCACCAGGTCAAACGGGTGCGCGGCGATGGCTACATCTCGTGGCAGGACAACAAGCTTTACCTGACCGAGGCGCTAGCCGGCGAGACGGTTGCACTGGCCCGACGGGACGATGGCGACTGGGCGATCCGCTTTCGCCAGTTCGACGTGGCGCGGGTGGGGGCTGAAAATGGGCAGCTCATTCGTTCCGGCCTAGCCCGTACGGGCTAGGCCGGAACGAATGAGCAACTGTGTTACCAACGTGACCGGTGAAGTGTTACCAACGTGCCCACTTGAACAGTGCCATCCCCCCTTAGCCCCCCGTCATTATGTCAGGCGAGGCTCTATAATCGACGGGGCGTCTGGCAGGGCTGACGTATACGTCAGCCACATCTCCCCCAGCTTTTCTTCACTTAAATTCGGCTTTTTCACTTCACTCGAGCGGGATCTGCGCCAGGCAGAGGCTCGCGGCGAGCTGGAGGTCTATTTCCAGCCGCTGGTGCAATTCGAGCCGCGCCGTGTTGCCGGCTTCGAGGCGCTGCTGCGATGGAACCATCCAAGCCTCGGCATGGTCATGCCCAGCCGCTTCATCCCACTGGCCGAGGAGACTGGGCTGATCGTTAGCATAGGCGCCTGGGTGTTGCGTCAGGCCTGCCACGAAGCGGCGCACTGGCCCGGCCAGACGCGCGTGGCAGTCAACCTCTCGCCCGTGCAATTCGAGCGCTCCGATATCGTGGATATCGCCAGCGCCGCCTTGCGAGAGTCAGGGCTGGATCCCTCACGGCTGGAGCTGGAGATCACTGAGGGCGTGGTCGTGCGCGACATGGGCGAGGCGCTCAAGACCATGCGCCGGCTACAGGCGCTGGGCGTTCGCCTGGCGCTTGACGATTTCGGCACGGGCTATTCGTCGCTGAGCTACTTGCGCCGCTTTCCCTTCGACAAGCTAAAGGTGGATGGCAGCTTCCTGGCTGACATGAGTGGAGATGGCGGAACCATCATCCGCGCCGTGCTTGGCCTGTGCAGGCATTTGGGCGTGGATAGCCTGGTGGAGCGCGTGGAGACGGAGGAGCAGATCGACTGGCTGTGCCTGGAAGGATGCACCGAGGTGCAAGGCAATATCTTCAGCCCGCCGCAGCCCGCGGCGCGGGTGGGGGAGATCATGTTATCGGTGGCAGGGCGCCTGGTGCGAGGGCCGCATCACAAGGATGCCGTCGGCTGACCCGCCTAATTGATGACGCGGGTTCGGGGGGCAGGCTCTGTAACCGGGGCAAAACCCTGGGAAATTTGATTACGGAGATGCCCAGAGTGCCAGGGGCTGTGCCTCTGGACCCCGTCACGCGCTAGCGTGCTGCGCAGGAAAGGGCCTGGGCCCCAGGCCCAAAAGTTTATGATTTTGCTTGAAGATCAGGTTCCAAGGACTTGTCGCGGGGCGAAGTCCAGGGGCAGAGCCCATGGCCTTCAGGTCTTGCCGAGGCCTGCTCTACGCCTTCGGCAGCCTCGCGACAAAACGGGCGCCGATGACCTCGCCGTTTGCGCCCCGTCGGTTTTCCGCACTGATCCTGCCGCGCAACGCCTCCACGATCTGCCGGCTGATGGACAAGCCAAGTCCCGAATGCTTGCCGAACGTTTCACCGGCGGGCCGTTCGGAGTAGAACCTGTCGAAGACATGGTCCAGATTGCCGTCGGGAATGCCGGGGCCTTCGTCGTCCACGGTGATTTCCACTACCGCCCCTGTCTCTCTTGCGCGCAAATGGATAGTACCGCCTGGCGGCGAAAAACTTTCAGCATTGCCAATTAAGTTGCGCAGAACCTGAACAAGGCGGCTCTCCACGGCCTGCACCACCATGGGACCCGGCGGCAGATCAATGCTGAGATGGGGGTCAGCCTCATTGCGCGTTGCTTCGGCGATGTCGCGGAGCGTGCGGAACAAGGGGGCAAGATCAACCGGCTCCACGCTGGTTCGCGACAGCTCGGCATCGACGCGGCTGGCATCGCTGATGTCACTGATCAGCCTGTCCAGGCGAACAACATCATCCTGGATGATCGCCAGCAGCCGCAGCTGATGGCGCGGCTCATCGACGCGCCGCAACGTATCAATGGCGCTGCGAATGGAGCTGAGCGGGTTTTTGATTTCGTGGGCCACGTCCGCAGCAAAGCGTTCGATGGCATCCATGCGCGTCCAGAGCGCCGTGGCGCTGGCTGATAGTGCCAAGGCCAGTTCACCGATTTCATCGCGTCGGCGCAGGATGGGTGCTGGCACCGCACCGGCGCGTCCATGGCCGCCACGCATGGCGTGGGCCGCCTCGACCAGGCGCAGGATAGGGCCGGCTATGGTCAGCGAAAGATACCAGCTTAGCAGCACGGTCAGGATCAGAGCCAGCATGAAGAGGCCAAGGATCGAGCTGCGAACGGCAAAGAGGCTGGCATCGACCTCCCTTGCATCACGCGTCAGCAGCACGATGCCGACATTGTGCCGGTCGCGCTCCACGGGTTCGGCCACCGTCACCAGCAGGCGCCCGTCCTGCATGCGGCGAATGAACGGATCCATTTCATGGCTGTTGCTGCTGCTCCCCAGGCGAATTTCCTCGCGCACGTCCGGCTGCCAGTCGGCACCCGCGCCAGCCGGAGAAATCTCGGTCGTCGCCGATCTGCGATGCGGCAACTGGTTCATGACCCAATCGGAAAACCGCCCTACTACGCCACTGAAGGCGCCCCGATCTACCGCGGGGGGCAGCGGTTCGGTGCGGACTGAGCCACCTGCGCCAGCGCGCACGCGGCTATCGGCGATGAGTGCGCCGTCCGGGCCGTAGAGCTTGGCGCCCGCATCCGGCGTGGGGTCGGTCAGCCGTCGCAGCAAGGGTCGTGCCAGGTCTGGCAGAAGGATGGGATTGTTCGGGTCAGTGACGCGCACGGCCGATTCGCTCAACGCGCCGGCGTAGATGCTGGCCTGTTCGCGAAGTGCAGAGACTTCTGCCTCCAGCAGCCCGTCCTGATACTGATCCAGATAGAGCAAGGATGCGCTCAGAAGTGCCAAGGGCACGAAATTGACGAGAAGCACGCGGCGCAACAGCGGGCTGACCCAACGGCGGCGACTCTGTGGCGGCGCGGTGGCGGCGGGTGAGCCGCTGGCATCTGGCATTGGGGCAGTGTGCCCAGACGCGGCCGTCAGGGGAAGGCTGGGGGCGCCATCCACACCGTCCCGCGTTTTCAGTTTGGGTAAGGTCTCACTGTAATGGCAGCGGCACCATCAGGCCGCCTTGCGTCCACAAGGCATTGTATCCGCGAGGCAGATTGAATGGTGCGTGGCTGCCGATAGTACGATCGTAGATCTCGCCGTAATTGCCGAGTGCGGCCACTACGCGTCTTGACCAATCATGCGGCAGGCCCAAACCTTGCGCGGTGATCCAATCTTCGCCGGTCAGGCGGCGCACGCGCGGATCTTCGCTATGTGCCGCGGTCTGCGCGATCTGTCGCGTCAAACCCAGCAATTCGGCCTGCAGAAGCACGCTCACCGTGTAATCAACAACCGCTGACAGACGCGCGTCATTGCCGCGCACCGCCATGGTGGCGGGAACCAATGTTAACAGATCGGGCAAAAAGACGTAGTCCTGCGGATTGCGAAAGGTCGATCGCGCTTCTGCCAATTTGGAAATGAACGCGCTGGTGACCTGGCAGTGGCGGTCCATAATGCCGGCGTCCATTTCCCCTTCTTCCTGGAATCCGAACGGGATCGGCTTCACGCCGCGTGCGGCAAGGAAGGCAAGAACCGTAGGATCGTTGTCGGTCTCCTCGATATAGCAGAGCGTGTGGCCGGCTATGTCGGCGACGCTGTGAATGCCCTCGGCGCGATGGACCATGAATCCCTGGCCATCCTGAAAAATCGGCGGGCTGAAATGGATGCCGTTTCGTGCCGCCGATGCCACAGCCGGAGTGATGCCGGCAAGGACATCGCTCTTGCCCACTTTCAGGCCGGCGAGCCCCTCTTGCTCGGTGTTATAGGATTGCAAGTCCACCATATCCGGCGCGCCGACAAGGGCGGTGGCAACCGCCCGGCACATTTCATGATCGAGCGGCGCAAGCGACCCGTGCAGATCTTGCTTGTTCCAATCGAGCGGCTCGACAATGACGCCGCATTTCAACCGGCCTGCGGACCAGGCGTGTCCCGCCCAGGCGCCGATTATGCCGATAATCAGCAGACCGCGCGCAACTCGGATCATCTTACGTTCTATCAGCCGCTAGGGTGTCCAGGGTCGTGTGATGTTGCCGCCCAGAATCGTCTCTTCAAGATAAGGAACACCAGGCGAGACGGTCGGGCGAGGATTGAAGTCAGATGGCGGGGGATCGCTCTCCAGACCCGCGCCATAGCCATCAGGATAATCTGTGGGCGTGATGTTTAACGCAGCGCAGCCCGCGCCGCCGAAATGGGGTAGCGATTTGACGGTAACGGGGCCGATCGTGACAGCACTGGCGGGCAGGGGTGCAAGCCTGCCAATTAGGCGCTCATTGTCGAAGGCCTCGATCAGGTGGCCAACGCCGTTGGCATCATTGGGCCCAAGTTCTTTTTGGGGGCTGCCGTCGGGGCTCTTTAGCGCGGCGGCACCCAAAGCCTGCGCGTGTCGCTCATCGGGCAGATCGGCCAACGGTGTCAGATCAAATAGCTTGTTGATGAAGGAGACGATCGATCCGTGCTCACCGTAGACGTGATCGATGGTATGCGCTGCGCTGAAAGGCGACAGTACGATAGTGGGAATGCGCGGGCCGCCAGACATGGGCAGCGTGTCGGGCCCCCAATTGCGGATCGCCTCGGGGGCATGGTCATAGAAACCGTCGCTTTCATCGTAGCTGATAATAATGGCGCTCTTTGCCCAATACGGGCTACCCGCGATCGCATCCACCGTGTCGGCAACCATGGCTTCGGCAATTTGGCTGTCGGAGTAGCTCCCGTGGTCGTCATTGCCAGCAAAGGTCGTTCGCACCGCAGGGCTCGGATCGTTTGTTTCAAGCCCATCGTTGTTGTAGTAGCCGCCGCGCACGTAGAAAACGCCGCCTGAAGCGGGCAGGGCGTGACGCGTGACGTCAGTGTAGAATTGCTGCAGGCCGTGCATGTTGGCGAGTTCTGCAGGATTGTCACCAAGATAGCCGAAATACTGCGGCCCGTTATGATGAACGATGTAAGACGAATGCGGTGTTGATGCCGGAAAGCCGTCCACTACGAAAGACCGATCGAAGGGCTCCGGCCCGAAGCCCTGCTGATACCAACCCCAATCTACAGTGGGATTGTTCTCGGCGATTGCGTGTATGTCGTGCTGAATGTCAGACAAGTCTGAAGCCGGGTGCTTGTCCTGGGACACGATGCTGGCGATGCTTTTCCCCATGAAGGAAAGAGGGAGCGAGGCGAACGTCAGCGTTTGCTGCGAACTGGCGTAGCCGAGCAACGGGCCATGCAGGGGCACGATCGAGCTTGCTGTGTAGGAGGCATAGGCCGGATCATTTTCATCAGGCCTGGGGCAGCCTAGATCATCATAGGTGTCCGCAACCGTCCCTTTGTTGGGAACGGCGCAATTGGTAAAGCCCGCCTCGTCCGGCCCGAACGGCGGCTTGCCTGCAAAGGTATCTGAAGTCCCGCCCGCAAAGGGTGGCGTGTCCGCCTCGTTCGGAACTGCGTAGGGACCACCAGTCCCGGCATTGACGCCCGTCGTGCTCGGGTGCAGTGCCCATTGCGTAGCGCCACTTTGTGCCGCGATCAGGGCAATCGCGTTTGGTGTAGACGGGCCGACCACCGTCTGGTGGAAATTGTCAAACAATGTGCCTAAATCGGCATAGTGCCACAGGAACGGGATCGTATCGCAGTCGCGGTGCGACAGCACGATTTCTCCCTTCTGCTTCTGTATCAACGACGGATTGCTCGTGGGCGGACTGGTGTTGGGCGGCCACAGCGCGCTTGATCTTACGATATTGCCGGGTGCCGTAGAGGAGCCTGCAGTGTTGTATTCAAGGCCTTCCTGATCCAGCGCGTAGCCGTCGTTCAGGGCTACTGACTTGTTGGCATCCTGAAGGTGGAAGTCGGCAATGTAGCCGGTGTGGGAATGATCAACCGAAGGGCTGCTCTCCGGATAAAGCTGCACGGTATTGCCGTGTACATCCTTGATGGCGCGCGGCGCAAGAAATGGAGAGATCGTGCTGTAGCTTCCATCCATATTGCGGATGTTCTCCACGTAGCTTGCCGTTCTGTTTGCCGGTCGCACGGCTGGATCATCCGGATCGGCGCCAGGAAACGTGGTGATCAGGCCATTGGCGCCGGGGTAAGTACCAAAATAGCCATCAAAGCTGCGGTTCTCCTGGAATATGACAAAGACATATTTGATGTTGTGACGGAGCAGCGCGAGCTTCTGCTCCTCGGTCAGCTTTGCTTCTTTGCTTGGCAGATACGCATACTGCCCGCCCTGAGTCCCTGTGGATGTTGCCAGCGTCAACGCCGGTTCGGCAGCAAAGGCCACCATGCTGGACACCATGGCTGTGAGGGAAGCCGAGACCCAGGTGCACTTCCACAGCTGCCTTCTGGTCATTCTGACAGCACCCCCTCAGGATGGACCGCGCCATGTACCGCCGTCTATACGCTGGCGCAGCCTACCGTTTCCTGATGGAGAGCCTGCCTCATTGCAAAAGAAGTTGTCGTGACGATCTACCGCGGCAGGGCGAGCACGATCCACGATCAGCTCTCCTTATACTTGTAGCCAATGCCGTAGAGTGTCTCAATACGATCGAAGCTTTTGTCAATTTGGCGAAACTTCTTACGCACACGTTTGATATGGCTGTCGATCGTACGATCATCGACAAAGATGTTCTCGCCATATGCACCGTCGATCAGCTGATCCCGCGACTTGACCATGCCCGGCCGCATAGCGAGCGATTTGACCAGCAGGAACTCGGTCACGGTCAATGCAATGTCCTGACCACGCCAACTGCACTGGTGCTTGGTCTCATCAAGCACCAGATCGCCGCGCACGAGCACAGCAGAGGCGGCCCCACCTCCCCCCTCCGCCCGGTTCGCCTCGTTGCGGCGCAAAAGGGCACGGATGCGTTCGATCAGCAGGCGTTGGCTGAACGGCTTGACGATATAGTCGTCCGCGCCGAGCCGCAGGCCCATCAACTGGTCGACCTCCTCGTCCTTGCTGGTGAGAAAGATGACGGGCATCTGACTCCGCTGGCGCAGGCGCTGAAGCAGCTCCATACCATCCATCCGCGGCATCTTGATATCGAGAACTGCCAGATCAACGGGTTTGGCGTTCAACGCCTGCAACGCGCTCTCCCCATCCGTATAGGTGCGGACAGCATAGCCTTCCTGTTCGAGCGTCATGCTCACGCTGGTCAGGATGTTGCGATCATCATCAACCAGGGCGATCGTGTACTTCATGGCCGGCATCCCTCTACCTGGCGGCTGCCACAGCGTCTTACGCGCGGTGCTAGCCCAGGCCCAGCCTCCGCGCTACGGAGCCCAGGCACCAACCGCTGATGACGGGTTGGGGGCTCCCCTCCGATGGCGGGCTGGGCTGAGCGAAGCGGGCTGGACTGCCGCTCTACATTGCGTAACACCAACCCTGCGGGTTGCCTTGAGTGAGTCTGTCCAGGATGGTGCAGGTATGCGGGCCTGCCGTTCGGGCAAAGGGTTGAAACAGTGGGCCGAAGTGGCCCCAGACGTTCGGGAGCGTTTCGATGGATGCCGAGATGAGACTGGCCGAGGCAGGCCATACCCTCGACATGGCGCGGGGTTGCGCGGCCGACGCGCTATCGGGCACCGGTGTCACATCCCTCTCCGGTGTGCACGCCAACCTGACCGCCGCTGAACTCTGTGCCCATGCCGTTCGGCGAGGCGAGGCGCGCTTTTCTGCGGATGGCGCGCTACTCGTGCGCACAGGCGTCCATACAGGTCGCTCCGTTGCTGACAAGTTCGTGGTCGACGAGCCGGAGACCACCGCGCACATCGCTTGGGGCAAGATCAACCAGCGACTTGACCCGCAACGCTTCGATGGCCTGCGTGGCCGCGTGCTGGCCTACCTCCAGGGGCGGGAGCTTTTCACGCAGGACCTCTACGCCGGCGCAGATCCCGCCTATCGCGTGCGCGTGCGTGTGGTCTCCACCAGCGCCTGGCACGTGCTCTTTGCGCGCAACATGTTCATCCGTCCCCCGCGGCGTGATCTCGCCGCGTTTACGCCCGACTACGTAATCCTCCATGCGCCCGGCTTCCAGGCCGACCCCGCGATCGACGGCGTTCGCACCAGCACCGCAATCGCCCTGTCTTTCGCGCAGAAGCTGATCGTCATTGCGGGCACGGAATATGCGGGCGAGATCAAGAAATCCATTTTTACAGTCATGAACTGGCACCTTCCCGAAAGCGGCGTGCTGCCGATGCATTGCAGTGCCAATATAGGCGACGAGGGTGACACAGCCCTCTTCTTCGGTCTTTCAGGCACCGGCAAGACGACGCTGTCGAGCGATCCGCAGCGCAAGCTGATTGGCGATGACGAGCATGGCTGGGGACCGAGCGGCGTGTTCAACTTCGAAGGCGGTTGCTACGCCAAGGTGATCAATCTCAGCCGCGAGGCCGAGCCCCAGATCTGGGATGCCAGCCATCGCTTCGGCGCGGTGCTGGAAAATGTTGTGGCCGATCAACACGGCACGCTTGACCTGACAGACCAAACGTACACCGAGAACACGCGATCCTGCTATCCGATCGAGTTCATTCCCAATGCCGAGCTTACCGGCCGCGGCGGCCAGCCCCGCAACGTGATCATGCTGACCGCCGACGCCTTTGGCGTGCTGCCGCCTATCTCCAAGCTCACGCCTGCACAGGCCATGTATCACTTCCTTTCCGGCTACACCGCGCGCGTCGCAGGCACTGAAAAGGGCATGGGCAGCGAGCCGCAAGCGACATTCTCGACCTGCTTCGGCGCACCCTTTCTGCCGCGCAGGCCCGAGGAATACGGGAGGCTGCTGGAGACGCTCATCCATCGCCACGGCGCCAAATGCTGGCTGGTCAATACCGGCTGGAGCGGGGGGGCCTACGGCACGGGCAAGCGCATGGCCATAGCCCACACGCGCGCCCTGCTCTCCGCCGTGCTCGACGGCTCGCTGGAGAATGCCTCCTTTCATGCCGACCCGTTCTTCGGCCTGATGATCCCGCGCGACGTGGCGGGCATCCCAAATGACGTTCTGGACCCGCGCCTCTCCTGGGCCGACCAGGCCGGCTATGATCGAACCGCCGCGGACTTGGTGGCGCGCTTCCAGGCCAATTTCGAGGCGTTTGCCGGCTTGGTGGGTGAGGACGTCAAGGCCGCCTCCATCCGCGCAGCCGCCTGAACCCCGGCTCGACCGTGCCCACCCTTGATTGGTCGGCAGGCTGTTACGCCGCCAATGCCCGCTTCGTCGCCGATCTGGGCGAGGCGGCGCTCGACCTGCTGAACCCGCGACCGGGCGAGCGCATCCTTGATTTGGGGTGCGGCGATGGGGCGCTCACCGAGAAACTTGTCCGGCGGGGCGCCTCGGTTCTGGGTATTGATGCCTCTGCCGACATGATCGCTGGCGCCCGTGCGCGCGGGCTAGAGGTACGGGTCGGCGATGGCCAGCATCTCGACCTCGATGGTCCATTCGATGCCGTGTTCAGCAATGCCGCGCTTCACTGGATGTCCGATGGCGCGGCCGTGATTTCGGGCGTGTTCCGTGTTCTGCGTGCCGGCGGCCGCTTTGTGGGCGAGTTCGGTGGCCACGGCAACATCGCGTCCATCGTCACTGCCCTCAATGCTGCGCTGAGCAAGCGAGGCATGGACGCAAGCCGCCTCCGCCGTTGGTATCCGACTGCAGAGCGTTATGCCGCCATGCTCCGCCAAGGCGGTTTTACCGTGCAAAGCGCAGTTCTGATCCCGCGGCCTACCCCGTTGCCGACCGGCATTGAAGGGTGGCTTTCAACCTTTGCTGACCCATTTTTCGCCGGTGACTCCGATGTCGATCGCCACGTCCTTATGGAAGAGGTGGCAGCCCTGCTCGCGCCTGCACTTCAGACCGACACAGGGGAATGGATAGCCGACTACGTCAGGTTGAGGTTCCAGGCGCACAAGCCGGAGCAATCTTCTCGTGGCGTGCAAGCGACCGATTGATCGCGCTGATCGTTGCCGCGGCACTGTTGGTGCAGGGGCTCGACAGCACGGTCATCGGCGGCGGGATCATGGTTGGCACCGGTTTGGCGGTGTAGGCCGCATTTAGCCACACCTGGCCTGTCCTGGCGCTCTACGCGATTCCTCTGGTCACCGGGTGCGCGGTGACAATTGGATTAGCGGAAGGCTGCCGGGGATGGCCATCTCAAACACTTCTGGCGATTTTTGCGCTCGCTGTCCTACTCTACCGCTGCATCTGCATCATCTGCTGCATTGGCATCATGTTATGGTTCATGTGGCTCATGATCCAGATTGATCCGCCCATCACGAGCAGTACAATCAGCAACCCGAAAGCCAGCGCCATGATATTGTTGATATTGTCCGGCCCGGTGGTGATGTGCAGGAAAAACACCAGGTGCACACCCATCTGTGCCACCGCAAGCACACCCAGAGCCACCGGAATGCTGGGCGTCCATACCAGTGACGTGCGCGCAATGAAAAACGATACGCATGTCAAGGCAACCGCAAGTGCCAGGCCTACGACATAGGGTAGGACGCCATGGCCTTCCGCGCCTTTACCGGTTCCTTCATCGCCTGGCGCCGTGTCGGCTGTCGACGACTGCACGCCCATTTCAGCGCGGCTCATCGCGCAACTCCCATGAGATAGACGACAGTGAAGACCGCAACCCAGATGATATCAAGCGCGTGCCAGAACAGGCTGAAACAGAGCATGCGCCGCAGGATGTCGTCGCGATAGCCTTTGGCGAAAACCTGCGCCATCATCGTCAATAGCCAGAGCAGGCCGACAGAGACGTGCAGGCCGTGGCAGCCCACCAGCGTGAAGAAGGCCGTCAGAAAGGCGCTGCGGTCAGGGCCGGCACCGTGGTCGATCATGCCGATGAATTCGTGCAGCTCCAACCCCAGGAAGATGACGCCCAGCATGAAGGTCGCGGCCATCGCGCCGTAGAACCAAAGCCCACGCTTGCGTTGCACACCGATGCTGGCGATACCGCAGGTAAAACTCGAAGCTAGCAGGCAAGCCGTCTCGATCCCGACGTTTCTGAGATCAAACAGGTTCCGGCCCGACGGTCCTCCGTCCGTGCTATCCACCAGCACCGCGTAGGTCGCGAAGAAGGCCGAGAACATGACGATGTCGCTGAGCAGGAAGATCCAGAACCCGTAGCCCGTGATGATCCGCTTGGACGCCTGTCCGCGCTCGCCATGAGCGGCGTGAGGCTGGCGATGTGCCGTTTGGGCGAGTGCGCCACTCATAACGCGAACTATGCGCGAGCGAGCGCGGCATTGCGCGCGCGCCTGTTTTCACGATCTATGCGGCCTACCTCATCCGCGGGAACAACGTATTCGGCCGTGTCGCGCCAGGCGAACACGACGAACGTGGCAAAGGCGCCGACCGCCGAGGCAATTACCATCCACCAGATGTGCCAGATTAATGCAAAGCCCATGAAGGTGGCAAAGAAGGCGCAGATGAGGCCGGTTGGTGAGTTGCGCGGCATTTCCAGGTCTTCGTATTCCGGCTCATCTTCAAGTCCCTGCCGTTCTCGCGCCTCCTGCTTGGCGGTCCAATAGGGCTCGTCGGCATCGATTTGCGGCAGGACGGCGAAGTTGAAAGATGGCGGCGGTGAGGCGGTGGACCATTCCAAGGATCGTCCATCCCACGGATCACCTGTCACATCGCGCAACTCCTCCCGCCTGCGTATGCTGACGACGAGTTGTGCCACCTGAAAGCAGATGCCCGCCAGGATGACCGCGGCGCCGAGCGCTGCGACCAGCAGCCATGGTCGCCATTCCGGCACGTCGTAATGCTGCATGCGGCGCGTCATGCCCTCCAATCCCAACACGTAAAGCGGCATGAAGGCCAGGTAGAACCCGACGAGCCAGCACCAGAACGCGGCCTTGCCCAACCCCTCGTGCAGGCGAAAGCCGAAGGCCTTCGGAAACCAGTAGCTATAGGCAGCAAAGCCGCCGAACAGCACACCGCCGATGATGACATTATGAAAATGCGCCACCAGGAACAGGCTGTTGTGCAGCATGAAATCGGCGGGCGGCACGGCAAGCAGCACACCGGTCATGCCACCCAGCGTAAAGGTGATCATAAAGCCGATCGACCACAGCATAGGCGTCGCATAGACGATGCGACCGCCATACATGGTAAAGAGCCAGTTAAAGATTTTCACGCCTGTGGGAACGGCGATGATCGTTGTCGCAATGCCGAAGATCGCATTCACGTCGCCGCCCGCACCCATGGTGAAGAAGTGGTGCAACCAGACCATGAAGGACAGGATGCAGATGACCATGGTCGCCAGCACCATCGAGCGGTAACCGAAAAGGGGCTTGCGCGAAAAGGTCGACACGACTTCAGAAAATATACCGAACGCCGGCAGGATCAGGATGTAAACCTCCGGGTGGCCCCAGGTCCAGATGAGGTTCATGAACATCATCACATTGCCGCCGCCGGTGTCGGTAAAAAAATGAAAGCCCAGATAGCGGTCCAGCAGCAGCATCGCCAGCGTTGCGGTCAGGATGGGGAAAGCCGCGACAATTAAAAGGTTGGACGCAAGCGCGGTCCAGCAGAACATGGGCATGCGCAGGTAGGTCATGCCCGGCGCATGGATCTTGAGAACCGTCGTGACCAGGTTCACGCCCGAGAGCAGCGTGCCCACGCCCGAAATCTGCAGCGCCCACAAATAATAATCCACACCCACGCCCGGCGAGTAGCGCAATTCGGACAAAGGCGGATAAGGCAGCCACCCCGTACGCGCGAATTCGCCCACGATAAGGGATACGTTGACGAGCAGCGCACCTGTGGCGGTCAGCCAGAAACTCACCGAATTCAGCGTCGGGAAGGCCACATCGCGCGCGCCCAATTGAAGCGGCATGACGAAATTCATCAGGCCAATAACGAGCGGCATGGCCACGAAGAAGATCATCAGCGTGCCATGGGCCGAAAAGATCTGGTTATAATGTTCGGGCGGCAGATAGCCCGGCGAGTTGAAGGCAACGGCCTGCTGCGATCGCATCATGATGGCGTCGGTAAAGCCCCTAAGCAACATCACGAGCGCGAGGATAGTGTACATTATCCCGATGCGCTTGTGATCGACGCTGGTGATCCACTCACGCCAGAGATAGGGCAGCCAGCCTTTCGCAACGATCAGGACGAAGACGCCAAATACACTCGCCCCCACAAGCGCCGCGGCGATCAATGGAATCGGCTGATCAAGCGGGATGGCCGACCAGGTAAGCTTGCCAAGCATATTAGCGCTCCACGCCGCTCTTGTCCTGCTCAGGCCCAGGACCTGGAGGCAGTTTCTGCGACACGATGGCCGAAAACAGCCCGGGATCGGCGTCCTTGTAGGTGTAGGGCATCACATGGCGGCTCTGCCTGGCAAGGTCACCGTAGCTCCCCGCGTCCAGCGACGGACCATCCTTGTGCGTCGCATTCACCCAGGCGGTAAATTCGTTGGTCGATACGGCCCTCACATCAAAATGCATGTCGGCAAATCCGTCACCGCTGAAGTGGCTCGACTCACCGTAGAAGATGCCAGGGGCATCGGCGCTTAGATTGAGTGAGGACGTCATGCCGTTCATCGTGTAGATCATGCTGCCGAGCTGCGGGATAAAAAATGCGTTCAGAACGCTCGCAGAGGTCAGCGAGAAGTGTATCGGTCTGCCAGCCGGTATCACAAGTTGGTTGACCGCGGCAATGCGCTGTCCCGGATAGATGAAAAGCCACTTCCAATCCAGTGACACACCCTGCACCTCCAACGGAGGTTTTTTTGATTGCAGGGGCTGCGCCGGGTCAAGATCGTGCGCACCGATCCAGATCACGCCGCTCAATAGCATGATCGTCATGAGCGGTACCGCCCAGACAACCAATTCAAGCCGGCCGGAATAGATGAAATGCGGCAGATAACGCGCGCGTGTGTTAGAGGCACGAAACCACCACGCGAACAGGAGAGTCGCCACCATCGTAGGCAACACAATGGCAAGCATGATCGCCACGGAATCGATAAGGATCGTTCTTTCGGCAGATCCTACCGGCCCATGAGGCGTTAGAACAGCCAACCCACATCCGCTGAGCGCCAGCGGAACAAGTGCGGCGAGGCCGCGAACAAACCCGCTGACATTCATGGGCACACCGCACTGACCTTGTTCTGTATAGGGGTGTGTCCCAGGATCGCAAGCCAGCTAGAGCATGTTCGGACCAAATGGAATGACTCGTCCGAAAAACATGCTCTAGTGGATAAGCTCTACACCCATCGCCGTCGCCTCCCCCCCACCTATGCACAGTGACGCCACGCCCCGTCTCAGACCGCGCGCCTTCAACGCGGCAAGCAACGTGACTAAAATTCTGGCACCCGAGGCGCCAATCGGATGGCCCAACGCACACGCCCCGCCATTCACGTTAACCCGGTCGTGCGGCAGGTCGAGCTCACGCATCGCCGCCATCGTCACAACCGCGAACGCCTCGTTGATTTCGAATAGATCGACATCGCTGCCGCTCCAGCCGATCTTGTCAAACAGCGTGCGGATGGCCCCAATCGGCGCGGTGGTGAATTGGCTGGGCGCACGAGCATGGCTCGAATGGCCGCAAATGGCGGCAAGCGGAGTAAGCCCGCGTTCTTCCGCCTCACTCCGGCGCATAAGCACCAGTGCGGCCGCACCGTCAGAAATCGAAGAGGAATTCGCCGCAGTCACGGTGCCACCCTCGCGAAAGGCGGGCTTGAGAGTCGGGATCTTCTCCGGCCGCGCCTTTGTCGGGGTCTCATCGTCGGTCACGCTGTGCTTGCCCTCGAGTGCCACGATCTCGCCGCGAAAGGCACCGTCGGCAACCGCGCGACGCGCCCGCTCGAGCGATACGAGTGCGAACTCGTCCTGTGCCTGGCGGCTGAGTTGCAGATCCTGTGCCGTGTCCTCGGCAAAACTGCCCATCAGACGCCCGCGCTCATAGGCATCCTCCAGCCCGTCTAAAAACATGTGATCCAACGTGCGGCCATGGCCCAGCCTCAGCCCCTCGCGCGCGCGGTCCAGCAAATAAGGCGCGCGCGTCATACTCTCCATGCCGCCGGCCACCATGATGTCGGCACTGCCGGCACTAATCTGGTCAAACGCCAGCATCGCGGCCTTCATGCCCGAACCGCACATCTTGTTAATCGTGGTCGCAGGCACGCCCTGCGGCAGCCCCGCGCCCAACGAGGCCTGCCTGGCCGGCGCCTGCCCCAGCCCAGCCGAAAGCACGCAGCCCATGATCACCTCGGACACATCGGCGGCTGCAACCCCGGCTTGCGCCAGCGCCGCGCCGATGGCAGCCGCGCCCAGTGCGGGCGACGCCTTGTCGGAGAGCGCGCCCTGGAAAGCGCCCATGGGCGTGCGCTTGGCGCCAACGATGACGATTGTGTCGTGGTTCACAACAAGTCCCCTCAAGAAGGCTGGGGGAGATGTGCCATCCCCTCCAGACCCCCCGTCATTTTATGGTACCCGCGGCTCGTAGCGCGGCGATGCGATCGCTATCATAGTCAAGCGCACCGAACACCGCCTCCGTGTCGTCGCCACCGCACATAACGGGCGTGCCTGCGGGGGTCGCGGAATACCTGGGCGCGGGCGCGGGCTGCACAACACCCCCCGCCTCCATGAACGTGGCCCGGGCCGCATTATGCGGATGCGTCGGCGCCTCGCCCATCGACAGCACCGGCGAAACACAGGCATCCGAGCCGTCGAAGATCGTGCACCACTCATCGCGGGTGCGCGCGCGAAAGGCGTCGGCCACACGTGCCTTCAAGTTTGGCCATTCGCCTGCCTCCATCTGCGCATCAAGTGCTGCATCATTCTCCAACCCTGCCAACCGGCGCAGCTCAACGTAGAACTGCGGCTCGATCGATCCCACGGCCATGTACTTGCCATCCGCGGTTTCATAGGTGTCATAAAAATGCGCGCCGGTATCGAGCATGTTCACGCCCCTCTCATCCCGCCACGCCCCCGCGGCCCGGAAACCCCAGATCATACTCATCAACACCGCGGCGCCATCGACCATTGCACAATCGACCACCTGGCCCTGCCCTGTCCGCGCGGCATGCAGCAGGGCGCTGACCATGCCAAAGGCCAGGAACATTCCGCCGCCGCCGAAATCGCCGACCATGTTGATGGGTGGCGTGGGCTTCTCCCCCGCGCGCCCATAGGCGTGCAGCGCACCTGCAATGGCAATGTAATCGATGTCGTGCCCCGCCGTGCGCGCCAACGGTCCGGTTTGACCCCAACCGGTCATGCGCCCAAACACCAGCTTGGGATTGTCCGCCAGCAACACGTCCGGGCCCAGACCCAGCCGCTCCATGACCCCTGGCCGGAACCCCTCAATAAGCCCGTCAGCCTTCCGCGCGAGGTCGCGAACAATAGCCACGCCGTCCGGACGCTTGAGGTCCACACCCACCACGCGCCGACTGCGCGCCAAGATGTCGGTGGCAGAAGGCCGGTTTCCGGGCCGTTCCACGCGGATCACCTCCGCGCCGTGGTCGGCAAGCATCATCCCAGCAAATGGAGCCGGCCCTATCCCGGCCAGCTCCACAATCTGCACCCCGCTCAACGGTCCGCTCACGATTTCCCCTTTTCTGGATGGGAAGGCAGGCTCTGCCCTGAACCCACTGGGGTCCTAGGCCACAGACCGCCACGAATTGATGGTAGGTCAAGACCGGGCCAAAATGGTTTTATGGACTTGTCGCGAGCGGGGTCGAGGGGCAGAGCCCCTCGCTTTGCTGTCTAAATGCGAGAGCGCTGTTGCAGACCAGTTGCCGCACCGGCGCAAACAAGTCCATGAAGGTAGGCCCGGCAGGAACAGCAACGATGGGTGTCACACGCACCAAAGAAGCCCATGCCCACAAACCTCCCTCCGCCATCGCCCTGGATAATCCGGATCGCTTCATCAACCGCGAGCTCTCCTGGCTGGACTTCAACCACCGCGTCGTCGAGGAAGCCGAGAACACCCGCCACCCACTGCTCGAGCGCTTGCGTTTCGTCTCCATAAGCGCGTCCAACCTCGACGAATTCTTCTCTGTCCGTGTTGCAGGCCTGGTGGGCCAGGTGCGCTCAGGCATCGGCGCTGCCTCCCCCGATGGCCGCACCCCTGCCCAGCAACTGTCCGCCGTGCGCGATCGCGCCGGCGCGCTTCTGGTGCGTCAGCAGAAGGTCTGGTTGGAGCTGAAGGCCGGCCTCACCGAAGCCGGCCTCGAAGTCGCCGACGCCAAAACCATCGCCAATACCGAGGCCGCATGGCTCGACCACTGGTTCATGGAGCGCGTCTTCCCCGTATTGACGCCGCTGGCCATTGATCCGGCCCACCCCTTCCCCTTCATCCCCAACATGGGCCTTGTCATGGCCCTGCAGCTCCAGCGCGAGGACGATGGCCAGCATATGCGCGGCCTGATCCCCCTGCCCAGCCAGGTGGACCGCTTCGTGCGCCTGCCCGCAACAGGCGCCGGTCAGCCCATCCGCTTCCTGATGCTCGAAGATGTCGTGCGTCTGTTCATGGACCAGGTCTTTCCCGGCTTTGCCATCGTCGGCCACGGCCTGTTCCGCCTGATCCGAGACACGGATGTGGAGTTCGAGGAAGAGGCCGAAGATCTCGTCCGCTCCTATGAAACCGCGCTGAAGCGCCGGCGACGCGGCTCGGTGATCCACCTTGAAGTCGACAGCCTGATGCCGGACGAACTGGTGAGCCTGGTTGCCGACAGCCTGGATACGGAGCCCGACGAGGTTTTCGTGCAATCGGGCATCATCGGCGTGGTCGATCTCAAGCAGTTGATCGTGGACGATCGGCCCGACCTGCTCTTCACCCCCTACACGCCGCGCTTCCCCGAACGCATCCGCGATTTCGGCGGTGATTGTTTCGCCGCCATCCGCGCCAAGGACATCGTGGTCCACCACCCCTTTGAGAGCTTCGACGTGGTGGTTCAGTTCCTCCGCCAAGCCGCGGGCGATCCGGCGGTGATCGCGATTAAGCAGACGCTCTATCGCACCAGCCATGACAGCCCCGTCGTCCGCGCGCTGATCGAGGCGGCCGATACGGGCAAATCGGTCACCGCCATGGTGGAACTGCGCGCCCGATTTGACGAGGAAGCCAATATCCGCCTCGCGCGCACGCTGGAGGCCGCCGGCGTGCAGGTCGTCTTCGGCTTTGCCGAGCTCAAGACACACGCCAAGATCAGCCTGGTCGTGCGGCGAGAGGGTGGCTCCATGCGCAGCTACGCCCATTTCGGCACCGGCAATTACCACCCGATCACCGCACGTATCTACACCGATCTGAGTTTCTTCACCGTGGACCCGGACCTAACGCGCGATGCGGCGCGTCTGTTCAATTACATGACCGGCTACGCGCGGCCCGAACGCATGGATGCGGTCGCCTTTTCGCCGCTCACCACCCGCAGCACGCTGATGCATTTGATCGATGGCGAGATCACTGCCGCGCGCGAAGGCCGGCACGGCACGATATGGCTGAAGCTGAACAGCCTGGTCGATTGCAAGCTGATCGACAAACTCTACGAAGCCTCGAGTGCGGGCGTGCAGGTCATCGCCGTGGTACGCGGTATCTGCTGCCTTCGGCCAGGCGTGCCGGGACTTTCGGAAAACATCCGCGTCAAATCCATCGTCGGGCGTTTTCTGGAACACGGCCGCATCTGCGTGTTCGGCCGTGGCCATCGCCTGCCCAGCCGCCATGCTGCGGTCTATATCAGCAGCGCGGACTGGATGGAGCGCAACATGGATTGGCGCGTGGAAACGCTTGTGCCGATCACCAACCCGACTGTGCACGCCCAGATCCTGGACCAGATCATGGTGGTCAATTTGAAGGACACATTGCAAAGCTGGCAATTGGGTCCGGACGGGGCGTGGCGCCGTGTGCCACCGGGACCCAAGCCCGTATCGGCGCATGACTATTTCATGACCAATCCGTCTTTGTCAGGGCGGGGTTCGGCGTTGCATGGGCCGGCGGTGCCCGTGATACGACCGCGGCCTATGCGGCCGGATCGGGTGTTGCAGGATTAGGAGAAGAGCTGGGGGAAATGTTCCACTCTCCCCAGGCCCGGCTCATAGCCAGTTTTGACGAGGTGGCGCTGACAACGCAGTCCAGCAGCGGCCCTGTGAATGAGACTGTGGGCAAGGAGATCATGCCCGGCCGATACGCCATCGTGCGTTTCGTGGAAGTGTGCAGCTGGGCATCCTGCGTCTTCGATCAAACATGGCAGTTCGATCTGACGCCCGGCGAGGTTGCATATTCCGGCAAGCTGGATGCTAAATACCATGCCACTGCATTGGCGATGGCGGTACAAATGGGGGCCAAGGAGACGCTGCCGGGTGGGGCCGCCCTGGGCGAGCACTATGTGGCTTACGATGCCGTTCCCCCACCAGAATTCAGGCACGGCAAAGACTTGAAGAAGGTGATGACTTTCGTCGCCGCGCGGTTCCCGGCTTTTTCCGGCAAACCAACGAACGTTGTTTTTACACCAGCGCATTTCAGCACGGGCGGAACCATCTCTACGATGGATACTCGGACGTGTGGCGTGATAGGTGAGTGACGGATGTGCCGTGTCGTGCCTCAGCCGGCGCCACCGCCGGGAACGCTTCTCTCCAGGCGCGGCGTCAGTCAGGTCAGGCAGCCCGGAGAGTCTGGCGCGTCGTCCCATGAAAACGTTCAACGGTGATCGTTCGATGCACAACCTGCTGCAAAGAGACTTTCAATCTCCTACCACCCCATCACAAAGCCGTGCCGCGCACACGCGCCTTGGGAAGCGAGGTTCGGGCACAATCAAGGCGCGCCTCTACCGGCCTTTCCGCAAAGCAACACCGGGCGTTGCGACCGCCACCGCAAGCGCCAGCACCAACACGCCGGTAAAGACGATGAAGATGAGACCCACCGCTGCGCCATAGGCACCCGCCGCCCCCGCGCGTTCTGCCGCCGAGAGACCTTGCAACCCCTGTACTCCCGCACCCATCAGTCCCGTTCCTGCATGTCCGCGCAGCGTCAATGTCAGCAGCGTGCCCGCGACGGCCACGCCAAACGCCCCGCCCAGCGCGCGGAAAAAGGACGTGGTGGCCATCGCCACGCCCAATTCCGCCGGCTTGGCTGCGTTCTGGATGGACGTCGTCATGTTCGGCATCACCATTCCCATTCCCGCGCCGAGCACAACCAGCAGCCCATCAAACCCATCGGCCCCCACGCCGAGCCGCACCGCAATTGCCAGGGCGGCCAAGCTCAAGGCGGCTACCACCAGTCCACCCACAATGAACGGCTTTGTCTTGCCAAGCCGCGCAACCGCGCGTCCTCCAAAGACAGACGACAGGATCAATCCGGCCATCAAGGGTGCCGTGCGCAGCCCCGCCTCGGTCGCACTCGCCCCATGCACGAGCTGGAAATAAAGCGGCACGAAGACCAAGGAACCGAACATGCCCATCACTGCCAGTGACAGCGCCATGATGGTGCGCCCCATGAGCGGATCGGCCAGTAGCGCCGGCGGCAGCGCGGGCTCGGCCGCCCGGTGCTCAATGACAATCAGCGCCGGGATGGCTCCGCCCGTGACCGCCAGCAACGCCAGAATAGGGGCAGAATTCCAGGCATAAACCGTTCCGCCCCAGCTCAGCGCCAACAGGAAGGTGCACGTGGCCAGGATCACCAGGCCAAATCCGGCCGCGTCGAAACGGCGATTCGCGCCCAGCCGCACCTGAGGCGGTCCTGCCATGATCATGGCAAGGGCGATCAGACCAACTGGCAGGTTGAGATAGAAGATCCAAGGCCATGAAAAAAAGTCGGTCACGGCGCCGCCCAGCAGCGGCCCTGCCACGCTGGAGACTGCGAAGACCGACGCAAACCAGCCTTGGAAACGCGGCCGCTCCGCCGGCGAAAGCACGTCCCCGATAGAGGTTTGCGCCAGCGAGATCAGCCCGCCCGCCCCCACACCTTGCAGTGCGCGCGCCGCGATCAACCAAACCATGCTGTGCGCCGCCCCACACAAAACTGAGCCCACAAGGAAGATGTTGATCGACACGCAAAACGCCAGTTTGCGGCCCAGTTTGTCCGCCAGCCAGCCATAGATCGGCGTGGCCGCCGTGCTCGCCACAGAAAAGGCGGTAACGACCCACGCCAGGTGCGCAAGCCCACCCAAATCACTGACAATGCGCGGCAAAGCGGGGCCCACGATATTGCCATCAAGCGAGGCCAGTGCGGTCACCATCATGGCCGCTGCCAGGACGCGCCGGCGCTCCTGCCGCGTGGCGACACGCACGGGTGCCGCAGCAGCAAGGGCGTGTCTTCCCTCGGCACCAGGCAGCACGCCCCCGCCCGCCACCGCATCCGGCGAGGCCAAGGCGCCGGAATGCATGGTTTCCGCCGGTGCCGATCCGTCCATGTTCTCAGGCGACCCCGTGTCCGCGCATCCAGGCAGTGGCTTTTGCCCACGCCGCCTCGGCCGCATCCTTGTGGTAGCTCGCGCGATAATCGGCGTGAAAACCATGCGGCGCGCCGGGGAATACCTCGATTTGCACCGTCTGACCCGCGGCCCTGGCGCGCGCGGCGGCCTGCTGAACATCCTCGATGCGGATGCTTTCATCGGCACCCCCATACAGGCCCAGCAGCGGGCATTTCAGCCCCGCGGCGAGATCAAGCGGTGTCTTGGGCTGAATGGGTGAGGTCATCCCGGTCACGGGCCCATAGAAGGCCACGGCCGCCTTGAGCTGCGCATTATGCTCGGCATAAAGCCAGGTGTCGCGGCCGCCGCGGCAGAAGCCCAAGACACCCAGGCGCGCGATATCCCCGCGATGGGCACCCGCCCAGGCGACCGTGCTGTCCAGATCGCTCAGCATGGTCGCATCCGGCGCGCGGAGGATCACGTTGTGAAAAATCGCCTGCACATCTGTCATTTTCGACAGGTCGGCGATGCGCGCATAAAGCTCTGGCGAGATGGCCAGATAGCCCAGCTTGGCCCAGCGCCGGCATACGTCCTTGATGTATTCGTGAACGCCGAAGATCTCCTCGATCACCAGCACGACCGGAAATGGTCCGCCACCCGCCGGGCAGGCCGCATAGGCGGGCAAGGCGCCGTCGTGGGTGGGTATGGTCACCGCGCCGGCGGCCAGGCCGGTGCTATCGGTGTGGATCGGGTCAGCTTCGGCGCGCGTGGCCGCCAGCGTGAAGCCTGTCATCAGGCTGGTCATGACGAAGTCTCGGCGAGACGGCATGGGTGCTCCTTAGCAAAGAAAGAAAGTTCTTCTTTTTTGAAAAAAAGAAGCAAAAAACTTTTGAACGTTTGCGCACGTGCTAAATGATAAAAGCCTTTTTGCTTCTTTTTCTTCAGAAAAAGAAGACTCTTATTTCATAGCGTAACCCAGGTTCTCATCCAGCTTGCCCAAGAAATCCTGCGTGTTCATCCACGGTGCATCGGGCGCGATCAGGATCGCCAAATCCTTTGTCATGTGCCCCGCCTCAACGGTCTGCACGCACACCCGCTCCAACGTTTCGGCAAATGCGGTGACATCCGGCGTGTCATCGAAGCGTCCGCGATAGATCAGCCCCCGTGTCCACGCAAAGATCGAGGCGATCGGATTGGTGCTGGTCTGCCGGCCCTTCTGATGTTGGCGATAATGGCGCGTGACGGTGCCGTGTGCGGCCTCGCTTTCCACGGTCAGCCCATCGGGGCTCATCAGCACGCTGGTCATCAGCCCCAGCGAGCCGAAGCCTTGCGCCACGATATCGCTCTGCACGTCGCCATCGTAGTTCTTGCACGCCCACACATAGCCGCCTGACCACTTCATAGCGCTGGCAACCATGTCATCAATCAGGCGGTGTTCGTAGTGCAGTCCCGCGGCATGGAAGGCGGTAGAGAATTCTGCGTCATAGATCTCCTGGAACACGTCCTTGAACATGCCGTCATAGGCTTTCAAAATCGTGTTCTTGGTGGACAGATAGACCGGGTAGTTGCGGGCGATGCCATAATTGAAGCTTGCGCGCGCAAAGCCCTCGATGCTGGCGCGGGTGTTGTGGATGGCGAGTGCCACGCCCGGTCCTTTGAAATCGTGCACCTCGAAGCGCATTTCCTCGCCGCCGTCGGAGGGCTCGTAAATCAACGTGACTTTGCCTGGGCCGGGGATCTTGGTTTCTGCGGCGCGGTAGATGTCACCATAGGCGTGGCGGCCGATAACGATTGGCTGGCTCCAATGCGGCACCAGGCGCGGCACGTTAGAACAGATGATGGGCTCGCGGAAAATGGTGCCGTCCAGGATATTGCGGATCGTGCCGTTCGGGCTGCGCCACATGCGCTTGAGGTTGAATTCGCTGACGCGCGCCTCGTCGGGCGTGATCGTGGCGCATTTCACGCCCACGCCGTACTGCTTAATGGCGAGTGCCGCATCGATGGTGACCTGGTCATCGGTCTGGTCGCGATATTCAATACCGAGATCATAGTATTTCAGTTCGATGTCGAGATAGGGCAGAACGAGCTTGTGCTTGATAAAACCCCAGATGATTCGGGTCATCTCATCGCCATCGAGTTCCACCACAGGCGTTGCCACCTTGATCTTCGCCATCGCCGTTACGGTCCTCCTGCAAGCCGGGGTGGTTTGCCTTGCTGCGACAGGGACGGCAAGTTGGCGGGCAAAGCGGCAATAGGGGGGCAGCCATGGCGTATGCGGGTTTCGATCTGACGGGCAAGGTCGCGCTGGTGACCGGCGGCAACGGCGGCATTGGCCTGGGCTTTGCCGAGGCGGTGGCGCAGGCCGGCGCCGATGTCGCTATCTGGGGCCGGAGCGCGGACAAGAACGAGGCGGCGCGGGTGCGGCTGGAGGCGACGGGCCGGCGCGTGCTCGCTTTGCAGGTAGATGTGGGTGATTCGGCCGCGGTCGATGACGCCTTTGCCCGCACGCTCGATGCGCTGGGGCGCGTGGATGGCGTGTTTGCCAATGCCGGGGTCGGCGCCAACCATCGCGCCGGGTTCGAGACGATGCCCAACGAGGAATGGGACCGGGTGATGCGCATTAACCTGGACGGGGTGTTCTACACCTTCCGCGCGGCGTGCCGGCACATGGTGGCGCGGGGCGGCGGCGGGTCATTGGTGGGAACGGCCTCGCTGGCTGCGCGCATGGGGATGCCGCGGGGGGAGCACTATAACGCCACCAAGGCGGCGGTGGTCGGTGTGATGCAGGGGCTGGCGGTGGAGTATGCGCGCCATGGCATTCGTGCCAACGCGGTGTTGCCTGGGTGGGTGGAGACCGAGATGACGGATGGCTTATTCGGCAATGCGCGGTTTGCCGAGGCGGTCAAGCCGCGGATACCGATGCGTCGGTGGGGAACACCCGCGGATTTCGGGGGGATTGCGGTTTATCTGATGAGCGATGCGTCGGGGTGGCATACGGGCGATAGCATTTTGATCGATGGTGGGTATTTGTTGTTTTAATGCTGGAGTTGGGCCAAGGAAGGCCAGGGCTCTGCCCTGGACCCGCCGGGCCTTGGGCCCCAGACCTCGAAACTGAAGATGCGGATTTGAATGCTGGAATGAAGGTACTCGTCGGACTTGTAGCCGCAATCCTGCTAGCGGCCGCGCTAGAGTTGGGAGCGTCACTCCCTGCGGCGTACTCCGCTATAAAATTCGAAAGGCTGCGGCAAAAGCGGGCGGCGCGCAGGCCTTTATCGCTGCGCTTCCGGATTGGGGAATAGATGGTCTACTTGCTATCAAGTTTGGTCCAATAACTGAGGGGCGCTGCATAGCTCTCTTTTTTGAAAAGCCTTCGGCTGAACCCTTGCAGCCTTCGAGTCACCCTATATCCGGCTCAGATCTGAGTTCCGGTCCGCCGACGTATCGCCGGCCCACAACGCTTGATTTAGCCGCCGAACGGCAAGCTGCTGCTGCTTCGACGGCAGGCGCAAGAGAGTGCAATGACAAGAAGACATCTGGAGAACTTCAATCATTTTCACTGGAAGTAAGCTGCGCGAATATCAAGCTGATGACGGCCTTTGAAGGGCAAGCTATCGGTACATGGACCTAATTTTTCGTTTGGCTGAAAAGCGTGTGGCCGTGGCTGAGCAGCTAGACCGAAGACTGATCGATGAGGCAGAAGCAAGGTCGCAGATGTCCAAATACTACTCCGCGGCTGGCAATGAAGAGCGCAGGCGAGATAGGGCCGGCGGGAGTTAGGTCCACGCTGGTCCTCAGGCCTCCGTCCCAGCGTGATTACCCCAAGCAATTAGGAAAACTGCGTATAAACTAGACCTCATGCCAGACCAAACTGCCGCGAGCACCCACTCCCACGTCTTCCTCGGTGCCGGCCACGAGCACGCCGAGCGCCGCACATGGCTCGTCATCTGGCTCTGCGGAGCGATGATGATCCTTGAAATTAGCGGGGGCGCCCTCTTCGGCTCCATCGCGCTGATCGCCGACGGCCTGCACATGAGCACCCACGCCGGCGCCCTCCTGCTCGCGGCCTTGGCCTACAGCTACGCCCGCCGCCACGCCACAGACCCGCGTTTCACCTTCGGCACCGGCAAGCTCGGTGACCTCGCCGGCTTCTCCAGCGCCATCGTGCTCGCCATGATCGCGCTCCTGATCGGCTACGAAGCCATCTCCCGCCTCTTCGCCCCCGTGCCCATCCACTTCGCCGAGGCAATCCCGATCGCCATCCTTGGCCTCGCGGTCAACGCCGCCTCTGCCTGGCTGCTCTCCAGCGGTGGCCACCACCACCATCACCATGGCCACAGCCACGCCCCTCACACCCACGAAGATGCCCCCCAGCGCATCAAAACGCCCGCTGGCACGCTCCTGCTCAGCATTTTCGAAGACAACCACCCCCCCGTCTTCCGCCTGCACGCCGAGCACGCCTCCCTGCCAACCGCGCACGCCCTGACCATCGAGACCCTCCGCCCAGGCGGCGCACGCCAGACCTTCACGCTGGTCGACCAAGGCGCCTACCTGCAAAGCACCGAGACCATACCAGAGCCCCACGCCTTCACCGCCCACCTGCGCACGCCTAACGCCGAGCACACGATCCTCTTCGAAGAACACGACCACGACCACGCGAACGGCGCCGCCAACCGCGACAACAACATGCGCGCCGCCGTGGTCCACGTGCTGGCCGATGCCGCTGTCTCCGTCCTGGTCATCATGGGCCTGCTGCTGGCGCGCGGCTTCGGCTGGCTGTGGATGGACCCGCTGGCCGGCATCATCGGCGCCTGCGTGATCGCCAGTTGGTCCTATGGCCTGGTCCGCGACACCGGCGCCATCCTGCTCGACATGGTGCCCGACGCGCGCGTTGCAGATGGCGTGCGCCGCGCCGTGGAAGACGCGGGCGATACGCTGACCGACTTGCACATCTGGCGGCTGGGCCCGGGTCATCTCGGCGCCATCGTCTGCATCGCAACCCATACCGCGCGAGACGCCGCCTTCTACCGCGAGCGCCTGCGCGGCTTTAGCGCGCTCTCCCACGTCACAATCGAAATCCAGCGCGCCTGAATTACGTCGTTGCGACACGCGAGGCGACCAACGCGACGGTGTAGAACAGGCGCTTAGCGGTTATCCTTGAAGTACATGCTCAGCCGCGCAATGCTTGGTTCCGCAATGCGCGCGCCCGCCCTCCTGCATCTAACCCTGCTGCTGCCGCTCGGCTTGGCCGCATGCGGCGGCGGCAGAACGCGCCTGGCCACCGCCCCGACCTACAGGCATAGCTACACCGAACCCGGTCCGCCCCAAGACCCCTGGGGGCCCTACATCCACGAGGCCTCCGCCCGCTTCACCGTCCCGCAAGGCTGGATTCGCGCCATCATCCGCCAGGAATCCGGCGGCCACGAATATCTGCACGGCCGGCCGACCACGTCAGACGCCGGTGCCATGGGCCTGATGCAGCTGATGCCCGCCACCTACGCAGAGCTGCGCGACCGCTTCAATCTCGGCAACGACCCCTACGACCCGCGCGACAATATCATGGCAGGCACCGGCTACATCGCCGAACTCTACGCCCGCTACGGCGCCCCCGCCTTCTTGGTCGCCTATGACGCCGGCCCGCGCCGCATGGACGAATACAATGCCGGCCGCGGGTCCCTGCCTAATGAAACGGTCGCCTATCTCGCTTCCGTAGCACCCGCCCTTGCCGCGGAGGGCCCTATGACAGGACCGTTGGCTGCTTACGCTTACGGCGGCGGCAGCGCCCGAGCGCCCGTGCAGGTCTATGCCGCCTATGCCCGCCCGCTGGGCGGATGCTGGCGGGACCCGAATGCCGCCTACGATCCCGACGACACCTGCAATCGCGCCACCCCGCCGGCGAGCGCACCTATCCGATCCGCGCTCGTGGCTGGGCCGACAGCTTCAGGCTCGGTGCTCTGGGGTCAGGAGGGTCGCCCGGTCCAAGCCGCGCTCCCGACCCCGCGCTACGCGGTAGCGCCCCCGCACAAATCGCGCTTTGCCCTGATCGCCTCCGCACAGGCCGAGCCGCGTCCCTTCAGCTCGGCCGATACGCGCTGGGGCGTGCAGGTTGGCGCCTTTATCGACCCGAACCAGGCGCGCGGGGCCACCGAGCGCGCACGCCTGGTCGCGCCGCAAGAGCTGGCACGCGCGCAGACGATTTTGGGAGAGACCACGCCCTTTGGTGGCCACGTGCTCTATCGCGCGCGGCTTGAGGGCATCAGCCATGGAGTTGCAGAGGCAGCTTGCACGCGACTGGCCTCGCTGCGGTGGGATTGCCTGATGGTGCCGCCGGGCGGGTAGAGGCGCAGGGCTCCCCACGCAGGACTCATGGCACACACGAGCTGGCGGCCAGCACCGCCAGCACCGCATCCTGCGGCACGTCACGGCTGGTAAATGCCTCCCCAACCCCCCGTGCCAGCACGAAACCCAGCCGGCCATCCCGCATCTTCTTGTCGCGCTGCATGTGCGCCACCAGCCGAGCCGCCGAAAGCCGCCGTCCCAGTTGCCCCAGCTCGGCCGCGAGGCCGCAGGTCCGCAGATGCGCGGCAACCCGCTCGGCAAGCCCCCGCGGGCAGACCTCCAGCAGCTCGGACAGCCGCAGCGCGAGCACCAATCCCAGCGCTACCGCCTCTCCATGCAGCAGGCTGCCGTCATAGCCGAACTCGGCCTCCAGCGCATGGCCGAAGGTATGTCCGAGGTTGAGCAGAGCGCGGCCGCCCTCGGCCCGCTCCTCGCGCTCATCGCCCGCCACGATGGCCGCCTTGAAGGCGCAGGCCGCGGCGACCGCCTCGGCCTGCAACGCCCGATCGCCGCCGAGCAAAGCGGGGCCGTGCGCCTCGCACCAGGTGTAAAGCGAAGGCTCGCCAATCAGCCCCGCCTTGACGATCTCGGCGTATCCCGCGGCCAGCTCGCGCCGCGGCAGGGTGGCGAGCGAGGCCGTATCGGCCAGAACCATGCGCGGCTGGTGGAAGGCGCCAAGCAGGTTCTTGCCGTAGGCCGTATTGATGCCAGTCTTGCCGCCGACACTGCTATCGACCTGCGCCAGCAGCGTCGTCGGCACCTGCACGAAGGGTAGCCCGCGCAGCACGCTGGCCGCGGCAAAGCCGGCCAGGTCACCCACCACGCCCCCGCCCAGCGCAACGACCGCGGTGCGCCGCTCGACGCCTTCTTCCAGCAGCGCGTCGGTGAGCTGGCCATAGACGGCAAGGCTCTTGCTCGCCTCGCCCGGCGCCACGATGACCTGGCGCAGCTCGAAGCCTGCCTCGCCCAGGCCGGCGAGCAGGGTGGGCAGGTGAAGGGCCGCCACGGTCGCGTCGGTCACGATGACGGCGCGCTTTTGCGGCAGCACGGCGGCCAAATGCGCGCCGGCGCGCGCCATCAGCCCGTCCCCTATCACCACGTCATACGATGCCGCCGACAGCTGCACGCGCACGCGATGAGGTGCGCGGTGAGATAGCACGGCATCCAGCACGCGGGCCGTTGTGGCGTCCGGACTGTCCTCACTGCAATCGACCACGACATCGGCCTCCGCATAGGTGGGATGGCGGCGGGCCATCAGCCCGGCCAATACCTGCGTCGGATCTCCCGTGCGCAGCAGCGGCCGATGGGTGCGGTGGGAGGTGCGGCGCACGAGCGTTGCCAGCGGGCAGCGCAGCCACACGCTGAGCGCATTGCCGCGGAGCAGCGTGCGCGTTTCGGGGTCCATGAAGGCACCCCCGCCTGTGGCCAGCACGCAGGGCGGGCCTTCCATCAGGCGCGCAATCACGCGGCGTTCGCCGGCGCGAAATTCCGCTTCCCCGTGGGCTTCGAAGAATTCGGCGACGCTGCAGCCGGCGGCCTGTTCAATTTCGTGGTCGGCATCTCGGAACGGCATGCCCAGACGCAGCGCCAGGCGCCGCCCGACGGCGGTCTTGCCCGCGCCCATCAAGCCCACCAGCACCACACTGCGCGCGGGGCTGTGGTCAGGCGCCGGGGCACAGACCTGTTGCGGCAGCGCGTGGTTGCTTGTCATGGAGGGCAAGGCTAGCACACGGCCCTAGTGTCACAATAACGGATGGGCTGAGCACGCAATGGGGCGTCTGGTGATTGTGGCGACGGTGGTGATCCTGGGGCTGGTGGGCGTGGGCGCGCTGCTGCTTGGGGCGTTTCCGCCGAAGGTGCATCGGGCGCCGGTGGAGCATGTGATACCCAATGACAAGTTTAAGCCTTAAGGCCAGGGCTCTGCCCTGGACCCGCTGGGGCCTGAGGCCCCAGACCCCCAATTTGGGGTCTGGGGACTTGTCCCCAGCGGGGGTCCAGGGGGCAGAGCCCCCTGGTCTTTGATCGCCACATCGAGTCCTTCATCGAAATGCTCGCCGCCGAGCGCGGCGCCGCGCGCAACACACGCCTCGCCTACAGCCGTGACCTCGCCGACTTCTCCAGCTTCGCCGCCACGCTGTGCCAGCGCCCCTCGGCCGCCACACCGGCCACGCTAACCGCCTACCTGGCCCACGCCCACGCCGCCGGCCTCTCCCCCCGCAGCGCCGCCCGCCGGCTGAGCTGCCTGCGCCAGTTCTATCGCTTCCTGGCGCATGAGGGTGTGCGCCAAGACGATCCCACCCACACCCTGCAGGCGCCCAGGCAAGGCAGCACGCTGCCGCGCTTCCTCTCCGAAGCGGAAATCGAGTCCTTGTTGCAGGCCGCCTCCACCCTGCCTGGCCTGCGAGGCCTGCAGGCACGCGCCGCCTTCGAGTTGCTCTACGCCACCGGCCTGCGCGTCAGCGAGCTGCTGGCACTCCCCCGCCTGGCGGCGCAGGGCACCACCAACCTGATCACGGTGCGTGGCAAGGGCGGAAAGGAACGGCTGGTGCCGGTGTCAGCCAGCGCGCGCCAGGCCGCCGCAGCACTGGTCGCCGCCCTGCCAGCCGGCAAGTATCTGTTCCCCGGCCGCGACCCCAGGCGGCCCCTGACCCGCCAGGGCTTCGATCGCGTCGTGCTGGAAACGGCACTGGCCGCAGGGCTGGACCCTGCGCGGGTCTCCCCGCACGTGCTGCGGCACTCCTTTGCTAGTCACATGCTCGCGCGTGGCGCCGATTTGCGTAGCTTGCAGGTGCTGCTGGGGCATACGGACATAGCAACGACGCAGATTTATACGCACGTGCTGCATGAGCGGCTTTGCGCGCTTGTTCATGAGTTTCATCCACTTGGACAGAAGAAGGCTGGGGGGGATGTGCCATCCCCCCCAGACCCCCCGTCACCACTTTAAGTTTGCTGCACCGCACCTTGATCTGTGACTGGGCGTCAACTATCCCCAACGGCCACTCGAGCGGGACCAAAACCAAAGATGAAAGCGTTGGGCATTTTCCTCTCCACGCTGGCGCTCGCCGCGCCGGCGCTCGCGCAAAGCCCGCGCCTGGCCGTGCCCACGCCTTGGCAGCTCGGCATGCAGGCGCCAGGCAGCCCGGTCGAGGAACGTATCGCCAGCCTGAACAACTGGGTGACGATCATCATCGTGGCCATCACCCTTTTCGTCGGCGGGCTGCTGGTCTTCGTGCTGTGGCGCTACAATGCAAAGCGCAACCTTGTCCCCGGCACCGTCAGCCATAATTCCACGCTGGAGGCGGCCTGGACCGCGCTGCCGGTGCTGATTCTGGTCGGCATCTTCATCCCCAGCCTTCGCCTCGTCTATTACGAGGACCGCACGCACAACGCCGACATGACGGTCAAGGTCACCGGCCATCAATGGTACTGGCAGTACACCTACCCCGATGCGGGCGGACTACATTTCGATAGCTACATGATCAATGACGAGGACCTGAAGACCGACCACCAGCGCGCCATGCGCCATTTGCTGGTGGATAATGAGCTCGTTCTGCCGGTCGGCAAGAATATCCGCATTCTGACGACAAGTGCCGACGTAATCCACAGCTTTTTCATCCCCTCGCTCGGCGTGCAGCGCTACGCCATTCCCGGCCGCACGATCGAAACCTGGGTTCGCATCGATGCGCCCGGTGACTATTACGGCGAATGCAACCAGATCTGCGGCATGAACCATGCGGTGATGCCGATCGGCGTGCACGCCATCAGCCCTGCGGAATTCCAGACTTGGCTAGACCAGAAGAAGGCCCATGGTAGCAGCGCCAGCCTGGACGCACCGCGTCCCGTGACCCTGGCTTCGGAGCACTGAGATGTCCGCGACGACCCACGATTTCGAGCCCGCGCATGGCCATGGCGTGCACGAGGACCACGGGCATCATCACCCCACCTTCGCGCAGCGCTGGCTGTTTTCGACCAACCACAAGGACATTGGCACGCTCTATCTGCTGTTCGCGGTTATGGCGGGGCTGGTCGGCGGCGTGCTGTCGATCATCATGCGCGCGCAGCTGATGTATCCGAACAACCACGTGGTCACCAACGGCCAGGCGTGGAACACGATCATTACGGCGCACGGTCTGATTATGATCTTTTTCACCGTCATGCCCGCGCTGATCGGCGGCTTCGGCAACTGGTTCATCCCGCTGATGATCGGCGCGCCCGACATGGCATTTCCCCGGCTGAACAATATCAGCTTCTGGCTGCTGGTGCCCGCCTTCATCCTGATCATGACGGGGCTTTTCATGCAGGAGAGCGGCAGCGGCTGGACGCTGTATCCGCCGCTGTCCAACCAGAATTATGAAGCCGGACCGGGCATGGATTTCACGCTGTTCGCGCTGCATCTGGCCGGCGTGTCCTCCCTGTTGGGGGCGATGAACTTCATCACCACGATCTTCAACATGCGCGCGCCCGGCATGACGATGCACAAGATGCCGCTGTTCATCTGGGCGATGCTTGTGACCGCGTTCCTGCTGGTGCTGTCCCTGCCGGTGCTGGCCGGTGCCATCACCATGCTGATCTGCGACCGCAATTTCGGCACGTCGTTTTTCGACCCGCAGGGCGGCGGCGATCCGGTGCTGTGGCAGCACCTGTTCTGGTTCTTCGGCCACCCAGAAGTCTACATCATGATCCTGCCCGGTTTTGGCATCATCAGCCACGTCGTCTCCACGTTCAGCCGCAAGCCGGTGTTCGGCTATCTGGGCATGGCATATGCGATGGTCGCGATCGGCGTGGTCGGCTTCGTGGTGTGGGCGCACCACATGTTCATCTCCGGCATCTCCGTCGACACGCGTGCCTATTTCATGACCGCGACGATGATCATCGCCGTGCCCACCGGCATCAAAATCTTCAGTTGGATCGCCACGATGTGGGGCGGTTCGATCGAGATGAAGACGCCGATGCTCTGGGCGGTCGGCTTCATCTTCCTGTTCACCGTGGGCGGCGTCACCGGCGTGGTGCTGTCCAATGCCGGGCTCGATCAGATCCTGCACAACACCTACTACGTGGTGGCGCATTTCCATTACGTGCTGTCGCTGGGTGCGGTGTTCTCGATCTTCGCTGGCTGGTACTATTGGATCGGCAAGATGACCGGCAAGCAATACCCCGAATTCTGGGGCAAGGTGCATTTCTGGGTCACCTTCATCGGCGTGAATTTCACCTTCTTTCCCATGCACTTCCTGGGGGCGGCCGGCATGCCGCGCCGTTATCCCGACTACCCCGAGGCGTTTGCCGGCTGGAACCTTGTGGCCTCGCTTGGCTCCTATATCGGCGGGTTCTCAGTGCTGATCTTCCTCTACGTCGCATATCGCACCTTTCGCGCACCTGTGACGCTGGCCGATAATTACTGGGGCGAGGGAGCAACGACACTGGAATGGAGCGTGACCTCGCCGCCGCCCTTCCACACCTTCGAAGAATTGCCCCGGGTGCAATGATGGCAGCCGAAATCGCGCTCGCGGTCGGGGAGACGCGTTGGCAGGATTGGTTCCTGTTGCTCAAGCCCCGCGTGGTCAGCCTGGTGGTCTTTACAGGCGCCATCGGCCTAGCCGCGGCGCCGGGACACCTGCATCCGGTTCTGGCCTTTACGGCGATACTGTGCATCGCCATTGCTGCTGGTGCAGCCGGCTGCCTGAACATGTGGTGGGAGCGCGATATCGATGCGTTGATGGCGCGCACCGCGCGCCGTCCCATCCCGGACGGGCGGATCGAGCCCGGTGACGCGCTGGGTTTCGGCATGGCGCTCGCCGCGTTCTCCGTTCTGCTGATGGGGCTGGCGATCAATCTGCTGTCGGCCGCATTGCTGGCATTGTCGATTGCCTTCTACGTCGGCGTCTACACAATCTGGCTGAAGCGGCGCACGCCGCAGAACATCGTTATCGGCGGTGCGGCGGGCGCCTTTCCGCCGGTCATCGGCTGGGCGGCGGTGACGGGCCATGTCGGCGTGCTGTCGCTGCTGCTATTCTTGATGATCTTCCTGTGGACGCCGCCGCATTTTTGGAGCCTCTCGCTATATGCCTGCCGCGACTACGGCCGCGCTGGCGTGCCGATGCTGCCAGTGGTGCGCGGGGCGCGGCACACGCGGGTGCAGATATTCGGCTACACGCTGCTGCTGGCGGCCTCCTCCGTGTTGCCTTGGGCGATGGGATATGCGGGTGCCATGTATGGCGCCGTTGCGTGCCTGACCTCGGCCGGTTTCGTATGGTTTGCCTGGCGGGTTCTGCGGGACGATCAGGATGAGGCGGGCGTGAGCCGCACGCAGGACAGGCCGGCCAGGCAGGCGTTCCGCTACTCGCTGATGTATCTCGCAGTGCTGTTTTTCGCCCTGGCCGCGGACCGCGTCGCCTCCGGCCTGGCCGGTTGACATGCAGGAGGTCTTCCCGCCCAGGCCCGACCGGATGCAGGCCGCCGAAATGCGCCGCCGGCAAGCGGGCCGAAACAAAGCGGTCCTGATCGTGCTGGTGTGTCTGGTCATTCTATTTTTCGCAATCACACTGGTCAAACTCGCCGGCGTCTAAACTGACAAAAGTTCTTTGGTTCTTTCTTTCAAGAAAGAACATCCTCCTTTGGAGCCCAAATGGAAGCACCGAGCCTGGCCCAACCTTCCGGCCTAAAACAACCCTACCATCTCGTAGATCCCAGCCCCTGGCCCATCGTAGGTGCGGCCGGCGGGGGCCTGCTGCTGACGGGCATCGTTTTCGCCGCGCATTGGCACAACTACTTCGTGCTCGCCGCCGGCTTCGCGTTGGTCGCGCTGACGATGTTCATGTGGTGGCGCGAGGTGCTGCGCGAGAGCCACACGCCGGGCATGCACAGCCCGGTCGTGCGCCTTGGCCTGCGCTACGGCATGACGCTGTTCATCAGCAGCGAGGTCATGTTCTTCGTCGGTTTCTTCTGGGCTTTTTTCCACTTCGCGATTTATCCCCAGCATGTCTCCGGCGCACCATCGCCGATCTGGCCGCCCGCCGGCATCCATACATTCGATCCGTTTCGCATCCCCTTCCTCAACACCATGATCCTGCTGCTGAGCGGCTGCACCGTGACCTGGGCGCACCATGCGCTGATTATCGGCAAGCGGCGTGACCTGATCATGGGGCTGGGCATTACGATCCTGCTCGGGATGACGTTCTCCATGCTGCAGGCGGTCGAGTATTCCGAAGCCCCGTTCAAGTTCGCCGGCGGCGGCATCTATCCGTCGATCTTCTTCCTGGCGACAGGCTTTCACGGCTTTCACGTCATCGTCGGCACGTGCTTCCTGATCGTGTGCTGGATGCGCGCCCGCGGCGGCGGCTTTTCGCCCACGCAGCATTTCGGCTTCGAGGCCGCGGCCTGGTATTGGCACTTTGTGGACGTGGTCTGGCTCTTCCTGTTCATCTTCATCTACGTCTGGGGCGCAGGTCCGCCCGCGTTCGAATAGCGCGCACGCATGGCCGATGAGGTCAGTGTCGCCCGCGCTGCGCTGACCTGCCGCTGCCCGCGCTGCGGCAAAGGCCCGCTATTTGCCGGATTGCTGACGATCCGGCCCGCCTGCACGCAATGCGGCCTGGATTTTAGCCACGTCGATGTAGGTGACGCTTTTGCCGTGCCCATCCTGATGGTAATGGGCGCAATCGTCGTCGGTGCGGCGATATGGTTGGATTTCAGATACACGCCGCCGCTCTGGCTGCACGCGCTGATCTGGCCGCCTGTGACGGTGGTTCTGGCTGTCGTCATGACGCGCTATCTGAAAAGCTTCTTCGCCGTACAGCAATACCACGTCCGCCGCGGCGAAATGGGCCTGTGACCGCAGCGCGGCGCGTGTTGCCGGCGGCGCTATCAACGGCCGTTGCATTCGCCATTCTGATCGCGTTGGGCATATGGCAATTGCATCGCCGCGAGTGGAAGGGCGCCATTCTGGCCGCCATCGATGCGGCCGAGCGCCGACCGCCAATCCCCCTGCCGCGCGCGCCCGCACCGTTTGCCAAGGTTAGCGTATCCGGCACGTTGCTGCCTGCCCGCGCGCTGTACGGCATCGATGTGCGCGAGAGCCTGGACGGCCCCCCGCGCGAGGGCGCGCAATTGCTCGCGTTGCTCGCCCGCCCGCACGAGGCGGACATCCTCGTCGATCTCGGCTGGGTTGCGGCAGGCGACGGCGCGCCCGATCCGCCGGCGGCACAAGCAGGCCCAGCGCCCGCCACGATCGTGGGCTATGTGCGTCCGCCCGAGCATCCGTCATGGCTCTCAGCCACCGCTAATCCATCGGCGCGGCGCTTCTACACGCTCGATCCGCGCCCCATCGGCACGGCACTGGGTGCGCGCGATGTGGCGCCTTTTACGGTCGTGGCCCTCGGGGGGGGAGCAATATTAGGGGCGGCGGTGCCGGCCGATGCTATGCCACGGCCGCCGAATAACCATTTGCAATATGCGTTTACTTGGTTTGGGCTGGCGGGGGCGCTGCTGGCGGTGTTTGGGGCTTGGGCTAGAAAGGCTGGGGGGGATGTGCCATCCCCCCCAGACCCCCCGTCTTTCGTTTAGAGCCGGTTTTTCAGCATTCGAAAGAGTGCGGTGAATTTGTGCATGTCCAGTATGATGTCGCCAGTGAAGCTGGCGTCCGTCGTGGGGCACGGCAGAACCCCATGCGTCAGGTCAAGTTTGTTGCACATATAGGCGTAAAACGGCTTGTAGTCGTAATCGGGTGACAGCTCCAATACCTTCGTGCCGGGCTGGCAGAAAAGCAGATTGCCCAGCTCCGCCCCGTGCGGCCCGATCACCCATTCCGCCTCGGAAAACATGTCGATCTGCTCGTCGATTGTATGGTCCTCCATGTAGCGCGTAACGAAGCCTTGCCGCTCGAGAAATGGCGCCAGCACCTCCGGGTTGGCAATGCGCCGGGTGAGGCGCCGCGCGACATAGATGCGCCTGTCCCGCCGCGCCGGCACCGGCCGCAACGCCGCCACGCGCGCGCGCAGGCCGCGCATGGCCGAGGCGGGCATGTTGGAAACATCGCCATCCTCCAACCGGTAGACGTGCTCCAACCGGCAGTAGGGCTCGCTGATTTCAACCATCGGCAAACGATCGAAGCCGAACACGCGCAAGCTCGCGTAATGGTCGATGACGCGCCTAGGCGCCTGTGTCAGGTTGCGCAGCGTGCCTGGCAACAGCAATCGCGCACCAGGCGGCGCATGATCCAGCAACAGATGCAGGTGCAGCAAGCTGTCGATCAGCCAGTGCGTGTAGTTTGAAAGGTGGGCCTGTATAAAAAGGATGGTGTTGCCCTCAAGGACGGGCGCGGCAGCAAGTGCACCCTGGTCCACAAAGAGCCGGCCGTATTCAAGGCGCATACCGGGCGGCATCGGCTGCCTCAGTCCGGAACCGTTGTATCCATAGCTGGAAAGATAACCATCCACGGTGCAAATGCCGTGCTCATCAAAGGCCACGCCCTCGGCAAAGCGCGAGAGCAGAACGTATTTATTCTTCTCATGCACCACAACTGGGCGACACCGGTGACGGCCGGTAATCTGATCGATTTGTGCATAGGGTTTCTCGAACAGCCAGTTGCGATCTGCGTTGCAGACCGTCATCGGCAAATCACTGTATTCCTCCTCGCCCTCCGTCTCCAGCCACACCTCCACTTCCGCGTGCAACGTCTCTGTCGAACTGGTGCGCGATGGATCGCGCAACGGTGCGCGCTTGCGCAGCTGTATCTCCGCGCGCGGCGCCCCGGCGTGGGTTATCGTGATCTGGCCGACGGTGGTATCAAGCACATAGCCGCCCGGCCGCGGCACGAAGCGAGGCACGTGCGCGCGCAGATCAAGCCGTCCTCTGCCAATATCAACAACAAACGGATATTCCGCCACAAAGGTAAGCGCGGGACCGTCCGCAGCCTCACCCCCAACCCAGCTTGCGCAGAGCAAAGCGCGAGCATGGGCAAGATCAACTGCACTCATCGGCAGGAACTCGAACCGCCCTTCGCTCCTGTCGCGGAAACTGGGCTCCCGCCGCCGTGGATCGGCCCATAAATCCTTGCCGCCACGCGTGATGTGCACCGTGTCCTGTTGGGCTGACGGCTCGATCATGACGCCGGCCAGCCCCGCAACTTCCACGGCGCCGGTCAAGGGACTGGGCAGTTCGAGCACCAGATCGGCCGCGTCATCCTCGGGCGATGCGAGTGGCGCGTGGATGAGTGCGCCCGAGCCGCGTTCCAGGCGCAGCACGGTCATGTGTGCGCCTACCAGCTTGAACGAAGACGTATTGTCGTTCACAGCCGGTTCTTCAAGACGCAAAACAGCGCGGTCGGCTTGCGCATCTCAGCGACCATATCGCCATTGAAGCTACCATCCTTCGTAGGCCAGGGCAGGACGCCAAGGCCTGCCATCTATGCCGAAGCTGAAATGCATGCGCCCCTTGCGTGCAACACGGCGCGATCACTGCCAGACCCGCGCACCCCCGCCTAGAGCATGTTCGGTCCAAATGGGATCACCCGTCCGAAAAAACATGCTCTATTACAAGGAGCTAGAGCGTGTTCGGCGCTTCTATCAGCGCCAAACACGCTCTAGACTGCGCGCTCGCCTTCCACGATGGTGCGCCCGCGCACCAGCTAAGAGTGACCCATGCCCAACCGCCTGATGCTCGCCGCCCTCCTGGCCCTCTGCGCCACCAGCGCCCGCGCCCAGGAAGACGACCCCGTCACCGCCCAGCCAACGCTGCCCACGCAGAAGCTCACGATTCAGGGCCACGGCGCGGCGCCGCACGCATTCACCGCCGAGATGGCCACCACCCCCCGCCAGCAGCAGGTGGGCGAGATGTATCGCACCTCCATTCCCGCCGATGGCGGCATGTTCTTCGACTGGGGCGCCCCGCGTGAAGTGCCGATGTGGATGAAACACTGCCCCGTGCCGGAGGACATGATCTTCATCGGTGCGGACGGCTCGATTACCCACATCGCCGAGAACACGGTGCCTGAGAGCCTGGCACAGATCAGCAGCGGCGGCCCGATCCGTGCAACGCTGGAGCTTCAAGGGGGAATTACGGAGAGGTTAGATATTCGCGTGGGCGACAAGATACGCGGCGCCATCTTCAGCAAGTAAGGAAGAAGTTCTTTCTTGAAAGAAAGAACCAAAGAACTTTCAAAAGTTTTTTGGTTTTTTTTCAAAAAAGGACTATTTCCTTGCCTTGAGTTCCGTCTTCACAAACTCGGCAGCCCTGGCCAACGACTCCCGCGCCTCCGGCACAAACGCGGCCATTTGCCAAACATGCGGTACCACCGGCCAAACGCGTTCCTCCACGCGCACGCCCGCATCGCGTGCCTTTTTCGTCACGCGCGTGGCGTCGTCACGCAGCACCTCGCGATCGCCCACATGGATCAGCAGCGGCGGCAACCCATGTAAATCAGCATATAGCGGCGATATCCCCGGCGTACGAGGATCGGCGCCGCCCAGATAGAAGTCTGCCCCAATTTCAGCGCTGTTGACATCGAACATCGCCTCGCGCTTGGCGTTCGTGCGGATCGACTCTCCCGTTCCCGCCAGATCGGTCCAGGGCGAAAACAAAACCGCTGCCGCAGGCAGCGCCTCGCCAGCCTCGCGCAGCGCCACCATCAGCGCCAGCGACAAGCCCCCGCCCGCCGAATCGCCGGCAACCGCCATGCCATCCGCCGCATAACCCGACGCCCGCAAACCCTGCCAGGCCGCCCGTGCGTCTTCCACCGCCGCGGGATAGGGATGCTCCGGCGCCAGCCGATAATCGGGTACGAACACGCGCAGGCCCGCGCGCGCAAAACTGCCCGTGATCGGCCGATGCGTTCGCGGCGAGCACGCGAAATACCCGCCACCGTGCAAATACAACAGCACGGGCGCATCCTCCGCCAGCACGGGCTGGCCCACCCATTCCCCATAGATGCCGCCCACGCTGCCGGTGCGGTAATCTACGTCCTTGGGCGCCGGCAGCGTACCGGCATTCATCACGCGCCGCACCTGCTCCAGGCTCGGCTTGTTCTTCATCTTGCGCTTGACCTGCACGCGAATGAGCGCATCCAGCGCATGGGCCTGCCAGCTTGCCATGATGCCTAGTCCTCCTTGCCCAGTGTCATGGGCGAGGCAATGCCCGACTGCCCCTTTTGGATGCGCTTCCAGTACGTCTGTGGAAAAAGCCGCTGTATGCGATCGAGCATGCGTGCGTCGCGGCCGATCAGCACGCGCCCTTTCTGCTTGATGACACCTTGCACGATCACCTCGGCCGCCTCCTCAGGGCTCGTCTTCAGCAATTTGTTGAATTCGGCAATCGACCCCTTCGCCTCGTCGGGATCGATGCCCTGCGACAGGCGCGCGCTATTGGCCACTTCGGTGCGTATGCCGCCAGGATGGACCACCGTCAGGCCGATCTTGCTCTCGGCCAGCTCATGGCGCAGCGCTTCGGAAAAACCGCGCACGCCGAATTTGGATGCGCAATAGGCCGCATTGCCGGGCGGAGCCACGTTGCCGAAAATGCTCGAGACATTGACGATATGCGCGCTCTCCTCGCGATGCAGCACATACAGAAAAGCCTTGCACAGCCGCACCGGCGCCCAGAAATTGATGTCCATCACCCAGGCGAAATCCTCGAGTGAAACCTGCTCGAACGTGCCGATCAGCGCCACGCCGGCATTATTGACCAGCAGGCTGACGTGCCCATGCTCGGCCAGTACCGCTTCGGGCAGGTTGGCCAGCGCCTCGCTATCGCGCACATCCAGCACGTGCTCGCTGACGCGCACGCCGCGCGCGCGCGCAACCGCGGCGGCGGCGGCCAGCCCTGCCGCGTTGCGATCGGCCAGCGCCAGCGCCATGCCACGGCCGGCCAGGTTAGCGGCAAGCGCCGCACCGATGCCGCTTGCCGCCCCGGTGACCACGCCCACGCCACCCTGCAACGCAAAAGCCATTCATCGTCTCCCTGCCAACGCGCGGCATGAACACGCGCCCCGGCCTATGGGTCAAGGCGGCCTCTCAATCCCCCGCCTCGCCGGAAAGCAGCGCTTCGAAATAGGTGATCGTTCGCGACAGCCCGTCCTCCAGCCCGACCACCGGCGCCCAACCCAGCTCGGCACGGGCGAGCGCAATATCGGGGCAGCGCTGCAGCGGATCGTCCTGGGGCAAAGGCTTGTGCACGATCTTGCTCGGCGAGCCAGTGGCTGCCAGCACCCGCTCGGCCAGCTCGCGCACCGTGATCTCGTGCGGATTGCCCAGATTGACCGGGCCCGTCACGCCATCATCCGTGGCCATCATGCGCACGAAACCCTCTATCAGGTCATCGACGAAGCAGAAGGCGCGCGTCTGTAACCCGTCGCCGTAGAGCGTGATGTCCTCGCCCGTCAGCGCCTGGATGATGAAGTTGGACACGACGCGCCCGTCATTTGGGTGCATGCGCGGCCCGTAGGTGTTGAAGATGCGCACCACCTTGATGCGCGTGCCGTGCTGGCGATGGTAATCGAAGAACAGCGTCTCGGCGCAGCGCTTGCCCTCGTCGTAACAGGCGCGCGGCCCCAGCGGATTGACGTTGCCGCGGTAGCTCTCGCTCTGCGGGCTGATCTCGGGGTCGCCATAAACTTCGCTGGTGGATGCCTGGAACACCCGCGCGCGTGTGCGCTTGGCCAGTCCCAGCATGTTGATCGCCCCCATGACCGAGGTCTTGGTCGTCTGCACCGGGTCGAACTGGTAGTGGATGGGGCTTGCCGGACAGGCCAGGTTGAAGATTTCGTCCACCTCGACATAGAGCGGAAATGTCACGTCGTGGCGCAGCGCCTCGAAGCGCGCATGCCCCAGCAGGCCGGCGATATTGGCCTTGGACCCCGTGAAATAGTTGTCCACGCATAGCACGTCATGCCCGTCATGCACCAGGCGGTCGCAGAGATGCGATCCCAGGAACCCCGCGCCACCTGTCACCAGGATGCGCTTGCGTGTCATGGCCATTCCTTAACTGCCCTCGCCCTTGTGTGCTCTCAATCGGGCCGTTAACGGCACACCACGGCGGGCACTTCAATCCTGCCCCATCAAACGCGACGGTCCCCAGCGGGCTTTCGGAGGCACGCTTGCTCACCATTCTCTACCACGCGATCATGTATCTGCTGACGCTGTTCACCTGGGCGTTGATCCTCTCGGCCATCATCAGCACGCTGCTGGCCTTCAATGTGCTCGACAGCCGCAACCGCATCGTCTGGTCGATCGCCGACTTCCTCTATCGTATCACGGACCCCGTCCTGCGCCCCGTCCGCCGCGTGCTGCCCACCGTAGGCAACATCGATTTCAGCCCCTGGGTCGTGCTGCTGGTTATTCAGCTCCTGATCGCTCCGCTTATCGAGAAGATTTATTTGTCGGTGATCGGCAACTCGATCCAGCCGATTATTTACTGATGAGACAAGGAAAGAACTGGGGGGAATGTGCCATTCCCCCCAGACCCCCCGTCATCATTTTGACGAGCGCCAATTTCCGACGGGGGGTTTGGGGGGGATGGCACATCCCCCCCAACCTTGCCTTGCCTTGACTGCCCGTCTCCTCGACGGCCGCGCGCTCGCCGCCACCCTGCGCGCCCGCCTCGCCACCGAAATCGCCACGCTGTCCTACCAGCCCTGCCTCACCGTCGTCCTGGTCGGCGAGGACCCCGCCAGCGCGGTCTATGTCCGCAACAAGGACTACGCGGCGCGTGAGGCAGGCCTGCTCGCCCGCACCATCCGTCTGCCCGCGGCAATCACCCAGCCTGACCTGCTCGCTACGCTTGCCGCGCTGAACGCGGACCCGGAGGTGGACGCCATCCTTGTCCAGCTCCCGCTGCCCCCGCATATCTCCAGCCGTGCCGTGCTGGACGCCATAGACCCGACGAAAGACGCCGACGGCTTTGCTCCGCTCAACGTTGGCCGCCTTCAGGAGGGCACGGCGTTGCTCGCCCCCTGCACCCCGCGCGGCGTGATGAGGCTGCTCGACCATGCCGGCGTTTCGATTGTGGGCTGCCGCGCGCTGGTGCTGGGCCGCTCCGCCATCGTCGGCAAGCCGGTCGCCGCCATGCTGCTTGCGGCCCATGCCACGGTCACGCTCGCCCACTCCCGCACGCGGGACCTGGCCGCCGAATGCCGCCGCGCCGAGGTGCTGGTCGCCGCGGTCGGTCAGCCCGAGATGGTGCGCGGCGACTGGATCGCCGATGGCGCGGTCGTGATCGATGTCGGCATCAACCGCGCCGCCGATGGCCGCTTGGTCGGCGATTGCGCAACCGCGGAGTGCGCCGTTGCCGCCGCGGCGATCACGCCGGTCCCCGGAGGCGTCGGGCCTATGACGATCGCGTGCCTGCTGGAGAATACCGTCTTGGCGGCCAAGGCGCGCCGCTAAAATGAAGACGGGGGGTTTTGGGGGGGGATGGCACATCTCCCCCAACCTTGCTCAATTAAGGTTCGTGTAAAAACCGCTCCAAGATATCCGTAAACATGTCAGCGTCTTGCAGAATGGCGAAATGGCTGACGCCGGGCAGGATAACCTCCCGCGCGCCAGGTATGGTCCGGGCCATGAAATCCGTATCGGCACGTTTGATGGCCTCGTCGTGATCGCCATCGGCTATCCATACAGGCACGCGGATCGCCGCCAACTCCGCCGCACTGAAATGCGGCTGATCCGCCCACATCTTTTCAATGGCCGTCTCGAAGGCTGCATAATCGCGAGGCGTCGGACTCAGCCGCGCATATTCTTCCCCGGCGCGCTTGATGAACGCCGCAAACACCGGGCTTGCATGCACATCCAGCACGCCGGACGGATCGGAATTGGCCGCAAATGCAAACGCGCGTGACACACGCTCCGGACGGTGCATCGCCATCTCCAGCGCTGTAATCGCACCATCCGACCAGCCGACCACGGCAGTTTTGTCGATATTCAGCACATCAAGCAGCGCCACTGCATCCGTCGCCATCAATGCATACCCTAGTGGCTGCGTCCCGCGGGCCGAGCGCCCGTGCCCGCGGCTGTCAATCACAATGACCTGGTGCGTGCGCGCCAGCCGCGTCACGATATCGCCCCAGTAATCGCTGTTCGCCAAGCCGCCATGTAGCAAAAGCACGGGGGAGCCGTGCCCCGAGCCGAACACCGCATACCAGAGCTGAATGCCGTTCACCGGCGCTGTCGCTGCACGGTCGGCGTGGGGCAGGGCGGGTGTGGGCGGCAGGCGCAACCATGGTTCTTCAGCGCGCGCGTTCAAACCGAGGACCATGAGGACAGCAAACAGTCGGATCATTGGCCACTAGTAAAAGAGCTGGGGGGAATGTGCCATTCCCCCCAGACCCCCCGTCTTCAGTTAGGGCTGGCCGGCGCCGCCGGACGAGCCGTAGACCTGGCCGGTCGCGTAGCTCGCATCGTTGCGCGCCAGTTGCACGTAGATCGACGCCAACTCGGCGGGTTGCCCGGCGCGCCCGATCGGCGTCTTGCCGCCGAACGTTTCCAGCTTGGCCATCGTCGCCCCCCCCGAAACCTGCAACGGCGTCCAGATCGGGCCAGGTGCCACGCCATTGATGCGAATGCCCTTGGGCCCAAGCTGCTTGGCCAGGGACTTGACGAAATTCATCGTCGCCGCCTTGGTCTGCGCGTAATCGTAGAGTTCAGGCGTCGGGTCGTAAGCCTGCTCGGATGTCGTCGCGATGATCGTCGACCCCGGTTTCATGTGCGGCAGCGCCGCTTTGATGATCCAGAACGGCGCGTAGATATTGGTCTTCATCGTCGCATCGAACGCCTCCGTCGTAATGTCCAGTATCGAGGCATGCTGCTGCTGCCGCCCGGCATTGCTCACCAGAATATCCAGCCCGCCCAGCCCCTGCACCGCAGTGGCGACCAGGTGCTCACAAAACGCCTCATCGCGCAGATCGCCCGGGATAGGCAGGCCCACGCGCCCCTCAGCGTGGATCAGCGCAATGACCTGCCGCGCATCCTCTTCCTCGGCCGGCAGATAATTGATGGCCACGTCCGCACCCTCGCGCGCATAGGCAATTGCCGCGGCCCGCCCCATGCCGGAATCCCCGCCCGTGATCAGTGCCTTCCGGCCCGCAAGCCGCCCGGCACCGCGATAGCTCTTCTCCCCATGGTCAGGCGGCGGGTCCATGTGGCTCGCCAGTCCCGGCCAAGGCTGAGACTGCTTCTTGTAAGGCGGGCGCGGATACTTGGTGCGCGGATCGGTCAGCTCCAGCGCGGGTGCGGGCTTCTCGCTCGTCTGGCCAAAGGCGGGTGCGGCCGCGGCCGCGGCCAGCCCCACACCTGCCACGATCTGACGGCGGGAGAGCGAGCTGCCTTCGTTCTGATCCATGAATGGCCTCCAAGCCTTGAGAGCACGCCCAACGAGCACCCCGCCTGACCGTTCCGCCAAATCGTCTTCAAACCCTTGGCCGGATCAGCTGTCGTAGGCAATCAACGTCTCCACCGGCACATCCAGCCTCTTTCGCCCGCCCAGAAAAGTCAGTTCGATCAACGCGCCGGCCGCAGGCACGTCCGCCCCCACTTGGCGCAGCAACGCGATGGAGGCGCCCATCGTCCCGCCCGTGGCCAGCAGATCGTCTACCACCACCACCCGCTGGCCTGGATCGACCGCCCCCTCCTGCATCTCGATCCTGTCGCTGCCATACTCGAGTGCATAGTCCAGCCCTACCGTTGGTCCAGGCAGCTTGCCGCGCTTGCGCAGCATGATGAAGCCGCAGCCAAGCTTGAGCGCTAGCGGGGCCGCCAGAAGAAAGCCTCGGCTCTCGATGCCCGCCAGTAAGGCCGGCTGATGCTTGCCTATCAAGCTCGCCATGCGCCCCATCGCCACCTGCCACGCATCGGGATGGGCCAGCAGCGTAGAGATGTCGTAGAAGAGAATGCCTTTTTTGGGAAAATCCGGAATTGACCGGATATGATCCTTCAAATCCATGTTCGCGCGGCGCTCCTGGCTGGCACGCGTCTATAGGCAAGGTGCGCCTCCGCGCAAACAGGCTCGCCACAATCCGCATCGGCAAAGGCGACACACAAGCCGCCGCATGGCTGTACCGTGATGAACATAGGCGCAACCTTACCGCGCATTGCGCCTTGCAGCATTTATGACTGGCCATGACGCTATGACGAGGGAGGGACTGATGCGCAACGCGAATACTCGCGGCGACCGCAAACTGGAGCTTTGGCTGCGTCGCGCCCTCTCCGATGCGCATGACGAGGTGCTCGGCGAATGCCTGCCATCATCATGGCTTGCCATGATCGACAAGAACCTGCCGCGTAGCTGATCCAGCCTAGCGCGGCTTGCCGCCTCTCGTGAGCTGGTGCTTCATTACAGGGTGAAAGCGGCGGTCATCCAGTTTTCCCCTGGCGTCATACGCGCCGACAATCTGCGCGCGGTCCAAACCTTGATCGCACAAGCCGTTGACGCACACGCGCCCGAACTGATCGCGCTGCCGGAGATGTGGACGTGCCTGGGCGGTAATCGCGCCCAAAAACTGGCTCAGTCAGAAACCCTGCCGCCCCCTGGCGCGTCCCCTGATCCCGACACCGCCTATGCCTTCCTGCAAGCCACCGCCCGCCGTCACGCCATCTGCGTGCATGGCGGCTCGGTCGGCGAACGAGAAGGCGAGCAGCTCTTCAACACCAGCCTCCTCTTCGACGCGCAAGGCCGGGAAGTCGCGCGTTACCGCAAGATCCATCTCTTTGACGTGACCACGCCCAATGGGCAGGGCTATCGCGAAAGCGCGCTCTTTGGCGCCGGCGAGCGTGTGGTTACCGCACGCGCGGCCGGCATGTGCCTGGGCCTGACCATCTGCTACGATCTGCGCTTTGGCGAGCTCTTCACCGCACTCGCCAGCAAGGGAGCCGAAGTGATCTTCGTGCCCTCGGCATTCACCGCCCAGACCGGGCGAGACCACTGGGAGGTGCTTTTGCGTGCCCGCGCGATCGAGACGCAATGCTGGATCGTCGCCTCCGCCACAACGGGCGCGCATCGGGACGCGCGCGGCACGGAGCGCCTGACCTGGGGGCACTCCATGATCATCGACCCCTGGGGCACGGTGGCCGCCAGTCTCGGCGTCGAACCCGGGGCCGCAATGGCCACGCTTGAACCCGGCGTGGCCGAACGCGTCCGCGCCGCCATGCCCATCGCCCAGCACCGCCGGCTGGCCTGACGCGCATGGATGGCGATGCGACCTCCGCTTTGACGAATGCAGGGCCGCGGGCCGACATCCGCCTGGACCGGCTGTGTTTCCTGGCCGCCCCGACCACTCTTGCCCAGGATTTTCGCACCCGCCTGATCGACCGTTACGGTGATGTGGGCTTCGATCAGGCCGACCTCATCGTCTGCCTCGGCGGGGACGGCTTTATGCTCGAAACCCTGCACCGCACGCTCATTCACAACGTGCCCGTCTACGGCATGAATTGCGGTTCAGTCGGGTTTCTCATGAACCCCTTCATGGAAGACGATTTGCCCGAGCGCCTCTCTCGTGCCCAGGACGTGGTGCTAAATCCGCTGCGCATGCACGCGGTCACGCGCACCGGCGCGGTCGAGGAGGGGTTGGCGCTGAACGAGGTCTCCCTGCTGCGCCAGATGCGTCAGACGGCCAAGATCCGCATCACGATCGATGGGCGGGTGCGCCTGCCCGAACTCGTCTGCGATGGCGTGCTGCTCTCCACGCCCGCGGGCTCGACGGCCTACAACCTGTCTGCCCACGGGCCGATCGTGCCACTTTCGGCCAATCTGCTGCCGCTGACGCCGATCAGCGCCTTTCGCCCGCGGCGCTGGCGCGGCGCGCTGCTGCCGAGCACGGCCGACGTGATCTTCGAGGTGCTCGAGGGCGACAAGCGGCCCGTTTCGGCGGTGGCCGACTTTACGGAGGTAAGGGATGTGGCGACCGTGGCGGTCAGCGAGGACCGCAGCGTGCACACCACCATCTTGTTCGACCCCGATCAGGGATTGAGCGAGCGGATCATCGCCGAGCAGTTTACTGTTTAGGATTGGGGGAGATGTCCCATCCCCCCAGACCTCCGTCTTTATTTTACGTTGTTGTCCGAAACAAACTTTCCAAATCAACGATGGGGGTTTTGGGGAAATGGCACTGTTCAAGTGGGCACGTTGGTAATGCATCAACGGCCACGTTGGTAACACAGTTGCCCATTTGTTCCAGCCGAGCCCGTGTGGGCCTAGGCCGGAACGACTGGTCTATGCCCACGCCGTCATCCCCACCCATCAGGCTTTCATGATCAGCGAGGCGGCGGCCATCGCCCAGGCTGAGGGGCAGGCTACGTCATTGTCTCGATGTGTGGCCCTGACTTGGGCGGCCCTTTGCGGGGCTCAACCCGCAAGAACGCCAATCCGGCAGCTCGGTGCGCGGCCGGCCCCATATCAGCAAAACCGGCAGCAGCTGCCTGCGCCGTGCTCAACATGTGCGCCCAGTCCGCGCGGCGGCACAATCCCGCGCTCAAACTCTTTGCCGACGGACTGAACGCTGCCGGCAAGGCGCCAAAGGTCGTCCTGATTGCCGTCGCCCGCAAACTGCTCGTCATTGGCTATGGCGTGGTTAAATCCAACACACCCTTCAAGCCGCCCGAACTCGCAGCGTAGCTTGATAAGGGCAACACACAGCAAACGCCGTTTCTTGGTTCGGCTGGCGTCGTTTCTTCGTCCGGCCTGACATCCAACACGCCTCGGGCGCAGGTGCGGTCAAGGATCGCCGAAGGCCACCGCAAAGCGGCGCGCCGCGTCCTTGACGGCGCCTGCGCCCGAGGCGACGCTCAATCAGGCCGAGTGACAGACTCGTTACGTAAACGCCTCGTTAGATCAACACGGTATCTCTAGCGCATGACGGGGTCCAGGGGAGAGCCCCTGGCCTTGGTCATCTCCGTAGCGAAATTGCCCGGGGTTTGCCCGGTCACCATATATTCACGCGGTCCTGCGGGGCCAGATACATCTTTTCCCCAGGCCTTACGTCAAAGGCTGTGTACCAAGCATCAATGTTATGAGGCGCACCGTTGGCGCGCGCCATCGGCGGCGAGTGCGGGTCAACCGTCAGCGCCTGCCGCTCCGCATCCGTGCGCACCTTGCCGCGCCAGACCTGCGCCCATCCCAGGAACACGCGCTGGTCGCCGGTCATGCCATCGATCACCGGGGCCGGCTTGCCCTGCAGGGATTGGTGATAGGCTTCCAGACCCAGTGTCAAGCCACCAAGGTCGGCGATGTTCTCGCCCATTGTCAGGTCTGGATTAATGTGCGCCCCGGGCAGGATATCCATGGCCGCAAATTGCGCGCCGTATTTCTTGGCGCGTTCATTGAAGCGCTGCTCGTCCTGTGGCGTCCACCAATTGGCGAGCCGCCCCTGCGCGTCATGCTTGCGTCCCTGGTCATCGAAGCTGTGTGTCATTTCATGGCCGATCACGCCGCCGATGGCGCCGTAATTGATAGCCGGATCGGCCTTGGGGTTGAAAAAAGGCGGCTGCAGGATGGCGGCGGGGAAAACAACCTCGTTGAGCAGGGGTTCATTGTAGGCATTGACCGTTTGGGGGAACATTTCCCACAAATCGCGATCGGTCGGCTTGCCGAGGTGACTGATCTGGAAGGCCCATTCGAACGCGGTCGCACGTTCGACATTGCCGTAGAGGTCCTCGGCCTTGACGGTCAGACCCGAATAGTCCCGCCACTTCTTCGGATAACCAATCTGAAAGTCGAACGTGCTCAGCTTCTCCAGCGCCTTCTGACGCGTGGGCGGCGACATCCAGCTGTTTTGCTCAAGCCGCACGCGAAAGGCATCCCGCAAATCGTGGGTGAGCGCATCCATCTTCATGCGCGACTCTGCCGGGAAGTATGCTGCGACATAGGCCTGCCCGATGGCTTCACCCATGGTCAGGCTCGTTGCTGTGACGGCACGTTTCCAGCGCGGCTTGTTCTGGGGCTGGCCCTGTAGCGTCTTTTCCAGAAACTCGTAATGTGCGTCCACGAAAGCATGCGATAGCACGGGCGAGGCATTCACCGCCAGGTGAAAGGCAGCCCACGCGCGAAGGGTATCAAGCGGCGTGGCGCCAACTATGGCCGCAATCTTGATGATGGCTGAGTTTTCGTTCAGCACAATCCGCTTGGCAGAGCCGATGTCGGCCGCCGAGAGAAAGCTGTCCCAGTCAAATCCCGGCGCAAGCTTCGCCAGATCGGCGGTTGCAACTGGATTGTATGTCTTGTCGTCGTCGCGCCGGTCCGCCCGGCTCCAGCTGACTTGCGCTATCTTGGTTTCGAACCCAATCACCTGAGCCGCGGCTGCATGCGCGTTGGGCCACCCAGCCAGATTGAGCATGCCTTCGACGAAGCTCGCGTATTTGGCACGTTTATCGCCAAAGGCACTCTCGATATAGTAGTCGCGATCCGGCATCCCCAGCCCGTTTTGCGAGAGATAGATCGCCATGCGCGTGGGATCCTTCGCATCCGGCGCCACCGAAAGGTCGAACACCGAAGAAAGGAAACCCTTCATGGCCAATCCGTTCAGCCGTGCGAAATCCCCCTGCGTAGCCACCGACCGCACTCGATCAAGATCCGCCTTCAATGGTGCTGCGCCACCTCGTTCGGCCGCGGCTTCGTCCATGAAGGCACGATAGAACGCACCCGCCTTGGCAACCGGACTCGTGCTCGACGCGGAACCCTTGGCGGCCTGTTCCAGGATGGAGTGGGTACGCTGTTCAGAAAGATCGCGCAGGACGTTGAAGGCGCCGTAGCGGGATTGATCGGCCGGTATCGTAAGATTCTTCAGATACGTGCCATTGGCATAATCAAAGAAATTGTCACCCGGACGGACCGAAAGATCACGACCTCCCATATCAAAGCCCCAAGTGCCAGTGTCGATCCCCGCGGTTGCGCCGCCTGCACTCGAAATGGACACGGCACACAAGGCAGCCGCGCCTAGCAACGCTGATTTTTTCATCATCCATTCTCCTTGGCCGGCGCGTGCCGGCGCTTTCGATAAGGTCGCGCGCCCGCTCAGCGTCGCCACCAGCCTCTTTTTCTTGCTACCGCGTTTTCACCAGCGCCGATAATGACGGGCTGAATGGCGGGTCCGACGACGGGTTCGCTATTTGCCGAAACGTCCGACGGCGCGATGGGCGCAACTCCCTCAGACAGAGCGGGGGCGGGAAGTTCCGGTGAAGCCTCATTGTCCATCGAGACAATGGCGGGGCCAACGCTTGGTGCCTCCTCGGTCCCCGCGCTCGGTCCTGGCGGGGAGACTTGCGGCGCAGATGCAGCGATTGCGTGCTCGGCAGCCTGTTCAAGGATGTCGAAGATGTCAGCCACGCCGCCAAATGGATTGGCTGGCGTCGCCATGCCAGGTGGAATTGCATCCACGGCGCCTTCGTTATCCGATGACCGCGGACCGCGCCCCCGACCGCGCCGGCTACGGGTCCTCGCGCGCGGCGCCTCTTCGCTGGATACGGCAGGATGCCCGTCCTGCTCTTTCATCATGACAGCCCCGGTCTCCGCCGTGCTTGGATCGATCGTGACCGGAAACTGAAACGTCTCATCCGCACCCTCGGTGGCGACGCGAACGGCACCGGGAAACTGGATCTCGTCCAATTCCGGTTGCTCCGTATCCGGGGGCATGGGTGCCTCGTCCGCAGACACAGCATCTTCGCGGCGGCCGCCGCGACGCCGGCGGCGCTTGCGGCGGGGGCGCTGGGCCTCCTCGGAACTCTCTTCGCCCGCTGCCGCCTGGCCGCCATTGGAGGGCTCTTGCGCCATTTCCTCGGCGCCGTCGTCTTCCTCAATGCCCTCCTCCTCCAGCGCGGCATCGCCGCTCGCGGATGCCTGCGCATCGAAGCTGTCCATGCGTGCTTGTGTCTGGCTGATTGGCGGCGGCAGATCCTGCGGACTTAGGGCGCGCAGCCGCTCTATCCTGGTTTGTCCGGGCAGCAGGTCATCATCTGCGTTGAAACATACTTTCAGCAACGTGCGCTGCTCGATCTCCGCCAATCGCGCACGCTTGCTGTTGAGGATAAACATTGCCACGCCGCCAGCGACATGGACCATGATCTCGGCGGCGCGGCGCTTGCTGCCTTCATCCTCGATCGCGCGCAGCACGTGCAAAGCCGCGCTGTCAGTACTGCGGACGTGACCGGTGCCCCCGCAATGCGGGCAGGCGGTCTGGCTGGTCTCAGCCACCGATGGGCGCAGGCGCTGGCGGCTCATCTCCATCAAGCCAAAATGGCTGATCGATCCCAACTGGATGCGCGCACGATCGTCACGCAGCGCCTCCTTCATCCGGCGCTCGACCGCGGCGTTGTTCCTCTTTGACTCCATGTCGATGAAGTCGATCACGATCAGGCCGGCAAGATCACGCAGGCGCAATTGGCGCGCCACCTCATCGGCCGCCTCCAAATTGGTGCGCAGCGCCGTTTCCTCAATGCCGCGCTCGCGCGTCGAACGCCCGGAATTGACGTCGATCGCAACCAGCGCCTCTGTCTGGTCGATGACCAGATAGCCGCCTGAGCGCAGTTGGACAGTCGGCACCAGCATCGCATCGAGCTGCGCCTCGACCTGTTGGCGTGCGAACAATGGTGCGCCACCATCCCGCCACAGCTGCACCTTCTTGACGTGTGTCGGCATCAGCATGCGCATGAAATCGCGCGCGGCCTTCCAGCCTTCCTCGCCGTCCACGAGGATTTCGTCCACATCGCGCGAATAGACGTCGCGGATGGCGCGCTTGATCAGGCTCGCCTCTTCGTAGATCAGCGCAGGTGCCACGGATTGCATGGTATGGTCGCGGATTTCATCCCACAACCGCAACAGGTATTCGCAGTCGCGCTTAATTTCCGGTTTTGGACGCGCAGCACCGGCGGTGCGCACGATCAGGCCCATGCCGCGGGGGATTTCCAGCTCGGCCGTAACCTCCTTGAGCCGCCGGCGATCGGCCGCCGAGGTGATCTTGCGTGAAATGCCGCCGCCACGCGGAGAATTGGGCATCAGCACGCAAAAACGACCGGCCAGCGAAATGTACGTGGTCAGGGCAGCGCCCTTTGTGCCGCGCTCCTCCTTGACCACCTGGATCAGCAGTATTTGGCGGCGGCGGATGACTTCCTGGATCTTGTAGTTACGCAGATAGCGGGAAGGCGCCCGCGGCTCGCGCGGTTCGTCGGTCTGCTCGTTCTCTCCGCCGATCGTTTCGGGAAGCCGTGCCGGTTCCTCGGGCACCTGCTGGACGCGGCTGCCACTCATCTCCTCGCCGGAGGTCAGCACCTGATTGGGCAGTTCCCCTTCGTTCGGGTCACCATGCACATTTTCGGAGCCAGGCTGAGCCTCGCCAGCAATCGAACCCGCATCCTCAGGCGAAGGCGGCTCTTGGACTGCTGCCTCTTCTGAAGGCTCGAATGCCCGCTCGCTTGCGGCCGGCTCTCCCTGCGCGTTCCAAGCCGCGTCGGAAGTCTCGGCAAGGGTGGAGGCAGTGTCTCCGTTCGCCTGTTCGGCATAAAGAAGGTCAGAAGGGTTGCTCAGCGTGGCGGCGTCACTTGCACCCCCCGCCTGGTGCTGCGACGCGAGGTCTTCCTGGTCCTCATCATCCTCCTGCTCGGCAGCGCGCGCTTCGTCCTCCTGCATTTGCAAAAGACGCTGCCGATCGGCCACGGGAATCTGGTAGTAGTCGGGGTGGATTTCACCGAAGGCCAGGAAGCCGTGCCGATTGCCACCATATTCGACAAAGGCCGCCTGAAGGCTTGGTTCGACCCGAACAACCTTGGCGAGGTAGATGTTTCCCTTTAGCTGCCGCCGTGATGCGGTTTCGACATCAAAATCTTCGAGCCGATTACCGTCCAGCACCACAACGCGGGTTTCTTCCGCGTGGGTGGCATCGATGAGCATACGCTTGGTCATAAAGCCACGAACTCCGGGGCCCAATGGCTGCGCGACGGCCCGCTGGGGGCGCTGCCTGGTGGGCGAATGGGGGGTTGATTGCAGGCATGGCGTTCACGTGCCCACGCGAAGGGCCGGCCGCGATGCGGTCGGGCAATCCAGGCGTGGGGTCGGAATGTGTTCTGCCATGGCCTCTAGTGTCACACGTCCGGGCCGTTGCCCGGGCAGGTATCGGGGCGCCTGACCTGATTGGGAGGGCGCAATGCGAGGCGCTAGCACACAAGCACTCTCGCATCTTCCCATGTGACCTAAAGCGGACTTCCCTGCAAGGGTGGATCTCAAGGGTACCACCGGCGCGGCGAGGCCATTTGCTGTCGCGGTGGCGCCACATGAACGACGATTAATCAGTCACTAACCGCCAATTCCGAATGTCTTGTGCTAAGCAGACGCATGAGGAGCGACCCGCCCTTTACTCGCCGTTTGTTGCTCGGCCGCGGACTTGGCGCTGCGCTCTTACTGCCGTCGCCCGTCAAGGCGGGGCCTGTTTCAAGGTCCGCACACGCCGCAATGCGGCACGCCAATCCGCTACCCCTAGTGATGCTGGACCCAGGACATGGCGGGAAGGACCCGGGTGCCGTCGGCGTCTCTGGCACCTACGAGAAGCACGTGGCTCTGGCCGTGGCCCAGGACCTGCAGAACAGACTCCTTTCAAGTGGCCGCTATCGGGTAGGTATGACACGTGACGTGGACGACTTCATCGCGCTGGATGACCGCGTGGGGCTCGCCCAGAGCCATGGTGCCTCGCTGTTCGTGTCCATCCATGCGGACGCCTTGTCCGATCACGCCGTACGCGGCGCCAGCGTTTACACCTTGGCCACAAGTGCCTCGGACGCGCAGACGGCCATCCTGGCAGCGCGAGAGAACGGCATGGATCACCATGGCGGGGCTGGCGACCCGGGCCTCTCACCGCACGTAGCGCAAATTTTGGCCAGTCTCGTGCGGCATGAAACGCGGTTGGGCTCGGCGCAGCTGCAACGAAGCGTCATCACCAGCCTGGGGCAAAATATGCCTCTGCTGGAGAACCCGGCCCGGCACGCCGCCTTCGCTGTGCTCAAGGCAGCCGACATCCCGAGCGTGCTGGTCGAGATGGGCTTCATGTCGAACCCGCATGACGAGGCCGCGTTGCGCCAGACGGGCCATCGTGAGACAATCGCCTTTGCGCTTAACCGCGCCATTGACCACTACTTTTCATCCCAGAGCCAATTGACCGGTATCGCGGGCTGACCCTAGCCGGGCCGCTGATGGCATCCAGCGACCGGCCCCTGATACCTGAGGTTGTTTTGCATGCCTTCGCCTGAAGATCGCCTCGGGGTTTCTTCCCCAACCCTGCCGCTTCCTGCGCCGCGCAAGCGCAGCAGGTTCCTGGCCGCAGTGCGGGGAACATTTGCCGTCATTACGATCGTTGGTTTTGTGGGCGCGGGCGCGGCTACCGTGATCGGTTATACCGTTTATGAAGAGTATTCGGCCGATTTGCCTTCGCTTGATGGGCTGCGTACCTACCAGCCTCCAGTCGTCAGCCGCATTTACGCCGGTGACGACCGGCTGATTGCCGAGTTGGCGCAGGAGCGGCGGATTTTCGTGCCGTTCTCCGCCATTCCGGAGATAGTGAAAAAGGCGTTTATCGCGGCTGAGGACAAGAGCTTCTATCAGCACCGTGGTGTTGATCCGATGGCGATTGCGCGTGCGGCGGTCACGGACCTGCAGCGCCTGGGCGAAAGCCGGCGCCCTGTTGGCGCATCGACGATCACCCAGCAGGTCGCGCGCAACATGCTGCTGGCATCGAACGACCTCTCCTTCAAGCGCAAGGTGAAGGAAGCTTTGCTGGCGCTGCGCCTTGAGCGCGTCCTTACAAAAGAACGTATTCTGGAACTGTATCTTAACCAAATTTATCTCGGCCAGGGCAGCTACGGTGTTGCCGCTGCGGCACAAGCCTATTTCGACAAATCGCTGGACCAGCTCACACCAGCACAAGCGGCCACCTTGGCTGCGCTGCCCAAGTCGCCGACGAACTACAACCCGTTCAAGGAACCCGAAGCCGCGCATGACCGACGCAACTGGGTCATCGATCGCATGGTTGAGACGGGTGCGATTTCACCCGAACAGGGTCACGCGGCGCAGGCAGAGAACCTCGGACCGGATGCCTACAAGCGCCCGGCGATAGTCACCGGGTCGGAATGGTTTGCGGGCGATGTGAAGCGGCAGTTGATCGAGCGCTTCGGCCAGGATCAGGCCCTGCAAGGCGGCTTGGTCGTCCACACCAGCCTGGATCCCAATCTGCAGTTGCAGGCTGATCAGGCATTGCGCCATGGCTTATTGGCATACGACCGCTCGCATGGCGGCTGGCGAGGGCCGACCGGTCATTTGGGTGCAGACATCAGTCTGCACATGGATTGGGCGGCCAGGCTGGCGGACGCCAAGGCCCCGGCTGGCATGCTCGGACAATGGCACCTTGCCGTTGTACTGGAGGAAGCGGGTTCACACGCCAAATTAGGTTGGCTGGATGATCACAATCCCACCCAGTCGCCAAAAGCGGTTGTCAGCGCCATCCATCTCTCCGACGTAGGCTGGTCCCACCTTGCCAAAGCCAATGGTGAATTTGGCGGCGCCATTCGGCGCATGGCCGACGTGGCCGCTGTCGGCGACACCGTGATGATGGAAATGGTGGCTGGTGAGGGACGTGGCGAAGGCAGAATAAGCCTGCGGCAAATTCCTGCCGTTCAAGGTGCGCTTGTCTCGCTCGATCCCCAGAACGGCCGGGTTCTGGCCATGTCGGGCGGCTGGAGCGGTGCCGCAGGCCAGTTCAACCGCGCGAGCCAAGCCCAGCGTCAGCCCGGTAGTTCGTTCAAGCCCTTCGTCTATCTGACCGCGATGGAGAAGGGCATTTCGCCGAGCGCGCGTTTCCTTGACGAGCCTTTCGTTCTGGGGGATTGGAGGCCTAATAACTACGAAATGAATTTTGGCGGGCCAACGCCCCTCCATGTGGCACTTGAACAGTCGCTCAATCTTGTGACAGTGCGTGTGGCCTCCCACGTCGGCATGGATGCGGTGGCCAAAACGGCCATCTTCTACCATCTGGTCGACTCCATGCCGCGGGTGCTGCCAGCTTCCCTTGGTGCGGTCGAAACAACGGTGCTGCGAGAAGCCGCCGCATACGCCGCCTTTGCAGAAGGCGGCCGCCAGGTGACGGCGAGCTTGATCGACAGCGTGCAGGATCGAGGGGGCGCAATCCTGTGGCGCCCATCGAGCGTAGTGATGGCCCAAGCGCCTGATCCCGCCTTGCCGCCTGCCCTGTATGATCCGCGGCAGCAAGGTGCTGACCCCGCGGATGCCATCCAGCTTGTCAAGATGATGCAGGGCGTGATGTCAAACGGCACGGGCAAACCGGTGGCGGGCAACATGGAACGCCCCGTCGCCGGCAAAACGGGCACTAGCCAGGATTTCAACGACGCCTGGTTCGCTGGCTTTACGCCAGACCTCGTGACGGTTGTATGGGTTGGGTACGACAATCCGCAAACATTAGGCGACAAGCAGACGGGTGCGGCGGTTGCCGGCCCAATCTGGCGGGCATTTATGGACGCGGCGCTGGCGCAAACGCCTGCGCACGATTTTCGGGTGCCGGAGGGCGTTACCCTTAACCGATGGGGTTGCGGCGCGCATGAGTGCGTCGATGCCTTCAAACCCGAGCAAAACCCAGGCGATGGCGGTATCGGCGGCACCCGTGGCGGTGGTCCGCCAGCCGGCAGCGGCACCGTATCAATGATGGATGCTGTGCCGGTGGGTCAGCCTGATCAGGCAGCGGCGCCAAACTCCGGCGCCGGCACAGGGGTGGACTCGGGTGTAGGCGGCCTGTATTGACGCTGCCCTCCTGCGCCAGAGCCAACTATGTCAGCTGAGACCGCCTTTCTTCACGAACAGATCAAGCAGTCGATTGCGCTGCTGAGGAGGCATCTTTGACTGGGACAAAGCCATCGGGCGCCTGGCAGAGCTGAATGCTCAGGTTGAGGATCCCAGTCTGTGGAATGATGCGGAAGCCGCGCAAAAAATCATGCGCGAGCGTAATCGCCTCGCCTCGCACACCGAAGGCCTTATTAAGTTGGAGAGCGATGTCGGAGACGCTGTCGAACTGACGGCGCTTGCTGAAGCGGAGGGCGAAGGGGCGATGGTCGCCGATGCCGCCGACGCTCTGCGGAAGTTGGCGGCAGACGCCAAGCGACGCGAGATAGAGAGCCTGCTGAGCGGTGAAGCCGATGGGCGCGACGCCTATCTGGAGGTTAATGCAGGTGCCGGCGGCACAGAGGCACAGGACTGGGCCGAGATGCTCATGCGCATGTATCTGCGATGGTCCGAGCAGCACGGCTACAAGGTCGAACTCCTCGAACAAAGCGAAGGAGAGCAGGCCGGCATCAAATCGGCGACCATTCAGGTGTCCGGGCCGGACGCGTATGGCTGGCTGAAGACCGAGAATGGCGTTCATCGCCTGGTTAGAATTAGCCCCTTTGACGCAAACGCGCGCAGGCAGACCAGTTTTGCCAGCATCTGGGTCTATCCCGTGGTTGATGACACGATCGAGATCGAAGTGCGTGACTCCGACCTGAAGATCGATACCTTCCGCGCATCAGGGGCCGGAGGCCAGCACGTCAACAAGACCGAAAGCGCCATTCGGATCACGCACATCCCGACTGGGATTATCGTGGCCTGCCAAACTGACCGCTCCCAACACCGCAACCGTGCAACGGCGATGCAGATGCTCAAGGCCAAGATGTATGAGGCCGAGCTCAAGCGACGCGAGGCGGTCTCGGCCGAAGTGGAAGCCAGCAAGACCGACATAGGCTGGGGGTATCAAATCCGCAGCTACGTTCTTGCTCCGTATCAGCTCGTCAAGGATCTTCGAACCGGCGTGGAGACCGGCAATCCCGCCGCCGTCCTGGACGGCGATCTGGACCCGTTCATGGCTGCATCCTTGGCCGCACGCGTTGGCGCCAAGGTCGACGGCGCCTAGCAGAACTTGCCTAAGAGCACATTCCTCACCGACGAAATAGCAGCCACGCCTTCTACGGTTATCACGAAAGTGTTTACTAAACCGTAGGTTGTGTCCGGCCCCCCTGAAACATAAACTCGTAATGACGGAGAATTGAACGGCCACTAGGGGCGCGCGATGAATAGCTGGTGCACTCAATTGTCCGGATCCTCCGATACAAAGATTTTGCAAACCGGCGACAATGCGCTTACCCGCGACATTGTTCTGGTCGGCGATATATTAGCCGGGACGGTTTTCGGTTACTGCGCTGTCTACTTGTACTACTGTATGGTGGGCCGATCTTTCGTCATTACTCCACTTGGTATGATGATCTGGAGGGAGCTGATACTCGTCAGCGTTATAGGCGCCCTGGTCGTCGCAAGGTTTGATCCGCAGCCTCAAGACGACCCTTGGTGTGACATTCGCATCACCATTCTAGGCGTTATAAGCCGAGCCGCTTGCGCTGGAACGCTTCTGCTAGGCGTCGGGTGGGTCACCGGCAGCTTGCGAGATTTGGCGCGGCTGTGGCTCCTGGTTTGGGGGGGCTCTTTGTCAGTTGGATGTGCCTCTCTCGCCTCGCGTTACTCGCCTTCAGACGCTACACCGCCCAGGCTGGCGGACGACGGGAAGCCATCGCAATTATCGGCACTCGCGAATGTCTTTCTGATCTGGTTGCGCAACTTTCCGGAAGAGCGCGCATCGTCAATATCATTGACCATGCAGAAATCGACGGGCGCCGATTTGCCGAGGCGTTAACAAACGTGGTTTCGCTGGCCAGGAACGGAGCCATAGGCATGGTCGTACTTGCGACCGGATCTGACGACCCTCCTGCAATCGTCGGGCGTATTGTGGACTGCCTGAGAGTCGCACCGGTTCGAGTTGCGCTCTGCACAGGGCGTCCTGTGGCCCTATCCGGAAGATCTCAATCGATCATGCTGGCTGGACTCGCAATGACATTGGTTGCCGACAGGCCACTCAGCAAGCGCGACATGCTGATAAAAATGACGATTGACCGGCTCGGCGCAACTTTGCTCCTGCTGTTTTCTCTGCCCTTATTTCTCGCAGTTGCGCTTGCAATCCTGCTCGAGACTGGCGGCCCCATCATATTCAAGCAACGGCGGAACGGCTGGTGTGGACAATTATTCACCGTCTACAAGTTTCGCACAATGCGGCATGCGCCTGGGCAACACGTTCATTACCAGACACGACGTGAAGACCCACGCTGCACCAGGGTCGGTTCCTTTCTACGCCGTACGAGCCTTGATGAACTACCACAGTTGTGGAACGTCTTGAGCGGTGACATGTCTCTTGTGGGTCCGAGGCCGCATGCAGACTTCATGCATGCGCGAGAGCGGATCAACTGCGGCCCGGTTGCCAACTATGCGCAACGCCAACGTGTAAAGCCTGGGTTGACTGGATGGGCACAGGTGCACGGATTACGAGGCGCTGCCGACACGCCTGAAAAGTTGCGCCAGCGAGTCGAGTTCGACCGATACTATATTGAAAATTGGTCGGTTTGGCTCGATTTCAAAATTCTGGCTCAGACCCCAAGGGCAGTTCTCTCTCGGGAGAATGCGTTTTGACATACCATGAACGGCGTTCCTCTGCGATCGACGAAGTTATAAGCGCTGGGCGTGCTCGTTCTAAGATAGAACGGAATTCGGATAAACAGGCCTTAGCTGGCCGCGACTTGAATGCCTCCGCCAGCTTGAGCGGACGCCAGTCGTGCGTCACCACGCTACTTTCGCAGATTATGGCACGAATACCTGCGTGCTCAAAGCCCTGCATACAATTCGTTGCATGCGGCAATCATGCACGAGAAAATTCGGTTGCCTTTGCCGCCTGCAGGGCTGCATCGACTCTCCTTGGGCGATCCTTGCTACTGAACGCCTGGGCAGAGAGCCCCGCTATGGATGTTGGTCCGGAGGACTCCCGTGAGCCGACTCCGGACAGTTTTGTACCGGGATTGTATCACTATCGTCTATACAGACACAATTTGCCATTTGCCGGTGAAGCAAGGGCGATCCTGGCAAACATAATCGCACCTTTCAGGTTTGCGGCAATCGACTGCGGCGCCATGTATGAGGACCCGGCAGCAGCCGCGCTCGCTCCGCTTTGCTTTGGAACGATACTCGTGGTGCGGGCAAGTGCAAGCAGCCACGCTGCCGTCCGACAGACCAATCTCCAAATCAAGCAAGCAGGCGGCAACATCATCGGTGCAGTCCTCGAAGATGCATCGCCCGAGATGCACCGCTGGATCAGGAAGGCATGACGGATCGCATTCACCTACATTTTGCGCAGCAGACTTGCGCGGTCGGGTGCGTGTCGAAACGCAGACATCATGGCCGCACGCATGGGCTTTGCTACCAGGTCGGCATCATAAGGCAGCGGGCGAGGTGCCAGCGCATCGCTTCTCTGGCCAGCAGGATCATGCAGCATCCACGTGGTACGATCGCTCAGGCCCCAGCTTATCACGGCACATGTCGCGGGCTCATCAAGCACGACATCCAAATATCGCTTCGTTGTAGCTGCGACCATACGGTCGCGACCAACAACATCGGCCGGGAAATCGCGATCGCAAACGTCAAGCTCGGTCACGTAGATAGCCAAGTCAAATTCCGCCAGTTTATGCAGAAAGTGCCTGTAGGGCTGCTCGGCAATTTTACGCCACGGTTTGAGGTGTGCTTCGAGGCCAAATCCGCCAAGCGGCACGTCTTGGCGCCTCAAGGACTCGATCAATCTAAGATAGATGCTCCGCTTGCGGTCTCGATCTGCGCCTTCATACTCAAGGTCATCATCGTTAATCATCAAGCGCACACGCGGGTTTGCACCAGCGGCATCGCGCAGCGCAAGCTGAAGATAAGATGGCCCAAGTCTCTTACGCCACGGCGTCATGCAAAGACCCTCGGGGCCGCTTGGCCAGCGCGGGTCGGCCGGCTCGTTAATAACGTCCCAGGAATCGATGCCGTCCTGATATCGGCTTACCAGCGTCGATATGTGATGCGCCATGATTGCCGCCCCCCGCCCATCTTCTATTGCCGAAATAGTCCATGGCGGCAATCCGACCGACCAGATCAGATTATGCATGTGTATTCGCAGGCCACGGCTTTTGGCAAAGGCACACAGCCTGTCCAGCGGTCCGAGCGTGAATGTGCCTTCCGAAGGCTCAGTATATGCCCACTTTGCTTCGAGGCCCGGTGTAATGATTGCGCATTCGCGGGCAATCAAGTCGGCATAGGTGCGGTCGCTTGCAATGTCCCTAAGCGTAACTTGGCTGCCAAAGCAAATATTGCGCGCGGCCGCGGCTTCCCGCAGAGAAACCGGTTCAACCGAGGCAGAATTGAGCACGGCGCTTGCCGCCGCCGACGCACCAACTGCAAGGCAATGTCTTCTGCGCACCTGTCGATCTCCCTGTCATTGCAAAGTCAGACGCACAACGCTGCTGATGTCAACAAACATGGACTCCCGCCTTGAGCGATGGGTCTGCCGCACGTCTCAGTTGGTACTTGGCGCTGAGTGCCGTGGCGATGGAATTCACAGTAAGCGGTAATCTGCTCACGCATTTGGGCATTTCCTATGTAAGCGACGGCGGTTACCTCGTGGAGAAGCTTCATCCCGGATCATACGCTGCGATTTTGGCGGGACTGCTTAAGGCACTATCAGAAAGCTGTGCACCCAAGACAATGAAGCATCCGTTGATAGCCGACCGGCTAGTGTGCTTGTTCCTCGTAGGCGTAATTCTCTGCGCGCTTTACGCTTGTACCACAACAGGGCCTGGCAACGTCATTGTTTTCCTGGACACCTTTCTGCCGGCCGGAATGCTGGCTTTCGCGTTGCGCGATATCGGACTTGAGCAGAAGCAACAATTAAGATCCGTCATACAGTATCTTCTTATGCTGAACGCTATTATCGCGCTGGCAGAACTCGTCAGCAGATATCATCTTGTACCCGTCCCCGGTCAGGGAGGCGAACTTCAAGAAGAATTCAGACCCACTGCACTCTATGATCATGCGTTGACCGGGGCTGCGGCAACGATGATGGGTTTATGGCTTCCTGCACAGCACGCCGTAACAAGCGGCAAACGATGGCTTTATATCGGCCTTCTATCATGCGCATTACTGGCATTTGGAGAGAGAACCCCAATCGCGGTGGCTCTGATCGCTCTTCTCTCATGCTTGCTGTATCGAATGGCCAAAAAGCTTGTCCGGCGCAAACTCGACTTCCGAGATCTCGCATTGTGCGGGGTTGTTCCACTGGGCGCCGTGGGCTTAGTTACCACCGCAATAGGGCAGGAGCTCGGAACCAGGCTGGGCGCGCATTTGTATTGGGATGACAGCGCCCAAGTCAGGCTCAGCCAATTTGGAATACTTAATCTGCTCAATCAACAAGAGCTTGCCTTTGGCGGTGCCCGCAAGGACCTTCTCGCCATGATTGAACCGTTGCGTCTATCGTCACACGTGGCTGTCATCGAAAACTTCTGGCTTTTTACGTTTCTTGCTCTTGGCATCTTTTTCTTTCCAGTATTCTTTGCAAGCTTCTTTGCGTTGTTGAAGTGGCTATGGCGCATTGCCGACGCCAAGGGCCGTTTCATGATTGTGACGTTTGTCACCGTTGCCTCGGCCAGCAACTCGCTTGGCCGCAAATCCACGTTGCTGATCACCCTGGTCGCTTGCGTAATAACAACTGCCTCCTCGCGTGTCTTCCCGCCTAAGTCGTTCCATAAAGGTGCTCTTTGATGCGCGAAAAGACGAAGGTGGCATTGTTCATGCATGACTTTGCCGGAGGAGGTGTAGAAAAGATGCGTCTTGCGTTGGCCGCGGCCCTCGCAAGCGCGCAATGCGAGGTGTCCATCATTGTGGTCAAGGCGTCCGGACCGCTCCTGGCTCAGGTTCCGACGGGCGTTGAAGTATTCGATCTTAACTGCGGCAGGCTTTTGTGGGCCATCCCAAAACTGCAACGCCACCTTCGCCATCACCGGCCTCATGTCCTGGTGAGTAGCCTTGATCACAATAACATTGCAGCACTCTGTGCACGTGCCTTGTCCGCAACGCGCACCAAGCTCGTCATTTGCCAGCACAACGCATTGTCGCAGGAGGCGGGGCTTGGGTGGAAGTATCGTCTTGTGCCCCGTCTCTATAGGTTGCTCGCTGGACGCGCGGACGCGATCGTGGCCGTCTCGCGCGGCGTGGCGGATGACCTTGCGTCAGTGGCCCATCTGCCCCGCAACACAGTCGATGTCATTTGCAACCCGGTTGTCGAGCCTGAAGCTACCCGCTCGATCGGCTTACCGCCTCATCCTTGGCTGGAGGATACCAGAACACCCGTCTTTGTCTTTGTAGGCCGGCTCGTCGCGCAAAAGGACCCAATCACTCTGCTCGCGGCATTCGCACGCCACCTGGCCACGCATCCCGCACGTCTCGTAGTGCTTGGGGATGGCCCGTTGCGTGATGAAATGGTTTGCGCAGCCGCAAAAGCGGGCGTGACAAAGCATGTCTACTTTGCAGGCTTTGTTCACGACCCTCTGGCCTGGGTCGCCCACGCGCATGCCCTGTTGCTTACATCGCGATACGAAGGCTTTGCCAACGTTATCGTCGAGGCGTTGGCCTGTGGCACCCCAGTCATCGCCACCGATTGCCCCTACGGGCCTGCTGAGATACTAGCCGACGGGCGCTACGGGCATCTGGTGAAGGTCGGTGATACGGCGTCGTTTGCAGCGGCGATGGCTGACGATCTGCGGGCGCATTTCCCAGCAGAATTACTGCGCACCAGAGCGCTGGATTTCACGGTGCAAAAGGCTGCAGACAGCTACCTGTCTTTGTTCGATAGGTGGCCGCTGGAAGCCAACCGCGCATTCGGCTTGGCATTCACCCAAAAACGAGCGGAAGAAATTGCGGCTCGGCTGATTAGCGAAGTGCCCGACGAGACGAAGCTGGTCGTGACACCAAACCTGGATCATGTAAGGCTCCTCCACGCGCAGCGTGGCTTTAGACAGGCCTGCCTTAGCGCCGACATGGTGTGTGCCGATGGCTGGCCCGTAGCCTTCTATGCATTTGCGCGCGGCGCAGCCCCGCATCGCCGTGCAACCGGCTGCGACATTGTGCACGCACTCCTCTCGCAAAGAGCGATCGCAGCGCGACGCGTGTTCGCCGTCATCGAAAGTGCCGCTACGGCCGCCGCGCTGACGAATTGGCTGGCATCTCGCCACCTCTCCGTGCAATGGACAATTGAAGTGGCACCCCGCGATCTTGCTGCCGATCTCGTAGCGCAAAGGCAGATCGCCGCGAGAATTTGCGCGGTGGAACCGCATATTCTCATCATGACGATCGGTGCGCCAGTCAGCGAAATCTTCGTTCATCAGAATCAGCTGCCGAAGTGCTGGGCCATCTGCGTCGGCCAAGCATTGCGTGTGGAGTTGGGGCTGACTCGCCGGGCGCCAATGCGTTGGCGCCGCCTCGGACTGGAATGGGCCTGGCGTTGCTCTCAGGAACCGGCGCGCCTGGGCGCCCGCTATATCCGTGCTTTGGCTTGGCTCCCGTATGCAATTGCAATGGATCTCCTGCGTGGCGCATTTCAGGCGCCGCTCACCACAATCGCCAAAACGGCAGCACCCCGCACAACAATAGAACCACGCCCGCGATTAGCCAGTTCGGCAGAAAGCCAAGCCAATCAAGCGCGGGCAAGCCTTTAGCCTCGTCATCGAACGGACCCCTTGCCCCGGACGCGTGGGCCGAGGGCGCAAACATAGTCGGCTCTCGCAACGACGCCGCGCGCGCGCTGTCGGTCTCCTGGCCTTCATAGCCAAGCCGGCCGATCGCGCGATCTACCAGGGCCGGCACAAGCCTGTTGCCCAGATCGAACAAGGTCGTTATGGCGCCGACGCGCACCTGACGCTGTTTGGACGTGGCCGCACGAAAAATTCCCTCTGCCACGATCTCAGGTTGATAGACAGGTTTGGCAGGCCGAGGCGGCCTGCGCATGTGGGTGACGGCGTGGCTGAAGAACGGCGTGTTTACCGCCGGCGGGAAAACAATTGTGACGTGCACGCCGCTCGCCTCGTGCGCCAGCTCGGCCCGCACGCCATCGGTAAAGGCGCGTACTGCGGCTTTGGCGCCCGAGTAGGATGTCAGAAGCGGCATGCCGTGATAGGCAATTGCCGAACACACATTGACCACCGTGCCCGCGTCACGCGGCAGCATGCGACGCAAGGCAACTCGGGTGCCGTTAACCGTGCCGCGATAAGTTACATCCGTAACGCGATCGAACTCGTGGGCAGGCACGTCAAGAAAACGCCCGTAGACGCCATTGCCTGCGCAATTGATCCAGACCGTGCAAAGACCGAGCGCATGTTCGATGGACACTGCCGCCGCTTCCAGATCAGCCGCATTGCAAACATCGGCCAATGCAAGACATGCATGGCCGCCAGCACTGGTTATCTCAATCTGCACCGACTGCAAGCCCGCCGCGCCACGCGCGATCAAACCGACCCGCCAACCTCTGCGCGCAAAAAGCGTAGCAGTAGCACGACCAATGCCGGAGGAGGCGCCGACGACAATGACCGTCAGCGAGCCGCCCCGCGCTTGCTTCGAAAACGTGGACGTCATCCAGAACGAACGAGGCTCAACAAGTCATACTCCGACGGTGGCTCGGGCTGAGCTGACGGGCGATCGTTGATTGCCATGGCAGCCATCGCACGCGTGATCGGCTTGCCGCTGGCCAACGCCAGCCGATCCAACCGGGCCGCCGCCTCGTGGAGCGCCGCACCCGTCCGCGGGACATGAGCGAGCAAATACTCCCGCACCTTATCGGGTACACGCATCTGCCGTTCCGCCAGGAACTGCGCCAGCAGTCCGGCAAGCAAGGCGTCATCAGGCGCGCGGAGTGCCACAACGCTGAACACGCGCAAGCGGCTGGCTAGATCGGCCAAGCCCACACGCCAATGCGCCGGCGCGGTTCGGCCGGAGAGGAGAACCGGCATCTGCCTCTCAGCGGCGCTATTCAAGATGTGCAACAGCGCACGAGCGTCATGCACGGTATCCGCGTCATCAATTGCCAACGCAACCGCGTCAGGCAGCGGCATGAAGAGGCGCACATCTTGCGCCGGCAACAATGCCGCGCGCTGCTTATGCGCGAAGACGTGCAACAGGTGGGTCTTTCCGACACCTGCCTCCCCCGCTACTGCCAGTCGGGAAGCAGGCCATGTCTTCGGATGGTCGATCCAGGTTCGTGCCGACGCATTAGCCTCGCCACAGAGGAACGCGTCAGGCCCATATTGGGCATCGTCCGGAAATCGTAGCGCAAATTGGCGGGCGTAAGTCACGCGCCGCCCATCACGCTGCCCGTCAGCGCGGCACCATGCCCGCGTTGGCAGAATTCACCGCCGCAGCATTTGATGCCCCGCGCGCGGCGTGGGCCGCAGCAGCGGCCCGCGCTGGGTGTCCAGTTCGCGCCGCACGGCGTGCCATGGCGCGATCGTGATGCGCCATGCCGGCGTCAACCTGCGCGGCCTGGGCGGAGGCGCCCGGACCGGCACCAACAGGTGCCACGGGCTGCGCCAGGGCAGGTGCGGCCAGAAGCAACAGAGCTACAGTCAAATATAATCTATTCATCCTGAGTTGATCCTTCATAGCGGCGCGCGCCGTTGTTTGCGCCAGAGAGAAAGAGCATGGTCCGCCCTGAAATGCCATGCTCTGCCGGCAACAAGCACCCGGAACCGAAGTCCCGGGTGCGTCCTACCAATCAGCGCTTTGGTTTCTCTTCTCGCGGCGCGGCAGCTGGTCGAGGCGGGGGGGCCGGCATTGGTCGAGCCGCTTGAACCGGCGCAGCCCCAGGGCCGTGCATGGACGCAGGCGGTGCCTCTACAGCTCGCGGACGCGGAGCCATCTCGGTGGCTCGATCCGGTGCAGCAGCGCGCGGCATCGGTCCCGGCCCGGCGCCTCGGTTGGGCGTGTAGGATGGCGTGTTGCCCGTCCCTCTCATTCCTGTCGCGCCAGACTCGGTCGGATGAGGCGCAGCCCCATAGGGGCGGGCTAGTGGTACGCTCCTGGCCACCGGATGTGGACCAGCCGCCTGTATGCCGGCATGCGACCCGGCTGGTGCAGGGCCCGGGGCGCGCCCAAACGCCGCTGGCCGCGGCGTTGCCAAAACGGCAGGGCGACCGTGATTTACCGATGCCAGCAATGCCCGGTTCTGCTGTGCGGCCTGGATGTGCTGCGTCTGCATGGCCGTGGGTGGCACGTGCGGTGCCCGGGCCGCGGCCAGTTCTGCCGGAGTGGCTTGGCGATTGACGCCGTTCGGGCCGTTGAAGCTGTAGCGGTTGATCGTTACGTTAGTGACATTGCGCTCAAAGACATTCGTCACGCGCACGCCACCGAAATTGTTGACCCTGCTGTTGTAGAAAAACGACCCACCCCGCCAATAGCCGCCTTCATAGCCCAGGCCGCCATAGCCGAACCCATAGTTGATCCCTCCGTAATACCCAACGGTCGGTCCCCAGTAGCCGGTATTGAAGATGTAACGCCCCTCATTCCAGCCCCAGTAGCCGGGCGTCCAGAGAAGACCCGCTTCGGGCGGCTCCACCCACGTGCCGGGCACCCAGTAATAGCCGGAATAGCCATAGGCCCAGTAGCCCGGCATGAAGATATATCCCGGCGCGGGCAGTGGCGGCTGGTCATAGACCGGAAGTTCCGGCGGCGCGGTGGTGATGGACACATCCAGCCCGACCTGAGCTTGAGCCATGAAGGGCGCCGCAGAGGCACCGAGAGCTACCGCGAGCGGGATTACCAAGTGAAGGGGTCGCATGACCTATATCCTATAATCGAGGTTGAGCTGATGAAGTCTGGATCAGAGATTGCTGAAACGTGATCGCTCAGCCCTCGGTTCCGCTCCCCAGCCACGAACAAGCTGGCGATGGCCCATGTCCAACATTGGGCGCTATAGCGGCGATCTTATGGCAGGACAGACGTTGTGATTTTCTCACGCAGGCGCGGCATCAACTCGACCAGGTTGCAGGGCCGATGTCGAGAGTCCAGCTGCCAACGCAAAATGTCGTCCCAGCCATCACGCACTGCACCCGTGCTTCCGGGCAAAGCAAACAGATAGGTCCCCCCAGCAACACCACCCAGCGCCCGCGACTGCATGGTGCTCGTGCCGATCTTTGCGTAGCTCAGCATGCGAAACAGCTCGCCGAAGCCTTCAATCGTTTTATCCATGACGCCGCCGAACGCCTCAGGCGTCACGTCCCTGCCGGTCACGCCGGTGCCGCCGGTCGTAATCACCACATCGATATCGGCGCGTGAGATCCAGGCGCGCAGACGTGCCGTGATCGCAGTCACGTCATCACGCTCGATGGCGCGATCAGCCAAGAAATGTCCCGCCGCCTCGATTTGCCCGACCAATGTATCGCCGGACGTATCGGTGGCAGCAACGCGGGTGTCAGAAATCGTCATCACCGCAATACGCACGGGCAGGAACACGCGACTTTCATCTATACCTACCATCACCCAGCCCTTTCAGTGGCGCATCTCGCTGGAGAACGCAGGCCAGGCGCCAGCCGCTAACGCATCCAGTGTCGGGCTAGGGGCGCCAAAACGCGCCGCGTAAGCGCCCATGTAGGTCAGCGCCGACTGCACGTAGTGGCGAGTCTCATCAATGGGCAGGGTTTCGATGAACAGCAATGGGTCTCCGCCGCCATCGCCCCATTTCTGGGCAGAGCTTGGTCCAGCATTATAGGCGACCAGCACCCGCAGCAGATTGTCCCCAGCCAAGCTCTCCCGGCTAAGATAGGTCAGAAAACGCTGGCCCAGTCGCAAATTGGTTCCGGGATCGAGCAAGGCGGCGCTCCCGCGTTCGGCCACCAGCGCCGCCGATTCCGGACGCAATTGCATCAGCCCCTCCGCACCGGCGGGCGAGACGGCGCCTGGGGTAAAAGCAGACTCCACCCGTGCGACCGCATATACCAAAGACGGGCTGAGGGTGTAACCACCGCGAGGACGTAGCCGGGGTGGTGAGGCTTCGGCGCCGACCAGATGCAGGGCGCTGGCGAGATCGGCCTTTAGCTGATCCAATCGGGCGGCCTGGGCCACCAACAGCAGAGCGCGCGCGATCGCCGCCTCGGCCTGCGCCTGCGGCCACAGGCAGCGCAGTTCGGCCTCGGCGCGCGCGCGTTCCCCAACCTGCAGCAAGGCGAAGGCGCGCCGCCCGGCTGGCAATCCAGTCAGCGCATCGAGATCAGCCTGGCTAAGTAAGCCGTGTATCTGCGAGGCCGGCTCGGCCATGCCCAGCACCCGGCGCGCGAGCATGCCGTGCAGCACGTGCGGCTCGGCCGCCGCACGGCGCATCCATGGTAGCCACAGCGGCGGATCGCCGGCACGCTGATGGGCACGTGCGGCCCAAAAGGCCGCCGCCGCGCGCAAGCTGGAGCCAGCTTGCGGCGCAGTAGATGCCGCCTCGAACAGATCGGCCGCCTCTGCCGTCTCGCCGCGTCGCCAGGCGGCAAGTCCGGCGACGTAGGCTGGCTCACCTTCCTGGCGCGCGGTGCGCAGCCAGGCCACCCGGCCGAGACGTTCGGCCACGGCATCGCGCCCGTCCTGCAACGCGCGCCGCGCAGGCGCAGCATCCACTTCGCCCGAGTTAGCTTGCCTCATTGTGTTGCCAGGAAGCGAAGCGGAGGGCAGCAGGGCCGGCACAACCGTGCCAGCAGGTGCGCGCCCTACCGCAAGCGCGCGAATGACGTTGCCATCGGACAGGTCTGGATAGCGCTGAAGCCAGTCCAGCAACGCAGAAAGAGGCGTCCGGCGCGCCCGGGCCAACATACGATCTGCCAAAATATGCCCGAGCAACGTCTGGTCGACGAGTTGCGTGCTCTCCGCCTCAGCCCCGCGCAGATCGCCGCGGCGCTGGCGTAGGAAGATGTCGCGCACTCGCGCCGCCTCGCTGGGCGCAAGCGGCATCGGCAAGCCCAGCGGCCCCGCGCTGGTCGGCGCGTGCAGGCGTGGCATCAGCATTGCGGTTTCCCGAATTGCCTTGTCGTCGGGTGATTGCCCCCTCCCCATTTCGCGCGCAATCACCGAGGACCATGCCCCGGCGGTCAGCAACGCGCCCGCCAGAACGGCGCGGGTGGCGGAGCGGGGAAGAAAGCCGTTCCCTCGCATGGGCCGGGCCACTAACAGCCCGTGTCATCTTAGGCAATAGCGGGGGTTTACTTGGAGCTGCACACTTGCTTTGAAGATGCGGGGCGGTTCTGCTGGCGGATGTGTCAGTATAGTGCCTGACAACTCTGATACTAATGGCCTTTTAACCGCAGCTGCAGCGCGAGAAGGTCCGCCCAGGCCTCCTTCTTTGCGGCCGGTGTGCGAAGCAGGGTCGCCGGGTGCATCATCGGCAACATGGGAACTCCGCCGGGCATGCCGGCCACAACGATGGTCTGCCATCTGCCGCGAGTCTTTCGGATTGAAGCCTCGCTTCCGCTGAGCGCCCGCGTCGGTCCCTGCCCCAGGCTGACCACGAAGCGTGGTCGCAGCAGGCTCAGGTGACGGCGCAGAAATGGCAGGCACATGGCGATTTCCGCCTCGGTCGGCTGCCTGCCGCCGGGCGGCCGCCAGGGTATCAGGCTGGTAACTAACACGGCATCGCGATCCAGCCCGATCGAGGCCAGCATGCGATCCAAGAACTGGCCCGCCGGTCCTCTCATTGGCAGACCAGACACATCCTCGTCAGGCCCCGGCGTATCATCGACCAGAACAATGTCAGCGGCCGGGTTGCCATCGGCAAACACCAGACTGGTCGCAGTGCCCGCGAGCGGACACGCGGCAAATCCGGCCAACGCGCTCCGCAGAGCGTCGATCGTCGGTGCTGCATCGGCGCACGCAATTGCCAGGTCAACGGCAGAGGTGCTCGGCACAGCAAGCGGTGCCGCAATGGCCAGCTTGGATGTCTGCGCGACCATAACGGCCCCTCGGCTTCGATCGACCGGCGCCTCGTCCAACGCCTCGTCGGCACCCCAGGCAATCTGCAGGCGAAGGGCAGCCAGTATGTCCATGCCCTCAGTATTACCGGCACAAATGCCATTCGCTAATGCCATTCGCTGGAGCAAGACCCACTCCAGCCAGCGGCCGCGGCTTGTGAACCCGCGGCAACCTGTAGCGTCTGCTGCCGACACGACAAGGAGGTTTGAATGAGCGATGACATCGAAGGCCTGGCGCGAGCGCATGGCGTAAGTAAAGAAGCGGTGCGTGTGCTGCAGGACGCAGTCCGCCGCGGCGGTGGCCAACAGGCTCAGTTCAGCCACCCGGATCTGGGCGGCACGGGTCAATGGTCCGCCAGCGGGATGACGCAGATCGGCGACATGTTCAATGCCGGGCTGAAGGATAGAGTGGCCGCCCTCTGTGCCGCCTTGACTAGGCACCCGTCTCTTACGCCCGAGAACCACACGTCCTTGCACAATCACGCTGGTCCTTGGTGGCCGGAGGGTCTGGGCCAACCATCCGCGACCGGATCGCAGAACGGCATACGCTATGCCTGTTTTCCCCACGCCTGTAGGGTCGCTATCGAGCAGGCCGGCGTCCTGACGCTCTACGACAGCCAGGATCACGCCATCTCCGGTGTCGCCCAGCAGCAGAGTGCCTCGCCTGAATTGGTCTTCACCAGTCAGAAGGGCAGCGTCAGGGCCTCGGACCTCCCAGTGCCAGCCTAGGAAGACGCACCGGTGAAGCGCCTCCAAAGACAACCCGGGCGCCCCACTTGTTCAGTCACGGAGCGCCCGCTAACGCACACCGCAGCACAGGCGGCACACCACAAGGACGACACGGCTTATGAGTAATCGCGAGGCAATGGAGTTTGATGTGGTCGTGGTCGGCGCGGGTCCGGCGGGCCTTGCCGCGGCGATCCGCCTCAAGCAACTCTCCCCCGAAATCTCGGTCTGCGTAGTCGAAAAGGCAGGCGAGGTCGGTGCCCACATCCTTTCCGGCGCCGTTGTGGAACCGCGCGCCATGGATGAGCTTCTGCCCGACTGGCGCGAGACGGGTTGCCCGATGAATACGCCTGCCACCGAAGACCAATTCGTCTTCCTGACCAGGACGCGCGCCTTTAAATCTCCCATCACACCGCCGCAGATGAAGAATCACGGCAATTACATCTGCAGCCTGGGCGATGTGGTGCGCTGGCTCGGCGTCCAGGCCGAGGCTTTGGGCGTGGAAATCTACCCCGGCTTCTCGGCATCTGAATTGCTGATCGAAGATGGGCGTGTCGTGGGCGTTGCCACCGGTGACATGGGTGTCAGCAAACAAGGCGAGCGCGGCGCCAATTATCAGCCCGGCATGGAATTGCACGCCACATATACGCTCTTCGGCGAGGGCTGCCGCGGCAGCTTGTCCAAGCAGCTCATGGAAACGTTTAACCTGCGCGAGGGCGTGGACCCGCAAACCTATGGCCTAGGGATCAAGGAGCTTTGGGAAATCCCGCGCGCGAACCACAAGCCCGGCTTTGTCATGCATACGATTGGCTGGCCCGCCGATCGGGACACCTATGCAGGCTCGTGGCTTTATCATTTCGGGGACGGGCTCGTCTCGTACGGCATGGTGGTCGGGCTGGACTACAGCAATCCCTGGCTTTCGCCTTTCGACGAGATGCAGCGCCTCAAGACGCACCCGCACATGCGCAAGCATTTTGAAGGTGGTCGGCGCATCAGCTACGGCGCACGGGCGCTGTCCGAAGGCGGCTTCCAATCCATCCCCAAATTGGTCTTCCCGGGCGGCGCGTTGATCGGTGATTCGGCAGGGTTTTTGAACCTGCCAAAGATCAAGGGCACCCATTGCGCAATGAAATCGGGCATGTTGGCGGCCGAAGCGGCCGTGGAAGCGCTTGCCGGTGATCGCGCCCCGGTATTGGACGCCTACCCCGCCAAATTCCACGCAAGCTGGCTCTACAGAGAGCTGAAGAACGTTCGTAATCTTCGCCCCGCTTTTTCCAAATATGGACTCTACGGGTTCCTCGCCTATTCAGGCGTCGACACCTACCTGTTTCGCGGCCGCTCACCCTGGACGATGAAGCACAGGCATGGGGACAACGAAACGCTGGTGCCTGCGGCCAATGCGCCCAAGATTGATTATCCAAAGCCGGACGGCGTGCTGACATTCGACCGCCTCTCCTCGGTTTTCATCAGCAACACCAACCACGAGGAGGATCAGCCGGTGCACCTCCGCTTGCGCGATCCCGCGCTTTGGAAGACGGTGAATTGGGATGAATACCGCAGCCCAGAGAGCCGCTACTGTCCAGCGGGTGTCTATGAGGCTGTCGGCGTCGAGGAAGGCGCGCCTCGCCTGCAGATCAATGCTCAGAATTGCGTGCATTGCAAAACTTGTGACATCAAGGATCCGACCCAGAACATCGACTGGTCAGCGCCGGAAGGCGGCGGGGGTCCAAATTATCCTGGCGGCATGTAGAGGGCGTCGATTGTTCGACCTCAGCACGCAATACTTATACAAATGAGCAGAAGAATTGACTTTCAGAGTAAGGCTTGGGGGAGATGTGCCATCCCCCCCAGGCCCCCGTCTTGAGTTAGGACAAGGTCTAAATAAATGAGGGGGGGACTGGGGGGGATGGCACATCTCCCCCAGCCTTGTCTTGCGACGAGGCGGCACCGGTCGTCCATTGCCGTAGATGGAAATGTGCACGGCGAAGCGGATAAGTCGCTCGCATCAGCCCAACGTAAGCGGCTGCGTCCAGGTAGGCCAATGCACCCGCGTGCCAAGCGCCCTGCCTTGTCATGCCTTGGTGTGGATTGGCAAAATCATTTAGCTTGGCTGCAAGAACAGCCATCCGCTTGGGCGCCACCTCAGCTACGTGTTCGTTCAAATAGCCGAGGGCCTGGCGGGCAGCCTTCGCGGCATCCGCGCGCTCGGTCTCACTCTCGGCCGGTGCGCCGCTACCCTGAATCGCATCCGGCATCAAATCGACCGATACCCCAGAGCCGCTGGCCAACGCTGCCTCGGCCGCGCCGCGCGCGTGCGCGTCAAGCGACAATTCGTCGGAATCGATCAACGTCGCCGAGCCGCGCAGGGCCGCCACGCCAGTGGCCACCCACAGCGCGAGAAAGCCCCGAAAGCGGTCTTGCCAATCCAGCTTGCTCACGTGCCGCCAGCATGCATCTGTCGTAACGCTCAGGTCTCGCCGAAGGCTGCGCCCTAGGTCCGGAGGCAACCGGACACCCAGCCACTCGGCGGCGCCGGCCAATAGCGGATTGTCCATATTGCGCGCCAGGATCACAAATGGTGCTACGACAAAGTAGCGGTTGCCGGTTTGCTCCATCTGACGTCGCGCAGACCGCCACTGCGCCAGCGGATCACGGACAACAACAGCGTGAAACATATCCGGGAAGCGCGCCTCAAGCCAGGGCACCCGTCCCAGGCTGCGGCAGAATTTCAAAACCGGTATCCGGCCGTTTTCCGCGGCCAAGGCGATCAAGCGGCGTAAATACTGCTCTAGCTCAGCATCATCCTCATTCGGCATGCGGAAGTAATCGTCAAAGGCGAAGCGAGCGGCATGCCCGCGCACGCCGCCGCGCGGACCCAGCAATGGGGCATATTCCGCGAAATAGGGCGCACTGATGCCATGGCCGCTCTGCCAGGTGTCAGGCCGCAGCAACCCGATATCGCTTACGCGAAGAGTAGCCAGATCCTCGTGCAACGGTTCGTAAAAGGCCTGCACGCGGGCGCTCTCACGCAGCCTCTCCCACATCCACGTGCCGCAACTGCGCCAGCCCGCATGCAGGAAGATGCCTGCGGTGGCGTTGACCCCGGACGCGACCTTGCCAACCGGCATCATGGCCCCGCCATTGCCGCAATCCATTGCCATCAGCTGTCACACATGCGGGCGATCTGCGTCATTGCTCTCGTGGTTGCAGCGTTAGCCTACACCATGACCTTGAACTGTCATGGGCCAAATTGGAGGTCATTTTACAGCGCGCCACCCGCTTACCAGCACCTTCGGTCATGCAGGGCCGCTTAGTCAATGGCCGCTGGGGACACCAGCAAGGCGCGATACGCGGATGTTCGCCTTAGCCGACCCAGCTATCCCGGCGCAGGTCGAGCGCTGCCATCCTGACCATAATTACCCTCGGACGCGCGGCGTTCCAGTTGCCAGCGTAGATGCGAGCGTATAGCCGGCCATTCCGCCGCGGTGACGCTATAGACGCACGTATCGCGCAACGTTCCGTCGCGCGCGCGCTGATGGCTACGCAAGACACCGTCGAGCTTGGCGCCCAGACGTTCTATCGCGGCGCGACTCTGCCGATTGAGAAAATGCGTGCGGAACTCCACAGCCAGACAACCGAGTGTGTCAAAGGCATGGCCCAGCAAGAGCAGCTTGGCTTCGGTATTCAGCGACGTGCGCTGAACACGCCGCGCATACCAGGTCGAGCCGATTTCCAGCCGGGGTGCTTGCGCATCGATATTCATGTAGGTCGTCATGCCGACTGCGCGTCCACTCGCGGGATCAAGAACGGCAAAGGGCAACATCGTGCCAATGGCTTGAAGCGCGAGGCGCCGAGCGATGTCTTCGTGCATATCCTCGGGTGCGGGCGCTCCCGTGTACCACAGGCGCCATAATTCGCCGTCCCGCACAGCATCCTGCATCTGCGAACAGTGCGCCGTGGAAAGCGGCAGGAGGGTGACGTGCCGGCCGCAGAGGCTAACCGGGTGGAATGCGGTCGGCCCGGCGCTCACGGCAAAGTTGCTGAGAGTGTGAGCCCGGCGGAGGCTTGGTTGACAGGCGCCAAGCTCATGAACATGTATGGAACATGGAGTTGCTTCGCAAACTGGAAATCCTTGCCGACGCCGCCAAGTACGATGCGTCTTGCGCCTCCTCCGGCACACAAAAGCGCAGCTCCGCGGGGGAGACCAGCGGCATCGGCTCGACGGAGGGCATGGGCATTTGCCACGCCTACGCGCCGGACGGCCGCTGCATCAGCCTGCTCAAGATCCTGCTGACCAATTCCTGCATCTATGACTGCATCTACTGCATCAACCGCCGCTCCTCCAACGTCCAGCGTGCCCGCTTCACGGTCGAGGAGGTCGTTACGCTTACCCTGGGCTTCTATCGGCGCAATTGCATCGAAGGCCTGTTCCTCTCCTCGGGCATCATCCGCAATCCCGACTACACCATGGAACAGGTAGTGGGTGTCGCGCGCACCTTGCGCGAAGTGCACGGCTTCCGCGGATACATCCACCTCAAGACGATCCCGGACGCCGATCCACTGTTGATGGCGGAGGCAGGCCGCTACGCCGATCGCCTTAGCATCAACATGGAACTGCCTACCGAACAGGGGCTGGACAATCTTGCCCCCGAAAAGAGCCACGCCACCATCCGCCGCTCCATGGGCCGCATGCGCCTGCGCATAGATGAATCTCGCGCCGAAGCACGCGCGCCGAAGTTTGCTCCCGCTGGCCAAAGCACACAGGTCATCGTCGGCGCCGATCCAAGCCCCGATAGCGAAATTCTCCAAATGAGCACGCAGCTCTACGCCTCCTATGGCCTGCGCCGCGTCTACTACTCCGCCTTCAGCCCCATCCCGGATGCGTCCGCCGCCCTGCCGCCACGCGCTGCCCCTCTGCTGCGCGAGCATCGCCTCTACCAGGCCGATTGGCTGTTGCGCTTCTACGGCTTTTCGCTCGGCGAAATGCCGACTGGCGCCACCGGCAATCTGCCGCTGGAGATTGACCCGAAACTCGCCTGGGCGCTGCAGCACCGCGAAGACTTTCCCATCGACGTCAATCGCGCCCCGCGAGAGGCGCTACTGCGCATACCTGGCCTTGGCGTAAAATCGGCCGACCGCCTGATTAGCGCGCGCCGCCACCGCAGGCTGCGGCTGGACGATCTGGCGCGGCTGCGGCTGTCTATCCCAAAGCTCGCTCCCTTCATCGTGGCAGCGGATCATACGCCGCGCGGCATGCTGGATAGTGCACACCTGCAAGCGCGGTTGACGCCGCCGGCAAAGCAACTGGCGCTGCTTTAAGAACTGGGGGAATGTGCCGTTTCCCCCAGACTCCACGTCGGCAGTTGGACCTCTACACATATGGAAAGCGTCGTGCTGGGCGATGAAGTCGATCTGGCGGGATGGCGTGCCGCCAGCCGCAGGCTCGCCTTGGCCGACATCGCACCGGACCAGATCGTCTGGTCCGTGCGCAATGCCGCCGACCTCTTCGCCGATCCCGGCGAGACAGCCGCACCAGCCGCAGCATTTAGCGTCCCGCGCGCCCTGCTCGACCTCGCCGAAACAGCCATCCAGGCCAACGACCCCGCCCGCTTTGCCCTCCTCTACACTCTGATCTGGCGGGCCCATCGCGGCGAAAAACGCGTCCTCGAGGACGCGGCCGACCCACTTGTCCAGCGTGTGCAGCGCCTCGCCCAGGCTGTGCGCCGAGACACCCACAAGATGCGCGCCTTCCTCCGCTTCCGTGCCGTGGAAGCCGAGGGTGCCACACGCTACGTTGCCTGGTTCGAGCCGGCACATTTCATCATGGAGGCTAATGCGGGCTTCTTCATCCGCCGGTTCGCCACCATGACCTGGTCGATCCTGACGCCCTACCGCAGCGCCCACTGGGATGGCACCGAATTGCGCCTGGCCGATGGCGCCAGCCCCGCGGACGTGCCCGACGACGACCATCTCGAATCCTACTGGCGCGCCTATTTCTGCAGCATCTTCAACCCGGCGCGGCTGAAGATCGACGCCATGACATCCGAGATGCCCAAAAAATATTGGCGCAACCTGCCCGAGGCCGCCGCAATCCCTGAACTGATCCGCACCGCCCAATCACGGACCCAGACCATGGTGGACCAACCCGTCTTTTCCCCCGAGCGCCCCGCCCGAGCCGCCAGATCGCCGGCCACGCCGACACCGATAGAAGGCGGCACGCTGGCCGCCTTGGCGCAGGAGGCCGCCACTTGCCGCCTCTGCCCACTTTGGCAGCCCGCTACCCAAACCGTCTTCGGCGAAGGGCCGCCCGAGGCGCGCCTGATGATGGTCGGCGAACAACCGGGCGACCAGGAAGATCTGGCAGGGCGGCCCTTCGTCGGTCCCGCCGGCCAGATGCTCGACCGCGCCATTGCCGAGGCGGGCATCGACCGTGCGCTTGTCTACATCACCAACGCAGTGAAACACTTCAAATTTGAACCGCGCGGAAAGCGGCGTATCCACGCAACCCCCGACCGCATGGAAATAGAAGCGTGCCGTTTTTGGCTGGACCAGGAACGCGAATTGCTCAAGCCTGCGGTCACAATTCTGCTTGGCGCGAGCGCCGCCCGCGCCGTGCTCGGCCGCGCTGTCACCATTTCACGCGAACGTGGGCGTCCCATCTCTCTTGTGCACGGGCAAGCGATGGTCACCATTCATCCGTCTTATCTGCTTCGCTTGCCTGATGAGAAGTCCAAAGCACGCGAATACGCAAATTTTGTTAACGATCTTCGCACTGCGGCCACACTGCTCTAGCCGGACGGGCTCTCACGATTCTGTCAAATGAGGCGTCTGCGAAAACCGCCGTCGGCATAGCTCGTTTTGTCATCTTCAACCACGAGGCGATGGATCATGGACAAGGATCGTATTGACGGCTCGATCAAGCAGGGCGTGGGCGCGGTTAAGGAAGGCTTCGGCAAGATGACCGGAGACACCAAAACCGAGGCAGAAGGCACAGCCGAGAAGACGGCCGGCAAGGTCCAGAATGCCGTTGGCGGCGCAAAGGACACCGTTCGCGACGCGACGAACTAGGTCGAGGATTGGGGGCTAGCCACTCCCACCTCTTTTAGTCATTCCGCTGAGCGACCATTGATAATAACTCTCTGCGCGTTGCTGGATCGTCCCTGAACGTGCCCAACATTCGGCTGGTGACCATTGAAACGCCGGCTTTGTGAACGCCGCGCGTTGTCATGCATTCATGGGCCGCATCAATAATTACGGCTGTTCCAAGCGGCTGAAGCACTTCGTGGATCGTGTTTGCAATCTGCGCGGTCAACTTTTCTTGTATCTGTAAACGGTGAGCGTAAGCGTCGACGACGCGCGCCAATTTGCTGATACCCACAACCCGCCTGTGCGGCAGATAAGCAACGTGCGCACGCCCGACGATCGGCACCATGTGGTGCTCGCAGTGGCTTTCGAGCCGAATGTCGCGGAGCAGCACAATCTCATCATAGCCCTCCACTTCTTCAAAGGTGCGCTCCAACATCGCAACAGGATCTTGCGCATAGCCATTAAAGAATTCGAGGTAGCTGCGCGCAACACGAGCCGGTGTATCGCGCAGCCCCTCACGCCCAGGCTCATCACCAGCCCACCTGATAAGCGTCCGGATCGCCGCCTCGGCGTCCGCCTGAGTCGGCATGGGCTCACTCCGGGCAGCGCTGTCATGGGCGCTCAAGGGGACGATCTTGTTCAAAACCTGTTCCTCTTAGATGGACTGAAGATGATGGGCATGCCTGCTTGGGAGGCAAGCGCTAATGCACACGCCTATTGGCGTGTGGGCTGTCCAGACTGAACATAGGAATGGCGACATCAAATGGCGCGCCTGTCTCGCGTTCGACCAGATGATAGGCGCCCGTCATGAAACCTGAAGGGGTCGACAGTGGCGTGCCTGAGACGTACTCGAAGGCCTGGCCTGGTCCTATCACCGGCTGTTCGCCCACGACCCCTTCCGCATGCACGTGCTGGATGGCACCCGCTGCATCGGTGATCTTCCACGTCCGGTTTAAAAGCTGCACGGTTCGGCGGCCATGGTTCTCAACAGCGACCCGATAGGCCCAAACGTAGCGCCCTTCATCCGGCTCGGATTCATCTTCCAGGTACATGGCTTGAACGCGCACCACGATGTCGCCCGTGCGTGCCTCATACGCGCGTGCGCCGTCATCATCGTCCGCGGCGCTGTATTGCGCCATCAGCTCGCTCCAACGTGCGCGGGCGCAAGAACCCGCGTCAGGGCCTGAGATAGATCGCGTTGCAGGTCGCGGACATCCTCCAAACCAACGGAAAGCCGGATGACGCCGTCGGTTATGCCAAGCAACTCGCGCTCCTGCGCGCCGATGCGCATATGTGTGGTCGTGGCGGGGTGGGTCACCATGGATCGGCTGTCGCCCAGATTGTTGGATATCGCAATCAGGCGCAGGGCATTTAGCACGGCAAAGGCGCCAGCCTGTCCGCCTTGCACTTCAAAGGTCACGAGCGTGCCCCCCGCACTCATCTGACGCATGGCCAGCGCGTGCTGGGGGTGGTCCGCCCGTCCGGGATACCAGACACGCGCCACGCCAGGCGCGCCGGCGAGGTGATCGGCCAGCACGGCAGCGCGCGCGCTGGAGGCCTCCACACGCAGCGGCAAGGTTTCTAGAGCCTTGAGCAGAACCCATGCATTGAATGGCGAAAGTGCCGGCCCGGTATTGCGAATAAACGGCTGGAGCGTGCCCTCGATCCAGTCGCGCCGGCCCAGCACCGCGCCCCCTAAAACACGCCCTTGTCCGTCCATGTGCTTGGTCGCCGAGTACACCACCACATCCGCGCCGAATTCCAACGGCCGTTGCAGCAGCGGGGTGGCAAAGACATTGTCCACGATAACCATCGCACCCGCCTCGCGCGCCAGCGCGCACACCGCGGCAAGATCGACGATCTGAAGCATCGGATTGGACGGCGTCTCAAGTAGCACAATTCGCGCCGGCTTTGCCAACGCCGCGCGCCAGCCGTCGATATCCGGGGCGTCCACAAACGTGAAATCTATGCCGTAGCGCGGCAGCAGATTGGCGACAATCCAGTGGCAGCTGCCAAACAATGCACGGCTGGCGACGATTCGATCGCCCGCACTCAACTGGCTCAGCAACGCAGCATGAACCGCCGCCATGCCTGTTGCCGTCACACGGCAAGCCTCAGCACCTTCTAGAAGGGCTAGGCGCGCTTCAAGCATGGACAAGCCAGGATTGCCGAAGCGCGAATATTGGTAGTGGGTCTGTGTGCCGGCGAAGGTCGCCTCGGCTTGCTCGGCGCTATCGTAGATGAAGCCGCTCGTCAGGAACATCGCCTCGGACGTTTCGCCGAACTGACTGCGCACAGACCCCCCGTGGATCAGGTGGGTGGCAGGATGGAGCGCATCGAAACCGGCAGCGGCCAAGGGCACAGGCAGGACAGTATCGGGCAAGACATCTCTCTCCGGGTGCGGCACTTGGGTGCGCAAGCAGACCAGCCTGGAGGCGACACCGACATGCGGAAAAGCGAGTGTGGCTAGCCTCTTTAGCGCGCTTGTTTTCACCTCGCCGCAATCCGGGCGGACAGATCACGAGGGTTAGGAATAGCCGGCTAATCGAGCCTAAGCGCGTGGCGATTGCGCCGTCAACCTGCCAGGCTTATACAGCCTGGGCTTTTGGATGCAGAGGAAGGCCGAGGCTCTGCCTGGACCTGCTGGGGCCTGAGACCCCAGACCAACACTAGGTAACGGTAGTTCACGAAACAATCCAACTGGAACCGCGGGTGTAGTTCAATGGTAGAACGGCAGCTTCCCAAGCTGCATACGAGGGTTCGATTCCCTTCACCCGCTCCAACCCTTCGGCTTCACCCCATAACGAAGGCGTTGAGCTTATTGCCGTCCAGGTCACGAAAATAGGCGGCGTAGAACCCGCCGCCCCGATCGCCGGGCGCACCCTCATCCGTCCCGCCCAGGCTCAGTGCCAATGCATGCAGACGATCCACCTGCGCCCGATCTCTCGCGGCCAGCGCCACCATCACGCCATTTCCCACGCTCGCGGACCCGCCATCTGCAGGGAGGGTAAGGCCGATGCCCGCCGCCCCACCCGGGGTTCCCCAGGCGATGAACTTCTCGTTCTCCATCATGCGCGCTACGCCCAATTCGTGCGCAATAGCGTCATAGAAGAGCGCCCCTCTGACAAGGTTGTCGGTTCCAAGCGTCACATAACCAATCATTTCGGGCTCCCCTTGAGTGCGGCCTGCGCAGCCGAGCAAAAAAACTATCCCGACTTGCGGAACGTTGCAAGAACATCAGGAGGACGGCAATGATCCTCCACGCCCAGTTGACCTTTGGCACGAAGGGCAATGCGCAAGGTTGCCTCCTTGAAGGATGGTCGGTATCAGACATCGATTTCAGTTGGGCGATCGATGGTTCAAGCGCGGTGCGCCTGCCACGCGGGCCGGATGCTCACGCTCTCGCGCTGGAAATCGAGCTTGCGCCCTTTCTGCATCCGCCTCTCCTCTCAAGGCAAAGGCTTCAGGTATGGGCTGGCAAGACCCTCATCGGTGCAATCGCCTTGGATCGCAAGGTGACCGTGTGCTTCGATGTTGCAGCCGGTATGATAGGCAACCTGATCGTCACGCTCGTCTGCCCCGACGCCGCCAGTCCCGCCTCGCTGGGCGTAGGCGAGGACCAGCGCCGGCTCGGCGTCATGGTCGCCAGCATGCGGCTGCTGCCAGCCTTTGAAGCGCACTGTGACCTGCCGCGTACGTTGGGACCGCTTTGCATCACCGAGTCCTCGCACCAGGCGCTCGACAATGCAGTGCGTGCCCATAGCGGGCACGGCACGGCCGACCTGCTGCGGCAATTTGAAAGCCTTGGACATAATTGCGAATTTGGCCTGATGCAGCGTGATCTGGATGCCGAGCCGCTCGGTCTGCTGCGTTTTGGAGGCATCGAACCCCCGGCTTTGCTGGCTGGCCTGGAGTGCGCTTTTGCAGGCATCGAGGATCCCGAATCACTCAGCATCGAGATCGGGCGGATGAATGGCCGCACCGAATACCTTGCATGGAGCGCGCGCTTCGGCTTGCGAATCCACACCGGACAATTCCTTGACGAAGTGGCACCCGAGGCCGTGGACATGTTCCGCATCGCGCGTCACCTGGGCTTTCTGGCCCGTCACTTCGCTGACGTGCTGTGCGAGGCTGACCGTATCTTCGTGCTGCACCACCCCGACCTGCACGATGCCGCGCGCGCGTTGCCTGTTCTGAACCGCCTGCGCGGCCATGGCGACAATGCCTTGCTCTATGTCACGGAACATTCCGCGGTGCCTCCAGGCACCATCGTGCAGGAACGCGCCCATCTCTATCACGGCTACATCGATCGGCTGGTGCCCATGAGCGAGGCCACGAACATCAATCATGCCGCCTGGATCAGCCTGTGTGTCAACGCCTATCGGCTGGCCCGGATGGGGGCAGCGTCAATACCGTAGGCACAGTTGCCGGAGGAGACCTGCAGCGCACCTACGTCCAGCGCCGATCCGCGTGACGCACCACAATAATCGTCCCGCACAAGCGCGTCCGACGCGGGCAGGTTCGGAGAATACCCTGCCACCTTTGCCGGAGCGCGAAACGACGCTCCCAAGTCGCGCGCACTCGCCAGGCCAATGACGTTGCCGCCGTCGATGAACTGGCCGCCTAGCGTCCCGCTGATCTTGCCCGTCATCAGGTTGCCACGCGCAAGCCCTGTCGAGGACCTGCCGTGGAACTCGACGCCCGGCGTGCGCGCCACCGTATTGAACAAGACTGCCGAGTGCTGCGCCTTGTTGAGATAGATACCCTTCCCAGCACAATTCAGCACGATATTGTTGCGGATGATGCCGTCTGACACCTCAGGATCGCACGGGTGAGCGCTGTCCCAATGCGGCGGGCACAGATTGGCATCCATGCCGTCGGCCCCAAGCGAGAGGCCCACCATGGCGCCCGAAGATGCCGCATCACGCGCGCAGACGATAAGGTTGCGCTCAATTACCGGCGCCTGTGCGCCACCTTTGACAAAGGCGCCATAGCTATTTTCTCCGCTACCGTCTTTCTGGAAGTCGTGGATTGAATTGCCGCGCACGATCCAATTTGCGGCATTATCGATGTTAACGGGCGCCACGGGGTTGTCGGTATGTCGAGGATGGCTGTCGAGGAACTCGTTCTCCTCGATCAATCCGCTGCTCGGCAAGTGTCGCGCCAGATCGGCATTGACCTTGACCTGCGCATTAAAGTCCACGAGGCGGCTCGACCGCAACACAAAGCCACTGCCGGTGCCGACAACATGGAAAGCATGCTCGCAATCGGTGTCGCGCAGGCAAACACCGGTGATATCCAGGCCGGAAAAATGCCAATAATAGCCGGTCACTTCGAAAGCTATTGGCGCCACAGACCGTATATGCGCGCCTTTCGGATGCGCCGCGCGCACTGTGATCGGCGCCGCCTGCGTGGCCAATGCGCGGGCATGGAGCTTGGTGCTGATCAAATAAATTCCGTTTGCAAGCACAATGTCATCGCCTGCTTGCGCTGCTTCAATGGCTCTGGTCAAATCTGCCGTATCCTGCACAGGCACAGTGCGCGCAAACGATCTTTCTCCGGCACACAAAACCGCCATCGCCAAGGCCACGCGTCTGATCATGTCCTCGCTCATCGACCTCCCCACCACAGTCCTAACACTACCTCCGGCGGCAAGCCTGATCACGCCTCGTGCATCCATCGTGGTCTTGCAAGCCTTCCAATTAGCACGTGAGGCGGCTAATAATACAGTGTGATCGAAATCGTCAGCCGTTACAGCTTCGGGGCGGATTCGGCGAGCAACACGCTTCTCGGGCGTGGCTGGTCCGAGCCAACCCTCGACGGAACCTGGATGCAGTCGCCATCAAGCGATCTGAACGTGCCCCTGCCAACCGGACGCGGACAAGCCGCATTGGAATTGGACATCGATCCCCAGATCGCATGGCCGCACCCTCGGCCGCAGACCATACGGGTGCGAAGCGGGCGCATGACCTTGAGCGAGCATACGGTTGCGGGCCCGCTTACCTGGCGGGTGGAGCTGCCTGCCTCGCTTGACGTCAAAGGCTCGCTGGCCCTGACCCTCGATGTCACAGCGCGGGGCGACAAAAGGGACGATCGTGGAATCCGCTTAAGATCCCTGACCGTTCTGCGTCTCAGAGAAGCCCCGCTTCCTCAAGCCACCAAGCCGCTTGCCGCCTTGCACTTCGGCTGGAACGGAACGGCAAATAGTCAACTGGACGAAGGCTGGGGCGAGCCGGAAGACGGCTATGTCTGGGCAGTCGGCGGCCGCAGCACGATGCGCCTCCCTCTGGACGGCACAGGGGCTGCCTGCCTGGTGCTCATAGACATGCGCCCCTTCAAGCATGAGAAGGCGCCGCCGGCGCAGCGTGTGGCGATCACTGTTGCTGGCATGCCAACGCGAAACATTGTCCTTGTGGAGCGATTGATCATTGCGCTTCCTGTGGCGCCGCAAAATGGGCAAAGAGAGGTCTGCCTGCAATTTGACAATGAAGATGCGGATTTCGAATCGAGCGATCCTCTGTTTCACTACGGCAGACCTTTTGCCTGGGCCATTTCATGCGTGCGCATCGTGCCGGACATCGCAGGTACCAACGCCGGCTTTCGCCCACGCGCCCCCGGCCGCCTTGCAGATGGCACTTTGCAAGCCTTTGTTCAGCGCCTCGCGGGCATCGATGCGCGCAGCCTCGTGGCCGGCTTCGAGGGGCTAGGAAATGGCTGCGAACTTGGCAATTTCCAGATTGCGATGGGCCATGATCAACCGGGCCTTTTGCGCTACTGTGCAATCAGGCAGCGTGAACTGGTCGAAGGCCTCTTTGCAGGTTTTGCCGGTGTTTGCCGCATCGATCGGATGAACTGGTCTATCCGGCGCGAAGAAGACGATACCTGGCGCCTGATCGAAGACACCTATGGGATCAGCGCAGCTACGCCCTACAATCGAGACATCCCGCCGCCGGAGGACGGTCAACGCGCCGCCAGCATTCGCTCTCCATGGCTTGCCGGCAAACTGATGCACGAAATTGCCGAGGCGGCAAAAATCTTTGTCGTGCGCATTTCCGAGCACGTGGATGAAAGCGCCATCATGGCCGTGCTCGCAGCACTCCGCCATTATGGTGATGCTCGTCTTCTCTGGCTCGTGACCGATGGCAGCCTTCCGCCAGGCAGTGTGGAGCGTCTGCCGAACGGCTTGCTGCGAGGGCACCTCGACTCACCCGCAACGGGGCGAGAAATACCGCCTGAAACGATAATGGGTGTCCTGGCAAACGCCTGGGTCCTGATCCGCCAGGCAGCCTGAGCGCTGCAGCCTCAAATGCCGCCGAAATGCGCAAATGCCGCGGCAACCGCCTCATACGTGGCCCGCTTGAACGGCACGCACAAAGAGGCAACCTGGGCCAGCGGTATCCAGCGCCAGTCAACGAACTCCGGCGCGCTATGGGCATCCAACCTTATATCTGAGTCATCCCCCAGGAATTTCAGAGCAAACCACCGCTGGCGCTGGCCACGAAACCGCCCGCCAAACAAAGTGCCTGCAAGCTCGGCCGGCAGATCGTAGCTCAGCCACTCGTCATGTTCGGCCAGGATCTTCGTGCGCGTAATACCGGTCTCTTCTGCAAGTTCCCGCAGCACCGCGGCGCGCGGGTCCTCGCCCTCATCGATCCCCCCCTGTGGCATTTGCCACACGTGAACCGCCCCTGCAGACATGTCCGCTCGCCGGCCAACGAAGACACGCCCCTGCGCATTGAACAGAGCCGCCCCGACGTTCAGCCGATACGGCAGATCGTTCAAGGCTGTTCACCCTCGCCAGTCCTGGAGACAACCTGCACCGCACTCAGCGGGGCCAGGCTTACGCCTCTGCCGGCCAAGCCATGCGCCCAAACGGCCACCCTTTCGAGCATGACCGGCTGCGGCGGTCCTGCAAGTCCGACAGCCGCTCCACGCAACGTTGCCAGCTTCTCAAGCTCGGCTAGCCTCTGGTCGATAATATCGGCCGAGACTGGCTGTTCTGGGGCCGTGGGCTGATCGATCACCAGATCGGCCACCATGATCGAGGTCTCGGGCGCGCTCGTCAGCGCCGGTGCACCGGTGCGCGGGTCCAGATACAGCAGCCCGCGTTTGCCGAGCTCCTCCAGCACCTGGCTGAAGCCCAGCCCGTTTTGCGCGAAACGTTCGCCCATCATCCCATCCGATGCACCGGTGGCACCCACGCAGCCTGCTTGGCGGGACAGCGCCCATTCCAGGTCAATCCGGTTGGCCTCCGTGTCGTGCCCCTCCATCAATTGACGGGCACCTTCATCGGCAAGCGGAAAGTTGTTTGGCTCCATCGGAATGGAGGCGAGGCACTCATGCCCGGTCTCCCGTGCCACGCCCGCTAGCCGCGCGACCCGGCCCTCGTCCATATACGCAGAGAAGGCGACGTCCACCTCCGCTGGTAAATCGCGCAACAGATGCATGGTCTGCTCCTGGTCCTGGCCCGCGCCTGCAATCACCAACGCCACGCGAGGGTGTTTGTCGGCTCTATTGAAAGGTGCTGCATAGACCACTGAAGGCGCTCGCCCGTCCGGCGCCCTCACAGGCAAAGTGCGACCCTGAAAATCGGGCGCGGGCTCCTGCAACGCATCCAGAGGCGCGGCTATGTTGGCCGGCCCCTTTGGCACCGCGGGTGGCGGAGCAATCGTGACTACGGGAGCCGCAAGCCGGGGCGCGCTTGCCGTTTGCGGCGGTCCCATGATCTGCAAAGTCAGGGCACCAAGCACCAAGACTGCCGATACAACAGCCCAGAAGACCATCAGCCCAAAGTACCGGCCCGCGCCCTTGCGAGGTGCGGGTGCGGAAACCGGGCCAGCCATCAGCCAGATCGTCTCAGCGCGCGGCGCGCCGCTGCTGGGCCATGTCATGCACCAGCGCAATGCCCTGTTGAAGCTGAAAGTCGGTCTCAGGCTTGGTCATGTCGTATTTAGGCCAAGCAGTTGGCGGCTTTCCTGCAATATCCTTGGCTTGCGGCGGCAAATCGTTTCGCGGCGCCGGCGGCTTGGTCGGCCCCGAGCCGCCCTCGTTCTTCAGCGCATGGTTCAGATCGGATTCACGATCGGGAAGGTAGTGGATCTCCTCTTCGCGCGATTCCGCCACCTCCACATCCGGAGCAATCCCGAGCCCCTGGATCGACCGTCCGCTCGGCGTGTAGTAGCGCGCCGTCGTCAGGCGCAGCGCGCCCTCGTCGCCCACGGGAAAGATCGTCTGCACAGACCCTTTGCCGAAACTGCGCGTGCCCAGGACCACCGCGCGCCTGTGGTCCTGCAGCGCGCCCGAGACGATCTCGCTGGCCGAGGCCGAACCGCCATTGATCAGCACCACCAGCGGCAGGCCATCGATCAAGTCGGTGCCACGCGCATCCCAGCGCTGGCTCTCCTCGGCATGGCGGGCTCGCGTGGAGACGATCTCGCCCTCGGGGATGAAGTCCTCGCAAATATCGACCGCCTGATCGAGCAGCCCGCCCGGGTTGTTGCGCAGATCGAAAACCACGCCGCGCAGGCTGCCGTGGCTCTGCGCCTTCAGCTTCTCGATCGCCTCGCGCACCTTGGTGTCGCTCTGCTCATCGAAGCTCGCCAGCCGGATATAGGCCACATCGCCGTACAGGGCCGATTTGACGACCTGGATGTGGATCACCTCGCGCGTCATGCTGACATCGAGCGGCTTGTCGATATGCTCGCGCTTGACGCTCAGCTTGATTGCGCTGCCCGGACTGCCTCGCATCTTCTCGACCGCGTCATCGAGCGACATGCCCTCGACCGATCGCCCATCGAGCGAGAGGATCAAATCGCCAGGCTTCATGCCCGCGCGCGCGGCAGGCGTATCGTCCATTGGGCTGATGACCTTGATGATACCCTGATCCTCTGTCACCTGCAGGCCAAGGCCGCCGAATTCGCCCTTTGTCTGGATCTGCATATCGGCAAACTGCTTGGTGTTCATGTAGCTGCTGTGCGGATCGAGGCTCGCGACCATGCCTTGCAACGCATTCTCCACCAGCGTGCGGTCATGCACCGGCTCGACATAGTCTGCTTTGACCTTCTCGAAGACGTCTCCGAACAGGGTCAGCATGTGGTAGGTGTCATCGCGGCCGGAAGCCGGCGCGTCATCAGCCCATGCCCGAGACACCGAGGCCGCATTCCGAAGCACAGGCCCGGCGGTTACGCCCACGGCAAAGGCGGCGCTAAGAAGAAGTCCGGTGCGCAATGTCATGCCTAATCCTTGAATTCGACGATGCAGACCGTCGGTTGACTACAATCTAGGGCGAAGGGCGCCGTTCGCAAAGCACGGCCATCATGGCTTGCCGGTTAGATAAGGCATGGGATCGATCGCCTGCCCATTCTTGCGTAGTTCCACGTAAAGTAACGGTGAGCCTCCACCTGCTTTTCCCGCCAGAGGCATGCGTCCGACGGGTTCGCCCGCACGAACGTTCCGCCCTACCCCAGCGTCCAGCCTGTCCATGCCCCCCAACACAAAATCACAGGAGCGGCTGCACTCGATGATCATCAGGCGCCTATAGCTGTGAAAGCGCGCGGCAAAGACAACGCGGCCCGCGCACGGACTGCTTACGCAAGCGCCAGGCGCTGTGCCGTAGGTGATGCCCGTTGCTGGGCCATCCTCTGACAAGGCACCCCACTCTCGCGTCAGCCAACCCACTACCGGCGTGACGCTCGGCTTGCCCTGCCTGAGGCCAGAGCCCGCACCCCTAGAAGGGACGGTCTGGCAAGTCTGTCCGGCCGCGCCCATCAGCGCATGTCGCCGCCCGCGCGTGGCACGCGCGGCGACCGGCGCCAAGCGCCGTTCGGCCGCCTCGGTGGCGGCGACCGTGGTGCTCGCCTGGTTCGCCAGTGTTCCGACTTGCGCGCGGTCCGTCTGGAGCAGCTTGTTCTCGGCACTGTCCCGCGCAGAAGCCGCAACCGTGACAGCGCAAGCCACAAGCAGGAGGCCCATGAACGCGGCCTTGCCCTTTGTGCTTGCCGGTTCGATCCATTTTGAAACGGCGTTTGCCATGCGTGTCTCTGCAGCTCGCAATGAACGTTGCAACCAGAATAGAAGATCAGATTTCTTTGTCGCGCCCATTCCGGTCAGCGCCCGTAACCTCGCTATTGCATGGGTGAACCGCGATTTGTGCAGTGCACAAAAAGGCCTTGCCACCGTATCGACGCTGCACTACATCGCAATTGCTGCACCGCAGCATGTTCATTGCAGTCAGCTTGGCGCCGCCCTTCTGGTCACTGTCTGCTCCACAGCCCGAAGGAAGAAAAACGATGTCAGACGTGAATTTTGCCACTCCCAAGAACGACGGTTTTACCAAGGCTGCCCAGACGCCGAAGACCGATACGCTGGCCGCCAAGACGACCGACCGCGTGGCCGAGACGGTCAAGCAGGCGGCGGACGCAACCGCAGAAGGCGTCAAGACCATGCAGGAGCGCGCTCGTGGTGGCGTTGCCCGCGTCAGCGAATTGGCCCGCGGCTACGTCGACGTACAGCGCGAGGCGCTTGAGACAGGTGCGCATGCAGCCCGCATCTACGGCGAAGGCTTGCAGGGCCTGGCCCAGCACGCCGCCGAAGTCAGCCGCGTGCAGTTCGAGGACAGCATGGCCCATCTTCGGTCGCTGGTCGGCGTTCGCTCGCTGAACGATCTGCTGCACCTGCAGGCGGAGTTTGCCCGCAAGACTGCCAGCCGCGCACTCGAGGAAACCAGCACCTTCGCCGAGGGCTATCTGAAGGTGGCCAATGACGCGCTTGCGCCGGTAACCGCGCGAGTTCGTGAGGCGGCCGAGAAGGTCAAGCACGCGGCGTAAGAACAAAAAGAAAGTCCAGGGGGCGCTGCCCCCTGGACCCAAGCTGGGGCCCGCAGTCCCATCATTTCCAATTTAATGAGCAGGCGCGGTTCGATACGCCAGCGCGAACGGCCCCTTCCGGCCAAATGGCCTGAAGACGCCGTCTCCCTGTCCCAGGCGGTCCGCAACAGCCCATAATACGGCCGGATTGAACCCAAGCCCCATGTGGCTCGCCCCCAATACTTCGATATTTTCCGACCGAGGCGATGGTTTCATGACGCTCGTCTGCCAGCTCACCACGCCATCCATGCGCGAGTAGATAGAGGTCGCCGGCACGGGCATCTCTCCGGCCAGAGCCATCACGTCCTCCATTGCTGCATCGTCCACCGTCTCGCCCGAGACGCGGTCGTAGAGCCGCCCAACATTGTTGGCACGCAAATCGCCCGAGAACGGGCTGCCAAGTGTGATGATGCTGCGGATCATGTCGGGCAGGCTCAGCGCCAGGTCGCGTGCGTAAACACCGCCCAGGCTCCAGCCGACGACGCTGACCCGCTTGCCGCTTTGTCGCCTCAACTCGGAGACCTTTTTGCGAAGCTGGTCTCGCATCCGGTAGAGGCCGCCCAGATTGCGACCCATCTCCCAGCCCACAGCGTTCAGCCCCATCCCGCGAAGGTAGTTACGCAGGAAATCGGTCGAATGGTCCGAGGTGAGAAAGCCCGGCAGCACTAGTACAGTGTGACCATCGCCCTTGGGTGCCAGTGCCAGCGTTGGCAGTGAGGCAAGGCCGAGGGCGAATTCGCCGAACGCCCTTACCTCAGCCAGCAGTAGCAACTTGCTTGGTGGCTTGATGGCGTGATGTGCAGCGGCCATGAGGTCTCTCCTTCTCGCGCCCAGCGCGATCGCCGCAGGGGCCAATGGATGTTGCCGGCCGTCATCGGCGCCCGCGTCGCGGACAATACTTGTTGATGGTTGCCGCTGTTGCTAGTCCCGAAGACTGCTCGTTGCAGCCTTCTCTCGGAAATGCGTTCATGGCCCGCGAGGCGGGCTGTGATCGCCCGCTTGCTGAAGACGCTGTTAGCTGGGAGGGCATTGTGGCCGACACGCCAAACCTTGATCCCACAAGCCTGTGGCGAGACATGCTCGCTCAATGGGAAAGCGGCCTCGCTTCCCTGACAAGCCAGGCGAGCGGAACCACCGAAATGTCTCTTGCCATGCAGCAGATGACTGCACTCAGCCTGCGCATGCAGGAAGCGACGGCCGAGATGGTCGCCAAGTCGCTCCAGGCGCTGAATCTGCCTTCGCGCACCGAGTTGCTCGGCCTGCATGACCGCCTGGACCGCATCGAGGCCACGCTTGAGCGCCTTGCGCCAAAAGCCGCGCCAAAAGATCAAAGCTGAGGGAGCAAGCCGATGTTGGCCGACATGGATGAGACGGTGATGACGACGGACGCGGGCGATTTCAGCCTGCGCCCGATGAGGCCGGAAGATGCAGACGCCGTGCTCGCCTTCGCGCAGGCACTCCCCGCGCACGATCTGCTGTTCCTGCCGCGGGACATCACGCAGCCCAAGGTCATGGCGGCCTGGGTGCGCGCCATCGAAAAGGGCGACACGACCAGCCTGCTGGCCTGGGATCAGGCGCGTGTCGTCGGCTGCGCCGCGATCTTCCGCGATCCGCATAGCTGGTCACCGCACATGGGCGAATTGCGCGTTGTGACCTCTGCCGCGCTGCGCGGCCTTGGACTTGGGCGTGCGATGATCCAGGCTTGCCTGGCCATCATGTTGCAAGGTGGCATCGAAAAAATCGTCGCCCAAATGACGATCGACCAGGAAGGTGCCATCGCCGTGTTCGAAAGTCTTGGTTTCAGAAGCGAGGGTCTTCTGCACGACCACGTTCAGGATCGAGATGGCCGCAAGCATGACATTGTTATCTTGAGCCACAATGCGGCAAACGTCCTGGGGCCCATGAGCGCTTACGGAATGGCAAGAGCGTGAGTGCGAAGTCATATAGTCAGCAGAAAGATTGCCTCTCGTAGTAAGGTTGGGGGAGATGTGCCATCCCCCCAAACCCCCCGTCTTTATTCAGGTAGTACCTTCAATTGATGACGGGGGGTCTGGGGGGAGCGGCACGCTCCACCCAGTCTTCCCTGCGGCATTATGAGTCAGCCTCAAGGGGGGCTCATACTAGGCGCGGGCAAATTTGGCAGAATTAGATGAATGGTCGCTCCCGCCTGTCCCTGCGCCCCATAGGCTAGGCGAATGTTCGCCTGGTGACTGCCAAAGTTCCTGTGCCAGACCACTGAATCGCCGCCCACGCCAATGGCGGGAACGCGTCTGGCCGGCGCGCCAAGGCCAAGCTCGGTTGCCATGGTGCGCGCCAGATCGGCACCGTCGGCGTCGGGTGCGGTCACGCCGCACGCCACTGCGCGCTTTGATCCAACGGCCATTTCGCCTTCATCAGCGGTGAGCTGGTACATGCTGTTGCCACGCCTGACGACCCAGGCTTGATAATGTTCGTGCCGATTCTCGCCATGCGGAACGGTATGATCCACAGCGATTGCGGCCTTCAGCGCGTGGGCCCTGACTTGCAGGGAAGCAAGGGATGGCTCCTCCGCAAGGCAAAAATCGGCAAACAGCCTGGCCACATCACTGCTGTCGGAAACAAGGGCCATCGGGGGGCTGGCCCCGGCAGGATGCCTGGCCGCACTCAAACAGACCACTGCCGATAGAACCAAACCGGTGCGCATCCTCAAACGCATCAAATTACCCACTCCATGTCTCGGCACCTACTGCGCCGCCGGTGCAGGCAGAGCAACAGCGCTCACCGGCCGCCCCCAGCGGATCCGGCCAGTAACATGGCAGTTGGGACAAGCCGGGTGCCAGGCCGCATGGGTGACGCCGCAGGCCTCGCAAACCCAGGCGGGATCGCCCTCGGCGGTTGAGGCGCGGCGCAGGGCCTCGCGATGCACGTCATCCTGCCCGCCAGCCTCGGCGGCGTCGGCGAGCAGGGTGAAGACGCGGCGCTGGGTCAGGCCGGCGCGCTGAGCGGCTTCGGCGTGGCGCTGGGCGTCTGCGGGCTGGCCAGCGTCAAGCGCCAAGCGCCCCAGCAGCAGGTGGCTCTCCGGGTTTTCGGGAATATCGCGCACCAGCGCCTGTCCCACCTTCAGCCGCTCCAGGCGATCGGGCGTCGCGGCAAGCGCCAGGTCAGCGAGCTCGGGGTGCGGCGCAAGAGTCCAGGCCTGTCGCAGCACCTCCTGGGCGTTCTTCTCGCGTCCGCCCTCTCGAAGCCGCCGTGCATAGGCCAGCGCCGCGGGCGTTAAGGCCGGGTCGCGCTTGACAGCATCGCGGGCCAGCTTGGTGGCACGAGCAAGATCGCTCTCCGCATCCGCCGCAGCAGCAGCCAACGCGGCATGGGGCGGGGCATTGCGATTGAGCAGCAACGCCTCCTGCCAATCGCCCGTGCGCACGGCCAGATGCGTGCGCTCGGCGCGGATCCAGGCCGCTCCCGGATGGGCACGCTCAGCCTGCTTGGCGAGTTCATTGGCGCGCGCCCAGTCGCCCGCTTCCATGGCCTGGCTCAACAGGCCGCGCAGCCCCAAAAACGCGGCGTCCTTGCGGGCGGCCAGCTTTTCGAAGGCTGCCGTCGCCTCCTCCTCCTCGCCAGCGATGCTGCCGGCATAGGCTGAGAGCAGCAGAGTTTGCGGCGTGTCGCCCAGATAGCGCCGCGCGCGGGCGGCCTGGCTACGCGCCTCGCCTGCCTCGCGCGCGGCAAGGGCCACGAGCACACCGGTGACCGCTGCCTCGCCCCTGCGCTGATTGGCCCGGCTGCTACCGCGGCGCACGACGTGGCGGACGCCAAACAGCGCTGCCAGCAGACGGAACAGCACATAAAGCGCAACTGCGAAGATCAACAGCGCCAAGACCGCAATCGAAATCGGCGTGTCTATGACCAGTGAACCAAGGGTCAGGTGCACCGAGCCTGTCAGATGCGCAATCCACCAGGCGCCGGCCAAAACCAGCGCCGTGACGATAATCAGGCCAAGGACAGCACGCATCAGCCGCGCGCCGCCAGATTGGCCAGTGCCACGCGCGCGGCAACGAGTGCGCGCGCCTGATCCACCCAACCGGCCATGGCCATGGAAGCGGGTCCGGACAGCGCACCCAGGCGCTGCACTGCCCCGGCCAAATCGCCGTTCTGCACATGCAGCTCAGCGTCCGACAGCACGCCGGCGGCCGGGTCGCCCACCAGCACGTCATCGCCCTGGCGCACCGTGACGCTCTGCTGCAGCCGGGCAAGTGCGCGTTGCAGGAAGGTGCGATGGGCCGTCTGAGGCTGACTGACCTCACGCGCGTGGGCTGCAAGTGCGGGGAAGGTCTGGCGCAGATTGGCCTCGGTCGGCGGTGCCTGATTGGCAAAGCGAGAGAGTTCGGGCGGCGCGCCGGGGATATCGCCCAGCTTTTGACCAGCCTCCAGTGCAACGATCGCCGCCTGCACGCGCCCCAGCCGGCTGGCGCGGCTCGCAGCGTCCTCGATCGTGCCAGCACCCTGCTCGAGCTTGGACAGGCGGCCGTCAAGCGCGCTGATGGCACTCTTCTGCTGTGCCAGCACCCCACCCTGTGATTGATCTGCCGCCTCCTTCTGTTGCGCCTGCAACTGCCTCATGGCGGAGCGCTCCGCTGCCTCGATCTGATCGACCCTCTGCCCAAGGGCAGCCAGCCCCTGCTGCGTCGCGCCCGTGTCGGCCGGAGCAGGCGGTGGTGCCGGCTGGTTGGCGAGGGCGGCAATCTTGGCCGAAAGCGCATCTACCCGCTGCGGCAGATCGCCCAAATCGGTCGCCGGCGCCATCGCTGGCGCCTGAGGCACGGCGGCTGCAGCGCTGGCCTGCGCGGCGCTGGCTGCCTTCTCCAACCTGTCAACGCGATCGGTCAGCGCCTGCAACTGCTGCGTCAGGCCCGCCAGCTGAGTGGTTTGCTGACCCGCACTTTGGCCCTGAGCCTCAACTTGGTGTTGCAGGGCGGTGAGCACGTCATTGTTGGTCTGCCCCTGCGGGTTGGTCCAGACGTAGTAGAGGCCACCCGCCAGCAACAAGAACAAGAAGAGGGTGAACACCATGCCGCCCGCACCACGAGGTGGCTTGGTGCGCTTGAGGGACGGCTCGGGCGAAAGCGGCGCCGGCGAAAGCTCGTGCTCGATCGTGGCAGCGGCCGGTTCGGCGGCGAAGGGGTCGTTTTCGGTCATAGAAGGGCCAGGACATCGTCCAAGGTGGGGGTGGCAGCCAAGCTAATGTCTGCCCATGGCAGGGGCTTTAGCGCGTTGGCCGCCGTCTTTCCAATTGCCAGAGCGCGCACGCCACGCAGATGGCTGATGTGGGATGCGGGCATCAAACGCACGAACGCGGCGGCGGTCTCGCCGGAGAGGAAAATAGCGGCATGCATCGTATCCTCCATCAGTGCCGCACTCGCCTCGGACGGAAAACGGCGCACTGGCGATGCCGCATAGGTCACGCGGCGCAGGACTGCGAAGCGCGCCTTGCGCAAGGCGGCGGCGATTGCGCCCCCTTGCCCTGCACCCGACAAAAGCAGGATCGGACCGCGCGCGGGATTGAGCGAGCGCGTGGCGAGCGCAGCCAGGGCCGCTGCGTCGCCCTGTGCCGAGGAGACGTCAGCAAAGCCGGCATTCCGCGCGCAGGCGGCGGTGGCATCGCCCACGGCCAACACAGGCACAGCCCAGGGTGTGACTGCCCCCAAGGCGCGGGCGCTGGTCACCAAAACCGCCTGCACGTGGCGCGGCAAGACGGGATTGCGCGGGCGGACATTCAGAAAAGGGGCGATCACCGGCAGCAAGCCCCTGCCCTCTATCAGCCCTGCCACACGACATGATTCCTCGAGCGGCCGCGTCAGCAGAACGCCGCGTCTTTGCCCGCTCAGGCGAAGATTTCCGCAGGGCTGTCGCGGCGCAGTTCGGCGCCCAGGTCTGCGCCCAGAGCGGCGGCGTCCCGCGTGTAACCGTAGGTGCTGCGCTTTAGAAGAAACGAGCCGTCTTCCCGGGCGACCAGGCCGGTCATGTGCAGGCGGCCGTCTGGAAGGAGGCGGGCGTAGCCGCCTATGGGGGTGCGGCAGGAGCCGTCCAGCAAAGCGAGCATGGTGCGTTCGGCGGTGGAGACGGCGCGGGCCTCGGGGTCCTCGATGCCGCTGAGGAGCTGGCAGAGCTCAGTGTCCTCGGCACGGACGGTGACGCCGACGATGCCCTGGCAGGCGGCGGGGACCATGGATTCCGGGTCGAGCACGATATCGGCTTCGTCCTGCAGGCCGAGGCGGCGCAGGCCTGCGGTGGCAAGCAGGCTGGCGGCGAAATCGCCGGCGCGGGTCTTGTTGAGGCGGGTTTGCACGTTGCCTCGGAGCAGGGCGATTTTCAGGTCTGGGCGGGCGTGGAGGAGCTGCGCCTGGCGGCGGACGCTCGAGGTGCCGATGACCGCGTTGGCGGGGAGGCAGGCGAAGGGGTCGGAGGGGTCGTGGGACTGGCAGCTCGGACCCAGGATCAGGGCGTCCCGCGCGTCCTCGCGCCTCAGCGTGCAGGCGAGGATGATGCCGGGCGGGAGGTCGGTTTCCAGATCCTTGAGGCTGTGGACGGCGAAATCGATGCGGCGATCGAGCATCGCCTCGTGGATTTCCTTGGCGAAGAGGCCCTTGCCGCCGATTTCGGCCAGGCGCTGGTTCTGGACGGCGTCACCGGTGGTGCGGATCTGGTGCTCCACGAAAACGGGGGTGTCGCCCATGAAGGGGGTTTTTAGGACGGGGCAGAAGCGGGTGATGCGGTCCAGGAAGTCGCGGGTCTGGACCAGGGCCAAGGGGGAGGCGCGGGTGCCTACGCGCAGGGGGAGGCGCATGCGGGTGCTGTGGGCGGGGGTGGGTGAGGGTTGGGCTTGGGCGGGGGTCATGGGGGTGGGTTATACCCAGGGCAGAAAGATTGGGGGAAGTGTGCCTTGGACTGTCAGTGATCCGGGGCGCCAGGTTTTTCATGCGCAAACCTACACAGGGCGCAGATCGTGTGCATATTTGAGCATGAACAGCCGAGACGTCCTCAAGGCGATCACTGGGGCAGGCTGGGTGCACGTTGCGACCAAAGGTAGCCATTGGCAGTTCACGCATCCCACGCTGCCCGGCCGTGTGACGGTGCCGCATCCGAAGGGTGATTTGCCAGTTGGCACCCGGCGCAGCATCGAAAAGCAGTCCGGGTGAGATTGAGGTAGGACATGGCAAGCTATATCGCGCTGGTTCGCAAAGATCGTGGCAGCGACTATGGGATTGAATTTCCCGATTTCCCCGGCTGCATTTCGCTTGGCAAGACGATGGAGGAGGTGCGGCGCATGGGTAGGGAGGCGCTCGCCTTCCATATCGCGGGCATGGTCCAGGACGGTGCGGCCACCCCCGAGCCTTCTGCCATGGAGGCCGTTGCGGCGAGCGCTGATGCGCAAGGGGCCGTGCTTATGCTGGTGGATGGGCCGACGAAGCCGGTCGCCAAATCAGTGCGCGTGAACGTGCTTTTGCCGGAAGATTTGGTGGAGAAGATCGATCGGGCCAGTGGCAACCGCTCGCGATTTCTGGCGGACGCGGCGCGGGCCAAGTTGGGCGAGGCGGCTTGAGATGCAGTGCAAGGAGGTTCTGCTGCCATGACTCAAGTTTGATTGTGAAACTCGACGTCCATGACGCACTCGTGGATAAAATCACCCGAAAGAGTCCAGCCGTTTTTTCAGCCTCGTAGGGGGCAAGGCCGTTCGCCCCAAATCGGCCGGCATCAAGTGTCAGATTCTATCCACTGGCAAGCTACCGTATTGAGAGATGAACCCACCAGCTTGCCGCGAAATTCTAGGCGCAGGCCGCGCGTCGCTTTACTTGACGCGATTTGCACCTGAGCGCGAACAACTTTACTAATGGTGTTGGAAATATGGACAAGACTTACCTACAATTAGATATGGAACGGAATTGTAGAGAAGTCTATGCCGAAGTCGATGAGTTTTGGCGGGCTCACGAAGGTATGTTTCCAACATGGGAGTTGGGATACACAATTTTCTTCTCTCCGTTAGTGCACCATCGTTTCTGTAAATTGCTTGGCCGGCTCGGTTTGCCGGGGCCGTCCGAAGCAACGAGGGCGCTTGCGCCCGAAGTGCGCAGGACGGCCCCGGCAAACCGAGCCGGCCAAGACCTATCGGGAGGTGATTGCTTCGGCCCATCCTATCACCCAGCGACGGAGCTTGTATCATGGCACAACGCGTAGAACATCATCCCCTGGAGGCCGCCTTCTCGGCCCTGCTCGACAACGGACTGGACGGCGCCGGCGAGGCGCTGCGCATCCTGGTCAATGAAGCCAGCAAAATCGAACGCGCGCAATTCCTCAATGCCAAACCTCATGAACGCACCCCGGTTCGTGCCGATTACGCCAATGGTTTCAAACCAAAAACCGTCATGACCCGGGTGGGCGAGCAAACGTTCGACGTGCCGCAGGTGCGCGGCGGCGGATTTTACCCAAGCGCCCTCGACAAGGGCACCCGCACCGAGCGCGCGCTCAACCTCGCATTGGCCGAAATGTATGTGCAAGGCGTATCAACCCGCAAGGTGATCACCGTGCTGCAGGCCTTGCTCGGGCCGGACATCGCTATTTCCTCAACCCAGGTCAGCCGCGCCACCGAGCAGCTCGACGAGGGGCTTGCCGCCTGGCGCGAGCGACCGCTCGGCGATACCCCGTATCTCTTGCTCGATGCCCGCTATGAACGCATCCGCGAAGAAGGCCGCCTGCTCGATTGCGCCGTGCTTGTCGCAATCGGCGTGACGGCCGACGGCAAACGGCGCGTGCTCGGCGTATCGGTCGCATTTTCCGAGGCCGAACAGCATTGGCGGGAATTTCTCGATAGCCTCATTGCGCGCGGGTTGCGCGGGGTAAAGTTCATCGTGTCGGACGATCATGCAGGCTTGAAGGCCGCGCGCCGCGCCACCCTGCCAAGTGTGCCATGGCAGCGCTGCCAATTCCATTTGCAGCAGAATGCCCAGGCCTACGTCACAAAGCTGGATCAGCGCAAGCCGGTCGCAGGGCGGATACGCGCGATCTTCAATGCGCCCGACAAGGCAGAAGCCGAACGGCTGCTGCGCCAGGCGATCGAACTCTGGGCGACGGACGCGCCGAAACTTGCCACATGGGCCGAACAGAACCTTCCCATGGGCTTTGCCGTGTTCGACCTCCCGCAAGCCCACCGCATAAGATTGCGCACGACCAACGGCCTCGAACGCATCAACCGCGAACTCAAACGCCGCACACGGGTTGCCTCCATCTTCCCCAACGCCGCATCCTGCCTGCGCCTCGTCTCCGCCCTGCTGGCAGAATGCGACGAGGAGTGGATGAACGGCAAAATCTACCTCACACTAGACACATAGAAGCGTAGCCGGAATGAACCACCTCACGAGAATTTACAGAAAAAAGGTTGCACTGCCTTCTCTCCACCTCGTTTGCGGCCGGATCTTGTCCTTTTAGGGCACAATCCAAGCGCGTTCGCGAACACTCGTTACCCGCAGTCATACGATCCACTTTGGCCTAATAAAAACGAACTAGTTACCGAATCATACCCATTCGCTCTTAAACTCCAGCGGTTATTTGCCAGCGTCGGCGCGACTGCCGCTCTTGAGCGCAGTGTTCATATGAACCTGAACTTCTTTCGTAGTCGCCCGGCTGGAGCGGTGGAGCACGGGTTCAGATGGAGAGACAATCCAGCAGCCATTCGCGAGAAGATGGAACGAAGAAGCTTAGTTTCTGCTCTCAGGCTTCTCGATTTAATGCAGCCTAAACTGGTGGTAGCCTCCGGGTTTGACGTATTCGACCGGATCGGAGGAACGGGAAACGAGATTGTGCCGCGCAGAGGCAGTTTTCGCCGCTGTGTACGCGGCATGGCTGGTGGCAACAAGATCATCGGCATCCCTCATCCCACAGGGGCCCAGGTTTCACGAGAAGACTGGTCCCTAATCATGAGTGCTATCCGTGACGCCCTTTGATTCAACTGAACCCCATTAAAACCGCGCGCTCGGGGGACGGTCAAATACTAAGAACGCTGCTTGGCGCAATGCTATGCTTGCTGTCATCAGAGGGCCTGGGCTGCCCCCAACCCTGTTTATTAGCTTGACGGGATATTTGTCACTCATCGATTCCCTCGCACCACGAAGAGTTCTAAACGTGAGCCGTGCGCCAAACAACTTGCCCCGTACTCGCCATCGAAACATCCTGCGACGAGACGGCCGCGGCCATCCTCGCCGCCGACGGCCGCGTGCTGGCTGAAGCCGTGCTGAGCCAGCAGGACCATGCCCGCTTCGGCGGCGTGGTGCCCGAAATCGCCGCCCGCGCGCATCTGCACCACCTGCCCGCGCAGGTGCGCCAGGTTCTTGACCAGGCTGGACTGTCCGTGGCCGATCTTGGCGCCATTGCCGCGACCACCGGGCCGGGCCTGATCGGCGGGCTGATCGTGGGCTCGGGGCTGGCCAAGGGGATGGCGATCGCCGCCGGCGTGCCGTTCGTGGCGATCAACCATCTGGAGGCGCATGCGCTGACCGCGCGCCTGCCGGGGGTGACGACTGGCGGGGCGGACTTCCCGTATCTGCTGCTGCTGGTCTCGGGCGGGCATTGCCAGCTTGTGCGGGTCGACGGCGTGGGGCGCTACACGCGCCTAGGCGGGACGATCGATGATGCGGTGGGCGAGGCGTTCGATAAGGTCGCCAAGCTGCTGGGGCTGGGCTGGCCGGGCGGGCCGGCGCTGGAACGGCTGGCGGCGGCCGGCCGGGCGGTGCATGCGCTGCCTCGGCCGTTGCTGGGGCGGGCGGGGTGCGATTTCAGTTTTTCGGGGCTGAAGACGGCGGTGGCGCGGTTGGTCGGGCCGGCCGAGGGCGCGCTGGCGCGGCAGGAGGCAGCCGACATTGCGGCCTCATTCCAGGCAGCGGTGGTGGACGTGCTGGTCGATCGGGTGGGGCACGCGATCGACATGGCGCCGCAATGCGGGTTGGTTGTGGTGGCCGGCGGCGTGGCGGCCAACGGAACGATCCGGGCGGCGTTGGGGGCGCTGGCCGCGGCGCGGGGGTTGCGGCTGTCGGCGCCGCCGCTGCTTCTGTGCGGCGATAATGCGGTGATGGTGGCTTGGGCGGCGATCGAGCGGCTGCGGATTGGTGCCGTTGATGGGCTGGAGACGGCGCCGAGGCCGCGCTGGCCGCTGGGCGAGCTAAGCGGGTAGAAGGCTGGGGGAGATGTCCCATCCCCCCCCAGACCCCCCGTCTTCATTTAAGAAGATGACGGGGGGTTTGGGGGGAGGGGCACCCTCCCCCCAACTTTTCCTTGTCTGCGCCATGAACTACCGCCACGCCTACCACGCCGGCAACTTCGCCGATTGCGTCAAGCACGCGCTGCTGGTCTGGCTGCTGCGGGCAATGGCGCGCAAGGCGCGGCCGTTTATGGTGCTGGACACGCACGCCGGCATAGGCGCCTACGACCTGGCCGCACCCGAGGCGCAGCGCACGGGCGAGGCGGCGGGCGGGATTTTGCGGCTGCGCGGCACGGCCGATCCGGCGCTGGCGGATTATCTGGGCGTGGTGGCGCGGCTGGGCTTGTATCCGGGCTCGCCCGAGATTGCGCGCGCGCTGCTCCGGCCGGGCGATCGGCTGGTCTGCTGCGAGCTGCACCCTGAGGATGGGGTGGCGTTACGGGGGCGCTACGCGCGAATGACGGGCGTTTCGGTGCACGTGCGCGACGGGTATGAGGCGATGGCTGCACTGCTGCCGCCGGCCGAGCGGCGGGGAATGGTGCTGATCGATCCGCCTTATGAGGCGAGCGGAGAGTTAGAGGCGCTGTTGGCCGCGCTGGCGGCTGGGCACGCGCGGTTCGGCGCGGGCGTGTTCGCGATATGGTATCCGATCAAGCATCGCGCGCCGGTGCGCGGCTTTCACGACGCGCTGCGGGAAAGCGGGATGCGCGATGTCGTCGCGGCGGAGTTGTTGTTGCGCGAGCCCCTGGATGCGGCCCGGCTGAACGGGTGCGGGCTGGTGGTGGTCAACCCTCCCTGGCGGTTCGAGGCGGGCGCGCGCGCGATCCTGGACGCGCTGCTCGCCCGGCTGGGCGACGGCGAGGCGGGTGCCGGCACGCGCGTGGTGCGGCTGGCCGATGAATAGGATCAGCGTGATCGGCGCCGGCGCGTGGGGCAGCGCGCTGGCGGTGCATTGCGCCGGGCTGGGGCTGGAGGTTGGCCTGTGGGCGCGGCGGCCGGAGGCGATCGGCGCGGAAAGCCCGCGGCTGCCGGGGGTGCGACTACCCGTGCGCGTGCGGGTGAGCGGGGAGCTGGCGCCAGCCGACGTGACGCTGGTGGCCGTGCCGATGCAGCATCTGCGCGGCGTGCTGGGTGCGCTGCGGCCGGCGGGGCCGCTGGTGGTGTGCTGCAAGGGGATCGAACGTGGCAGTCTGGCCATGCCGCTGGAGGTGGTGGATCAGGTGCTGCCCGGCGCGCGCGCGCTGGTGCTGACCGGGCCCAATTTTGCCGCCGAGGTGGCGCGCGGGCTGCCGGCGGCCGCCGTGCTGGCGGGCGGGGATGCAGGGCTGCGCGAGGCGGTAGCCGGCGCGCTCGGGCGTGGGGCGCTGCGGCTGTATGGCAACGCCGATGCCGTGGGCGCGCAAATCGGCGGGGCGGCCAAGAACGTGGTGGCGGTGGCGGCGGGTGCGGTGATCGGCGCCGGACTGGGCGAGAATGCGCGCGCGGGGCTGATCACGCGCGGGGTGGCGGAGATGGCGCGCCTGGCCGTGGCGCTGGGCGGGCAGGCGGAGACGGTGGCCGGGCTCTCGGGCCTGGGCGATCTGGTGCTGACCTGCACGGGGACGCAGAGCCGCAATTTTTCGCTGGGGCTGGCGCTGGGGCGCGGGGCGGCGCTGGGCGGGCTCACGCGCGAGGATGGGCCGGTGGTCGAGGCGATCGAGACGGCGCCGGCGCTGCTGGCGCGCGCTTGGGGGCTTGTGGATTTGCCGATTTGTGCGGCCGTGGAGGATTTGCTGGCTGGGCGAGCGGATGTGGCGGGGTTGGTCGCGCGGTTGATGGGGCGGCCGGCTCGGGATGAGTGAAGGGAAGGCAAGGGCAAGGCAAGCAGTCCTTTTTTGAAAAAAAGGACCAAAAAACTTTTGTCCGTTTGAAGGGGTTGTGTGGCTATGACCGATGCACAGAAAGCTGCCATCGTTGCTGCGGCGCAGGACTGGGCTACGGCGCACGTGCCGTATGCCTATGGCGGCGCCACCAAGCGTGGCGCGGATTGCTCAGGCTCGGTTTCGGCCATTTACGCGCAGGCGGGCATCAATATCGGGCGTATGTCCAGCATCGGCTTTCGCCATAGCGCGCTATTTGCGCCTGCCGTCGGTGTGCCGCAGGTGGGCGATGTCGGCTTGTATTCCGGACACGTCGTTATTTACGGCGGCAACACCGGACCGGGAATGGATGTCTGGAGCGCCTCGCACACGGGTGGCCCGAATTTTGGGCCGGGGAAGAGCAGCTGGTACGGCACGCCTGCATGGTATAAGTATGTCGGGCAATAAAGGCGTCCGCGCTGTTTGGGGTTTGTGCTTAGCGATCGCACTCTCGCTTGGTTATGGCGGGAGCGCCGTGGGCGCGCCTTGCGACAGCATTGACAGAGCCATCACACCCTCGGAGAAGGCTGCGTTCGCCGCAGCCGTTGCGCCCCAGCTTGGAGCGTCACGGGTTGATGTGCTTGACTCGTTTCATCTTGGCACGTGGCGCATTTTGTATGTCGACAGCCACGTGGCAGACGAGGCCTTCCTGTTTTTCTCAACCGATCCACGCTCATCGCACTACGTAGCGCTTTGGAGCGGAGGGGCCACGCCCGGTGAGGAAGCAAACGTTCGAAGCTGGGTTGGTAGGCATGCACTTGGTATACCTGGGGCGCTGGCAGAGTGCTTTGTTTGGCACGTCACGAACGATCCGAACCGCTGATACGGTTTCTGGCGAGTGCTTCCTAGAAATACAAGGAGTCTCGGTGCGCGCCCAGCACCGATGCCAGCGCTAGGCAGCGGCTGACCTGCACGGGGACGCAGAGCCTCAATTTCTCGTTGGGGGCTGGTACTGAGGGGCCGGGTTACGCCGCGCGCGAAGATAGGCCAGTTGTCAAGGCGATCGAGACGATCCCGCCGCTGCTGCGTACATAGCGGCGAAAAGGGACGGGAGACACAAAAAAGGCCGCCCATCGAGGCGGCCTTTTTCATTCGCGAAGGTGTGGTCCGGCTTAGAACCGAGCCGTGACCGAGAAATACACGCCGAAAGGCTGGCCTGGGATGCCATCGTCGAACATCGGTGTGCAGGAGTAGTTGTTTGCGGTGAGGCCCTTCAAAGGTCCGGTCTTGATCGTGCCGCAGCTTGAAGGAGAGATTTGGTTGTAAAAATATTGGAAGTAGCGCTGATCGAACAGATTTTGGATGTTCGCGTCAAACGTTACCTTCTTAAGGATAGGCATGTATGGGGTCGGAAGTGTGTAGTTGACGTCCAGGTTGAAGACGGCGAACGGCGAGATGCCGCCACCCGTCGTGTTCGTCACAGTGGCACCCGTGATCTGGTTGTACCGCGTATAGGCAAGACAACTACCGGGTTTCGGGGATGATGGGCAACCGTCGAAGTTCAGTGGCTCAAGGCCGGGGAAATTAAAAGACGGATTGAGATACTCGCTCCCGCCGTAGTCGAACGTTGTATACTGATGCCCGGTATACTGGCCGGTCAGGCGGACGTTCAACGCGTCGCTATCCAGGAAAAGCGACTTGCGAGCGTAGTCGGCGCCGAAGGTCGACAACCAGTCGGGGATACCGGAGACCGGGTTGCCTTTCAGCTGGATGCCGTACTGATCCTCGGCCACCGTATCGAAAGCAAAGCCACTGACCAGATATTTTGCAAGCAGGTGCGACACGTTGCCGAACAACTGAATCGACGGCGTGACCTGGTATGTTGCGGAAGCCTCAAAGCCCTTGAATTCGCGCTGGCCGGTTGACGAGTACTCGTTCTCGCCGTTCTGCGGTCCGGACTGGAACGAGAAGAACCCGAAATCGCGATCGACCTTCTGGTAAAAATAATCGGCCGTCAGCACGAGGTTCGAGATGTTGTATTTTACGCCGCCTTCGTAGAAGTGAACGATCGATGCATAAGGCGGTGCACCCGCCGAATTCGGTCCGAAATCGGTCACGGGCGCGAACAGCGCCGAATTACCTATGCTTCCGTAAATGCTGACGCCCTTTGCGATCGGAAGGATCTTGTCAAGATCATAGCTGATGTTGAAGAACGGCAGGGCCTCTCTATCCCATTTCGTCGCCTTGTAAGCGCCGTACTTATCGATATTGAGCGCACCAAAGCCGCCGTTGATAGGAATATTGGTGATTGCGCCATTCGGTCCGAAAGCGCCATTAGGTCCATAGGCTGGCGCCGCAGGATTGAATATCGCAAAGCGCGTCGAATCACTCAGAAGGCTCGATTGCGTGCCCTCCAAGGTGCCACCAGGCGTCAGATGGAGAGTGTCGTCGAGCAGATCAATCTTGTCCTGGATATAGCCCTGGAAGATCGTCCGCTGAACGCCGCCAGTCAGCGAGTCAGTTAAGTTTGCGGGGGTTTGAGGCGTCCCAGGAAATGCGCCGAGATACGCATAGCCGGTCGGGGAGGTTTCCTTCGCAAACAATCCACCGACTTTTATAGTGTTCGCGATACCAAAGTATTCCGGCAGGAGGATGGTCGCCCGCGGCTGAATCCCATACGTATCAGAATGGCTACCGGTAATCTGGTCATTCAAGCCGCAGGGAGAAAGCGCGGCGGCGCCATAAAGGGCGATTATGCTCGGCGGGCAGGCCTTGGGATTATTGTAGTACTGCCCCGGATTATAGGTATTTCCCTTGCCGTAAAAGTAACCACCGGCACCGCCGCCCGGGCCTAAGATCGGCAGACCAGGCCCATAATTGAAGTTGCCATAGATCAGGCTGTAGATGCCCAGCGGACTTCCAACGGGCGGACCATAAAGTCCACCCTCGCCGAAGCCAGCCGGAGTGTTGATGAACGGAGAAGACCCACCAACAGTCAGGGGACCAGCGACGCCGCCCGGCGGGCTTAGATTAATATCGCCATACGTCTCCAATTGATTATCGTTGCCTAGGTAGAACGTCGTCAGGCCGAGGCTAAGGTAATCGTTCACATAGGTGTCGTTCTTCAAGATGATCGTCAGGAAATCATTGTTTTCCTTGCCGAACGTCAAATTGGTTGGATAATTGCTGAAAGTCCCGTTCTTCGCAAGGTAAGGAAGCGGCACGGGCTCGTTCTGGATCAGACCGTCGCCCGTGTTGTACAGAACGGTTGCCTGAAATTTAGAAAGGCCATCGTTGTAGGGCTTGTCGAACGCGAACTCCATTTCGTTTTCACGATTGGGCGTTCCGTCGATAAACCCCTGCGTCTGGAAGTTGCGGTAGTTCAACAGAACCTTAGCCGCGTTGTCGCCGGTTCCTAGCGGGCTATCGAACGCACCAGAGTTCGCCTGGAAGCCCATGATGTAGGTGCCGAACGAACCGACCGATCCGGTCAAATCGAGGTAGCGATCATTCGTCGGGCGCTGACTGTCATAGGCGATCGTGCCGCCGATCGTGCCGAAAGTGCTCTTATCCGGGTAGGCCACACCCGGATAGATTGACACGCCGGAGATCTGGTTGGTGGTGAAGACACCGCCGATATTGTTGGCAAGGTAGAAGCTGCCAGGCGCCAGCAAATCCTGTGTGGGAATGCCATCCAGCGTGGTCGCGATCTCAAGACCGCGCAAGCCGCGAACGGTCAATTCCGGCGCATTATCGCCTAGACCCTGTTGGTAGACGAATATGGACGGTGCCTGACGCAGCAATGTCGCCGCGCTGCCGGTAACGCCGTTCGCCGCAATCTGCTTGGTTCCCAACTCGGTCACAGCCGAAGGGGCGTTCTTTTCCCTCAACAGGCGCTGCTGCGCCTTGACGATCACGCTTTCCGGCCGCGCCGTGTTGGCTTGGCCAATGCCTAGATTGACCTGCGCCGGCGCGCTATCGGCACGCGCTGGGCTGCCGGGCAGAGCGGCGAAAGCCAGCGCACAGGCGCCGGCGACCATAAGGCGCTGTCGGTATGAATGTGGTGCCTTCGTCATTGATCCCCCAACCAGATAAATGGCGACAGCCCAATGGGGCCGCCGGAATGAAGCCTCGATCGCCGATGCAGGTGCGCCATAGTCCGCTTGGTCTCACCGCGGTTTAATCCGCCAGACACGCAAGTGAGCCACGATGGTGCTGCATCGGTAGCCGTGATGACCGCACATTGCAGCCCATGACTGCGGCCGCGCAAGGCAGAAGCGGGGGGTGCGGCATCGAACTGCAACGTAGCTGTGATCGCTTTGCAACAGTCGCCGGCTGCTACGAGTGGGCGTTCGCCTTGCCGGCAGCCGCAAGGAAAAGGTAAAGAGGAGAGAGGAGAGACGACAGCCGATCCTAATGAGAACCGGGTTGTCACATAGACCGCTACGATCGGCTTCGCTCGTCACTCGCCAGTAAGTGGAATCACTGACTGGCCGTGACTCCTGTGTTGGGCTGCACCGAAGCGCCTCTAGCCGGACGAAGTTGACTGGCGGAGTACCGTTGGCATCCGCCCGTCACATTTGGGCGTTCTGAAACTATGAAAGTCGCAAACTATTCATCAAGCCCGCTTGCTGTGAAGGAGCAGTTCGATGCCGTTGTGGCGCCCGACACGTAGCAACCTCCAAGCGGGCTGCCGCCCGCTGTAACGCTAGTCTGAACCTTGCATTGCCCTCCACTCGGAGTAGCGACCCATGAATAAGCACACGTCCCGCTATAGTAACGGTTATGTTCGTCGGGACCATAGAGGTAAGATGACGTGATGTGACCACTTGTTGGGGTGCTGTCAGCAAAGCTGAAGTTCTCGGCGACGCACTTCGTATTGTTGTTCCTTTGCGCACCGGTCCAATTTGACGATGGATTGCTGCTGCCTAATACCTGCACAAACGTCGACGGGCACACGGTGATTACGCCTGTCGCCGCCTGAGCACCGCCAGAGAAAACAACGAGCGAAGCGCAAAGAGTGCCGAAGACCATTATAGCTTGTCTTGGCTTAAAGCAGTACATTGTATTACCTCCCCAGATGACAAGTCAGAATGATGCAGTTTCCGGCTGGCGTAAAGGTGCTTGGCATAGTGCGCAGGCAGTCGAGCCAGGCGCTCCTCAAACCGGCTGGGCAGCGTGCGGTGGGGGATGGCCTCATTGCGCCGATCCTGATCGTCGGCATGCCCCGCGCCGGCTCGACGCTGGCCGAACAGATCCTCGCCAGCCACAGTGCGGTCGAAGGCACCAGCGAACTCGAAGCCATTGGCAAGATCGTGCGCGAGCTGCTTGGGGGAGGGGACCTCGCCTCGCTGCCCGACATAATTGCGCGCCTGGACACGCCCACACTAAGCCGCCTGGGCGCGCGCTACATGGAGCAGACCGCGCAATACCGGCTCGCGCGCAGGCCGCATTTCATCGACAAGATGCCAGACAATTTTCTGCACGCCGGGCTGATCCACCTGATGCTGCCGAACGCGCGCATCATCGATGTGCGACGCGGCGCCATGGCCGCCGGCTGGGCCGCCTACAAGCAATTCTTCCAGGCCAGGCAGACCGGTCAAAACTACACCTATGACCTGACCGAAATCGCCCGCTACCGGCGGGATTACGTGGACCTTATGGCGCACTGGCAGAACGTGCTTCCAGGCAGCGTCCACCTCGTCCGCTACGAACGCCTGGTCGAGGACACCGAGGCTGAAATACGCGCGTTGCTCGCATTCTGCGGGTTGGAAATGGAGCCGGGCTGCCTGCGCTTTTGGGAGACCGCGCGGGCGGTGCAGACGCCGAGTGCCCAGCAGGTCAGGCAGCCCATCTTTCGCGAGGGGCTTGAGGCTTGGCGGCACTACGAATCGTTTTTGGGGCCGTTGCGCGAGGCAGAAGGCCAGGGCGCCGCCCTGGACCCGCTGGAGCCCGCGGCCCCAGACCCCGATTCTTAGGCTAAGCAAAAGGTTCTAAGGACTTGTCCTTAGCGGGGTCCAGGGGCAGAGCCCCTGGCCTTTTGAGGTGTCTTGCGCGAGTGTCTTTCGCGACCCGCCCCGGAGCCCGCGTGACCGCCCTGCCCGACACAGCCGCCGTAGCGCCCCGCACCGCCTCACGCGCCGCGGGCCCCAGCGGCGCCGAGTTCCTCGGCCACCCCGCCGGCCTCTACCTCCTCTTCGGCACAGAAATGTGGGAGCGCTTCAGCTATTACGGCATGCGCGCGCTGCTGGTGCTGACCATGGTGGCCGGCACCCACGCGGCAGACCCCGGGTTCGGCTGGGATAACGCGGCCGCGCTGCGCCTCTACGGCACCTACACGGCGCTGGTCTATTTCACGCCACTGATCGGCGGCTGGCTGGCCGACAATTACATGGGCCAGCGCATTTCCGTGCTGATCGGCGGCGTCATCATGGCCGCGGGCCAGTTCGTGCTGGCGGATGCCGTGCCTGGCCGCCTCGGCCTGTTCTATGTGGGGCTGGGCCTGCTCGTGCTCGGCAACGGCTTCTTCAAGGCCAACATCTCCACCATGGTGGGCGAGCTCTACCGCGAGGGCGATCCGCGGCGGGACGGCGGCTTCACCATATTCTATATGGGCATCAATGCCGGCGCGCTGTTGGCACCCTTGGTGTGCAGCAGCTTTGGCGAATCAGCCGCCTGGGGCTGGGCTTACGGCTATTTCGCCGCCGGCTGCGGCATGAGCCTCTCGGTGCTGATCCAGCTCGCCTTGGCGCGCCGGCTGCTGGGCGATTTAGGCGTGCGCCCGTCCGCGGCGCGCGCGCGAGAGGCCGCGGGCGGCACCCACGCGCCGCTGACGCAGATCGAGCGTGACCGCCTGCGCGTGATCTTCATGCTGTTCGTCTTCGTCGTGCTGTTCTGGGCCTCCTTCGAGCAAGCGGGCGGGCTGATGAACCTCTACGCCGCGCAGAAAACCAACCGCTTCATCACCGCCACGACCGAAATCCCCGCGGGCTACTTCCAGTCGGTCAACTCGTTTTTCATCATCCTGCTCGCACCCATGTTTGCAGCCCTTTGGAGCGGGCTCGCACGCTCCGGGCGCAATCCGGCAGCGCCCATCAAGATGGTCTTTGGCTTATTGCTGACCGCACTCGGCTTCGTCTGCATGGTGGGTGCTGTCTATGACCAGCGCGCGCACGGCCGCGCCTCGATGCTCTGGCTGATCGGCGCTTATTTCTTTCAGACGATGGGGGAATTGTGCATCTCGCCGGTGGGCTTGTCCGTGGTCACCAAGCTGGCTCCGCTTCGGCTGGCAAGCGTGATGATGGGGGTGTGGTTCCTGATCAATTTCGTGGCCAACTGGATTGCGGGCCAGGTCGGCGCGCTGGCCGAAACGCTGGGCGATCTGGCGATCTTCGGCGGGATCACTGGCGTGCTTGTGGTTTTTGCGCTGATCCTATGGGCCGTGTCGGGTCGGCTGATCGTGTGGATGCATGGCGCGGAGCGGGTGATCGAGTGAGGAAAAAGGCCAGGGGCTCTGCCCCTGGACCCCGCTAAGGACAAGTCCTTAGAACCTGTTTGTTAGATCCAGGACGGGGTCCGACTCACGTGTGGTGACACGACGCGTGGCCCCCCTCCTGAATCTAACAAATGGGGGTCTGGGGCCTCAGGCCCCAGCGGGTCCAGGGCAGAGCCCTGGCCTTTTCCTCATCCGCACTAGCTCCAGCGCCAGCGAAAAATAGCGCTCCACCACAAAGAACCCCTGATCCGCCCCCTGCCCTTCCGTGCCGCCAAACACGTAACCCACATCCTGGTCCATGGCCGTGGCCAGCCCCGACTGCACCAGGCTGGGATGGCGCGCGATCCCGCGCAGCGCGCAAACCGCCGCCCCGGCGCCCGAGAAGATGGAATTGTGCAGGGCAGAGCCGTATTCGCCTGCGATCATGTCGGCCGAGGCGAAGAGCGTGATCTGCTCGGACAGCGATAGTGCCTCGGGCCGGATCACCGCCAGGCCGTGCTCGGCGGCAATCGCCTCGATGCGGGCGCGATTGACCAGGTTGCGCTGACCGCCCGCGCGCGAGAGGTAGAGCGCCCCGCCCGAGGCTGGCGCGACGGCGGGGGGTTCGTGTCCGGCCCGGCGCATCCAGAACTGGGTGGCCGCGGGGAAGCATGGCGCCAGGCGGTCGCCCAGGCGCAGGGTGGTCGGCAGCACAAGACGGTCGGCCACCAGCAGCTCGCGCCAATGTTCGTAGGTGACCAGTTGCCGGTCGGCCAGCCCGCATTGGCGCAACAGCGTGAAGCCGAACTCGGCCATATCGAACGGCACCACGAAGCGCAGCGTGGCCAGGTCGTGGCCCGCCTGCTGCAGAACCCAGAGCCGGGGCAGGAAATCGACCAGCCAGTGGCCATACGTTTCGTGCGCCGGCCCGATCAGGGGCACGACGTCGCCGGCAATGTGGCGCATCGGCAGGCGCTCGGCATTGAGGCGGTCGGCGATCTGCGTGACGAGGTAGTGCGGGTGCATGAAGGCCTCGCCCCGCAGGGCCACGCCGCCTTTGATGGGGATGCCCGTCGGTGCCAGGGTGGCGTCGGTCAGGGTGTAGCAGCCGACGCGGGGGGTCTCGATGGCTGCGGCAAGATCGTGCAGCACGATTTCGCTGGCGGGGCCCAGCAAGAAAAGCGGTGGGCGCTGTGGGCTGCGGGTCGGCGGCGCAACCTCGGTAAAGTCGATATGCGGGGGTGCGCCGGTTGAATGGACGGTCGCGATATCGCGGATGTCGCGAACCAGGGTCATGCGGGCAGGGTAAGGCGCAAATGGTAAAGATACGCGAAAGCATCGTTGCCACCGCGCAGCTTGCGGCGGACGCGGCCGGTGCGGTCATACGGCCCTGTTTCCGGGCGCCGATCACGGCCGAGCAGAAGGGCGATGCCAGCCCCGTGACCCGCGCGGACCGCGAGGCCGAGCTGGCGATGCGCGCGCTGATTGCGCAGCGCCACCCTGACCATGGCGTGCTTGGCGAGGAGTTCGGGTCCACGCGCGTCGGCGCCGACTGGTGCTGGGTGCTGGACCCGATTGACGGCACGCGCGCCTTCATCACCGGACGGCCGAGCTTCGGCATACTGGTGGCCTTACTCCATAAGGGGGTGCCGGTGCTGGGTATCATCGACCAGCCCATCACCGGCGAACGCTGGATTGGGGTTGCCGGCGAACGCACCCGGTTCATCGGCCCATTGGGCGGCGTCGTGGGCACGCGTGCTTGCCCGCGCTTGGAGGCGGCGGAACTGTCGGCGACATCGCCCGAGATGTTTGGTGAGGCGTGGCCGCGTTGGCAGCGCCTGGGGGGCGCGGTGCGGCGCACGAGCTGGGGCGGGGATTGTTACGCCTATGGGCTGCTGGCACTAGGCCAAATCGATGTGGTGGCGGAGCGGGACCTCAAAATCTGGGACTGGGCAGCCCTGGTGCCGGTGGTCGAGGGTGCGGGTGGGCGGATGGCCGACTGGCGCGGGGAGCGGCTTGGCCTGCAGAGCGGGGGCGAGATCGTAGCCGTTGGTGACGCCGGGCTGCTGGCGGGGGTGATCGAGGAGCTACGTCAAGAAGAAAGTGTTGGGTGGGCCGTGCCGGCCCCCCCAAACCCCCCGTCTTTACTTTAGGTCAGGGTGCGTAGGCAAAGCTCGGCAACCTGGCGAGCGAGTCCTTGCTGCCGTCCTGCAGGATGATCTTACCGTCATCGGCGCGCATGATCTTGCCGTACGGCAAAGCTACCATCTTGCCCCCCACGCCCAGGAAGCCGCCGACAGATATCACCGCGAGCGCCGCCTTGTTGTCATGGTCGAGGATCAGGTCGTCAATCGTGCCGATCTGCTGGTTCTGGCCATTATACACCGCCGCACCAACCACTTTGCTCGCGCGATAGCCTCCCTCGAGTTTGACCGTGGCGACCGCCAGTGCCGGGTCCGTGGCGACCGCAGCCTTGGGCGGCGGGGGCGGGGTATCGGCGTCCGGCTTGGCGGGCGGCGGCGGTGGCTGGTCCTGGGCGGCGCCTGCGGGGGCCAAGCTCATCGCCCAGAAGGCGGAGAGCAGGCCGGCCCTGGCGATCGTGGCGAGGGGGCTGGGCGGTCGTGTCACGGGCGGCTCCTGTTCGGGCGATCTGCCCCAGGCAACGTTGCCCTGCAAGCGCGGTTGCGCTGGTTTCGCTCCCGGCTCGGCCTGTGGCAGCATCGCCGCCATGGCGCGCCAAGATCGCAAACCCCCCGCGCTGCCGACAGAGAGCCTGCTGCATAACGCGGCCCTGACCCACTTGGTCCGCTATGGTGCCACGCAAACCGGGCTGCTGCGTGTGCTGGACCGGCGTATCGCGCGCTGGGCGGCCTCGGATGCGGGCGAGCCTGAAGGTGCGGCGGAAGCGCGCGCGGCGGCGCGGCGCGTGGTGGCGAAACTCGCGCAGAGCGGCGCTTTGGATGATGCGGCCTTTGCCTCGGCGCGGTCGCGCAGCCTGCGCCGAGCGGGCAAGTCTGCGCGCGCCATCGGCGCCCATCTGTCAGCGCGTGGCGTGTCAGGGGAGATTGCGGCCGCATTGCCCGCACCCTCCGGCGAGGACGAGGTTGCGGCGGCGGCCATTCACATGCGCAGGCGCCGGGCGGGGCCGTTCCGCAAGGCAGCGGTCGGGCCGGAGACGGCGCGGCGCGAGCTTGCCTCGCTGGCGCGGGCTGGGTTTGGGCACCGTGTGGCGTCCGCCGCGCTGGCCCTGAGTGCGGAAGAGGCGGAGGCGCTGATCATCCGCTACCGTGCAGGACTCTAGCGCGGACAAAAGGAAGGGCGGCACCGGGAGGCGCCGCCCTTTGAGTGCCGCGCCCGGCGCTTGGAAGTGCGGGGCGCAGTGTTCGGGGAGGGAACGCGAGGCTCGCACCTGCAAACCTCGAACCCAACATGCGCCAATTGGATTGCCAAACAGCTAAGCGGCGCATGTCTTCGGCGACATATTGCCCACGGCACTCACACGGGTTTGTGGCTGGCGGCGATGCTGGGTGTTGCAACGCCTCGACCGCTGCGCCATGTCGATCGGGGTGTTGACGCGCCAGGATCGCGCGCGTCCTTAGGAGCTGGGTCATGGGTAGTCTTTCGCCCCTTCATTGGATGCTGGTTCTGGTTGTCGTCCTGTTGCTGTTCGGCACAGGGCGTATCAGCGGGGTCATGGGCGATTTCGCCAAAGGCTTGAAATCGTTCAAGAAGAACATGGCTGAAGAGGAGGATGCCTCCATGGAGGCATCCGCCGAGCGGCCTGCATCCACCATTTCGCCGCCGACCAGCACGACCACCGTGCGCACGCCGGCACCCGAGGCGACGCGCGCAAATCGGGTCTAAAGCCGCGGCGGATGGATCAGTGGTGGAAGTCCCTTGCTGGGCACGGGATGACATCATCCGTGCCGGCAGGCGCATGGACGCGCGGGGCTGGGTTCCGGCGACAGCTGGCAATATCAGTGTGCGTCTCGACCCAGCTTCGATCGCCATTACGCGCAGCGGCGGGCACAAAGGTTTTCTGACGGATGACAGCGCAATTGCTGTCGACCTGGACGGGACCGCGCTGACCCTGGGGGTAAAACCCAGCGCCGAGACGCTGCTGCATTGCCAGATCTACCGTCGCTTTACCGATGCGCGCGCCGTGTTGCACGGCCATTCCGTGGCGGGCACCGTGCTTTCCATGGAGGAGCAGGCGGCGCAGATCGTCTTTGAAGGCTATGAGGTGCAGAAGATATTCGCCGGCCAAACCACGCACGACATCGGGCTGGCGCTGCCGCTGGTCGCCAATGACCAGGATATGGTTCGGCTGGCCGGGATGATTGAACCGCGCCTCAACGACGCGCCAATGGGCTATCTGATCCGCGGCCACGGCGCCTACGTCTGGGCCGAAGATATGGACATGGCGCTCGCACGGCTGGAGGGCTTGGAGTTTCTGCTGGCCTGCGCGCTGGAGAGGAGACGTATATGAGCCGGCTCACCATCTATGACGACAACAGGCCCGGCGTGCCGCTTCTGCGAACCGAGGATATAGGCGAGATTGCCGGCACGTTGCACGGCATCGGCGTTCGCTTCGAGCGCTGGGATTTGCCGACGGCGCTGACTCCCGAAGATAGCGCCGAGGACATCCTGGCGGTCTATCGCCCTCATCTGGACCGTTTGATGGGGCCGGGCGGCGCGGGCTCGGCGGACGTGATGAAAATGAACGGCGCGGTGGCGGCCTATCCCGCAATACGGCAGAAATTCCTCGATGAGCACACGCATACCGAGGACGAGGTGCGCTTTTTTGTGCATGGATCGGGCCATTTCGTGCTGCACGTGGCGGGGCGCGTCTATGATGCGCACTGCACGCAGGGCGATCTGATCAGCGTGCCCACGGGTGTGGCGCACTGGTTCGATGCTGGTGAGCAACCATTCTTCACGGTACTGCGCATCTTCACCGACACCACGGGTTGGACGCCACATTATACGGGCGAGAAAATCAGCGCGCTGTTTCCCGCCGCGTGAGCCTGCCTGCGTGCGTGTTGACGGACATTGAAGGCACGACGACGCGCGTGGCCTTTGTGCACGACGTGCTGTTTCCGTATGCGCGCGCCCGTCTGCCGGCGTTCCTGGCGGCTCATTCGGTGCGTGCGGATGTGGCGGGTGCGCTGGGCGAGGTCAGGCGGCTGGCGCCGGGCGCGGATCTGTTGACGACGTTGCTGGGGTGGATGGATGCGGACGCCAAGATCGGGCCGTTGAAGGCACTGCAGGGGATGATCTGGGCGAAGGGGTATGCGGATGGCACGCTGAAGGGCGAACTATATCCGGATGTGGCGCCGGCGCTGCAGCGCTGGCACGCGGCGGGTGTGCGGCTTTTCGTGTATTCGTCCGGCTCGATTGCGGCGCAGAAAATGTTGTTCCGGTATTCGGTGGCGGGCGATCTGGAGAGATTGTTCAGCGGGTTTTTTGACACGGGGGTTGGGGGTAAGCGCGAGAGCGCGAGTTACACCGCAATTGTGCGGGCCGCCGGCGCCGCCGCAGGGGATATTTTGTTCTTGTCGGATGTGGCGCAGGAACTGGATGCGGCCGCGGCGGCGGGGCTGCGGACGTGCCAGCTTGTTCGCGCAGAGGATGGGACGATTCCGAGCGCGTCGCACGCGCACGCTGTGAATTTTGGCTCGATTGAAGAATCCCAGGAACGATGACGAAATGAAGACAGGGGGTCTGGGGGGAATGGCACATTCCCCCCAGCCTTCCTTTGTCAACTTGGCGACGCCAAAATCGGATACCTTGCCTTACGCCCCGCCGCACTCCCAGGCGCGTTCAGATCACCGCCCAACGCAGGCGCAATCGAGACCGTAGCACCATAAAGCAATTCCATGATGGCAATACCGGTCGCGTCCTGCGCTTCCTGGCCGCTCAATCCCTGAGTCTGTTGATAAGCATCGACCAAATCCCGCGCAGCCGGGCGCAGCAGGGTGAACGCCTGGTTGAACATTGCCTTGTTGGCAGGGTCCTTCGCACTCCAGGCGAACAGCGCATCCAGCACGTCGTCATGGCGCGTGCGCAGCCAGGGAGTCCACGCACCCGCGCGCGCCTGCTGGCTCGTGACCAGCGGCATGTTCAGCAGCATCCATTCGGTGCGCGCGCGCAATTGCGCCTGGTCGCGCAAGGTGGCCACGCCGAGTGCTGGCTCAGTGCCGGCGCGGATCTGGCCGAGCAACGCTCGGAAGGGCGTGAAGGATGGCAAGTGCTCGAAGGCGCCGTTTTCGGCCGGCATCTTAAACGTGTCGAACAGGCAGAGCGGTGTCGCGGTGCCGGTGGAGATATCCCACGCCCCCGCATGGGCGAATTCGCCGGGTGCTGCGGGCGTATCGAAGCCCCAGGCGTCTTCCAGCAGCGCGATGATGCGACCCTTCTGCGCGAAGACATCGATGGCACCGTAATCTCCTGTCTGCGAGGCGTAGGCGGAAAAACGCGCGCCGTTATTTTCTGCCGTGCTCTGCAGCACCTGTCCCAGTGAGACAGGATCGAGTACAGGCGGTGCGCCATCGATAGCGATTTCACGGGCGCGCTGGTCGAAGCCGCCATATGCATTCGCCAGATGCGATTCAACCGCGTAGCGATGGCCGGCTTCCTGGCCCCCTGCCGGACCGTGGCTGCCGGCGATTTCACGCGTGCCGGAAAAGAGCGCGGGATCGACGGTTCCGCGCTCGGCCAGCGACGCGTTGGCATCGCGCGCGAGCGCTGCGCAGAAGCCCCCATCGGCAAAGGCGTGCGATGGTAAAAAGTGGACGTATTGCACGATGGCGCTATGTTGACTGTCGGCGTACGCAAGCGGTGACCATGCCGCAAGAACCGCCGTCTGGGCCGCGAAGCTTTGCCTCAGGCATTGTATCGCGATGGCATCGGGTTGCCCATCGGCCGGCAGGTGGCAGCGAGCGGGCAGATCGAGCAGCCAGGCGCGCTGGAACGCCATCAGGCCGTCGCGCGAATACGGGTCGGCCCGGCGCAGATCGCTCTGCAAAGTTTCCGTGAGCACGCGGTTGGCCGGCGCGAGTGCGGCCGCCGAACAGGCGGCCTTTTCCACCGGCGTCGAACTTTCAAAGCAGCTCGAACTGGCAATCGTTGCGTCCTCGGTCCGCACGGAGGTGAAGGAATTCGGCACGTAGGCGCGCGTGTGGTAAATGCCGCACGACGACAGGCCGGACAGGCACGCGGCGATGGCCAGTTTTGCAGGCGCGCACATTTTCACTGGGGGTACCTCATGGGTGGAAGATCAATGTGCCGTGGACATCATAGGTTTGGCCGCCCAGATCGGGCGGCGGCGGAAATGGCGCGGCCTGCTGGATGGCGGTGCGCGCGGCCTGATTGATTTCGGGTATGGCGCACGGGTCGATCTGAAAACCGGCGAGCGCGCCGTTGCGCGAAACATGCGCGGTGTAATTGACCACGCAGGTGTTGCGGCGGTCCCATGCCAGGGCTGGTTGCACTTTGCGCGCCAGGATCGCGCGTTTCACCGCAGCCTCGAAATCACCCAGGCTGCCGCGAGAGCCGGCGCCGCCGGTGCCGCGCGTAGCCACGCTGACGCCCAAGCCCGTGTCACCGGAAGCGCTGCCGAAATGGGACACAGAGGGTGCCGCGCGCGGCGCCACGCGCAAGATCGCACGCGGCGTGCTGCTCGAGAGCGGCGGCGGGGCGACATTGATCTCGGGCACCGGCACGGGCAGCAGCGTAGGTGGCGGCGGAAGGGGCACGATGGGTGGGGGTTGGGGCGGCTTGGGGGTGTCCTGCGGCAGCAGGTGCACGGGCTCCGCCGCCGTCAGCGCGGCCTGCATAGCGCTGTTTCGCGTCAAGATGAACAGGATTAAGGCGGCGTGTAAGAGCGCCACCAGGCCGAGCGTGATTGCGCGCTGGCCGCCGCGCTTGTCGAGATAGGCACTCACGCGGGCTTTGCTTTCCTCTGTGCCGGCCGCATCGCGCCATGGATCACACTCCTGGCGCGCCTTCAAACACGGCTGAACGACGCAAGGTGGCTCCTGCTACCACATTTTGTGGGTCCCTCGAAGTTTTCCACAACTTTTGTGCACAAGCCACTTGAGTTTGTTAAGGAGAGTTGCCTACGCTCCTACATCATCTAGTGGTCGAAAAGCCAAGGAGCCCAAGATGGAGTGGAACGAAGAGGCTATCGCGAAATTGCGCGCGTTGTGGGCTGAAGGGCTCTCCACGGCCGAAATCGGCCGCCGCATGAGCGTCTCCAAGAACGCGGTCGTCGGCAAGGCGCACCGGCTGAACCTGCCTTCCCGCCCCTCCCCTATCCGGCGCGATGGCGAGCGCACGCCGCGACGGCGCCTGCCGCGACGGGTGCAGGGGCCGACCTTGCCCGCCCTCTCCGCGGCCACGATGGGCGCCGTTGCCATCGAGGCGCCCCGCCCGATCATCGAACGGCCAGCCCCGCCTGTGCTGCGCGCCGTGTGCCTGCCCAGACCCGGCGCGCGCGTGACGCCGTGCTGCTGGCCGATCGGCGAGCCGGGCACGCGTTCGTTCCGGTTCTGTGACGTGGATGCGATTGCCGGCAAGCCGTATTGCGATGAGCATGCGTCGTTAGCGTATGTGCGCGTGCGTGATCGTCGCGAGGACGCGGCTTAGGGCGGAGCAAGGCAGGTAAAAAAGTTGGGGGGGATGTGCCATCCCCCCCAAACCCCCCGTCGATTTTTGCAGATAAGCCCGAATGACAGCGCGGCCTAACTAATGACGGGGGGTTTGGGGGGGATGGCACATCCCCCCCAATCTTGCCTTGCCTTTTCTATAAAGCGATCGCGCCCCCGCGCATCGGCGACGCCACGCCCGTCGTAGCCGGAAAACTCAACGGCAAGCCGCGCTCCACGCGCACAGCCAAATACGCAAAACATTGCGCCTCCAGCGCATCGCCATTCCAGCCGACGCTTTCGACGGGCGACACGTCGCACGGCAAAGCGCGGCGAAGCGTCGCCATGATGGCGGGATTGAGCCGGCCACCGCCGGTGACCAGGATTTGACGCGGCATGGCAGGCCATGGGCTGGCCGCAACCGCGCGCGCCGCGAAAGCGGCCAGCGTGGCAGCGCCGTCAGGCACGCTCAGGTTTTCCACCAGATCCAGGGCGTGCGCGAAATCCTGGCGGTCCAGCGATTTGGGCGCGGCGCGCGTGAAGAAAGAATGGTCGAGCAGCGTGGCCAGCGTCGGCGCGTGCGGAGTGCCTGAGGCGCAGAGGCGCCCATCGCGATCCATCGGCTCGCCGAGATGGCGCAGGCAGAAATCGTCCAGCAGCGCGCAGCCTGGCCCGGTGTCCCATGCGGCAATATCGTCCTGGCCGATCCACGTGATGTTGGCGACGCCTCCGATATTCAGCACGGCCAGCGGCTTTGGCAGTGTGGCCGCCAACGCTGCGTGAAACACCGGCACCAGCGGCGCGCCCTGGCCGCCGGCGGCGACGTCCGCCGTGCGGAAATCCCATGCCACCGGCAAACCTGTTTCGTGCGCCAGCCATGCGGCGTCGCCGATCTGCCAGGTGCGCAACTGCGCAGGGCAGTGCAGGATGGTCTGGCCGTGAAAGCCGATCAGTTCCGCATCCGCGCTCAGCGCGCGCACCGCGTCTGCGTGGTGGTGCGTCATGCGTGCGGTGGCGCTGCGCAGTGCCGCATCGTCGGCGGTCAAATCGCTCGCGCGATCCAGCAGATCGCGCAAATCGGCGCGCAGATCTGCCGGATAGGGCAGCGTCAGCGCCGGACCGAAGGCCGCGATCGTCTCACCGTCGGTTTCCAGCACAGCGGCATCCACGCCATCCAGCGAGGTGCCGCTCATCAGCCCAATGGCGCGCTTCATGCGCTTCACGCGCTCACATGGCGCTGCGTGCCGCGCGCATAGACGTGGTCTGCCGGCAGGATCGCATCGATCGCGTAATCGGGCGCGTCCGCCAGCGCCGCATAGAGGGGTGCAAAATCGGTGTTCACCGTCGTATCCAGCAGCGCCTGAAGCGAGTCGATCACGAAATAGACCTGCTGGAAATCATCGATGCGATAGGGCGTGCGCAGAACCCGCTCCAGGTCAAAGCCCAATCGCGTAGGCGATGCGTCATCCAACGCAAAGACAGATTCCGTGCGGGAGGAGACGATACCCGCGCCATAGATGCGCAGACCCTCCGCCGTGCGCAGCAGCCCGAATTCCACGGTGTACCAGTAAAGCCGCGCCAGATTGCCCAGCCTCCCGAACGCGCCCGCGCGCAGCCCTCCGCGGCCATATTCGACCATGTAATCGGCGAACACCGGATCGGTCAGCATCGGCACATGGCCGAAGACATCGTGGAAAATGTCCGGTTCCTGCAGATAATCCAGCTGGTCCGGCCTGCGGATGAAATTGCCGGCGGGGAAGCGGCGATTGGCCAGATGCTCGAAGAACACATCTTCCGGCACCAGGCCGGGCACGGCGACCACCCGCCACCCCGTCCGCGCCATCAGGCGCGCCGAGAGGGCGCCAAATTCAGGGATGCCCTGCCCGCGCAAATCGAGCGCCGCCAGCCCGTCCAGATATTGCTGGCAGGCACGGCCGGGCAGGATCGCGGCCTGGCGGTCATACAGCGTGAGCCAGGTCTGGTGGTCCTCGGCCGAGTAGGCGTCCCAGCCCTGCGGGATGGTCCAGTCGGGGCTGCGGGGAAGCTCTGAATCCATGGTGGCAGTCTCCGCTAGGATTGTGCGATGCGTATGCCAAGGGCGGTGGCGGCCAGGCACAGTAGCACGGACGCGCCGACGTTAAGCACCGCCCGCGCGATATACCCCGCGCGCAGCAACTCGATCGTTTGCAGGCTGAAGGCCGAGAAGGTCGTGAATCCGCCGCACAGCCCGACCATGACAAAAGCGCGCGCCGCATCCGACAAAGACGCGCGATTGGAAAGCGCTGCGAACAAGCCAATGACGAAGGACCCGGCAATGTTGATCAGCACGGTTCCCCAAGGGAAACCCTGTCCCCACACCCGCGCCGCCGCCAGCCCCACCCCGTAGCGCGCCAGGCTGCCCACCGCGCCGCCCACGGTGACCGCGAGCGGGATCACCCCAGTGCCCCGCCCCGGGCCACAACCACGCATTTGCGCATGAGGCTGGGCAATGCCTCGGCGTGCAAAGCGGCGGCATCGCAAAGAAAGCCCGGCGCCTCGATCGTGCCGATTTCTGCCGCATAGACGTCCAGGCTGAGCGAGAAATGAGTGAAGAAGTGTCGCACCTTGCCGGCCTGGCGCCAGCTCGCGGCCATGGGCGCATGGGTGAACGCCTCGTCCATGGGCCAGGGGGCGGCGCGCCACTCGGTGCCGGGGAGTTCGACCATCCCGGCCAGCAGGCCACGCGGCGGCCGCCGGCGCAACAGCACCCGGCCCTGCGCATCGATCAGGAAGAAATGGGCGCCGTGGCGGGATGGGCGCGGTTTCTTGGGCGTGCGGCGGGGCAGATCGGCGGCGATGCCCATGGCCCGCGCGCGGCAAGGTGTGGACCACGGGCAGATGGCACAGGCCGGATTACGGGTGCAGATGGTCGCACCCAGGTCGAACAGCGCCTGGGCGAAATCCGACGCACGCGCTTGCGCTTCGGGTGCCGCGTTCAGCGTAGCCGCCGCCGCGGCAAGGGCCGGCTTGGCGGCAGGCAGCGGCGCCTCGATGCCAAAGATGCGGGCGGTAACGCGCTCGACATTGCCGTCCACGGGCACCACTGGAATGCCGAAAGCAATCGCGGCCACAGCATTGGCGGTGTAGGGGCCGATGCCAGGGATGGCACGCAACGCGGTCACGTCCGCCGGGAAGGTGCCCCCCGCGGCCGCAATGGCGCGGGCGCCGGCGTGCAAATGGCGTGCGCGGGCGTAGTAGCCCAGGCCCGCCCAGGCCTGCATGATTTCGGCCTCGGGCGCGCGGGCCAGGTCGTGGACCGAGGGGAAGCGGGTCAGGAAGCGGATGAAATAGGGCGCAACAACGGCCACGGTGGTCTGCTGCAGCATGATTTCGCTGAGCCAAACGCGATAGGGGTCGGCGGTCTCGCCAGGCAGCGCCCGCCAGGGTAGGGCGCGGCGGTGTCTGTCGTACCACGCCAAAAGCAGAGCGGCGGAAGGAAACATTAAGGAAGCAGTCCTTTTTTGAAAAAAAGGACCAAAAAACTTTTTTCTATTTCGCTGGCGGCATGGGCTGCGGCGCGTGCGACAGGGTATGCAAGTAATCGATGACATCGGCCCTTTCGTGATCGTCGTCGATGCCGGCAAACGCCATCTTGGTGCCGTTGGCAAAGGCGCGCGGGCTGTGTAGCCATTGGTTCAACGTATCGTAGTCCCACTTGCCGGCCATCGCCTTCAGCGCACCCGAATACTCGAAGCCCGCAACACTGGCGCGTGGCCGGCCCACCACGTCATACAGATCCGGTCCCACCTTCGCACCCGCACCCTCGGCGAAGTTATGGCACGCCGAGCACAGCTTCTTGGCGTCCCCAGCACCCGCGGTGGGATCGGCCTTGGCCATCAGCGGCCCGATCGCCGGCAACGGCGCCGGTGCGGCCGGTGCGGCAGCCGCCGGTGCCTCGGCCACGCCCTCGATCTTGAGCACCTGGTGGTCCAGCCGCTTGGGGTGGGAGAAATTGTCCGCGACCAGGCCAAGCCCTGTGTAGGCGATGCCGGCCACCAGGAAGGCGGCGGCGATCTTGTTCAGTTCCAAATCGCCCATCTGATTCCGATTCCAGGCGGGCGCGTCCGGTTGACCGCCGCTGCCCCATCCTGCCTATGTTGCACCGCGGCGGTCTTAGCCAAGCCACGCATACGCCACAACCCGCGCGATCCGGTCCATTCCTCACCTTGCCGCCGCCACCATGAATCCAATCGTCATCATTCCGGCGCGTCTGGCCGCGTCCCGCCTGCCGGGCAAGCCGCTGGCCCTGATCGGCGGCGAGCCCATGATCGTGCATGTGTGGCGTCGCGCGATGAAGGCCGGCATCGGCCCGGTCGTGGTCGCCTGCGGCGATGCGGCGATTGCGCAGACCGTGTCGGCCGCCGGCGGCCGCGCGGTGATGACGGACGCAGACCTGCCCAGCGGGTCGGACCGTGTGCACGCAGCCCTCGCCCAGATCGATGCGGCCGGCGTGCATGACGTGGTGGTGAACCTGCAGGGCGACCTGCCCGACCTGCAGCCCGGCCAATTGCACGCGGTCCTTGCGCCGCTCGACGACCCCGCCTGCGACATGGCCACGCTGGTGGCGCCGGTGACCAGTGCTGAGGAAGCGGCATCACCCTCCGTCGTCAAGGCCGCCTGCGCCTTTGCGCCCGGTGCGGCAGTGGCGCGCGCGCTCTATTTCTCCCGCGCGGCGGTGCCGGCGGGCGAGGGTCCGCTGTGGCACCATATTGGCATCTACGCCTACCGGCGCGCCGCACTCGCGCGCTTCGTGGCCCTCCCACCCAGTCCACTGGAATTGCGCGAAAAGCTCGAACAACTGCGGGCGCTGGAAGCGGGAATGGTCATCGGCGTTGCGCGCGTCGAGCACGCCCCCTTCGGCGTGGACACGCCCGAAGACCTCGCGCGCGCCCGCCGCAGCCACGGTGCTCTGGCATGACCGGCCCCGTCGCCTTCCAGGGTCAGCCCGGCGCCTATAGCGACATGGCCTGCCGCGCCGCTTTTCCCGGTCGGCCCACCCTGCCATGCGAGACCTTCGAAGCCGCCATCGATGCCGTGATCAGCGGACGGGCCGCCTACGCCATGCTGCCGTGCGAGAACTCGCTCGTCGGCCGCGTGCCGGACATCCACGCGCTGCTGCCCGCCAGCGGCCTGTCCATTGTCGGCGAGCATTTCCAGCGCATCGAGCACTGCCTGCTCGGCGTGCCAGGCGCGGCACTGGCCGATTTGCGCCGCGTGCATTCCCACCCGGTGGCGCTGGGCCAGGTGCGCGGGCTGGTGCGCGAATTGTGCGCGCAGGCGGTGGTGCAGGCCGATACCGCCGGGGCTGCCGAGATGGTCGCCGCCTGGGGCCGGCCGGAAGAGGCGGCAGTGGCCAGCGCACTCGCGGCCGAGATATACGGCCTCGTCGTGTTGCGCGCCAATGTCGAGGATGAGGCGCATAACACCACGCGTTTCTATATCACCGCTGCGCGTCCCGCCGAGCACAACCCGAACGATGCAGACCTGATGACAACGTTCCTGTTTGCGGTCCGCAACGTGCCGGCCGCGCTGTACAAGGCGCTGGGCGGATTTGCGACAAACGGCGTGAACATGACCAAGCTGGAAAGCTACATGGTGGGCGGCGCTTTTACCGCGACCGAGTTTATGTGCGACGTAGAGGGGCATCCGGAGAGCCCCTCGCTGCGGCTGGCGCTGGAAGAGCTAGAGTTTTTTTCAAGGAAGATTAAGATTCTCGGCGTCTATCCGGCAGCAAGAAAGTGACGCATGTTATCGGCGAAATGAAAAAAGTTTTTTGGTTCTTTTTTCAAAAAAGAACTGCTTCCTTTCTTAACTTCCATACTCCCCCTTCAACGGTACATCGATCCACGAATGCCTTCGCTTCAAATCGGCGATGAGATCATTCTTATGATCCTGGATCTCCGTCGTCGTATGCAGCATCGACGCGGCGTGCACGCGGTAATCGGCCAGCACATCGGGCACCGCCTGCCCGAAATGCCCGCGCTCTGCAAGCCGGCACCAGAAGTCGTAATCCTCCCACCCATATTGCACGTGGTCGTAGCCGCCGGCCGCAGCCCAGGCTGATTTGCGCACGAGCGCCATCGCGTCGATGTAGTTGCCGCATTGCAGGCGCAGCGTGGAATACGCTTCCCCGCCGAACACCTCGCCCTTCAAGCCGAATTGTGCGATGGCGGGGTAGGCAAACGCCGCACCGCTCTCGTGCAAAGCCTCCAGCAGCGTCGCGCACGCGGTGGGGCGCAGGCGGTTATCCGCATCCAGCGGCAGCACGAACCGGCTCTCGGCCGCGGCAAAGCCGCTGTTGCGCGCAAAGCCCAAGCCGGCATTCTCCACGTGGCGCAGCACGGTTACACGATTGAACCGCCCGCCATGCGCCAACAGCCAGGACCGCACAATGTCCAGCGAATCGTCAGGCGAGGCATCATCGACGACGACAAGATCCAGGACCTCCATCGTCTGTGCCGCTACTGACTGCAACGCTTCGCCCACGAAATCCGCGTAGTTATAGACGGGCACGATGACAGAAATGTCGGCCATGCGTGCGCCGCGGGTGGAGAGCACCACCTGCGCGTGGGGAACCACCGGCGGCATGATGCGCGGCTGTGCTGCACGAAACTGCGCGCGCTCGAAGGCCGCAGCGCCGGCGGCACCTCCCTGAAGCTGCGCCAGCATCAGCGCCCATGCGGATTGACGCGCCTCGGGCCCGAAGCGGCCCAGGCTCACGTGATAAGCCGACTGCGCCATGCGCGCGCGCAGCGAAGCGTCGCCCAGCAGACGAGTCAGTGCGCTGTACCATTCCTCCTCGGATCGGGGCAGGCAACCGCTTACGCCATCCTCGATGGCGCGCGTGAACGGCCCGGATGGCGAAGCCACGGTCGGCACGCCGGCCAGCGCCGCTTCGAAAAACTTGAGTTCGCTCTTGGCCTCGCAGAACGGGTTGTCCGCCTCAAGCGGCGCTATGTTGATGGCAAATCGCGCAAGCTCCGTCGCCAGCACCGCAAGCGGCACCAGGTCGCGCCATTCGATGCGATCGGCCAGCGGCGCGAGTTGCGGAAATTCGTCCATCAGGATCAGCCCCTCATCGCTGGACGGGTCCTTGAAAATGGTCAGACGCGCCTGTAGGTTCTCGGCCAGCACGCGCGCAATCGCGGGTACTGCGACGGCAAAGTCGCGCTGATGCGTGCGTGATCCGCCGGCATAACCTATGCGTAGCAGATCATCGCCCACTTCTGCCCAGTCGGCGCGCGCACGCCGGGCCAGATCGTGGCTGTCCTCGTCAAAACCGTTGGGCAGCACGTAGGCCGGCCGGCCCATCAGCCGCGCGTGGTGCGCCAGCTCCTCGGTCGGGCACGTCACGAGGTCGGATGCGCGGAGGGTGCGGCCGATCTGCGTGAAAAAGGCCTGCGTCTGCATTTCGGAGAATTTCTGGCTGCGTATGCCGTCGATGATATCGACCACGGCCATTTCCGGGCGGAACATCAAATCGTCCACATCGAAGACGACCGCGGCACCGCGCGCACGCGCGTAGTCGATGATGCCCTGCACGTGCGCGCCATGGGGCACGCGCCACAACACGACAACCTTGGCGCCATCCAGATCGGGCGGGCCCACAGGTGCCGCGGCCTTCCAGCTCGCGTCAAAACCCACCGCACGCGCCGCATCAAGGTAGCGCAAGATGCGATAGGAATGACCCGGCGTGTGGTCCTCGCCGGAAATAAACAGCGCGCGCGGCGCGCGCGCGGTGTCGAGGCCAGGCGCGGGCACGACCGTTACGGTGGGCGCTAACAAGACCGGCACTGACATGGCTGGTGTCAACGGCTGCGTCGGGATTTCGGGCGGCGCCAGCGCCAGGCGCACGCTGCCGGCTTCACGCACGCCGCGCATGCGCCGCAGCGGCGAGGTCATGCGCCAGGACGTCGATGCGCGCATCGCCTCCGCAGCGTCCTCCAGGGCGCGCGCATGTGCTTGCGCGTAGAGGCACATATTATGCGCCTCGCTCAACGCCGCGCGCAAACCTTCGATTTCAGAAGCGTGCGCCGCCGTCATGGCCGCAATATCGGACTCGCGCGCGCCAATGGCGGTATTGCGCGCCGCGATGTCAGTCTCGCGCGCCGCGACATCGGTCTGCAGCGCAGCCACTTCGCCACGCGCCGCCTCCAGCGCACGCCGCGTCTCGCTCAATGCGCCACCTGTCACGGCGAGGTCGCAGCGCGTCTCGGCCAGTGCGAGCCGCACCGCGCGCGTCTTTTCCGTCAGCGCCGCCCATTGCGGAAACAGCGCGTTGACCTCGCCCTGCGCACGCTCCGCCCATTGCTTGGTGGCGGACAATTCGGTTTGCAGCGCGGCTGCCGCACCTCTCTGCTCCGCCAGGTCACGCGCGCCGATCCAGCGTTCGCCCAAAGCCGAGAAGCGTTCGCGCACGGCACTGATGACCGAGCCATCACGCGTGTGGCAGAGCGCGGCCACTGCACCATCCACCAGCCCACCCACCGCGAGCACGCCCAGGCCGTGCCCGTGCAGGAACTCGAATCCCGCGTGATCGCGCCGCAGTTCGGCCCACAGACGCCAGACGCCGAAATCGCCCTCATGCACGTTGGTGTCGTGGAACAGAACCACCGCGCGTGACGATAGCCGGTCGCGCCAGGTCAGGAAATCCTCGCGCACATCATCGTAAAAATGGCGGCCGTCGATATGCAGCAGGTCGATACTGTCGGCGGGGATATTGGCCAGCGCCTGGTCGAAGCGCATGCGGCGCAGATCGGAAAATGCGCCGTAGCGTGCATCGTGAAAGCGGCGCAGCTCGTCATGGACGGTATCGCCATAGAAGCCGGCATGCTCATCGCCCTGCCAGGTATCGATTGCGGTGCATGTCGTATCTAGGCGCTCGCGCAGCACCGCTTCACAAAACGCGGTGTAGGACACGCCGTTATGGGTGCCGAGTTCGACCAGCCTGCGGGGCCGATGGTTGGCAATAATCCAGTTTGCGAAAGGCACGTGACCATACCATGCACTCTCAACGCCCAGGCGCGCAGGCGGCCAGAAGAGCGGGTCAAGTTCCGACGCCGTCAGCGCTCCGAGCGCCGCGTTCGTCGCGGCAATCGGCACGTCACTGTCATTCATCTGCCGACCTTTGCGGCATGGACCACGCGTGCAAGCAGCCCACGAAGCTCAAGCGCCTGCGCCTCGTAGCCGACCACATCGCCGGCGCGCGGATTGCGGTAGTCCGCCAGCCGCACCGGATGATCCAGCACATCCTCGATCGCGCGCTGCAGCGTGCGATACTGCCCGTCCAGCGGAATAATCGTGCCGTTGACACCATCGCTGATTGCCTCGGCCGGGCCGCCGCCATCGGTTGCAATCACCCACACGTCACGCACCAGCGCCTCGCGCACCGTGAGGCCAAAACTTTCCTTCCATTGCGAGGGGAAAAGCAGGACATCGATGTCTTCGAAGAACGCCTCCATGGTGTCCTGCGTGTAGGCCGGCACGATCCGCACCCGACCCGCGACCTTCCAATCCGCCGCCGCAATAGAGGCGAAGCCCAGATTGAGCGTGTTGTCCACCAGAACAAGCTCCCAGTCCGTACGCGTCAAGGCGGCAAAGGCGGCGTGCAGCAGCGTGTAACCCTTGACCGCCTCATTACCGCCGACATAGCCGAAACGGATGCGCGGCGAGAGCACGCGCTCCGGCGCGCGCCCGGGCAGGCGCACACCGTTGGGTGCGACCACGATACGCTCGGATGCGATGCCCTGCGCCAGATAGAGCGCGCGATGGGATGCGCTCGGGCAAAGCAGCTGGGCCGCGCCATCGAGCACGCAGCGGAGCAGATCGAGCCTTTCCCTCAGGTGGTTGGATCCGGGGACACAGGCCTCGCAGACATGCAAATCGATGCGCTTCTGAAAGCAATAGCGACCCTGGCCAGTCACCATGAACTGGCGCGCGCATAGCCACCACGGATCATGCAGCGTAATGACATAGGGTATATCCCGCTCACGGCACGCCACCGCGATAGTGGCACCGAGATGCTGGATTGAATGCAGGTGAACAATATCCGGTCGAACGGCATCCAGAATATGGCCGAATTCGCGCGCGCAGTCAGGGTCGTCGTAGGCGGCAATCACGTCCTGCGCCGCCGTGGGCAGGGCAAAGACGGTGATGCCGTTCTGCACCTGGCGCGTCGCGGCCTGCCGCCTTGCATCCGGGCCGAGCGTGGTGACGACAGTGATTTCGGTGCCTGCCATGCCGTGCAGACGGCGCGCCATCTCCTCGACCACGATCGTCGCGCCGCCAAAGCTGCGCGGCGCGTAGAAAACGTTGGCCATGAGCACGCGCAGCGTCCCCGGCGGACGCGTGGTCGATGGCGCCTCGATCAGCGGCGCCACCTGGTCGTGCGCAATCGCCGCGGGCGCGTATCGCGCGACGGCCAACGCATGCGCCGCCTGCCCCACGCGCGCGCGCAACGCAGCGTCTGCGGTCAAGCTGTCCAACGCGGCAAACCACGCCGCTTCATCATCGGCCATAAAGCCGGTCTGCCCATCGATCATGACGGCCGCGAATTGCGCACGCGGCGAGCACACGCTGGGCATGCCCAAAATCGCCGCTTCCAGAAACTTGATGTTGCTCTTCGCATCGTTGAAGACCGAAGGCTCAAGCGGTGCGATGCTGATATCGCTCTCGCCGAGAAGTGCGAGGTAACGCGCATAAGGCACGGACGGCAGACGCTCGATGCGCGCGCCCACGGCCTTGAACGCATCCGGCAAGGCCAGCTCGCCGATAATGCGCAGGCTCACCTCCGGCCGCGCCTGCATCAGGCGCAGCAGCGCGGGTGAGGCCTGGCGAAAATCCGTATCGTGCGTCTTGGTGCCCGATCCGTAGGTGATCAGCACGCCCTCATGGTCCGTGCGCGCCGCCACGACCTCGGCGGCAACAGACAGGCTCTCCTCGTCGAGCGCGTTTTCGATCACGCTCACTTCGGCCACGCCCGCATCGCGCATCGCCTGGGCGAGCGGCTCAGTCGATGCAATGCCGCGCCCGCAGGCCAGCAGCGCGCGGCGGTACAACGCCACGCCCTCTAGTACCGAATGACGCAGTTCCGGCTCCAGATCGGCCAGATTGCTGTTTTGCCGATAAAGGGCTTCGTCGAAGATCAGATCATCGACTTCCCAATATGGCCTCAGGCCCAATTCATGGAGATAGGCGATCAGCGCCAGCATTTCCGTGGTCGCCGGAACGCGGTAGAGGATCACCTGGCTTGCGGTCACCGCGGCCGAAAAGCACGCATTTGCATCGTGCCAATTAATCACGCGGCAGGCAACGCCCAAGCGTGCGAAATGCTCCTGCTTTTGCCAGACGCGATACTTGGCGCATTGTGGCACGGAAAGCTCGGCCACGATCAGCACCATCGGCACCATCGATATGACCGGAAATTGATCATCGGACTCTTGGTCGGCGGTGTCGCCCAGTGCAGGTCGTGCCACCGTTGCCGGACCCGCGCGCCCGCGCCGCAGCCATCGCCGGACAGCCCGCGCCGTGGCACCCGCGCCCTCGCGGCTGAACAGGCGCCAGACGTGGCGTATGGCCGCGCCCTCGGCGGTATTGGCCGGCAGCCCGCGCGCCATCACAACGGCCAGGCGCAACGGCCACGTCAGGCGCCAGAACAGGCTCGCGCGCATCTGCGCCATGCTCGCGCTGAGCTGGCCGGCCTGCCAGCTCCAGGCCTGGGCGCGAATGGCCTGGGATGCCGCACTCGCCTCCGCCAGCCGCAGGCGCTCGGCCAGGCGCGCATTCTCGGCCGCAAGCGCGTGCAGGTCGGGCCCAATCTCGGCGTGTGCAGTATCGGGCATGCGCTTCCTTCTGTCGTCGCCCGCTTTGGGGGTAGTGTCTGCCCCCACGCAGCACAAGCAGTCAGGGGGGCGCAATTGGTTCAATCCGGTCAGGCCGTACCTTCCCTGTGCCGCGATTGCGGCGCCTGGCCGTTGGGCGAGGCCGTCACCTGCCCCCATTGCCGCGGCCCACGCATCCTGCGCCACCCCGAACTGCTGAACCTGACAACCGCGCATATCGACTGCGACGCCTTCTTCGCCAGCGTGGAAAAGCGCGACAGGCCCGAGCTCGCCGGCCGGCCCGTCATCATCGGCGGCGGCACACGCGGCGTGGTGACGACGGCCTGCTACATCGCGCGCATGGATGGCGTAGCCAGCGCCATGCCGATGTACAAGGCCCGCAAGCTGTGTCCGCAGGCCGTGGTGATCCGCCCCGAGATGGCCAAATACGCTGCCGCGGCGCGCCAGATCAGGGCATTGATGCAAACGCTCACCCCTGCCGTTCAGGCGCTGTCCATAGATGAGGCGGCACTTGATCTGGCCGGCACGCAGGCCCTGCACGGCGCGCCCCCCGCGGTGGTTCTGGCGCGCCTGGCCACGCGGATTGAAGCCGAATTGGGTGTCACCGTCTCCATCGGCCTAGCCGCCAACCGCATGCTGGCCAAGATCGCGGCCGGCCAGGACAAGCCGCGCGGCTTTGCTGTGCTGGGCGCGGACGCGCCGGCGCGCCTGGCGCCGATGTTCGTGGGGGTCCTGCCCGGCGTGGGTCCGGTTCAGCAGAAGCGCCTGGCGGCCTTGGGAATTACCCGCGTCGGCCAGTTGCAGGCGCTTGATGGCACTGGCGCCGCGCGCCTGCTGGGTGCGGAGGCCGCTAGCCTGATCGCCCGCGCACACGGGCAGGACGCACGCCGCGTCTCGCCCCACGAAGGCGCGAAATCCATCAGCGCCGAGAGCACGTTCGACACCGACATCACCGATCCCACTGCGCTGGAGGCCGTGCTGTGGCGGTTGGCCGAACGCTTGGCCAAGCGCCTGCGCGGCCAGGGCTACGCCGCCGGCGGCGTCGTGCTGAAGCTCAAGACGGCGCGTTTCGTCAGCCGCACGCGCGCGGGGCGCCTGCCGCTGCCCTCCGCGCTGCCAGACCGGTTATTCGACGCGGCACGCGCGCTGCTGGCGCGGGAGGCCGATGGCACCGCGTTTCGGCTGATCGGCATAGGCGCGTCGGGGCTGGTGGATCTCGCGCAAGGCGATTGCGGCGATCTGGCCGATCCGGACGCGCCGCGGCTGGTGGCGCGGCAGGGGGCGATCGATGCGCTGCGCGGGCGGTTTGGGGATGGGGTTATTGGGACGGGACGTGGAAGGTAAGGCTGGGGGAGATGTGCCATCCCCCCCAGGCCCCCCGTCTATTTATGGAGCTTCGACTGAGCAGGTTGCCGCTACTAGAGTCGCCCATGGACTGCCCCCTCGCGCTCACAATCGTCATCCCTTGCTACAACGAGCGCGCCAACATAACCCCCATGGTCGCCCGGCTGGACGCGGCACTAGCCGGCCTCACCTGGGAGGCGGTCTTCGTCGATGACGACAGCCCGGACGGCACCGCCGCAGAAGCGCGCGCCCATGCCGCCCGCGACCCGCGCATCCGCTGCATCCGCCGCGTCGGCCGGCGCGGCCTGGCCTCGGCGGTGATCGAGGGCGCGCTGTCCTCCTCCGCCGAGACCATCGCCGTCATCGATGGCGACCTGCAGCATGACGAAACGCGCCTGCCGGTCATGCTCGCGGCGCTCCGCGCCGGGCAGGCCGACATTGTTGTTGCCAGCCGCTTTGCCGATGGCGGCGATGCCGTGGGGCTCGCCGGGCCGTGGCGGCATGGCCTCTCTGCACTCGCCATCCGCATGGCCGACGCCATGCTGCCCGCGCGCCTGAGCGATCCCCTCAGCGGCTTCTTCATGCTGCCCCAACCGCTGTTCGAGGCGATTGCGCCTCGCTTGACCGGCCAGGGCTTCAAAATCCTGCTCGACCTGCTGCTCTCCGCCCCCACGCGCCTGCGCGTGATCGAAATCGGCGCGGCCTTCCATGCCCGCGCGGCCGGGCAGAGCAAGCTCAGCCCCCTGGTGATGGTCCAGTTCGCGGCCCTGCTGATCGACAAGGCGCTTGGCGGAACGGTGCCGCTGCGTTTCCTCTCGTTCGCGCTCGTCGGCAGCTTCGGCGTGCTGGTGCACCTGGCCGTGCTGCTTGCCGCGAGTGCTGCGGGTGCCGATTTCAGCCGCGCGCAGACGCTTGCCACGGCCGTTGCGATGATCGCCAATTTCCAGCTCAACAACGTCATCACCTATCGCGACCAGCGCCTGCGCGGCGGTCGGCTGTGGCGCGGGCTGGCGCTGTTCGTGCTGGTGTGCGGCGTGGGGGCGATCGCCAATATCGGCATTGCGCGCGCGCTCTATTACGGCGGCGGCGCGGGGCGCACGCCGGCGGGGGCGATCGGCGCCGTCATCGGTGTCGTGTGGAATTACGCCATGTCGTCCACCCTGGTCTGGGGCCGGCGGGCCCGGTGGCAGAGGCCGGATTGAGGCCGTAACCCTTGGTTGCGCAACGCTTGGATCGCCAGGGGCGACAACGCGGGCGCAGCATGTCAATAGTTCAGTGAGACTCCGGAGTGGCCATGAACGTACATCTCCCCTCCATCGATTTGCGAAGGGTGGGCGCGCACCCCGACCATTGGTATCCCGTTGCCTGGTCGCGTGACCTCAAGCCCGGCAAGACACTGGGCGTGACCTTTGCCGGCGAGCCGATCGTGCTGGTGCGCCCCGCCGCCGGCGCACAGCAGGAGCAGGCCGGCGTCTTTGCGTTGGAGGATCGCTGCGCGCATCGCCAGGTGCCCTTGCACGCCGGCGTGGTCGATGGCTGCGCGATCCGCTGCTGCTATCACGGCTGGACGTATGATCGCACCGGCGCGTGCATCGACGTGCCCTATCTTGGCAAGGACAAGCTGCCCAATGGCGTGCGCAGCTATCCCTGCCATGAGGCCTCCGGCCTGATTTTCGTCTTTCCGGGCGAGCACGCCCGCGCGGCCGGAACGCCGTTTCCGCGCCTGGGCGCGTCCGCCGATCCCGCCTACCGCACGCGCCGGCTCGGGCGGGAGGTCGCCTGTCACTACAGCTTCATGCACGAAAACCTGATGGACATGAACCATCAGTTTCTCCACCGCCGCCAGATGGGGCAGATTCGCCCGCGCTTCCGCGGCATGCGCGAGGGTCTCGACTGGATGGAGGTGGACTACACCTTCGCGCGCGAGGGCGGAAAGCAGCCGCTGGGCGAGGCGGCGATCCTGGGACAGCGCCGAGGCGCCGGCGAGGGCAACCACAAGGATTTGATGACGATCCGCACGTCCTACCCCTATCAGGAGCTGCGCATCTGGACCTCGGGCGAGGCGCCGGTCATGGAGCTGTGGATCTGCTACACGCCGCTGGACCGTGAGCAGCGGCGCCATCGCACGTTCGGCTTGCTGGCAATTCAGCGGCCAAAGCCGGCTTTCCTGCTCGATCTTGGCTGGCCCGCGCTGGTCTGGTTCACCGAACGCATCTTTACCGAGGATCGCTGGATCGTCGAACAAGAGCAGAAGGCGCACGACGCTCAGGGGGCAGACTGGAACCAGGAGGTGTTTCCGCCTATCCGCGCGCTGCGCGGGCTGCTGGCGCGGCAGGGGCGACCGGTGGGCGGGTGCGCGATGGGCGGAGTGCCGTTGGAGGCGTGCGAAGTGTAAGACAATGCTAGAGGGCGGGGCGAGCAGTTCCTGCCCTCGTTGTGCGAAGCACGCCGTCGCTTGACGATCCCTCGTCATCTGTTTTGCTGGACGCAGGTGGCGAGCGCTTCCTTCGAATGAAGCGCCAGTAGAGCGGTTGGCGGCCGGCACTGAGCGCCTTGGCTTCATATCGCGTTGCGGGCCAATCATGCGGGCGCGCGCGCAGGGTAGGCGCCCTGTCGAAGAATAACTGCCCGTCCATCACCTCGGCCACCCAGTCTTGATAGGTTGGATCATCGCTCGCCACACGCCATTCCGCACCAGGCTTGAGACGGCTCGCCACCAGCGCCACGATATCGGGATGCACGAAGCGCCGCTTGGCGTGCCGAGCCTTCGGCCAGGGATCGGGAAACATCAGATATAGGCGGTCTAGGCAGCCTTCCGGCAGTGCGCGCAGCAGCGCGCGCGCATCGCCATCCCACAGCCGCAGATTTTGCGGCAGGGGCGCAATAGCCTCCTGCCCCTCCGGCACCAGCGCCGCCAACATCGAGCACAGGCCCTGCTCGAACACCTCGCAGGCAATCAGCGTAACCTCAGGGTTTGCGGCGATCAGCGCACGCGCGTGCTCACCGCCGCCGAAGCCCACCTCCATCCAGACGGGGCCGGGCGGCAAGGTGGTAAAGCGCAGGCGCGGTAGCGTTTCGGCAAGCAAACGCTGCTGACGCGGGCGAAGCGCATGGCTGCGCAGGCGCCCATACAGCCGATCGGGAGGGGCTTTCATCAGCTTTCAGCAACCAGTCGGCGGGAAACAGAAGGTCGCTGACGACTGACAGCTGAAGGCTGACTACCTGCCAAAGGCAGACTGCAGCTCGCCCACCAGATCGGTCTTCTCCCAGGTAAACGTGCCCGCCGCCTCGTCCGGCGTGCGCCCAAAATGCCCGTAGGCGGTCGTCGGCACATAGATCGGCCGGTTGAGCTTGAGGTGCTCGCGGATGCCTCGCGGCGAAAGGTTCATCAGCTCGCGCAGGACAACCTCAAGCCGCGCTTCCTCCACGTCCCGCCCGGTGCCGTGCAGATCGACATAGACCGAAAGCGGGTGCGACACGCCGATGGCGTAGCTGATTTGCAGCGTGCAGCGTTCGGCCAGGCCCGCCGCCACTACATTCTTGGCCAGATAGCGCGCCGCGTAGGCGGCGCTGCGATCGACCTTGGTCGGGTCCTTGCCGGAAAATGCACCACCGCCATGCGGCGCGGCGCCACCATACGTGTCAACGATGATCTTGCGCCCGGTCAGGCCGCAATCGCCATCGGGGCCGCCAATGACAAAATTGCCTGTGGGGTTCACGTAGAGCTCGTCATCGGGGCACATCCAGCCCGCCGGCAGGGCGGCCTCGATCAACGGCACGATGCGCGCCTTGATGTCGGTCTGATCCAGACCGTCCTCGTGCTGCGTGCTCAGCACCACGCTAGTCGCACCGACGGGACGGCCACCTGCGTAGCGCAGCGTGACCTGGCTTTTGGCGTCGGGCAGCAGGCCTGCCACGCGCGGATCGTTCGCGCGGCGCAATTCGGTGATCGTGCGCAGGATCAGGTGGGCGTAATGGATGGGCGCCGGCATCAGGCTTTCGGTCTCATCGCTGGCATGGCCGAACATGATGCCTTGATCCCCGGCACCCTCGTCCTTGTTGCCGGCGCTATCGACGCCCGCGGCGATGTCACTGGACTGGGCGTGCAGCAGGCAACTGACCTCGGCGTTGCGCCAGGAAAAACCCTCCTGGTCGTAGCCGATGTCGCGCACCGCCTCGCGCGCCAGGTGGATTAGCTGCTCGGTGGTGACGCTGGCCGGGCCGCGCGTCTCGCCGGCCAGGATGATGCGGTTGGTGGTGACCATCGTCTCGCAGGCCACGCGCGCGTAGGGGTCCGCGGTCAAATAGGCGTCCAGCACCGTGTCACTGATGCGGTCTGCGACCTTGTCGGGGTGGCCTTCGGAGACGGATTCGGACGTGAAGAGGTATTCGCCCTTGTCGCGCATGGCTGGGTTTTGTCCTTGGGGGGGCAGCGGCGCTGAACAGGCCGGCGAGAAGAGCGGGGAAAGCGCGGCTGCATGACGCAAAGGAACATAAGGGTCAAGAAAGCGGGTCAGCGCCGTGGCAGGGGCGGCGGGTTGGCCGCGGGCGGGCGGTAGGGCACGGCGGATTTGCCGAAATTGGCACCCAGGCGGTTGCGCGTTGCGCCCTCGTTGAACGTGCCCGTGACGTTGCTGGGCGAGGCGGAATTGACCGGCGCGTCGGTGTCGGAGGAGGCCCGGTGGGTGGCCTGCGCGGTGGCGCCGAGCTGCGCATTGATGCAGGCATAGCTCTGCGCCGAGCCGACCTGCACGTCCGTGCAATTGACGGGCGGTGTGCGCGGGGTTTGCGCGCGCGCCGGCGCCGCCAGAGCGATCACTGCCATCAGGAAGAGGGTTGCGTGTCTCATCGGCTGGCGGGCGCTGCGGCGAGTTGGGCCAGCGCGATCTCATCGATGCGCACCGGCGCGCGGGCTAGCAGGGTGTTGGCATAGTCCTGTTCGCCCTGGCGCTCCTTCTGCTGGCGTAGCAGGCGGATCAGACCGTCGCGCACCTCGCTCAGCGGCGCCGGGCCTGCCTGGCGGGTGGCCACCAGCTTGAGCAACGCGCAGCCGGACTTGGTGCAGACCGGCGCGGAGACCTGGCCCTCCAGAAGGCCGGAGACAGCATCGCGCGCGGCCGGCTGCAGCCGATTTTCGGGCACCCAGCCTAGATCGAGCATCTCCATGCCCGCGGGTGAGCGGCCGGCGGTAAAGGCATCGCGGGCGGCCGCCAGCGTGCGGCGGGCGGCGTCGATCTGCTGGGCGCTTGCGGTGGGCGGAAGCTGGATGGCGAGCTGGCTCACGCGATATGCGCGCGGCTGCATCAGCTGCGGTTTGGCTTGCTGATAGGCGGCTTCTATCTCCGCCTCCGACGGGTAGCCGGGCGGCGGGGCGGTGTGGCTGGCCAGGAAGCTTTGCGCCAATGCGGCATCGCGCGCGCGCGCGAGCATGGCCGCAACCTCCGGCCGGCGTTCCCAGTTGGCGGCGCGCGCGGCCGCAAGCACGCCGCGCTGGATCAGCGCGTTGCGGATCACGTCCTGCAGCGCCTTTGGGTCCGTGGTTAGCTTGTTGCGTGTTTGCGGGTCTGTACTGGCGATCAGGGCGCGCACCTGGCTGGCCGTTATTTGGTCTGTGCCGCGGACGGCGATGACGGGATCGGCGGCGGCGGCTGCGGCCAGTAAGAGAAGAAGAAGTTCTTTTTTGAAAAAAAGAACCAAAAAACTTTTGTCAGTTGGCTTACGCGTGGTGGCGTTCTTCATCGGCGTGCAGCCGGCGGGATGTACTCCTGGTCCCTGATTTTGTCGTCGTAATCCTGCACGATGTTTTCCAGGTCCACCTTGGAAGCGCCGATGATCGGCTCGTAGCTCTTGCGCAGCACCCATAGGAAACTGCGATCCTGGTAGAGATGCAACACTTTCTCGCTGACGTCGATCAGCTTGGCGTTGGCCACCTTGCAGGTTTCCAGCGCGCGGGTGTTGGACGCAAGCCCCGCTTTGGCCTGACGGCTCTGCGCGTCCTTCTCACGCGCAACGCTCTGCGCCTGCTGCACCGCACCCTGATAGCGCGACAGGCCCTGCTGCAGTGCCGCGTTCTGCGCTTGCGCGGATTGCAGAGAAGCCTGCAGCGCCTGGAGCTGTTCTGGCTTGACCCTACTCTTGCCGCCGAGTTCAGCGAGCTTGGCGTTTGCCGCATCGAGCTGCGTCTTGGTCGCGGCCAGGTCGGTTTGCGCCTGAGCCAGCTGCGCCTGCGCTTGCGCCGCCTCATCCTGGGCTGCCCGCATTTCGGTGACAGACTGGCGCAGGGCGGCGCGGAGCCGATCCTCGGGCGTGTCGTCCGCGCGCACCGGCGCAATCGGCGCGGCTATCAAGGCCAGGGCAATGAGCGATGCCCGCATGATCAGAAGCTCGAATTCAAATCGAGGAAGATCGTATCCGCGCCGTAATGCGGGCCGGCAATCGCTTCGGTGCTGAAGTAGCGGAAATTGAGCCATGTATTATGCGCGATGCCCAAATTGCCGCCGAGGATGTAGCCTTGCGCGTTCGTGCCGCCCTGATGAAAGTCGGCATCGGCGATCGCGTCAAGTGTGGCGTCTGTCTGCAGGTAACGGTAAGACAAAAATACGTTCCAATCCCACAGCCTGTGCATTTTCAGCTGCCCGAGCGTGGCCTTGACCATGTAGCCGGTGTCGCCACCCTGGTAATGGCCGTTGCTGCCGATGTTGTTTTGCGGACCGACGGGCCCGTTGACCGGGCCGTGCGTCAGAATCGCCGCCTGATTGTAGGCGAGATTCTTGATGAGTTCACCCTCGATGGAGATGTCGATCGGATGATAGGTGGTGACATCGACGCGCGGGTGGATGTCCAACACGTTGAAGCGTGACGCCAGACCATAGTATTGCGGGTCGGGAGAGACGCTGGGCGAAGTGCCGGGCAGTGGGAAAATGTTTCGAATCGCATACAGCGTATTGCCGAACTGCTCGTATGGGGCGCGCGTATCATCCGTGTTGCAGTAGAACTGGTTTGCTGCCTGCACCCCGCAAGGCTGGGAGACTGCCCCCTGCACGTTGAGATAGTCAAAGATGCCGACGCCAAGTATCCCGAGCAGATTGGGCCGCATCTGCCACGTGGCCCCGCCTTGTAATCCCGCGAGATAGGCGTTGTTCGAGGCGTATTTGACTTGCGAATTCGTCGAGAAATCGAAGGGCGCGTTGAACAGCGGAAAGGCACCGATGGTGCCGAACAAAGTGACTGGCCCGAAGCTTTGACGGCCGGTGGCGGCAAAACCGTCAAAGCCGAGCTCGGGGTAGAACATCAGATCGGACGGCAGGAAGGGATTTGGTTCCCGCCCGGCATAGAGCGTTACCTGCGGAAGTGGGCGGAATTCGAAATAGCCGCGGTCAAGCCATAGCGCCGGCTTGGAGAAATCGCCCGAAGCACCCAGCAAGCCATTGGCCGTGCCAAACGTCTGGTTTGGCGTGACCGGACCATCGTCCTGGCCCGTGCCGACGCGAATGACCGCACGCACCCAATCATCGACATCAGCCTCGACGCCGAAGCGCGCGCGCAGGCGGAAGCGTTGCCGATCCTGCGTCGTGTTCAGGAAGGGCGGGTTGGCCTGTGTGCCGTTCGCCTGGCCATAGCTGTTGGCATCGAACGGCGAGCCGTTATTGATGCCGTTGAAATTGATGAACTGGTTGTTGTTGTTGCGGTCGAACAGATCGTCCTCGGCCCGCACACGAATGTCGCCGAACAGCTTGATGCGCTTGGTCCATTCGGGCAGCGCGTCCGGCGCGGCCCAGCCTTCGGTCTGCGCCTGGTCCATGACCTGGGCGCGCACTTCATCGGCGATCTGGCGGCGGATGAATTGCGGCACGTAGGTGACGCGGATCTGCGAGCCTGGGACTGGAGGGGCTTCTTCGATCGGCGCGGGCGCGGGTGCCGAGCGGCGCGGTTTTGTGCTGGTTTCGCGCAACAGGTCGTGGGCCTGGTTGGGCGAGAGAATGCCTTTTTGGATGAGGAGCTGGATGAGTTTTACGGTTTGCTCGTCGGCGTGGGCCGGCAAGGCAAAAAGGCAAGCAAGAAGAAAAAGGCAAGGGGCTCTGCCCCTTGACCCCGCTGGGGCCTGGGGCCCCAGACCCCCACGAATTTGAGGTCTGGGGACTTGTCCCCAGCGGGGTCCAGGGGCAGGGCCCCTGGCCTTTTTAGTTTTCATCATTCTTTCCCCCTTAACCCGGCGCATGCGCCGAAAGCCGAACCACCCATGGCTTCCCCTTGGCCATATTGGCCGGGATAGTCTCGCTCGCCGCCATCCGGCTCAGCGCCCGCACAACCTCCTCCCGCACCTCGCTGTCCCCATCGAAATTCTGAAAGGACACGTTCTGCACGCGGCCAGCCGCATCAAAAACGAAAGATACCGTTGCGTGATAGCGCGCGTTGCGCAGCCGGTCATCGCGCGCCACCGCATCGCTCACCATGCTTTTGACTACGGTCTCGTAATAAGCGCCGGCATCGCCGCCATCGCCGTTGCCTCCATCACCCACGAAATCGCCGCCGCTGCCATCGCCAGCCTTGAGCCCGTAAGCATCGTTGCCAACACCGGCGACCGCGGTCAGCGGCGCAGGCGGGCTAGGCATTTTCGGTGGCGATTTGGGCACATGCGTCACCACTTTCTGTTCTTCGCGCGGCTTCTCCACAACCTTGGGCGGGGGTGGCGGCGGAGGTGGTGGTGGTGGCGGCGGCAAGATGATCGACGTGATATGCTGCTCGATATGCGGGCGCGGCCCGGGTGCGGTGCTCTTGAGCAGACTGACAATGCCGTAGGCAGCAGCCGAGACGCCCACCAGCACAACCGCGGGCACGCCATAGCGGCGCCAGGCCGGCGCCTGGGGAAGATCGTCGCTGTCATCGCCGAACATCGCTCAGTTCCCCGCGATGTGCTGGGAGGCAAGGCCTATCGACTTGATGCCGACACGCCCGCAAATATCGAGCACCGTCATGATCTTCTCGTACTGCACGGCGCGATCCCCCTTCAGCACCACAGGCAGATCGGGCGTAACCGCCTGCGCATCCCGCAGCTTGGCCTCCAATTCCCCAACGCTGAGCGGAATGGCGTCCATGAAGATCTGGCCGCTATTGGACACTGATATCACCTTGGTCTTCGGCACCGCGAGTGACTGCGTCGAACTGCCATGCGGCAGATCGACCTTCACGCCCTGCACAGACGCCGTGGTCATGATGATGAAAATGACCAGCAGCACATAGGCTAGATCAAGCATCGGCGTGATGTTGATGTCGTCATAAGGCTTGTCTTCATTGAGCTGCATAGCGCCGCTTCCCGATCAATCAGCAAGCTGCTGACGGTTTTCGCGCGCCAGATCACCCTCGGCGATGCGCGTGACGATCTCGTCCACAAAGACTGTCATTTCCGATATAACACCCTTGATACGCACCTGAAAATAATTGTAGCCGAACAGCGAGGGGATCGCGACCGCAAGCCCGGCAACCGTCGCCAGAAGTGCCGCCGCAATACCAGGTGCGATCGCGTTCACATTGACATCGCCCGCCGCGGCAATGGCGGCGAATGTGATCATGACGCCGACCACCGTGCCGAGCAGTCCGATGAACGGTCCGCCCGCAATAGCAATCGTCAGCAGCACCATCAAATTATTCAGGCGTTCAATCTCGCGCACCATTTGCGCGTCCATCGCCGACCGGATTGCGGCAAGCGATTGCGGCGCAATCGTGCCATCTGGTAGCGTCCGCCCGCCATGCAGGCGTTCATTCACCTCGCGATAGCCGATTTCATAAATCGCCAGCAAGCTCGAGCCCGAAAGCTTGGTATGGGTATCCTTGGGCAAGCCGGGCAGAAGCATCTCGCCGTCGCGGCGCATGGTTTCGCGCAGCGTGCGGCGGAAACGCTTGTTCTGCCCACGGGTGCGCGCCACCACGACACCGCGGTTGATCATGACCAGCCAGGATATCAGCATCATCACCATCAGGATGCCGATCACCACCATGGCATCCGGCGTAATCGAATGCAGCAGGATACCGATATAGCCGGTTGAAAAGCCGCTGGTCTGCTCTGGCGTTTCAAAGACCAGCAGATTGGCGTTCGGTCCCTGGCTGTGCACCGCCGCACTTATGGCGCCGGGCGAGCGCACGGCCCTGCTGATCTGCAATTCGTCCAGCTCGCCCGCAAAATTGGCGAGTGCCGGCGCCGCCGGTGCGCCGGCAACGGGGATCGGTGCCGCCATGGCCGGGCCGCCCAGCACGCCGGGTCCTGCAATGGCCGGCAGCCCTCCTGCAGCCTCGGCCGCCCTGACCCCATCAACAAAGACTGTGACCCGATCAGCCGACGCCGTTACCGAGATCAAATGCCAGCCGTCACCGGATATCGCCGCACCCGCCTGCGCGCGCACCGGCACGCCGGCGGCCGGGCTCACCTGCGCGTAAGCCACGCCCCCGGCGAGCCCTACCTGGAAATCGGCGGGCCCGGTTGCATCGTGCTGATCATAAAGCACACCTGTTTCGCCAGGTGCAGCCGCCTTTTCCCAGACCTGCCATGTCAGCGCCTCGCCAGCGGTGATATTCAGCGTGGTGCTGGGTGCGAGCTTGATCGGCGGCGTCGCCACGGCGAGCTTTGCGCCAAAGCCGATAATGCCCGCCTCATCTCGCGCGGCGGGCGTCAGCGCATTGTTGCCATTGGCAGTGGCATCGTGCGGCAACGCGCCGGTGTCACCGAAATGCCAGACCAGCACCTGGTCGGGATCGTAGGTGGCATGTGCATCGGCCGCGTCATTGGCTTTGGGATTGCCCCAGTACATGAAAAACGGGCTTGCCGTGCCTGGTGCCAGGTCGGGCACATCGACCCAGATGAGCGCCACCTGATCGACCAGCCCGTCCCATTTTTCGATGTGATAGTGTAGCGGCGTCTTGTCGTCCCCCGCCACGAAGCGGAGATCGCTGCCATCCTGCTTGGCGGCATCGAACTTGAAATTGCCCTGCGTCAGGCGGATCAGCACCTGCGTACGCCCGATCGGCTCGCCGATATTGGCACCCTTCGGGCCGGCATCCGCATCGATCTTGACGCGATACTGCCAGTCGCCATTCCACCATTCCGCGCGTGCGGCGGACGCCGAGAAGCCCACGCACAGCAGGGCGAACGCGCATGCGCGCAACAATCGTCTCATCATCGTCAGAATTCCCCAAAGACGCGGAACAGCACACGATTGGTGCCTGCTTTCGTGTCTGGCCCGTTATTGAGAGTCTGCGCATCCTGCACCGCGCCGTTCAGATAGCCCCACAGATTGACGCGCGTGCCCACACCCACCGAGCTCAGCCCGTTGGTGCTGCGTTGGCCCAGGGTCGCGTCACGCAGATTGATCAGGCCGGTATCGGCAAACAGATGGAAACGCCAACTTCGTACCGGACCACGAACGTATTTGTGCAGATCGGGGCCACGAAATTCCGTCTGCAGCGTCAGGCCGTAATCGCCCAGCGTTTCGGCTTCCAAATATCCGCGCACCGAATCCACGCCGCCCAGGCCGAATTGCTCGCTTGAGACCAAGGGGTTGTTCGTCATCTGCCCTTGCAGGCTGCCCCAGAGCTGCAGATCATAAGGCAGGTCCTGCTCGCGCGTGACCCCGGCGCGCAGGATGGAAAAGCCCGGCGGTGCGGCGTAGCGTTTGTTATCGAACTGATCCGCGCTGCTGCCGATAGCCGGCACGCCGAGCTCCGCGCTGATGTTGATGTCGGTGGTGGATTTCGGATCGGTCCAGTTGGCCGCGTAAGCGGCGTTCAGCGGATAATAGGTGATCGGCGCCGACGTCTGGTTCGCCACGACAAAATGGCAATTCGTGTTGGGCGTGCCGCCGGGCACCGTGCGCCCGCTGCCATTGGTGCAGACCTGCCCGCCGAAGCGATCGAGTTCATAAAACTTCTTGTAGTCCCATCCCGCGCTGAAGGAATGGGTAAACGTATTGCCTGCATCGGCGGTCGTGCCCAGCGGGATCAGCAAGCGAAAACCCGCCGTCGTGCCGCGGCCCGCCACATCGGTGGTGCCGAGTGCGATTACGTCGCTGTTGGAATGCAGATACGTGAACAGCAGAGACATGCGGCTGTCTGGAATGTGGAACAGGTAGCTTGCCGACTCGATTTCCGCATCCCGCACATCCTCTGGTGCGACCGTATAACTTACCGTGCCCGAATCACCGCGCTGGAAGAAATTATCGTAGGTCAGCGAAGCTGTCAGCCGCTCGGCATGCGTGTCGGCATTATAGCGGTTATTGGCCTCCAGCGTGCCATGCAACGGAAATTTGTCGGCGACATCCAGATCGACATCGACCGTATCTGGCCGCCGCCCTGGCTTGAGCGAAGGCTGCACCGTGCGGTCAGGCAATTGATTGAGGCCCACGAGATCGGCCGTGATCTGGTGGATGTTGGGAACCGTGCCCGGTGCCACCGATGGCGCGCCGGCGCGCACAGCATCGGGCACGAAATACTTGGCACCCACCACGCGCAGGCGCGCCACGCGCCGCTCGATCACGTGCATGCCGATGACGCCGCCCGCGCGATCGATCCAGCGCGGTGCGGCGACGGAGACGGTGACGAAGCCTGCCTGCGTATAGGCGTCCTGCAGCGCCTTTCGCGCCGCTTGCACGTCCTGCACGTTCTTGGCGGGGCCAAGGTAGGGGTAGATCACCTCCTCGACCTGTTCCTGCGGCAGGACCGTGCTGCCGTCGACGCGGATTTCATTGAGATCGAAAGCGCTCGCTTTGGCCGCCGGCGCATCAGCGGCCGTTGCCGCATGTCCGGACACACAGCTGCCAGCGAGTGCGAGCAGCAGTGCACACCTACGCGCGCGCCCTGGGCTTTTCATTGTCTGACCGCAAATAATGTGTCAGCCAGCCTGGTGCGGCGAGTGGCGTGCTGTCGCAAAGGTTGGCCCGTTCGTGGAGATCATGCTGCGGTGCCGTCATGCCACCTCACGCCAGGCTTAACCAGAAAGTCCACGTGACAGATTGATGACAAATCAATGTCGGTGCCCGCGCAGCCCAGGCGCAGCGATTTGGCAAAGCGTCATTGATCTATCAACCGGCTGTCACGGCGCTGTCACAGGTTTCTGTTAACACCCGCCGCGACCGGCCCCAACGCGCCGGTTTTTCCAAGGGGAATACACCATGACTCGCACCCACCTGCTGGGCGCCGCATCCGCGGCCGCCCTGGCATTGCTATCAACGCACAGCTTCGCCGCAAGCACGATCACCGGCGGCGGCTCCACGCTCGCCGAATACGACTACACCACCGAGTTCCCCCTCTATAACTCGATGACGACGGGCGCCATGTTCGCGGCCTACATCGCGTCGGGCTCGGGCGCCGGGCAGGCCGCCTTTCTGCTGGACGATCTGACCTGCGACACCAACAAGGTCAGCGGCAATAATGGCGGCAATTGCAGCGGACCCGCCGGCGCGCCCGGCAACACGGTCGATTACGGCGCGTCCGACGCAACCCTGAGTTCGACGCAGATTTCCGCCTGGGCGACCTACCAGTTCGGCCAGCCTGCCGCGGGCAATTTGATCCAGCTTCCCTCGATGGGCGTTGGCATTGCCATTCCGGTGCAAAATTCGGCGATCAAGTCCAACGGCGCGCTGATTCTGCAGGATAACGATCTGTGCGGCGTCTTTTCGGGCAAGATCACCGATTTCAGCCAGCTCAGCGTCAACAAGGGTGAAACTGCGCCCACGCCGGGTCCGATCACCGTGGTTTACCGCAGCGACGGCTCGGGCACGAGCTTCCTGCTCTCCAACCACCTCTCCGCTGTCTGCAATAGCGGCAACAGCAACATCACCTTCACGGCGACGACAACCTTTGCCTCTCTGTTCCCCAACGGCACGCCGCCATCCAACTTCATCGGCGAGAAGGGCAGCGGTGGCGTTGCTGCTGAACTGGCCACGCTGCCGAGCGCAATGGGCTACATATCGCCGGACTTTACATCGATTGATCCGAACTCCAATGCGCCGAGCCACAGCCTGATCGTCGCCTCCGTCCTGCTCGGCAGGGTGGCCGAACTGCCGACGACGAAGAACATCAGCGCAGGACTGGCGCGTCCCAAGCAGGGTCAGAACCTGACCCCGCCGAAGAACGCGCAGGAGGGTGCAAATCCCGCCCTCTACGTGCCGCTGATCCAGTTGGTCGGCGCGGGCTATCCGATCGTCGGCTACACCACGTTCGATCTGGCGCAGTGCTATGCCGATCCGACGGTGGCGGCCGGTATCATTGCATTCCTGAAAGATCACTACACGAATGCGAGCTACCTGGCCATCGAGAACAACAACGGCTTCGTGGGCGTTTCCAAGAGTGGTGCGTCGAAGTTCCTGCCGGTCATTCTCAACCACATCCTGAGCAACAAGAACACTCATCCCGCCTGGAATGACGACATCCAGGACAAGACCGCTTGCGCGGGATTGGTTGGCCGCTAAGGCAATCGGGCTCCCCTCGGGGCGTGTGTGGAGACGATCCATACACGCCTGCGGGGTTCTTCTCTCGCTATGACCTGCGGACGATGCCGCCCAATTCGCGGGTGGTGTCGTTCAGCCCGGTCAGTGTTCCATCAAGCTCGCTGATGCTCTCCTCATAGGTCGAGACGCTGTGCCCCAGGGCTGCCACGCCCACACCAAGCTCGGCCATGGCAAAGCGCCACTCCGCCACTGCCTGCGCCTGTTCGGCGAGCGCTGCCTGCAGCCCGCCCAGCGCAACCTGGAGCCGATCATTTTCCGCTGACACCGCGCTCAAGCGGGGTGCACGATGCGGAAAAGGGATAATAACTGCGTCTGCTGGGGCGTTCATGGGGTGCTCCGTCCGCGATGCATTTGCATCCCATAAACTAATCCAGAGATAAAGACTTTTTTTACATTATGAGATGGCCGCCGATGAGGCGGACCCCCATCACGGTTGTGAGAACAAGCACAACGACGCCCGTCAGGATCAGCCTTAGGGTGATGTAGCCGCCCGGCACCCACCCGCGCGAGTGGCCGTGCCACTCGGCCACGGCGGTCAAGATGTAGCCGGTGATAAGCACAACCAGGCCCAGCACCGGCTGGAGCGTGGACAGTGTCAATGCAAGCGCCGCCCAGCCCACGAGTGAGGGAACCACGCCCAGGATCAGGCGCGGCCGCTCGGCAGGGTCATGCTGGGTGGCGAGCGTAAAGCCCCAATGGACCGCGCCCACGAAGGAGAGGATGACCGCGCCATAGCCGATCAGGATGTAGGCCGCGACGCGCGAGGTGATGACGTTGGTCGAGACCGAGCCCAGCCCGAAGGCCAGAAACGGGATAAGTCCGGCAACACTAAGTATGACGGCCAAGACTGGCAGACGGCGCGGCATCAGGACCCCTTCACGTGTCAAAGCAAGAAGAAGCTAAAGTGCCCGCGGTTCCAAGTGAGGATCATCAGCCCGTGCCAGCGACGAAGACAAAAGTTTTTTGGTCCTTTTTTTCAAAAAAGGACTGCTTCCTTCCTTGACCGAGCCTACCCTCCATATTCTGCACCAAGGCCCCAGATACATCGCCCGCTACGTGCAGTGCGACGACCGCCCCTGGGCCTGCATCAGCTTCGAATATTGGAAGCCCGCGCCCACGCTGGAGGGCAAGTTCTCCGGCGAGGGCTTCTTCCGCCACCGCCGCCTGAACGCCATCGGGGTGATGGCCGCGGAGAATGACTGGTTCCAGGACGATGAAATCCTGGACGTGCTGGCGGCGATCCGCCAAGCCACGCCGGGTTTCCGCCTGATCGGCTATGGCGGCAGCATGGGCGGCTTTGCGGTCATCAACTTCGCCCATGATCTGGGCTTGGCCTCGCTGGTGGCGGTCATTCCGCAGTTCTCCATCGATGCGGCGCGGGCACCTTATGAGAAGCGCTGGCGCGGCGAGGCGGCGCGCATCGCCTTCCGCCACGACAAGATCGGCGCGATGCCGCCGGTGACTAACGGGTGGATGATCTTCGATCCGTGGTGCGTGGACGGGCTGCATGCCCGCGACATTCAGCGCACGCATAGCCTCGGGGAGGTGGGGGTGCCGTTCGGTGGTCATGCCGAGATGCTGATGCTGCAGCAGGCGGACGTGTACACCGACATGTTTACCGACATGCTGGAGGAGCGGTTCGATCCGGCCGCGTTCCGCCGGCGGTGGCGGGTGGCGCGCCGGGGGAGTGCGGCGTTCTGGCTCGGGCTGGCGGAGCATTTGATCAGGCGGGGCGCGCTGGCGGGCGCGCTGCGCTGCGTGGCGCAGGCGCGCGCGTTGCCGCATCCGGAGCCGGCCTGGTTCGATTTGATCGAGGCGGACGCGCGGATCGCGTTGGGTGAGCTTGGCACTGCGGAGGTTTTGGTGCGGCGCTGGGCGGACGATGCGGCGTTTGGCGGGCAGGCGGCCGAGCGGCTGGCGGTGTTGGGGGCGGTGCCGCCTATGGCTGTTGCGGTGGACGTGCCGCGTGCTTTTTGGCAGCGCGCGGTTGGGCGGCTCGGCCGCATCGGGACGCGTTTGTTGGACAGAGGGAAGTAAGCCGTTCGGACCAGTGTTTGGTTGGGTAGGCGGCTCGAATTTCCGTTTTTGGCCGATAGCGGAAGGTCCGCTTTCGGGCGCCGGAGGTTGAATAGCCGACCTTCGACGTTGCGAATGAGCATATCACTTTGGCAAACGGTCGTTTGACAGAGTGATACACCTTGGCTCCGCTGCACTTACGGGGGATGAAAACCAGCGCGGCTCAGCGCATCACGCGCTCTGCCCAATGCAGTAGCAACACCACGGGCGATAGACTGTTCCAGGTGTGGCCCGAGCGGCATCTCGTCTTTGGCCAGTTTTCGCAATTCGGCTAGCCAAGTCGCTGCCAGATGACAAACCGCCCGATCAGGCTCACCGAGTAGATGCCGGACTGCCTCCCAATCTGGCCTGTCATGTCTCAAAACGCGATTATACATTCCCTTGGCTTCGCTTATATCTGCAAGGTCATCTTGGCTGTTGATAACACCTGTTTTTATAATTCTGTTTGTGGTCGTACATGCCATCAAATAACGCGGCCCCATTTTGGCGGAGATCGGAAATTTACCGAAGTCCAGCGTGCCTTCCCTGCGGCCAATAGAGCGTCCTACAACCGGCCTTCGCGGTTTAGCGGGATCCTCGTCTTCCTCCGCATCCTGCGTCGGCGAGTCTTCCTGCAATTCTTCAACAATCTCGGGTATCTTACCCTTTTTAGGTTTCGACGCCTCTATGGGGCCACCTATTGAATACAGAAGTTCGCCATGCTCAATGACATACTTCCGCGCAATCTTTGGATTGTTTATGTCTTTGCCGCCCGTCGCGTGCCACTTATCTGACCATTGCTGGAACCATGGCTCCATCTGATCCGGAGTGAGTCTCCATATCGCCCGAAGTTCGATTCCCTCATAAGCAGCGAATATCCAGGTAACTTGTCTGTATTTTGCAATGATTGTCGGGTTTAGATGGTGGTGCGTCGTAAATCCGCCCTTCTTTCTAAAGTTGAGTGTCTTAAGCTCGAACTCTCCCCCCGTTGTCGCATCTACGGCATCATTGCCCTCTCGGCTTGGCAACACGTCAATACCAAGGCAAAGGCAAAGCTGAAGGATTTTACCTCCGTTATCCTGAAAGATGTCGTCAATGCCGTGCTTGTCCGCGAGCTGTTGGAACTTTCTGATAGCCGGAAATAGTTGCTGCAACAGCGCAAAGTCATCATGGGGTTTGAACGTCATTCCGGGTGCTCCGTGAGAAGTTGAGGCACCGCGACGCCCAAGGACGTTGCCAATTTGGCAATGTTATCCAGCGATACGTTTCTCTCGCATCGTTCAATGGACCCGACGTAGGTGCGGTGAAGCCCGGCTAAGTCCGCAAGAGCTTCTTGCGAGAGGCCCCGTTCCCCGCGCAACCGTCGTAGGTTCCGGGCTAAGGTCTCGCGTGTGGACGGGATGCGACTCGGCTCTGGCACGGGTCCAGGCTTGCCGTTTGATGACTATGCATCTACAGACTTTGAGTAGCTATTCACCTAGGAGCCTGTTTGAATGCCTCTCCCCGTCCTGCCGGCCAAGCCAGCCTACACGACTACCCATGGGGCTGCGTTCTGCGGGGATTCCTTAGACCTTTTGGCCAAGCTTCCGGACGAATCGGTCAACCTGGTCGTCACGTCTCCTCCGTTCGCCTTGCTCCGGGAGAAGGCTTACGGCAACCGCGACCAGGCCGAGTATCTGGACTGGTTGACCGCTTTTGCCCGACAGGTACATCGCGTACTGCGGAGCGACGGCAGCTTTGTGCTTGACCTCGGGGGTGCATACCAACGGGGTGTTCCCGCGCGAAGCCTTTACCCATTCCGAGTGCTACTACGCTTTTGCGATGAAGTCGGGTTCTTTCTCGCGGAAGAAGTATATTGGCACAATCCCGCAAAACTCCCATCCCCCATCGAATGGGTGAACAAGCGGAAGATCCGCATGAAGGACAGCGTTAATACTGTTTGGTGGTTTTCTAAAACAGAGTGGCCGAAAGCCGATGTGTCGAAGGTGCTCGCGCCTTACAGCGATCGAATGAAAAAACTCCTCGATGATCCGGATGCCTTCTACAAACCCAAGGTCCGGCCATCCGGGCATGATATTGGCAAGGGCTTTGCTACTGATAATGGTGGTGCGATTCCTTCCAACCTTTTGCAAATACCCAATACCGAAAGCAACGGCCTATACGTAGAAGCCTGTAAAACAGTAGGTGCAGATCGTCATCCCGCGCGGTTTCCTGCAAAATTGCCAGAGTTTTTCATCCGGCTCCTAACTTCTCCAGGAGACTTGGTGATTGACATCTTCGCTGGCTCGAACACTACGGGCCAAGTTGCGGAGGCGGAAGAACGCCGCTGGTTCTCGTTTGAGGTGCGGCCCGACTACGTTGCAGCCAGCGCTTTTCGGTTTTTGGACAAGCGCAACACCCGCTCTGAGTTGGAGGCTGTTCACGCAGCGATCCTTGCCGGCGAATCTGTTCACTTGCCAGATCGCATACCTCAGCCAGACATGCTTGCCACGAGAAAGCTTCCTAAAGAAAGCTTGGCTGAGGCCCCTCGCCGTCCGGGCGGCGGCGACGCGCCATCCTCTCTGCCTTTGGATCGAAACCTTCTCGCATGAGCTGATCGTGAGCGTCTGCGAAAAGCTGAAGTTTGCTTTCAGCTTCAGCTTCCGATGCAATCACAAGCTCTGCAATTGGGATTAGGCGAAGAACGCGCTCGTCCCCATCGACATTTCGCATGTCAGCGATCAGCAGGCCAACATCGGAGTAGCCCGCGCGCGCCGCCTGAAGCATGAAAAGCCGACCGAGTAGAGCAAGCTGCGCGGTCGTCGGAGCGGTTATACCCATGCGCATCTGCATCCAGAACAGATAGGGCTTCTCATCTTCGACAATGAGCCGGTCAGCTCGTATGGGCACCGCGAGATCAGAACGGAAGTCGAGCTGCCAGCGTGGCGGGTCGTAACTAGCCCACTGTTTTTCACCTCCAAGACGCCACAGAGACCGAATGATTTGAGCATTCGGCTTCCGGCCGTTTGGCGGTCGCGTCAACTCGCACTGGCGCAAAAGCATGTCGAGGTTGAGAGAGTGATCCAGCGCAAACGGAGCTGCGGCCCGAGCCGAGTCGTAGCTAAATGGACCTGCACCCTGGAGTAGGTAACGGCGGTACCGCCGCACTGTGTCGTCCAGGTTGATGCCCACGATCATGGGAAGGTCGTGGGCGGGAGGGACTCGGATTCGGGTCATGTGGTATTATACCCTGTTCGTGCCGATGTCGCCGAGTCGGCAATCTGTTTCGATGCACCTACAGCCACTATGAGGATTTGTAGGCCCCTACCCCTCTGCGGAAGTGTGCCCGGATACTAGGGTTGGGAATCCGCATTCCGAGGGAGATTTTGCCTTTCGGAGCGTTCCAAACTCGGTCCCAAGGACCATCCCTTTCATGGGTCATTTCCGATAGTTCGAAGGCATGTAGGGTGCCATATCCGCTGACTATCTCGCGCAGGAAGTCTAGCTGTTCGCTCTCAATCTCTTGTCGAACCACACTAATACGTCTTGTGACTAGATCGAATCTAGTGGCTCGGCAGGTGACCGGTGAGCTTCCTGAGATTTTCAGGGCCTCCCATACAAGACGCTGAACAGGCCCGTCTTTCCAGGCTTCGAACTCCTGTTCAATAAAAGGCGCATCGTACTGAGCAAGATGCCAGCCATGGGCATAGTACATGACCTTGTGGACGGCCATGTGTGTCAACCTGAGTTTCAGCTGATCACCTAGGTCCAGGACCGCATTCGCTATGGCTCGGCAGTCGTAAGACATGGCCCGCGTTCTAGGCTGCTGTCCTCCTTGGGTCGAGGCAGCAGCGCAGGTCATCTCCCGAGTCCCAGCCCGCGGTCCTGCCTTTGCCGCTCCCGGTCTGGCTCCGGCTCGGCCGGCAATCCGCGGCGCTCCCGTTCCTGGGCGCGCGCGCTGCCGCTCGGTCTCCTTCGCCTCCCGCTCAACCCGCTGGTCCCAAGCCGCGCTAAGCGCCATCCCCTCGCGCCCCTGCACGAAGCTGCGGGCCAGCGCGTCAAGCCCGGCTTGGTGCTCACGTCCAACACCGGGCACGGTCATGCTTCTGCCGCTGCTGGCGGCGCGCGACGCATCCCGCATGCCCTCCTCGCCAAGCCGCTGGCTGGCGGCGGTCAGAAACCCGTCCAGCTCGTTGGCGACGCGCGGATCGGCCCGGCCGTCGCGCCATGCGGCGGATACCAGCTCCTCTTTCCGCCGCTGCCGGGCGTCATAGCGTTCGCCCTCGCGCGGTATCTCCACCGTCAGCCCGGCCATCTGCACGGCCTTGAGCGTGTCCAGCGCCGCCTTCGATAGCCCCGGCACCTCGACGGCATCTCGCGCCCGCTGCTGCTCTACCTCGCCCGTATGGTGCCGTACGGCGGCATCCCGGGCCGCCGCCTCGCGGTCCAGGCTGCCGCCGATCGCGGCGGCGGCGGACCTGGCGCGCGCCCGGTTGTCTTGCGCGGCGCGACCGGCAAGCCACCCCTCCCGGCCCTGCAAGTCGGCGCGCGAACGCGCGCCGCGAAGCTTTCTGCATTACTTACCGACGTCCACTACCGAGGAGGTTGTCACGCCGAGCCTATGTCTTCGATTGGCGCATATCCGCAACGTCAGCGGCGCGACTAGCGTCAGCCGGACGGCGAGTGTCTACCCTATCATCCAACGTTTATGATGATGGCGCCGAGTTGAAAACTCCGCCGAACGGGCGCGTTGTGAGCACCGTGCAGGAGGCGCCTTCCATGGACGACAAGCCCACCAAGCAGGAGCAGCAGGAGCTCGATGAGGCGTTGGAGGATACCTTCCCCGCCAGCGACCCGCCGGCCAATTCAGGCAGCACCGGTCCAAGCGGCGACCAGAAACCAGCCTGAAGAGAAGACTGGGTGGACCGAGCCGGTCCCCCCAGACCCCCCGTCGATCGTAAGGCCCCAACCTAAATAAATGCTGGGGGGTCCGGGGGGAATGGCTTCATTCCACCCGGCTTTTACCCTCCCCTGGCGCTCCCCGTCCCCCACCTATATCTGCACCTCCAGCCCACCATGGAGACAGACCAATGCAGGTCTACAACGCGCCACTTCGCGACATGCGCTTCGTGCTGCACGAACTACACGGCAGCCAAGCCCACGTGGCCGCCATCGGTCAGCCCGACATCACCGCCGAGCTGATGGACAGCATCCTGGAGGAAGCGGCCAGGTTCGCCACCGAAATCCTGCTGCCGATCAATGCCAGCGGTGACGAAGAGGGCTGCCGCCTGGAAAACGGCGTCGTGCGCACGCCCAAGGGGTTTCGTGAGGCCTACACGCGTTTTCGCGAAAGCGGCTGGGGCGCGCTGTCCTCGGACCCGCAATATGGCGGCCAGGGCCTGCCGGAGATACTTGCCAAGATGGTCGAGGAGATGCAGTGCTCTGCCAACCTTTCCTTCGGCCTCTATCCGGGGCTGACGCATGGCGCAGTTCTGGCCCTGCAAGGCCACGGCAGCGATGAACTGAAGGCGCGCTTCCTGCCCAAGATGATCGACGGCACCTGGTCGGGCACGATGAACCTGACCGAGGCCCATTGCGGCACCGATCTGGGCATGCTGCGCACGAAGGCCGTTCCGCAAGCCGATGGCAGCTATCGCGTCAGCGGCGAGAAGATCTTTATTTCAGCCGGCGAGCAGGACCTAACCGAGAACATCGTCCATCTGGTGCTCGCGCGCCTGCCGGATGCGCCACGCGGCGTCAAAGGCATCAGCATGTTCCTGGTGCCGAAATTCGTGCCCACCGAAGACGGCCGGCCCGGCGCGCGCAACGGCGTCACCTGTGCGGCCATCGAGCACAAGATGGGGCTCAAGGCCTCGGCCACGTGCCAATTGGTGTTCGATGACGCAGTGGGCTGGCTCGTCGGTCAGCCGCACAAGGGCCTGAACGCCATGTTCACCATGATGAACGCCGAGCGGCTGTCGGTGGGCATACAAGGTCTGGGCGTGGCGGAGACGGCCTATCAATCCGCCGTCTTCTACGCCCGCGACCGCCTGCAGGGCCGCGCGCTGACCGGCGCGCGCTACCCCGACCGTGCGGCCGACCCCATCATCGTGCACCCGGACGTGCGCCGCACGCTGATGACGGTGCGCGCCTATGTCGAAGGATGCCGCGCGCTATCCGGCTGGATCGCCCAGGCGCTGGACCTGGAGAGCAAGCACCCTGATGCGCAGGCGCGCCAGGATGCCGAGGATCTGGTCGCGCTGATGACGCCGGTCGTCAAAGCGCTGTTCACGGATCTCAGCTTCGAACTCTCCAGCATGGCGCTGCAGATTTATGGTGGGCACGGCTATATTCGCGATCACGGCATGGAGCAATTGGTGCGCGATGCGCGCATCACCATGATCTATGAGGGGGCGAATGGCATCCAGGCGCTCGACCTGGTCGGTCGCAAGCTGCCCGCGCATATGGGCCGGCTGGTGCGGGCCTTTTTTCAGCCCGTGCAGGAATTCATTGACGCCCATCCCGGCGATGCCGCGGTGGCGCCGCTTGCGGCTGCGTTCGAAAACCTGCAACAGGCGACGATGCACGTCGCGCAGAATGGCATGCGCGATCCCGAGGAAGCAGGTGCGGCGGCGACCGATTACCTGCGCCTGATGGGCCTGGTGGCGCTCGGCTATATGTGGGCGCGCAGCACGAAGATCGCTGCGGAGAAATTGCCCGCGGCGAATGGCGAGGCAGGGTTTTACCAAGCCAAATTGACGACTGGACGTTTCTTCAACGAACGGCTGCTGCCGCAGACAGGTGCGCTGTTCTCAGCTATCCGTGCGGGCAAGGAGAGCATGATGAGTTTGGACGAGGCGGCTTTCTGAGGAGGAAGGTTCTTCTTTTTTGAAAAAAAGAAGCAAAAAACTTTTGCCAGTTTAGATCACGTAGTTTGTTTGCTATTTCGTGAACTAACAGACAAAAGTCTTTTTGCTTCTTTTTCTTCAGAAAAAGAAGACTCTTCCTATCCTTGCCTTACCTGATCAGGCGCAATGCGCACCATCAGCGTCTCATACCCCTTCACGAACGCCGAGAACACGCGCCGCGGCTCTTCCACCACCTCGATGCGCCCGAACCGCTTGAGTATTTCCTCCCACACGATGCGCAATTGCATATCGGCCAGGCGCTCGCCCAGGCAGCGATGCAGGCCGAAACCAAACGACAGATGCCGGCCCGAGCGTGGACGGTCAATGATCAGCCGGTCGGCGTCCGCAATCACCTCCTCGTCACGGTTGCCCGAGACGTACCACATGACGACGCGATCGCCTTCGCGTATCTGCTTGCCCTCGAAAACGATATCGCGCGTGGCGGTGCGTCGCATGTGGGCCAGCGGCGTCTGCCAGCGGATGATCTCCGGCACCATGTTGGGGATCAGACCGGGATTGTCGAGCAGCTTGGTGTATTGCTCGGGAAACTTGTTCAGCGCGTAGAGACCGCCGGTAATCGAGTTGCGCGTGGTATCGTTGCCGCCCACGATCAGCAGCAGCAGATTGCCGAGATACTCCATCGGGTTCTGGTGACGCGTGGCGTCAGCATGCGCCATCATCGAAATCAGGTCGCCGCGCGGCGGCGCATTCACCCGTTCGTTCCACAGCCCCGTAAAATACTGCAGGCATTCGAGCAAAACGATCTTGCGCTCGTCATCGTCGGCGATAATCCCGCCACCCGGCGTGGCCGTGGCCACGTCGGACCAGCGTGTCAACAGGCGGCGATCCTTCCACGGAAAATCAAACAGCGTGGCGAGCATCTGCGTGGTCAGCTCGATCGACACCCGATCCACCCAATTGAAGATCTCCCCAACCGGCAGATTGTCCAGGATGCCCGCGGCGCGTTCGCGGATCAGCACTTCGAGGCGCGCGAGACTCGGCGTACTGACGATGGGCTGCACCGCGGCACGCTGGTGGTCATGGATCGGCGGGTCCATGGCAATGAACATGGGCAGGACGAAATCCGCCAGCCCGTCGCGCAGCGTAATGCCGCCACGCAGGACGTCGGACGAAAAGACCTCGTGGTTGGCTTCTATCTGCGTGATGTGGCGGAACTTGGTAATCGACCAGTACGGCCCCCATTCATTGGTCGTGCAGTAATGCACCGGCGCCTCTCGCCGCAGCCGCTCGAAATAGGGCCAGTGCGCGTCATGCAGGAACAGCGTGGGGTCGCCCGGGTTCATGAGCTCGAGCGGCATGGTCCATGGATCGTTGCCAAGCGGATCGATCTGCGCGGAGGCGGCGGTGATCATCTGGTCCATCGACGGTCTTCCTCGGTGCCTGCCCAGCAAGGGCCTTTGTGATTGGACGTCAGGCTATCATGGCGCGCGTCCAAGTAAATGCCGTTAATGTAGGCCTAGGGCCTGCCGGCGCGATGATACGGATGGCCCGAGGCAATGCACTGGGCGCGGAAAAGCTGCTCGGCCAGCATCACGCGCACCAGCCTATGCGGCCAGGTCATGACGCCCAGCGAGAGCACGTGCGCGGCGCGGGTGATTACGTCGCGGGACAAGCCTTCGGCCCCCCCGATGACAAAGGCTGGCTTGCGTCCACTGTCCGCCCAACTCTGCAGGAGAGCGGCAAAGCCCTCGCTGGTGATCGTCTTACCCCCACTGTCCAGCGCGACCAGAACATCGCGCGGGCCGATGGCGGCCAGCAGCGCCTCGCCTTCCTGTTTGCGGATTTCACCAGGGCTGCCAAGGGCTGGCGCGATTTCACGCACTTCCAAAGCAGGGCGCAGGCGGGACGAGAATTCGGCACATAAATCGGCTTCCGGGCCGTGGCCCATTCGGCCTATCGCGATCAGTCGCAAGGCCGCGTTTAAGGCTGGGGGAGATGTGCCATCCCCCCCAGACCCCCCGTCTTCAGTTTAGACAGCTTGGGCGGCGGTTTCGTCGAACTCCGTCCCCCACATCTTCTCCAGCCCATACAGCGCACGCGCATCGGGCTTGAACAGATGCACGATGATGTCGCCGGCGTCGATCAGCACCCAGTCGCTGCCGCCCGCACCCTCTATCTGGATGCGCTTGACGCCAGCCTCGTGCAGCTTCTTCTCCAAATGCGTGGCCATCGCCGTGATCTGCCTGTCAGCCAGACCCGTCGCAATCACCATGCGATCGGCAAAGGCCGCGCGTCCGGCCAAGTCCAGGCTCACCACATCCTCGGCCTTGTCATCCTCAAGGCTGCCAAAAATCAGCGCCTGCAATTCGTCCAGTTTCTCCGCCGGCGCCGGCGCCTCGCGCTTGCCGCGCGGCCCCGCCGCGGCCGCCTTCTTGCGCGGCGAGCCCGGCGACTTGGCAGCTCCTGCCAATGCCGCGGGCGGCGCAGGCACGCGGCGCTTGGGCGCGGGAGCGGCGGGCGATCCTGGCGGCGGGGCAGTGGGCTTGCGGGCTATGGGTGCTCTCCAATGATTGTGCGGCGTCTTATATCGGTTGCCGAGGCCGCATTCTGCCGCGCCTGCAAAAACACCCACGCGGGCGCGCCGGCGTGCCCCAGACCCGGCGATCGGTGCGCCGGCACACGCCATCGGGCTAACCGTCGCGCCGCCTGCCCGGCAAGGGCGCCATTATTGTAGGTGGGGCGCGGCATAACGGCAAATGGGCAGGCGCGCGCCAAATTCATCCAGTTCCGCCAGTGCGGCAGCTGGCTCAAATTATCCGCACCCATCAGCCAGATAAACGTCGCGCGCCGAAAGCGCCGGCGCAACGCGGCCAGCGTGTCGACCGCAAAACGCGTGTGCAGGTGCCGCTCAATATCGGTCGCCACGATCCGCCTGCCATCGGCCAGTTGCACAGCCCCGGCCAAACGCGCCGCCAGCGAGGCCATGCCAGCCGCCGGCTTGAGCGGATTGCCCGGCGAGACCAGCAGCCAGACCTGGTCCAGCCGCAACCGCGCCAGCGCCAGACGCGCCAAATGCAGATGCCCCTCATGCGCCGGATTGAAGCTGCCGCCGAGCAGGCCGATGCGCATCACCCGCCCATCGCCAAAACGGGGCAATTTGGCGCCCGCATCGCGCGCGAATATCCTGCGGCCATGAAGCGGCATCTGACCCTGCATATCGGCCTGTCCAAGACCGGCTCGTCCTCTATCCAGCGCGTGCTCGCCGCACAGCGCCCGGCTTTGGAAAAGGCCGGTATTTATTATCCCCGCAGCCCGGGCTGGGCCAATCACGCGCTGCTGCCCGCCAGCCTGGTCCGCGACCCCGCCATCCTGTGGGGCTTTCACCCAGGCACCTGGGAAGGCATGTCCCAGGCCGCGCGCCTGGCCCGCTTTGCGCGCGAATGGGACGCCGAAATGGCCGCCCTACCCGACTGGGCCACTGCCTGCGTGATCTCCGCCGAGCAGATCGGCGGCCTGTTGCGCCACGATGACGAAGTCCATCGCCTGGCCGATCTGCTGGCGGCCCATTTCACGACCGTGCGCGTGATCGTCTATCTCCGCCGCCAGGACAGCCACCTCGCCAGCGCCTACAGCCAATGGCTGCGCGGCGGCATCCTGGCCGAGCCACGCCTGCCCGAGGCGGGCCCCGAGGCGCATTTCGAGTACGATTACGGCGCCATGCTGGACATGTATGCAAGGGCCTTCGGCGAGGCTGCCATCCGCCCGCGCATCTTCGCGCGCAATAAGCTGGTCGGCGGCGATGTCGTGACAGACTTCATGGCGGCCGCCGGCTTTAGCATCGCGATCTCGCCGGAGGCGCCGCAGAAGAACGCCAATGCCGGCATCGCTGAGGAAGCCCAGGCCTTGATGCTCCTGGCCGGCAGACGCATGGCGGATGCGGCCGGCGATGAGAGTTGGCGCGACCAGCCCGTCTGGCGCCGCTTTGCGGAATCCGTCGGCGAAGCCTTTCCCGGCCGCGGCTGGCGCCCGACCCAGGCCGAAGCGCGCGCCTTTCTCGCGCGCTTTGCACAGACCAACGAGCACGCCCGCGCCCGCTTCTTCCCCGGTCAGGCCAGCCTGTTCGACATGGATCTATCCGACCTGCCCACTAAGCCCGAGCACGCCGACCCCGGCCGCCTGCTGGACACGGCACTCGATCTGGCCATGCACGAGATGGCCCGTAGCGCGCGGCGCGAGGCCGAGGCGGCACTGGCCCAGTTCCGCCTGCTGCGCCGCCTGGCCGATCGGGCAGGCATGCGCAAATGCCTCGGCCGCGCAGTCAAATACGCGCCCGACAATATGGAGGCGCGCCTCGGCCTGGCCGACTGGTTCCTTGATGAAGGCGACCTGGCGCCTGTCGCGGAGCACCTGGACGCCGCTTCCCGCATTTCGCCCGACGATATGCGCGTGCAGAACAAGCGGCGGCGCCTCGCGCGCCTGCTGGCCAAGTCAGGGGCCTGAAAATCGACGGGGGGTCTGGGGGGGGATGGCACTGTTCAAGTGGGCACGTTGGTAACACTTCACCGGTCACGTTGGTAACACAGTTGCTCATTCGTTCCGGCCTAGCCCGTACGGGCTAGGCCGGAACGAATGAGCTGCCCATTTTCAGCCCCCACCCGCGCCACGTCGAACTGGCGAAAGCGGATCGCCCAGTCGCCATCGTCCCGTCGGGCCAGTGCAACCGTCTCGCCGGCTAGCGCCTCGGTCAGGTAAAGCTTGTTGTCCTGCCACGAGATATAGCCATCGCCGCGCACCCGTTTGACCTGGTGGTCGATCGGGTAAACCCACGCCAGCCCGGCCTCCACGTAAGGCCGCGATGAGGGTGTGTAGAGATCCGCCGGACAGCGCTGGTCCAGCGCCTGATGCGGCCGCTGCGTGTTGAAGTCCTCGCGCCAGGCATCCAATGTCGCCTGCTGCAAGGCCACGGTGGGCGCGCGCGGACGTGCTGCCTCCGCCTCCAGGGTGCGATGCATCCGCTCGTGTTTGCCATTCTGATCGGGCCGGCCAGGCACAATGCGGTCGGGCCAAATGCCCAGGGTCAAAAGCCATACCGAAAATTGCGTAAGACCTGCCAGCCCGCCGCGGTGGGCAAAGGGAGAGCCATTATCCGTGCGCAGCGCCACCGGCAGGCCGCACTTCCTGAAAGCGGCGATGAACAAGGGCTTGATCTCGGCAAAGGTCGGCCGCGCCACAGCATGGTTGACAAGGATGAAGCGGCTGTAGCCATCAGTGACCGTCAGCGGCTCGCACCGCACGCCATCCAGGGTGCGCCACCAGCCTTTGAAATCGGCCGCCCAGCTGTCGTTGGCAGCCAGCGGTTCGACCACAGGACCCAGCGAAGAGACGCGCGGCGGACGGCGCGGGCGTGCCACAACCCGGCCCTGGCGGGTCAGCAGATCGCCAATCGTGCTCACGGCCGGAAACACCATCGCGGGATTGTCCCGCAACAGAGCGCTCCGCAGCTTGGCCGGGCCCCAGCTTGGCCGCTTGTCCCGCAAAGTCAGGATCGCCGCGGCCACCTCAGGTGCAGCCGATGCGGGCGGATGGCTCAGCCGGGCCGAGGAATGGTCCGCCAAACCGGCCGCGCCATACGCTCGATAGCGGCCCAGCCATTTGTAGCCGGTCTTGCGGCTGATCGCGTGCCGAAGACATAGCACGCTCATCAGCTCGTCGCCGCGAATACACGAGAGAACAAAGCAAAGCCGCTGATCCATGACCGTTTGTTCCACCCAAACCATCGCCGGTCCTCCAAACCGACAATCTGGACTGTTACCAACGTGCCCGGTGAAGTGTTACCAACGTGGGCGGTCAGCACCCACATCTCCCCCAGCTCTGCTTCACAGCATCGGCAAAAGGCACAATGAGGGTGGACACCCTAGAGCCCACCCGCTTAGATGGCCATCCGACAAACAGCGCCGCAAAAGCTGGTCGCCAGATAGGGACGGATAGAGTTCATGAAGCATGGCATGAAGCACGCATTGCTTGCGGCAACGATCACGGTTGCGGCCTTTGGCGCCGCAAGGGCGCAGACCGCCGCCGATCTCGGCCGCACGCTGACACCGATGGGCGCGGTCAAGGCCGGCAACGCCGATGGCACGATTCCGGCCTGGACCGGCGGCTACATCACCCCGCCTTCGGGCTGGAAGGTGGGCGATCCGCGGACCGATCCCTTCGCCTCCGAGCGGCCGCTGTTCACGATCACTGCGCAGAACGTGGACAAATACCAGAGCAAGCTCGCTGATGGCGTCGTCGCCATGATCCGCACGCTGCCCGGCTACCACGTTGACGTGTATCCCACGCATCGCACAGCCGCCGCACCGCAGTTCATCTATGACAACGCGATTGCCAACGCCTCCCGCGCGCAACTCACGCCGAATGGGGAGGGCGTGGTCGGCGCCAAGCTCTCGATCCCCTTTCCTGTGCCCAAGAACGGCAGCGAGGCGATCTGGAATCACATCATCCGCTGGCGCGGCACGCAGGTCGTGCGCACCGTCTCCAACGCAATCACCACCCCGCAGGGCGACTACAACCTGGAGCGCTGGCACGAGAAGATCCTGCTGGCCTACAATTCGCCCAACGTGAACAACACGGGCAATTGGGACAGCATGTTCTGGCAGGAAGTGCTGGCACCGCCGCGTATCGCCGGCCAGTTGACGCTGGTAATCAGCCATCAGGACCCATTCAGCCAGCCGCGTGAAGCCTGGACATACAATCCCGGCGAGCGTCGCGTCCGCCGCGCGCCGGAGATCAATTACGACACGCCGGTGCAGAACACAGACGGGCTCGAGACGGTTGACGATTACGACATGTACAACGGCGCGATCGACCGCTACAACTGGCGGTTGGTAGGCAAGAAGGAACTCTACGTTCCTTACAACACCTACAAATTCCAGGATCCGAAATACAAATACTCAGACATCGTGCTCAAGGACGCGGTCAATCCCGACCTCGTGCGCTTTGAGCTGCATCGCGTCTGGGTGGTCGAAGCCACGCTCAAGCCTGGCATCCGCCACGTCTATTCGCGCCGCACGGATTACATCGATGAGGATAGCTGGCAGATCCTGATCGCCGATCGTTACGACAGCCGTGGTCAGCTCTGGCGCACCGCGCTGGCGATGGTGCAGGAGGCGCCTGAGGTGCCGCTGATGGGTGCGGACGGCTACGAATTCGTCGACCTGATCCAGCATCGCTACCTGGTGCAGGGCATGCACAACCAGGAGCCTACGGCGCCGACGTTCAATGGCACCGATTTGAGCCCAAGTGACTATACTGCCGAGGCGCTGCGGCGCAGCGGCAGGCGGTAAGAAGAAAGTGCTGGGGGGGACGTGCCGTCCCCCCCAGACCCCCCGTCTTTTTGTAGGGACGAGGTCTAAATGAATGACGGGGGGTTTGGGGGGGATGGCACATCTCCCCCAATTTTTCGTCATAAAACGATCCGCATCCCGTCATAGGCGACCTCCCAACCCGCCGCCTCCACCTGCGCCCGCTCCGGCGCATCGTCGATCAGCATCGGATTGCTGTTATTGACGTGGAAAAACACGCGGCGCGCGTGCAGACAAGCCAGCCGCGCGATCGCACCTTCCTCGCCTGACACGCTGACATGGCCCATGCGCTGCCCGGTCTTCGCACTCAGCCCGGCGCGGATCATTTCATCGTCGGCAAACAGCGTGCCATCGAAGAACAGCACATCCGCGTCCGCCAGCACGGCCAGCACGTCATCGGTCACACGCGCGCAGGCAGGTGCTACCACGCACACGCGCCCGCCCGCCTCGATGCGCGCCGCATAGGTCACGGCCGGCGCGGCTGAAGCCGCGCGACGATCCTCCTCCTGATACAGCGCCACCTTGCCAGGCATGGCCAGCAGGCGCAGCGACAGCCCCAGCCCTGTATCGATATCGGCCCCGACGCCGATCTCCACCCGCTTGACAAGGGCTGGATCCAGCGAGGCAAAAATCCCATTGCCCGCCAGAACATCCAGGATCGGTGCCGGCGCGAACACCCGAAAGCGATGCCCTTCGCGCAGCACCAGCAGCCCGGCAATCCCGTCCACATCCGCGCTCACGAGCACCACCCCGCCAATCGGCGAAGCGCGCGTGCCAGACGCAGGCGCCAGGCACGGATTAGCCAGAATCTGCGCGCGCAAATCGGGCGAGGCCCCCACCAGCAGCCATCCGCGCCCGGCCGAAACCGCGACACCGGCCTGCGTGCGCCCGCGCGCGGCCGGATCGCCCGCCCGCGCGCGCACGCAATTGGCACACCCGCAATTCCATTGCGGAAATCCGCCGCCGGCAGCCGCCCCCAGAACCAGCGCCTCCATTACGGCGACGCACCGTCGTTGAGCATGCGCAAAAAAGCCACCAGCGAGGCCTCTTCCTCCACGCTCAGCCCCAGATTGCCCATCAACGCCGTATTTACATTGGTCGCGAGCTCGGGCTTGGGCCAGCAATCGATGCCGACGCGGCCCGGTGCGCCGCAGACAGGCAGCGCATCACGCGTGTTGAAGAAATGCACGATCTCGTCTAGGCTTGTGAAAAGCCCGTTATGCCCATAGGTGCGCCGCAGCCCGGCAGGCCCCTGAGCCACATTGCGCAATGTCGGCACCGCAAAGGCGCCGAGAAAACGCCCCGCCTGCGCCTGCCATTGCGGGTTGGTATCGGCGGCACTGGCCAAAAAGCCGCCGAACCCCTGATCGATGAAGGCCGGCCCTGGAGGATTGGCGACATAGCCGCGCGAGCCCGGCGCATTCTCGGTCAAATACGGCTCGCGCGCATTGCTTGGCACGCCAATGTTGGCGCTGGTGAAATCGGTGAACAGTGCGTGCGCGCCGCTTGCGGTGTGGCAGGACGCGCAGTGCGCGCGGCCGGTAAATAACGTACACCCCGCGGCCTCACGCGCGCTGAATGGCGCCTGGCCCGCCTGCACCTGGTCGAACTTGGATGAAAACGGGCTCGCCAGGCCCGACTGTTCGTAGGCCGCAATCGTCAACCCGATCTGTTGCACGCTGAGCGCCGCACGCGCGCGATCGATGGCATTGAGCTCAAGCCCCGGCGTGCTCCCACCGGCGGGCCGTGCACACCGCGCATCGCTATCGCGCGGCCAGGCGATCTGCAGGGATTGCGCGCCCCACACGCCCGCAAACACGTAGGCATACGGCGCCAGCGTCACGCGCCTGACCGCGCAGGCCGGATCGGGCAGCGCCATTTCGAACGCGCTCGTCAGCGGCACTGCGGCCTGATCGGCCGACGGGCTACCCGTCAGCGCACCCGTGGCCCGCATGTCCCACAAATTGCCGCCGGCGAAATCACGGCTCTGCGCGCGATACGTCAGAACAGGCGCGAATGCCGCATAAGCCAGGCTCTGCGGCACCCGATACCCCGCGCGCCACGCCACCGCCCCCTGCGCGACGCCGCCCGCGCGCGCGAACGCCGCAAGCCCGCGGGTAAATCCCGCCTGCGGCATGTGGCACAGCGCGCAGGCCTGGCCATCATTGACCGAGAGCGATCGGTCGAAAACGAGCGCTTGCCCCAGCATGGCAACCAGGTGCTGGAAATCCAGCCCGCCGCCCTCCAGCGTCTGCACGCTGGCTGCCTCGGTCGCATCGATTTGCGCCTGCACCGCCCGCGCCTGCGGGTTCCGTGCCAGGACATGGGGGAAATCGACCTTTGGGCAAACGCTATAGCCGGGGCAGGCGGCCAGGGAGGTGATCGGAGCGGCCAGCGAGGCCAGATATAGCATCCATCGCATCTTCTAACCCTAAAGCGGAAAGGTAAGCGGCGCAGCGGGTAAGGAAGACCTGGGTGGGACGTGCCGTCCCCCCCAGACCCCCCGTCATCATTTTAGATAGTGGATGCGACTCGTCGCCCTCGTGCATACAGGTGACGTGAAATCCGCCCAAGCCAGCCTGCCCCTGCTTGCGGGTGAGACCGCCGTGCTGTGGCGCCGCAGCGCCCGCGCCAGGCGCGTCAGCCTGCGTATCGATGCGCGTGTCGGCAAGGTCGTGGTCACCCTGCCCACGCGCGCCTCCCGCGCGGCAGGCGTGGCGTTGCTGGCAGATAACGCCGCCTGGGTCGCACAGCGCCTGGCCGCGTTGCCGCCGCCTATCGCTTTCGCGCCCGGCGGCAGCGTCACGATAGACGGCGCACCCCACCCGATCCGGCACGCGCCAGACGCGCATGGCGGCGCCTGGTTCGCCGATGGCACCTTGCATGTGACGGGAGAGGCGGAATTCTTGCCACGCCGGGTGCGCGACTTTTTGCGCGCAGAGGCTCGCCGGCGCTTTGCCGCGGCCGCGTTGGCCAAGGCGGCCGCGGTGGGGCTCGCGCCACGCCGCGTCACCGTCAAAGACACGAGCAGCCGCTGGGGCAGTTGCGCGCCCAATGGCGTGCTGATGTTCTGCTGGCGCCTGATCATGGCGCCCCCTTTCGTGCAGGATTACGTCGTCGGCCACGAGGTCGCCCATCTGCGCCACCTCAATCACGGCGCCGCCTTCTGGAGCCTATGCGACAGCCTGTCGCCGCACCGCGTGCACGCAGAAGCCTGGCTGCGCACCCAAGGTGCGGCCCTGTTGCGCACAGGCTAGAAAATGGGGTCTGGGGACTTGTCCCCAGCGGGTCCAGGGCAGAGCCCTGGCCTTACTCTTGTTGAGGACTTTTCTCATGGCCGGTGTCTATTTCGACGAACTCCATGTCGGTCAGCTTTTTATACACGCCCTCCGCCGCACGGTGACCGAGGCGGACAACGTCCTGTTCTCCTGCATGACGCACAATCCTGCGCTGCTGCATCTGGATGAGGAGTATTGCGCCAATCACACCGAATTTGGCCGGCGTATCGTCAACAGCTGCTTCACGCTGGGATTGATGGTCGGCATTTCGGTGGGCGACACCACGCTGGGCACGGCCGTTGCCAATCTAGGCTGGGATGAGGTGCGCTTTCCCAAGCCACTTTTTCACGGCGATACGGTTCGCGTCGAAACCGAGGTTGCGGAGCTGCGCGAAAGCCGCTCTCGGCCGAATGCGGGCATCGTTACTTTTATTCACCGCGCCTATAATCAGCATGACGTCCTGGTTGCGCATTGCAAGCGCTCGGGCCTGCAATTGAAAAGGCCGGCTGCAGGTGCGGGGTGAAATCAGCGCCCCGTCAACCACGCCGCCAGCAACGCGGCGATCATCACGCGCGCCAGCCACCCCGCCGAGTGGCCCGCGGCAACTATCGGGCTCATCTTTATCCATTGCAGATTCTGCAATGCAACGGGCAACGCCCCCGCGCACCAGATGCCAAATCCAAACAGGATCGGCCGCCCCGGGCAGCGCAAATAGAGCAGCACGACGGCAGCACTCGCCAACGTGCCGATTATCTGCGAGAGGATGATGCGCCCAACCCCTTCGTTGGCGCGCCATGTCTGGGGCGTTTGCGCGTAGAAACGGTGGATCAGCACATCCATGCAGAGCCAATCCGTGAAGGACGCCGCCGAGGTTGCAAGCAGGATTGTCCAAACGACGATCATGCGCAATTCTTGGTCTAAAATAAAGACGGGGGGTCTGGGGGGGCAGGCACTGCTCCCCCAGCCTTTTTCTCGGCTGCCCCTCCGGGCCGCCACAACACGTCGCCCTCGGCATTCAGCCGACGCCCGATCACGAACAGCAGATCCGACATACGATTGAGCACCCGCACGATCTCGGGATTAATCGCCTGCTGCTCGCCAAGCGTAATGACCCGCCGTTCGGCACGGCGAACGATCGTGCGCGCCAAATGCGCGTGGGCAGACCCGGCACTCCCCCCCGGCAACACGAAACTACTCAATGGCGGCAGCGCGGCATTGAGGGCCAGAACCGATTGTTCCAAACGAGCCGCCACATCCGCGCTCACGCGCAAGCGATCGCCCGCCTCGCCAGGCACGCAAAGATCGGCGCCGACGTCGAACAGATCGTTCTGCACGGCACCCAAAACCATATCGATCGCCGGATGCGCGCGCGTGTACAAACGCAGCACCCCGATCGCCGCATTGGCCTCATCGACCGTACCATACGCCTCCACGCGCGGGTCGCTCTTGGACACCCGCGTGCCATCGCCCAGCGAGGTCTGGCCGCCATCGCCACCCCGCGTCACCACCCGATCGATCCGGACCATGCGTGCCTCCCCATCACAACGGCATCATCAAGGGCACGTGATCAGGGCGCAACACCATACCAAAGGCGGTCGCCGCGGCCGGTAGAACCGCGCCCGGCGCGCCGTCCGCCACTATCCTTCCCTCCGCCATCACAATCAGGCGGCCCGCGTAAAGTGCGGCAAGCTCCAGCGCATGCAACACGGCCACCACCGCGCCGCCTGCCGCAGCAAATCCCGCCAGCAGCCGCAGCACGTCATGGCACGCCGAGGGGTCCAGATCAGCCACCGGCTCATCGAGCAACAGCACACGCGGCCGCCCGGCGAGTGCGCGCGCCAGCATCGCCCGCCGCGCCTGCCCGCCCGAGACCTGATCGATCCGCCGCTCGGCCAGCTCGAGCACGCCGCATTGGCGCAGCGCCGCCTCGATCTCGCCCGCACCCCTGCCGCCGAAAGGCAGCCGCCCCAAAGCCGCGACCTCGCGGATGGTCAGCCCCCAGGCGCAGCGCGCCCCCTGCGGCAGATAGGCCACGTGGCGCGCATCGGGCACCCTTTCCCCCGCCTGGGGCAGCACGCCGGCCAGTGCACGCAGCAGCGTGGTCTTGCCCGCGCCGTTCGGGCCGACTAACGCCACGAATTCGCCCGCGCGCGCTGTGAAGGACACATCCCGCAGCACCTCCCGCCCGCCGAGCCGGACCGAGAGGCCACCGACCCCGATCACGGTGCCGCACGCCGTGCGATGGCCACCAGGAACGGTGCACCGAGCAGGGCGGTCAGCACCCCGAGCCGAGGCTCCGCCCCAACAGGCAGCCAAAGTGCGCAGGCTCGCGCCAGGCAGTCAGCAGTCAGCAGCAAACCGGCGCCCGCTACCATGGAAGGCGCCAGCAACGCGCCTGGCCGCCCGCCCCAGAACGGCCGCAGCAAATGCGGCACAACCAGGCCGACAAAGCCGATGCCCCCCGCCACGGCCGCACCCGCGCCCACGGCGAGCGACACCCCCACCACCGCGCGCCGCAACGTGGCGGCCACCGGCAGGCCGAGGCTGGCTGCGGCATCTTCGCCCAGGCTGAGCGCATCCAGCCCAGGCCCCAGGCGCAGCAGCACCGCGCAGCCGAGAAGGATCAGCGGCGCGGCGAGGGCCAGTTGCGTCAGCGTGCGGTCATCCAGCCCGCCCATGAGCCAGAAGGTGATTTCGTAGAGGGCAAACGGGTTTGGCGCGGCACTCAGCACCAAGGACAGCAGGGCCGCCGCAATCGCAGAGAGGCCCACGCCGGCCAGGATCAGCCCCGGCCCGGACTGCGCGCGCGCAAAGATCAGCAGCAGCACCACGCACCCCACGCCCGCCCCGGCCAACCCGGCAAGCGGCAGGGCGGCGGCAAAGCGCGCCGACACCCCCCAGTAGAACACCCCTACCGCGCCAAGTGCGGCACAGCCGCCAATGCCTAAGAAGCCCGGGTCGGCCAGCGGATTGCGCAGCACGCCCTGCAACGTGGCACCCGCCAGCCCCAGCCCCGCGCCCACCAGCAGCGCCAGCCCAGTGCGCGGCACGCGCAACTGCCACAGGATAATCGGGTCGGGCACGCCAAAGCCGCTGGCCCCCAGCAACAGTGACAGGCAAGCCAGCGCCAATACGCCGCCTGCAAGCCATTTCATTGCGCCAGCGCCGACACCGCCGCCACCGACCACGGCCCAGGACAGGCAAGCCACGCAGGATCGAGCCTGATCCTCCTGATGCGCGCCAGCGCAGGGTGGTCGAGCACCGCTGTCGCCAGCGACGGGTACGCAGGCGCACTCTGGCTCACCAGCACATCCGGCGGATGGACCACCAGCGCCTCGAGGCCCATCTGCCGGCCCGTGCCCACATCAGTGTAACCCGCCGCCCGCAGCACAGCATCGCCAAACGAGCCGGGCCCGGCCGAATAGCCCCTGGCCTGCCACAACACCGCTCGCCCCCGCGCGCGTTGGGGCAGCGCCGCCAGACGCGTCCACATGGCCGTCACGAGCGCCGCACCCCGCGCCCGCACCGCCAGCGCCGCCGATACGCCGCCGATCTCGGCGGCCACCCCGGCAAAATCCGTCGGCTCGTCGAATTGCATCACGTGCACGCCGCGCGCGCGCAGCACGCCGAGCACGGCTTGCGCCCCGTAGGCGCCGGCCAGGACCAGATCAGGGCGCAGCGCCAGGATCGCCTCGGCGTCCGGCCGGACCTGGGGCACGCGCGCCACGTCTGAGGCAACGACCGACAAGGCGGGATCGCGCGCCAATGGGCTCAACGCCACGATTTGCGCGGGTGCTAACGTCGCCAGCAATTCGTCGGTGCACAAATTCAGCGACACGATTCGGGCCGCTTTAGCTGGGTGACAGACAAGAAAAAGATAAAAGAAGAATTGGGGGGAATGTGCCATTCCCCCCAAACCCCCCGTCATCTTTTTGCTCATAGGACGACCACGCCGTGATGTTTGGCTTTGTGGTCGGGCTCTACATGGATGTTGACGATCAGGTGGGACATTTCGGTGCGCAGGGCGCCCTCGATGCGGTCGCAGATATCGTGCGCCTGGGCCACCTGCATGGCGCCGGGAACCACCAGGTGGAATTCCAAAAAACTCTGCCGGCCGGCCTGGCGCGTGCGCAGATCATGCGCCTCGATCGCACCGGCGGCATTGGCGCTGATCACCGCACGAATCTTGTCGATCGTCTCCTGGTCAGGCGCCTCGTCCATCAGGCCCGCGACCGAGCTGCCGATCAGCCGCAGGCCGGACCACACGACGTAAACGGCCGTGGCCGCAGCAACGGCTGCATCCAGCCAAAGCTCGCCCGTCAGCAGCACTAATCCTACGCCGATGGCCACGCCAACCGAATTGGCAACGTCGGCCAGCAAGTGCCGCCCGTCCGCTGCCAGTGCCGGCGAGCGCGCCGCCCGTGCCGTCCGCAACAGAATCAACGCCCAACCGAAATTGATCAGCGTGGCCAACCCGTTCAGCGCCAGGCCACGCAGCGGCGTTGCCAGCGCGTGCGGGTGAAGCCAGGCGTGCCAGGCGCCGGCGAGGATGGAGGCGGCCGCGCCGAGGATCAGCGCGCCCTCTACGGCCGCCGCCAGAAACTCGGCCTTGGCGTGGCCGAAGGGGTGGTCGCGATCGGCCGGCTGTCCGGCGACGTGCAGCGCGTAGAGCGCGATCACGGACGCGGCGACATTGACCACCGTCTCCAGCGCGTCCGAATACAGCGCGGCACTCCCGGTCAGCCACCAGGCCGCCGCCTTAAGTGCGAGCACGACCAGGCCGACGGCGATGCTGGCGGCTGCGATGCGCGTTGCTGTCTTCACGCCTGCTCGTCCAAACAATCGACGGGGGATCTGGCCTTCGCTTCGTCCTTACAGCGCTTTGACCATATCCGCGAGCAAATGCGCCGCCTGCCCCGGGTGCGGCCGCTGGCCCGTGACGCGAAACCCGCAATGGCGATAGAGCGAGATGTTGCGCTCCATCAGCACGTTCGTGCTCAGCCGCAATTCGGGTAAGCCGGCCTCGCGCGCCAGCGCCTCGGCATGTTCGAGCAGGGCGCGGCCGTGGCCCTCGCCCTGCCAGTCCGGGTCCACCACCGCGCTCAGCACCAGCATGTGCGACGGCTGCGACGGGTGGGCTTGGGCGATCAGGACGGCCATGACCTCGCTGTCGCGCTCACCCACCCAGGCTTGCCCCGCCGAAATCCAGCCCCCCGGGTCCTGGGTTGCAGGGGGCGGCAGATAGCCCAGCAGCACCTCATAGACGTCGTAGGCCCGGGTGGTGACCACCTCGATGGCCGAAGCGTCCTCCAGCATCGCCCGCCTGATCCTCATTGTCCCGGCTCCCCCCAAGCCTGCCCGGCCGATTGCGGCGCTCTCGCGACGCGCCAATTGGGCCAGCGACCCGGCGCCGAGGCAAGGCTTTCCGTCAGGCTTGCCCCAGCGGACAGCCATGCCTTGCCCAACCGGGCAGCCATGCTCAGATTGCCAGTCGAGCGCTCCTGCAAGCGCCGGCCCAAGGATCCCCCCAATGCGTCTTCGCCTGCTCAGGGCCACACTGCCTGCGATCGTCCCGCTGCTGGTTTGTGTGGGCCGCGTGGCGCCTTCCGTGGCCCATCCGGCACCCGACAGCTTTGCCGATCTGGCCCAGAGTCTGTTGCCCGCGGTGGTCAATGTCAGCTCCAGCATGGCGGCCCACGCCAGCGCGGATGCGCCCGAGATGCCGGTATTTCCGCCCGGTTCGCCATTCGAACAATTCTTCAAGGAGTTCATGAATCGCCATCACAATGGCGGCGGTGAGGGTAACGAGGGCGGGGACGGCGGCGATGACGATCAGGGTGGCGCGCCCGACAGCGGCCCCGACCAGGCACCCGGCCACCCCCACCGCATGCAGTCGTTGGGGTCGGGCTTCATCATCGATCCGGCCGGCTACGTGGTCACGAACAACCATGTGATCGACGGCGCCGACGAAGTGACAGTCACATTGCAGGACGACACGACTTTGAAGGCCACCGTGATCGGCCATGATGACCGCACCGATCTGGCGTTGCTGAAGGTGGCCTCCGACAAGCCGCTCCCTGCGGTAAAATTCGGCGACAGCGATGCCGCGCGCGTGGGCGACTGGGTGCTGGCGATCGGCAATCCGTTCGGGCTTGGCGGATCGGTCTCGGCGGGCATTGTCAGCGCGCGCGGCCGTGACATCCAGCAGGGTCCGTATGACGATTTTATCCAAACCGATGCGGCCATCAACAAGGGCAATTCCGGCGGCCCGCTTTTCGACATGCATGGCGAGGTGATCGGCATCAATACGGCGATCCTCTCGCCCTCGGGCGGATCGATCGGGCTGGGCTTTGCCATTCCTTCGGGCGAGGCGCGCGTGGTTGTCGATCAATTGCGCCAATTCCATCGCGCGCGGCGCGGCTGGCTGGGCGTGCGCATCCAGCAGGTGACACCCGATATTGCCGAGACTCTGGGCCTGCACGGCGCCGATGGCGCGCTTGTCGCCGGCGTGAATACCGGCGGTCCGGCCGATCACGCGCATCTGCAGAACGGGGACGTGCTGCTGACCTTCAATGGCCAGAAATTGCGCGAAATGCGCACGCTGCCGCGCGTTGTCGCTGAAACGCCGATCGATCAGAAGGTGCCGGTCGATCTGTGGCGCAACGGCAAGCCGATGACCGTGCAAGTGGTGGTTGCCGAAATGCCCGAGGAGGCGAAGGCGGCTGCGGCGCAGGACGGGCATCATGTGCTGCCGCCGAGCGCCATCGTCGATCTGGGTGGCATGGGCATGAAGGTGGCGCCGATTTCCGATGAGCTGCGCACGCGCTTCAAGCTGGATGCCAAGCAGAAGGGCGTGGTGGTGACGGACGTGAATGCGGACGGCACCGCGGCGGATCGCGGGCTGAAGGCAGGTGACGTGATTGTCGAGGTTCAGCAGCAGGCCGTGTCCTCGCCTGGAGATATACAGAGGCGCCTGAATGACGCGCGTGCTTCGGGCAAGAAGAGCGCGTTGTTGTTGGTGCAGGGGAAGGATGGGATGCGTTGGGTGCCGTTGCCGGTGAAGAAGTGAAGGTGTTCTTTTTTGAAAAAAAGAACCAAAAAACTTTTGCTCTTTGAGTCGAGAACTGCGGACATGCATACGCCAACGAGTAAAAGTTTTTTGCTTCTTTTTTTCAGAAAAGAAGACCTTCCTTGACTTCTTGGCAGGTGGCCGTTTTCTGCCAGAACGAAGCCGGGCGCATCGCCGCTTGCCTGCATAGTATTGCCGCCGACATGGGTGGCCAGGGTCTAATCACGCTGATCGTTAATGGCAGCAGCGATGACAGCGTCGCGGTGTCGCGGCGCGTCGCGGCCGGTCTTGGCGTAGAACTGCGTATTTTTTCTATCGCGCATGGCGACAAGTCGCATGCGATCAACTGCTTCCTGCATGACCGCGCGATCCGCGAGGACGCCGCACTTTATTTTTGCGTCGACGGCTATGTGACGATTGCGCCAGGCTCGCTTGGCGCCCTGGCGGCGCGTCTGACCACTACGCCGCATGCGCTCGCGGCCTCCGGCGTTGCAAGCAACGGGCGCACGGCAAAGCATATGGCGCTTCGGGCTGTGACGGTCGGCGGCGTGTTGCAGGGGCAATTCCATGCCCTGCGGGCCGACTTCGTCCAGCGCATCGTGCACGCCGGCATTTGGCTGCCGATCGGGCTCTATCGCGGCGACGGGCTGCTCGGCTCGATGGCCGCGCACGATCTGGACCCCGCGCGCAACGCCTGGGACAATGCGCGTATTGTCAGCGTGGGGGACGCGACATTCGAGATCGATTCGCTCTCGGTGTTTCGCGGGCGGGATTGGCGGCGGCAATTTCGCCGCAAGGTCAGGCAGATGCGCGGGCGGGTGGAGAATGCGGCAATCAAGCGCCTGGTGCCTGTTGGCGGCTACCAGGCGCTGCCGCGATTTGCTGAGGATCTTATCGCCGATTATCTGGCCTCGCACGAGGTTCCTGCGGTTGGGCTAGCAGACCGGCCGTTCATGGCACTGGCCTTACACGCGCATCGTGGCGCGCAGCGTCCGAGTGAAGAGGCGTTGCGTGTCGTGCGGGTTGCCTGATTTATGCGTGGATCGATGAACCGGATCAGCGCGGGAGCAGATATCGACCTGTAGCGGCAAGGCTTGGGTGGGCCGCAGCGTCTGCGCACGCGCTTCTACGGCTTGTACTGAAACACAATGCCGCAACTTGAGGATTGACGGTTGTGAGAACCGCCCCCTGTAACGGTTGTGCCATAGAGTGTGCCACCGACATCGACCAGATCGCCCGAAGGGTTGGCGCCATCGCTGCCGTTGAAGCTGTGAAGCACTTTGAGTGTGCCTGCATGCGCAGGTTAGACCAATCCCCATAATGAAAGACCGCAGGCGAACATCCATTTTGCCGTTGTGGAGCGAGTCATGGCGACCTCCGGGCGAGCTGATGGAAAACTCTGTCGATTCTACCGAAGCAGATATGCTTCTATATGTCCAGGACGTTCCATAAATCTGATGGGAGACAGCCGGCTCGCCCAAAAGCCTACGCATCTTCCTTCAGCGTTGACATATCAATGACATACCGATACCGCACCTGCCCCTTCTCCACCTTGGCCATCGCCTGATTGATGTGGTCCATCGAAATCACCTCAATATCCGGCGTGATCGCGTGCTCGGCACAGAAATCCAATACCTCCTGCGTCTCGGCAATCCCGCCGATCAGCGAGCCGGCGACGCTGCGACGCTGACCTGCCATCTGCATATTGTTGAACGGCTTGAGCGGTTCCAGCGCACCAACGATCGTCAGCGTGCGATCGCGTTTCAGTAGCGGCACAAACGGGTCCAGATCGCTCTTCTCGGGAATGGTGCTCAGGATGAAGTCGAAGCTCGATTTCAGCGCCGCCATCGCATCCTCGTCACCCTCGATCACCACGCGCGAGGCGCCGGCTTTTTTCGCGTCCTCAACCTTCTCCTTGCTGCTGGTGAAGACGATCACCTCCGCCCCCAGCGCGTGCGCCAACTTGGTCGCCATGTCGCCGAGGCCGCCGAAGCCCAGAATGCCGACACGCTGCCCCGCCGCAACACCCCAGTGGCGCATGGGTGAAAACGTGGTCACCCCCGCGCACAGGATGGGTGCGGCCTTTTCCGGCGCCAGCGAAGGCGGAATACGCAGCACGAAGTCCTGGCTCACCACGATGGTATTGGAATACCCGCCATAGGTGTTGTCGCGGCCATACATGTTCGTGCCCGTCGGCGCCTTGGCCGAGGGCTGCATTGGCCCGTTATAGGTGGCAAGCCAGCTGTTCGGCCCCTCGCAGTAATTCTCGGCACCCGCCCGGCACGAATCGCATTGCCGGCAGGAATCGATCATGCAGCCGACGCCGACGATATCGCCGACTTTGTGTTTTGTCACAGAAGCGCCGGCACGCACCACGCGCCCGACAATTTCGTGGCCCGGCATGCAGGGGTAGATCGTGTTGCCCCACTCGTTCTTGACCTGGTGGATGTCTGAATGGCAGACGCCGCAGAACATGATGTCGATCTGCACATCGCCCGCACCTGGCTCGTCACACTGGAATTTCGTGGGCTTGAGATTGCCCCAGGAACTTTTGGCGGCGTAGCCGATGGCGTCGATCATGGTTGTTCCTTCAAGCACGGGCAAGTACGGGCAGGATTGCGCGACCGCTCGAACGCTGCGCAATCGAGACCGTTCCAAGGGAGCGGGTCCCAGTCGCACGATCGTCCGCGCGCAGTTCCCCCCGAAGCATGCCTTGCACGCCACGCGCCAAGATGGCACACAAGCTAAACAAATATCATGGAGGTTATCGTGGTCCGGCAGACGCTTTCCGGCGCCATCGGGATGGCGTTTTTTGGTCTGGTCAGCGCCGGCGCAGCGGCACGGACCGATGACGCCTATAGGCAGTTCAGGTTGCGGCACAACCCGAACGGCGCCTGGAGCTATCTCGCCGGCGGCGCCCTGCTCTCAACCAAGCTCCCCGATTGTGCGGGCGTGAGCAATTTCAATTGCTGGTGGAACGGTGGCAGCCTGCCCAATTCTGCCATTATCGGTGCCGCGACCAAGCATGCGGCGGTTTCCTACGACACGATCGTGCTGCCCGCCGCTACGCTGGCGCTGGACCCGGAAAATGCCGGTGACGTGACGGTGCTATGGACCGCGGCATCGGCTGGCACGGTGGTGGTCAGCGGCAATTTTCTCGGGGTGGACACGAACGAAGCCTCCCACATGGTGGCTGTGCTGCATAACGGCGTCGCACTGAAAACCTTCACGATCGCCTCCTATCAGCAGAAGGTGAAATTCCATCTTTCCCTGGCAATGGCTGCCGGGGATACGATCGGCTTCGCGTCCTACACGCCGGGCCAGTATGCGTATTTGACGACCGGGTTACAAGTTAAGGTTATTCTACAATAAGGGAAAACAAGGTTGGGGGAGATGTGCCATCCCCCCCAAACCCCCCGTCATTCATTGGCACAGTCTTCTTTTGCATATCCTTGCGCGAAAAGCAGCGCCCGTAAGTCTGCGTGATCCACGCGGTTGGCGACCGCTTCCGCCACCACCGGCCGCGCGCGGAAGGCCACGCCAAGCCCCGCCTCGCGCAGCATCGCCAGATCGTTGGCACCATCACCAACCGCCAGGGTCGCGGACATGCGCACGCCCCGTTCCGCCGCCAGCTCTCGCAGTGTCGCCAGCTTGGCGTCACGGTCCAGGATCGGCTCGGCGACGCGCCCCGTCAGCCTGGCTCCATCATCCAGCAACACATTGGCCCGATGCACCGCAAAGCCGCACAAGGCGGCCACGCGGCCCGTGAAATAGGTGAACCCGCCCGAGACCAGCGCCGTCAGCGCGCCATGCGCCGCCATGGTCGCCACCAGCGTCCTGGCCCCCGGCGTCAAGCGCGTGCGCGCCCAGGCGCGCTCCAGTGCCGCGATATCCAGCCCCCGGAGCATGGCGACGCGCGCGCGCAGCGCTTCCCCAAAATCGATCTCTCCGTTCATGCTGCGCGCCGTGATGGCCGCAATCTCCTCCCCCACTCCGGCGAAGACGGCCAGCTCGTCCAGCGTCTCGCCGGTGACGATGGTGCTGTCCATGTCGGCGACCAGCAGGCCGCGCCGGCGCCCGCGGGTACGTGTCGCCAGCACATCGATCGGCGCACCGGCCAGGGCCGCCCGCGCCACGGCCAGATCAGGCGCGTCGGCCACGAAGAACTCGGCCGCCTCGCCTGGCGAAAGCACGCGCGGGGTTCCGCTGCCGCCCAGGGCATCGCGCACCGCGCCCACGGCCGAGTCTGTCAGCGTCACCGCGCGGCGGTCGGCAACCAGGGTCAGGACGTAGCTCATGCCCCCGGCCATGGCAGGCGCGCGCGGCCGGGGCAACCCGGCGATCCTGGTCGTGGGCCCGACATGTAGCGGCAAATCGGCGCTGGCCATGGCCCTCGCCGAGCATCTCGACGGCGAGATCATCAACGCCGATTCGATGCAGATCTACGCCGAACTGCGCATCCTCACCGCGCGCCCTTCACCCGCTGATGAAGCCCGCGTGCCCCACGCGCTCTATGGCCACCAGCCCGCCGCTATGCCCGGCAGTGCCGCGCTGTGGCGCACGCAGGCGCTGACGGCCATGGCCGCGGCGCGCGCCGCCGGCCGCGTACCCATCCTGTGCGGCGGCACGGGCCTCTATTTCGCCGCACTCACGCAGGGTTTGGCCCACATCCCCGATCCCGGCGCACAGGCGCGGGCCGAGGCACGCGAGCTGCTTGCGCGCGAGGGCCCGGCGGCGCTGCACGCACGCCTGTCAGCGGCGGACGCGCAGACCGCCGCCCGCCTGCGCCCGACCGACGGCCAGCGCGTCGCGCGCGCCTGGGAAGTGTGGCGCGGCACCGGCCGCGGCCTGGCGCAATGGCAGGCCGACGCGCCGCACGGTGCCGAAGCCGGCCCCTTCCGTGCAATTTGCCTCGATCCGCCGAGGGCGGAGCTGCGCGCGGCCATTGCCACAAGGTTTGCTGCAATGATCGGCGCCGGCGCAATCGAGGAGGTCACGACCCTCCTGCACCTCGGCCTGGACCCCGCTCTGCCCGTCATGCGCGCCCACGGCGTGCCCGAACTCTCCGCCTACCGAGGCGGCCAGATCAGCCTGGCCGAGGCCGAACGGCGCGCCTGCCTGGCCACCGGCCAATACACCAAGCGGCAGGCGACCTGGCAGCGCCACCGGCCGATCCTGCCACCTGAACACGTACGCACGATTCAATCGCGAGTAACCTCGGTGGAGCAATTTCAGGGAAGATGGATGGCAGACATGCAGAACTTTCTGCAAGGCGCCATTGACGCGCCGCAACATGGCCCTTAGGAACGCCGGCCAGGAGAGGACCCGCCCATGGTAGAACACCCAGTCCATAGCGGAGCGGATGCCCTGTTGCGTGCCTTGGGCGACCAGGGCGTGGAGGTCATCTTCGGCTATCCGGGCGGCGCCGTCCTGCCGATCTATGACGCGCTCTATCAACAAAGCGCCATCCGCCACATCCTCGTCCGCCACGAACAGGCCGCCGTCCACGCCGCCGAGGGTTACGCGCGCAGCACCGGCCGCGTCGGGGTGGTGCTGGTCACCAGCGGCCCGGGGGCGACCAATGCGGTCACCGGCCTGGTGGACGCGCTGATGGACAGCATTCCCATCGTCTGCCTGACCGGCCAGGTGCCCACGCACCTGATCGGCAACGATGCCTTTCAGGAGGCAGACACCACCGGCATTACGCGCCAGGCCACCAAGCACAATTACCTGGTCCGCCATGGCGCCGATCTGGCGCGCGTGGTGCACGAGGCCTTTACCATCGCGCGCAGCGGCCGTCCCGGCCCGGTGGTCGTGGACCTGCCCAAGGATGTGCTGATCGGGGCCGCGCCCTACAGCGCGCCCGCCACGGGCCCGCACCGCAGCTACCGGCCGATCACGGAGCCGGATCCTGCGTCGATTGCGCGCGCGCTGGCCGCCCTGCGCGGCGCGCGCCGGCCGATCATCTATTCCGGCGGCGGCGTGATCAACGCGGGTGCGGAGGCCGCCGCCTTGCTGACGCGCTTTGTCCACCGCACGGGATTTCCGTGCACAAGCACGCTGATGGGGCTTGGCGCTTTTCCGACCACCGACCGCCAGTTCCTGGGCATGCTGGGCATGCACGGCACCTACGAGGCCAATATGGCGATGCATGAGTGCGATGTCATGCTCAACATCGGTGCGCGCTTCGATGATCGCGTCACCGGGCGCCTCAATGCCTTCAGCCCCGCGAGCCTGAAAATTCACGCCGACATCGATCCTTCCAGCATCAACAAGAATGTTGCGGTCGACATTCCGATCGTCGGTGACGCCGGCTGCATCCTCAACGCGCTGCTGACTGCGTGGGATGAAGACGCGCACGCGCCGGACCTTTCCCCCTGGTGGCAGCGGATCGCGGGATGGCGCAAGAAGGACAGCCTGCGCTTCACGCAGGACACGGCGACGGGCGCCACCATCAAGCCGCAGCACGCGGTCAAGCGCCTGTACGAATTGTGCCGGGATTCTAGGCGGGACACGTTCATCACGACCGAAGTGGGCCAGCACCAGATGTGGGCCGCGCAGTATTTCCAATTCGACAAACCCAATCGCTGGATGACCAGCGGCGGCCTTGGCACCATGGGCTACGGCCTGCCCGCGGGTGCGGGCGTGCAAGTCGCGCACCCGGACGCGTTGGTGATCGATATCGCCGGGGAAGCGTCCATCCTGATGAACATCCAGGAACTCGGCACGCTGGCGCAATACCGCTTGCCGGTGAAAATCTTCATTCTCAACAACGAACGCATGGGCATGGTGCGCCAGTGGCAGGATTTGCTGCACGGATCACGCCATTCCGAAAGCTACAGTCAAGCGCTGCCCGATTTCGTCAAGCTGGCCGAAAGCTTCCACGCCACCGGCCTGCGCGCGAAGTCCATCGATCAGCTCGACGATGTGATCGCGCGCATGCTCGCCACGCCCGGCCCGGTGATCGCCGACATCCTCGTGACGCGCGATGAGAATTGCTACCCGATGATCCCGTCAGGTGCCGCGCACAACGAAATGATCCTCGGCCCCGAACACGATGCCGAGGTCGCCGGCATCACCGATGAAGGGCTGATGCTCATCTGATGGGCGAAGCCGCCTATCAATCCGCCACTATCTCCGTGCTCGTGGAAAACGAGGCCGGCGTGCTCGCGCGCGTCATCGGCCTGTTTTCCGGCCGCGGCTATAATATCGACAGCCTGACCGTGGCACCGGTCGATACCAACCGCAACCAGAGCCGCATCAATGTCGTCACCAGCGGCACGCCCATGGTTATCGAACAGATCAAGGCGCAGCTCGATCGCCTCGTGCCCGTCTATAAAGTCGCCGACCTGACGCGCGAAGGCCCGCATGTCGCGCGCGAAATGGCGCTGGTCAAGGTCGTCGCCACCAGCGATGCTCGCGTCGAAGCCCTGCGCATCGCCGACGCCTTTCGCGCGCGTATCGTCGATACCAGCCTGGCCAGCTTCGTCTTCGAATTGACGGGTGCCTCCGACAAACTCGAAGCCTTCATCGAACTGATGCGCCCCCTGGGCCTGGCCGAGGTGTCACGCACCGGCATCGCGGCCATAGCGCGCGGCGTTGTGGTGCTGTGAGAAGGGCAAGGAAAGGCCAGGGCTCTGCCCTGGACCCGCTGGGGCCTGAGGCCCCAGACCCCCATTTGTTTGGATGAGGGGGGGGCCAACTCGCGTGTTGTGACATAACGTGTGGCCCCCCTCATCCAAACAAACAGGTTCTAAGGACTTGTCCTTAGCGGGGTCCAGGGGCAGAGCCCCTGGCCTTTCTTCGCCCTTCTCACGGAGCACAACAACGATGCGCGTTTATTACGACCGGGATGCGGACGTGAACCTGATCAAGGGGCGTCGGGTGGCCGTTGTCGGATACGGCAGCCAGGGGCATGCGCATGCGCGCAATTTGCATGACAGTGGCGTGCGCGATGTGGTGGTGGCATTGCGGCGTGGCTCTGTTGGTGTTGCCAAGGCTGAGGGTGCGGGGCTGCGCGTGATGGGTCCGTCCGAGGCCGCGGCTTGGGCGGATGTGGTGATGGTGCTGACGCCTGATGAGGGTCAGGGCGATTTGTATCGAGACCATCTGGCCGCAAATATGAAGGAAGGGGCGGCGCTGGCGTTTGCGCATGGACTGAACATCCATTTCAATTTGATTGATCCCCGTGCTGATCTGGATGTTTTCATGATTGCGCCCAAGGGGCCCGGGCACACGGTGCGCAGCGAGTATGAGCGTGGCGGCGGCGTGCCGTGCCTGGTGGCGGTGGCGCAGAACCCGTCCGGCAATGCGCTGGAGATTGCGTTGTCTTACGCCAGTGCCATTGGCGGCGGACGCGCCGGCATTATCGAGACGAGTTTCAAGGAGGAGTGCGAGACCGATTTGTTCGGCGAGCAGGTCGTGCTGTGCGGCGGACTGACCGAGCTGATTCGCGCGGGGTTCGAGACGCTGGTCGAGGCAGGGTATGCGCCCGAGATGGCGTATTTCGAGTGCTTGCACGAGGTCAAGTTGATCGTCGACCTGATTTATGAGGGCGGGATTGCCAACATGAATTACTCGATCAGCAACACAGCCGAGTATGGTGAGTATGTGACCGGGCCCCGCATTATCACGGCCGAGACCAAGGCCGAGATGCGCCGGGTGCTGGCTGACATCCAGTCCGGCCGGTTCACGCGCGATTGGATGCTGGAAAACAAGGTCAACCAGGCGAGCTTTCGTGCGACACGGCGGCGGAACGCGGAGCATCCGATCGAGCGCGTGGGCGAGCGGCTGCGGGCGATGATGCCGTGGATTTCGAAGAACGCGCTGGTGGACAAGGCGCGGAACTGAGCACCGCATGACTTCAGCACAGTGTCTAGTCGATCTTCAGCCGCACGAACCCCAATTCCCCCCAACGGTCGCTGCCGTACGACGAATACAGATCGCGCCCCACCACATTCCAAGCCGCCTGCGCGCCCACACCAAAAACCAGATGCCGGGCCACGCGAAAATCGCGAATAGCCCCGAGCTCAAGCTTGCCAACCGTCTCGGGCTTGCCGCTCAGGCCGCTGCCCGCATCGCCCAGTCCCGTGTCGAACAATTCGTCATTATCGACCCGTTCGGCGCGGCCGAAAACCGTCCAGCGCGTATTCGGATGAACCGCACTTTCCAGCACCCAGGCATCCAACGCCGGGTATTGTAGCGCCACATCGCCAAAGGTCTGGCGTTGCGCCCAGATTGCTGTCGTGGACCAGAACCCCCGCTCGCCAATTGGAACGGTATAGATGGCGCTTGCCGAAAAGCGGCGCTCATTGATGCCGGGATTGAGCTGCTCGGGCGATATCTGCCGGGCCCAGCTGACCTGCATGGCCAGGCGCGGCGTGGGGTTCACGCTGGCGCGGATTGCTGTCGAATCGAGCCCCGGCCCTTCGACATCATAGCGGTTTTGGTTGGGCTCGCGTCCCCTAAAGCCGGATGCCTCCAGCTTGAAGACGCCATAGACAAGGCCGCCGGTCAGCACGCCCTCGGTGATGTGCATCGAATCCACCCAGTGATGGCTGATCGGTGCCTCTGGCGAGTCCATGATGGAGAGCCGGTGCATGAAGGCAGGCGGACCGAACGCCGGCTCGCCGGGCAGGCCCGCGTAGATGAACGCGCTACCGCGCGCGCTCAGCCGATAGCTGTAGGTGGCGCTCAATTCCATGAAAAGATCGTGCGGGTGCTGGCGATCGATCAGCGGCGTGCGGCCGTTCGCCGTCTCGCCGGTGGCGAGCAGCAGCGGGTAGCCGTTCGGTCCCATGAACGGGTCTGGCGAGAGCATGGTGCGCAATTGCAGCCGGCCGCGCTCGCCGATCGCGCGCGAGCCCATCAACATGACCATGCCGGCAGCGAAGGCCTTGTCGCCGCCGCGCGGGCCGCCCTGGACGTCATAGACCCCGTTGAGCATGCCGTGGAACATCACCGCCCAGTCGCCCGCCATGATGTCGATGCCCTGGTGCGGGGAGGCGTCCGGCTGCCAGCTCGTGCCGGATGATTCGCGCGTCATGGGATAGGGACCGAGGGCCGCCGGCATGCCCATCATGTCCATGCCGGAGCTGTTCTGCATGGTCTCGCCCAGCCTGACCTGGGCGGGCGGTGGTGGCATTGCCATGCCCGGCATTTCCTCACCGGCCGTGGCGGAAGGCGCTTGCGCGCGCGCGTTGCCGCACATCGTCAACACGCCAGCGGCGAGCAGCATGGCCTTGTGCATCGGCTTTTTGACCTCGCCGGGCAGTTCCCGTCAAGGTATACGCCCAGGGGGTATGTGGAGGGTGGTCACATGGCGGATGAAATCAAGCAGGCGACCCTCTATCGCATGGTCATGCCCGAGCATGTTTGCCCCTTCGGGCTGAAGGCCGCCGATCTGCTGCACCGTCAAGGCTATGTCATCAATGATCGGTGGCTGAGGACGCGGCAGGAGGTGGACAGCTTCAAGGCCGAGCAAGGTGTTGGCACGACCCCGCAGACCTTCATCGGCGGCGCGCGTATCGGCGGCTATGACGATTTGAGGCGTTTCTTGGGGTTGCGCGTGCGTGACCCGGATGGCGTGTCCTATAGGCCGGTGATCGCGGTCTTTGCCGTGGCCGGCCTGATGGCGTTGGCGGCTTGCCTGGCCGCTTACGGCACCGTGCTGTCGTGGCGTACGATCCGATGGGTCATCGCCTTTTCCATGTGCCTGCTGGCCATGCTCAAGCTCCAGGACATAGAGAGTTTCGCGACCATGTTCCTCAACTACGACCTGCTCGCGCGGCGGGTCGTGCGCTACGGCTACGTCTATCCGTTTGCCGAATTGCTTGCGGGCGTGCTGATGATCGGCGGTATCGCACTGTGGCTGTCAATTCCTGTGGCGGCCTTTATCGGCACCATCGGCGCGGCATCGGTGATCAAGGCGGTCTATATCGACAAGCGCGAACTGAAATGTGCCTGCGTGGGCGGTGCCAGCCGCGTGCCGTTGGGTTTTGTCTCGCTGACTGAAAATGTCATGATGGTTGCCATGGCTGGATGGATGCTGTGGAGGGCAATCTGAGCGCGCACACCAAACACGCCGATCACAAGCATCAGCTTCCACGCTTGCACCGGATCGAAGGCCAGGTGCGCGGCATCGCCGCCATGATAGAGGCCGAGCGCTATTGTGTCGATATTCTGACCCAGATCCAGGCTGCGCGCGCGGCATTGGCGCGGGTCGAGCGCGACATTCTCAACGATCATGTGGGGAAATGCGTCGCAACTGCAGCCGCGTCAGGCAATGCGGAGGAATCCCGTACGAAGATGGCCGAGTTGATCGAGCTACTCCGGCGTGCGTTGCGATAGTGGTCCCCGCGCGGTCCTTAAGGCAGCACGCCCAGCCGCACCTGCCGGCCCCAGCCGCGCTGCCGCGCCAAAAACATCACCCACCCAAGTGCGGCGCCCAGATGCCGCAGCAACTGGAAACTGAATGGCTCGATGATCGCCGCCAGCAAAGCCAAGGAGACCGACGCGCTGGTCCTGTCGCCCGTCCAGCGCCTGTACACATGAACGCTCCACACATGGAAACACAGATCGATCGCGATCTTGCCCGCGATAATTCCGCCCACGGGCACCAGCACGCGCAGCCGCCCGGTCACCGCATAATCGACGAGGAGCGCAAATGCGGTCAGCCCGTAAATCGGCTGCAACGTATCGGCCGCTTTCACCGGCAACATCCAACTGCCCAGGCGCCCATAAGCCGCATTGCCAACCATGTCACGATACCAGAACTGCGTTTGCAAAAACCCGCCGAACCACCGCCGGCGCTGGCGCAGAAACGCCCCCATTGCACCAGGCGCATCGGTGCGCGCCTGCGCGTCCCCCAATACCGCGGTGCGCCACCCCAAGCCGCTTCGATCGCCATACCGGCGCAGCCGATGGATCAGCTCGTAATCCTCGACGAGACAATCCGCATCGAACCCGCCCACGGCGATCACCGCGTCACGCCGAAACCCGGCAAACGCGCCCGAAATCAGCAGCAATCCATCGGCGCGCATCCACGCCAACCGCGAGAGAAAATTGCGCAAATATTCATAGGTCTGGAACCACTGGAAAACCCGGCCGCCCACGCTGCGCCCGCACACCGGGCGAAGCACGCCGGTTGCCGCCACCAGGCGCCCATCGCCCGCAAACGCTGTCCGCATCGCCCCAACCGCGCCGGGCTCCAGCAACGTGTCTGCGTCCACGGTCAGCACCACATCGGTTTCCAGTAGGCCCAGCGCCGCATTCAGCGCGCACGCCTTGCCCCCATGCGCCAGCCGCAGCCACGACAATCCAGGCACGGACGAACTGCGCGCCATCTGCCCCAACGCCGGCGCCTCAAACCCGTAGGCGCGCAGCGCCGCGTCCGTGGAATCATCTGACCCGTCATCGGCAATCAGCACGGCGTCGGGTGCATCGCTTTGCCGCGCCAGAGCTGCCAGCGTTACCCCGAGCACCGCGGCCTCGTTATGCGCGGCGACGATTACGCCCACCGACACACGCGCCCCCGTCACCGCGGCCCGGGGCCGGGCGATCCCACGCGTCTGCCACGCCGTGAACCCCAGCAGCGCCGTGTCATAGGCCACATACACCATGCCTGCGCCCCACCCGGCCACGCCCGGAAACCAGGCACGCGCCAGCAAAACTAGCCAAAGCACCAGAATGCCGCCATGGATCGCCAGGCTGGCGACGGGCGTGGCTATCCTCCCATGCCGCGGCGAGGCCGCGATGAAATTGGCTTGCAGATCGCCCATGCCCGGCAACATCGACCCTTGTCTGACCCCCAAAGATGGGGCAACCGCCCCTGATGTTAAGGAAGCAGCCCATGAGCCTGACCCTGCCGGCCCGCTACACCACGCCTGCCATCATCCTGCACTGGGTCGTCGGCCTGGGCATCATCGCCAACGTGGTCATCATGTGGGTCATGGACGCGCTGCCCGAGGCTAGCCAGCGGCCCGCGGTCAACCTGCACAAATCCATCGGCATCACGATTTTAGGCCTGGCCATCATGCGCCTGCTCTGGCGCCTGACGCACACGCCGCCGGCGCTGCCGCCTGGCACGCAAGGCTGGGAACGCACGCTGTCCTGGACGGTGCACATGCTGCTCTATGTGATGATTTTCGTGCAGCCGCTGACCGGCTGGCTTCATGACAGCGCCTGGAAAGCCGCACCCGCGCACCCGCTGGTGCTGTTCGGGTTCATTCCGTGGTTTCGCATCGGCTTTGTGCGGGATTTGGATCCGGCGGCAAAGGAACACATGCACACGCTGTTTGGGAATATTCACTCAGCCGGTGCGATTGCGCTTTATGTGCTGGTCGGGCTGCACATTGCGGGCGCGCTGAAGCACCAGTTTTGGGATAGTCGGCCTTCGCTTAGACGGATGTGGTTTTCAGCGTAAGAAAAGCTGGGGGAGATGTGCCATCCCCCCCCAGACCCCCCGTCATTTATTTAGGCCTCGTCTTAAATAATGACGGGGGGTCTGGGGGGGATGGCACATCTCCCCCAGCCTTTTTTCTAAGTTTAGCCCAGGCTTTCGCCGTGCAAAACCGTGTCCAGCCCTTCCATTTCTTCCTCCGTGCTGACCTTCAGGCCAATCGTGAACTGCAAGCCGTACAGCAACACCAGTGAAACCACGCTGCTCCATATCAACGTTACCGCAACGGCTTTGCACTGGATGATGAACTGCGCAAAACTGCCATCCGTCCCGCCGATCGTGGCCGAGGCGAACACACCCGTCAGCAGCGCGCCCACAATCCCGCCAATGCCGTGCACGCCGAACGTATCCAGGCTGTCGTCATAGCCGAGCATGTGCTTCAGATACGTCGCGGCCAGGAAACACACGGCGCCTGCCGACACGCCAATGAAAAGTGCCCCGCCCGGCAACACGAAGCCGGAGGCCGGCGTGATCGCCACCAGCCCCGCCACTGCGCCGGAAATGATGCCCAGCACGGAAGGCTTTCCCTTGGCCGCCCATTCCGCGAACATCCACGCCAGCGCCGCCGCGGCGGTGGCAATCTGCGTCACCGCCATTGCCATGCCCGCACGCCCGGTCGCACCGGTGGCCGATCCGGCATTGAACCCGAACCAGCCAACCCACAGCAGCGATGCGCCGATCACCGCATAGGTCAGATTATACGGTGACATATTGTCATGCCCGTAGCCCACGCGTTTGCCCATCACCAGGCAGCACATCAGCCCGGCCACGCCGGCATTGATGTGCACGACCGTCCCGCCCGCATAATCCAGCGTGCCCGCGGTCGCCAGCCACCCCGTCGGCGCCCACACCCAATGCGCAATCAGGCTGTAGGAAAAGATCGACCAGCCCACCATGAACAGACACATTGCCGAAAATTTCATCCGGTCGGCGAATGCGCCGGCAATCAGCGCGGGCGTGATGATGGCAAACGTCATCTGGAACATCATGTAGACGGATTCGGGTATCGTATAAGGCACCGGCGTAATGCCCGGCATGTTGTTGCCCAGCACGAAGCCGATATCGTCCTGCTTGGTAAATCCCGCCGCGATGCCGTTCAGCATGAAGCGCGACATGTCACCAAAATAGGGCGAGCTCGCGCCGGTGCCGTTCGTGAACGCCAGCGAATAGCCGATGACGGTCCAGACAATGGTCACCAGGCAGCAGATCGCAAAGCTCTGCATCACGGTCGCCAGAATATTCTTCTTGCGCACCATGCCCGCGTAGAAGAGCGCCAGACCCGGAATGGTCATCATCAGCACAAGTGCCGTGCTGGTCAGCATCCACGCCGTATCACCATGATCGTAGGCCGGCGCGCGGGTCGGCGTATCAGCCACCGCTTCGAAAGACGCGAGCAACAGCGGCAAGCATGCGAAAAACGTAGAAAGCTTAGGCGTCCTCATCTAAAATCCTCTCAAAGTGCTGCCATGTCCTGCTCGCCTGTGCGTATCCGCACGACGCGCTCCAGGGCGAGGACGAAAATCTTGCCGTCGCCGATCTTGCCCGTCTGCGCAACGCGGCAAATGGTTTCGACGACAGCATCGGCCTCATCGGACGAGACGGCGATTTCGATCTTGATCTTGGGCAGGAAGCTCACGTGATACTCCGCACCGCGATAGATTTCCGTCTGCCCCTTCTGCCGGCCGAAGCCCTTGACTTCCGTGACCGTAATGCCCTGCACGCCGATCGGCGTCAGCGCCTCGCGGATTTCGTCCAGCTTGAAAGGCCGCACGATCGCGATTACCAGCTTCATCTGTTCGGCTCCTCCTGGCTGCGCCGGGAGCCGCTGGACGGCGCCGCACAACGCGCGCCGCTTTCGTGCAAGTTTTGTGCAAGAGCTATGCCGACGGGCGGGATTGGCGTCCTGCCGGCAAATCGCCCCGTTTATGTGCAAATCCTTGTGCGGGGGATGCATTCGCTTGGATTGTGGGCAACTAAAAGACGCGCCGTGCTGCGTGCCGGGAGAAGGTAACGTGCCAACATCGCGCCTGCTGACATCGTCTTGCCTCGCGGCCGTGTTACTCGGCCCTGGCGTGGCCCGCGCGCAATCGCCACAAGCCTCCGACAGCCAGCCCAAGGCGCCCACCGTGTCATTGCTCGGCTCGAGCATGAATGGCGTGCTGGCCTTTCCTCTCAGCCCACAGGAACTGCCCATGGGCGCGCTTGGCACATGGTCGGTCGATGCCGCCGCCAGCGGCCTGGGCCTGCTGCAATCGGCGCGTATTTCGGGCGATCGCGCCACCGCGCTTGACCTGTCCAACGCACAGGTTTTTGTGCAGAAGACGCAAGGCTGGTGGCAATTCCTCATCGAGGCGGGCGCCTATTCGCTGCCGGCGCTCGGCACGCCTTACGTGCCCTTCGATGCCAGCCATGCGCTGCACGACTCCTTCGGCCTATTGCCCGAGGCGCTGGTCAAAATTGGCCTCGCCGAGGACACCTATATCGAGCTGGGAAAATTGCCGACGCTGATCGGCCCGGAATCAACGTTCACCTTCGAGAACATGAACATCGCCCGCGGCCTGCTGTGGAATCAGGAGCCTGCGGTCAGCCGCGGCGTGCAGGCCAACACCACGCTGGGAACCGTCGCACTCGCCGCCTCACTCAATGACGGCTATTATTCCAACCGCTACAACTGGGTGTCTGCTTCTGCCGCCTGGACAATCGATCACGCCAGCATGTTGACCTTCGAGGCGGCGGCAAATGTTGGGCACACGGCCTACCAGGCCACGCCTTCGGTCACGCCCGTAGCGCAGAACAACAGCGCGATCTACAACCTCATCTACACCTACAACAGCACGCCGTTCATTATCACGCCCTACCTCCAGTTCAGCCACGTTCCGCGCAACGCCCGGCTGAACATCGCCGAAGACACGAACAGCTACAGCGCCGCCCTGCTCGTGTCCTATGAAGTCAGCCATCGCTTCAGCCTGGCGGCGCGGGCGGAGTACATCGCAACGGACGGCCGCGCAAACCTGCTGTATGGGCCGGGCAGCAAGGCGGCATCGTTCACGCTGACGCCGGCCTACGTCATCAAGCGCTATTACCTTCGCGGCGAGGTATCGTGGGTGCGGGCTGCGGGCATTGCCGCGGGTCAGGGCTTCGGCACTGATGGCAACAGCAGAAATCAGGTCCGCGGGCTGTTGGAAGCGGGCGTGTTATTTTGAAGGTAAAGATTGGGGGAGATGTGCCATCCCCCGTCTTCATTTAGGACGAGATCAAATAATCGACGGGGGGTTTGGGGGGGATGGCACATCTCCCCCAATCTTTGCCTTCAGACCGAATAATACATCTCGAATTCAACCGGATGCGGCGTATGCTCAAAGCGGTACACCTCGCTCCATTTCAGCTCGATATAGCTCTCGATCTGATCCTGGCTGAACACATCGCCGGCCAGCAGGAACTCGTGATCCGCCGCCAGCGCGCCCAACGCCTCGCGCAATGACCCGCTGACGGTCGGAATATCCTTCAGCTCTTCGGGCGGCAGATCGTACAAATCCTTGTCCATCGGCTCGCCGGGGTGGATCTTGTTGCGAATACCGTCCAGCCCGGCCATCAGCATGGCGGCGAACGCCAGATAAGGGTTGGCCGCCGGATCGGGAAAGCGCACTTCCACGCGCTTGGCTTTCGGGCTCGTCGCATACGGAATGCGGCAGGATGCCGAGCGGTTGCGCGCCGAGTAGGCTAGCAAGACAGGCGCCTCGAACCCGGGGATCAGCCGCTTGTAGGAATTGGTGCTGGGATTGGTGAACGCGTTCAGCGCGCGTGCGTGCTTGATGATGCCGCCGATATAATGCAGCGCCATTTCCGACAGATCGGCGTAGGCGTTGCCGGCGAAAAGCGGCTTGCCCGCCCGCCAGATCGACTGGTGCACATGCATGCCGCTGCCATTGTCGCCATAGATCGGCTTGGGCATGAAGGTCGCGGTCTTGCCGTAGCTGTGGGCCACGTTGTGGATGCAGTATTTGTAAATCTGCAAATGGTCGGCCATCTTCGTCAGCGGGCCGAACTTCATGCCCAGCTCATGCTGGCTCTGCGCCACTTCGTGATGGTGCTTCTCGATGATCAGCCCCATCTCGCCCATCGTGGACAACATCTCCGCGCGCAAATCGCTCTCGCTATCCAGCGGCGGCACAGGAAAGTAGCCGCCCTTCACGCCAGGCCGATGGCCCATATTGCCCTCGGGGTAATCCTTCATCGACGCCTGCGGGCCTTCCTGGCTGTCCAGTTGATACATGCCGTAATTGCCGCCGGTGCCGAACTTCACGCTGTCGAAAATAAAGAATTCAGCCTCCGGTCCGAAGGACGCCATGTCCCCCACGCCCGAGGACACGACATACGCCTCGGCCTTTTTCGCCGTGCTGCGCGGATCGCGCGAATAGGCCTGGCCTGTCGAAGGCTCGACGATATCGCAGATCAGGATCATCGACGGCTTGGCCGAAAACGGATCCATGACCGCAGTCGAGGCGTCGGGCATCAGGATCATGTCGCTCTCATTGATCGCCTTCCACCCGCCTATGGAGGAGCCATCGAACATGAAGCCGTCACGGAACACATCCTCCTCCATGGTGGAGATGTGCTGGGCGGTGTGCTGCCATTTGCCGCGCGGATCGGTGAAACGCAGATCGACATATTCCACCGAGTTCTCGCGCAGCAGTTCCATCACACGCGCGACGTCGCCGCTATCCTCCGCCACCGCACTGCCCTTCTTAGCCATCGTTCTGCCGATCCCTCTATATCGTTGCGAATTTCCCAACCCTGGCGCGGTCAATGCAAGCACTGCGCCAAACCTGCGCCTAGAGCGCCTGGCCTCCGCGCTCCCCCGTGCGTATGCGCACCGCCTCCTGCACATCGGTGACAAAAATCTTGCCATCGCCGATCCGCCCCGTCCGCGCTGCGGTCACGATGGCCTCCACGGCGCGCTCGGCAAGCCCGTCTTCGCACACGACCTCGATCTTCACTTTCGGCAGGAAGTCCACCACGTATTCGGCGCCGCGATAAAGTTCGGTATGTCCCTTCTGCCGGCCGAAGCCCTTTGCCTCCAGCACCGTGATGCCGGCCAGTCCAACCTCGTGAAGCGCTTCCTTCACCTCATCGAGCTTGAACGGCTTGATCACGGCCTCGATCTTTTTCATCTCCGCTCCCGGGCACATGCGTGCAACGTCAACGGCCACGTTTGCACGCGGGCCGCCAGCCCCGCAACTTGACCGGACGGGGTGGTGCGCCGCCGCCGGATGGCATAGGCAAACCACCCATGAAACCCGCCAACACGCTGCTCAGCGCGCTCCCCACCACAATCTTCACCACCATGTCGGCCCTGGCCGCACGCCACGGCGCCATCAATTTGGGCCAGGGCTTCCCCGACACCGAAGGCCCGCGCGACGTGGTCCAAGCCGCCGCCGACGCGCTGCTGGACCATCGCAATCAATACCCCCCGCTGGCCGGCCTGCCGGAACTGCGCAAAGCGGTCGCTGCGGCCAATGCGCGCTTCTGGGGCCTGGCCATCGACCCGGACGCCGGCGTGCTCGTCACCAGTGGTGCGACCGAAGCGCTGACCGCCTGCCTGATGGCGCTGCTCAACCCGGGCGATGAAATCGTCCTGATCGAGCCCCTCTACGACACCTACCTGCCCATCATCCGCCTGCTCGGCGCCATTCCGCGCCTGGTTCGCGTGCAGCCGCCGGATTGGCACCTGCCGCGCGAGGCCCTGGCCGCCGCCTTCGGCCCACGCACCAAGGCCATCCTGCTCAACACGCCGATGAACCCCACCGGCCGCGTCTTCACCCAGGGCGAACTGGCCTTCATCGCCGACCTGATCGCGCGCCACGACGCCTACGCCATCTGCGACGAGGTTTACGAACACCTCGTCTTCGCCCCCGCCCGCCACATACCGCTCATGACCCTGCCCGGAATGGCCGAGCGCACCCTGCGCATCGGCAGCGCTGGCAAGACCTTTTCGCTGACCGGCTGGAAGGTCGGCTACATCAGCGGCCCGCCCGCCCTGATTGCCGTGGCCACCAAGGCCCACCAGAACCTGACCTTCACCACGCCCCCCAACCTCCAGCGTGCGGTCGCACACGGCCTGATGCGAGACGATGCCTACTTCACGGCCCTCAGCACCGAACTCGCCGCCAAGCGGGACCGGCTCTCCGCCGGCCTGACCGCCGCGGGCTTCTCGGTCCTGCCCAGCCACGGCAGCTACTTCGTCATCGCCGATTACAGCGCCTTGGGCTTTCCGGGCGACGACCTCGCCTTCTGCCGCCACCTCACCGAGCAGGTGGGCGTCACCGCAATCCCCCTCTCCGCCTTCTACGAGGCAGACCCGCCGGCCCGCTGCATCCGCTTCGCCTTCTGCAAGCGAGAGGCGGTGCTGGATGACGCCTGCGCCCGCCTCGCGCGTCTGACCGCGGCCGCGGCCGCATGAAGCGCGCCTGGGCTGCCCTTCTGCCCGCGCTGGCATTGGCGGCCTGCGGCGACCTGCCGCAACCCTTCGCCGGCCGCCCGGGCGCCACCGCGCTTCGCCTGGCCAACCCGCCGCCGGTGCGCCTGGTCGTGCCCGCGCCCACCGCCGCCCTGCTACCTGCACCCCAGGCCGCGGCGCTGGCGCACGACCTCTCGGACGCGCTGGTGGCCCAGGAACTGCCCGCCTTCGACAGCGCGCCCCAGCCGGGCGACTGGCAAATCCGCGTCTCGGCCGAGCTGGGCGCGGGCGCCGTTACGCCGCGCTACGAGCTGCTGGACGCAGGGCTGCACGCCCGCGGCGAGATCCACGGCGCGCCCATTGCCGCACGCGACTGGGCCGGCGGCGAACCGGCTACCCTCCAGCAGGCCGCCGCCAACGCCGCGCCGCAAATCACCTCGCTGCTGCGCTCGGTGGATGCGTCCATCAAGCAGAGCGACCCCAACAGCCTGTATAACCGGCCGGCGCGCATCTTCATCGCCGGCGTGGAAGGCGCACCGGGCAATGGCAACATGAGTCTCGCGCGCCAGATGCGCGCCAAAATGCCAGATACCGGGGACATGATCGTGGGCCACGCCGAAAGTGCGGATTTCACCGTGCGCGGGGTTGTGCGTATCACCGACCTGGCCGGGCATCAGCAGCAGGTGGAAATTCATTGGCTTGTCTATGATCGGGGCGGCCACGAGGCCGGGGACGTGGCGCAGGGCCACGACGTGGCGCAGGGCGCGCTGGACCACATGTGGGGCGATGTGGCCGAGGCGGTGGCGAGCGAAGCGGCCGGCGGCGTGCACGATGTGATTACGAATTGGTCTGGGCGGCGGCGGGGGTGATCGGGCGTGGTTGGTGGGGAGAGGAAGGCCAGGGGCGCTGCCCCTGGACCCCGTTGGGGCCGGCGGCCCCAAACCCCGTTTACCAGTCACGTTTGCTTATTGCTGCCTTTCCGGGGTGCTAACCGCGTGCGCCGGCTGTCAGCCTGGAGCTGGAACCGGCAAATGCCAGTGAAGAAAGGCGCCACATAACCGCAGCGCAAAGCAAAGCATTCCAGCGCACAGTGCGGCAGGTTTTTCATCCATGCCTGCCCGGCGAAGGCCCACCAGCGCAGCGGCGCCCGCCAAGGCCGCGGATGCGTAGAAATCAACGTGCAGGATTGCCGGTACTCGGTTCGCAAGCAGATCGGCCGCCATGCCGCCCCCGGTCGCGGTCAGCGTGCCGAGCAGAACGCAGGTAAGCGATTTCTGCCCCAAGGCCACCGCCTTCTGCGTGCCGGCCACCGCGAACAGGCTCAGCCCCGCGGCATCAGTCACCAAAAAAGCGGTTCCCGGCTGAAACAGGTTTCGTGCCGTCAGCGCAGCGGCGGCGCCGGCGATCGCCGCCAGAAGGTAGCGCCGGTCGCGAAGGGCGGCAGGGGGCGTGGCGCCCAGCAGAACATCGCGCAGCATGCCCCCGCCGAGTGCAGTGGCCAGCGCAAGCACGACAACGCCCAGCATGTCCATGCGCGCGGCAACAGCCGCCCGCGCGCCTTCGGCGCCGAACATCGCCGTGCCTGCCAGATCTGCAATCAGGACCAAATGACCGGCGTGCACAGCAGGCGGCGGCAGTCTGAAGTCGCGCAGGCGCCGCTTCGGCTGAACAGGCTCTGCGCTTACGCCCTCAGTCGGAGGCATTTTTGTCGTCACGTCGGACATGCCCGGCAAACTTGCGCGGGCGGTGCCACGAACGCCGGCCAGCGTTACGAAACCTGATGAGAGGGAGCCGCATCGTTAGAAGCGGATTTAGTCGCAGCCGGCCCGAGATCCTCTGAAGCGCGAACCTCGCGGAATTAGTAGAAAATGTTATAGACAATATCGATGACCTGACCGGTCGCGTTATCCACCAGCAGAGCATCATAGTCCACTCGAACCCACTGCGCACCGCGCGGCGGTGTCCGCAGGCCGTACGCGCCAGGCTGGTTTACCCAGTAGTTCTGGGCCCGGAACAGGCTGGGTAGAATAAGCCCGGTCGTCCATTGGCGGAAAAAATAGCCGCGAGGCCGTTGATAGGCACCAAGTCTGTAACGATGACGCGGAAGGTGCCTGTTGATGACCCGCCATGGCCGACCCCGACCAGGCCGAAAAGGCGGCCGCGCAGGTCCTGGCCTCGCCGGCGGCCGCGAGGGTCCGGGCTGATTTGGACGCGGTGGATTGGGAGCAGGCGAAGGACGATTGCCCTGTCCGGAACCAGGGCGACCAGGGCTGCCTACGGGCTGGTTCATGCCCGGCGGCCGTTTGTCAGTCGGCTGCTGCGCCAAACTCGGCAGCGCCATTATTGCCAGCAACGCAGTTGCACGTGCCAGGGTCAGTAGCCGGGTGCCGAACATCCCTACGCAGCCTCAAACATTAAAAAAAGGGTGCAGATATCCGGCGCGCAAAGTCAACCCGAGGGCACAAAACAATCGACGGGGTCTGGGGGGGACGGCACGTCCCCCCCAGCTCCTTCTCATGCCACATCCAAACCCCATCCCCCTCCTCACCCTAGCCCTCCTCCTCCCCACCGCCTGCGCGCTCCACCCCCCCACCTGTCCGCCGCCCCCCGCAATAACCCTCCTGGGCGAGCAGCATGACAGCGCCCCCGACCACGCCTGGGAACTCGCCACCATCACCCGCCTCCACGCCGCCCGCCCCACCCTGATCCTCGCCGCCGAGATGTTCCCCCGCGCCGCCCAGCCCACGCTGGACCAATGGAGCGCCGGCCACCTCACCGAACAAGCCTTCCTCACGCAGACGGACTGGCACGCCTATTGGGGGTTCGACCCCGCCCTCTACATGCCCATCTGGCGCTTCGCCCGGGACCACCAGATGCCCATCGTCGCGCTCAACGTGTCCCACCACCTCTCGCACGCAACCGCCCACGCCGGCTGGGCCGCCATCCCGCCCGAGCAGCGCGAGGGCATCACCACCCCGGCCCCCGCCACCCCGGCCTACCGCGCCACCCTTGCCACCGAGATGTCCGGCCACGCCGGCCCGCCCATGAGCCCCGCCCGCCTGGACCATTTCATAGACGCCCAGCTGCTTTGGGACGGCGCCATGGCCCAGGCCATCGCTGCGGAGCACGCGGCAATCCCCAATCGACCCATCATCGCCATCATGGGTGCCGGCCACCTGGCCCCAGACGGCGGCGTGCCGCGCCAATTGGCGGCACTCGGCGTCACGGGCGTGTCCGTGAACCTGCCGCCACAGACTTGCCGCTAGAACGTCCCAGATCTACCGCAAAAGCCCCGCGCGTGCACCGCACTCAGCGCGGCTCGCTATCGCAAGCACTCTTGTGTCCCTCGTCCGTCCCATGCTGCCCAGCCCGCAATAACGGCAACAAGCGGCAGAATATATGCGCCGGCACATCGGGCGCGGTCGACCCGTTGAGCAAAATCGCGATCGTTTCATTCAGCGCAATCTGATGGAACACCGCGGCCTGGAAGCCGACGCCGTTGCCGGTATGGCCCCACCATCCGCCAAGCTCGCCCATCCCAAGCCCATACCGGTCGTAAAGCGGGCTGTTCGGATCCGCCGCAATCGGCCTCGCCATGAATCGCTCACGCTGCAGCGCGTGCGGCAGCAGCGTTCCGTTGGCCAAAGCGGTTCCCCACGTGGCAAGATCGCCAATCGTCGCGGCCATGGCACCCGCAAAACTCAATGCCGAAGGATTGAGCGCAACCGGCACGGGGGCATCCTCGAACATATCCTGATACCCGGTGACACTTGGACGCGGCAGTGCCACGGCGGTCAGGTAGCGCGTCGTGCTCAAACCCAAAGGTGTCAGAATGTCACCTTCCAATACCGCCTCGAAATTCCTTCCTGAGAGAACTTCGACAAGCTGGCCAAGGAGCAGCGTGTTGGTGTTCGAATACTGATATTGCGTGCCCGGCGGAAAGACAATCGCCGGATGCTTTGAACTGTGCAGCGCGTAGCGTAACAGTTCATCGATGGCCCAGTGGCGCAGGGGATCGCCGCTTAATCTACGGACGAAATCCTCATCCGAAACGTAATTGTAAAGACCCGAGGTCATGCCGGCAAGTTCGCGAATAGTGATGATCTCACCATCCGGCACGTTCGGCAGGTATTTGCCGATTGCATCGTCCAGCGTCACGGCGCCGTGGCTTGCCGCAATCAACTGAAGCACCGCTGTCACGACGAAAGATTTCGTGACGCTGCGGATCGCAAAATAGTCGCCCGTGCCGACAGGCCGTCCCTTCGCGACATTTCCCAGCCCGAAGGTCCTCACCCATTGATGATCGGGCGTATAAATGGCGACGGCTGCCCCTGGAACATGAAACTCGTGCAAGGCTGCCTCGATGACCCGGCCATATCCCAAGCCGGCCGGCGGAGCATCGGCCGCGGCAGCACCGTGCATAGGTCCGGCCAAGGCCACGAGCGACGCCAGCACAACGACCACCCGGCCCATCAGCCGTAACGGCATGCTCATGGTGATCACGGTCCCACGTTGCATCCGCCTTGCCGCACGCCGCTATTCCACCGGGCTGCGCGCGCTCAGGCTGTAGATGGGCCCGTCTTTCTGACCGATCGGTTTCGTCGTTTCATTGGCGTACTCGCACCACGGCGCGCCAGAAGACACGGTACAGCCTATCACGCTTTTGTCGTAGCCCTGGGCGTTCGGCCAGAACGGCCAGATCGGCTGCGGCGGCACCAGTGCATTCTTGATCTTGACCTCATAGGTCACGCCGTTGCTGTCTTGCAGCGTCACCTTGCAAGGAAAATTGCTGATGGCCGGATCGATGCCGATCGCAAAGGCGTCCTTGGACGCCGGAAAATCCATGTTCGGCCGCGTGGTGCAGATGCCGTATTTCGCCCAGCTCGATGTTTTCGTCGCCGGGCCAAGGTAGATGCCGATATCCCATTGCGAGTACGGCTGTGGTACTGTGGGAAGGACCTTCGTCGTATTGGGCAGTCCCTCGGCACCACCAACGGCGAATATCAGGCCACTCCCGGAGTTGGACTGGAACGCGGTCTTGTCGTCGATCGAAAAGGCATACGCGTTCGAATCCAGGCCATTCGCCATTACCGGGTCATGCACCATGGGTGTATAGGGGTTGAAGACCTTGTCGGCCGGTATGCGTGGTTTGATCTCGTAGTCGTATTGGACCTGGACGTAGCTGATCGGCAGCTTGCTGCCGTGGTCAACGCTGGGCAATTCCTGTGCGTGCGTGGCCGCGCCGTTGCAGCCGATATTGAATGGCACCCAGCCATAGATGTAGCGGAGCAGCGCGTATTTGTTCGCAGGCACCGGCGGATTGCTGCCCGGCTCCGGCGCCAGATAGTCGGGATTGGGTGCCACGCAAGACCCTGCGGTAATAAAGGCGCGCCAGCTGCCGTAATTTGCAACGAAGCTCTGATAAAGTGCCGTATAGAAAGTCGACCACGCCACCTTGCCCGATACCGGGCACGCAATTGGATCGGCCCCGGTGCAATCCGCCCAGCGCTTCATCATCTCCGTCACCAGCTTTGGCGGCACCGGATTCTTGGCGTCATAGGGCAGCAATTGCGGAATGTTCTGGCTGGCCAGGTCGCCACCGAAGAAATACGGCTTCATGTAGAAGTTGAACACCGTCTCCGCGGATGGCACCCGAATGCCTGCCTTGGGATAGAGCAGCGCGCCGTTGACGGTCGGGTTATTATAGACGGGCCAGTTGGTGGGGTCGGCCCCCTGACCCGCGGTCCCGGCAAACGTCGCCAGGCTTCTGCGAAACTTCGTCACCGAAGCGGTCGTGCCCATATAGCCGATATCGGCGTCAGGCCGGATCGGCTCCATCGCCAGGGGCAGATAGGCCTGGTCGACGTTGGAGACGTTATAGTTCTGGTTCAGGTTGACGAAGGCGAAGTCTTCCTTCGGTCCTTGCACGGAGGCGAACGTATATTCGTTCAACTGCGCCGGCGTTTGCGTGCCAAGCTCCGCCTCCGGGGCAACCTGCCAGATTTGCAAGGTGCTGCACAGATTGCCCGGCGTGGCCTTGCGGCACACGGGCAGGGGCGACCCGGCCGCGAACTGCACTTGCGGCGTGTTCCGCTCCTTGCCGTAGATATCGGCAAGCGCTTTCGGATCGTCGAATATATACAGCCGGCCGGACCGCCACCAATCGACGTAGGCATCCGGCGCGCCCGGCAAACGCTTGGACCACCAGGGAAGCTTCACTGACGCGACGCCGCCCTTCGGAATGCCGGTGACCGGATTGATATAAAGGTGGTAATTGTGTTTCACCGCCAGACATTCCGAGACGATGCCGAGCGCGCGCTGCAGCCAAACATCGCCATCGAAGCACCCGACGGCGGCTTGCCGGATGATGCTGCCCTGCACGACAACGTAAATCTTGCCGCCGGTGTTGTTGAGGATGCGGACTTCCTTGTTGCATCGCTCCGGCAGGGCGCCGCCCGTGTCGGGACATTCCGCGGATTGGGCGTGTGCGGCACCGGCCAGGATCGTGCCAGCTATCATCGCCGCCGCCGTCAAGGCACGCCTGCCCGGCACCGCGCCAAGAGTGACCCTTCGCACCATGTTTCGCTATCCCTGTGCCATGCACGTCACAACGAGATGGAAGCCCGGCCGAGCCAGCCTACGCTGGATCGCCGACACATTCCATTCCCTTTGTTCCTTCTCCGCAAGCGTTTTTCCTCGATCATGGGGGGCTGGAGCATGTTTTCGGACGGGTGAACCCATCTGGTCCGAACATGCCCTAATGCAAGCGGGCCTCCGAAGGTTGACCCTGCCTGCATCCGTATGCGGCATCGTTGCGCGTTGGCGTTGTCTCGATGCCGGCGCGCGTAACCCGCCAATCGCCGGTCATCCCACAGATGAGCGCCTTCGTCGTTGGCCGATTCCTCGGCCTGCGGCCGCGAAATCAGCGTCATGCACGCGGGCGCCGGCGCCGCACTGGCTGGCTATCTGGCGCAGTGATCTGCTAAGGCGCTATAACACCTCCACGAGAGCGGCAAGCGATGATCTGCAAGACGTTCGCCAGCACGGGTAGCACGCGCTTTGTGCGGGCGGCACGACAATGGCTCGCTGCGGCAGCGCTGGGAGCGGCGGGATTTGCCACTTGCGCGGCATCCGCGCAGTCGCTCAGGCCCGATGAAGTCCTGAGCACAATAAGCCTGAACGCCCTGGCAGCGCCTGAGCCCGTGTTGGGCGCCGATAATCGCATCCATCTCGCCTACGAATTGCTCGCCAGCAACCCAAATCCGCTGTTCGTCACGCTCGACAAGGTCGAGGCGATCGACAACCAAGGCCATGCATGGGAGACAATGGCCGGCGTAAAACTCGCTGCCATGCTGACCCTGCAAGCCGGGACCGGCACCACGATGCGGCCAGGCGGCGCCGCCCTTATCTTCATGGACGCGAGCTTTCCCGCCGGTTCGCGCCTGCCGCCATCAATTGCCGCGCGCGTCACGCTCACCAGAGCCTTGGCTGGTCCGGATGGCAAGCCCGCGCCTTATCCTCCGCATGCGGGGTTGCCCGCAACGATCAACTTCGTCGGCGCCAAGACAAGCGTTTCTTCGGCCTCTGCCGTCGTAATCGACCCGCCGCTGCGCGGGCCGGGCTGGGCGGCGGTAAATGGGTGCTGCGATGCTCTGACCTCGCATCGCAGCGCGGCCATGGCGGTCAATGGCATCCTGCGCATCGGGCAACGTTTTGCCATCGACTGGGTGCAACTCCGGCCCGATGGGCGTCTCTTCGCCGGCGAACGCACCCGCCTCGACAGCTATGCGTATTTCGGTGCGCCCGTTTACGCCGTTGCCGACGGCACCGTGGTCAATATCTACCGCGATGCGCAGGAGCAGGTCCCTGGTGTCGTCAAGGGCATCACGCCTGCCGATATTGGCGGCAACATGATCGTAGTGGATATCGGCGGCGGTAATTATGCCTTCTTCGCGCACCTCAAGCCTGGAAGTCTCAAGGTGGCACTTGGCCAACACGTATCGAGAGGCCAGGTTATCGCCCAGCTCGGCAACACGGGCAATACGGACGCGCCGCATTTGCACTTCCATGTCATGGACGGCCTCTCGCCGCTCAATTCCAATGGACGCCCCTATGTTTTCAGCCGCTTTGCCGTGCGCGGATCGTTGGAGGCGGCGGGAATGGGGCCGGCTTTCACGGACGGCAAGCCGGCCATCATCAAGTCCAGTCCCTTTGACGGCCCCCACACCAGGCAATTGCCGCTAAACGCCGAACTTGTAGATTTTGCAATGAAGGAACCCAACCAAAAATAAAGACGGTGGGTTTGGGGGGCATGGCACATCCCCCCCAAACTCATCTTGCTATCAGGGCCCAATTATCACACCGGAGTGGCCTCGGCCAAGCGATCAGGCGAGAGGGTAGTGCCTCAATTTGAAATCAGCCCTTAGAACCGCGAGCCAAACTAACATCAATGTCGCTGCCAATCCGCGTGTAGCGATCAGCCCTGGCCTCGCTCAGCACTAGCGTCATCAAGTCGATGTAGTTGACAACCTCAATCGGAGCGTTTTCGGGGCAAGCCACTTGTATATGGTAGGGCGGTTGGAGGCGGTTGCAGCCGTCCCAGAAAATCGTATCGACAAATGCATCAGGACTATTGCCTTGCCAGTCAGGCGCCCCAATGGCCGCGCGAAGCGCGTTAAGGAAGTCTAGGGGCGTAGACCATCCTGCCGCATCAAGCTGAACTAGCATTGATTCACGCCACCTTCGGCTGGCGCGGCTTGTAAGGGCCGCGCTTCTTCGTAGGGGCCTCTGCGGCATCCACCAGTGCCACAATGTCCTTCACTTCCCAAAGCTGATTGGTCACACCCGCCGCCACCGCTGGCGTGCAGCGCAGCGTCTTATGCATCCGCACGAAGTTATAAAACGTGAAGTAGAGGGCCAGCGCATGAAGGTGGTTCTCGGCCTTCTTCGAGAACGCGTTTGTCAGGCGCGTGAACCGGCGCATGGACATGCGCATGGTGAGGTTCTGGCGCTCAACGTAGGACGTTGACACGTGCTTCTCAGCGGGATTGCCGGTGATCGGCGTCTTGACCGCGCCAGTGCACTCAGCGGGGCTGTAGCGGCCCTTGGGACCGGGCGTGTCGCCATAGAGCTTCACGAGTTGGGCGTAATCGATATCGGCGCCGAACGCGTCCTCTACGGCATCCAAGTAGGACCTGAGGCCGTCCGTGGTCAGTTGGACCCGGTTTGAGAGGCGGCCTGCCACGTCTTGCATGAACTCGTGCGCATAACCGGCATCGCGTCCGCCTACGAGGTAGGAGACGATCAGCTTGGAGTCGGCCTCGATTGCGGTCCATGTCCACACATCGCCAGCATCTTCCGGCGCGGCCTTCGCGGTCGCAACGTTCTTCTGCTTGGCGTAGCAGAAGGCCCAGATTTCATCGGCCTGGATGCGCCGGGCTTTCACGCCCTTGACCGTGGCGTCGTGGTGGGCGGCGCAAGCCTTGCCCGCGTCCACCAGAAGGGCCGAAACGGTGTTGATGGACACGTCGGCCACGCGGCTGATGGACCGCATGGAGGAGCCCTCCACCAGCATGTTGAGGATTTGGACTCGCTTGGCGAGGGGCAGCTTGTTGCTCATGCCCTTGTTATAACTAACCTAATCCGAACTATCAAGCATTATTTTCAGTTATGATTTTCGATCTTTAAAAAGAACGTAAGCGCAAAAAGCCCGCCGATCCGCGATCGGAGCTGCCGAAAAATCCGCTATAGCCTGCTCGACCAGGGCGAGATCGTTCTTAACGCCAGACTTAGAAAAATTAGCGACCGGGTTGTAATCTGCGTCGTGCCTTCGCGACTGCATTGTCACAAAGAGGTTTGCAAAGTCTTCAATTCCCTTGGGAAATTTTGCCAAAACGCCTTTGTTACGGCACTGCCCTTTGGCGTAACCATGCTCAAGCGAGCGAAATACCTGATGCCAAGCCTCATTGCTTCTCAGCAACTTATTTGTGCCAATTAGCAAGTTGGCACACTCATGGGTAAGATGATGAAACATCGCGTAATAGGCTGCGCTTGTGGCACGCCGAAGGCAGGCGCCGGTTGGCCTGCCCTTACCTGCGTTTACTAATATCCAAGCGGTTTGTATTAGATCACGCGGCTTCAAAGTCCATCTTTGCAGCGTCTTGCTTAGAAATGAAGCTCAACATGGGGAAGCTGGTTGAAGCTGCCTCCGCCAAATTGGACCTGATGTGCCGAGCGAGTCCAAGCATCTTGCGCTTATCAAGGCAATTTTCTTGTGAAAATACAACCATAATATGAAGGACAGCGTCACCGTCTGCATCGGTGCCGGTCCGAACACTCACGTCAACGGAACAAGGCGCGAGCTGCTCACGCACCGTGTCTTTAACAATCCCAATGATTTTACCGTCGGTAAGCACTATCCCCACCTCGCCGCCGCAGCCTTTCGGGCCACGGCCGAGCGATCCTTCTTGCTCATGCTTTCGGCCCGCGCCTTCGCCCCGGCCAGCCCGCTACGGACCTTGCCAGAAGGAGGGCGGACCTCCTCTACCTCCTCACCTGTCGCGATTCTCGCGACCTTCATGGCCGCGCCGATTAGATCGGCTGGCCTATGTTCGCCCCTCGGGCCTGTTGGCATTCTGTTCTCCGTCGTGCACACGGGTAGGATATGCTTGTGACATACCCTATGTAGGCCAGAACGCCGTGGGATACAACCATAATCTCAATAAAATCAGTATGTTAGAGATATCAAAGACTTACGTGGCGAAACTGGATGGCAGTGAAAAAGTCGTAGAAATGCCTTTTTAAACGGCTCCCCCCAGAAAACCTTGTTTGAGCCTCAAACATGAAATTACGTCGCGAGCCTGTTTCTGGTCATTTAATTACTAGGTAACCGAGCAGCATTTATCTAACGTTGCGCAGATTGCCAAACACTAATGTCACAGTGGTCGGAATTGAGTTGACGAATCGGCGCATATTCTGAGTGAGCTATCTGGCGCCGAGACGCGTGGCTGCGGCAGTTTGAGACGCTCGTGTGAGGCTGACCCCGAGTCAAAGCCGCGCATGCTCACAAAAGCGCGATGCAGTGACTAATTTCAAACTGAGACACTACCGGCGAGAGCGGCTCTTTAACCCCCCGGCCCCAACCTGCTAGACCGTGCCATGGTCACCCGCCTGGACCGCTACATCCTCCGCCAGCTCGCCGGCTCCCTCCTCGCGGTCACCACGGCGCTGGTCGCCCTGATCTGGCTTACCCAATCGCTCCGTTTCGTCGAACTCGTCGTCAATCGCGGCCTCTCGCTGCGAGTCTTTCTCCAGCTCACCAGCCTGATGGTCCCCGGCTTTATCGCCGTCATCCTGCCGATCACCACCTTCGTCGTCGTCCAGTTCACCTACCAGCGCCTGACCGGCGATCGCGAAATCACGGTGATGCGCGCCGCCGGCCTCAGCCCCTTCGCACTCGCCCGCCCGGCACTCATGCTGGCCGCCATCAGCATCGCCATCGGCCTGGCACTCAACATCTCCATAGTCCCCGCAAGCTCGGAGGCCTTCCGCCGCTACCAATTTGAAATCCGCAACCGCGTCGCCGCCTTCCTGTTGCAGGAGGGCGTCTTCACCCAGATTTCCAATGACCTCACCGTCTATGTCCGCGCACGCGACCAGGACGGCACCCTGCGCGGCATCCTCGTCGAAGACGATCGCGACCCCACCAGCCACGCCACCATCCTCGCCGAACGCGGCCACCTCGCCGTCACCGGCAACACCCCGCGCGTCCTGCTCGACAACGGCTCGCGCGAAGACATAGACCCCAAGACCGGCCGGCTGGACGTGCTGACCTTCGCGCAGGACACGGTCGATCTCGCCACCGGCGCCAAAGGCGAGGACCAGCGCCTGCACGACGTCAACGAAATGTCGCTGCACGAACTCCTCCACCCCGACGCCTCGATCCCCGAGCGCGACTGGGGCAAACTGGCCGTCGAAGCCCATCGCCGCCTCACCCAGCCGCTCACCGCGCTCTCCTTTTCCCTGGTGGCGCTGGCCGCCGTGCTGACGGGCGGCTTTGCCCGCCATGGCAACCTGCTTCGGCCGCTGGCAGCGGTCGGAATGCTAGTCGGGCTCCTCGCGCTGGGCTTGGTCACGTCCAGCATGGCCACGCGCAACATGGCGCTTCTGCCGCTGATCTGGGGGCAGGCCCTCCTTCCAGGCGTGGCAGCGGCTTGGGTGCTGTTTGTGCCGGCCAAGGCAGAAAGAAGAGTTGGGTGGGCAGTGCCTGCCCCCCCAAACCCCCCGTCTTCAGTTTAGGCCGATGGCGCTGACGCTCTCGGCCTACATTGCCCGCCAATTCAGCTTGGCCGTGCTCGCCATGCTCGGCGGCCTTTGCGGCCTTGTCATGCTGTTCGACTACATCGAGCTGCTGCGCCGCGCCGCCACGCGCCCGGACGTCAGCTTCGGCCTCGTCACCACCATCGCCCTGCTGCGCCTGCCCTACTGGCTGCTGCAAATCCTGCCCTTCGCCGTGCTGCTCGGCGGCATAGTCGCCTTCTGGCGACTGACCCGATCCTCGGAGCTCATCATCGCCCGTGCCGCAGGCCTCTCGGCCTGGCAATTCCTCGCCGCCCCCATCGCCTGCGCCGTGCTCTTCGGCACGATTGCCACCATGGCCGTCTCGCCCCTCTCCTCGGCCCTGTTCCGCCGCTCCGAAACGCTGGACACGCTCTACATCCGCAAGACCGGCGGCGAGTTGGCGCTCAACGGCGGCCAGCTCTGGCTGCGCCAGGCCGACCACGCAATCGATCCGCAAGGCGTGGCCCTGTTGCTCGCCCGCGAGGTCCATCTCGACCGCAAGATCCTCACCGCCGAGCAGCTCAGCGTCTTTCGCCTCGACAGCCACGACCATCGCCTCAGCCGAGTCGAGGCCGACCACGCGCGCCTGGCCACCGGCGCCTGGCTCCTGAGCAGCGTGCGGGTGTTCGGCGCCGACAACCAGCCCCGGCCGGAGCCGTCGCTGCGCCTGCCCACGGACCTGACCGTCGGGCGCATGCAGCGCAGCTTCCAGTCGCCCGACACGCTCAGCGTCTGGGCATTGCCCGACTTCATCCGCACGCTGGACAATGCCGGCTTCTCGGCCGTGCGGCACCGGCTGCACTTCCAGGCGCTGCTGGCGTTGCCGCTGCTTTGCGGCACCATGGGGCTTGTCGCGGCCGGCTTTTCCATGCGCCCGACCCGCCGCGGCGGCGTGGCGCGCATGTTGGGTTTTGGTGTGGCTTCCGGGTTTGCTCTTTTCACGATCAGCAAGGTGGCTGAGGAATTCGGCCAGTCGGGTGCTTTGCCGCCTGTGCTGGCGGCCTGGGCACCGGCGGGGGCGGGGCTTATGCTCGCTGTCGCGTTACTGCTGCATCTGGAGGATGGGTGAAGAAAAGCGAAAAGCTGGGGGGGATGTGCCATCCCCCCCAGACCCCCCGTCATTTTTTTCAGACGAGGTCCAAAAATCGACGGGGGGTCTGGGGGGGGCGGCACGCCCCACCCCGCTTTTTCCTTGCCTTATTCTTCCTGCCTTCGGCAGCCTCAGCCCAGCTCACAGGTCCGCCCCTCTCCGGCAACCAGCCCGTCACCTTCCTCGCCGATGCCGTCACCTACGACAAAACCAACTCCATCGTCTCCGCCACCGGCCACGTCCAAGCCTGGCAGAACGGCCATTACCTCTCGGCCGACCGCGTCAGCTTCGACCGCAACACCAACGTCGCCGCCGCCACCGGCCACGTCACCATCGTCGAACCAGACGGCCAGATCGTCTTCGGCGACTACGCCGAGCTCAGCCAGGGCATGAAGCAGGGGGTGATCCGCGGCATGCGCGCGCTGTTGGCCAATGGCGGCAAGATGGTGGCCAACGGCGCCCGCCGCACAGACGGCAAGCTCAACGAACTGGCCCGCGGCGTCTATACGAGCTGCGACGTCTGCGCGCTCGATCCCACCGCCCCGCTGGACTGGCAAATCCGCGCCGACCACATCACCCAGGATCTCGAGAAGAAGCGCATCGAGTATAGCGATGCCTGGATCGACCTCTTTGGCATGCCGGTCTTCTACCTGCCCTACATGTCCACCAGCGACCCTTCGGTCAAACGCCAGAGCGGCTTTCTCACGCCCAGCGTCGGTCTGTCGAGCAACTATCTCGGCGCCTTTGCCACCATCCCCTATTACTGGGTGCTGGACGACCAGTCGGACGTAACGATCACGCCCGAGCTCAGCTCCCAGCAGGGCGGCCAGATCGAGGCCAATTACCGGCGGGACTTCAACGCCGGCGTGGTGCACGCGCTCGGCGCCGTTGCCAACGACGAAAACAAGATCCAAGGCTTCTTCTTCGGCAGCGCGCTGTTCAATTACAACGACACCTGGCGTTACGGCGCCAACATAAACCTGGGCACATCGGTCAATTACCTGCGCGATTACGAAATCCCGGGCTATGGCGCGGACTACCTGGGGTCGAACATCTTCGTCGAAGGCTTCGGCGTGGGCAGCTACGCGCGGCTGGACGTGTCGGGCTACCAGGGCCTCAACGCCAGCATCGCCCAGACCTCGGTGCCCTACGCCTTGCCGCGCTACGTCTACAGCTATCTGGGTGAGCCTGACTGGCTAGGCGGACGCTTCTCCTTTGACACCGAGGACTTCAACGTCCTGCGCCAGCAGGGTGCGGACGTGCAGCGCCTGGCCGCGCGCGTTGCGTGGGATCGCCCCTTTTCCGGCCTGCTCGGCGAGCAATACCTGGTTACGGGCGAAGTGCGCGCCGCCGCCTACGACGCCCACGTGCTGGACGGTCAGCCCGATTATGGTGACGTCTCCCACTCAACCACCGCCCACGCCCAGCCGCAGGTCGCCGTGCGCATCAGCTGGCCGTTCGTGCGTGATGGCGGCTCGCTCGGCACCCAGCTCGTCGAGCCGATCCTGCAGCTGATCGCCTCACCCCAGGCCGGCAACGCCCAGCATGACCATGTGCCCAACGAGGACAGCCAGGCCTACGAATTCTCCGACGCCACCCTCTTCAGCCTCAACCGCTTTGGCGGCTATGACCGCTTCGAAGGCGGCGAGCGCGCCAATTTCGCCATGCACGGCACCTGGACGTTCCCGGCCGGCCAGACCCTGGACGGGCTGATAGGTGCCTCTGCCATCCAGCATATCGAGCGCAGCCTCGATCCCGTCTTCCAGCCGCTCAACGGCTTTGACCGCGGCAGCCATCTGAGCGATGTCGTCGCCCGCGAGCAGTTCGTGCCCAACAAGTGGGTCACCTTCACCGCGCGCGAGCGTTTCGATCACCAGAATGGCGATCTGCGGTTCGCCGATGCCATCACCGATTTCGGCTACGGCCCCGCCCGCTTCAACGTCGGCTACCTCTACACCTCGACCGACCCCTATCTGCTATTTGCCAGCGACCCCTACGTGCCCGGCTATCTGTCCCTGGCCAATAATACCTACACAGGCTACTACACGCCGCGGCAGGAGGTGAGCGTCGGCACCACCCTGCATTACGGCCGCTACAAATTCAGCGGCGATGTCCGCCGCAACCTGGCTACGGGGCAGTTCGACAGCGCCGGGGGAAATGTGAAATACGAAGACGAGTGCACGATCTTCGATTTTCTGCTCTACAGGCGGTTTACGTCCATCAACGGCGACCACGGTGACACGACAGCTTTGTTCTCCATTACGTTGAAGACCGTCGGCTCGATACCGATCAAGGGATGACCCAGAACTTGAACCAACCGGCACTCTTTCTCGATACAGCCCGCGCAGGTGCGCTGGCATTGGCCTTGTCCGGCGCCGCGGCGCTGGTGCCCGGCCACGCGGCCTGGGCACAATATCCCGGCCAGGGCCTGAACGGCATTGGCGGCGATAACGGCGCCGGCGGCTATGGCGGCTTTTCCGCGCCCGGCTTCGGCCACGGCACCCAGCCTTTGCCCGAGCCCAAGACCGGCAACAGCGCGGTTCCCAAGGGCGAGGAGCCCGACCGCGCCATCCCGCCCCCCGTGCTCGCGCCTGCCCCGGCCGATGCGGACGCGATTGCCGCCGTGGTCAATGGCGACATCATCACACGTGGCGACGTGGCCAATCGCGCCCGCCTTTTCGCGCTGTCGGCGGCCATGAACTTCACGCCGGACCTGCTCGGCCGGCTGCGCCCGCAATTCACGCGCGAGCTGATCAACGAGCGCCTCCAGCTTCAGGAAATCCAACGCCGCAAGATCGTGGTGACCGATGGCGAGGTCGCCACCGCGATTGCCAATGTCGAACAGCGCAACGGCCTCAAGCCGGGCGGATTGCGCGACAAATTGGCCGCCCAAGGCGTCAGCTTCGCCACGCTGATCAATCAGACGCGCATCTCGCTCGGCTGGACGCGCGTGCTGCGCCAGGAACTCCAGCAGCGCGGCTACGTGACGCCGGCCGAAATCGCCGAGCAGGAGGCGCTGTTCAAGCGCCAGACCGGCCAGCCGCAATACCATGTCGCCGAAATCTTCGTGCCTGCCGAAGACCCATCGCGCGTCAATGACGCGCGCAAATTCGCCGACACCGTGATCCAGCAAATCCGCGCCGGTGCGCCCTTCGGCATCGTCGCCGCCGAATTCAGCCAGAGCGAAACCGCGCTCAAGGGCGGCGATCTGGGCTGGGTGCGGCCAGATCAGCTCGATCCGCAGATTGCGTCCATGATCCCGCAAATGCCCTCGGGTGCGGTCAGCAATCCGGTGCGCGTGGCCGGCGGCTTTGATGTGATTACGCTGCAGGACAAGCGCCTGGTGGGCAATGACATGGCCACCGTGCTCGATCTGCGGCAGGCCTTTTTCCCCTTCACCTCCGCACTCGATCCGCAGGCGCCGACCGATCAGCAGAAGCAGGCGCTGCTCGCCGGCCAGTCGCTCAGCAAGACCGCGTCGAGCTGCCCGGCGATGGAAGCGGCCAACGCGTCCCAAGGCGGCAAGCGCCCTAGCAATCCGGGCGCGCTGCGGCTGGATCACATGAGCCCGCCCATGCAGGCGCTGCTGGGGCCCATGGTGCCGGGCGTGCCTAGCAAGGCGCTGGTGACACCCGATGGCGTGATGGTGGTCATGGTGTGCAGCAAGCAGCAGAAAAACCTGGCGGCCATGACGCGCGAGGATATCGCCGACCAGCTTATCCAGCAGCGCGTGGAGCTGGCTTCACGGCAGTTGGAGCAGGATCTCAAACGGCGCGCGCTGATTGATCAGCGGGCTAGTTAGGCAAGGGAAGGGCGAGTTCTTCTTTTTTGAAAAGAAGAAGCAAAAAACTTTTGTCAGTTTGGGGCGGTCGTCATTGCAAGCCGCCCCTTGGCGGCGCGGCAATCCAGCGCCGTCCGGCCGAGCGTTTGCCAGTCGACGGAAATCCTTGATGTTGGCAGCATGAGCGACGATCGCGCAGTCGACCAGAACGAACGACAGGCGGACTCGCCACCAAGGGCCAAACCGATTGGGAGCGGCTCCGCAGAATGACCGACGAAGATATCGAACGGGCGGTGGCGGAAGACTCCGACGCGGCGCCAATCGTAAGCGGTGCGCAAATGCGCCGCGAATACAAACCACACCTACCGCGCATAGCCGCATGTTTGGACCAATCACCTGTCCAGTCCGAGATCTCACACGTGGTGCCGGACGCTACGGATGGCGGCGGCCTGACGCCCTACTGCGGCCCTGAGTTTCGAAGTCCCTGTGGTGGTTATTGCTCGCACGTTGTGTGATCCACGGTCATGATCGCCCACAATCAGTGCTCGGTAGCTACATTGCGTCATCGAAACGGTATTGTAGCGTTTGCCGCGCATCGAGGCCGCGGAGGACTTCGCGACGTGCGTGTTATCCCAGAGCCGCTTGATCCAATCTGCGCATTGCGGCGGAAGGTTTGCGGATATTCTCGCGCTTGACAAACCAACAAGGTTGTGGATTGCGGCGTTAGCGTTACGTTACTCTAGAAGCGGGGCCGAATATTCAGAACTCGCTGCTGCTTCGGTTCGCACCTCATCTAAACAGATGACGGGGGGTTTGGGGGGGATGGCACATCTCCCCCAATCTTCACTTGCCTGCCTTTGCTGTGGGCTTTTCCGAGACGCCACCAACCCCACGACCATCGCCGCAAACCCGGACGCCGCACCCACGCCCAACGCGCAACGCGGCCCGAATCGATCGGCAACCCACCCCACGATCGGCGCGCCCACCGGCATGCCCCCCATTGCCACCGCAAGCAGAATTGCCATGACGCGCCCGCGCATCATGGGCGCGGTCGTTAATTGCACGGTGCTCGCCGCCGTCGTGGTCAGCGTCTGTCCGGACACGCCAACAATCACCAGCACCGCGCCGAAGGCCCAGTAACTGGGCGCGAAGGCCGCCAATATGTAGGCCGCGCCGAAAATGCCTGCAGCAATATAGAGAAGATCCGGCCGAGGCCTGCGCCGCCGTGCCGCCATCAGCGCGCCGGAAACCGATCCCACCGCCATCATCGATGTCAGCATCCCGTAGCGGTGCGCGCCGGCGTGGAAGACGCTCACCGACATGGTGGAAATGAAGATCGGATAATTCAGCCCGAACGTGCCGATCAGGCACATCATCATCAGAATGGCCAGCAGATCGGGCCGTCCGCGCACATAGGCAAAGCCTTCGCCCAATCCGCGCAAGCCCGCAACTGCGCGCTGCGCGCGATGAAGTTCCCCCGTGCGCAGCGCCAACAAGGCGGCAATCACCGCGGCGAAGGAGGCCGCATTGACCAGGAACGCCCAACCCGTGCCGCAGGCCGCAATGACCACCCCCGCGGCCGAGGGCCCGAGCAGCCGCGCCGCGTTGAACGACGTCGAATTCAGCCCCACCGCATTGGCCAGGTCCGCCTCGCCCACCAGATCGCCGACAAAGGCCTGGCGCGCCGGCGCATCGAAGGCCGCGGCCGCGCCCAGCAGGAACGCCAGCACATAGACATGCCACAACGCCACGAGTCCGCTCAGCGTCAGCAGCCCCAGCACCAATGCCAGCACCCCAGAACTCGCTTGCGTGGCCAGCAGCAATTTGCGTTTGTCGAAATGGTCGGCCGCATAGCCGGTCAGCGGCAGGAACAGCAATTGCGGACCGAATTGCAGTGCGGTCACTACGCCCACCGCCGTTGCGTTGTGCTGCGTGAGCTGCGTCAGTACTAACCAGTCCTGCGCCGTGCGCTGCATCCAGGTGCCGATGTTGGACACCAGCGCACCCGCCGCCCATAGCCGGTAGTTGCGCAATCGCAGCGAGGCGAACATGCCTCTCATTCCCGCCGCCGATCCAGCACGCCATCGAATATGCGCGCCAGCGCCACACCCGCCACCAGCACACCGGCGCCCAGAAAGATCATGCTCTGCCGCGGATGGGTGTTGAGCTGTCCTGCCCAAGGCAGCAGGACATAGCCGATGACCAGGTTTGCAAACCCCCACAGCACATTGACCAAGGGCGGCGAAAGCCCGCGGCCGGGCGGCTTTGCAAACGGCGTCGGAAATGACTGGCCGCGCACGCCGCTGACGAAATGTGGAATGGCGTTCGTTACAAGTGCGCCAGCAAAAAAACACATGATGTCGGCGAGCGGATTCATCGCCGGTCCCCCTCTTGCAAAAATGCCGTGATCTGCTGCGTCGTGCCTGTCTGCCCCAATCTGGGAAAGATCGCGGTCACGCTATGGGCGTGCGTCTCTGCGCTGAGATCTGTCATCGCATCGATGGCCAGCGTGACATTGTATCCAAGCGCATAGGCCTCGCGCGCCGTCGATTCCACCCCCGCACTCGTGGACACGCCCGCGAGCACAACCTGGCTCACGGAGCGCTCCTGCAAATACGCGTGCAGCCCCGTGCAGCAGAAAGCGCCCCATGTCCGCTTGGTCACCACATGGTCGCCCGGCTGCCGGTCCAACGCGGGCAGCAGATCGGTCCAGCCGGGCGGGAACTCTCTCATGCGCGGTGCACGCTCGGTGCGTCCGGGCGCCCCGCCTGCGACATTGACCAGCACGACGGGCAGGCCATGGGCGCGAAATACGCGCGCCAGTCCAGCGGCATTGGCAATGACAACCGGCAGGGAATGGGCCGTGCGCATGCTCGCCATGCCCTGCTGCAGGTCGATCAGGATCAGCGCGCACTGCGCATCCAGAATTGTCACAGCCATCGACGTGTCCTCATTGGGAAACGCGCTTGATCAGGGACGCGGCCGAAATGATCACCTGCTGTTCGTGCGCATCCAGCCGCGACATGGCCTCGCTCAGCCATTGCCGCTTGAGCACGCTGTTCTGCCGCCGCAGCGCGCCACCCTTTTCCGTCAGGCCAAACAGGAATTGTCGCCCGTCCGCGGGGTCGGCCCGGCGCTGCACGATCGCCTCGCGCTCGAGTGCGGCGATGGTGACACCCATCGATTGCGGCTTGACTGCCTCGGCGCGCGCCAGATCGGCAATCGTCATCCACCCGCCCGCGTCCAGTCTGGCGAGCGCGGCACTCTGCGACAGGGTCAGCTCCGCGGGATTGGATTGCGCGCGCAGGCGTCGCAGGAGCTGGCCGCAAGCCTGCAAAAGCTCGCCGACCGCGATCTGCAACAGTTCTGGAATTTCTGCCTCGCCAGCCATCGCTCGGACTTGATGATTGGAAGTCCGACTTGCAAGGCGTCCTGGCAATCAGCGCGCTCATGGGTGCTAGCGCCCAGACCAGCAACTAGCGCCGGCCCAGCATCCGCGCCAGCAGCCCCGGCCTCGGCGCCTCCTCCTGCAATTCCGGCGGCAGGCTCGGCCGCAGCGGCGGCGGCGGCATGATTTCGGCCATCGCGCCGAACGGACGATCGACGTTGCTGGACAACTCCGCGAACACGGGAAGCTGCGTGGACAGCGCGTCCGTCTGGGTGATCCCAGGCGTCACCATCGCCGGCTGGGGAGACGCCGCGGGGTGGATGGTGGTGAACCTATCGGCGGTGCTGCCTGGCTCCGGCGCGGCGGGGGCGCCGGCCGCGGCCATGTTCGGGGTCGAGGGCTTGCGGAGAAACGCGGAGCGGGGCGTGGCCTCGGCGATCAGATCGTCTTCCACCGCGGCTCGGCCGGGCGCCTCTTCGCCCGCCGGCTCGTAGGAGTCCTGATCGATGATCAGGGCGGGATCGGCCGGCCCGCCACCAGGCACGCTCGCCCGGCGCGCCGCTTCCAGGACCAGCTTGCCGAGCGGAGAGTCCGGGCTTTCGGCGACGCCCCGTTCAAGATCTGTCAATGCCGCGGCCAGATCGGTCCTGGCTGTGCGAAAGCCGCGGTGCAGCGCCTCGTTCCAGATAAAACCCATATAGCGGCGGCAGAATTCCTCGAAGGTGAAAAAGCCTTCCTCATTGAGTGGCGTGCGCCCGTCCGCACGCGCCCAGGCCAGGCCGAAATGGGCGATCACGCCTGGGTGGATGGGCTGCGCGCCGGCGGGAAAGGGCACCCGCCGCAGGCTGGCAGCGCGCCATCCCGCCACGCCCATCTTGGCGAAAAGCTGGTCCACCAGACGCGCGGCCAGCTTCAGGGTCAGGCGCTGGCGGGTGCGAAAGAGGGGCTCGGTGCGGAAGCGGTCAGTGATGAAGGCGGCCAGATCGAAGCCCGAAGCCGCATCCAGCCGCGCCATGATGGCCAAGCGCGCTGCCAGGCGCTGATCGAGTTCCCCCGCCACCGCAATGTCGATCGCGAGGTATCGTGCGATGGCAGTTGTTTCGTCCACGCCCTCGGCGAGCATCTGATCGAGGAAGCGATCGCCATGTTCGGCCGGATATGGCCCGCCTGGCAGGGCAAAGACGCCGCGGTTGCGCGGATGGGACCGGCCGGCAAAGGGCCAGAGGAAGTCGCAATAGAGGTTCGGGACGCGAATGACGTTTGCCTGGCCAGGCAGGCCGTCTGCGGGAATAGCCTCCTCGTCCTCATCGATTTCCATGACCACGGTATCGGCCATCAGCAGCGCCGAGCGCGCAGCGTCCGTTCCAGCGGCGCCCGTGCCGATGAAGACCAGCTCATCGCCCGTGTGCGCGGCCACTTCGCCGCGATAGACGCGCGCCAGTGCGCGGGTCTGCGTGCCTCCGGCAAAAACGATCCGCCGACTCATCCTGTGCCTTGCGATGAAAACGCCCAAGCTTCTGACGAGACAGCGCATAAAGATCAACCAATGTGCGGTTCCTCAGCGCGCCCCCCTCAGCGCGCAAGTTCGCGCAGACAGGCGCGCAGTACCGCGTCCAGCGTAGCGCCGGCGCCTGCCTCAGCCATGGCGCGATCGACCGCCTGTGCTGCTTCCGCGCGGCGATAGCCGAGATTGGCGAGGGCGGAGAGCACGTCGGCCGCCATGCCGCCGGCAATGGCGGGCCCGGCCGCCGGCACGGCCGAACCTGTGGGCATGCCCGGCGCGCGGTCGCGCAATTCGGTCAGCAGGCGCACGGCGAGCTTAGGCCCGACGCCCGGCGCGCGCGTGATGGCGGCGCGATCGCCCGTGGTGATGGCCTGGACCAGATCGTGCGGCGAGAGAGCGGAGAGAATGGCCAGCGCCACCTTCGCCCCCACGCCCTGTATGGTGAGCAGCAGGCGGAACCAGTCGCGCTCGGCGGGTTCGGCAAAGCCGAACAGCAGGATGGCGTCTTCGCGCACGATGGTCTCGACCAGCACGCGCGCCGGTGCGGGCGGACGGGGCAGGGCGGAAAGCGTGCGCGTGCTGGCCTGAACCAGGTAGCCCACGCCGGCGACGTCGATCACGCAAGATGCGTCGTCGAGGTGGACGAATTGGCCCGTAAGCAGCGCGATCATTGGGCTTCATATCATTTTACGCGAAGCCAAAGAATTGGGGGAGATGTGCCATCCCCTCCAAACCCCCCGTCGATTTTCAGGCGCCGCCCTAAATAATGACGGGGGGTCTGGGGGGGATGGCACATCTCCCCCAGCCTTTTTTCTGCCCTAAAACAACGCCAACTGCGCCTTCTCCCCCGCGGCCATCCCCGGCACCGCGAACAGCCCCGGCACCGCGAACAGCCCCGTCTCCAGCCCCTCCCGCCCAGCCAACCCCCATTGCCGCGCCGCCCGTTCGAAACGCCGCGCCAGCAAATCCGCGTAGACGCCCTTGCCGACGAACCGGTCATGAAACCGTGCATCGGACAGCGCCCCGCCTCGCGTCTGCCGGATCAGCGACAGCACGTGCCGCGCCCGCTCGGGATAGTGCGCGCCGAGCCATGCCTCGAACATCTCGCGCAATTCGTGCGGCAGGCGCAGCAGCACGTAGCCGGCGCAACGCGCGCCTGCGCGTGCCGCGCGCTCCATGATCTTTTCCAGTTCCGCATCATTCAGCCCTGGGATCATGGGCGCGGCCAGCACACCCACAGGAACGCCGGCCTGGCTCAGCGCGCTGACCGCGCCCAGCCGGCGCTCGGGTGTGGCGGCACGCGGCTCCATGCGCCGCGCCAGAGTGTTGTCCAGCGTTGTTACCGACAGCCACACCCGCACGAGGCGGCGGGCGGCCAGACGCTGCAGGATGTCCAGATCGCGCAGCACGCCGGCTGATTTCGTCACGATACTGACGGGATGGCCATAGCGCTCCAGCACCTCGAGCACGGCGCGTGTCAGCTTGAGCGTGCGCTCGATCGGCTGATAGGGGTCTGTGTTGCTGCCAAGTGCCAGAGGCTTGGCGAGGTAGCCTGGCTTGCGCAGCTCGCGTTCCAGGAGCGAGGCCACATCGGGCTTGAAGACCAGGCGCGTCTCGAAATCCATGCCGGGCGAGTAGCCGAGATAGGTGTGGCTGGGGCGAGCGTAGCAGTAGATGCAGCCATGCTCGCAGCCGCGGTAGGGGTTCACGGCGCGGTCGAAACCCAGGTCGGGCGAGGTGTTCCAGGAGATCACCGATTTGCTCGCGTCCCGCGTCAGAGTCGTGGGCAAAGGCGGCAATTCCGCGAAGCTCTCCAAAGTGTTCCAGCCATCGTCGAAGGGCGCGCCCTCGGTGGCATCGAAGCGCGAGGCTGGGTTGGTCACTGCGCCCCGGCCGCGGCGCGCGAGCGAGGGCATGCGCGCATGCGGTGCCACGTCAGGGGCGCCGCTGGCTAACAGGGCGGCGATGGCTGCGCGATCCGGCGCGGAGCGGGTCGCGGATGGCATCGGCTGCACGTCCAATTCTGTTCTCCGTCCGTTCACAGGGAGCTTTGACTCAAGGCGGCCGTGATGTCAAGAACAAAAACGGAACGGATTGTTCAGAAGAAAAGCCGGCGCCGGGTTTCGGCCCAACCTGTCTTGCCTCGCCCCTCCAAGCAGACCAGACCCGTGCCCGGCCGCCTTGCCGCCAGGCGATCACACTCCGAAACACGGCATCCAATTGACCCCGACCACGTGCCCACCCATAGAAGGTGAACGCGTCATGAAGGCAAAACACGCTGGATACGCACTCCCCTGCCCTGGCCGCACATAGTTCGGCGCCTTCTACGCGTCACCAGTCCCTGTCCGACGACGCGCAAGCCCTTCAAGCGAAGAGGGACCTGGCTACAGGCCTGGCCGTACTGCACGCCGAGGCTGCGGGGCTGTCCGAACTCGCCGCCGGACTGAACGGCGCCTTCACCCAGGCCGTCGCCCTGCTGGCCGCGGTGCGCGGGCGCGTCATCGTCTCGGGCATGGGCAAGTCGGGCCATGTCGCGCGCAAGATCGCGGCGACCTTCGCCTCCACCGGCACGCCATCCCATTTCGTCCATCCCGCAGAGGCCAGCCACGGCGATCTGGGCATGATCGTGCCGGGCGATGCGGTTCTCGCCCTGTCCAACTCGGGCGAGACCACCGAGTTGGCCGACCTGATCGGCCATGCCAGCCGCTTTGCCATTCCGCTGCTGGCCATCACCGGCCGCCCCGCCTCTACTCTGGCTCATGCCGCCGATGTGGCCCTGCTGCTGCCACAAGCGGCCGAGGCCTGCCCGATGGGCCTGGCGCCGACCACCAGCACCACCATGCAGCTCGCTTTGGGCGATGCGCTTGCGGTCGCCCTGCTCAACCGCCGCGGCTTCACGCAGGCGGAGTTTGCCGCCTTCCACCCTGGCGGACGCCTCGGCGCCAGGCTGCGGCGCGTCGGCGATCTGATGCACACCGGCGAAGCGCTACCGATTGCGCCGCCCGACCTGCCCATGCCCCAGGCCCTGCTGCTGATGACCGGCAAGGGCTTTGGCTGCCTCTGCGTCATCAATGGCGGCGGGGCGCTCGCCGGCATCGTCACCGATGGCGATCTGCGCCGCGCCATGGGCCCTGACCTGCTCGCCCGCCGCGTGGGCGAGATCATGAACACCCAGCCGCTCACCGCGCGACCGGGAATGCTGGCGGCCGAGGCGCTGCGCGTCATGACCGACCGGCCGCGCCCGATTACGACCCTCTTTGTCGTCGATGAGGCCACGCGCCCGGTCGGCCTGCTGCACGTGCACGATTTGCTGCGCGCGGGCCTGGCCTGATGGCGCCGCTGACCGAGATTGCCCGCCCGCGCCCGGAGACACGGCACAAACCGCCTCTCGCCGACCCGCCCACCAGGCCTGTCCGCCCTGCGGCGCGGCGCGGCGCCGTCGTGCGTATCGCGAAATACGCGCTGCCCTTGGCGGCACTGGCCCTGCTCTCCAGCATCGCACTGTGGCCGGAGATTTCACGCACGATCGAGCGCGGGCGCGTCACCTGGCACCGGCTGACGATGGTGGACCCCACGTCGGGCACCATGAGGCACCCCCGCTACCGCGGCTTCGACGGCCAGAACCAGCCCTACACCGTGGTCGCCGACAGCGCCGATCGTGTCGGTGCCGAACGGTTCAACCTGGCCATGCCGCGCGGCGACCTGATGCTGCATAACGGCACGTGGCTTCAGGTCCGCTCCAAGAAGGGCGCCTATTTCCAGCATCCCGGGCTGCTCGATCTGTTCAGCGACGTGATGCTTTATCGCCAGGACGGCACGATCCTGAACACGGCGGCGGCCACCATCGACATGCATGGCGGGGCGGTTACCAGCAACGACTACACCCACGCCGAGGGGCCGTTCGGCCGGCTCGATGCCGAGGGCTTTACGCTGCTGGACAAGGGCAATGTGGTCCAGTTCCACGGGCCCGCCAAACTGGTGCTGAATGGTGGGCATTGAATTGGACAGGCCAGGGGCTCTGCCCCCTCGCCACCGGCGCTTGAACCGGTGGCGCTTTGTGGCGAGCCCCGCCCGCGACCAGTCCTTGGAACCTATTTATAAGAGTTTCCAAACAGATGGGGGTCTGGGGCCTCAGGCCCCAGCGGGGTCCAGGGGCAGAGCCCCTGGACTTTTTGCAGTGCTGGGCGTGCTCGCCGCACCGCTCCCTGCGGCAGCCCAGGCGCTGGATCTTTCCCACGGCGGCCCGGTGACCGTCACCGCGGCAGGTGGCATCGACTGGAACCAGGGCGATCAGACCGTCACCGCGCGCGATGATGCGCGCGCCGTGCGCGGCGAGGTGACGGTTACCGCCGACCGCCTGATCGCCCATTACCGCAAGAAGGCGGCTGCACCGGGCGCGGGACCAGCCGGCGCGGTACCTGCTGCCACGCCAGCATCAGCCACGGCCGCTCCCCTGCCCATGGCGCCGCCCGGCGTGACCGGGGCGCCGAGCGATACCGGCAACAACGAAATCTACCGCCTGGAGGCCGACGATCACGTCCACATCTTCACGCAGACGGACCAGGCCTGGGGCGATCATGCCATCTACGACATCGACCAGGCTGTCCTGGTGCTGACCGGGCGCAAACTCCGCCTGACCACGCCGCAGGACGTGCTGACCTCGCGCGATTCCATGGAGTACTGGTCCGGCAAGCACATGGCGGTCGGCCGCGGCGATGCGACCGCGACCAGCAATGACGGCAGGCGCATCATCGGCGACGTGCTGGTGGCCTACACCGTGGACAACGCCGCATCCCATCCGCCCGGCACGCCGGCACCGCCGCCGGCAAAGGCCGACAAATCGGGCGATCCGCTGGCCGCCTCAGGCAAGATCCAGCGCGTCGAGGCCTACGGCCATGTCGAGGTGCGCACGGCCACTGAAATCGTGCACGGCGATCGCGGCGTCTATGTGCCCGATACCGGCATGGCGCGCGTCGTTGGCCACGTGCACATCACGCGGGGCGAGAATCAGTTGAACGGCTCGGCGGCGATTGTGAACATGAAGACCGGTGTCGCCACCCTGAGCCAGACGCCCGGTTCGCGCGTCCAGGGCCTGGTGGTGCCGAACGAGCAACAGCCCAAGCCCGCGCAAGCGGCCAAGCCCGCAAAAAGGAAATCGAAATGACCGCGCGCGAGAGTTTGCGGGTGCTCGAAGGCGGCGCGGGTGGCGAGGGCCTGATCGCGCGCGGTGTCGGCAAGACCTACAAAAAACGCCCCGTCGTGCGAAACGTCTCCGTGCAGGTGCGCCGGGGCGAGGCGGTCGGACTGCTGGGGCCCAACGGCGCGGGCAAGACCACCACGTTCTACATGATCGTGGGGCTGGTGCGGCCGGACACGGGCAGCATCACGCTCGATGGCGCCGATCTGACGCTGCAGCCGATGTATCGGCGCGCGCGCATGGGAATCGGGTATTTGCCGCAGGAGGCCTCGGTGTTCCGCGGGCTGAACGTCGAGCAGAATATCACGGCGGCACTTGAAGTGGTCGAGCGCGATCCGGCCGCGCGCGCGGTTGCCTGTGACGCGCTGCTGGCCGAATTTGGCATCGGTCATTTGCGGCGCACGCCGGCACTGGCCTTGTCGGGCGGGGAGCGGCGGCGTGTGGAAATTGCGCGCGCGCTGGCCACGCGCCCGAGCTACATATTGCTCGACGAACCGCTGGCCGGCATCGATCCAATAGCCGTGGGTGAAATCCGCGACATGGTGAGCCATTTGAAACATCGTGGCCTGGGCGTGCTGATTACCGACCACAATGTGCGCGAGACGCTGGAGATTATCGACCGCGCCTACATCATGCATGACGGCCAGGTGCTGATGGAGGGCGCGCCGCGGGAGGTGGTGGCGCATGCGGACGTGCGCCGGGTTTATTTGGGTGAAAGATTTTCGATGTAGAAAAAGCTGGGTGGAATGAAGCCATTCCCCCCAGACCCCCCAGCGATTATTTAGCCTCGACTTGATAATTGACGGGGGGTCTGGGGGGGATGGCACATCTCCGCCAGCCTTTCCTTCGCTCGTACTGCCCGTAATCCCCCTTCAAAGACGAGCGCACGCCCCGACGGCTCTGATGCGTGACCCGCAGATTTATTAGCGCACTGTGACCCAAGTCACATCGCCACCCAATGCGGCCTGGCAAAGAGGGCTCACCGCCGAAGCGGCAGCCTTAACCAAGTCAGGAGTTTCCCCCATGTCCAAGACAGCCATTCTCGCCGCGGTGCTCGTTGCGGCGTCACTGACAATCACCGCCGCCGGCGCGCAAACGCTGCAGCGGCAGGCATTGGCGCCCGGCGCCATCGCCCATTCCGCATCGCCCGCGCAAAGCCCGTTCGCCGCGCTGCGCGAGACCCTGTTCCACGGCGCGGCGCGCCAGGACGGTTCGGCCGGCACGCTGAGCTACCCGTTCGGCGTGGCCGTTGATGTCAGCGGCAACGTCTATGTCACGCAGATTTTCAGCGGGGTAAATGTCTATAACGTCAGACACGCCTTGGCCGCGTCTATCACGACGAACGTCTCCGAGCCGTCGGGCGTGGCGATCGGCTTTCAGGGCACCGTCTATGTCGCCAACGAGGGCACCAACGACATCACCGTCTATGCTCCCGGTTCGTACACCCAGACGGGTACGATCACCGACCCGGCGTTGACGAATCCGATAAGCCTGTATGTCGATGCCGACGATACTGCCTGGGTGCTCGATGTGAACGGCTATACGCACGGCTACATGTCGGACGGCACGGTGCTGACGCCGACCTATAGCGGCGGCACAGTGCTTGGACCTTGGGGCTCCAATGTGACAGTGTGGGGCGTTCCCGATCCCAATGGCGGCTGGGACGAGAATTGGGAGGCGCGGTCCCAGGCGGTGCGGTTCAACCCCTTCTTCGGAAATGGCTTCTCCGGTACCGCCTATACCGGCGGCGAAGCGCAGGATCAGTTCGGCCAGCAATACGCAACCGACATCAACGGTAATCAGATCATCATCTGGTCGACTGACGGCGTCCGCCAGGTGGGCGCGATCCCCTTGCCGGCGACCGGTTATGGCGTGGCGGTGGATACGGCCCGGAACCGCGTTTATGTAGCGCTCACGACGCTGAACGAAGTTGCGTGCTATGCCACCAAGTATCCTTACAAATCCTGCGGATTGATCAAGTAGCGCAATCAGCGGAAGGCTGGGGGGCTGACGTATACGTCAGCCACATCTCCCCCGATCTTCACTTGCCTTCCGCTGATGTGTTTTTCTCAAAGCTGGTGGAGATCAGCGAGATGTACTCCCAAACCATCGTGGCCGCAGCCAGCGCGGTGATCTCCGCCACGTCATAGGCGGGTGCCACCTCCACGACATCCATGCCGACAAAACGCAGGGCGGACAGCCGCCGCAAAATCGCCTGAGCCTGCCAGGAGGCCAGGCCGCCGATTTCGGGCGTGCCGGTGCCCGGCGCAAACGCCGGATCCAGCGCATCGATATCAAAACTCAAATAGGCAGGCGAAGCACCCACCACGTCGCGCACGCGCGCCGCGACCGCCGCTGGTCCGCGCTCATGCACCTCCTGCGCACCCACAATCGTAAATCCGGCCGCCAGCGTCCAATCCCAAACTGCGCGAGACACAGGCGAGCGTATGCCAACCATGATCGACCGCCGCGCATCGATCAGCCCCTCGTCCACCGCGTGCCAAAATGGCGAGCCATGCCCATATGCCTGGCCGAAACTATCCGGCCACGTATCGACATGGGCATCGAACAGCAACAGCGCGGGAGGCTCCTTGCCACGCGCCGCGATCGCGCGCAGCAGCGCGAGCGTAATGCCGTGCTCGCCGCCCAGAGTAATCAGGTGTGTGCACGCGGCCGCCTGGGTTTGAATTAGCGCCAGACTGCGCGCGATATCGCCTAGCGCAATGGCAAAATCGCCGATGTCGCTGATGCCCATGGCAGCCGGATCGACCCAGCTGTGCGGATGCGCGCCATCGACAAGCATGCGGCTCGCGTGGCGGATCGCCTGCGGCCCGAAGCGCGCGCCTGCCCTGTTGGTCGTGCCGATATCCAGCCCCACGCCGGCGATGCACATAGCGGCCGCCGGGTCTCGACCGGCAAAGCCCATAAAGCTGGGCGGCGTGGCAAAGGTCGGCACGCCGGTCAAATGGGAGGGCCTATTTGCCGAAGCTGACGGGCGAGGCCCACCAGGCCGCCAGCATGATGCCGCCGGCCAGGCCCAGCATGCCGTGCAGGGCGATCAGCGCCGTAGGCGCGCCCCGGCGGCGCAGGTGGAAGCTGAGGATCGTTGCACCGCCGAGAAGGGCTATCAGGAGGAAGACGAAGCTGGTCCAGCCGAAGGCGCCCGCGCCCGTGTGCACGCCGCGAGCCGGGCCGCGCAGGGCGAGCAGCACCAGAACGACGCAGATGGCGCCGGCGCTGCCGTGGACGATGCCGGTGATGGGAATGCGTTTAGGGGGCTCCTCGCGGATCAGATAGAGCGAGCCCAGCCACAGGCCGAGGCAGACGGTGAAGCCCATTGTGGCGATGGCGGCGATCAGCATGGTTGTTCGGCTTCCTCGTCTAAAATGATGACGGGGGGTTTGGGGGGACCGGCACGGTCCACCCAATCTTTCACTTGCCCGGCTATCTGGCCAGTGCAGAAAAGAATGTTGTCACCAGATGCGCCAAGTTGGCTAGCTTTGCGCGCTCTTGCACCACGGAGTCGCCCCTGCCCTTTCGTTTCGTCCACGCGGCGGACATCCACTTGGATTCGCCGCTCCGCTCGCTCGCTCTGCGCGATCCCGCGCTGGCCGAACTCATCGGCAACGCGACGCGACGCGCTTTCGTTGCGATGGTGGATTTGTGCCTGGACGAACAGGTCGATGCGCTGCTGCTGTCGGGCGACCTCTATGATGGCGAGCAGACGTCGATGAAGACGGCGCGCTTCCTCGCCGACCAGATACGCAAGCTGCACGAGGCAGGAATCCGCGTTTTCATCATACGCGGCAATCACGATGCACTCTCGCGCATCACCAAAGAGCTGACCTTTCCCGAAGAGGTCACGATCTTTGGCGGTCGCGCCGGCGCCGTGGCCATCGAGCGCGAGCGCGGCGCACTGCCCGTTGTCGTTCACGGCATCAGCTTCACCCACCACCATGCGCCAGAAAGCCTGCTCCCGCGCTTCCGTCCACCCACCGAGGGTGCGATCAACATCGGCTTGCTGCATACGAGCCTGGGTGGCTCGCCGGTGCACGATCATTACGCGCCGTGCGATCTGGCGGATTTGCAAGCGAGCGGTTACCGCTACTGGGCGCTGGGCCACATCCATAAGCGCACCGCGGTTGAGGGTGCGGCGACCGTGGTCATGCCGGGCATGCCGCAGGGGCGAGACATCAACGAGGCCGGCGCGAAATCGGCCACGCTGGCCACTGTCATGGATGACGGCGCCATTCTTATTGAGGAGCGGCTGACCAGCGTCGCACAATTCGAGCGTGTCAGCGTCGATCTGGCCGGTATCGAGGAGTGGCGGGACGTGGTGCGCGCGATGAGGCGCGCCCTGGAGCGGATGCGGCCGGCGATTGCGTCCGAACACCTGGTGGCGCGGCTGCACCTGACGGGCGCTACACCGCTGTTCTGGCGCCTGCGCCGGGACCACGATCTTTTGCAGACCGAGGCAGCCGACCAGGCGCAGGCGGTTGGCCGCAGCTGGATCGACAAGGTCGAGATCGATTGCGAGCCGCCCGGCGCGCGTCCCCAGGCCGGGGGGGAGGCCGATCCGCTGGAGGAATTGCGCCGCCTGATGGGCGAAGTGACGCAGGACGACGCCTATCGAAGCGAAATGGCCGCGATTGCCGAGGAATTGCGCAAGCAATTGCCCGCGGAATGCCGCGCTGCCTTTGGCGCCGATGAAGCCGCCTTTGCAACCAAGGTGGCCGAGGCGGCACGGGAGGGCGTGGATGACGTGCTCGCGCGCCTGCGAACCGGCGCGGATGCGGAGCACGGCTGATGCGGCTGCGCCGCCTGGACCTCACGCGCTACGGCAAGTTCACCGACCGATCCATCGATTTCGGCGAACGGATCGAAGGCGCGCCCGATTTGCACATCGTTTATGGACCCAACGAGGCCGGCAAATCCACCGCCTTTGCCGCTTTCCTGGACCTGTTGTTTGGTATCGAGACGCAGAGCCGCTACGGCTTCCTGCACCCCTATTCGACCATGCGCATCGGCGCTTGCCTGGAGCTCTCCTGCGACACGCGCGAACTGGTAAGGATCAAGCGCCCGCTTGCCAGTTTGCGCAATTCCGCAGACGAGCCGGTGGCGGACGCCACCATTCTCGGCGATCTGAGCGGCCTTGATCGCAACGCCTACCGCATGATGTTTTCGCTCGATGACGACACGCTGGAGGCGGGTGGCAACGCCATCCTGGCCAGCCGCGGCGAACTTGGCCAATTGCTGTTTTCCGCAAATGCGGGGCTTGCCGGTTTGGGCAAGATGCTGATCGATCTCAAAGCGGGCACCGATAAATTCACCAAGCCTAACGCCCGCAGCGGTGAACTTAGCGACTTGAAGGCCGAGTTGCTCAGGTTGAAGCAGTCACGCGATGATATCGATACGCTGGCCTCCGAGTATAACCGGCTCGCCGCAAACAGGGATTTGACCGCGTCGCAATATGAAGCGGCGCTGGACGCGCGCGCGGCCGTGCAAAGCCGGCTAGACCATGTGCAGCTTCTTCTGAACGCGCAACCGCGTATGGCAGCCCTTGGCGAACTTCATGCGCGCATGAGCAAACTGCCCGAGCTGCCGGACGCCCCGCCGGGATGGTTGGACGAGCTGCCCGCTCTGCAAGACGATGAGACCAGGCACCGTGCGGAGGCCGAGCATGCCGGCGCGGAAGTCCAGCGCCTGAGGCAGGCGGTTGAGGCAATCAGTGTGGATGAGCGCGCACTGACATGCGCCGGCCGGCTGGAGCGGCTGGCGGAACTGCGCGTCCGCGTCATCAGCGCCGAAATCGACCTGCCCGAGCGCCTCGGCGAACGCGCGCTCGCGCAAAGCCAGGCGCACGCCATCCTCCTGCGGCTGGGGCGCACGCAGGAAAGCGAGCCGGCGCGATTGTTGCTGAATGCGGCGCAATCGGCAGTGCTCAACACCCTGATTGTCAGCCGCTCCGGCGTTCAGGCCGATGTCTCTCTAGCAGCAAAGGAGCTCTCGGACGCGTTGGCGGAGCTGACAGAGGCGCGCCGCGCCTTGCACGAGGCGGGGCAAGATCATGCGCGTGCGCCAATGGCGCCGGTCCGCGAGGCCATCGCGGCGCTCCAGCGCAGCGATCACGCCGTGCGCCTTCGCAGCGCCGCCATCGCCAAGACGCAGCACGCCGAAACCCTGGCCGCGCGATTGACGGCACTGACACCCTGGGCCGCGAGCGTTGCGGATCTGGCGGCAGCACCCGTGCCCGACGCCGCCACGCTGGAGGCCTGGTCGGTCTCCGCGCAGCAGAGCGCCGCTTCGATTCAACAGCGCCAGCACGATGTGGAACGCCACGAGGCCGAATGCGCCCGGCGCGCCGCCGAGTGCGACGCCATCGGCCAGACGGCGGGTCTGCTGAGCGACAAGGAGGCGGCCGAGATACGTGCCGCGCGTGAGGCCGCCTGGGCCCAGCACCGCCGGGCCCTCGATGCGGCGACGGCGGATGCGTTCGAAGCGGCGCTGCGACGGGATGATATCGTCACCGGCGCGCGCGCCAGGCATGAACGCGACCTGGCGCAATTGCACGCGGCGACTTGCGCGCTGGCAAATGAGCGCGCGGCGGGCGAGCGTGAAGCGGCGTTGCTGGGTGAGGCGATCGCCGCGCGTGATCGTCAAGCCGAGGCGCTGACCAGCCTCACGGCCGGCATCGGCATGACGCCGCCCGCTTTCCTGTCGGCGGCCTGGCTGCTGGGCTGGCTCGCCAGGCGCGAGAAGGCCTTGGAAAGCTGGGAACTGCTTCGGCAGGCCGAGCGCGACCAGGCCGCCGCAATCGCCGATGAAGCGGCACTGCGCCGCCGTTTGAGCGCCGCATTGGGGCCGCCAGTCGATCCCGACGCATCGTTGGACGAGCTTGCGAGGGCGGCGCAGGAGGGTCTGGACCAGCAGGCGCGCATCGATCAGCTGGTCCAAGCCGTTACGCGGGCCGAGCGGCAAGTGCGCAAGCGCGAGGCGGAAATGCAGAGAACCGCCCTTGCCGACAAAGCCTGGTTCGGCGCGTGGCGGCAAGCCTGCGCCGCCTGTTGGCTTGGCGAAGAAGCCGCGGACTGGCCGATCGAGGTTGTGCGCGAAATGCTCTCGGCCGCGGCCGAACTCGCCACCGTGCTGGCGGCCCAGAGGCTTGCCGTCAATCGGATCGCGCAGATGCAGGATGTCCAGGACGCCTTGAGGCGCGAGCTGGCCGTCATTGGTCCCGCCCTGGGCATCGAGCCCGGGCAGCAATCGGCACCCGATCTCGCTCAGGCGATCGTGGAGACCGTGACGCAGGCCACACGCGCAGCGCAGCAGAGGCAGAAATTGACGGATGAGCTCGCCCGCGCGCAGGAGGAGCTTTGCAGGGTAGAGGTTGAATCGCGGCACCATGCCGCGCGGGCGGGCGAGATGATGGACCTGATGCAGGCCAGCTCGCTGATCGAGTTGGCCGGCAGGCTGCACGATGCGGAATTGAAGGCCGATCTGCGCCGCCAGTCCGAACAGGCGGAACGCGACATCACCTCTATGTTGCACGCGGGGAGCCTGGCCGACGCACAAGCGATGCTGGCAACGCACGATGGGGCGGAACTGACCATCGAGGCGGCAAAGCTCGCCCCCCAACTAAAGGATTTTCAAGAGCGCACCAACACGCTCTTTGCCGCCAGCAAGGAGGCGGCGGACGCCATTGCCGCCGTGGGCGGCGACGATGCCGCCGCCATGATCGAGGCACGCCGGCGAACGATATTGCTGACCATCGAGGACAAGGCGCGCGGTTATCTGCGCCAGCGCCTCGGCATTGCGGCGGCCGAGCGCGCCTTGCGCGCCTATCGCGACCAGCACCGCAGCGCGATGATGCGCCAGGCCTCGGATGCGTTCAGGATCATCAGCCGCGGCGCCTATCGCGGCCTGGGCACGCAGCCGGATCGCGATGGCGCGGGCGAGGTGCTGATCGCCCTCGGCGCGGATGGCGGGTCCAAGCTGGCGGTGGATTTGTCCAAGGGGACGCGTTTTCAGCTTTATCTGGCGCTGCGGGCGGCGGGTTATCAGGAGTTTGCCAAGCTGCGGCCGCCTGTGCCGTTCATTGCCGACGACATCATGGAGACCTTCGACGATTTCCGCGCCGAGGAGACGTTGCGCGTGCTGGAAGGCATGGCCCGGCTTGGGCAGGTGATCTACCTGACGCACCACGACCATCTGCGTGCGATTGCGGAACGGACCACGCCCGGCGTCCGCATCCACGAATTGGCTGCATAGCGCACGCGTCACGAATGGTGTGAGGGGGCGCCGAACCGCTGCCGCGTTTTGCCGTTGTGGGCAGCAGGGCGCCGGTCGGAGGCAGCCCGTGCCATGGAGCGTATCATGCTGAGATGGGCCCTGTTCTTTTTCGTCGTTTCAATCGTTGCCGGCCTGTTCGGCTTTACCGGCATTTCCGCCGCGAGTGCCGGCATTGCGCGCATCTTGTTCTTCGTCTTCATCGTGGTGTTTTTGGTGTTCCTGGTCCTCGCTTTAGCCGCCGGCCGCGCCGTCCTATAGATGACGGGGGGTTTGGGGGGGCAGGCACTGCTCCCCCAACCTTCCTTTTCTGCTAGAGGCCGCCCACCATGGATGCGTCCTCTCCCGTTTTCGCCACGCTGACCACACGTGCCCTGATGCGCCGCCTGTGGCGCGAGCATGTCCGCCACCACCGTTTCCAGCTCCTGCTCGTCCTTCTGCTGACCGCGCTGATGGCAGGCTTGTCTGCGCTCTACCCCTACGTCATCAAGCGTGCGGTCGACATGTTCGAGGCGCATGACCGGCGCATCCTCTACCAGATCCCGGCGATCGTCGTGATCGTCACCACGGCCAAGGGCCTGGCGCAGTACGGCCAGACCGTCGTACTGCAGCGGCTGGTGCTGGTGGTAATCCGCGAGTTGCAGGAGCGCATGTTCGCCCATCTGGTCCAAGCCGACCTGGCGCGCCTGGAGCGCGAAGCACCGGCGGCACTGGCGGCGCGCTTCACGACCGATGCCACGACCGTGCGCGAGGCGATGATCCGCGCGATCAACGCGCTGGGCGATGCCATCACCGTGTTCGGCCTGGTGGTGACGATGTTCATCCTGGACTGGCAGTTCAGCCTGGTTGCCGCGGCGCTGTATCCGCTGGCCGCGGTGCCGATCCAGCGCGTGGGCAAGCGCGTGCGCAAGGCCAGCGGCGGCATGCAGGAACGCATGGGCGAGACGGCCACGTTGCTGACCGAGAGTTTCGCGCAGGCGCGCACGGTGCGCGCCTATCGCCTCGAAGCTGCCGAGCGCGCGCGCGCCGGCGTGGCGTTCGAGAACCTGTTCCGGGCGCTGAACCGCATGACACGCAATCGCGCGCGCGTGGACCCATTCCTGGAAATCCTGGGCGGTGCGGCGGTGGCTGCCGTGCTGGGCTTTGCCGGCTGGCGCGCGGCCAATGGCGGCAACACGCTGGGCAGCTTTACCGGCTTTGTCGCGGCATTGCTGGCCGCCTCGCGCCCGGTGCGCGCGCTGGGGCAGCTCAACGCGGCACTGCAGGAAGGGGGCGCGGGGTTGGGGCGCGTCTTCCACGTGATCGACGAGGAGGCGTGCATCATCGAGCGCCTCAACCCCCGCGCGCTGCCGCCGGGGCGCGGGCATCTGGTGTTCGACCGCGTCGGCTTTGTCTATCCCGACGGGCGGGAGGGTCTGCGGGGCCTCAGCTTCGAGGCGCAGCCGGGCCTGACCGTGGCCCTGGTCGGGCACTCGGGCGCGGGCAAATCCACGGCACTTGCGCTGATCCCGCGCCTGCACGATGCGACCAGCGGGGCGATCCTGCTCGATGGCGCCGATGTGCGGGACCTGCGCCTGACCGCTCTGCGTGACGCGCTAGCCTATGTCGGGCAGGACACGCTGCTGTTCGACGATACGGTGGCGGCCAACATCCAGATGGGCCGGCCGGATGCGCCCACGGCCGATGTGTGGCGCGCGGCCGAGGCGGCGGCCGCAGATGGTTTCATCAACGCGTTGCCGGAGGGGATGGCGACGCGCGTCGGCACCAATGGCGGGCGGCTGTCGGGCGGGCAGCGCCAGCGTGTGGCGCTGGCGCGCGCGCTGCTGCGCAATCCGCGCGTGCTGCTGCTCGATGAGGCGACCAGCGCGTTGGACGCCGAAAGCGAGGCGCTGGTGCAGGAAGCGTTGGTGCGGCTGCGCGCGGGGCGCACGACGATTGTGGTGGCGCACCGGCTTTCCACGGTGCGGGACGCGGATTTGGTGGTGGCGATGGCGGACGGGGTTGCGGTGGAACAGGGCACGCATGCGGGGCTGATGGCGGCCGATGGGCTTTATGCGCGGCTGGTCCGGACGCAGGCCTTTGTAGAATAGATTGGGGGAGCAGTGCCTGCCCCCCCAAACCCTACCGCATTCACACATCTTGCTTTGAAAAGACACAAGCCAAGACCAGGGGCTCTGCCCCTGGACTCCGCTAAGGACAAGTCCTTAGAACCTTTTCTTTCTTTTCAAGAAGATGGAGGTTTGAAGGCCCTGCCTCCAGCGGGGTCCAGGGGCCGAGCCCCTGGCCTTGCTTTCTGCTACAAGTCATTGATGATTGAGACGTTTTTGAGATGTGTGAATCCGGTAGCCCCCAAACCCCCCCGTCACTTGTTTTGGCAACGTGTTGTCCAGGGCGCGTTATTTATCCGAATTAATCCGTTGCAGGCTGACTCAAGCCACGGCTAGCCTGCGCGGTTGGCGCGGGCAGAAAGCCTGCCGCGGAGATAAGCCATGGCAGGAAGCCGCATTTCCACAACCGTGACGCGCAGCGTGGTTCTGGATACCAAACATCACGCAAGCCCGCTGACGATCACGCGCACCGGTGTCATCGATGTGACGCAAACTTACGGTGCGGCCGGCGTCTATGGCGCGCAAGCGGGAGATACGGTCATCAACCGCGGCGCCGTCATGGGCGCCGTGGGCGCGAACGCGACAAACACGGCGCCTGCCGGCAATGGCGGCGCGGGCATAGACCTGACCGCGACGGGAACGATCATTAACAGCGGTATGATTGCGGGCGGCAACGGCGGCAACGGCGATTTTTATTCGAGCGGCGGCGGCGGGGGCGATGGCATCGATGCGGCTGGCGGCAGGATCGTCAATGGCGGCATCGTCCAGGGTGGCAATACCGGGTCGACGAACGAGGGAGCCGCCGGCAACGCGGGCGCGGCCATTTTGCTAAGCGGGCCGGGCGTTGACCTGACCAACAGTGGGACCATTGCGGGGGGATATGGCTTTTATTCCGCGGGCGGCGCCGGCGTCGATTTTACGGCCGCGGGAACACTGCACAATACCGGTGCTATCGTTGGCGGGGGCGCCCGGTATGGTGCGGCTGGCGCCGGCGTCGACCTCGCGTCCGGCAGCTTTCTCTTCAATAGCGGAACGATTACCGGCAATGACGGCTCGGCTGGCGTAAACGCCGTTGGCAGCACGATCAGGAACATCGGTACGATCACGGGCGGCTATGGACAGTCCGACGCTCAGGTAGGCTACGGCCCCGGCGGCGTGGGCGTGTCGTTCTCAGGCGGTCAACTGACGAATGACGGCATGATCGCCGGCGGCTCGGGCCTCGAAGGTTACTATTACGGAGGCTCCCGCGGCGGAAACGGCGCCGATGATTCCGGCGGCATACTCGTCAACAACGGGACGATCGAAGGCGGGGTCAACCACTTGCCGTCCGGATACGGACGATCTTATGGCGTCGATCTCACCGGCACGGCTTCCCTGGTCAACCATGGCACGATACTCGGCGGCGTGGGCGGCTATAATATCTATCCGCAATACAACGGGCCCGGCGGTGACGGCCTCTCCGTCAACGCCTCCTCCGTCGCGGTGAACCTGAATCTGATCCAGGGCGGCGCAGGCATCAACTTCAAGGCAAATGGCGGTCAAGGCGCGGTGGTGAACCAGGGCGGCTTGCTGACAAACCTTGGCGCGATCGCCGGTGGCGCGGGTGGCTACAGCGGCGGCGGTGGCGGCGCGGGGGTCACTATCCACGGCGGCACTCTGGTCACAGCCGGCACCTTGATCGGCGGCGCGGGCGGCACGAATGGCGGCTTACCCGGCGCCGCGGTCGCGTTCTACTACAGCATCCCTGGCACGCTGGTGGTCGAGGCCGGCGCGGTGTTCAAGGGCGATATCGCCGGCAGCACCAACAGCGCCATAAATGACACGCTGGTGCTCGCCGGCAACCACGCCGGCACGCTCAGCGGCTTCGGCACTACCATAACCAACATCACCACTATCGTTCAGGATACAGATACGCGCTGGACCCTGGAAGGCTCGATCGGCGGCACGGGCGCCATTCAACTAGGCACGGACGCCGCCCTGGCACTCACCGGCGGAACGGTCAGCATCGCCGCGATCGTCTTCGGCGCGGGCGGCGGAGAGACGCTGTATTTCGGCGCGCCCGGCAGCGTCAGCACCACGCTATCCGGCTTCGGCACAGGCGACCGCATCGAGTTGGCCAATCTCCACGCCAGCTCATTGAAATATGCCAACGGCACGCTGACGCTCTTTAATGCTAACAACACCGTTGTCGACACGCTGCACTTCAAGGGCAATTACAAGACCGCGGATTTCGCGCTTCAGACCGAGGGCAAGGCGACCGATGTGGTCTATGCCGGCAGCAATGCGTCCTCGCTCGCGCCGCATCTGCCGGATTTCATGCCAGTGACCGGCGCATCCGCAACGCTATCTCCGTTTGTGGCTGATCCAATGCGCATGGCCGTGCCACGCCTGGACGGGCTGCCGTTCCTGGTGGCCTGGCTGCACATATAAAGCCAGGCAATCGAGTAATACCCGGCGGCGTTGAGATTGATCCATTGAAGGTAGGCCAATGAAAGATTGGGGGAGATGTGCCATCCCCCCCAAACCCCCCGTCTATTGTAGAGGCGAGCCCAGGTTGATGACGGGGGGGTGTGGGGGGAGTGGCAGGTCTCACCCTCAACCGTGAATAATGCCCCAGGCGAGGCGGCCCAAGTGCAGCTTCGTCCAAATATCGGCCGCAGCGAAGCTGGGGCGCGCTGTCATCGCGCGCCAGTAGCGGGCGAGGGCCGGCCGGCTGGTAATCTCGCCTTCCATGCCGACGAATTCCATGCGGGCGAGAAACACCGTCCACACGACGTCAGCAGCGCCGTAATCCGGTGGGACCATCACGTCCCGGCGATCGGCGAAATGGCGTTCAAGACGGTCCAGCAAACCGATCGCTTCCTCGCGCCGCGTCGCCGCCAACTGGATCGCCTGCTGGGGATCGAAAATGCGCTCGCGTTCGGCGAAAACGGCGGCGCGCCTTTCGTAAATCTCGGCCAGATCAGGATGAGCGGCGGCCAGCCGCAGGAGGCGGCGACGGGACGCGGCAAGCTTGGCCGGAATGATTGCGCGCGCTAGTGCGTGATGGGCCAAAAACCCGCCAAAGGTCAGTTCCTCGATCGGATAGGCGTAATGCAGACCGACCCATGTCGTGGTTTCCGCATTGAGCCCCCGTGCGGCCCCGGCCAGCACACTGTTCAGTATATCGCGGCTTTGATCGAGGACGTGCCCGGGAAGCACCAGCGTTGGCACCGACAGGTTCGGGTTGAGCCTGGCCTACCACGGCGATTGCTGGCTGCCGCGAACGTGGATGTCGACAAAAACCTGATCGTGGTCGAGCCCGGCCTCGGCAAGGGCCAGCCGCGCAATTGTTGAAAAGTAGGATGATGGGGCGTGGTAGAGCCTCGGCTTGGCTTTGCCGGCCGTCGTCTCGGAAAGGCTCATTCCCACCTCCGATGCAAACAGACAAAAGTTTTTTGGTCCTTTTTTTCAAAAAAGGACTGCTTCCTGCCTAACCTGCCATCCTGGTTTCCACCTCGTCGGGCGTCATCCGCACCAGCGCCTCATAATCCTCCACCAGCACCTCGGTAATCCGCCCAGGCGTGAAATGCTGCTCGCCGATGACGCAGATCGGCGTCACCTCGGCGGCAGTACCAGCCAGGAATACCTCCTGCGTGCGGTCCAGTTCCTCGGGCAGGATCGTACGTTCGACCACCGGGATCTGCCGCCGGCGCGCCAGTGCCATCACCGTGCGGCGGGTAATGCCGTCCAGGAAACCCACGGGCGTGGGCGTGTGCAGCGCGCCGTCTATGGCCAGGAACACGTTGGCACCCGTTGCCTCGGCCAGATTGCCGCGCCAGTCGAGCATCATGGCGTCGGCAAAGCCACGCGCCTCGGCGCGGTGCTTGGACAGCGTGCCGGTCATGTAATTGCCTGTGGCCTTGCTGGCGGTCGGCGCGGTCGTGGGATCGGGGCGGCGCCATTCGGCCCAATCGAGTGCGATGCCGGCCATGCGGTTCTCGAAATAGGCGGGCCAGACCCAGGTGGCGATCATCAGGTGGATTTTGGTGTGCTGCGCGGCGACGGAGAGTTGCTCCGAACCGCGCCAGGCCAGCGGGCGGAGGTAGCCGTCGGTCAGGCCGTTGGCGGCCAGCGTCTGGCGGCACGCCTCGTCGATTTCGTCCGCGGTGTAGGGGATTTCGAAGCCGAGGATACGGCCAGAGGAGATCAGGCGGTCGGTGTGCATGCGCAGGCGGAAGATGTTGCCCGCGTAGGCGCGCTCGCCTTCGAAGACGCCGCTGCCGTAATGCAGGCCGTGGGTGAGGACGTGGAGCTTGGCCTCGCGCCAGGGGATCAGCGCGCCGTCCATCCAGATGAAGCCGTCGCGGTCGTCGAAGGGGATCAGGGGCATGGTGGAACTTTCTTGGGCGCCGGCGAAAGAATATTACGCGCCGGAGTTAGCCGCAATCCGCCCAAGATGGTAAGCCGAAACCGTCCGCCATCTTGCGAGGGGAGCCATGCCCGAGACCGCGCCGGGAACCAGCGTGCTGTTCCTGCGGGAAGCGCAGATCAGGCAGGCGCAGGATTTGTTCTTCCTGGCCGCGCGCGATCTGGCTGCCTGCGTCGACCCGGTGCTGGCCGCCCACGGGCTGGGGCGGGCGCATCATCGCGCGTTGCATTTTATCGGCCGCTCGCCGGGGCTTTCCGTCAGCGATCTGTTGGCGGCGTTGGGGATTACCAAGCAGAGCCTGGCGCGCGTGCTGGCGCCGCTGGTGGCGGGTGGGCTGGTGCATCAGGCCGCCGGCAGGTCCGACAGGCGACAGCGCCTGCTGAGCCTGACCGAGTCCGGCGTGGCGCTGGAGCGCGCGCTGTTCGAGTGCCAGCGCGAGCGCCTGACGACAGCCTATCGCGAGGCTGGTGCCTCCGCCGTCGAGGGCTTTCGCCAGGTCATGCGCGGCGTCATGGGTTCACCAGGGCGCTCGGCGCTGGATACGCCGGCGCCGGCGCTCCGTGTTATGGGACGGCCATGAGCGAGGAGGCGGCGCACATCCTGGTGGTCGATGACGATGCCAGGCTGCGCAGCCTGCTCAGCCGCTATTTGTCCGAAAACGGCTTTCGCGTCAGCATCGCGGCGCACGCGGCCGAGGCGCGCGACAAGCTGCGTTTTCTGCAGCCGGATGCACTCGTGCTGGATGTCATGATGCCGGGCGAGACGGGGCTTGATCTGACCGGCGCGCTGCGCGTGCTCAACCCGGGCCTGCCGATATTGCTGCTGACCGCACGCGGGGCGCCGGAGGACCGCATTGCCGGCTTTGAATCCGGTGCCGACGATTACCTCGGCAAACCCTTCGAGCCGCGCGAGCTGGTCTTGCGCCTGCGCGCGATGCTGCGGCGCGCGCCGGCGGTGGCCGCCATTGATGCGCCGTCCGGCCCGGTGCAGATCGGGCGGCTGGAATTCGACACCGCGCGCGCCGAATTGCGTGGTGCCACCGGCGTGATCCATTTGACCGGCAGCGAATCCTCGCTGCTGGGGGCGCTGGCGTCCAAGCCGGGGCAGGTATTCTCGCGCGAGGATATTGCCACCACGCTCGGCATGGATGAGGCGAGCGAACGCGCCATCGATGTGCAGGTCACGCGCCTGCGCCGCAAGATCGAGGCCGACCCGCGCGAGCCGCGCTTTCTGCACACCGTGCGCGGGCGCGGCTATGTGCTCAAGCCGGGCCAATGACGCGCTTTGCCACAGCGTGGGAAAAGCCCGCGCGCAAGATATTGCCGCGCTCGCTGCTGGGGCGTTCGCTGCTCATCATATTGGTGCCACTGGTCGTCGTGCAGGCCGTCGCGCTGATGCTGTTCTATGGCAGCCACCTCGATCTGATTTCTCGCCGGCTGGCAGGGGCCGTGGCCGGCGAGATCGCGCAGACCGCCACGCTGCTGGACGGCACGGAGCGCGCGCAGGATCGCGCCTGGCTGCTTGGCAATGCGGTGCGCGATTTCGATCTGCGCATGACATTCGTGGCCGGACGCCACATTGCGCAAATGCGGCACGTCAATGTGCTGGGTCCGATGGATGACGATCTGGCCATTGCCATGCGCGAGCGCGTCGGGCGGCCGTTCACCATGGATTGGCGAGGCGATCCGAATTTCGTGCTGATCGATGTGCAAATGCAGGCGGGCGTGCTGCACGTCGAAGCGCCGCGCAAGCGCCTTTATACCAGCATGATCTACCTGTTCGTGCTCTGGGTGATCGGCAGTTCGGTGCTGCTGTTCTGCATTGCGGCGCTGTTCATGCGCAATCAGGTACGCGCGATACGGCGCCTGGCAATCGCGGCCGAGGCGTTCGGGTTGGGGCGTGATACCGGCGCAATACGACCGGAGGGGGCGGTCGAGGTGCGCCAGGCCGCCACCGCGTTTAATCGCATGCAGGAGCGCATTCGCCGATTTCTGGCGCAGCGCACGGAAATGCTCGCCGGCGTCAGCCACGATCTGCGCACGCCGCTGACGCGTCTGCGCCTCGCACTGGCGATGCTGCCGGCGACGGGACCGTATGCCGCGGATGCGGCGGAGATGACCGCGGACGTGAAGGAAATGGAACGCATGATCGGCGGCTATCTGGCTTTTGCGCGTGGCGAGCAGGCCGAGCAGGCGCAGCAGATCGATCTGAGTGCAGTGCTGGAGGAGGTGGCGGCCGGCGCCCGGCGTGCCGGTGCGCGCATCGATGTGGAGGCGCCGGCGGGGCTTACCGTGCATCTGCGGCCGGATGCGGCGCGGCGGGCGATTACCAATCTTGTCGATAATGCGCGCCGGCATGCGATGCGGGTGGCATTGGGCGCGGTGCAGGGTGAGCGCGCGGTGCTGGTGACGGTGGACGATGACGGGCCGGGTATTCCGGTGGATCGGCGGGAGAGCGTGTTTCGTCCGTTCGAGAGCGACAGCACGGGCGGGACGGGGTTGGGGCTGACGATTGCGCGCGATATCGTGCGCGCGCATGGGGGGGATATCGTGCTGGAGGATTCGCCTTTGGGTGGGTTGCGCGCGCGGATCAGGTTGCCGGTTTGAAGACATGTGGAAGAGCTGGGTGGGATGTGCCATCCCCCCCAGACCCCCCGTCTGCATTTAGGACAACGCCTCTGCTAAATAATGACTGGGGTTTGGGGGGGGCTGACGTATACGTCAGCCACATCTCCCCCAATCTTTACCTTTGCCGCCCTCTCTTCTTGGAATTTTTATGAAACACCTGGCGTCGCTAACCCTCTCTACCCTGCTCCTGAGCGCGCCCGCCATCGCGCGCGACACAAGCGCGCCGCCGACCGCCGTGACTCTGGCCACCGATACCTATTTTGGCACCAAAGTCACCGACCCTTACCGCTGGTTGGAAAACACCGTAGACCCCGCCGTGCACGCCTGGAGCGTGGGCCAGGATGCGCGCACGCGCGCGTGGCTCGACCATATTCCGTTGCGCGCCACAATTCACGATCGCATCGCCAAGCTGATTGCCGCCCAATCACCTGCCTATCGCGACCTGACACAGGCAGGCGGCAAACTGTTTGCCACCATCGTGCAACCGCCTCGGCAACAGCCCTTCATTGGCGTCATGGGCCTGGACGCAAACCCCGCGCATATCCGCCCGATCGTCGATCCCGACGTGATCAATCCAGCCGGCACAACGGCGATCGATTGGTGGGTGCCCTCGCCGGACGGCACCAAGATCGCCGTATCGCTGTCTCAGAATGGCAGCGAGGACGGCACGCTGCATGTCTTCGACACGGCAACGGGGCACGAGACCGGGGACGTCATTCCGCGCGTGCAATACCCGACCGGCGGCGGCAGCCTGGCCTGGCGTGCCGACGGCGCCGGCTTTTATTACACGCGCTATCCGGGCACGGAACGGCCTGAGGCGGATCGCCATTTCTATCAGCAGGTCTATTTCCACGCGCTGGGCGCCACACCATCGGGGGACGCCTACGTGCTGGGGCGCGACATTCCCAAGCTCGCCGAAGTTGCTCTGTCAGCCAGGCAGAACGCCAAATACGTTCTGGTCACCGTGGCCAACGGTGATGGCGGCGAGTACGAACATTTCGTCATTCCGCCCAACGGCGCGCCCCGTCAGGTCACGCGCTTTGCCGATCAGGTGGTGGGTGCCGCCATTGGGCCCGACGATCGGCTCTATCTGACCAGCCGACAGGGTGCGCCGCGCGGTCAGTTGCTGAGCGTGCCCGCCAGCGACCCGACACTGTCGCACGCGCGCGTGCTTGTGCCGCAGACCGACGCCGTCATTCGCACCGGCGGCGAATTTGCGGGCGATCCCGTCATCATTACCGGCCAGGCCATCTACATTCGCGAGCTGATCGGCGGTCCGTCCCGCCTGGCCGCCTACACGCTCGATGGCAAACGCATGCCGGACGTGCCATTGCCTCCCGTGGCCGCAGTGGATGAAGCTGTGGCCTTGCCCGACCAGTCCTTGCTCTATGAAATTGCCACCTATCTTCGGCCGCCCTATTTCCAGCGCTACAACGAAGCCAGCCATACGGTGACGGCCACATCGCTGACGCAGACAAGTACCATCCATTTCGACGATGCCACCGTCACGCGCGCTTTCGCCACATCAAAGGACGGCACCCGCGTGCCCGTCAACATCATCGCCCCCAAGGGCACCGCGCAGAACGGCGCCAATCCTACGCTGCTTTACGGCTATGGTGGCTATAACATCAGCGAGGAACCGCATTTCCTGGGTGCTGCCGGCCGCATCTGGCTGGACGGGCACGGCCTCTATGCCATTGCCAACATCCGCGGCGGCGGCGAATTTGGCGCCGAGTGGCACGCGCAAGGCGCGCTTACGCACAAGCAGAACGTGTTCGATGATTTCACCGCTGCTGCGCAGTACCTGATTGCGGCGAAATACACATCCTCGGCGCATTTGGCACTGATGGGGGGCAGCAATGGCGGTTTGCTGATGGGCGCGATGATCACGCAGCACCCCGAGCTCGCGCACGCCGTTGTTTCGACTGTGGGCATCTACGATATGCTGCGCGAGGAGCTCGATCCGAACGGCGCCTTCAACACAACCGAATTCGGCAGCGTGCGCGACGCCGATCAGTTTCGCGCGCTGTATGCTTATTCGCCGTATCATCACGTCGTGGATGGCACGAAATATCCGGCCGTGTTCATGGCGACCGGCGAACATGACGGACGGGTCAATCCCGCCCACTCGCGCAAGATGATCGCGCGCTTGCAGGCGGCGACGGAGTCGGGGTTGCCGGTTCTGCTCAGCATCAACGCGCACGCGGGCCATGGCATCGGGAGTGCATTGAGCATTCGGATCGATCAGCAGGCTGACACGATGGCGTTTTTGTTCCATGAGCTGGAAATGGAAATGTAGAAACCCCGTCATCCATAAACAGATGACGGGGGGTTTGGGGGGGATGGCACATCTCCCCCAACTCTTTCCCTGCGCTTGGAGAAAACCTCCGGGAAATAATGCACCTCCTCCAGCACAAGCCCGCAAGCAGGTGCCGTAGGCCCGGCCGCTGCGCGATCCAGCGCAACCAGCGCCTCGCCAATGCGCGAGGCCGGCCAACGCCCCTCGCCAACAAGCTTGAGGCTACCCACGATGTTGCGCACCTGGTGGTGCAGAAAGCTGCGCGCCTCCGCCACAACAACAACGCGCTCGCCGTCCTCGATCACCTCCAGCCGATCCAGCGTGCGCACCGGCGATTTTGCCTGGCACGATGAGGCGCGAAAACTGGTGAAATCGTGTTGTCCCAGCAACGCCGCGGCACCCCGCCGCATTGCACCCGCATCCAGCGCGGGCTTGACGTGCCACACGCGCGCCTCATCCAGCGCCGGGCGTGCCGCGCGATTGAGAATCGTGTAGCAATAGCGCCGGCCGATCGCGGCAAAACGCGCGTTCCAGTCGGACGGCACGCAGGCCGCCGCGCGCACCACCACGCGATGGGGCTTCATGTGGAAATTCAGCGCCGCGGCTAGTTGCAAACCAGAAATGTCACGCGCCAGATCGAGGTGCACCACCTGGCCTGCCGCATGCACGCCGGCATCGGTGCGCCCAGCCGCGGTGCACGCAACCGGCCCGCCCGACAGCCGCGCGGCCGCTTCCTCCATCACCGCCTGCACGGACAGATCGTGGGCCTGGCGCTGCCATCCGGCAAAGGCGGTGCCGTCATATTCGACCAGCAGCGCCCAGCGCCTCAAATCCGCACCAGGCTTGGAGCGCCGCGCAGGAACGCCTCGCCCGACATGGCAGGCCGGCCGGCGCGCTGCACACGGTCCAGCCGCAGCGCGCCCTCTCCGCAAGCCACCCTAAAGGCGCGGTCCAGCACTGTACCAGGCACGCCGGCGCCTCCCGCTCGTGTCGCGGCCAGCACCTTCAGCACCTCGCCGCCGAATTCAGCGAACGTGCCTGGCCAGGGCGTCAGGGCGCGCACCTGGCGGTCCAGGGCGATCGCCGGCCGCGTGAAATCGAGCCGCCCGTCCTGGCGCGTCAGCTTGGCCGCATACGTCGCATTTTCCGCAGGCTGAGCCACCGCCGCCGGCCAGTCGCGCAACGCATCCAGGATTGACCGCGCGCCGAGCTCGGCCAGCGCGTCCTGCAGAGTCACTGCCGTGGTCTGAGCGGTGATCGGCACCGCCGCGCGCAGCAGCATTGGGCCGGTATCCAACCCTTCCTCCATCTGCATGATGGTGACGCCACTCTCGTCGTCGCCGGCCAGGATCGCGGCCTGGATGGGGGCGGCACCGCGCCAACGCGGCAGCAGGCTGGCATGGATGTTCAGGCAGCCACGCCGAGGGGCGGCCAGCATCTCGGGCGGCAGGATCAGGCCGTAGGCGGCGACCACGGCCGCATCCAGGTCCAGTGCCGCAAAGGCGGCGTGCTCGGCGGCATCGCGCCGCACCCGTGCGGGGGTGCGCACGGGCAGGCCGAGTGCGACCGCCGCCTCGTGAACGGCACTGCGGTGTATGGTGTGGCCGCGCCCGGATGGCCTTGGCGGCTGGCTGTAGACGCAGGCGATTTCGTGGCCGGCGGCTTGCAGGGCCGCCAAGGCGGGAACAGCAAAGGACGGGCTGCCCATGAAGGCCAGGCGTAAGGAAGGCTGGGGGGGATGTGCCATCCCCCCCAGACCCCCCGTCTTCATTCTGCAAGCGCCTTCTGCTTCAGCTCCTTGGCCAGCCGCCGCAGCACCATGTTGCGCTTGAGCGTGGAGAGGTGATCGACAAACAGGATGCCGTCCAGATGGTCGATTTCGTGCTGGAGGCAGGCGGCGAACAGCCCGTCCGCCTCCGCGCGCTGCCTGGTACCACCCAAATCCGTGTAGCCGACCACCACGCGCGCCGGCCGGCTCACCTCGGCATACTGCCCGGGCAGCGAGAGGCAGCCTTCCTCGCGCGTGGCCCATTCTTCGCTGACGGTGAGGATCTCGGGGTTGATGAGCGTCATCGGCTGCATGACGTCACGCGGGGCCAGATCGACCACCACCAGGCGCAGATCGACGCCCACCTGCGGTGCGGCCAGCCCGATGCCCGGGGCCGCATACATCGCGGCGAACATCTGCGGCACCAGCGCGCGCACCGTGTCCATCTGCGCGGGTGCCACGGGCCGCGCGCGGGTTTTGAGGCTTTTATGCGGGACGATTAGGATCGGCAGCGTGGGGGCCGATGACGCGGCGTGGCTCATGGGCGCGATGTAGTCGGCACCAACGCCGATGGGAAGGACTGCGCGGCGCGTGCCTTGAGTCGGGCGTTCATTGCCTGAAATTCGGGCACAAGGAAACGTTGGGGGAGATGTGCCATCCCCCCCGAACTCCCGCCATTATTTCAAGGCGAGGCGCTAAAATCGACGGGGGGTCTGGGGGGGATGGCACATCTCCCCCAGCTCTTCATTGTTTCGCTTTGTCGCCGCCCTGAAGCGCCCGCGCAGGTCTTGCATTCAGTTGGGCACGTCACGAAATCCGGGCTGTCACCGGGCGCCCACATGGGGCCCGTCTGACACCCCGCTGGCGCATCAAGGAGGCCACGGCAGAGATGAGCACTCGCGTTTTCACCTCGCCTTTGTTCCTGGGCTTCGACCATCTCGAACAGATGATCGAGCGCGCGGCCAAGACCGCGTCCGATGGCTATCCGCCCTACAACATCGAACAGACCGGGCCCTCCGGCCTGCGCATCAGCTTGGCCGTAGCCGGCTTCACGATGGACGATCTGCAAATTACGCAAGAGGATAACCAGCTGGTCATACGCGGGCGGCAGAGTGATGACAGCCAGGGCCGCGTCTTTCTGCACCGGGGCATTGCGGCGAGGCAGTTCCAGCGCGCCTTCGTCATGGCCGAGGGGATCGAAGTCACCAGTGCCACGCTGGATAGCGGGTTGCTGCATATCGATCTCGCCCGCCCGCAGCCGGAGCCGAAGGTGCGCCACATAGAAATTGCCAAGGCAGACAAGCCCCGCTCATCGCGCGTTGTGGATGCAAGCTAATCGCTTTTTCATGGTTGCGCCTCTTAACGTGGCAAATTTTTTGCACACATCTTGCTTAGAGAGAGACGGCCATCGATCGGCTGAACAACTTAGGCGGGCGCGGCGCGGCCCAGACGCGCGGCTTTGCCCGTGAAGGAGATCAAGGATGAACAACACATTGAGCAATGAGGCGGCTGAGGCCCTGATGGGGCTCAATCTGCGTCAGCTCTCCACCAAGCAGTTTTCCAGCCTGGGCGTGTCGCAATTGGCCTATGTCAAGCCGGTGCTGCTGAATGGCGCCCGCGCCTTTGCCATTCATGGCGCGGATGGCACGCCCATGGCTGTCGCCGGCGATGAGGCAGTGGCACTGGCGGCGATCGAGCAGCATGAAATGATCGCCTCGCGCGTGCATTAAGCGGCTTGCAGCAACTGCTTTGACCGGTCGCCTGTCTCTGCGCTATAGAGGGCTCTGATAACTTAGAGTGGTTTTATGGCTGTCACTCGAGCTGACGCATCGGCGGCACTGGCCGATGTGGCCGCCGCACAGCGTCGCAGCGCTACATTGCGCGGCTATCAAAGTGCCGCGCCGCATCTGATCATCTGGGGCATTGCTTGGGCGGCCGGCTACACCATCACCGACCTGGCACCGCGCTGGATCAATGTGGCGTGGCTCGCCATCATTGTTCTGGGAATTTTGGCCGACATTGCGGTCGCCCGACTGGACCGCCCCACGGGCACCGGTCAGGGCGCACGGGCTGGCTGGCTGTTTCTGATCTTCTTCGTCTTCATCGGCGGCACGATCGCGGTCATGCAGCCAGGCGATCCGCGCCAGGTCGGGGCCTTCATTCCGCTGGTGGTCGCTGTCGGCTACGCCATCGCCGGGGCTCTGGGCGCGCCTCGCCTGCTTGTGCTGGGTGGGATCGTGGCGGTGCTGACGTTGGGCGGCTTTTTTGTTCTGCCTGCCCATTTCCTGCTTTGGATGGCCGCTATAGGCGGCGGCAGCCTGGTTCTGGGCGGCATCTGGCTCAGGCAGGCCTGAGCCGTGGACTCGTCCGCGCCGGCCGCAGGCCCCGACGAGATCATCCACCAATCGCTGCGCCTGCGCATCATGGCCACGCTGAACGCGCTGCCCGCCGGCGAGCTGATCGATTTTACCCGCCTGCGCGCCGTGCTGGGTGCCACCGATGGCAATCTGGGCGCGCACCTGACCACGCTGGAGAATGCGGGCTACGTGGGCATCGAAAAGGATTTTGCGGCGCGCAAGCCGCGCACGCGCGTGGTGCTGACGCCTGCCGGGCGCGGCGCATTTCGCCGCCATGTGGGGTATTTGAAGACGCTGCTTGAGGATGCAGAGTAGGTGCGCCATGCCTGACCCTTCGCAGCTGAGCCCGCGCCAGCAGAAATGGTTCGCCTCCGTTCGCGAGGGCCTTGAGCGCGAGACCAGCCGCAGCCTGGCGCAATGGGCCGAGCTTGCCCGCGCCTGCCCCGAGACCGCGCACCGCAAGCGGCTGGAATGGATGAAGGGCCAGTTCGGCCTGGGACAAAACCGCGCCTCCATGGTGCTCAACGCGGCCTTTCCAGGCAAAGAGAGCTGGGCCGCGCCCGAGGGGCTGGCGGACGCGCTGTGGGCTGAGCCTGCGGTGCGCGCCATTCATGACGCCGTGCGTGCAGCGGCGCTGGCGTTGCCTGACGTGGTTGTCGGACAGCGCAAGGCATTTACCGCGTTCTCGCGCAATTTTCAGTTCGCCGCGACCAAGCCGGGACGCGGGGGCGTCGTTCTCGGGCTGGCCATTCCGGTAGATGATGGTTTGTCGCCATCGGGCAAGCAGGGGTGGTCGGAGCGGCTGCTAAGCCAGGTGGTGCTGACGGAGGCCTTGGCTGTGACATCTGGCGTGCGGGATTGGCTTTCGGCAGCTTGGCAGAGGTCGTAAGGAAGACAGCACTTCTTTTTTGAAAAAAAGAAGCAAAAAACTTTTGAAAGTTTGCTCACGCGCCAAACAGACAAAAGTCTTTTTGCTTCTTTTTCTTCAGAAAAAGAAGAATCTCCCTGCTCGTGCGAGTCATGCAGGCATGGGATTACCGGCGTGTGTCGCATACCAATTCGCGAAGCAAAAAATCAAGTATTTTTCCGGCCGCCATCGTTTTTCTTCAGGCGTCGGCAAGCGTTTCCCGGCTAGCCCGGACCTTGATGACGCGCCGCTGCTCCATCTCCAACACTTCGAACAGCCAGCCGCCGAAGACGATGCGGTCCCCCGTCTTGGGCACGCGCCGCAGCAGCGCCAGCAGCAGGCCGGCCAGCGTGTGATAGCTGCCTTCCGCCGGCAAATCGGGCAGCATCAACCGCGCTTTCAGTTCATCGACCGGTGTCATGCCGTCCATCAGCAAGGTGGCTGCACCGACGGAGAGCGCCGCCTGCGCGGGACTGGCAAACCCGGGTTCGGCGACATCGCCCACGATGGCCTGCAACAGATCGGCCGCGGTCACCACGCCTTCGAAGCTGCCGTATTCGTCCATGACCAGTGCCAGGCCAAGCGGGTCCACCTTCAGCCGCTCAAGCGCGTCCATCGCGGTCACCGTGTCGGGCAATACCATCGGCTGGCGCAGGGCCGCGGCCAAAGAGAGGTCCTTGCCGTCCAGGATGCCGTCGAGCAGGTCCTTGGCCTGGACCACGCCGACGACGTTATCGACGCTGCCGTCGCACACCACGAAGCGGCTATGCGGGGCTTCCTTCAGCGCCTGCACGATGTCACGGCGCGAATCGGTGCGGTCGATCCAGGCGATTTCGGTGCGCGGGGTCATGATGGCGCGCACGGGCTTGTCGGCCAGGCGCAGGACGCGCTCGATGATGTCGCGTTCTTCGTGTTCGAGCACGCCGGCCTGGGCGCCTTCGGTCAGCAGCGCCTTGAGTTCTTCTTCGGTGACGACGTGTCGGGCCTGTTCGGAGAGGCCGATCAGGCGCAGCACCAGGTCTGAGGAGCGGCCGAGCAGCCAGACAATGGGGGCTGCCAGGCGCGCGAGCACGGCGACAGGGCGGGCGAGCTGCATGGCGGTGAGCTCGGGCGAGCGCAGGGCGAGTTGCTTGGGCACGAGTTCGCCGAGCACCAGCGTCAGGTAGGTGATGCCGATGACGACGAGGGTGAGGGAGACACCCGCGGCGGCGCGGCCGATATAGGGCAGATGGGTGATGGTTGGTTGCAGCTCGCTGGCCAGGCGTGCGCCGCCGAAGGTGCCGAGGAGCACGCCGACGAGCGTGACGCCCACCTGCACGGTGGGCAGGAAGAGCTGGGGGTCATCGGCGAGGATACGTGCGGCGTGAGCGCCGGGGGTGCCTTTGCGTTCCAGGACGGCGAGGCGGGTGCGGCGGGCGGAGATGAGTGCCAGCTCGCCCATGGAGAAAGCGCCGTTGAGCAGGATGAGACAGAGGATCGTGGCGAGTTCGAGCAGGAGGGTCATGGTGATGGGATTAAAGCCCGATGGGGGGTATTGCGCGAGAGCGCGCTTGGAAGGATTGGGACTGCTGGGGGAGATGAGACGATCCCACTGCGCGGAGCACGCTTTCGCGTCATGGCCACCCGATGATCGGCCCTCGTCTTGGAGATACTTGCAGGTTTGTGGGAAAGGGCGCGAATTCACTTAACCTTTGATCGCCGCCAAGCCATGTCGGCTAGGCAGCAAATTCGCCGGCAGAGATATGCGCTGGCTCCTTGGCGGCCTAATAGCCTCAGTCCGAAATTGCGGTGAGATGCACGATTGCGAGATCTCCATCAGTTCTTAGCAGAACATCGAGATGGTCGAAACTGCTGTCGATCACTTCCACGAGGATGCCGTCGCGTGTCTGTTTCGGATGATCATCCAGAGCTGCGTTCAATCGCGCCTGGTCACGCTTGTCTAAGAGGATCGTGCCAAAGGTTCTGATTGTCTGATACCAATGATTTCTGTCCGTAACGGGTGTCGTAGGATAGACAGATACCAGCCAAGCATCCAGTCCACGCTTATCGCAGGACCACCACTTCACCTTGAACAGACTATCGTCGAGTAGAGCAAGAGCCACATGCTGTGTCGCATCTATTCGCGTCCCGGACAGCGCCGTGGAACCTCTTATTCGCTCGACCATTTTCGACGTAATGGATTTATCGTTAAAGATGCAGTCTGAGCGGGCCGCCACGGCAGAAGAAAGGCTTATGCATAAAATTATGGATAGTAGACATGACAGCGTGGGACGCGTCCTCATGTTCCTTTATCTTGGGTCTGGACAGGCTGCCCCTGCGGTATTTCGAAGTGAAAACCAGGATCGTCGGGCGGCTCGAAAAAGCGCGATACACGAGCATCGTCACGGGCCGCCTTGGCGAAAGCGGACTTGTTTGCCTGGGGCGTCACGCTGTTGGGACCGACATCAAAGACGTTGACCTTTGACTGATCGCCGGCATGCCGAGTGACTTTCGAAGTGCCGATCTCCTCTATTTTCTTCTGCATGTCGGCGATGATCATCTGAGCGACCTTCTTGGCCTTTGTATCGGCCTCATAGACGTCCAGGACTTTGTTGCCCGCCGCACCGTAGAGATCACGTTGAGTTGGAAGATCAGTCTTTTGAATATTTTTGTACATCGCAGCTGCCTGTTCGGCAGCGTCGCGGGCGACACTCGATATGGTGACTGAGTCAACAGCTGCCTTGAGCATGATGTCTTTTAGGACAACGATGCTATAGGCGGAGACCTTGCTGCTATTTACACCGCTCGCGAAGTCTATCGTGACTTGAAGGTTGGTCCCCATGGCCGATCAACTTCGCATCTTCAGAGGTAAGATCACCTATCACCAAGTGGGCCGTTCGGCAAGCGGATGAAATGGGGTGTGATCCATTGGATGGCCGCGGAGCCACGGGGGCGGACCATGCCGCGATAATGCAATCTCGTGGTTTTCGTAATTAGGACCCGCAAGCGCTGTCATGCCGTGCCGGCGCGCTTGCTGGCCCCGAAGGCCGCCCGGCCCCCGGATGCGCTCTTCCGTAGTCTGCCAGCATGTGCCGAGCCTTTGCCCTCACGCCGCCGGTGCCACTCAGCGCATAAGCGGCGATGTCACGAACGCTTGCGTCCCGCTTCTCGATCAAGGTGGGTGGGGCGGCGCGCTCGTTTCCATTGACGGATTGTGTAGCGCGCGGAGGCCTTGCTTCGAAATCCGTAGTGGTAAGATCGAGGTCGATCTGTGGGGCGCCATGCGACGCGGTGCCCAGAACAGCCGGCTTTCCAGGCCACACAACGCTTTAAGCCAGCACGCGCCCCGGAATGCGGTGCCTGAACGCCAGCGCCTCCGCCACATCCTGCCGTCGCACGTCCGTGGCGCCCGCCAGATCCGCGATGGTCCGCGCCACGCGCACGACGCGCGTATATCCCCGCGGCGAGAGATTGAGCCGCGCGGAGGCTTGTTCGGCAAGGCGGCGTGCGTCTTCGGTCAGCGCGATCTGCGTAGCATCGGTTTCGGCGTTACGCGCAGGGCCGCGGGCGCGCTGGGCGGCGCGGGCAGCGGCGACGCGGGGGGCGATGGAGGCGGTGGCCTCGCCCGGCGGTGCGCGCGACATTTCGGACGCGGAGACGGGCTGGACCTGGACGGTGAGGTCGATGCGGTCGAGCAGGGGGCCGCTGAGGCGGGAGAGGTAGTCCTCGCCGCAGCGCGGCGCGCGGCCGCATTCGCGGGGCGCATCGCCGAGCAGGCCGCAGCGGCAGGGGTTCATCGCCGCGATGAGCTGGAAGCGGGCGGGATAGGTGATGTGGGCGGCGGCGCGGCTGACGGTGGTCTGCCCGGTTTCCATAGGCTGGCGGAGGATTTCGAGCACGGCGCGGGGGAATTCGGGCAGCTCGTCCAGGAACAGCACGCCGCGGTGGGCCAGGCTGACTTCGCCCGGGCGGGCGCGTCCGCCACCGCCGGCGAGCGCTGCGGGGGAGGCGTTGTGGTGGGGCTCGCGGAAGGGCGGGCGTTGGACCAAGCGGCCGCCGTCCAGCATGCCGGCGACGCTGTGGATCATGGAGACTTCCAGCGCCTCGGGCGGGGTGAGGTCGGGCAGCAGGCCGGGCAGGCGCGCGGCGAGCATGGATTTGCCGGCACCCGGCGGGCCGATGAGGAGGAGGTTGTGGCTGCCGGCCGCGGCGATTTCCAGCGCGCGGCGGGCGGATTCCATGCCTCGGACGTCTGCCATGTCGGGGCTGGGGCGCGCGGGGGCGAGGCCGCTGACCGCGGGTGGGGTCAGGACCTGGGTGCCGCGGAAATGGTTGATGAGGCAGAGCAGGTCGGCAGGCGCGAGCACGTCCACAGTGCCGGCCCAGGCCGCTTCGCCGCCTTGCGCCCCCGGGCAGATCAGGCCGAGATCCTCGGCGCTTGCGGCGATGGCGGCGGGGAGGACGCCGGCGACGGGGTTGATGAGGCCATTCAGCGAGAGCTCGCCCAGGGCGGCGTAGCGGCTGAGGTCTTCTGCGGGGAGCACGCCCATGGCGGCGAGGAGGGCCAGGGCTAGGGGGAGATCGAAGTGGGAGCCTTCCTTGAGAAGGTCGGCGGGGGCAAGGTTGATCAGGATGCGTCGGGGCGGGAGGGCGAGGCCGATGGTGGTCAGGGCAGCGCGGACGCGTTCTCGGGCTTCGCCCACGGCCTTGTCGGCTAGGCCCACGATGAGGAAGGCGGGGAGGCCGGAGGCGATCTGGACCTGGACGTCGACCGGGACGGCGTCGACGCCTGAGAAAGCGTAGCTGCGGATGGTGGCGAACGTCATGGAAGCGATACAACCATGGCGGGAATGTCCCTGCAAGCGTTCGCGCATGTTCTTTCTAAAGAAGACGGGGGGTCTGGGGGGAATGGCACATTCCCCCCAGTTCTTTTTCTAATCACCGGAGGTGACCATGATCCAACCACACCCTTTCACCCACCGCGTGCCCGACATCGCCATCACCGACCTGCACGCGCGCCTGGACGCCACGCGCTGGCCCGCCGAGGACGTCAACGACGACGCATGGAGCTGGGGCGTGCCCCTGCCCGCCATCCAAGAGATTTGCGCCTATTGGCGCACTACGTTCGACTGGCGCGCCGCGGAAGCGCGCCTGTTTGCGCACCCGCATTTCTTGATCGACATAGACGGGCTCGATCTGCATTTCATCCATGCACGCTCGCCGCACGAAGACGCACAGCCGATCATCCTCACCCATGGCTGGCCGGGATCGGTGTTCGAGTTTCTCGGCGTCATCCCGCGCCTGACACACCCGGAGCAATTCGGCGGTAGCGCCGCGGATGCGTTTCACGTCGTGGCACCTTCGCTGCAAGGCTACGGGTTTTCACCCGCGGCGAAGCAGCCAGGCATGTCGCAAAAGTTGGTGGGCGAACGGCATGCGCGCCTGATGGCCTCACTCGGCTACGGGCGCTATATCGCCCAAGGTGGTGACTGGGGCAGTAGGGTTTCACAATACACCGCACTGGCCGATCCCACACATTGCATTGGCTTGCACCTCAACATGCTGCAGCCGCTGCTACCGAAAGACGTGGCCGATCCCATGGCGCTGGTCCTGCCGCACGAGAAAATCTACCTCGATCATACCGAGGACTATCGCAAGCAGGGCGCCGGCTACAACGAACAGCAGAGCACCAAGCCGCAGACGCTCGCCTACGCGCTGGTCGATTCACCGGCGGGCTGGTGCGCCTGGGTCGCCGAGAAATTCCATGCCTGGACCGATTGCCGTGGCGATATCCGCAACGCCGTCAGCTACGACGACATGCTGGCCAATATATCGCTCTACTGGTTTACCAACACAATCGCCTCCGCCAGCCGCTTCTATCGCGAACGCGCGTTGCTGCAGGCGCGTGGCGAGGCAACCCCGCCCCGTGCCACCGTGCCGACAGGTGTGGCGATGTATCCGTTCGACCTGACGGGTTGCCCGCGTGCCTGGGCGGAGCGCGCGTTTCCCATCGTGCATTGGTATGAGGCGCCGCGCGGCGGGCATTTCGCGGCGCTGGAGCAGCCGGAGTTGTTTGTCGAGGATTTGCGGAAGTTCAGGACGAAAGTGAAGTGAAGAACTGGGGGAGATGTGCCATCCCCCCCAGACCCCCCGTCATTATTTAGAACGAGGTCCCAAAATCGATGGGGGGGGGTTTGGGGGGGATGGCACATCTCCCCCAGCCTTTTCTCCACTTTGCTGTGGCTACCAGATTTGCGCTCTCAAATCAGGCGCGCGGTACATTTTATCGCCCGGCTTAATGCCGAACGCAGCATACCATTGCTCCACATTCTGCAACGGGCCTATGGCGCGAAAGCGATCGTAGCTGTGCGGGTCGCTGACCGTCAGCTCACGGATGCTGTCCTCGTGCGCCTTGATGCGCCACCCTTGCGCCCAGGACAGGAAGAAGCGCTGCTCGCCGGATAGTCCGCCCTTCACCGGCGCGGGCTTGCCGCCCAGCGAGACATGGTAGGCGTCCAGTGCAATCACCAGGCCGCCGAGATCGGCGATGTTCTCGCCCATCGTCAAATCGGGGTTGATGTGCAACCCCGGCAGCGGCTCGAACGCTGCGTATTCCGCGCCCAATTTGGCGGCGCGCGCGCGGAAGGCCGCGGCGTCCGCCGGCGTCCACCAATCGCGCAACGCGCCGGACGCGTCCAGCATGCGCCCCTGATCGTCGAAACCATGCGTCATCTCATGGCCGATGATCGCACCTATGGAGCCGTAATTGACCGCGTCATCCGCCGCCGGATCGAAGAAGGGCGGCTGGAGTATCGCGGCTGGAAAAACGATATCCCGCAATGACCCGTTATATGCGTTGACGATCTGCGGCGCCATCAGCCAGTCGTTGCGATCTACCGGGCCGCCGCTGCGCCCGACATAGAAAGCCCAGTCCGCGGCAGCGGCCTGGTGAATATCGCCGATCAGATCGGTGCGGCTGATGGCGACGTGGCTGTAGTCGCGCCTGTGATCGGGATAGCCGATCTTGACCGTGTACGTATCGAGCTTGCGCAGCGCCTCGGCCATTGTCGCCGGCCCCATCCAGGTCGAGTTCTCAAGCCGCGCATGGAAGGCGGCGAGCAGATTGGCAACCAGCGCCTGGCCGCGCGTCTTGACCTCGGGCGGGAAATATTGCGCGGTGTAGAGTTCGCCGGCCGCCCAGGTCAGATTGCCGAAACAATCGCCCGGACCACCACCGCAATGCGCGGCCGTGACCGCGGTGACCGCGCGCTTCCAGCGTGCCCGCATTTCGCTTTGGCCCGAGAGCAGCTTTTCGCGAAACTCGAACCGCGCCTTTTGGAACGGCGATGACAGGTCCACCGCGGCCGTATCGGCCACATCAAAGGCGAGCCAGGCACGCAGCGTCTCGAGAGGCGTTGCCGCGAAAATAGCCGCAATCTTTGGAAAAGCGGTTTTCTCGCCGATCACGACATGCGTCTTGCCGCCCAGCTTGGCGCCTGCCAGATAATCCTGCCAGGGAAATCCTGGTGCGAGCGCGGACAGCCCGGCAATCGTCTCGCCGTTGTACATCGCCGCGATGTCGCTCTGCTGCGTCTTGGTCCAGCTCGCTTGCGCGATGCGCGTCTCCAACGCCACGATGTCGGCGGCGCGCGCCTGTGCATCCGGCCAGCCGATCAGGCCGAGCAGCGTGGCGACGTAGATCTGATAGCCGGCCTTCTGCTTTGCAAAATCCGGTTTCAAGTAGTAATCCCGGTCCGGCATGCCCAGCCCGGCCTGGTTGAGCAACACGGCGTAATGGGCCACATCCTTCTGGTCCAGATCGATGGAAGTGGAAAAGAAACTGCCGCCGAAATTATCCTGGCTGGCGCCCATCAAACGTGCCAGGGCGGCGCGGTCCGGCGCGTGGGCAATCGCATCCAGCTCCGGCCTGATGGGTGTTGCGCCCAGTTTCTCGATCGCCGCTTCGTCCATGAACGCCGCATACATCGCGCCGACTTTCTGACCCGGCGTGGCCGGCGTGCCGCTCTGCGCCGCGGCCTGCTGCTCCAGCAGATCATGCAGCCGGGCTTCGGTGCGGTCACCAATTTCGGTGAACGAGTCGACATAGGATTTGTCAGGCGGGATCGCGGTATGCGTCGCCCAGCCACCATTCACGTAGGTATAGAAATCATCCTGCGGCCGTACCGATTTGTCCATGCCGCCAAGATCGAGACCGAGCGGTGGGTAGAACGGCGCCGGTGTTGCCAAAGCGGGCAAGGACGCCCCGAACATCAGGCAGAAGCTGCACGCAAAAAGCCGGGTCATCATTCCCACTCCAATATCCGGTACTTCCATGCCGGCCCCGACAGCGTTCCGTCCAGCCGCATCAGCACGCGCCGCACGAAACGCTCCCCGCCCTGCCCGATCGCCACGGCCTCCATGCGCAGCACAGCAGGCCCGCGCGCGTCCGCCGCCTCCACGGTAACGCCGGACATGCGCTTGGCCTTGTCAATCGCCGCCAGCACCAGCGGACTGGCATATTGCAGCCAAGGCGCCTGTTCCAGATCAAGCGTCACGTAAGGCAGCAGCGCCTGGTAGATCTGCGGCGTTACGCCGCGCACCAGTTGCAATTCATCCAGACGCTCGAATTCCTGCCCCGGCGGTCCCCACGCCCGGCCATCCATGCGATATTCCGCCGGCACGTTGCTCTCCGCATCGCCCGGCGAGGCCTGGCTCCGCCAATCGGCAATTGCCGTCGATACTGTTTTGGACGTCGCAATGTCCGCACCAAGGGCGGAAAGCAGGCCCGCCAGCAATTGCGGCGGCACCTGGTTGATATCCATCTTGCCGCGCTCGTCGACCACGGTGACATGCACCAGCGCGCCTGGCTCGGGGAGGTCATAGGCGCCCTCGCCCGGCTGCCATTGCGCGCCGTTGCCATCGAGAATGTGCCAGATGGTTTCCTCAATCGCGCCATTGGCCGCCGCCTCCAATTGCGCGGCATTGCGCAAGGATGCAGCGACTTGCGCTTCGGAGCGGCCCGCGCCGGTGATCTGCGCGCTGAGCAGGGCCAGCATCACCATCGTCCACAGCACAACGAGTAAGGCAAAGCCGCGCTGGCGAGCCATCAAAAGCTGCCGTTCGTGTCGAGCATGGGTGAGGCCTCGATCAAGGGAATTTTTCGATGCGCGCTGGTCAGCACGATGTGCATCGTCACCAGCGCGGGCAGATTGCTGTCATCCCAGATGCTTTTCCAGCGCCCGCCATCGGCGACTGACTGGCGGTAGGACAGGTCGAGATGGTCCACGCCCTCGGCCAGGACAATTTCCGTCGGCGGGGGCGCCGGGATGATGGCCACCGCATTGGGGTGCACGACCCAGCGCAACAGCAGGCGATGCTTGTCATCCACGCCCAATGCCACCTGGGCGCGGCGGATCGGCTGGGTCGGCGGCTGGTCGGGCAGGCGCGTGACGAGGATCAGCCGATGCTCCTGCCCGTCCAGCGGCTTGTCATCGGCCGAATTGGGCGGCACGGCGTGTTCGACCAGCAGGCGCAGGGTACGGTCCAGCCTTTCGAGCTCGGCGGCATTGTCCGACAGGCGGGATTGCACGTCCCAGGCATTGATGCCGAAGCGCGTGCCCTGGCTTAGCCCGGCCACGATGAAACCTAGCACCACGACGGCGACCAGGATTTCCAGAAGGGTGAAGCCCGCTTGCGTGGAGTGGGAGAAAAGGTTGGGGGAGATGTGCCATCCCCCCCAAACCCCCCGTCGATTTTTAGGCGTGGTTCTAATTGATGCTGGGGCGTCTGGGGGGAATGGCTCCATTCCCCCCAGCTTTTTGCTTTTCACTGGGGCGCGCCGCTTCATTGGCCCTCCGTGGTGTGCACATCCAGCCGGTGCGTCTCCAGCGAGATCTGGTGCGCGTGCCCCGCATCGTCCCAGCTTTCGGTCAGGCGCACGTCGAACAGGATGGCCGCGGACGGCTTGCTGTCATTGGCCCGATCGGCATCGGCGAGCGTCAGTTGACGCGTGCCGATCGGGACGACGTGCAGGTGCCATTCGAAGCCGTCGCCATCGGCGCCGCTGCTTTCCTGCTGCGTGACGGCCTCACCGCGGCCGATGGCGGCCAGGTGGGATTTGGCCAGGCTGACGGCCTCCTCCGTGCGGGTGGCCGATGCCGTAGCGCGCAGGCCGCCGGTCGCCCCCTGATAGAGCATCGAGAGGGCGAGGGCGGCGATGACAAAGGCGATCATCACCTCGAGCAAGGTAAAGCCGGCATCGTGCGCCCGGCGTTCAAGGCCGGGGCGTCTAGCTGGCATTGGCCACCTTGACACGCCCGGTGAGCCACTCGACCGAAATCGTCAGCGCGCGGCGGCCGGCGCCCAACGTCACGCCACCGCCGCTGGCGCTGCCATCGGGTGAGAAGCGCAGGATGGAGGTGCCGTGCGGACCGGGCAGGGTGCCCGGCAAGGAGGTAACGGCCATGTCGGCCGCCAGGGTGCGCAGCGGACCCCGATCGGCGGCGAAATTGTGGGCCGCCGGGTCGATCACCACGGAGACAATCCGGCTGCGCGCAATGGCCTGTGCGCGGGCGCTGCGCAGGGTCTGGGCCAGGCTGCCGGCAGCGGCGCGTGTCTGCAGTCCCTGGCTGTGCATCGGGCCATGCGTGACAACGACCGCAATCACCAGCCCCATGATCGCAACCACGATCAGCAGTTCGAGCAGAGTGAAACCGTGGGAGTTACGCCGAGACATGGACGCCAGAACACCCCTGGCATGGCGCGTGGCAAGTTAATAAAGCTTCGCCTGACGGCATGGTGGCCGGGTTGAACTCCGGCGCGCGAAGGGCAACCTGACCCTGCGCCGGGTGCCGCGCCTGTCATGGCCGCCTGCGCAGGACCGCCTCGAGGAGCACATTATCCGCATCCTTCCCCTGGCGCATGCCGCCCTTGTCTGCGGCCTGCTCGCCGACTTTGGCACCGCCGCCGCCCAGATGCCGCTTGCCGGACCGCCCGCGGTGGGCGTCATCCGCGCCGCCCGCACGCCGATTACCGAGACGGACGAATTTATCGGCCGCGTGCAGGCGATCAGCCGCGTGGCGCTCGTGGCACGCGTGACCGCGTTCCTGGAAAAGCGCCTGTTTATTGAGGGCACCGAGGTCAAGCAGGGCGATCTGCTGTATCAATTGGAGTTCGGACCCTATCAGGCAGATGTGGAGGCCAAGCAGGCCGCGTTGGGCCAGGCCAATGCATTGCTGCAGAATGCGACTCTGACGCTGAACAGGGCGGCGTCACTGCTCAATACGCCCGCGGGCTTGCGATCAACTTACGACAACGATGTGGCCCAGCAACGCAGCCAGGCGGCACAGGTGCTGGGCGCGCAGGCCAATTTGCAGACCTCGCAGATCAACCTGGGTTATACGCAAATCCATGCGCCGATTGCGGGCAAGATAAGCCGCACCAGCGTGACCGAAGGCAACGTGGTCGGGCCAAACAGCGGGGTTCTGGCCACCATCGTCAGCCAGGACCCGATGTATGTGGTCTTTCCGATATCCTCGCACGCGGCGCTGGATTTGCGCAACCGTTACGCCGGCCATGGCGGCTTCGGCGCGGTGCAGGTGCGCATCCGCCTCGCCGATGGCACGATCTACGGCCAGGCGGGCAAGTTCGACTATATTGACCCGACCGTTTCGGCAACGACCGATACGCTGACCGCGCGCGCGGTGCTGCCCAACCCTGTACTTGCCGCTGATAGCGGCGGCGGCGGCGGCGCGCGCCAGTTGATCGACGGCCAGTTCGTTCAGGTGCTCGTCGAGGGCCTGACGCCGATCGAGGTGCTGGGCGTGCCGCGTGCCGCGGTGCTGTCCGACCAGGAGGGCGATTACGTCTTTACTGTCGATGCGCAGAACAAGGCGCAGGAAACGCGCGTGCATCTGGGCCAATCCACGCCGACGATCGCCGCGATCATCAACGGGCTGAGCCAGGGTCAGGAGGTGATTGTCGAAGGCATCCAGCGCGTGCGGCCCGGCATGGCGGTGCTGCCGGGACCGGCCTCGCCTGGGCCGGCGAAGTGACGGTGATTAGGCAGGCAAGGCCAGGGGCTCTGCCCCTGGACCCCGCTGGGGACAAGTCCCCAGACCCCGTTACTTGGTCGGGGGGCGACGCGCGTGTGGTGACAGTCTCGCTGCCCCCCTCCTCATCTACCGACAAAATAGGTTCTAAGGACTTGTCCTTAGCGGGGGTCCAGGGGGCAGAGCCCCCTGGCCTAGCTGCATGATCAGCGCCATTTTCGTCGACCGGCCGCGGCTGGCCATCGTCATTGCCATTATCATCACGATCGCTGGGGCGATTTCGCTGACGCGCATCCCCGTGGCGCAATTTCCCGATATCGTGCCGCCGCAGGTGCAGGTGTCTGCGACCTATCCCGGTGCGTCTGCGGCGGATGTGGAGTCCTCGGTTGCCCAGCCGATCGAGGCGCAGGTCGTGGGCGTGGACAAGATGCTCTACATGAAGAGCACGAACGCCAATGACGGCACCTATAATCTGACGGTCAGCTTCGCACTTGGCACCAATCCTGACATCGACACGGTCAACGTCAATAATCGCGTGCAGACGGCACTGGCGCAATTGCCCGCCGAGGTGCAGCAGGAGGGCTTGCGCGTCCAGAAGGCGAGCAGCGCCATTCTGGAATTCGTCAATTTCTTCAGCAAGACGGGCCGGCAGGATACGCTATTTATCACCAATTACGTGACGATCAGCGTACTGGACGAAATTTCGCGCATTCCCGGCGTGGGCCAGGCGCAGCTCTTCAGCCAGCAGCTTTATTCCATGCGCATCTGGTTCGACAGCCAGCGCCTGACAAACCTCAACCTTTCGCCGGGCGATGTCATTGCGGCAATCCAGTCGCAGAGCGTGGTGGCACCGGTCGGGCGCGTCGGCGCTCGGCCGGCGAGCAATCAGGTGCAGTTCCAGTTCAACGTGCAGACGCAGGGGCGGCTGACCACGCCCCAGCAATTCGGCGATATCGTGGTACGCGCCAACAATGACGGATCATTGCTGCGCGTGCGCGACGTGGCGCGTGTCGAGCTGGGCGCGCAGAACGTGGACAGCGAAAGCCGGCTGGACGGCAAGCCTTCCGTCGCCATGCGCATCAATCTGGCACCCGGCGCTAACGCCGTGGCGACCGCGCGCCTGGTCAACGCGAAGCTTCAGACGCTCAAGGCACGCTTCCCCGAGGGGATGGATTACCAGACGACGTGGGACAGCACGATCTTCGTGCGCGACACCATCACCGAGGTTCTGCGCACCCTGGGCGAGGCGTTCGTCCTTGTCGTGCTCGTCGTGTTCCTGTTCCTGGGCAATTTGCGCGCGACGATCATTCCAACCATCGCCGTGCCGGTCAGCCTGATCGGCACGTTTTCGGTGCTGCTGGCGGCCGGATTTTCAGCCAACACCGTGAGCTTGCTGGCGATGGTTCTTGCCATCGGCATCGTTGTCGATGATGCCATCGTCGTGGTCGAGAACGTCGAGCGCGTGATCGAGGAGAGGCCCGAACTGAGTATTGCCGATGCCACGAAGGAGGCGATGCGCGAAATCACGGCACCCATTCTGGCCATTACGCTCGTGCTGCTGTCCGTTTTCGTGCCGATCGCCTTCATTCCGGGCATTTCGGGCGTGCTGTTCCAGCAATTCGCCGTGACGATCTGCATTTCCATGCTGATTTCGGCCATGTGCGCGCTGGTCCTTTCGCCTGCCTTGTGCGCGGTGTTCCTGCGCCGGCGCGAAGGCCCGCCCCGCGGCTTGCTGGGCCGCGTATCGCGCGGCATCGATCGTGCGCGAAATGGCTATGCCAGTGTGGTCACGCGTCTGGTGCGCGTTTCCATCTTCGGGCTCCTCGCCGTGGCGGTCTTCGCGGTAGGCATTTTCGGCATGTCCGCCATCACGCCCACGGGGTTTCTGCCCAGCGAGGACCAAGGCGGGTTCTTCATTTCCATACAATTGCCCGATGGCGCCTCGGTGGCGCGCACCAGCAAGGTTGTCGGGCAGATGGAGAAGGAGGTGCTGAAAATGCCTGGAGTGGCGGACACCTTTGCCATCGTGGGCTTTTCCATCCTCGATTCCTCGCAGGAATCCAATAGCGGCTTCATGTTCGCCCGGCTCAAGCCTTTCGCCGACCGCACCTCGACCGAGACCGGCGTCAACGCCCTGATCAAGCGCGTCTTCGGCGTGGGCGCGGGTATCCGCTCGGCGGTTGTCGTGGCGATCAACCTGCCGCCGATCATCGGCCTGGCCACGACCGGCGGCTTCGAATACCAGATGGACGCGCTCGAGGGACAGGACCCTGCCTCGATCAACAGCACCATGGGCGGGCTCATCGCGGCGGCCCACCAGAACCGCAGCATCGGCCAGATATTCTCGACCTTCACCGCGTCCAACCCGTCGCTGTTTCTCGACATCGACCGGGAAAAGGCGCAGGCGCTGGGGTTGAACATGTCCGACGTGTTTGCCGCGTTGCAGGCGACGCTGGGCGGTATCTACATCAACGATTTCAACCTCTATGGCCGCGTCTGGCAGGTCAATATCGAGGGCGAGGCGTATGATCGCAGCGACATCCCCTCGCTGTGGCAGATCTACATCCGTAACAAGACGGGCGAGATGGTGCCGCTACGCTCGATTGCCGATCTGCGCATCGTGCTCGGCCCGCAAGTGATTACGCGCTACAACAATTATCGCTCCGTCACGATCAACGGGGCGCCGGCGCCCGGCGTTTCATCCGGCCAGTCGATTGCGGCGATGGCGGCCGTGTCGGCGCACACTCTGCCGCCCGGCTATGCTTACGAGTGGACGGGCACGGCCTATCAGGAAGTGGCCGCGGCAGGCCAGACCGGCACGATCCTGGCTCTGGCCGTGCTGTTCGCGTATTTGTTCCTGGTGGCACTTTATGAAAGCTGGGTGATCCCGATCCCCGTGCTGCTCTCGGTTGCCGTAGGCGTGTTCGGCTCCATGCTGGGCATCGTGCTGGCGGGGCTGACCTTGGATTTGTACGCGCAGATCGGCCTGGTCGTGCTGATTGCGCTGGCGGCCAAAAACGGCATTTTGATCGTCGAATTTGCCCGCGACCAGCGCGAGGCCGGGATGCCGATTGCCGAGGCAGCTGTCGCGGGCTCGCGCATGCGTTTCCGCGCGGTGATGATGACCTCTTTTGCCTTCATCCTTGGGCTGGTGCCTCTGGTGATTGCCACGGGCGCGGCCTCGATCAGCCGGCGGGACGTGGGCACGCCGGTGTTTGCGGGCATGCTGGCAGCGAGTGCGGTGGGGATTTTCCTGATCCCCATGCTCTATGTTACCTTCCAGACCGCGCGCGAGTGGACCAGCGCGCGCGTCCGCCGGGCACCTGCGCAACCGCGCGCGCGCCCGGGCGTCTAGAGAGGCCAGGCTTTGACAGAACTGCGGCCCCCTCGCTCAATATGGCCGCAACGAGGACGGAACCCGCCACATGCCCCCAGCTGATGCGATCGCAGGTATGGACCTGGACACGCTGTGCATCGATACCATGCGCACCTTGGCCATGGATGCGGTGCAAAAGGCCAAGTCAGGCCATCCCGGCACGCCGATGGCGCTGGCGCCGGTCGCCTACACGCTGTGGCAGCGCTTCCTGAACTACGATCCGGCGGACGCGAACTGGCCCAATCGGGACCGCTTCGTGCTTTCGGTCGGCCATGCCTCCATGCTGCTGTATTCGCTGATTCATCTGACCGGTATTCGTGCGGTCAATGAGCACGAGGATCGTAACGCCCCCGCGCTGACGATTGATGATTTGAAGAAGTTTCGCCAGCTTGACAGCAAAACGCCGGGCCACCCGGAATATCGCATGACGTCGGGCGTAGAGACCACGACCGGTCCGCTCGGCCAGGGCTGCGCCAATGCCGTGGGAATGGCGATGGCGCAGCTTTACATGGCGAAACGTTATAACAAACCCGGCTTTGAACTGTTCGATTACCACGTCTATGCGCTGGCCGGTGACGGCGACATGATGGAGGGCGTCACCAACGAGGCCGCCAGCATGGCCGGGCATCTGCGGCTCGGCAATCTGACCTGGATTTACGACAGCAACCGGATCACGATCGAAGGCTCCACCGATCTGGCCTTCAACGAGGATGTGGCCGCGCGTTTTGCAGCGCTCGGCTGGCATGTCGAGGATGTGCCGGATGTGAACGATCTGGCCGCGGTTGGTGCGGCGATAGCGCGTGCAAAAGCCGAAACGACGCGCCCGAGTTTCATTCGCGTGCACAGCATCATCGGCTACGGAGCACCGCATAAGGCCGGCACCAGGGAAGCCCATGGGGAGCCGCTGGGCGATGAGGAAATCCGCGGCGCCAAGCGTGCCTATGGATGGCCAGAGGACGCGCAGTTCCTTGTGCCCGATGGCGTGATGCAGCATTTTGCCGAAACGATGGGCCGGCGTGGCAGTGAGGCACGCGCCGCCTGGATGGCGATGGTCGAGCGCTACAAGGTCGATTACCCCGAACTTGCGGCAGAGCTGGAGATGATGAACCAGCATACGCTGCCCGCGGGCTGGGACGCCGATATCCCCGTGTTCCCGACGGACGCGAAGGGCCTGGCCTCGCGTGACAGCAATCAGAAGGTGCTGAACGCGGTGGGACCCCGCGTGCCATGGATGCTGGGTGGTGCCGCCGATCTGTCACCGTCGACCAAGACCAACATGACCTTTGAGGGTGTGGGCAGCTTCGAGCCCGATAATTACGGCGGACGCAACCTGCATTTCGGTATTCGCGAACATGCCATGGGTTCGATCTCCAACGGCCTGGCGCTATCGGCACTGCGTCCCTATTGCAGCGGCTTTTTGATCTTTTCCGATTATATGAAGCCGCCCATTCGCCTGTCTGCGATCATGGAATTGCCGGTGATGTATATCTTCACCCACGACAGCATCGGCGTGGGTGAAGATGGGCCAACGCACCAGCCGATCGAACAGCTTGTCAGCCTGCGCGCAATCCCCGGCATGATCGTGGTGCGTCCGGGCGACGCCAACGAAGTGGCCGAAGCCTGGCGCGTGCTGCTGCCGCAGAAGGAGCGACCGTCCTGCCTTGTCCTGTCGCGCCAGCCGCTGCCCACGCTGGATCGCTCGAAATTTGCGCCAGCTTCCGGACTTGCGCGCGGGGCCTATGTTCTGGCCGATTGCAAGGGCAAGCCGGCTGTCATCCTGATGGCAACAGGTTCTGAATTGCATCTCGTCGTTGGCGCCTGGGAGAAATTGACCGCCGAGGGCATTGCCGCGCGTGTCGTCAGCTTCCCGTCCTGGGATTTGTTCGAGCACCAGGATGAAGCCTACCGCCATTCCGTGCTGCCGCCCGATGTGGCCGGGCGCGTCGCGGTCGAGCAGGGATCGACTGTCGGCTGGGACCGCTATGTCGGCAGCACGGGCGCGGTGATCGGTATGCACAGCTTCGGCGCCAGCGCGCCCATGGCTGACCTCATGACGAAGTTTGGCTTCACGCCCGATGCTGTCGCCAAGGCCGCGCGCGAGCAGGCAGGCAAATCCAAAGGATGATGCCCCCATGGACACGGTGATTAATACGAGCGAGCAGGACGCGGCCAATCCCGTCAGGCAGCTTCTGGCGCATGGCCAGTCGCCTTGGCTGGATTTCATCCGCCGCAGCTTTATCGCCGACGGCAGTTTGAAGAAGCTGGTCGATGAAGACGGTCTGGGGGGTGTTACCTCAAACCCTTCCATCTTTGAAAAGGCCATGGGCAGCGGGGCGGATTACGATCCGCAATTCAAGGAACTTGCTGCGGGCGGCTTGCACGACGCAAACGATTTGTATGAGACGATGGCTGTTGACGATATCCAGCACGCGGCCGACGTGCTGCGCCCGGTGTTCGAGCGCACGCGCGGATTGGACGGCTTTGTCAGCCTTGAAGTTTCGCCCTATCTGGCATTGCGAACGGAACAGACGATTGCCGAAGCGCGGCGCCTGTGGAAGTGGGTCGATCGTCCCAATCTGATGGTCAAGGTGCCAGGGACCGAGCAGGGCGCGCCGTCGGTGCGCATCCTGATCGAGGACGGGATTAACATCAACGTCACGCTTCTGTTCTCGCTCGAATCCTATCAGTCCGTCGCGGAAGCCTACATGGTAGGGCTGGAGGCGCGCGTGGCGCGCGGGCACGACGTTTCACGCATTTCGAGCGTCGCAAGCTTTTTCGTCAGCCGCATCGACGCGCAGATAGACAAAACAATCGATGAGCGCGTGGCGGCGGGCGACCCGGAAGCCGACGCGCTGAAGAAATTGCGCGGCCGTGTGGCCATTGCCAACGCCAAGCAGGCTTATGCGTGGTTCCAGGAGATGAAGGCCTCCGACCGTTGGCAAAAATTGCAGGCGGCCGGCGCCAATCCGCAGCGCCTGCTTTGGGCCAGCACCGGCACGAAGGACAAGGCGTACAGTGACGTGCTCTACGTCGAACAATTGATCGGGCGTGACACGGTCAACACCATGCCGCCCGCAACGATGGATGCCTTCCGCGCACACGGCCACGCCGAGGACACGCTGAGCCAGGGCTTGGACGAGGCGCGCCACGTCTTGAGCGAGGTCGAGCGCCTGGGCCTTGATCTTGCCGGGGTCACCAAGCACCTTGTGCAGGACGGTGTGCAATTATTCGCCGATGCCGCCGATAACCTTCTCGGCGCGGTGGCCGAGAAGCGCGCCAAGCTCAGCGGCAGCACGATCTCCGGCCTGGCGTGGAAATTGCCGCCAGACTTGGAAAAATCCGTTACAACCACGTTGGACACATGGCGCCGGGACGGCCGCGTTCGCCAGCTCTGGGCGCACGATGCGCGTTTGTGGACAGACGAGGATGAAGCCAAATGGCTCGGATGGCTGGGCATCGTTGCCGAGCGTACGCGCAACATTCAGGAGCTGCTGGACTTCCAGCAAGACGTGAAACAGGCGGGCTTTGCCCATGTCCTGCTGCTCGGCATGGGTGGCTCCAGCCTGGGGCCGGAAGTGTTCGGCCGTACCTTCGGCCACCGCGCAGGTTGGCCGTCTTTGCACGTGCTCGACAGCACCGATCCCCAGCAGATCAAGACATTTGAAAACGCGGTCGATCTGTCCAAAACGCTGGTCATCGTCAGCAGCAAGTCCGGCGGAACGCTCGAACCCAATATCCTGAAAGCCTATTTCTTTGACCGCATGAAGGCGGCGGTGGGCGCAGACCGCGCCGCCAGCCATTTCGTTGCTGTCACAGACCCAGGCTCCCACATGCAGAAAGTGGCCGAAGGTGACCGCTTCCGCCATATTTTCTACGGCGACCCGGCAATCGGCGGTCGCTATTCGGTGCTGTCGAATTTCGGCCTGGTTCCGGCGGCAGCCATCGGCATCGACATTGAACAACTTCTGGCCTCTGCCTCCCGCATGGTCCAATCCTGCTCGGCCGGCACACCACCTGCGCATAATCCCGGCGTGCAGCTCGGCACGATTCTGGGGCAGGCCGGTCTGCAAGGGCGCGACAAGATCACGATCGTCGCCTCCCCAGGCATTGCCGATCTTGGCGCCTGGCTGGAACAGCTGATTGCCGAATCCACTGGTAAAATCGGCCGCGGGCTGATTCCCATTGATGGCGAAGCCCTGGGTGCGCCTAACGTGTACGGCAGCGATCGCGTCTTTGCCTACCTGCAGCTTGCCGATGCGCCTGATGCTGCGCAGGAAGCGGCGATCACCGCGCTGGAGAAAGCCGGCCAGCCGGTGATCCGCGCCACGCTCAACGGGCACATGGAAATCGCCCAGCAATTCTTTTTATGGGAGTTTGCCGTGGCCGTCGCAGGCAGTCAGATCGGCATCAATGCGTTCAACCAACCCGATGTCGAAGCCAGCAAGATCAAGACACGCGAGCTTACCGATGAATTCACACGCGCCGGCTCGCTGCCGAACGAGACGCCCTTCGCAACCTTTGACGGCATCAAGCTCTTTGCCGATCCCGCCAACGCCCAAGCGTTGCACGGCAATTCACTTGCCGACGTGCTGCGCACGCATTTCGACCGCCTCAAGCCTGGCGACTACGCCGCCTTGCTCGCCTATATAGAAAGGGATCCAGCCAGCATCGCGAAGCTGGACGAGCTGCGCCTGATGATCCGCAACACGCGCCACGTGGCGGTTGCTGCTGAATTCGGCCCGCGATTCCTGCATTCAACGGGACAAGCTTACAAAGGCGGTCCGAATAGCGGCGTCTTTTTGCAAATTACCTCCGACGATGCAGCCGATCTGCAAGTGCCGGGGGAAAAATACACCTTCTCCGTCGTCAAGGCAGCGCAGGCGCGCGGCGATTTCGGTGTGTTGGCCGAACGCGGGCGGCGGGCTTTGCGCGTGCATCTTAGCGGGCCTCAAGGGCTAGATGTGATCCGCGACGCGCTGAAATAAAGTTCTGGGGCTTTGCCCCCGACCCCACCAAAGGCCGGCGGCCTTTGGAAACCATGACGGAGACGGTAATGCAGCTTGGTGTCATCGGGTTGGGGCGGATGGGCGGCAATATTTCGCTGCGGCTCATGAAGTACGGGCACCATGTGGCCGTCTTCGATCGCAGCGCAGATGTTGTCAAGACTATTGCCGCCAAGGGCGCGCAATCAGCGACTGATCTGAAAACGTTGGTCGAAAAACTCGACAAACCCCGCGCCGTCTGGGTTATGCTGCCTGCCGGCAAAATTACCGAAGATACAATCACCGAACTTTCAACCCTGCTCGAACCAGGTGACACCATCATCGACGGCGGCAATACGTTCTACAAGGACGATATCCGCCGCGCCGCCACGCTGCACGACAAACATATCGACTACATAGACGTCGGCACCTCCGGCGGCGTCTGGGGCCTGGAGCGCGGCTATTGCATGATGATCGGCGGCCCGGCCGAAACCGTCACGCGCCTTGACCCCATTTTCAAGACGCTGGCACCCGGCATCGGCGACATCCCCCGCACCACAGAACGCAAGGCGGGTGACCCGCGCCCCGAACAGGGCTACATGTATTGTGGCCCCGCCGGCAGCGGCCATTTCGTCAAAATGGTGCATAACGGCATCGAATATGGCTTGATGCAGGCCTATGCTGAAGGCCTCGAGGTACTGCAACGCAAGTCAAGTGAAGAGCTGGCCGAGAACGAACGCTTTACGCTGAACGTGCCCGACATCGCCGAAGTCTGGCGCCGGGGCAGCGTCGTGTCCTCCTGGCTGCTCGACCTCACCGCGGCGGCACTGGCGGAAAATGCCACGCTGGAAGAATTTACCGGCCACGTTGCCGATTCCGGTGAAGGCCGCTGGACGATCGACGCGGCAATCGAAGAGGCGGTGCCAGTGCCCGTGCTCTCCACCGCACTCTACGTGCGCTTCCGCTCTCGCACGGGCAACAGCTTCGCGGAAAAACTCCTCTCCGCCATGCGCAACAAGTTCGGCGGCCATATCGAGCAGCATTAAGCGTGATCCGTCTCCTCGTCTCCGACATAGACGGCACGCTCGTCACGCGTGACAAGCGTCTTACGCCGGCTACTTACGAAGCGGCTGACCGCCTGGCAAAAGCCGGAGTGGCACTTGCTCTGACCAGCAGCCGTCCGCCGCACGGTATCGAAGTTTTCGCCAGTGCGCTGAAGCTCACGACACCCCGCGGCGCCTTCAACGGTGCCGTCATCACCGGACCGGCGGGGGAAATTCTCTCACAGCGCCTGGTGCCGCCGGACGTTGCGCGCGAAGTGCTCGGTTACTTGCGCGTGCAAGCCATCCCGCCCTGGCTGTTCACTCCGACCGAATGGCTTATCCTCGACCCCGCCGGCGATTACGTTGAGTGGGAGGCAAAGACCGTGCAGATGGCGTACAGACAGGTTGACTCAGTTGAAGATTATGTGGACCAAGCCGGCAAGATCATGGCCGCCTCGAAGGACAGCCCCAAGCTCGCCCGATGCGAAACCGAGCTGCAGAACAAGTTCGGTGACCGCGCCTCCATCCATCTCAGCCAGACCTATTACCTCGACATCACGCACCCGGAGGGCACAAAGGGTCACGCCGTCCGCAACATTGCCGGGCTGATGAACATCGATCTCGCTGATGTGGCGGTCATCGGTGACATGGGCAATGACGTGCCCATGTTCGAGGTGGCGCCGCTATCGATCGCGATGGGCCAGTCACCGGACGATGTTAAACGCCGCGCCAAGCATGTGACCACAAGCAACGAAAACGATGGCTGGGCGCGCGCGATCGCCGATTTCATCCTGCCGCAAGCGAAAGGAAACTGAGCCGTGCCCACGATCAAACTCTTTCTCGCTGATGTGGATGGCACGCTTGTCACAAAGGAAAAGGTGCTGACCGAACGAGCCATCGCCCGTGTGCGGGACCTGCGGGCCGCCGGCATAAAATTTGCTATCACGAGCGGCCGGCCGCCGAAGGGCATGGCCATGCTGATCGAACCGCTCGGCATCGACACGCCGATCGCCGGCTTCAATGGCGGCCAGTGGGTCAACCCGGATTTGTCCATCATCGAGAGCCACACGCTTTTGCGCGAAACAGCCGATCAGACTGTCAAGATGCTCACCGATCACGGCCTGGACGTTTGGGTTTACAGCGGGCCAGACTGGCTGATCCACAACAAGGACGCGCCCCACGTTGCGCGGGAGGAATGGACCGTCAAATTCCCACCCAAAGTCACGCCCGATTACGGCGATGCGCTAAACACCGCGGTCAAGATCGTCGGCTGCAGCGACGATCTTGACAAGATGCGGTCAGTCGCTCAGCAGGTGCAGGAGGCGCTTGGGGAGCAGGCATCGGCGGCACTGTCGCAACCCTACTACCTCGACGTCACGCACAAGCAAGCCAACAAAGGCGGCGTGGTGGATTACCTCGCCAGCCATTTTAGCATCGACGCAGATGAAATTGCCACGATCGGCGATCAGCCGAATGACACGTTGATGTTCGCCCGCAGTGGCATGTCGATTGCCATGGGCAATGCCAGCGAGGCCGTGCAGAAACAGGCGACGCACGTAACAGAGTCCTCCGAAAATGAAGGTTTTGCGATTGCTATAGAACGTTTCATCCTGGAGGCGGCTAATGGCTGAACCCCAAATCACCAGAGTGAAAGACCTCGCCCACGACGTTGCCGATTGGCTCACCGCCCGCGCGGCCGCCAAGCCCGGCCGTTTTGCGATCTGCCTCTCCGGCGGTTCCACGCCGCAAGCGCTCTACGAAGCGCTAGCCACCGACGCATATCGCACCCGCCTTCCGTGGGATCGCACCTACTGGTTCTTTGGCGACGAACGCTTTGTTCCGCACGATGATGCCGACAGCAATTATCGCATGGCGCGGCAGGCGCTGCTCGATCATGTGCCAATCCCGCCTGCCAACATCATGCCGATCCCCGGAACCGGCGCGCCGGACCAGGCCGCGGCCGATTACCAGGCGCTGCTCTGCGCCTATTATGGCAGTCAGGCGCTGGACATGTCTCGCCCGCTGTTCGATGTGACGTTCATGGGCCTGGGCGAGGACGGCCACACTGCCTCTTTATTCCCCGGCAATCCTGCACTGGAAGAAACGCAAAAATGGGTCACGTCCGTCGTGGATCCCAGCGTGAAACAAACCCGCATCACATTGACGTACCCCGCGCTAGCCTGCAGCGCGGCCATGGCCTTTCTCGTATCCGGCGAGGGCAAACGCAACGTACTGAAACGCGTGCTTTCCGGTGACCGCTCTGCCCCCGCCGCCCGCGCCACCGCCATAGGCGATTTAATCTGGTTCGTAGATAATGCAGCGCTCTAGGAACAAAAGTTTTTTGGTTCTTTTTTTCAAAAAAGAACTGCTTCCTTCCTATGGCTTCTCTCGCCTATGACTCGCGAAGCGCAAAAGCAACAAGCCGCAAAACAAGCCGCCGACCTCGTCCAAGACGGCATGGTCGTAGGCCTGGGCACCGGCTCCACGGCCACATTCATGATAGATGCACTCATCGCCCGAGCGCGCCAGGGCCTGCGCATCACCTGCATTCCCACCAGCGAACGCAGTGCCGAGCAAGCCCGCGACGGCGGCCTCAAACTGGTGGATTTCGACAGCACGCCCAAGATCGACATGACCATAGATGGCGCCGATGAAATCAAGCGCGACAGCCTGGACCTCGTCAAAGGCCTAGGCGGCGCTCTGTTGCGCGAAAAAATCGTCGCCAGCGCATCCGCGCGCCTGATCATCATCGCCGATGACAGCAAGCTCGTCGATTGGCTCGGCACGACGGCGCCAATTCCCGTCGAGGTCGCGCGTTTCGGCTGGCAAGCGACACGCGAAAAACTTCGCGCCACGGGCGCAATCATTACCCAGCGCACCACACCTTCCGGCGAATCCTACTTGACCGACGGCGGCAATTACATCCTGGACGCCAAATACGACGCCATTGCCGATGCACGCCGCCTGCGCGACGACATTGCGGCCATCGCCGGCGTGGTAGAAAGCGGCCTGTTCATCGGCATGGCGGAAATGGCTCTGGTCGCCGGAGAACAAGGCGTGACCCGCTTTACCCCTACATGAGCAACACGATCCTCATCGTCATGGGCGTCTCCGGCGTCGGTAAATCGACGATCGCTCTCGCGTTGAACACGCATCTTCACTGGTCCTTCCAGGAGGGTGACGATCTGCATCCCGCCGCCAACATCGCCAAGATGTCGCACGGCATTCCGCTCACCGACGAAGACCGCGCGCCCTGGCTTGCCGCAGTGCGCGCCTGGATCGACGCGCGCGTGGCCGCGGACGAGTCGGGCATGGTCACGTGTTCGGCGCTCAAACGCAGCTATCGCGACACAATGGTGGCCAATCGTGCCAATGTGCGCATCCTCTATCTGCACGCCGATCCAAAAATCATCAAGGAACATCTGGCCAAACGCACCGGCCATTTCATGCCGCCGACAATGCTGGAAAGCCAGCTAAAGACGCTGGAGGAACCGGCAGCGGACGAGCACCCGATTATTGTGAATGTCACGGGGAGTATCGACGATACTGTCGGGGCTATTCTACAAAAGCTCAAGGCAAGTATTGTTCTTTTCTGAAGAAAAGAACCAAAAGACTTTTGCAAGTTAGCGGGTCAGGGTCACAACAAATTCACCAGCGCCGCTCCAGTCGGCGGGGCCTTCCAGTTTGCCACGCAAGCGGCCTTGCGCATCGATGATCAGCGTCGTCGGGAATCCCACCACATTCGCCGCATGCACCGCGTCATTGCCGCGGTCCAGCACCACACGCGCATGGGTAACGCCGTGCCTGGCCAGGAACGGCCGCACCACATCTGCGCCGCCATGATCCGTCGACGCCGCCAGAACCTGCACACCCGACGCTGCCAGCCGGTCCAGATCGGGCAGTTCCGCCACGCACGGCGCGCACCACGTCGCCCAGAAATTCAGCACCAACGGCTTGCCGCGGAACCCCGACAGCGACACCGCCGCCCCATCCAGCCCGACAAACGCCAAATCAGCGAGCGCCCCAGGCGGCTCCACGCGCGCCACGCTGGACAGCGCCAGCATCGCCTGCCCGCGCGCCGAATTGCACGCCCAGCCCGCCGCCATTAGGCTCCCGCCCACGGCCAGCGCGCCGCGCCGCCCGATCAGGTTACCCATCCCATGTCCTCCTCAACTCCCGCGCCCGCCAACAGCCAATGGGGCGGCCGCTTTGCCTCGGCGCCGGCGGACATCATGGCCCGGATCAACGCCTCGGTCGCCTTCGACCGCACCCTATGGCGCCAGGACATTAGCGGTTCGTGTGCCCACGCCGCCATGCTCGCGCAGGTGGGCATCATCACCCAGGCCGACGCATCCGCCATACGCGCAGGCCTTGCCGCGATCGCCGCCGACATAGAACGCGGACACTTCACCTGGGACGAAACGCTCGAAGACGTCCACATGAACATCGAGGCGCGCCTGACCGAGCGCATCGGCGAACCCGGCCGGCGCCTGCACACCGCGCGCAGCCGCAACGACCAGGTCGCGGTAGATCTCCGCCTCTGGGTGCGGGACGCCATCGACGCCCAGCACGCGGCACTCACCGCGCTGATGGCGGCACTCGCCACCCGCGCCGCCGAATACGCCGCCACCATCATGCCCGGCTTCACCCATCTGCAGACCGCCCAGCCGGTCACCTTCGGCCACCATTTGCTGGCCTATGTGGAGATGTTCGCGCGCGATCGCACCCGCCTGGCCGATGCACGCCGCCGCCTTAATGAATGTCCGCTGGGTGCCGCGGCACTCGCCGGCACATCCTTCCCCATCGACCGCGCCATGGTAGCCGCGGCACTCGGTTTCGACCGGCCCTGCGCCAATTCGATGGACGGCGTGTCGGACCGCGATTTCGCGCTCGAATACCTTGCCGCCGCATCGATTACTGCCATCCATCTCTCCCGCCTGGCCGAGGAAATCATCATCTGGTGCAGCGCCCCCTTCGGCTTCATCACGCTATCGGACGCGTGGACCACCGGCAGCTCGATCATGCCGCAGAAACGGAACCCGGATGCCGCCGAACTCACCCGCGCCAAATCCGGCCGCATCACGGGCAGCCTGGTCGCCCTGCTGACAACCATGAAGGGCCTGCCGCTGGCCTACGCAAAAGACATGCAGGAGGACAAGGAGCCGGTCTTTGACGCCACCGCCGCGCTGTCCCTCGCACTCGCCGCCACCACCGGCATGATCACCGACATGCAGGCGAATGCGCCGCGCATGCGCGCGCTCGCCGGCGCCGGCTTCTCAACGGCCACGGACCTGGCCGACTGGCTCGTGCGCATCGCCGGCCTGCCGTTCCGCACCGCGCACCACGTCACCGGCCGCCTCGTCGCCCGCGCCGAGGCCGAGGGAAGCGGCCTCGCCGACCTGCCTCTGGCCACCATGCAGGAAATCGAACCCGCCATCACCGCGGATATCTTCTCCTGCCTTACCGTCGAGGCGTCCGTGGCGTCGCGCACCAGCCTGGGCGGCACCGCGCCAGCCCTGGTCGCAGCACAGGCGCAACATTGGATTGGGGAATTGTCGTGAAACTTGTGGCCGCTGCTCTTGCGCTTTGCGTGACACTCGCCGCCTGCGGCAAGCTCGGGCCGCCGAGCCCGCCTGGGCCTGCGGACCAGATCACCTATCCTAAGATTTATCCGACGCAGTAGTGGGATAGGAAAAAAGCACTTCTTTTTTGAAAAAAAGAAGCAAAAAACTTTTGCTACCACAGGGCGGGCGGTCGTAAGGTTGTCTGCAACTCGCCGGCGGTTGCACCACTTCTACCTATACCACGCTTCATGCCTTCCGCGGCCGCTAAGGCGGCGGCTTTCCCCAGGCTCAGCATGGGCGTATAAGCAACTTTGGCCATTTTCGCACAGGCCCGACAGAAATCCGGTGGAGATCGAGGTTGGCGGAGGCGCGGATGCGTCAGGATTGTTCCGCGTAGTCAACCGGGCGGCGCGACCGCCGGCAGCGTCGTCGACTTATGCCAAGCCACCTGCTGTTTCCCGAACTGACAAACGTTGTACAATCAACCCCAACGGCCGGAACGTACCCATCACCCGAACGGGAAAGATCGTCCATGGTGCCAGAGTCGATCGGATATCCTGTTCGCTTCGCCCTGCTGGGGGTCCTGATCGCGGCAGCGTCGACCTTCCCTGCGAAGGCGGAGGACGCAGAGACCCTGTGGATATTCAACCACGGCGGCTTCTCGCCGCAGGCCGGTCTGACCGTCGATCTCCAAGGCAATCTGTTCGGCACGACAAATGATGGCGGGGCAAGCCACTGCGGCAGCGTACCCGTCGGCTGCGGCACAGTGTATGAGCTTTCACCGCCAACTGGCGGCGGCACCAATTGGACCTACACCGTGCTTCATGCCTTCCATGGCGACAGGGGTGGCGGCCTGCCCAGAGCCGAGCTCACCATCGACGGCAACGGCGCCGTCTACGGCTATACGGATTACCGCGCATACGGCAACGTCTTCCGGCTGCTGCCGCCCGCCCAGGGCCAAACGGCGTGGACATTCCAGAACCTCTACACTTTCGCCAACCCGGCCCGCGGCTCGCTTGCCTACACATATGCGCCGCTTGTCGTCTCGAACGGGCAGGTCTACGGCATAGCAGGCGTCGGCGGCCGGCCTGGCTGCGGCCAATACGGCTGCGGCACGTTGTTTCAATTGACGCCGGGCGAAAATGGCGGCCCATGGACGGAAAAAACGCTTTTGCGCTTCAGCGGGCGCGGCGCAATAGGCTTTCCAAGCTGGATGGTCGGGCCGGATAGCGGTGGCGCACTCTATATATCCACAGACCAAGGCAATGGTGCCGTCATCCGCTACGTGCCAGGCGCTGCACACGCAAGCGTGGTGGCGAGCTTTCGCGGCGGCAATAATGGCAGCTACCCGAGCTCGCTTGTTCATGGCCCCAGCGATACGATTTACGGCCTAGCCACTACCCGCCATGGCAGCCTAGTGTTTCGCTTGACACCACCCAACGGTGGCAACACGAAGTGGGAGCGCGCGACCATCGCCATCATCAAGGAGCATGGCGGCTTCGGCACACTCAGCCCCGGACCGGGCGGCACGCTGCTCGGCACGAATTTCGGCGACTACGATATCTATGCGGGCAACGCCATTCAACTGACACCCCCGGCCGGCGGCACCGGTCTCTGGACCTACACGGAACTTCGCGCGTTCTCACGCGGGCCAAACCGAAATCCGTATGACATCGAGGCAGGACGCGGCGCGTACGCGTCGGACATGTTCGGCGTTCTGGACGGCAACGACGGCAGCATCTACGAACTCTGCCCCGCCAAATGCAATTGACAAAAGTTTTTGGTAGTGTCTGAGTTTGAAAATCCCGAGAGTGAGACACCCTAGCGCCTCCGATCGGTTCTGCCTATGCTATGCTTAGCGGTAAGCAGGCGATCGAGGGCGGAATGCGAAAATACCTTCTGAGACTCTATCAAGCTTATGGGGAGAATCCTCGCAAGCGATTGGTTGTTCAAGAGACCCTTATTGAGGCCGCAGACGATACTGCCGCCATAGCGCAGGCCAACGCGCTTGGGGTTCCGAAATGGGATGTTAGCGACTACGCGATATTGTGGGACGATCAAGGACAGCCCGTGAAGCATTGGACGCCACATGCCTAAAGGCCCCCGAGGCGAGTCCCGCCCCGCCGACGTGATCGGCGCCGCTGTGAAGGTCATGCGCCTAGCCACGGGCGAGGAGACGGAGGAGCTGGCGCCCATCAGTCCCGGTGCAGCCCTGGGCAAGCTGGGGGGCGAGGCTCGGGCGCGCAACCTGACGGCTGAGCAGCGGGCAGAGCAGGCTAAGAAGGCGGCGGCGAAGCGGTGGGGAAAGCCTGACGCATAAAATGGCGCATATTTAGGGCTTGATTTCCGGAATCGTCTCGGGCACTGTCGGGACGCTGACTGGAGCATAGAATGCCTCGCCCCGACGAAACCTTGGTGCGCAAAGTCCTGGCTAAGGATGCGAGGGACGTTCGCATCCGGCTTTGTATAGAGAAGGCGTGGGACGACCTTAAGGCAGACTATGTTGAGCGCCCGAAGTGGCGCCGCAAATCGACCACACGCGCTGTAATGTGGGAGAAGAGCGTTGAAGCTGTCGTAAACGAATTAGACGGCGATTCTCAAGTCAAGCCCGTTGGGCATTACGACACGATATCTTTCGTTGCGGATGACGTAGTCCTCTTTCGTTTGAAGAAGGCCGCAACGACATTATTCTCAGCCAACTATCCCACGCCATTGGCTGGCCTTTTCCATGTTCATCGTGCCGATCTTTTTGGTCACGACGGCCATCACAGGGTGGAAATCGTCCATGTCTTTGACCGATTTCAGACAAAACTGGAATGGATCGGCGTTGTTGCGCGCGACAAAAAGAAGGTGATTTGGCAATATGAATTGCCGAATAGCGGCGCGAGCGTTACCGCTCTGCGGCCATCCATTCCCCCGACGGGCTCTGCGGCGGACTCGGTACTGCGGCCAGCAAAGCCAGACGCCGACAGGAAGTCTGATGAAGAAAAACAGTGAGCGCAGAACAATTCAATTCGGCGCTTTTGCTTCTTGCAAGGCACTATCGAGGCATGAGTCAAGGAGAGGTCGCTGAAAAAGCAGCCCTCAACCAAGGACATTACTCGCGTATCGAAAATGGCCTTTTGCCTGACGGGCCTTCTAAAGAAAACGTGGAGAAAATCTCCTGCGCGTTGGGCTTTCCGCCCGCGTTTTTCTACCTTACGGATGGATTAACGGGCCTTCCGCTAAGCATTCACCCCATGCACCGCCGCAAAGCTTCCGTCGGCGAGCGTGTTTTAAAGCAGGTTCATGCCGAATTAAATATTCGGCTGATCCACCTTCGTCGCTATCTCCGTGCGGCTGACATGCGGCCAGAGTTGCCGCTTCCTGAGATGGACGTAGATGAGGGCGGAGGTCCCCAGGAAATTGCTCGGTTTGTACGTCGGGCGTGGTCTGTTCAACTCGGACCAATACCAAACCTTACGGACCTTTGTGAGCGCGCTGGAATACTCGTCATTTGGTGCGACTTGGAAAAAGGCATCGACGGGGTGACTATGAGAGTGCGCGACCTGCCGCCATGCATATTTTTAAATCGCCACGTTCCTGCGGACCGTATGCGGGCATCGTTAGCTCACGAGCTTGGGCACGTGATTATGCATAAAGTCCCAACTGACTTTATGGAAGACGAGGCCAATGCATTTGCAGGCGAGCTAATGGTTCCTGAGCGTGATTTTAGACGCCAGCTAATCGGTAAGAGCGGCATTTCGCTAGAGTGGCTTGCCCTTCAAAAAGCGTATTGGAAAATGTCTATGGCCTTCTTGCTATATCGGGCAGGCGCTACGGGCTCCATAACCCGCCACCAGAGCGAGTATGCATGGAAGAAAATTTCTTCCATGGGATGGAGAGTCAGAGAGCCGCAAGAAACTGACTTCCCTCACGAGGGGCCCACAGTATTTCCTGCGCTCCTTAAGATGCACGGCTCCATATTGGGTTACGATTTGGAGACCATCGGTCAGCTTGTCGGCTCCAGCATTGCCGACCTCCAGCAGATGTATGGCCAGCATCTTGGGCGCGGAAAGTCGGCACTATATGTCGTAAAATGAACTTATCGCTTGACGCTAAGCAAAAAATTCACTACATAGGGGGCATGAGCAACAAGCTGCCCCTCGCCAAGCGCGTCCAAATACTCAACATGCTGGTGGAGGGCTCCTCCATGCGGTCCATCAGCCGCGTGGCCGACGTGTCTATCAACACGGTCGCCAAGATACTGGCCGACGCTGGCGAGGTCTGCGCGGCCTACCATGACGAGACGGTGCGAGGCGTGAAGTCCAAGCGCATCCAGTGCGACGAAATCTGGTCCTTCGTTTACGCGAAGAAGCGCAATGTCGAAGAAGCCAAGGCCGCGCCGGAAGGCGCTGGCGCTGCCTGGACGTGGACGGCGCTGGACGCCGATAGCAAGCTGATCGTGAGCTATCTGGTCGCTAAGCGCGACGCGCCATCCGCCCATGACTTCATGCAGGATGTAGCGTCCCGCCTCGCCAATCGCGTCCAGCTAACCACGGACGCCCTCAAATCCGACCTGGACGCCGTGGAAGACGCCTTCGGCGGTGACATTGATTATGGCAAGTTGGTCAAGCTCTACGGCGACGGCCCGGCCTCCCCTGGCCGCTACAGCCCCGCCGTCTGCACGGGCACGGTCAAGGAGCGCATGATGGGTGCCCCCGACCCCAAGCACATGTCCACGAGCCACGTAGAGCGCCAGAACCTCACCATGCGTATGTCCATGCGCCGGTTCACGCGGCTGACAAACGCCTTTTCCAAGAAGCTAGAGCCGCATATCCACATGGTAGCGCTCTACACCGTTTATTACAACTTCGTGCGGATGCATAAGACGCTGAAATGCTCGCCCGCGATGGCCGCTGGCCTTAGTAAAACGCTTTGGAGCATGGAGGATATCGTGGCGCTGATCGACGCCAAGGCGGAGGCGCCGAAGCGACCCCGGATGTATAAGGCCAAAGAAGTCTAATCGTCCTGCGTGATAGACGGCCACAAAGCAAATATCTCGCGGCACGCGCTCTCAACGTCTTTCATTCTTGCGGTCGTAGCTTTAACACCTGAATGGATTTTTGCCTGCCCGACATCAATTACAAAACAGTATGGCGCGTATATCTCACCTTCGTCGGCCAAGAAAGCTTTCGCCCACTCTTGCAAAACCGCCGAGACGTAGGCGCCGGCTTCGTCGTCAAGGGGGTTGGTCGTTGGAAAGTGTATCTTCATGGCTCCGGCCAGCGGACCGCTTTTACCCCTGCCGGTCAGAATTATTTCAGGTCGAACACTTATATTCACGTTATGGACGGCAAGTTTTGGTTGGGACGTTTCTCCTAGTCTGGGAGTTGCGCCTTTCAGGTCCAAACCATCCAGCATGGTTTTGAATCGTTCTATTGCATCGGCATTTTGTGTAAGCCTACGCTGAGTTCCGATTTTCTCCGGTGATTGCTGCTCTAGTAGCGCAACCGCCCGATCAAGGGCGGATACGGTTTCAAGGTTGGAGGCGATGCACGAAGCGATTGCTTCGCATGCCTCTCTATGGTACATCCCCTTGTACTCCGTGGGAAATTTTTGGTCCTTAAGGATTGATCGCCGCCGGGCTGGCTTTCTTGCAGTCATAAATTCGGCGAGCTTGTTCAAGCTTATCCTGGGCTGGTCATTCCTAGACGGCACGTGCGAATCCTTGGAGTGTCGTAATGGACCTACACCTTGCAGCTTTGCCCATCACGAACGCAAGCGTTCTTTGTGTCGGCGGCATAACGGCTTTGGAAGCTGAAAACCTCCGGTCGGACGGCTACCAGACAGACGGGCTGGGCTACTATCTATTCCTGGCGAACGAGGGTGAGATGGGGATGCCCATACGAGTGCTGGCACGCTTTTATTCAGCAGCCGAGGCTGAGGCGTGCGCCTTCGCGTTGCGGCAGCGAGGAGCAGAAACATCAAACTAACAATGTAGCATCTCATTCATGAGATTTTCAAACTGAGACACTACCAAGTTTTTTGGTTCTTTTTTTCAAAAAAGAACATACTTCCTTTCTTCTGAATCGGCCGTCGCCCTGCCCGAACCCGCCGCCGCCGAACTCATCGCCTCCCGGCCCAATCTGCGCATGCACGCGCGTGACGGCCTCCTCTTCGAAGGCGTTCCCCTCGCCGCAATGGCGCACGCCTACGGCACGCCCAATTGGGTCACGGGTGCCCACACCCTGCGCGCCCGCATGGCCCGCTTGCGCGCGGCTATGCCTGGCATCGCCATCCACTACGCGATCAAGGCCAACGACCACATCGCCGTGCTTTCCACTCTGGCCGCGGAGGGCGCAGGTGCCGACGTGGTCAGTGGCGGCGAGCTTGCCCGCGCCCTGCACGCCGGCATCCCGCCTGACCGCGTCGTCTTCTCGGGCGTCGGCAAGACGGCGTCCGAGCTGAGCGCGGCACTCGATGCCGGCATTGCCCAGATCAACGTCGAAAGCCTCGAGGAACTGGCCACCCTCTCCGCTATTGCACAGGCCCGGGGCGCCATCGCCCGTATTGCCCTGCGCATCAATCCGGACGTGGATGCGGCCACCCACAGCAAGATCGCCACCGGGCGCGCAGGCGACAAGTTCGGCATCGCCCATGATGACGTGGCCGCGCTGTATGCCCACGCCGCCGCGCTGCCGGGCATCGCACCTGTAGGCCTGGCCGTGCACATCGGCAGCCAGATTTTCACCATGGCCCCGTTCGCGGCCGCCTACGCCCGCCTGGCTGCACTCGCCAGGGACCTGCGCGCCGCGGGCCATGCTGTGCGCACGATGGATTGCGGCGGCGGCCTGGCGATTGCCTACGCCGGCGAGCCGGCGCCGCTGCCGCAAGCGTGGGCCGCCGCCATCAACCGCACCTTCGCCGGCATGGATCTGGCCCTCTCGGTCGAGCCGGGCCGCTGGATCGCGGCGCCGGCCGGCCTGCTGCTGACGCGCGTGATCCGCGTCCGCCGAGCCGGCCTGGTGCGCCCCATCGTCATCCTGGACGCGGCGATGAACGACCTGCTGCGCCCTGCCATGTACGAAGCCTGGCACGGCATCGTGCCCGTCTCGCCCATCGCGGCTCCGGACGAGACCGTCGATGTGGCCGGCCCCGTCTGCGAAAGCAGCGACTTTCTCGCCCGTGCCCGCACGCTGCCCAGGCTGGCCGAGGGCGACCTGGTGGCCGTGCTCGACGCGGGGGCTTACGGTGCGGTGATGAGCTCCACATACAATGCGCGCCCGCTCGCGGCGCAGTGTATGGTTGATACTGGCCGCCACGCGCTGATCCGCGCGCGCGGTGAGATGGAGGCGCCGTGGAAGGACGAGAGGCATCCCGTGTTCGCGCCATGAATGCACGCCGGCTCACCTGGTGGCGCCGCGCCGCACTGAGCGTGCTCTGGGCCGAACACATCGCGCGCATCGCTTGGGCGCCGGCGACGGTGCTGGCGGCTGCCATCGGCGTGGCCCTTCTCGGCCTTGTGCCTGGCGGCGCGACCGCACCCAGCCTGTTCCTTGTCGCGACGCTGGGTGCGAGCGCCTTCTTCCTGCGCGCCGGCCTCCGCGGCCATCCCCGCCCCACCCTGGCCACCGCCGAAGCCCGCCTCGAAGCCGATAGCGGCCTGCCCCACCGCCCTTTCATGGTCCTGGCCGACCGGCCCGCGGCGCTGGCAGGAGAGCCCGGCCTGTGGCCCCTCCATCTCGCCCGTGCTGAGGCGGCCCTGGCCCGTCTGCACCTGCGCGCACCCCGGCCCGGCCTGCCGGCGCACGACCCCGCCGCCCTGCGCTTCCTGTCGCTGCTGCTGCTGACCGCGGGCGTCGCAATGGCTGGCGATAACGCTCTGCCTCGCTTGCAGGCCGCCTTTTTGCCGAGCTTCGGCACGGGTGCGGCGGCGAACGTGTCTCTGCAAGGCTGGATAGAGCCGCCGGCCTATACCGGTCTGCCGCCCATCCTGCTGCCGCATGACGGCGGCACCGTGCAGGTCCCTCAGGATTCGCGCCTGAAAATCAGCCTGACCGGCGGCCGCTTCAAACCCCAGCTCGCCACCGCAGACGGCGCGGCGAAGTTCCACACGCTTGGGCCGGGGAGTTGGCAGGCCAGCGCGCTTCTGCGCCAGAGCGGCACGCTAAGCGTCTCACGCGTCTGGAGCGAGCTTGGTCGCTGGAGCATCGACGTGCTGCCCAACGAGCCGCCTGTCGTCAATTGGTCGGGCGTGCCTGGCCAGGCCGGCCAGTCGCTGGAGCTGGCACTCCCCTGGCACGTGGGCCAGCGCTGGGGCGTCAACGGGCTGCGCGCTCGCCTGGCGCCGATCGGACACCCCGACGTGCCGCCGATCGATGTGGCCATACCGCTGCCGGGCACGCCGCGCGATGCGGACGGCACGATGCGTGAGGATCTCTCCTCCAACCCGCTGGCCGGCGTGCGCATGGAGGCGATGCTGATCGCGCGGGACGTGTCGGGCCAGAGCGCGTCCAGCGCGCCGGCCCATGTGACCCTACCGGCGCGCGTGTTCCATAACGGCCTGGCGCGCGCCATTATCGAGCTGCGCCGGCGCGTGGCGCTGGGCGATGAGCGCCCACCTGAGGCGGCGGCCGACATCGATGCGCTCGCGCAAAGCCCGCGCGAGAGCGCGAGCCTGGCGGGACAGAGCGGGCTTTACTTGAACCTGGTCTCCGTGGGCGCGCTACTGCGCCACAACGCCTCGCCCGCGGGCATTGCCAACGCGCAGGCGCGGCTGTGGATCGTGGCGCTGGCGCTGGATGGCGCGCTGCCCGAGCCTTCCGAAAAGGCGCTGGACCATGCGCGTGATGCGTTGGCCCGGGCGCTGGCCGATCGTGCGGCCGGCAAGCGGAACGACAGCGAGGTCGATCGGGATATCCGCCGCCTGGCCGAGGCGCTGTCTCGCCGCCTGAACGATCTGGCGCGAAAGGCAGCCCATGACGGCAAGATGCCGCCGCCGGGTCCGCACCAGGCGTTTCACATGCCTTCGTTGGACAAGCTGATGCAGGAGATGGCCCAGGCCGAGCAGCGGGGCGATCATGCCGAGGCGCAGCGCAAGCTGGCCGAGATCGAGCGCCTGCTGACCAAGCTGCGTGACGCGAAGGTGCTGACGCCCGAGCAGGCGAAGGAGGCCGAGCGCGCCGGCAAGCAGCAGCGCCAGCAGACCGGCGCCGTGCAGGACATGGTCAAGCGCGAGGCCGGGCTGATGGACAACGCCCAGCACAGGGCACCTCGGCCGGCGCCGTTGGTGCCGGGGTATAATCCCGAGGGCATGGCGCCGCCGCCCGATCCTGATCAGCTCGAGGCCAACGAGGAGCTGCGCGGGGCGGATGCGCGCACCCAGCGCGCGTTGAGCCGGGCGCTGGATGCGGTCAAGGGTGCGTTCGGCGAGGGTGGAGGAAAGGTGCCGCCTTCTATGGACGATGCCTCGCGCGACATGGCGGCGGCCACGGGCGCGCTGACCGCGGGGCAGGAGGGGGCGGCGAGGCAGGCCGAGGCGCGCGCGATTGCCGATTTGCAGAAGGGCGGCAAGTCGATGAGCGAGCAGATGGCGGCGAATGCACAGATGGCGATCGTGCCTGGGGCGGGTCAGCCGGGCGAAGAGGGCGAGGAGATGGGGCAGGGCGGCGCTGGGGGCGAGGAGGGGGGCGAGCGCGATCCGCTCGGGCGGCTGGTGCACCAGGGCACGGGGGGGAAGGCCGAGGATGATGGCAGCGTGAAGGTGCCCGAGGGCATGGAGGCGGCGCGCAGCCGGGCGATCCAGGAGGAGCTGCGTCGGCGGGAGGGGGATCGGGCGCGGGGGCGGGAGGAGCTGGATTATATTGGGCGGTTGTTGAAGCCGTTTTGAAGGGTGGGTAAGGCTTAAGCCAGAGCCGAAGGCGAAGGCGAAGGAAAAGACTGGGGGAATGGTGCTTGGGCGGACCGGCGCATGCGCCGGTTTTTTCCGCCCAAGCCCCCCAGACTCCCCGTCGTTAGTTTGGACCCGACGGTTGGGACAGCTTGGACTTAACGAATGACGGGGGGTTTGAGGGGAATGGCACATTCCCTCCAATCTTCCTTGCAGAAGGACGTTTTGATCGTGAATCGTGAGCAGGCTATTGCCACGCTACGCGCCCACGAGCCGGACCTGCGCAGGCGTGGAGTCCTGCATGCGGCCCTGTTCGGTTCTGTCGCACGTGGCGACGCGCGGCCGGATAGCGACCTCGACATCATGATTGACATTGATGCGGAGGCGCATGTCGGCGTGTGGGGTTACGCCGGGATCACGGAATATATCGCTACCCTGTTTACCGTCCGTGTTGACGTATCGAGCCGTGACGGCCTTAAGCCGCTTGTGAGGCCCAGCGCGGAGCGCGACTCGATTTATGCTTTCTGACCGTGTGCGACTTGACCTATCTGATATTCGAGAAAACATTGAATTGGCCCGTGAGTTTACCGCGGGCATGACATTGGAGGGCCTTCAAGGCAGACCGCCGCACCTTCTATGCCGTCAAGCGCTGCCTGGAGATCGTATCGGAAGCCTCCCGCCGCCTTACCAAGGAGGTTAAGAACCGGCATCCCACAATTGAATGGCAGCAAATGGCGGCCGCGGGAAATATATACCGCCATGAATACAGGAACGTGGAGGAGACGATGGTCTGGGACACGGTGCAGCGCCACCTCATGCCGCTCCTGATCGCGATTGAAGAAGAGATCGCCGTGGCAGGGATAGCTGAGATCACGTCTGGACCGGAGCCGTAGCTAATGGATAGAATCTAACACTTGGTGCCGGCCGATTTTGGGCGAACGGCCCTGCTCCCTCCCAGGCCGAACAAACGGCTGGACTCTTTGGTGTGATTTTATCTACTAGATAGCAACCGGAACAAAAATTACTGACTGTGAAAACATGTGGATCGTTGGCCCTCCTGGGCCAGTCACACTCAGCCATCGTCAAGGTAAATGGCGTTCAATATCCATCGCGACGTGAAGCACGCGAGCAATCGTCAGGAGATCGGCGGCAGCGTCCACGTGCACAATCAGATAGTGCGATCGGACACGCAAGGCGCGGAACGAACCTTTTAACGCCTGCGCGCAAGACGGATCTGCGCTCACCAGCTTCGCCGCGTCCCGCAAATCCGCCAAATACCGCCCTGCAACATCGTGCCCCCAACGCCCTACGGAGAACCGCCGAATCTCATGTAATTCCTTCCGGGCAAGCCTGGACCAGGCAAGCTTCACCCGCGCGCCCGCGTATCCTCGACAAAAGCATCGATATCGAACCCGTCATCGATGCCGCTCGCCATTCCTTCCTCGCCCAGCGCCGCAAGCCGATCAACCACCCGCGCATCTTCCGCCAGCCGCCATAGCCCCGCGCGGCAAGCCTCCGACAAATCCTGAAAGCGCCCATCCGCGACCAGCCGCAAGCCAATCTCCTCGGCCGATCCCAACCGCACCTGCGCCAAACCGTCGCGCGTCACAGGCATGACCACCTCCTGTTCATCAAGCGCAATGTAGCACGAACGCCGGTCCAAGCGAGCGCCCCAACCCGCTTTGCACCCTCCGCCTACCACCCCTAAACTCCCCCAACACGCCCAAGGACCCTCACGCCCCATGGCCATCCCAGCCACCCTGATCCCCGGCGACGGCATCGGCCCCGAAATCATGGCCAGCGTGCGCGAAATCATGGCAGCCCTTGGCTCCCCCTTCGATTGGGACGAACAGCAAGCCGGCCTGGGCGCAATTGCCACCCACGGAGACCCGCTGCCGAAATCCACGCTGGACAGCATCCGCGCCACCAAGCTCGCCCTGAAAGGCCCGCTCACCACCCCCATCGGCGGCGGCTTCAAATCCGTCAACGTCGAACTGCGCCGAGAATTCGAGCTCTTCGCCAACCTTCGCCCCGCCACCACCCTGATCCCAGGCGGCCGTTACGAAAACATCGACATCACCCTGGTGCGCGAAAACCTCGACGGTTTCTACGCCGCCTTCGAGCACTACATGCCCGTGGGTGATGACCACAAAGCCGTGGCCTTCTCCGCCGGCTTCAACACCCGCGCCGGCTGCCAGCGAATCATCCGTTACGCCTTCGAATACGCCGTTGCGCACAACAGAAAGAAGGTCACGATCGTCCACAAGGCCAACATCCTCAAGGCGCTGACAGGCATCTTCCTGGACGCCGGCCGAGACATCGCCCCCGAATACGCCGGCCGCGTCGAAATGGACGAACGCATCGTGGACGCCTGCGCCATGCAGCTCGTCCTCAACCCCTGGCAGTTCGACGTGATCGCCACCACAAACCTGTTCGGCGATATCCTCTCAGATCTCATCGCTGGCCTGATCGGCGGCCTGGGCCTCGCACCAGGCGGCAATATCGGCACCAATGCCGCCATTTTCGAAGCCGTGCACGGATCGGCACCCGACATCGCCGGCCGGGGCGTGGCCAACCCCGCCGCCCTACTGCTTGCCGCGGCCATGATGCTGGATCACGCCAAGCTCGCCGAAGAAGGCAACCGCCTCCGCGAGGCGGTGCGCACTGCCATCGTCGATGACAACGTGCGCACGCGAGACCTTGGCGGCACCGCCAGCACGGCCGACATCACCCGCGCCATCCTCGGCCGCCTGTGATCGTGCTTATACCAACCGGCGTTGAAACTGACACATGATCAAGGCGAGAAAAATTGGGGAGATGCCTTACTCTGAAAGTCAATCTTTCTGCTGGCTGGTATTACCTGATCAACGGATTGACATTATATGAAAAACCCCAGCTCACAGGCACGAATTGCTGGATGTGCTGGTTCACCCACACATAGGCCTCGGCCACATCCGTGCGCGGAACGATCACCACGTCATAAGGGCGCAATGTCACATCCGCCCCCGGGTCGCGCCCGCGCACGGCACCGGCGTAATCGGCGGCGAAAACCTGCGGCTGGTCAGCCGGACCGCGCCGCACGATCAGCACGCCCGTGGTATCGCCCGTGACGCGCACCCCGCCGGCGCGCGAGAGCGCCTGCAGCAGCGTGGGCGGCGGCCCGGGTGTGGTCAGTTCGCCCGGCGTGAAAACCTCGCCCGCGACATAGACCCGCACGGGCGCGTAGCTCTTCACGCCCACGGTCATGCGCGGCTCGCGCAATTCGGCATTATAGATCGTGCGCAGCGCCGCGGCCACCTGCTCCGGCGTCTGCCCCGCCGCCGGCACGGCCTGGGCGAGCGTGGTGGTGATGCGCCCATCGGGGCGGACTGTTACGTCCTCGTTCAGCTCTGGCGTGTCGAACAGCCGGATGGCAAGCGTGTCGCCGACCTGGACCTGGTAGGAAGTGGCCGCGGCTTCTCGCGGCACGGCGGGGATGGGTGCCCTGGCGGCGCAACCCGGCAAGCAGAGCACGGCCATCGCGAAAATGGATTTTAGCGGGCGAATCACGCGACTATAAAACATTGCCGGGACGGCACAATCAAGGGTTGTGCGTGATGGGCACGCTCCACCCTGCTCGGTCGCCTGGATCGCTCAAGCCGCACCCTCATCCAGCAGCGCGCCCAATTTCTCAAATACCGCCGACACCGGCGCCCGCAAATCCCCACCACCAACGATCTGCGCCGCACTCAACGCCAGCCTCAACCCGCCAATCCCATCGGCCAGCACCACCGGCTGACCAATCAGGCACGCTCCCCCGGACAAATCACCCGCCAGCGCCCGATAGATCGGCCGCAGCCCATCTGCACTCAACGCACGACCGCGCCCGCGCACCGAAAAAGTCAGCACGCTAGGCCGGTCAGACCACCCACACCCGTCCGGCCGAGGTGCCGGCACCAACTGCACCCGCCGCTCGCGCATCATTGCCGCGCGCATCTGCCCGCCGGCGCGATCGATTGCCGCGCGCACGTCGCCGGCTGCCATCCCGGCAAAGTCGCGCATATGCGCGAGTGCGGCCGCCCAGCGAAGCAGCAACCCGGGACATCGGCGTGAAACAGTCCCGTCCGACAGGCTGGCATAGGCGCCCAACCCGTCCGGCACCCGCCCGCCCCCGGCGATGCGCTGCAAGCGCCTGCGCGGAAACAGAATTGCGCCGCAAAAGCCCGGCGCGCCGAAGAATTTGGAGCCCGTGATCAGCACCGGCCAACCCCGCTCCAGATAACGCCGCACCAGCGCGGGCTCAATGCGCAACTGGCACGCGTCCACCACGATATCCAGCCGCTCACCAAAACGATCCGCCAGCAGATCGAGCGCCAGGAGGCCAGGTGCGGCCAGCCCCGTCTTGCTGCCGTCGATGGCGTGCAGCACCACGCGGCCGCGGCTGGCGGCGGCCTCGATCGCCGCCTCGCAATCGGCGGCAACGGCGTCAGGCGTGCGCGGCGCACCGGCGCCATCACGAAGCGCGACGCTGACCAGCGAGAGTCCTGGCGGAAAACCTTCAACCGCGCCGCCCTTCTCGACCACCTGGCCGGACGCGGTGCACGGCGCGAAATGGCGCCCCTGCACGGCTTCGGGCACACCGCTGCCTGTCTCGGACGGGGTCATCAGCACGGTGGTCATCGTCTGGCGCGGCCGCTCGGCCGCCAGCAGCCCGGTTAGCAGCAGGGTGGCGTCCGTGCCAGAGGCGGCGAGCACGGCTTCGGCGATGTCGGCCACGTCCAGATGCACCAGCAGCTCGGCCACGATCTGATCGGACGCACGGGCCAGCACGTCATCCGGGGCCGCGACGCAGCTTGCCGCAATCAGGTCCTGGCGCACGGCCTCAGCCGCGGCAAAAGCGGGCTGCGAGATGATCGAAGCCGTGCAAGAACTGAAGCTGATCACATGCGGCGCCGGGTAGGGTGGGCAGAGGTAGCGGTTCAGCCCGGTCTGGCGGTCCAGCGTCAGTCGATCGTCCCCGCCTGCGGTCAGCAGCGCCTCGGTGGGAGCGGCCAGGTGCCACAGGCGGGCGACCATCTCCAGCGCCGCAAGATCGGGCGCTGGCTCGTCGCTTGCCGTGGCTTCGGCCAGCAGGCGCCAGCAGGCGGCGAGTTGGGCGATCGGCGGTAGCGGGCCGGCCAGGCGGCGCATCAGCGCTACGATGGGATCCTCCAACGCAGCGTCGCGCTCGGCGCGCGGCAAGACGGCCAGGAACATGCCGGCGGCCCTGGCGGCGAGCAGTGTGGCCGTGGCATGGCAAAGGCCGGGGATGGTGCGCAGCAAGGCGTGCTCCATGCCGAAGCGCAGCAGCACCAGCGCGCCGGCGCGCCCGGCAAGACCGGGGTCCACGCGCAACCGGCCGGGCTCTGTCGTAAGCCCTATGCGGCCTGCGGTGTGCGCCACGCCTATGCGAAGGCGCGCCCGCAGCGGGGCCAGGGCCGGATGATCGATGTCGTGCGGCAGCCCTTGGCCATCCGCCGCCCCCAACAGCATGCTCACCCTTGTCCCAATCCGTCAGGCCGCGACACGGCCCGATTCGTCCGCTCGTGGCCTGTTTCGCGCAAGCGGGTGACGTTTGGCAATGTGCGGGGTTTCAACGCGGGCTTGCCGCGACGGGCGCGCAGTTGGTGCGGCCTGAGGCCAGGCAGTCCTGCGTGGCCGAGGCGCCACCCAGCACATGCGCCAGCCACAGGCCGCCAAGGACGAGCAGGACAACGACGCCGAGCGCCGCTAGCGGGCCGCGGTTGGAGGATGGCTCGTCCTCGGGATCTTCAGCTTCGTTCACGCAGGCTCCAGTCCAACAACGTCATGAAGCGACTGTGCAAACAATATGTTGTGCAGCGGGGGAAAAAGGCTGGCGGGAGATGTGCCATCCCCCCCCAGACCCCCCGTCTATTTCTAGGCTACTTCGCGTAAGCGGCGAAATGCGGATTGCGATAGTCGGGCTTTCCGTAAGTAAACGGTTCACCCTGCACGGTCGTGACCCGCCCGCCGGCCGCCGTCAGCACGGCGTGTCCCGCTGCAATATCCCACTCCATCGTGGTGCCGAGCCGCGGATAGAGATCGGCTTCGCCCGCCGCAATCAGGCACAATTTCAGCGAGCTGCCGGCTGAGCGAAATTCGGCCACCTGACGGCCGGCGAGGAAGGCGTCCATGGCCGAGGCGTCGCCATGGCTGCGTGATCCAACGACGGTCAGACCTGCTGCGGGCGTTCGGCGCGTGGCAATGGCGCGCGTGCCTTGTGCGTCCGTCAAGGTGGCGGTGCCCGGTCCAGCGCCGGCGTAGGTTTGCGCGCGCGCAGGAATGACGACGACGCCGAGTATTGGCGCGCCGTGTTCGATCAAGGCGATGTTGACTGTGAATTCGCCGTTGCCGTTGATGAATTCCTTTGTGCCGTCCAGCGGATCGACGAGCCAGAAGCGATCGCCTGTCACGTCAGGTGTCAGGCCATTGGCGGCTTCTTCCTCGGAGACGACGGGGATGTCGGGCGTGAGCGCGCGCAGGCGCGGGAGGATGATGTCCTCGGCCGCCTGGTCGGCAGCGGTCACTGGGCTGCCATCGGCTTTGGCCGTGGCCGTCGTGCTGCCATAATAGGTCAGCGTGGCACGGCCGGCGTCTTCGGCGATGGGAATGATGGCTTGCAAGAGTGCGGGAAGATCGAGCGCCGTCATGCCTCGTTCCCGCGTAGCAGGCCGCGCGATTGAAGGGCGGCAACGATCTGCTCGGCGGCCTGTTCGGGCGAGGTGCTCGTGGTGTCGATGTGCAATTCGGGGCTTTCGGGCGCTTCGTAGGGCGAGGAAATGCCGGTGAAGTGCGGGATTTCGCCGCGGCGGGCTTTTTTGTAGAGGCCCTTGACATCGCGCGTTTCAGCGACGGCCAACGGCGTGTCCACGTGCACTTCGAGGAATTCGCCATCAGGCAGCAGGTCGCGCGCCATTTGCCGCTCGCTGCGGAAGGGCGAGATGAAGCTGACGAGCACGATCAGACCGGCATCCGTCATCAGGCGCGCGACTTCGGCGACGCGGCGGATGTTTTCGACGCGATCGGTGTCGGTAAAGCCGAGATCGCGATTGAGGCCGTGGCGGACGTTGTCGCCATCGAGCAGCGTGGTGTGGCGGCCCAGCGTGAAGAGGCGCTTTTCCACGAGGTTGGCGATGGTGGATTTGCCCGCGCCCGAGAGGCCGGTGAACCACAACACGGCGGATTTTTGTGATTTCAGCGAGGCGCGCGCGATGCGCGTGACATCGACGGCCTGCCAGTGGATGTTCTGCGCCCGGCGAAGCGCGAAATGAATCAGGCCGGCGCCGACGGTCTCGTGGCTGAGGCGGTCGATCAGGATGAAGCCGCCGGTGTCGTGGTTGTCGGCGTAGGAGTCGAAGGCGACGGGCTGGTCCAGGCTGACGTTGGCCGTGGCGATTTCGTTGAGCTGCAATTCGCGCGCGGGAATTTGTTCGAGCGTGTTGACGTTGATCTTGTGCTTGAGCGTGGTGACGGAGGCCGAGACGCTGCGCGTGCCTATTTTCAACAGATATGGGCGGCCGGGAAGCATCGGCTCGTCATTCATCCACACCAGCGTGACTTCGAACTGGTCGGAGACTTCTGCCGGGCTTTCGGCGGCGCAGATGATGTCGCCGCGCGAGCAATCGACTTCGTCTTCCAGCGTGATCGTGACCGACTGGCCGGCGGTGGCGTAAGGCAAATCGCCCGAGATCAGCACGCTGGCCACCCGGCTTTGCGTGGCCGCGGGCATGATTTTGACCGCATCGCCCGGGTGGATCGTGCCGCCGGCGATCATGCCGGAGAAGCCGCGGAAATCGAGGTTGGGGCGGTTGACCCATTGCACGGGCATGCGGAAGGGCGCCTCGCGCGAGGCGCGCGCGACTTCGACCGTCTCCAGATGCTGCATCAACGTAGGGCCGCGATACCACGACGTGTTGCCGCTTGGTTCGGTGATGTTATCGCCCGCGAGCGCGGAGATCGGGATGGGCACGATCTTTTCGATGTCGAGCTGTGCCGCAAAGGAGGAGTAATCACCGAGGATGCGGTCAAACACCTCCTTGCTGTAATTGACCAGATCCATCTTGTTGATCGCCAGCACCACGTTCTTGATGCCGATGAGCGAGACCAGGTAGCTGTGCCGCTTGGTCTGCGTCAGCACGCCGCGGCGCGCATCAATCAGGATCACGGCGAGATCGGCCGTCGAGGCGCCGGTGATCATGTTGCGCGTGTATTGTTCGTGGCCGGGTGTGTCGGCGACGATGAATTTGCGCTTGTCGGTCGAGAAAAAGCGGTAGGCGACATCGATCGTGATGCCTTGCTCGCGCTCGGCGGCCAGGCCGTCCACAAGCAAGGCGAAATCGATGTTCTGGCCCTGCGTGCCCATGCGCCTGCTGTCGGCTTCCAGCGCCTCGAGCTGGTCTTCGAAAATCATCTTGCTGTCATAGAGCAGCCGGCCGATCAGGGTGGATTTGCCGTCATCGACGCTGCCGCACGTGATGAAGCGCAGCAGGCTCTTTGTTTCGTGCTGATGGAGATAGGCGTCGATGTCGGTGGCGATCAGGTCGCTGACATGGGCCATCAGAAATATCCCTCCTGCTTCTTTTTCTCCATGCTGGCGGCGCTGTCATGATCGATGGCGCGGCCCTGGCGCTCGGATGTGGTGGTCAGCAGCATTTCCTGGATGATTTCGGGCAGCGTGGCGGCCTCGCTGTGCGTGGCGCCTGTCAACGGGTAGCAGCCGAGCGTGCGGAAGCGGATTTTTTCCAGGCGCGGCGTTTGGCCTTCGGGGATTTCCATGCGGTCGTCATCGACCATGATGGTCATGCCGTTGTAGTCGACCACCGGGCGCTCGGCGGAGAAATAGAGCGGCACGATCGGGATGTTTTCCAGGTGGATGTATTGCCAGATGTCGAGCTCGGTCCAATTGGAGAGCGGAAAGGCGCGGATGCTCTCGCCACGGTTCTTGCGCGCATTGTACTGGTGCCAGAGTTCGGGCCGCTGCCGCTTGGGGTCCCAGCGGTGCTGCGCGCTGCGGAAGGAGAAGATGCGTTCCTTGGCGCGGCTTTTCTCCTCGTCCCGCCGGGCGCCGCCGAAGGCCGCATCGAAACCGTAATGATCGAGTGCGGCCTTGAGCGCTTCGGTTTTCATGATGTCGGTATAGGCGGCCGAGCTGAACGGCGTGATCCCGCGCGCGATGCCGTCCTTGTTGATCCATTCGAGCAGCGTCAGCCCTAAATCGGTGATCAGCTTGTCCCGAAAGGCGATCATTTCGCGGAATTTCCACGTCGTGTTGACGTGCAGCAGCGGGAAGGGCGGCACGCCTGGCGCAAAGGCCTTCATGGCCAAATGCAGCATGACGCTGCTGTCCTTGCCGACGGAATAGAGCATGACGGGGTTTTCGGCTTCGGCGACCACCTCGCGCATGATGTGGATGCTTTCGGCCTCCAGGCGCTGCAGGTGGGTCAGGTCAGGCGCGTGGCGCGCGGCATCGGCTATGGCGTTCATGTTTGCCCCCCAGAGGTCCGGCCGCAGCCGGTGGCGTGGAATGCCGGTGACGGCCTCGACTTGCGGGACGAGGTCGGCGGGGATGTCCCGCTCGCCATGGACCCACTGGCTGACGGCGGCTTCGCTGCGGTGGACGGCGTCGGCGACGTCTCGTTGGCGTTTGCCTGATTGGCGGAAGAGGGTTTTCAGGTCCGGCACGGGGAGCACATACAACTTAAGGGAAACTTAAGCAAGGCCAGGGCTCTGCCCTGGACCCGCTGGGGCCCGCGGCCCCAGACCCCAAACGTTGCGGGTCTGGGGCCTCAGGCCCCAGCGGGTCCAGGGGCAGAGCCCCTTGCCTCATGTGAGGAAGGCCAGCAGGTCCTTATTAAACCGATCCTTCTCCGTTACCACCAACGCATGCGGCGCCCCGTCATAAATCAGAAATTCCGCGTGCGGCACCATCTCCGCCGCACGCGCACCCGCCACCTTGTTGGGCACCGTCTTGTCGCCATCCCCATGCACGATGAGCGTCTTCATCGTCAGCGCCTTCATGTCCCCGCGGAAATCCGTGGCGGAAAACGCGCGCACGCATTCGATTGTGGCGTGGCGGGCGGCCTGCAGCGCCATGGCACTCGACCAATGCAGGAACTCGTCCGAGACCGGCGAGGTCAGCACGCCCACGCCGAAGAACATCTTGCCGAAAGGCGTCAGAAAGGCCGGCCGGTCGGCGTGGATGCCCGCGATCATGCCGTCGAAAATGGCCTGCGGCACGCCGTCCGGGTTGTCCGCCGTTTGCAGCAGAAAGGGCGTGACCGCCGCAACCAGTGCGGCGTGGCTGACGCGGGCTGCGCCGTGGCGGGAGAGGTAGCGCACCACCTCGCCCCCGCCCATGGAAAAGCCGACCAGGGCCGCGTCGTGCAGATCGAGTTGGTCCATGATGGCGGCCAGGTCGTCGGCCAGCGTGTCGTAAGTGTAGCCGGACCACGGCTTGCCGGAGCGGCCGAAGCCGCGGCGGTCATAGGCGATGACGCGGTAGCCGTGCTCGGCGAGGTGGGCGGCCTGGTACTCCCACATGTCGGCGTTCAGCGGCCAGCCGTGGATCAGCACGACGGGGCGGCCGGTGCCCCAATCCGTGTAGTGGAGCGGCGTTTTGTCGGCGGCTTCAATGAAGGGCATGGGGCGCTCTTTCCAGGCGGAGCCAAGACAACGGCCCTGCGATCGCAGGGTTCTAAAAGAATGACGGGGGGTTTGGGGGGATGGCACATCTCCCCCAACCTTTTTTGCTACCTCGCAATCGTCCGCGCCATGGCCCGACCAAGCCGTATGCTTTCGGCCAACCCCCGGTCCTCCGGGTAATAAAAACACGTATCAGCAATCTGCAGACCCGCGATCGGCGTCTGCACCGCGGGCAGCAAGGACGCGAAACCCGGCGTGCAGATCGGCTGCGCGTGGCGCAACCGGCCGACATGCGTGCCGATCAGATCATCCGCCCGGATGGCGGGATTGACCCGCATGACGCATGCCATCGCGTCATCGACGAAGCGCGCATCCTCCCAAACCCATTCCGGCCTGTCCGGCGGCATGTAATAGGGCACGTAGACGACATGGTCGCCTGTCGGGCGCAGATTGGAAAATTCGATGATGCCGGGTACCCGGATCGCCTCGTCATTGATGTTGACCCAGAAATGCGGTGTTACGGAGCGGGCGAGCCGCAACACGACACAGACGACCCCGGTATTCTCGATCGCGGCGTAAGGCTCGCGCATAGTGACCGGCAGATCGGCGAGCAGCGCGCCAAGATAGGGCGTGGGTACCGTGCACATCACGGCATCCGCGGCTAGGCTCCCCGCCGCAATCCTCAGGCCCGTCACGCGGCCGCCCGCAGTTTCGATGCGCGAGACCGGCGTACGGAGATTGAGCGTGCCGCCCAGGGCCGTGATCCGCTCTCCAAGCGCCTGAACCAGTGTTTCGGAACCGCCCGTCAGATAACCGAGTTCCTCCTGCATCACGCTTCGGCGCGAGCGGCCGACGCGCCTGATGCGGGTCCAGATCCAGGCCGCGGAGACATTATCCGCGCGTGCGTAGAATTTCTGCTCGAACAATTTACGCCACATGCGGTCATACACATCCGCGCCGCACCACCGGGTGATCCAGCTTCGTGCGTCCTGCCATTCCAGGCTGTCCCAGCGGTCGCGGCGTGTCGCCACGAAAACCAGCAGCGCGTAGCGGATCTTTTGCACCAGGCTCAGGTGGGGAAAGCGCAGCAGCGAGATCGGATCGCCCCACGGATGAAGCGTGCCGCCGACGAAAAAGCCCATCGACGTCGGCACCCAATGCAATGACTCCGCAATGCCCAGCTCGGCGAGCAGCTCGAAGACAGGGGTGTCCGTCTTGCAGAGGAAATGATAGAAACGCTCGATCGATATGTCGCCAAGGATGAAATGCGCGGCCATGCCGCCCGCCTGCGGTGCCGCCTCGTACACCGCGACGTCATGGCCCAGCAACAGCGCCTCGTAGGCGGCCGCCAATCCCATGATGCCTGCGCCGATTACCGCCACACGCGCCATATTCAGAACACCAGTTCGATGCCGCAATACGGCTCGGTGCGGAAGGTCTCCTCCAGCGCGCCAGTGAGCGCGGTCGGCCTGACGTGAAAGATCGCTGGCCAGTCGATCACTTCGAACAATTCGGGGATGGCGAGTGCGGCGAGCTGGCGGGTCGTGAAGGGCGGATCGCGATCGAACAGCGCATAGGCGCGCAACAGCACGTCAAAGAGCCAGAACGGAATTCTGACGATGGCGGTGCGTGCGCGGCACGCGGCACGAACGGCACGGATCAGGTCGATGTAGTCGATCACTTCACGGCCGCTGATATTATACGCCTCGCCGGCGCGCGCGCTGGCGATGCAGTCGCACACCACGGCGCAGAAATCGCCGACATAGAGCGGCTGGCGGCGGAATCGCCCGTTGCCAGGAATGGGAAAGACCGGCGTGCGGGCCATCAGGCGCGCCAGCCAGCCGAGATGTTTACGATCAAACCAGCCGAACATCAGCGTCGGCCGCAGGATGACGTGCGGAATGGCGCAGGCGCCGACAAGCGCCTCCTGTGCCGCCTTGGTTTCGGTATACGGGTCGCGTGCGGAGGAATTCACCACCGAGGAGGATATGTGCACGATATGGGCCACGCCCGCGCGTTCTGCCGCGGCGATGACGCGGCTTGTGGCAACGACATTATTTCGGTGGAACGGCGCGGGCGATGTCCCGCCAATCTGCGCATGTGCGATCACCAGCGTATCTCCTGGCCGCAGCAGCGCTTCCCAGCCTCCTGGCTGGGCAAGGTCGGCCTGGGCCAGTTCAAGGTTGGGATGCAGCCGGCGCAGGATCGCGGTGTTGCCGGGGTGCTTGTCGATTCCTGCCAGGCTCGTGTAGCCACGCTGTTCCAGGCGAACCAGCAGATTCTGGCCCACGAGGCCGGCGGCGCCGGTCACGACAATACGAGAGGGTGTAGGCATGAATTGGCGGAGTGATAGGCGGCGCGCCGCGTGCTAGCAACTCCTCGGCCGATCCGGTGGGCCGGCGCGCTGCTCTCGCTTATTTCACTCGCTGCGATCGTGCGCTCGGCCGTATTTACCTGGCGGCATTTCACTTCACCAGCCTGGGGCGATTACTGGCTCTGGGTGTCCGATTACCAGCGCTGGGTCGAGGGACGCTTCAGGTTCCATGATCTGATCAAGCCGCATAACGACACGCACAGGATCGCCACGACACGCGTTATCCTGCTGCTCGATTCGATCTTTTTCGACATGAACGGGTGGCTTGCCGTCACTGCCAGCTTCGTGCTGCTGCTTGCCGTGGGCTGGATGGTCGGCCGGCTGGCAGCGCGGGACGGTGTGCCCTTACTGGTCCCCCCGCTGGTGTGGGTCGCGCTGGCTTGCGCGACATGTCAGTGGGACAACCTGGTCTTCCCTTTCCAGGTGCAGTTTCCCCTCACCTGCGCCCTGGGCTGTGGCTGTGCGTGGCTGCTCACGGCCGCTTCCGGCGCGGCCAGAGGCCCGGCGGTCGCAATGGCCGTCATGGCGGGTATACTGGCCATTCTGGCGGATTTTTCGATGGCCAGCGGCATTCTGCTGTCGCCTGCCCTGCTGGTGCTGCTGGCCATGCGGCGGGCGCGTTGGGAGGCGTGGGCGGCCTTCACACCGCTCTGCGCCCTGGGCGTGGCGTTGTACCGACATCACCTTCCGCCCCTGAAGGGGCTGCCGCTGCTGGATTGGCAGCTCAACTGGTTGCGCGTGCGATATAGCGGCAACTTCCTCGCCAGCGCCGTAAATTGTTTTACCGGGGCATGGACGTGGATCGGCGGGCTGGTCCTGCTGGGTGCATTATTGGGCTTCGGCATCCACCTGCTGCGCAGATACAGCCTACGGCGGGCGATAGTGCCTTCAGGAGACGCGGCCCTGCTGTCGCTCGGCTTATGGGTGGCGGCGTGCGGCCCAGCCGGCAGTTTCACGCCGCGGATTGTCTTTGGTCCCGGCGGCGCGCTGGTCGGGCGCTACGCGACGATGAGCCTGCTTTTCGCCGGCGTGCTGCTGGCCTTGGCGGCGCGCCAGGCCGCCCGGCACGGTGCGCGAGGGGCTGCCGTCGCGGCCCTTTGGCTCTCGGCCGTCGGGATGCTGGTTCTTTTCAACCTGCCAGCCTACGACCGGGTCGTGGCGCCCTTACGGCGCGTCATTGCCTCGGACGCCGCATTACTGGTCAACAATGTCGCCCTGGTAGGACCGGCGCCCCTGGTCTTCTCCGGCACGATCGAGAGCGTGCGCGCGGCCGCCGTCTTCCTGCACGCAAGCCGGCTGAACATGTTTGCGCCGGAAAACGGACCTCCGGACGCCCTGTTGGCGCAGGCCAGGACGGTACGATCGGAGACCTTGCCGGTGTGCCGCGGCCGGCTCGATTATGGCTATGCCCTGGACGGCACGGGTTTCCTGCTGCGCGGGTGGGCCGCGGACCCGTCAGGCAAGCACAACGCCGCCTGGATTGCGGCAATCGAGGGCACGCATGGGCTTATCGGCATGGCCCGGCCGCTCGCCTACCGTGCGGCCGATCAGACCAAGCTAGGCGCCGCGGCCGAGCCCCACGACTTTGAAAGTGGCTTTCGCTTTCCTGAGCGCGCCGCAACTGTGGACGAGGGGCGGGAGGTGAAGGTCGTGGCCCTGTTCCCGGCGCGGCCAGACCTGGCTTGCAGACTGAAGAAGCCCGCGCGGATTGGGCCGTTGCGCATCGTGCCGGCCACAGCGCTGCGCCAGATCGTGGCGCTCGCACCGACCGCGGCCGTGGTCTCGGGCGGGTTTGCGCCTATAGCGGGCGTGGCTGGCACGAAAGACCCGGGCGCGCCGGGCGGCAGCGCCTGGCGGTATGGCGGATCGGGGACCGGCACGCTTCACTTGGCATTCATGCCCGGCACAGGACTGGGCCAGGACGTGGCAGTGCCGTTCGCGACCACGGATGAAGGGCCGGGCCGGCGCATGGTCCTGCACCTGGGCGACGGCACGCAAGCGTGGATCGAGTTGCCCTCGCTCTGGGGCAGGGCCGCCTGGCGGGCGGTGGAAATCCCGCGTGACATGATCGCGCGGCACAACGGTCTCGCGGCGGTGGAGGTGCAGGCCGCGGGCGCCGGTTGGCTGAGCGTGGGAGCGCCGGCTGCGGGGGTTGTTGAAGAGGACTGGGCGCGGCTGTTTTGAGTGAGAACTGGCAGCGGCAGGAAGACTCTATTTTACTCTGACGAAAGAAGAGCAAAAAGACGTTTATCCGTTGGCATAACGCGCGGCGTTGATCCACTTGGCGCGCAGCGAAAAGCCAAACGTTTTTGCTTGTTTTTCAAAAATGTGCTTTCCTAAAACTGTTCGTGTGAAGACGTTTGTCATAAGCGGTGCGGTCCCTCGACATCCCTGAGCCGAGGACTTGTCCTTAGGCGAGGTCAGGGGCAGAGCCCCTGCCCTTGCCTCGACTAAAATAGCGGCGGACGGATTTGAACCGCCGACCAAGAGATTATGATTCTCCTGCTCTACCGCTGAGCTACGCCGCCATCGCAAGGCGCGCCTTATCCCCTCGCCGCCCCTCCCCCGTCAAGCAGCGGCCCGTCCAGAATCGGCCGATAGGCCGCCGCATTGCCCGCGTGCTCAGCCACCTCCACCCCCTCTAGCCACACCCGCCCGTCAGTTTCACCCGCGAGCCAGGCCGCGGCCCATTCATGCGCCAGCACCGCAAACGCCTCGCAGCCAACGCTGCCCACCACGCGCAACTGCACCAGCCCGGCCTCCGCCAGCACCTGGAACCGCGCCAGTTCCGGGTCGTCCACCGCCACCAGCGTGATGTGGTCAAACATCTCGTGCAGCCACGCCCGCAGCGGCTTGAGCCCGCCAAAATCGATGCACCAGCCCCGATCGTCCAGCGACGCACAGACAAACGTGAAGCGAAACGCCAGCGCATAGCCGTGCAGGAACCGGCATTGGGAAGCGCCGGCTTGCCATTGGCGAAAGCAGCACGACAGGCCTTCGGCATGATCATAGGTCTTGATCACGCGCCAGGGGCCCAGCGTAGGTGAAGTGGCGGCGGGTGGCATGGCGGCGGATAGAGTGCGCGGCCAGCCCACGTCAACTCTGGTATCCTAGCGCGCAACTTCGCATTGCGTGGCGTGCATGCCCGATTGCACGATCATTGAACGTGTTAAGTTTGATAACACATGCTTTCTTGAAGCGCTGGGATCTCGTCTAGCTGCTGCGGGGGTATCATGTTCGATTGCACTTGCCTGGAGCGTGTGCAGCTCACCGAAGAGCCATTCTCCGCCCTGGCCGCGTGCCCCGCCCACTTGCATGGCTTGGACGTGCTGCACCGCGCGATCACCAACGACTACGCCGGCCGGATTGCTGTCGTGTCCTCCTTCGGCGCGGAATCGGCCGTGCTGCTGGCGCTGGTGGCAGAGATCGACCCCACAACACCCGTGCTGTTCCTGCAAACGGGCCAACACTTCGCCGAAACTCTGGCCTATCGCAGCGAACTGGCAGCTCGCCTTTGCCTGACCGACGTGCGGGACATCGGCCCCACCGCGGCCGATCGCGCTGCCAATGATCCGGCCGACGAACTCTGGCGCTATGACCCCGACGCGTGCTGCCGCTTTCGCAAGGTCACTCCGCTTGAGCGCGCGCTGGCATCCTTCGACGCGTGGGTGACTGGCCGCAAGCGCCACCAGGCGCTGACGCGTGTGGCCCTGCCGCTGGTCGAGCGGGTGGATGGCAAAACCAAGATCAATCCCCTGGCCGACTGGACCGCAGAGCAGGTCGAAGCCGAGATGGTGGCGCGCGCCCTGCCCCGCCACGCGCTGAGCCTGGAGGGGTATGCCTCGATCGGCTGCGCCCCGTGCACGCGCGCGGTGGCCTCCGGCGAGGACCCGCGCAGCGGGCGCTGGGCCGGCACGGGCAAGACCGAGTGCGGCATTCATCGCCTGCCCGAGACGGTGGAGTAGGCGCGCAAACGTTCTACCATCGGCCATGCAGGAAATCTGGCGGCCGTCTGTCTGGCGCGGTGAGTGGTCGGCAGGCGAGCGCAGGCTGGCGCAGGAAATGGCCATTGCGATCACCTATAATCGCGTGACTCACGCGGTGATGATGGCCACGCCCGCGGATTTGCAGGATTTCGCGGTGGGCTTTTCGCTGGCCGAGCAGATCGTGCCTTCGCCTGAGCAGATCGAGGAATGTGCCATCGTCGACGCACCCCAGGGCTTGGAGCTGCGGCTGTGGATCGAGGCTTCGCTGATGGCGGGGCTGGAACGCCGGCGACGCACGCTGGCGGGTGCGACCGGTTGTGGCATGTGCGGGCTGGAGAGTCTGGAGGCGGCGATGCAGGCACCACCCGCCGTTCCCGCGGCGGGTGACGTGTTCTCGGCCGCTGAGATCATGGCCGCGGTGGCAAGCCTGGCGCCGGCGCAGGTGCTGGGGGGTGCGACGCGGGCGGTGCATGCAGCCGGGTTCTGGCGACGGGACGCTGGGTTGGTGGCGTTGCGCGAGGATGTCGGCCGGCACAATGCGCTGGACAAGCTCGCCGGCGCCCTGGCCCGCGCGGGGGTGTCCGCGGCAGAGGGATGCGTGGTGCTGACGAGCCGGCTATCCATTGAATTGGTGCAGAAGGCGGCGCGCATGGGGGCGCGGGTGGTGGTTGCCATCTCTGCGCCTACGAGCCTGGCGGTTCGGGTAGCCGAGGCGGCGGGGATGACGCTGATAGGAGTTGCGCGGAATGACGGCTTCGAGGTGTTTTGCGGCGGCGAGCGGGTGGGAACGCCTCCTTCCGCTAAGTAATACCAGCCAGCAGAAAGATTAACTCTCAGAGTAAGGCTGGGGGAGATGTGCCATCCCCCCCAGACCCCCCGTCGATTGTAGAGCCTCGTTCAAAATAATGACGGGGGGTTTGGGGGGGATGGCACATCTCCCCCAATCCTTCTGGGGGTAACCAGCTTATGCCGAAAGCAATCGACCACGTGGTCGTTCACCAGCCCAATCGCCTGCATCCACGCATACACGATCACCGGTCCGACAAACGTAAAGCCCCGCGCGCGCAGCGCCTTGGATATGTCCATTGAAAGCGGTGTCTGCGCCGGCACATCCTCCCGCCGCGTCCAATGATTCTGGATCGGCGCGCCACCTGTGAAACGCCAGACGAAGTCGGCGAAATCCTCCCCGCCATCGCGCATCTTCAGATACGCCTGCGCGCCACCAATACACGCTTCGATCTTGGCGCGCGAACGGACGATGCCCGCATCGCCCATCAGCCTGTCCAGATCGGCCTGCCCAAAGCGCGCAACCAATTCAGGATCGAATTGGGCAAAGGCGGCGCGGAAGGCCTCGCGCTTGCGCAGGATCGTGATCCAGGCAAGCCCCGCCTGAAAGCCGTCCAGCATCAGCTTTTCCCACAGAGCGCGCGCGTTTCGCTCCGGCACGCCCCATTCCTCGTCATGATAGCGGCAATAGAGTGGATCGGTGCCCGCCCAATCGCACCTGATCATGCCAGGCGCACCCGGAACGCCTCTATCGCGCTGCCTGACTCCGCGCGGCACTCCACGCCCATTTCAGATACCTTGGCCTTGCTGCCATCGATAAAGCGCGCCTCTATCTCGATGTTCAGCGGGTCAGGCTCGCGTGCCTTCTCCAGCCGGATGCCGGTAATTGCCGCGCCCTCGCCGCACCACGTGCCTTCGGTGATCGTGGGGGTGAAACCTCCGTCATGCGTGCTCGCCTGGTAGTATAGCCGCGGCGACTCCGCGCGCGGCTGGCACAGCAACTTGAACGATGTCAGCGCGACGCCGCTTTGCATTGTTCCCACCCAGTCATGCGTCTCGCTGAAATGTTGCGGCCCGTCTGACCCACGGGCCACGGCCACCACACGCCGCGGCGGCGTGCCCGGCTGCGGCCTGTCACCGTCGTACAGCATCTGAGCATACCCGGTCAGCAGCCGCACCATGTATTCCGTCACTCGCTCGCGCGTCAGGTATTGATGTGCGAATAACCGCCCGGCATCGGCCACCGGCAGATACCGGCCAGGCTGCACGCGTTCAGCCGCAAGAATCGCAAGTACATTTTCGTCCGTCTCGATCGGCACGTAATGCACGTGCGGCACCAGGCCGTCGAAATAATACAGCATATCGTCGGAGTCATACTTCAGGAGAACACACAAGCTGGCAAGCGCCACGGCCACGCGCGAGCACGTCGCGCCATTGCCGTCCATCGAAATCAGGAATCGGCTGTGGAATTGCTCGGACCATTGCAGCACCGGGCGCTGGCAATAAGGCTGCGCCTCCAACAGCTTCCGTGCCTCATCACCGTCACATTGCACGATGTTCGGAAGCCTGAAATCCACGTCCAGCCGGCCATTGAAGAACGCGGCGGCCCGTAGCCGGGGCAACGTTGCAGCCAGAATTCTCTGCACCGTATTCGTCCCGCCACTCGTGGCACCGGCAAATACCGCTCGGGCCACCTTGCGCGCGTAGGGCAGCGTGTCCTTGAACCGGGCGTCTTCGTAAAAATCTAGGCTGAGGAAGTCGATATCTGGCAACAACAACCAGGTCTGGTCATCGCTGCGCTGCAGACTGAAAATGGGCTGTTTCGGACCCGTTGCCTTGTCCTGCATGCTGATGCAGATGGTGGCGTTGAAGGCCGGCGGGAGTTGCAGGGCAACATCGCCCAAGAACTTCAGATATTGCTGCGTGCGATCGTCCTGGCGCGCACTGGCTGGCGCACCAGCGTTGGCCGGCCGCAGCACGACGCGCCGTTCCGAAATTCGAAACAGACGCAAGCCTGGTGCCCGCTGCACGATGCTGTAAAGCTGGTGCTCCAGTTGCGTGCGCCGCAACCCTCGCGCGCGCCAAGGTGCCAGTTCCCGATCAGCCCAGGACTGGATCGTGGCACTGACTGGATCGGTTATTTCAGGCGGCGCCACAATCGCCGCCTAGGCGCGCCGCACGGACAGAATAGGCACAGGCCGGCGCAGCATCTGTCCCGCGGTATAGGCGTTCGGACTAGGACCGCCCCCATCCATGCGCCAGATGACGCGCACCAGATCCATGCCGTGCACCACGCGTCCAAACGCGGCGAACCCCTGCCCATCCGCTTGCCGCGCGCCGCCATAATCCAGGCCAGGCTGGTCACCCAGGCAGATGAAGAATTCCGCCCCGCTCGCACTGCCCGGCGCATCGCGCGGCAACGACAGCGTGCCATCCATGTGGCGCAACCCGGTCATCTTCGTGCTCTCATGCGCCACATTCCCGAACGATCCAGACCCGGGCCGCGCACCACCCTGCACCACTGAAATCGGCGCGCGCCCATGGTCATTGTCAGGCCGCACCACGCGTGTAAACACCCCGCCGTCGTAACGCCGCGCATCGATATACCGCAGGAAATCGGCCGAGGATAACGGCGCCCGCGCCGCGTAAAGCTCAATGCCAATCATCCCGGCCGCCAGCACCATATCCACGCGCACCAGCGCGGGCGCGCTCCATGCCGGCCATGCAATCAGCGCCGCCCCGCCGGCCACCACCTGCCGACGCGCCAGCATCACGCCACAACCCCATCCGCCGCAGGGTAGGCAATCGCCAGCACTTCCACCGCCTCCACCCCGGACGGTCCGTGCATCCGCACCACATCGCCCAGCCGCGACCCCAGCAACGCACGCGCAATCGGCGAATACAAACTCACCTCCCCACGCGCGAAATCCGCCTCATCCGCCCCCACAATGCGCACCGTGCGTTCCACTTCGTCATCATTGACATACGTCACGGTCGCCCCAAAAAACACCCGATCGCGCACCGTCTGCGCGGAAGCATCCACCACCTCGGCAATCTCCAGCCGCTTACCCAAAAACCGGGCGCGTCGGTCAATCTCCCGCAGCCGCTTCTTGCCATACAAATAATCGCCATTCTCGGAGCGGTCGCCATTGCCCGCCGCCCAATGCACAATCTCCACAATCTTCGGCCGCTCCACACGCATCAATTCATGCAGCTCCGCGCGCATCCGCCCATACCCCGCCGGCGTCATGTACGCCCTGGCGCCAGGCGGCAATTGCCGTTCTTCGTCGTCCATGTTGGCCTCGGTTGCGGAAAGGTTAAGTAAGGCCAGGCGCTCTGCCCCTGGACCCCGCTGGGGCCTGAGGCCCCAGACCCCCAATTGTTAGGTGAAGGAGGGGGGCCGACTCGCGCGTTTGGCCCCCCTCCTTCACCTAACAAATAGGTTCTAAGGACTTGTCCTTAGCGGGGGTCCAGGGGGCAGAGCCCCCTGGCTTACTTATCTCTCCTGCAATCGAGCCAGCAGGAAGTCGCGAAACACGGCGACGCGTTTGGAATTGCGCAGTTCTTCGGGATAGACGAAGTAGCAATCGATCTTTGGGCGCTTGGCATCTGGCAACAGGCGTGTCAGGCCTTCCAGTTCCGGCGCCATCCAGCTCGGCAGCGAGCCGATGCCCAGCCCCGCGCGGATGGTTTGGGCCATGCTGGCGACGTTATTGACTTCCAGCACCGCCCGCCGCGGCGCGCCTGGCCGGCGTTCGGCTTCGGCCAACCAGTTTATTTCGGCGACGGGCGGATGGTAATCGCCGAAGAGCACGAGCTTGTGGTTATCCAGATCCTCGACCGTGTGCGGCGTGCCGTGCTTTTCCAGGTACGCGGGTGCGGCGCACACCAGCCACTCGATTTCGAACAGATGGCGCTGGATCAGGTCGGGCTGCTTGGGCGGGTGCATGCGTATGGCCACGTCCGCCTCGCGCATGGCCAGATCCAGGTCGCCATCATCAAGCAGCAGGCTGACCGAGATCTCCTGATGCGCGTTCAGGAATGCGGGCAGGCGCGGCGCCAGCCAGGTGCTGCCGAAGCCCACGGTGGTGGTCACCTTCAGCCGCCCGGCCGGCTTGTCGCGGCTTTCCGTCAGCAGCGCCTCGGTCATGGCCAGCTTGGCAAAGACCTCGCGCACCGTGCGGTTGAGCTGATCGCCCTGCTCGGTCAGGATCAGGCCGCGCGCATGGCGGTGGAACAGCGGCACGGACAGCGCCTCCTCCAGCGCCGAGATTTGGCGGCTGACCGCGGACTGGCTCAGATTGAGCGTGTCCCCGGCGTGGGTGAAGCTGCCCGCCTCGGCCACGGCGTGAAAGACACGCAGCTTGTCCCAGTCCATCATATTCCCCGTCTGCACGCGCGCCACGCCTTGCCCCGCGCGTCAGGCGAGCTGGAGCGCGGGACTCGGGGCGTTTTCGGTCAGCCACCTTTCCGCTTCCAGCGCTGCCATGCAACCGGTTCCCGCAGCGGTCACCGCCTGGCGGAACACTTTGTCCTGCACGTCGCCCGCGGCGAAGACACCCGGCACGGATGTGCGCGTGCTGCCGGGTACGGTCGCGACGTATCCTTCGGCGTCCAGTTCCAGATGCGGCGCGAAGACGGCCGTATTTGGCCTATGTCCGATCGCAATGAAAACGCCATCCACGGCAATTTCCCGCTGCTGATCGCTACGCAAATGGGTCAGGCGCACGCCGGTTACCACAGCCGGCTTGCCGCCGCCCAGGATTTCCTCGACCGCGCTGTCCCAGATTACGCTGATCTTGGGGTGTTCGAACAGCCTGCGCTGCAGGATCTTCTCCGCGCGCAACGTGTCACGCCTGTGGATCAGGGTCACATGGTCGGCGTGATGCGTCAGGTAGAGCGCTTCCTCGACCGCGGTGTTGCCGCCGCCGACCACCGCCACGCGCTTGCCGCGATAGAAGAACCCGTCGCAGGTGGCGCAGGCCGAGACGCCGGCGCCCTGGTAGGCCTGCTCGGAGGGCAGGCCCAGCCAGCGCGCCTGTGCGCCCGTGGCGACGATGACCGCGTCGGCGAGATACACGTCGCCGGAATCGCCCACGCACCGAAAGGGACGATGCGAGAAATCGACGTCCATCACCAGGTCATGGATAATGGTGGTGCCGACGTGGCGGGCTTGCGCCTCCATCTGCTCCATCAGCCACGGGCCTTGGATGGCCTCGGCAAAGCCGGGGTAGTTTTCGACATCGGTGGTGATCATCAACTGGCCGCCCGGCTGCAGCCCGGCGAGCAGGATGGGGTTCATGCTGGCGCGCGCGGCATAGATGGCGGCCGTGTAGCCGGCGGGTCCGGCGCCGATCACGAAAACCGGGGTGCGGTGGGTCTGGGTCATGGTTGCGCTATATCGGGCGCGCCGGCGCGGGCGGCAACGGGCGGCTTGGCCCCGCCCTGCACTTGGAATAATCTTTCGTCCAGAGGCCGCGAGAAGAGTATCCGATGAAAGCCCTGAAGGCCGAAGCGCCCGAAATCGACGCCATAGACCGGCGCATCATCATCGAGCTGCAAGGCGATGGCCGCATGACGAACGTGGAACTGGCCCGCCGCGCCGGCATCTCCGCCCCACCGTGTCTGCGCCGGGTGCGCCGGCTGGAGGAGACGGGCATCATCCGCGGCTATCACGCCGAGACCGACCCGCAGAAGCTGGGTTTTGCCATCACCTTCTTTGTCATCATCGGCCTGGACACGCAGAAGGACGCGGCCCTGGCCGCCTTCGAGCGTCTGGTCGCGACATGGCCCGAGGTGCGTGAGTGCCACATGATTCGGGGGGGTGGTGATTTTCTTATCCGCCTGGTGGCGCGCGATACGGCTCAGGAGAACGAGCTGACGCGCAAGCTGACCGAGGCGTCCGGGGTGGCTACCGTGCGGTCGCTGCAGACGATACGCACGAGCAGGACTGTGGCGGGTGTGCCGTTGTAGGAGGAAGGAAGTTCTTCTTTTTTGAAAAAAAGAAGCAAAAAACTTTTGTCAGTTTGCATCGTGTTAAACTTTCAAAAGTCTTTTTTCTTCTTTTTCTTCAGAAAAAGAAGAATCCTTCCCTTCCTTGCGCGTAATAGCCGGCACCTGGCGCGGCCGTGCGCTTTCGGCACCGCCCGGCCAGGCCACCCGCCCCACCGCACAACGCGTACGCCAGGCCGTGTTCGACATGATCCTGCATGCGCCCTGGGGCGGTGCTGCGCTCCTCGATGGCGCGCGGGTGCTGGATGCCTTCGCGGGCACGGGCGCCCTGGGCCTGGAGGCGCTGTCGCGCGGGGCGGCCGAGGCGGTATTCTTCGAGCGGGATGCGCAAGCCTTGGTCGCCTTGCGCGCGAACGTTTCGGCATGCAAGGCGGGGGCGCGCGCCTTTGTCCTGGCGCGCGACGTGCTGCGGCCCGGGCCGTGTGCGGGGCAACCGTGCGGGCTGGCGTTTTTCGATCCGCCCTATGGCCAAGGCCTGGTTCAACGCGGCGTTAACGTTTTGTCGTCAGAAGGGTGGCTCACGCCGGACTGCCTTCTCGTTGCGGAGGCAGGACGGCTTGAAACGGTTGCAGAAACCGGTAGGATATTCGCGCGGCGCGTGCATGGGGCAGCGCAGCTGGTGATCTGGCGGGCGTAAAGCATGAGCATCTTTGCCGAAACAGTCCTGCGACACCGCTCGATCGAGGCGCTGGCGGAAGCCGGGCTGATGGGACCGGGCCGCCCCGTGCAGCACGCGCACTCGCTGGCACCCGCGCGGGTGCGGGTGCCGCCGCTTTCGGCGGGGCGGCTGTTCCTCGAAAGCTGGCAGTCGCGCGAATTGCCCGACCAGGGGGTATGGCGCCAGTCTTATTACGACAGCGTGGCGCCACCCATCTTCGTGCTGAACGATGTGCTGGTGCACTCGTCAGCCGGGATCGTGGCCGTTGGCGACCAGGTGATTACCGAGACGCTGTCGCACACCACGCCGGGCGCGCAAGCGTACCGCAACCTGGCGAAGGGCATCGCCATCAAGCGCGCGCCGGTGCGGCCGCTGGCCGGCGTGCATGTCAGCGCGTTGGCCGCGGGTGAGGACAATTACTATCACAGCCTGCTGCTGGGTCTGGCGCGCCTGGCCGCGGTGCCGGAGAACTATCAGGCGGCCGCGACCGGGCTGCTGGTGCCCCGAGGTGGTGCGCGTCAGCGCGAGGTGCTGGCGCTCATGGACCTGATGCCCAGCATGGTGATCCATGAGGTCGGCCAGGAGGAGACGCTGCGGGTCGAAACGCTGATCCTGCCTTTGTCGGTGACGGGCGACAGCGCCTACCATCCTTGCGTGGCCGATTTCTTCCGGAGCATTTCGACCAACGTGCCGCCATCGGGGCAGCGTCTGCCGCGGCGCATCTATATCGACCGGCGCGGCTCGGGCGTGCGTCCGCTTATCAATGAGGATGCGCTGGTCAACGCGCTGGTGCGGCTGGGCTTCGTGCCGATCAGGCCCGAGATTTTGAGCTTTGCCGATCAGGTGCGCCTGTTCCGCGGGGCGGAGGCGATCGTGGCGCCGCACGGGGCTGGGCTGACCAATCTGGGGTTCTGCCGGCCAGGCTGCGTTGTGCTGGAGCTGCTGATGGACGCTTACACCAACTGGTGTTTTCGCCATTTGGCTGCGCTGATGCAGCTCAATTACGACTGTGTTCTGGGGCGGACGCGGCGGCCTTGGCAGGAGCTGGATTTGTCGTTGCATCTCTCGCCGTGGGAGATTTCCGTCAATCATGTGGTGGCGGCGGTGGCGCAGAGCGTGGATCAGTCGCAGGCTGCGTAAACAAGCGGCGCCACGTCAGCGTCAAAAATGCCCTAGCGCGCCGTCGCCGGCCGCACAGGCAGATTAGTACGCGCGCGCCGCGCCCGGTTCGGCACAAGGCTAGCCGATTTGATACACCCGCACCGTCGGGTCATCGTTAACCAAGACCGCCTCTTCGCTCTCTGCCGCCCGTGGCACCCCGATGCCCCGCGTAATATCCGTATTCGCCCGCCCCCCGCCATGCAGGCCGCCAACGGAGCCATAATCGCCCGACATGATCCCGCCCGCCGTAATCCCACCGCTGCCCGCCGCATCGCCCAGGCCGCGCGCGCTCAGCCAATAGCCCTGGCCCGCGTGCACCCCATCCCAGCCTTCATCGACCCACTCGCTCGCCCTGTTCTCGATATTGATTGGATGGGCCGCCTGCAGGGCGGCACTCGCCCGCGGCAGTTCGGCCTCGCTCACATCGGCCATGACCAGCGGATGCCCCCGCGCCACCCCTTCGGCGTAGGGGTGCGCATGGCGATCCGGTACCAGCTTGCTTCTCAACGACCCCCACAGTCCCGTGCTGGACTCCGCAGGAATCTCCGCATGCCCCCGATCGAGCACCAGGATGCACCCTTCGCCCACGCCGGCTGCAACCAATGCCGCGCGCGCCGCACGGGCCGCAGCCACATCCTCGAACTGCGCCGCAATATGATGTGTAGGACCGGTGCTCATGCGCTCACGCCTTCCGATAGATGTCGATGATCTGGCCCAGCAGCGCCATCGCCTCCTCGCGAGGCCGCTGGAACGTATTGCGCCCGATGATGGCACCATTTGCCCCACCTTCCGCAATGCCCCTGATCGTCTCGATGAGTGCCGCCGTATCCTTGTTATTCTCCCCGCCCGAGAACACCACGATGCGCCGGCCGGCGAAGCAGCACTGCACGACATGGGCAACCCGCTCGGCCATCGTGGCGCGCGGGATCGCCTCCTCCTCATAGACTTTCTTGGCCGCAGGCAGGCTGAGCGCCTCGGTCGGCGGCTTTACCTTGATGATGTGCGCCCCGCAAAGGGCGGCCATATGCGCGGCATAGGCGCAGATATCGAGCGCGGTCTCGCCGGCCTTGTCCAACATCGGGCCGCGCGGATAGCTCCACACCACGACAGCCAGTCCCGAGGCCTTCGCCTCTTCGGCCAAATCGCGCAGCTTCTCCATCTGCTCGAAGGCGTATTCGCTGCCCGGATAGATCGTGTAGCCAATGGCCGAACACCCTAGCCGCAGCGCGTCGTTAACCGTGGCCGTCACCGCCTGGTCCTTGGTGGTGGCCAGCGAATTGGACGAATTCAATTTCAGGATCAGGGGTATTTCGCCGGCGAAGCTCGCCGCCCCCGCCTCGATCATGCCCAGCGGCGCTGCAAATGCGTTCAGCCCCGCATCGATGGCCAACTGGAAATGGTAACGAGGATCATAGGCCGGAGGATTGGGTGCGAAGCTGCGCGCTGGTCCATGCTCGAAGCCCTGGTCCACAGGCAGGATCACCAGCTTGCCCGTGCCGCCCAGATGGCCGTGGTTGAGCATGCGCGCCAGGTTCGCTTTGGTGCCGGGGTTATCGGACTCATACCAGCCCAGGATCTCTTTCACTTTGGGGGTCATGCCGGCTCTCCTGTTCTGGCGCGCGAATTAGTCCACCGCGCCGCTGCTGTCACCCAGCCAGGCCAGAAGCCGGCGCGTGGCGCCAGGTGCCGCCAGATCCAGGCCAGGGGGCGCCTGGTCGAGAATGGTAGCACCTTGTATTTCGGCCAACGCCCTGACCTCGGCGAAGATTGCAGGCGGAGCGCGCAGAACCAGCGTCTTCTGCCCTGCGCGCAGGGCTTCCAGCGCGCGGCCGGCCGCGGTGGCGCAATCCAGGATGTCGGGCTGGCACGAAGCGGCCGCAATGATGATGGCGCGCCACCAGCCGACGCCGGCGTAGATGGCGGCACCGGGAGCCGAGAGCAGGGTGACCGGCAGCTTGGGGGCGAGTGCTGTCTGTGCGTGGGCCAGACTGTGGATGATCACTGCCAGCGGGCGCACGCTTGACCGGGCGCATGCTTGACCAGCGGGGGCGGGCGGGCTTGTGTTCACGGCCATTGGCAGCTTGGAGCGTGGATGTCGGGGCAGGAGGGGCCGGATGAGGCTGCCCGGCTGGAGATGGCGCTGGCAAGGATCGCGCATGCGTTGGCCAGGCCGGGAAGTGCGGCGGTCTTGCATGACGGGGGCACTCGGGCGACACAGCCCAAGGATGCGGCCGTTCTGGCCGCGCGGCTGGACAAGCTGATTGCCGAAATACGCGCTCTTCTGGGGCCGCATGATTTTTGAGGGGAGCGCGCCGTGGCGCAGGTGACCATTCGCATCAACGGGTATGCCTATACGGTGGGCTGCGATGATGGCCAGGAGGCGCATCTGCTCCAGATGGCGAGCAGCGTGGAGGATCGGATCAACAGCATCAAGGCCATCGGCGGCCAGAGCGGGGAGTCTCGGCTGCTGGTTTTGGCCTCGCTGCTGATGGCGGATGAATTGCATGACCAGGTAATTTTGCTGGAGCGGTTGAAGGCGGAGTTGAGCCGAGGGCCGGAGGTGCAGCGGCGATTGAGCAAGTTGGCGGATCGGGCGGAGGAGATTGCGGGGCGGTTGGAGAAGTAGGAAAGGAAGTTCTTCTTTTTTGAAAAAAAGAAGCAAAAAACTTTTGAAAGTTTTTTGGTCCTTTTTTTCAAAAAAGGACTGCTTTCTTCCTTGATAGGCAGCGCGTATCTGGCGGCGGAGGGTTTTTCGCAGCCGCTCGCTGAAGAATTGGCAAGGCGCGGCGTGGACGTGGCGTCCTGGCATGGGCGATTGGCGCTGTGCGAGGCGCCGCCGATAGAGGCGGCGTGGTCGATCAATACCTGGCTGACGCCGCGCGAAATTGCGGTCGCATCCATCGGGCGGGCGGCGGCCGCGCTGCGGGCGATCCAGCGCAATTGGGGTGGATATCAAGCCGGGCATTTTCGGCGCGCCGCGCTTATTGCGCAGCGCCTGCCGGTTCTGCGGCCGCGCAAAATGGCTTTTCCGGAGGCGGCACCCACAGGACATCTAGGAGCCTGGACGTTGCTCACGCCCGAGTTGATGTTGGCCAGTCCGGTGCAGAGCAGTGCTTTTGTCAATGGCGAGGTGGTGTTCGAGGAGGATCGGCTGGGACCACCTTCCCGCGCGTATCTGAAATTGTGGGAAGCATGTACGCTGCTGGGGGCTTGGCCGATGCCGGGCGAACGGTGCCTGGATTTGGGAGCCGCACCCGGGGGGTGGAGTTGGGCGATCACGCAATTGGGGGCAGAGGTCGTGGCGGTGGATCGCGCGCCGCTCGATCCCGCCGTGCGCGCGATGGCAGGCGTGGTGGAGCGGCGGGAGAGTGCATTCGGAATCGATCCACTGGCTGAGAGAAACGTGGACTGGGTGTTTTGCGATGTGATTGCCTACCCCGCGCGGGTGTTGGGGATGGTGCGTGGCTGGGTGAGTTCGGGCAAAGCGCGCCGAATTGTGTGCACGTTGAAGTTCCAGGGGGCGACGGATCATGAGAGTGCGGAAGCATTTGCGGCGTTTCCGGGCGGCCGGCTTGTGCATCTATTTCATAACAAACACGAGCTGACGTTTCTATGGCAAACCCCAGATAAAGGCTGAGGGAGATGGCACATCTCCCCTAGCTCCTGTCTCGATCGCACTAAAAGGAGATGGCGCAATGAGAAGCCGCGAGGACGCAGCGTGTGAGTGCACCGACGGCATGTATCCCCTCAGACGCCGTTTTCTGTTTGGCGCCGGCGCGGGCGCGATTGCCTCTGTTGCCGGCGCGGGCGCACGGGCGGCGGCAACCGTGCCGGCGGACCCCACGCGAGAGCCGGGGCGAGATACGGGAGCCGATGACGGGTATGGATCGCGATCGAACTTTGAGACCGCGCGGCGCATCCTGGGGCCTGTGCCGAACAGCCAGACCACATGGACATTTACGCCGCTGGCCGAGCAGATCGGCAACAGCACTGCATCCGGCCTGCATTACGAACGCCATCACGCCGGCATTCCGGCCATTGATCCGGCACGCCACGGCCTGGTGGTTCACGGATTGGTCGATCAGCCGAAGCGCTTTTCCATGGTTGATATAAGGCGTATGCCGCGCGTCAGCAGACGCCATTTCATCGAGTGCTCGGGCAACACGGGTGGCGCCTATCAGAATTTGCCACTGAAGAGTGTTCAGGTTTCGCATGGGCTTTTAAGCACGTCGGAATGGACGGGCGTGCCGTTCGCCGTTCTGGCGCGTGAAGTAGGCATTGCCAAGGATGCGTCTTGGGTGCTCGCCGAAGGGGCGGACGCTGCTGTCATGACGCGCAGCATCCCCATGGAAAAGATGATGCGCGACGCCATTCTTGCCTACGGCCAGAACGGCGAAGCGATTCGTCCGGAACAAGGTTATCCGCTCCGCCTGCTGTTGCCAGGATACGAGGGCAATACGCACATCAAGTGGCTGCGCCGTCTGCAGGTCAGCGACCGGCCTTTCATGACGCGCGAGGAAACGTCCAAATACACCGATTTGACGGCCAATGGCCTGGCAAGGCAATTCGTGTTCACCATGGAGGCCAAATCCGTCATCACGTTTCCATCAGGAGAGATGCGCCTGCCGGGGCCAGGATTTTATGAGATCGGCGGGCTGGCGTGGTCAGGCCGCGGCCGGGTCAAGTCCGTGCAAGTTTCCACCGATGGTGGTGCCACCTGGCATGATGCGGGGTTGAGTGAGGCGCCCGAACCAATGTGCACCGTGCGCTTCGCCCTGCCCTGGCGATGGGACGGACGAGCCGTGGACCTGCAAAGCCGCTGCATCGACGAGACGGGGTATGTGCAGCCGACGCATACCGAATTGCTGCGCGCGCGCGGGCGCAATTTCTATTACCACTATAATGCCATCTACCCGTGGCACATTGCCGCAGATGGGAGCGTCAGCCATGCGGCCGCTTGATTGGCGTGCAGCCTGCGTTGCGTTCCTGGGGGCGTGCAGCGTGGCTTTTGCAGCGGAGCCAATCGGCGTTGGCACGAAGCTGACGCAGGCTGATCTTGCGGGTGCGTTTGCTATCCCGCCCGATGGCGCGGGCTTGCCGCCCGGGCGCGGCAGTGTTTCGCAGGGTGCTGCAATTTACGCGGACAAGTGTGCAGCGTGCCACGGCAAGGATTTGGAGGGGGTCAAGGCCATTGGTGCGCCTGCCTTGATTGGCGGACGCGGGACGCTTGCCGGCAAGCCGGTGAAAACGGTGGAGAGCTACTGGCCCTATGCGACGACGCTGTTTGATTATGTCAAACGTGCGATGCCGATGAATGCGCCTGGCTCGCTGAGCGACGGCGAGATTTATTCGGTTGCCGCGTATATATTGGCGCGGGGACATATTGTGGTGGACAATACCGTCCTGGATGCGAAGACCCTGCCACTTGTGCTTATGCCAAATCGAGGGGGGTTTGTGGTGGATGGAAAGCATACCAGCCGCTGGTAAGGGTGGCCGGATGGTTGCGGCTGATAAGCCGGCGCAACGGGCAGGCGCCTCGCCCTTGGACCAGGCGCCTCAGGGCTGGCGCTGGTGGCTTGCAGCCGTCGGACTCGCTTGCTTGCATCTTTCCGTGGCAATGTTTGCTGCTGCAACGCTTGGCACAGAACTTGCCACGGCCGCCTTGTTTCTGAGGAGTGGGCAAAGGTGAAACAGAGAAGGGCGTCCAAGCGGCAGTTCGTGTTAGGTGCTGGCGCATTGGCGTGCAGCCTTGTGCCGATGACGCACCTCGCCGCCCAGCAGTCAGCTTCCAACCCCATTCAGCTCGCTCAGGAAGCGCTGCCCACGAACGCGCCAAGCTCGAGCGGCGTGCCGCCCCGCCATGGTACGCCAGCCCAGGCGATCCCGCCCGATGTCAGCCGCAGCGCGTCCGAAACCGTCATCGTAAAGGCTCAGCAGCGGCTGCTGAAGGAGAAGAACTCGCCATCGGCGGTGACCGAGCTCGGCGCGCGGCAGATCCAGCAGGTCGGAATCTCGGGCAGTCCGCAAACCCTGCTTCGCCAGGCGCCATCCATCTACGTGTATCAGCAGGGCATCGGCGATAGCGCGCCGGAGCTTACCATCCGCGGCGCGCGCGGCCTGGAGACCGCCACCACGCTGGATGACGTGCCGACGCAGGATTTGCTGGCACCCGGTTTTTCCAGCATCGCCAATAACATCGGCGCCATTTTCACGCTTGGCCAGATCAGCGGGGTTTCGATCTACCCGGGAATTGCCTATCCCGACAAGAACACCTTCGGCACAATCGGCGGCACGATCGCCTACCAGACCAAGCGGCCGGCTAACGACTTCTACATAGACGTCTATGGCAGCGTTGGGTCATTTCAGACCTACAAGGAAGGTTTCGAGATCAATTCCGGTTCGCTCGACGGGCCGCTCGGCACCGGTGACAACGCGCCGAAATTGCTGCTGAATTATGCCAACCTGCAAACCGCGGGCTACATCGACTACACGGGCAACCGAGAGAACGAGATGGAGTTCGCCTTCGACAAGCCCTACGACGACGGGCTTTCCAAGCTGCAAGCCACTGTGCTTTACAATACCGGCAGCGGCTACATCCAGAACGAGCCCGTGCCGCTGCCTTACCTCAATCAGAACGGCCTGTTCAGCAACTACCCGACCAATGCCAGCTCGGCGTTCGAGAACAACGATTTCCTGACAATCATTGTCAAGGACGACACCTACGTCAACGACCTGCTCAATGTCGGCGCCTCGCTGTTCTTTTTGAAGAATGACAACGAAACAACAACGTTCGGCGCGCTCGCGGCAAGCCCGCCGTTTGGCGACCCCAACCCCTACGAGGTCGATGGCGCAGCGCCGTTCATCAACACGCCAGCGGGGTTCAACTATGGCCAGTATTATGGCCCCGGGGCAGCCTTGTACAAGGCTGGCGTTTATCCCTACAATCCGTTCGCTGTCTATCCGCCGGGGTCGAAAAACTGCCCAGCCGCCTACGTTGCCGAATATGCGGCGGCGGGCGGCGTGGCCCCGTGCGGCTTGAACGGCGAACTCAACGTCAATCAATCCTACACCTACGGCGTTCAGCCACGCGTCACCTTCATCGCACCCGAAATCTACGGCATTGCCAACACCATCAAGGTCGGCGGCCTGATCGCCAAGGAGACCTCGCCGTCCGGCCAGACCTATCTCGGCGCCACGCCGAATATCATGCAGAGCCCTGGCAATCTCGATAACGTCTTTGGCGGGGGTTATGACGGCGGAACGCAGCGCACGATCTATCAAGGTTACGCGCAGGACAAGATCGACCTGATCGACAATACGCTGCACGTGACACCCGGAGCGACGTTGGAAGGCACCAGTTCCAGCTTCAAGCAGAGCGAGGTGTTCAACGGCAATGTCGGTGCGTTCACCGCATACAAGGCGGTGAAGTGGAATCGCGAATGGCTGCCGTTCTTCAACGTCTCCTACGATTTCGACCGGGTATTGCCTGCGCTGAAGGGGCTGACGGTCTATGGCAGCACAGGACAATCAGCGCTGTTTGCGCCAGTCACGGATTTCGGCCCCAACACGGCGGGCGCCCCGCCGAACGCCTCCATCGTGCATCTTTATGAGGGCGGCCTGAAATACAATACGTCCAAGCTGCTGCTCTCCATCGATTACTACTACCAGAAAGTGGATCGGGATTTCGGCTTCTACACGTCGGAGTCTCCGCCGAACATTGGGGCCAGCGTCTATAACGATGACGGTGAACGCGAGTTCAAGGGCGTGGAGGGGGCTGCGCAATACCAGCTCACGCCGAACTTGCAGCTATTTGGCAATTTCTCGCACGAGCTTGCCAAATATCTCAAAAGCTATTTTGCATTTGCAACCGTTGCGGAGGACCAATACGGGTTTGCCTTGCGCAGCGCGCCGATCACGGGCATCCCGGATTGGCTTTCAACCTTCGGCCTCGATTGGAGCGGCAAGAGCCTGGTGCGGGATGGTGACGGCTTGGATGTCCGTTTCAGCGGCACCTACACGGGCCACCAATCGACCACTTATGACATTTACGGCAACGCGAGCGTGCCCAACATTCCAGGCCTGGCGCCGAATATCGGCATCGCGACGCCGGTGAGCTGTGCCCTTAAGCCTCCGTTTATGCCTCCGCAAGCCTGCACCCGATTCGGCCAGATTTCGGGTGCGACGGTTTACGATCCGCACGGCGGCATTTCCCCGTTTGCGATCTTCAACCTGGACGCGAACTACACACTGCCGACGCCTTTTCTGCCGCTGGTCAAGCATGTCAAGTTCGACCTGAACATCCAGAATCTGTTCAACCAGCATTTCTTCCAATATTACTACAAGCAGATCTCGCCCTCCGCCTGCAGCCCGACGCCTTCAAATCCGGTTGGGAGCCAGTATAATTGTTCACCGGAGTTCGCCGACGGTATTCCAGGCCAGCCGTTCAGCGTATTCTTTACCATGACCGCGCGCTTCTGATCGGTTCAGGTATCGCAGCGACTTTGTGTCCTCCCTAAATAAATGACGGGGGGTTTGGGGGGGATGGCACATCTCCCCCAATCTTGCCTTATCCTTCGGCAAGCATCTCCACCGCCCGTTGGCAAGTCGCCAGCCAGAACTCATTGTCCACATCCCAACCATGGCCAGGCCCGCGGCGCCCGTCGCCGACAGCGCCGCACACGGCACCCGGCGCGAGCACGCGCAAGCCTTCACCCGCGCTGCCGTGCGGCAGCATGCGCATCAGCACCAACCTGTTGCCCGGGTTATAGGCGCGCAGGGCCGCGAGCAATTTCAACAACTCGGAGTCTGGCGGGCTCTTGGCATGGCGGTAGACGAATATCTTTTCGCCTTCGCGCAAATCGTCCAGCAGCTTTTCGCGCAGGAAGCGCATGCGCCGGCGCAACTGGCCGATCAGCTTTTCCTGGTCCTGTCCTGAATTGCGCATGAAGGTGTGCATGCCCAGGCCATAGCGCGGATCGGTGGTCACGAATTCGCCGATCGGTGTCACTTCCAGGCGCGTGTAACGCGGCTCGCCTATTCCCTCGAACCGGCTGTCCATCGCCTGGATCAGATTGTGCATGTTAATACCGGCCCAGCGCAGCAGCCCCAGCGGCTCGGCACCATAGTGGCGCTGCATCAAACCGAATTCGCAACTGAAGCCAAGGCTCTCGAAACGCATCATCAATGGCGCGTGCGTGGTGTCTTGTGACCCGGTGCGTCTGCGCATCCAGGGTGCGTCATCGCTGATTTCAGGCAGCTTGAGCGTTTCGAGGTGACGCAGATGACGGCGTGCCACGCGATGATCGGGCGCCTGGCCCAGCACGGCCTGCCAGCGCGCGCGTGTGGCGGCGAAATCGCCGCGTGCGGCCGCCGCGCGCGCGTGTTCGACAAGCAGGGCGATGGCAGGCGCGCGCGCATGTGCAATCGCCTCCTCGAGCACGCGTTCGGCCTCCATTGGTTGCTTGGCGCGCACGAGCGCCCGCGCCAGTCCGGCGGTGGCAGCATGGTCGCCAGGCATTGCGGCGCGCGCGCGCTGCCAGGCGGCAATGGCGGCCGGCCAGTCTCTGCTGCGCTGGGCGGCCTCGGCGTCGGCGATGTCGGATGGGGGCATGCGCGGGCTTTGCCACAGAGGCGGCAAATCTAGAAGGAGGATTCTTCTTTTTCTGAAGAAAAAGAAGCAAAAAGACTTTTGAAATTTGGCACAAACGCAAGGCAAAATAGCAAAAGTTTTTTGCTTCTTTTTTCAAAAAAGAAGTCCTGCCTTACTTCCTAATCAGTTCCTCAATCCGTGCCGCCAGCACGTCCATCGCAAACGGCTTGGTCAGCACGTGCATGCCCGCCTCCAAATGCCCATGGCTGAGCACCGCATTTTCCGCATAGCCGGTAATGAACAATACCTTCAGTCCCGGGCGAAGCTGGCGCGCGGCTTCGGCGAACTGGCGGCCGTTCATGCCGCCGGGCAGCCCGACATCGCTCACCAGCAGGTCGATGCGCGCAGTCGATTCCACCACGCGCAGGCCAGAAGCGCCGTCCGAGCCTTCGAGGGCGATGTAGCCCAGCTCCTCCAGCACCTCTGTCACAAGCATGCGCACGGTGGGCTCGTCGTCCACGACAAGCACGGTCTCGCCCCGGCGTGCAGGCGTGGCTTCCACCGTTTGCACCGCGGAAGCAGCGTCCTCCTGCCCGTCATGGCGCGGGAGATAGAGGCACATGGTGGTGCCTTGGCCCACCTCGGAATAGACCCGCACCTGGCCGCCCGACTGGCGCACGAAGCCGTAGATCATGGACAGACCCAGCCCGGTGCCCTGGCCGATGGGCTTGGTGGTGAAGAAGGGGTCGAAAGCGCGCGCGATCACCTCGGGCGCCATGCCGGTGCCGGTATCGGTCACGCAGAGCGAGAGGTATTGGCCGGGTGGCAGATCCCGCTCGCGCGCGGCGCGCTGGTCCATCCATTTGTTGGCCGTTTCGATCGTGATGCGCCCGCCATCTGGCATGGCGTCGCGCGCATTGATACAGAGGTTGAGCAACGCGCTTTCGAGCTGGGATGGATCGATCAGCGCGGTCCACAGCCCGGCCGCCCCGATCACCTCGATCGAAATAGCGGGGCCCACGCTGCGGCGGATCAGTTGCTCCATGCCCGCGATCAGGCGGTTGACGTTCGTGGGCTTGGGATCAAGCGTCTGGCGGCGCGAAAAGGCGAGCAAGCGGTGGGTGAGTGCAGCCGCGCGGCGTGCCGCTCCCTGGGCGGCGCTGATGTAGCGATCGAGATCGCCCGTGCGGCCCTGTGCAAGCCTGGTTTGCAGCAGCTCCAGGCTGCCGGTGATGCCGGTCAGCAAATTGTTGAAATCATGCGCCAGACCGCCGGTGAGCTGGCCGACGGCTTCCATTTTCTGGGCCTGGCGGAGCAGCTCCTCAGCCTGGCGAAGCGCTTCGGCCTGTTCTCTCTCGGCGGTGATGTCGCGCCCGACGGCGTTAAACAGGCCGTCGCCAAATACCGCCGTCCAGGTGATCCAGCGGTAGCTTCCGTTGCGGTGGCGGTAGCGGTTGTCGATATGGGGCAGGGGCGCGCCTTCACCCACCAGGGTGGCGGCGCTGGCCGAGGGCGCGCGATCGTCCGGGTGGATAAAATCGAACACGCTGGCGCCGACGAGTTCGTGTTCCTTCCAGCCCAGCAGCGTGGTCCAGGCGGGGTTGACCGCGCAGATGGTGCCATCGGTGTGCAGCACAATCATGATGTCGGTGGAGAGCTGCCACAGCCGGTTGCGATCTGCCGTGCGGGCAATCACCTGCACTTCGAGGTCCTCATTCAGCGCGCGCAGGTCCGCCTCGGCGCGGCGGCGCTGCACGGCCAGGCGTGTGCGTTCGGCGACGTCTTGGATAAAGATGAGGTCCTCGCTGCTCCAGGCGCGCGCCACGGCATGGGTGAGGAAGAACAGCGCCACAAGCCGGCCCGCTTCCATGACAGGCAGGTTGACGACCGATTGCGCCTGGATGGCGAGCAGGGCGGCCGAGTGGTTACGCGTGCGCGGATCGGTCCGCGCATCGGCAAAGACGACCGTCTCGCCGCGTTTGAGGTCCTCGATGTAGGTGCCGTAGTCGCGGAAATGCAGCAAGCCGGCCAGGCTCGGCACGCCGGGCGCGCACCAGTCCCATTCGATGGTGACGGACTCCGCCTCGGCATCGATCGTGGCGTAGCCGGCGCGGCTGGCGTTGAAGTACTGGCCGAGGATCTCGCCCGCGGCGTAGGCGAGTTTGGCGGGTGTGTCCGATGTGCCGAAACGGTCGCCGAGTTCGACCAGCGCGGCGCGGCGCGCATCTGCGCGGCGGCGGGCGGTGTCATCGATGATGACGCCTGGCAGCAGGCGCGGCTTGCCTTCTTCATGCGGTTCGGGCCGGCCTGTGGCCGAAATCCAGCGCGTCGTGCGGTCATCGAGCACGATGCGGAAGTCCAAGGCGCAATCCTGGCCGGTCTGCAGGGAGTGTTCCAGCGTCTGGTTCAGCGCCTCCACATCCCTGCGGTGCACGCGCGACAGCACTGTCACTAGCGGCGCGCCGGCGGCGAGCAGGTCAGGGTCCAGGCCGAAAAGGCGCGCGAAACTCCCATCCCCACGCACGACATCGCCATCCACATCCCAGGTCCAGGTGCCGATTGCATCGGTGCTGGCAAGTGCGAGGCGCGTACGCTGCTCGGCCTCGCGCAAGGCCTCGTGCGCGCGGTGTTCGCGCGTGACGTCGTTGCAGATGACCAGCGTGCCGGCGACGCGACCGGGATCGGCGGGGTCGAAGATCGGCGAGTAGCCGTAGGTCCACCAGAAATCCTCGCGCATGCCATTGCGGGTGGTGGGCACGAGTTGTTCTTCGTGCCAGGTGGCGCTGCCGCCTTGCATGATCTGCTCGATCTGCGGGCCGATGGTAGGCCAGATTTCGTCCCAGACCAGACGGGCGGGCTGGCCGAGGGCTGCGGGATGGCGCTCTGGTCCCATCGAGACGCTGTAGGCGTCGTTATAGAAGCAGAGCTGCGCCTCGCCCCAGAACACGAAGAGCGCATGGCGGCTGGCCAGCATGATGGCGAGGACCGTCTTGAGCGCGTCCGGCCAGTGCTCTGGTGGACCCAGCGGCGAGGCAGCCCAGTTGTGGGCACGCATGAAAGCGCCCATGGCACCGCCGCCGGTCAGGAAACCGGGCGGCGATGCCCGCATGGGGGAGAAATCAGGGGCCAAGAGCGCTCTGTAGCTGTGGGCTGTCGCGTACACCGGGGGACCTGTGTGTGCCATAGTCGGGCCCAGCGTTGTAGCGCGCGATGTGGTGCAATGGAGTTAAGGCCCGGTGATCCGCAGCGCGCGCTCGTCTCTCCCCTGGCTGCAGCATGACGACGTTCATGCCGGCAATTTTGCCTGGCCGCCGATTTTGCGCGCGCGGCGGGATAACCAGTCTCGCCACGCCAGACCGCCCTGAACACCTGACACACGCTGCAACTGGGCAAACGCCCTGAACGGCTGGACGGGAAGTGGAAGGCTGATCACAGGTCTGCGCCGCCCCTGCGCGAGGAGCCAGCTACGGGCAAGTTCGTCCAGGCCCAACACGTCCGGCCCGTGCACATCGGGCGTCCTGCCAGCCGGGCCTGACAGTGTGTATCCAACGAGGCGAAAGGCGACGAAGGCGACATCGACGGGCTGGAGCCTTACGCCGCGCGGAGCGATGAATGCGAGCCTCAGGTCGAGGTGCCGCAACACGGACGCGACCAAGGGGTGAAACTGCGTCGCTCGCAGGATGGTGTGCGGCATGATGCTGGCGGCGAGCGCTTGTTCGCAGGCCAGCTTGGCGGCGTAGTAGGGAAAATGCTTCGCCGCCCGCTCGATGCCCGCGATGCCGATGTAGATCAGGTGTGCCTCGCCGGTCGGTCGCATCGCGTCCATCAATCGTCCAAGTGCAACCTGATCGTTCTCGGGCCGGCGAGGATCGGAGGCGCAATGGATGACCGCCCGCACGCCTTGCAGGCCGGTTCGCAGCCCCTCGCCGGTCAGCAGATCGGCTCGCGCCCACTCGATGGGAAAGCCGGGCGGCATGGTCCGCCGGCCCAACCCGCGCGCCGTCATGCCACACGCGGCAAGCGCATCGGCGACCTCCCTGCCCAGCACGCCGCCCGCACCTGTTACGACGATCACGCCGCCGGGCTCGGCTTCCACCACGTCCGTGCAATGCCAAACGCGGCAATCACGTGCGCGCATTCTCCCCAAGCCAGGCCAATCCCTTGTCGCGCGATGAAGGGTGCACGCTTCGGCCGAGGCGCTCGGTCATGTCGCTGAGGCTGACTTTGGCGAGTTGCGCACGCCAGGCTTGCTCGGCTTGCCGCATGGCGGCGTGTATGACGCAGGGCGCGCCGTATTCGCGCGAAGCCGCGGCCGCCGGACCACGCTGGCGGATTTCGGCGCAACGAAAGGCCGGGGCGGCACCTTCGATGGCTTGCACGATGTGCAGAAAGCTGATGTCCGCGGGTGGGCGGGCAAGCCGGTAGCCTCCCTTGGGACCCGGCGAGGCGAGGAAGAGACCGGCTTGCGTGAGCCGCTTGAGATGCTTGAGCAGGTAGCTTTCCGAGACCCCGTGCAGTTCGGCCAACGCACGGCCGGGCAGAACGGCCCCCTGGGGAAGCAGGGCCAGCACTGTTGCGCAGTGCAGCGCCCACTCCACGCCCTCGCTCAGCTTCAAGGCGCCGATACCCGGGGCGCAGAGCCGGACCCAACGACGATCAGGACCAGGGAGGCGAGCGCCGCCGCGCTCAGCGCAACCACGTTGCCGATCTGATCGAGGCGCGAATACATGCCGAGCGTCATTAAATGATAGACGAGATGGGGCAAGTTGTAGGCCAGTGTCACGGCGCCGACGACGCCAGGTGCCACCCATGCTGGACGCATGAGAGCGAGTGCCGCCAGCAATCCCACCGCGAGATTGAGAGCGCCGACATCGCGCAGCAGATGTTCGTTATAGGGCCCGCTGAGGCGAATCCAGGCTCAGCCGAAGCCGGGAAAGGCGGTGTAGAATGCCTGCGGCAATACCAGGGCCCAGATGCCGACGACCAGGTCCGTTATGCTGAGGAACAGGAGGGAAGCGCGAACCGCCATGATGTTTCCGCCCATCGTGGATACTAGTTATCCATGTTGGACGGTTCTGTCAAACTGCTGGGCACAATAGGGTATCCCGGTCGGCTTATCGGTGGCACTGGATCTGTCCTCGCTCCGAAAATCGAGCCGGACCGGCTAGCAAGGGGATCGGCGCAAGGCAGTAATCGAAACTGATGCATCCCCACCTTCGCTCCTCCACCGCCCTTGCGCGCCAGCCGGCTTGGCGCTACGCATTGTCTTCTCCTACATTCTCCGCACGTTTTGGAGGGTGGCCTTAACCGGCCGCCTTTTTGGCATTGGACCAGGACGACCACCCGACCCTGACTGGCCTGGACGCCAGGATCGCCGCCGCCATCACCCCTGTGCTTGGGCAGATGGGCTATGAGCTCGTGCGTGTGGCGGTGCTGGGAAAAGAGACGCCAACGGTGCAGATCATGGCCGACCGTGCCGATGGCGGCCTGATCGGGGTTGAAGATTGCGAGGCGATCAGCCACGCCGTGGGTGCCGTGCTGGACGTAGACGATCCCATTCCCGGTGCGTGGCATCTGGAGGTGAGTTCTGCGGGAATCGACCGGCCGCTGACACGCCCCAAGGATTGGAACCGCTTTTCAGGCCATCTAGCGAAAGCCGAGCTTGCCATTCCGGTCAATGGCCGCCGCCGGTTTTCGGGCATCGTGCTCGGCGCGGTGGAGGGGGAAGCGCGCATGCGGCTTGATGATGGCAGCGAGGTTGCTTTGCCGCTGGGGGATATACGAAAAGCCAGATTGGTTTTGACGGATGCCTTGATTGCGGCAACGGCAGCAGTGAAGAATTAAGGTTCTTCTTTTTTGAAAAAAAGAAGCAAAAAACTTTTGTCAGTTGAGTCGGGTGCTGGGACAACACGTCGCCCAAGATTCAAAAGTTTTTTGTTTCTTTTTTTCAAAAAAGAACAAAACTTCTGAGGACTCCATCATGGACACCGCCGTCTCCCGCCCCGAACTCCTCCTCGTCGCTGACGCCGTCGCGCGCGAGAAGATGATCGACCGCGAGGAAGTTCTCGAAGCCATGGAGCAGGCGATCCAGAAGGCCGGCCGCGCCAAATACGGCCACGAGAAGGATATTCGCGCCACCATCGACCGCAAGAACGGCGATGTGCGGCTGTCTCGCTGGACCGAGCTTGTGGAAACCGTCGAGAACGAGGAGACGCAAATCCCCGTTCACATCGCCAAAAAGTTTCGGCCGGACCTGGATCTGGGCCAATTCATTGTCGACCCGCTGCCGCCGATCGATTTCGGGCGCATCGCGGCGCAGACCGCCAAGCAGGTGATCGTCCAGCGCGTGCGCGAATACGAGCGCAAGCGGCAATACGACGAGTTCAAGGACCGCGTGGGCGAGATCATCAACGGCGTGGTCAAGCGCACCGAATACGGCAATCTGATGGTCGAGCTCGGCAAGTCCGAGGCGCTGCTGCGCCGTGACGAACTGATCCCGCGCGAGAGCTTTCGCAATGGCGATCGCGTGCGGGCGTATATCTACGACGTGCGGGAGGAGCAGCGCGGGCCGCAAATCTTCCTCAGCCGCACGCACCCGACCTTCCTGGCCAAGTTGTTTGCCCAGGAAGTGCCGGAGATCTATGACGGCATCATTGAAATCAAGGCAGTGGCGCGTGACCCCGGCAGCCGCGCCAAGATGGCGGTCATTTCGCGCGACAGCTCGATTGATCCCGTCGGCGCGTGCGTGGGCATGCGCGGCAGCCGCGTGCAGGCCGTCGTGCAGGAATTGCAGGGCGAGAAGATCGACATCATCCCGTGGTCCGCGCAATCGGCGACCTTTGTTGTCAATGCGCTCGCACCAGCCGAAGTGACCAAGGTGGTGCTGGATGAGGATGCCGGGCGCGTCGAAGTCGTTGTGCCGGACGAGCAGTTGTCGTTGGCCATCGGCCGGCGCGGACAGAACGTGCGTCTGGCGAGCCAGCTCACGCGCTGGGACATCGACATCCTGACCGAGGCCGAGGAATCCGAGCGCCGCCAGGAAGAATTCCGCCGCCGCACCGGGCTTTTTGTCGAAGCGTTGGACGTGGACGACGTGATCGCCGGGCTGCTGGTGACCGAGGGGTTCAATACGATCGAAGAGCTCGCCTTCGTGCCGCGCGACGAACTCGCCGACATCGAAGGCTTTGACGAGAACGTGGCAGACGAGCTGATCCGCCGCGCCGAGGCTTTCCTCGTGCGGCGCGATGAGACGCTGACCGAGCAGCGCGTAGCGTTGGGCGTGTCCGACGATGTCGCCAGCTTCGAGTTCTTTACGCCGCAGATGCTGGTGACGCTGGGCGAGAAGGGCATCAAGACGCTGGACGATCTGGCCGATCTGGCCGGCGATGAGCTGGTCGAAATTCTTGGCGAGGAAGTGCTGGACGAGGCCAGCGCCAATGAAATCATCATGGCGGCGCGGGCGCATTGGTTCGAGGGCGAGCCGGAGGCGTGAAGGCAAGGCAAGTGGAAGGGAAGCAGTCCTTTTTTGAAAAAAAAGACCAAAAAACTTTTGTCCGTAGGACAATCGACCCTCGACTGACAAAAGTTTTTTGGTTCTTTTTTTCAAAAAAGGACATCTTTCTTTCGCTTGCTTGTGGGGGTTCAAACGCCTGACCCCGCGCCCCACTTGGACGATGACGAGCCTGAACGTGGCCCGCATCGCCGCTGCATCGTCACCCGCACAGTGGGCGAACGCGCGCGGATGATCCGTTTCGTCGTCGGTCCCGACGGCCGGGTTGTCCCCGACCTGGCTGCACGGCTGCCTGGGCGGGGAATGTGGTTGAGCGCGCGGGCCGATGTGGTAGAAACCGCCCGTGCCAAGGGCGCATTCGCTCGGGCGGCGCGTGGACCTGTGACATGTCCTGCCAATCTGTCCGCAATCCTGCAGGCGGGGCTGCTACAGAGGGTCGGAGAGCATCTGGGTCTGGCCCGGCGCGCGGGACAGGCTGTGGCGGGATTTGCCAAGGCGCGCGCGTGGATTACCGGGGGCAATGCCGCCGGAGTGGTCCAGGCCAATGACGGGAGTGTCGATGAGCGTGCCCGGCTGCTGTCAGGCGCGCGGGGTATCTGGGTTGCATGGCCGCTGCCTGGCGATGGCCTGGGGGCGATCTTCGGGCGCGACCACGCGGTGCATGTGGCACTCTCCCACGGCCGGTTGGCCGCGGGACTATTGATTGAAATTGAACGTCTGTCCGGGATCACCGGCCAGACGCTGGTGAACGCGACGATGGTCAAGCAGGCGGGTGAATGAGCGATACGAAAGACACGGAAAGCGGCACCGAGCAGGCCAAGGGACGCCTGTCCCTTCGGCCTGCGGGAAGGCTTGAGCTGGGGCGGACGGTGGATGCCGGCTCGGTCAAGCAGAGCTTCTCGCACGGCCGCACCAAGAATGTGCAGGTCGAAATCCGCAAGACGCGGCAGACCGGGCCCTCGGTTATGCGCGGCCCGCTGACCGGCGCGTCGATCGCTGCGGCAACACAGCAGCAGGCCGCCGCCGCAGCGCCTGCTGCGACGGCACCTGGTGGAGCGGCGGCACGTGCGCCGGCGGCGTTGCCTGGGGCTGCGGCACCGGCAGCACCTGCGGCGGCACGGCCGGGGGCAGCGTCTCGCAGCCCGACGGGCGGCCGCGCGCTGACGCAAGCGGAGCTGGCGACGCGCCAGCGCGTGCTGGGCGAGCAGCAACGCGATGCCGCCAAGCGCGAGGCCGAACGGCGCGAGCAGGAAAAGATCAACATCCTCTCCGCGGCCGAGGAAGCCCGGCGCCGCGAAGAGGATACGCGCCGTGTCGCCGAAGAGGAGGCGCGCGCCGCGGCCGCGGCCCAGGCTCAGGCGCGCGAGGAAGCAGCCCGTGCCGAGCCCGCCGCCGCTGAGGCCACCGAGGTGAGCCAGGCCAGCGGCGCGACGCCCGCCACACCGGCGCGCGCCGCGCCCGGTGTCGCCGCGCGCACCACGCCCGCCCGACCGGCCGCGCAGGCGGCGACCCCCACCTCCACCCTGCGCCTTGGCGCCGGGCGCGAGGACGATGATGGCCGTGTGCGCCGCACCGCCGGCGGCCTGCCGATACGCCGTGTCCCCACGCCGGTGGTTGCCAAGAAGGGCGCCGGGGAGGGTCGCCGCGGCGGACGCATCGATGTGCAGGCGGCCATCGAAGGCGAGGACGAGAAAACGCGTTCGATCGCCTCGGTGCGGCGCCAGCGCGAACGTGAGCGGCGGCAGGCCGAATTGGAGCGCCTGCGCTCCGATCAGGTGCGCCATGTGCGTGACGTCGTGCTGCCTGACGCCATCACCGTGCAGGAGCTGGCCAACCGCATGGCCGCGCGTGCCGGCGAGGTTGTCAAAGCGCTGATGAAAATGGGGGTTATGGCCACCATTACGCAGATGCTGGACGCCGATACCGCTGAACTGGTCGTGCAGGAATTCGGCCATCGCGCGCGTCGCGTGTCCGACGCCGATGTCGAGCAGGGCATCGAGGGGCTGAAGGATACCGACCTCGAGCTGATCACTCGCGCGCCTGTGGTGACGGTCATGGGCCATGTCGATCACGGCAAGACGTCATTGCTCGATGCGCTGCGTTCGACCGATGTGGCGGCAGGCGAGGCGGGCGGCATTACCCAGCATATCGGCGCCTATCAGGTGAGCCTGACATCGGGCCAGAAGATCACCTTCATCGACACGCCTGGCCATGAGGCGTTCACCGCCATGCGCTCGCGCGGGGCGGCGGTCACCGATATCGTGGTGCTGGTGGTCGCCGCCGATGACGGCGTGATGCCGCAGACGATAGAGGCGATCCGCCACGCGAAAGCATCGGGTGCGCCGATCATCGTGGCCATCAACAAGATGGACAAGGCTGACGCCAATCCCAATCGCGTGCGGCAGGAATTGCTGCAGCATGAGATCGTGGTCGAGGAACTCGGCGGCGATACGCAGGACGTTGAGGTGTCCGCCACCAAGCGTATCAATTTGGACAAGCTGGAGGAGGCGATCCTTCTGCAATCCGAAATCCTCGATCTGCGCGCCAATCCCGATCGCGCGGCCGAGGGTTCGGTGATTGAATCTCGGCTGGATCGCGGGCGCGGGCCGGTGGCGACCGTTCTGGTGCAGAAGGGCACGTTGCGGCAGGGCGATATTGTCGTGGCCGGCGCGGAGTGGGGGCGCGTGCGCGCCATGCTCGACGACAAGGGCCGGGCAATGAAGGAAGCGGGGCCTTCCACGCCGGTGGAAATCCTGGGCCTGGCCGCCGTGCCATCAGCGGGCGAGCCTTTCGTCGCGGTGGAAAACGAGAGCCAGGCGCGCGAGATTTCCGAGTTTCGCACCCGACGCTTGCGCGACCGCGCGGCCGCCGGTGCGACCGCCGCGCGCGGCACGCTGGAGGAGATGCTGACACGCATCGCCGCCGGTGCCCAGAAAGAGGTCGCCGTGCTGATCAAGGCTGACGTTCAGGGCAGCGCGGAAGCGTTGCAGGCCACCGTGCTAAAACTGGAGCACGAGGAGGTGCGCGTGCGCGTGCTGCTCGCCGGCGTCGGGCAGATTACCGAGAGCGACATCCAGTTGGCCCGCGCAAGCAATGGCGTGATCGTGGCCTTCAACGTGCGCGCGACCAGCCAGGCGCGCGAGATGGCGCAGCGCGACGGCGTGGATATCCGTTACTACAGCATCATCTATCAGGTGGCCGACGATATCGAGCAGCTGGTTCGCGGCAAGGTGGCGCCAAAAATCCGCGAGAACTTCCTGGGCTACGCCGAAATCCGCAAGGTTTTCGACATTACCAAGACAGGCAAGGTCGCGGGCTGCATGATTACCGAAGGCCTGGTCAAACGCGGTTGCGGCGTGCGCCTGCTGCGCGACAACGTGGTGATTCACGAGGGCGAACTTTCACAGCTCAAGCGCTTCAAGGATGACGTTAAGGAAGTTGCGCGCGGCTATGAATGCGGGTTGTCGTTTGCGGGCTACCACGATCTTCGCGAGGGCGACGTGGTCGAGTGCTACGAGACGGAATTGGTGCCTGCGTGAGCAGGGTCGGCCCTGCGGACGGCCCAGGGAAAAATACCTCGCGCCGTCCGTCCAAGGACGGCGCGACCAAAGGGCGCGCGGCAACGGTGCGCAAGACCGGTGCTGCAAAGCATGCGGCCCGCCCGATCAGTCAGCGGCAATTGCGCGTGGGCGAAGAGATCCGTCACGTGCTGGCGCAGATTTTTGCGCGCACGGAGTTCCGTGATCCCGAGCTTGCGGGCGTGATGATTACGGTAACCGAGGTGCGGATTTCGCCCGATCTGAAGCATGCGACGGCGTTCGTGACGCGGCTGGGGCGCAGCGATGTGGCCGAGAAATTGCCGGCACTGAAGCGCGTGGCTGCGTTTCTTCGCGCGCAGATCGCGCATGAGGTGCGGCTGCGCGTGGCGCCGGATATTTCATTCCAGTCCGATACGGCTCTGGAATATGCGATGCATATCGATGAGCTGCTGCACTCGCCCGATGTCGCTCGAGACCTCACTTAGTAACATTTCTGACAAATCAGCCCGCGCTGCGTTGCTCAGCCGTCCCCCTGCTACCTAGTGCCGCTTGAGCAACTTCATCTCGGCGCCCGGCTAGGTCGCTTAGGTGCCTGATCTGGTCGGGCATCGCCCATGCAGGACCTAATCTGTTGCCGCTCCCATGCTCACGCCTTGAAAAAGCTAGCGTTGGTCCCGGTCTTGTTGCAGCCTAGGCCCGGCCGCGGCCCGGCCTCCTAAGACATGAGCAAGGAACGTCCTATGTCCCCCGAGCTTGAAGAGTTCCGGCAGCGTGTAGTTGCCCATGCGAGATTGGTCGCGATGCGTGCGCCGAAAATCGACAACGAAGCAAAGACGAACGCTTCTCTCGTTCAGCCCTTCCTAGCAACATTAGGCTACGACGTTGGCAATCCCGACGAGGTATCCCCCGAGCACCATGCTGACTTTTCTGAAAAGTATCAAAACAAGGTTGACTACGCAATCCTACACCGCGGACTTCCCGTTATTGCAATTGAATCGAAGCGCTGTGGCGCCGTCATGAAAGACGATCGAGGCCAGTTACGGAGTTATTTCAACGCCTGTACTACCGTCAAGCTCGGTATCCTAACCGACGGAGTAAAATATGAATTCTATGCAGACTCTGACAAGCCAAACATGATGGACGAAACAGCCTTCCTTCGCCTTGACTTTGCGGAGGTAGCGGCAAACGGTTCGATTGATGATAACACTTTAGGCGGTATCGCGGCCATACGTAGCGGGCTGTTCAATCCAGAAGATGTCGGCGCCGAGGCGAAGCGAAAGCTCCTATTCGAGTCAATCGTAGCCGCAATAAAGCAGTTTAAGACAGAACCGTCAGATGAATTCATAAAATTTATTCTCGGCGTGTCCTCCGTGGGCAGCAAGATCGGCAAGCTTACCCAAAAAATAGTGGATGCCAATCGTGAGGTCATCAAGGCGGCGATGGAAGCGTTCGTCGCTCAAGAGGCGCTTTCTCGCTTTGGATATGCCCCTAAGGATGTGGTGCGTGCCCCTCATACGGATTTAGGCGGGGCCGTTTCGGCCGCTTCGCTCGTCCCGGAAGTCGCAATCGAGCCGGAGACTATATCGGCGTCGGAAGGCGAATTGAGCGCTCTCGCTTACGCAAAAAACAGGCTTTTTTATCTGGTAAAGGATGAGTCTCTGTTTCAGGAGGTCGCTAAGATTGCCTCACGTAAAACCAAAACTTCTTTCCGCGTTTATTATGGAAGGCCGAACAATGGCTCGTTGTTCGATTACCGCGAACATAAAGATGGACGCGTCACCTTGGTATTTCCTGCGTTGAATGGTGTGGAGGTTGGATCAAGTCCCTCTGCGGAGCTGGACGATTCCCTGCTCAAATCCTTTAGCCAACGCGTCCGGGACGCCGGTGTCTCGGCCGAAGCGCCGCCTGGCCTTCGTGCGATAAGGGGCGGTAAGCAAGGCGGCGCGACGTAGCCGTCTCGGGGTCTCTCTGAAAAATTGGGGGTCTGGGGCCTCAGGCCCCAGCGGGTCCAGGGCAGAGCCCTGGCCTTGCCTTCAAGGCGCCACCACGGCTAACGGCCCGCTCGCGTCGCGCACCATCAGCGGCCCAGCGCCGGCCGGATCGCCATCGGCCTGCGCCGGACCGCCGCCAAAGATTTCCACGCGCGACGCACGCAGCAGCCGCATCCCAGGCGCGCGGGGCAGCAGGTTCAGCACCAGCGCCGCACCATACATCAGTACTGCGGCCGGCCCCGTGCCGCCGAAGAGTGCCACCGAGAAGCCGGGCTCGCCGGGCCGCGCGTCCGGCGCCAGCTTGTAATGGCCGGCGTAGAGGCGGCCCTTGCTGATCACCACGCTGCCGGCCTGCATGGGCTCCCCGTCCACGCTCAGCAGAATAGGACGGTAGCTGTAGCGCAGCATTTCGCGCAGGGTCTGGGCGACATAGGCGTTGCGGCCCAGGCAGCGCTTCAGGCCGCGCGGCACCTGATGGACCACCTGCGCGTCCAAGCCGACGCCCACCATCTGCACGAAGAGCCGGGCGCCCGCTTGCCCGGTGGCAATGCCCGGCCACAGCGCGCGCGTGCGCCCGAAGGCAAGGCAGGCGGCGACTTCGCGTGGCAGAAACGGCAGGCCGAGTTCCTGGGCGAGCACGTTGGCGGTGCCGAGCGGTATCACGCCCAGCTTGGCCCCTGTGCCGGCCAGGCCCGCGGCGACCTCGGCGATCGTGCCATCGCCGCCGGCGGCCACGATCAGGGCCGCGCCTGCCGCGGCGGCTTCAGCCGCGAGCGTGCTTGCATGGCCGGCATGCGTGGTCTGGCGCAGGCTGACGCGCACTCCGCTGCCGCTGAGGATATCGAGCACCTGCCACAGCCGGTGCACGCGGCGGTTGCCGGCAGCGGGATTGTAGATGACGATCACGTGCCGCTCCGCCGGGCCGCCAACACTGTCACGCCGATCACCACACCCATGCCAAACGTGCTATAGACCGCGCGATTGGTGGCGATTCGGTTGCAGTTAAAAGGCAGATCCGTGAAGTTGCTGACAGAGGCAGGTTCGATTTGGCGTCACGCAAACTTCACTGACGCGGCGCGGGCGCGCGACTATCTGCTGCGCCCGCTCGATGAGCGCAGACGATAGCGAGGCGGCGGCACCGATGAACGCGATCTCCCCATCCCTATCTCCGGCCAATGGCGGGCGGACGCACTACCGCACCGTGTTCATCTCCGACACGCATCTGGGCACACGCGGGTGCCGCAGCGACTTCCTGGCCCATTTCCTCGGCTCCTTCACCTGCGAAAACCTGTTCTTGGTGGGCGATATCGTCGATGGCTGGCGCCTGCGCAAAAGCTGGTATTGGGACGAGATGCACGATGAGGTCGTGCGCCTGCTGCTGCACCATGCCGCTGCCGGCGCGCACGTGCTCTATATCCCGGGCAATCATGACGAGATGTTCCGCCCCTGGCTGTGCATGGGCCTGGAACTGGGCGGGGTGAGGTTTGCCGATGAAGCCGTGCATCAGACCCGCGATGGGCGGCGCTTGCTGATCATCCATGGCGACCAGTTCGACAGCGTTGTGCGCTACGCCAAGTTTCTGGCGCTGCTGGGCGATTGGGCCTACGGCACGGCGCTGCATCTCAACCGCTATTTCAATGCCGCGCGGCGTCGTCTGGGCTATCCGTATTGGTCGCTGAGCCAGTGGGCCAAGCGCCAGGTCAAGGAGGCGGTCAAGGCGGTGGACCGGTTCGAGAGCGCGCTGACAGGCGAGGCGCGCCGCCGCGGGCTTGACGGGGTTGTGTGCGGGCACATCCACCATGCCGAAATGCGCATGATCGATGGCACGCTGTATCTGAACACCGGCGATTGGGTGGAAAGCTGCACCGCACTGGTCGAACATCATGACGGAAGGCTGGAGTTGATTGACTGGGCCGCGCTGAACCGGCTGTCTTTCTTCGAGCCCAAGCGGGTCAGGGTGGGCCAACCTGCCTGAAGGCATTCTAAGTGGACCGGGCGTGGCGGGGCGGCTTTCGCCCAATTCGCGGGTGCTGATTGTTTCGGACGCGTGGCACCCGCAGGTCAATGGCGTGGTGCGCACGCTGGCCACATTGGTGCGCGAGCTGCAGGCGATGGGCGTGGTGGCAGAGGTTGTGGGGCCGGACCGGTTTCGCACGCTGCCTTGCCCGACATACCCGGACATCAGGCTGAGCGTGCTGCCGAAGCGCAAGCTGGCGGGGTTGATGACGCAGTTCCGCCCTGACGCTTTGCATATTGCCACCGAAGGGCCGCTGGGCATTGCCGCGCGCGGCCTGGCGCGGCGGCGCGGGTGGATTTTCACCACCGCCTTTCACACGCGTTTTCCGGAATATCTGCGCGCGCGCACGCGGGTGCCGACGGCGCTGACATACGCGTGGCTGCGGCGTTTTCATAACGCGGGTCACGGCTTGATGGTGGCGACCGAAAGCCTGAGTCAGGAACTGGCGAGGCGCGGATTTACGCATTTGCGCGCGTGGTCTCGCGGCGTGGATCTGACGGCGTTCAAGCCGGCACCGCGCCAGACCTGGGAGGGGCTGGCGCGTCCGGTTTTCCTCTACGTCGGGCGCGTCGCGGTAGAGAAGAATATTGGTGCGTTCCTGTCGCTGGATTTGCCGGGGTCCAAAGTCGTTGTGGGCGATGGGCCGCAATTGCCTGCACTGAAGGCGCGTTATCCGGGTGTGCATTTTGCGGGCGCGCGCCATGGGGACGCTTTGTCTCGCGCTTACGCCGGCGGGGATGTCATGGTGTTTCCTTCGCTGACGGACACGTTTGGCTTGGTGATGCTGGAGAGTCTGGCGTGCGGCACGCCGGTTGCCGCCTTTCCGGTGACGGGGCCGAAAGACGTGCTGGCAGCCGGAGGGCCCGCGGTGGGTGCGGTGGATGCGGATTTGCGGGTGGCGTGTCTGGCCGCATTGGCGCATGGCGATCGGGCGGCGTGCCGGGATTATGCGACGCGTTATTCCTGGCAGGCGTGTGCGGAACGGTTTTTTGCCAATCTGGTGCCGATCCGACAGGGGATGGCGCTGGTGAGTTACGCGGCGACCTAGGCAGAGCTTGCCGAGGCAGGCTATTGGTGTAAACGTTGGATATCTCGAGGGATCAGCATGCCGCATGGCGGCTGCTTCGCCCAAACCAACCTGGCCTAACATTCAAAAGTCTTTTGGTTCTTTTCTTCAGAAAAGAACTGCTTCTTCTCTTCAGGGCAAAACATGATTGCAGAAATCCAAGGCCATTGCGCCGCTAAATTCGAACCCGTGCGCGAAGCCTTTGCCCGAAATTTCGCCGAGTGCCGCGAAGTCGGCGCCAGCGTCTGCATCACGCATCGCGGCGAGACGGTGGTCGACCTGTGGGGCGGGCTCGCCGCCCCCAAGACAAGTATGCCGTGGGTGCAGGACACGGTGTCCATCGTGTTTTCCTGCACCAAGGGTGCGACCGCGCTATGTGCGCACATGCTGGTCGAACAGGGCAAGCTCGACCTGTACGATGATGTCGCAAAGCTCTGGCCGGAATTTGCGGCCAACGGCAAGGCGGGCACCACCCTGGCCAACATGCTGGCGCATACCTCGCCCGTGCCGCATCTGCGTGAGACAGTACGCGAAGGCGGATATGCCGACTGGGACTACATGGTCGCGCGCGTCGCGGCCGAGCCGGCATGGTGGGCGCCCGGCACGCGCCAGGGCTATCACGGCGTGACCTACGCCTGGACGGTCGGGCAGATGGTGCGCCTTGCCGCGGACGAGCCGATGGGCGCATTCTTCAAGCGCCGCGTCGCCGATCGATTGGGGCTGGATTTTCACATCGGACTACCGGAGAGCGAGGAGCATCGCGTGGCACCCATGATTGCCGCCGATCCGTCGGAGGTGAATTTCCGCTCCAAGTTCTTTGCCGCCATGACGCAACAAGGCAGCCTGCCGCAGCTTTTCCTGACAAATAGCGGCGGTGCCGATTTCAATTCGCGGTTAATCCACGCGGCGGAAATGGGCAGTGCCAACGGCATCACCAATGCGCGCGGGCTTGCCGGCATGTACGCGCCCCTTGCCAATGGCGGCGGCGGCCTTCTAAAGCCCGAGACGATTGCGCGCATGGGCCGCGTCTCCGCGGCTACGCATGAGGACGCGACTCTCATGCAGCCAATGCGTTTCGGCCTGGGCTTCATGGTGAGCACGGATAATCGCGGCGCCGGCGGTGACAGCCTTTTGCTGGGCGAGAGCGCCTTTGGCCATGTCGGCATGGGCGGCAGCGTGGGATTTGCCGACCCGGAGGCGGAACTGAGTTTTGGTTATACGATGAACAGGATGGGCGCGGGGATTTTGCTTAATTCGCGCGGGCAGAGTCTGGTGGATGCGGCTTATGGGGCTCTCGAATACGCAGAGGAGCGGAGTGGGGCTTGGCGGAAGTGAAGTAAGGAAGCAGTTCTTTTTTGAAAAAAAGAACCAAAAAACTTTTTCTATTGAAGCAGCAGTGCAGTCAGGCGCGTGGCTGTGCCGACGTCGGCTTGGCCGTTGACAGCTTCCTGGCGCCAGTGTCTTTGAAAGGCGCGCAGCACGGTCGCCAGCCGTTCTTCGGACGCGTCCTCCGTGTCAAAGCCTAGCGCCGACAAATCGGGGCTGAGATCGTCCTTGATCTGCGACAGATCCGACCCATCGCAGTCCGCCCACAAACCGATGCCGTGACGCGCTAGGCGTGCCCACGGAAATAGTTCGCCCGGGTCCTGCTTGCGGTCAGGTGCTATGTCGCTGTGCGCAACTACGTTTCCGGGCGGAATGGCATGGCGCGCCAGGATCGCCTGGCTCAGATCGATGGTTGCGGCAATCTGCGCGTCAGGAAATGGCCTATAGCCCCATTCATGGCCGGGATTGACGATTTCAATCCCGATCGAGCCGTCGTTCAGCCCGCGCATGCCGCGCCAGTAGGAAATGCCCGCGTGCCAGGCGCGCCGCTCCTCGGGCACAAGGCGGGTGATCTGCCCGTCTTCATCGATGACGTAATGACTGGATACGCGAAAGGCGGGATCGCGCAGGCGCGCAATCGCGTCCGCGGCGGATTGCATGCCGGTATAATGCAAAACCAGCATATCGACCGGCCGAACCCGATCATCCTGATTAGGACTAAACAAATCAATCAAGCAATTGACCTAATAAGCAAAAGTTTTTTGGTCCTTTTTTTCAAAAAAGGACTACTTTCTTCCTTCGTCAAATCCCCCGATCCCGCTTAATCCGATCCCAAGCCGCATTGATGTTGGCCACCTTCGCACTAGCCCGAGCAATAAAATCGGGTGGCACGCCACGGCTGGCCAGGCTGTCCGGGTGGTTCTGCCGCATCAGATTCTTCCAAGCCGCACGCACGACATCATCGCTGGCATTGCGCGCCACGCCCAGCACGGCATAGGGATCGCCCTCGTTGGAACCGGACGCGGTCCGCGCCTGGCCCTGGCGCACGCGGTCCCAGGCATCGCCCGGCAAGGCAAAGCCGCGCGCCACGCGCCCCAGGAACTGCAATTCGGCATTATTGATCGCGCCATCGGCCCGCGCGACGCCGAACAGGCCGGCCAGCACATCCTCGAGCAGGCCGCGATTATCGGCAAAGGCCTCGCCGAGCTTGACCGCGTAAGGCTCGAAGGCTTCGGCGCTGGAGCGGGCCTGATCGAACAGCCGCCCGACATTGCGCGCGCTTTCGGGCGGGATGCGGAACTGGCGCTTGAAAGCGTCGATCTCCAGGCGATTCACCGGACCATCACAGCGCGCCAGCTTGGCGGCAAGCGAGACAACGCTGAGTGCGAAGAGGTGCTCCTTGGGCGTGAAGAGGCTGGCAATTCGCGCCGGGTGCATGGCCGCGCCATCAAGGAAGCTCGGCTTGCCGCCGGGCTTGAGGCTGGCCGTGTCAACACCGCCATTATCCGCGGCGTGGCCGAGGGCGGCGCCCATCACGGCACCAAACGGCCCGCCCACGGCAAAGCCGGCGACCCCACCCACAACCTTGCCCCAATAGCTCATCCGACCACCACCGATGCCGCTGGACAGCTTATACCAACGAGCTTCGAGACTCCTACCAATCAACCGGAGGCAAGACCCGCAGGACCGCGTCCGTTGCAGGGGCCGGGCAGCGTGCGCAAGCGTGTGTTGCTGGCACGGCGGCGCCCCTCTATCTGCTGGGCATGACCGACACGCCTATCTCGCGCATCCGAAATTTCTCGATCATCGCCCATATCGACCACGGCAAGTCCACGCTGGCCGATCGCCTGATCCAGACCACCGGCGGCCTGACGGCGCGCGAGATGACCGCCCAGGTGCTCGATTCCATGGAGCTGGAGCGCGAGCGCGGCATCACCATCAAGGCTCAGACCGTGCGTCTCGCCTACACGGCGAAAGATGGGCTGCTCTACGCGCTGAACCTGATGGACACGCCCGGCCACGTCGATTTCGCCTACGAGGTCAGCCGCAGCCTCGCCGCCTGCGAGGGCAGCCTGCTGGTCGTGGACGCCAGCCAGGGCGTGGAGGCCCAGACACTGGCCAACGTCTATCAGGCCATAGACGCCCACCACGAAATCGTCCCCGTGCTCAATAAGATCGACCTGCCCGCGGCCGAGCCCGAACGCGTGCGCCAGCAGATCGAGGACGTGATCGGCCTGCCGGCGGATGACGCCATCCTGATCAGCGCCAAGACGGGCATCAATATCGAGGGCGTGCTGGAAGCGCTGGTCACACGCCTGCCCGCACCCACCGGTGACGTGACTGCGCCTGTCAAAGCGCTGCTGGTCGATAGCTGGTACGACCAGTATCTGGGCGTGGTCATCCTCGTGCGCATCAAGGATGGGCGCTTGAAGCGCGGCCAGAAAATCCGCATGATGAGCACCGGCGCTGCGTATTTCATCGAGCAGGTGGGCGTCTTTACGCCGAAAATGGTGCCCGTTGACGATCTCGCACCCGGCGAAATGGGCTTTATTACCGCCGCCATCAAGACCGTGGCCGATTGCAACGTGGGCGATACGATCACGGACGATCGCCACCCAGCGGCCGAGGCGCTGCCGGGCTTCAAGCCCTCTGTCCCCGTCGTCTGGTGCGGCCTTTATCCCATTGACTCCGACGATTTCGAGAAGCTGCGTGAATCGCTGGGCAAATTGCGCCTCAATGACGCGAGCTTCCATTACGAAGCAGAAACCTCCGCGGCGCTCGGCTTCGGTTATCGCTGCGGCTTTCTCGGCCTGCTGCATCTGGAGATCATCCAGGAGCGCCTCTCGCGCGAATTCGATCTCGACCTGATCGCGACCGCACCCTCCGTCGTCTACAAGCTCCACCGCACCAACGGCGACACGATCGAGTTGCACAACCCCGCCGACATGCCCGACCCCAGCCTGATCGACCGCATAGAGGAGCCGTGGATACGCGCAACCATCATGGTGCCAGACGACTACCTCGGCACCGTGCTGACCTTGTGCAACGACAGGCGCGGCCGCCAGGTCGATCTGACCTATGTCGGCAACCGCGCCATGGCGGTGTATCGCATCCCGCTCAATGAAGTGGTGTTCGATTTCTACGACCGGCTGAAAAGCGTCAGCCGCGGCTATGCCAGCTTCGATTACGCCATGGATGGCTACGAGGAGAGCGACCTCGTGCGCATCTCCATTCTGGTCAATGGCGATCCGGTCGATGCGCTGTCTTTCATCGCCCATCGCGCGGCGGCCGAGGCGCGCGGCCGCTCGATCTGCGCCAAGCTGAAGGAGCTGATCCCGCGCCAGCTCTTCAAGATTGCAATCCAGGCCAGCATAGGCAGCCGCATTATTGCGCGCGAGACGCTCGGGGCGCTGAGCAAGGATGTGACCGCCAAGTGTTACGGGGGCGATATCAGCCGCAAACGCAAGCTGTTGGAAAAGCAGAAGGAGGGCAAGAAGCGGATGCGTCAGTTTGGTAAAGTTGAAATTCCGCAATCAGCGTTTCTGGCGGCACTTAAAATGGATGCCTAAGTTTCCAAGGGGAAGATTGGGGGAGATGTGGCTGACGTATACGTCAGCCCCCCCCCCAGCCTTCCTCTAAGAGTCGATCTTCTGCCGGTATCAGAGCGAACCCAATTCCCGCACCAACCCACGCGCCGCCGGGCTGCGCACCGAATGCGTCAAAACAATATCGCTGCTCGTCGCCGGACGCCCGTAATAATTGGCGTTGGCATCCCGCTGCGGCTGCACCAGCGTGCCATCCAGGCTCAACCCGGCATAGGCACCGCTCGACGACGCCCAGACGATGATGTCCGCGCCGGCATGGGTGGTCGTGGCACCCTCGACCGTGCTGCCCAACGTGGCGACGGCAATACCGGCATTGGCGCCGATCTTGAACTTGTCACGCATCAGCGCCTGGAGTGCGCGATCGCTCATGACGAACATGACCATCTCGCTCTCCTGCGCGCCGATCTGCAGGCCGAAGCTGGCCGAGGCCACGGTGTAGAAGGCCGGATCGCTCCAGCCATGCGCGCCGCGGGCGAGCAGCAAGGCCGTGCCGCCCTCGCCACCGACGAAGAAGCCGGCCTTGAAGATGCGCGGAGCGATCAGCACGGCGCGGGCACGGTGCAGCAGATCGCGCGCATTGCCGAATTCCTTGTCGCGCCGCAAATCCTGCAAGGTGCCCAGCGCATGATCCACGCTCGCCTGCTCGTCCGAGGCGGCACGTGCCGGCGCGGCGAGCATCAGTGAGGCGGCAAAGGCAGCCGCAAGCATCAGGGGGTTCGTACGGGTGGTCACGATGATGTTCTCCCTTAAAGCTGGTCCTGCCCGGTCAACGCCCGAGCCAACTGGTCAACAAAACCGGCGTGCGCACCCATCGTTCCCCGACGCGGCCCAATGAACCCCTGCTATGCGCGCGACATGGCCAGACTAACCCGCCGTAGCACGCCGATCAGGCGAGCGGCACGGACGGGGCTGAAGGCCGCCGGTTCGGCTTCATCAAGGTAGGCGCGCCAGGCCATTTCGAGCTGCACCACGTGCACGCCCCGATCCGGCGCGCCGTAACGGCGCGTGATGTAGCCGCCCTTGAAGCGGCCATTCAGCACGTGGCTGAAGCCCTGATCGGCCACCGCCGCCATGACACGCGCGCTCAACGCCGCGCCGGCCGAAGCGCCATCGTTGGTGCCGACGTTCAGGTCAGGCAGCGCGCCGGCGAACAGGCGTGGAATGCGCCCGTGAATGGAGTGTGCATCCAGCACATGCACGACGCCGTGCAAGGCGTGCAGGCGCGCGATCTCGTCTGCCAGGGCGTCGTGGTAGGGCTGCCAATACGTGGTCACGCGCGCGGCGATCTCGGCCGCGCTGGGTTGTGCGGCCGCATAGAGCGGCTCGCCGGCAAAGGTCTCGGTGGGGCAGATGCCGGTCTCGGCCTGGCCGGGGTAGAGCGCGCGGCCGTCCGGCCCGCGATTGAGGTCTACGGTAATCCGCGAATGTGTAGCGGTCAGCACCGTCACGTCCTGGTCGGCCAGGAACGCGAGGAGGCGATCCACGTGCCAATCGGTGTCGGGCACAGCGCGCCCGATCTGAGTCAGCCGTGCCGCGATGTCGGGCGGCAGGATGGTTCCGGCATGCGGAATGCTGACCAGCAGCGGGCCGCGCCCGACCTGATGCGTGAAGAGGCTCACGCGAACAGCTCCAGGGTCAGGCCCGAGAGGGCGCCGGCCTCGACCATCTGGGTCGCAGACTCGATATCGGGCGCCAGAAAGCGATCTTCCGTATAAGGCGCCACGCGCGCGCGCAGTTTGGCCAGCGCCACCTGCAACGGCGCGCTGGTCTGGCACGGCGCGTGAAAGTCTATGCCCTGAGCCGCGGCCAGCCACTCGATGCCGACGATCGCGGCCGTGTTGGCGGCCATGTCATGCAGCCGGCGCGCGGCAAAAGTGGCCATCGAGACGTGGTCCTCCTGGTTGGCCGAGGTCGGCAGGCTGTCCACGCTTGCGGGGTGGGCCAGCGACTTGTTCTCGGATGCCAGTGCGGCCGCGGTCACCTGCGCGATCATGAAGCCCGAATTAATGCCGGGATCACTGACCAGGAACGCGGGCAGCCGGCTCATCACCGGGTCGATCAGCAGGGCGATGCGCCGCTCGGCGATCGCGCCGATTTCGGCCAGCGCGAGCGCCAGCATGTCGGCGGCAATTGCCACGGGTTCGGCGTGGAAATTGCCGCCGGAGAGCACGTCGCCGTCCTCGAAGACCAGCGGGTTGTCGGTGACAGCATTGGCTTCGATGGTCAGCACGCGGGCGGCGTGGCGGATCGTGTCCAGGCACGCGCCCATGACCTGGGGCTGGCAGCGCAGGCTGTAGGGGTCCTGCACGCGTCCGCAATCGACGTGGCTCCGGCGGATCTCGCTGCCGGCGAGCAGGGCGCGCATGGCGGCCGCGACCTCGATCTGGCCGGCCTGGCCGCGGGCGGCGTGGATGCGCGCATCGAAAGGCGTGTCGCTGCCCTTGGCCGCGTCGACGGAGAGCGCGCCGGTGACCAGGGCCGCAGAGAAGATGGTTTCGGTGCGGAACAGCGCCGAAAGTGCCACGGCGGTGGAAACCTGGGTGCCGTTGAGCAGCGCCAACCCCTCCTTGGGCGCGAGCGTGAGCGGGGATAGGCCGGCCCGCTGCAGCGCCCCGGCCGAGGGCAGGGTGTCGCCGTTTAGGCGCGCCTGGCCTTCGCCGATCAGGGTGGCGGCGAGGTGCGCGAGCGGGGCCAGATCGCCCGAGGCGCCGACCGAGCCCTTTGCGGGGATTGCTGGCATGACGCCCGTGCGCAGCAGGTCGAGCAGCGCGTGGATCACGGCGGGCCGCACGCCGGAATGGCCGCGCGCCAGACCCACGATTTTCAGCACTATAATCAGGCGCACGATGGGATCGGGCAGCAGCGCGCCCACGCCGACACTGTGGGAAAGCACCAGGCGGCGCTGCAATTCGGCAAGGCGATCGGTGGGAATTGTCGTCAGTGCGAGCGCGCCGAAGCCGGTGTTGACGCCATAGACGGTGCGGCCGGAGGTGACGATATCGGCGATCACCGCGGCCGATTGTTCGATGGCCCGCAGGGCTGCGGGATCGAGCGCGATTTCGGCTCCGGCGTTCATGGCGCGCAGGTCGGCGATGCAAAGGGGGGAAATACCAGCGGTAATCATGTGAGTTTCCAGATCGGAGGAAAGTTGGGGGAGATGTGCCATCCCCCCCAAACCCCCCGTCATCTATTTTAGGGGAGTTTGAACATCGGTAGATCCAAGCCATGTTCCCGCGCGCACTCAACTGCATCCTTGTAGCCGGCATCAGCATGGCGCATGACCCCGGTCGCCGGATCGTTCCATAACACACGGGCAATGCGCCGGGCCGCGTCATCTGTGCCGTCGGCCACGATCACCATGCCTGCGTGTTGGGAGAATCCCATGCCTACTCCACCCCCGTGATGAAATGAAACCCACGTAGCCCCGCTCGCCGTATTGAGCAGCGCGTTCAGCAAAGGCCAGTCAGAGACGGCATCCGATCCGTCTGCCATCGCCTCGGTCTCACGATTGGGGCTGGCGACGGAGCCGCTGTCCAGATGATCACGCCCAATAACGATTGGCGCCTTGACGCGGCCTGTGCGCACCAGATCATTGAACGCCAACCCGACCCGATCACGATCGCCAAGGCCAAGCCAGCAGATGCGCGCCGGCAGCCCCTGGAACTGGATGCGCGCACCTGCGTGTTTCAGCCAGCGATGCAAATGCGTGTCGTGCGGCATGAGTTCGGCCACCGTTTGGTCGGTGACGCGGATATCTTCGGAATGGCCGGACAGCGCCACCCAGCGGAACGGCCCCTTGCCCCGGCAAAACAAAGGACGGATATAGGCCGGCACGAAGCCGGGGAAATCGAAGGCGTTTGCCAGCCCCTCATCCTTTGCAACCTGGCGGATGTTGTTGCCGTAATCGACTACGGGGATTCCCCGCGCGTGGAAACCCAGCATCGCCTCCACCTGCACGCGCATCGACTTCTTGGCCGCCGCCGCGACTTCGCCCGGGTTTGTGGCACGCTTGGATTCCCATTCGGCAACGCTCCACCCCGCAGGCAAATAGCCGTTGGCGGGATCGTGCGCGCTGGTCTGGTCAGTCACCGCATCAGGCCTGATGCCGCGCGCCAGCATTTGCGGAAATATTTCCGCCGCATTGCCGAGCAAGCCGACCGAGACCGGGGCACCCCCGCGATGCGCGGCCTCGACCATGGCGAGCGCTTCATCGATCGAGGTTGCGCGTCTATCGACGTAGCCGGTGGCTAGGCGCTTTTCGATGCGGCTGCCTTGCGCTTCCACCGCGATCATGCTGGCGCCTGCGAGCGTGGCCGCAAGCGGCTGCGCGCCGCCCATGCCGCCCAGGCCGCAGGTCAATATCCATTTACCCGCCAGGCTGCCGCCAAAATGCCGGCGGCCCATTTCGACGAATGTTTCATACGTGCCCTGCACGATCCCCTGGCTGCCGATATAGATCCAGGACCCCGCGGTCATCTGGCCGTACATCATCAATCCCAGCCGATCGAGTGCTGCGAAATGCTCCCAATTCGCCCAATGCGGCACCAGGTTGCTGTTGGCGATCAGCACGCGCGGCGCGTCTGCGTGTGTGCGGAACACGCCGACGGGCTTGCCAGACTGCACGAGCAGTGTTTGATCGTAAGCCAGCGTGGTCAGCGCGCCGACAATGGCGTCATAGCACTCCCAATTGCGCGCAGCGCGGCCGATGCCGCCATAGACGACAAGTTCTTCGGGCTTTTCGGCAACCTCTGGGTCGAGGTTGTTCATCAGCATGCGCAGTGGCGCTTCGGTCTGCCAGGACCGCGCGGCCATTGTCGTGCCACGGGCGGCGCGCACAAGGCGGGAGTTGCGACGAACGTCACTCATGAGTGTGCCCTCAAATTGATGACGGGGGGTCTGGGGGGGATGGCACATCCCCCCCAGCTCTTGGGCCTTTTGGAATAAACCGCCCAGTCAACCGAAACGCGTTCCCCGGATGATAGAGATGGCTCAACGTCGCCAGACGATCCCCCGACCAGGTGCGGCGCACAACCAGCAAACAGGCGACGTTAGCCGGAATGGCAAGCTGAACCGCAATCTCGGCCGGCGCATGGACTGCCTGCACCGCGTGCTCGACCTCTGCCAATGGGGCCACGCGCATGAGATATTCGTTTGGCGTGGTCTGCGTGAAATCCTGCCCCAGGTAATCGGGGGCGAGTGCGGGATCGACCAGTTTGTCCTCGAACTGGATAGGCATGTTGTCTTCCAGATGCACGATCGCGGAATGGAACAGCTCACCGCCCGCGGAGACGCTGAAACCAAGGGCCGAGGCGTCTGGCCGCGTCGTGCGCGCCAGCGTCTGCACGCGCGCCTCGTGACGATGCCCGCGCGCCGCAATTTCGGCGGCGATGCTGCGAATTTCCACGAGCGATGATACGGCCACGGGCTCGGCCACGAAGGTGCCCACGCCAGGCACGCGGCGCACCAGTTTTTCAGCCGCGAGTTCGCGCATAGCGCGATTGACCGTCATGCGCGAGAGGTGGAAGGTGCGGCACAGTTCGTGCTCGGAGGGCAGGAGCTGCCCTGTGCGCCAGGTGCCTTGGACGATGCCGTCGGTAATGCTGCGCTTGATGGAAAGATAGGGCGGAACGGTCATTGCAAGCTTCTCAAGGCCTGCGCGTAGGCGGCATCGATGCGCGCTTCGTCCGCGTGCCGGCCATCGCGCACCACCCATTTGCCGCCGGTCATGACGTCGCACACGCGCGAGCGCGTCGCGGCGAAGATTGCGGCATCGAGCACGAAATCGGGTGCCGCGTCAGCGGTTTCCTGGGTGCGTGACAGAACGGTGAGGTCCGCACGCAATCCTGGCGCAATCGCACCAGCCGCGCGCCCGCTCGCCTGCGCGCCACCGCGTGCGGCCGCCTGCCACAAGGCGCGCCCTGTATGGGAGTCCGCTGACGCGGCCACGTTGCGCCGACGCGTGGCCAGGCGTTGCGCATATTCCAGCAGCCGCAATTCGCCGCACGCATCCAGATGCGTGTTGCTGTCCGTGCCTATGGCGAACGCGCCGCCTGCATGGTGCAGGGCAGGAAAGTCGAAGATGCCGTCGCCAAGATCGGCTTCCGTGCTGGGACACAACGCGATCACCGCGCCCGTTCTCGCCGCGGCTGCAATCTCGGGGCCGCGCGCATGTGTGGCGTGGATCAGGCACCAGCTTGCATCGACAGGTGCATGATCCAGCAGCCAGGCGACTGGCGCGGCACCCAGCATATGCGTGCAGCATTCAACCTCGGCAGTCTGTTCGGCGACATGAATATGGATTGGCCCGGCATGCGCCGCGCGAAACGCCGCGACAGCGCGAGCCAGCGAGGCCGGTGGCACCGCGCGCAAGCTGTGCGGCGCCAGACCCACGCCGAAATCGGCGTGGGTTTGCAGCGCCCCGGCGATGCGCAGCGCATCTTCCGCATTCGTCGCGAAGCGCAATTGCCCGCCGGCGAGCTTCTCGCCCTCAAACCCGCCCGTCTCATAGATGCCCACCAACAAGGTCAGCGGCATGCCGGCACGCGCAGCCCCTTCCTGCAAAGCCAGCGACATCGCTTCGACAGGTGTGTAGCGCGCGCCGCCCGGCTGATGTTGCAAATAGTGGAATTCGACCAGGTTCGTGTAGCCGCCTTTGAGAAGTTCCTTGCATAACCAAGCGAAAACCGGGGTGTAGAGCTCGGGCGTCATGGCCGCTGTTGCGCGATACATCGCCTCTCGCCAGGACCAGAAATCGCCGCCCCCGCCGGTCCAGTTGGTCAGCCCGGCAAAGACGCGCTGAAAGCCGTGGCTGTGCACATCGGTCATGCCCGGCAGAACCACGCCTGCGATGCGCACGCCATTCGCGTCGCCACCCTTGCCCACTGCGCGGATTTCGCCATCCTGCACGGTGATGGCAATTTCCGCCGCAAAGCCGTCAGGCAGCAACGCCCATTCCGCGACATAGCAATCCATTGGCCACGACCTGCCTAGACAGCTAGCCTATGAGTTGCAGCATGGATGGTAAAGGGGGCGCAGTGAGAACAACCACCGTTTACGCGGGCGGCGGCATCGCCACCATGGTGGCGGGTGGGGCGCCCTACGGCGCCATTGCCGATGGGGCGCTGGCAGCCGAAGGCGGCCGCATCGCGTGGGTGGGACCGCGCGGTGACCTTCCGGCGCGCTACGTCAGCGCGCCAATTACAGACCTGGCGGGCGGCTGGCTGACCCCGGGCCTGATCGATTGCCATACCCATCTTGTCTTTGCCGGCGAACGCAGCGCCGAGTTCGAAGGCAGGCTGCTCGGCGGCAGTTACGAGGCCGCGGCGCGTGCCGGCGGCGGCATCCTGTCCACGGTGGCGGCCACGCGCATAGCCAGTGAAGCCGAATTATTCGCCGGCGCCGCGGCGCGATTGGCGCGCCTGCGGCAGGACGGTGTCACCACGATCGAAATCAAATCCGGCTACGGCCTGGATTTGGAGAGCGAGCTGAAAATGCTGCGTGTGGCCCGCGGATTGGGCGTTGGCCACGGCGTGCGTGTGCGCACGAGTTTGTTGGCCGCGCATGCCGTGCCGCCGGAATTTGCAGGCCGAGCGGACGCATATCTGGACCACGTGATTGCCGACATTCTGCCGGCCGCGGCAGCCGCGGGCTTGGCCGACGCAGTGGACGCGTTTGCTGAAAACATCGCCTTTTCCGCAATGCAGGTGGCGCGCCTGTTCGCGGCGGCGCGCGCGCTTGGCTTGCCGGTCAAATTGCACGCGGACCAATTGAGCGATGGCGGCGGTGCGGCTCTGGCCGCGTCATTCGGCGCGCTGTCGGCGGACCATCTGGAATATACGTCCGAGGCGGGTGCGCGCGGCATGGGCCAGGCGGGAACGGTGGCCGTATTGCTGCCAGGCGCTTACGCAACTGTGGGTGCCACGCAGCCGCCCCCTGTGGCCGCGTTTCGCGCCCATGGCGTGCGCATGGCGGTGGCGACGGACTGCAATCCCGGGAGTTCACCCATGTCTTCGTTGCTGATGGCAATGAATCTGGCATGCAGCCTGTTTCGCCTGACACCGGAGGAGGCGCTGGCGGGTGTGACGCGGGAGGCCGCAGCAGCGCTGGGGTTGTCGGAAGAGGTAGGTACGTTGGAAATCGGCAAGGACGCCGACTTGGCGGTGTGGGACGTTAGCCATCCGCGGCAAGTGGCTTACTGGATGGGCGGCTTGCGTCCGCGGGTAATGCGACGGTGCGGAGACTAATAATCAAAAGTTTTTTGGTTCTTTTTTCAAAAAAGAACTGCTTCCTTTACGACTTCCGCAAACTGCTCCACCGCCCAATCCACTTCGTTTGCCGTAATCACCAGCGGCGGCGCAATCCGTATCGTGTAATCATGCGTTTCCTTGCACAGCAGCCCGCGCTGTGCCAGCCGCTTGACCACCGGCCCTGCCTGTGTGTGCAATTCCACGGCAATCATCAAGCCCCGCCCACGCACTTCGCGCACCAGCGGCGAGTCAATCCCGCGCAGCCCCGCCAACATGCGCGCGCCCATCACGGCGGCATTCTCGACCATGCCTTCCTCGGTCAGCACGCGCAGCGCCATACGCGCGACGGCGCAGGCCAGCGGATTGCCGCCGAACGTACTGCCGTGCTCGCCGGGCTTGAGCACCTCCATGACTTCGAGGTTCGAGAGCACGGCCGAAATCGGATAAAATCCGCCTGAGAGCGCCTTGCCAACGAGCGTCAGGTCCGCCTCCACGCCCTCATGTTCCTCGGCAAGCATTTTGCCAGTACGGCCCAATCCGGTCTGGATTTCATCGAGGATCATGATGACCCGCTCACGCGTGCAGATGTCACGCACGGCACGCAGATAGCCGTCTGGCGGGATGATGACTCCTGCCTCGCCCTGAATCGGTTCGAGCAGCACGGCCACGGTGTGCGGCGTGATCGCGGCGCTCAGCGCCGCCGCATCGCCATAGGGAATGACGCGAAAGCCTGGCGCAAACGGCCCAAAATTGCGGCGGGAGGCGGGATCGGTCGAAAACCCCACAATGGCCAGCGTGCGCCCGTGAAAATTCTCCGAACACACCAGGATTTCGGCATGGTCTTCGGGCACGCCTTTGACCTCGTAGCCCCATTTGCGCGCGAGCTTCAGCGCCGATTCTACCGCCTCGGCGCCCGAATTCATCGGCAGCACCTTGGTGGTGTGCGTCAGCGCGCAGATTTCCTCGTAGAAGAGTGCAAGCTGGTCATTGCGGAATGCGCGGCTTGTCAGCGTCAGGCGCTGTGCCTGATCGATCATGGCGGCAAGGATGCGTGGGTGGCAGTGGCCTTGATTCACCGCCGAATAGGCTGACAGGCAGTCCAAATAGCGGCGCCCTTCCACATCCCACACCCAAACGCCGGCGCCGCGCGTCAGCACGACATCCAGCGGCTTGTAGTTCGTCGCGCCGTAGAGCCCCTCAAGTGCCACGAACTCGGCGGTCGTTTGCGGCGTGGGATGAGGGCTGAGGCTGTCCATGGATTTCCGTATCACAAAGTCATTTAAGAAACTTCTTTCTTGAAAGAAAGAAGCAAAGAACTTTTGCTATTTCAAGGGCGCCAGTATGTCGTCCAGGCGGTCTGGGGTGTTGGGAATGCGCTCCAAATGCGGGTAGCGCAGGCCGCCATGGTAGTCGATTTTCACGTCCTGAAAGTGATTGCCGTAGCGCACCAGCAATTCCAGCGGCCCTGCCTGCTTGATCGCGTCGGTCAGATCACCAGGGCTGTCGAACGCCGCGCCATTGACCGCAATTAGCTTGCCGCCCGCGGCCAGCCCCGCCTTGAACGCAGGCCCATCCCACTGCACGCTGGTCAGCTCGCCGCCATGGCCCACGCTCAAGCCCACCGAGAAGGTGAAATCCGCCGATTTGCGCCGCCCTTCCACGCTTTTCTGCATGGCCGACGGGGTTGCCGTATAAACCAGCTTCCACCCGCCACGCGCCAGCCCGTCCAGCGGCGCGCCGGCCGGATTGCCGTCCAGCCGCGAGCGCAGGAACCCCGTCCAATCATAAGGCATAACGCCGTTCAACGCCGCCACCACGTCCTCGAACTTGTAAGGCACGGTGACAAAACTGCCATTATTGATGCCAAAGAACGCACGCGAAAAATCGCTCAGAGACTTGGCGCTATTCGTCTTCTCGCGGATCAGCGTGTCGGCATCCAACCAGATCAGCAGCCCCTCGACATAATAATCCTCCGCGCGCGAAAACGTGCGCCACGCCAGCGGCCGGCGCTGGTCGATGATCGGATCGTTCGTCGTATCCTGCAGCGGCCGCCAGGACCGTCCCACTTCGGCATCCATTCCGGCCGCGTCATTGGCGATCAGATCGCGCACTTGGTCGACCTTGAGAATGCCCGAGCGCGCCGCCAACACCTGACCCCAATATTCGGTCTGGCCTTCATAGACCCACAACAGGCTGTCCCTCTCAGGCACCACAGTGAAATCGGGCGACCACAGATCGGCCGGGCGGCGGAACTTGCCGTCCCAGGAATGAGTATATTCGTGCGGCAGCAGGTCACGCTCCGCCGCGGATTTCTCCAGATCGGTGAAATAGGCACGATCGGTGCCGTTCTCGCTGCTGCGATGGTGCTCGAGCCCCTCGCCGCCCATCTCGTCGCTGAGCGAGAGGAGAAAATCGTAGTGATCGTAATGGTGCGAGCCGTAATTACGATACGCCTGCTGGATCAAGTTGCGATGCGCCTGCAAATCGTCGGGCTTGATGACAAGGTCCTCGGGCCGGTCGGCAACCACATCCAGGTGCACGGGTGCCACGCCGTTCGGGTCAAGATCGATGCGGCTGAAATAGCGGCCGGCATAAAGCGGTGAATCCAGCAGCGTATTCAGCGTCGTGGGCTTGAACGTCACATCGCTGCCGGACGCACCCTCGGTTTCCAGCGCCGTGCCGTATTTCCACCCGTCAGGCAGTTTCAGACTCGGATGCAGCGTGATCTGCCGCGCAAAATGCCCCGCCGGATACAGCACCTCCGGGTTCCATTGCACATCCAGCATGTTGGGCGTCATGACCACGCGCCCTTGCTTGCCGTCATCCAGCGGCGAAAGGTAATCGAAATCCACGCTCAGGCTTGTCGCACCCTGCGGCACGTCGATGTGAAAGGCGTATTCATCAACGACATCGCGCGTCCAGGCCAGGCGCTGCGCGCCGGCCTTGATAATCAGGCCGCCCAAAGTTGGGATCGGGCCGGTGGGGCTGTGATTGCCCGGGATCCATTTGGGGTAGAGCAACACGAAATCGCCCGGCTGCGACACGGGCACGGTTTCGTGAACGCGAAAGACGTGGTGGCTCAGATCGGTCGCATCGACGGCGAGCTCGATGGTGCCCGGATAGGGCGTGTCCTGCGGCGTTGTGATGGCCGGCGGCAGCGGCAAAGGCTGCGGCTGGGCAGCGGCGGCAAAAGGGATGGCCAGCAGACAGAGGGGCAGGGCACGCGCGCGATGGGACAAGGGGGCTCTCCGAAGACGCGCGGAGCCTAGCTGCCGCGCGCGCTACGTCAATCCGCGCCGGCGCGCCATCTCCAGAATACCATCCACCAAAGCATCGGCATCCGCGCGTACGCTGCGATGGTTGAAAATGCCCGCCCTGATCGCAAGCTTGCCGTCAATCGTGGTCGTAGACGGCGCGGCAATCCCCGCCTCCTGTATATCGGCCACCAGCGCGCCGTTGAACGCGTTCAGATCCTCCGCACCCCCGGCCACGCGAAAACACACGATATTCAGCGGCACGGGTGCGAGCAATTCCAGGGCCGACTCGGCGCGCACGCGGGCCGCCAGATGCTGGGCCACATCGCAGCACTGATCGACCACGCGCCCGATTCCGTCTGCGCCGTACGCACGCAACGTCATCCAGATTTTCAGCGCACGGAATTCGCGTGAGAGGTCAGGCCCCAGATCACGCGGCCAGGGCGCATTGCCGGCAATGCCGCGCGTGGATTTTTCCAGATAGGCCAGCGACTGCGCAAATGTGTCCAGTTGCAGCGCCTGGTCGCGCACCAGCACGCAGCCGGCATCGTAGGGCACCTGCATCCATTTGTGAAAATCGAACGCCAGGCTGTCGGCGCGTTCCATTCCCGCCAAATACGGCCGAAACCGCGCCGAGAATGCCGCGGTCGCGCCAAATGCACCATCGACGTGAAACCACACGCCCTCCCGCGCCGCCACATCCGCAATCGCGCTCAAATCATCGAACGCGCCGGTATCGACGGTGCCCGCCGTGCCCACGATCAAAAACGGCGTCAGCCCCGCCGCGCGATCGGCGGCAATCGCGTCCGCCAGCGCACCCACATCCATGCGGTGATCGGCGCCCGCCGCAATCAGCCGCAGCGCATCCGTGCCGATGCCTGCCATATCCATCGCGCGCGGAATGCAGCCATGCGCGGCCGCCGAACAATACGCGCGCAACCCCGCCCCCTCCACGCCACGCGCCCGCACTTCCGCCCCCAGCTTGGCGCGCCGCGCCGTCAGCAGAGCCACCATATTGGCCATGCTGGACCCCGCAATCAGCACGCCGCCGGCGCCCGCCGGAAACCCCACCGCCTCGGCCGCCCAGGCAATCACCTGGCGCTCCACCTCGATGGCCGCATGGTCCCGCCCGCCGCAATTGGGATTGAACACGGCGACGAGCAATTCGGCCAGCAAGCCGGCCGCGGTGCCCCCGCCATTGACCCAGCCCATGAAGCGCGGATGCTCATTCCCCGCACCGTAGGGCAGGATCAGGCGCTGGAAATCGGCGTAGATGCCTTCAAGGTCAGTACCGGTTGCGGGTAGAGGCACGCGGAGCTCCGCGCGCTTGGCCGCAGGCATTTGCTCCCAAACCGGCCGCTCACGCGCCAATTGCAGCCAGTCTAGCATGTCGTCGAACATGCGATGTCCAAGGGCGCGCACCTCGTCCCAGTTCTCGGGGTCAAGGCCGTTGCGGAGAATGGTCATGGCTGAGCGATGCCATATCAAGCCTTGGGTGCCAAGCCGCTAGGTGGATGTACCTGCCACACGGTGATATGGTGGCCAATCGATAGGGTGCTGCGATGCGGATAGAGTCCATCAGGCTGCAAAACTTCAAAGCGTTCCGGAGCGTGCATCTGACCGGTATCCCGCCTTTTATGGTCATTGTAGGCGCAAACGGAACCGGAAAGAGCACGCTTTTCGACGTGTTCGGCTTTCTCCATGATTGTTTGCAGAGCAACGTGCGGCAAGCACTCAGTGCAAGGGGAAGGTTTCGGGAGGTTTTGAGCCGCGATGCGCCGGCTGGGGCTACGATCCTAATCGAAATCCAATATCGCATGGAAATCGTCGGCACAAATCGCCTCGTGACTTACACTCTTGAGGTGGCAGAGGCAAGCGGCCTGCCTTTCGTAAAAAGCGAGAGCCTGCGTTACAAGCGTGGGAGATATGGCGCCCCCTACTACTTCCTTAATTTTCAAAACGGACAAGGCTGGGCTATAACTAATGAGGAAGATTTTAATAGGCCAGACGAGGAACTCTCACGTGAGCAGACAACTCTTGGTTCGCCCGACATCCTGGCCATAAAGGGTTTGGGACAATTTGAGCGGTTCAAAGCCGCCAACGCCTTCCGGCGCTTGATAGAGGCGTGGCACGTGTCTGACTTCCACATAGAAGCTGCCCGTGGGCGGAAGGAAATAACCGGCGACTCCGAACACCTGTCGCCATCGGGCGAGAACCTGCCTCGGGTGGCGCAATACTTGTTTGAGCAACACTCAAAAATTTTTACCCGGCTTCTGAAAGTCATGGCAGAGCGGGTGCCTGGTGTGGCCGACATTCAACCCGTTGTTACAGAAGACGGATTCCTCACGCTTAGGTTCAAGGATGGCGCCTTTCGCACGCCCTTCCTAGACAGATATGTCTCCGACGGCACGATAAAAATGTTTGCCTATCTTGTTTTACTCTATGATCCGACGCCGCATCCCCTTCTTTGCGTGGAGGAACCTGAAAATCAACTCTATCCGAAGCTCATGGAGGAGCTTGCTGAAGAATTCAGACTGTACGCGCATCGGGGAGGACAAGTTTTCGTTTCCACGCACTCGCCTGACTTTCTCAATGCGTGCAAGGTCGGGGAAGTCGCTTGGCTCGTGAAACAGGGCGGCTACACGGACATCAGGCGCGCCACTGAGGATCTGCAGGTTGCGAATTACATGGAAGACGGCGATCGAATGGGCAACTTGTGGAAGCAAGGCTTTCTAAGCGGCGCAGATCCATAACGATGGAACTGGTGTTTTTCCTTGAGGAGCAATCCACCCGCGCGATGCTCGAAGGCATCCTTCCAAGGCTCTTCACTCCGGTTCCAACAATCCGCTACGTAGTCTTCGAGGGGAAGCAGGACCTTGATAGAAATATTATGCGCAGATTGCGCGGCTATCTAAATCCGACGGCCAATTTCATCGTCGTCAGAGACCAAGACTCCGCGCCGGATTGCAGGACTGTCAAGCGCCGAGTCGTCGATCTATGCGCGCAGGCGGGTCGTCCGAATACACTGGTAAGGGTCATGTGCCGTGAACTCGAAACAATCTATCTGGCCGATCTCAAAGCTGTGGGAAGTGGCCTAGAAATGCCCGCGGTTTCTAAAAGACAAGCGGAGCGCAAGTTCAGAAATCCCGATTTGTTGGGTTCGCCCTCACGTGAAATGGCGACTCTGACCGCCGGCGCCTATCAGAAGATAAGCGCCTCCAGAGCGATTTCGCCATACCTGGATTTGGACAACACACGGTCCCCAAGTTTTAGCGCGTTGATCAATGGGATCAGGCGCACTGTTGATCGTCCCCCCTGACACTACAACTTTTTACTGTGCTGCAATCGCGCTCAACCCCGGTCCCCGCCTAGCCTTCAACTCCTCGCTCACCAAAAAAGACAACTCCAACGACTGCTCCGCATTCAAACGAGGATCGCAAAACGTCTCATACCGCCCACCCAAATCCGCCTCCGTCAACCGATGCGCACCCCCCACGCACTCCGTCACCGGCTGCCCCGTCATCTCCACATGCACGCCGCCAGGCCGCGCGCCCTCGCTGGCGCACGCGTCGAAAAACCCGCGCACCTCGCTCAGGATCGCATCGAAACTGCGCGTCTTGACCTTGCTGGACGTGGAAATCGTATTCCCGTGCATAGGATCGCACAGCCATCCGACCTGCCGCCCCTCCCGCAGCATCGCGCGCATCAAGGGTGGCAGAACGCTGCGCACGTGCTCCGCCCCCATCCGGCTGATCAGCGTCAACCGCCCCAACTCATTGGCCGGCGAAAGCACATCGATCAGCCGCAGCAAATCATCGGCCGTAATCGTCGGCCCCACCTTGATCCCCACAGGATTTTTCACCCCGCGCAGAAACTCCACATGCGCCCCATCGACCTGGCGCGTCCGATCGCCGATCCACAGGAAATGCGCCGAACAGCAATACCAATCGCCCGTCGTGCTATCGATGCGCGTCAGCGCCTGCTCATAGGGCAGAAGCAACGCCTCATGGCTCGTATAGAACTCCGTCTCGCGTATCTGCGTCGTATTGGCGCTGCCGATTCCGCACGCCGCCATGAAATTCAGCGTCTCATCGATGCGCGTCGCCAGATCCTGATAGCGTGCCGCCAGCGGTGACCGCGCCACGAAATCCAAATTCCATCGATGCACCTGGTGCAGATCGGCATATCCGCCACCGGCAAATGCGCGCAGCAGATTAAGCCGCCCGGCAGACTGAAAATAGGCAACCTCCATCCGCTGCGGATTGGGCACACGCGCAGCCTCGGTGAATTCCGGCGCGTTGATGATATCGCCACGATAACTCGGCAGGCTCTCCCCGTCGACACACTCCACATCCGAAGACCGCGGCTTGGCGAACTGCCCCGCCATGCGGCCGATCTTGACCACGGGCACCGTCGCCCCGAAGGTCAGCACAACGGCCATCTGCAACAGCACGCGAAACGTATCGCGCACCGAATTGGCGTTGAAATCGGCAAAACTCTCCGCGCAATCCCCGCCCTGCAGCACAAAGGCGCGCCCATCCGCCGCCATCGCCAGGGAATGGCTCAATCGCCGTGCCTCGCCTGCAAAGACCAGCGGCGGGTAGCCGGACAGACGCGCCTCTGTCGCGGCCAGGGCGGCCGCATCGGGGTAGGTCGGCGACTGGGCGATCGGGCGGTCGCGCCAGCTCGTCGGCTGCCAGGCATGTGCGTGCATGGGGTTCCCTTATCAGGCCCGGACAGCAAGCGAAAGAACCGGGGGGAATGTGCCATTCCCCCCAGACCCCCCGTCGTTATTGAGGCCCAGGCCCCAAAAATCGACGGGGGGTCTGGGGGGGATGGCACATCCCCCCCAGCCTTGCCTTAGAACGCCTCATGACCACAGATCTCCTCATCATCGGCGGCGGCATCAACGGCGCGGGCATCGCGCGGGACGCCGCCGGACGCGGCCTCGCTGTCACCCTGGCCGAGCAGCACGATCTGGCCGCCCACACCTCATCGGCCAGCACCAAGCTTATCCATGGCGGCCTGCGCTACCTCGAAACCTACCAGTTCCGCCTCGTCCGCGAGGCCCTGCAGGAACGCGAACGCCTCCTCGCCATCGCCCCGCACATCATCTGGCCGCTCCGCTTCGTCCTGCCGCTCGGCCCCGCCAGCCGCCCCGCCTGGCTGCTGCGCGCCGGCCTTTTCCTCTACGACCATATCGGCGGCCGCAAGCGCCTGCCCCCCACCCGATCGCTGCACCTGGACGGCACGGGCCTCGGCGCCAACCTCGCCCCCAGCCTCACCCGCGCCTTTGTCTACTCGGATTGCTGGGTGCAGGACAGCCGCCTGGTCGTGCTCAACGCGATGGATGCCGCCGCACACGGCGCACGCATCCTCACCCGCACGCAGTTGACTGGCGCCCGCCGCAAAAATGGCCTGTGGCACGCCACCCTGCGCGACCTCGCCACCGGCCAGACCGAGACGCTGACCGCGCGCATGCTGGTCAACGCCGCCGGGCCTTGGGTCGCCTCGATCATCGGCTTCACGCTGGGCCTTGCCACCACCCGCCGCACACGCCTGGTCAAAGGCAGCCATATCGTCGTCCCGCGCCTCTATCCCGGCGATCACGCGCTGATCCTGCAAAATCCCGATCGCCGAATCGTCTTCGCCATTCCCTATGAAACCGACTACACCCTGATCGGCACCACCGACCTGCCTTACGAGGGCGATCCCAACCACGTTGCTATCACGTCCGACGAAACCGCCTATCTCTGCAACGCGCTCAACGCGTGGCTCGCCCACCCCATTTCCCCCGCCGACGTAGTCTGGAGCTACGCCGGCGTGCGCGCGCTGTTCGATGACGGTGCGGCCACAGCCTCCGAAATCACGCGGGATTACGTGCTGGACCTCGATGCGCCGCAGGGCGGGGCCGCGCTGCTCTCGGTCTTCGGCGGCAAGATCACCACCTATCGCCGCCTGGCCGAACACGCGCTGACAAAATTGGGCGTGCCCGGACCATCCTGGACCGCGAGCAAGCCCTTGCCCGGCGGTGACATGCCTGGCGGTGATTTCGACGCATGGTTCGCCGATTTCACGTCGCGCCATCCCGCCCTGCCCCCGGAGCACGCCAAGCGCCTCGCCCGCGCCTATGGCACGCGAGCCGAGGCGATCCTGGCCGCCCCGCAGGGCCGCGCCTTCGGCGGTGGCCTGACCGAAGCCGAACTCGATTATCTCGTCCAGGAAGAATTCGCCCGTAGCGCGGAGGACGTTCTGTACCGCCGCTCCAAGCTGGGCCTGCACATCGACGCCGCACCCGTCGAGGAGTACTTCCACGCCAAAGCCAGCCTGACCTACGCCTGAAGGTGCCCATGCAACGATACGTCGGCGCCATCGACCAAGGCACCACCAGCACCCGCTTCATCGTCTTTGACGAAGGCGGCCGCATCGTAGCGACCGCCCAAAAGGAGCACGTCCAGCACACCCCCCAGCCCGGCTGGCTGGAACACGACCCAGCCGAAATCGTGCGCAACGTGCGCGAAACCGCGGCCGAGGCGCTGATCCGCGCCAATTTGCGCGCCTCTGACCTGGCCGGCGTGGGCATCACCAACCAGCGCGAAACCACCCTGCTGTGGGACCGCCGCACAGGCCAGCCCCTGCATCGCGCCATCGTCTGGCAGGACACGCGCGTGCAGGACGCGGCCGCCGCCCTTGGTCGCGCCGGCCATGGCCCAGCCATCCGCGCGCGCACCGGCCTGCCGCTGGCCAGCTACTTCTCCGCCCTCAAGCTGGCCTGGCTGCTCGACCACGTGCCGGGTGCCCGTGCGCAAGCCGAGGCGGGCGACGCGCTCTTCGGCACGATGGATTCCTGGCTCGCCTGGAACCTCACCGGCGGCCTGCATATCACGGACGTGACCAACGCCAGCCGCACCCAGTTGCTCGACCTGCACACGCTTGACTGGTCGCCCGAACTGCTGAGCCTGTTCGGCATCCCGCCGGCGTGTCTGCCGCGCGTGGTCTCCAGTTCCGCCATCCTGGGCGAGATAGGGCTGGAACTCGCCGGGGTGCCGCTCGCCGGCATGCTGGGCGATCAGCAGGCGGCGCTGATGGGCCAGGCCTGTTTTGGGCCGGGCCAGAGCAAGAACACTTACGGCACCGGCAATTTCATGCTGCTCAACACGGGTGCCGTGCCGCAAATCTCGGCGTCGGGCCTTATCACCACCGTCGCCTACCGCCTCGGCAATGCACCCGCCGTTTATGCGCTGGAAGGCTCGATCGCTGTCACAGGCGCGCTGATCCAATGGCTGCGCGACGGTCTCGGCATCATCGCCACCGCGGCCGAGGCCGACCGCTTGGCGCTGAGCGTGCCCGACAATGGCGGCGTCTATATAGTGCCCGCCTTCGCCGGCCTGTATGCGCCCTATTGGCGCGCCGATGCGCGCGGCATCATTGCGGGCCTGACGCGCTACGCCAATCGCGCCCATATCTGCCGCGCCGCGTTGGAGGCGGCCGCCTACCAGACCTACGATGTGGCCCGTGTGATGGAAGCGGAGTCCGGCATTGCGTTGACCTCCCTGCGCGTGGATGGCGGCATGGTGGTCAGCGAGCCGCTGATGCAATTCCAGGCCGATCTGCTGGGTATTGAGGTTGTACGGCCTGTCGTTACAGAAACGACCGCGCTGGGCGCAGCTTATGCCGCCGGCCTGGCCACGGGTGTTTGGTCGGGCACGGACGCCTTGCAGGCGCATTGGGCGGTCGATTGCGCGTGGCAACCCAGAATGGGCGCGGAAAAACGAGACGCGCAGCTTGCCTGTTGGGCGAGTGCGGTGGAGCGCAGCCTCGGCTGGGCGCAACCCTGAGCTGTCGGTGGCGAGCGGCGGCATGTTAACCATGTCCGGCACTCTGACGGAAAGTGGCGCGCTGACGGTGGCGAGTGGCGGCACATTGACCGGCATGGGCTCGATTGCCTTCCTGGGATCGGCGACAGATGGAGGCGGCTTCGGGCTCATTGACGCTGGCAGGCACAGTGGCGGGCACAGGCACGCTGGAAATAGGCCTGTCCACGCAGTTGATCTTGCAAGCCGGCAGCGGCGCCGGCCAAACGGTGGATTTCCTCTCCGGCGCCGGCGGATTGCAGCTTGGCACGCCGCTGGACTTCCTGGGCGCGATTTCGGGCTTCGGCGTGCTGGATCAAATCGATCTGCTGAACACGGCGACGAACGAACTTAAATACAGCGGGGGCGTGCTGACGGTGACCGAGGCAGGCCTTACAGTGGCCAGCCTGCATTTTGACGGGAGCTACACGAAGGCGAACTGTGCGCTCGCGAACGACGGCCATGGCGGCGTGCTGCTGACTTTCAAATAGTCATCTCACGCGCGGCGATGGATCGGCGAAAATCACGCGCTCGCGTGGTTCATGATATTGACCACGCGGCCATGCGGGTCACGCACAAAGAAGCGCCGCACGCCCCACGGCTCCAGAGTCAGCGGATAGACGATCTCCATCCCCGCCGCACAGGCGCGTGCGTGCACGGCGGCCACGTCGGCCACTTCCACGCTGTAGTCGGGCACCGCGCCACCCTGCGGCGTGCGCATCACGTTGATCTGCGCCGTGCGATTGCTCGGCGAGACGTAGGTCACGATCCAGCCCATATCCATGGCCAGCTCCAGGCCCAGCACGTCCTCGTAGAATTCGCGCCCAGCCGTGGGATCAGACACCTCCAAATCTGGAACAATGCGCCGAATGGTCATCTCACACCTTGAGAGACAAAAGTTTTTTGGTCCTTTTTTTTCAAAAAAGGACTGCTTTCTTCCTTCATCAAGCTGCCGCCGCCCGCCCATCCGCAACCCGCGTGCGCGTCCGCAAAGTCACCCATTCCTCCGCACTTGTGGGATGAATCCCAATCGTGCGGTCGAAATCCTGCTTGGTTGCCCCTGCAACCATGGCAACCCCGATCGCCTGCATCATCTCGGCCGCATCGTCGCCGATCATGTGCGCGCCCACCACGCGCTGGCTCGCCTGGTCAACGACCAGCTTCATGATCGTGCGACGCTTGCGGCCGGTCATGGTGTGGCGCATCGGCAAAAAATCGGCGATGTAGATGTCGGTAGGCCCGTGCTCGGCCGCCTGTTCCTCGGTCAGCCCGCACGTGCCGATGGGAGGGCTGGAAAAAACCGCGGTCGCGACAGGATCGAACGCCCAATCGCGCCTGTGCGCGCCGCCGAACAGCCGGTCGGCCAAGCGGTGGCCTTCGGCAATCGCAACCGGCGTCAGGTTCATCTTGTTGGACACATCGCCGATGGCGAAAATATTCGCCACGTTGGTGGTGTTTTGCGCGTCCACGATCACGCGGCCCGCGTCGGAGACGGCTACACCCGCGCGCTCCAGACCCAGACCCCTCGTGTGCGGCGTGCGGCCGATGGCGAAAAACACCAGGTCGCTGTCGAAATGGCGGTTATCGGTCAGGTGCAGGCGGCGGCAGCCATCCACCGCCTCCAGCCGGTGCAGCAGCACGCTGGGGTGCAGCCGGATCCCCTGCGCCTGCATCGAGTCGGCCAGCGCCTGGCGCATGTCGTGATCAAAGCCGCGCAAGGGCAGGCGCTGGCGGAACAGCAGATCCACTTCCGCGCCGAGAGCGGCGAATATGCAGCCAAATTCGACCGCGATGTAACCGCCGCCGACCAGCGTCACGCGGCGCGGCAGGGTCGGCAGCGCGAAGGCCTGATCGGAGACGATGCCAAGCTCGGCCCCCTCTATGCTGGGCCAGAGCGGGGTGCCACCGGTGGCAATCACGATGCGTTCGGCGGTCACGCGACGCTCGCCTACGAGCAGCGTATGCGCGTCCAGCAGCACGGCGTGCGCGTCGAACAGGGTCACGCCCGAATTCTGCAGCAGCTTGACGTAGATGCCGTTCAGGCGCGCGATTTCGCCGTTCTTGGCCACCATCAGCGCCGCCCAATCGTGCGTTATCGCACAGCCGGACCAGCCGAAGCCCGTGGCGTCCTGCGCCCAGGCGCCATATTCGCCGGCCTGGACCATCAGCTTCTTGGGCACGCAGCCCACATTCACGCAGGTGCCCCCCCAATGCGTGTCCTCGGCAATGGCCACACGCGCGCCGTGGCTGGCGGCGATCCGCGCGCAGCGCACGCCCCCGCTGCCGCCGCCGATGACGAAGAGGTCGAAATCGTGCATGCTTGCGGTCGCTCCCTGCGCGGGGCTTGATATGGCGCTTGGCGCGCCGGGTGCAAAGCGCGCCGCTACAGGCCAGAAAGGGCTGGGGGAGATGTGGCTGACGTATACGTCAGCCCCCCCAGACCACCCGTCGATTTTTAGGAAGGCATGCCGGCGTTCACGACAATCTATGCGGAGCCCTTCGCCGGGCTCCAGTCGCAGGCGCTTGGCCTGGCGGAGGCCGCAGGCCTGAACGCCTCCGTCAAAGACCTGGTGGCTCGCTTTCCCTACAGCAGGCTGCCCGCGCGGCTATGGCCCAACCCGCTGGCAGTGGTGGGGCTTGCCGCGCCGCGCGCCACCGAGCCCGGCGTGCGCCCCCTGGCGCTGACCGTGGGCGGCGTCGGCGGCGCGGTAGGTGCGGCCCTGAGGCGCGCGGGCAGCCGCGTCGTGCAAATACAAAATCCGCGCCTGGCGCTGCACAAATTCGACCTGGTCGTGGCCAACCCGCACGACGAGATCAGCGGACCCAACGTCATCCTCGTGCGCACCGCGCTGCATCGCGCGACGCAAGCCCGCCTGCACGCCGCGCGCCAGACCTGGCTGCCGCGCTTCGCCCACCTGCCACGCCCGCTCGTCGCCGCGCTGGTCGGTGGCAGCAATGGCCGATTTCGCCTGGAGGCCGCCGAAGGCGAGGCGCTGGCGCGCGACCTTGCAGGCGTCATGCACCACGACCGCGCCGGGCTGGTCCTCTCCCCGTCCCGCCGCACAGCGCCTGCGGTGCGCGAAGCCCTGAGCCGCCACCTGGCGCCGCTCGGTGCCTGGATCTGGGACATGCACGGCGAAAACCCCTATTTCGGCATGCTGGCCTGTGCGGATGTGATTGTCGCGACAATCGACAGCATTTCGATGATCTCCGAAGCGGTCGCCACGCACGCGCCGGTGCTGCTGGCCGCATTGCCTGGGCGTTCTCGGCGGATTGAAATGTTTTTGGCTGGCTTGCGGGCGGCTGGGCGCGCGCGGCCGTTCGCGGGACGGCTGGAGTATTGGCCCGTTGCCCCGCTTGATGATACCGCCGCGGCGGCAAACGAGATGCAAAGGCGTTTGGGGGTCTAGCCGGTCTTCCGGCCGGCTAAAGGAGCAGTGCCCACTTTTCATCTGCCCACAAAGGCGTCGGCACATGCCACGACACCAGGAAAGGAACCAGGCGTGATCAGACCTTATCGCAACGTGCCATTGCAAGGCCAGGAGAGTGTATGGGATTTCCCGAGGCCAAGTATTGCGCAGAACGTCCGCAACACGATAAGAGTGATTTTTGCTGCGCATGTCGTTGCAGAGACACGCATTTCGATCAGAACGATTGAGACGAGCCATCCACCGAGCTACTACATTCCACCCGGCGACGTGGAAATGCACCTGCTCCGGCCAAATGGAAGGCGGACCTTTTGCGAATGGAAAGGTGAGGCGACATACTTTGATGTTGTCGTAGGTGACCGGGTGGCATCAGCAGCAGCTTGGTCCTATCCTGAACCAACCAATGGCTTTCGTTCTCTCCGGAATTTTATTGCATTTTACCCGGGTGCAATGGACGAGTGTTATGTCGACGACGAGCTGGTGAGCCCACAACCCGGCCGCTTTTACGGCGGATGGGTAACGCGGAAATTCTCCGGGCCTTTCAAAGGAGAGCCGGGCACCGAAACCTGGTAATACCAACCCGCAGAAAGATTGACTCTCAAGAAAGCTGGGGGAGCAGTGCCTGCCCCCCCAGACCCCCCGTCATCATTTAGGGCGAGTCCTAAAAAAGACCGGGGGGTTTGAGGGCTTGTGCGGATCAAGGCGGCGTATACGCCGCCCGCACAAGGCACATCTCCCCCAACCTTTCTCGCCTTGAGCGGCCAAGTAAAGCGGTTGGGCCTCTGGTCGCGGCAAGGTTTCGGGCAGTTTACACGATCGGCCCTGGTGAAATCGGCCTTCGTGTGAAGGACGCGGCCACTGCGATCTACATCGTTTTCAAATGCAGCTTCACGAGCCAGGATACCTCGAAGGGCACAACGCATACCGGCTCCAGCCAAGACTTTACCCATTATCCCGGCCTTGCTAATGTCGCTCCCCAGCTCGACGGCAGTGCCTAGCGCATCCTATGAACGCCCTGCCCCCCGCAGCCCGCGCCCAGCAAGAACAGCTCCAAGCCTCCGACCCCGCGGTCTCGGCCTTCGTCTCCGCCCACGCCGGCGCCGGCAAGACCAAGCTGCTGATCGATCGCCTGCTGCGCCTGATGCTCTCGGGTGCGGACCCCGCCCGCATCCTCTGCCTGACCTTCACCAAGGCCGCCGCCGCCGAAATGGCCATTCGCCTGCAAAAGCGCCTGGCCGCCTTCGTCACCCTGCCGGACGCCGAACTCGACGAAAAGCTCAAAGCCCTCCTGATCACGCCCACGCTCGAGGCGCGCGCCCGCTCCCGCGCGCTGTTTGCAGGGGTGCTGGATCTGCCAGGCGGCATGCGCATCAGCACGATCCACGCCTTCTGCCAGTCGCTGCTGCGGCGTTTTCCGCTCGAAGCCGAAATCTCCCCGCATTTCCGCCTGGTCGAGGAGCACGACGCACGAGAGGCGCTGGACGCCGCACGCGAGGCCTTCCTGCCGCAAGCCGCGCCCGAGTCCATCGCCGCCCTCGCCGGCCTTGCGAGTGCCGAAGGCTTCGCGTCCCTGACTGCGCTGCTGGAGCGCAAACGCGATTGCCTGATCGCCATCCTGGCACTCCCACCCGATGCCCGCCGCGCCGCCTTCGCGCGCGCTTCGGGCGCGGATGCGTCCAGCGAAATCGAGCTGATTGCGCGCGCGGTAACCTGGCCCGAAGAGTCCACCCTGCGCGACGCACTGCGCCGCTGCCGCCTCTTCGGCTCGCCAGGTGTGGCCGAAAAGGCCGCCGACATGGAGGGCTGGCTGAATCTGCCCCCCGCCGAGCGTGCCGAGTACTGGGACAAATGGGTCGAGCACCTCTTCACCGGCGATGGCAGCCACCGCGCGGCGAGCCGCTTCTGCAACCCAAAGCTGGCCGCCCTGCACCCAGACATCTGCCCCGCCACAACGGCCGAACAGGACCGCGTGGCCGCGGTACTACAATCAGCCCGCGCCTTGCGCTGTGCTGAAGCCTCGGCCGCCCTGCTCGATCTCGCCGCCCCGATCATTGCCGATTACGCGCAGACCAAGCGGCAGGGCGGCCTGCTCGATTATGACGATCTGATCGGCCGCACCAAAGCCCTCCTCGCAGATGACGGCCGCGCCGCCTGGGTGAAATACAAACTCGATGGCGGCATCGACCATCTGCTGCTCGATGAAGTGCAGGACACCTCCAGGACGCAATGGGATGTCACCGATGCGCTCGCCGATGATTTCTTCTCAGGCGTCAGCGCACGCACCACAGCACCCGGGGATGGCCCCGCGCGCACGATCTTTGCCGTCGGCGACATCAAGCAATCGATCTATTCCTTCCAGGGTGCCGAGCCGGGCGAATTCGAGATTCGCCGCGCCCGCTACGCCGCCCGCGTACGCGCGGCCGGCCAGCAATGGCGGGAGACGGTGCTGGACGTCTCCTTCCGCTCCACTGCCCCCGTGCTGCGCGCCCTGGACGCGGTCTTCGCCGCGCCGGCTTCGGCCTGCGGCGTGTGCGGACCAGGCGGGCTGTCGCATTTGCCCAACCGCGTCGGCCAGGCGGGCTCGGCCACGATCTGGCCACTCGCACCCCGCCCCGAGGCCACGCCGATCGTGCCCTGGACCATTCCGCACGCCAATCAGGGTGCGACCAGCGCGCCAGAGGACCTTGTGCGCCACCTCGCGCGCTGGATTGCCGGCCAGATCGAGAGCCGCACGATGCTGCAGAGCGCCGGCCGGCCCGTGCGCGCGGGCGACTTCCTCGTGCTGGTGCGCAGGCGGGGCCAGTTCGACCGCGCGCTCGTACGTGAGCTGAAGAAGAACGGCGTCAACGTCGCGGGCCTGGACCGCATGAAGCTGACCGAACAGCTCGCGGTGCAGGATCTGGTCTCGCTCTGCCAGGCGCTGCTGCTGCCGCAGGACGATCTCTCGCTGGCCGAAATGCTGACCAGCCCATTGGGCAATTTGTCCGATGACAGCCTGATGCAGCTCGCCGTCGGCCGCCCCGGCTCGCTGTGGGACGCATTGCGCACCCGCGCGCCCGAACGCGCTGATTGGCGCGCGGCGGCCGCGTTCTTTGCCACGCTTCTCGCGCGCGTCGATTACGCCCAACCCTATGCACTGCTCGTCGAGGCGCTGGGCCCGCTCGGCGGCCGGGCGCGTCTGTTCGCGCGCCTGGGGCCGGAGGCCGCCGAGCCGGTCGACGAATTGCTTGCCTCCGCGCAAACCTACGCGGGCCAGCACGCGCCCTCGTTGCAGGGTTTCCTGCACTGGCTCGACCGCTCGGGCGCCGAGGTCAAGCGGGAGGCCCATGCGGGCGGCGACGTGCTGCGCATCATGACCGTGCATGGCGCCAAAGGGCTCGAAGCACCGATCGTGATCCTGCCCGACACGGTGGGGCTGCCCCCCGATGAGGACCGCGTCCATTGGACCGCCGATCCGCAATCCGGCGCGCAGCTGTTCCTCTGGGTGCCCAACAAGAATTTCCGCTGCGCCGCCGTGGACCGCCTTCGTGCTGACTCCGCCGGCAAACGGATGGAAGAATACAATCGTCTGCTCTACGTCGCCATGTCACGCGCACGGGACCACTTGCTGGTCTGCGGTTGGCAACCGCGTGGGGACGTGCCGGAGGAGGCGTGGTACGCCCAAATCAAGGCCGGCCTGCAGAGTGCGGGGGCAACGCCTCAGCCGCACGAATGGGGCGAGGCATTCAGCCTTGCGGCGCCGCAATCCGCACCCGCCGAGCATGAGCCGGTCCGCGCCGCGCACGCGGCCGAGGCTGTGCCATCCTGGGCTGGCGCCGCCCCCGATTGGCGCCCCCGCCGCCTGCCCGACGAGCCGGCGCTGCCGCGCCCACTGGCACCCAGCCGGCCCGAGTACGCGGCCTGGGGCAGCGTGCCGCCCGCGCGATCGCCGCTGGCGCGCGAACCCGCAGGTGGAGCCCGCTCCCGCGGCAGCCTGGTGCACGCGCTGCTTCAGCATCTGCCCGAGTTGGCGCAGGCGCGGTGGGACGCGGCGGCATTGGCCTACGCCGCCCAAAGCCTGCCCGAGGAGCAGGCGCGTGCGCTGGCGGAACAGGTGTTGGGCGTGCTGCGCGCACCGCAGATGGCACCGCTTTTCGCGCCGGGCAGCCATGCCGAGCAGGGGTTGAGCGGCGTGGTCAACGGGCGCGTGATGAGTGGGCGCGTGGATCGCCTCGCCGTGCTGCCTGGGCGCGTCTTGGTGGCCGACTACAAGACACAGCGCCTGCCACCCGCCGGACCGGCCGATGTCTCGGTGCTCTACCTGCGCCAGATGGCCGCCTACCGCGCGCTGCTGCTCCAGCTCTATCCAGGCCACGAGGTGGCGTGCGTGCTGGTCTGGACCGACGGGCCTGTGGCCATGACCCTGCCCGACGATTTGCTCGACCAGCACGTGCCCGGCGCACCCGGCAAGGCAGAGGCGGCGGTCGCGCCCACCCTGGCGACTTGCCCCCCTGGCCGCTTGATAGACTCGCCGCATCAGACCATTTCGGCGATGAAGACTTCAAACCCTGCGGGAGAGTAAAGAGCATGAGCGCCAATACAGTGGCCGTGACCGATGCCACCTTCGAGACCGACGTGCTGCGCGCCACGGGGCCGGTGCTGGTCGATTTCTGGGCCGAGTGGTGCGGCCCGTGCAAGATGATCGCGCCTGCGCTGGAGGAGATCGGCGCCGAATACGCCGGCCGCGTGACGGTGGCCAAGGTCAACATCGATGAAAACCCGGGCACGCCCAACACCTACGGCGTGCGCGGTATCCCCACGCTGATCATGTTCAAGGACGGCAAGCCGGCGGCGACCAAGGTGGGCGCGGCGCCGAAAAGCCAGTTGAAGGAGTGGGTGGCGGCTTCGTTGTAAGCCAGGGTTAGGAATATTGGGGGAGATGTGCCATCCCCCCCAAACCCCCCGTCACTTTTCAGACGCCGCCGTCATCGCTAGCGGCCTTGCAATGACGGCAGAAGCCGATGGCGGAAATCAATGCAGGTCAATATAGGGGCTTAAGAAGAGACTTTTTCTTCGTTGCCTAGCCCGCCTGGCGGAATGGTAGACGCAGCGGACTTAAAATCCGCGGTCGTATGGCGTGCCGGTTCAAGTCCGGCGGCGGGCACACGGCCAATATTATCATCAACTCCCAAATTCGCCGATGCCGCGACATTCTCACGTCCAGCCGTCCTGCCGGATTGTCGGCACCGCCAAGAAGGTCAATTGATTTCGTCGGCTCTAATACCAGCCAGCAGAAAAATTGACTCTCAGAGTAAGGCTGGGGGAGATGTGCCATCCCCCGTCGTGCGAAGCACGCTTTCGCGTGACGACCACCCGTCTTTAGATAGGACAAGGTCTAAATGAATGACGGGGGGTTTGGGGGGGATGGCACATCTCCCCCAATCTTTCTCTCCGTGATCATGTGTCAGTTTCAACGCCGGTTGGTATAAGGTCAACACAAGCATGCGGGCGCGTCACAGCCTTTCAGCCGGATCAGGCAAAGCTTTCAGTTCCGCAAGCAACAGCCTCAGCGCTGCCGAGGGCGTGGCCGCACGCGGATACAATGCGGTTGCAGGCGATCGCGGCAACGACGCCCAGGCAAGCAATTGCACCATTGCACCGCTCGCGAGGTCCTCGGCGACAATAAATTTCGGCACGTGGGCCATGCCCAGACCGGCGAGCACGGCCAGGCGTACCGCGCTCATGCTGCCGGTACTCATGCGCCAGCGAATGCGCACCGTCTCGTCCTCGACCGTCCAATGATCGAGTTCGGGCAGAACCACCACAGCGTCATGCTCGACAAGTTCGGCGATCGTGCTCGGCGCTGGCCGCCGCTTCAGATAGCCAGGAGAGGCAACGATCACGATCTCCAGGTCTGCGAGATGGCGGCCGATCAGGTTGCTGTCCTCCACGGCCCCCATGCGTATGACGAGATCGAAACGATCGGCGATGAGGTTGACCCGCTCGTCACTGAGGCTGAGATCAATCCGCAAGCGTGGGTGGCGCGCGGCCAAGGCCACAATCCTTGGCGTGACCACAAGCTGGCCGTAAGCCACCGAGGCTGAGATGCGCAGCAGGCCGCTCGGCTCGGTATTGCCGGCAAGCAATTCGCCCTGAGCCGCTTCCGCCTCGCGCACGATGGAGGCAACCCGCTCATAGTAGCGCCGGCCGGCATCGGTGAGCGTCAGCGAGCGTGTCGACCGCGCGAGCAAAGGTGCGCCGGCCTGCTGCTCAAGCAGTGCCAGGCGACGGCTGATCGTCGCCTTGGGCAAACCCATCGCGCGGCCGGCAGCGCTGAGCGAGCCTTGCTCGACGATGCGCACGAACAGCGCCATGCCGGACAAATCTGCAGAGCCGGTCAATCGGCAAGCTCTCCCAAGTGAAAAGTTGGGGGAGATGTGCCATCCCCACCAAACCCCCCGTCGTTATTTAGACGAGGCGCCAAAACAGTCTCCTCCCTAAAAAAGACGGGGGGTCTGGGGGGGATGGCACATCTCCCCCAGCTTTCAGCGCGTGCCGCAAATGGAACGCCGCAGTTCCGCAACACCGCCTAATCGACTGGCTTGCTATCCACAATATGCTGCCCCGAACCAGGAGAGACAGGATGCCCGAGCCGTTTGAGATGACCACACCCGAAAACGCATGCGCGCTGCTGATTGACCACCAGCCGGGTTTGTATATGAACACCGGTGACATCAGCCTGCTTGCGTTGCGCAACAACTCGATCGCGCTGGCGAAAGTCCTGGCGCTCTACAATATCCCAACCGTGATCAGCTGCGCAGCCCAAGGACCCAAGGGGCCGATGGGGCCGCTGCTGCCCGAAATCGCCGCCTGCTTCCCCAAGGTCGAGCCCATCTATCGCACCAAGATCAACAGCTGGCATGACGAGCGCATCCGCTCCGCCATCGAGGCGACAGGACGCCGCCGCGTGATCTGCGCCGGCATCACCGCCGATTTCTGCATCGGCCTGCCAGCCATGAGCATGGCCGCCGAAGGCTATGACGTTCGTCTCGTCATGGACGCATCGGGAACGGACTCGCCCATGGTGCTGCACGCCACAATTGCCAATCTCGCCCAGCACGGCGTCCACACTCAGGGATGGATCAACACCGCCTGCGAGCTGCAGGCCGATTGGGCAAACGCCGAGACCGCCAAAGGGCTGATCGAGATCTACGACGCGCATAACCCGCCCTGGTCGTTCCTCTCGTTGATCCAAAAGAGTTACGCCGCCGAAATGGGGAAAAACTGACATGCCCGGACAAACCCTCTCCACCCGGCCGAAGGGCTATATCCAAACACCCAGGACGCGCCGGGGTTCTGGCAGCTCGGCAATCTGTGGAGGATCATGGCGTCGGGTTACCAGACCGGCAATTCCTTATGCCTGATCGACCAGCTCGTAACGGCGGACGGCGGCGGCCCGTGCACACACATGCACCCGACAGACGAAGGACTCTACGTCGTCTCCGGCCACTGCACCTTCCACGCCGGGGGGCAAACCGTATCGGCGGGCAAGGGAAGTCTGGCTGTGGTGCCGCGCTATACCGAGCACGCCTTTTCCGTCGATGCCCCGGACACGCAGCTGCTGAACTTCTATCTGCCATCCGGTTTTGAGATGTTCATCATGGGCTTTGCCCATCCTGCCGAGCGCAATGAATTGCCGCCCAAGGATGGCGTCGCGATGCCGCCCGCACGGCTCGTCGAGCAATTGTCGCGCGATTACGGCCAGATCCGCGTGCTTGGCCTGCCTGGCATTGATCCACCAACGCCGGCCGGGATGGCGACCAAGCCAACGCCCGGCGCAATGGTGCAGCCGTATATGGCAAGCGCCGAGAGCTCGACGCGCTGGTGGCATGACGGTCAGCTCTGGTCGGTGCTCGCAGATGAAGCGCGCACGGATGGCGGCTTTTCGATGTTCGACATCATCGCACCCCGAGGAACGGGCGCGCCGCCCCACCTTTTTGTCGAGGCGGACGCATTCACCTATGTGCTCGATGGCGAGGTGGACGTGCTGCTTGGCCACGAGGTCAAGCCCGCGCGCAAGGGCGATTTCGTCTTCATCCCGAAAGGCACGCCGCATTCTCATCGTGTGACGAGCGATCGTGCACACTTGCTTTATCTTCATACACCAGCCGGGTTCGAGCGCGTGCTGCAAGCCTTGGGTGAGCGCACGACGGCTAACGCGCCGCCCCCGCCAGGCTGGGCCGGCCCGCAGATTACCAACGGCCACCGCCAGCGCCTGTTCGACGATTTAGGCCTACGCATCCTGTACCAACAAGCTGCCTAAATGAAGACGGGGGGTCTGGGGGGACCGGCTCGGTCCCCCCAGTTCTATCGCTTAAAACAAAGCTCACCCCGGCAAGCTCACCACCGCCCGCGCGCCGCCACCCGCGCCATTCTCCAGCACCACATCCCCGCCATGCGCGCGAAATATATTGCGCGCAATCGGCAGACCCAGCCCCGTCCCCCCCGTCTCGCGATTGCGGCTGCCCTCCACGCGATAAAAAGGGTCAAACACGCGCTCGAGCTGGTCGGCCGGCACGCCCGGTCCATCATCCTCGACCGAGATCGTAATTATGCCATGCTCCGGCCGAAGCAGGCGCACGCGCGCCGCGCCGCCATATTTTAGCGCATTGCCCACCAGATTGGCGAACGCCCGCTTGAGCATCATTAGCCGCCCGGTCATCGTCAGGTGCGCGGGCCCGTCATAGGCAAACGCGTCGGCCTGGTCCGGCCACGCATCCGCCGCCTCATCGAGCACAGTGCGCAGAAGTGCCGCCAGGTCCAGCGCCACGGCCGGCTCGGTATCGGCCGTGTCCCGCCCAAAGGCGAGCGTCGCCGCAACCATCCCGTCCAGCTCCGCCAAATCTCCCAGGAACTTCCCACGCAGCTCGTCATCGTCGATGAATTCGGCGCGCAGCCGCAGCCGGGTAATCGGTGTGCGCAGATCGTGCCCCATGGCGGTTAGAAGAAACGTGCGGTCGGACACGAAACGCGAAATACGCCGCGCCATCGTGTTGAAAGCGACCGCGGCGCGGGCAACCTCCACAGGTCCATCTTCGGGCAACGGGGCGGCGTTGACATCGCGGCCCAGCCGTTCGGCCGCCTCGGCCAGCGTGCCCACGGGCCCCGTCAGCCGCCGGACCGCCCAGAAACTGAGCCCCGCCGCCGCAATCGTCATCAGCAAAAAGGCAAGCAGGAAATTGGGCGAATGCCAGGGCCGGGGCGGCGGCACGGGAATCGTGACGTTCAGCCACCCGCCATCGGGAAAGTGGTAGCCGATCACCATCTGGCCGTCCCACGGCATGCCGCGCATGACCATCTCGGCCGGATGGTTGGCCGGGCGCAGCGGCACCAGGTTCATGTTGACGCGGATCACCCGGCGCAAATTCTGCGCGGTCAGCGTAACGGGCGCGATGGGCGGTCCGTCAGACAGGGCCGCCTGCACACCCTGCGCCTGCGCCAGCTCGCGCAGCGCCGCCGGCCGCTCGGCCGGCGAGGTGGCGACCACCGTGCGGTAGATCGTCATGGCGCGAAAACCGATATTGCGCAGTTCGGCCTGGTGCTGAAGCTCGATGCGGTCGAGTGCGTGGATGGTCAGGCCGGCGCCCTGCACCAACGCCAGGCCCAGAAGCAGGGTCAGCAGCGTGCGGGTTGCAAGGGTTGTGGGCCAGAGGCGCTGCAGCTTGATCGACCCCGAAGAAGAAAGGCTGGGGGAGATGTGCCTTGGGCAGACCGGCGTATGCGCCGGCTTATCCGCCCAAGGCCGCCAGACCCCCCGTCAACTTTAGTCCCGCTCTATTTCTGCTGCCAGCACATACCCCCCGCCGCGCACTGTCTTGATCAGCTGGGCATGCCGCCCGTCATCCTCCAGCTTGCGACGCAACCGCGATATCGCCACGTCGATCGCGCGATCAAACGGCCCCGCCTGCCGCCCGCGCAGCAAATCCAGCAGCATATCCCGCGTCAGAACGCGGTTGGCCCGCTCGACCAACGCCACCAGCAGATCGTATTCGCCCCCGGTCAGCGCCACTTCGACGCCATCGGGGTTGAGCAGGCGCCGCCGTGGCGGCTCCAGCACCCAGCCGTTGAAGCGGACGTTCTTGCTGGAAACCTCCGTCCTGCTTTCGCCGCGATCGGTGCTGCGGCGCAGGACGGCGCGGATGCGCGCGAGCAGTTCCCGCGGGTTGAAGGGCTTGGGCAGGTAATCGTCCGCACCCATTTCCAGGCCGATGATGCGATCGGTCTCCTCGCCCATGGCGGTCAGCATGATGATCGGGATGTCGGATTGGGTGCGCAGCCAGCGCGCAACCTCCAGGCCGCCTTCCCCCGGCAGCATCAGGTCCAGGACCACCAGTTGGTAGTTGCCCAGCGGCCAGGCGCGCCGCGCCTCGCGCCCGTCACGCGCGGCCGTTACACGAAAACGGTTGCGTTCGAGGAAGCGCGCGAGCAGGTCCCTGATCTCGCGATCGTCATCCACGACCAGGATGTGCGGCATCGTCTCCATGCCTGAAGATACCACGTCCCATTAATGCTTAAATAGCTTGCGTTACTTAATGTGACCCGTTTATCGCCAATTGATCGCAGTCTCACGGCTTCCGTGTTCTGCCCGCGCCCGGCTCGCCGTGTACGTCACATCACAGCCTAGCGTTCCTTCCGTTGTCAGCGCGCAACTCGAACAGCTGTTCCACGCCGACCCGGATCTGGCCCGAATAGTACGCCTTGCCGGGCCGCTGCGCTGGCGAACGCGCGCGCCGGGCTTCCCGGGCCTGCTGACCGCCATCGTGGCCCAGCAAATCAGCACCAAAGCAGCCGGCGCGATCTGGCAGCGCGTCTGCGTGCTGGATGGCTGCCTCGATCCGTGCCGCTTCCTGCTGCTCGATGACCAGGCGCTGCGTGGTGCCGGCCTCTCGCGCCCCAAGATCGGCCATGCCCGCGCGGTGGCGCAGGCCTTTTGCGATGGCGTGCTGAAGACCGAGGCGCTGGAAGCGGCTTCGGACGAGGCGGCGATTGCCACGATCTGCGGCGTGCGGGGCCTGGGCGTGTGGTCGGCGGAGATCTACCTGCTCTTTGCGTTGCAGCGGCCGGACGTCTTTCCCGCGGGCGACCTGGCGCTGCAGGCCTCGGCCGCGTCGCTGAAGGGGCTGCCCGCGCGGCCAAGTGCACGTGCGCTGCGGGAGATGGCGTTGGTGTGGCAGCCGTATCGCGGGCTGGCTGCGCGGCTGCTTTGGCATTGGTGGCATCACGTGACGGGGACCGCGCCCGAGTAGGCTGTTTGCCGCAGCAAGTGTAGTGTAGTTGAAGGCTGGGGGGAATGTGCCATGCCCCCCAGACCCCCCATCATCAGTTTAGACAAAACCTAAATAATGACGGGGGGTCTGGGGGGGCAGGCACTGCTCCCCCAGACTTTGACTTGCCTCAGGTGTTTGTCGCCGATGCTAGCGCTCAAGTTCGATGCCAACGGCTTAATCCCCGCTATCGCCCAGCAGCACGACACGGGCGAGGTGCTGATGATGGCGTGGATGAATCGCGCCGCGGTGGACGAGACGCTGCGCACCGGCCGCGTCTGCTATTACAGCCGCAGCCGCAAATCGCTCTGGCGCAAGGGCGAAACCTCCGGCCAGCACCAGCGCCTGGTCGATCTGCGCCTCGATTGCGACGCGGACACGCTGCTGCTGCTCGTCGATCAGACGGGGGCGGCGTGCCACACAGGGCGGCGCAGCTGCTTCTTCCGCGCGGCGAGGGATGGCCAGATCGTCAAGATCGCCGAACGCATCGCCGATCCGGCGGCGCTCTACGGCTGAGCATGCGGGCGTGATGCGCACGGTCTGGCTTCTGGCGGGCGAGGCCAGCGGCGACATTCTGGGCGGGCGGCTGATTGCGGCACTGCGCGCCCGCCGGCCCGATCTGGCCTTCTGCGGCGTGGGTGGCCCACGCATGATCGAGGCCGGAATGGAGGCGCCGCTCTTTGCCATGAGCGATCTTGCCGTCATGGGCCTGGCCGAAATCCTGCCGCGCGTGCTGTTCCTGCGCCGGCGGCTGACTATGGCTGTGGCCGACATCACCGCGCGCCGGCCCGACATCGTGGTGACCATAGACAGCCCGGGCTTTGCGCTGCGGCTGCTGCGGCGCATCGCAAAGCTCGGCTTGCGGCGCGTGCATTACGTGGCCCCGCAGGTCTGGGCCTGGCGCGAACATCGCGTGCGCGAATTCCCCGGGCTGTGGGACGAGCTGCTGTGCCTTCTGCCGTTCGAGCAGGCATTCTTCGCGCGTCACGGCATCACCAGCCGCTTCGTCGGCCATCCGGTGCTCCAATCGGGTGCCGACCGCGGCCACGGTGCGGCTTTCCGTGCCCGGCACGGCATAGGCGCGGATGCACCCGTGCTGGTGCTGATGCCCGGCAGCCGGGCCACCGAGGCGCCGCGGCTGCTGCCCGTCTTTGGTGCCGCGCTTGCCTTGCTGGTGCAGGATTTTCCCGATCTTGTGGCTGTTGTGCCGAGTTCCCCCGTGGTGGGCGCGATCGTGGCAAAGGCGACGGCAGCCTGGCCGGTGCGCCCGATCGTGGTGACGAGCGTCGATGAGAAGCATGACGCCTACGCCGCGGCCGGCGCCGCGCTGACCAAATCAGGGACTTCGACGCTGGAACTTGCGCTGGCGCGCGTGCCGATGGCGGTGACCTATCGCGTCAATCCGATCACGGCCGCGCTCGCGCGCCGGCTGATACGCGTACCGCATGTCGCCATGGTCAATCTGCTGGCTGGGCGGGAAATCGTGCCCGAGCTGCTGCAGGGCGATTGCACACCTGCAAAATTGCGCGGCGTGGTGCGCACGCTGCTGAGCGATGCGGCGGCGGCCGCGGCGCAGCGAGAGGCTTTTGCGGCGGTGATGGACGTGCTCAAGGCCCCGAATGGATTGCCGTCGGAGGCAGCGGCGGAGGCGGTGTTGCGCGTGCTTGATGAGGGAGCTTGAGAGGTAAATGTGAAAGGCCGAACAGATAAGGCTGGGGGAGATGTGCCATCCCCCCCAGACCACCCGTCTTTAATTAGGACAAAGTCTCATTCAACGCTGGTTTGTATCATTCAGCAATAACTGCATTGAAGCCCCCGCCTAACGCGGCGACATGACAAGAACCTTGACGCTGCCTGGCTTGAACACGAGGGATGGCGGACCACCAGGCTGCCGCGGTACGCCCGTCCCGGCCACATCGGCGCTCACCACGAACACGCGCCCAGTGGTTGGATCAACGGCCATCGTTCGCGCGCCGGGTGCGGTCGGGCTGTCCTCTTCCTTGATGAAATGATCAGCGTCCGCCTCGCGAAATACCGAAAGCGTTCCCTCGCCATTGCTGCTGAACACGCGGTGGGTCTTGGCATCATACGCCGCAGCGTCCGAGCCGCGCCCGATCGGCAAGGTGGCGATTACCCGCCCCGTCTGCGTATCCAGCACCAGCATCACGCCGTTGACACAGCTGACGAACGCGCGCTGCGCGGCGGCATCGACCGCGGCGCCACGCGCGCCGGCGCAGCCGGGCGTGTCCCAGCGCGCGGTCACCGTGTTGCTGGCGCTGTCGACGCGCAGAAGATGGCCCGGCTCCGCTTCATTGACAAAGACATGGCCGCGTCCGTCGGCCGCGCCGAATTCCAGGCTGCCACCGGTCGGGATCGTCGCGACCAAGGTGCTTGTCGCGGCGTCGATCACGGTCAGGCTGCCGCTGTCACCATTGATGACAAAGACATGCCGGCTGGCCGGATCGTAGAGCACGCCGTCCGCATCCGGCGCGGCCGGAATGGATTTGGTGATTTTGAAAGTTGCCGGGTCGAATACGCTGACCGTGCCCGATTTGCCGTTGGACGCGTAACCATGCCCACCGGCCACGGCGATGCCGTGCGCGCCGTCGATGCCGGCGATTTCGCCGGCCGGTGAGAGGGTCTCTGCATTCAGCACCGAAATCCGATCGCTGTGCGCGATATAGAGCCGGCGGGCAGCGGGATCGACATAGAGGTAGTCCCATCGGTCGGGCGGCCCGACGGGTACGGTTTTCGTCAGGAGATAGGGTGCGGCGGCACGCACCGGCGACGGCAAGTTTGCGCCAATAGCGAGGAACAGGATTGCGGCGAGCACGCGAAACATCGTTGAAAATCCCTCTTTTACGGCCGCGTTGTCGCGGCTCGCCTAACTGATGACGGGGGGTCTGGGGGGAACCGGCACGGTCCCCCCAGTTCTTTGCCTTTATCCTTCCTGTCAGCGCCAAACTATGCGCCCACAATAAGCCCGCTCTCCATCGCGCGCGTGCGCGAGCGTGCCATGCTCTCGCCCACTGCAAGTGCGGCCGCCAACGCGCGCCGCCCCGCCGCCGCATCGACCACAACGCGTGCGCCATCCAGGCAGGATGCGATGAAGGCCGCATGCTCGGCCTCCAGCACGTCGTGCTCCTCCCACCCGATCTCATCGAGCATGAAGCCCTCCGTTCCCGGCACGGGAATGCCGTGCTCGCGCCCGATCATGGTCAATTTGCGCGCGACGAAATCGGCCGAACAATAACCCTCCTGCGAAAATAGCCGCATCTTGCGTTCGGTCTTAAGCGAAATGCGGCTGGCGGTGATCGTGGCCACGCAGCCATTGGCAAAACGCACGCGCGCATTGGCGATATCCTCGAACTGGCTGGACACGGCCGCACCCAATGCATCGACATGCACGATCTCGCTATCGACCAGCGAGAGCACCAGATCCAGATCGTGGATCATCAGGTCCAGGATGACGGAAACGTCCGTGCCGCGGGGCTTGAAGGGGGCGATGCGCGTGGCCTCAATATAGAGCGGGCGCGTGATGCGGCTGGAAATGGCGCGGTGCTCGGCCGAATAGCGCAGCAAATGACCGACCTGCAGAACGCGTTTTGTCTGCGCGGCCAGGGCGGCCAGCCGGTCGGCCTGGGCCAGCGTCCCAGCCAGCGGCTTTTCGACCAGCACGTGGCAACCGGCCTGCATTGCCTGCGCGGCAAGGTCGAAATGCGCATCCGCCGGTGCAGCGATAATGACAGCCCCACAGCGCGCCAGCAGCGCCTCCAGCGCAAGCGGCGGTGCGCCCGCTTCAGCCGCGACGCTACCCGCACGCGCGCGGTCCAGGTCGAAGACGCCAGCCAGCTTCGCGCGCGTCGAGGCGGCGATCTTGAGCGCATGGAAACGGCCGAAATGCCCGGCGCCGATGACGCCGACCTGGAGGGGTTCGCTCATGCGTCCCGCCTAAACGAACCTGGTGTTGCGCGCCATTCGGTAAAGACCTGGGTGGGACGTGCCGTCCCCCCAGACCCCCCGTCATCATTTAGGCAAAGCCGGGGGGGATGGCACATCTCCCCCAGCTTTGTTTCTACTCACCCCATGAAAACCCTGCTCATCGCCAACCGCGGCGAAGTCGCCATCCGCATCGCCCGCGCCGCGCGCCAGGCCAGCATCCAACCCTGTGGCGTGCACGCCACCGATGATGCCGGCGCGCCCTACCTCGCTTTCATGCACATTTTCACGCCTCTGCCAGGCACCGGCCCCGCCGCCTACCTGGATGTGGCCGCCATCATAGAGGCCGCCGCGCGCCTGGGTGCGGACGCGTTGCACCCAGGCTGGGGGTTCCTCAGCGAAAACGCCGCCCTCGCCCGCGCCTGCACCGCGGCGGGGCTGCGCTTCATCGGCCCGCCGGCCCCCATGCTCGACCTGCTGGGCGACAAGCACCTCGCCCGCGAGGCCGCCGAGGCAAACGGCCTGCCGGTCGTGCAAGCGGCCTACGATCAGGACGGCGCCGCGGCCCTGCTGGCTGGCGGGCCCATCATGATCAAGCCAGCCGAGGGAGGCGGCGGGCGCGGCATGCGCGTCGTCAACGACCCCACCAAGCTACCCGCCGCATGGCAGGAAGCCGGCGCGGAAGCCACGCTGGCCAACGGGCGCGTCACCCTCTTCGCCGAGCGCCTGATCACCGGCGCGCGCCATATCGAGGTCCAGATCGCCGGCGATGGCACGCACGCCGTCAGCCTGGGCACGCGCGACTGCACGCTGCAGCGCCGCCACCAGAAGCTGGCCGAAACCGCGCCCGCCGCGCCCAACCCTGCGCTGGAAGAAGCCGCCTGCACCATGGCCACCGCGCTGGGCTATCGCGGCCTGGGAACCTGGGAATTTCTGGTCGCGGACCGCGCCTTCTGGTTCATGGAGGTCAATCCGCGCCTGCAGGTCGAGCACACAACGACGGAAGCGGTCACGGGGCTGGACCTCGTGGCGATCCAGCTCGCGCTGGCCGAAGGCGCCAGCCTGGGGGCACTGGGCCTGACCACACCGCCCGCGCCACGCGGTTACGCAATCCAGTTGCGCATCAACGCGGAAAGCCTGACGCAAGACGGCGACACCGTGCCCGATAGCGGCCGCATCACCCGCTTTTCGCCACCAGCGGGCCCAGGCATTCGCGTCGATCACGCCGCGGCCGAGGGCATGCAGACCAACCCGGCCTACGACAATCTGCTCGCCAAATTGATCGTGCACGGCCCGGACCGCGCCTCCTGCCTGGCGCGCGCCGCCGCGGCCGTGGACGAGTTCCGCATCGAGGGCGTGCGCACCCTGCTGCCCATGTTCGCCCGCCTGCTGGCGATGGCGTCGATGCAGGAAGATGACATCGATACGGCCTTTATCGAGGCCCATGCGGACGCGCTGGCCGATCCGCCCGACGGCCCCGCGCCGGCAAACACCTTGACCGCGCCCATGGCCGGCATCCTGGTCAGCCTGGACATCGCACCCGGCGCCCTGGTGCGCATCGGCCAGCGCGTGGCGCTGATCGAAGCGATGAAGATGCAGATGGAGGTGCGCGCGCAGGCAGGCGGCACAGTGCGGGCGCTCGCCATGACCGAAGGTGCCAATGTCAGCGCCGGCCAGGTGCTGGCCTGGCTCGATGCCGCCCAACAACACGCAGCGGCCGAGGACGCGGAGCAGGAAGAGCCACTGGATGCCATCCGCCCCGATCTGGCGGCGCTGCAGGCCCGCATCCTGGCGACGCTGGACGAAGGCCGGCCGGAGGCCACCGCCCGCCGGCATGCCACCGGCCGCCGCACCGCGCGCGAGAATCTCGATGATCTTTTCGATGCCGGCAGCTTCTCGGAGTACGGCGCCATGGCGGTCGCCGCCCAGCGGCGCCGGCGCTCGATAGAGGAGCTGATCCGCATCAGCCCCGCCGACGGGCTGGTTGCGGGCATCGGCACAGTCGCGGGCACCCCCACGGCGGCGCTGGCCTACGACTATACGGTGATGGCCGGCACGCAGGGCTTTCTCAACCACAAGAAGACCGACCGGCTATTGGGCGTGGTGCATGCCGACCGGCTGCCTCTGGTGCTCTATGCGGAAGGCGGCGGCGGCCGGCCGGGTGATAGCGATGTCATGGGCGTGGCGGGGCTGGACCTGAGCAGCTTTGCGAGCTTCGCCTACTGCAGCGGGGCGGCGCCGTTGGTGGGCATTGCCGCGGGCCATTGTTTTGCGGGCAATGCCGCACTTCTGGGCTGCTGCGACATTATTATCGCCACGGCCGACAGCTCCATCGGCATGGGCGGTCCGGCCATGATCGAGGGCGGGGGCCTGGGTGTATTTCGTCCCGAAGAGGTGGGACCGAGTGCCGTGCAATCGGCCAATGGCGTGATCGACCTGCTGGTGGCCGACGAGGCAGAGGCGACCGCGGCCGCACGCCAGTACCTCGGCTATTTCGGGGCACCCGCCGCTAGCTTCACCTGCGCGGATCAGCGCCGGCTGCGCCAGGCGGTGCCCGCCGACCGCCGGCGCATCTACGACATGCGCGCGGCGATATCGGCCCTTGCCGATACCGCCAGCGTGCTCGAGCTGCGGGCGGGTTTCGGCACGGGCATGATCACCGCGCTGATCCGCATCGAAGGGCGTGCGATGGGGTTGATCGCCAACAACCCGGCCCATCTGGGCGGGGCGATCGATGCGCCCGCGGCCGACAAGGCGGCGCGCTTCCTCCAGCTCTGCGACAGCCACGGCCTGCCCGTGCTCAGCCTGTGCGACACGCCCGGCTTCATGGTGGGACCCGAGGTCGAGCGCACCGCTCAGGTTCGCCATGTCTGCCGATTATTCGTGGCGGGCGCCGCGCTAGGCGTGCCCGCTTTTTGTATTGTGCTCCGGCGCGGATACGGGCTGGGGGCAATGGCCATGGCGCTGGGCGGCTTCCATCAGACCCGACTGACCGCGTCCTGGCCGGGCGGGGAGTTCGGCGGCATGGGCCTGGAGGGTGCCGTGCGCCTGGGCTACCGCCGCGAGCTTGCGGCACAGGCCGATCCGGCGGCGCGCGAGGCGCTGTTCCAGTCGCATCTCGCGCGGCTGTATGCGGAGGGGCAGGCGATCAACATGGCCGCCTATGTCGAAATCGACGCCGTCATCGATCCGGCAGAGACGCGCACCTGGCTGGCGCGCGGGCTGCGTGCGAGCACGACGCGCGCCAGCGGGCGCTTCATCGATACGTGGTGAGGCATCGGCAATCCCTGCTATCCGCAGAACAGCCATATCCCCCTTGCCAGCCGTGAAAAAGCCTAACCTCGCGCCAAAAGCGAGCGATGACCTCGTGATTCACTCTCAAATAACCGCCAGAGCACGGTTTTATGAATAACCCCTCTTCAGTCTGTGAAAAATCGCGATCTCGCGAGTTTTACCTTGCACGTCTGTGTGATCCTGGGTAATCCCTACTCAGTTAGTGGACTACACAGGGGGAATGGACATGCACACCAAGACTTCTACGCGCCTTGCGGCTTCACCGCTCCGGTGCGCGCTTTTCGGGGCGGCATCCGTCGCTGCCCTGGTTTGCGGCGCAGGCAGCGCCATGGCGACCAGCACCATCAATGGCGGAGGCGCCACCCAGGAGCAGATCGAATACCAGGCCGAAATGGCCTTCTGGAACAGCGCCAATCCAAACAGTGCGCAATGGGGCACCTACTGGGGATCAGGCTCCACAGTCGGCCAGGAAGCGCTTCTCCTTGACGATCTGAGCTGCGACATCAACAAGGTCACCGGCGCAAATGGCGGCAACTGCAATGGCGGCTCCGGCGTCGGCCAGCCCGGCAATACGGTCGATTACGGCGCGGCCGACGGCTTGCTGACCTCCGCGCAAATTTCTGCCTGGTTCACCTATCAATACGGCCAGCCGGCGGCTGGCAATCTGATCCAGATACCCATGATGGGCCTGGGCATCGCCATACCGGTGCGGAACAGCGCGGTGACGGGCAATGGCACACTGATCCTCAATGATGACGATCTCTGCGGCGTCTTTTCCGGCAAGATCACCGATTTCAGTCAGCTTGTGCTCGGCAAGGGTTCGGTGACGCCGACCGCCGGAACGATCACCACCGTGGTGCGGTCCGATGGTGCGGGTGCGACGTACCTGCTGACCAACCATCTGTCCGCGGTCTGCACCTCGTCCAACAGCAACATCACCTTCACGGCGACGACCACTCTTGCCTCATTGTTTCCCAACAGCGTGCTGCCGCCCAATTTCAATGCGCAGAAGGGCACGTCGGGCGAGGCGAGCACGCTGGAGAGCCTGCCCAGCGCCATCGGCTATCTAACGCCCGACTACACGACGATCGATCCGAATTCTGGTGTCACGATCAATGGCGGCAAGAGCACGCTCGTGGTCGCCGCAATCCTGAACGGCACCAAGGCCTATACCCCGACCACGAAGAACATTACCGCCGCCCTGGCGCGGCCAAAACAAGGAACGACACTGACGCCACCGGCAAATGCTTCAGAGGGCGCCAATCCGGCCAACTGGGTGCCGCTGATCCAGACGGCAAGCACGGGCTATCCGATCATCGGCTACTCGGCGCTGGATCTGGCGCAATGCTATGCCGACCCGACCATAGGTGCCGCAATCATCTCCTGGCTGACACTGCACTATACCAATTCGCAGTATCTGGCTTCGCAGAACGCCAATGGCTTCGTCGCGGTAGCAAACAGCGGCGCGTCGAAGTTCCTGACAGCGATCAAGGCGCACATCCTGGCTGACAAGAAGCCGGGCTGGAATACAGACATCGACAACAAGACCGCTTGCGCGGGACTGGTTGGACGATAACGCGGCAATCCGGGGAGCCAAGCTCCCCGGAAGACCGGCGGAGGGGTGAACCTTCGCAAACATTGCACAAGGATCGGCCATGTCCAGCCCACCCGCGCGCTGCAGATTGTCGCGGACCGGTCAGCTCACTTTGCCATCATTCATCGCGCGCCGCTTGGAAGCATCCGGTGTCGCGTGTCTGGCAGTCACGTCCGTCGAGCCTGGATGCGCGAGCCTGTCGACGGTGGATCAGGATGCGCTGGCGCGCGCGGAGCTCGCGGTGATGCTCACCCTGGTCAACGCTGATCTTGCGCAAAATCCGAGCGCGTTGATGAAGCTGCCATGCGCACCGGCTTCTTACGTGCAACATCGCAACGTTTTAGACAACGTCATAGACGGCCCAAGCGGGCTTTGAATGCACAGGATGCGCGCACCGTGGACGTTATTTGCCCACAAGCTGCTGCTGGGCCAACTGGCGCGCATCGAGGCGGCGGAGGGTGGCGCCCTTCGGGACTGGCCGTCAGCGCATGGGCAGACGAAAGTGCCGCTGCTCACGGCGCTGCGTGTCATGATGACCGAAATCATTCCGGCGGACCCGCTGCGCGCGGATTATCGTCTTGCCGCGGCCGAGCTGGGCGGCTGGCGCCGGGCCAGCTTTGCAGCGGGGCGCTTTGCCATTCTTTTCCGCGCAGACCCAGCCTCTCGCAGTATTCTCTTCGGCTGGATCAGCGACGCCGAGGTGCCGCGCGGCGTGCCTCAGGCCGGCAGCGATCCGGCAATACTGTTCGGCACGTTCTGCATTCTCACCCGTGATGGTCGCATCAGGCTACCGCAATCGCTGCGCGAGGTTGCAGGGTTGACCGCGGGCGCGCGCCTGGACCTGCTGTTTGACGGCATGACGCTGCGTATCGAAGCGGCACCACAATTGGGCAGCGTGGACCCTGTCCTGGCCGCGGCCGTCACTTGCCTGGACCAGGTGGCGATTGCGTCGCCTGCTGCAATTAAAAAAAGCTGGGGGAGCAGTGCCTGCCCCCCCAGACCCCCCGTCATCAGTTTAGGCGAGGCCCAATAACTGCACGCGCCTTGCGATAGGCGTCCGCTGTCACATCGCTGCCCCGCCCCGAAAAATGTTGCGTTACGTAGCGCGATACCGCGGCTAGTTCCTCATCGGTGTAACTGCCGGCAAAGCTGTGCATGAAGACCTGCCCCGTCGGCGTCTGCAACTCGGAGCCGTGCATCAGGATTTCGCGAATATTGGTCCCCGCCGGATCGGCCAGGGAATGCGAACCCGCTAGAGCCGCCCAGGCTGATTGGCGTCCCTGCCCGTTCGGCAGGTGACAGCCCGCGCAGGCGATTGTGAAGACATGCGCACCAAGCATATCGTCATCGGAATTACGCGTCCCGGCAGGCGCCTCCTGCGGCCCCGCCGGCTTTGCAGGAAGGCTGCGCAGATACGCCACGATGGCGTGGATATCATCCTGGCTTAAATAGCGCAGGCTGTTGGTGATGGCCTCCGCCATCGGGCCCGAGGCCGGTCCGTGATTTGGCGCTGTACCGGTCGAGAGATACTGCGCCAGATCGGCGTCCGACCAGGCGCCGATGCCATGCGCGCGGTCCGGGGTGAGATTGTAGGACATCCAGCCCGCGGCCACCGCACCCGCCAGCTCCTGGCCCGATTTCAGGCCGAGCATCCAGTTGCGCGGTGTATGGCATTCGCCGCAATGGCCGAGCGCCTGCACCAGGTATGCGCCGCGGTTCCACGCCGGCGATCGGGCGCTGTCGGGCGTAAAGCCCGGCGCGCGTGCATTGGCCACGTTCCACACTGCCAACGTCCAGCGCTGGTTGAATGGGAAGCTCATTTGGTTGGCGGTGTTTTGCTGATGCACGGGCGGCAGCGAGAAGAGGTAGGCCTTGATCGCCAGCGCATCCTCGCGCGACATGCGGCTGTAGGAGGTGTAGGGCATCGCGGGATAGAGATGCCGCCCGCCACGGCCGATGCCGCGCTGAATGGCGGCGACCCACTCGTCATCGGTGTAGTTACCGATGCCCGTTGCACGATCAGGCGTGATGTTGGGCGACATGATCGTGCCCACCGGCAGCCTAAAGGCGCGGCCGCCCGCGTAGGGCGCGCCGCCTTCGGCCGTGTGGCAGGCGATGCAGTCCGCCGCACGCGTCAGGTACTCGCCCGATGTCGTGGCGGCGGCGGCTCCGCAGGAAAGCAAGGCGAGCATAGCAGGGATAATGCGTTTCACGATAGGTCCCAAAGAAGGAAGGAAGGATCTTCTTTTTCTGAAGAAAAAGAAGCAAAAAGACTTTTGAAAGTTAGCGCAAACTAGACTGATAAAAGTTTTTTGGTTCTTTTTTCAAAAAAGAACTGCTTCCTTAAACTTGACTAAGCTGCCCAGTCCCAAACGGGATCCTGCGCAACCTACGCCCTGTCGCGGCAAAAATCGCATTGGCCAGCACAGGTGCCGCATTCGCCGTTCCCGCCTCGCCAATGCCGCCGATCGGTGCGGACGGATTGTGCACGATATGCACCGACACGGGTGGCGTCTCATTGATGCGCAACATGCGATAATCATGGAAATTGCTTTGTTCCACACGACCTTTGGCGTGCGTGATTTCGCTGTACATGGCCATCGACAAACCGAACAGCATGCCGCCCTGGGCCTGGGCCTCCAGCGTGTTGGGGTTGACCACGGGGCCGCAATCGACCGCCATGTGCACGCGCCTGAGCTGGATTTCGCCGGCGCCGGTCACCGCGACTTCCAGCACGCTGGCCAGCCACGAATTGAACGCGAATTGCAGCGCCACGCCGCGCCCTGTGCCTTTCGGCAACGCCGTGCCCCAGCCCGATTTTTTGGCCACCAGATCGAGCACGCCGAGCGCACGCGGATTATGCGCGACCATGCGGCGGCGGAATGCCAGAGGATCAACGCCAGCCAGTTCGGCCAGCTCGTCCACGAAGCTTTCAACCACGAAAACGTTGTGCGTCGGCCCCACGCCACGCCACCAGGCGGTGATCACGCCGGGCGATTCCGCGTGCACCCATTCGTTTCTCTGCGCGGGAAAATCGTAGGGCGTCTCTACTGCACCCTCGATGGTATCGGGATCGAGCTTGCCGCCCTCGGTCATCCCCGGTGGCGCCCAGCGCATCATGACGGAGCTGCAGGTGGTGCGGTGGGTCCAGCCAACGATGCCGCCCTGCGCGTCCAGGCCCGCAGAAACGCGGTCGTAATAATAGGGGCGATACAGGTCATGCTGGATGTCCTCTTCGCGCGTCCAGACGACTTTCACTGGATAACTCACGGCTTTTGCAATGCGAGCGGCCTGTTCGATGCCGTCGATATCAAGCCGCCGCCCGAAGGCGCCGCCCATGTACTGGTTGTGGACGGTCACCTGCTCGGGTTTCAGCCCGGCGACGCGGGCGACCACGGCCTGCGCGCGCACGGGCACCTGGGTGCCGACCCACACATCCGCGCCGTCGGGGCGGATGTGGATGGTGGCGTTGATCGGCTCCATCGGCGCGTGGCTGAGGAAGGGGAGCTGGTAGATCGCATCCAGCCGCTTGGCCGCACCCGCAATGGCGCCCTGCGCGTCGCCATGAGTCTTGGCGGTGAAACCGGCGTTGTTCGAAGCGTCCGCAAGGGCGGCGACGATGTCATGCGTGTTGACGTGCGCGTTCGGCCCGTCATCCCAGCGGGGCGCGGCTTCCGACAGGCCGCGAATGGCGGCCCACATGTGATCGCCGATGATGGCGACTGCATCGTCCAGCTTGACGATGTCGATCACGCCAGGGACGGCGCGCGCGGCGGCCTCCTCGATGCCCAGCAGCTTGCCGCCGATCACAGGGCAGGCGGCGACCGTGGCGATCTTCATGCCTGGCACGGCCACATCGATGCCGAAGCGCATCGTGCCATCGACCTTGGATGGCGTGTCCAACCGCCGCTGACTAGTGCCGATGAGCTTGAACTGTGCCGGGTCCTTGAGTGGGACGTTAGCCGGCACGGGCAGCAGGGCCGCGCGGCCGGCAAGCGCGCCGTAGGGCAGCGAGCGGCCGGACGCGGCGTGGGTGATGACGCCGCGCGCAGCCGAGCACGTCTCGGGCGCAACATGCCAAGCCTGCGACGCGGCCTGGATCAGCATCACGCGCGCCGTGGCGCCGGCCTGGCGCAGGGGCATCCAGCCGGTCTTGGTCGATGTGCTGCCGCCGGTCGCCTGCTCGCCGAGATCAGGATCGGCATACAGCGCTGCGTTGGGCGGGGCGTGCTCGGGGGTTATCTGATCGAGGCCGACTTCGAGTTCTTCGGCGATCAGCATGCAGGCGCTGGTGTAGACACCCTGGCCGCATTCGGTGTGCGACATGATCAGCGTGATGGGGCCGGTGGGCGGGATGCGCACGAAGGCATTGGGCGCGAAGGGTGCCCCAGCGGTCAGCGCGTCACCAAAGGCGGCGCGGGGCAGGTGCACGCCGATCAGCAGGCCTCCGCCGGCGGCGAGGCCGGCGCGCAGCAGGGTTCGGCGGGAGGGCATGTGGGTCATGGTGCTCAGGCCTCCGCCGCTGCGTGGATGGCGGCGCGGATGCGCACATAGGTGGCGCAGCGGCAGATGTTGCCGGCCATCGCCTGGTCTATGTCGGCGTCGGTGGGCTTGGGCGTGGCGCGCAGCAGCGCAGCGGCGGCCATGATCTGGCCGGACTGGCAGTAGCCGCATTGCACGACTTCGTGGTCCAGCCAGGCCTTCTGCACGCGCGCGCCCTCTGGCGTGGCGCCGATGGCTTCGATGGTGGTGATGGATTTATCGGCGGCCAGGCTGGCGGGCAGCAGGCAGGACCGGACGGGCGCGCCGTCGACATGCACCGTGCAGGCGCCGCATTGGGCGATGCCGCAGCCGAATTTGGTGCCCGTCATGCCAAGCACGTCGCGCAGGACCCAGAGCAGCGGCATGTCGTCGGGGACATCGACCGAGTGGGCCCGACTATTGACCGTGAGCGTGAACATAGGCGCCTCCTGCCCTTTACTTAATAGACGACGGGGGGTCTGGGGGGAATGGCACATTCCCCCCAGCCTTCTCTTCACTGGCCTTTCAACACCTTGAGTTAAATCTGTGCCGTCCCAGGATTACGCCATGCCATTGATCACCGGCCTTCTCCGCCTATGCCTGTGGCTGGTGCTGATCGCCGCCATCTTCGTGCCGGCGGAGCGCCTTTTTGCGGCCAAAACGCAGCCCGTTCGCCGGGCCGGGCTCGCGGTAGATATCGGCTGGTATTTTCTAAGCAACCTGGTGCCCAAGCTGTTGCTGGTGCTGCCGGTCTCCGCCCTGGCGTGGGCGGGCCATCGCGCGGTGCCCAGTCCCTATTACGCCGCGGTGGCCGCACTGCCGCTCTGGCTGCGCCTGTCGGCCGCAATGGTTGTGGGCGAGACCGGCTATTACTGGGCGCATCGCTGGATGCACGAGGTGCCTTTGCTGTGGCGCTTTCACGCCATTCATCACAGCGCCGAGGAGATGGATTTTCTGGTCAACACGCGCACCCATCCGGTGGACAGCGTGTTCGGCCGGCTGTGCGGCCTGGCGCCCATGTATCTGCTGGGACTGGCCCAGCCCACGGGCGTGAAGCTGGACATGGTGCCGGTGCTGTTCACGCTGGTCGGCGGCCTATGGGGGTTTTTCATCCATGCCAATGTGCGCTGGCGCTTCGGGAAGCTGGAGTATCTGATTGCCACGCCGGCGTTCCATCACTGGCACCACACCAATGATGCCGTGTCGCTGCGTGGCAAGAACTATGCGTCCATGCTGCCTTGGCTGGACAAGTGCTTCGGGTCCTTCTACCTGCCGCGCGCGCTTCCGTTGCGATACGGCATCGACGAGGCGATGGCGCCGGATCTGGCGGGGCAGTTACTGCATCCGTTTAGCCGAGGGTAAAGGGTAAGGCTTGGGGAGATATCCCACGTCCCCACAGCTCATTTGTGCCTCCTCGCTGTCTAGAGTGGGTTGGCCCTCGCGTCAGCCCCCCTCCAGCCATGTTTCTCGGTTCGGCTGGAGCGCCGTTTCTCCGTCCCGGCCTAACACCTGCCCGACGCTGGCTGCGGCGGCTGTCAAGGATGGCCGAAGGCCACCGCGGAGCGGCGCGCAGCGTCCTTGATCCGCAAGATTGCCGTCCCTTGGGCGCGAAAAGACAGCGGCTTTACGTTGCTGTTCGAGGCGTTGCTCATGACCATGCTAAGCGCCATGCCCGTCAGCGCCGTCGCACGCATGGTGGGAGAACACGATACCAGACTTTGGCGCGTGATCCACCACTACGTTGGCGAGGCGCGCGAAGCAATGGATGCATCCGGCGTGACCCGCGTGGCCATCGATGAGACCGCAGCCGCGCGCGGTCACACCTACATTTCCCTCTTTGTCGATATCGACCAGGCGCGTGTGCTGTTTGCCACCCAAGGCAAAGACGCTGCCACAGTCGCCGCCTTTGCCGAGGACCTTCGCGCACACCATGCAACTCCCGAGCAGGTGGAGGAGGTGTGCATCGACATGAGCCCAGCCTTTATCAAAGGCACGGCAGAGAGCCTGCCGAACGCACACGTCACGTTCGATCGTTTTCACGCTATGAAGATCGTCAACCAGGCGGTCGATCGCGTGCGCCGTGCCGAGCAGAAGGTGCAGCACGCGCTCAAAGGCACGCGCTACATCTGGTTGCGCAACCCGGCAAATTTGTCGCAGCGCCAGAGTGCCACGCTGGCGTCCTTGCCCACGCGCAACCTTAAAACCGCAAGGGCCTATCGGATCAAGCTCGCTTTCCAGGATCTCTACAGCGAAGAGACCACCGAGCAAGCCGCCGATTACCTCAAACGATGGTATTTCTGGGCAAGCCATAGCCGCCTTGCGCCGGTCATTGAAGCCGCACAGACCATCAAGATGCACTGGCACGGCATCCTGCGCTGGTTCAACAGCAAGATCGCCAATGGCTTGATCGAGGGGATCAACAGCCTCGTCCAAGCGGCAAAGGCAAAGCCAGGGGATACCGCTCAGTCCGGAACCTCATTGCAATCGTATACCTGCTTGCCGGAAAACTCGATTTCAAGCTGCCAGCGCTATGAAAGCGCATACCCACCCCAAACAGCGAGGAACCTCATTTGTCTTCATACCCTGTGACGCCAAGCCGTGCTATCATCTCTGGCCACTGGAAGAGCCCGACTGAGCATGGTCCATAGTGCCCGCGTGTCTACCACAATGACGGCCGAAGAATTCATCGGGACCGACCAGTCCGAGTTCGGCGACGCATGGCACTACGAATTGATCGACGGCCAGATCGAAGCCAACGCCGCACCTACCAAAAACCACGCATGCCGCCCGCCGAGGTGGGATAGACGTAAACATGTGCCAATAATTTACTTAAATCCGCAATTACATGTATCGGCGGCTTGGCTAAGCGTAAGAAGCTAACGGCGAGGCAAATGGCATAAGAATGCGGACGAGCCTTGGCGATGATTAAGACGCATGTGGAAATGCCTACGCATTACAGTGGCAAGCGGCACATATCCGGCGAGCCGAGCGCGATGTGGGAAGGCCGGGGGTAGCGCCCCGGCTTTTTTCGTTCGTTCCATGCAGGACAAACGCGTGTTCGACTGAAGCCTACTTTGTGCAGGTCTTTCCGCCGGCACATTGCGCAATGTATGGGTGGTCTCCTCCCTGAGCGTCCGTGTACTCGCCAATGATGCTTCCTTTCGAGTTGACCCCAAGAATTTCGGTTTGGATTGAACCGGGGAAATCGATCGTGTAGAATTTGCCTCCAACATAGATAAATCCGTGCGGGACCGATTGCGCGTCCCTGTAGTAGCCCACGATTTCACTTTTCGGCCCGATCGCCTTCGGGTAAGTGCTTGTCGACCCCCGCACGTTGAAGGTCGTTATGGCTCCGCCTGCCAACTCAAAGCCTGTGCCTTCGCTTTGGTTGGCCGTTGTATAATAGCCCACTATTGTTCCGTCCGCGGCTACGTAGGTTGGAAATGTGACGTCAGACCCGGACACGCTAAAATGCGTATAAACGCCATTTAGGTAGGAAAAGCCGGCCGTTGTGCCTGGCTGTTCGAGGTAATAGCCAATGGCTTCTCCCGAGTCATTTAAGCCGGTAATCTGCGGGAATGAGGTATTTTGCCCATCAAGGAACGTAACTTTCGTCCCTTCAATTAAACTGCTATCGAAGCCAGGTCGCCTCTTGAAAAACGTCGCGCCGATCAAACCGGACGAGTTGATGAAGTCGGGGGATACTCGGTAGTGATCAGAATTGACTCTGATAGTCTGTAAGTTTCCCGAGCTAATGTCGTAGAGTGAATAGGATGCTATATTCGCATTTGGGTCCTTCGCCGTCGCTATACCGCTCGCGTTGATGTCGTAAAATTCTGGAACCTCGTTGACGAACGTAGAAGCTCCATTTTCCCAGAAGAACGCAGTTGTCCCATCATAGTCTCCACCAACGACAACATCGCTATCGTTAATAGCTGTGGGGAAACACACATCACTGGAATTTGGCAGCGTGGTGTAGGTGAAACTCGCGCCGAACGCCGAGCCTGCCGCTAGGGCGAGGGCGCTACAGCCAAGGGCGAGTGCCCTGCCGCCTGCTGACAAGGGTGGCATCTTGCTTCCTCCATGACTTGCGGAGGCGACCCTAGCCTCAGAGCGCGCGGCGAACCATCAGGCAAATTGTTACATACGTCGCGGCCGGCGAGTCATTGTCTTCCCCCAGCCGCGACTTCCGCCCAAGCACTCCGGTCCAACCGCTCCGACATAGCCGCATCCAAACGCACGATGGACCCTTCCCGGAACCCGAGCTCAATCGGCAAGATCGTGCTGGCCTCTGCCACCCTCGTATTGTTCTTGAGCCAAAAGAGGGGCCTTACAATCGTCGGGAGCGACTCGGCGTGCATCTTTTAACAATCGTCCGCAAGGTATAGCCCGCATGTTTGCCACCATGGCCGCCGAGGAGTTCATGGCAGTGCAACCTTTTTTCTGTAAATTCTCGTGAGGTGGTTCATTCCGGCTACGCTTCTATGTGTCTAGTGTGAGGTAGATTTTGCCGTTCATCCACTCCTCGTCGCATTCTGCCAGCAGGGCGGAGACGAGGCGCAGGCAGGATGCGGCGTTGGGGAAGATGGAGGCAACCCGTGTGCGGCGTTTGAGTTCGCGGTTGATGCGTTCGAGGCCGTTGGTCGTGCGCAATCTTATGCGGTGGGCTTGCGGGAGGTCGAACACGGCAAAGCCCATGGGAAGGTTCTGTTCGGCCCATGTGGCAAGTTTCGGCGCGTCCGTCGCCCAGAGTTCGATCGCCTGGCGCAGCAGCCGTTCGGCTTCTGCCTTGTCGGGCGCATTGAAGATCGCGCGTATCCGCCCTGCGACCGGCTTGCGCTGATCCAGCTTTGTGACGTAGGCCTGGGCATTCTGCTGCAAATGGAATTGGCAGCGCTGCCATGGCACACTTGGCAGGGTGGCGCGGCGCGCGGCCTTCAAGCCTGCATGATCGTCCGACACGATGAACTTTACCCCGCGCAACCCGCGCGCAATGAGGCTATCGAGAAATTCCCGCCAATGCTGTTCGGCCTCGGAAAATGCGACCGATACGCCGAGCACGCGCCGTTTGCCGTCGGCCGTCACGCCGATTGCGACAAGCACGGCGCAATCGAGCAGGCGGCCTTCTTCGCGGATGCGTTCATAGCGGGCATCGAGCAAGAGATACGGGGTATCGCCGAGCGGTCGCTCGCGCCAGGCGGCAAGCCCCTCGTCGAGCTGCTCGGTGGCGCGGCTGACCTGGGTTGAGGAAATAGCGATGTCCGGCCCGAGCAAGGCCTGCAGCACGGTGATCACCTTGCGGGTTGATACGCCTTGCACATACATTTCGGCCAATGCGAGGTTGAGCGCGCGCTCGGTGCGGGTGCCCTTGTCGAGGGCGCTTGGGTAAAATCCGCCGCCGCGCACCTGCGGCACGTCGAACGTTTGCTCGCCCACCCGGGTCATGACGGTTTTTGGTTTGAAACCATTGGCGTAATCGGCACGAACCGGGGTGCGTTCATGAGGTTTGGCATTGAGGAATTGCGCGCGTTCGATTTTGCTGGCTTCATTGACCAGGATGCGCAGCGCCTCGCCGGCGCCGTCCAGTCCGTTGTCGAGCAGGGCCGAGAAGGCGGCCTCCAGGGGATGATGTTCTACGCGTTGTGCCATGATACAAGCTCCGTCGCTGGGTGATAGGATGGGCCGAAGCAATCACCTCCCGATAGGTCTTGGCCGGCTCGGTTTGCCGGGGCCGTCCTGCGCACTTCGGGCGCAAGCGCCCTCGTTGCTTCGGACGGCCCCGGCAAACCGAGCCGGCCAAGCAATTTACAGAAACGATGGTGCACTAACGAGTTCATTGCAACCGACCGGCCCGAGTTCGGCGATAGATGGCCTACGAACTCATTGACGGCCAGATCGAAGCCAGCGCCGCACGAACCGAAAATCACGGCCTCATCCTGACCAACCTAGCCGCCGGCTTGAAAGGCCGGGGGCTCCGCCCCTGGACCCCGTCACGCGACAGCGTGCTGCGCCGACGGGCCTGAGGCCCTAGACCCCCATTTGTTTGGAAGGGGAGGGGCCAACACCATATCAGCCCCGCACAACACAAGCCCCTCCCCTTCCAAACAAACAGGTTCTAAGGACTTGTCCTTAGCGGGGTCCAGGGGCAGAGCCCCTGGCCTTCCTTGCCGCAGGATCCCACACATGAGCTGGCTCACCGAATACGTTCGCCCCCGCATCCGCACCCTGCTCGGCCAGCGCGAGGTCCCCGAAAACCTTTGGTCGCAGTGCCCCGCCTGCCAGCAGATGATCTTCACCAAGGAGCTGGAAAAAAACCAGAAAGTCTGCCCCCACTGCGCCCACCACATGCGCGGCACCGCGCTGGACCGCCTGGCCTGGACCTTCGATGAAGGTGCCTACACCCGCATCGAGCTCCCCCGCGTGCCTGCCGACCCGCTCGGCTTCCGCGACAGCAAGCGCTACGCCGAACGCCTGCGCGAAGCCCGCGCCCGCACCGGGCTGGAGGACGCATTGGTGGTCGCCCATGGCACCATCGGCGGCCAGCGCGCCGTGGCCGCGGCCATGGCGTTCGACTTCATGGGCGGGTCCATGGGTGCGGCGGTGGGCGAGGGCCTGGTCGCCGCGGCCCGCCTGGCCGTGCTGCAGGAAGCGCCGCTGGTCGTCTTCACCGCCTCGGGCGGCGCGCGCATGCAGGAGGGTGCGGTCAGCCTGATGCAAATGCCGCGCACCACGATTGCAGCCCTGCTGCTGAAAGACGCGCACCTTCCCTTCATCGTCGTGCTGACCGACCCCACCACCGGCGGCGTCACCGCCAGCTTCGCCATGCTAGGGGACATCCACATCGCCGAGCCCGGCGCGCTGATCGGCTTTGCCGGCGCGCGCGTGATCGAGCAGACGGTGCGCGAAACGCTGCCCGAGGGCTTCCAGCGCGCCGAATACCTGCTCGCCCACGGCATTTTGGACATGGTGGTCGCGCGCACGGACATGCGTGAGACACTGGGCCGCATCATCGGCCTGCTGCGCCCGGAGGCTGCCGCCCCACCCGCGCCGGAGCTTGCCGACGCTGCCTGACGCGCCAATTCCCGGCGTGCAGGCGACAGGCGAGGCCGCCGCCATCCTGGCGCGCGTCCAGACGCTCTATCCGCAACTGATCGACCTCAGCCTGGGGCGCATCACGCGCCTGCTCCACGCCCTGGGCGACCCGCAACTCGCCTTGCCGCCGGTGATCCATGTCGCCGGCACCAACGGCAAGGGCTCGACCTGCGCCTTCCTGCGCGCGATCGGCGAGGCGGCAGGCTGGCGGGTGCATGTCGCGACCTCACCCCATCTGGTACGGCTGAACGAGCGGTTTCGCCTCGCCGGCACGCTGGTCTCGGACGCGGACCTAACCGCCACCCTGGCAGAGATCGAGCGCGTCAACGCCGGCGCGCCGATCACGGTCTTCGAGGTGCTGACCGCGGCGGCCTACGTGCTTTTCGCGCGCACCTCGGCCGATCTGTGCGTGATCGAGGTGGGCTTGGGCGGGCGATACGATGCGACCAACGTGATCGCGGCACCCGCCGCGTGCGCAATCACCAGCCTTTCGCTGGATCACCAGGATTTTCTGGGCAGCACGGTGGACAGGATCGCGTGGGAAAAGGCGGGGATCATCAAGGCCGGCCGGCCGGCCGTGACCGGACATCAGCCGGCCGAGGCGCTGCGCGTGCTGCGCGAGCAAGCGGACGCCGTAGGTGCGCCCCTGCTGGTGCGAGGCCATGATTGGGACATCGCGGCGCAGGGCGATGCGCTGCACTACCAGGATGCTGGCGGCCACCTTGCGCTGCCTCGGCCGGGGCTTGCGGGTGCGCACCAGATCGAGAACGCTGGGCTTGCCGTTGCGGCCTTGCGTGCCGCCGGTCTGGCGCTTGCGGCATCTGCCTATGGCGGGATCGCCACCGCGACCTGGCCGGCGCGGCTGCAGCGCCTGAGCGGCCATCTCGCCGCGCAACTGCCTGCGGGCTTCGAGTTGTGGCTGGATGGCGGGCATAACCAGGCCGCGGGTGAGAGGCTGGCCGAGCATCTGCGCGACCAGTGGTCAGATCGGCCGGCCTATCTGCTGGTGGGCATGAAGCAGGGCAAGAACGCGGCCGGCTTCCTGGCGCCCCTGCTGCGCCGCGCGGCGGGCGTGTGGGCGGTGCGGGAGCCGGGCCAGCACCTGGCGCTGGAGGTAGGCGAGGTGATCGCCGCCTCAAGCGGCGCAGCGCGCGCGGGACCCACGATCGTGGATGGGCTGGCCAAGGTGGCGAAGGCGGCGCCGGGGCGGGTTTTGATCTGCGGCAGCCTTTATCTGGCGGGCGAGGCGCTCAAGCTGGACGGCACACTGCCCGTCTGAGTGTCCAAACGTATCGCCGCCTTGATCGTGGGAACCGCAGCCCGATATGCGCGCTGGCTTGTGCGGCGCAGCACGCACGCGAGCGAACGGAGTCCGGCAATGAAGTATTGGTTGATCGGCCTGACCGCCGCACTGAGCCTGATGGCCATGGCGCCGCAGGGCGCCTCCAGCGCGGACGCTACGGCCCAGACTCAGACGCGCTAAGCCGGCGCGCGAGTTGGAGCAGGATGGCCGCCGTGGCACCCCAGACGAAATGCTCGGGGTGTGGCCATACCCAGTAATGGCGCGTGCGGCCGGCAAGCTCGGCCTGGCGGCGTTCGGGGGCGGCCGGGTCCAGCAGGACAGAGAGCGGCATTTCAAAGACCGCGTCCACTTCGGCGGCCGAAAGCGTGGTCGTGAAGCCGGGCGAGACCAGCGCCAGGATCGGTGTCACGCGATAGCCGGTCCCGGTCACATGGTCTGCGAGGCGACCGAGCACTTCCACGTAGGCTGCCTCCAATCCGATTTCCTCATGCGCCTCGCGCAAGGCGGCGGCTTCGGGGCTGGCATCGGCCGGGTCTATGCGCCCGCCTGGAAAACTTACCTGGCCGGAGTGGCGGCGCAGGCTGGCCGTGCGTTTGGTCAGCAGCACGCCAGGCTCCGCACTGGTGACGATGGCCACGAGCACTGCGGCGGGAACGAGATCGGCGGGCATGACGGCGTCGGGGTCGGCCGAGCAGACATCGCCCTCCGTGCAGGGGAGAATCAGGCGCGCGCGCAGTTCGGCCGCGTTCAGGTGGCGCAGGCCGGAAGATCACCGAGCGGGAAGAAGACATTGGCGCTCCATACGCCCAGGCAGCGGCGGCCGTTGTTGCAGCCTGGCACGGCCAGCGCCACCAGCTCGTAATAGACGGCGCGGCCGATGCGCGCTTCCAGGGGCTGGCCGCCTTGCGGGTGGCGGATGCGGATGTAGGGGGTTGGCTCCTCGGTCAGGGGGTCGAAGGTGACGCGGATCGGGTGTTCGGGCCCGGCGGTGACGACCTGGTCCACGTTGGTGCGGAAGGTCAGGCACTGGCCTGGGCCCTGGCCGCAACAGCCCCAATTGAGTTCGATCGCGACCCAGGGGGTTTCCTCGACCTCGATGGTGCCCCGTTCAACAGGGGTTTCCAGCCAGTAGGTGCCCTGCACGTCGCGCGTCAGGACGGAGCTGAAGAGGCAGACCAGTTCCTTGCGGCCGATCACGCTGCCACGGTAGAGCCAGGTGCCGTCGCGCTTGATCAGAAAGGGCAGGGCGCCGCACTCGGCCGGCGCGCGGCGCGGGCGCTCAGCGAAGCGTGGCACGTCCGCGGGATCGGCACCGTCGACACCGCGGGTCAGCAAGGCTGCACTCACTACCGTTCTCCGCGACATGGCGCCCGTGCCGCCTGGCCTTTTCGGGTGCCTGGCGATGACATGAGCGATCTGTCAGATGACCCCCATATAGGTGGCGCGCCCCCCCATCTGAAAGACCCCCGCGACCTGCTGGACGCGACCTTTGTATGCGGCGAGACTGGCTGACCAACCCGTGCGCGAGGCTGCTCCTTTGCTAGACACCGTCATTGCCGATGCTGAAAAACTGGCGGCCTCCGCCACCGCCGCCCGGCGGGAGATCGCGCGCGTGGTCATCGGCCAGGACGAGGTGGTCGAGCAGGCGCTGATAGCCATTATGGCCGGCGGACATGCGCTGCTGATCGGCGTTCCTGGCCTGGGCAAGACGCTGCTGGTCGATACGCTCGGCCGCGTGCTGGGGCTGGATCGGCGGCGCATCCAGTTCACGCCGGACCTGATGCCGGCCGATATCACGGGCTCGGAGGTGCTGGACGATGAGGGCGGCCGCCGGGCGTTCCGCTTCGTGCCGGGGCCTGTGTTCTGCCAGTTGCTGATGGCCGACGAGATCAATCGCGCCAGTCCGCGCACGCAGTCGGCCCTGCTGCAGGCGATGCAGGAAAAGCGCGTGGCGGTCAGCGGTGTGGATCACCCGCTGCCCGCGCCCTTCCATGTGCTGGCGACGCAGAACCCCATCGAGCAGGAGGGGACTTACCCTCTGCCGGAGGCGCAGCTCGACCGTTTTCTGCTGAGCGTGGAGATCGGCTACCCTAGCGAGGCGGATGAGCGCGCCATGCTGCTCGCCACCACGGGGGCCACGGTGGCGGAGGCGCAGGCGGTGATGGACACCGCTGGGCTGATGCGGGCGCAGGCGCTGGTGCGCGCCATCCCTGTGGGCGAGCGCGTGGTGGACGGCGTGCTCGCGCTGGTGCGCGGCGCTCGGCCGGAGACGCCGGCCGAGGATCTGATTGCGCGCCACGTGGCGTGGGGGCCGGGGCCGCGGGCGGCGCAGGCGCTGATGCTGGCTACGCGGGCGCGAGCGTTGCTGGATGGGCGGTTGTCGCCGTCTTTGGATGACGTGGCGGCACTGGCGCACCCGGTGCTGCGGCACAGGATGGCGCTGAATTTTTCGGCGCGGGCGGAGGGGGTGGTGTTGGGGGAGTTGATCGATCGGTTAGTAGGGCGGCTGGGTTAGAGGCTTAATACAACGGTTGTCCTTTCTTTCAACACAACAAAGAAGCAATACGTTATCAACCTGCCTTCCGGAAGTACAAATCCGATACGTGCTTCGGGATCATATACTGGGTCCGCGCAAGCTTCATCCTTTACAACACATACCATAAATGTACAATTGGATTGCGGACTCTCGGTTACTGGGGAACTTGCCTACCTAGGCTCCTGAGCTACATGGAAGCAGGTGTATCGGAGCGTGCGCACTCACTGCGCCGCTGCGATACGCCGCATCCGCGTTGCTTCAATCATTGCCTATTCGGGGCGAATACGCGAAGCCAGCCGCAGCGGTCAATCCAGCAAGCCAGTCTTTTCTCAACTCTCGTGCTTCATCGTAGCCATGACGAAAGCTGCGCGCACGGCCACGCTGGTCAGGGATCGACATGTCCTGCCAATTCAGGACACGGCCAGCCTTCGCGACGATGGCGCCCGCAACGGCGCGAACATACACGCGATGATTGCGGTGGATGCGGCCAACCTCGCACTTTTTGGGCCCGCTTGGGGCCAAAACCCTGCAGCGTGGGGCTCAGAGGGGGGCAGGCACAGGGCAATCGAGTGAAGGGCTGAAGCCGTGGGGGAGATGTGCCATCCCCCCCAACCCCCCCGTCATTATGTAGGCGAAGTTACGGTTGACATACCCAAGCCTCTCGGCTATACGGTGGGGCAAGGAGCAAGTCGCCATGAAATCCGCCCTTTCCGAAGCCCAGTTCCACAGCGAAGAAGCCGCTTTCGCCTACGTCGAGAACAAGCTGTGGCCCACTGGTCCGGTCTGCAAGCATTGCGGCGCAACGGATCGCATCGGGAAGCTGAAAGGCAAGACGACCCGCCCTGGCCTCTACAAGTGCTACTGGTGCCGCAAGCCCTTCACGGTCCGTATGGGCACCGTGTTTGAAAGCAGCCACGTTCCGTTGCGCTTCTGGCTCCAGGCCATCTACCTGATGGCGTCCAGCAAGAAGGGGATCAGCACTCGCCAGCTTCAGCGGATGTTTGGCGGCAGCATGACCACGAGCTGGTTCCTGTCGCACCGTATTCGTGAAGCCATGAAGACCATTGGCTTTGATGGCCCGATGGGTGGCGAGGGCGGCGTCGTCGAAATCGACGAGACTTTCATCGGCAAGAAGGCCGACGTGCCCAAGCAACGCGGCTATGCCCACAAACACGCCGTTATGAGCCTTGTTGAGCGCCGCCCTGAAGGTGCGCGTGTCCGCTCCTTCCACGTCTCAGGCACCGCTGCCGCCGATCTTCTCCCGGTTATCAAAGTGCATGTCTCGCCCGCCACGCACGTCATGACGGACGAAGCCGGGCAGTACACCCACATGGGCAAGCACTTCGCGGCTCACGATTTTACCACTCACAGCAAGGGCGAATACGTCCGCGCGGGCGCCAGCTATGTCCACACGAACACGGTTGAAGGCTACTACAGCGTCTTCAAGCGCGGCATGGTCGGCATCTATCAGCATTGCGCCGAACACCATCTGCACCGCTACGTCGCCGAGTTCGACTTTCGGTATAACAACCGGATCAAGCTGGGCGTTGACGACAAGACCCGCGCCAGCCTGATCGTGGCGGGCGCCAAGGGCAAGCGGCTCACCTATCGAACAGTTAGTACGAAGGCTGCGGCTTGAACGCCGCGCCGCAGAGCCACGCATCAACCGCGCACACCGGGACGGTGGCATCATCTTCGACAGCCGACAGATGGAGTTTGGATGGCAATGAAGGACAGAATGCCCGCGCAGGATGATCCTGCGCAGTCGCAACGGTTTATCGACATGGCGAAAGAGGTTTCGTCAACGGGCGACCTCACTACTTTCGAGCATGTGCTCACAAAAATGGGCAAACTGAGGCAGTCAACATGCGAAACTCCGAAAAAATCGGAATAGCCGATGCGAGCGTCAGTGACCTGAAAGCCGCATTCTACTACGCCATTAAGTGCCGTCATTGTTCGGGGCCAATTTTAGTTGGCATGAAGTTTACGACTCCATTACGGAAGGAAATTGCGCACCCTGGCATTCGTCTTCGCGTCTCTTGTGCAAATGCGGAATGCGGACAAGAGGACATCTACGAACCAAGCGATATCGTTTCATTTGGGTGGCTGGGATCGCAAGCAGGTCAACGGTCTCGCCAGGGTTAGCGGCAGACATAATCGCCCGATTGTGGTTACTCAAATGAATTGCGAGGTCTTTCCGTATATTCAACATGTCATGGTCAGTCACATGGCCTCGGCGTGAGGCGGCTGAGCGCATATCCGAGACCTCTTTTGCAAGCCGCTCCCTATTATGGTAAATCATAATTATAGGCACTTTGCCGTCAAAAAGATATTTGTTTGCAGCCACAAAGTCTTTTTCGTCCTGAGCAAATGCTAGCACACGTCTAGCCCACCACGCCAGAATGTCCGCCGCTTGCAATGGAACTGCCTGCACGTCAGAGCGATGTATGGGCCTACCATCAATCATCTTCTGCGCCTCTTCAGGAAGCGCATTATAAAAGTCCGCGTATCCCGATGAAACAATGTCGCTTTCATGGAACTTTTCATCAAATATGTAGCTGACCGGCTCGTTTATTCCGAAAGTTTTTTGAAAGGCGAGCGTCGCAGTTAAGACCCTATAGAACAAAAAGCGATAAGGAGTATCTAGCCCTTTAGATATCTTTCCTCGCACCTCTGCGTCAAAGTCGTCTTTGCGTACTGCAACGCACACACCTGCGCGCGCATACTGCTGTATTATAGAAATTAGCTTGAGGAGCTTCCAGTCCGCTCCCTGTTGGCGGCATTCGACCATGTGAAATGCTTCTTGAGCGGGCGACTCCCTCAGTACATCCTGCCAATCTTCAATGAATGAGCCCCAAGCGTCAGCCGGCGCCAGATAGCCGGCCAGGACAAAGTGCGCGTCCTCGTCTTCGCTTTCATCCACGTACATGACGAGCGCCATCAGCCACCTCTTGCGACGCTCTGTGGCGGGGAGGCCACAGAGATGAGGCGCAAACCGCAGCAGGCTGGCGGAGGTCACGCCCCACCCCCATCATAACCACTAGCGCTGGTCACGCCCCACCCCCATCATAACCACTAGCGTGGGTATGTAAACCGTAACTTCCCCATTATGTAAGGCAAGACTCTATAATGACGGGGGGTCTGAGGGGGATGGCACATCTCCCCCAGCTTTTTCTTGACTTTAATTCGGCTCTCTCACTTCACTCGATCGCCCTCGGGGGAAAGGCACGTCTCAGCCGGCTTCTCTTACCTTGCCCCCCGTGCTACCCCCCGCCCCTCATGCTCCCCCTCATCGCCGTCCTCAACGGGCCGAACCTCAACATGCTCGGCTCGCGCGAACCCGCCCTCTACGGTGCCGCCACGCTGGACGACGTCGAGGCGCTCTGCGCCGAAACCGCACAAGCCCTCGAACTGGCGATAGATTTCCGCCAATCCAACCACGAGGGCGAACTCATCACCTGGGTGCAGGAATGCCGCGATAAGGCCCGCGGCATCGTCATCAATCCGGGCGGCTACAGCCATACCTCGGTGGCGCTGATGGATGCCGTGCTAGCCGCCGAACTGCCCACAGTCGAGGTGCACCTGACCAACATCCATGCGCGCGAGGAGTTCAGGCGCCACTCCCTGGTCTCACGCGTGGCCAACGGCGTGATCTGCGGCCTGGGAATGCGCGGCTACGGCCTGGCACTGACGGCGATCGCCGAGATGCTTCTGGACGAGGATTCATGACCAGCCTGCGCGTCGATACCGATGCCATCCGCGCGCTTGCCGAAATCCTGCAGGACACCGGCCTGACCGAAATCGAGGTCTGCGAGAAGGATAGCCGCATTCGCGTGGTGCGTGCCCCCGCTACCATCCACGCCGCAATCGCCGCCCCCGCGGCCGCCGCGCCGGTGCCCGTGCACGCCGCCCCCGCCGCAGCGCCCGAACCCGCGCTTGATCTGGCACAGCACCCAGGTGCGGTGACCAGCCCGATGGTGGGGATCGCCTATCTCGGCCCCGAGCCGGGGGCGGCCTCCTACGTCTCGATCGGCCAGAGCGTGACGGCGGGGCAGACCCTGCTGCTGATCGAGGCGATGAAGACCTTCAACCAGATCAAGGCGCCCCGCGCGGGCACCATCAGCCAGATCGTGATCGCCTCCGGCGTGCCGGTGGAATACGGCGAAGTGCTGATGGTGATCGATTGAGCGCGCGCGCTCTGTTCGGAAAAGTCCTGATCGCCAATCGGGGCGAAATCGCGCTGCGGGTGCAGCGCGCCTGCCGAGAGCTGGGCATCCCGACCGTGGCCGTTCATTCCACCGCCGACAGCCAGGCCATGCACGTGCGCCTGGCCGATGAGAGCGTGTGCATCGGGCCACCCTCGGCGCGCGAGAGCTACATGAATATGGCGGCCATCCTCTCGGCCGCGCACGTGACCGGGGCGGACGCCATCCACCCCGGCTACGGGTTTCTGTCGGAAAACGCCGCGTTTGCCGAAATGGTCGAGGATCACGACCTGACCTTCATCGGCCCCACCAGCGCGCATATCCGCATGATGGGCGACAAGATTACCGCCAAAGCGGCCATGACCAGCCTGGGCGTGCCGCTGGTGCCCGGCTCGGACGGTGCGCTGCCCGATCTGGACGTGGCGCGCGAGGTCGCCGAACGCGTGGGCTACCCCGTGCTGATCAAGGCCGCGGCCGGCGGCGGCGGCCGTGGCATGAAAGTGGCCGAGCACGCAGGCGAACTCGAAGACGCCTGGCGCGTGGCGCGCACCGAAGCGCGCGCCGCCTTCGGCAATGACGAGGTCTATTTGGAAAAATACCTCGACCGCCCGCGCCACATCGAATTGCAGGTGCTCGCCGATAATCATGGCGAGGTCGTACACCTGGGCGAGCGCGATTGCAGCCTGCAGAGGCGGCACCAGAAACTGCTCGAAGAAGCGGGATCACCCGCGCTGACCGCCAGCCAGCGCGATGCCATTGGCGAGACGGCAACCGCGGCTTTGCGCAAATTGGGCTATCGCAACGCGGGCACGCTGGAGTTCCTCTATCAGGACGGCCAGTTCGCCTTCATCGAAATGAATACGCGCCTGCAGGTCGAACACCCCGTGACCGAAATGGTCACCGGGCTCGATCTGGTGCGCGAGCAGATACGCATCGCCGCCGGCGAGAAGCTTGGCTACACGCAGAAGGATATCGTCTTCTGGGGCCATGCGATCGAGTGCCGCGTGAACGCCGAAGATCCGGACAATTTCATGCCCACGCCTGGCCGCGTGCAGGCCTTCCACGCGCCGGGCGGCTTGGGCGTTCGCGTTGATTCCGCACTTTACGCCGGCTACGTGGTGCCCCCCTATTACGACAGCATGATCGCCAAGCTGATCGTCCACGCTCCGGACAGGCCGCAGGCGATTGCGCGGTTGCGGCGGGCGCTGGAGGAATTTGCCGTGCTTGGGATCAAGACCACGCTGCCGCTGCATCAGCGCATCGTGGAGGACGCGGCGTTTCAGGCGGGGGATTATACGATCCATTGGCTGGAGAGGTTTGTGGCAGCTCATGGGGAAGGCCAACCCTAAGAAGCCTGGGGGAGATGTGCCATCCCCCCCAGACCCCCCGTCATTTGTTTAGGGCGAGGCGCTATAATCGACGAGGGGTTTGGGGGGGGGGATGGCACATCTGCACGATCTCGCTCGCTTCCGCGCCAACCTCGCGATAGCATGCGCGCAATCACGGGTGAGGCGCATGGTTCAAGGAGCACTTGGCCCCCAGGATGAGGCGGCCGACGCCGAACGCCAGACCAGCTCTCTTGCGGGCCTGGCACTCGTGCTGGGCCTGGTCGTTGCAGGATTGTATCTGGTCGATGCGCTGCGCGCCTGCGCGCCGTTGGCCTGTCTGGCACGGTAACGGCCGCCCAAATTGCGAGTCTGCCGCTTTTGCCGCCACCTGCACACGTAACCGCCGGCGAAATGAGCACTTCTCGCTCGAATGGCGCCATTTACCTGTGTCAAGCCGTGCGATTTCGTTGGACTGTGCGCCCATGATCTTGTGACCCTTGCCCCATGGCGGAAACGCGGGACAAGGATAGTGCCACATGAAGCAGGCTCAGGCTTTCCGAGCCGTGTTCGGCGCGTCGTTGCTCGCGCTATGCGCCCATGTTGCCACGGCGCAAAGCGTGGACAGGCTGCCCCTGGAAAAGAGTGACTTTCCGATTTCGGCTGCAGTCACCGTGCGCACCGGGGCCGACATCGTTTTCGTCAGCGGCACGCTGCCCCCGATCGTGGACAAGACGGCCTCCAAAGGCAGCGCTGCTGCCTACGGCGATATGCAGACGCAGACGGTCGGCACGATCACGCAAATCCAGGCAACGCTGGCGCGCATGGGCATGGGGCTCGGCGATATCGTCAAGATGACCGTGTTCATGGTTGGCGATCCGGCGCAGGGCGGCAAGCTGGATTTTGCAGGATTGATGGCCGGATACACGAAGTTCTTCGGCACCAAGGACCAGCCGAACAAGCCGGCGCGCAGTGCCGTGCAGGTGGCGGCGTTGGTCATTCCAGGGCCGTTGCTCGAAATTGAGGTTATCGCCGCCAAGTCCCATTGACTCTGACCATCAACCCGGGGGGGTTTTCATGAAGACATCTTTGCTGACCACGGCCGCACGGCTTGCCATCTTGCTGCCTGTTGCGGCTCATGCGCAGACAGCAACCACGCCGCAAACGGCGACTGGAACGATGCCGGCGACGACGACAGTACCGGCGACGAGCGGCACCGCATCTGCCACACCCGAGGAGGTGATCGTTACCGGCACGCGTCAACAGGGGCGCACGAAGAATGACAGCCCCGCACCTGTCGATGTGATCAGCGGGTCGGCATTGCAGCAGACCGGCCAACAGAACCTGTTCGATGCACTCAACAAGGTTCTGCCCTCGCTCGATCTGCCGGGCTTTGGTTTCGATACAGCAGGCCTGGTGCGTGCGGCCCGGCTGCGCGGGCTGAGCCCGGATGACACGCTGGTGCTGATCGATGGCAAGCGGCGCCACGTCTCGGCCAACATCAACGCCGATATCGGGCCGGTTGGCGGTTCGGACCCCGTCGATTTCGACATGATCCCGCTCAGCCTGATCGACCATGTCGAAGTGCTGCGCGATGGTGCAGCGGCGCAGTACGGCTCGGATGCCGTGGCCGGCGTCATCAACGTGATTCTCAAGCACGCCGATCATGGTGGGGATGCCTATGCACAGGAAGGCGCATTCTACGCGGGTGATGGCTTCACCAACAATTTGGGCACCAGCTACGCGCTACCTCTCGGCAATAGTGGGTTTTTGGACCTGTCGGCGGATTACCGCTACCATGACCACACCAATCGCGACGGCAACTTCATTGCGCAACCGAGCGGCAATTTCGCCAGCGGCCCGAACGGGCCGCTGGTCATTCCGAACAATGTCAGCCGGATCGAAGGCGACCCGCGCTATAACCTGGTGAACCTCGGCTACAATGCCGGCTACACCATTGACGAGACGACGCTCTATTCGTTTGCTACGTACGGCTACAGGCATGCCGAGGCTTTCGAGAATTTTCGTGATCCCAATTATGCCGGCGCGTTTAGCACGAACACGGGACCGGGCGCGCCGCCGTTCGGCTATCTTACTGCATCAAAATACTACCCGGGCGGCTTCACGCCACTGGAAGCGTTCAACGAGGATGATTATTCCGTCGCCTTTGGCATCAAGGGGCTGCTGCCAGACGACTGGCGCTATGATCTCAGCACCACCTATGGCGGCGATATAGACAACGTCTCCACGCTAAATTCGCTCAACCCGAACTTCCTGCAACAATTCGGCTACTCGCCGCTGAAGTTCCATGCCGGCGAGTTCAACAACTCGGAATGGACGAATAATCTGGACATCAGCAAGCCCGTCGATGTCGGCATATTCGCCAAGCCGCTGAACATTGCCTTCGGCGCAGAATACCGGCACAACACGTACCAGATCATGCCCGGCGATGCGCCGAGCTATTTCGAAGGCGGCGCGCAGGCATACCCCGGCTTCACGCCACAGGCGGCGAACTACTACCAGCGCAGCAACGAGGCAGCTTACATCGACCTTGCCACCGAACTCCTGCCGCATTGGCAGGTCGATGCGGCAGGACGGTTCGAGCATTATACGGATGTGGGCAATACCGAAACCGGCAAGGTGACGACGCGCTACGATTTCACGCCGCAGATCGCCGTCCGCGGCACCATCAGCAATGGCTTTCGCGCGCCTACTCTGGCGCAGGAAGGCTTCTCCGCGGTGAACGTGGCGCCGACAAATGCCACCGCGCAATTCCCGGTCAATTCGCCAGGTGCACGGCTGATCGGTTCCTCACCGCTCAAAGCCGAGCGTTCGCAGAATTACAGTGCGGGCATCGTGACGACGCCGATTCCGCGCTTCCATGCCGCCATCGACTTCTACCAGATAGACATACGCGACCAGATTGAGGATTCGGGCCTGTTCTCCGGCCCTGCGGTGCTGCAGGCGCTGATCCTGAATGGCAGCAGCGTGCCGGCCGGCGTGACATCCAGCAATGTCTTCGGGCAGTTCTACACCAATGGCGTGAGCACCCGTACGCAAGGTGCCGACGTGACGATGGATTACGTCACCTATCTCGGCGAGGACAGCCGGATCAACTGGCTGGCCGCGGCCAATTTCAACAGCATCGTCATTACGCACCAGGCGGCCAGCGCCGGCTTCACGCCGGACGTTCTGTCTGAAATCCAGAACGCGACGCCGAAGAACAAGATCATCCTGCAAGCGATCTACACCGCGGACCCCTTCAGCGTGACCGTGCGCGAGACGCGTTTCGGCCAGGTGTCCGAAACGCTGGTGGATGGCTACAGCGGCGGCTCGCCGTTTTCCTACAACAAGCAAAGCCCGAAATGGATTACCGATTTCGAGGCGAGCTACAAGATCACACCCGAGCTGACGTTCACGCTGGGCGCGGATAATGTGTTCGACAAATACGCGACCCATACCAACGCGTTGGCGCGTTACGGCAATGCGGAGCAGTACATCCTGGCCTCACCCTACGGCATCGATGGCGGGTTCTACTACGCGCGTGCCGCCTATAGATTTGGTGCAGCGCCTCGGCCGATGCCCGAACCCGCACCCGTTGCAATGACGCCGCCGGCGCCGCAAGCGGCCCCTGCCAAGACCTACCTCGTATTCTTCGACTGGGATCGCGCCAACCTGACCGAGCGTGCGCGCCAGATTGTCGCGACGGCTGCGCAGGCCTCCACGCAGCAGACGGCGCGCATTGAAGTGAACGGCTACACCGATTTGTCGGGCACCAAGGCTTACAACCAAAGGCTTTCGATCCGCCGCGCGGAGTCCGTCGAGGCGGAACTGGTGCGCGACGGTGTGGCGAAGAACGAGATTGCGATACACGGTTACGGGGAGAGTAATCCTCTGGTGCCTACAGCACCTGGCGTTCGGGAGCCGCAAAACCGTAGAGTCGAAATTATTTTGATGTAGCGAAGAATTGAGGGAGCAGTGCCTGCCCCAAACCCCCCGTCATCAGTTAGGACGAGGACTAAACTAAAGACGGGGGGTTTGGGGCTTGGGCGGATAGAGCCGGCGCATGCGCCGGCCCGCCCAAGGGCACTGCTCCCCCAACTTCTTGCGCTGCGCGCATCAACCGCAAAAAATTCCCCCCCCACAAAGCCGCAATCTCCGCATGCCCATACCCGCGCGCCACCAGCTCTGCGGTCACATTCCCGCTCTCCGATGCATCCCGCCAACCACTGATCGCCCCCCCGCCGTCGAAATCCGAGCTGATGCCGCAATGCGCGAGCCCAATGCGGCGCACGACATAGTCGATGTGATCGACGAAATCGCGCACGCTGACGGTATCGGACCGCCCGCGCGCGCGCAGAAACGGCGGCATGGCGGTAATCTGCACCAGCCCATGCGTGTCGCGCAGCGCATCCAATTGCTGATCGTCCAGATTGCGCGGATGTGCGCACAGCGCGGCGGCACAGGAATGGGTCGCCACCACCGGCACGCGGCTCAGCATCACCGCCTGCAGCATCGCCTGGCGCGAGAGGTGGGAGACATCGATCAGAATGCCCAAGCGGTTCATCTCGGCCAGTGCGGCGCGGCCGAGCTCGGACAGGCCGCCGTGCAGGGTTGGCTCATCGCCGAGGTCCCGGCGCGGATTGGCGCTGTCGGCGAGCGCATTGTGGCCGTTATGGGTGATCGTGATGTAGGCCACGCCCAGTTGCGCAAAGCGGGCGAGCAGGCCGAGATCCTCGCCCATGGCGGCACCGTTTTCGATCGCCGGGATGATGGCGAGCGCGCCCTCGGCATGGGCCTGTTCGACCGCATCGGCGGTGGTGCACAGGCGCGTCTCTATCCCTCCGCGGCTTTGGCCGGTGGCGCGGATGGCGTCCAGCATGGCCAGCGCGCGCGCGGTGGCCTCGGCGTGCGTGTCGGATGTGCGGGGGCCTTGGGGGACGAAGGCGACGAAGCAGCCGGCAGTCAGGCCCCCCGCGAGCATCTTGGGGAAGTCCACGTGCCGCTCGGTTTTGGTGAAGGGGTCCGCGCCGTTGGGCCATGGAATGTCGATATGGCTGTCCAGGGTCAGCAAGGCGCTGTGCAGCGCCGCGGCGTCGGTCATGCGGGCGGGGGCTCCGTGTGGGGGGCGGAGTGTAGCACCGGGGCGGGGCGGGCGCGCAATTCGGGGGCTGACGGGGGGCGTTGGGTTGGGGTAGGAGGGGCGATCCGTCTCCGTAGCTCAGCAGGATAGAGCGCAGGATTCCTAATCCTGAGGCCGTGGGTTCGAATCCCGCCGGGGACATACTCCCTTGAAGGCTCTGGGCGCTTTGATGCCGGCGCGGCTCGGGCGCAGCGATGGGATAGCGCCTCCGCCCGGTGGATGATATCGCGTCAGGCAGCTGTCTCGACGGAAGCTGAGCGCACATTCAATCGCATACCCCAGGAGCGTACCCAAGGCATGGACCTTCGCGCGCTCCTGTGTTTCCGAACCGTCGCCCAGCTCGGCACCATCTCCGGGGCATCCTCGCACCTGCGCATCGCGCAACCGGCGCTGACCCGCCAGCTTCAAAAACTGGAACACAGCCTGGGCGTCGAGCTGCTGCACCGCACGCATAAGGGCGTGAGGCCAACCGCGGCGGGCCAGCTTCTGCTGGAGCGGACTGCGCACCTTGAAAGCGATCTCGCCGAGGTTCGGCGCGAGGTCGCCAACCTCTCTCGCCAAGTCGCCGGCCCGCTCCACCTGGCAGTCCAGCCGCCGCTCTCCACGCTGCTGATTCCAAGCCTGGTCGGCAAATTCATGCACGAGCACCCCGGTGTCGCCCTGCACGTGGTCGATGGCTACAGCGCGGACGTGACCGACGGTCTGCTCGGCGAAAAGCTCGATGTCGCGATCGTTGACAGCCCGTCGCACGCCAATGGCCTGACGATCATGCCCCTCTGGGTAGAAACGCTGCAGCTCATCGGGCCGCCCGCTCCGACGCGGAGTGGCACTCCCGCGGCCAAGGCTGTCTCCCTTGCCGAAGCGGGCCTGCTGCCGCTGGTGCTGCCGACGCAGCGCTACACGCTGCGTAAACTGATCGACGCCGCCTTCGCCCGCGCGCAGCTCAAGGCGCGACCCATTATCGAGGCAGATGGACCGGCCATGATTCTGGCGATGGTAAAGGCCGGGTTGGGCCACACGCTCATGCCCACCTGCGGCTGCCTGGCCGAAATCAGGGCCGATAGGCTCGATGTGCGCGAAACCACACCCTCCATTGCCCGCCCCATGAGCATCGTTACCCGCACGACGCTGATGGATGAGCTGAAGGTGGGCACCCTCATCAGACTGGCCCGCGCCGAAGCCATCGCCCTGCTTGGCAGCGAGGCATTCGGCGCGGTGAAGCTTTGCGAGCAGGAGGAACCCAGCCCCAATCTGCCCGCACGCGAGCGGACGAAGCTGCGGCTGGTGAAGGGGACCTAGGCGGGCAAGCGATCCTTTTTTTCAACCATCAGGAACCGGCATGGCCTCCATGCCGCATTGCTATTTCCACCCTACCGCAAATTTTTGCCATTGCCATCCCACCAGCCGGACGAAGAGCCGGCGGCGGGACGGGGAACGGAATGAACAGATCTTGCTGCGCGTGGCCGGCATGGACCCGGTCCCTCGGACTGGGCGCATCGCTGGCAGCGCTTCTGCTGCCCGGCTCTGCGGCAGCCTACGACACCACGATTGATGGCTGGCAAGTCAACATCGATACCAACTTGTCATCCGGCGTCGCTCTTCGAACAGGCAACCAGGACGCTCGCTTCATTGGCACGGTCAATGGCGGCAGGCTCGGTATTGCCAACAGCGATAATGGCGACCTGAATTTCAGAGCGGGCGATGTCGTCGCCGCCCAGCAACGGATCACCACGGAGGTATTGGCCAAGCGCGACGATTACGGCTTCTTCATACGCGCCACGGGTTTTATCGACCCAGTGCTGGACAGCGAGGATGTCGCATTCAAAAGCTTGAGCCGGGCGGCTGAGCGCGATATCGGCGCCGATTTGCGTCTGCTCGACGCCTACGTCTTTGCAAGCCCGAAGGTGTGGGGACAAACGATTGATGTGCGCGTCGGCAACCAGGCCCTGAACTGGGGCGAGAGCACGTTCATCCCCTTTGGCATCAACTCCATCGAAGCGCTCGACGTCACGGCATTACGCGCGCCGGGTTCGGAGCTGCGGCAGGCCTTTTTGCCGATTCCGGCCGTTGATCTCAGAACCTCGATGGCAGCCGGGTTCAGCATCGAAGCCTTTTGGCAATTTGCCTGGAAACGCACGCGGCTGGAGCCGGATGGCTCCTTCTTTTCCACCAATGACGATATCTTCGATGGCGGCCGATACGCTTTGCAGGACAATCTGTTTCCCGACAATGCGCGGGCGATCCTTGGCGTGGACGTCGCCGGCAATGATCTCTTCGGTGGCGGCATCCCGCGCAGCCTCGATCGCCATCCGACCGCACTGGATGAATTCGGCGCGGCGTTACGCAAATCCGTGGCCAGCCTGGGCGATGCCGAGTTCGGCCTGTATTTCGAGAATTATCATAGCCGGACGCCGTTCGGATCCTACCGGGCAGGCAACGGGGCCGACGCCCTGCCCGTCCCGCTGAGCGCGCTGTTCACGCGGAGCTACGCGACAAGGACGTACAACACCACGGCATCATATTTCGCCGATTACCCAAAGGATATCCATCTCCTCGGCGCCAGCTGGAACTTTCAGGGGCCCGCGGGCCTGGCAATTCAGGGCGAAGTCTCCAGCCGCCTGAACCAGCCAATCCAGCTCGCCTCGTCCGACGTGGCGCTGGCGATCGAAATTCCTGCCATCCGTGGCGCAATCAAGGCGCTTGGCCCGCTGCCAGCCCTGATCACCGCATTGAACGAAGCGTTGTCCGATCCCACCATCCAGGCACTCGGCAACGTGCCGGTCTCAGGCGCGATCGTCGATGGCTGGAAACGTTTTCCGGTCGTGCAAATGCAGCAGACGGCCACCAAGGCCCTGACCGGCATACCCGCCCTCGGCGTCACCAGCATTGCGATCGCCGGCGAAATCGGGTTCGACTACGTTGCCGATTTTCCAAGGGATCGCGGCATTCTTGGCGAAGTCTATTCGACCAATATCGACTCTGCCTTCACGCAATCGGCGACCATCGGCGGGGAGCCGCTCTCCCGCAAGGGGCTGGCGACGCAGTTTTCCGGATCATACACGATCGGTTCGGTGTTCGACGTGCCCAACCTTCTGCCCTACGGCATCGACATGCGTCCGACACTCTCGCTGCGGCACGATTTCATCGGCACGAGTCCGATCGGTGTCAACACCTTCACTGAGAACACAGCGGCCGCCAGCGTGGGGGTCACGTTCAACTATCTCCAGTCCTGGAGTGGCAACGTCCAATACACCAACCATTTTCCGGTATTTGCCGGTGGCAAGTTCTACGGCCTGATCGACCGGGATTTCGTCTCGGCAAGCATCTCATACGAATTCTAACTTTTTCGGAAGAGGATACACCGTGAAGATCTTCACCACCGGCAACCCGTTTGCACCAGGTATCCCCGATCTGGACGCGCTCCGCCGGCGCGCGGCCGAGTGGGAAGCCTCCGAAGCAATCGACATGGTGCTGATCGGCTATTCCTCCATCTGGCCGCAGAATGTGGTGACCGCCTCGATGATCGCTTCGATGACGCAGCGCCTGGGGCTGATCGTCGCGCACCGCCCTGGGGTCATGCATCCGGCCCATGCCGCACGCATGTTCGCGACATTGGCCTTCCTGTCGGGCGGCGAACGACTCGCGCTCAATCTCGTCAGCGGATCGTCCGACAAGGATCTGGCGCGCGAAGGCGACTACACGCCCAAGACCGAGCGCTACGCGCGCGCCACGGACTATGTCGAGTTCCTTAAGCGGGCCTGGAGCGAAGACCGGACGTTCGATTACGAAAGCGCCTATGCACGCGCGCAAGGCGTGCGCCTGCTGATGAAGCCGCCAGGCAACCACATCCCAATCTTCATGGGCGGCGAAAGCGACGAGGCTGTGCAGTTCGGTGCCAAGCACGCCGACACCTACATGCTGTGGGGCGAGCCGGTGGCGGGCACACGCGAGCGCATCGAGCGTGTGCGGGCAGCGGCCACGAAACACGGACGCAACCCCGCATTCTCGCTGTCGCTGCGCCTGTTTCTGGCCGAGACGGACGAAGAAGCCTGGGCGCAGGCGCGCGCGGTTGAACAGAAAATCATCGATGCCGAGGGCACCGGCCGTTTTCTCCGCTCCTCGGCCACGGACAAATCCGTCGGCCGCGAGCGTCAATTGGCCACCACGCAGCAGGATGTGCACGACACCTGCTTCTGGACCGGTCTGGTGAAACTTCTCGGCGGCTTCGCCAACTCTGCCGCCCTCGTCGGCACGCCGGAGCGGGTGTTCGACTCGCTGCGCGCCTACCGCGATCTGGGAATTAACGCCTTTCTCCTGACTACGGGCGAGGAAGGCTTCTGGGATCCCTCGCTCGAAGACTTCGCCCTGCGCGTCAAGCGCGAGCTGTAAACGTGGCGGCCGTGCGCATCCGCGACATCGCACCACGCCTCGCTTTCCAGGCGCGCCTGGTCGACACCAGCGTCAAGGTCGAGCTGGTGGACCGCCTGACCGCGGCGGGCGTCACCGCGGTCGAAGTCTCCTCCTTCGTCAATCCCAAGCTCGTGCCAGGGGTCGCGGATGCGGCGGAGGTTTTCGCCCGCGTGCGCCGCGCGCCCGGTATCAGCCTGGAATGCTGCGTCGCCAATGTGACCGGCATCAGGCGCGCAATCGATGCCGGCGCTGACGCCGCGTGGTTCCTTTTGGCGGTGGATGACGGGTTTTCCCGCCTGAACACCGGGCGAAGCGTCGAGGAGTCGCTCGCCGAGCTGGAATGCATGCAAGCAGCCGCGCAAGGCTCCGCCACAAGGCTTGGCACCTACCTGATCCACACCTTCGGCGGTCCCCTGGGCCCGCCGCGCGGCCCGGAAGATCTGCGCGCCCTGATGGCCCGCCTTGTCGAACTTGGCGTGGACCGCTGGATACTTGCCGATTCCAACGGCTACGCCGCGCCGCCGCAGATGCATGCAATGGTGGCATTCGCCGCGGGCTTCGTCAGCCAGGCGAACTTGCGCGTGCAGGTGCATGACAGCCGCGGAATGGGGCTGGCCAATCTGGCCGAGCTCGCCCGTCTCGGCGCCACCAATCTCGATACGTCCCTGGCCGGGTCGGGTGGCCATCCGGCAGCGCCGGACGCGCTCGTCGGCGGCACTTGCACGGAAGACGCGGTGCAGATGCTGGCGCTGATGGGAATTGACACCGGCATCGACCTGATGGCGCTGATCGAAGCAGCCAACTGGCTGGACGGTGTGCTGGGCGGCACCGGGCTGGGCTTTGTACGCCGCACCGGCATGGTGCCCACCGCCGCGCAACCGATGACACAAGCCGGCGCCGGACCAGCGGCATCCTGGCAGACAAAGTGAGCAGACGCGCCATGCATGCGAACAACCTGAACGATCTCGGCGGCGGTTCGGCGAGCGGCGTGCTGTCGGATCGCGCGGCGTGGGCGCCCGACAATGTCGCCCTCATGTTCGAAGGTGAGAGCTGGACCTTCGGTCAATGGGACGCAAACGCCACCCGTATCGCCGCCGGTCTGATCGCACTCGGCCTGCAGCCGGGCGATGTCGTGGCCAGCTTCATGACCAACCGGCCCGAATATCTTTTTGCCACCTATGGTGGCAACCGCGCCGGCCTTGTGGGTGTGTCCTGCAATACCGGCTTCAAGGGAGCCTTCCTGCATTTTCCGATCGATTACAGCGGTGCCAGGCTGTTGATTACCGAGGCCCGGCTGGGCGAGGCGGTCATGACGATGGATCCGTTTCCCGCAGCACTCACAACGATCGTCTATATCGATGGCGTGCCCGATCGCGTGCCCCCGGGTGTGACCGCGCTCTCGTGGGATGATCTGCTCGCCGGCGGCGCCCCAGGCCAGGTCTTTCCCGCTATCAGGCCGTCCGATACGGTGGCGATCAGTTTCACCTCCGGCACCACGGGCCGCAGCAAGGGCGTGCTTGGGCCCAACCTGCAAGGCCTTGTCATGGGCCGGGAAGCGGCGCAGGCCTTCGCGCTCACCCCGCGCGACCGGCTCTACACCTGCATGCCGCTGTTCCATGGCATGGCGCAAGTCACCACCGGCTATGCAGCCATGTATGCCGGCGCGACGATGGTCCTTTCCCGCGGTTTCAGCGTCTCGCGCTTTTGGCAGGAAATTCGCGACTTCGAAGCCACGCAAGCCAGCGCGCTCGGTTCGATGATGCACATGCTGATGACCGCGCCGCCGGACAAGCTGGATCGCGAGCACAAGGTGACGCGCATCTTCTCCGCCCCCGCGCCGGCCGACGTGCTGTACAAATTCGAACGCCGCTTCGGCGTGCACGTGATCGAAGGCTATGGATCGACCGAAATCAAGAACGTCCTCTACAACCCCCTGCAAGGCCGCAAGATCGGCTCGATGGGCAAGCCGACCGCGACCACCATCCTGGAAATCCACGACGATGAAGGCTACGCCGTAGCGGCCGGACAGGTGGGCGAAATCGTCTATCGGCCGCGCATGCCCAACATCATGCTGAAGGAATATTTCAAGGAGCCGGCAAAGACGCTTGCCAACATGCGCGGCCTGTGGTGGCGCACGGGCGACATGGGCTGGATGGATGAAGACGGATTCTTCTACTTCCACGACCGCACCGCCGACCGTCTGCGCCGCCGCGGCGAGAATATTTCCTCGACCGAAGTCGAAGGCGTGCTCGCGGCCTTTCCAGGCGTGGCCGAAGCGGCCGCTATTGCCGTGTCGTCTGAGATGGGCGAGGACGAAGTGATGGTGGTGCTGGAGGCCGCGGCAGAGCTGGACTGGATTGCCGTGTTCAAGCACTGCACGGCGCGCATGCCGCGTTTCATGGTGCCACGATATTATCGCGTTCTTGCACCATTGCCGCGCACGGCGACAGGCAAGGTGCAGAAAGCGATGTTGCGGGACCAGGGATTGACTGGGGACACTTGGGATCATGTTGCGGCGGGGTTGCGGGTGGAGCGGCAGGTTTAAGAAAGCAGTTCTTTTTTGAAAAAAAGAACCAAAAAACTTTTATCACTTGGCGTACGCCGACGGAGAAACGCGAGACAGACTTTCAAAAGTTTTTTGCTTCTTTTTTTCAAAAAAGAAGTCCTTTCTTCCTTACTGGGCAAAATCATGAAACTAGGCATCATAGGCGCAGGTTACATAGGCCGGGCCGTCGCCCGACTGGCCGTCTCGCGCGGGCACGAGGTGATGATCAGCAATTCGCGCCACCCGCGCACGCTCACCAGCGCCATGGTCTCCCTGCGCTGCAACATCGGCTTTGCCGCCGATGCGGCGCAATTCGGCGAACTGACCTTGCTAGCCGTTCCGTTCTTCGCCATCTCCGATCTCGATCCCGCCGCGTTCGCTGGCACGACCGTCATGGATGCCTGCAATTACTATCCCGGGCGCGACCAAGCGGTGCCAACTTTGGATCAGGAGACGACCACCACCAGCGAAATCGTGCAGCGCCATTTGGCCGATGCCAAAATCGTCAAAGCCTGGAACGCCATCCTGGAGCGCGATATCGAACCGGACGCCAAGCCCGCCGGCACGCCAGGCCGGCGCGCGCTGCCGATCGCCGGCGACGATGAAGATGCCAAGCAGCGCGTCACAGCCTTTTTCGACGATCTGGGCTTTGACATCATCGATGCCGGGCCGCTCGCGCAAGGCTGGCGGTTCGAACGCGCGCAGCCCGCCTATTGCGTGACGCTGGACCGGGCAGGGCTGCAAGCCGCCCTGGTACGGGCCGGCAACCGCGTGGCCGAGGGTTCCTGGCGCGCGCCCTCTGGCCAGATTCCATGAAGCTGCTGATCGCAGACGCGCGCGCGCTGACGGAGCGCGCGCTTGCCGCCTACGGCTACACGGCCGCCGAAGCCGCCATTATCGCCGACCACCTGATCGATTGCGAATTGCGCGGTCTGGGCTACGGCGGCCTCGCGCGCTGCCTGTCGATCCTCGACAGGCTGGCCGCGTCGGACTGCCCGCCGCGCCCGATTACCCTGCTGCGCGAAACGCCTTTTTCCGCCGCCTTCGATGGCGGCGATCAGGTCGGATATCTCGTCGCGGCGCGCGTCACCGACACCACCATCGAAAAGGCGGCTGCGTCGGGCATCGCGGCGGTGGGCGCCCACGAGACCTGGTACACCGGCATGTTCTCCTATTATCTGGAACGCATCACCGCGGCCGGGCTCGTCGGCCTGGTCGCCGGAAGCGGCGGGCATATTGTGGCGCCGGAAGGCGGCACGGAAGGCCGTTACGGCACCAACCCGATCGCCTTCGGCTTCCCCTCCAACGATGCACCCATCATCTGGGATATCGGCACGTCCAGCATCACCCTGGCCGAAGTCATCCTGAAGATGCGGCTGGGCGGCGAGCTGCCGCCCGGGATGGCGTTCGATGCCTATGGCGCCCCGACGATCGACCCGATGGCGGCCCTTGCCGGCCGCGCCTTCAAGGTGTGGGGCGGCCATCGCGGCTCCGGGCTCGCCATGGTGGTTCAACTGCTTGGCGTGTTGTGCGGGGCGGCTGCGGCGCCCGACGGCCTGCGCGACTGCGGCCTCTTCATGCTGGCGATCGATCCTGCGGTGCTGACGGACGCCGCGCAGTTCAAGGCAAGTATCTCCGCCTACGCCGCTAGCCTGCGCGCCACCCGGCCGGAGCGGGCCGGCGTGCCGGTGCGCGTGCCTTTCGAACGATCGGCCGCGGAGCGCAACCGGCGCCGCGCGGAGGGAGTCATTACGGTAGCCGATGAGGTCATTGCGCAACTCACCGATAAAGCCTGACCTTAAACCAAGGCTGAGGGCGACGCGCCGCTGCCAGGGCGCTGGAGCACGCTATTTCCCCCACCTACCTCGGGCTCAGCACCATCACCATCTGCCGCATCTCCATGCGCGGCATCTGCTCCACCTTCGTCTCCCCCTCCAAATCCCCCCGGATGCGCTCGAGCACCCGAACCCCGATATCCTGGTGCGCCATCTCGCGCCCGCGAAACCGCAGCGTCACCTTCACCTTGTCGCCCTCATCAATGAAGCTTTTCATCGCCCGCAGCTTCACCTGGTAGTCGTTCTCATCGATATTTGGCCGGACCTTGACCTCCTTGATCTCGACGACTTTCTGCTTCTTCTTGGCCTCGTTCTTCTTCTTCTGCTGCTCGTATTTGAACTTGCCATAGTCCAGGATCTTGCAGACAGGCGGCTCGGCGTTCGGGCTGATCTCGACCAGGTCCAGGCCCACGGCAAAGGCGCGCGCCTGCGCCTCGCGCACGGTCAGCACGCCCTGCATCTCGCCTTCCTCATCAATCAGCCGCACCTGCGGGACGCGTATCTCCTCGTTCACTCGTGGCCCGTCGCGGGTGGGCGAAGCGGGCATGGGACCTCTGGCTATGGAACTCTCCTGTAGATGTTGCGGTGGGCGCAGCCCGGCGCCTATGTGCAGCCTGCCACGGCGGTAATCAAGGAATGTGTGCCGCGCGCACGCCGGTCATGCCCGCCCGGAGGTCAGCCGCACCCTTTTCGCTGGTCGCTGCTTGCCTTCTGTCCTAGGCTCCCGCCCGTGAGTAACGCCGCCACGCCACTGCTAAACGCGGACGATTTCATCGCCTGGGCGATGGACCGCCCGGAAGGGAGGCGCTGGGAACTGGCGCACGGCCAGCCCATCGTCATGGCACCCGAGCGAGCCGGCCACGGCAGGGCCAAGCTGCGCATCGCCGAGCGCCTGGGGCGGGCGGTCAGGCGCACCGCGCTTGAGTGCGAGGTCTTCGTCGATGGCATGGCGGTGCAGGTGGACGAGCACACGGTTTACGAACCCGACGTATTGCTGCGTTGCGGACCTCCCATCGCCGATGATGTCGTCAAGCTGACAGACCCGCTGATCGTCATCGAGGTCGTCTCGCCCTCCTCCCAGTCGCGCGATACAGGCGCCAAGCTCGCCGATTACTTCCGGATACCCTCGATGCGGCACTACGTGGTTGTCCGTACCAAGGACTCCACCCTGATCCATCACATGCGCATGCAAGGCGAGGAGATCCTGACAAGGATTATTCGCGATGGCCGCCTGGATTTCGGCAACGGCCTGATCCTTGAAGACATCTTCCCTCCGTGACTTCCCACGGAGTTGCCCTTCCTCAGCCCCGCCGCAAATCAGGCGCCATCGCCTCCATCCGCAACGCTGCCACGGCCTCCTCCAGCCCCACCACACTCTGCTCCCCACCGCCCAACCGCCGCAACGCCACCTCCCACCGCTCGGCCTCCCGCCGGCCCACCACCGCCAGCACCGGCACATGCGCCAGGCTATGCTCGCGCACTTTGGCATTGATCTTCTCGTTGCGCGTATCGGTGCGCACCTCCAGCCCCGCCGCCCGCAGTCGCGCCGCCACCGCCTCGGCATAAGGCGCCGCATCGGTCACAATAGAGGCCACCACCACCTGCACCGGCGCCAACCACAACGGAAACCGCCCGGCATAATTCTCGATCAGAATGCCCAAAAATCGTTCGAAGCTGCCGATGATTGCGCGGTGGAGCATGACCGGCGTATGGCGCGCGCTATCCTCGCCGACATACTGCGCGTCCAGCCGCGCGGGCACGATATAATCGACCTGCAGCGTGCCGCATTGCCAGTCCCGCCCGATGGCATCGCGCAACACGAATTCCAGTTTGGGCCCGTAAAAGGCGCCCTCGCCTGGGTTCAATTCATAATCGACACACGCAATCGCACAGGCGTCGCGCAGCATCGCCTCCGCCTTGTCCCACGTCGCGTCATCGCCCGCACGCAGCGCAGGCCGGTCGGCGAACTTGATGCGGAATGTCGGAAAACCGAAATCTTCGTAAACACTGCGCAGCAACGAAACAAAGCGCGCGGTCTCAGGTGCGACCTGATCCTCGGTGCAAAAAATGTGCGCGTCATCCTGCGTAAAAGCCCGCACGCGCATGATGCCATGTAGCGCACCCGAAGGTTCATAGCGGTGGCACGATCCGAACTCCGCCATGCGCATGGGCAACTCGCGATAGCTGCGCAGTCCGTGATTGAATATCTGTACATGGCACGGACAATTCATCGGCTTGACCGCCAATGTCTTCTCCTCGTCCTCTACGGTGGCAATGTACATGTGCGCGCGATAGCTGTCCCAATGCCCCGAGCGTTCCCACAACACGCGATCGACCAGTTGCGGCGTGCGCACCTCGGCATACCCGCCCTCCTCCTGGCGCCGGCGCATATAGGCCTCCACCGTGCGGTACAGCTTCCAGCCATTCGGGTGCCAGAAGATGCTGCCCACCGCCTCTTCCTGCGTGTGAAACAGATCCATTTCGCGCCCGATGCGCCGGTGGTCACGCTTCTCCGCTTCCTCCAACTGGTGCAGATGCGCGTCCAGCTCTTTCTGATCGCGCCAGGCCGTGCCATAAATGCGGCTGAGCATGGCGTTGCGATGATCGCCACGCCAATACGCGCCGGCCACTTTCATCAGCTTGAATGCCGTGCCGACATCGCCCGTGCCGCGCATATGCGGGCCACGGCACAAATCGAGCCACTCGCCCTGGCGATAAATCGTAATCACCTCGCTTTGCGGCAAGTCGCGAATCAGTTCGGCTTTGTAGGTTTCGCCGCGCGCCTCGAAAAACGCGATCGCCGCCTCGCGCTCCCACTCCTCTCGCACGAACGGCGCATTGGCCGCCACAATCTCGCGCATGCGTGCCTCAATCGCCGGGAAATCCTCCGGCGTGAAGGGCGCATTGCGTGCAAAGTCGTAATAGAACCCGTTCTCGATCGCCGGTCCGATCGTCACCTGCGTACCGGGGTAGAGCGACTGCACCGCTTCGGCCAGCACGTGGGCAGCGTCATGGCGAATCATGCCCAGCGCCGCCTCATCGCGCCGTGTAATGAACACCACGGACGCGTCTTCGGCAATTTCGCGCGAGAGATCCATGTCCCGTCCATCGACCTTCATCGCCAGTGCGGCGCGCGCCAGGCCGGGGCCGATGGCAGCGGCGATTTCGGTGCCCGTGACCGCGCCCTCGAAATGACGGAGGGAGCCGTCGGGCAGCGTTATGGCGGGCATGGCAACAACTCCAAGGGAAGGTTCTTCTTTTTTGAAAAAAAGAAGCAAAAAACTTTTATCCATTTAGACGGATGTTGGACCAACGCACCGGCCAAAGAGTAAAAGTTTTTTGGTTCTTTTTTTCAAAAAAGAACTATTCTTCCTACTCTTCGGTCAAAGCCGCGACAACCCGCGCAACCGGCAGATCAGCCAGCGAGTCCGCCTGCAACAACGTCACCCGCCCCACCGGTGCTGCCAAGGTCGGATTACTAAACCGCGAAAACAGCGCCACCACCCGGCACCCCATGGCCGCAGCCAGATGCACCGGCCCTGTGTCCCCACCTACCGCATACGCCGCGCGCGCGGCCAGCCCCGCCAGGTCCTGCAGGCTCGTGCGCCCGGCAAAGCTGATGGTGCCCGGCACCGCTTCCTGAATCGCCGCCGCTTGCGCAACCTCCCCGGACCCACCCACCACCACCGGCGTCAGCCCCCGGCGTGCCACTTCGCTCGCCAAGGCCACGAAGCGCTCGGGCGGCCACCTTTTGGCACCGCCATGGGCGGAGGACGTTCCTGGCACCAGCAGCGCATAAGGTGCCCCCACATGCGGGCCGCCACGCGCCAGCCAACCCAGATCAGCGGCAGCGGACGCAGGCACCCCCGCACGCGCGAGCTGGTCGCGCTGGCGATCCACCGTATGCAGCGCATCACGGTGCACATTGTCGTGCGGCAGCGCAGCGCCCCTTGCGATGCCTGACCAACGCGGCCGCCCCGCCAGCCAAAAATAGCGCGATGATCGCCGAGAGGTCTGAAGGTCATAAACCAGATCGAACCCCCGCAACTGCCGCGCCAGCCGCCACACCCCAAGCGGATCGATCCACGATGGCCGAGCATCAACAGCCACTTGGTCGAACCACGGGCTGTCGCGCGCCAGCGAGACGAAAGGCGCGGTCGTCAGCAGGCTGATCGCCTCGCCGCCGTGATGGGCGCGAATGTCGGCAAAGGCTTGAAAGGACAGCACGAAATCCCCGAGCGCACCAAGCCTGATCACCAGCACACGCATCAGCCCAGCAGCTCGCCATAGACGCCCAACGTCGCCTGCTGCATCGCGGCCAGAGTGTAGTTTGCAAGCACGGAGGCGCGCGCCGCCTCGCCCAATGCCTCCCGCTCGGCGCCACGCATTGCCAGCGCATGAGCCAGGATTTCGGCCAGCACGCGGGCGTCGCCAGGCGCCACCCGCCAGCCGGTCTGCCCATCGATGATGGTCTCTGCCGCCCCGCCATGGTTGGCAGCAATCACCGGCTTGCCCATGGCCTGGGCCTCGATCACCGTGCGGCCGAACGGCTCGGGCTTCAGGCTCGGGCAGGCCACCACGTCGGCCAGCATCAGGGCGGCGGGCATATCGTCGCACTGGCCGGGCAGGCGCACGCGTCCGCCAAGCCCCAGCGCGTGAGCCTGCTTTTCCAATGCCGGCGCCAGGGAGCCCGCGCCCACAAACACACAGAACACGTCGCGGCCCGGCAGGGCGGCGACGGCACGCAGCAGCGTCTCGCCGCCCTTCCAGCGTGTCAGCCGCCCCGGCAGCATGACGATCGGCACGCCGGCCGGCAGGCGCCACGCCTGGGCCAGCCTGTGCACCCGATCGCCCAGCACGCCCGCGGGGTCGAAGACGGCCGCATCGACACCGCGCGGGATGATGCGCACGCGTGCTTCGGGCACGCCGAGCTCGGCCAGGCGGGCCGCGACGTAGTGGCTGATGGCGATTACCCGCTCGCCGCGCGCCATGACGCTGTTGTAGGCCCGCTTGCCGGGGAAGTTCTCGGCATAGACACCATGCCAGGTGGTGACGAAGGGCACGCCCGCCCGGCGCGCGGCCCAGTAGGCCGACCATCCCGGCGCGCGCGAGCGGGCGTGCACCAGGCCAATCCGGAACGCCGCAATCGCCCGGCGCAGCGGCCGGGCGTTGAGCCAGATGCTGAGGGGATCCTTCGTCATCAGCGGCAGCGTAATGTGGCGGCCACCCGCGCGCTCGATCTGCGGCACCATGCGCCCCCCGGCACTGGCCACCACCGCGCATCCGCCGGCCGCCACAATGGCCTGCGTCATCTCCACGGTGCCGCGCTCCACGCCGCCTGATTCCAAGGACGGCAGCACCTGCATGATCGAATGGGCATGCGTCAACGCCACGGCGTGGGCCAATAAAGATCGATGGGGTGCATCCGGGACATGTACTACAGGCTAACCAGTCTTGCGGAAGGAGGTGGGACGCAAAGAACCGGGCACGCCTAAACCACGTCACTGCCCGATAGTATTTGTATTGCCCGCCTTGCTGCCGTATAAAAATTTCTCCTGGATTGTGGCAGCCGCTGCTTCCATGGTGAGCAGGCCCGGCGGAGCGAATGAGATGATTCAAACCAGCAGCTTGGTATACCCCTTCTCCGGCCTACTCGTCGGCCTGATCGTCGGGCTGACGGGTGTCGGCGGCGGCTCGTTGATGACGCCCCTGTTGCTGGCGTTCGGCGTGCATCCGACCACCGCGGTCGGCACCGATCTGCTCTACGCTGCCACCACCAAGACGGTCGGCACCGCCGTGCACAACGCCGGCGAGACGGTGGATTGGCGCATCGTGCGCCGGCTGTGCATAGGCTCAGTGCCGGGCACCCTGATCACCATGTTGGCGCTCTCCCGCATAGGCGCGCAGAGCCCTCACGTGACCGAGACCATCAAGTTCGTGCTCGGCGTCGCCCTGTTGCTGACCGCTGTCTCGATCTTTCTGCGCGGCTACATCGCCGAGTTCGTCGCCCGCCGCTTCGGCGAGCCGTCGGATCGCAACGCCGCCATCATGACGACCATCAGCGGCCTGGTGCTGGGCATCCTGGTCTCGCTCTCCTCCGTTGGCGCCGGCGCCATCGGTGTGACCGTGCTTCTGCTGCTCTACCCGCGCGTGCCGCTGGTCAAGATCGTGGGCTCGGACATCGCCCACGCCGTGCCGCTGACCCTGCTGGCCGGCGCCGGGCATTGGCTTCTCGGCGACATCAACTGGTCGCTGCTTGGGGCGCTGCTGATCGGCTCCATTCCAGGGATTTTGGCCGGTAGCTACATCGCGCCGCGTTTGCCGGAATTCAGCTTGCGCCCCGCGCTGGGTGCGGTGCTGTTGGTTGTGGGCGCGAATTTGGTGCACATTCGGATTTTCTGATAGCCAAGAAAGCAAGCAGTTCTTTCTTGGAAGAAAGAACCAAAGAACTTTTGAATGATTGATCGTGGAGACGGCGTCGAACTTGCGTACGTCCTGACGGCCGGAAACGCACCGACCGTAGTTTTCCTGCCCGGCTTCATGAGCGACATGACGGGCGACAAGGCGCTCGCCGTCGAGGCATTCTGCCGCGAACGCAGACAAGCCTGTCTGCGCCTGGATTATTCAGGCCACGGCGCAAGCGGCGGCCTTTTCGAGCACGGCACGATCGGCTGCTGGACCGATGACGCACTCTTCCTGATCGACCGGCTGACCACCGGCGCGCTGGTCGTCATCGGCTCCTCGATGGGCGGCTGGATCGCGCTGCACATCGCACTCGCCCGTCCGGCGCGCATGGCGGGCCTGATCGGCATCGCCGCGGCACCCGATTTCACCGAGGCCCTGATGTGGGAGTCGATGGCGCCACCGGAGCGCGCCCGATTGATGCAGGACGGGTTCCTGCGGGTGCCCAGCGCCTACGGCGGCGAGCAAATCATCACCCGCGCGCTGATCGAGGACGGCCGGCAGCGCCTGCTGCTCGGCGGCCCGATCGACATCGCCTGCCCGGTGCGGCTGCTGCAGGGCATCGGCGATCCCGACGTGCCGTGGGAAACGGCGCTGAAACTCTCGAGCGCGCTGACGGGTGATGATGTGCGCATCAGCCTGATCAAGGACGGCGATCACAGGCTGTCCCGCCCGCAGGATATTGCCCTGCTGCGCGCGACGTTGGCGGAACTCTTATCTTAAATAGATGACGGGGGGTTTGGGGGGGATGGCACATCCCCCCCAACTTTCCTTCCCTCGCCTTTGCTCACGTTGCCGCTCCCGTATGCGACGAAAGAAATGACATTCCCGTCGGGATCGCGCACATGAAAATCCGTCCCACCCCAAGGCTGCCTGGTCGGCATCTGAGCGAATGCCACACCGCGCCCCTCGAATTCCTCGAACTAGCCTTGAACATCGGAGACCTCGATCGTGGCCAGGATCAAGGAGACCTCCCGCGCGGCGAGCTCCACAAAATTCGGCTCATGGACGAAGCGAAGGTGCAGGCGGATTTGATTGCGTGAGACCGAACCGTAGAACGGCGGCGCGCCGTAGAGGAAGTCGATCTGAAACCCCAGCTTTTGCTGGAAGAAGGCAGCGCTCGCCGGCACGTCTCGAACGAACAGGATTGGCGCGACGGAGTGCAAGGCTGTTTCGCTCATCGAGCTTTCCACTACGCGGCGATTTCGACATTACCGAACCTGACAGGCCGCTGCCAGAGGGCCTGGGCGCATCCCTCTTTGCCGCCTTTGCCAGTCTTGCCACAATGGCGGCGCGGCACCGGTAATCCCCACCCCGCGCGTATCGCCATAGAGCCGAGAGGGCGTTAGGCTAGCCTATCGAGGGGCCGGGGGTTCTGCGTTGCATAGTCGCGTGTTTTTCCTGGGTGCCTGCCTGGTGACCGCCGCATCCGCGTGGGCGCAGACGCCCGAAGTGCCGCGCCTTCCAACCCATGCTGCGCCCCACGGCGCGCCAGTGCCCAAAAAGACCCATGCCGGCCATGCCGTGCCAGTGGTCAAGCCCCGCCACGGGCCGAACCCCCGACTGCCGCGCCACAAGGGCGCCAAGCTGGTCACGCCGCCACCCAAGCCCGCGCCAAAACAGGCGCCGAAGCCCGCGCTCCTGGTCAAGCCCGCCATCCCCGCCGATCAAGGCACCGTCACCGGCCTGCATTTGCCGCGTTATGCGAGCTTGAAGACCGATGACGTCAACATGCGCTCCGGCCCGGGCAGCCGCTACCCGGTGCTCTGGACCTACAAGCGCCGCAAGCTGCCCGTGCGCATCGAACGCGAATTCGACGTCTGGCGCCTGGTCGAGGACATGGACGGCATCCGCGGCTGGGTGCACCAGGCGACCCTCGCCGGCCGCCGGACCTTCGTCATCACCGGCAGCGAGCCGCGCAATCTGCGCGGCGAGGCGTCGGACACCGCCGCTGCCGTGGCCGTGCTCAAGCCCGGCGTGGTTGGGCGGGTGCGCGCCTGCGCGGCCAATGCACCGTGGTGCGAGGTGCAGGTGGGCGAATATCGCGGCTGGCTCGCGCGCGCGGATTTCTGGGGCACGGATGCGGGTGAGGCGGTGGTGCCTTGAGGCGCACCGGAACTCGCCTGCAGATGCTACGTCAATCAGGGCAAGTTCAGTTAGAAGGCTGGGGGGGATGTGCCATCCCCCCCAGACCCCCCGTCTTCTGTTTAGACAGGCCGCTACGCCAGCAGGGAACTTCGACAATGCCGATCTATCACCTTAAACCTGTTCTGGCGCTGCTCGACGATCCGGCGTGGCAGACCAGCAGCGTGCAGCAAACCGAATGTTGGGCCAATTGCGCGAGCGAGGATGAAGCCCGCGGCATGGCCAGCGGCCGCTACGAGGATGCCGGCGCCAACATGACCGGCCATTCCAGCGCCCCAAGCCCGTGGCGCGATCCACGCCTTGTCGAAGTGCACGTGCTGGACGCGCCACCCTTTGGCATGAGCATCCCGGCCAATGTCATCGTGGCGGGCTGAAACAGCTCGACGGTGTCCCGGTATTGTGGTGCAGCCCTTCGCCCTCAGGGTCGAACGTTTTGCAATGAGTGCTGATGCGGGCATAGCCTAGGCAGCGGCTCAGCCAGTGGCTTTGGCCATTTCCGATGTCTTGAATTATGCACCAGAGGCGCACAGCCTCGGCAGAGCTCTAGCGGTTCAACTCGGCAGTGGCGATTTCAGCTACCCTCAACGGCAGCGTGGCTGCTTCACCGTCTTCCAGCAGCCAAGCTGCAGACAAAGCCGACCAAGCCACGATCCACTGCAACAGGCGTCTGCGATCTATATTCGCAAGGGTGGCAATTAGGGCGACGCGCCGTGCAAGACGACCCGGCGCAGTCGCCGTTGTCTCATCAGGATTACAAAATATGTTGGCATAGTCAAAGCCTTGTTCTCCGACGAGCCCCTTCGGATCAATGGCCAGCCATCCGCGTTCACCGAAGTCGAGAATATTTTGATGATGAATATCGCCGTGTAGCACGACATCGCTTCGTCGTGTCGCCAGTAATTCGGTCGCTGTTGCTGCCGAGAGGTTGAAGATTCCGCCCTGCGTTGCCGCAACCGGGTATAGAGCTTCAAACCATCGCGCGAGAGGAACTAGCTCGGGAGGATTACACGCTCTTGCGGTATGAAGTTTAGAAACCGTTGAACAGATTATCCGGCTTGCTTCGTCGTCGCGGCCAGTCTGCGAGAACTCGGCTAACGATTTTCCAAACCTGTCTGCGCGCTCCATTAGGAGTGCATCGCCCTCCTGCGCCAAAACGCATGCGGCCCCCTGGCCGGCCCACCAAGCCATGAGCAACCCACCCCGCCTTTCCTCCGGGTGTGTCGCTACTTTAAGCATTGCTGGCGCGCCTTCGTGCCGCACCGGCAATAGTCTGCTGGTCGGCGTGATGACAGGATCACCGTCCGGCGTAAGATTCCAACGCTCAAGAAAGCTGCTAAACATGGCCACCAAGGATAGAGAGTCGGCCTCTGGTTATTGGTCACACCGCGTTAGTGCACCATCGTTTCTGTAAATTGCTTGGCCGGCTCGGTTTGCCGGGGCCGTCCGAAGCAACGAGGGCGCTTGCGCCCGAAGTGCGCAGGACGGCCCCGGCAAACCGAGCCGGCCAAGACCTATCGGGAGGTGATTGCTTCGGCCCATCCTATCACCCAGCGACGGAGCTTGTATCATGGCACAACGCGTAGAACATCATCCCCTGGAGGCCGCCTTCTCGGCCCTGCTCGACAACGGACTGGACGGCGCCGGCGAGGCGCTGCGCATCCTGGTCAATGAAGCCAGCAAAATCGAACGCGCGCAATTCCTCAATGCCAAACCTCATGAACGCACCCCGGTTCGTGCCGATTACGCCAATGGTTTCAAACCAAAAACCGTCATGACCCGGGTGGGCGAGCAAACGTTCGACGTGCCGCAGGTGCGCGGCGGCGGATTTTACCCAAGCGCCCTCGACAAGGGCACCCGCACCGAGCGCGCGCTCAACCTCGCATTGGCCGAAATGTATGTGCAAGGCGTATCAACCCGCAAGGTGATCACCGTGCTGCAGGCCTTGCTCGGGCCGGACATCGCTATTTCCTCAACCCAGGTCAGCCGCGCCACCGAGCAGCTCGACGAGGGGCTTGCCGCCTGGCGCGAGCGACCGCTCGGCGATACCCCGTATCTCTTGCTCGATGCCCGCTATGAACGCATCCGCGAAGAAGGCCGCCTGCTCGATTGCGCCGTGCTTGTCGCAATCGGCGTGACGGCCGACGGCAAACGGCGCGTGCTCGGCGTATCGGTCGCATTTTCCGAGGCCGAACAGCATTGGCGGGAATTTCTCGATAGCCTCATTGCGCGCGGGTTGCGCGGGGTAAAGTTCATCGTGTCGGACGATCATGCAGGCTTGAAGGCCGCGCGCCGCGCCACCCTGCCAAGTGTGCCATGGCAGCGCTGCCAATTCCATTTGCAGCAGAATGCCCAGGCCTACGTCACAAAGCTGGATCAGCGCAAGCCGGTCGCAGGGCGGATACGCGCGATCTTCAATGCGCCCGACAAGGCAGAAGCCGAACGGCTGCTGCGCCAGGCGATCGAACTCTGGGCGACGGACGCGCCGAAACTTGCCACATGGGCCGAACAGAACCTTCCCATGGGCTTTGCCGTGTTCGACCTCCCGCAAGCCCACCGCATAAGATTGCGCACGACCAACGGCCTCGAACGCATCAACCGCGAACTCAAACGCCGCACACGGGTTGCCTCCATCTTCCCCAACGCCGCATCCTGCCTGCGCCTCGTCTCCGCCCTGCTGGCAGAATGCGACGAGGAGTGGATGAACGGCAAAATCTACCTCACACTAGACACATAGAAGCGTAGCCGGAATGAACCACCTCACGAGAATTTACAGAAAAAAGGTTGCACTGCCCACACCGCCAAAACGGTGCACAGGTCGTGTCCAAACTTTATCTTTATACCAGTCAGCAGAAAGATTGACTCTCAGAGTAAAGCTGGGGGAGATGTGCCATCCCCCCCCCAGACTCCCCGTTTTTAGTCAGGACAAGGTCTAAATGAATGACGGGGGGTTTGGGGGGGATGGCACATCTCCCCCAATCTTCCTTACACTGCCGCTACCGCGTCACCACGCCGCTGGAATAAACCACCGGCCCGGTCGGCGCGCCCGTACGCGATCCCCCCGCCGGCTCCAAGCTCACCAGCAGCTTAAATTTCTGCCGCGGCAAGCCGGCAGGCGGAGGCAGACCTGTACGGCCCTGAACGGCAAGCAGCCCCACCGGCACCGGTTGCTTGCTACCTTCTGCCAGCGCCCACAGCTCGAAATCCTGCGCCAGCGTGTGGCTCAGCACGCCCTGCGCCACGGCATTGACCTCGCCGTTGGGATGCAGGGTGATCAGCCAGCCGCCGAGGCCGGGCTGAGCCGGCATGATCATGGCCAGAACCGGAGGCTGCGGCTTCGGGCGCGTGACCAGCAGCCCGCCGAGTGCCGCCGCGACAGCAATGGCTGCGAGTGCCGTCGTCCGCCAGAACATCAGCGCGCGCGCCTCGCGCCGCCTCTCGCGCGGGCGCGGCGGCAGTGCAATCACCTCACCCGTGCTCTGGCCCGGTGCGGCCAGGCGCGCCAGCCGCGCCTCGAGCTGCGGCCAAAGTGTCGCGGGCAGTTCAGCCGCGGGCACCAGCGCCACCAGCGGGCTCAGCCGGCGTTCCCAGGCCACGATCTCCGCCCTCAGCCCGGCGTTGCGCTCGGCATCTGCACGCACCGCGCCCATCTCTTCGGCGTCGAGTGCGCCCAGCACATAGAGCCCGGCCCGGTCGTCGGTCTCGCTCATCCGCTCAGGCACTCCCGCAAGGTCGCGAGTGAGCGGCGAATGGTTGATTTGATCGTGCCCAGCGGGATCACGAACTGGGCGGCAAGCTCGGCGTGGGAGAAGCCTTCCACAAAGGCCAGCACCACCAGGCGGCGCCGGTTGGCATCGAGCCTCTCCAGGCATTCGCGCAAGGCGCGGCCGTCGGCGGCGTCATCCAATGGGGAGAGATCGTCAAATGACTCGGTGGCGTGCTCATCCTCGAGCGGGATCAGCGCCGGCCCGGCCCGGCGCACCAGGTCCAGCGCGCGGTATCGCGTCAGGCCGGTCATCCACGCTTCGGGCGAGCCTCGCTCCGGGTTGTAGTGGCGCGCGTTCTGCCAGATCTGGATAAAAGCTTCCTGGACCGTGTCGGAGGCCAGATTGGCGTGGCGCGTGATCCGCAGCGCCACGGCATAGAGCCGGGCGGCATGTCGGTCATAGAGCGCGCGGAAGGCCACGCGATCGCCTGCGGCGCAACGCTGCAACAGCATCTCCGAACCGGGATTCCCGGCGTTATCGGTCACGGAAGCATGGCGTCGGGCTGCATCGCCCAAAACCTTAACGGCACTTACGCCAAGCTGCCATACCCCCTACGGCGACACGCTGCATGACGGATGCGTGACGGCGCCCAGCTCACGAAACTTGTCACAAGACTTCGACAGAAATGGCACTCAGGCTCGCCGGACGGCACAGATCGGCCAGCTTCATGCCCACCGCACCGGCGAGCATCAGCCCGACCATGGGCAGGGAAGACCCGTTGGCCATCCAGGCCATCAGCAATCCGCTGCTACTGCCGATGGCGAACTGCATGGTGCCCAGCACCGCGGACGCGCTGCCGGCATGGGCGGAATGGTTGCTCAGCGCGCCCACCGTTGCGGTGGGCGCGATGAAGCCGATCAGGCCCTGGCCCATCATCAGCAGGCCGCCCATCACCCAAGGCAAGCCTTGATGGGTCAGCGTGACGGCCACGAGCGCCGCCGTCAGCAGGACATAACCCGCCGTGGTCACATGCAGGCTGCGGCTGAGCCCCAAAGCGCGCGTCAGATACACGTTGAGCTGTGTGCCGAGGATGTAGCTGGCGGCCACCATGCCGAAGACCACGGCGAACTGCCCTGGGCTGAGATGGAAGTGCTCCATGAAGAGCGCCGGCATGCCGCCGAGATAGGCAAACAGCGCAAAACCAACGCCTGCCACGATCAGCGCGTGGGTGAGAAAGCCGCGCTCGGTCAGGATGGTGCGGTAGCGCCTGGCCGTGGCGATGGGATGGAGCGGCCGGCGGTCGCCGATCGGCAGCGTGTCAGGCAAAAAGGCGAGCGCGAGTGCGAAGCCGCAGGCGCCAAAACCCGCCATGATCCAGAAGATATCTCGCCAGCCGCCGAATTGCAGCACCAGGCCGCCCAGGCTCGGCGCCAGGATAGGGGCCGCGCCCAGGATCAGGATGAGCTGCGCCATCAGCCGCGCCGCATCGTGGCCGTCGGCCAGGTCTCGCACCACGGCGCGTGGCACGATCATGCTGGACGATGCGCCTAGTGCTGCCACGAAACGCCAGGCCGCCAGCCACGCCATGCTTGGTGCGATCGCGCATGCCGCCGTGGCCGCGACATAGACCGCAAGACCGGCCAGTAGCGGCACCCGCCTGCCGAAGCGGTCGGCCAGTGCACCCATGGCCAACTGGCCCACGGACAGTCCGAGAATCCAAGACGACAGCGTGATCTGCGCGCTGCCTAGGGCGGCATGGAGATCGTGCTCCAGCGCCGGAAAAGCCGGCAGGTACATGTCCACGGAGATCGGACCCACGGCCTGCAGGGCGCCCAGCAGGTAGGGCAGCCATCGAGGGAAACGCATGTAATATCAACCAGCAGAAAGATTTACTCTCAAGAAAGCTGGGGGAGCAGTGCCTGCCCCCCCAGACCCCCCGTCATCATTTAGGGCGAGTCCCAGTAAATGACGGGGTCTGGGGGCTTGGGCGGATCAAGGCGGCGTATACGCCGCCCCGCACAACGCACATCTCCCCCAACCTTTCTTGCCTTGATCATGTGTCAGTCTCAACGCGGATTGTATCAGAACCGCGCCTTCCAGCGGGAAAATTTCGCTAAATGAAGACCTGGCGCGTGACGGGCTCCAGGAGCGCAGCCGCTGGCCTGTTTGTACATTCCCCCCAGCGTTTTCTCAAGCTGCAGCTTTCGCCATCCCGCGCAGCACATAATGCAAAATCCCGCCATGGCGGTAGTAATTTACCTCGTCCAACGTATCGACGCGGCAAAACACCTGCACGTCCCGGCTCGCGTCACTGCTCTTGATGCGCATGGTGAGCATCATGCGCGGGCGGAGATCTTCCAATCCAAGAATATCGATCGTCTCATCTCCCTTCAAATCCAGCGAGTGGCGCGTAGTGCCTTCCTGAAACAGCAGCGGCAGCACGCCCATGCCAACCAGGTTGCTGCGATGGATGCGCTCAAAGCTTTCGGCAATGACCGCCTTAATGCCGAGCAGCATCGTGCCCTTGGCGGCCCAATCGCGCGATGACCCCATGCCGTATTCCTTGCCGCCGAAGACGACCAGCGGGATGTTCTGCGAAGCATAGCGCATGGCCGCGTCATAGATCGGCATGATTTCGCCGCCGGGATAGTACTTTGTCACGCCGCCCTCCGTCCCCGGCGCCATTTCATTCTTGATGCGGATATTGGCGAACGTGCCCCGCATCATGACTTCGTGGTTGCCGCGCCGGCTGCCATAGGAGTTGAAATCACGCTGCAATACCTGGTGCTCGCCCAGGTATTCGCCGGCCGGGCTGGCCTTCTTGATGTTGCCGGCTGGGCTGATGTGATCGGTCGTGATGTTGTCGCCCAATATTGCGAGCACGCGGGCGCCGGTGATGTCGCCCTTCGCACTCGGCTCCTCGGTCAAGCCCTCGAAATACGGTGGGTTCTTGACGTAAGTGCTGCCGCTGTTCCAGCGATAGGTTTCGCTGCCCGTCTCCACGCGCAGCGCCTGCCATTCCTTGGTGCCCCTGGTCACCTCGCCATAGCGGTCGAGAAATTGGCGACGCTGCACGCTGTACGCGACGGTCTCGGCGATTTCCTTGTTGCTGGGCCAGACATCCTTCAGAAACACCGGCTGGCCGTTGCTGCCGGTGCCGAGAGGAGCCGTGGTGATATCCTCGCGCATGTTGCCCAGCAGACTGTAGGCCACGACCAGCGGCGGGCTGGCGAGGTAATTGGCGCGGACATTGGCATGCACACGGCCCTCGAAATTGCGATTGCCGGACAGCACGCTGGCCACGGTCAGCTTTTCGCCTTCAACGACATTGACAATGTCGTCATCCAGCGGGCCCGAATTGCCGATGCAGGTTGTGCAGCCATAACCCGTCGTGTTGAAGCCGATCGCATCCAGGTCCGCCTGCAAGCCGGCGCGCTCGAGATATTCGGTCACGACCTGACTGCCGGGGGCGAGCGAGGTTTTGACCCAAGGCCTGGGATGCAGTCCGAGCGCGCGAGCACGGCGCGCAACCAGGCCGGCCGCGACCATGACGTAGGGGTTGGAGGTATTGGTGCAGCTCGTAATGGCGGCGATCACCACGTCACCATGGCCGATGTCGTGCGCGCGGCCGGCTACGGGGAAGCGTGCGGCGGCGGCCTGGCCGGTCACGGCCTGTGCGCTCAGTTCCTTGAGGAACGCCGAGGAAGCGTCGATCAGGCTGACGCGGTCCTGCGGACGCTTGGGCCCGGCCAGGCTCGGGACGATTGTCGCGAGGTCCAATTCAAGCGTCTCGGTGAAGACCGGATCGGCGCCGCCGGAAAGGCGGAACATGCCCTGCGCCTTGAGATAGGCTTCCACCAGGGCCACGCGCGCCTCGTCTCGTCCTGTGAGGCGCAGGTAATCCAAAGTCATGGCATCGACGGCGAAGAAGCCGCAGGTGGCACCGTATTCGGGCGCCATATTAGCAATTGTCGCACGATCGGCAACCGGCAGATGGTCAAGCGCGTCGCCGTAGAATTCGACGAACTTGCCGACCACGCCGCGGCGGCGAAGCATCTGCGTGACGGTCAGGACCAGGTCGGTGGCCGTGGCTCCCTCGGGCATGGTGCCGGTCAGTTTGAAGCCCACGACATCGGGGATCAGCATCGCAATCGGCTGGCCGAGCATGGCCGCCTCGGCCTCGATGCCGCCCACGCCCCAGCCGAGCACGCCCATGCCGTTGACCATGGTCGTGTGGCTATCGGTGCCATAGAGCGTGTCGGGGTAGGCCAGCGTCTCGCCGCCTGGCAATTCGGCAGTCCAGACGGCTTGGGAAAGATATTCCAGGTTGACCTGGTGGCAGATGCCCGCGCCTGGCGGGACGACGCGGAAATTCTGGAAGGCTTCCTGGCCCCAGCGCAGGAATGCGTAACGCTCGCCGTTGCGCTCGAATTCCATCTCCACGTTCTTCTGCAACGAGTCGGCCGTGCCGGCGAAATCGACCATCACGCTGTGGTCGATGACCAGATCGACCGGGACCAGCGGGTTTACGCGCTGCGGGTCCCCGTTCAGCTTGAGGATGCCGTCTCGCATCGCGGCCAGATCGACGACCGCAGGCACGCCGGTGAAATCCTGCATCAGGATGCGGGCGGGGCGGAAGGGGACTTCCTGGCTCGATTGACCCTTCGTGAGCCAACCTGCGATGGCATGCGCGTCACGCACATTGTAGCTGATCCCGTCCTCGTAACGCAGCACGTTCTCCAGCAGGATTTTCAGGCTGACGGGCAGGCGTGAGACATCGCCGATCGTGCGGGCGGCTTCCGGGAGGGAGAAATAGGTGTAGGTCTTGCCGCTGACCGAGAGGGTGGCGCGAGTCTTCAGGCTGTCCTGACCGGTCATCTTCATCGGCGTGGTCCTTGCGTTCGAAAGTTCTAAGTCGAAAGGGGGAGGGCGTCGTGTTCTTTGCGCGGGCGTTATACGCCGCGAGCCCTACCGGGCAAGAAAGGCCGCGGCCGTGCGCCTAAGAGCGGAACAGGTGAGCTGCTTGCGCGGCGAACGGCTCGTGCTCGATCGAACAGGGTTTGCCGTGGCCGCTGGCGGCGCCCTTTTGCTGGTCGGACCAAATGGCGCGGGCAAATCCACGCTTCTTCGGCTCCTGGCGGGGCTCGTGCGGGTCGATGGGGGCACAATCACCTTCGATGGAGCGGCCGATTACGCCGGACGTGCCGCCTATCTGGGCCATCAGGATGCCATCAAACCGGCTTTGACTGCGCTTGAAAATCTGCGCTTTGCTGCGCGGATTGGAGGGAGTGACCCGCGGCACGCGTTGAGGGAAGCCGGGCTTGGCCCCCTGGCATCGCTGCCGGCGCGCATGCTGTCGGCGGGACAGAAGAGGCGCCTGGCTCTGGCGCGCCTGACGCTGCTGGATGCGCCGCTCTGGCTGCTGGACGAGCCGAGCGTGGGGCTTGATGCCGCCGCGATCGATCGCTTAGGGCTTATGATGGAAGCGCATCGGCAGACGGGAGGCGTGATCGTCGCTGCGACGCACCTGCCGCTGCCGATCTCCGGCGCGGCCACGTTGGTGCTGGGGTGAGCGGCTTTTCCGCGGTTCTGGCGCGTGAACTGCGCCTGGCGGTGCGCCACGGCGGCGACACGGCAGGAGCGCTGCTGTTCTTCTTTGTGGCCGGCGCGCTGTTTCCGCTCGGCATCGGCCCCGCGCCCCAGACCTTGTCGCGCATTGCGCCAGGGATCGTCTGGGTGTGCGCCCTGCTTTCGGCCCTATTGCCGCTGGAACGCCTGTTCGGGGCGGATTTTGAAGACGGCTCGCTCGATCAGCTGCTGACCACGGCCGTTCCGCCGAGCCTGATCGCGCTGGCCAAAGCGGCGGCTCATTGGCTCACCACTGGCCTGCCCTTGCTGATTGCAGCACCTCCCCTTGCGGTGATGCTGCAGATCAAGCCGGCCGCATTGCCTGCGCTGCTGATCGGCCTGTTGGCGGGCACGCTGACCTTGTCGCTGGTGGGCACGGCGTGCGCGGCGGTTGTGCTCGGGGCAAGACGGGGTGCCGTGCTGCTGCCGGTTCTGGTTCTTCCGCTGTCTGTGCCGATCCTGATCTTTGGAACAGCGGCCGCGGATGCGGCAGCTTTCGGCCTGGCGAGCAGGCCGCATTTGATGCTGCTGACGGCGTTGCTGGCGGCGTGCCTGCCATCTTGTCCTTTGGCGGCCGGCGCTGCGCTGAAGTCGGCGGCCGATTAAGCACGCGGCTCGGCCACGAAATAAACACACGCTCAACGCGAAATTGTCGTAGCCTCTTGCAATCACCAACTGGGCGCGCGAGCAACCGATTAGCAACTTTTGTATGCGAAATTGATCCTTGCTGCGCTGCACACACGATTCCGTGATTGCACGGTGCCGTGAAGGCTTCTACCCAGAGCCTGTAGGGACAAAACACATGCAAGAGCACGCTTGGTGGCGCGGTGCCACGATCTACCAGATCTACCCGCGCAGCTTTGCCGACAGCAATCATGACGGCATTGGCGACCTTCCTGGCATCACGGCACGGCTCGATCATGTTGCCGATTTGGGCGTGGATGCCATTTGGCTCAGCCCGGTTTGCCTGAGCCCGCAGCGCGATTTCGGCTACGACGTGTCCGATCATACAGCCATCGATCCGCTGTTTGGCACGCTGGCCGATTTTGACGCGCTGGTGGACAGGGCCCACGCGCTTGGATTGCGGGTTCTGCTTGATCAGGTATGGAGCCACACCAGCACGCAGCACGCATGGTTCCGCGCCAGCCGCACCGGGGCGGCAATGGCAGACTGGTACGTTTGGGCAGACGCGCAGCCCGACGGCACGCCGCCCAATAATTGGCTTTCGGTGTTCGGTGGGAGTGCATGGACGTGGGAGCCGCGGCGGCGGCAGTTCTACCTGCACCATTTCCTCGCCGATCAGCCGCAACTCAACCTGCAAAACCCCGCCGTGCAGGATGGGCTGCTCGATACCGGCCGGTTCTGGCTAGATCGCGGCGTGGACGGTTTTCGCCTCGATGCGGTGGATTTCTTCGCGCACGACCCGGCACTCATCTCCAACCCGGCAGCGTCAAGTCCGGCTGGCCCCAAACTCTTTGGCCGGCAGGTGCATGAGCATGACATGCTGCAGCCCGCGCGCTTCGATTTTTTGGCACGCATTCGCGCGCTGACCGACCAATACCCGGGTGTTGTGACACTTGGTGAGGTCTCCAGCCAGGACGGCGCCTTCGAGCGATGCAGGGAATACACCTCCAGCGACGACCACCTTCACATGGCGTACACGCTCAAGCCCCTGCGAGAGGGTTTTTCTCACGCCGCCATGCAGGCACTGGTCGATGAGGCAGCCCATCCTAGCGGCTCGTTGTGCTGGTCGTTCAGCAACCATGATGTGCAACGCGCTGTCAGCCGCTGGAACCCCACGCCTGAACAGCGCCCCGACGCGCGCTTTGCACGTCTGCTGATGGCCTTTCAGCTGTGCCTGCGCGGCAGCGTGTGCCTCTATCAGGGCGAGGAGCTTGGCCTGGAGGAAGCCGAGCTGGAGGAGGCCGATCTGCGCGATCCGTTCGGCATTGCCTACTGGCCCGAGTTTCGCGGCCGTGACGGCAGCCGAACGCCGATGCCCTGGGTGAGCGCGGAGGCGCATGGCGGCTTTTCAAGCCAGCTTCCTTGGCTGCCCGTCTCGCAAGCCCACCGCGACCAGGCGGTCGATGTGCAGCAAGCAAATCCAGATTCGCTGCTGCACGATTGGCGGCGTTTCCTGCGTTATCGCGCACATCACCCCGCATTGCGCCACGGCGAGATGCGCAGCCTGCGCCTGCCGGTGCCGCTGCTTGGCTTCGTGCGCGAGGATGGGCATGAACGCATCGTGTGCCTGTTCAATTTCTCGGCCGAGACGGTCGCATTGCATGGTGCGCGCTTCCTGGGCGCGGGTCTGCCGACGGCGTTGCCGCCTTATGGCACGGCATTCGCGGCAAGTACCGTGACGACGTTGCCCGACATGGCGTGCGCCGCCGACTGAGGCCGCTGGGGCCGGCACCGTCTTGTCATTCGGCGTTGAAGGGTTCCGCTACAGAGACACGCTGAAGAGAGCTGGGGGGAGTGTGCCACTCCCCCCGTCATCATTTAGACGAAGTCTGAAAAATCGACGGGGGGTCTGGGGGGGATGGCACATCCCACCCAGCTCTTCGCACGCCAAGCCGCCCCGCCAAATCCTCAATGAACTGCCAAGCCACCCGGCCAGATCGTGCCCCACGCGTGACCGACCACTCCACCGCCTCCCCACGTAGCGCCTCCGCACCGATGGGCAATGACCACGCCACGGCATAGGCGCTGACCATGCGCAGATAAGTCGGCTGGTCGCACTGATGAAAGCCGAGCCACAAGCCGAAGCGATCCGACAGCGAGACCTTCTCCTCCGTCGCTTCGGCAGGGTTGATGGCACTGCCCTGCTCGTTCTCGATCATGTCGCGGGGCATCAGGTGGCGGCGGTTGCTGGTGGCGTAGAACAGCACGTTGGCCGGCCGGCCTTCTATGCCGCCGTCGAGCACCGATTTCAGCGCCTTGTAGTCGTCGTCCTGGCGTTCGAAGGAAAGGTCATCGCAAAAAACCAGGCGACGGCGCGGGCTGGCGCGCAAGATGGACAACAAATTGGGTAGGCTGGCGATGTCCTCGCGCGCGATTTCGATCAGGACCAGCGCGCCTTGGGTCTCGGCGCAGACGCTTGCGTGGACGGCCTTGACCAGGCTGGATTTGCCCATGCCGCGCGCGCCCCACAGCAACGCATTGTTGGCCGGCAGGCCCGCGGCAAAGCGGCGCGTGTTCTCAACCAGTAGGTCGCGCGCACGATCGATGCCTTGCAACAGGCCGATCTCCACGCGCGCCACGTGCGGCACGGGCAGCAATTCGCCGCCGCCGCCGCGGTCATTTGGGTGCCAGACATAGGCTGTGGCGGCGTCAGGAGCGGCGGGCGGCGGCGGCGGCGGTGCCAGGCGTTCGAGCGCTTCTGCGATGCGTGTCAGCACAGGGGCCAGCTCGTTCATGAGGCGGTCCATGCCGCCGCACGCGCGCACAGGCAAGCCCGGGTGCGGCTTGACGGGCGGGGGGGGCAAACTATGGTCCGCCCCCTGCCAGCCAAGCACCGGATTGCCTTATGCCTCCCCTTATCTCCTCAGCTTACGCCCAGGCAGCCGCCGGCGATGGCGGCATCGCGTCCCTGATCGGCGGTTCGCCGATCGGGCAGTTCCTGCCGCTGATCCTGTTCTTCGTCGTCTTCTACTTCCTGATGATCCGCCCGCAGCAGAAATCTGCCAAGGACCTCAAGGCCCGAATCGCCGCGGTCAAGAAGGGCGATCGCGTGCTGACCGCCGGCGGCATCATCGGCGTGGTGACGCGCGCGCGGGAGGGTGCAACGGAGGTCGAGGTGGAAATTGCACCCAGCGTGCGCGTCTCTGTGCAGAAGGAGACGTTGACCAATATCCTGACCGGCACCGCGGTCGCCGCCAATGACAGCAAATAGCGGCCGCGGGGCACCACCATGCGCATAAGGACGCTCGCCATGATTTCCGCAGGAGCCGTTGCAGCCTTGGCCGTGGGCGCGGTGGTGATCGCCGCCTGCACGACCGAGCACGCCAATCTGCCGCTGGAGGCGACGATCGGTCCGGCGCCGCAGCTCGCCGCGCAGAAACACAATCTGATCCCGACCGTTCAGGTGGCCAGCGTGGTGGGATGGCGTGGCGATGCCATGCCGACGGCCGCACCAGGGCTTGCCGTGACCGCGTTTGCGCGCGGGCTGGACCATCCGCGCTGGCTCTATGTGCTGCCGAACGGGGACGTGCTTGTGGCCGAGACCAACTCGCCGCATTTTCCCGGTGACTCCAAGGGGCTGAAAGGCTTTGCGGCCAAGATCATCATGGCGCGTGCGGGTGCGGGTGAGGCCAGTCCGAACAAGATCGTCCTGCTTCGCGCAACGCCGAGCGGCGTGCAGCAATTTCCGTTCTTGGGCAATTTGTTTTCGCCGCTTGGCATGGTGCTGGTGGGCAACGACCTCTACGTCGCCAATACGGATGCGCTTTTGCGTTTTCCTTACCAGAGCGGGCAGACCAGCATTTCCGTGCCCGGCGTGAAGGTGACCGATCTGCCGGGCGGGCCGATCGATCACCACTGGACCAAGAACGTGATTGCCAGTGCCGATGGCAGCAAGCTTTTCGTTTCCGTCGGGTCCAACAGCAACATCATGGATAATGGTCCGGAGGCCGAACTGGACCGCGCCTCTATCTGGGAGGTCGATCGCGCAATGGGCACGCATCGCATCTTTGCCAGCGGGCTGCGCAATCCTGTCGGCATGGGCCTGGCGCCGGACAATGGCGCGTTGTGGACATCGGTCAACGAGCGCGACGAACTCGGCAGCGATCTCGTGCCCGACTATATGACTCATGTGCAGGACGGCGCCTTTTACGGCTGGCCCTACAGTTATTATGGCCAGCACGTCGATGCGCGCGCCCAGCCTCAGCGCGCGGATATGGTGGCGCGCGCGATCGCGCCGGACTATGCGCTCGGGGCGCATACGGCGTCGCTGGGCTTTACATTTTCGCGAGCGGGAGCGTTGCCGGCGGCGTATGCGCAGGGGGCATTCATCGGCCAGCACGGCTCGTGGAATCGCAGTCCGCCTAGCGGGTATCGCGTGATTTTCGTGCCCTTTGCCGATGGCAAGCCGGTTGGCATGCCGCAGGTGGTGCTCTCGGGTTTCCTTGATGCCGATGGGCACGCGCAAGGCCGCCCGGTCGGCGTGACCATGGATCGCGACGGCGCCTTGCTTGTCGCCGATGACGTGGGTGGCGTGATCTGGCGCGTAAGCGCCGCGCCTCGAAGCTGAGGCGGCGATCATGCTGAGCAACATGCCGGCGCTGGATTTCGACCTGGGCGAGACCGCGGACATGCTGCGGGCGCAGGTTGCCGCCTTTGCCGCCGATGAAGTCGCGCCACGAGCGGCCGCCATTGATCGCGAGAATGATTTTCCGGCCGATCTATGGCGCAAGTTCGGCGATCTGGGCGTGCTTGGCATTACCGCCGCCGAGGAATACGGCGGCGCCGGCATGGGCTATCTCGAACATTGCATTGCGATGGAAGAAATCAGCCGGGCGTCCGCCTCCGTTGGCTTGTCCTACGGCGCGCATAGCAATCTTTGCATCAACCAGATTTCGCGCAACGCCAGCCCCGAACAGAAGCAGCGCTATTTGCCGAAGCTGATCAGCGGCGAGCATGTCGGCGCGCTGGCGATGAGTGAGACGGGCGCGGGATCGGACGTGGTGTCGATGCGCTTGCGTGCGGACAAGCGCGGCGAGCACTACGTGCTGAACGGCACGAAGATGTGGATCACCAACGGGCCGAATGCGGACACGCTGGTGGTCTATGCCAAGACAGACCCCGAGGCAGGCGCGCGGGGGATTACGGCCTTTCTGATCGAGCGCGGCTTTGCTGGCTTCTCGACGCACCAGAAGCTCGACAAATTGGGCATGCGCGGATCAAATACCTGCGAGCTTGTCTTTGCCGATTGCGAAGTACCTGCCGAGAACGTGCTGGGTTCGGTCGGGCGCGGCGTGAACGTGCTGATGAGCGGGCTGGATTACGAGCGCGCGGTGCTTGCCGCCGGGCCGCTCGGGATCATGCAGGCCTGCCTGGATGCGGTGATCCCCTATGTGCACGAGCGGCGGCAGTTCGGCCAGGCGATCGGCGAATTCCAACTGATCCAGGCCAAGCTTGCCGACATGTACACCACGATGAATGCGGCGCGTGCCTATGTGTACACGGTAGCGCGCGCGTGCGACCGTGGGCGGACCACGCGCAAGGACGCGGCGGGCGCCATTCTCTATGCCGCCGAACGTGCGACGTGGATGGCGCTGGAGGCGATCCAGTGCCTGGGCGGCAACGGGTATATCAATGATTACCCGACAGGCCGGCTCTTGCGGGATGCCAAGCTGTACGAGATCGGCGCTGGGACGAGTGAGATACGACGGATGCTGATTGGGCGTGAGCTGTTTGTGGAGACGGCTTGAGGAAAGACAAGAGCTGGGGGGAATGTGCCATTCCCCCCAGACCCCCCGTCGTTATTTTAGACGGGGACTCAAAATCGACGGGGGGTGCTGACGTATACGTCAGCCACATCTCCCCACCTTCTAATCCTCGTCTGGCCCCTCTGCGGATCGCACAGCGTTAAGGAAATAGTCAGCGCCCGGCTTTGCCGCCAGCAATTGGTATGGGCGTGGCGAGGCCAAAGTGAAGAAGGACGACAGATCGTCGGCATAAGCATCGGCGTAATAGCCGGGACCAATGTTTCCCAAGCCGAAATTGGACTCCACGAACTTCAGGATGCTGCCAAAATCGTGGTTGATATTATCCACGTAAGCAGCCTGCGTATAGGCCGACACAACGAGTAATGGCACGCGCAAGCCATAGGTGTAACCGGCCCCCCAGTGGCGCCCGCGCGACTGTTCTGGAGAATGAAAGGGCGGCACGTGGTCATACCAGCCGCCCCAATCATCCCACACGATCAGAATTGCTGTGCTGTTCCAGTAGGTATCTCCATTGGCGCATTTGGCCTGAGTGCCGATCGCGTTGACGATGGAAGCAACCCAGGCTGGGCCCAGCCCCTTGTTAACCCCCGCGTGATCGGAGTCCGCCGCATCCGGTATGACCCAACTGACATTGGACAGAGAACACGCGGCGATGTCAGTCAACACCTGCGCCTTTCGCGAATCGACATGCCTGGCATATCTCGGGCTTGCACATTGCAACACCCCATTGACCATGGCGGCACCGCAGATGTCGCTCAAGGCGGAAGGCGCATTCCAGATCCCACCCTCCTGCAAGGTATTGACGTAGTACCTCCAGCCCAGGCGCGCCTCGTCTATCCGGGCTGCAATCGTTGGATGGTCGAAGCATGGATAAATGGGCGCATTCGATGTTTCGCTTCCCTGCGCGTCGATCAGCTTTACCCTTTGTTTCGGCGGTGCCACGCACCCGCCAACCTGGCTGAGATTGCGCACATTCTCGGAAACAAAGAGGGGGGAGGTTTCATCAGGCGCGGACGTGCCGCTAAAGAGGAATTGATGCGCGGGGAAGCTTGGACCCTGGTTGGTCTGGAACATCCGATTGGCAAAGCCGTATTGCCTTGCGATATCAAAGTAGGGCTGTACCTCGCCGGCGGCATTTGACGCAAATTTGAATTGGGGATTGTCCGGCATTTTGCATCGGGCGTGAGGTTTTACCACTTCCTTGTCCGCGCCATCCATCTTGCCGCCGTCATAGAGGCTTAGAAAAGCCGCGTGCTTGTGACTGATATCGTAGCACGCTGTCAAGACACCCCGGAGAGGGGAATTTGTTGGCCACGCGAATTGAGGCCGCTGGTCGCCAGATCGACGCCGTGCTCGAAGGTCGGATTGCTGCCGAACAGATTATCCGGGGTTCGATTTTCCTGAACGATGATGATGATGTGCCTGAAAGGCGCAGGCGGACCCGCGGCTTGCGCCGCCGTTGGCAGAACCAGGGCGCAGAGCATCAGCGTGAATTTCGGGACGTGGCGCACGACTTTCTCCAAGACGTTGCGCAGTCAGCTACACCCCACTCCTTAAAGTTACGCTAACGGCCGCGGCTTGTGGCAGGGTGTCGCTAATCCCTGAGACCGACCAGGCGTTCCGCTTGCCGGATGATCGGCTCCGCCAACGTCTGGGCGCGCGCCGCACCACGTGCCAGCACGTCATCGAGGTAGTCGCGGTCTGCCATCAGCCGCATCGATTCCGCGGCAATCGGCGCCAGGCGATCCACGAGCAAAGCTGCCAGGCTTTCCTTGAAGGCGCCGAAGCCGCCGCCGCCGAAACGTGCGAGCACCTGAGGCACGGCCTCGTCTGCAAACGCCGCGTAAATCGCAACCAGGTTGCGCGCCTCGGCCCTGGGTGACAGTTCGGCCTCGCTGGCAGGCAAGGGCAGCGGATCGGTCTTTGCGCGCCTGATCTTGGCCGCGATCGTATCGGCGCTATCGGTCAGATTGATCCGGCTCTGATCGGACGGATCGGATTTGGACATCTTGCGCGTGCCGTCCCTCAGGCTCATCACGCGCGCGGTTTCGGCCAGGATCAGCGGCTCGACGCGCGGGAAGAACGCCACGCCGTAATCGTGGTTGAATTTTGCCGCGATGTCGTTTGCCAATTCCAGATGCTGGCGCTGGTCGTCGCCTACCGGCACGCGGGTGGCGTGGTAGGTGTGGATGTCGGCCGCCATCAGACTGGGATAGACGTAGAGGCCGACGGACGCTGCTTCCCGATCGGCGCCCGCCTTGTCCTTGAACTGCGTCATGCGGTTGAGCCAGCCCAGCCGCGCCACACAATTAAATATCCAGGCCAGGCGCGCATGGGCGTGGACGTGCGACTGCGCGAACAGCGTCGCGCGCGCCGGATCGATGCCGCAGGCCAGCAGGGACGCAGCCATTTCGCGCACGTTGCTGCGCAGCAGCGCAGGGTCCGGCAAGGCGGTCAGTGCGTGCAGATCGACGATGCAGAACAGACATTCATGATCGGCCTGCAGCGCCACCCAGTTGCGGATCGCGCCGAGGTAATTGCCTAGCGTCGGCACGCCGGAGGGCTGAATGCCGGAAAGGACACGTTGCATTACGTCAAGTTGCTTCTTTTTCTGAAGAAAAAGAAGCAAAAAGACTTTTGAATGTTTGAGCCTCGCTACAAAATGACAAAAGTTTTTTGCTTCTTTTTTTCAAAAAAGAAGTTCTTCCTTCCTTATCCATAATGCGGCAGCCGCGCATAAGCGATCCCGCCATCAACCGTAATCGTCGTCCCCACCACATAATCCCCCGCCCGCGAGGCCAAATAGATCGCAGCACCCGCCATATCCTCATCCCGCCCGATGCGCTTGACAGGCACCTGGGCGGCCACCGCCTCCTCCTGATCACGCGCGGCCCGGTTCATCTCCGAGGGAAACGGACCGGGCGCAATCGCATTGACCACGATGCCGTCTGAGGCCAGGCGCGCGGCCATGCGGCGCGTCAGGTGGATCAGCCCGGATTTGGACGCGGCGTAGGAATAGGTTTCCAGTGGGTTCAGCGTAATGCCGTCAATGCTGGCGATGTTGATTACCTTGGCCGGCCGGCCGGTGGCAGCACCTGCCACCAGCGCAGGGTGCAGCGCCTGGGTCAGGAAGAAGGGCGATTTGAGGTTGAGGTTCATCACCTTGTCCCAACCGGCCTCGGAAAATTCCGCGAACGGCACGGCCCAGGCGGCGCCGGCGTTGTTGACCAGAACGTCCAGGTGCCGCTCCCGCGCTGCAAAGGCGGCGGCCAGCGCGCGGCATCCCTCGACCGTGGAGATGTCCTGCGGCAAGGCGCGACAGATACCCCCGCCGTGGGAAAGTTCAGCGGCCGTCTGGTGGCAGGCCGCGGCCTTGCGCGAGGAGATATAGACGGTGGCGCCGCGCGCGCAAAAGCCCGCCGCGATCATCCTGCCTATGCCGCGCGAGCCGCCGGTGACCAGCGCGATGCGCCCTGTCAGCGAGAAAAGATCCTCCATGCGTTCCATCCCATCGGTTCGACCGCCCCAATGCGGCATCGCTGAAGGGTGTTTGACGCACAAGCGAGGACGGGTCCAGCTATCTGGCCCGAGGCGTGAAACACGCCTATGCCCCTGCGATCGCCCGTGGTTAAGTCAGCGACCAACGCGGGAAGCGCGCAGTGGCCCATGACGCCCGCCCCTATATCGTCGGTATCGGTGCTTCCGCGGGGGGAATAGAAGCGTTCCACCACTTCTTCGCCGCGGTGCCGGCACAGGACAGGCTTGCCTTTGTTGTCGTGCTGCACCTCTCGCCCGAGCGGATCAGCATGCTGGTCGAAATCCTGCAGCGCTGGACGGACATGCCCGTCCACCAGGCGGAGGGCGGCGCCACGCCCCAGCCCGGCCACGTCTATGTCATACCTCCAAATGCCGTCCTCACGCTTCAGAACAACCTGTTGTGTCTTGTCCCGGCGACGGAACCGCGCCACCCCAGCACGGCCATTAACGCGCTGTTCGCCTCCCTGGCTGCCGATTGCGGCGAGCACGCGATCGGCATCGTGCTTTCAGGCACGGGCAGTGATGGCGCGCTGGGGCTGAAGGCGATCAAGGCTTGTGGCGGCTTGACAATGGCGCAGGGCAAGGACGGCACGGTGCCGCAATACGACAGCATGCCCGCCGCAGCCATTGCCGCGGGATCGGTCGATCTCGTAGTACCGGTGCAGGAAATGCCTGCGTGCATTCTGCGCATTTTGGCCGGCCAGCAAGTGCGGCCACAATCGGCCAATCAGGACAGCGAGGCAGGCCATTTGCGAGAGCAGGTCTGCGCGGTACTCCGCCAGGCCGTCGGACATGACTTCAGTCAGTACAAGGAGCAGACGTTCCTGCGGCGGCTCGAGCGGCGGATGATTGTCACAGGATTGTCCGCGCACGCCTATCTGGACGCACTCGGCCGCGACCGCGATGAAGCCGTGCTGTTGTTTCGCGATCTGCTGATCAGCGTCACGGGCTTCTTTCGCGACGAAGCCACGTTCAAGGTCGTGCAAGACCAGGTTCTGCCGCGTCTGTTCACGGGCAAGACCGCGAAAGATCACCTGCGCATCTGGGTACCCGGTTGTGCGACCGGCGAGGAAGTCTATTCGGTCGCCATGATGCTGGTCGAATACATGGACCATCTGACAAATCCGCCCGAGTTGCAGATCTTCGGCACGGATATCGATGCGCCGGCCATCGATATCGCGCGCATGGGCAGCTACCCGCGGATTCTGTTGCGCGACATGCCGCACGATCGCATCGGACGCTTCTTCACACAACGGGACGATACCTACGTCGTGTCCAGGGAGGTGCGAAAATACTGCACCTTCGCAACGCACAGCGTCATCCGAGACCCGCCATTCTCGCGCATGGACCTGATCTCCTGCCGCAATCTGCTGATCTACCTGGACGCGACATTGCAGGCAAAGGTCATCCCGGCCTTTCATTACGCACTCGCGCCCGGCGGCGTGCTGTTGCTCGGCGCTTCGGAGTCAGTGGCGCGTCACACCGATCTGTTCGAGCCCTTGGATCGGCGGCACCGCATCTATCTCCGCCGCGACGTGCCCAGCCCGCCGCTCAAAGTCGCGGCGCTGGATGCCCAGAGGAATGCGACAGGCGCACGCGCGGCAGCCTCACGCGATAAAGTCTCCGGGCGGCAGGACGCACTCGCGCTCGCCCATCGCCGCATTCGCGAACGGTTCTCGCCCGCCTTTGCGGTGGTGACTGCTGCGGGCGAGGCAGTGCATTTTTCGCCGCGCACGGGCAAATACCTGGAAGTCGCCGCAGGCTCACCGACAGCGGACCTGATCGCCCAGGCCCGTCCTGGCCTGCGCCTGGAATTGCGCGCGGCGCTGAGGCAAGCGGCGGCGACGGGCGCGCCCGTCGAGCGCGAGAAGATCGTCATTCAACGCGAAGGCGGCTCATTCGACGGCGGGGCGCAAGCCATCGTGCTGACGATAGAGCCCCTGCCGGAAAGCCATGGAGAGCGGCTTTATCTGGTCGTCTTTTCCGACGGCGAGCGCAGCCCGCGCGACGGACCCGCCGAGGAGCCCGCGCGCCCCTTGTTGCAGGATCTGACAATCGAGCAGCTCGAGCGGGAACTGCGCGACATGCGCGAGCAGAACCAGTCCATCGCCGAGGAATACGAAACAGCATTGGCGGAACTCAAATCGGCCAACGAGGAACTGCATTCGCTCAACGAAGAGCTTCAGTCGAGCAATGAGGAACTTGAAACGTCCAAGGAGGAGATCCAGTCCGTCAATGAGGAGCTGCAGACGGTCAACCACCAGCTCGCCAGCAAGGTCGATGAGCTCGATCGCGCCAGTTCGGACCTGCGCAATCTCTTCGAGAGCACGCGTGTGCCCACCGTGTTTCTGGACCGCAATCTGACCTTGCGCAGCTTTACGCCCGCGGTTGCGAGCCTGTACAATCTCATTCCAAGCGATCATGGCAGGAAGCTGACCGATATCGTCACTGCGCTGGCCTATGATACGCTGCGCGAGGATGTCGCCCATGTGCTGGCGACGCTGGAGCCTATGGAGAAACGCGTCGAACGCCGCGACGGCGAGGCGCATTACCTTATGCGTGTGCTGCCCTATCGGTCATCGGATGATGCGATCGAGGGCGTGCTGATTACTTTTACCGATGTCACCGCCATAGTGGTTAAAAAGGCTGGGGGAGATGTGCCATCCCCCCCAGTCCCCCCGTCATTTATTTAGTCCTCGCCTTAAATGATGACGGGGGGTCTGGGGGGGATGGCACATCCCCCCCAGCTTTTTCTTCAATCCTGCGCCTGCAATGCCGCCAACCCAATCCGGATCGTGCAAATCAGGCCCGAAGCCGCATAGTCCAGGCTCGCCGTCCCGCCGAGCTGGCCCGAAAGACCCCGCTCGATCAATCTGCTGCCAAATCCACGTCGCGCCGGCGCCTCCACGGCCGGCCCGCCATGTTCCCGCCAGATCAGCACAAGCGCAGGCTCGGCCTGTTCGGTGTTGGTTGTCCACGCAACCTCCACCCCGCCCGCCTCCGTGGACAACGCGCCGAACTTGGCCGCATTGGTCGCCAGCTCATGCACGATCAAGGCCAGCGGCAGGCCGGCGCGATGGCCGACGGCCACGTGCGGGCCACGCAGATCGAAACGGTGGGCGCGGCGATCGTCGTGCATGCGCAACGCGCCCTCGATGACCGAGGCCACATTGCCGCCGCTATGGCCGCCGCCAAGCAGGATGTCGTGCGCCTTGCCCAGCGCGGTCAGCCGGCCGCTCAGTACCTCGGTCGCAGTGGGCACATCGGTCGCCACGCGCATGGTCTGCAAGGCGATGGCCTGCGCCATGGCCAGAATGTTCTTCATGCGGTGGCTAAGTTCGGCGTTCAGGAAAACCTGGTGCGCCTCTGCATCCGCCTGCGCGAGCGCTGCCGCGCAGCGATCGGCGACACCGCGCGCAAATTCCTTCTCAGTGCCGCTCCAGGCGCGCGCCACGGTGTCGTGCACCAGCAGCGCGCCGCGTAATTTGCCATCCATCACCAGCGGAACCGCCATCAGCGCGCGTATCTGCGCGGCGTGTCCCGCACCGATGGCGGCAACCATTCCAGACGGATCGGCGACATCATCGGAGGCGACGACCTCGCCGCGCGCCAAGCGTGCAAAGGCGTCACCGAAATGTTCTTCCCTGATGACACCTTGAACATTGGACAGTCCCTCGCCCGTCCAGTTCGCGCCGATCACGAGTGCGCCGGGCTCTCCGCCTTGCGCGTAAGCCGCGCGCCCGGCCTGCAAGGCGCGGCCGAGAATGCGCGAGGCGGCCGCGGTGATCTCGCCCTGCGCCGAGAGCCCGCGCAGCGTATCGCCCAGTTCGATCAGCGCGGCCTGGCGCCGCTCCGCGTTGCGGCGTTCAGTCACGTCACGCGAAATGACCAGCAGGCGTTCGGGAAGCTGGCTCCCATCCAGGATCGGCGCCACCTGCACGTCCCACCAGCGCGGCACGCCGTGTTCGCTTCTGGTGGCGCCGGTGAAGCGGCTGGCCCGACCTTGCTGGGCCGCGCGCACCGCGTCGCTTGCCTGGTGGCAGTCCTCGCCTTCCCAGCCGGCGGCCCAGTCGCAGGCGGCCGCGCCCGCGAAATCCTCGGGCACATCTTCCTGCTGACCGCGCGTGCTGGAGAAGGTCAACCGGCCGCCCAGGTCCAGTATCTTGATGCTGTCACCGGAGACCGAAAGCAGAGTCCGCAGGAAGGGCGGATCGTCCAGCATGCGCGGCGCGATCGACGCTTGAGCGCCGCTGGACCTGACCAGGTTGCTCTTGACCATGGCCGAAGGCATCGCCCGCCCCACAAGGGCTGTCAACACAAGCGTTTCCGTGCGGGCGCCATAAGGTTATACCGCCGCATGCGCCATCCGATCCTTCTTGTTACCCTGGCTGCCTGCCTGTTGGGCGGCGCGGCACCACGCCCCGGATCCTCGCCGGCGTTCGTGGGCAGCGGCGTGCAAATCTACACGTGCCAACCCTCGGCCGCCGGTCCGGCCTGGCATTTGCGGGCACCGGAGGCGACGCTGAGCCAGCCTGGGGGCGGTCCCGTCATCAACCACTTCGCCGGTCCCAGTTGGCAGGCGGGGGATGGCAGCGTTGTCGTGGGCGAAATGATCGCCTCCACACCTGGTGCCGCCGGGTCGATCCCCTGGCTGGTGCTGCGCGCCAAGACGCATCGCGGCGCAGGGCTGCTTGCATCGGTTACCTATATTGTTCGCAGTCAGACCGAGGGCGGCTTGGCGCCGGCGCTTGGGTGCGACCAGGATCGTTTGGGTGTTGAGACGCGTGTGGTTTATCGGGCGATCTATACGTTTTTTGACGGGCAGTAAGAAAGGAAGGTTGTTCTTTTTGAAAAAAAGAACCAAAAAACTTTTGTCTGTTGAGCCTTTGCCTGACAAATAAAAGTCTTTTGCTTCTTTTCTTCAGAAAAGAAGAACTTCCTTACTGCGCCTGCTCAAGCGCCTCTTCCGCCGCCATCCATACCGCCTCCGCCATTACAATCGCCCGCGCAATCTCCGCAAGGCGCGTGTTGGCCTGCGTCACTTCGCCAGCGCGCCCTGCTTCATAAAGCGCCGGATCTGCGAGCCGCGCTTCGATCGCCGCCCGCTCGCGGGTCAACTTCTCGATCGCGGCCTCGGCGTCGCGCACCTGGCGGCGTAACGGCGCAACGGCCTGGCGCGCCTCCGCACGTGCACGCCGATCATCGTTGCGCGTTGCGGTCACCGCCGGGCGCGGCCCGCGCGCACGCTCGGCGGTCAGCGTGCGGTAATCGTCCAGATCGCCGTCATAGGCGCGCACCGTGCCATCTGCGACCAGCCACAAGCGGTCGGCGACGAGTTCGACCAGATGCGGGTCATGCGTGATCAGCAACACCGCACCTTCAAAATCGGCGAGCGCGCGCACCAGCGCCTCGCGCGCATCAATGTCGAGATGGTTGGTGGGCTCATCGAGGATCAGCAATTGCGGTGCGTCGCGCGTCGCCAGCGCCAGCAGCAGGCGCGCCTTTTCGCCACCCGAAAGGCTGGCAACTTGCGTGTCGGCGCGATCGGCATCCAGGCCGAAACGCGCGAGCTGCGCACGCAATTGCGGGGGCGTGGCGCGTGGCAGCGCGCGGGCGATGTGCGCAACGGGGCTTTCGTCGGCAATCAGTTCCTCGCTCTGGTGCTGGGCGAAATAGCCCACGCGCAATTTGCCGCTGCGGCGCATTTGCCCGGCCAGCGGCGTCAGCCGCCCGGCGAGCAGCTTGGCCAGCGTGGATTTGCCGTTGCCGTTGCTGCCCAGCAAAGCGATGCGATCATCCATGTCCACGCTGAGCGAAAGGCCGGACAGCACCGGCCTGCCGTCATAGCCCACCGAGACGCGCTCCAGCGACAGGATAGGCGGCGCGAGCCGCGCCGGTTCGGGGAAAATAAAGCGCGTCGGCGCGTCTTCAATCACGTTCTCCAGCGGCGGGAGTTTTTCCAGCGCCTTGAGCCGCGCCTGCGCCTGGCGCGCTTTTGTGGCCTTGGCGCGGAAGCGATCGACGAAGGATTGCATATGCGCGCGCTGGGCGGCGATGCGTTCGGCCGCGCGCGCGTGCTGCATCGCCTGCTCGGTGCGAATGCGCACGAACTCTGTATAGCCGCCAGGTGTGAGGCTGAGTTTCTGTCGATCAAGATGCGCAATCGCCTCCACCGCGCGATCGAGCATACCGCGGTCGTGCGAAACGACGATGGCTGCACCTTGAAACTTGGCCAGCCAGGATTCCAGCCACAGCGTGGCTTCAAGGTCGAGATGATTTGTCGGCTCGTCCAGCAGAAGCAGATCGGGGTTGGCAAATAGCGCGGTGGCGAGTGCGACGCGCATGCGCCAGCCGCCGGAGAATTCGGCCACGGCGCGGCCCTGCGCGGCCGCCTCGAAGCCGAGCCCCGCCAATATGGACGCGGCGCGCGCGGGTGCGGCGTCCGCGCCAATGGCGCGCAGGCGATCGTGGATGCCGGCAAGGCGCATGGGCTCGGCGGTCTCTGCCTCGGCGAGCAGGGCCAGGCGTTCGGTATCGCCCTCCAGCACGGTCTCAAGCAGCGAGGCAGGGCCCGACGGCGCCTCCTGCCGCACCTGGGCCATGCGCGCACGTGCGGCCAGGCGTATTTCGCCTCCATCAGGTGCCAACTCGCCGGAAATGGCGCGCAGCAACGTGGACTTGCCCGCGCCGTTGCGGCCAACAAGCCCCACGCGAGTCCCCGCCTCCACATTGAGATCGGCGCGATCCAGAAGCGTACGGCCGCCGACGCGCAAGGTCAGCGCTGAGATGGAAAGCAGGCTCACGGCAAACAGACAAAAGTCTTTTGGTTCTTTTCTTCAGAAAAGAACAGTTCTTCTTTTTTGAAAAAAAGAAGCAAAAGACTTTTGTCGGTTGGCGGGTCGTTCAATGGGGGACCTGGGTGTATTTTGATGACGGGGGCAAAGCGATGCCCAGGAAGGAACCGAACTCATTGTATTTGTTGGCGTCTAGTTCAAACGGGTCTCGCGCGAAATAGGGCAGCGTGGCTTGCCAGGCCTTGTGGTTGAGATCGTCGTCAAGATCGGGATGCGCGTGCGCGAACGCGGCCCAGGCCTCCGCCGGATGGGCGCGCAGATAGGTAGCACCCTGCGCCGTCGCACGCAGAAAGCGGGCAATGCGCGTGTCCGCGGTTGCACCCGCGCGCGCCACGAAGATCAGTTCATCGAAGCCGGGCACACCGTAAGCCTCGTAATCAAAGCCGATCACCTGGGCACCGCTGGCGGCCAGTTCGAAGGGTTCAAAGTTGCGATAGACGGTTACCGCATCGACCTGGTGGGTCAACAGAGCGGTCACCAATTGTTCGCCGATTTGCACCATGTGCACCTCCGCCAGAGCCAGGCCGGCCTGGTGCAGCATGGCGCCCACCATGGTGCGTTCGACCTCGCCCGAGCCGTAGCCGATGCGCTTGCCCCGCAGGTCGGCCAACCGCGCTATGCCAGCACCACGCAAGGCAACCAGCGTTGACAGCGGCCGGTCGATCAGCACGCCCACGCGCACGAGCGGCAAGCCGGCGGCGATCTGCTCGAGGAATTGCGGCTCGGCGGTGAGTGCCAGGTCAGCGTGCCCGGCCGCGACCAGCTTGGGCGGCATCGTGGCGTCCGCGGGTGCGATCAATTCCACGTCCAGGCCGGAAGCGGTATAGGCGCCGATCTGCTGTGCGGCGATGATCGGCGCATGGTCCGGATTGATGAACCAGTCAAGCAGCACGGTGATGCGATCGGCCGCTGACGCGCCAGGCACAAGCGCCACCACCAACAGTGCCGCGATGATGGCACGCATCAGAAGGACGAGCCCACGGTAATCACCGCGGCAAAGCCTGGCCCGATGTAATAGGTAGGTGCCGCACCCGCGATCCGCGCGCCGTAAATACCGGTGGCCCCATTCGCGGTGGGCTGCACGGCGGCCACGCCGGAAAGGAATTTCGCGTCCGTCACATTGATCAGGTTCAGGCGCGCCTGCGGTTTCTTGATAAAGCCGTAATCGGGCAGACGCACGCCGATCGAGGCATCCGCCTGGGCGTGCGATGGCATGCGCTGGTCGTCGGTAAAGGTTGCGTATTGCGCACCGACATATTTTACGGCCACATCGCCGAAGAAGGCACCGCGATCATATTCCACACCGAGTGCGCCTTGAAGCATCGGGCTTCGCGGCGCGATCTTGCCCGCGCTGCGCAGGTAATCGCCATCTATGGGGAAATTGTTGTCTAGTGTTGCATGCAGATACTCGCCGGAAGCATAGAGGCGCCAGGATTTTGCCGGGCGCACGCCGAATTGCGCATCCACGCCGCGCGAGGTCTGTCCTCCGGCATTGATACTGCTGGCGATATTGCCAGGTATCAGCGTGGAGACCTGGCGGTTGGTGAAATTGTAGTTGAACGCGGTGGCGGCGGCATCCAGCACAGCACCACCGTAGCGATAACCCACCTCCTCGGCAATCGAATACTCGTCGCGTTGCGGCGCACCGCTGCTCAGGGTGCCGCCGGTGACCGCGTAGGTGTCATAGAGCACGTATTCGGTGGCAGAGCGGAAATTGGTGGAGACATTGGCAAAGATTTGGCTTGCTGGCGTGAGGCTGTAGCGGATGGCCGCGCGCGGCAGCGGCTCGGCGCTGTCCAGTCCCACGCGATATTGCGGACCTGGCAGGCCGTTGGTACCCTCCCGGTTGACCATGGCGTATTTCAGGCCGGCATCGATCTTCAGCCGATCGTCAACCAGGCTGATCGTGTCGCCGACGAACAGCACGTTGGCCTGCTCGCGCGTATGCGCCTCCTGCGCCGAGAGCGTGCGCCCGTCGGGCAATTTGACGGTGTAGGGAAAACCCCAGATCGAGGACGGCTCGCCCGTCGGTCCGACCGGCGTGAAGGGCTGCGGATCATAGTCGTCGGCATAATCATACCACCAGCCGCCGACGAGCCGGTGCACGCCGATCTCCTCGATTAATTCGGTGGTCGTGCCCGCCCGATACTGGTTGCCGATATAATCGGCCAGCACCAGCGCATTGCCGCCTTGCGCGTAGGGGATGTTCACCGGCCGCCCGACCGGTTGCGTGCCCAGATAAAGCCCGCTCGTCGGCAGCACGGTGCCATAGGGCGAGTTGCCGAAGCCATGCTCGAAATACGGCGTAGCCTGCAACGTCAATCCGTCGGCCAGCGTGAAATGAGACGGCGCGCTGAGCTGCACATCGCGCCAGGTCTGCTGATAAAGTTTCCAGTAATTCGCATCGAACGGGGTGAACGCCGCATCGTCATTGTTCGACCGGCCATAGGCCTGCCAATTTGGCAGCGTCGGCATCGGGTAGAAGCTCAGCACCGCGTCATGGTAGGATCCGGCAATCGCCACCCGATTTCCATCGTCCCACTCCCGCACGAACTTGAAATCTACGTGGGTGCGATGGTCCCTCCCCGGCCCCCGGTAATTATCCGCCTCGGTGTTGGAGAACGACACGAACCCGCGCACCAGGCTGGCGCCGATCAGGCCGGTATCGAGCCGGACAAATTCCCGGTTTTCGTGATAGGAGCCGAAGGACGCCGCCACCTCCGCGCCCGCGTGGTCCGCCGGATCGCGCAATTGCAGGTCAATCAACCCGCCGCCGGCATTGACGGTGGGCGTATCCAGATCCACGCTGCCCTGTTGCAGGGCAACGGCGCGCACATTCTCCGCATCCGCCCATTGCGAGGGATACCCCGCATAGTAGCCGATATCATTCACCGGCGCGCCTTCCACGAGATAGGCGATCTCGTCCCCATTCAGACCGCGCACGGAAATATTCACGCTCGGCGACAGCCCATAAGGGTCTGACGTAGATACGTTAGCCCCAGGCACGAGCCGCAGCAATTCGAACGCATTGGCAGTCGGCGCCTGCCTGGCAATAAAGGCCTGGCCGACCACGCTGCGCGACAAAGCCCCGTCCTCACCGACCGGTCGCACGCGGGCGCGAACAAGGATTTTCTCGATCGCCGGCTTTCTGGCCGCACTCTGCGCGCAGGCCGGCCCTGCCAACAGCACGCAGCACGCCCAGATCGCCAATCGCACAGGCCGCCTCTTCAGGGTTTCGAAAAGACGGGCGTGGAAGGGCGGCTGGGGCTTGCTTCCGAACCAGTCCCTCCGCCGGCATGACCCGGATCAGGTTCCCCGGCGCGCGAGCCGTGAGGCTCCGCACCGGCAGGGTCTCCGCGCTGCGTCTTGCGACGCCTGCGGTGTCTCAGCCCCTTGCCGGGGCACCCCTTGGTTTGGCCAGCATTGCGGGGTGGACGGTTGCTGTCAACTGGGGTGCGTAGCAGGTCGTGCAGCAGATCTTGGGCAACTTGCACGTCGTCTTGCCTCGACACGTCCCGGAGCGTGGCGAGCGAGCGGAACGATCTGGTTTGAATACGTGCCTACGAGTGCATGTTTTCTGGACCACACAAGCTTTCATGTTGCGCCTCAATAATGGGTCTGCTAGAAGAGCAGCTACAAGATTTTGATGTTTTTTGACTTGTAGGTGGTACGCATGGCCGATGGCGGGCGCATGTCTACGTCGCGCTATAGCGCTTTCATCAGCTACAGCCATCTGGACGCGGCGTTCGCGCGACGTCTGCAATCTTGGCTGGAGAATTATCGTCTGCCCCGCCGACTGGCGCGGCGGGATACCTGGCGTGAGGGGCGGGCGCGCCGCTTGCGGCCTGTCTTTCGCGATCGATCCGAATTGGCGGCGGCCGAGGATCTGACGCAGGCCGTGCAATCCGCCATCGCCGAGTCGAGCCATCTGATCGTGGTGTGCTCGCAACACTCCGCCGCGTCGGAATGGGTGGGGCGCGAGGTGGAATTTTTCCACGCTTGCCATGGCGCGGGTGGGGTTCTGGCCGTGCTGGTGGAAGGGGCGAACGCCGCCGTGCTTCATCCGTCACTGCAATGGCGTGATAAAGCTGGCACGGCGTGCCAGCCTCTGGCGGCCGATTTCGGCCGCGCGGGCGATGGCGACCGGCTCGCGCTGCTTAAGCTCGTTGCCGTGCTGGCCGGGGTTCGTCTGGACGAGCTGGTGCAGCGGGATGCACAGCATCGGGTGCGCCAGGCGAGCATTGCGGGCGCGGCGGGACTGGCCGGCATGACAGTGCTGGCTGTACTGAGTGTGGCCGCTTTGCAGTCACGGGCGCGAGCAGTGCGGGAACAGGCGCGCGGCGAGCATATGATCGATTTTCTCGTCAAGGACTTGCGGGGAAAATTGAAAGGGGTGGGGCGGCTGGATGTTCTCGATGCCGTCAACCAGGCTGCGTTGTCCTATTATCAGGGACAGGATTTGTCGCAGCTTCCGGCAGGATTGCTGGAGCAGCGCGCGGCGGCGCTGCAGGCGGAGGGCGAAGACGAGGAGAAACGCGGCCATTTCGCGTCTGCCCTTGAGAGTTTTGAGGAGGCGAAGCGCATTACGGGTGCGCTTCGGGCAGAGAAGCCATTCGTTGAAGACAGAATTCTCGCTGACGCTTATAGCGAATACTGGTTAGGTTTTATAGCGTGGCGCCTGGGAAACTACGATAGCGCCCATGTTCACTACCTTGCCTACGAGACGTCCGCGGAGAGGCTTCGTGCCCTCTCTCCCGACAGGCTGGATTGGGTTGAGGAGTTCGCGAATGCGGAGAGTTCACTTGGGGAATTCGCCCTACGGCACACCTACGATCTGCGTGGGGCGCGCAGTTACTACGAAAGAGCCAGCGACGCCTACCAGCAAGTCATTCGGGCGCAGAAAGGGAGCATGGACACGCAGGACGGCCTTCTTACTACCTTTGCGTTCAGGGCTGACATAGAACGACTGGAACAACATTACGACGAGGCGGGGAAGATACGCAGGGATCAGCGTCACTACCTGGAGACGATGCCGGGTGTTGATGAGCGCGATTTTCGCCTCCAGGCGATGCAGATCGCCATCACCGTGGCGCTGGCCCGCATCGATTTGTGCCGGCGCGCGTGGACTGCGGCCTTTCAAGAACTTGTGGAGGCGGAGAGTGTCGCAAGGCGCCTGGCGGCGATTGATACCAGCAACGCAGATGCGGCTCGCCAGGTATTAGGCATCCGCTTGTTCGAGATGGAAGCTTGGCTGCACCTCTCGCAAACCGACAGGGCCGAACATCCAGATATACCGGAGGTGCTCGCGGAGTGCAAACGCAGCGGTGTTGTTCAAGGCAGCAGTGAGCTGCAGGCGTTTTCTACCGTCGTGAACATTGGTTATTTCAAGCTGTATCACCGGGATACCGATGCGAAGGAGGCATATAAGCGGCTGGAGGGATCTGGGCTGCTGCGGGGTGACACTCTCACTGAGCGGTGGGGGCTGAATCTGGGTTGGGAACTTTCTACCATAATTGGCTACGATAAAGCGGGGAATTGAGCTATGAAAACGAGATCCTTTGCGTGGATGGTTGTTGCAGCTTTTTGGGGCTGCGACCTATGTCTAGCGCAACCGCAAATCTACTCATCGAAATCCAGAAGGATTATGGGTGTGGGTTCTCCCAGTAATGGTTTAGACCCGATGGACCAGGTAAACTGTCCATCTAGTGGATCTGTGCAAGTGATACGGGTGCTTATCGAACCAGACTCCTTAATGACGACCGGCAAAAACCTTGCGATTATTGCATTAGAAGCCTGAAGGCAAATGTCATGACGGCAGCTGGCGGGACTAAGGGCGGCGTTTTGGATCCAGCGAGCTATACCGCCGACACAACCCAAACTCCTCCCGGTGCGGGAACTCCTCCCAACCCGCGCGCAGTTCTTGATTGGCCAACTCCTTTCGACTTCGATATTCTCATTGGTCAAAATGTTGTTGCGAACAGGCCTACCGCCGTCCAATTTATGCTTTTGGACCCGCACCTCGACTTCTACTTTCCGTACAACTCAAAACAGAATAATTCCAGCAATGACCCGAGTCAAGCGGTGGCTGTGGACCATAACCATGTGGGCAGCTTCCATTGCCCAACAATTTCAATTGTTACAGACGCTACGAATAATATCGTAGGAAAGACCCTTCAATTCTTTATCGACGCCGATTTAACTACTAATCATCCCGCTAGCGGCCAACCTTCCGTTCCGCCCAGCGTCAACCTAAACGTTGTCTGGGAAACGCCTATTCTTCATCCGGATACGTTTCTTCCGATCGCAATAGATCCCCATCCTACGAATAACGGTGTAAATTGATATGGCTTGTGCGCATAAGTCTCGCTCCATTGTGCCGCCCCCCTAACAGCGGGCAGAGCGGTCGTCACCGAAACGGGCGTTTGGCCGCCGCGCGAGTAGCAAACCAAGGCCCGCGTGTGCTTCTGCCGCTAGGCTCGTGACGGGCGGTTCTTTAGAACGTAGTAGCGTTTCCCAAGATTGGAAGTCGAGAACTCGTCCCGACGTGTGCAAGGCAAAGCTCGACCGTCCTGATAAATTCAAGGCCAAACCGAGTGAAGCCGCATCAATATTGTAGCCGCAACCTGGCTCGCTACCCAAGTTGCGCCAGAAATCGCTGCCCATCAGACGCGGCAAACCAGGCGGCATGCCTCAGTAGAAAATCGGCATAAGCCGCCTCCTCATGCGCCCTCTCACCCGTCACCGCATGAAAATAGCTGAGCTCGCTCAACGCGAACTCCACGTGGACCACAGGCAAAATCGCTCGCAATCCCGCGGGAACGGCAGCAATCTGCGCGTAGCCCGCAATCAGCGCGCGCGCGATGTCCGTGTGCCCAATATCGCCCTCCCCGAGCCGCAGCCATGCAACGGCATTACGCTCGATCGCTGTCGCAAGGTCGAAAGCAGCACTCGCGCGATTGCACAGGCCGAAATCCAATACGCTTGCCACGCCCTCGCGCGCCCAAAGCAAATTGGACGCATGAAAGTCCCCATGCACCCAGAGCGGCGGAGCCGCGCGCCGCGCCTTGGCGTAAAACGGCGCCAGCACGCGCGCGAAATCCTCGCGCCAGGGCCGTTCCGCCAGCGCGTCACGAAGTGCCGCATCCTCCGCCACCCACGCCGCCAGCGCGCCCGCCGGATCGTCCGCCCGCCACAGCCAATCCCCCGCCACAACCAGCCGGGTGCGGCGCTCCGGCGCATCAAATCCCGCTGCGGCGCAATGCAGCCGCGCCAGCGCAGCTCCCGCCTGGCGCGCCTCTTCGAGGCTCGCCAGCGGCGTCCAAGATGGCGCATCCCGGTAGCGATCCTCGCCCGGGGCCAGCGCATGCACCTCGTAGCAACAGGTCGCATCCGCCACAGCGCTCGTGCCATGGCGCGTTGCCAGCACCCGCGGCACGGGGCACCCTTGCGCACGCAAATGGGCGATGAAAGCGTGCTCACTGGCGAGATCGGCAACGTCGCGCACCCGCACATCGTGGCGCTTGACAAAGACCGATCCACCCGCGCATGCCACTATACCACTTGCGGCAAATGGTCGTGGACTATGCCAGGTGACGCGACGCGCGTCTCCAAGGGCGGGGTACTGCGCCAAAATGGACGATAGCTCGGCGAAGTCTAGCAAAAGCAAGGCAAGATGTTCTTTCTTGAAAGAAAGAACCAAAGAAATTTTGTCAATTTAGCCGCCGCCAAACAGACAAAAGTTTTTTGGTCCTTTTTTTCAAAAAAGGACTGCTTCCTTCCTACCAATTCCACCACCGCCGCACCACCCGATCCACCACAAACCACAACCCCACCGTCATCACCGAAAGCACGAACAAAGCCGCAAACATGACATCCGTCCGGCTGCGCACGTTGGCATTGACCATCACGTAGCCCAGCCCCGAAGACGCCCCCACCCACTCGCCGATCACCGCCCCGATCGGCGCCCAGGCCGCCGCCACCCGCAGCCCCGAGCCCAAGGACGGCAGCGCCGCCGGCACGCGCACGAACAGCAGCAAGCGCCACCCCGGCGCGCCCATCGTGGCCGCCAAGTCCAGCCACTCCGCCGGCACCCGCCCCAATCCGTCGGCAAAGGCGGACATGACCGGAAAGAAGATTACCAGCGCGGCCATGGCCACTTTGCTGGCGATTCCGAAGCCGAGCCAAAGCACCAGAAGTGGCGCCAAGGCAAAGACCGGCACCGCCTGGCTCAGCAGCAGCACCGGCAGCAGCCATCGCCGCAGCACTGGCGAGAGCGCCATCAGCAGCGCGGAGACCGCGCCCAGCGTCGCCCCGCCTGCCAGCCCCAGCAGCGTCTCGGCCAGCGTCACCGCCGCACTGTCCGCCAGCACGTCTCGCTGCGCCCACAGCGCGCGCGCCACCGCGGCCGGGCTGGGCAGCAGATAGGGCGGAATGGCAAGCCCCGCCTGCACGGCCCACCAGGCCGCGATCAGGCCGGCGCAGGTGACCAGCGCCCTCACGCCGCACCTTCCAGCAGGGTGCGCAGAAGCGCGCCCTGGGCGGCGAGCAGCGCGGGGTCATCGACGGCGCGCGGCGTGGGGCCGCTCAGGTGCAGCGGTTCGGACAGCGCCGCCGGAAAGCCCGACATCACCAGCACGCGATCGGCGAGGCGGCACGCCTCCATAGGGTCGTGCGTCACCAGCAGCACCGTGCGCCCGGCCAGCACGCGCGCGGCGAGCCCCTGAACCTGCGCACGCGTCAGCCCGTCCAGCGCGGAAAAGGGTTCATCCATCAGCACGATGGGCTTGTTCTCATACAGCGTGCGCGCCAGGGCGACCCGCTGGCGCATGCCGCCCGAGAGCGTTGCCGGTCGCGCCGCCTCCGCGCCGGCCAGGCCGACCGCAGCCAGCAGATGGCGCGCATGGGCCCGATCGGGCCGCGTGCCGCGCAGGCGTGCGCCCAGGCACACGTTGGCTTGCGCGCTGAGCCAGGGCAGCAGCAGATCCTGCTGGCCCATATAGGCGATGCGCCCGGCCAGGCCTGCGCCGTCGCTGGCCCCAATCGTGCCGGCCTCGGCGACATGCAGGCCGGCGAGCACGCGCAGCAGCGTGGTCTTGCCCACGCCGCTGGCGCCCAGCAGCGCGGTCCAGGCCCCACCTGGCAGCTCCGCGTCCAGCCCATCGAACAGCAGGCTGGCGCCCAGGCGGACGCACAGCGATCTGATCCGGATGGCGGGGCCGCGCATGCGCGCTTATGGGCAGAAGCCGCGCGCCCGGCTATCCTGCGTGCATGACTCCATCTGACAAGGCGTTGGGCATGGGTGCGCCGATCACCCGGCGCGACTTTTTGGACGGCGTGCTGATCAGCGCCGCCGCGGCCGCGCTGCCTGCTGCCGGCCATTACGCCGGCGCCCCGCAGGACAGCCAGGGCTACTATCCGCCGCGCCTGCTGGGCATGCGCGGCAGCCATCCCGGCTCCTTTGAGGCCGCGCACGCGCTGCGCGACGGCACGTTTTGGGACCGCGCCGAAAAGCCCGCCGGCGCCGAACAGGATTTTGACCTCGTGATTGTCGGCGCCGGCATCTCCGGCCTGGCGGCGGCCTATTTCTACCGTGCGCAGCGCCCGGCCTCGCGCATCCTGATCCTGGACAATCACGACGATTTCGGCGGCCATGCAAAGCGCAACGAGTTTACGCTGGCAGACGGGCGCATGGGCCTGATCAATGGCGGCACGCTGGAAATAGACTCGCCGCGGCCGTATAGCGCGGTGGCGGACGGTCTGCTGCGCGCGCTAGGCATTTATCCCGAGGCGCTGGAACGCGCCTCCACCGGGGCACAATACACCGACCATTTCGGCGCAAGTGCCACTGCTGCCACGAACGGGGATTTCTACGGACGCCATGGCATGTCACGCGGCCTGTTCCTGCGCCGTGAGCAATTCGGGCGTGACGCGCTGCTGGCGGGCATGAACAAGAAGCCCTGGGCCGCATTGCTGCGCGCGGCCCCGCTGAGCGATGCAGTCAAGCGCGACGCCACCCGCATCTGGGAAGGCACAGGCGACCACATGCCGGGCCTGAGTTCGGCGCAGAAGAAGGATCGCCTCTCGCGCATCAGCTACGGCGATTACATGGTGCAAATCATGGGCGCCGATCCGGGCGTGCTGCCGATCTTCCAGGACATGACGCATGATGAATGGGGCGTGGGGATCGATGCCGTCTCGGCACTCGATGCATGGGGCTTCGGATTACCTGGCTTTGATGGGTTGAAGCTGGAGGACGGCATCACGCCGCGCATGGGCTTCACGCCGGCGGGCTATGAGCAGGGCGGGTCCTACAAGTTCCATTTCCCTGACGGCAACGCTTCAATCGCGCGCCTGCTGGTGCGCGCGCTGATACCAACGGCAATGCCGGGCCAAACCGTCACGGACGTGGTCACCGCGCACGCCGATTATTCGCAGCTCGACCGGCCAGGCAATGCGGTGCGCATTCGCCTGTCAAGCATCGTCGCCGGCGTGCGCAATCTGGGCGGGGCGGACAAATCCCAAGGCGTGGAGCTGGTTTATGACCGGCTGGGCAAACTGACGCGTGTGCGCGCAAAAGCGGCCATCATGGCCTGCTACAACATGATGATTCCCTATCTGTGCCCGGACATGCCGGCCGCACAGAAGGACGGGCTGCACTACATGGTCAAGACGCCACTGATCTACACCAGCGTCGCCATTCGCAATTGGCGCGCCTGGCAGAAGCTGGGCGTCTCCAGCGTCTATGCGCCCGGCTGCTACCACATGACCATGGCGCTCGATCCGGTGACCACGATCGGATCTTTCCGCAGTGTGGCGGGCGTGGATGCGCCCGTGCTCGTGCACATGGTGCGCACGCCGTGCTCGCCTGGACTGGACGAGCGCGCGCAGAACCGCATCGGCCGCGCAGATATTCTGGCGACCTCGTTGGAAACGTTCGAGCGCAATATCCGCGAGCAGATGGGGCGCATATTGGGGCCGGGCGGGTTCGATCCGGCGCGCGACATCACGGCGATTACGGTCAATCGCTGGCCGCACGGGTATGCTTATGAGTATAATTATTTGTTCGATCCCATTTGGGCGCCTGGGCAGGCGCCGCATGAGATTGGGCGGCGGCCGTTCGGGCGGATACTGATCGCCAATTCGGATTCGGGGGCGGGGGCTTATACCGATGTGGCTATTGATCAGGGGCACCGCGCGGTGCGGGAGGCGTTTGCGCTTATATAGGAAGGAATCAGTCCTTTTTTGAAAAAAAGGACCAAAAACTTTTATCTGTAAACGGATGACGGGGGGTTTGGGGGGGATGGCACATCTCCCCCAACCTTGACTTGCGCGCTTGCCTACAAATAAAACCCCAACTCCCGCTCCCCAATCTCCGCAAAAAGCGCCGCCAGTTCCCCACGCTTGCACGCACAAAACAACGCAGGAAACCGCTCCGGCAAATACGCCGCAAGCGCATCGCCCGCCTCCAGCGTCGCCAACGCCGTCACCAAATCCCGCGGCGCATCCGTGGCTGCCACCGGCGCCAGGCCGTGCGTCACGCCATGATGCAGCCCAGCCAGCACGCACGCCATGACCAGATGCGGGCTCGCATCCGCGCACGCCACGCGATGCTCGATCCGCCGTGACGCAGCACCGCAGGTTGGAATGCGGAACGCCACGCGCCGATCATTCTCCCCCCAGGCCCCATTCGCGCTGACAAACGCGCCGGCCTGATAGCGCCGATACGCCGAAAAACTCGGCGCGAATATTGCCATGCTCTGCGCGTGCAACGCCTGCATGCCGCCCACCGCCTGTTCCAGCAGCGCCTGTCCGCCCTCACCGCCGAAGCGATTGCGCCCCGCCTGATCGACCAGGCTGACATGCACGTGCAAGCCGCTGCCGGGATACTCGGCATAGGGCTTTGCCATGAAACTCGCCTGCAGCCCGATCGAGTTTGCCACGCCAATCGTGGCGCGGCGCAATAGTGCAGCCTGGTCGGCCGCGTTCAACGGATCGTCCGTATGCCGGAGATTGACCTCGAACTGGCCGGGCCCGTATTCGGACACCATCGTCCCCGCGGCGATGCCCTGCGCGCCCAATGCATCGTGCAGCCGATGCAGGAAGGCGGCATGGTCTTCCACACGCTGCATGCACAAATGCCCGGCCGAGCCATGCGGCGCTGCGCCAGGCGGATGTGGCCGCCCATGCGCATCGACATCGACCAGATAGAATTCGAGCTCGCACGCGACGACGGGATACAACCCATCGGCCCGCAGGCGCGCAATCACGCGGGCCAATACCTCCCGCGGATCGAACCACAGCGGCGCGCCGTCCGGCCCGCGCATGCTCAGCAGCGATTGCGCCACCGCCTGGGACGCCCAAGGAACAGGCCACGTTTGCCCCAAAACCGGCCAGCCCAGCGCGTCGGGATCGCCATCCTGGGTTCCCAGTCCCAGCGGCCCCTGCGCGTTTCCCTGCGCGTCCAGCACCAGCGCGCTTGCCGAAAAGGCCACGCTGTCCCCGGTCCAGTCCGCGGCGGGCAGACGCTTGCCGCGTGCAATGCCGTTCAGGTCGAAGACAAAGGCGTCCACGAACCGCGTGCCCGCGGGCAGCCCATCCGGCTCAGCCATTCGCCGAGTCCGCGATAGCGGCAAAGGAAGCACAATGGCCGGCAATAGCGCACTGCTGCATCGGCACGACGCTTGCAACACTTGCAACAGCGCACAGCATCGGAATTATGATCACAAACCCTGCTCCCCCAATCGACGCAAGAAGTGGCAAGCTTATCCATGCACAGCAAGCGCCTCGCCTACGCCTTGACGGGTCTGCTCGCCGGCGGCGCGGCATTTGCCCAAACGACCGCCGATCCGATCGGCTCCAAGCCGCGCGCCAAGGTCGAGGAAATCACCGTCACCGCACAGAAGCGCGCTGAGAACGTACGCAAAGTTCCGCTCAGCGTGACGGTTTTGAGCGGGCGCCAGATCAAGGCAGATCACATCCAGAACTTCGCCGATCTGACACGCGCCGTGCCCAACCTTTCCTTTTCCAGCCAGGCCGGCGCGGGCCTGTCAACGCTCGAATTGCGCGGCATTGCCAGCCAGGCCGGCACGGCCACGGTGGCGCTCTACCTGAATGACGTGTCGCTGACCACACGCAATATCTACACCGAAGGCACGGCCGAGCCGCGCTTTCTCGACATCTCGCGCATCGAGGTGCTGCGCGGCCCGCAAGGCACGCTCTATGGCGCAAGCGCGCTCGGCGGCACGCTGAAATACATCACCAACCAGCCGCAGATGAACGTTTATGCCGGCAGCCTGTTCAGCGAACTATCCGGCACCGATCACAGCGGCGGGCCGAACTGGGACGAACAGGCGGTTGCCAATATCCCGATCGCAACAGACAAAGCGGTGCTACGTGTAGCTGGCGAAACGGGCGGCGATGCCGGCTATATCGACAACATCAACGGCGCCACGGGCCGGGTCATCAAATCTGGCATCAATAGCCAGGGCTTCGATGTCGCTAACGCGACCCTTCTGCTGAAGCCGAATGACTGGCTGACGATCATACCGTCGGCGTTCTGGCAGAAGACCATCACGCGCGATGTCGATGCGCAGTACCTCGCATTGCCATTGTATGAGACGCCAAAGACCGTTGCAGAGCCGGGCCACGACAAGATGTTCGTGCCGAGCGTGACGGTGAACGCCGATCTCGGCTTCGCCAACCTGGTATCGATCACCAGTTCCTACGTGCGCACTTTCGAACGCACGCTCGACAGCACGATCTACAACAACCTCTCGCTCTACGTCTGCGATCCGCTCAACCTTGCGCTGACATGTCCGAACGAGCCAGCCATCGTGGCGCCCCCAGGCCTTTACAATGCCCTGTTCAACTTGCCGAGCTACACCTTCTACAACAACCAGACGCGCCAGTTCCAGCAGGAGGTACGCCTGGTCTCCAAACCCTACGATCCCGAAGGCCTGCCTTTCACCTGGATCGCCGGCCTCTACTACTCGGACGAGACCACCAAATCGACCGACACGGAGACCGTGCAAGGTGCGAACGCCATTTTCAATGAATTCCACGCCGACCCATCCAATCCGGACGTGATTTCCGGCGGCGCCCCCGGCTTTATCCAGAACGATTACGTCTTCCGTGGCCTGCAGACCTACAACACCGCGCAATACGCCGTCTTCGGCGAAGGAACCTATTATCCCATGCCGAATATCCGCCTTACCGCGGGCGCGCGCTACCTCTATGCGCGCGATGGCGAGGGCTCGGACGAGGAGGAATTCTACAGCTACGGCCTGACGGGGCCGACCAGCAGCGTTGGCCATTTTTACTCCTTGCAACCAAAATTCGCCGCGGGCTGGGACACATCGCCCATCAACACGATCTACGCCAATGCGTCCAAGGGCTTCCGCCTCGGCAGCGAGAACCGGCGCATCGCCTACATTCCCGGCGATGCGGCATCGGCCGGCACGCCATCATTTGACCTGGCCAATCTCGGCCTGCACAGCTCGCCCACTCAATACGGTCCAGACAAGCTGTGGAATTTCGAACTGGGCGACAAGTTCCGCCTCTTCGACGGCAGGCTAGTCGGGTCGGCGGATGTCTTCTACATCTTGTGGGACAACATCCAACAGCAGATCCCGCTCGTGACTTCTGGCCTGGATTTCGAAACCAACGCCGGCAACGCCACGAGCTACGGCGGCGAGTTCGAACTGCGCTCCCGCATAACCGACCAGACGGTGATCGGCCTGTCTGGGAGCTACACGCACGCGACCCTCGACCGCGGCGTCTATATTGGCGGCGCGCCGCTGACCGGCACCGCGAAAGGTGAGAGCGTGCCAGGCGTGCCGGTCTTCAACATCGACGTCGATGCGCGCCGGGATTTCATCATCAGCGACAAGATCACCGGCTTCGCGACCATCGACATTCCCTATGTTGGCCACAGCAACGGCAATGATATCGCGGGTAACGCCGATTACGAACGGCCAGGCTACGTCACTCTGGATGCAGCCGTGGGACTCGATTATGGGCCGTGGGAATTTACGCTTTTTGGCAAAAATTTAGCCAATAGCAACAAGATCATCCAGCGACCCGACATCCAGGGCTCGGGCGTCGATGCGCCCGGGACGAACATGCCGCTGTACGGATTCAATTATTTGGGGACGACGCTGGCCAATACGCAAGGGTTTACATTGCGGCCCTTGACCGTGGGTGTGAATGCGACGGTGAAGTTTTAGGAAGCAATTCTTTTTTTGAAAAAAAGGACCAAAAAACTCTTGTCAGTTTGGACACAGGGTCCTTGCACACGCACGCCTAACAGACAAAAGTTTTTTGCTTCTTTTTTTCAAAAAAGAAGCCCTTCCTTACTTCTCTCCCAACCCCGCAAAAAGCCTGGCACTCGGCGGCCAAGCCTTCATGATCGGCGCACGAAAGATCACCGCCGCGGCAACAAGACCCAGGACGAGCGCAATGCTCGCAGCCCATGCCAGTACGGGCGGCCCGACGGTTGTGGCAGGGCTGTGCAAGGGAGCGTTTATGCTAACCCGCGGCTCTGATCGCCGCGCTTTCAGTGGCGGCGGCTCGGGAATAATGTCGGGCTCAGTTGCCATTGGGGGCGCCGGCTCCTGCCATGCCGGTTCTGGCACGGCCAACGTGGCTGGCTCATCCTCATGCGCCGGTTGTTCGGAAGGCATCATCGGCAATGGATCGCCATTCGCGGGCGCGGGCGAACCCTCGTGCACCTCTGTCACAAACGCCCGTTTGTCGGCCATGATCTCCTTCGCCAAGGGCGAAGGGGGCACCGGAGGCGACGGCTCGGGCGCGGCCAAATCCGCAGGCACCCACTCCCCGCTACAGCGTGCGCAACGCATCTTCCTGCGAGACGTCACGACCGCCTCGGGCACCTCGTACTGGGCGTGGCAGGACGGGCAGACGATCTTCATCGCGCACGTTCATAGTGCAACACTGCCCGCCGGCAAACGCCCAACGCAAAATCGACGGGGGTCTGGGGGGGATGGCACATCTCCCCCAGCTTTCCTTGCACTTCACGCGGCTTCGCCGTCGCCCCCCGCTTGGCAACACACCCCCCCGCGCGGCACAACGGCGGTATGGTGAGGCTGAACGGCGTCGGGGTGTTCTACGGGCGCGCGGCCGCCGCCCCGGTCCAGTTGCGGCGGCTGCCATAATGCGACGCGCGGCGCCTGCGCTGGCGTTTCTGGCCTGTCTTGCGGCCCTGTGCTGGGTGGCCGGCTTCGTGTGGTTCGTGCGCGATGTCATGCGCCCGGCCAGCCTGCCGCCGCGCGCGGACGGCATCGTGGCATTGACCGGTGGGGCGGATCGCATCGCCACGGCGATCGAAATGTTGCAACAGGATCGTGCCCGCCTGCTGCTGATCTCCGGCGTGGGGCCGGCAACCGAGTTCGCAGCTCTTTTTCGCGGCACGGGGATCGCACCCGGCACCCTGGCCGGGCGCATCACCGTCGGGCGCACGGCCACCGACACGCTGGGCAATGCCGATGAGGCGGCCGATTGGGCGCGCGCGCATGGGCTGCACTCGCTGATCGTGGTCACCGCCAGCTACCACATGCGCCGCGCGCTGACTGAAATCGGCCGCACGTTGCCCGACGCGCAGCTTTTTCCAGCCCCCGTGCTGCCCCCTGCTTTGCGCGGCGCCGCTGGGCTGTCCACATTGCGCCTGCTCGCCGGCGAGTACACCAAATACCTCGCCGCCGAATGCGGGCTCACCCTGCTCCAGCGCGAGCGCGATGGGGGGATTGCCGGATGATCCTGCTGCGGGCGGCCCTGTTCAACGCCTACTTCTTCGGCCTGACGTTCGTGCTCGGCGTGGCCGGACTAGCCGTGCGCGCCTTCGCGCGGCCGCGCATCTTCGACTTTGCGCGGTTCTGGGCGCGCCTGGTCATTGCGGGTGCGCAATACATTTGCGGCATCCGCGTCGCCGTCACCGGAATTGAGCATCTGCCTGAAGATGGCCCCGCTTTGCTGGCCAGCGAGCACCAATCGGCCTTCGACACGCTGATCTGGATGACGCTGCTCCCCCGCCCGAGCTACGTGGTCAAGCACGAACTGACCCGCATCCCGCTCTTCGGGCCCCTGCTGGCGCCGGCGGGCATGATCCCGATCGATCGCGGCGCGGGGGCGGCCGCCCTGCGCGGCCTGCTCGGCCAGGCGCGGCGGGCGCGGCAGGCAGGCAGGCAGATCATCATCTTCCCCCAGGGCACGCGGGTGGCACCGGGACAGCACGTGCCGCTTCAGCCCGGCATAACTGCCATTGCCACCCACCTGAACCTGCCGGTCACACCCATTGCCACCGACTCTGGCGCGTATTGGGGGCGGCGGGCGTTTAGAAAGTTTCCTGGCACGATCCACATCGCCATTGGGCCACCGATCGCCCCTCCGGTGGGACGTGCCGCGCTGCTGGCGGCAATCGAGGATTTCTGGCGCCAGGCCGCATCGATGGCATATGAGCCTGTGGATAAATCTGTGGACGGTGTGGCTGGCCAGCTCTCGCTCACGGTGAAGTGAGTGTTCCAAGCGGCTGTAAATGCCTCCTATTTCGGGAACTTGCAACTGCTGCGTGTGCCTGTGCAGCTATTTATTTCAGGGGAAAACTTGGGCCAAGTGCCTGTTCCAATTGCCTATAAGGCGCTCGTCTCGGGCGCGCGCGTTCTCAGCCGCCGAGCGCTCGCGCTGGGCGTGCGCGATTTGCCGGCGCGCATGGCCACAGTGTGGATGATACGCCTTTCCGCAGCTCCAGGCTGACCGCATGCGCCGCCGGCTGATCGTCGCCATGACCGCGATCCTGCTGCTGGTGGGTGCGGACTGGCTGGCCTGCGTGGCGCTGCGCGCGCGCATGCGCACCGAATACGCCGCCTGGGTAGCCACGGTAACGGCCCAGGGCTGGACCGTGCGCAGCGCCAATGTCGGCGAGGGTGGCTTCCCGTTCGGTGCCACGCTGACGTTGACCGGTTTCGATCTCTCCGGGGGCCACGCCATGCTGCCGGGCGGACTGGACTGGCGGTCCGAACGGGTGATCGTGTCAGCCGGGCTGGCCCATCCCACGCAGCTTGGCCTTCAACCCCAGGGCGAGCAGATCATCCGCCTTGCCAGCGCGCGGCCGGTGGTGCTCTCGGCCGAGCGGCTGGTGGCGTTCGTGCCGCTGGGCCGGCGGTCAGTCGATCGCCTGTCGTTGCAGGCCGATGGGCTGAGTGCGGGGCTGGCGCAGTCCCATAGAGAGGATCTGCAAATCGAGCATCTGGCACTCAGCTTGCAGGCCAGCCGGCGGGAGGCGGCCCATGTCAGCGCCGGGGCAATCCTCAGTGCCTCGGGCATTGCCTTGCCCGACAATACGCGCTGGCCGCTCGGGGCCAGGGTGAAACGCTTTGCCTGTGCGCTGGACCTGACCTCGCCGGCGCTGTCGGGTGCGGCGGCGATCGAGCAGGCGCGCGCCTGGCGGGACTGGGGCGGGGCACTCACCGTGCACGATCTGCGGCTGGAATGGGGGCCTGCCGATCTGCGGGCGTCGGCGCGGCTGGGGCTGGACCAGAATCTGCAGCCGGCCGGCACCGGCACGGCGGCGCTGCGCGGCTGGGCGCAGACCGTCGATGCGCTGGCGGCTGGTGGGGCCATGCCGGTTGGCATGGCGCAGACGGTCAAGATGGTGATGGGGTTGATGGCGCCCTCGGGCGACGGCGCCGCGTTGAACTTGCCGTTGAGATTGAAGGACAGCACGCTTTCTGTGGGCAAGATCCCGCTGATCCAGTTGCGTGCGATTGGGTGGGGGAAAGTATAAGGCTGGGGGAGATGTGCCATCCCCCCCAGCCTTTATTGCTCGGCCGCACGAAGCAGCCTCTCCGTAGCCGCATCCGCCGGAAAAAAACTCTCGATGCGCAATTCGTCCGCGGTAATATCCTGCGCCGTGCCAAACGTGGCGATCACCGTAAAAAGCGACAGGCGCGCAGCACCCACGCCGATCTCCAGCGGAATGACCGGCAGCAGCGGCTCGGCCGAGGCCGCTGCCAGCGTATGCGCATCCTGATGCGGCCGCAGTTCGGCCAGCAGCGCCTGCATGTCATGCCCGGCCAGCGCATCGGCCTCGCGTTGGGCGCGCTGCCAAAGCAACGGCGCAATGGCGGGCCAGTTTGAAACCAGCTTCCTGATGCCGTCGGGATGAAAAAACAGGCGCATCAGATTGCGCGAGCCGCCGCCGGTGCGCGCCCAGATATCCTCGCCGAGCATGTTGGCGAGCATGTCGAAGGCTGCATTGGACATGCGTATGGTCCAGGCGCGATCGATGGCCACGGCCGGAAAGGGCGCGTGGTTTTGCAGCATCATCCGCACCGCCCCAAGGACCTGGCCCATGTGCGGATCGTCCAGCCCCCGCGCGTGGAACATGGGCGCAAAACCGCCCGCCACCAGCCAGTCGTTGCGTTCCCGCAGCGGCACGTCCAGGCTTTCGCTCAGTTGCAGGATCATGGTGCGGCTGGGCCTGGCGCGGCCCGATTCCAGAAAGCTGACGTGGCGTTGCGAAACGCCGGAGGCCAGCGCCAGATCGAGCTGGGACAGGCGCCGTCGCTGGCGCCACAAGCGGAGCAGATGCGCAAATGCCCCGCCCGCGTTGCCATGCCGCGCCTCGGCTGTTTGAGACACGATGCCCTCCTGTCGATCGGCGGGCATGGTCATGCGCGCCGGCGCGGCAGGCAATGACCTTGCAGGTAATTGCGGGCACGCGCGCGGGGCATGATCCTGCGCCTTTGCAACAGGAGGTTTTCATGTCCAATCGTCTGATCATGCTGCTTGCCGCCGCCGCCGGCCTTGGCGTGCTGAGTGCGTTGGCACTGGCCGATGTCGGCTATTTCGGCATCATCAAGCCGCATTTCCTGAGTTGGGGCGGGGCGCAGGTCTTTGCCGACCTATCGGTTCTGGCGATCATGGCCTGCGTGTGGATGGTCCGTGACGCGCCCGCGCATGGGCTGTCCGCATGGCCGTTCATAGGGATTACGATTGTGGCAGGATCCTTCGGCCCCCTTCTCTATCTGGTGGCCAGGGAGCTAAAGACCGCCCATGCATAAAAGCGCGCTGGCACTCGTCATCCTTGCCGCTATGGCAGCACCCGCCCGCGCGCGGCCGGTGGTGCTCGAACTCTTCACCTCGCAAGCCTGCTCCTCCTGCCCGCCGGCTGACGCTTTGCTCGGCGCGCTGCAGGCCGGCTCGCCCGACGTGCTCGCGCTGAGCCTCCACGTCACCTACTGGAACGGCGCGGGCTGGACGGATCCGTTTTCCTCGCCGCAAGCCACCGCCCGCCAGCGCGCCTATGCGCACGCGCTGGGCAGCGAGGTCTTCACCCCGCAGCTCGTCGTCGATGGCGGCACCTCTGTGCTCGGCTCGGATCGCGACGCGTTGCTGGCAGCGATCGCCCGCGCGCGCCAGGCGCAGGTGGCAGGGCCGGCCATGACACTGACCGTCTCGGCGGCCGGGATGGTCGCGACCGTCGGCGCCGGCGCAGGCGATGCGACGCTGCTTCTGGTCGGCTTCGATCCCGCGCACAGCACGCAAATCCGTGGCGGGGAGAATGGCGGCGTGCGACTGGACGAAACCAACGTGGTGCGCAGCTTGCTCACGCTCGGCGCCTGGCACGGTGCGCCGCTTGCCGTAACTGTGGCGGCGCCTGCGGGCTTGCGTGCTGCGCTTGTTTTGCAGCGTGCGGATGGGACGATCCTGGGGGCAGCCAGCAGTTAGGAAGAAAGAATCTTCTTTTTCTGTAGAAAAAGAAGCAAAAAGACTTTTATCATTCAAATGTTTTTTGCTTCTTTTTTTCAAAAAAGAAGTGCTTTCTTTCTATTGGAGGCCCCCGTGCAAGCACAGATCATCGGTTCAACCCTTCCCGTGCTGGAACTGCTGATCAGCCCAGGCGAGCGCATCATCGCCGAAACCGGCCAGCTCTCCTGGATGACCGCGGGCATCGAACTCAACACCACGCACGCAACCGCAGGCACCACCGGCTTTCTCGGCGCCATCGGGCGCGCAATGTCTGGCGGTGGCCTGTTCATGACCGAATATACCGCACCCTATCAGGAAGGTATCGTGGGTTTCGCCGCCAAGATACCTGGCCATATCCAGGAAGTGCAGATCATGCCGGGCCGCGGCTACATGGTGCACAAGCATGGCTTTCTCTGCGCCACCGAAGGGATTTCAGTCGCCACCGGCTTTCAGCAATCCCTGGGCGCAGGCATTTTCGGCGGCAACGGCTTCCTGATGCAGCGCCTGACGGGTGCGTGCCGGGCCTGGGTCGAACTCGGCGGCGAAATCATCGCGCGGGACCTCGCACCGGGCGAGACTCTGCGCGTTCATCCAGGCCATGTCGGCATGTTCGAGGAGAGCGTCCGTTTCAATATCACCACGATGCGCGGCATTCGCAACGCGCTCTTCGGCGGGGACGGGCTGTTCCTGGCCGAGCTGACCGGGCCGGGCAAAATCTGGCTGCAGACGATGACGTTGCCCAATCTGGCGCACGCGCTGGCGCCGTACCTGGGCGGAGAGGGTGGCGGTAGCGGGCAGGCGATCGAGAATGCCGCCGAGCTGGGTGTTGCGGGGGCGGTGTTGAAGTCGTTTTTCAACCGGTAAGGTGACCGAAAAAAGTCAAGGAAGAGCCTTATTTTCTGAAGAAAAGAAGCAAAAGACTTTTGCTAGTGATTTACGGCTGCCCGCCATTCTTCCGCCGTGATCTCCCAGATTTCAGTCTTGAAACGGCCTGCTACATAATCCCGCTCCTCAACTCGGATGACGCGCATCCCACTTCGCGCGGAGATGCGGCGTGAGGGTGTGTTCACGACCGCTTTAGGTGCCCGCAGGACCGGCTTGCGAAGCACATTGAACCAATAACCCGTCGCCACACCGCAGGCTTCGGTCATCAATCCTTGACCCTGCCAATCAGGAGCGAGCCAAAAGCCACGATTTTCATCTGCGTTGTTCATCAAGTGCATGATGCCGATCAACGAGGAAGGGGCTGTTTTTGGCCGCAGGGACCATTGCCACTCTTCGCCTCGCGCGATTGCAGGCAGGGCGACCTCGCTCAAGAAGCGTTTTGCTTCACCGGCAGGATACGGCCAGGGAATTCTTGCAGTGAGAAACTTAACGATCTCCCATTGCGGGAAAATACGTTGAAGCGCTTCGGCGTCGGCGAGATCAAGCGGCTTCAGATAAAGCCGCTCCGTCTCAAGGGTTGGAGTCATGTCCGACATTGCCAATGCAACCTACCGGCCGCCCGGCCGCAGCGCCGGTAAAACCAGCCCATGCAACCCGGGCAATGCCGCCCCCTGCGGGCTGGCCATATAGGCGATCCAACGCCGGGCGAACCCAGCCTGCGTCTTGGGCGAGCTGTATAGATAGACGCCCGGTGCCACCGGGCCGGCCAGCACGTGCTCTGCGGCGGGCGGGCTGCCCTGTTCGGCAGCGCTGATGCGGCGGGGCGACACGACAAGGTCGGCCTGTCCCGCGGCCAGCGCGGCCATGCCCGCGCCCACGCCGTCACCCATGATCACGATGCACTCGCGCGCCGTCCCGCGTAGCCCGCTCACCTTGGTTTGGTGCTCATCGGCGGTGGTGGTCACCGCGTCATCGCCGGCCTGGGCCAGGTAAGCCGCTGCCAAAGGCGCCACGAGGCGGCCAGCCAGGCCGGCATCGCCGTGCACACGCGCAAGCACGTTCTCAGCACCTGGCGGCGGCGCATCGGCGACGCCCGGTGCGCCGCCGATGCGCATGCCCAGCAAGACCGCGCCGCCCGCCAGCACCAGCACGCCCAATCCTAGCAAGGCTGGCATGACGGGACTGCGCGGGGGCGGCCTCACCCGCGGGGCACGGAGGGGCTTGCCGCATTCGGGGCAGACGAAATCCTGCCCGGCACGCACCTCGATGTCGCGGCGGCTTTCGGCGACCGAGCAGAAGTCGAAGTTGATGCAGCGTCCGCGCGTTGAGGCCATATTGGCGGTCTATTCTCACGCGTCGCCCTGCGGCGCCAGCGCAACCGAAGACCTGGGGGTGATGTGCCATCCCCCCCAGACCCCCCGTCGATTTTAAGGCCTCGTCCTAAATGATGACGGGGGGTCTTGGGGGGGATGGCACATCTCCCCCAGCCTTGGCGCTGCCAGAGTTTGCGCGCGTGCGCCCGCAATGGTCTATGACGCGCACGCCCTGAGCCGTGGCTGCCTCCGCGGCCACGCAGGGTGCCAGCGCGATCGGGAATGACGGGTCTATGGATATGCGTTCGCAAGAGACAATGCAGGATGCAGCGCCCGCGCAGACCGCCCGTCCCATGTTGATCGCGATCCCCTTCTACAAGAACGCGCATCTGGTCGCCCCGGTGATCGGCTCGCTGATCGCCTGCGCCGGCGAATTGCGCGCGCTCAACGCACGGGCGGTTTTCTACGTCGACTCGCCCGATCACGAGCCCCTGATCGCCGCCTTGGAGGAAATCGCGCCGGCGGCCGCGCACGCCTTTGCCTGCCGTATCGAGCGCAACGCCGAAAACCTCGGTTTCGTGCGCACCATGAATCGCGCGGTGGCCGAAGCGCGCCAGGGCGGCATGGATTTGCTGCTGCTCAATTCGGACACGATCATCGAGCCCGGCGCGCTCAGCGAAATGGCTGCGGCGCTGGCCATCGATCACATGATCGGCTTCGTCAATCCGCGATCAAACAACGCCACCATCACCACCCTTCCCGTCCCGCCATCATCAGACCCCAAGGCCTGGCGCAACGCCGCACGCATGCTGGCCGCACGCCTGCCAGCCATCAGCTACATCCCGACAGCGGTCGGGTTCTGCCTGCTGGTGCGCTGGAGCATCCTGGCCGAATTCGGCGGCTTCGACGAAATCTACGGCCAGGGCTACAACGAAGAGAACGACCTGGTCATGCGCGCCGGCCGCTGCGGCTATCGCGCGGTCATGGCCAACCACGCCTTTGTCTGGCACGAGGGTGAGGAAAGTTTTGCCACAGCAGACATCGACCGCTCGGTGTGGGAGCCGACAAACCGCGCGATCCTGGATGCGCGCTATCCCGAATATTCGGGCTACACCTTGGCCTATTACCATTGCCCCGAAGCCACGGCCGAGACGCTGCTGGCCAAACTCGTCCCCGAGCCCGATGGCAAGCTCGATATCGGGCTGGATTTCTCAAGCTTTCGCACCTCCCATAACGGCACCTTCCAGGCCGGTCGCCAATTGCTGCAGGCGGCTGGCGTCTGGGGCGAGCAGTACCGCCTGCACGTGATCTGCAGCCGCGAGGTCTATGATTTCCACGGCTACGCGGCATTCGGCGTAGCACATTCGGACACGCATTCGGGCAGGCGCTTCGCCGCAATCTTCCGCGTAGGCCAGCCTTACGACTGGAATGTCATCCAGCGCCTGGCCGTCTCGGCACCGGTCATCGGCATCTGGATGCTGGACACGATCTCGCTCGATTGCCCCCAGCTCACCTCAGCGCGGCTGTTCAATATATGGCAATTCGCGCTGGATCATGCCGACATGATCGCCACGCAAAGCGAGCAGACACGCACCCAGCTCGCAGCCCGCCTGGCCATCCCCGGCCACGCCATCGAAGTCGTGGCACCCCATTCGCGCGATCTTGCCGATTACGTGCTGCCGGTCACCACTCCCGCGCCCGACCAGGACGGCAATACGGCGATCCTGGTCATAGGCAATCATTACCACCACAAATATCTCAGCCAAACCGCCAATGCGCTCGCCACCGCCTTTCCAGGCCGCGAAATCGTCGCCATGGGCCTGGCCCGCCCGCCCGCCCGCGCACAGCCCGATCCCTCCCTGCCTCCGCCGCTGGCGGCACTGCCCAACCTCACCCCCTTGCCCGTGGGCGATCTGACCGACGCGCAGATGGGCGATTGCTACGCGCAAAGCGCTGCCGTGGTCTTTCCCAGCCACGCAGAAGGCTTCGGCTTTCCGGTGCTGAACGCGCTGGCGGCCCGCCGCCCCGTGTTCCTGCGGCGCCTGCCCGTCTTCGTGCAGATGTGGCAGACGCTGGGCTGCACGCCCAACGTGCATTTCTACGACGCCACGCAGGATCTGCTGGAGGCACTCGCCGTGCCGCCCGCGTGGAAGGAGGCGGCCTGCCTGGCACATGCGCCCGATCTGGGCGCCCAGGCAGGAGCAGCTGCCATCCGCGACGCTATGAAAGCCGCCATATCCGGTGCTGATTACGGCCGCATCGTGGCCCGTATTCGCGCCATGCAATTGGCCTCCGACCTGTCGGATACCGCCCGGCCCCTGGCCGTGCACGCGAGCCAGGCGGCCGAAGTGGCGCAGTTCGTGGCACTTGGCGTGGAGCGCGTGGCGCGCCGGGCGTTCTCGGTCGCGCCGATCTACCAGGGGGCACGGCTGGTGTTTCGGACCGCCCGCCTGGGCTGGCGCGCCGTGCACAGACGCCGCTTGTAGGGCGAGTGCCACAAACCGGCCGCCTTGCATCTTTTTCTCATACAAGTTCAGCCATAGTGACGGCTGCGCCAACTTGTCCTTTTTTGGCAATCCGTTCGCACAAAGCCAATCGCACAAATCCAATCGCAAAAAGCCGATCGCAAAAAGCCGATCGCAAAAAGCCGATCGCAAAAAGCCGATCGCAAAAATCCTGCCTCGTCTGCGGTCGCCCCATGCGCGGTCATCAAATTGACGCTGGATTGTTTCGCCGCGGCCTGCATAATGGCCGCGGCGAAGGCGCGCATCACAATCGTTGCGTGCGCCCGCGCCCCTCTATAGGTAGGGTGCGGCGTGCACGGTTGGGCCGGACGCGCCGATGGTGATGAGGTGGCGAGTGATCCGAGGCTCGATCGAAATCGCGCGACGCGCCCAGGTTGCCGGATGGATACACGCCGATTCCGGCACGGTGCGCGACCGTCTGATCCTGGCCTTTGCCGGGACGCGTTGCGTCGGCGCCGGAAAGGTCGACCGCTTCCGCCGTGACCTGCTGGACGCAGAACTGGGCGATGGCTATTGCGGCTTTGATTTCCCCATCAAGCTGAACGATGACGAAGCGGTCGGATCCGTCATCGTCAGGTTGCAGAATTCAGACGCCGCGCTGATCCAGCGCGACACCATCGTGCGCGGTGCCGATGACCGCGGCGAGACGGGCCAAGGCAAGACCGACCTTGGTGCAATCCCGCCGCAACGCGTGTCATGGATGCAGGATCGCGGCTGGCTGGAACAGCAGGAATACGATTTCCTGCGCGGGGTCCAGACGATCGGCGCCTACGAACGCGGTCTGCGCCCCGCCAGGCGCGGCAACGCCGAGATGCCCCATCTTCTCAAGCCCGAGGAGATCGCCAACGATCTGCTCAGCCTCTATGCGATGGCGGAAATCGATGTCACGCGCACGAAGCTTGCCAGCATTTCCGATCTGGGTCACGCGACCTCGCCCCTGTACGCGCAGGGTCTTTCCGTCATGGCGCTGTGGAGCGCGGAACGGTGCCGCATCGTGCTCGATGAACGCTCGCATATGCAGCCGGGTGGAGCGCAGGGCAGCGTCACCCTCTCTCCCGCGCCCGGTGCGATCGAATACTGCTTTGGCCCCGACCGCGTTCTCTTTGTCCATCGACAGGCAAGCTTTGCGCCCGATGGTGTTGCCCCGAGTGACGGCATCACTGTCTTTACGGCAATGGAACGGGCCACCGCTGTGGCCGGCAGGATTATACGGCGGGGCGGGTCCGCTCAGGCAGCTTAAAAAGAGCTGGGGGAGATGTGCCATCCCCCAGCTTTTCATTTCCGCCGCCGCCCGGCAAAATCGCGCAATGCCCAAATCGCCCGCCCAAATCCGCCTCGAAGAACGTTTCGCGCGCATGGCCACGATCAGCGAAGCCGGCGCCATGCTCGGCTGGGATGCGGCCGCAATCATGCCGGCAGGCGGCGCGCAGGCGCGCGGTGACCAGCTCGCTGTCCTGGCCGGCCTCGCCCACGGGCTCCTGACCGCGCCCGAAGCAAGCGAGGACCTAGCTTGCGCCGGCGAGCCGCAGGAGCCGTGGGATGCCGCAAATCTGCGCCTGATGCGGCGCGAGCACGCACGCGCCACGGCGCTGCCGACCGAGCTGATCGAAGCCGAGGCGCGAGCCAATTCGGCGTGCGAGAAAATCTGGCGCACCGCGCGCGCCACGGCCGATTTCGCGCTGGTGGCCCCAAGCCTTGCGACCGTGCTCACCCTGGTGCGCGAACGCGCTGCGGCCCTCGCTGACCGGCTGGGCGTGTCGCCCTACGATGCGCTGCTCGACAGCTTTCAGCCCGGCCTGACCACGGCCGACTTCGACCCCGTCTTTGCGCGCTACGAAATCTTTCTGGCCGACGCCCTGCCCCGCGCCGAGGCGCGCCAGAAGAAAAGCCCCGCCCCGATCCGCCTGACCGGCACCTTTCCCGCCGACGCGCAGGAGGCGCTGTGCCGGCGCCTCTCAGAACGTGCGGGTTTGGATTTCGGCCATGCCCGCCTGGACCGTTCACTCCACCCCTTCTGCGGCGGAACGCCCTCCGACGTGCGCATCACCACGCGCTATGACGAGGCCGACCCGGCGCAGGCGATTATGGGCGTGCTGCACGAAACCGGCCATGCGCTTTACGAGCGCGGCCTGCCCGCGGCCTGGGCGCGCCAGCCCGTGGGCGCGGCCTCGGGCATGGCCGCGCACGAAAGCCAGTCGCTGATCGTGGAAATGCAGGCCTGCCGGTCCGACGCCTTCCTCGGCTGGCTCTCGGGCGAACTGGTCGCCGCCTTCAATGGCGCCGGACCAGCCTGGGCGCCATCCAACCTCGCGCGGCTGTGGCGGCGCGTGGAGCGGGGCTTCATCCGCGTCGATGCCGACGAAATGACCTACCCCGCCCACGTGATCCTGCGCACCAGGCTGGAGCGCGCGATGGTAGCCGGCGACCTGACGGTGGCCGACCTGCCCGGCGCCTGGTCCGAGGAGATGGCCAGGTTGCTGGGCATCACCCCGCCGGACGACGCGCGCGGCTGCCTGCAGGACATCCACTGGTATGAAGGCATGTTCGGCTACTTTCCCGCCTACACGCTGGGTGCGATGGCCGCGGCGCAGCTGATGGCGGCGGCGCGCGCGGCCATGCCGGAGCTGGATCGCGCACTGGCGAAGGGCGATCTGGCGCCGCTGACAGGCTGGCTGCGCGACAATATTCATTCGGCGGGGAGCCGGGTCGGGTTCAACGATCTGCTGCTGGAGGTGACGGGACGGCGGCTGGATCCTGGCGCGTTCGAGGCGCATTTGACGGCTAGGTATTTGACATAAGGATTCTTCTTTTTCTGAAGAAAAAGAAGCAAAAAGACTTTTGTCCGTGGGGCCGCGCGTCCTTGGGAGAGCACTGGCATGATGGCATTCCGTAGCGATGAACCACCCCGCACCGGCCGGTTCTGGTTCGATTTGTTGGCTGCGACGGCGGCCATTTTCATTTCCGTGGTTTCCCTCGCTGTCGCCTTCAGGGGCGAGCAGACGCAACGCGGTCTGCTCGCGGCGAACTCGTGGCCATTCGTCCAACTTTCACAAGATCAGGATACTGGGGACACCAAGCTCGATGTCGAGAATGCGGGCGTCGGACCAGCAAAAATCATGACATTCGAGATGTTCTATCAAGGCAAGCCGGTCGACAACCCCGTCGATCTTTTGAGCCAATGCTGTGGTTTGGCAAAGGCCGCGTCAGGAGCTAAGCCGCCGCCCGTTGCCGGCCTTGCCTATGGGCAAATATATGGCAACGTGCTCAGGCCGGGCGAACACGTCGTTGCCTTTGGCTTGAAGAAAGTTGGACCCTCGGCGGAGATACTGACGAAGTTGAACGCCGCGCTGCCGGACATGTCGTACCGGAGCTGTTACTGCTCGGTCTTGCAGGAATGTTGGACATCGGACCTGCGAAGCCTTGCACAGCATCCCGTCTCCTCGTGTCCTGCTGCAGAACATCCGTTTGCAATGGGTGGATAATTGCTGGCGTGCAGGCCCGCTTTCACCAACAGGACCGTCTGATGACCACCACCGAACGAGACGTCGCGCATAGTGATGAACTGGGCGCAGACGGCATGCACCAGGTCGAGTGCGATGGTGAGCAAATCCTGCTGCTGCGCGATGGCGAGCAGGTGCACGCCGTTTCCGCAACCTGCCCCCATGCCGGCGCCCCGCTCGCGGAGGGCGTGCGTCACGGCAACCGTTTGATATGCCCCTGGCACAAGGCGGCGTTCTGCGTGCGCACCGGCCGCGTGCTTGACCCGCCCGCGGTCGATCCGTTGCAGCATTATGATGTGCGCATTGATGGCGGACGCATCCTGGTCACGAAAGGCGATCAGTCCAAGCCTGGTGCGCCGGCAGCGCGCGGTCCAAGCTGCTTTATCATCGTCGGCGCCGGTGCGGCAGGTTCGGTGGCGGCGCAGACCCTGCGCGAGGAGGGGTTTGCGGGCAGGGTCGTCATGCTCGACCGGGAGAACCGTGTTCCCTACGACCGCACGATCCTCAGCAAATACAGCCTCTCCGGCAAGCCGGGCGCGGAGAAATCGCCCTTGCAGAGCCAGGCTTTTTATCGTGACCACGCGATTGAACGCCTCACTGCCGAAATCATGCGCCTCGATGCGGAAGGACGCCGCATTATCTGCGCCGACGGGTCGGTATTTACCTATGACACCGCCTTGCTGGCGACCGGTGCCACGGCGTCACGGCCGACATTTGCCCGTGGCGACCTCGATCACGTCTACACGCTGCGCAGTCGCGCCGATGCTGACGCTATATTGGCACAGGCAGAACGCAGCACGCGCGCCGCAATTCTGGGTGCGAGCTTCATTGGCATGGAAGTGGCCGCAAGCCTGCGCGAGCGCGGCCTGGAGGTAACAATCATCGGCCAGGAAAGCACGCCGTTTGAAAAACAGCTTGGCGCCGAAATCGGGCAAGCCTTTGTCGGCTTGCACGAGAAGAACGGCGTATCGTTCAGATTGGGCGCCGAAATTGCGGCACTGGAAGGTGCGGGTCAGGTCGGTGGCGTCCGGCTGGGCAGCGGCGAGATCATCCCGGCCGATCTCGTGATCATCGGCTTCGGCGTCACACCCGCGACCGGCTTCGCCGAAGGCTTGCCCCGCAACGATGATGGCGGCATCAAGGTCGATGCGCACCTGCGCGCCGCCGACGGGCTTTACGCGGCCGGGGATATCGCGAGCTTTCCGCTTGGTGGTGACGGCCCGCCCCTACGGGTCGAGCATTGGCGCGTGGCGCAGCAACACGGGCGGCTGGCTGCGCTGAACATGCTCGGGCAGCAGAGGCGCTATGACGCGGTGCCTGTCTTCTGGACCATCCAGTACATGAAACGCCTGGATTATGTGGGCCATGCGGACAAGTGGGATCGGGTGGTTGTGCACGGTGACCCCTCAGCGCTCAAGTTCCTGGCCTATTACTGCGCCGGTGACAAGGTTCTGGCCGCGGCGGGAATGGATCGGGATCGCGACATGGCCGCCTTGATCGAATTGTTCACGCGCGCCCGCGATTGGCGCCCGGAGGCGTTGGGCACCGACCCAATAGAAGTGTTGGAAAGAGAAGCTGGTGGCGACCCCCCGTCCTAAATGATGACGGGGGGTCTGGGGGGACCGGCACGGTCCCCCCAGTCTTCTGCCTGGGCGCTCTTGCTCGTCCGCGGCGGTCCGACTAGGTTCCGCCGCCTGCGCTGGAAGGATGGCCGAGCGGTTTAAGGCGCACGCTTGGAAAGCGTGTGTGCGTGAAAGCGTACCGTGGGTTCGAATCCCACTCCTTCCGCCAGCACGAATCACCTTCGCGCTAATACCCTCCCAATGTTGACCGCCCTCGTTCGGAATTTGCCGGTACCGAGATACCGGCGCTGCCGCGCCCGTTCGCGCGCGCGCCGGGCGTTGCGCTGACCTCACCGGCTAGGAACAACATTGTGCATATGGGAGACCTGATGCGGAGAGGCGTTTTATCCGCCCGCTCCGCTCAAGCCGGCAAGGCCGCAGACCGCTGCGGGTTTCTGGCTTCGCGGGGAATAAACTCTCGCTGGCTGTAGCGACGCCGCAAATTGCGCCAAAACCGGCAAGTGTAGCCGGCGTTACGCGGGTGAATGCGTCCAGGTGTCGGATAGCACCGTCAGCACGGCCATCCCACAAAAAAACCAAAGGAGATGACAGATGGGTATTTTCTCAAAGCCGATCAAAACGCTGGATGACCTGTTCGTGCACACGCTGCAGGACATCTACTACGCCGAAAACCAGATCACCAAAAACCTGCCGACGATGATCCAGAAGGCATCCAACCCTGAGCTCAAGGCTGCCTTTCAGCAGCATCTGAGCGAAACCGAAGGCCAGATCACGCGGTTGGAGCAGGTCTTCAAGATGCACGGCCAGCCGGTCAAGGGCGTCACGTGCCAGGCCATGGACGGCATCCTGGCGGAAGCCAAGGAGATCATTTCCGATTGCGGTGACGCGCAGGTATGCGATGCTGCGATGCTTTCCGCGGCGCAAGCTGTCGAACACTACGAAATTACGCGCTATGGCAGCCTGATTGCGTATGCGCACCAGTTGGGGCGCGATGACTGTGCGTCCGTCCTGCGCCTAACGCTGGAGGAGGAAAAGGCCACCGACCAGAAGCTGTCCCGCATTGCCGACAGCCGAGTTAACAAGCAAGCCGCGTAATAAAGGGAAGACCTGGGGGAGATGTGCCATCCCCCCCAGACCCCCCGTCATTATTTAGAACGAGGCCCAAAGATAGACGGGGGGTCTGGGGGGGATGGCACATCTCCCCCAGCCTTCCTACTTGCCTTGAACACCCCAAGGACCAGCCGCGATGGACGACCAGACAGCGATCCCCGAGGCAAGTGCCTTCGACTTCAACAATCCCGCCTTCCGCGCCGATCCCTACCCCGCCTACCGCTTCCTGCGTGAGGCCGCCCCCATCTGGCGCGCGCCCACGGGCCAATGGATCGTCTCCACCCACGCCTACGCCACCGCCATCCTGCGCGATCCACAATTCGGCCACGCCAATACGGGTGAAATCTCGCCCGAAATCGAGAACGAGGCGATTATAAGATCGCTCACCCAAACCATGCTGCTGCTCGACCCGCCCGCCCATACGCGCATGCGCGGGCTGGTCGCGCGCGCCTTTACCGCCCGGCGCATGGAGGCGTTGCGGCCGCGCATCGAAACGATCGTGGACGAGCTGCTCGATGCGGTGGCCGGTAATGGCGGCATGGATGTGATCGCCGATTTTGCGCACAAGCTGCCGGTGACCGTGATCTGCGACATGCTCGGCATTCCCGAGAGCGATCGCGCGCCGTTCCTTGCTGAATCGACAGTGCGCGGACGCATCCTCGATCCCACGCCGCTCTCGCGCGAGGAACTCGACGAGTCAAACGCCGCCAGCGCGGCCAGCGCGGAGTATTTCACCCGCCTCATCGCCTATCGCCGGGCCAATCCGGGCGAGGACCTCACCAGCGGGCTGATCGCCGCGCGCGAAGCCGATGACAGCCTCACGGACGAGGAAATCATCGCCAATATCGGCCTGCTGTTTGGCGCCGGGCACGAGACCACGACCAATCTGATCGGCAACGGCGTGCTCGCGCTGCACCGCAATCCCACGCAACTCGATCGCCTGCGCGCCGTACCCTCACTGATGCCCAATGCGGTCGAGGAAGTGCTGCGCTATGACAGCCCTGTCCAGTTAACCGGCCGCGTCGCGCTGGGCGATGTGGAATTCGCCGGCGAGCAGATCACGAAGGGCGAGGAAGTCATTGCGCTGCTGGGTGCGGCCAATCGCGATCCCGCCGCCTATGGGGGCGACCCCGAGACGCTGGACGTCGCCCGGTCTGGCGTGCGTGCGATCAGCTTTGGCGGCGGCATTCATTTCTGCCTGGGCGCGCAGCTCGCGCGCATCGAGGGCGAGATCGCGTTTGCCAAATTGATCGAGCGGCTGCCTGGGCTGCGCCTGGTCGATCCGGACAATGTGGAGTGGAAGCCCACGATCACGCTGCGCGGGCTGCGCGCGCTGCCGGCGGTGTGGTAGGCGGCACGGATCGGCGGGCGCACGACGCCGGCCGATCCCGGGCACGCCATGTGCCCGCCATTATCCTGGTTCCCGCGCTGCTCGCCTGCCTGTACGGATGGGCGGTGTTTGCAACGAGCTTCGCCTGGCCGGGTGCGATCGGACCAAACTACAATACGCCTGGCACGGACTACATGGTGTTCCACGGCGGCATCCAAACCGCGCTGCGCGGCGACTGGCCGCTTCTGTTCGACGCTGACCGCTTCACCAACTTCCTCAATGCGCATTATCGCGCGCGCCTGAGCGCGCCGCTCACCTACCGCCCCTTCGTCTATCCGCCGTCCTTCCTGCTCCTGCTGCTGCCATTCTCGTGGGCCGGCTTTCTGACCTCCTACGCGCTGTTCGAAGCGAGCACGGCCGCCTGCCTGGCCGCCGCCTTGTGCGTGCGCGCCGCACGCGCGTGGCCGGCGATCGCCCTTACCGCGGCTGCCCTGGCAAGCCCCGCCGCGTCGGTCAACATGCTCTGGGGCCAGGGCGCTTTTCTGACCGCGGCGGTGCTGATCGGCGGCACACGGCTGCTGGAACGCCGGCCGTTTCTGGGCGGTCTCGTGCTGGGGCTGCTCTCGGTCAAGCCGCAGCACGCCTTGCTGGTGCCTGTGATTCTGCTCGCCTGCCGGACTTGGCCGGCGATCGCCGCAGCCGCCGTGTCCGCCTTGGGGCTGGCGCTGGCCTCGCTGCTCATCTTCGGCACGGCACCCTGGCTGCTCTGGGCCGGGGCCTCGGTGCACATGGCCGCCAACGTGCCACTTTGGGACAACAGCGTTCATACCTGCGCAATACTGCTCGGCGCCGGCCCCGTTTTAGCCAACATGCTTATGGCCGCAGCATCGTTGGGTGGGGCACTCGCCGTTTACGTGGCGTTCCGCAGCTCCCGGCCGCCGGCGATCAGACTGGCGATCCTGCTTGCCGCCAGCAACATCGCAGCGCCGCATACCGGCCCTTACGACACGCTGCTTCTGGTGATCGCCGCGGGCATTGCCTTGATCAATGCTCAGAAAACCCAGGAATTGCTGCCTTGGATCCTGGGCTTGGCCGTTTGGCTGCTGCCCTTGTTCGGCCAGCCGGTCATTTCGCCAATTGCGCGGTTTGCGCCGGGCTTGAGCGTCTTGCTCATCATTTTTCTATTACGGGAAGGCTATGGCCAAAAAAGATTGAGGAGAAGTGCCTTGGGCGGGCCGGCGCAAGCGCCAGCCCGCCCAAGGCCCCGAACCCCCCATCATCTTCTTTAGGTTTTTGGTCGGAGTGAGAGGATTCGAACCTCCGGCCTCTGCCTCCCGAAGGCAGCGCTCTACCAGGCTGAGCTACACTCCGGCCAAGCCGCGGCCTATACCGCCCAGCCCAAGCCGCGGCAAGCCTGCGCTACAACAGCGCCGACGCACCCGCCGGCGTCGGCCCAAGCTGCTCCAGCCTCGCCAGCACCGCGGGCACATCAGCCAGCGCCTCGAAAAGCCGCCTTGACTCCCGCCCCGCAAAGCCCTGGGCGATCGTGGTCTCCAGCGTAGCCAGCAGCGTCCCCGCCCACCCCGCCACATCGCAAATCAGCACCGGCTTGTCGTGCAAACCAAGCTGACGCCAGGTGATCATCTCGATCGTCTCGTCCAGCGTGCCCAGCCCGCCGGGCAGGGTAATGAAAGCGTCCGCCAGATCGAACATCATGCGCTTGCGCGTGTGCATGCTCTCGGTGACATGCAGCGTACTGACGCCGGTATGCGCGACTTCCATGCGCGTAAGGAACTCGGGAATGACGCCAATGACCTGCCCGCCCGCGGCCAACGCAGCGTCCGCCAGCGCGCCCATCAACCCCACGCGCCCGCCGCCATAAACCAGGCCGATGCCGCGCTCGGCCAGCCCGCGGCCCAGCGCAAGCGCGGCCTGACCTGCGGCAGGATCGTGGCCGGCACGCGAGCCGCAGAAGACGGCCACGGCGCGCCGGCGATGGGTTTCGGACAAGGGCGGGGCTCCAGTGCCTGAGAGGCTGGCGCGTTGTGGAGAGTGCTGCCGGCCGGCGCAATCGCGGGGCAGGTTTGCGCATCGCAGGCCCGCTGGTAAGCTGGCGCGACAGGGGGCGTGGATTCGCCCAGAGGATAACCGACCGATGAAGCTCAAGGCCGACCGCGCCACGCTGATGAAGGCGCTGGCCCATATCCAGAGCGTCGCCGAAAAGCGCAACACCATCCCCATCCTGGCCAATGTGCTGATCGCCGTGCGTGACGGGCGCCTCTCCTTCACCGCGACCGACATGGAAATCGCCATCGTCGAGGAGGTCGCCGCCAGCACCAGCCGCAATGGCGCCACCACCGCGCCCGCCGCCACGCTGTATGACATCGTGCGCAAGCTGCCCGAGAGTGCCGAGATCGAGCTCGACCATCCAGGCGGCGACGCCCAGCTCGCCCTGCGCGCGGGTCGTTTCGCGACAAGCCTGGTGGTGCTGCCGGTGGAGGATTTTCCCTCCATGACGGCAGGCCAGCTGCCCCACCATTTCCACCTTCCCTCGCTCGTGTTGCGCGGCCTGATCGACCGCACACGCTTCGCCATCTCGACAGAAGAGACACGCTATTACCTCAACGGCATCTACCTGCACGCCACCGTGGCCGACGGCGCGCGCATGCTGCGTGCGGTTGCCACAGACGGCCACCGCCTGGCGCGCGTCGAAGAACCGCTGCCCGAAGGGGCGGAAACCATCCCCGGCGTGATCGTGCCGCGCAAGACGGTCGGCGAATTGCGCAAGCTGCTCGACGAGGAAAGCGGCAGTGTGGAGGTAGGGCTTTCCGACACGCGCATTCAGTTCAAGGTGGGTCCGATCACGCTGACCAGCAAGCTGATCGACGGCACCTTCCCCGAATACGAGCGTGTCATTCCGCACGACAACGACAAGGTGCTGCGGGTCGGCAAAAAGGATTTCTCAGACGCCGTCGGGCGCGTGGCCGCCATTTCCTCGGAGCGGTCACGTCCGGTAAAGCTGAGCCTGCAGCCGCATCTTCTGACATTGTCAGCAGCGAGTGCCGAGCAGGGAACGGCGAGCGAGGAGCTGGACGGCGATCGCGTGCAGTATGATGCGGGCGCGCTGGAGATCGGGTTTCAGGCGCGGTATCTGAACGATATTACGGATCAGATTACAGACTCGGTGGAATTTCGGTTTGCCGACGGCTCGGCGCCGACGATCGTGCGCGATGCTGGGGACGAGTCAGCGTTGTATGTGCTGATGCCGATGCGGGTTTAAAAGGCTGGGGGAGATGTGCCATCCCCCCCAGACCCCCCGTCATTATTTAGGTAAAATTGTTGTAGCGACCTCGTCTAAAATGAAGACGGGGGGTTTGGGGGGGATGGCACATCCCCCCCAATTCTTGCCTGCTCCTACTCCGGCCGCGCCAAAACCCCCGCCCGCCACTCCGCCAGCCAGATCGGTAACGCCCGCGCCGGCAGCGGCCGGCAAAATAAGAACCCCTGCAGCGCGTCCACCCCCAGCGTGCGCATACGTGCCAGCGCCGCCTCGTCCTCGATCCCTTCGGCCGTCACCACCAGGCCCGCCCGCTTGGCCGCCTCCACGATTTCGCCTGCCTGCGCGCCGGGGTCGGCGGCCAGCGCTCCATCCAGCTTGATCCCCGTGAACGGCAAAGCCAGCAGCGCGCGCCAGTGGTCCAGACGCGGTCCCGCGTCATCGATGCTGACCGAAAATCCCGCTTCCCGCCAACGCGCCACAGCCGCCCCAAGTGCCGCCAGATCGGGCGTGTCCACCGTCTCCAGCAATTCGATCACGATCTGCTGCGGCACCACGCCCATGACCGCGCAAAGCTCGCATGCCCGCGCCGGCGCATCGGCGTGGCACAGGCTGCTCAGCGGCACATTGAGGCTCAGATTACGTTCCGGCAGACCCGGAAGGCCACGCAAATCCAGCATTGCGCGCGCAGCCACGATAGCTGTCAGCGTTCGTTCCTGCCCCGAGGCGACCGCCTGAGGCATGAAATCCTTCGGCCGCAAAATGCCAAAGGTGGGATGATGCAGCCGCGCCAGCGCCTCAACCCCGATCGGCTCCAGCGAGGTGGCATCCACGATCGGCTGGAAGCGCATGCGCAATTGCCCGTCATGCAAGGCGGTGCGCAATTCGCCCGCGGTGAGCACGGGCATCTTCTCCGGTACGAAAGGGCGATGGTCGCGCAGCGTCTGGGCCATGGCGGCGAATATTCCCGACTTGACCGCGAGCACCGAAGGACCCTGGTCGTCAGCGGCACCCAGCATCAGCAAGGGCGTGGGCGTGCTAGTCACCTCATCGACCATGCCGGCCAGCGCATCGAGGCGCTGCGGGTCCATGCTGGCCTGCACCAGCACGTGGGTGCAGAGTTGTGCCGGCCGCAGCAACCATGACAGCGCCGCGTCCAAATTTGGCAGCACATCGATCTTCGTGCCCAGGCGCGCGGCCGCGGCCTGGCCTTCCTGTTGCAGCACAGGCTCGGCGGTCACCAAAAGAAATCGGGTGTTCACAGGGTCATTTCAGGGGGTGGGCAGGCTTCACGGCCACCGTGCATAGCATAATTGCGCGTGGCAGAGGCTAATAACTGGGGCGATCGGCGGATGCGGCGGTTATGCCGCTCAAACTCCAAGGCCCGTGCGCTTAGGGTCGCGCGCCCGCTGGCGCCGTGGTCTTGGCGGGTAGCGTCGTGACGTCTCGCCGCAACCGGTGCTCGCCCAAAAGCAATAATATGGGTGCGGCAATCATGATCGAAGACACGGTCCCGATCGCAATGCCGAACAGCATCGTCCAGGCGAAACCCGACAGCGTTTCCCCGCCGAAAAAGGCCAGCGGCAGGCTGGCCAGAAATACCGTACATGACGTGCCTAGCGTGCGATTCAGGGTCTCGTTGATCGACAGATCGATCAGGTCGCGCAGCTTCATCGATTTGTATTTGCGCAGGTTCTCCCGCACGCGGTCGTACACCACCACCTTGTCGTTGGTCGAATAGCCGATGATCGTCAAGATCGCCGCCACCATCACAAGGTCGAACTGGATGCGCGTGATCACCAGAAAGCCGATCGTCTTGGTGACATCCAGCAGCAAGGTGACAACGGCACCGACGGCGAACTGCCATTCGAAGCGGAACCAGATATAGGCCATGATCATGGCCAGACTGATGGCCAGCGCCAGCATGCCATCGGTGAACAGCTCGTCGGAGACGGACGCACCAACCACGTCCGCGCGCTGCACCACCGCACCGGGCACGGTGCGCGCCAGAGTGGCACGCACCTGCGATTGCAGCGCCTGGTTGCCCGCTTCCGTCGGTTGCGTATCGAGCCGCACCAGCAGATCGCGCGGGCCGCCAAAGGTTTGCAGGCCGGCGAGCTGGATGTGATCGCGCCCGAAGGCCGCGCGCAGGCTGGCGATATCGGCCGGCACCGGGGTGGTCACTTCCATGACGATGCCGCCCTTGAAGTCGATGCCCAGATTCAGGCCGGGGTAGAAAAACAGCCCCACGGAAATGGTGGACAGGATGAAGGATCCGGCCAGGCCCCAGAAGCGCGCGCGCATGAAATGCACGCGGGTGTTGTCGGGGACGAAGCGGAGCAGTGGACGCATGAACATGGAACGAAACCTCTAAAAGGTTGGGGGGGATGTGCCATCCCCCCCAAACCCCCCGTCATCATTTTAGACGGGGGCTAACTGATGACGGGGGGTCTGGGGGGGATGGCACATCCCCCCCAGCTCTTAAACAGGCAACAACTGCGGCCTGCGCGCCGTATACCACCGCACCATCATCAGCCTTGCCAGCACAGTCGCCGTAAACAACGTCGTCACAATCCCAATCGTAATCGTCAGCGCAAATCCCTTCACAGGCCCGGTTCCAAACACGAACAGCATCACATGCGCCAGAAATGCCGTCACGTTGCTGTCCAGAATGGTCGAGAACGCACGCCGAAATCCTGTCTCCATCGCGTTCAGTGGCGTGCGCCCGTTGCGGCTCTCCTCGCGAATACGCTCATTGATCAGAATATTCGCGTCCACCGCCATGCCCAGCGTCAGCAGCAGCCCCGCCATCCCGGGCAGCGTCAGCGCCGAGCCGAACAGCGACAAAATCGCCACCATCAGCACCAAATTCACCACCAGCGCGATATTGGCGTACCACCCGAACAGCCCATAGAACGTGCCCATGAAGCCGATCACCAGCAGAAACCCCGCAGCCAGCGACAGCGCACCCGCGCGTATGGAATCCGCCCCCAGCTCCGGCCCGACCGTGCGCTCCTCGACCACCTGAAGCGGCGCCGGCAGCGCGCCCGCACGCAGCAGCAATGCCAGGTCGGTCGCGCGCTGTGCGTCGAAATTGCCGGTGATGCGCCCCTGCCCGCTCGGGATCACGCTCTGGATCACCGGCGCTGTAATGATGCGATTATCCAGGACAACGGCAAAGCGGTGGCCGATATTGGCGCGCGTGATGTCGGCGAATTTGCGCGCGCCGATGCTGTCGAAGGTGAAATTGACCGTCCAGGAACCGGTCTGCTGGTCAGTGCCCGGCTGAGCGTCGGTCAGGTCGCTGCCATCCACGTCCACATGGCGGCGCACGGCCAGGGTCTGGTTCGGCCGGTCCTGATCGGGCAGCACCAGATCGCCCGGTGGCGCCGCCGAGCCGGGCGTCACCGCCTCATCGACCATGTGAAACGTCATCTTCGCCGTGGTGCCGAGCAATTGCTTGATGCGCTCGGGGTCACCCGCACCCGGCAGTTCAATCACGATCCGGCTGTCGCCCTGCCGCGTAATCTGCGGATCGACCACGCCGGTCGCATCGATGCGCCGGCGCACGATCTCGATCGACTGGCGCACCGCCTCCGCCCCGCGCGTCTTCAGCGCGGCAGGCTGCAAAGCGATGGTCACGTTGCCGCCGGGGAGCGCCGTGATGGTGAACTCGTCGCGCACGGCCTGCGGGATGGTGTGCAGCGCGGCCAGCCCCGCATCATGCTGGGCGGGGTCGCGCAGGTGCAGAAACACGCGGTGCTGGCTGGGCTGGGCGGCGAGGTTCTGATAGCCGATATCGGCGTGCAGCAGGGTGGCCCGCGCGGCGTCCGCCAGCGTGTCCAGCCGCTCGGCTTCGATGGCGGCCATGTCGACCTGCATCAGCAGGTAGCTGCCGCCGCGCAGATCAATGCCCAGCGTCACGTGCCGCCACGGCATCCACGGGGCGGGTGCGGGAAACAGATTGGGCAGGCAGAGCAGGGCACCCAGGACGCAGACCCCAAGGATAAGCAGGGTCTTGGCGCGGCCGAAATACATCATGGCGAAAGCGGGTCTCCACGTTCAGCGTGGGGTATGCCCCGAGAGGGCGGCCGCGCGCAAACCGCGGTCAGGCCAAGGCTCTCAAATGATGACGGGGGGTCTGGGGGGACCGGCACGGTCCACCCAGTTCTTCACTTCACCTAACAAGGATTTCTCGTGCCGCAAGTCTGGATAGACCTCCTCAATCCCTCCGAGTCCGACAGGAAAGCCGCCGAGCAAGAAGTCGGCTTTCATATCCAGACGCAGGACGAAATTGCCGAAATCGAGAGTTCCAGCCGCATGTCCGCCGTGGGCGATGTGCTCTACCTCAACACGCCCGTCTCCTACCGTGACGCCGACGGCCTGCCCGCGATCGCCCCCGTGGGTTTCGCCCTCTCGCCCGACAGGCTGGTGACGATCCGCTATGCCGCCATGGCGGCCTTCGACACGTACAAGGGGCGTTTTGCAACGCTGGATGCGCCGTGCAGCGCCAGCGTTTTCGCGGGCGTGCTGGAAGCCATCGTCGATCGCGTGGCCGACGTGCTGGAGCAGGTCGGCCTCGACCTGGCGGTGCTGTCTCGCCAAACCTTTCGTGACAGCCATGGCAAGCCCGGAATTGCGCGCGCGTCCGGCGGTTTGCGCGCAACGCTGGGCAGCCTAGGCCTGGCTGCCAACAAGATCGACAATCTTCGCGATACGCTGCTCGGCCTGGCGCGCATCGTCGGCTACGTGCAGCAGACGGGCATGGCCTGCGAGGAGGACAATATCAGGCAGCGCCTGGCGACGTTGCGCGCCGATATCGCCTCGCTCAACGATTACGACCAGCAACTGACGGCGAAAACGAGCTTCCTGCTCGATGCGATCATGGGCTTCATCAATATCGACCAGAACGAGGTGGTGCGGGTGCTGACGGTGTTCTCCGTGGTGGGCATTCCGCCGACCTTCGTGGTCGGGCTGTATGGCATGAACTTCAAGAACATGCCTGAATATGGCTGGCAGCACGGGTATCAGTTCGGGTGGGCGATGATCGTGCTGAGCGTGGTTGTGCCGCTGGTCTGGTTGCGGCTGAAGGGGCGAATCTAGGTCAAAACGGGCTATTAATACCAACCGGCTTTGAAATTGACACATGATCAAGGAGAGAAAGATTGGGGGAGATGTGCCATCCCCCCAAACCCCCCGTCATTTTTAAACGTTGTCCTAATTAAAGACGGGGGGTCTGGGGGGGATGGCACATCTCCCCCAGCTCTAACCTTCACTGCGCCCGCGCATACGCCACCCTGCTCGCCCGGTGATGCGCGTGGCAAATTGCCACCGCCAGCGCATCCGCCGCATCCGCGCGTTTCAGCGCCGCCCCAGGCAGCAGCCGGCGCACCATCTCCATCACCTGCACCTTGTCCGCACCACCCGTTCCCACCACCGCCAGCTTGACCGATTTCGCGCCATATTCCGCAACCGGAATACCCGCCAGCGCCGGCGCCAGCAATGCAACCCCACGCGCATAACCCAGCTTCAGCGTCGCCTCGCCATTGCGATTGACGTAGGTCTGCTCAACGGCCGCTTCATCGGGCCGGTGCAGCGCAATCAGCGCGGCCAGCCCGTCATGCAGCAGACGCAGCCGCGCGGGCACCGCGTCCGCCGAATCGGTTGCCAACACGCCATCTGCCAGATGGCGCAGCCGGTTGCCTGTTACTTCGATCAGGCCCCAGCCGGTAAATCGCAGCCCTGGATCGATACCCAGCAGCCGCAAGCCAACCGGGCCGGGCGCACTCATGCCGCAGAGAGCGCGTGCATGACCTGTTCAGGAATGTCGTAATTGGCAAAGACGTTCTGCACGTCCTCGCTCTCTTCCAGCGCATCGATCAATTTCAACAGGCTGGCCGCACGCGCTTCGTCCAGCGTCACAACGGTAATTGGCCGCCAATCCAGCCGAGCCTCCTCGGGTGCACCGAAATGCGCTTCCAGCGCATCGCGCACGGCAAAGAAATCATCGACCGCGGTGGTGATTTCATGCCCGCCCGCATCGCTCTCCACATTCTCCGCCCCCGCCTCAATCGCCGCCTCAAGCATCGCATCCGCCGAGCCCGCGCCGGCCGCAAATCGAATGACCCCCATGCGGCTAAACAGGAAATTGACCGAATTGGTCTCCCCCAGCGCGCCGCCATGCTTGGCAAAGGCGCTGCGCACCTCGCCCGCCGTACGATTGCGATTATCGGTCAGCGCCTCGATGATCACCGCCACACCATGCGGCCCGTAACCCTCGTAACGCACCTCGTGGTAATCCTCGCCTGCTCCTGCGCCGGCGGCCTTCTTGATCGCGCGCTCGACGGTATCGCGCGTCATATTGGCCTTATTCGCCGCGGTAACGGCCGCGCGCAGGCGCGGATTAGCGGCAGGGTCAGGCAGGCCCGACTTGGCCGAAACGGTGATTTCGCGTATTAGCTTGGCAAAAATGCGCGCGCGTCTGGCGTCCTGCGCGCCCTTGCGGTGCATGATGTTCTTGAATTGACTGTGGCCTGCCATGTAGTCCTTCTCGCACAAACAGCACAAGCTAGAAAGGCTGGGGGAGATGTGCCATCCCCCCCAGACCCCCCGTCATTTTTTGAGCAAATTTGATAAATGGGGGCGCCGGCACGGCGGTGCCAGCCGGCAGCGTCCAGACTTCGTCTTTCAAAACAAAGCCGCAATCGCCATACAGTCTCCGGCATGGCAAATTTGCGTCCGTTTCCACCAGCAAACCGCTGGCCATCCCCATCGCGCGCACAAGTTCCGCCATAACCGCCTGCTCCACGCCCATGCCAATCACCCGGCACGACATCACCCATTGCAAAACATGCGCCCCACGCACGATCACCACGCCAACCAGCCCATAATCCGCAAACCGGTCAGCCACATCATACACGACAAACACCCCGCCGGCCGCGAAATGGGCCGCACATTCGCGCCTGGTCCAGCGCTGCCCCGTGGTGTTGAACTGGTTGGTCTTATTGATCAGCTCGATCGCGCGCGCGAAACGCGGCGCCTCGGTATCGGCGATCTCGCCCAGGCTCACAACCGTTTCCTGCTGCGCCAGGAAATCCTCCCTCGGCAACCCCGCGCGCTGATCCTCCCGCACACCCTGCGCCTGGATCATCTCCGTCCGGCGCGCGGACTCGTCCGAAACCCCCGCCCCCTGCAACTCGGGCGCCAGTAGCAAAATCCGCCGCAGATAATAAGGGTAACCGCCAAGCACACGGATGTCGGGAAAGCTCGCCTGCATCGCCGCGCGCTCGGCCGGATTGTCATCGATGAACAGCACGCTGCGCGGCAGCAAATGCACCGCGGCCAATATCTCGGCCATGTTCTCAACCTTGGGCCGCCAGTTGATGCGCAATGCGGCAAAATCCTCCAGCCGCAGCGTGCGCCCGACGATCTTGCGCCACACCTCGCGCACCCGTGCCTCGTCGTTCTTGCTGACAATTGCCAGCAGCACCCCCCGCTTCTTCAAATACAGCAGAGCCTCGGCAAACCCATACGGCCAACCGGCAAACATGTGGTGATCGACAGCCTCCGCATCGCCCGAAACCCCGCGCCACAACGTGTCATCCAGATCGATCACCACCAGCTTGACGGCATCGGCCTGCGCCATCGTGCGCCACATCGCCTCGGCTTCGGCAATCACCGCGGCCGCAAACGCCTCGCCTGGTGCGGTATCGTAATGCTGCGCGATGCATCCCCTCTGCTCCATGCGATTGCGCTCGGTCATGCCCGGAACCAGCAAAGCGCCGTGACCGGAGAAAAGCACGCCGTCATCCTGCATGTGCCGCCGCCCCAGCGAGGCCGCAATCCGGTCCACATCCAGCACATGCGCGTTGGCATAGCCCCTCACCAGCCCTTCAAGTTCCTCGTTCAGCCGCTCGACGAAATATTCGACATTGCGCAGATCGTAGCGCGGCAGCAGCCGTCCCATGGGATTGCATTGCGGCACCATGAAATTCATGACGAAGCTCGGCAGTGGCACCTCGTGGCAATACTTCATCCGCGCATCGAGTGCGCCAGCCAGCCGCTCGCACCCTTCGGCAAACAGGCGCTTATGCCCGGCCAGATCGGCGTAGCCCAACTGCGACGCACCCACTTCGCCAAGCGCGTGGCGAACCGGCAATTGCACGAGCTGGAAATCATATAAGGCAATATCGGCCGGCGCCGAGAATGCGCCCCGCGCCTGGTTATTGACCAGCACGAAATCGAACGTACCCCGCGCCGCCCCAGCCCGCTCCCGGCTCAGCAGCCCTTCGAGAAAACACGTCCCGATCGCCAAGGCGCGATAGGGTGGCATGCCTGTCGCGCACAGATCACCAGGGGCAAGGTAGCCCGCGCCGTTATGCGCGGCAAAAAGCCCCTCCTTCTCCTGTCCCGGGGCGAAGGCGGCCATCTCCTCGGCCGCCCCACGAACAGGCCCAGGGGCAGGCCCAGGAACAGGCTCAGGGGCAGGCCCAGGCGCAACTGGCGCCGCGCCGAACAAGGCCTGGAACGCCGGTGCCTCAGCCGCCGCGGGCCGGGTGCGGGACGGCCATCCGAACTTCGCCAACGCCGCTCACCTCATAGTGCCCAACCGGCATAGCACGCCCGCACGCCGCCGATTACGCAAGTGCCGCCGGCATGATCGGGCTCAACCGCCCGCCCATGCGAAACGCCTCTGCCCGCACCGCCAGCCCGGTTTTGGCATCCGTCTCCACGAACACCCCGCACAAGCTCGCCACCCCCTCCGATGGCGCCAGCCGCTCGCCGGGCACGCGCTTCCAGAACCTGGCCGCCGCCGCCCCCTTATCCATGCCGATCACGCTGTCATAATCGCCGCACATCCCCGAGTCGCTCTGATAGGCCGTGCCGCCAGGCAGGATCTGCGTGTCCGCCGTCGGCACATGCGTGTGCGTGCCCACCACCAGCGAGACACGCCCATCGAAGGAATGCCCATAGGCCATCTTCTCGGACGTCGCCTCGCCATGAAAATCGGCAACGATGGCATTGACTGTCCCGCCCAGCCGGTGCCGCCCCAGCAACTCGGCGGTCACCCGGAAGGGATCGTCATTGGGCTCCATGAACAGCCGCCCCAGCACCTGGACCACCAGCACCCGCCGCCCATCGGTCAACTCGGCCACAACCGAGCCATGCCCCGGCGTGCCGGGCGGATAGTTCGCCGGCCTAATCAGCCGAGGCTGCGTCTCGATATACCCCAGCAATTCCTTGCGATCCCACGCATGGTTGCCCAGCGTAATGACATCCGCCCCCGCCGCAAAGAACGCCTCAGCCATCGCCGGCGCCAGCCCAAAGCCGTGGCTAGCATTCTCCCCATTGACCACGACGAAATCGAGCCCCAGCGCCGCCCGCAGCCCAGGCAGCGCTGCCACCACGGCCTCGCGCCCCGTGCGCCCGACAACATCGCCAAGAAAAAGAATCCGCATCGCGCTGTGATCAGGCCTTCGGGTAAGTGCCGGCGGTCACCCCCAGCTCGGTCACGACCGCATCCAGCGCCCGGTCATGCGGCCCCACGGGCAGGCTGTCCACCGCCAGGCCCGAAAAACCCAAGCCCACGGCCGGCACACCGGCCAATCCCGCCAGCGTCCGGTCATAATACCCGCCGCCATAGCCCAGCCGGTGGCACGCGCGGTCAAAGGCCAGGAAGGGTGCAAAAATCAGCCCCGGCACCGCCACTGCCCCCACCGGCCGCAGCGTGCCGAACCGCTCGGCCACCATCTCCGCCCCAGGCGACCACACTCGAAAGACCAGCGCCTCGCCGCGCGGCGGCGTCTGCGGCAGCACCACCACGCATCCGCGCCCGTGCAGGGCGTGCCACAGCGGCCTCAGATCGATTTCGCCCTCCATCGGCCAGAACCCGGCCACGACCCTACCCTCCGTCACGCCGCGCCCCAGCACATGCCCCGCCACCGCCGCACCGAGCCCCGGGTCCAGCCCCGCGCGCAGCCCACTCGCGCGCTCGCGCAGCGTCGCCTTGCGCGTAATCAATTCGTCAATCGACATGTGAGCGGGCAAGAAGTTGGGTGGACTGAGCCGGTCCCCCCAAACCCCCCGTCATTTGGGGAGCCTCGACTAAAAAAATGACGGGGGGTTTGGGGGGGATGGCACATCTCCCCCAATCTTGCCTGTCTTTCGATCGGTAGGAGTGCGGAGCCGCCATGGCCGTTGGCGTCTCGATCCTTCCAGAGCCTGCTAGTGCAGGTGGGCGCCAGATACCGTGACCAGGATCACGACAGAGCCAGCTCCCTGGAGGATGCTTATCGGCCCCGGGGATGAATTACCTGACGCACCCAGCAGCTCCGCCCTCACAACATGGCCCACACACCGCGCCATTTCAAACCCTTTCACGCCAACAACGCACTCAGCCCCAGCAAAGCCCACCCCACCATCAGCAGCACACCGCCCGCCGGCGCCGTCGGCCCCAGCCGCACCCCGCCCAGATCCCCCAGGTAAACCGAGCCGCAAAACAGCAGCACGCCCATCGCGAAGCACGCCCCCGCCAAATTCCCCGCAACAACGCCCCGAGGCCCCGCTCGCGTCACCCAAACCCCAACCAAAACCAGCGTCAAGGCATGCCATCCCTGCATCTGCACAGCACTCTGCACCCCGGCCAACGCCCGCGGCGTCAAACGCTGCGGCAAGGCATGCGCGCTGACCGCGGCCATCGCCACCGCGGTCCCGCCCGCGACCGCCCCGCACACCATCCACATCCGCGCCCACATCCCAAGCTCCTTCAAATCACCCACCGGCCACGTTATCTTGCCGACCATGCCACGCGGCGACCTCTTCCCCGAAATCGGCCCGTTCGAGACGGGCTACCTGCCGCTGACCGACGGCCACGTCATGTATTGGGAGCAGGTCGGCAACCCACGCGGCCGCCCCGTGCTCTTCCTGCACGGCGGCCCGGGCGCGGGTGCGGGCGCCGTCCACCGCCGCTTCTTCGACCCCGCCCATTGGCGCACGGTGATCTTCGACCAGCGCGGCGCCGGCCGCTCCCGCCCGCTCGGCAGCCTGGAGGCCAATACCACGGCCCACCTGACAGCCGACATAGAGCGTCTGCGCGCCTATCTGGACATCGACCGCTGGCTGCTCTTCGGCGGCTCGTGGGGCTCCACCCTCGCATTGGCCTACGCTCAGGCCTATCCCCAGCACGTCGTCTCGCTCGTGCTGCGCGGCGTCTTCCTCGGCCGCCGCTCGGAGGTCGACTGGTTCCTGCACGGCCTGCGCGCCGTCTTCCCCGACGCCCACGCCGCCTTCGCCGGCCACCTCGCCCCCGCCGAACGAGGCGACCTGCTCGCCAGCTACCTCAAGCGCCTGACCGATCCAGACCCGATCGTCCACATGGCCGCCGCGCGCGCCTGGTCGGTCTATGAAGGCAGTTGCAGCACGCTGCTGCCCAGTGCGGACACCGTTAGCAGCTTCGCACAGGACCGCACGGCCCTGGGCCTGGCGCGTATCGAGGCCTTCTATTTCGCCCATGACCTCTTCCTGCCCCCCGAGGGCCTGCTCGGCCGTATGGACCGCATCGGCCACCTGCCGGCAGAAATCGTCCAGGGCCGCTACGACATGGTCTGCCCGCCGGTCACCGCCTTCGAACTCGCCGCCGCCTGGCCCGCGGCGCGCATGACGCTGGTGCCTGACGCAGGCCACTCCGCGCTGGAGCCGGGCGTGCGCCGCGCGCTGGTCGCTGCGGTGGAGCGGTTTCGGCACAGCAGGTGATCCGTCACAGGTCAGGGGCACGGGTAGGGAAGCTGGGTGGGATGTGCCATCCCCCCTGACCGCCGTCGATTATAGGGCCTCACCTTAAATAACGACGGGGGTATGGGGGGGATGGCACATCCCACCCAGCCTTTTCTCCACTTTCACTTTGAGCCCACGTTGCGACCGATTAGGCGACAAAGCCGTCCCTCAAGAGCGGAAGTCCAACGTTGTCCGGACGCAGAATGGCCGCTTGGCCCACGGACATTCAGCGACGGGCAGCAACGCCGTAGTCTTTTTTACTGGTGGTGCAGCGCAGCACAACAGCCGAACTTCCGGCATTATGTTGCGGTGCAATACAGGTTTTATTTTCCCGCTCATGCTCTTGTAAGTTTCGTATCAGCCATAACAGACGCAATAAATTTGCGCGCGGATGTCTTTTCCATCTTGGTTGTCCACCGCAGGTTCTGATACGTAGGTCTACAGCCCGGCGGTGACCGGACGAACAAGGAGGAAGCTGATGAGCGACACCAGGCGGGTTTCGCGCCGAACAGCGTTGAAGACAGGCATGACGCTCCTGGCGGGTGGACTGACGAGTACTGCAGCGCTCGCCCAGGATCCCGACGCGGGCAAGATGGACAAAAGCGTCGTCGCATATCGCTATCATCATGGCCCACACGATAATCATTGCGGAATATGCGCAAATTTTCTGCCCCCGGAATCCTGCAAGCTGGTCGCTGGCAAGATCGACCCGAATGGATACTGCACGGCGTTCGCCGCCAAGAAGAAGGCGGCATAGGTTTGTTCATGATGACCGGAACGCTCGCGCACCTGGCCGCGAACGTTCGGTCGTCGCATAAACAACGCCTCAGCTCGGAGCTTCATGGATAGCCGGGCAAGGGCTAGCCGAAGCCGCGTATCGAGACAAAACTCGGCCGCTCTGAGAATACCAGGCAAAAGTGGATTGTTCGCAGATTGAGTCCTGCGGCCAACATGGCCTGTTGCTATTTAGTGACAACTACAAGCCCCTCAAAATTCGTGCGCCAAATGAAAAATAGTTGGTGCAATTCCAGTCCAGAATGCCGCATTGTCATTCGCGCATGGCTGTCCTTCGCGAATTGAAGAGCCGCAGTTGGCGGGCCGAAGCTGACAAAGATGACAGACTGGGCCAGGGGGTGAGTGCATCTATTTTGTTCGTAACCTGCCTCACAGGGCAGGGATCTTCGTAAAAAGAAACATGGAAAACATGTGGGGTGGGGAAACATGGGAATGTCCAAGCTTGGTATTGTCACGCGGTCAGGCCGGCCCGCGCTTGCAACCCTCTCGGCAGCACTTATCGGAAGTTCGTGGCACGCCGCCCGGGCGGTGCCGTCATTTGCCGCGCAGACAGGCCAGCCCTGTCAGATGTGCCATATTGGCGCGCTCGGCCCTCAACTCACGCCCTACGGGCGGAACTTTAAGATCAAGGGATACACCCAAAAGGGCGGCACGGGCATCGCGTCCGAGGTCCATCTGGCAGCCTGGGTACAAACGGAGTTCAGCTCCTATCAGAAAAAACTTCCGCCAAGTGGCGTCACGCCGGATTTCTCCGACAACGACAATCTCTTCATCAATGCGGTCAGCCTGTTCTACTCGGGCCGGATCACCGACCATGTCGGCGTCTTCCTGCAGGGAACCTATGACAACGTCGGCAAGGCCTTCGCGCAGGATAACTCTGAAGTCAGAGTGGTTGGGTCCGACAAAGTGTTGGGCCACAACGTCGATTACGGTTTCAGCTTCAATAACGCGCCCGGTTGGTCAGACCCCTACAACTCGAACTACCTCTGGGGGTACTCGTTCATCTCCAATGGTGTCGCACCCGGGCCGAATGCCGCGCCCATTCTTGGGGGTAATATCCAGGACAATAGCCTGGGCATTGTCGGATATGCCTGGATAGATCAGCATATCTACGTCGATCTCGGCGGCTATCAATCACAGCCGCCCGGCTACCAGAAAATCTTCGGTGAGAGCTACGGGCCGGGCAGTTCCACGGGCCTGGAGCCTTGGGCAAGCCTGACCTACGCCTGGTTCTGGGGAAACAACAACGCCCATATCGGCGGCCACTACTTCGACGGCCGCTATAACCCGACCACGGACGTGCGCAGCACTGACGGCCGATTCGGCCACAACAGCTACGAAGATTTCATGATCAGCAACGGCTATCAATTCATCGGCGACGACTTCACCCACGTCTTTACCGTTGACGGCTTCTACGATTACGAACACCAGAAGCTGAACGGGTCGAGTAACATCTTCAGTCCATATTACTCCAGCAGCAAGGCCGCCAACCGGCTGAGCGAATTCAGGGAGTGGGCGACGTACTACTTCCAGGAAACATACGGTGGCACGATCGCCTATGACAAAATCTGGGGCAATCGAAACCAACTACTCTACAACACGGGCGCAGATGATACCAACGGCAGCATCAAGGGATCGCCCAACAGCACGTCCTGGATTTTCGAGGTCGACTGGGTGCCGTTCGGCAAGGAGGACAGCTTCTGGCGCCCGTTCATCAACTGGAAGCTCGGGTTTCAGTACACGCTCTACACGCAATTCAACGGATCGGGCAAAAACTACGATGGATACGGCCGCAACGCTTCGGACAACAACACGGCCCTACTCTTTCTGTGGACGGTCTTCTGACGAGAGAAAGGAAGGCCTTCTTTTCTGAAGAAAAGAAGCAAAAGACTTTTGTCAATTTAGGTACGAGCGCGCCGAATCATTTGCGTCAGGTCGCCCGCGCGCACCGAAACGAGCTGATCACGTTGTCCGAGTTCGGCTTCAGATGCCCATAGTGGCCGGGATAGAGCGTTTCGATCTGTTGTTGAAAATGGTCGTCCCGAAAGAACTGCCAAATCCCGGAGGTGACCCTGATCGAACGTATCTTGTCGTTGAACTCCCAGCCGATCACCTCCCACCCATTCGTGGTGCTCCAGCGGGCGCCCTTGAAGTCAGGGTCTTCATAGACCGTGACGCGGCAGCCTTTCGGCATATCCTTGACATTTTCCCGCACCCACTCGCGGGCGGGCGCGGGCTGCGCGCTCAGCAGGCAAAGACCGGCCAGGGCTGATACAGCCAAAGCGGTGCGCATGGTGAATCGGGTCATCGGCTCGGTCTCCCTCGTTCAAACCTGATGCGTAAATACCGCCAAATGCGTGCGCGTCAGGGCAGCTTGTCCAGATCGATATCTTCGGGCGAATACACCAGGCAGTATCCTCCGCCGCTGATGACCCCCTCCACGATATGGCAGGAGGAGGGTGCAATGAAGTTTGCACAGATGCTGCAATGCGAACCCGCAGCACTCGGCGACCACTGGTAGTGCACGCGCGGCTTGGGCAGCTTTGGCGGCTCGCCGGTGTCTTGCGCGCGAGCGCTCGCGGCCGCAACACCACCCGCCATCACCGCAAGTGCGGTCCGCAACGCCGACCGCCGCGAGACCGTTTCGCGCTTAGACATCCTGTTCCCCTTTTTCGGCCTTCTTATTTGGGCAAAACAACGGCTCCGTCTTTGGGCGGACACCATGAGAGAATAGGGTCAATGTTCGCAAAAGTCTATGACATTATCAGCATCGTGCCATACCGCGCCCTTTCTTTTTGCTGCAGCGCAATATCGATCGCAAATCCCATTCTAAGGGCAGCATCGGAAATAAGTGCGCCGGCACCCCGATAAAGCTGCCCGTCTAAACAATGACTTAGGGCTTGTTCGACGCCGCACTCATAGCGAATTTGTCGAAGAAGCCCTAAGTGTCATTTCTTCGGTCCCGCGGGAGCGGGTGCCGCTTGTGGCGTGTCGGCGGCGGGTGCCGCGTCCGGCGTCTCAGGCGGCGGTATGTAGGGGGCCAGGAGTGCGGCCGTGGTTGCCGGCGGACCTCCGAGCTCGGTCTTGAAGGTGGACAGCATGCTTTTGCCGTAAAGCGGCTTGTAGATCCCCTGGTGGCAGGTGGCGCAATAAACCTTCGGGCTGTCACCCACCACACCCTTGCGGCCGGCCGGAAAAATGGGGTTCAGCGGATCGAGATAATTGCCGTTCAGGTCACGCACCATGCGAATGCCATACCAGGCCGTCACGCGCGCAGGCGTGCTTTGCGACCAATCGCGCAGCGCGCGCGTATTGTGACAATAGTCGCAATTCACGCCCAGCGACTGGGCCATGACGATCATCAGCGCATAGGTCCATTCGGCCTGCTTCATTGACGACATGTTTTTCAGCGCCGGATCTGTCGTCGCCAGGGCTCGTGTACCCTGCACCCGAATGTTGTGGTCCTGTTCAAGGAACGGCGTAAAGGGATCGTAAGGCAGGCCCGAATAGCCGATCCGCTCGGTCGGATGCGCCATTCCGGTCTGTGTTTCGGCAAAGCCTTCGGCGGCCGGACCCGGGTTGTTGAACCAGATATATTGCGGCACGGGATTGCCACGGTGGCACGTATAGCAGGTCACGCCCGTAGCCTTCACGTGGGTCTGCCAGTTGGCATTGATATTCTGCGTCATCTGCAACATGCGGCGCGCCACGACCTTCGTGTAGTTCGTGTCCAGCGCCATGTTCTCGAGATTATGGCAGTAGGCGCAGCCCTGCTTGGGCGCGACCCACGTCGTCATGCTGGCCATCAGCCGCGTCAATTGCCCGGCGCTGAGATTTCCCAGAACGCGAACATTTTGGTAAACGTCGCGCGCTTTGTCCCCATCGGCGTCCGCGGGCGCAAGGATGGGGGGTATCTGGTTCAGCGCGGACAGCTTGGCCCAGGTACGGGGATTGTAGATCTGCTGAAGACCTAGGCCGCGATAACCGAGCTGCACGGCAGCGACAGGCGGCCGCCCCATCCTGCTCGCCTGGTAGCCGGCCAAGGCGGCACCTGCGGTCACGGCCACAATCAGGATGCCGTAGCGGAAGCTCGATCGTATGGGGTGCTTCATGTCAGCTTCTCCCAGAGCGGCGCCGGTCTGACAATCGGGCCCCGCGCGTTGCAGGTTAGGTCCCTGCGTCGGCTTTGTTTTGTTGCCCAAAACTGTCAGACTTTAGTGACAGTCGTGTCAAGCCATTAAACCGGCTATGCGCTAGGTCGCCGTGATTTAGCGGCCGATCGATCGGGCGTAGTCTGTCAGCCAAGGAAGTTGCGGAAGGCAAGGATAAGGAAGAACTGGGGGAGATGGGCCATCCCCCCCAAACCCCCCGTCTTGAGTCGCCTGGCGAACACCCGGGGTCCACCGCAAACTTGCCGCGTCGCGCCAACGGCAGTTCTCGTCACAGAGAATCCCGAACGGGGCGAAGCAATCCAGGCATCCGTTTGCCGGTGAGTGCCAAAACATCCGCTTGGAATCACTGGGGGTGCGCTCAAACCCGCCGAGGTATATCCGCGCTGTCGAAAAACACGCTGTAAATGACGGGCGGCTCCATCGGCGCATACCAAACCCAAAGCCGCCTGGCCTTCACCCACAACCGCCCCTCTCGCACCAGCGACGGATACGGCCGCGGCGCCTGCAAACCACGCTCCGGCCGCTGCGTGATGAACCGCTCGGCCTCAATCAAGGCCTCCAATAGATTCCGAGTTGCCTCCGGACGCCCGAGCCGTTCGAAATGCGCTTCAAGGGCGGCAATCTGCTCCTGCGCCTCTTCGGCATAGATCATTCAGGGGCGACTGGCACCACCGCCTCGGCCTGTTCCATCCGCGCTATTGACGCCCTAAGGCGCGCGTGTATGGCGGCCCCGTCGACCACGCGTCCGCTTGCAACATCGGCCTCGGCACGCGCCATGCTGGCAAGCCATGTCGCCGGGGGTTCAGGGTGCGGGTCGCTGGGGTCCATGGACGAAATTTAGCCCGGAACCAGGTTGGATGCCAGTGTCATCTGGTTGCTAGCGTCGGCCCTAGCGGAAAGCTTGCGGGAACGCGAACGCGACCGTTGCCTTTTGCTTATTGGACGCTGCGTTCACCGCTAAACGACGCACCGTTCCCGCCGCTTCCGCGTCATCTGACTTCTATTTATTACCCGGCTTGGCAGAAGGGTGTTGCCGCCCTCCCTCTCTATCCTCCAATCCTTCCCTCCACCCAATCGACGGCACCTTCCCGCGTAAGGGTGTGAACGGTATCGAGAGGAGGGCCCATACAAACAATCTCGGTGACCCGCCGGACGATGCGGGTGAACTCCATCTTCTCTTCGGCAAGCAGGGGTCTGCCGATTACGGCTTGCTCGCGATAAGATAGCCACTTCTTGAGCACTTGATAACCACCTAAGGTGTAATTCCAAACTGCTTCGGGGATACCTGTCCATCCAGCCTCAGGGTTTGCGTGCACATCTATTGCCTGGATACCGATTAGGTGACTCAGCGCATCGGCATCTAGAGAGTGGCGGGAAGCCATCTGTCGTAGGCCGGCGGCTTCAAACTCGGTCCAAGGTCGCTTCGAAATTTTACCTATGCCCGGCATGACGATGCGACTACCGATTTTTTGACTTGAACACTTCCCCACCCGCTTGTCAGCGCGAATTTCTGGCCCTTTGGCAGACCAATGACCGCTAGGACAGGTAGCAATGATCCGGTCGTTACACCGGGAACGGCCCGGTCCGCGTCGAGCAATAGTGCTAGCCTCTCTCCCAAGGAAGCCGAGAGACGCGCTGTCTCGACAGAGCGAGGCAACGGTACACGCGGCCAGTCAATCCGCAACGCTGCATCATTAGCTTTCCGGTAATTCGGCGCATGTATTATGGCAACGCAATGAAAGAAGACGTCCGTCTCCAGCAATCCACTTGCCCTGCGCCAATTATCGGTTGTTTGAAGAAGATTTGGACGACGCAAAGTGTCGTGACCGTCATTCAATAGGGCAGGGAAAAACGTCGACAGGCCATTACCAAAATTGTCGGCCAAGCCTCCCACGACTGTGCCTCGTGCAAAAGTGTCGCCAACTTCCTTCTCCCTAGCCTCGATCAAAACCGCGCCCGGTAATACATGCCGCTCGAATTCGCTACGCTTCTCGTCTAATATCTTAGTATCCGGGTCCCAGTACAACCATCTAACGTCGAACGGTCTATATACATAGCGCACAAACTTACCCGATCGCGTAGGTCTCTCTAGTAAAACCTTCCTAGTGTCGACTGGATCGTAGCGAGCCGACGCATTCATAATGATTGGATAAGCCGTCGCAATATCTATATTGCTGACGCTTCGATCAAAGTAGTGATCAATCCGTTTTTCAAGCGTGGGTAAGTCTACGTCAATGAGAAACTCGTCGCGGCTCGTTTTTACTCCAACAAAACTGACCGGCAACAGATCTGGAAGGCTTGGCCACGCAAAGTAGTCAGATGGAACCTCAGCAGGTAAAAACTGAAGGCGGAGCGACAATGAGGGAGCGAAGCTCTTGTAGAGCGTTTCAGCGCTGGCTTCCGCCGTCGCAGCCACCGTTTCTCTCTTTGTAGTGCCCCATAGAGACTTCTACAACGCCGCGCTCCGGCGCTTGGCCAGCGCGCGGTTCGCCCTTTTGCACTTGGCTCGCAGCAAACAGTCCAAAGTCCGGACTACCTGCACCGGTATTTGCAAGTTGTGAAAGTGCCAGAACCTTGGGTGAAATTGACTCTCCCACGCAATCGAACAGAACTTGAAGCGCGCTATAAGAGGATGTCTCCGGCATTCCGGCCCCAAGCGCCCGAACACGCCTAACCGTCTCGAAGAACTCCTGAGCAACTGCAATTGGATCGTAGGCCACGTGTTCACCCTTGTTGAGGGTGATTATCGAACTACGCGTGTCCGAAGCAAGCAGTTGCTGCCGAACTAGCTGTTTGCCCACCGCGTGAGCAGCCGTTCACGGGCTTTCTCAAACTATTGCAATGCTACGAGCGTTTAAATCTGGCCAGCTCTTCAGTTTCAGCTGAAAACCTTTGCCCGTACCCCAACCACCACACAACCCCAAATCCCCCTTGCCGCGTTCACTCTCCGTTCACTACCATCCTGCCCATGCCAATCCCAGCCCGAATGATCCGCCGCCACTGTGACGACCTCCCTGGTCAGCGCCCGAAAACCTCCTGGGCCGAGCAGGACCGCCAAACCCGTATCCTGGACGGCGCCCAATTCATCATGGCCACCTACGGCCGCGCCGCCATCCGCCTCACCGACCTCGCGCTCGGCATGCGCATGTCCCCGCACACCATCCGCCGCCACTTCCCGGACATGGACTACCTGCTGGCCGAAATCCTGCGCCGCCACCTCAACGCCATCGTCACCGCGGTCGGCAAAATCGCCTACGACGCCCCAAACCGAGACCAGGCCCGCCGCGCCGCCTACCTCGCCGCCACGCGCACGCCCTTCGGCGCTCCCACCGAGGCACATCTCCTCCTGATCCGGGACCGCCACCTCCTCCCGCAGGACGAATTCGAGCCGATCGAAGACCTGCGCGCCTCCATCGGCAACATCATCGCCGGCCCACACGCCACGGCCGCCCTCGCTTTGCTGGACACGCCCGAGCTCACCGCCGCCGAAATCGAAGCGGCGCTGACCGCAATCACGAGCCTCCAGCAAGCCCAGCCCCTCCTCCCCCACGCCAGCAAACCCCGCCTGGTCCACCCACAGCCGCCCCAGTGGCCTGACCCGGACGCCGCCCCCCGCCCCCGCGTGGCGCCCCACTAAAGCCCGGCGCACCCGAAAGGCCGGCCGTCCCTTCACATCCCCACCAACCCCCACCAGCTACGGCCAGCCACCCAAGGGACCTGTCATGCCGTCGCTGTTCGACCCTATCCAGCTGGGCGCCATCCACGCCCCCAACCGTATCCTCATGGCCCCGCTCACCCGCGGCCGCGCCACGCGCGCGCACGTGCCCACCCCGCTCATGGTCGAATACTACACCCAGCGCGCCTCGGCCGGACTGATCATCTCCGAGGCCACCGGCATGTCCCGCCAAGGCCTGGGCTGGCCCTACGCCCCAGGCATCTGGACCGATGAGCAAACAAGCGCCTGGCGCCCCGTCACCGAAAGTGTGCATCGCGCCGGCGGGCGCATCGTCTGCCAGCTCTGGCACATGGGCCGCATCGTCCACCCCAGCTTCCTCGGCGGGCAGCCCCCCGTCTCCTCCTCCGCCACCACCGCGCCAGGCAGCGCCCACACCTACGAAGGCAAACAGCGCTACACCGAAGCCCGCCCCCTGCGCACGGACGAAATTCCCGCCTTGCTCGAAGACTACCGCCAAGCCGCCCGCAACGCGATCGCAGCCGGCTTTGATGGCGTGCAAATCCACGCCGCCAATGGCTACCTGATCGATCAGTTCCTGCGGGACAACAGCAATTTTCGCACAGACCAATACGGCGGCGCCATTCCCAACCGGATCCGCCTGCTGCGCGAAGTGGCCCTTGCCGTGGCCGAAACGGTGGGTGCGGACCGCACCGGCGTGCGCCTCTCGCCAAACGGCAACAGCCAAGGTGCGAACGACAGCAATCCCCACGCCCTCTTCGCCGCCGCCGCTACTGCGCTGTCCGAAATCGGCATAGCCTATCTCGAATTGCGCGAGCCCGGCCCCGCGGGCACCTTCGGCAAAAGCGAGGTCGATCCCGTCGCCCCCACCATCCGCGCCAATTTCCGCGGTGCGCTCATCCTAAATTCCGACTACGACGACAAATCCGGCCAGGCGCAGATCGACGCAGGCGTGGCAGACGCCATCACCTTCGGCCGCACCTTTCTCGCCAACCCGGACCTGCCGCAGCGTTTCGCCAAGCAAATTCCGCTGACGAAGGATAATATGGCGACATGGTATGCGCAGGGGCCGGAAGGTTATGTGGATTATCCAAGGGCAGTGAAGGAAGCAGTTCTTTCTTGAAAGAAAGAACCAAAGAACTTTTGCAACGTAAGGCCAAGGCGCAAAAGTCTTTTGCTTCTTTTCTACAGAAAAGAAGACCTTCCTTTCTTTTTTTCCGCAGGCTCCAACAACACTTTCTCCGCAAACCTGCACCACTCCGCCCCCACACACCGCCAGCACTCCGGCCTGCGCGCCACACAAACATACCGCCCGTGCAATATAAGCCAATGATGCGCATTGGGCAGCAGCTCGGGCGGAATGCGCGCCACCAGCCCATCCTCCACCTCGCGCGGGGTCTCGCCCGTGGCCATCCCCGTGCGATTGGCCACGCGAAACACATGCGTATCTACCGCCAGCGTGCTCTGCCCGAAGGCCACGTTCAGCACCACGTTTGCCGTCTTGCGTCCCACGCCAGGCAGCGCCTCGAGCGCCTCGCGATCGGCCGGCACCACGCCGCCAAAATCGCGCAGCAGGATTTCCGACATCTCGATCACCCGCCGCGCCTTGCCCTGCCACAGCCCCACGGCGCGGATATGCTGCCCCACGCCCTCCACCCCCAACGCCACCATCGCCGCCGGATCGGGTGCGACCGCAAACAGGCTCGCCGTTGCCTTGTTGACCGAAGCATCCGTCGCCTGCGCGGACAATGCCACGGCAACCAGCAACGTGTAGGCGTCGGCATAGGCCAATTCGGTTCGCGGGTCCGGCCGGTCGCGCGCAAGCGCCTCCATGAATGCCCGCACCTCTGCCTTGGTCATCGTGCGACGCGCCACCATGCGGCCACACTCCCCGCCGCAAGTCCAAAGCGCAACCGCCGCCCCTGGCGCGCGCGCCGCACGCCACGCTAACCTCGCCCGCAGATGCAAGACGACAAGAAGGCCGCCCGCGCCTGGACCTCGCAGCAGACGCGGCTTGCCCGGCGCGCGGCACTGCCCGTCGTGGCACTCGGCCTGGTCGCCACGGTGGCGGCCATCCTGCAGGCCGGCTGCATCGCGCAATTCCTGGCCACCCTGTTGCGACACGCCCTACCGCCCACCCTCTATCTCGCCGCCTTCGCCATCCTCGCCCTGTTCCGCGGCGGCCTCACCTTCCTCGCCGACAAGGCCGCTTTCGCCGCGGGTGCGGCCGGCCGCACCAGGCTCCGCGGCGAGTTGCTCACCCGCCTGCTCGCCATTGGACCCTCGCTGCTGCGCGGCCGCCACTCGGGCGAACTCGCAAGTGCGGCCATCGACCAAGTCGAGGCGCTGGACGGCCTCTTCTCCCGCTGGGTCCCCGCCGCGGCCCTGGCAGTCCTCGCCCCCGCGCTCGTCCTGGCCGCCGCCGCCTGCGCGGACCCTGCCGCCGCCGCCATCCTGGGCGCGGCCGGCCTGCTGGTCCCGATCGGCCAGGCAACCGCGGGCATAGGCGCCGCCGCTGCCAGCCGCGGTCAGTTCCTGGCCCTGGCCCGCCTGCAGGCCCGCTTCCTGGACCGCGTGCGCGGGATTGCCACCATCGTGCTCGCCGGGCGCGCCGAGGACGAAGCCCGCGCTTTGGCGCTCGCCGCCGACGAACTGCGCCGCCGCACCATGCGCGTACTGCGCGTGGTCTTCCTCTCCTCGGCCATGCTCGATTGCGCCATGGCCGCGGCCCTGGTCGTGCTCGCCCTGCGCTACCGGGCCATCCTGATGGGGGGTGCCGGCTCCCCCGCCACCGCGCTTTTCCTGCTGCTGCTCGTGCCCGAGTTCTTCGCCCCTCTCCGCGCCTTTGCCGCCGCCTACCAGGACCGTATGCACGCAACCGGCGCGGCGCAGGCCCTGGTCGGCCTGCCGGATGCGCCGCCGCCGAACAGGGCCGCCATCCGCACCGTTCAGGCCAGGGGTGTTGCCATCACCTTCCAGAACGTGACGCTGAGCTGGGATGTCAGCCGCGGCCCGGCGCTGGACGGCCTCAGCTTCGTGCTGCCAGCCGGGGAGATGTTGGTGCTCTCCGGGCCGTCCGGCTCTGGCAAATCCACGGTCATCGAGCTTCTGCTCGGCTTCGTCAGTCCAAACGCCGGCCGCATCCTGGTCAACGGCGCCGATATCGCTTCCATCGTGCCCCAGGCGCTTTCGGCGCTGACCGCCTGGATCGGCCAGAAGCCCGTGCTCTTCGCCGGCACCATTGCCGACAACATCGCCTTCGCCCGGCCCGACGCCACCCCGGCCGAGATCGAGGAGGCTGCCCGCCTGGCGCGCGTGATCGATTTCGCCACCAGCCTCCCCGCGGGGCTGGACACGCCGGTGGGGGAGGGCGGCCATGGCCTTTCCGGCGGTCAGGCGCAGCGCGTGGCCATTGCGCGCGCCTTTTTGAAGGACGCGCCGCTGCTGTTGCTGGACGAGCCGACCAACCACCTTGACCCCGCAACCGAAGCGGACGTGCTCGCCAGCCTGCGTCGCCTGGCTGTCGGCAAGACCGTGGTGATGGCGAGCCACACGAGCGCGGCGCATGCCTTTGGCGGCCGGCGGCTGGAGCTGCGCGAGGGGCGCGCGGTGATGGCGCGCGGGGCGGCATAATAGCTCAGGCTAAGGCTGGGGGGGATGTGCCATCCCCCCCAGACCCCCCGTCATTATTTAGGCTTTTTCCGGTATTAGGTAGCAACCGCCACCACGCAAGACCAGCCTAGCCGTCCCGGCTCCGCTACCCTGCCGTCATGGCAGACACCTTCGTCATCAGCGGCCTTCACCGCAAGCGCGCCCACCTGGCGGGCGAGATAGATGCGGCACAGAAGGCGCTCACGCGCCAGCGCGACACTCTAGCCACGCTAGACGCGGTGATACGCCTCTTTGAGCCGGAAGGCCGCCCCGACCTGATCCCGGCTATACGCCCCGTCTCGCGCCAGTGTTTGTTCTTCCGGCGCGGCGAGTTGACCCGGCTTTGCGCGTCTGCCTTGCGCGAGGCGGGCAAGCCTGTGGCCACGCGCTATGTGGCGGATTACGCCATGGGAGCGAAGGGGCTGGCCGTTGAGGCGGCGGTTGCTAATAAGGTCACGGAGCATGTGCGGGCGGCGCTGATGCGGCTCGCGGCCAAGGGGATCGCGCGAAAGATCGTCACTTGGCCGGATGTTTGGTGGGAGTTGGTGGGGTAAACGGCCCGATCAGTTGCTTTATGTCATTATTCGGTGCTTAGCTACTGAAAGGGTTTAGGAAAGTACAAACAGGTGTCCGAAGAAAGGCGGCAGAGGTTAACTGCGGCTGTTTTCTGCGTATGCATGGTTTTAGTTGGCACATACGCGCTTTGGCACACTCATCTGCTACCAAGCCCAACGCCCTGTAGAAGCAGCGTGTGCGCCGACAAAGAAAAGAATCGGGCCAATCAGCAAAATTGCAATGCCGACCTGAGGTTTTTTGATAATCACGGGGCCTCCGCAAACACAACAAAGGATGCCCAACAAAACAATTCCATTGATCCACAATGGGTCCAAGCTTTTGCGGCGCTCGCCAGTTTCGTAGTCGCCGGCGGCCTTTTCCTCGCGACGCGAAATCAAATCAGAATTAACGCGGCTCAAGCTGCCATCAGCAGGCGACAAGCTCGCATTATGGAAGAGCAACGCAGGCTGATGGCCGAGCAGGCGCAAATTTTGCAAGGCCAAGCAACCCTGGAAAACCGCAGGTTCATCGCCGAGAACAGGCCGCGTCTTATTGTAAGAGAACTGTCCGACGCGCTCCACTACTTGTCGGAAGACAACGTAAAGAAAGGAGTTCCGGGTCGCGCTAACAGCTTTTTCACAAGCTTTTCTATTACTAATACAGGTGGCACTTCTTGCTTCGTCGTAGAGAGTAGGGCTGAGTTGAGTGTTTGGCCGAAAGTTATGGTCCCTAATCAGTTCGCGCGGAATGTCGATCTCGCAAGACTTGCTCCTTACGCTGTCTCCTTTAACGGCATAACATTTGCCGCCGGGCAAGTCGAATCTAGGGCTGCTTATATTCCAGGCGTCTTCAACAAAAGCATTAATGACATTGAACTGACCAGAATGGTCGGCCCTGGTGCGGATTACGATGTTGTGCTGCATGGAACAATCCTGTACCTTGACGAGAACAGAATCGTACGTTGCACCGCTTTTTGGCGAGAGTATGAGTGGGGAAGCAAAGGCTTCCGTAAAACCGAAAACAAAAATGTAGAGTATGAAGGGTTCCTCGCTGTTTGGTGTGGGCGTGCGCTTTCATAGCGCTGGCAGCCTGAAATCGAGTTTTCCGGCAAGCAGGTAGACGATTGCAATGAGGTTCCGGACTGAGCGGTAGCCCCTGGCTTTTGCCTTTGCCGCTTGGACGAGGCTGTTGATCCCCTCGATCAAGCCATTGGCGATCTTGCTGTTGAACCAGCGCAGGATGCCGTGCCAGTGCATCTTGATGGTCTGTGCGGCTTCAATGACTGGCGCAAGGCGGCTATGGCTTGCCCAGAAATACCATCGTTTGAGGTAATCGGCGGCTTGCTCGGTGGTCTCTTCGCTGTAGAGATCCTGGAAAGCGAGCTTGATCCGATAGGCCCTTGCGGTTTTAAGGTTGCGCGTGGGCAAGGACGCCAGCGTGGCACTCTGGCGCTGCGACAAATTTCCCGGGTTGCGCAACCAGATGTAGCGCGTGCCTTTGAGCGCGTGCTGCACCTTCTGCTCGGCACGGCGCACGCGATCGACCGCGTGGTTGACGATCTTCATAGCGTGAAAACGATCGAACGTGACGTGTGCGTTCGGCAGGCTCTCTGCCGTGCCTTTGATAAAGGCTAGGCTCATGTCGATGCACACCTCCTCCACCTGCTCGGGAGTTGCATGGTGTGCGCGAAGGTCCTCGGCAAAGGCGGCGACTGTGGCAGCGTCTTTGCCTTGGGTGGCAAACAGCACACGCGCCTGGTCGATATCGACAAAGAGGGAAATGTAGGTGTGACCGCGCGCGGCTGCGGTCTCGTCGATGGCCACGCGGGTCACGCCGGAGGCATTCATTCGTTCGCGCGCCGCGGCCACGTAGTGGTGGATCACGCGCCAAAGCCTGGTATCGTGTTCTCCCACCATGCGTGCGACGGCGCTGACAGGCATGGCGCTTAGCATGGTCATGAGCAACGCCTCGAACAGCAACGTAAAGCCGCTGTCTTTTCGCGCCCAAGGGACGGCAATCTTGCGGACACCGCACTGTGCGCATTTCGTGCGCGGCACGCGGGCGTGCAGATAAGCCTGGTGCTGGAAGAAGTTGAGATGGCGCCAGGTGGACACTTCGGCGTCGTGCACCGGGCAATCGGCGGTCCCGCAGTTTGGGCACGCAAAGCGGCTGCCGCGGGCAAAGTCGAGATGGATGTCGAGCTGACGGGCAGCCGCGTCAAACGTGCTTTGAACAACGCTCCAGGGCTGGGTCAGGCCCAGCGCCGCTTGCAACAGACTGGTGTCTTTCATCGCTCTCCCTCCGGCGTGTGGCCCCCCGGCTGGAACAAGCGTGACGCTGGCTGCGGCGGCAATCAAGGACGCTGCGCGCCGCTCCGCGGTGGCCTTCGGCCATCCTTGACAGCCGCCGCAGCCAGCGTCGGGCAGGTGTTAGGCCGGGACGGAGAAACGGCGCTCCAGCCGAACCGAGAAACATGGCTACAGGGGGCTGACGCGAGGGCCAACCCACTCTAGACAGCGAGGAGGCGTATGAAGATTAGTTGCCGGCTATAGAACATGACCGCCCATCCGTGCTACAAGAGTGCAACACTGGGGGGCGCTTTCCGGCATACTCTCCGGCTCGCTAGGTTTGCAGACCTGCGGCCACAGTCACGGTAGCACAGTATGGCGAGCGGCTCCTAGGCCGCCGCCACCTGCGCCCTTTGCCAATACCCGCAGAAGTCCACGCTCGGCTTAGAAGCCAGCGCCAGCCCGACAACGCCGCGCACCTGACCGCCGTTGTCCACCCGGCGGTGATCCTCGCGCCACGCGCTCTCTTGGGCGTAACGACCCAGGTAGACGCCGCTGATGTGGTGGTGATGCCCCTGCTCGGCACGGCGCATGCGGGAGAAGAAGGACTCGGCGCCGTTCGTGCAGGCACCGTCCATGCTGTAGGCGACCGAGTGGTTGATGACCTTCACGCTGTAGCGGGTGGCCAGATCGGACCACGCGTTGCTTTCGTCCACATGGATTTCCGTCTCACGCGCTACGCGGTTGCGGATGAAGGACAGGGCATCGCTCTCTGAGCGGAAAGCGGCCGGCAACACCTTGCCGTCCCGCTCGCGAATGACGACCACGCAGCGGCGCTTGCCGTTCTGGTTACGAGCGAGGCGGCGATCGCGCCGGTTTTCCTTGTGATTGGCCGGCTTCACGTAGCCGCCGAAGTAGCCGCCGTCGATTTCCACGGTCTTGCCGACGCCGCCCAGGTGGATGCCCTTGATTTCGGAAGCCATTGCCTCGCGCAGCTTGTGGGCCAGGACGAAGGCCGTCTTGTATTGCACGCCCAGGTCACGGCTCAGGGCCAGTGCGCTCTTGCCCTTCACTTCGTTGCAGAAGATCACGATGGCCGCGAGGTAGGTGCGCAGGGGCAGCTTGTGGAATGCAAATAGGGTACCGGACGTGAGGCTGAAATCCTTGCGGCAGGCTTTGCAACGGAAGCGCAGGGCACCGTTGGGGCGGCGGGCTTCATAGCAGGTGGGGCAGCCGCAGTGGACGCAGACGGCCTTGCCTGCGGTTTCTTGCCAGCGGATTGCAACGAGCATGGCCTCAGCCTGTAGGTCCGTCATGCGCTGGACCTGCCCGATGGAGAGGGTCCGGGACCGGGCGCTGAGGAGGAAGTGTTGGGCCACTTAGTCACATCCGTCGTTTGTTCGACAGATATGTAGGTTATCCTGACGCGGCTTGCAATAGAAAAAACGACACTTATGTAGGTTTCTAGTCAATTATGGTGGGAAACCCATGGCTGGAACGAGTGAGAAGTGGGCCGATCACGCCAAGCGGCACCTAAAGGCCGAACTAAAGCGGGCAGACGTGGCATACGCCGAGCTTGCTGACCGCTTGACCGCTATGGGGATTCCTGAGACCGAAACGTCGGTGGCCGCCAAGGTCAACAGGGGCGCGTTTCCGGCATGGTTCTTATTCGCCGTTATGAAGGCTATTGGCGCATCGGTCTTGCGTGTGGAGGATTGGGTCTAGGTCTAGTCCTTCACGCTAACCACGCATCAGCCCAACGCGTTCAGAGACCGAAAACCTTCGATAGCTACAGCGACTGCAAAACATCCAAATCCGAATACGATTCCACCGGTCAATTTGAGCCAGCGGGCAGTGCAACCTTTTTTCTGTAAATTCTCGTGAGGTGGTTCATTCCGGCTACGCTTCTATGTGTCTAGTGTGAGGTAGATTTTGCCGTTCATCCACTCCTCGTCGCATTCTGCCAGCAGGGCGGAGACGAGGCGCAGGCAGGATGCGGCGTTGGGGAAGATGGAGGCAACCCGTGTGCGGCGTTTGAGTTCGCGGTTGATGCGTTCGAGGCCGTTGGTCGTGCGCAATCTTATGCGGTGGGCTTGCGGGAGGTCGAACACGGCAAAGCCCATGGGAAGGTTCTGTTCGGCCCATGTGGCAAGTTTCGGCGCGTCCGTCGCCCAGAGTTCGATCGCCTGGCGCAGCAGCCGTTCGGCTTCTGCCTTGTCGGGCGCATTGAAGATCGCGCGTATCCGCCCTGCGACCGGCTTGCGCTGATCCAGCTTTGTGACGTAGGCCTGGGCATTCTGCTGCAAATGGAATTGGCAGCGCTGCCATGGCACACTTGGCAGGGTGGCGCGGCGCGCGGCCTTCAAGCCTGCATGATCGTCCGACACGATGAACTTTACCCCGCGCAACCCGCGCGCAATGAGGCTATCGAGAAATTCCCGCCAATGCTGTTCGGCCTCGGAAAATGCGACCGATACGCCGAGCACGCGCCGTTTGCCGTCGGCCGTCACGCCGATTGCGACAAGCACGGCGCAATCGAGCAGGCGGCCTTCTTCGCGGATGCGTTCATAGCGGGCATCGAGCAAGAGATACGGGGTATCGCCGAGCGGTCGCTCGCGCCAGGCGGCAAGCCCCTCGTCGAGCTGCTCGGTGGCGCGGCTGACCTGGGTTGAGGAAATAGCGATGTCCGGCCCGAGCAAGGCCTGCAGCACGGTGATCACCTTGCGGGTTGATACGCCTTGCACATACATTTCGGCCAATGCGAGGTTGAGCGCGCGCTCGGTGCGGGTGCCCTTGTCGAGGGCGCTTGGGTAAAATCCGCCGCCGCGCACCTGCGGCACGTCGAACGTTTGCTCGCCCACCCGGGTCATGACGGTTTTTGGTTTGAAACCATTGGCGTAATCGGCACGAACCGGGGTGCGTTCATGAGGTTTGGCATTGAGGAATTGCGCGCGTTCGATTTTGCTGGCTTCATTGACCAGGATGCGCAGCGCCTCGCCGGCGCCGTCCAGTCCGTTGTCGAGCAGGGCCGAGAAGGCGGCCTCCAGGGGATGATGTTCTACGCGTTGTGCCATGATACAAGCTCCGTCGCTGGGTGATAGGATGGGCCGAAGCAATCACCTCCCGATAGGTCTTGGCCGGCTCGGTTTGCCGGGGCCGTCCTGCGCACTTCGGGCGCAAGCGCCCTCGTTGCTTCGGACGGCCCCGGCAAACCGAGCCGGCCAAGCAATTTACAGAAACGATGGTGCACTAACAGCCAGCGTGGTCTTGTCACTATCGACAAGTTATACCCGAAACAGCTAGCAACCAGCCCGAAACCAAGGAGGCCACGCGCAAGCCAAAGCCCCTCATTTCGCGGGCCTGGGTAGGCACAATAGGATGGATCACATCTACCGCTCACGATCCCATCACTGTCTTTACCCTGCTGTTGGTCGTCGTGAGTGGCTTGCAATGGCGGGCCATAAAACGGCAGGCCGACCTCGCCGAACGAGCTATAGTTGACATTGAGCGCCCTTACATCTTTGTAACTGGTGGTGGTCGTATAGAAAACACAGAAATCGAAAACGCGGAGTATCCAGCTGTATTCTACAACCTCTTTAATCATGGCCGCACACCAGCCATTATCGAGGAAATATACGTCGTTTTTGACTGGGGGCACGCAAAACCGCCAATACGCACCGACGCCAATACTAACGATGTTGTCGATCCAATCGTAGCCGCGGGTGACAAGCGCTTGCAGAATGAGGTGACCAACGCGGGCTTGGAACACACGTTGAATGGGCGCCACGATGGAGAAGTCGGGCAGTATTTTGACTATTGGGTGCCCAGACCCGACGAAGCTGAGCGACCGCCCTTCCTGTACCTGCATATCATTATAGATTACCGAGGCCCCTTCACCCGAGGTCATAAAACCAGCGCGTGCTGGCGTTACGATCGTCGATACGACGAACTCAAAGGCTGGGGCGGCTCTGACTACAACTACGCTAGCTAACATCCAGCCAATAAAGGCCAGCGCCACCCAAACAACATGACGCTTGGGTTGTGCTGCCGAGGAGTAACTCGCGGCATAGGACGCGTGGCGGTTGCTACCTAATACCGGCTTTTTCTATACAAATGACGGGGGGTTTGGGGGGGATGGCACGGTGCTGACCGCCCACGTTGGTAACACTTCACCGGGCACGTTGGTAACAGTCCAGATTGTCGGTTTGGAGGACCGGCGATGGTTTGGGTGGAACAAACGGTCATGGATCAGCGGCTTTGCTTTGTTCTCTCGTGTATTCGCGGCGACGAGCTGATGAGCGTGCTATGTCTTCGGCACGCGATCAGCCGCAAGACCGGCTACAAATGGCTGGGCCGCTATCGAGCGTATGGCGCGGCCGGTTTGGCGGACCATTCCTCGGCCCGGCTGAGCCATCCGCCCGCATCGGCTGCACCTGAGGTGGCCGCGGCGATCCTGGCTTTGCGGGACAAGCGGCCAAGCTGGGGCCCGGCCAAGCTGCGGAGCGCTCTGTTGCGGGACAATCCCGCGATGGTCTTTCCAGCCGTGAGCACGATTGGCGATCTGCTGACCCGCCAGGGCCGGGTTGTGGCACGCCCGCGCCGTCCGCCGCGCGTCTCTTCGCTGGGTCCTGTGGTCGAACCGCTGGCTGCCAACGACAGCTGGGCGGCCGATTTCAAAGGCTGGTGGCGCACCCTGGATGGCGTGCGGTGCGAGCCGCTGACGGTCACTGATGGCTACAGCCGCTTCATCCTTGTCACCCATGCTGTGGCGCGGCCGACCTTTGCCGAGATCAAGCCCTTGTTCATCGCCGCTTTCAGGAAGTGCGGCCTGCCGGTGGCGCTGCGCACGGATAATGGCTCTCCCTTTGCCCACCGCGGCGGGCTGGCAGGTCTTACGCAATTTTCGGTATAGGCTTTTGACCCTGGGCATTTGGCCCGACCGCATTGTGCCTGGCCGGCCCGATCAGAATGGCAAACACGAGCGGATGCATCGCACCCTGGAGGCGGAGGCAGCACGTCCGCGCGCGCCCACCGTGGCCTTGCAGCAGGCGACATTGGATGCCTGGCGCGAGGACTTCAACACGCAGCGGCCGCATCAGGCGCTGGACCAGCGCTGTCCGGCGGATCTCTACACACCCTCATCGCGGCCTTACGTGGAGGCCGGGCTGGCGTGGGTTTACCCGATCGACCACCAGGTCAAACGGGTGCGCGGCGATGGCTATATCTCGTGGCAGGACAACAAGCTTTACCTGACCGAGGCGCTAGCCGGCGAGACGGTTGCACTGGCCCGCAGGGACGATGGCGACTGGGCGATCCGCTTTCGCCAGTTCGACGTGGCGCGGGTGGGGGCTGAAAATGGGCAGCTCATTCGTTCCGGCCTAGCCCGTACGGGCTAGGCCGGAACGAATGAGCAACTGTGTTACCAACGTGCCCGGTGAAGTGTTACCAACGTGGGCGGTCAGCACCGTGCCATCCCCCCGGCGAGGCCTAAAAATCGACGGGGGGTCTGGGGGGAATGGCACATTCCCCCAATGTGGGGCCGCACATGGATTTGGACAAAACTTCACTAGAAACTGGAACCATTCACGCACCTCTGAGAGGCCAATCATAGGGGTCTAATCGCCCTCTCATGCCGCACCCTTCAGCAGGCGGTTGCTGATCAGCAACTCCCCAGCCCGCGTGCCCGCCGCCCGATTGGTGCCAACCGTGTAGGCCACGTCCACCTCCTGCATGTAGAACCGCCCGAACATAACCCGCACGCCAGGCACGTCATTGAGCGAGAGCACAAACCGCCCGCGCAGGCCACCCAACTGCTCGGCCAGCCGGCCAAAGTCCGCCTCGCTGAATAAGTGGCGCCCATAGTCGTCCTCACCCCCCCAATAGGGGGGATCGAGGTAGAACAGCGTGGCCGGCCGGTCATAGCGCGCGATCAGTTCGCCATAGGGCAGCCGCTCGATCACCACGCCGGCGAGCCGATCGTGCACCGCCTCCAGCATCGCCCCCAGCTTGGTCACATCGAAGCGGGCCGGCATCCCCGCGCTCACCCCGAAATTCTGTCCCTCGACCTTGCCGCCGAACGCCAGGCGCTGGAGGTAGAGGAAGCGTGCCGCCCGCTCCAGATCGGTCAGCGTGTCGGGCTCGGCCGCCGCCAGGCGCGCGAACTCGGCGCGGCTGGTCAGCTGCCATTTCAGCACATCCATGAACGCCTGGTAGTGGCGCTGGAGGATGCGAAAGAGGTTGGCCACATCGCAGCTGATGTCGTTGATGACCTCGGCGCGCGATCGCCACGGCCGGCGCAGGAAGATGCCGCCCATGCCGACGAACGGCTCGACATAGGTCTCGACATAGGTCTCGTGCGGAATGGCTTGCAGCAGCGGGATGATGCGCCGCGCCAGGTTGCGCTTGCCGCCCAGATAAGCCGCCACCGGCCGGGTTGGCGCCACGGCCTCGAGCGCGGTTGAGGAGAGCCTGGCGCGCGTCATTTATAGACGACCGTGACAGACACCGTATTGGCGGTGGCAATGGTGCCGCTGCTGGCGTTCGCGCCGCGCCTGCGCCTCGCGATCCTGCGCGGTCGCCAGCCTGATCATCTTGATCTGGCGCTGCTCGACCACCGCCCAGCCGTTCATCCCGGCCAGCAGCTCCAGCAGCCGCCGATCGCCGGTTGCATGCAGCAGCGCGCAGAAGCGCACGACACTGATGCTGTGATCCCCGCGCGCCTGGCTCGCATAGGCGTTCAGCACATTCACGCTCACGCGGGTGCCGAGATAGTCGCTCATGCGCTGCGCGATTTCCTCGCGCGGCAGCGCGTGGTCTTTCAGCGCCAGGGTGACGGCGCGGCTGATCCGCTCGCCGATCGTGGCCGCGCGCACCTGGTCGGCGTCAAATCGCACCACCGGCTCGGGTGGCGTCCACTCCAAAAGGCCCAGTTGGGCCGAAGGCGAGCACGCCTTCATGGTCAGTTCTTCGGCGCCTGTCGGCGAGGCTTGGTCTCGCGGGCGACGAATTCGGCGATTTTGGGCCGCGTATCGGCGCCATATTTGGCCCATCGGGCGACAAAGGCGTCATAATCGGCCTGCGCCTTGGTCACATGCTCGGCCGGCACCTCATCCAGAAAGGCCACCGCATCGGCCACCCGACGCGGCGCGTCTTTGGCACCCGAGAGGATCAGCTCGACCACGGCCTCGCGCCGCGCATCATCGGCGAGCGCTGCCAGCGCCAGCAGCTCGCCGCGATTATTAGCCAGATCGGACGCCGCCACCCGCTCGCGCAGAGGGCCCGACAGCGAGACCGTGCCGCGCGCAATCGCTAGCCAGTAACGCACCTCGCGCTCTGAAACACCCAAGCTTTTCGCGGGCTTAGATGCATAGGCACTAACTGCCGAAGCATGCCAACGCGCCGCCGCACCCGCCCGGCCACGCACGCTTTCGGGGTGCATCTGCTTCCAGAGCGTGTCGCGATAAGCCACGAAGGTGGCGCGATCCAGGATCGTCAGGTCGCGCCGCACGAGGTTCTCGTCGATCTCGCGCATGCGCGCTTCGTCATTGGTGCAGCGCACGATGGACGCAGCGATCGTCTTCCACCCCAGCACGCGCGCCGCGGCCACACGATGCTCGCCGGCGATCAGGCGGTATCGCCCTTTTTCATCAGCCTCGCGCACTTCGATGGGCGATATCTGGCCGCCTGCCTCGCCCCCCTTCTCCTCGAACGAGGCCGCGATCTCGGCCACATAGACCGGGTCCAGCGTGCGCAGCCGCTCACCCACGTCGACCAGGTCGACGGCGATCTTTTTGGTGTTCATTTTTCCCCACCGATTTGACGTTGCGAACCCGCGCGACCGCGGGCATTTCTGGAGGCACCCGACCGGCGCAGATCGATCGGCTGCTGCAGCGCGTCGTAGCGGCTGGGCCAAATTTTCCAGGGAGGCAGGCCAAGATGGGCTGCGATGATCGATTGGACTGGCGGCGATCGGCGAAACAGTGTTCTTTTGACCGCCGATCCCGACAGACCGTTTCTGCGCGCCAGATCGACCATGCTGGCGCCAGCCTTTCGGATGGCCGCCTTCACGTCCTCCGGGTGCCAATCGCCACCTTTGATACCTTTGGTGCCCATTTGCTCTACAGTGATGCCTAACGACACCAGAATGATGCTTCCCGCGCGGGCCTGTCAACCACAAGGTGCAGAATGTTAGGCTCAGGAAACCCGTTAAGTTGTTGATGCAATGAGTGAAAGTAATGGAATTCGGTCAAAAGTGCCAGAAACCGTGGGCGATAATGTTCGCAGCGGCAGTCCCGCCCTTTTGGCCATTGCCGACCGTGCGATACGGGCGCTGCAGGGCCGTCCCCGAGCCGACGTGATCGGCCAAGCCGGGCTCAGTAAGAACACGGTTCAGAGGATTTTGCGCGGCGAACCGGTCAAGCGCGCGACCTTAATCGCGCTTGCCGACGCGTGCGGCGTGCGCGCCGAATGGCTGATCGACGGCGACGGCCAAAGGGCCGCCGATGCGCCCCCCGATCGGCCCCCGCCTACAGACCAAGCTATTGAGAAGCTGAACCTTTCTAGTTCCCTAGACCAGGTTCGCCTCGGCGCCGCGATGCGGATCGCCCATCGCGGCCACCCAAGTCCAACCACGCCGGAAGAGTGGACGCACGCGGCGCGGGACATCGCCGAGATTTATGATCTACTCGGCGAGCAACTGAGCTCGGCGTCGCCGGACCAGCCCTCTTAACGACCTCCTAAGAGGCTCTTGAGAGCCGCCGAGAAGTCTGCTGAGGTTTCTAAAGTCATGTGGGTGCGCGGCTCTCTTGACCCCAGTTTCCAGTTTCAAGTGAGAGCCTTTGTGATTCGCACATCAGGCCTGGCGCCGCGGAATGCCTAGAGAAATCCCGCTTTGTCCCGGACAGTCCCGCGTCATCCCGGCTTCCAGTTTCATCTGAATGCGGACACCCAAGCTGTTTCTACCTAGTCGCCGCTGGCAAGCTGCGCGGCCATGCTCGCCCGAGGCGCTGCAACACGCGCCCTCGCAGGAAAGGCGGCGACCAGGGCCACGGTCACCGCGGCCAGATAGGGCAGCGACTGGGTCAGCAGAACCACGCACCACAGCGTGGCCTCCCACGTCGCCAGCTGGTGCGCCACGCCGACGGCAATCATCGCCGTCCAGCTCGCCGCCAGCAGCACCACTTCCTCGCGCGCCATGACCAGGCCCTGCACAAGCGCGGGCGCATTCTCCATCTTCGGCGTCACGAGGAACGGCGCGCTGCGGATGAACAGCCCCTTCCACACCGCCTTGCCGATCGTGTGGCTCAGCGCGAGCCCCGCCACAGCCGCCCCCAGCCGATCGGCCAGCCCGCAGGACACCCGCGCGCGATACAGCGCCAGGATTTGCGCGATCTTGAAGAAGAACAGCCCGATCGAAGGGATCATGAACAGCACGATCGGGAACTCGAAACGCATCGGCGCCACGACCAAGCCCACCGACCAGGCCAGCCCCATGACCAGGAAGGCGAGTCCCAAAGCATCGCCGATCCAGGGCAGCCAGCCGGTGACGAAGTGCCAGCGCTGGCCGAGCGTGAGCTCGCGGTTGAACGGGTTGAGCATCGCACCCGCATGGCCGCGGATGATCTGCATGGCGCCATAGGCCCAGCGGAAACGCTGCTTGCGGAAGGCGGCGAAATCATCGGGCATCACGCCGCGGCCGAAGCTGCGTGGCGAATAGACCGCCTCCCAGCCGGCGCGGAACAGGCGCAGGCCAAGCTCGGCGTCCTCGGTGATCGTCCACTCCGCCCAGTGCCCAGCCGCTTCGATCGCGCTGCGGCGCACCAGCGTCATCGTGCCGTGCTGGATGATGGCGTTGCGCTCGTTGCGCGTGACCATGCCGAGCTGGAAAAATCCCGCATATTCCCAGAACATCAGGCGCTTGAAGAAGCTGCCGTCATTGTCGCGGTAATCCTGCGGCGATTGGACAAATCCGACGGCAGGGTTGGCAAATTGCGGCACCATGCAGCGCAGCCAGTCGGGCTCTACGGTGTAGTCGCTATCGAGGCTGGCGATGATCTCGGCGTCAGGCGAGGTCTCCCGCAACGCGAAGTTCAGCGCGCCGGCCTTGAAGCCGGGCCATTTGCCCAGATGGTAGAAGCGGAATTTAGGGCCCAGGCGCGCGCAGTGATCGGCCACCGGCTCCCACAGCGAAGGGTCGGTGGTGTTGTTGTCGATCACCAGCACTTCGTATTCGGCGTAGTCCAGCCGGGCCAGCGCATCGAGCGTCTGGCGCACCATATGCGGCGGCTCATTGCAGATGGGCAGATGGATGCTGACCTTGGGCTGCGCGGTGCCGGGTGCCCCTGGCGCGATCAACGGGTGGCGGCGCTTCTCGACGCCGAAGACCACCTCGGCGAGCTCGAAGCTGTCAGCCATGAGCAGGAACAGCAACAGCGCCTGCCCGACGGCCAGCGACCCCCAGACGATTTCAGCAAAGGCGGACATATATTTGCCCGCCATTGCCAGCAGCACGAGCGTGAAGATGCTGGCAAAACTCTGCGCCAACCCTGCGACCAGCAGCTTGCCGCCGAAACGAATGTCGGGACGGCGTGAAAGCAGCAGTCCGGCGGCCAGCGCGGCACCGATGGCGGAGAAGATGGCCCATGACGTCCAGTCCGGCGTCTCCATCACCGGCCCGCTCATCGTCCATTTGGCGTGGCGATCGAGGTCGAACATGCCCCAGTAGCCCGCGACGCGGCCTTCGAAGCTGGTCTTCCACGGCTGGTCGAAAGCTTCCATGACGAAGTAGTCCAGGCCACGCGCTTGCGCCGCGTTGAAGAACTCGCGCAGGAAGCGTGCCTGGTTGACGCGGCTCGGCACGGCGGCGCCATTGGTCACGCCGTTGCTGGGCCAGCCAACCTCGCCGATGACGATGTGCTTGCCAGGATAGGCGCGCGCCACCTGGTCATACTTGCTCAGCGCGTCGGCGACGGCGTCAGCCTCGCGGTCTTTTTCCCAATACGGCAACAGGTGGACCGTGATGTAATCGACCGAGGCCGCCAGTTCGGGGTGCTTCAGCCACACATGCCACGGCTCGGCCGTGGAGACGGGCACGTGAACGCCGGCGCGCACTTCGGCAATGTAGTGGACGAGTTCGGGCGCTGTAAGATCGCCGCGCAGCAGCACCTCGTTGCCGACCATGACGCGATTGACGTTGGGGCTGGCATTCGCTGTCGCGATCAGGCGCTTTGCCTCGGCCTCGTTGGCGGCGGCGTTGGCATAGATGGCGCCGCCGAGGGTCACGTGCATGGGATAGTCCGCAGCCAGGCGGGGTATGTCGGCCATACCGCCCTGCACGGTGTAGGTGCGGATCTGGCTGGTGTAGCGGCTGGCAATGGCCAGATCGCCGCGGATTTCGGCGCGGGAGGGGATTTGCTTCGCCTCGGGGCTTTCGCCGCGATGATAGGGGCTGAAGGCCAGGCCGCCGACCTCACCCGTGTAGGTGGGCGCACTCTGGGGCTGGTTGGCTGCGGCCCAGATACCCAGGCTGGTGGCGGCAGTCAGCCCGAGCGCCAGCAAGGTAGCGGGGTTGAAGAAGCTGTGGCGGCGACGGCTCTGTTGCAGGCTTGCGGTGACATCGGCATGGGTCGTCATGAGTGCATCCCCGGCGGGCGGCATGGCTGCGCGCACGAACGGTTAAAGCGTTGCACTGCGGCATGGCCGGGGCCTGATTGTGGCCGAATCTGGGCATCCACGAAGATGGCGCGTCTGTGAACGGCCGCCCGTCCCCTTCCGCTGCCGCCCGCCCTGTGGTTAAGCCGCGCTGATGCGTCACTTTCTGGATTTCGAGAAGCCGCTCGCCGAGCTGGAAGGCAAGATCGAAGAGCTGCGGCGGATGTCCGAACCCGAGGGCGGAATCAACATCGCCGACGAGGTCGGCCGCCTGACCGAAAAAGCCGACAAGCAGCTGCGCGCCACCTACGCCAAGCTGACGCCCTGGCAGAAGACGCAGGTCGCGCGCCACCCCGACCGCCCGCGCGCGCTGGGCTATATCGAACACCTGATCACCGATTATACGCCGCTGGCCGGCGACCGGGCCTTTGGCGATGACGAGGCGGTCGTCGGCGGGCTGGGGCGTTTCCGCGGCCAGTCGGTCGTGGTGCTGGGCACCGAGAAGGGCGGCGATACCGATACGCGCGTGCGCCACAATTTCGGTATGGCCAAGCCGGAGGGCTATCGCAAGGCGCGCCGCCTGATTGAGCTGGCCGGCCGCTTTGGTTTGCCGGTTCTGACCTTCGTCGATACTTCCGGCGCTTTTCCGGGGATCGAGGCCGAGGCGCGCGGCCAGGCGGAGGCGATTGCGCGCTCGATCGAGGCGTGCCTCGAAGCGCCGGTGCCGATTGTCGCCACCATCATCGGCGAGGGCGGCTCGGGCGGGGCGATCGCGCTCGCCGCGGGCAATCGGGTACTGATGCTTGAGCATGCGGTGTATGCGGTGATCTCGCCGGAGGGATGCGCGTCGATCCTGTGGCGCGATGCGGCGCAGGCGGGGCTGGCGGCCGAAGCGCTGAAGCTGACGGCGGCGGATTTGCGGGCACTGCAATTGGTCGATGAGGTGATCAGCGAGCCGTTGGGCGGGGCGCATCGTGATCCGGCGGGGGCTATGGAGGCGGTTGGCAATTGCGTGGAGGCTTCGTTGCGGCCTTTGGTGGGGATGGAGGCGGCGGCGTTGCGGGTGCAGCGTAGGGAGAAGTTTCTGCAGATGGGCCGGGAAAATTTGGGGTAGGAAGCAGAAATAGGCAAGCGAAGCGAAGCCTAAGAATTGGGGGGAATGTGCCATTCCCCCCAAACCCCCCGTCATCAGTTTAGGAGAAACTGCCTCCGCGACCTCGTCTAAAATGAAGACGGGGGGTCTGGGGGGGATGGCACATCTCCCCCAGCCTTGCGCCAAAGGAGCCGGTTCAATGTCCGACCTTCTTCGACAACGCAGCGCCGCAACAAGGCGCCGCGCCGCTCACGGTATTTCGGGCCGAATTGCTGTCGCATGGCCCAACCAATTGGCAGGACCTCTTCGCCGGCTACACAACGCTGAAGGCGATCACGTTTTCCAGCAGCATGGAATTCCTCCTACGGCTGGCCGAGCAATTCGAGGACATGGAAGTGGTGCTCGGGTCCGAGCGCATTTTGACAAGGCAGCATCTCGCCTTGGCGCAAGCCAGCCAGGCTGTCCAGGATTACGGATTTGCCGATGCGCTCGTTGACCAGAAGGCGTTGACCGAGGCACTCGGCAGGCTGCTCGGCCGTAGCGGCCGCAATTTGCTGGACCGTGTGGCCGCGGGCAGCCTGCGCTTCAGGTTGCTGCGCGGACGCCCTAGCCACGAGAAACTCTATCTGCTGTCAGGCCCAAACGGAAATCGCGTGCTGACCGGTTCGGCCAATATCAGCGTTGCGGCTTTCGAAGGCCGGCAGCAGGAAATCCATGTCGCTTTCGACGGTCTGGCCGCATGGTCGGTGTTCGAGAATTATTACGAGCGCGATTGGAAGGACAGCGTGCCGGTCGAGCCGGACGCGCTCGTGACCGAGCGCGCGGGCGGCGAGCGCGTTGCGCGCGAGAGTGCGCTCGCGCTCGAGGAGGTGCCGATCGTGCGCGTTCTCAAAGCGGGCCTCGCACTTGTCGATGCGCCCGCGCGCGCCATGCCGCCCGGCTTTGCCACGGACGCGTTGCGCACGGCGGCCACCCTCGGCGCGGAGCTGAAGGATCTGGTCCTGCCAAAGGACAAGAATGGCGCAACCATTGTCAATGCCGCCTCGGTGCTGCGCGTGCTGCGAAACCATCGCGCGCGACCGGTCGGCGATCCCGCCGAGGATCGCATTCCACGCGCGGAGATCGATGTCGCGACGGGCCTGGTTCACCTCGATGGCGCGGTCTGGCTCAGGCCGGATGAACGCATTCCGCCAACCGAAATTGAGCGGGACGCAAGACTGATCGTCGATTACATCGCAAGTTTCCTCAGTTTCTTCGGCAACAGCGCAGGCGCCGTCGAAGTCTATTGGGCGTTCCTGGTCTGGCTCTATGCAGCACCTCTGGCGCCGCATCTGCGCCAGGCGGCAATTCCCGCCGGCATCGACCCTTGGGTTTATCCGGTTTACGCCGTTTTGTATGGCCATTCCAGTGGCGGAAAGACCCTGTTCACGCGCATTGCCGCGCGCTCGATGTTCGGCTTTGAAAAGATGATCCGCTCGGGCCAGTTTACCGCCAATCGCGCGCTGGGCCTGCGTGATCGCCTGGGCGCCATCCCTCTGCTGATCGATGACGTGACGCGGGATAAATTCACCACCCACGTGCCCGATCTGGTGCGCACGGATCAGGACGTAACGGGCGGTTATGCGCCCGTGGTGCTGACTACAAACCGCGACGTCAGCAGTATTCCTCCCGATCTGACCAAACGCATGGTGACGTGTCATATCGATGCGGCCATTTCGGAGAATCGCTCGGTCACAGGGCGTCTGGCGCGCCGTGCACAGAAGGAAATCGGCACCGCGCTCTACCGGGCTTATCTGCAGCGCATGGTGCCGGAGGTAAGAGCCATGCGCGCCGAGATCGACGCAGGCGGCGAAGGGTTTCCCGATCTCCTGGCGCGATCGTCTCAGGTGCTGCGCACCGTCTTGGGTGAGGCTCTTGGAGAATTGCCGGATTGGGCTCGGCCTCTTGCATTTGCAGATTATTTCGGCTTTCGCCACCAGCGGTTCAGCGATCAGCTTGCGGTCATGATGACTGGCGCCGAGGACCGCGTGAACGTGAACCGCAGGGCGGGCGAACTGACGATCGGCTTTGCCGGCGACACGAACCAGGCCGCCCAATTTGCCCGCAGCGTGCCCGATTTCGTGCTCAAGGGCCGCTTTGCCGACGTGGTGCGGCTGGATCTGGCGGCACTTGAACAGGAGATGGGCATCGATTTGGGCCGCGGGCGTGCGTGGTGGCAGCGGCTGCTGGGGCGCTGAGTTTGTCTGAAAAAAGCTAGAGGGGCAGGCACTGCTCTCCCAGCTTCTAAACCGAAACGATCTGTCCGCCCCCCACCGCCTCCAAAAAAGTCGCAATCCCCACCACGTCCACGCCCGCCACCAGCGGCACGCCCTCCAGCGCCTCCGCGTGCAGGCTGGTCTCGCACACCAGCATCCGCACGCCGATCTCTCGCGCAGCCTCGCGCATATCGCCAAAGCCGGTCACGCCGCGCCCGCGGATCACCGCGTCCCGGCCAACATCCTCCAGCCCCGACCAATCCTCGATCAGCGCCCGGCAGCCCTGGTTGGACGCGAACAGCACCACGGACCGCCCCAGTGCCGCCGCACCTGCGGCCAGGGAAAATGCGGTCAGCGCGCGGTCATGCGCCCCCGAGAGAAGCAGCACGCCGAAGGGTTCATGCGCCAAGGTCGATATCCTCCGCTGTTGTCATATACTGTAAAAAATCGACGGGGGGTCTGGGGGGGATGGCACATCTCCCCCCAGCCTTTTCTCCACTTTACTTTGTTTTTTCGCGTCACTCGATTGCCCTGTCACTACATGCGTGCCCGCAAGCCGGGCAGGCCGGATCCCGCCGCAGGGTGATGGTGCGGAACGTGGCGGACAAGGCGTCCCATAGCAGCAATCGTCCCGCCAGGCTCTCGCCCACGCCGAGTATTTCCTTGATCGTCTCCACGGCGGCAAGCGTGCCCATGACGCCCACGACCGCACCCAGAACGCCGGCTTGTGCGCAGGATGGCACCACGCCCTCGCCCGGCGCCTCGGGGTAGAGGCAGCGATAGCACGCGCCGGCGCGCCCTGGGCGAAATACCGCAAGCTGTCCTTCGAAACGTGAAACGGCGGCCGAGACCAGCGTGCGCCCCGCGCGCCGGCACGCTTCAGCCACCACCGCGCGGGTGGCAAAATTGTCGCTGCCGTCGCAGACCAGGTCGTAGCCCTCGATCAGTCCGGGCGCATTGCCGCCACCCAGCCGCACGGCATGGCCGGCCAGCCTCACCAGCGGATTGATGGCCGACGCCGTGGCCAGCGCTGAGGCGACCTTGCCTCGCCCCACATCATCTGTGCCGTGCGCGATCTGGCGGGAGAGGTTGGACAGTTCGACCACATCGTCATCGACCACCCCGATGGTGCCCACGCCAGCCGCGGCCAGATAAAGCAGCACCGGCGAGCCTAGGCCCCCGGCGCCCACGATCAGCACGCGCGCCTGGCGCAGCCTCGCCTGGCCGGTGCCGCCTACCTCGGCCAGAAGGATGTGGCGGGCGTAGCGCTGGATTTCTTCTTCGGTGAAGTTCGGGCCGATGCCGTCCACGCCCAATCCCCTTGAAGGATAAGAACTGGGGGGACTGTGCCATTCCCCCCAGACCCCCCGTCATCAATATAGGAGAAGGGCATGACAAAAGACCGCCACGCACTCGTCCTCTTCTCCGGCGGACAGGACAGCACAACGTGCCTCGCCTGGGCGCTGGCCCGCTACCCCCACGTGGAAACCATCGGCTTTCTCTACGGCCAGCGCCACGCCGTCGAGATGGCCTGCCGCGGCACGATCCGCGCCGCACTGCCTGCCCACCTGGCGGCCAATCTCGGCCCGGACCATGTGATCGACATCACCACCGGCGTGGCCGTGCTGGGCGAAACCGCCATGACCGCCGACCGGCCCATCGAAGCGGGCGAAGACGGCCTGCCCACCACCTTCGTGCCTGGCCGCAACCTGCTGTTTCTGACCTACGCCGCGGCGTTGGCCTGGCGGCGCGGCCTGCGCCGCATCGTCACGGGCGTGTGCGAAACCGATTATTCCGGCTACCCTGACTGCCGTGACGACACGATCAAGGCCATGCAACTGGCGCTGAACCTGGGCATGGCCCGCCGCTTCGTGCTGGAAACGCCGCTGATGTGGCGCGACAAGGCCCAGACCTGGGCGATGGCCGCCGAGGCCGGCCTGACCGAGCTTGTCATCGAGCACACCCACACCTGCTATCTCGGCGACCGCACCCACCGCCACGCCTGGGGCTATGGCTGCGGCACCTGCCCCGCCTGCCGCCTGCGCGCGGATGGCTACGTAGCCTGGCGCTTAGATAATGACGGGGGGTTTGGGGGGGATGGCACATCTCCCCCAACCTTCCTTCAAGATCAAGATAAAGACGATCGAAGGGGCTGACCCGGTGCCCCCACCCCAAATGCAAGCACCAAGCGAAAGCGTCTATGGCCGCGTAGAACGTGCCGCTCTAGTTGCGGCCGCCGTCATCATGCTGGGCATCGTGGCGGCCTCGGGGTGGCTGTCGATCAACAACGAAGCGCGGCTGGGCGATGCCGCCATGACGCAGGACATCCGCGCGCGCACCGTCGATTTGCTCCAGACCGTTACCTCGGCCGAGACAGGGCAGCGGGGCTATCTCCTGACCGGCAAGGATCATTACCTCGACCCCTACCGCCAAGCCGCGGCGCGGGCGCCCGCCATGCTCGATGGCCTGAGCCGCGCCATGGGGGCCGACCCCATGTTCCCGCCCCTACGCGGCGCGATCAGCGAAAAGCTCGCCGAGCTCGCCCAGACGGTCGCCCTGACCCAATCGGGCCGGCGGGAGGAGGCGCTGGCGGTCGTCGCCTCCGACCGCGGCCAGGCGCTGATGGACCACATTCGCGACCTGGCCGCGCGCCTGACCGAGAGGCAGCGCCTGGCGCTCGTCGAGGATCTGGGTATCAGCCAGCGCGGCGCGCGTGCGGTCGTCATCGTCGATACGCTGGCCCTTGTCCTGCTAACCCTCCTGAGCGTCTTCGTCGGCAGCAGCGTCAATCGCAACGTCCGCAGCCTGCGTCAGACGCGCGCCGCGCTCGAGGTCTCCAACACGGCGCTCGGCGAGGCAAACGCAGCCCTGAGGGCAGGCAGCGAGCGCCTGGAGATCGCCGTGCGCGAACGCACCGCCGAACTGACCTTGGCCAATGATGAAATCCAGCGCTTTGCCTACATTGTCAGCCACGACCTGCGCGCGCCGCTGCTCAACATCATCGGCTTTACCAGCGAGCTCGAGACGGCCACAGCCACGCTCAACAGCTTCGTCCACGCCCAGGCCGGTGCCGGCGGCACGGCCGTGCCCGCAGACGTGCGCGCGGCAAGCGAGGAGGATTTGCCCGAGGCGATCCGCTTCATCCAGACCAGCACGGCCAAGATGGACCGCCTGATCAATGCCATCCTGCGCCTCTCACGCGAGGGAAGGCGCGTGCTGACGCCCGAGCGGCTGGACATGGTGGCGCTGCTGCGTGGCGCGATCGATAACGTGGCCCATCAGGCGGCCGCCGTGGGTGCGGAGATTACGCTCGGCGAGGTGCCCGCCATCGTCTCGGACCGCATCGCGGTGGACCAGGTGTTCTCCAATCTGATAGACAATGCGCTGAAATACCTGCTCGATGGCAGGCCGGGACGGATCGAGGTTGCGGGACGCCGGCATGGCGGTGCCGTCTGGATCAGCGTGGCCGATAATGGCCGCGGCATAGCCGAGCGTGACCGCGAGCGCGTCTTCGAGCTGTTTCGCCGCGCCGGCGTGCAGAACCGCCCCGGCGAGGGTATCGGGCTGGCCCACGTCAAGGCCCTGGTCCGCAGGCTGGGCGGCGCGATAGAGTGCGAGTCCAACCTTGGGGAGGCGTCGGTCTTCACCGTCCGCTTACCGCTGGTGCTATCCCATGGTGGAGCCGAACTGACATGAATGCGGTACCTGTGATGATCTTGCTGATCGAGGACGATCCCGGCCACGCCAAGCTGATCGAGAAGAACGTCAGGCGCGCCGGCGTGGCCAACGACATCACCCATGTCTCCGATGGCGGCACGGCGCTGGCGCACCTCTTTGACCAGGGCGAGGCCTCCAAGGCCGATCCGCGCCTGGTGCTGCTGGATCTGAACCTGCCCGACATGAGCGGCATCGACATCCTGGCGCGCATCAAGGCCGACCCGGTGCTCAAGCGCACGCCGGTGATCGTGCTGACCACGACCGATGACAAGCAGGAAATCCAGCGCTGCTATGACCTCGGGTGCAACGTCTATATCACCAAGCCGGTGGAGTATGAGGGCTTCGCCTCGGCCATCCGCCAGCTCGGCCTGTTCCTGAGCGTCATGCAGGTTCCCGAGGCCGACTGAGATGTTCCCGGACTGGCACGTGCCCTTGCGCAGGCACATGTAGATGGACCCGCTCGCCGCGCACCGGGTGCTTTACATCGATGACGATCCGGGCATCGGCCGCCTGGTGCAACGCCAGTTGCAACGGTCGGGCTTTGCCGTGACGCTGGCCCATGATGGCGATGAGGGCGAGCGCCTGGCCGCCACCGGCGATTTCGATGCCATCGGGCTGGATCACTACATGCCCGGACGGGACGGACTGGAAGTGCTTGAAGCCCTGCGCGCGCTGCCTGATGCCCCGCCGGTGATCTTCTGCACCGGCGCCGAGGAGCCGCGCATTGCCGTCACCGCGCTGAAGAGCGGGGCGGCCGATTACGTGGTCAAGGACGTCCAGGGCGGGTTTATCGAGCTGCTTGCGGCCAGCATCACCCAGGAGATCGGCCGCGCCGCGTTGCAGCGCGACAAGGAGCGCGCCGAACGCGAGGTGCGCGAAAGCCGCGACCGTTTCGAGCGCCTGGCCGCCCAGCAGGCGGTGCTGCTGCGCGAGATGAATCATCGCGTCGCCAACAGCCTGCAATTGATCAGCTCGCTGATCGAATTGCAGGCCCGCAAGGTGCCTGACGAGACCGCGCGCGCATTGCTGCGCCAGGCGGTCGAGCGCGTCGAGGCGGTGACACTCGTGCACCGGCGGCTCTACACCAGCGGCGACGTCGAGTTCGTGGAGATGGACAGCTATCTGGCCGGGCTGGTCGAGGAGCTTTCGCGCGCCACGCATGGGCCTGATGGCGCTAGCCGCATCGTGCTGAAGGCAGCCCCCATCCGGCTGGAGACCGACCGGGCCGTGGCTGTGGGGCTGGTGGTCAATGAACTTGTCACCAACGCGCTGAAATACGCCTACCCCAATGGCGCCGGTCCCGTGCGCGTCGGGCTGCATGAGGCGGATGTGCAGGGCATGCTGTGCCTGACCGTGGAGGATGACGGCGTGGGCTTTGCCGAGGAGGCGCCGGCGCGAGGCAGCGGGCTGGGCTCGCTGATCGTGAGCAGCATGGCGCATTCTTTGCGCGCGAAGGTGGCGCGGGACGGCTCGCATGGGGGGACGCGGGTGGTGGTGACGCTTCCGCCTGTGGCGGCGTAGGGGGGTAGGGGAAGAACTGGGGGGAATGTGCCATTCCCCCCAGACCCCCCGTCATCATTTAGGCCGAGTCCTCATAAATGACGGGGGGTTTGCGGGCTTGTGCGGATCAAGGCGGCGTATACGCCACCCCGCACAAGGCACATCTCCCCCAACCTTTCTCGCCTTGATCGTGTGTCAGTCTCAACGCGGATTGGCATAAGATTGGGTGGACCGTGCCGGTCTCCCCAAACTCCCGTCCACTATGTGCGCCCTGTCAACGCTGCGTCTACCGCGGCGACGATTTCCGCCGCATCGACGGGCTCGTGGACACCGGCTTGCCTTGTGCATGCGTAAGCATGACCGCAATGCGATGCCAGATGCCTGAAATGGTCGTAGAATTTTGAACTCGGATCCATCGGGTTAATTTCTATGATCGCCGCACCCGGCGCCATCCACAGCATGTTTGCCAAAGCCGCGCCATGTTGCGCCACCACGATGCGCGTCGCGGCGAATAGCGTGACCTGTTCCTGCAAGGAAGCGGTCTCCAGTTCGACCAGCCGTGCCGCGAAACCCCGCGAAGCAAGGGCTTCCTTCACCTCGCGCATGTTGGGCACTGTTCGCCTCATATTCGCCGACGTCTTTACCTCGGAAGCCTCGGACTGATAGAAATCCGGCGATTTGCCGCGATCGATCAGCAGGATCGGCGCCGTGGCATCGCGCGGGTGCGAGAGCACGCCAAGTCGTTGCCAAAGAATGTGGCGCACCGCGGCAAAGGCCAAGGCATCATAATGCGCTGGATCGTCAAAGCCATTGATGCAATCGACGCTGAAGGCCTTTTCCTGCCGCAGCTTCCGCCAATGCTGTTTTGCAACGATTTCGAGCCTCGGCAAAGCCGCGATATGCGCGTCCATCGGACCGCACGAGCGGATGATGCGGGTCACGCCGTGCACCTGATCCACTGCGTCAGGCTGATCTTGCATATGCAGCAGCAGTGGGGCGAGAAACCCCAGGCAGAAATGGTAGAAATGCTCGACGGAGCTGAACCTGTTCTGCACGTCCAGCAGCTTTGTCTGAACGGATGGCGGCCCGGGCCCCAGGTCGCGAGCGGAACCATCAGGGGCAGGCGTGGCCGGCCGACCCAGCAGATCGAAGATCGAAGGGGCCGGCTCCGGGGCAGATGCCGGCTGCTGGCGGCGGAAAAGGCTGAGAAAGGACCGTATCATCTGCCTGCCAGCGCCCGCGTTGTGGCAGCACGAAGCTGCCGTGATCCAGATGTTCTGGTGCTATTTTCTAAAAAGAACTGCTTCCTTCCTTGGCCCCGACATGCAGAAGGCCCCGGCTTGCACCGAGGCCTTCACATTGCACCGAGCCTTGTGGCTGGATGTCAGAACGCGGAGGCGTCTCCTGCGGGTATCATCCAGGTGCACGCGGCTTCCATACAATGAGACACTGGATCACCTCCTCTCTGTTGTTGATGCCGGAGAATTGGGCACGTCCGCCGATTCGCGCAAGACCAAATATCGACGGGGGGTCTGGGGGGGGGCTGACGTATACGTCAGCCACATCTCCCCCAGCCTTAACCTTGACGCCCCACCACCCCCTGTGCCGACACTCCCCCATGTCCCGCTTAGACACGCATTGCCTGGCCGAGCTGGACCGCCTGGCCCAAGCCGGCCTGCGCCGCACCCTGGCCGAGACCACCCACCCCAAACCAGGCCGAGCCGAGCGCGCCGGCCAGTCCCTGCTCAATTTCAGCGGTAACGACTACCTCGGCCTGTCGCACCACCCAGCCCTCGCCGCTAGAGCCGCCGACTACGCCAACCGCTACGGCACCGGCGCCGGAGCCTCACGCCTCATCTGCGGCACGCTCCCCGCCCACACCGCCTTGGAAACCCGCCTCGCTGCCCTGAAAGGCACTCAGGCCGCGATGCTCATGGCCAGCGGCTGGCAGGCCAATACTGCCGTGCTCGCCGCCCTGCTGCGACTGACCGGTCCCACCACCCAGCTCTTCACCGACGAACTCAGCCACAACAGCCTGCTCCAAGGCGCACGCCTCGCCGGCATCCGCCCCACCCGCTTTGCCCACAACAACATGGCCGACCTGACCGCGAAGCTCACCACCCCCGCCGCCGGCCCACGCATCATCGCCACCGAAAGCGTCTTTTCCATGGACGGCGACCGCGCCGACCTGCCCGCCCTGCGCGCCCTCGCCGAAACCCACAACGTCTTCCTCTATCTGGACGAAGCCCACGCAACCGGCGTGCTCGGCGCCAACGGCATGGGGCTGGGCGCCCACATGCCGGGCATCGACCTGCTGATGGGCACGGCAAGCAAGGCGCTCGGCAGCTTCGGCGCCTACATCGCCGGCAGCCGCGCGCTGATCGATTACCTGCAGAACGCCTGCGCCGGCTTCATCTACACCACCGCCCTGCCACCGCCGTTACTCGGCGCAATCGACGCCGCGCTCGACCTGATCCCAACCATGGACGCCGAGCGCGCCCATCTCGCCACCCAGTCAAACCGCGTCCGCACCGCCCTCGCCGCGCTGGGCATAGACACGGGTGCCTCCACCACGCAGATCATCCCCGCCATGGTAGGCGACGCCCAGTCCGCACTGGATCTCGCGGCCGCCCTTCGCGCCCGCGGCGTCCTCGCCGTCGCCATCCGCCCGCCCACCGTGCCGCCCGGCACCAGCCGCCTGCGCATCGCGCTGTCCGCCGCCCACACCGCGGCCGATGTGGACGCACTGATCGATGCAACCGCGGCCGTCTGGCCCCGCAGCCGGCTCGCCGTTTGATGCCGCGCGGCGTCTTCGTCACCGGCACGGGCACGAACGTCGGCAAGACGGTGGTCTGCGCCGCCTTGGTGCACCGCTGGGCCGCCGCCTACTGGAAGCCGATCCAGACCGGCACGGCCACGGAGCCTGCGGACAGCGACACCATGGCCCACCTCGCGCCGGCCGCGCAGATCGCCCCGCCGCGCCACATCCTGGCAGCACCCCTTTCGCCCGAGGACGCCGCCGCGCGCGAGCACGCCACCATCACCCTGGCCGACTTCACCCTGCCCGCCACCGATCGCCCGATCGTTGTCGAAGGTGCCGGCGGCGTGCTCGTGCCGCTGAATGCGCACGACCTCATGATCGATCTGATGGTCCGCCTGGCGTTGCCCGTGATCCTGGTCGCAGCCACCAGCCTGGGCACGATCAATCACACCCTGCTCTCGCTCGCCGCCCTGCGCGCGCGTCACCTGGTGGTCGCCGGCATCATCCTCATCGGCGAGGATAACCCCGCCAACACCGACGCTATCGCCCGCCACGGCCAGGCTCGCATCCTGCACCGCCTGCCCCACCTCTCCCCGCTCACGCCCGCCACGCTCCAGCAGGCCGCGGCCCACCTCCCGGCCTACGACGCGGTGGCGGCGTGATCACAGACGAGGACGTGATCCAGCTCTACCGCTGCCTGCTCGGCCGCGCGCCCGAAACGCCGGACACCATCGCCGCCTTCCGCACCTACTACCCGGACTTCGCTCAAGGCCGCCGCGCGGTCCTCACCTCGGACGAATTCTCCCGCGTCCTGCTGAGCCAGACCGGCCGCGTCACCGCCGAACTCACCCGCCGCTTCCTCCAGCGCGCCGGCGGCATCGCACTCCCTGTGCGCGACACCCCCAGCGCGCAGAGCCCCCGCGAGGCCATACGCATGATGCTGCGCGCCCATGGCGGCGTGCGCCTGGCCGTCGTCATCGGCGAAGGCACCGCGGACCTGGCCGACCTGCTGCCGCTGGAAAACGCCCAGGCCGCCGTGCTGCACATCTGCCCCGACCACCCCGCCTTCATCCCGCAAACCGCGCTCCTGCCCGCAGGCGGCACGCTGTTCCGCGTCGCCTTCGAGCCCGGCGCGCTGATCGGTTTTTTGCACCAAGCCGGCTTGCGCATCGACCTGGCGGGCGTGCTCGGCGCCGCGGCCTCCTGGTGGGACAGTCTGCTGCCGTGCCTGGACGAGCGGGCGATCCTGCTTGCCGGCGCCGACACGCCACTGCCCGGCTGGCCCGATCTGGAAGCGCCGCTGCACCTGCCGGGCATTACCGTGCGCCACCGCGGCGGCTGGTTCCTGCCCGTCAGCTACACGCCGCGCGCGGACGGTACCTCCGAAGTCCCGATCGCCGGCCTGACGATCGCGGCCATCGTCCGCAACGAGGAGGAAGCGATCGTCAACATGCTGCAAAGTGCGGCGCCCGTTGCCGCCAGCTTCGTCGTTCTGGACACCGGATCGATCGATGACACGTTCGCGCGCGCCCAAGCCTTCCTGGCCGCCACCGGCAAGCCCTACGTGCTGCAAAAGACGGCATCGGGCCGTTTCGATACGATGCGCAACGCCGCACTCGACCTGGTGCCGGATACTGCGGAGTGGGTCCTGATGCTGGACGCCGATGAGGAACTCTGCGCCGAGGACCGCGCCGCCCTGCGCACCCTACTCGCCGGCGCCGAGCACGACGCCTACGCGCTGCCGCGCTACAATTACCACGGCCAGGACAAGACCGGCCTGGTTTCCCCCTATCCCGATCGCCAGGTGCGCCTGCTGCGCCGTGCCGCCGGGGCGCGCTACGAGGGCGCGGTGCATGAAACGATCCGCGGCGTGCCGGTTGTGCGCCTGCCGTTGGACGCGGGCGCGCTGGGGCAGGATCGTGGCGGGCCGCATATTCATCATCTGGTGCGGCGGTATCGCTCGCCGGAGGCGGAGGCGCGCAAGCAGGAGTACTATCAGCATATTGCAGAAGAAGAGCTGGGGGGAATGTGCCATTCCCCCCAGACCCCCCGCCATCTATAAGGCCGAATCTAAATGAATGACGGGGGGTCTGGGGGGGATGGCACATCTCCCCCAGCCTTTTTCTGGAGTGAAAGATGATGAACCCCAGCCTGGCCACACTGTTGTTTCTCGGCTCCATGTCAATCGGCCATTACGCCGCCGCAGCGCCCACCAATGCGCAATGCAAGTCGCGCGCGAACGACACGCCGGCCAAGCTGCTGGAATGCATCTCCAAGCAGGAAATGTGGCGTTTCCTGCAGGCGTTTCAGCAAATTGCGGATAACAACCCCGATGCAGCGGGCCACGGCAACCGCAACACCGGCACCGCCGGATACAAGCAATCTGTGGATTACGTCGCCGATCTGACGCGCCGTGCCGGCTATAAGGTGACCATCCAGCCTTACCACTGGCGGCACGTGCAACTCACCGGAACGCCAACCTTCACGTTCCCGCAGGCGCGCACCGCGTATGCGCAGGATTGGTATGTGGCCCGCAATTCCGGCGCCGGCACAATGACAGCGCGCGTGCAACCGGCCGGTGACGGGTGCGCTCCGGACGCCTTTGCCGCCTTCGCGTCCGGACACATCGCCCTGCTCCAAGGCGGCGCATGCGCCTTCGACACGGCGGTCAGCAACGCCACACAGGCCGGCGCTGCGGCGGTCATTCTCTACCACAGTAATGGTGCGCGTCACGACAATGGGGGCGCCTACGAAGCAAAGCTGCGGGACGCCGCCTCAATCCCGGTCATCGGCGTCGCTTCCCACGCGGTGGGCGCCGCGCTGCTTGCACAGTACAATGCGGGCCAGGCGCCGATGGCGCAGATCGGCGTGCAGATGCAGGCCGTCTCCGGCATCGACTACAACCTGATCGCCGACTCACCATACGGCGACACGAAGCATGTCGTTGTGGTCGACGCGCACCTCGACGCCATCTATGGCGCGGGCATGCTGGACAATGCGTCCGGATCGGCAACCATTCTGGAAATTGCATTGAAGTTGGCCCGCACGCCCACCGTCAACCAGCTTCGCTACATCTGGTTCGGCGGCGAGGAACTCGGCCTGCTTGGCTCGAACTACTACACCAAAGCGCTGCGACCCGCCGAACTGCGCAGGATCGTCTTCGATCACGACGTGGACGTGACGGCCACGCCAAACTTCGCGATCCAGATCGCCGATCCCGCCTACGCCTTCAACGTCAAGCGTTTTCCGCCCGACGTCGTCCCGGACTCCGTGGTCGGCAATCGCTATTACGCAGACTACTTCAATTCGATCGGCGTGGTGTCCGAGCCCGCCCGCGGCTTCGGCAACAGCGGCACGGACTCCAATTCCTTCAGCCTGGTGGGTGTGCCGAATACCGGCATCCTGACGGAGCAGGATTGCTGCAAATCGGCGCGGCAGGTCAAGAACTGGGGCGGATTCCAGGGCAATTACGAGGGCAATATTCCGAGCTTCGATGGCGGGTGCGTGGATCGCCCGCAGCGCTGGTGCGACAATCTCTCCAACAACGATTCTTTTGTTCTGTGGTTGGTGTCGAAGGCTTCGGCTTATACGACGTTCAAGCTGGCGATGAACGGGTCTCTGGGAAGGTGAAAGGCAAGATTGGGGGAGATGTGCCATCCCCCCCAAACCCCTCGTCATTATTTAAGGCGAAGCATAATCGGCGTAACCACGGCATGCCCCACACGAACAACAGCCGACCCACCGGAGAAGCCGTTTGACGCCCTACCCAACACAGCCCGCGTGACAACCGCCATCGCCGTCATGGCCAAGGCGCCCCGCCCCGGCCTGTCCAAAACCCGCCTGATGCCGCGCCTGACCGCCGAGCAAGCAGCCGACCTCAGCGCCGCCTTCCTCGCAGACGTCACAGCCAATCTCGCCCGCGCCGCCGCCGCCGCGCCCATCGTGCCCTACCTCGCCTACGCGCCCGCCGGAACCGAGCACCTCTTCGCCGGCATCATCGCGCCCGGCACCCGCATGCTGCTGGCCGATGGCACGGCCACCGCGCCCGTCGGCGTGCAGGGCTTCGGCCGATGCCTGCTCCAGGCGGTCCAAGCGATGCTGGCCCAAGGCCACGACGCAGCCTGCGTGCTGAACGCGGATTCGCCCAACCTGCCCACGCGCCTCCTGCTCGCCGCCCACGCCGCACTCGCGCGCGCGGATTGCATCGTCATGGGCCCCGCCGAGGATGGCGGCTACTTCCTGCTCGGCATGCGCCGCGTTCACGCGCACCTCTTCTCCGGCATCGACTGGAGCACGGCACGCGTGGCGCAACAGACCCGGCAACGCGCCGCAGAAGCCGGCCTAGCCCTGGTGGAACTCGACGAATGGTATGATGTCGATGAGCCGGCCACGCTGGCGCGCCTTGAAGCGGAGATCGCCGCCGCGCATCTCCAAGGCGGCAGCGAATGCCCGCACACCGCGGCCGTCCTCGCGCGTCTGGCCGCCGCACCCGCCTGGCCGGAATGTGCTAGCACGGCTGACAAGACCGCGTTCGGAGCCTAGCCCCATGTCCACGACCACCCTGCGTGACCCGACCCGCTACTTCGAGGACGTGAACCAGACCGTCGCGCGCGCCGCCCCGCCCGTCTGCCTCTATCTGGAGGTCACCAACCGCTGCAATCTGCTGTGCGAGACCTGTCCACGCACCTTCGAGGCCCTCGAGCCGCCGGCCGACATGTCGTGGGATCTGTTCACCCGCATCATCGACCAGGCGCCAAACGTCAAGCGCGCCGTGCTGCACGGCGTGGGCGAGCCGATGCTCGTGCCCGAATTGCCGCGCATGATCCGCGCCCTGAAAGCGCGCGGCATCTACGTGCTGTTCAACACCAACGGCACGCTGCTGCGCGAAAAACGTTTCCGCGAATTGATCGACACGGGGCTGGATGAATTGCGCGTCTCGCTCGATGCCGCGGACGCTGCCAGCTATGCGGTCGTGCGCGGCCGTCCGTTCTTCGACCGCATCGTGCGCGATGTGCGCCGCATGCGCGAATATCAGGACGAGGCGGGCGTTGCCAATCCGCGCGTCTCGCTGTGGCTGACCGGACTGAAAGAAACCATCCAGCAATTGCCCGATTTCATCCGCCTGGCCGCCTCCATGCGCGTGCGCGAAGTTCATTTGCAGCGCCTGGTTTTCGACGAGGCCGGCTTCGGCATGGCGCGCCAGGAAAGCAGCCTGTTCGAGCAGACCGCCAGCGAGGAACTCGCAGCGATTGCGGCTGCGCAGACGATCGGTGCGGAGCTCGGCGTCACGCTGGATGCTTCGGGCGCCACCGAGCCGGGTCTCAGCCTCAAGCAGCAGGGTGAAACTCCATGGGCGGGCTGCCGCCGACCGTGGAGCCTGATGTATTTCACCGCGCATGGCCGTGCACTGCCTTGCTGCATCGCGCCCTTTTCGGCACGCGGCTACGAGACGTACACGCTGGGTGATGCCAAGACGCAGAGCCTGGAGGAGATTTGGAACGGGCCGGCGTATCATGATTTCCGCGCGGCCCTTATTAGTGATGCGCCGCCCAAGCCGTGTCAGAATTGTGGGTGCCGGTGGAGCTTGTAGGAAGGTGTTCTTTTTTGAAAAAAAGAACCAAAAAACTTTTGAATGTTAGAGCATGTTCGGACCAAATGGGATCACCCGTCCGAAAAACATGCTCAGAAACAAAGAGCTAGAGCACGTTCGGTGCTTCTATCAGCACCGAACGTGCTCTAGCACACGCGCCAAGGAGCAAAAGTTTTTTGCTTCTTTTTTTCAAAAAAGAAGTTCTTCCTTCCTATGACCAACATCTGCGCAATCATCCCCGTGCTCAACGAGGAAGGCGCCATAGGCCCAACCCTCACCCGCCTGCCGCGAAACATCGTGCAAACCATCATCGTCGTGGACGGCGGCAGCCGCGACAACACCTGTGCTGAAGCCAAGGCCGCCGGCGCCATGGTCCTGTCGGAGGCGCGACGCGGCTACGGGCGCGCCTGCCTCACCGGTGCCGAATACGCGCAGGTGCTGGGCGCGGACATCGTGCTGTTCATGGATGGCGACGGCGCCGATGCCGTCGAACACGCCGCCGCCATCGTGGACCCGATCCTAAATGGCCATGCCGATTTCGTTTTAGCGGACCGCACGGGCAAGGAGCGCGAGAAAGGCAGCATGGGCGCCCACCAGATCGCCGCGGGCCGGCTGGTCGGCGCCGCGGTCGGCGCGCTGACGGGCGTGCGCTACCGGGATATGTGCGCCTTCCGCGCCATCCGCACCACCGATCTGGCACGTTTGGACATGCAGGAAATGGGCTATGGCTGGAACCTGGAGATGCAGATACGCGCCGCCCGCGCCGGCCTGCGCGTGCTGGAAGTGCCGCTGCCCTATCATTGCCGCATCGCCGGCGCCTCCAAAGTCGCGGGAAATCTCCGCGGCACGTTGCGGGCGGGATATCGCATCATCAGGACGCTGATCGCCGTCGGTTTGCGCCCAACGGCCACGAAAGCGTGACGGCCCGGCGTTGATCCCCGCCTGGCCCGCAGTCATCGCCGCATTCGGTGCGGCGGCGGTCTTCTTTACCGCCATCGGCCTGCCGCTCGCCCGTGCGGTGGCCCCGCGCGGCATGCCGCCTTTGGCCATGGCGCCCGCGCTGGGTTGGGCCGTCTTCATGACCCTGGCGCTGCCGCTATTGAGCGCCATTGGCTTCGGCTGGATTGCGGTCACCGCCTTTGCCGTGGTCGCGCTGGCGTCGGCGGCTGCACTTGCACGCCTGTCTTCGCCGGGACCCACGGTGGCGATGCCAGCGCCCGCGCTCGCGGCGGCACTCGCGGTGCTGCCAACCGTGGCGATCATGCCTAAGACGGCAGCCAGCGGCATCCTTCTGGCGCCCCCTGTCTTCGACCACGTCAAGATCGCCATCGTGGACGCGATCCTGCGCAGCGGCCTGCCGGTGCCCAACCCGTTCTACGGCCCAGGCGGCACCGGCCACCTCGCCTACTATTATCTGTGGCATTTCGGGGCCGCAATGCTCGGCTGCGGCCTGCATGTCGGCGGATGGACCGCTGACGCGACGATGACCGGCTTTACCGCGTATGCCTCGCTGATGCTGGTCTTCGGGGCCGTGGTCGCGCTCGGCGGCCGGGCGCTTGGCGTGGCCGCTGCCTGCGCCCTGGTTCTCGCGGGGACCGCGCGGCCGGTGCTGTCGGCAATCACCGGCGGGCCCTGGCTCGAGGGCTTCGTTCCCAGAACCGCCGATCTCGGCGGCTGGCTCAACCAGGCGGCCTGGGTGCCGCAGCACCTGGCCTCTGCCTGCTGCCTGATCCTGGCCGCGTTGCTTTTGCTGCGGTTGGCCGCACGGGGCGGCTGGCTGGTGGCCACTGTCCTGGGCGTGGTTGCGGCCGCGGGCTTTGAGAGTTCGGTCTGGATCGGCGGCGTAACATTCGCCGTCACGGCCTGCGCTTTGGGCGGGATGCTGGTCATACAGGTGCCAGGGACTGACCGCGCCATATTCGTCCTGCGCGCGCTGGGTGCGGCGGCGCTGAGCGCAATTCTGGTGTGGCCCTTCATCGTCGCTGACCTGCAAATCGTCAGGCTGCGTCACGCAGGTGCCGGAATGGCTCTGCAGCCCTACGCCGTGCTGGGCGCTGCCATTCCCCCTGTCTGGCGGCATGTACTGGACGGGCCCGCATTCTGGGTGATCCTCCTGCCCTTGGCGTTGCCGGCGATCCTCCCGCTCGCGCTGCGCGCATTGCTGCGGCGGAGGGGAGCAGACGAGCGCGCGCTGGCGCAGACTTTCTGGGTGAGCGCCGCCTCGTGCCTGTGCGTGGCGTGGCTGTTGCGCAGCACGATTGACAACAACGATCTCGGCTGGCGGGCCGTGCTGCCGGCCATTCTGCTGCTGACCGCCATTGCGTCGGCAGAACTTGCCAGGCTGCTGCACGAACGAAGCCCGCTTCCCATCGCCGCCGCGCTGGCCGTGGCAGTGCTGGCCGCGCCCGACACCTGGCGCATGCTGCGCGAATACGCCGGTGGCCAGCGCCCGGGCGACCCCCACGGCTTTGCCGCATCCCAGCCGCTCTGGCAGGCGCTGCGTCGCCATTCGGGTCCGCTGGATCGCATCGCCAACAACCCGCTGCTTGCGGGCGCTGTCACGCCCTGGCCAGTCAATATCGCCTGGGCGACGCTCTCTGACCGGCCGTCCTGCTTTTCGGGATGGGAGACGATGATTGCCTACGGCCCGCTATCCAGGGCGCAATTGAGCGAGGCGAGCGATCTGTTCAAGCGCGTCTTCGACGGCGTGGCGAGGCCGGGCGACATTCACGCGCTGGCCCGCACTTACGATTGCGCCGCCGTCGGCGTGGTGCGCAGCGACGGCGCCTGGTCGCGCGATCCTTTCGCCGCCGCTGCGGACTACGGCGTTGCGGAGGAGGGTGCGGATTTTCGTGTCTATGTTCGGAGGTAGGCAAGTTTAAGGCTGGGGGAGATGTGCCATCCCCCCCAGACCCCCCGTCGATTTTTAGGCCTTGCCTACTCTCCCTCGTCATCGCGAGCCGCCCCTTGGCGGCGCGGCAATCCAGGGGCCACACAGTAAACCTCTGCTACGCGACCCGGGTTGCTTCGGCCAAGTGGCCTCGCAACGACGAAATGCGCGGACGGTCAACAAACCCGCGCCACACCCCTGGCTCGCCGCCATGGAACGTGGCAGCGCGGACGTGGCTGCTGGACGGACATTCAGCTTCAAGGAAGTCATAGATGTAGGCGCTTGCCATCATCGGAGCCCCTGCTCGCAAACAGCTCCGATTCCTGCTCAGATTAGCTGACAATGGCGCGGGCCTCGTGCTCACATTACTTGCCAATGTGCTCGCCATCATCGGCCGTGCTCGCAAACCGGCGGCTGTGCTCACATTGCGCGCAAGGCGCGAATCGCCGGAAGTTTACAATGGCACGCCGGCCGTGGGGCGCGCTCGGTGAAGATTTTCCCGCAACCGGCTTGGGTCAGCGCCTCGAGCTGCAGCTCGGGGTTCTGATCAACCGTGCTGACCCTCGCGTAGCCAACCCGCACCCCGCCGCCCTCTCAAAAGCCGTGAGGACCGTCGCATTATGAAAGGAGGCAATCAAGAACCGTTTTGAGAGGCGAAACGGCGTCGGGCGGACGGATCTCGGCAGCCCTGGAGACGTCGCTCAAAAACGAAGGTTTTTGATGTGGTGCTTTGAGGCGTGCCGAGCGTTAGATTCTGTACCAGTAGTCCGAGGAGCGTCCGCTAGGCGGCGACTAGCTAACCAACGGTGAGAATCGACCCAATCCGGAACTTGCGTGGATAAGGTATAAGCCAGTAGCAGGCCACGCACGGGTCCGGTTTCGGGGCATTGGTTGGGAAGCCGCCATCCTCAACCCGGGACGCGGGCGTACAGAATGTGCCCTCCAGGACCAACATCTGTGTTTGAACTTTCCGTGCCGAGATACCGGGTCGCGATGCCCGAGATGCCAAGGTCTTCGACAGCGTCAAAGCCTGATGCGTGCAACAGTCCCGACAATTCCGTCGGATCAAAATAGCTCAGCCAGGGTTCGCCGATCTCCAACGCTCTGGCCGCGAGGGCCTCAAGCGCGAAGCGGCGTTCAGAGGGATAGTGCTCCAGAGGTTCACTGTAATCGAAGACGACCTCAGACCCGGGTAGTGTGGCAATGAAGTTCAATGTCGTCATGATGGCGTCGCGCGTCAGGTAGGGAACCACGCCCAGCCAGATGAAGAACACAGGCGCTTGCAGGCTCAATCCCGCGTCGGTCAGCGATGGCCCCGGTGACTGCGCCTCGAAGTCAACACCGACGAACGATGTCGAGGCCGGAGAGATCAATCCAACCTCGGCCAGGCGCTCGCGTTTCCATTCCTGAGATGCCGGATGGTCTACCTCAAAGACCCGGACGCCCATTTGAGCATGGGGATTGCGAAGTGAAAACGTGTCGAGGCCTGCGCCAAGAACGACGACCTGTCTCACGCCTCGGGCGACCGCCGTAGCAAGGTGATCTTCCGCGAACCGGCTTCTGGCGGCCATGAATATTCTCATGGGCCGGTGCGGGTCAGTGGCCGATAGGGCTGAGATGATGGCATCGCCCTCCGTACCCAGAATAGTGATCGCAAGCGGATCACTAGATATGCTCCCACCTTCGCATATCTGATGCGCTGCACGGTATCCGGCCGCAACAATGGCCGTTCGACTTGTTTGACGTGAACTCATCCGCTGCCCCCCCTGTTCTGTAATGGATCGGTAATCTCCATTGCCGACGGGAAAACTCGTCGAATATTGAAAACTGAGCAAGTCTTGTTCGGATTTGTTTTCCATGTATGTTGATTGGGCGATCCCCCTTTGGCCCGGCTCAATCCGGCCGGTGCGTACCGGACGGGCATCATTTCACATTTGCAGGGGCCGCTTTCTGCCGGGGCCCTTGGTTCCGCCGGACCAAGGCGCGCCGTTCGGACCACGTTGACCTGTTGACCGCGTAGGCAGCTTCCCACCCTCCACTGCCGTTGAGGATGTCCGCTGTCAGGCCTGCTGCTCGATCCGGCTTGAAAAGCGAGCATTGGCAAGCAATGCAAGCACGACCGTCTGTTGGCGAGCACGCGACGATGATGGCGAGCATGTTGGCAGATAATGTGAGCACACCGCCCATGCGGCTGGCAGCTAATCCGAGCAGAAATCGGCGCTGTTTGCGAGCACGAGCCCCGATGATCGCAAGCGCCTACACATAAAGGAGTTTGAGCGGGAGGACGATGCCGAGCTTGCCGCCGTCGAGGCGGCGCGTGCCAGATCGCGGCGGCGCATCGCAGAGGCTTGAGGTTCTCCGCGGAGGCCAGGGCACAGCTTGTCGGAGTTCCGCCGCAACTATCGGAAGAAGGGCCGACAAAAATAACACCTAAACCGGATGGAAACCCCCACAAATCGGCTTTCCTGCCGCTTATAAATGAAAATGACGGGGGGTTTGGGGGATGGCACATCTCCCCCAATCTTCAAATACCCGAAAACCAATTATACCCGCGATCGGTCCAAAACCCCGGCGGCTGCCGATTGGTCACATACATCGCCGTCACCCACTTAGGATTTTTAAACCCCAACTTCGTCGGCATGCGTATCTTCAACGGAAAACCGAATTTTGGCGCAAGCACAGCGTCCCCCGCCGTCACCGCCATGATCGTTTGCGGGTGCAAGGCCGTCGCCATGTCGATGCCCTCATAATACCCATCCGCGCACTGAAATCCCACATACGCCGCGCGCGTGTCAGCGCCGACGTGCCGCAGAAAAGCGCCGAGCGGCACGCCGCTCCACTGGCCGACATAGCTCCAGCCCTCGACACAAACGTGGCGCGTGCGCTGCACCTGCCGCGGCAACGCAAGCAACTGCGCCACCGTCCAGGGTTGCTTGTCACCAATCAACCCGGACAGTCCCAGGCGGTAGCTGCCGGGATCGATCGGCACGACATCCTTTTCCGGAAAATACGCATTGTAGCGAAACGCACCTGCAACCTCGTCGGCACGGTATTCCTTGGCCAGGCGATGGCCGCTGAACAGCATGGCCTGAACCCGATCGTTCCAGCGAGAGATCGCGTGCAAGCCCGATTGCACGGCATCCGAATCACTGAGATCACAGCCGCTCAACAGGCTCACCGCGCCCAGGCTGAGGCTGCCGCGCAAGAGGCTGCGGCGTTCAATCGCTGTCCGAAGCGCGGGCTCGATGCGCAAGTCCATCATTTATCTCCATGGCTGGATGTGGCGCGTCCCAGCGTCATGGCCAACAACGTCTTCGGCACAAGTGCGACAAGAACAACGTGCACGACAAGAAATGCAGTCACCGCCGACATGAAGACGAAATGCACCACGCGCGCTGCCGGAAACCCGCCGAACATCCACGTCAGCCAGCCGAGCTGCACGGGTTTCCAGATAGCCAGGCCCGAAAGAAACATCATGCTCAGCGCGAACAGCACGCCCCAGTAAAACGTCTTCTGCACGGCGTTGTACTCGCCCAGCCGATGGCCCAGCCTGAACGTCGCCGCGGCGACAAAATCGCGCAGAAACGCTCGCGGGGACAGCGGCAGGAAATCACGGCGGAAATGACCGGTCAGCACGCCGTTAGTCACGAAAAGACCAAAACCGAACAGCAGCAGCCACATGCCCGCGAAATGCCAGGCAATGGCATTGGCCGTGCCCCAATCGTTGCTCGTTGTCGTCGCCACATATTTGTTCCCCCCCAGCGTAATCCAGTAGGGGAAATCGAATGGGAAAATCGGCGAATTGTCATAGATGCGCCAGCCGCTGCCGATCATGATGACAACTGCGGCTGCCATGCACCAATGCGCCACGCGCACGAGAGCCGAATGGCGTTGTTCATCGGGCAGTCCTGTCACGATGCAATCTCCAGTCCCGCGCCCGCCAAGATCGCGCGGCCTTGCGCGCCGGCGATGAAGGCGAGCAATGCGGCCGCATTGCGGCTCTGTCCATTGCTCAGCAGCGCACCATCGATTTGAACGGGCGGCACGGCCAATGACGCAGCCTGCACGATCCCCGGCTGCCCAGCCTCGCTGCGGTTGACAAGCCCGAGCAAAGCGTCATCCCCGCCGACGAGTGCCACGACCGTGGGCGTGTCGGCAACACCAACGATCCGCGGCAACACGGCGTCAGGCAGCGCTGCATGCAGTACGGCCGGCCCATCGAAGCTCGCGGCAGAGGTTGGATCGGGCAGCACAATTGCATGTGCCGCAATGAATTGAGCGATCGCAGCGCCTGGCCGAATGGCAGCGCCCGCCTTGCCGATGAGAACGAAAGGGTCCGCACCCAGCGCCACGATTGTTCCGCCGCGAATGAGATGTTCCGCAGCCAGACTGTCGATCGCCGGCGCTTCGGCAACCAGCACGTCAGCGCGCGCGCGATGGCGGATCAGCGCTGCCTGCCCATCCGGCGAGCCCACCAATACATGCACCTCAACACCGCTCGCCGCCGTGTAGCGTGATGCCACGTCGCGCAACGGCGCCTGCATCGCCGGCGTGCAATAGAGCACGACATCGGGTGCAGGGCTGTCCCATGCACGCGCAGGAATGGCAGTTGACGCGAGGAGCGCGGCTAAAAGGCAGGCATTTGCAAGGCGTATCATCCGCGCATGTTCGGCGGTTCGTGGGCGAAGGTTACGCGAAGTGACGAAGGAAGTTTGGGGGAGATGTGTGTTCAAGTGGGCACGTTGGTAACACTTCACCGGGCACGTTGGTAACAGTCCAGATTGTCGGTTTGGAGGACCGGCGATGGTTTGGGTGGAACAAACGGTCATGGATCAGCGGCTTTGCTTTGTTCTCTCGTGTATTCGCGGCGACGAGCTGATGAGCGTGCTATGTCTTCGGCACGCGATCAGCCGCAAGACCGGCTACAAATGGCTGGGCCGCTATCGAGCGTATGGCGCGGCCGGTTTGGCGGACCATTCCTCGGCCCGGCTGAGCCATCCGCCCGCATCGGCTGCACCTGAGGTGGCCGCGGCGATCCTGGCTTTGCGGGACAAGCGGCCAAGCTGGGGCCCGGCCAAGCTGCGGAGCGCTCTGTTGCGGGACAATCCCGCGATGGTGTTTCCGGCCGTGAGCACGATTGGCGATCTGCTGACCCGCCAGGGCCGGGTTGTGGCACGCCCGCGCCGTCCGCCGCGCGTCTCTTCGCTGGGTCCTGTGGTCGAACCGCTGGCTGCCAACGACAGCTGGGCGGCCGATTTCAAAGGCTGGTGGCGCACCCTGGATGGCGTGCGGTGCGAGCCGCTGACGGTCACTGATGGCTACAGCCGCTTCATCCTTGTCAACCATGCTGTGGCGCGGCCGACCTTTGCCGAGATCAAGCCGTTGTTCATCGCCGCTTTCAGGAAGTGCGGCCTGCCGGTGGCGCTGCGCACGGATAATGGCTCCCCCTTTGCCCACCGCGGCGGGCTGGCAGGTCTTACGCAATTTTCGGTATAGGCTTTTGACCCTGGGCATTTGGCCCGACCGCATTGTGCCTGGCCGGCCCGATCAGAATGGCAAACACGAGCGGATGCATCGCACCCTGGAGGCGGAGGCAGCACGTCCGCGCGCGCCCACCGTGGCCTTGCAGCAGGCGACATTGGATGCCTGGCGCGAGGACTTCAACACGCAGCGGCCGCATCAGGCGCTGGACCAGCGCTGTCCGGCGGATCTCTACACACCCTCATCGCGGCCTTACGTGGAGGCCGGGCTGGCGTGGGTTTACCCGATCGACCACCAGGTCAAACGGGTGCGCGGCGATGGCTATATCTCGTGGCAGGACAACAAGCTTTACCTGACCGAGGCGCTAGCCGGCGAGACGGTTGCACTGGCCCGCAGGGACGATGGCGACTGGGCGATCCGCTTTCGCCAGTTCGACGTGGCGCGGGTGGGGGCTGAAAATGGGCAGCTCATTCGTTCCGGCCTAGCCCGTACGGGCTAGGCCGGAACGAATGAGCAACTGTGTTACCAACGTGCCCGGTGAAGTGTTACCAACGTGCCCACTTGAACACACATCTCCCCCAGCCTTCCTTACTTATGTGGCATGCAGCCCATCCACGTCAGCCACAGCATCACCGGCCTGACCTATTCAGTATCCTCGTCCCCCTCCGCCCTTCCCCCCGTCCTGCTGCGTGACCTTCTGGCAGCCTGGGAAAGTGCGAGGCAAGCGGCGCTGAATGGCCAAGCGGGCAACACGCCACGCGCCTTCAGCTTCGCCCGCCCCGATGGCGGCACGACCAACCTGGCGCTCGCCGATCGGGACGCGCAGTGCTGGGCGAATGCCATCGACAGGCGGCTGGACCTGGCAAGCCTCTACGGACTTTCGGTGTGCCTGCGGCTGCTCGCGCTGGTCGATCTTCTGGCGCGCACGCCGTGGGCGCAGGCGCGGGTCAGGCTGGCTGGCGGCGGGGCGGAACTCGATCCTGCATTATTGCGGCTTGCGGCCCGTGCCAAGCTGACCGATGACGCATGCTTCGATGAGGAGGCGTTGCGGCAGGGCCTCACCGCACCCATCGTGCAGACGCGCAACACCTGAGCCAAACCCCAAAAGAGACTCTCAGATCATGATCGCCCAACTTGACCGCGTGGTCCTGCCGCTCCTGGCCCTGCTTCTGACCGCGCCGGCGCTGAGCGGCTGCGGCATGTATACGCGCCCGACCAGCGAGGATCGCGAGGCCCGGCAGGATTGCAATGCCGAGGCTGATCGCGTTTACGCGGCGCGCAACCGCTATCAGCTCTCCGAACGCAATTCGGCCGACTCGCCCTATGCCGGCAACACCTTGCCGTCCAACCCGACTGCGGGGCTGTCGGACCAATATGCGCAAGACCGGCTGGTCGATAATTGCCTGGCCCGCGGCGGCGTGGACTCGCCAGGCCCCGCGCCCCGCTAATTGCTCCATCTGAAGGATTGCCGAACATGAGCCGCATAATGCGCACCGAAGCCAGCGCCATCTTCTCGCGCGCTGTCGAGTATCACGGCTTTGTCTATACGCAGGGCCTTGTGCCGCGAAACCCGGAGAGCGGAATCGCCGAACAGGTGCGCGACGTGCTGGCGCAGATCGACGAGGTTCTGGAGCTGCATGGCACCGACACCACGCGGCTGCTGCAAGCGCAGATCTGGCTCAAGAACATCGATGACCGGGCAGCTTTGAACGAGGCGTGGTCGGCCTGGCTGCCGGAGGGCCAGGCACCGGCGCGGGCGCTGGTTCAGGCGGTGCTGGCGGACCCGCGCTGGCTGGTGGAGATCATGGTGACCGCCTGCAAGTAAAGAAATAATATTGTTTCATGTATAGGCAGTGTCTCGATAGATACAGCGTTGCACTTCTGTCACGTCGAGAAGCCACATATATACGATATCGCGATGATCTCATCTCTTAGGACCGGGAACCTAAGATGTCCGGTTATACACATGCAGATCGTGGCTAACTGAGCATTTTGTCTCGTGGCTGTGAGGGGAACACTTGCCACGATTGCAACCGCGTTGTTAGCGACTGTCTCGGGTTCACGCAGACCAAGGGCATCGCATGCTTCAAGCCGGACGCAAGGCACTGCTTTCAGCGCTGTTTTTCGCGCTTACAGCCCAGGCGGCCCCCGGTGTTGCATTCGGCAGAAGTATTCACGGCAAATACAGCCATTCACATGCGCGGCGAATCAGCAGCCACGCCGGCTACGGCGCCCGGGTGATCCAATGCGTGGCCTTCGCCAAGCAGGATGCGGGCATCGACATCTCCGGCAACGCGCGGGATTGGTGGTCCAATGCCGCCGGGATTTATGAGCGCGGTCAGCGCCCTGAAATCGGCAGCGTGCTGAGCTTCCGCGCCAATGGACGCATGCCGCTGGGCCACGTCGCGGTCGTAGCAGGCGTGGCCGATAGCCGCACGATCACGATCGACCAGGCGCATTGGAACAGCCGCGGTATCACGCGCGACATCGAGGTCAAGGACGTCTCCGACGACAATGACTGGTCGGCAGTGCGCGTGCAGTTGGCCCATGAGGGCGCTTTCGGCAGCATCTATCCAACCCACGGCTTCATCTACGCCCGGCCGGACGCAGGCGGTGCCGTGCAGGTCGCCGCCGGCGGCAAGGCGCGGGACGAGATGGTGGTGACCGCGGGCTCGGAGGTTTCGCGTGTCGTGCAGCGTACTCCTGTCACCCTGGAGGTGGCCGCGGCGCCGGCGGCGACCCGGGGGCTGGATTTGCGCGTGGATGAGATTGCCTCCGATGCGCCGGATCGCGACTTCCGCTGATCGGGCAGCCGGGCCGATCCCGGCTGGAAGCGTGCCTTAGGGCAGAATCGGAAATAAGTGCGTCGGCACCCCGATAAAGCTGCCCGTCTAAACAATGACTTAGGGCTTGTTCGACGCCGCACTCATAGCGATAATTGTCGAACAAGCCCTTAGCGAAAACGGTCGATGCGGGGTTCCGTCCTGGGCCGTTCCGTAGGCACGCCCGCGCCGATCGGGCGCCTGGGCGCGGCATCTGGCGTCCAGGAGGCGGGCGGCACGGGCGCGCGCACCGTGACAGGCGCCCCCTTTGCGGGAGAGCGGCCGAGGCTTTCCGGCTCGGGCAGGCGCAGCACCAGCGCCCTGATTTCGCCCTGGATGTCTTCCATGCGCGCCTCTATGGCTTCGAGCCGGCTTTTGAGGCCGAAGACGCTGAAGGGCATCATGACGAAGGCCAGGGTCATCATGACACCGGCGACGAGCAGGAGAAGCTGCGCCCACCAGGGCACCCAGTCGGGGATCGAGTCGGCCATGCCGACACCCTTACGCGAGGGCACCAGAAACTGACAAGAATTGGGTGGGATGTGCCATCCTGCCCGACGAGCAATCGCGTGACGCGAAAGACCGACGTAAAGTGGAGAGAAGACCTGGGGGAGATGTGACTGACGTATACGTCAGCCCCCTCGATACAGACCGCCCACATAGGTGACACTCTAGACCGGGCACGTAGGTGACGGTGCTAAAATCGGGGCCTGGAGGAGCCCTGATGCCCTGGACCGACCGCACTGAGATGGACGGACGGACGATTTTCATTGCCTCCTATCTTCAAGGGGAGGCGCCTCTGACGGTGATGTGTGCCCGCCATGGCATCAGCCGCAAGACGGATAGCAAATGGCTGGCGCGCTATCGTGCGGAGGGTCTCGCGGGTCTTCGCCCGCTGAGCTCGGCGCGCCACACTCAGAGCCACGCCATTGCACCCGCGGTGGCGGAGCGCCTGTTGACGCTGCGTGGCGAGTGCAAGACCTGGGGTCCGCGCAAGCTTCTGGCGCGTTTGGCGATGGATGATGCGACCCGCGCCGCGGCTCTGGACGATCCGGCCTTGGCTGTGCCGGCAACCGTATGGCCGGCTGCCAGCACGGTGGGCGATCTTTTGCGCCGCCATCATCTGACCAGGCAGCGTGCGCGCCGGCCGCCGCCAAGCGGCACCAAGGCGGCCCTGAGCCATCCCACTGGGCCTAATCAGAACTGGGCGATCGACTTCAAGGGCTGGTTTCGCACCGGTGATGGCGTACGCTGCGAACCGCTGACCCTGACCGACAGCTTCAGCCGCTATATTCTGGTCTGCAAGGCAATGCCGCAAATCACCACAGCCAACGTGCAGCCCGAATTGATTGCGGCCTTCAGGGCGCATGGCATGCCGCAAGCGTTACGTTCGGACAACGGCAGTCCGTTTGCCAATGCCAATAGCCTGGCTGGGCTGACGCGTCTTTCGGTGTGGCTGCTGACGCTGAACATCTGGCCCGAGCGCATCGACCCTGGCCGGCCTGACCAGAACGGGCGGCATGAACGCATGCACCGCGTGCTGCACGAGGATGCAGCCTGCCCGCCCTCTGCCACGCTAGCCTTGCAGCAGCAGCGGCTGGACACGTGGCGGGAGGGCTATAATACGTATCGTCCGCACGAAGCGCTTGGCCAGCTCTGCCCGGCGACGCTGTTTGCGCCTTCCGCGCGCGCCTACCCCGAAGAGAGTGTGGTGTGGGACTATCCTGCCGACCATCACCTCAGGTGCGTGAGTGCGAAGGGTTACATCAAGTGGCGCGATGGGGCGGTTTACCTGACCGAAGCCTTGCGCGGGCAGACCGTGGCGCTGGCGCAAGGCGATGATGGCGACTGGCGCATTCAGTTTCGTCAATTCGGTATGGCGGTGCTGTCGGATGCGACGGGCCACATCCGCCACGCCCGGCTGATCCGGCCCGCGAGCGCGCGGCCGACACCCGCGTGCTGACGGGGCTTACCGGCTTGATCGAGCGTGACGGCACGGCGCCTCGCCCTCAAGGACGCTGCGCGCCGCGCGAAGGGCGCGGTGGCCAAGCGGCCATCCTTGACCGCGCCGCGCCGTGCCGTCTTGTGGATTGTCAGGCCGGGACGAAGAAACAGCGCCCGAGCCGAACCAAGAAACACGTGAACAAAGGGGGAAACTTGTCACCTACGTGCCCGGTCTAAAATGTCACCTATGTGCCCGCTTGAAGACCCCAGACCCCCCGTCATTTATTAAGGGCGCATGAATGCTATCCCGCCGATTCGCTATGACTGGACGCAGGAGGAGGTGGCGGCGCTGCTGGCGCTGCCCTTTCCCGAGCTACTGTATCGGGCGCAGGGGGTGCATCGGGCGCATCACGACCCTTTGCGAGTGCAGATCAGCACGCTGCTGTCGATCAAGACGGGCGGGTGCCCGGAGGATTGTGGGTATTGCCCGCAAAGCGCGGCTTATGAGACGGGCGTGGACGCCAGCAAGCTGATGGGGCTAGAGGCGGTGCTGGCGGAGGCGCGGGCGGCGCGGGAGGCGGGGGCCTCGCGGTTTTGCATGGGGGCGGCCTGGCGCAGCCCGAAGGATCGGGATCTGGATGCGGTTTGCGCAATGGTGGAGGGGGTGCGGGCGCTGGGGCTGCAGAGCTGCGTGACGCTGGGCATGCTGACCGGCGCGCAGGCGGCGCGGTTGGCGGATGCGGGGCTGAATTATTACAACCACAATCTTGATACGTCGCCCGAGTATTATGGGTCCGTGATTACGACGCGGGTTTATCAGGATCGGCTTGATACGTTGGGGCATGTGCGCGATGCGGGAATTGCGGTGTGCTGCGGCGGGATTGTGGGGATGGGGGAGGATGTTGGCGATCGGGCCGGGTTGATTGCGGCGCTGGCGGGTTTGCCCGCGCACCCGGAGAGCGTGCCGATCAATGCGCTGGTTCGGGTGGAGGGGACGCCGTTGGCTGAGAGTGCGCCGATCGATGCGATTGATTTCGTGCGGGTGATTGCGGCGGCGCGTGTGACGATGCCCGCGTCTTATGTGCGGCTGTCCGCGGGGCGGGAGGCGATGAGCGATGAGGCTCAGGCGTTGTGTTTTGTGGCAGGTGCGAACTCGATCTTTTATGGCGAGCGGCTACTGACCACAGCCAACCCCGCCGCGTCGCGCGATCGGTTGTTGTTGGCTCGTTTAGGTTTGGCTTTGGAGTAAAAGTTCTTTGGTTCTTTCTTTCAAGAAAGAACATTCTTGATCTGGCGTCCCTACACCCAGATGCAGGGAGCAGCACCGCCGTTGCGCGTGGCGCGCACCGATGGCGTGCGTTTGTATCTGGAAGACGGCCGTGTGCTGATCGATGGTGTGGCGAGCTGGTGGACGGCGTGCCATGGCTACAATCATCCGCATATTCGCGCTTGCGTGCAGGCGCAGTTGGAGGCGATGCCGCACGTGATGTTCGGCGGGCTGACCCATGCGCCGGCGGAGCGCCTGGCGGCCAGGCTGGCGGCGTTGTTGCCGGGCGATTTGGACCACGTGTTTTTTGCCGATAGCGGGTCGGTGGCTGTCGAGGTCGCGCTAAAGATGGCGGCGCAATATTGGTTGAATAAGGGCGTGCGGACGCGGACGCGGTTTTTGGCGTTTCGCGGCGGGTATCATGGCGATACGTTTGCGACGATGGCGGTGTGCGATCCGGAAGAGGGGATGCATGCGCTGTTTGGGCCGTTGCTGGCGCAGCATGCACTATTGCCGTTGCCTCGGGATCAGGCCTCGTTTGCGGCTTTATTGGGGTTTTTGGATGCGCATGCGGAGGGGCTTGCGGGGATAGTGATGGAGCCGCTTGTGCAGGGGGCGGGGGGGATGATTTTTCATGCGCCTGAGGTTTTGCGGCGGGTGCGGGCTTTGGCGGATCGGCACGGGTTGCCGCTGATATTCGACGAGATATTTACCGGGTTTGGGCGGACTGGGACACTATTCGCGTGCGAGGCGGCGGGGGTGGTGCCGGATATCATTACACTTTCCAAGGCGCTGACTGGGGGGACGATGGCGCTGTCTGCCGCGGTTGCTCGGGGGCGTATATTCGAGGCTTTTTTGTCGGACGATCCGGCGCATGCTTTGATGCACGGGCCGACGTATATGGCCAATCCGCTGGCCTGTGCTGCGGCGAATGCTTCGCTGGATTTGTTTGAGAGGGAGGATCGGCTGGCGCAGGTGGCGGGGATTGCGGTGGGGCTGGAGGCGGGGTTGGAGCCTTGCCGGGGGATGGCTGGAGTGCGGGACGTGCGGATTTTGGGCGCGATTGGGGTGGTGGAATTGGCAGGGGGCGTTGATTTGGCCGCGTTGAAGGCGGCGTTTGTGGCGCGGGGGGTTTGGGTGCGGCCGTTTGGCAATGTGGTGTATTTGACGCCGGCTTTGACGATTGGGGGCGAGGATTTGGCGCGGCTTTGTGGGGCGGTGGTGGGGGTCGTGGGAGGATTTACAGGTTCGTGCGCGATGGCCCCAGACCGCGCCGGACTGGCAAGGGGGGAGCCGAAGAACGTCCGCATTTAAGATTCCAGTACGCCCACGAACGCGGATCGAAAATGCCGGGCGGGGCATTGTCGAGCACGTCCCGGAAGTCCTCTATTGAAACGATGCCGTTGAGTGCCGCCAGGTCTTCGGCCGTTCCGAAGGTCATGACGTGGGCCAGAAAATGCACCGTCGCCGCCAAGGCTTCGGCGGGCGGTTTGAACCAGACCACGCGTTCGGCCACGGCCAGCAGTTCAGGCGTTGGAGGGAGCGGCTTCATGGCATCGGACCATTGTCGGGGCGCTTGGCATAAGGTGTCAGCGTTGGGAGCCGGGTGACATCGACTGCCGCGACAGCGATGCCGAGCCGCATCCGCACATCGTCTGGCAAAGTTGGCACATCGTCGAAATATCCGAGCGCCTTGAGCGTGATGAGGGGGTTGAAACTCCGCCCGTAGACGACCGATCCGCCGGCGAGTGCTGAGGGTAGATCGACCCCGTGCGTGAGGAGCGCGTCCATGTCCAGGTAATCCTTTACTTCGGCCCGTTTCTGCAAGACGGCTGCTTTGGTGGCGGCGATATCGAGCAGGGAGGCGACACGCAGACCGGTGTCCCGCGACTTATCGTGTGGAGCGCATCGTCCGAGATCGAGACCGCCGAAGAATGATAGCAGCACGGGTCCGCCGCGTTGCACGCGGCACGTCAGAGTGTTGGCTGCGACGTGTATCCGTTCTGCTCCCTTCAAATAGGTGAGTTTGTTAGCCAGTGCGTCGGGATCAAAAGGGGCATTGGAGAAAAAATCGAAATCGACGGAGGTGCGATGAGCCAAACGCAAGGCAAGGGCGGTGCCGCCGTACAGCGTGAACGCAGCGGGGGTGTCGGCAAGTTCGGGCCATAGAGTGCGCTGTGGCTGCGGCAGCATCGTTAACTGAGGTGTGAAGTCCATTCCGGAAGTATAGCCTTTTCTGGCGTCACTTCCACCAGGAATAAAGCTCGATTTGCAGCAGGATTATACCCAAGGCAATTGACCAAACAGATAAATTCTATTGCCATTGTGGACTGGAGCCAGTGACACCTTTCGACGATCGCTGGAGGTTCTATAAGTCCGCCGCATGTCGGCCAATCAGATGTAGCCGCGTCAGCCTGAAGCCGTTGCATAGAAAGCTCCGAGCAATCGGCCATAGGCGATTGCCCTGCCCTTGCATGGGTGCTCCGTTCCATTCCTTGCCAAACCGCAAATTCAACCACCCCGACGCCGGCTCTCGGTCATGCACGGCGATCGCTCTCATCGGCGATAAACGCAGAAGATGAAGCGAGTCCGTTAGCCGGGCGGCAGGCCCTCTACCCCGCACAGCGGTACGCTCTCTGTCCGGATGACGGCCGCTTCTCCCTGCTCCCGCGCTTCGAGGCCCGGCTTCCAGCGCGGATCAGCGTGAAAGCGAGCCCAATCGCCCTCGATCGCGTCGAGGCTGTCGTGGCGTACGATGTAGTGGAGCGCGTCGCCCGCGGGGGTCGCCCATTAGCCGACGCTCTCGATCTCGTACTCCCAGAGCATGGGCAGCACCAGTTCACGAAAGATATGCTCGATCGTGTCCATCTTGTCCGGCGCGATCCAATAGTTGCGAAGCTCATAAGCGCTCATTCAGTGTCTCCCACCGTGCGTCACTTACACCCACGACATCCCTTCTCAATTCATGAAGCGCGCGAACCAGTCGAGCATCGGCTGCGGGCGACGCTGGAATTCGAGATAGCCATCCCAGCGCGCGCTCGTGCCCTCGATCCACTGAAGCTTCTTCTCGGTCGGAATTGCGTCGAAGGTTGCCTGCACGTCGCCAGGATAGGTCATGCGGTCGTCGCGGACCTGATAGACGAAGCTGGGCAGCACCGCCTTGGCCGCCCAGGGGATCGGCGACAGCTCGTCGAAGCGGAAGCCGACACGGAGGCGGCACGCCGTCTCGAGTTCCTCCATGCGATCGGGAAGCCCGATGCTTTCGAGCGTGCGGCCCATGATCGCGCCGACCGACAAAGGCTGGCACGCGACGAGGCAGCGCACGTCGCGAAATTCCTCGGGATGGGCGTACATCGCGAACAGCGTCGAGTTCGCCCCGTTGCAGCGGGAGAACAGCCCGATCGTCATTCCTTCCAAATCATCGCGCTGGCGGGCGTAGACCAGCGAGCCGATCGCGTCACGCGACTCGAACCTTCCCGAAGTGGTCAGGCCGTTGCCTTGCCCGCTCCGCCCCATGTTGCGCGAATCATAGGTGAGGACGTTGTATCCCGCCTCGTGGAGGATGCGGTAATCCTCAACGTAATTGACCTCGAAATCGTTGCCGCCCCACTTGCCCAGCGACAGGAAAGGCTCCCTGTCGGTCGGGCAGCCATAGCGGTTAAAGTTGAGCGGGTGGTTGCAGATGATCAGCTTGTTGGAAGCCTGCCGCGGGATGAACCACCCCTCGATCGCCACACCGTCCGCCGCTGGGAAGGTCACCTCTTCGAAGTCGAGGCCGAGTTCGTCGGGCGTATGGAGGATGGGCGCGCGGATCGGGTGGGCGAAGCCGTCCGCCACCTTGTTCAGCTTTTGGGCTACGTCATCGTCCCCGCCGTCGGGTTGCGAAAACTCGGGCATGATGGATCTCCTTTGCTGCGCCTGGCCACTCGGACGACAAAGACGCGGATGCCGATGGGCCGCGAAGTGGGCGCGAGGCGATCCGTCCAACAGTGGGAGCTTCATACCGGTAGTGTCGTTACCTGCCTGGCGACCGTCAGGCGACAGACGCCAGGCCCGACTTACAAATGCCGATCGGCAAGCAGCGCCCGCACCTTATCAAAATCGGCCGGCATCGACGGCGTGTAAATCACCATGCATAGGTCCGGCTGTCCAATGGCGGCGAACGCCGTGTACTCCAGGGCAACAGCACCGACCTGCGGGTGAACGATGTGCTTGGTGCCTTCGCTGTAGGTGCTGACATCCTGCTCGGCCCACATGCTTCGAAACTCGTCGCTGTCCCGGCATAGCGCGTCCACGACTTCGGCAACACGGCCGCTCATTCCCACCCGTGTCGTCTCTAGCCGGAACGCCTCCACACTGAAGCGGGCGTCTGTCTCCCAATTTGGCATCTTGGCCCGTACAGCCTCGTTGCAGAAAAGCAGGCGCAGGATATTGCGTTCCTCGGGCGCAATCAGGGCGTAGTCTGTGAAGACGGCCACGGCGGCGCTGTTCCAAGCTACAAGGTCGGCGGCCGAATTTCTGACATAGGCCGGGCTGGTCGTAAGCGTGTCCAAAACACGCCGCAGGCGCGATGTGACACAATCCGGCGGCTCGTAAGCCGGCTCCGGCATGTATCGCCGGGCAAGCACGAACAGTTGCTCGCGCTCCGCCGTTGTCAGCTCCAGCGCGGATGCGATGCGCTCCAGCGCGGCGCTGGAGGGTTGCCCGCCGCGGCCCTGCTCTAGCCAAGTATACCAGGTCGCGCTCACCTTGGCCCGCTGTGCGACCTCCTCTCGCCGCAGTCCAGGCGTGCGTCGGCGAACCAGTTCGAAGCCGAGCGCGACAGGATCAAGCCGCCGCCGCCGATCCTTGAGGTAAATCCCAAGCGCGTTGTCGTTCTCCATTCGCGCGCCCTTCGTCTTCCTGACATGAGCAGGTTCAGATACGATCAAAAGTTGTGCGGCAGAAAGGCGTTTCAGCCCGACCGATGCGTCGTTCCCACGGCATCACCCTGCGCTCAGCCGCTGTCACAGGGCAGGGCCACCTCCGTCGCCCAGCACGACTGCTGAGCGCTGCCATCTCCGGCGCGGTGTAGCGCGTGCCGGAACTCAAGGTGTCCGTCAAACGATCCCAAAACGGGCATGCTGGCGCTGTCCGCCCATCCCAGCATCTGCACGGCAAGCCCGACACGATGAGTGCGGATGGGATGACGGCCAAGCATACTGCGATCGAACTGTATGTCGCCCTGAAATCCGCTGCGTGTAGCACGTCACGATAGCACCGCCCCGCACCAACTCACTTCTATGCACGCCCCCGTTGCCCATATCCGCGAAACTGCTCCACCGTCGCGGCCAATTGCGCCTCGCTCAACACCGGCGCCCCACCCAACAACAGCGCCCCGTACGTGATCGCCGCCTGCTCCTCAACCTCCTCCGCAATACTCAACGCCTGCCGCCAATCCCGCCCAATCGCCACCTGTCCATGATGCGCCAGCAAACATGCAAACCCCGACCCCATGGTCTCCACCACAGCCTCCGCCAACGCCACCGTGCCAAACACCGCGAATGGCGCCACCGGCACCCGAGACGCGCCGGCCACCAGCACCATGTAATGGATCGGCTCGATCGCCTTGCCGCAACACGCCAGAATTGTCGCGTGCCGCGAATGGCAATGCACCACCGCGCCCGCCTCCCCCCGCCGCGCCAGGATTGCCTGGTGCATGCGATGCTCGCTGGACGGCACCATCTGGCCCGGCGGCGTCACCCCGTCATCGGCCACGAACACCATCGATTCCGCCAGCAGATCGTCCGGCGCCACGCCCGAGGGCGTAATCATCATGCCGCCGTCCACGCGGATGGACGCGTTGCCGGACGTGCCGCGGTTGAGCCCGCTTGCGTGCATGCGCGCCATGACCGCCATTAGGCCGGCACGGGCTTTGTCATGAGTCATAGGAAGCAGTCCTTTTTTGAAAAAAAGGACCAAAAAACTTTTATCATTTAGAGTCGAAGCCTAAAAGACAAAAGTTTTTTGCTTCTTTTTTTCAAAAAAGAAGACCTTCCTTCTTCTACCTGAACCGCATAAAATACCGCACCATCATCCAGCTCAACTCCGCAATCATCTTGTCCGCATCCTGCTCCGGCTCCTCGATGATCATCTCAATCGCTGCCGAGCACATCTCGATATTCAGCCGCACCGCAATGCAAAGCGTCTCATCGCTCGTCTCCGTAAACCGCGGCCGCAACGCGCGGAAAACAGCCCCAACCATCTTCTCGCGCGACTGCGTGCGCACCTCACGCAGCATCGGCACGGCGCGCATCGCACGCCCAATCCACAGCGCCGCCGGCTGCGCGCGCGTGATCTCGACCACACGCTTTTGCACGGCGAATTCCTGCGCATGGGCTTCCTCGACCGTGGTTGCGGTCAAGCCGTCTCCTGCCATCCAGTCATATACCACCTGGTCCTGCACCTGCATCAGCCTTATGCCCAGCTCGCGCAGCAACGCGTATTTATTGGGAAAGTAGCGATAGAGCGCGGGCGGGGTCAGATTGGCGCGCGCGCAGATCAGGTTGGTGGACAGGCTGTCGATGCCCACCTCCTCCAGCAGGCGCGCGGCCGCGGCCAGGATCGCCTCGTAGGTGGCGCGAGCGCTCCTGCAGGGGCTGGGCCTTGGCCTGCACGTCCACGCCGCTGCTGGGGCGCAGGCCGGGGCGGGCAGCCAGGCGCAGGGACGGTTCGGCAGCCCGGGGCATCGACTTGCGGGTCATGCCACCCATGGAAAACCTGCGCGCGCCGCGCCGCAACGTTTCTTTGTAACAATCGCGCCAAAGTGCCGCGGTGCTTGGCGCGGCGGCCTCTACGCGCTACCCGGGGCGGTGTGGCCTGGTGACACAAATGCACCAGGGCACTGGCGCAAGACGCAATCAATGGCTTAGGACTGGCAGTATCACTCTCGCGAGGGTTGCATGCCGGATGGGGTGCGGATGGCTGGGCCCGAGTACGACGAGAGCAATTTCCCTGAGTTCCTCTATCTCGAGGCCTTTCTGGACGTGCGGGACGCTGTCGCCGCCGGCACCTTCCGCAACGGCTATGAGCACTACGACACCTATGGGCGGGCCGAAATCGCGGCCGCCCTGCGCCCTTCGCCCTTCAGCGGCGGGCGGATGGACATGCAGCGCTCCATACTGCCGCCGGCGGATCTGGACACGCCGGTGCCGCCGGCGGAGACAGCTTTGCTGCGCACGGGCTCGGCCGGCGCCGTTGCCTACACGCCTCCGCCCGCGCCCACGCTGAGCTACCCCGACCCGGCGGAGTTTTTCGATGAAGCGCTCTATGTTGCACTGAACCCCGATGTCGCCGAACGCCTGGCCAGCGGGCAATTGCGTGACGCTTCCGCGCATTGGCGCGAACACGGCCACGCCGAAACGCTTCGGGGTGCGAGGCCCAGCATCGTGGATGACGGCTGGTATGCCGGCATGGCCGCACCTGACCCTGGCGTGCCGAGCGACATCGACGCCTTCAACGCGGAAACCTATCTGCTGCTGTATCCCGATGTGCTCGCAGCCCTGGGGCCCAGCCCGGAAGCGGCGCGCCTGCACTGGCTCAATCACGGGCGGCTGGAAGGGCGCGTCGGACCGGGCATTGCGCCTTATCGGGACTGGCAGGCGCGCCCGCACCGGGTGCTGGCCAAGCCGTTCGGCGTGAACGTGTTCGGGCCTTTTGCGGCGACCTCCGGCCTGGGCACGGCCGCGCGCAGCCTGTTGCGCGCGCTGCGCAGCACCGGCATGCCGCTGGAAATCCATGCCTTCGACGTGACGCGGGCCAAGCCGCGCATAACGCCGGCCGAACGGGCGCGCGCGCCCACCTACAGGCTGAACCTGATCCTGGCCAACGCCGATCAGATGGCGCGCCTGACCGCGCTCTATCCCGCCGGCACGTTCGATGACGCTTATAACATCGCTGTCTGGGCCTGGGAACTTGCCGCCTTTCGCGCCGACTGGTTCGCGGCGTTTGCGCCCGTGGACGAGATCTGGACCAATAGCGCGTTCGAGATGCATTCGATCGGCGCGGTCAGTCCGGTGCCGCTGTGCAAAATACCGTTGCCGGTCGAGGTCATTTGGGCGGACCCGCGCGCCGGGCGCGAAGCGTTCGCCATTCCGCAGGACCGCTTTGTGTTCATGGTGGCCTTCGATGTCGGCAGCACGTCGGCACGCAAGAACCCGAAGATGGTGGTGGAAGCTTTCCGCGAGGCTTTCCCGGCCGATGAAAACGTCTTCCTGGTCATTAAATTCCATTCGACGTCCGTGGAGCCGGCGATTACGCGTCAACTGACGCAGGCGCTGCGGGGCGCGGACAACGTGCTGGTGATTTCGGATCTGCTGAGCGAGGCCGACATGGTCCTGCTGCGCGCGGCGTGCGACTGCTTTGTTTCTGCCCATCGCAGCGAGGGTTTTGGGCTCAACATTGCCGAATTCATGGCGTTGGGAAAACCAGTTATTGCAACTGGTTACTCGGGAAACATGGAGTTTTTCGATGAAAGCGTGGGTTATCCGATCGATTACACGCTGACTGAGGTCCGCGTACAGGCCGGCCCCTATATGCCGTTCTATGTCTGGGCCGAACCCGATCGCGACAGCCTGATTGCGCAATTCCGCCGCGTCTATGAAAATCAGGGCGAGGCGTGGGCGCGCGGCGCCGCGGCGGCTGCACGCATCCGTGCCGATCTCAGCCCGGCGCGCATCGGCCAGGAAATCAGGCGGCGCATGCATGTGGCGGGGCTTGCGGCCGAGCTGCCGCCCTATCTGGCGTGGATCGGCAAGACGCGTCATTTGACCGGACCTGCGCCGGTGGCGGCGTTGACCACCGAACAGCGCCACGCCATCCTATCGCTGGGCATGCGGCGGCCGGTGATCAGTTTGATCGTGCCGGTGTATAATGTGCCGGCACGATTCCTCGAGGCGTGCATCGCATCCGTGCGTGCGCAGAGCTATCCTTTCTGGGAATTGTGCCTGTGCGATGACGCCAGCACCGATGACACGTCACTGGCTGTGCTCGCGCGCCTGCAGGGTTCAGACCCGCGCATACGCATCCGCCATCTGGCGCAGAATGGCGGCATTTCGGCGGCGTCCAATGTCGCGGTCGAGATGGCGACGGGCGAGTTCATTGCGATGCTGGACAATGACGATACGCTGGCACCGGATGCTTTGCTGGAAATTGCGCGCGCGCTGTTCCATGACGAGAAGATCGATGTTCTCTATACGGACGAGGATAAGATCGATGAGAACGATAGGCTGATCGATACCTACTACAAGCCCGATTTCTCGCCCGAGCACCTCGAATCGGTCATGTATGTTTTGCACATGCTGACCGTACGAAAAAAGTTGTTCCTTGACGTCGGTGGGTTTCGCGACGATTACACAGGCGCGCAGGATTACGACCTGATGCTGCGCCTCTCGCGCGAAACAACGCGCATCCACCACATCCCGCGCGCGCTCTACCATTGGCGCGCGTTGCCGGGCTCGGCCGCTGCGGTGGTGGACGCCAAGCCCTATGCGCTGCGCGCCGGCTTCCGCGCGCTGGAGGATCATGTGGCGCAGCGCCACGGCAAGCACGCCTGGGTGGAGGACGGGTTGCTGCCTGGCACCTTTCGCGTCCGCCGCCTGTTGCTGGGAAAGCCGCGAATCTCGCTGCTGATCTTGACCAATAACGGCGCGCTGGATCTGCCTGGCCGCGCGCGCTTTCAGATGGTGGACAATCTGGTCGACAGCATCCTGCGCCGTACCGCCTATCGCAACTTCGAGATTGTGGTGGTGGACAATTCCAAGCTCAGCCGCAGCCAGATCGCGCGTTTCGACACCTTAGGCGTGCGCGTGGAGAATTACAACGGGCGCGTGATCCCGTTCAATTATGCGGCCAAGGCCAACTTTGCGCTGCGCGTCTGCCGCACCGAACACCTGGTCATGCTCAATGACGACATGGAGGTGATCAACGAGGATTGGCTGAGCAGCCTGATCGAGTTGTCACAGGAGCCGGAGATCGGCGCGGTCGGCGGCAGGCTGCTGCACGCCGACGGTTCGATCCAGCATGTCGGTTGCGTGATCGGTGTCAATGGCGGCTCGGCGCACGTGTACCATTCATTTCCGAACACGCATATCGGCTATAATGGCTTTACGCACCTGATCCGCAATTACTCGGCGGTGACGGGCGCGTGTTTTGCCACGCGCAAGAGCGTCGTGGGCCAGGTCGGCGGCTTTGACGAGAGCTTTGCGGTCGATTTCAACGACACGGATCTGTGCCTGCGCATTCTGGAGAGCGGGTATCGGGTGGCTTACACGCCCTATTGCCAGTTGTTCCATTTTGAGGGCGCGTCTGCGCAGCGCACCAAGCAGAATGCGGACGAGCATCGAAGATTTGTCGCGAGGTGGGCAAGGTATATGGAGAACGATCCGTATTTCAATCCGAACTTTGCTAAAAACCGGTTTGATTTTACGGTAGTACAGTAGGGAAGGAAGCAGTCCTTTTTTGAAAAAAAGGACCAAAAAACTTTCAAAAGTTTTTTGCTTCTTTTTTTCAAAAAAGAAGGTCTTCCTTCACTTTGACTTCCTGGCTTTCTTCCACGCAAACACAAAATCCGTCGACCACCCGCGCCACGTCCAGCACGGGCGCGAAATATGCCTCCGCCAAAGGCCGCAGGCGCGCCATCTCCGCCGCACCCAGCCGGCGCGTCAACGTGATGTGGAAGAACCACTCATTGAGCACATACGGATACCCATAGGCCTCCAACAATGCGTCCTGGCGCGCGGTCAGCCCGGCAGCGCGCCGGCGGGCCAATTCGGCCGCACCGGGCGCGGCGCGATGCACCTCCGTGCCCAGCACGCACGCATCGGCCAGCGCGTACAGGGGCGCGCAGGGGGCACTTTCGCGCAGGGCAAGAAAGCCGCCGACATCGCACACGCGCAAGCACGGCAGCGCAAACGGCGTGCACTCTCTCGCCAAGGTGCGGGCATCGGCCAGGAAGGCGTTCCATGTGCCGGCTAGCCGCATCGGCGGGCGAAGCGTGGCGTGCAGGCCGTAACGGCGCGCATCGGCGGTCAGTGCGGGCAGATCGGCAATGTCGGGCTGTGCCATCGCGGCGCCGCTGCGGACGTCGCGGCCCAGCCAGGCGCTACCGGCGGCAAAGAGCGGGTCCTGGGCCGCAGGCACCCAGTAAAGTGCCACACGCATCAGATCACGCGTTCGCCCGCACGCCAGACCTGGCGCACGATCGGGCAGCCCTGATGTAGACGCACGCGCACCAGATCTGCCCGCAGCCCAGGGGCCAGACGCCCGCGGTCGTTCAGTCCTACCATGGCAGCCGGCGCCCCGCTGATCAGCGCCACCGAGCGCGGCAGCGTCCAACCTGGACGCGCGCTGGCGAGGAACGCGGCCTCGACCATGCTGGCTGGCACGTAATCGGACGCCAGCGCATCAATCAGCCCGGCATCGATCAGGTCGCTAGCCGCGACGTTGCCTGTGTGACTGCCACCGCGCACGAGGTTGGGCGCACCGGCGATGACGCTTTGGCCCGCACGGCGTGCCGCCACGGCTGCCACCTTGGTCACGGGAAATTCGGCCAGCGTGATGCCATCGCGCGCGTTTTCGGCCACATCATCTTCGGTGCGGTCATCGTGGCTGGCCAGCGCCACGGTTGGCGCGCGTGCATGCACAGCGTCCAGCAGCGCGGCGCGGTTGGGGGCGCGAATGCGCCGACGCTGCGCCTGCAGGGTCGTGATACCGGCCTTGACCGCGTGCGGGTCATCGCCGTCCCGCTGGCGCATGGCGCGATAGCGCGGGATGTCGGCGTATTGGCCGGTGCCGGGCGTGTGGTCCATCAGGCTGACCAGGCGCAGCAAGGGGTGGGCCAGCAGGGGCGCGGCCAGTTCGACCATGCCAGGTGCCGGCAATTCGCAGCGCAGGTGCAGGTAGTGGGCCGCGCGCAATAGGCCGGTGGGTGCCAGCGCGTCCAGATCGGCGATGCCCTCGGTGCAGGTGCGCGCACGGGCTTCATCGAAGCCCAGATCGCCTACGCAGAGTGCGTCCAGCACCGTGGTGATGCCGGCGACCGCGCAGTGCGCGTCATGGGCCAGCAGCGCGGAGCGGCTGGGCCAGCGCGCACCGCCGCGCGGCTCTACCTGGCGTTCGAGGTTGTCGGTGTGCAGGTCTACGGCACCGGGGATCAGGTAATCCCCGTCCATGTCCAGCGCGCCGGCGTTTTGGGTTGTGCCTGGCTGGATGCCGGAAATGCGGCCATTGGCCAGCAGGATGGTGCCTTGCATGACCGCGTCGGGCAGCACCAGGCAGGCGTTGGTCAGGATTGCATCCATAGCGCGCCAATTGTTCGTCGTGGACGCTCTTACGACCGAGTTATGAAGCCGAGCAAAAGAGTTGGGGGAGATGTGCCACCCCCCAAACCCCCCGTCACTAGTCAGGACGAGGCCCAAAATCGACGGGTGCTCTGGGGGGGATGGCACATCTCCCCCAGTTTTTTCTTGGCTTTACTTTGATGCTATCATCTTTGCGACCCGGCTTAGCCGGCGGCGGGCTGTTCTGCGGACACTGCCTGAACGGGAGGCGTTGCAGCTTCGACCGCAACGGCCTCAGCGCCGCGTCCGCTGCGCAATTGCGCGAAGATCTTGGCAACTGCCGCCGGCTGGTCAGTATTTTCTACCGCCGCAATTTCGGACGCCAGACGCGCGAGCGCAATTTCGAAGATATTGCGCTCGCTGTAGCTCCCTTCCGTGCCATCGGCATTGCGGCGCAGATCGCGCAGCAATTCGGCGAGCAGGATCGGATTGCCCGAATTGATCTTGCTTTGGTAATCCAGCACGCGTTTGGCCCACATCAGCTTGCTGCTGCGTGCATTGCCGGTCAGCACGCCGAGCGCCTTGGCCACCGCCTCGGGGCTGGACAATTTGCGCAAGCCGGCCGCGCGCGCTTTTGCCGCCGGCACGCGCACGGTCATCTGGTTGTCGCCGAAGGAAACCTGGATGATGTCGATGGTGTGCCCGGCGATGATCTCCGAGCCGATGCGGTCGATCTTGCCCACGCCGTGCGCGGAATAGACGACCACATCGCCTTCGCGAAACACGTCGCTGTCCTTGGGCTTCTTTTGCGCCGCCGTGGCCTCGAAGGCGCGCTTGGTCATGGCGTCCGTCACCAGCACCGCGCTCATGCGCATATCTCCCGGCCCGCCGTAGTGAAGGCACGGCATGCAACACTCAAGAAAATGGGGGCGAGCGACACTATCTGTCTCCAGGCGGCAGGCGATGCCGGATGTTGGTGGCCAAGCTGTTCCGACAAGCCCGAATTCGGCGCAGATCCGTGAACGGCTGGTTGGACGCGCGGCGCGCGCACGAGGGCTTCAAATGCGCATGCGGGGCGGGCTATGCAAGCCTGCGCGCATGAAGCGGGGTTCAATTCTGCGCCGGACATCCCTCATCGCGCGTAGCTGCGCGCGGGCGAGACGGTCTGCGCCTGCGCGCAGGTTGCCGGGTCCACCTCATCCGTCCAGACCAGAAAGCCGGTCAGACGATTGGGGCCGAAGGTGTTGCTGATGGCCACATCGGAGGCATCACGGCCATAGGCAATCGGCACGCGCCCGATGCGTGGGCGGTTGTGGCGGGCATCGAAAGTGTACCAGCGCCCGCCCAGATAGGCCTCGAACCAGCCGGAGAAATCCATGTCCCCATCAACCGGGACGCCGATATCGCCCATGTAGCCGGTGCAGTAGCGCGCGGGGATGTTCAGGCAGCGCGTGAAGGTGAGCGCCAGATGGGCGAAATCGCGGCACACGCCGACCCGCTCGCTATAGCCGTCCCAGGCCGAACGGGTGCTGGAGGCCTGCTGATAGTCGAAGCGGATGTGCTGGTGGACGAAGGCGCAGATGGCCTGCACGCGCGACCAGCCGGTGGGAAAATTGCCGAACAGGGACCAGGCGATGTCGCTCAGCCGGTCGGTCTCGCAGTAGCGGCTGCCCAGCAGGAAGACGAGCGTCTCCGCAGGCAGGTCTTCGATGTGGTGCTGGGCCGCGTCCGGGTTCTGCTCATCGGGCAGGCCGGTGACGTGGACCAGCCCGTCCGCGGTCAGGCGGATGCCGCCGGCGGGGGCGACCAGGCGGGTACAGACATTGCCGAAGCTGTCCTGGTAGGTGGAGAGCGGCACTGCCGGCGTGGTCACCAGTTCGTCGGCCCGCACGATGTCGGCAGCGCGCGAGGGGTGGATGTTGAGGTGGACGACCATGGGCGTTGGCTGGGCGCAGGCGTAGGTCAGGTCGTAGCCGAGGCGGAGCAGCAAGGCAGGGTATCCGATGGGGCGGGGCGTGTGGGAACCACCCTACACGGAACGGACTGGTTTTGCATTAGCGAACAACTGCGGGACAGCCGGCGTCAAGTTCATCCCGGAAAATGCGGGCCGGACCGGGGTGCGGTTGAAAATGGCCCAACCCTAAGACCAACTTGACCCTAGCAAGTTTAGGCGATTATAGCGACTTTCCGCTAGCATAGCATAAAGTCGCTTAATATGGACGCCGTATGAGCCCCTATGCACCTGGAGCCGGCACTCCTCCGCCGGAGCTTGCCGGGCGCTTAGATGTTCTGGAGGCTGGAAAGACTGCGCTTCAGCGTGTGGCTGTGGGACGCTCCGTATGGAGTGTCATCATGGTTGGACTCCGCGGGGTTGGGACAACCGTTCTTCTAAATTGAGGGCAAGAGACTGGCAGAGCTAATCGCGCCATCACTACGTTCGACGCTGTATCATTTGAGCACGATTGAAGCATCAAGAGAGTTAGCACGCAAATCGTTGCGCGCAATGAAGGGATTTTTTCCAGTTGGAGGATAGGGGTGGGCAGGAAGCCGGGCGAAAAGCCGCCCAAGAAGCCCTCGACCGGCGCCGCGCTCGCGTATCTGGAGCGCAACCCACACCCCAGCGGTGACACCCCGGCGTCCGGCGTGGAGTTCATCGCGGAGAATTGGGGCTGGGGCGCGGTTGCACAGTTCCCGCTTGTAGGCATCTCCTTAGGACGATACGTTTTTCTGAAAGTAGGGGCGCCGCCGTGATTTCGATTATCGTTGTTGTCCGCGAAACCGGCCGCATTAAGCCCGACTACTCTCTAAAATTCTCTGTGCCTCAAGTTCCGGCAGTAGGGAGCTATATCTCGATCCAACGCCCTAACAAGGCCGCCCCCTTTGGCGAGGACCTGATTGTAAGGCAGGGTTGGTGGCGTCTTGCGCATCCTGAACCACGATTTAGCGTGACGAACGAAGATAGAGAGAAGATTGGCACCCTTAATGAAATTTTTGTTGAGTGCGATCCAGTGGTAGGCCCGTATTCAAGCGACGCATGGCGCTTCTCACAAGAACACGGGGTAGAAAACGGCACAGTTGAACGCATGCAGACGGAACGCTTTTCAATTCGAGAGAGCGACATGGACCGCGCCCCTATCGACGAGCGCTAATTGGCGGGGACTTCCTCTTCCTCGCTCCAGTTGCTCACCTACTACCAACGCCACACCCACACAGCACAAAATTGTGCTGTGCACCACACTTCGATTGGCGGCGCGACTGCGCCGGCGGACTAAAGGGGGTCTGTAAAAGGAGGGCGAGCGCCTGTCATCATCTGTTTAGCCCAGCGCCTAACTTCGAATTCGAGGGTGGTGTTGATCGTTTGACCACTGACTGCATCGATTGCCACGAAGCGGAGACTTTTGGAACCGTTCGATGCGCCAAGATAGTCTCCCGCAGACTCTGTTACTGTGATTGCAGCCGCATAAAGATCGAATACTCGTATTGCGATAACTATGGCAGTGCAACCTTTTTTCTGTAAATTCTCGTGAGGTGGTTCATTCCGGCTACGCTTCTATGTGTCTAGTGTGAGGTAGATTTTGCCGTTCATCCACTCCTCGTCGCATTCTGCCAGCAGGGCGGAGACGAGGCGCAGGCAGGATGCGGCGTTGGGGAAGATGGAGGCAACCCGTGTGCGGCGTTTGAGTTCGCGGTTGATGCGTTCGAGGCCGTTGGTCGTGCGCAATCTTATGCGGTGGGCTTGCGGGAGGTCGAACACGGCAAAGCCCATGGGAAGGTTCTGTTCGGCCCATGTGGCAAGTTTCGGCGCGTCCGTCGCCCAGAGTTCGATCGCCTGGCGCAGCAGCCGTTCGGCTTCTGCCTTGTCGGGCGCATTGAAGATCGCGCGTATCCGCCCTGCGACCGGCTTGCGCTGATCCAGCTTTGTGACGTAGGCCTGGGCATTCTGCTGCAAATGGAATTGGCAGCGCTGCCATGGCACACTTGGCAGGGTGGCGCGGCGCGCGGCCTTCAAGCCTGCATGATCGTCCGACACGATGAACTTTACCCCGCGCAACCCGCGCGCAATGAGGCTATCGAGAAATTCCCGCCAATGCTGTTCGGCCTCGGAAAATGCGACCGATACGCCGAGCACGCGCCGTTTGCCGTCGGCCGTCACGCCGATTGCGACAAGCACGGCGCAATCGAGCAGGCGGCCTTCTTCGCGGATGCGTTCATAGCGGGCATCGAGCAAGAGATACGGGGTATCGCCGAGCGGTCGCTCGCGCCAGGCGGCAAGCCCCTCGTCGAGCTGCTCGGTGGCGCGGCTGACCTGGGTTGAGGAAATAGCGATGTCCGGCCCGAGCAAGGCCTGCAGCACGGTGATCACCTTGCGGGTTGATACGCCTTGCACATACATTTCGGCCAATGCGAGGTTGAGCGCGCGCTCGGTGCGGGTGCCCTTGTCGAGGGCGCTTGGGTAAAATCCGCCGCCGCGCACCTGCGGCACGTCGAACGTTTGCTCGCCCACCCGGGTCATGACGGTTTTTGGTTTGAAACCATTGGCGTAATCGGCACGAACCGGGGTGCGTTCATGAGGTTTGGCATTGAGGAATTGCGCGCGTTCGATTTTGCTGGCTTCATTGACCAGGATGCGCAGCGCCTCGCCGGCGCCGTCCAGTCCGTTGTCGAGCAGGGCCGAGAAGGCGGCCTCCAGGGGATGATGTTCTACGCGTTGTGCCATGATACAAGCTCCGTCGCTGGGTGATAGGATGGGCCGAAGCAATCACCTCCCGATAGGTCTTGGCCGGCTCGGTTTGCCGGGGCCGTCCTGCGCACTTCGGGCGCAAGCGCCCTCGTTGCTTCGGACGGCCCCGGCAAACCGAGCCGGCCAAGCAATTTACAGAAACGATGGTGCACTAACATAACTATTTGGCCCAATGTATTACCAGCATACGCCAGATGATGGGACTCTTTAGACTGCCATAGCGAAAGAGGCCCACACTCGCTCGGATCACCCACAAAACCCTTGAGCTTGCCGGTTAAGGCAGTATCCATGCTCATGATGGCCTTCCGAAGCTCGGCAGCCTGCGAGTCTTCAAGGTAGGCTTCTCCTAGCCAAAGGAATGCAAGCTCATAGGCGATTTTGGCCATAGAGTGATGCAGATAGGCAAAGTTAGCTGACAAAGACAGATTTACGACCGGATTTTCAGTTGTTTCGGTTGCAAGCAGTGTCGTGCTCGCGAGCATATCGCCCTTTGAAAGCGGCGGTAAACCATGCCGTTTTCTTTCTCTTTGGATGATTTTTGGCAACTGCTCGCGATCTCTATAGTCCAGTGTGATTCGGCGCGTTTTTGCCCCTGTTGCGTCAACGATGTCCTCTGCATCATATAGCTGCCTAATATCCAGCTTACCCGTGACCTGGTCATAGCGAACTTGAACACGCTTGCCGCTTTGACCCACCAGCTTATGATCACCCAAAGAATCTCATACCACGGCGGCGCAACACCGGCGTTGCCTGCTAGGCCAAGTTGTCCGCGGCGAATACGAATTGGCAAGAAGTTGGTAAGCGCGCCATCGACCCGACTTCCAAGTTCCGAATTGCATCCTTGGCATACACGGTCAGTCGTGATTGTGCCTCCAATTGCCAGCGGGAACACGTGCTCAATACTAGGTTGCTTTTCCTTCAGGCAGAAAATGCACCTCATGAGTCTGTCGCTTTCTAAGGAGAAGTGCTCATCAACTGGCGTCGATTACCGCCGGATCTTTCAAGTTCTCATCCTGACGGATAAAGTCGGGAGGCCCGGGCTGGAACCGACCGCACATGACACCATACTACTGCTTGGCCGTTCTAGTCGCCATCCTCTTCCCGTCCCTACACCGCTCCCGGCCCAAGCAGCGGCACCTCCGCCGTGCGGTTCGAGCGCATGTCCGGGCCTGGCCGCAGCGCCGCTATGACAGCCGCACCCCCACACGCATTGCAGCGCAACCGCCGCAGCGCCTCGCCCACCATCAAAGCCCGATACATGCCCACGAGCTGGCGCACGTCGAAGGGGCGCCCCCTAGCGCATGCAGGCGCCCCACAATCGACGGCGAGGGCCAGCCCGCAAAATCCGCCACTGGGGCTTGCAGGGCCTCCGCGCTGCGTTTTCTCGGCGATATATTATGGCCCATGGCGCCTACTCGGCCGGCTTACCCGCACCCGTGTTAAAATGGTACCGCATGGGCGGCTTCTTCATCACAACAAAGCCGGACTGTGCCAGGCAGCGCGCCAGGTGTTCCGCCATCAGTTCTGCCATGAACCCGTCACCACGATGGAGGCGCTTGCGGCCGTCGAAGCGCTGGTGGTGGGCTAGAACCTGCTCCAGCTCGGCAGGATTGGCGGGGGTAAGAGGGCGATCGTCTGGCATGGGCGGAAGGTAAAACGGGAACAGGATGGGAACGAGGCATCCTTTAGATGACGAGCAGCAATGTATCGTCAGGCGTATCAAGCTCCAGGGCTGCTCGGAAATCGTCAGTCAAAACATGATGATACGGAGCGCCTTGGCTCCCGGAGTAGGACTCGAACCTACGACCGAGCGATTAACAGTCGCTTGCTCTACCAACTGAGCTATCCGGGATCGCTGCCGCCTATAGCGCCAGGCTCCGCCAGCAGGCAAGCCCGGGCACATTCTGCCCATCCGCGCATCCGAAACGGCGCTGTCACGCGTAGAGCCTGATCGTACATTATAGTCAGGGTTACCGCATGGATCAGTCCAGTCCTCCCACCCGCGCGCTCTCGCCCGTCGAACTGGCGGTGCGGCACGCGCTGGAACACGCCAGCACGTTTGGTGACCACCAGACGGCCGCAGAGCTGTCGTTGATCCTGGAAGCCATTGAGCTGCGCCAAAGTCATGGGCCAACCCAAGATCATAGGCCATCCCCGACATAGATAAGTTCGGACCAGGGGAGCAGGCGCTGCTCGCCTGGCCGACGGCGAAATTCAGGCTCTCAGAGGCTTGGTAAGGCCCCTGCGATTACGCCGAGACGTTGGTGCTCCGCTTCCAACTGATGAAACCGATCATCATGACGCCGACGATCAGGGCCGCGTAGCTGGCCGGTTCCGACACCGCATTGAACGCGCCGTTGGCGCAGTCGCCCGTGCCCCAGAAGATGCTCAGCGAGCCATTGTCCAGCGCTTGCACCACGTCGAAGGACATGTTGCTGAGCGTGATCGCCAGGTCGTATTGCCCGTTGCCCATCAGCGTGTCTGTAATCGTCACACCTTCGAGGAAGGTGCCGCCGGTCACGACGGTATAGGCCGTCTGGCCGCCGTTGTACCCGGATCCATATGTGATGCCCGACCGGCTGCCCCAGATCTGGTTGGAGCTCAAGTCGCTGACGCCCGAGTAAAGGCCTGCTGTCGCGACACCACCATTGCCAGTCTGGGCGCCAAGGGAGATCGCATAGCCTGCGCCGACGCCGGCCAGGAAGATATCGGCGTAGCCGACATTGTAGCCGGCCACGGAATCGGTGCCGCTGAAGGCCGTGTAGTAGTTGAAGGTAGTCGTTGAGCCGTTTTCGACCACGGACAGCCCGGTGGTCTGGTAGGGCGTGCCGATATAGTTGTTCGGCGCCGTGTAGGCGTTGCCGTCCGACCCGTTAACCGTGGTGATATTGCTCGTGGAGAAGGTCTCTGGTCCGGCGAGCGCACTGCCGGCACTGAGTATCAAACCACCGGCAAGCAAGCCCCGCACCAACATGTACCGACTCATGAGACAAATCCCCCCAAACACTTTCGATGGGCGGTGGTGTTGTCCAGAATTAACCCTTCGTCAACCAAAAAAACGATTTAAGACGCAGAATCTTGGATCAAATCGTCCAGAACGTTATCTTTTATCTTTTATTCTACCTGGCGTTGAGCTGGGCGTTGGACGATTGGTTTGCAGGACGGGTGCCGGCTATACCAACAGCCATTCGTCCACATCTTGAGCTTTCTCTTGATAATGAGATGACGTCCTGCTGCCGCGGTTCGTCGTTACAAATCTGGATGCTTCAACGACGCTGCGGGTTGCAGTATACCGAGAACAGCGAAGCCGCATTGGTGCCTGCCACGCGCAACAGCCTGCAAAGCTAAACGGAGCGGGCGAGCCTAAGCTTTTAGTTGGTGCGGGTGGCCGGACTTGAACCGGCAAGGGGTTGCCCCCGTCTGATTTTGAGTCAGATGCGGTTACCGTTTCGCCACACCCGCGCCTTGCGCCCAGCGCCGCAACAAGGCTGCCCGTGTAGCCGGGGTGGGGGCGGAAAGGCAACAGCGGCGGCTGGAGCAAGGGCGCAGTTACCCTTATGCTCCGTGCCGGATGACCGACCAGCAGGCAGACCTTTTCGCCGCGCCGATCCTGCCGGGCCTCTCGCTAGCGCCCGACGTCGTCACGGGCGGCGAGGAGGCAGCGCTGATCGAAGGCATTGAAGCGACCGCACTCAGCCCGGTCCGCTATAAGGGCTGGTTCGGCAAACGTATGATTGCCTCATTCGGCTGGCACTATGATTTCGAGCGGGCGGAACTTGCGCCCGCCGATCCGATCCCGCCTTTTCTGCAACCGTTGCTTGAACGCGCGGCCGGCTTTGCAGGGCTTGATGCCGCCGCACTCGAGCAGGCGCTGCTGATGCGCTACGATCCGGGCGTGAAGATCGGCTGGCACCGCGACCGGCCGGTGTTTGGGGAGGTGGTTGGTGTTTCGCTTGGCGTGGCGGCGGTTTTGCGTTTTCGCAAGTGCGGCGGCGCGGGGTTTGGCCGAGCTGCGTTGCCGTTGGCGCCGCGCTCGATTTATCACATGAGGGGTGAGGCGCGGCATGGCTGGGAGCATAGCATTGCGGAGATGGCGGTGCGGCGGTGGTCGGTGACGTTTCGGAGTTTGGTTAAAGGCAAGCATACATAATAATAGGCAAGTGAAGAATTGGGGGAGATGTGCCATCCCCCCCAAACCCCCCGTCATTTATTTAGCCCTCGTCCTAAAAATCGACGGGGGGTCTGGGGGGGATGGCACATCTCCCCCAGCCTTTTTTAGTTGCACGGCCCCAACGCCGCATCCGCAATAGCCCCAGCCTTGGCATAAGGCGAAAAGAACGCATCGATATGATCGCCCGTCCCACGCACCACCACGCCCCGCTGGTTCGAAAATTCGCGAAATCCCTCCACGCCATGATGCCGGCCCATGCCGCTCATGCCCACGCCGCCGAAAGCCAAAGAAGGCAGCGCGCCCTGCACCGCGCAGGTATTGACTGCCGCACCCCCTGAAATGGTCTGGTTCAGCACGCGGTCCGTCTCGCCGGGGTCTTCGCCAAAGACGTAGAGCCCAAGAGGATGTTCGCCCGCATTGACCGAAGCGATCGCGCCATCCAGCGTGTCGTATGGCACGACTGGCAGGATGGGCCCGAATATCTCCTCCTGCATGATGCGCAGATGCGCCGGCGGATCCAGAACCAGGCTGAGCGGCATGCGTCGTGTGGTGCGGTCCGGCGGTCCGTCTGCTTCCAGCGTCACGATACGGCATTGATGCGCGCGCGCTTCGGCCAGCATGTCGCCCAGGCGATCGAAATGCCGCAACGAGATGATGCCCGTGCATTCGCCACTGCGCGAATACTCGGGTGCCGCCTGCGCCACGAAAGCCAGCGCATGATCGGCAAATGCGGTCATATCGGCGCGCGGCACGAGCGCGTAATCGACCGAGATGCACATCTGTCCGTTCTTGACGATCTTCGTGCCGATCACCGATTTCACGTTCTCCGTATTGACCGATCCCGGCGTCATGATTGCCGGACACTTGCCGCCCAGCTCCAATGTGACGGGCGTCAAATTGCGCGCGGCCGCGGCCATCACCTGGCGCCCGACCTGCGGGCTGCCGGTATAGAGCAGATGGTCCCACGGTAAATCGGCAAAGGCGCGCGCCAGGTCCAGCCCGCCAGTAACGACATGGACCAGATCGGGCGGGTAATGCGCGGCCACCATCTCGGCGAGCAAGTCGGCGCAAGCCGGCGTGTACTCGCTCGGCTTGACGATCACGCGATTGCCTGCCGCGAGCATTTCGATCATTGGGCCAACGGACAGATCAAACGGAAAATTCCACGGCACGATATTGCCGATGACACCCTTGGGCTGGCTCTGGATATAGGCGCGCGCCGTGCCGAGCATGGCGGGATCGGCGTGCCGCGGCGAGGGGGCCATCCATTCCTCCAGGTGGGCCAGCACGTAATGCGCGCGGCCGATGACGCCCAGCACCTCGATCAGATCGGAGGCGGGTTCGGGGTGGTGGCCGAAATCGGCGTGCAGGGCGGCGCGGATGCGCGCGCGATTGGCCGCCAACATGGCAATCAATGTCTCGATGCGCGCGCGCCGCTCGGCCAGGCCTGGCGCGCGGTCGGCGGCAAAGGCTGCGCGCTGGCGTTCGAAGGCTGCGCGCATGTCGGCAATGGCCGCATCATCGCCGTGCACGGTCGCTGTGGCTTGCAGAATGGACATGACCTATCCTCCGTTTTCTTGTTTGCCCTGCCAGGCATAGCCCATTTGGCGCGCGCCCGAGATCGTCAGCCGTCGCAGCAGCCCGCGCGAGAACCGCCGCGCGAAATAGACCGATGCCGCACTCGGGCCGGCGAGCACGATGTCTTCGCCGCGCTTGACCGCGCGCACGATGCGCGCCGCCACGACGGCAGGGTGAACGCCCTTCGTGCGATAATGCTGTTCGAGCTTGTCCAGTGTCGCGGCCGGCACGCCCTGCGCCACCGCCGCACGGTTGCGCACGATCGGCGTATTGATCACGCCGGGACAGACGACGGTGACGTGCACCGCGCTGCCGTCGAGCTCCATGGACAGCGCGTCGGACAGCCCAAGCACCGCGTGCTTTGTGGCCGAATAGGCGCTCAGATTGGGCACAGGATAAAGCCCCGCGGCGGAGGCGACATTGACCAGGCTGCGTTGCCCGCCTGCCGCAATCATGGCGGGCAGAAAGGCGCGCGCGATATGCACGACACCCATCAGATTGACCGCAATGATGCGCTGCCAGGCCTCCAGCGGCGTGTCCAGAAACGGCCCGATGTAGCCTATGCCTGCATTGTTTATGGTGACATGCGGTGCGCCAGCCTGGGCCATCACGGCGTCAGCCAGTGCGGTCACGGCGGCAGGATCGCTGACATCACAGCCCCATTCCAGGCAGCGCACGCCAATTTGTGTGACCATACGCGTGGTTTCGGCCAGGCGCGCGGCATCGAGGTCAACCGCCACGATATGCCCACCCTCGCGCGCAAAGGCGAGCGCGCATTCCTGCCCGATGCCCGAGGCTGCACCGGTGATGAGCACCCACACACCCTTGAGGTCGGCCACGCCCGCGGCACTCATGCCTGTGCCGCCTCGGCGTAGCCCGCGTAGGAGTTTTTCATCAGTGCGTGGTTGAGCAGCATCTCCGCGCGCAGATGGGTGCCCGATGCGTCGAAGATGCGTGTGCGCATCCAGTAGGATTCCGTTCGGCGGCTTTCGGACAGCGCCACGATTTCCCGCCGCAGCCTGTACTCTTCGCCGACAAAAAGCGGACCGTCGATCATGCGGATTTCCTGATCGGCAAACAGGCCCACGGCGGGGCCGCGAACGGGAAAGCGGGCTTGCGGGCTGGAATATTCGGCCAGCACGCTGACCATTTCCAGCGGAATGATGGCGCGGCCCCAGGGCGAGGATGCTGCGTCCGTGTACCACGGGGAATTCTCGGTCATGACCGCCAATTTCTGCGCCAACGAAAAGGGATAGAGCGCGCCCATGTGCTGATCGGCGTCCATGCGCACGATCTCGTCGGCCACACCCGCCATGCCGACGCGCAAATCTTGCAGGATCAGCAGCCGCGCCGGCGGGCGCAGCGCGGCCAGGCGCGCCTCGAGCAGCGTCTGCCCAAAATCGGGGCCGAGGCTGGCGCTGGCCTCCAGCACAGGCGTGCCGTCCTCCTTTTCCGCCCAGATGCGGGTGGCGGTTACGCCGGGCGGCGGGATTTCCGCCCAGGCGCGCACCGCCTCGCCTTCGATGACCATGTTGAGGTAATGGGCCGAGAGGCAGCCACGCTCATACCACGCCCGGCCCCATAAATGGGCGAGCAGAGGCGGAAACAGGCTGAAATGGGTGGGGCCCTCGATGGGGCCGGCGCGGAAGCCCAGTTTTTCGGCCATGGCGTCGTCATGCACCGAGGCGTGGCCGCCATAGGCCTGATCGGCCAGCATCTGGCGCGGATGGCGGAGCGGGCCGCGCAGGGTTAGCGGGGTGTCGAAGCTCATGGGCGATCCTCGGCGGCAGGTCAGGCCGCGATTGACCCCATTGGCGGCCATGCTGTCCACTGCGGCCATGCTGATCGTCTTTGGCGGCCTGCCCGGCACCGGCAAGACAACCCTCTCTCGCGCCATCGCCGCGCGACGGGGCGCATTTCACTTGCGCATCGATGTCATCGAGCAAGCGTTGCGTGAGGCCCGCATTCCCCCCGATCTGATCGGCGCGGCCGGCTATCACGTCGCGGGCGATTTGGCGGCGGCCAATCTTGGCGGCGGGCTGTCGGTCGTGATCGATGCCGTGAACCCGGTCGCGGAAAGCCGCGCGGCCTGGCGGTCTATTGCCGCGGCCGCGTGCGTGCGCCTGATCGAAATCGAACTGGTTTGTTCGGATGCGCGCTTGCACCGTGCGCGGCTGGAGGGCCGATCCGGCGATATTGCCGGCCTGGCGCTTCCGGGCTGGGCCGATGTGTGCGCGCACCACTACGAGCCTTGGGGTGAGCCGCACGCGGTTATCGACACGGGGGGGCTGACGGTGGAGGCGGCTATTGCGGCGGTTGAGAGGGCGATTGGAGTCCATCAGAATGCTGCGGAAAGTAGGCTGGGTGAGATGCGCCATCCCCCCCAGACCCCCCATCAATTTTAAGTCTCTATTTAATTGATAGCGAGATCTGTGTCATTCCTTGACGTAAATTAAGGTCAGCTTCTCGACGGGCCTGCCGTGGTCCAGCACCATGTCCGTCCACGACCTGCCATCGGGGGCGAGCGTCATCCGCCCTTCGCCGCGATACGCGCCATTCAGTGCGACCACGTAGTGCCAGACGCGCGGCGCTTCTGCCGAGACGCTGATGGTCATGCCGGGCTTGCCGCCGGGCCGGTTGATCGCCATCGGCCTGCCGTCCAGCCGGCCGCGATTATCCTCGTGCAGCGAGGGAATTTCCCATCGCAGCGCGCCGTCGGCGCTGAGCGTGAGCCGGTAATCGTCAGCCCCGCCTTGCGGCTCCGGCCGGCTGGTGTCGAGCGTCCATGTGCCGTTCCAGGGACTCTCGGCGGCAACGGCGGCGTGTGCCTGGGTAAGGCAGAACAGTGCGGCGGCGGCGGCGCAGCAATAAGCGCGCAAAGCCCTATTGCGCGCCGCAGTGCAAGGACGCGCCCGCCGCACCGTCCGGCAAAAAAATGCAAGTCTTCGTGCCAGGCCCGGGATGCAGTAGAACCGGGGCAGTTTTACCACCATACTCGCACTGCACGAAAAGCTGGCGCCCCGCCTTATAGATATATGCAACATCCCACTCCGATCGCCCGCCACTCCCATCGTTGGTAAACCTGTCCGGCATCAGATCCGCATGTCCGCTCGGCAGCCCATCAAATACCGTGACCGTGACCAGCCGTGCGCCGCCTTGGCTCGCGGGGCATTGCACCTGATCAGCCGCGCAAGCCGCGGGCGCCCATACCAGTGCAATCAGCATCGCCCTACTCGATGACAAAGAAATTGTCGCCATTATTGGAATTCCCATGCGCGCCAAAGTGCAGCACGCGCTGATGAATGGCCTTCGCCGGAGGCGTCACCCACTGATCGACCACGCTGATCCCAGCAGCATTCTGGCCTTCATAGATCGCCGCATGGCCGGAATATTTGCCACCGGTATCGAATGTGGCAATTGCGGTGCCCGCCGCCAGGTTCGGCGCGCCTTTCACCTGTGCGCCCTTTTTCCAGGCGCCCGTACTCACAGGCAGAGTGGGACAAACCGTGGTGACGTAAGACACGCACTGCCCGCAGTAATCCGGATTATGCTGCTTGGTCACAGGCGGCGTTTGCGTAAAGGGGCCGTTTGCAGAGGTGCGTGTGCAAACCCATTGGCCCACAGGCGCTTTTGGGTTGGTCAAATAATTCGTCGAGACAAAAGCCATACCACGTCTCCGAATCGGCAGGGGGTACGAGCCGTCCCCGTCACGATTTAAAAATGAATGACGGGGGTTTGGGGGGGATGGCACATCTCCCCCAATCTTCACTTGGCTTCCTTTGATGCGTTGATCTCAAAGCCGGCCGGTATAACGGCGAAGCAGATGGTCGGAGCGGCGGGATTCGAACCCACGACCCCCAGTCCCCCAGACTGATGCGCTACCAGACTGCGCTACGCTCCGACTGTTGCGGCGATAGCACCCCAGCCCCGGCCGCGCTAGCCCGAGCCCCGCCAAGCCGCAAACAGCGCGCTCACCGCCACGCCATCGATCGTCATGCCAGCCATCGTGCACGCCGTGATTGCGCACCCGCTCAGATCGGCGTCGCTGATCCGCACACCGATCATCCGCGCGTTCTCGATCACGCCATCCGAAAGATCGGCGTTGCGGAACGCGGCCCCACGCAGAGCCACGTCGAAAAACGAGGACCCCGACAAATCCGCGTCCACAGCCACGATCCGCCGCGTTGTCCCCTGCAGTGCCAGCACGGGTGGCGCGTCAACCAAGGCTAGCCCGCAGCGCCTCCAGCTCGGCCAGCACGCGCGCAAGCCCGGCGCGCAGGCGCTCGGCCTCACTCGGTCGCCTCGGATGGGCAAGCGCCGGCTCGATCATCGCGAGCACCATCTGCGGCGGCTCGGGGGTGGCGCGTTCGCGCTCGGCGGCCTCGCGCTCGGCCGCGGTGGGTGGGGGAATATCGTCGGCCAGGCGCCCGCCGCCCTCGCGCAACAGGCGCTGCACGCCCTTGATCGTATAGCCCTGGATATACAGCAGGTCGGAGATGCGCCGCAGCAGCGTAATGTCGTCCGGCCGGTAATAGCGCCGCCCGCCGCCGCGCTTGAGCGGGCGGACCTGGCCGAACTTGGTTTCCCAAAAGCGCAGCACGTGCTGGGGAATGTGCAGCTCGTCGGCCACTTCGGAAATCGTACGAAAGGCGCCGGCGGCTTTGCGCGGGCGCGCGCGCTCGGCGTCATCGTTTGCGGGGGGCGTCACCGGCATCATTCGTCATCACCCTCAGGCGCTGCCTGTCCGTTGATCTGGGCCTTGAGCACTTGGCTCGCGCGAAAGACCAGCACGCGCCTGGGCAGGATGGGCACTTCCACGCCGGTCTTGGGATTGCGCCCGATGCGCCTGCCCTTCTGGCGTACGGAGAATGTGCCAAAGCCGCTGATCTTGACGCTCTCGCCCTTCTGCAAGGCGGCGCAGACGCGTTCGAGCACGCCTTCGAGCAGGTCGGCCGACTCGTTCCGCGACAGGCCGACCTGCGTGTAGATGCGCTCGGCCAGCAGGGCACGGGTCACGGTGTTCATGACGATACGTTAATGCGGCACGCGCCTGTGCGTCAATGAATGCCGTGTGTTCAAGCCTTTATGCAGCGCAGGTGCCTGCGTTGCCGCTACACTTCCAAGGCGCGGCGCACCGCTGCGTCACTTGCAACCAGGCGCGCCGGGATGGGCGCCGCATCCACCCGCCGTCGCGTTCGTCTTGGGCGGGGCGGCGGGTCTGTCGATCACCGTGCCGCTCTTTGTCGTGCCGTGCGCGGTGCACTCGCAATAGCCGCCAACGGGCATTTTGGTCGCGCAACTGAGCGTTTCGGCGTGGCAGATATTGGTGGCCCTTGCGGTGCCGCCATGGACCAGGGCGACGGCAAGAACGGCGGCGGTCAGAGAGAGGGCGCGGCGCATGATGAACCTTCCATGTCGAGCGGGACAATCGGGACAGGAAGGGAGGCACGGAAAAGCGGCCAATTCAAGGCTCAGGCCGCGCCGAGGTCCCGTTGCTGCTGAATGCGCCGGCTGACCATGCGCGGCTTGAGACCGAAGAGCGGCCGCAGGAGGGATCGTCAATGCCGCGCGCGTCAGCGGTGTGTTAACACGACAAGTCCGGCGATTATACGTTGCGCATGGATGGCGGCACGTGCGTTCCGCTTTCTCGTCGCTTTCCGCAGGCACTGGCGAGCTTGCGAAAGGCGAAAGATAGACGGGGGGTCTGGGGGGGATGGTACATCTCCCCCAGCCCTGCCTTGCCTTGCCGTCTTCTCAGCCCGCCCGCTCCAGGCAAACCAACGTAAACAACCCCCCGGGCGGCATCGGCGTCATCACCGCGCGCGCCTGATCGGCCGCGCCCAGCAGCGCGGAGAACGGAAAATCCGGATGCCAGCCAAGCGCGCGCCCGAGCGGCGCCATAGCGCGCTCCACCCAAAGCCGCGGTCCGCGAAGGGCGGAGAAATGGTTGATGAAAAGGATGTGCCCGCCGGGCCGCACCAGCCGCCGCATCTCGGCGAGCAGCCGGTCTGGGTGCGGCACCACGCTGGCCACGAACATGCCGACGGCAATGTCGAAGCTGGCATCGGCCAGGCCGGTGGCCTCGGCATTGAGTTCGAGCAGCGCCTCGATATTGCCCAGGCCGTGTGCGGCGACCCGCTCATGGGCCAGTTGCAGCATGTCGGGTGAGAGATCGATCCCCGTCACGCGCTTGCCCGCGGCGTAGAGCGGCAAAGCGAGCCCCGTGCCCACGCCCACTTCCAGCACGCGCGGGCCAGGCAGGGCGTTGACCGCGGCGACCGCATGGCGGCGGGCGCGGCCGGCAAAGGCGCCGAACATGCGATCATAGAGCGCCGCCTGCCGCCGGTAGGCGGTACGAACGTCTTCATGATCAAGCCGGGTGGCGCGCGCGTCCATAATCACGCGCCACGTGCCGCTTCCGGCCCCGGCTTGCAATGGCCCAGGGGGAGCCCCAGGCCGGCGATCAGGCCTCGGGCCGCTGCAAGTTGATGGCCGCCGCGCGGCCGTTCTGCTGTTCCTCGACCTCGAAGGCCAGGATCTGGCCTTCGTTGAGGTTACGCAGGCCGGCCTTCTGGACGGCGCTGATGTGCACGAAGACGTCCTTCCCGCCGGTCGTGGGGGCGATGAAGCCGTAGCCCTTGGTCGGGTTGAACCATTTGACGGTGCCTTGCGTCATGACGAACCTTCTCCCTAACGGGGCCCGGATCGTTTTTGGCGTCAGGTGCCGGGCCCTCGCCGAAGCAGGAGGCTAGCTACCTTCTGCGACCTTAGCAACGGAACTGTCTTGAGGTGCGGCGGGGCATGCCACCGCCGCGAGGACAGCGTGCAAACGTCTTGAAAAACTGCTAAGCACGGGGTGGCCGTGCGGAGATGCTGCCTTGCTCTATATGATTCTGCTGCTCAACGAACACCGCAACCTGGTCATGTGGCTGATGGCGCTGGTCATGTGGTGCACGGCTTACTGGCTGTATTTCCGCAACATCATCTGGCGCTGGCTGGGGCGTAACCGGGCGCATAGCTGGTCTATCGACATGGCCAAAAAGAAGTCCATCCGCAACGGCAAGGAAGAGGTGTATTAATTCTCATCAGCCGAGGGCTGACTCTTCCAGATAAAGCCGGGGGAGTAGTGCCTGGCAAGCGGGGCAAAACCCGGCGTGACTTCGTTTCGGCATAGGATTTGAAGGCCAAGGGCTCTGCTCCCGGACGCCGCCCTCGACAAGTCCTTGGAACCTGATTCTAAAGCGGTATCGTAGACTTGGGGGTCTGAGGGCCAGGGCAATCGAGTGAAGACCTGAAGACTTGGGTGGAGTGTGGCTGACGTATACGTCTGCCCCCCCAAAATCCCCCGTCGTTAGTTAGGAGAAGCTCCATAATCGACGGGGGTTTGGGGGGGATGGCACATCTCCCCCAGCTTTTTATCGGCTTTACTTCGGACCCTCCGCTTCGCTCGATTACCCTGGTCCATGGGCGGAGCCCCTGGTCTTTTCATCGCTCCAGCGCCGCCGCCTTCTGAGCATCCCGCCTGCGGTAGGCCGTCGCGGCCTGCAGCACCCGTCCAGGACGATCGGGCGCCAGCCCCGCGCCAAGCCGGACGATCTGCTCCCAATACCACGCCTGAGCCGCCCCTGCGTTGAGCGTCTTGATGGCCGTGAACGGACTGCTGGCAGACAGAGGGCCCGGGCCCAGCCTCAGGCGGTCCTCAAACCTCGGCAAGGCATTGATGTTCCCGGCCAGCAATGCGGCGGGGCAGTCCGGCGCTGCGCAGAGTGGCCGGGCCAGGCCGATCAGGTCCACGTCTCCGCTGTCCAGCGCGGCGTTCATGGCCGAGGATGCGCGAAAACCGCCGGTCACCATCAGCTTGGCACGGCGGAGGCTTGCGCGAATGCGCGGCGCGAACTCCAGAAAATAGGCCTCGCGCGAAGCAGCCGCGCCCCGCGCGCCCGCGCCTTCCAGGTCATCCGTGCCCGCTATGCGCGGTGCTTCGTAATTGCCACCCGAGATTTCCAGCAGGTCGATACCCGCCTCGTCGAGCCAGCCTGCGACGCGCACGCTATCCTCGATGCCGAAGCCGCCGCGCTGAAAATCGGCGGAATTGAGTTTTACGCTCAGACCGAATGCCGGCCCGAGCGTTTCGCGGATGTCCCGCACAATCGTCAGCAACAGCCGCGCGCGGCCTTCCAGCGTTCCGCCCCATGCATCCGTGCGGCGATTGGCCAGTGGCGAGAGGAAGCTGGAGAGCAGGTAGCCGTGGGCTGCATGAATCTGCACGCCATCGAAGCCGCAGGCCTGCGCCACGCCGGCCGCGCGCACGAAGCGTGCGGCGACATCGCCGATGTCACCCTCGGTCATGGCAACGGGAACACCGAACTTCATGACGGCATTCTTGGGCATCGGCACCGCAGAGGGCGCCTTGGGCGACGCATTGATTGCCAGTTGCGTCTGCCGGCCGGCATGGGAGAGCTGCGCTCACATCGCCGACCCGCCTGACTTGCCGGACTTTACCCACGCAGCGAGTTGCGTGCGCATTGCGCCATCGGGATCGCCATCGATGGTGACGTTGCCGGCGCGCTCGAGATGATGGCGATCCACCTGAACGTTGCCGGTCAGCATCAACCCTATGCCGCCCGCCGACCAGCGGCTGTAGAGGGCGATCAGTTCGGCCGAGGGCCTGCCGGCGGGATCGGCCAGACCCTCGGTCATTGCGGCCTTTGCGAGCCGGTTCTTCACCGTCTGGCCGTTCGGCAGAACGAGAGGGTCCGTAATGGCAACGCTCATTGTCAAATCGTCCTGGCCAGAGGCGGCACGAATAATGGCGCCGTGTCCCACGGGAACAGGATCCACGTCTCCTGCGCCACCTCGGCGACGAAACGGTCGGCATAGGGCAGGCCGGCGGGCTTGGCATAGAGGCAGGCGAACACGGCACCCGGCAGCGCCGCGCGCACGGCCTGGGCGGTGTGGCCGCTATCGACCAGATCGTCGATGATGAGGAAGCCGCTGCCATCGCCAGCCGCGGCTGCGGGCTTGATGATGCGCGGCGGGGCGGCACTGCCGGCCTCGCTTGCGTAGCTGAGCACGCTGATGCACTCGATCAGCCGGATTTCCAGTTCGCGCGCCACGATCGCGGCGGGGATCAGGCCGCCGCGGGAGACCGCCACTATGCCCGTGTAGTTTTGGCCCATGAGCGCGCCGGCGAGGCTGCGCGCGTCACGGTGCAGTTGGTCCCAGGTGACTGTAGCGTAGGAAACTGGGGTCAAGGAAGATTCTTCTTTTTCTGAAGAAAAAGAAGCAAAAGACTTTTGCAAGTTTAGCCCCGAGGCAAACTGACAAAAGTTTTTTGCTTCTTTTTTTCAAAAAAGAAGTGCTTCCTTTTTCAATACAGCCGTCCCCCATCCGGCACGGCGAAATCAGGCCGCAACAGGATGACCTCGCCCTCCTCGCCAGGCAGGCCAAGCGTAAGGACCTCGCTCACAAACGGCCCGATCTGGCGCGGCGGAAAATTGACGACCGCGCAGACCTGGCGGCCGATCAGCTGGTCTGGCTTGTAGTGCACCGTGATCTGCGCCGAGGACCGCTTGGTGCCGATCGCCTCGCCAAAATCGATCCAGAGCTGAAAGGCGGGCTTGCGCGCTTCCGGGAAGGGCTTGGCGTCCACAATCGTGCCGACCCGTATGTCGAGCTGCGCGAACATCTCCGGCGTGGCGGTCTGTGTCTGATCAGGCATATTGGCTGCATAGCGCGGGAAACGCGCATGACGCAAAATCGCGATGGGGAGAGGGCGCATGCAACGGGACAGGCTGGTGATCGGTACGCGGCGTTATTCGAGCTGGTCGCTGCGCGGGTGGCTTGCCGTCCAGCTCGCGGGGCTGGAGGTCAGCGTCGAGGTTGTGCCGCTGCAGGGCAGCGGGCAGACCACGGCGCTGAAGGGCAACACGCCGACGGGTCTGGTTCCGTTCCTGGAACACCAGGGTGCACGGGTGTGGGAGAGCCTGGCCATTTGCGAGTACTGCGCCGAGATCGCGCCCGCGATCTGGCCTGAAGATCGCGCGGCGCGGGCGCATGCCCGCTCGGCTGCGGCGGAGATGCATGCGGGGTTTGCGGCAATGCGCCGAGCCATGCCGATGAATCTGGGGCGCGATTTTGAAGGTCTGGTGCATGATGCGGACGTCGAGGCCGATATCGCGCGCATCACTGCGCTGTGGCGGGAGGCGCTGGACGCGTTCGGGCGCGGCGGAGCCTTCCTGTATGGCGCCGAGTTCGGGTTGGCGGACGCCATGTTCGCGCCGGTGGTGACGCGGTTCCTCACCTACAGGCCGGACCTGCCCCCCCAGGCAACCGCGTACTGCCAGGCGGTACGTGCCCATAAGCTGATAGTGCAGTGGTATGACGATGCGGCGGCCGAACCCGCCGCCTGGAGGCTGGCCAAATACGAGAGCTTGCAGCCGTAAGCGTCCTGTCGCCGCGCGAGGGCTTTTCGCCCCAGGCGATCGGCGCCGTCGGCATGATGGTGCGGCTGATGGCGGGCGAGGGCGACATCGTGATTGGCGCCAATCCGGGCGCGGGCGCCTACACCACGCCGCGCCTGCTGCCGGTGCTGCCCGTGCTGTGGCCGCTGTTCGGGCGCACGGAGCGCTACATGGCCGGGGCGATCGCGCGCCTGCACACGCTGCGCCCACCATTGATCGAGGTGCATAATCGCGCCAACCTGGCGCGCGACGTCGCGGCGGCGCTGCCGGATGCGCGCGTGGTGCTGTTCCTGCATAACGACCCCCAGGCCATGCGGGCCGCCCGCAGCCCGGCCGAGCGCGCGGCGCTGCTGACGCGCATGGACGTGGTCTGTGTCTCGACCTACCTGCGCGCGCGCTTTACCGAGGGCCTGCCGCCCGGCGCCGGCCGCGTCCACCATTTGCCCAATGCCATAGACCTGGCAGCGCTCCCCCCGCGTTGGCCGTCCGGCCAGCGCGAGCCGACCTTCCTGTTCGTCGGGCGCGCGGTCGCCGACAAGGGTGCCGACGCCTTCGTGCGGGCCTTTGCCACCATCTCCCCCCATCTGCCCGGCTGGCGCGCCGTGCTGATCGGCGCCGATCGCTTCCGGCTAGACAGCCCCGATACGCCGTTCCTGAGCGCGCTGCGCGCCGCGGCGCAGGCAGCCGGCGTCACGCTGGGCGGCCACCTGCCCCATGCCGCCGTGCTCGCCGCCATGGCGCGCGCGGCCATCGTGGTCGTGCCCAGCCGCTGGCAGGAACCGTTCGGACTAACCGCGCTCGAAGCCATCGCCAGCGGCGCCGCGCTGATCTGCGCGCCCTTCGGCGGCCTGCCCGAAGTGGCCGGCAAGGCTGCGCTCTACGCACCGCCCGATCCCCCAGGCGCCCTGGAGCAGGCCATGCTTAGCCTCGCGCAAGACCCAGTCCGGCGCGCAGGTCTCGCCGACGCTGGCCTTGCCCGCGCGCGCGCATTCGACGCCCCGGCGGCCCGGGCACGCCTGCAAGCCCTGCGCGCGGCGATGGTTGAAAGCGGGCAAAGCGGGGGTCATAGGAAGGGGGAGAGAAGGCCAGGGGCTCTGCCCCTGGACCCCGCTGGGGCCTGAGGCCCCAGACCCCCACTTGTTAGGTTCAGGAGGGGGGCAGACTTGGCCCCCCTCCTGAACCTAACAAACAGGTTCTAAGGACGTGTCCTTAGCGGGGGGCCAGGGGGCAGAGCCCCCTGGCCTTCTCTTCCTTTCCCAGGAGGCCCCGCCATGTCCGATCTCGTCCCCGTCACTGTGCTCACCGGCTTTCTGGGCGCGGGCAAAACGACGTTGCTTAATCGCATTCTGACCGAAAATCATGGGCGGCGATATGCTGTCGTGATTAACGAGTTTGGCGAATTGGGCGTGGATAACGACCTCGTCGTCGATGCGGACGAGGAGGTGTTCGAAATGAACAATGGCTGCATCTGCTGCACGGTGCGCGGCGATCTCATTCGTATATTGGGCGCGTTGATGAAGCGTGCGCGCAAATTCGACGGGATTATTGTGGAGACGACCGGTCTGGCCAATCCGGCGCCGGTGGCGCAGACATTTTTCGTCGATGAAGGGATAAGGGCCAAGACGCGCCTGGATGCGATCGTGACGGTGGTCGATGCACGCAATTTGCCGGCGCGGCTGGCCGATAGCGAGGAGGCATCTGCGCAGATTGCGTTTGCCGATGTCGTCGTGCTGAACAAGCTCGATCTGGTCGATTCGGACGGACTGGCGGCGGTGGAGGCACGGATACGGGCGATCAATCCGATGGCGCGCATCATCCGCGCCACGCGCGCTGATGTGCCGGTCAGCGAAATTCTCGATCAGCACGCCTTTGCGCTGGAGCGCATCCTGGCCTTTGATCCGTCATTTCTGGAAAGCGATGAGCACGGGCATAGCGAGGGCATCAACAGCATGAGCTTTGAGGTCAGGCGCCCGATCGACATGCAGAAATTCCAGCAGTGGATGGGCACGCTGCTGGCCGAACAGGGCGGCAATCTGCTGCGCACGAAGGGCATTTTGGCCGCGTCCGGCGAGGAGCGGCGGTTTGCGTTCCAAGCCGTGCACATGATGGCCGATGGTGATTTCATCGGCGCCTGGCCGGCGGAAGCACCGCGCCATTCCAAGCTGGTATTCATCGGGCGCGATCTCAATCGGCCGCAATTGCGGCGCGGGTTCGAAGCGTGCCAGGTCGCGGCGTGAGCGAAACGGTCTCGCTGCTGGGATCGCGCGGGGTTGTGCGCGAGCTTGGCGCGCATGTGGTGGCTGCATGTTTTGCCGCCGATGGGTGCTGCGCGTTCGGGCTGGGCGATGGCAGCGTGCATCTGGCACCGCGCGCGGGCGATTGGGTACGGGTGGAGGCGCATGACGGTGCGGTGATGGCGCTTGCCGCCGATCCAGGCGCGGACGGATTTCTCAGCGCGGGCGACGACGGCTTGCTGGTGCGTTTGGGTGCGGCCGGAGAGGCGGCGCCACTGTTCTCGACGGGCGGCAAATGGATAGAGCAGATGTGTGTCTTTACCGAACAGCGTGGCGGATTGATTGCGTGCGGCGTTGGGCGGCAGGCGATCCTTTTTGACGCGTCGGGCGAGAGGCTCAAGGCTCTAAGCCACCCTTCGACGGTGACGGGATTGGCATTTGACGCAAAGGGCAAGCGGCTGGCGGCATCTCACTATAATGGTGCGTCGCTATGGTTCACCGCGTCCAAATCCGACAAGCCGCGCGTGCTGGAATGGAAGGGCAGCCACACGGGTGTGGCGATCCATCCGGGCGTTGATGCGGTGGTGACGGCAATGCAGGAGAATGCGCTGCATGGCTGGCGGCTGGCCGATGAGCAGCACATGCGCATGACCGGTTATCCGGGCAAGCCGGAATCGTTGGGTTTTACGCGCAGCGGCAGATATCTGGCGAGTTCGGGTGCGGACGCCATTGTGCTGTGGCCGTTTTTTGGTGGCGGCCCGATGGGCAAGCCGCCGCTGGAGGTGGCGCAGATCGAGGGCGTGCTGTGCACGCGCGTTGCGTGCCACCCGAAGGAGGAGGTGGTGTCGGCGGGCTACGCCGATGGCAGCGTGGTGATGGCACAGATCGGTACGCAGAAGCTGGTTGTGTTGGCTGAACCGTGCGGACAGGCGGTGTCGGCTTTGGCGTGGAGCGGCGACGGAGCGCGGTTGGCGTTTGGGACTGAGGCGGGCAGGGCGGCGCTTCTGGATTTATCGAGGTAAACTAGTATCAATCTGTGCAGGCATCGATTTTAGAAAAGACTGGGTGGGACGTGCCGCCCCCCCAGACCCCCCGTCTTCATTTAAGACAATCTCTTTTCACGGCTTTTTCTAAATTGATGACGGGGGGTTTGGGGGGGATGGCACATCCCCCCCAAGTCTTTTCTTGTCTTCGAGCCTTAACGCCTCGGCCGCCCGCGCCATGACCGGCGCCCAATCATTCGGCGTCTGCTGCCGAAACAGTCGTAGCGAGGGATACCACACGCAGTCGTCCCGCTCGACGAGCCAGCGCCAGTCAGACGGTGTGGGAACCAGCACCCAGGCCGGTTTGCCGATGGCGCCGGCGAGATGGACGATGGCCGTATCGACCGCGAGCACAAGATCGAGGCCAGTGATGACGGCACCTGTTTCAGCAAAGCTCTCGAGTTCCTCGCTGATGTTGTGCAAATTGGGCAGGGTGGCGGCGTAGGCGCGGTCTTCCTCGGGGAAGGGCTTTTGCAGGACGACGAAGTCGATGTCCTGATTAGCCAGGATGGGAGCGAGCGTTTCCAGGCGCACGGAGCGGCGGGTGTTGTTGGGGTGCGTCGGGCGGCCGGACCAGGCGATGCCCACGCGCAGGCGCCGGCTGCCGTCGGGCGCGCGTTTTGTGGCCACGTCAAGGCGGTTGCGCCAGTGAGACACGCGCGCGGGCTTCATGGCCATGTAGGGGCCTGGCCAGGGGATCGTGTCCAGCTCCGTGCCGAAGATTTGCGGCAGCGTGGAGAGTAGGACGTAGGCGTCGTGGGGTGGCACGTCGGCCCAGCGGGGAATGCAGGTTTCGATATCTGGGTGATCGCCCAGCAGGGCTGTGACTTCCGGGCCCCAGCCGATGATGAGGTGGGGGACCCGCTCGCGGACGTGCGGGATGTAGCGGGCGAACTGGATCATGTCGCCGAAGCCCTGATCGGCCACCAGCAGGATGCGGCCGTCCTGGATGCGCATGCCGTTCCAGGGGGCGGCGGTCATCTTGGGCAGCGTGCCGCGCGCCTGATCGAGCTTGTTGCGCCAGGAGTATTCCATCCACCCTGGCAAGTAGTCGCCCTGGGAGAGGAGGAGTTCGCCCAGGCCCATGTGGGAGGCGGCGTTTTCCGGCTCGCGTCCAATGGCTTCACGGAAATAGCGACCGGCATCGTCGAGCTCGCCGCGAGTGAGGTGGGTCAGGGCGAGCTCGACACGGTGGTTGGCCGTGTCCGGGCTGTGGCGCACGGCCTCGCGCCCGGCGCGTAGCGCGTCGTCGAGGCGGTTCTTGCCGCGATAGAGGGCGCAGAGGTTGAGGTGCCAGTTGGCCACGTTGGGCTGGCGGGCGATGGCGGCTTCGAGCAGCGTGATGGCCTCATCGGTGCGGCCTTCCTGGCCGAGGATGCCGCCGAGCAGGCCGAGCGCACCGGGCAAGTCGGGCGAAGCGGTCAGCACGTCCCGGCAGATGCCAATGGCTTCGTTGATCCGCCGGAGTTTGGCGGCGCCGAGGGCGCGCGTGAGCGCCTGGTCGGCCGTCTCAGCGCCTGGCGGCAGGGCCGCAGCAGCTGGGGCGGGTGCTGCGACGTTGGTGTTTGCCGGGGCGGGCGGGGCCTTGGCGGGCGGGGTCTGGCTGGTCATGGATGGGCGGCGCACCTGCTTGAGATAGGCTGGGCACGCCCCACCCATGTCTTATGAAGGCCAGTCATTGAGCGCGTTGGTATTAGCGGACCGTGAAATGATCCTGTGCCGCCCTACTAACGCGGCTGCTTGCGCGCGGCCAGAGCCCGCTGGCGTTCTGCTGGAGAGAAATGAGCGATGAACCATGGGCACAGCGTGCTGGTGTATGCGTTGCTGGCCGGCGCTGCTCTGCTCGCCGGCATCCAGAATGCGCTGGCCGGCGGCGGGTCCTTTCTGACCCTGCCGGCCCTGCTGCTGTTCGGCATGGACGCGCGTGCGGCCAACATCACATCCACGGTGGCCCTGTTTCCAGGGCAGGTGGCCACCGGCCTGACCGGTCGGGCCCTGGTCCGCGGTGCGGAGGGTTTGTCCTTCCGCACATTGACGATCATCAGCCTGATCGGCGGGGCAGTGGGCGCTGGGCTGCTGCTTGCCACGCCGCAGAGCTTCTTTCAGCGCCTGGTGCCGTTCCTGGTGCTGTTTGCCACGGGCGTCTTTGTGTGGGGCAGCTTCTTTCGTTCGACCGGTCCCGCCCAGGCGCGCCTGTCCAGCCGCGCGGCGGCGGCGGTGCAATGCCTGATCGCGATCTATGGTGGCTATTTCGGCGGCGGCATCGGCATGCTGATGCTGGCGGCGCTGACCTTGGCCGGGTTGGGCGTGCGGCAGGCGGGTGCCACAAAGAATGCGCTGGCGGGTGTGATGAATGCCTCGGCCGTGTTGATTTTTGCTTTCTCGCCAGACGTGCATTGGGCAACCGCGGGGGCGGTCGCGTCGGGCGCCTTGCTGGGTGGGCAGATCGGCGCCTGGCTGATGTTCCGCGTTAATGAGCGCGCGCTGCGATTGGGCGTGGTAGCGCTCGGGCTTGTTCTGACCACGGCGCTATTTGGGCGCGCCTATTTCTGAGTGGATTGCGGGTAGCGCCCAACACTAAGAGGAACCGGGCGCCTTTTGAGCGCCCAGCATGCACGTGCTTATCGGCAGGCGACAGTGTGGTGGTAGGCGACGTGATGCACAACGTGGTGATGTATCACGGGCGCGGGGACGTAGACCGCCGGACTATAGGTAGGTTCCACGTAAGCGGGAGCATACCCGTAAGCGGGAGCATACCCGTAAGCTGGATAGCCCCAGCCACCGTAGCCCCAACCGGGATAGCCGAAGCCGAAGCCAACGCCGCGCACGCCCCAGCCGCCTCGCCAGCCCCAGCCGCCGCCCCAACCACCACGCCAGCCACCCCAACCACCGTGCCAGCCGCCCCAGCCGGCGTGCAGCCCGTAGCCGCCATGCCAGCCGCCGCCGCCCCAGCCGCCGAAACCGCCGTGCCAGCCCCCGCCGTAGCCACCGTGGAAACCGCCCCCTCCGCCGCCGTGGAATCCACCGCCGCCGAAGCCGCCACCGCCATGCCCCCATGCTGCCTCAGCAGAGGGGGCGGCGAGAACCTGCAAGGAAAGCGCCGCCGCAATTGCCGCATAGCCGGACCACGCGCGTGTCGAGATCATACCCATCAGAGCAACCTCCGTATTCACGGACCCATGTCGGATGGCCAGGCGCGAATGCCAAGAAAAGAAGGGTAACGGCGCGTTGCGCAAGCGGAGGCGATGGCTTGCCGGCCCGATCAGGGAAGCAGGATCGTCTGGCCCGTGGTCAGCCGCGCTTCCAGCGCAACGTGGGCGTCGCGGGCATCCTGCAAGGCAAACGTCTGATTGATTTGAGGGCTCAGCACGCCGCTGCGAATGGCTGCGAACAGGTCCGCGGTCATTTCGTCCCTGACGGACGGTTTGGCGGTGTAGGTGGCGAGCGATGGCCGGGTGAGAAAAAGGCTGCCCTTGGCGCTGAGCAGGCTGATCTCCACAGGCGGCACTGGTCCGGAGGCATTGCCAAAGCTGACCATCAAGCCTAGCGGCGCCAGGCAGTCGAGGCTGGCGTGAAAGGTGTCGCGGCCGGTGCTGTCATAGACCACGGGCACCATCTCGCCCGCGGTGATGCGCTTGACCTCGGCGGCCAGGTTGTGGTGGCCAATGATTGTGTAGGCAGCGCCGTGGCCGCGGGCGAGTGCGGCCTTCTCTGCAGTGGACGTGACGCCGATGACCGTGGCACCCAGATGGCTGGCCCACTGGCAGAGCAGCAAGCCGACGCCGCCGGCCGCGGCGTGCACGAGGATGGTCTCGCCAGGTGCGACCTTGTGGGTGCGAAAGATCAGGTAATGCGCAGTCAGGCCTTGCAGCGTCATTGCAGCGGCAATGCGCGGGTCGATGTCCTGTGGCAGCCTGATGGCCTGGCTCGCATGGATGACTCTATGCGTGGCGTAGGCGCCCAATGCTCCGGCGTAGGCAATGCGATCGCCAGGGGCGAAACCCGAGACGTCACTGCCGATTGCCTCGATGACGCCGGCACCTTCCTGGCCGATGACGGCCGGCAAATGCGGCAGCTTGTAGAGGCCGGTGCGGAAATAGACGTCGATGTAATTCAGCCCGATGGCTTCCTGGCGGATCAGGAGTTCGCCGGGGGCGGGTTCGGGCTTGGGGATCTGTTCCCAGCGCAGCACCTCCGGCCCGCCGGTGGCGTGCATGCGAATGGCCTTGCTCATGCTTGATGCGGCCGCGTGCTGGAGGTCATAGGCGATCCATCAGATCGGAACGGATGGCGTGCTGCGGCAGAGCCAGGCCTGGAGTCGCGGCACCTTCGTGGGCGAGCAACCACGACTTTGTCTGCAAGCCCTCGCCGCCGGAATAACCTCCGAGGCCGCTACTACCCACCACGCGGTGGCAAGGGATGATGATGGGGATTGGGTTGGCACCGTTGGCGCCCCCTATGCTGCGTGGCGAGCCACCTGCCGCACGGGCAAGGTCGGCGTAGGAGCAGGTTTGTCCGAAGCCGATGTCACGCAATGCGGCCCAGACGCGTTGCCGATAGGGGCTGCCTGGCGGTGCCAACGGCAGGTCGAAGACGCGCAGGCTGCCATCGAAATAGGCATGAAGCTGCTCGGAGGCCTGCAGGAGGATGGGGCTTGGTGTCTGGTCTCGCCCCCAGCCCCAATCGAGTGCGACAATCGCGCCCGCCTCCTGCGAGACGGTCAAGGGGCCGAGCGGCGTGTGAAGGGAAAGGGACGGCACGGTCCGGCAGATGTACGCCGAGATGGCTTTCACCGCTAGAGGGGGTGCCGCAATGCGGGCGCGGCCTGCTGGTTCTTGCGGGCGTGCCGTGCGATGGATGCACGGTGGATATTGAGCCGCTATTTATCGCGCGGAGAGATTTGTTGGGTGAAAAGCTGGCCGGCGATCCCGCGCCCTATTTTGCGTCTCATGTCTTTGTCTGCATCAATCGTCGGCCTGACGGACATGCCAAGGGCAGTTGCGCAGAGCGCGGTTCGGAGAAGTTGCGTGACTACATCAAGTTGCGCGCCAAGGCGCTGGGAATTCCGCGGGTGAGGATCAATGGTGCGGCGTGCCTGGATCGTTGCGAATTAGGCCCCGTTATCGTCGTCTACCCGGAGGGTGTTTGGTATCGAATCCGCAACAAGTTTGAAGCCGACGCAGTGCTGGAAAAACACCTTCTCGATGGCAGCCGCGCAACTGGGTTGATGCTGCCGCCATGACATTGGCCTGTGGGGCGGTTTTGACGACGATCTTTGCACTGGCAACAGGTGCGAGTCGTGCGGCCATTGCAATCATGCGCATTTCAGGCCCCGACGTCCGCCAAATGCTGGAACGATTGGCAGCTTGCGTTCCGCCGTCCCGCCAAGCGCGTCTGCGCACCTTGCGGGCTGCCGATGGCGAGGCGCTCGATCGCGCTCTAGTACTGTTCTGGGAGGGACCGCGCAGCTATACCGGCGAGGATTGCGCCGAGCTTCATCTTCACGGTGGGCCTGCGGTGCTACGTGCCGTAACGGATGCGCTGGCCGCTGCCGGGGCACGCCCAGCCGAAGCTGGTGAATTCACGCGCCGGGCAGTTCTGAATGGCCGGATGGATCTGCTGGAAGCCGAAGGCATCGCTGACCTGGTTGCAGCAGAAACGGAGGCACAACGCCGGCTGGCCTTGGGGCAGACGCGCGGTGCCCAAAGCGCCCTATTGAAGGAGTGGTCCACGCGCCTTCGTCGCATCCTTGCCTGGCAGGAGGCCTTGATTGATTTTCCTGATGAGGAGCTGCCTGCCGGTGTAGAGGAGGAACTACTGGCTGAGACGCGGAGTCTTGCAGAGACGCTGGCTGTATCATCGCAGCTCAGTCGCCGGGGCATCCGCGTGCGCGAAGGCTTGATCGTCGCCATTATCGGTGCGCCGAATATCGGCAAGTCCTCGCTGCTCAACCGATTGGCCGAGCGCGACGTGGCGATTACCTCGCCCCACCCAGGCACGACACGCGATGCGTTGGAGGCGTGGGTTGAGATTGCGGGCATTGGGGTGACCCTAATCGACACTGCCGGTCTGCGAGAGACGGACGATCCTGTAGAAGCTGAAGGTGTGCGCAGAGCCCGCACACGAGCGGCGGAAGCTGATCTCGTGCTGCATGTCGCAGACGCGCGCGAGGCCGGCGAGGCGACAGGCAGCGTCGTGGGTACGTTGCTTGTCGCTAACAAGATTGACTTGGCCGCAGCACCTGCTGGCTGGCTCGGCGTCAGCGCGCAAACAGGCGCGGGACTTGATAGACTACGCGCCTCGTTGCAGACAGAAATCTTGCGGATGACGGACACATTGGGAAGCCCGGTGCTCAGCCGCGCACGGCACCACACAGCGCTGGCTGACGCCTCATCCTGCCTGACCAGAGCGGCCGAGGCGACCTGGCCAGAATTGCGCGGGGAGGAACTTAGATTGGCCATGCGTGCACTTGGCCGTATAAGCGGCGAAGTAGGCGTAGAAGACGTGCTCGATACAATCTTCAGTGCCTTTTGCATTGGCAAATGAGAGGCCTACCTTTGTCCCCAACAGAGCATTATGACGTGGTTGTGGTCGGCGGCGGGCATGCTGGCACGGAGGCAGCCGCGGCTGCGGCGCGAATGGGGGCGCGAACGCTGCTTTTGACACAACGATTATCGGCGATTGGCGTGATGTCATGCAATCCCTCGATTGGTGGCGTTGGCAAAGGGCATCTGGTACGCGAGATCGATGCGTTGGACGGCATCATGGCGCGAGCGGCGGATCGTGCGGCGATTCACCACAAGGTGCTCAATCGGTCCAAGGGCCCGGCGGTTCGCGGACCCCGGGTGCAGGCTGACCGGCGTTTATACCAGGCCGCAGTACAATCCATTCTGAGCGACCAGGTGCATTTGGATCTTAGAGAGGACCTGGTCGAAGAATGGGTGACCAGTTCTACCGGATGCGTGGCCGGTGTCGTTTGCGCAAGCGGTCGGGCGGTCAGCTGTGGTACCGTCGTTTTGACGACGGGTACATTTCTGCGAGGCAAGATCCATATCGGGCACGTCCAATCCGCTGGTGGCCGCGTGGGCGAGCCAGCCGCGACCGGGCTTGCCCGCCGGCTGGAAGCCTTCGGCCTGCCGATTGGCCGAATGAAGACCGGCACGCCCCCTCGGCTTGAGCGTAGCAGTATCGCTTGGGACCGCCTTGCTGAAGACCCAGGCGACTGCTCACCCGATCCCATGAGCACGCTGACGGCGTGCGCCGCTCTGCCGCAGATGGTATGCCATGTCACCAGGACGACGAAGGCCACGCACGATCTGATATTGGCCAACCTTCATTTCTCTGCAGTTTATGGCGGAGACATAGCTGGCAGGGGCCCGCGTTACTGTCCTTCAATTGAAGACAAGATGGTGCGATTTGGGGCACGGGACGGGCACCAGATTTTTCTTGAGCCTGAGGGGCTAGACTCGCCATTGGTTTATCCAAACGGCATTTCGACGAGCTTGCCTGCCGATGTCCAGCAACGCGTGATTTCCACCATTCCTGGTCTGGAGGATGCGCGCATTGTTCAGCCCGGTTATGCCATCGAATATGACTATCTGGATCCGCGCGCACTTCGCCCTACTTTGGAGCTGCGGTCCTTACCTGGAATGTTTCTGGCTGGACAGATCAACGGCACGACCGGGTATGAGGAAGCCGCTGCTCAGGGCATCTATGCGGGGATTAATGCAGCCCGGCGTGCTGGCGGCTCCCCATTGCTCACCTTGGACCGCACAACAAGCTACCTTGGGGTAATGGTTGACGATCTGACGATACATGGCGTCTCCGAACCCTATCGGATGTTCACCTCACGAGCTGAATTTCGCTTGAGTCTTCGTCCAGATAATGCGGATTTGCGGCTGACGCCCTGGGGCATCCGCATAGGATGCGTTGGGTCCCATCGTGCTGGACTATATACCTCCTACGAGGAACAGCTCCAAGCCGCAGTGGCGAAGGCGGAGGCGGATCTGCAATCAAGCGCGCAGCTCAGTAGCTCGGGCGTGGCGGTGCGAGAGGACGGTGAGAAGCGTGGCGCTCTGGACCTTTTTGCCTCGGGCATTGACGACATGATAGTCGCAAGGGCATTCCCCTGGCTTCAAAGCCTCCATCCACGCGTGCGTGAGCAGCTGAGGATCACCGGTCAATACGGCGGCTTTCTCAAGCGACAGCAAGCCGAGGCGCGTCAACTCAAGCAATCGGACGAACTCAGCATCCCGGAGACACTTGACTATTCGGTGATCGGCGGTCTCAGCCATGAGATGCAGGAGCGTCTTCAAGGGTCCTGCCCGTTATCTTTCGGAGCGCTGACCAGAATTCCTGGCATCAGCCCGCCCGCTGCATTGGCCGTCCTCGCCCATGTCCGGGCACTTGGCCGCAAACCACTAAGTGTTTCACGTGAAACATAGCTCTTGGTCTGCATCGGATGTTTCACGTGAAACAAGTGAGCGGCTAGCGATTTACACCCGGCTCTTGGCCAGATGGAACCAGACGATTAACTTGATCGGGCGAAATACCGAAGCCGATATACAAACGCGCCACTTCAACGACTCTCTCCAACTCGTCCGGTTTTTGCCGGTTGAGGGGCGAGAAGGTGCCGATCTGGGCTCAGGCGCAGGGTTCCCCGGACTTGTGCTGTCGATCGCCACGGGGATGCAGTTCTTCCTTGTCGAGGCCGATCAGCGAAAAGCGGCGTTTCTCCGGGAGGTGATCTCGGCTACGGCTGCTCCGGCTACGGTCATCTTAGGGAGGATAGAGGCCGTTGATATCAAGCCAGTAGACGTCATTACCGCGCGCGCGCTTGCGCCCCTGACTCAACTGCTGCGTTATAGCCATCGGCTGTTGAAGCCGACTGGCGTTGCCCTGTTTCTTAAGGGCGCGCGCACAGCCGCCGAGTTATCTGAGGCAAGTCTTGAGTGGTGCATGCGCGTCAGGCTGCACAACAGTCTGACTGATCCCACTGGCAAAGTGCTGGAAATTCGTGAGCTGACGCGTGCGGCAGTCTGACGCCCCCCACTCTGAACCCGCAGCCACACGCAGCCCAAAAGGGGTGCGTGTCCTGGCAGTAGCTAACCAGAAGGGCGGGGTAGGTAAAACGACAACGGCGATAAATCTGGCTACTGCCATTGCTCAAGGAGGGAGGTCCGTTCTTCTTATTGACCTCGACCCGCAAGGTAACGCTTCCACCGGCCTGGGTATTGGCAGAAATCAAAGACATGCAGGCACGTATGCGGCGCTTTCTACGGACGCGCCGCCCAGGGGGTTGGTGCGACCAACGGCGATAGCAGGCTTGGATGTTCTGCCTGCAGACTCCGACCTGGCTGGTGCGGAGGTTGAGCTGGTGGCTATGAACAAACGTGAGTTTCGGCTAGCCGCAGCCATCGAGCGCCTGCCTGCCGGCGCTTACGATCATATCCTGATCGACTGTCCGCCTAGTCTGACTCTGTTGACGCTAAATGGCCTGGTTGCTGCCGACGCCGTGCTCGTGCCGCTGCAATGCGAGTTTCTTGCCCTCGAAGGCATCAGCCAACTAGTCCATACTATCGATCTGGTGCGGCGTGGGTTGAACCCGCGATTACGCTTACAGGGGATTGTCCTGACCATGTTTGATAGGCGCAACAATCTCTCCGAGTTGGTGGCGGCCGATGCCCGCAGTTTCTTTGGCAACCGCGTCTATGACACCATAATCCCGCGCAACGTACGGCTTTCCGAAGCGCCCAGCCACGGCAAGCCGGTGGCCCTCTACGATGGCCGTTCTCCTGGCGCGGTGGCGTATGCCAAACTCGCTGAAGAGGTTCTGCAAAGGGAGCGTGAAGCAGCATGAACAGTACCCCTCGCCTAGGCCGTGGCTTGGCAGCGTTGATGGGCGAGCCAATAAGTGGCCCCGCCAGTGAAAAGAGGCTTTCGGTTCAGGGAATCGCCGTTGATGCCCTTGAGCCTGGCCCGTTCCAGCCCAGAGCCGCCATGGCCCCCGAGTCCTTGGCCGAACTCGTCGACTCCATTAAGGTGCGTGGCATTCTCCAGCCACTTCTGGCGCGAAAACACCCGCTCGCACACGACCGCTACCAAATCATTGCAGGTGAACGTCGCTGGCGGGCTGCCCAGCAAGTGGGCCTGCATGAAGTGCCGGTTCTGCTGCGCGAGCTTGACGACGGGGACGCCATGGCAGCCGCCCTGGTGGAAAACCTGCAACGCCAGGACCTCAATGCCATTGAAGAGGCAGAGGGCTACAAACGATTGATCGAGGAGTTCGGCCTGACGCAGGAGGATCTCGGAATCGCTGTTGGAAAGTCGCGTAGCCACGTTGCCAATTGCCTCAGGCTTTTGACTCTTCCCGCAAGTGTGCGCGCTGACGTTCAGGCAGGACGGCTTTCAGCCGGGCACGCCCGCGCCCTGCTTTCCCATGCCAATCCGGAAGTCGCCGCCAAAATGGTGATCGAGAAGGGTTTGAACGTGCGCCAGACCGAAGCGCTTGTGACAAATCGCGCGGCGCCGCCCTCAAGGGAGCCAACCGCGCTCAACAAAGACCCCGAGACGGCGGCGCTGGAGCGTGATCTTTCCCAAAGGCTGGGCTTGAGAGTGGAAATAGGCTTCGACGGCCGCGGCGGTCAGGTTCGTCTCGTCTATAAGACGCTCGACCAGCTCGACACGCTTGTCGCCCTTCTCTCCCGCGCTGAAGCCTAGAGCACGTTCGGACCAGATGGGATCACCTGTCCCGCGCTTCTATCAGCGCCAAACGCACTCTAGCTGCGGCCACGCACGCGAGAACGTGCCTGCCGCGCGAGAGAAGCGACAAAGCGACGGGCTAGAAGCTCCGGCTGCGCCCCCGTCTGTTTGCACGCAATTTCGACCTGCCTCGCATCTTCTAAAGCGCCGAGCAGTGATTCCGCCGGCCATAACGTTAAACCATGAAGCATGGGGCCTAAACTCTTGAAGAACACGGGAGGCCGCAACGCCTTGAGCGCGTCGGCGGCAGACAGGCTCGCCTGCATACGCAGCCTGGCCTGATGCAACCGTTGAAGATGACCGATCGTCATCCTTATCAGCGCTACACCAGCTAAGCCATCGCCAATGGCTGCCTCCGTCTGCGCATCGGTTTGGACTACCTCGCCGGCCATGGCGGAAAGCAAAGCTGCATCAGCGGTGGTCGCCGCAGATGCACCTATGCAGCTGCGGGCAAGGTCCACATCGATGCGCTTGCCACCTGAGGCAACTAGAACGAGCTTGTCCAGCTCGGCCTGCAAAAGCGCGCGGTTGCCACCTAGGGTAGTGGCAAGCCAGGCGATTGCCTCGCCTTCGGCTGCAACGCCTGCCTCCTGAAATAGGCCTCGGATAGTTTCCTGCAAAGCGCGCCCTTCTTCAGCATAGCAGGCAAGGCTGGCAGTCTCGCGGCCCGCCTCCATAAAGGGGCGGAGTTTGCCACGGCCCAGTTCAGGCGCTTCCAAAATGATCAGAGCGTCGCCGGCGGTTCTCAGGGCCGCCTTCAGCGGCTCCATGATGGTGTCTGTGACATCGCGCACGCGGATGGCGCGTCGTCCGCCCACCATCGAAATGGCGCTCATTTCATCTGCAAGCCGAGGCCACCCCTCACGATCGATCTCGACCACGCGGAAAGCATCGTTCGACGAACCCGCAACCAGCTTGGTCAGCATCGCACCGCGATGGCGGATCAATCCTTCATCGGCGCCATGCAGCAACACGGCCCGGCAGCTTCCGGGCGCACGCAGGAAAGGTGCTGCATCGCGGGGTTCGACCTTCATGCCGTTCAGACCAACTCGGGATGCGCCCTGAAATAGATCGCCAAGGATTGAGTGATTTGGTCGGCCAAAGCGTCTCCGATGCGCCGGTTAACCACTTCTGCGTTCAAATCGTTGTAGAAGAATTGCGCGACTATCACGTCGTTGCCATCGACAGTACGGGCAAGACCGGACGTGACCTTCTCTCCCAGCAACCCTGGTTTGCGCAGCGTCCAGTTCGCAACGCCCACAAATCTGTTCCGCGTGCTGGCATTGTTGGCCTCTATCCCTATCCCCTGCTGTGACAGACTGTAGGAGACATTCAGCACGTAATGCTGCAGCGGCGAGCCAGCGCTACCCTGCAGCCGCTCCTGCAGCGATTGTCGGAAAAGCTGGCCGGTCCGACCGGGAATGATATCGACGTAGATTTGCGCCAAGCTTGCCGGAACATGGGCCGCCGGCCCATAGAGGGGGTGAAATCCACAACCCGCTACATACGCAGCAACCCACAGCGCGGCCAGGCTGCCCAGCTTTGTCTTCATTGCGCATTCACCACGAAGTTCACCACGCGATTCTTGACGTAGATACGCTTGACCACCTTGGCACGGTCGAGCAGCCGCGCAATGGCTGGCTCAGCCGCAGCGGCAGCAAGCACACGATCCTCAGCGGCATCTGGCTCCACCTCTATTGTCGCGCGCAACTTGCCCATCACCTGGACAGCAATCGTTACGGATTGTGTGGCTACCAAGGCAGGATTAGCGTCAGGCCACTGCCCTGCGGCAAGAAGCGCTGTGCTACCGGTCAGTAAATGGTGCAGTTCCTCAGCCAGATGCGGCATCATGGGTGCGATCAGCCGCGCAATCATGAGCATGGCTTCGTGGCGGGCATAGGCCATCCCCGCCGCGCCGTTTGTCCTGTCAGCCTCCCCGACCGCGCCGGCCAATTCATAAATCCGTGCTACGGCGACGTTGAAGGCCAGGCCTTCCATGGCCGCAGTGACCGCGGCAATCGTGCGATGCGTCGCGCGTCGCAAGCTCGTTGCCTCCTGCGACAGTGTTTGCGGCTGCTCCCACGAGCCGCCGGCGGAGGCAAACGCATAGCGATAAAGCCGTTGGACAAAGCGGAAGCTGCCAACCACACCGGCCTCCGTCCATTCCATGTCCCGCTCCGGCGGATTGTCGCTGAGGATGAACCAGCGCGCCGTGTCGGCGCCATATCGGTCAATGATGCTGCCAGGATCTACGGTATTCCGTTTTGACTTCGACATGGCCTCGATGCGGCCAACACGCACCTTCTCGCCCGTCTGGCGATGCCGTGCCCCCCCATCGGCCAAGCGCTCTATTTCTTCCGGATACAGCCAGCGATCATCGGCGCCCCGGTAACTCTCATGCGTCACCATCCCCTGCGTAAACAGGCCGGCAAACGGTTCATCCAGCCCCATATAGCCGGTCAGATGCATCGCGCGCGAAAAGAAGCGCGAATAGAGCAGATGCAGGATCGCGTGCTCAATGCCGCCGATATATTGATCGACCGGCAGCCAGCCATCGACGGCAGGGCGGCAGACAGGCCGCGTCGCGTGCGGGCTGCAAAATCGCGCATAGTACCACGAACTGTCCACGAACGTATCGAACGTGTCGGTCTCGCGCAGCGCAGCATTACCGCATTGCGGGCATACCGTATGTTTCCAGTGAGGGTCATGATCGAGCGGATTGCCTGGCCGATCGAAGCTGACGGCCTCGGGCAATTTGATCGGCAGGGACTCCTCGGGTGCAGGCACCACACCGCATCTCGCGCAGTGGATCATGGGAATGGGACATCCCCAGTAGCGCTGCCGGCTGACACCCCAGTCGCGCAGGCGCCAATTCACCACGCGATGCCCCGCACCCATTTGCTCAAGCGCCGCGATAGCAGTCGATTTGGCAGCGTCGCTGGTTAGTCCAGAGAGAAAGCCCGAATTGGCGACCAGGCCGGATCCGTCATAGGCGCGGTCTTGCACGGTAAATCGCGCCACGTCCTCGCCTTCGGGCACAACCACGGGCGGAATCGGCAACCCGTAGGCACGCGCAAATTCGAAGTCGCGCTGGTCGTGAGCCGGACAGCCGAAAATGGCGCCCGTGCCGTATTCCATCAAAACGAAATTGGCAATCCATACCGGGAACTGCGCGCCCTCGATAAAGGGATGGGACACGCGCAAGCCGGTATCGAAGCCGCGCTTCTCGGCTGTTTCTATGGCCGCCTCGCTCGTGCCCATCCGCCGGCAGTCGGCAATGAAACTGGCCGCCGCCTCATCGCCTCGCGCCACTGCCGCGGCAAGCGGGTGTTCAGGTGCAATAGCCACAAAGGACATGCCGAACAGCGTATCCGGGCGCGTGGTAAAGACCTCCACATCCGCAATACCAGCCAGCGGCTGCGACAAGGCAAAGCGCACGCGCGCGCCCTCGCTGCGGCCGATCCATTTGGCCTGCATGGTGCGCACCCGCTCCGGCCAACGATCAAGCGAGCCCAGCGCCTCCAGTAGCGCTGGCGCGAACTTGGTTATCGCAAAGAACCATTGCGACAGCAGCCGTTTTTCGACCGGCGCCCCCGATCGCCAGCCGCGGCCATCGATCACCTGCTCATTGGCCAGCACCGTGCCGTCGACAGGATCCCAGTTCACCCAGCTTTCGCGGCGTTCGACCAGACCGGCGCGGTAGAAATCCAGGAACAGGCGCTGCTGCTGGCCGTAATAGGAAGGCTCGCACGTCGCGAATTCCCGTCGCCAGTCGATCGACAGCCCCATGCGCTGCAATTCAGCGCGCATGTTGGCAATGTTGTCGCGAGTCCAGGTGCCCGGATGGATGCCACGCTCGCGCGCGGCATTTTCCGCGGGCAGGCCGAACGCGTCCCACCCCATTGGGTGCAGAACCTGGTAGCCCCGCGCCCGCTTGTAGCGTGCAACGACGTCGCCCAAGGCGTAATTGCGCACATGGCCCATGTGGATCTTGCCGCTGGGATAGGGAAACATCTCCAGCACGTAATATTTCGGCCGATCCGCGTCGGGCACATCCGGCACCTCGAAGCATTTCGCGCGCGCCCACGCCGCCTGCCACTTTGGCTCGGCCGCGGCGAAGTCGTAGGTGGGCGCGGGTGCGGCGTCGTTCATCGCGGCATTCTATCCCGTGCCAAGGCAAGCCGCGCAAGGGAAGGGAAGGCTGGGGGAGATGTGCCATCCCCCCCAGACCCCCCGTCGATTGTTGGACTTCGTCTTAAATAATGACGGGGGGTCTGAGGGGGATGGCACATCTCCCCCAGCCTTTTTTGGCCCCCTCGCCACTAGCTAGAATGAAAATGCGCGTAAACCTTGGCCGCAATCGCCTTGGATACGCCCGGAGCCGCCTGCAAATCCTCCAGCCCCGCCTGCTTGACCCCCCGGGCCGAGCCGAAATGGTGCAGCAGCGCCTTCTTGCGCGCCGCCCCGATGCCGTCGATCTCGTCCAGCTCACTCTGCACCAGGGCCTTGGACCGCCCGGCCCGATGGGTCGAAATGGCAAATCGATGCGCCTCATCACGCAACCGCTGCAGATAGTAGAGCACCGGATCACGCGGCGGCAGTTGAAACGGCGCCCGCCCGTCGGTGTGAAACCACTCCCGCCCGGCGTCGCGGTCCGGCCCCTTGGCAATGGCCACCAGCTTGACGCCGGTCACGCCCAGATCGTCCAGCACCCCGCGCACGGCCGAGTACTGGCCGGCACCGCCATCGATCAGCACCATGTCCGGCAGCCCGGCATCCCCGCCCTCCTCTGCCTCGCGCAGCGCGCGGCCGAAGCGGCGCTGCAGCACCTCGCGCATCATGGCAAAGTCATCGCCCGGCGCGATCGGCCCGCGTATGCCGTATTTGCGATACGCGTTCTTCATGAACCCGTCGGGCCCACCAACCACCATCACCCCATAGGCATTCGCTCCCATGATGTGGCTGTTGTCGTAGGTTTCGATCCGCCCGGGGGCGGCGGCCAGGTCGAACACCGAGGCCACGCCCTCCAGCAGCTTCATCGTGCCCGTGCTCTCCGCCAGGCGGCGCTCCAACGCTTCGCGCGCATTGGTCTCGGCGTGCTGGACCACGCGGCATTTCTCGCCCCGCAGCGGCACGGCCAGGCTCACGCGACGCTCGGCCTTCAGGCTCAGCGCATCCTCGATCAAGGCGGCCTCGGACAGTTCGTGATTGGTCAGGATCAGCGGCGGCGGCGGCTTATCGTCGTAGAACTGGGCGATAAAGGCGCTCAGCACCTCGGCCGCCTCATCGCCCTTGGCGTGGGTGGGGAAATGCGCGCGATTGCCGTTATTGCGGCCCCCGCGCACGAAAAAAACCTGAACGCAGCTTTGCGACGCATTCTGCCAGACCGCAATGATGTCGGCGTCATCCAGGCTGGCGGGATTGATGACGCTGCTGCCTTGCACATGCGTCAGCGCGCGGATGCGGTCACGCAGGGCGGCGGCACGCTCATACTCGGTGTTCTCGGCCGCCTCGGCCATCTCGGCCGAAAGGTCGCGCTGCACGTGCGCGGCCTTGCCGGACAGAAAAGCGCGTGCCTGTGCCACCAGGCGCGCGTAATCGCCACCCTCGATCTTGCCCACGCAGGGTGCCGAGCAGCGCTTGATCTGGTGCAGCAGGCAGGGGCGAGATCGATTGGCAAACACCGTATCGGCGCAGGAGCGCAGCAGGAACACGCGCTCCATGGCGGTAACCGTCTGATTGACCGCCCAGGCGCTGGCAAACGGGCCCCAATAGGTGCCCGGACGCGATTGGGAGCCGCGATGCTTGGTGATCTGCGGAAATGGATGGTCGTCGGCCAGCATCAGCCAAGGGTAGGATTTGTCGTCGCGCAGAACGATATTGAAGCGCGGGCGCAGGCGCTTGATCAGATTGGCTTCAAGCAGCAGCGCCTCGGCCTCGGTGTGGGTGGTGACCACCTCCATCGAGACGGTATCGAGCACCATCCGGCGCAAGCGGTCAGGCAGGCGGCCAAGCTGGGTGTAGCTGGCAACACGCTTCTTGAGGCTGCGCGCCTTGCCGACGTAGAGCGCCTCGCCTTTGGCATCGAGCATGCGATAGACGCCCGGCGCCTGAGGCATTGTCAGCAGCGCGGTTTCGATCACGCTGACGCCGCGCGCCTGCACTGGCGCCTGTTCGTCAAGCTCGGTCGCAGCGTCGCCGTCGGCGGCTTGTAGTAGCGGCTGTTCCATTGCCACCATGGTGGGACGGCGTCTGCACAGTCTCAAGCGCAAGCACGGCCGGCGCGTCGCGTGTCCTTGGGGATAACTCTGTGGGAAGCTCGGCGGTCACAGCGGCGGCTTCTCTGCATTTTCAATAACTTATGACATTTGTGTGATAGGCACTCCGCGCCTAGACCATTGATTTCGCTCTGAGTTTTGCCCTTTCGGCTGTATCGCTACCGTGACGAGGCATCGCAAACTGGCCGTGCTCCCGGGCGAGGACGCCCTGGGGAGAAACAGCCATCGTCCCCTGAGCAGAAGATGAATTTAGCAGTTGCATGCGCCCGTGTGCTCCCAAGAAGCACGTTGGAGGCGAAAACGATCCCCGGTCCTGCACGCAGGGCGTTATCCCGCCAGGTTGATAACCTGGCCCGTCATTGAACGCCAGCGCCATAACGCAAGTATAGTGGCCGCAACGCCAGACTGGCTTGATCCTGCGGTCGCCGCCGCATCGATGATCACGGCATTGACCCTGACCTGCTTAGGCGCCCAGGCCAAAGCCGCATAACGCGTAAAAGCTGCCATCTCGGCCGCGTAGCGGTTCGCTTCCCACTCCGCCGGCGCAGATTTCTGCCAGATCGAAACGACCAGACGATCCCCGCCAACAGGCGAGGCAGCGTTCGCAAAGGCCGTGGCGGCCGCAATGGCCAGGCCTGCCGCCGCTTCCAGATTTATCAGCAGGCGAGGCGAAGGGTCACCGCCATCGCTGACGACCGGCCAGCAAGCCTGGCGCAACTCGGCGGGCAGGTTGGCGAGAACGCCCAGGGGTTCGCCGACGATACGCACACTGCCGTTCATGGCCTGCCCATAGCGCAGACGCGGGCAGAAAAATATGGTCGTGTCCGGGGGAGTTTGGTCCTGTTTTTCCGGGCATCGGCGATTCGCGTTGCACGGCACGTGGCGCTGGTTAAATTGCCGCCTTGTGTTGACCAAAGGATCTGACAATGCGAGCCCAGGCCTTTCTTGCCGGCGCCTTCTTTCTCGCCGTCGCCGCGCCGGTTTCGGTCCAAGCCGCACTCACCCCAGGCTCGGGCAATGTCGCGGTCATCGAGCCACGGGTGGTCGTTCCCAGGGAAATGCCTTGCACCGTTCCGCTGGTCCATGATGCGATCTTCGGCGCGGCTAACGCCACGTACAGCTACACGCCTCCAGCCGCGTGTCCCGGTCCCTGGGCGCGCGTGGTTCTGGCCGTCGACGTCAGGGTGCAGAAGGGTATTCAGTATGACCGCACCGGCACGCTATGGATGGCTGGCGTGCCGCTCTGGTTCGGCACGACGGCGGAGCCCACGCCGGACCTCGAACCCTCCTGGCATTTCGAACGGGACGTGACGGAATACTCGGCTCTGTTCAAGACGCCTCAAACGGGTTTCGAGCTGATCGCCAACTACACCAATTCCGTCGATACGAGCCTGATTAAATCCAATGCTGCCTTGCGGTTCTATCCGCCCACGCCTTCCTTCCCGGCACCGCAAACGCCCGATCTGGTCCTGCCGCTTTCGGCGCCGGGTGGCGGCACGGTCGGGCTTTCAAGCCCGAGCGATACGCTGAGCACGACCGTGACGTTGCCCACCAACATCAAGAGCGCCAATCTTGAGGTCTATACGCAAGGCCAGGGCGGCGACGAGTTCTGGTACACCTGCGTTCCAAACAGCTACACCATCGTGTTGGAGAGCTGCGGCGGCGGCGCTTTTCGCGAGGGCGAAATTACGGTGGACGGCACGCCCGCGGGCGTGGCACCCGTCTATCCCTGGATTTTCACCGGCGGCATAGACCCCTATCTCTGGGCGCCGATCCCCGGCGTGCAGACGCTCAGCTTCACGCCATTTACAGTGGCGCTGAGCCCCTTCGCCGGCCCGCTCAGCAATGGCGCGCCCCATACCATTGCGCTGTCGGTTTATGGCGACAATAACTCCTTCTCCGCTGCAGGCGCATTGCTCATCACGCTTGATCCAACGACGCCCGCAATTACCGGCTCCGTCCGCGTCAATACCCTCGCGGCCGTGCCGAGCCTGGTGACGACGCCCAAGATCACCACGGGCCAGACCGCCACGACCGGCACAATCAATACCGCCGCAAAGCACAATTTTACCATCGTCGGCGAGGTGATGAATGCCGCCGGCCGGGTGACCGACACGGTGAAGCAGAGCACGGTTTTCGCGAACGATCAGTATTTCTATGTCTCCACCTCAAAGTTTTTTCAGAACATCGTCCAAAATACGAAGATTTCCGTGGAGGAAACCAACGTCGCTGCAGGCGGCGACAGCAGTGACGTGCTGCAGACATACCTCTATCCGCTCACGGTCAGGATCAAGCAGAACTTCAACAGCAAGGGTGCGGGGTCGCAGCTTGCAACGATTACGCAGGAGCGCCAAACGGACCGCACTGTCCTACAGAACGGCCAGCCGCAGGATCAGAGTAATTCGATCGACACGATCGTCACGATGGACACGCTTGAATTCGGGCCGGGCTTCACCGTCACAGGTCACAAGAACCAGGCTGAAACGGCGGGCCTGCTGAAGACTGGAACGTCGCACTGCTTTGAACGCACGCTGCAAGCCAAGAATAATGTGCTGATTTCGGTGATGACGGGGTGTTCTAAGTAACAAAGAGAGCTGGCGGAGATGTGCCATCCCCCCCAGCTTCTGCTCCGCTTCGCCCTGGCCTAACGCTCGAGGCACATGGCAACGCCCATGCCACCACCCACGCACAACGTCGCCAACCCCTTCTTCGCGTCGCGCTTGCCCATTTCGTGCAGCAGCGTCACCAGCACCCGCGCGCCGGACGCGCCGATCGGGTGGCCGATCGCGATCGCGCCGCCATTGACGTTCACGCGCGACGGATCGAACCCAAGATCCTTGACCACGGCACAGGATTGTGCGGCGAACGCCTCGTTGCTCTCGATCAGATCGAGATCGCCCACAGACCAGCCCGCACGTTCGAGCGCACGTCGCGTGCTCGGGATCGGCCCCGTGCCCATCAGCGCCGGATCGACACCCGCGGTCGCAAAACTCGCAATGCGCGCCAGAGGCGTCAGCCCGCGGCGCTGCGCTTCGGCACCACTCATCACCACCAGCGCCGCCGCACCGTCATTGATGCCGCTGGCATTGCCCGCAGTCACCGTGCCGTCCTTTTGAAACGCCGGCCGCAATTTGGTCAGCGCGGCCATATCCGTGTTTGGGCGGATATATTCGTCCGTATCGACCACGGTATCACCCTTGCGGCCTTTGACCGAGACAGCGACGATTTCGTCGCGAAAGCGCCCCGACGCACTCGCCTCGGCCGCCCGTTTCTGACTGCCCGCGGCAAATTTGTCCTGCTGCTCGCGGGTGATCTGATATTGCCGCGCCACGTTCTCGGCCGTATCGCCCATGTGATAGCCGTGAAAGGCGTCCCACAGCCCGTCCTTGAGCATGGTATCGGTGAATTCCAGCGCGCCCATCTTCTGCCCGGCGCGCAGATAGGCCGCATGCGGCGCCTGGCTCATGCTCTCCATGCCGCCGGCGACCACGATATCGGCCTCGCCCGTGCGGATCTGCTGGGCAGCCAGGGCTACGGCACGCAGGCCGCTGCCGCATAGCTGGTTGATGCCGAAGGCGGTCTTGCCGTCCGGCATGCCGGCGTTTCGCGCCGCCTGGCGCGCGGGGTTCTGACCCTGTGCCGCGGTCAGCACCTGGCCCAGAATTGCCTCATCGATGTCCGCTGGTTGCAAGCCCGCGCGCGATACAGCCTCGCGCACCGCAATGGTGCCGAGGTCGTGGGCCGCCACGGTGGCAAAGGCGCCGTTGAAGCTGCCGACCGGCGTGCGCACGGCCGAGACGATGACCACGTCTTCCATCTGGCTTTCCCTTCTGTGTTGTCATGGCAGCCAGACCGGCCCTGGCCGGCGTGCAGGCTGGCCAGATATAGGCCGGGCGTGCAGGCTGGACCATAACACGCGCTGGCAGTGCACCCATGCCCGGCCGGATCAGCGCACAGGGCGGCGGAGGCGGCGGATGAACCAGCAATGGGCAGGGCAGGACGCCACGGGTTTGGCCGAGCTCGTCGCCCGCCGCGAAGTCACCGCCACCGAGTTGCTGGCCGGCTCCATCGCCGCGGCCGATGCCAGCCCTCTGAACGCCATACCCATTCGCTTCGACGATGAAGCACGTGCCCGTGCCGCCGCCCCGCTTACCGGCCCATTCGCCGGTGTGCCGTTCCTGCTCAAGGACATAGGCCAGGAATACGCGGGCCAGCCCCACACGGCGGGCACGGCCAGCCATCGCGGGCGCGTGCCGTCCGTGCACAGCGCCTACACGCGCCGCTGCCTGGATGCGGGGCTGGTCATCTTCGGCCGTACCGCAACACCCGAATTCGGGCTGCGGGCGCAGACCGAAAGCCGGTTGTGGGGCCCGTCCCGAAACCCGTGGGACCGGACGCGCAGCCCCGGCGGATCTTCGGGCGGCTCGGCCGCGGCGGTGGCGGGCGGGATCGTGGCGATGGCGGGTGCCAATGACGGCGGTGGCTCGATACGCATCCCCGCGTCCTATTGCGGGCTGTTCGGGCTGAAACCCTCAACCGGCCGGGTCTCCTGGGGGCCGGCTACGGGGCAGGTGTGGGAGGGCGCATCTGCCAACGGCGTGCTGAGCTGGTCGGTGCGCGACACCGCCCGCATGCTGGACGTGCTGAGCGTGCCCGAGCGGGGCGAATTGTTTCGACCGCCCCCGCCGGCGCGGCCCTATGCCGAGGAGGTGGGCGCCCCGCCTGGCCGGCTGCGCATCGGCTTTTCGACCGCCTCGCCGCTGGGCACCGAGGTGGCACAGGCCAACGTCGACGCGGTGGGTGCCGCCGCGCGGCTACTGGAGAGCCTGGGGCACGATCTGGTAGAGGCAGCGCCGGCGATCGACGGCGCCGCCGTGGCGAGCGCGTATCTGACCTTGTATCTCGGCCAGGTCGGCGCGGATGTGGCGGAGGCGGGGGCGCCCGACACGGCGTTCGAGCTGGAGACGGGGCTGCTGGCCTCGCTGGGGCGGGCGCTGAGTGCGGCGGAATACGTCACCGCGCTGCGAAGCTGGAATGGCTTTGCCCGCGCTTTGGGCGCCTTTCACGAAGATTACGATTTGTGGCTGCTGCCGACTGTGGCCGGACCGCCGCCGCGCATTGGCGAACTTGGGTTGCCACCGCTGCAGAAGCGCGTGCTGCCTATCCTGCGCAGGCTGCGCGCGGGGCGGCTGCTGCTGCGCGCGGGGGTGCTGGAGGGCATGGCGCGGGACAGCCTGGCGCGCACGCCTTTTACGCAGGTCAGCAACATGACTTATACGCCGAGCATGAGCGTGCCGCTGCATATGGCGGCCGCTGAAGCGGGCGGGTTGCCTCTGCCGGTTGGCGTGCAGTTCGTGGCGCGCTACGGGGAGGAGGACGTGCTGCTGCGGCTTGCCGCGCAGCTTGAGGAAGCGGCCCCCTGGGCCGGCCGCCGTCCTAATCTAAACTGAAGTGGGTCTGGGGCCTCAGGCCCCGTCACGCGCAAGCGTGCTACGCACGATGGGGTCCAGGGCAGAGCCCTAGCCTTTCTTGGAGGTTTTATGACTGCGCTGAACGAAGTCGCCGACCTAACCGTCGAAAATGGGGTTGGGGTCCTGACCCTGAACTCCCCGCCGGTCAACGCGCTGTCCGCGGCGGTGCGTGACGGCATCGATGCGGGTCTGGACAGGGCGATTGCCGACCCCGCCGTGCACGCGATCGTGCTGATCTGCGCCGGACGCACCTTCATTGCGGGTGCGGACATCAGCGAGTTCGGCAAGCCGCCGCGCGGCGCGAGCCTGCATGCGGTCATCGACAAGATGGAGGCATCGCCCAAGCCCGTGATTGCGGCAATCCATGGCACCGCTTTGGGCGGAGGGCTGGAGACGGCGCTGGCGTGCCACTACCGCGTGGGCACGGTGGGCGCAAAATTCGGCTTGCCCGAAGTCAAGCTCGGCCTTTTGCCGGGCGCCGGCGGCACGCAGCGCTTGCCGCGCGTGGTGGGCGTGGAGCGCGCCCTGGAAATGGTGACGTCGGGTTCGATGATCGGGGCAAAGGATGCAGCCGCCGCCGGGCTGATCGACGAGACTGCGCCCGAGGACGGACTACGCGCGGCGGCGGTGGATTTTGCGCGGCGCGTGGTGGCGGAAAAGCGCCCACTGAAGAAGGTGCGCGACCTGAAAGTGGAGGCAGCGCCTGGCGTGTTCGACGCGTTCAGGCGCGCGAACGCACGCAAATTCCGCGGTTTTGAGGCGCCCGAAGCCAACATCAAATGCATAGAAGCCGCGGCGAGCCAGGACTTCGACACCGGCCTGCGCACCGAGCGCGCGCTGTTCATGGGACTGATGAACGGTGTGCAATCCAAGGCGCAGCGTTATTTGTTTTTTGCCGAGCGTGAGGCGGCCAAGATCCCCGGCCTTGCCGCCGATGCACCGCTACGGCCGATCAAGAAAGTCGGCATGATCGGCGCCGGCACGATGGGCGGCGGCATTTCGATGAATTTCCTCTCGGCCGGCTATCCCGTCGTAATGGTCGAGACCAGCGAGGCCGCGCTGAGCCGCGGCGTTGGCGTCATGCGCGGCAATTACGAGAACACGGCCAAGAAGGGCCGCCTGACCATGGAGGCGGTCGAGCGCAACATGGGGCTGCTGACGCCAAGCCTGTCGCTGGACGACCTGGCCGATTGCGACTTGGTGATCGAGGCGGTGTTTGAGGACATGGCCATCAAGCGCGAGATTTTCGGCAAGCTCGATCGCATCGTCAAGCAAGGTGCAATCCTGGCCAGCAATACGTCTTATCTGAACGTGGACGAGATCGCCGCCGCGACGCAGCGACCGCAAGATGTGCTGGGCATGCATTTCTTTTCGCCGGCCAATGTCATGCGTCTGCTGGAAGTGGTGCGCGGTGCCAAGACAGCACCGGATGTGCTGGCAACGGCGATGGCTGTGGCCAAGAAGATCGGCAAGGTGGCCGCGGTTGCCGGCGTGTGTCCGGGCTTCATCGGCAACCGCATGCTGCATTTGCGGCAGCGCGAGGCGAACAAGCTGATTATCGAAGGTGCCATGCCCTGGGACGTGGATCGCGTGATCTACGATTTCGGCTTTCCGATGGGCCCGTTTCAGATGGCCGATCTGGCGGGGCTGGATATCGGCTGGTCAAAGGAGACGTCCCGCGGCGAGACGATCCGCGACAAACTGTGCGAGATGGATCGGCGCGGGCAGAAAACGTCCGCTGGATTCTATGATTACGACGCCAGGCGGGAGCGTGCGCCATCGCCGATGGTGGAGAAGATGGTGCTGGAGCAATCGGCCGCAGCGGGCGTGACGCGACGGGCGATTTCGGATCAGGAGATTTTGGAGCGCTGCATTTATCCGATGATCAATGAGGGTGCGAAGATTTTGGAGGAGGGGCACGCCTATCGCGCGTCGGACATCGATATCGTTTGGCTGAATGGGTATGGCTGGCCGGCTTATCGCGGCGGGCCGATGTTTTATGGGGATACTGTTGGGTTGGGCGTAGTGCTGGAGAAATTACGCGGATTTCAGGCGATGAGTGAGGCGGATTTCAGGCCGGCGGCGTTGCTGGAGAAGCTGGCGGCGGAGGGGAAGGGGTTTTAAGGCCAGGGGGCTTTGCCCCCTGGACCCCCACTGGGGCCTGAGGCCCCAGACCCCCATCTTTTTGCCGGGTAAAACAAACGGGGGTCTGGGGCCTCAGGCCCCAGCGGGTCCAGGGCAGAGCCCTGGCCTTTCTTCTCAAGCCGCAATCCGCCCCCGCCCGGCCGCCACCTGCAATTTCACCATAATCGGCCGATGGTCCGACCCATGCCGATGCAGCGCCGCCGCGTCCGTGCAAGCCAGCCCCCGCGCATAACACCGGTCCAGCCGCAGCGGCACCACATCAGCGCAGACATGGGTGTTCTCGCGCGGCCCCAGATCCGTAAAGCCAGGCAGCAGTGCCGGCCCCACCAAATTGTAATCGCCCAGCACGGCCGCGCGCGCCGGCAGATGTGTGGCGATGTGGCGCAACTGCCGCCGGTTGAGCAACTGCCCATGCGAGAGGTGCACGTTGGCCACCGAAAAGGCGCCCAGATCGACGATCTGGCACACCCGATCGACTACAGCGCCGGAGGGCAGCTTCAGCACCTCGGGCTTGGGCACACGCGTCTGGCTCCATGTCGCCAGCCCGTGGATGCGGCCGGGCAGCGGTGTGCGGGCGTAAAAGCCCCCTAAATAGTCGGCCAGCGCGTCGATCTCCCGCGTGGCTTCCTGCATCACCAGCAGGTCCGGCCGCTCGTGGCGAACGAGGCGGACGACGTCTCCAAGCCTGGCGCCGGTCAGGCGCAGCAGGTTCCAGCTGATGATCTTGGTCACTCTGCCTCGGTCTTGTGTGCTATCAGGTTTTTGCTGCACTGCACCCTACCACGAAGATGCTCGCGCCAGGCAAGCGAAACCCACCCTGCACCCGCTCGGTTGCCAAATCACCACCGCCGTCCCCATCTGCCGCCTCGGCTCGCCAGGATCACGAAAAAATTGCCACCTCCTCTGCTGCTGCTTCAGGACACACACTACACGCTCGGCGGCCAGGGCGCGTTGCTGGACGGTGCCGAACTCTCCGTCAGCGCAGGCGAGCGCATCTGCCTGGTCGGGCGCAACGGCTCGGGCAAATCCACGCTGCTGCGCATCGCCGCCGGCCTGCTGGCACCACAGGAAGGCGTGCGTTTCCTGCAGCCGGGGGCCACGATCCGCTATCTGCCGCAGGAACCCGATTTCGAGGGGTTTTCCACCACGCTCGACTACGTCGAGGCCGGCCTCGGCCCGGGTGACGACCACTACCGCGCCATCACCCTGCTCAGCCAGCTCGGCCTGACGGGCGAGGAGGACCCTGCGCGCCTTTCGGGCGGTGAGGCGCGGCGCACCGCGATTGCCCGCGCGCTGGCGCCGGCGCCTGACCTGCTGCTCCTGGACGAGCCGACCAACCATCTCGACCTGCCGGCGATCGAATGGCTGGAGGCGGAACTGGCGGGCATGCGCAGCGGCATGGTCATCATCAGCCATGACCGGCGCCTGCTGGAGCGCGTGTCGCGCCATGTCGTCTGGCTCGATCGCGGGCGCACGCAGCGTCTGGAACGCAGCTTCGCGCATTTCGAGGCTTGGCGCGAGGAGGTGCTGGGCCTTGAAGAGGCCGAGCAGCACAAGCTCGGCCGCCAGATCAAGCGCGAGGAAGACTGGATGCGCTATGGCGTGACCGCGCGGCGCAAGCGCAACGTGCGGCGCGTTGCCGAACTGGCGGGCCTGCGACAGGCGCACCGCACGCATCAGGGTCCGCCGGGCAGCGTGCGCATGGATGCGGCCGAGGCTTCCGGGTCGGGCAAGCTCGTCAGTGTTGCAGAGGAGATCAGCAAGAGTTACGATGGGCGGCTGATCGTGCGCGATTTCTCCGCGCGCATCATCCGCGGCGATCGCGTGGGAATTATCGGCCCCAATGGCGCTGGCAAGACCACGCTGCTGCACATGCTGACCGGCGCGCTGACGCCTGACGCGGGGCAAATCCGTGTGGGTACCAATCTCGAAGTGGTCTCGCTGGATCAGACGCGCGCCGGCCTGGCGGCGGACCGCACGCTTGCCGATACGCTGACTGGAGGCGCGGGCGACCAGGTATCCGTTAACGGACAGCTTCGCCACGTCATTGGCTACATGAAAGATTTCCTGTTTCGGCCCGAACAGGCGCGCACGGCTGTGGGCGTGCTCTCGGGCGGCGAGCGCGGGCGCCTTATGCTGGCGCTTGCATTGGCCAAGCCGTCGAATTTGATGATCCTTGACGAGCCCACGAACGATCTGGATCTGGAGACACTCGATCTGTTGCAGGACATGCTGGGCGAGTACAAGGGCACGGTGCTGCTGGTCAGCCATGACCGCGATTTCCTCGATCGTGTGGTGACATCGACGATTGCATCCGAGGGCGATGGGCGCTGGCAGGATTACGCCGGCGGCTATTCGGACATGATCGCCCAACGGGGCGAAGTGGCCGGTCTCGCCAAGATCGGCGCCAAGCAGCGTGCGCCGGTGGCAACGCCTGGGCGTGCGCCGGTCGCGCGGAAGATATCGTTCAAGGAACAGCACGAGCTGAAAACACTGACGGCTGAAATCGGGGCTTTGACGGCGCGCATCGCCGCACACCAGGTAACGCTCGGCGAAGCCGGGCTGTTCACGCGCGATGCCAAACGCTTTGACACTGTGTCTGCGGCGCTCGCAGGCGATACGCGTGCGTTGGAGGCTGCCGAGGAGCGATGGTTGGAGCTGGAGGTTCTTCGCGAGGCCATGAAGGCGTAGTACTGAGCAGCGTGTGAAGAACAGGTCAGCGGAAGGCAACGTTAAGACCCGCAGTCATTAGTTAAGCGAGGCCCAACGGATGACGGGGGGTCTGGGGGGAATGGCACATTCCCCCCGGCTCTTCCTCTTCGACTGTATGATACGAGAGGTATCAAACTTCAAACGGGGCGCGCGTCAAGCGGCCAAAAACTTGCATCGGCACAAGCGCCTTCTCCCGCGTCGTGCACGCAAGAAACTCGTAATGCACCGGGAAGGCCGACGTGAAGTCATACATGGCCGTGGCTTCATCCAAGGGGAACTCATCGAAGATGAAGTAGTATTCCGGGATGTAGTGCCACAGTGATGTCAGCAGGAACAAGGTTGACGAATAAAGGTCCGCGTCGAAATGCACCAGCACGGGCGGCTTGTTCTCAAATCCGGCGATGAAGTCGCTAAACGTATTCTGGAAGTAGCCGGTAACAAAGCTGACACGCGTGTCGTCGATTTGGGGCGGTGCGCCGTTGGTGGAAAAATGGCCCGCCTCCAGTTTCGCCCATCTCTCCGGTAAACCGACGAAGCAATCAAATCCCACAAAACGGGCATCAGGATTGGTAAACAACTCCGCCATGCGGCGGATGGATCGTCCCCGATAGACGCCGAATTCGAGGAAGCTGACGGGTTCATCGGCTCCGATTGCCTCGGCGATGGCGGCATGAAAGCTGCGCAAGCGTTCTTCGGCGGGAAATTGGGCCGGAGCAGGGCGCGGATGATAAATCGCCTTCATTGCGCGGCGGCGCAGGAGATGGACCAGGCGCTCCGGGTTTGGTGTGCGTTGCTGCGACGTATCTGATTCGCCATCTACGTCTGGCAACGCCCCACTCCTCGGCAGTTACACTGTCGGGGCTTAGCAATTCCGGCTTTCAGGCGCAAATGCCGCCCGGTGTTGCGCAATGGCTTGGCCAGGCTCGCGACAAGCTCCGGTTGCAGGCATTATCCCGCGGCGGCCACTCCCTTCTACGGAGACCTAGACGTGCGGCTCTCGGCCGCCTCGATTGCGTCCAGCACCGCCTCCGGCGCTACATTCTTTTTGACCTCGTCCATTTCGCCAACCTTGAAATGCACGTCCAGCCGCGCTGCAATCGCCGTTAGCAGTTCGGCCAGCTTTGTCAGCTCATGCTCGGCCAGCAGGCTTATATGCAGGTCCAGGTCTGCGCGCTTGTCGGCCGTGCGAGCGGTGCGGTTTTGGCTGATCAGGACAAAGGTGGACAGGAAGATCGCCTCGACCGACGCTTCCATGGCCAGGATCACGAAGGACGGATCGAATTTTGCCACGCCTGGAATGAGGCCAAGATTGGCCGCGATCCAGCCGCCGTAGAGGACGACGTGGATATAGACGAAGACCATGCTTCCGGTGAAAGCGGTAATTGCGTCCGACAACCGCTCCTGGCGGGTGGCGACCGCCGCCTCCTTTCTGCGCCGCTCCGTCAAGGCCGCGATATTGCGTGCCAGCGCCGTGCTCAGATCGGCCGGCTGAGGCGGCGGAAGTGTCGGTGTCGCTGCGTTCAAAGTAGCGTCCCAAATGATGAGGGGTTTTGGGAAGCTGACCTATGCATCAGCCACGTCTCCCAATCTTCACGTAATTCTGTTGCTTACACCAACCCGCAGAAAGATCGACTCTCAAGAAAGCTGGGGGAGCAGTGCCTGCCCCCCAGACCCCCCGTCATCATTTAGGGCGAGTCCTCATAAATGACGGGCTTTGGGGGCTTGTGCGGATAAGGCGGCGTATACGCCGCCCCCGCACAAGGCACATCTCCCCCAACCTTTCTCGCCTTGATCATGTGTCAGTCTCAACGCGGATTGGTATTACTCCACTGTCACCGACTTAGCCAAATTCCGCGGCTGATCGACATCCGTCCCCTTCAGCACCGCCACATGGTAGGCCAGCAACTGCACGGGAATGCTGTAAAGCAGTGGTGCCGCAAACGGATGCACCTCGGGCAGCGTAATGGCGTCCACGGTAATGTGCCGCAGCTTGGCCACGCCGGCCGCGTCACTGATCAGAATGATGCGTCCGCCGCGCGCATGCGCCTCCTGCAGATTGGACGCGGTCTTTTCGAACAGCGGCCCGCTGGGTGCGATGCCGATGATGGGCACCGCACTGTCGATCAGCGCGATCGGCCCGTGTTTCATTTCGCCTGCGGCGTAGCCCTCCGCGTGGATGTAGCTGATTTCCTTGAGCTTGAGCGCGCCTTCCATGGCAATCGGGAAGCAGCTGCCGCGACCCAGGTACAGCACGTCCCGCGCCTCGGCGACGAGCGCCGCAATGCGCTGTACATGCACGTCACCGTAGGCCAGGATTTCTCCCGCGTATCCCGGCACTTTTAGCAGTGCATCCGTCAGTTCCGCCTCTCGCGCGGCATCGATTGCACCGCGCGCGCGGGCAAAAGACAGCGCCATGCAGGCCAGCACCGCGAGCTGCGCAGTAAAGGCCTTGGTGCTGGCGACACCGATTTCCGGGCCAGCCACGGTCTGCAGCACGGCATCACTCTCGCGCGCCATGCTGCTTTCAGCCACGTTCAGCACCGAGAGGATCGTCTGCCCACAGGCCTTCATGCAGCGCAAAGCGGCCATCGTGTCCGCCGTTTCGCCCGACTGGCTGACCAGCAGACCCAACCCGCCTTTGGGCAGCGGCGGATCGCGGTAGCGGAATTCGGAGGCGACATCGGCATCACACGGAATGCGCGCAATCGTTTCGAACCAGCTTCGCCCGACCAGGCCCGCGTAATAGGCCGAGCCGCACGCGGCCATGGAAATTCGGCTGATATCGCATGGGTCGAACGGCAGCTTCGGCAGGGTGACCGCGCGCGTGCCAGGATCGACCATGCGGTGCAGGCTGTCGCCAATGACGGCGGGATGTTCGTGCAATTCCTTTTCCATGAAGTGGCGGAAATTGCCTCGCCCGATCGCGGCGCCGGACATGGCGGTGCGCTTGATTTCGCGCGCGATTTCGGCGCCGTCCGCGTCGTAGAAACGTGCGCCCTGCCGGTCCAGCACGGCCCAGTCGCCGTCATGCAGGTAGGCGATGCGCCCGGTCAGCGGGGCGAGTGCCAACGCGTCACTGCCGAGGTACATCTCGCCCTCGCCGTAGCCCACGGCGAGCGGAGCGCCCTGCTGGGCGCCGATCATCAGCTCGGGGTGACCGGCGAAGATCAGGGCGAGCGCGTAGGCGCCTTCGAGGCGCGCAAACGCGGCGGCGGCGGCTTGCTGCGGTTCCATGCCGCGAGCCAGATGCAGATCGACCAACTGGGCGACGGTTTCGGTGTCGGTTTCGGTGGAGAATTCCTGGCCGTGCGCTTCGAGCTCGGCGCGCAGGGCGGCGTGGTTTTCGATGATGCCGTTATGGACGATGGCCACGCGCGCGGTGCCGTGCGGATGGGCGTTGCTTTGGGTGGGCGCGCCGTGGGTGGCCCAGCGTGTGTGGCCGATGCCTGTCAGGCCTGGCAGCGGCTGTTCGTCCAGCGCCTCGGCAAGGTGGATCAGCTTGCCGCTGGCGCGCCGGCGTTCGATGTGGCCGTTGACCAGGGTGGCGATGCCGGCGCTGTCGTAGCCGCGGTATTCGAGGCGGCGCAGGGCGCCGAGTAGCCTTGGGGCTGCGTCTGCCTGGCCTATTACGCCGACGATTCCGCACATGGATTGACTCCGCCTAAAAAGGCCAGGGGCTCTGCCCCTGGACCCCGCTGGGGACAAGTCCCAGACCCCAATCTTCAACGGGTGCAATAAATGGGGGTCTGGGGCCTCAGGCCCCAGCGAGGTCCAGGGGCAGAGCCCCTGGCCTTAAACCCTTCACCTTACGAATGCGCAAAAATATCCGGCGCCTCATACCCCAGCATATCCAACCGCCCCCGCGCCGGCAAAAACGCAAAGCAAGCCTCCGCCAGCTCCAGCCGATCCTCGCGCCTCAACAGCGCCTCCAACTTCGCCCACAACGCATGCAGATGCAGCACGTCAGACGCCGCATAAGCCAACTGCTCGGGCGTCAGCTCTACCGCCCCCCAATCCGAGGTCTGCTGCTGCTTGGAAATCTCCACGCCCAGCAACTCGCGGCACAAATCCCGCAGCCCGTGCCGATCGGTAAACGTGCGCACCAGGCGCGCCGCAATCTTTGTGCATTTGACCGGCGCCACCGTCACACCCAGCGAATGCTGCAGCACGGCCACGTCAAAGCGCGCGAAATGCATCAGCTTGGTGATCGAAGCATCCGCCATCAGCCGCTTGAGGTTGGGTGCGGCAAACCCCAGCCCCCCCAGCGAGGGCGGCCGCAACTGCACCAGGTGCGCGGTGCCGTCGCCTGCCGAAAGCTGGACCAGGCACAGCCGGTCCCGGTGCGGGTAGAGCCCCATCGTCTCGGTATCGACCGCGACCGCACCGCCGAAGGAGATGTCCGGCGGCAGATCGTCCTGATGCAGGCTCAGCGATCCGGCGGGCATGAATTGCGTTGCCATGGTGTCTCCTGGCCCCGCGATGCCATGTGATGTGGTGCCCAGGAGAAGACTCGAACTTCCACGACCTTGCGGCCACAGGTACCTGAAACCTGCGCGTCTACCAATTCCGCCACCTGGGCAAGGTGCAATCCTGCGAAGCGCGGGCGTGTAACCCCCGAGCGCCCACGCGTCAACGCCTTGGCGCATACCCCGCCACACCATAGAAAAGGTCCCCCATGCCAAACGGAGACGATATGCAGACGCGCCACGTGGCGAGCGTGGTGGGGGGATCGGGCTTTCTGGGCCGCTACATCGTGCGCCGACTGGCCGCTTTGGGCCACATCGTGCGCGTGGCGGTGCGCGATCCGGAGGCCGCACTCTTCCTCAAGCCCATGGGCCGCGTTGGGCAGGTGGTGCCGCTGTTCTGCGATGTCGGCCATGACCGCGGGCTAGACCGTGCCGTGGAGGGCGCGGACGTCGTCATCAACCTGGTCGGCATCCTGGCCGAACGGCGGGCGGGCGATTTTGCGCGCATCCAGGCCGAGGGCGCAGGCCGCGTGGCCCGGCTTTCGGCGGCAGCAGGCGTGGGCGCGCTGGTGCACGTCTCGGCCATCGGGGCGGATGCGGCAAGCCCGTCGCGCTACGCTAGCAGCAAGGCAGCCGGCGAGGCAGCGGTGCGCGAGGCCTTCGCGAACGCCACCATCCTGCGGCCCTCGCTGGTGTTCGGGCCCGAGGACCAGTTCTTCAACCGCTTTGGCGCCTTGGCGCGCATCGCACCGGTGATGCCGGTGATTGCAGGCGATAGCCGGTTCCAGCCCGTCTATGCCGGCGATGTGGCGGACGCGGTCATTCAGGCAGCCGCGCGTCCTGATGCGGCCGGTGCCACCTACGAGCTGGGCGGGCCGCGCATCATGACCTTCCGCGAAATCCTGGGCTGGATACTGGCGCAGACGGGCCGCAATCGCCCCTTGATCAATGTGCCGCAGGCGGGCGCGCGGCTGCTGGCGCGCCTGCCGTTCAGCGGGCTGACGCGGGATCAGCTGCTGCTGCTGAAGTGCGACAATGTGGCCGATCCTGCGCTGCCTGGCTTGGCCGAACTGGGCATCGTGCCGACGCCCATCGAGTTGATCGTGCCGGCTTACCTCGCGCGCTATCGCAAAGGGGGATTGCAGCAAGCGCCGGCCTAATATGGCCGGATCGGCCCTGTTCGGCTGCCTTCGCTGCCTAGTTTAGCGGCAATCGACAAACATAGCAGCTATAATGGCAGCGTCGCTGCCCTAAGAGACGGTTTGTTCTCGATTCCCTGTCCATACCTTTGCTTACCTTGCGCCGCCCACGCATGCGGAACCGCAATGCCCGAGACGATGCTAAAATTTCCCGGTCTTGCCCAGCACCAGCCCGCCAAGCGCGGCGCGGCGGATCGCAACACCGACTTTGCGGAGATCTATCGCGACTTCGCCACCAGCGAAGCCGCGGCCCAAAGCAGCCGCTGCAGCCAGTGCGGCGTGCCATTCTGTCAATTGCACTGCCCGCTGAACAACAATATTCCCGACTGGCTGAAGCTGACCGCCGAAGGTCGGCTGGAAGAGGCCTACGAACTCAGCCAGGCGACCAACAATTTCCCCGAGATTTGCGGCCGGATCTGCCCGCAGGACCGGCTGTGCGAGGGCAATTGCGTCATCGAACGCGGCTTTGACAGCGTAACGATCGGCGCCGTCGAGCGCTTCATCACCGATCACGCCTGGCAACAGGGCTGGGTCAAACCGGTGGCACCTCGGCAGGAGCTGGCGCAATCGATCGGCATCGTGGGCGCCGGGCCGGGCGGGATGGCAGCGGCCGAGGAGCTGCGCCGGCGCGGCTACCAGGTGCATGTCTATGACCGGCACGACCGCGTCGGCGGGCTGATGATCTACGGCATCCCCGGTTTCAAGCTGGACAAGGCGATCGTGCAACGGCGCACGCGCCTGCTGGAAGACGGCGGGGTGCGCTTCTATCTTGGTGTTGAGGTCGGACGCGATGTGACATTTGCCGAATTGCGCGCGCGCCATGATGCGGTGCTGATTGCCGTGGGTGTCTATAAGCCCCGCGATATCGGCGGCCCGGGCTCTGGGCTGGGCGGCATCGTACCGGCACTGGACTATCTGATTGCGTCCAACCGCAAGGGGCTGGGCGATGGTGTGCCCAAGTACGATGACGGCACGCTGAATGCCGCAGGCAAGCGCGTGGTGGTGATCGGCGGTGGTGATACGGCAATGGATTGCGTGCGCACCGCAGTGCGACAGGGTGCGGAGTCCGTGGCGTGTTTGTACCGTCGCGACCGGGCGAACATGCCAGGCAGCATGCGCGAGGTTGCCAACGCCGAGGAGGAGGGCGTGCATTTCCAGTGGCTCTCCGCACCCGAGGCTTTCATGGGGGGCGCCTCGGTGGAAGCCTTGCGCGTGGGGCATATGCGGCTGGGATTGCCGGACCGGTCGGGACGACAATCGGTGGAGGTGGTCGCAGGCAGCCATTTCTCCGTGGGTGCGGATCTGGTGATCAAGGCGTTGGGGTTCGATCCGGAGCCGCTGCCCGCGCTGTGGGCACAGGATGGGTTGACGGTGACCGGGTGGGGAACGTTGCAGATTTCGCCCCGGAGTTTCGAGACTTCGCTTCCTGGAGTTTTTGCGGCAGGCGATATCGTGCGCGGGGCGAGCCTGGTTGTTTGGGCGATACGTGACGGGCGGGATGCGGCTGGGGCGATACACGCGTATTTGGGGCAGCAGGCTTTTGCTGTGGCGGCGGAGTAAGGAAGATGTTCTTTTTTGAAAAAAAGAACCAAAAAACTTTTGCTCCTTTAGGACGGGGCAAACTGACAAAAGTCTTTTGCTTCTTTTCCTCAGAAAAGAAGGACTTCCTTCCTTGATAAATGATTTTGTTGCCGCCTGGCACGCGAATGCAGCCGTGCTGCGGCACACCTACTCGCCCGCACAGGAACACGATGCCTGCGGCGTCGGCCTGATCGCATCGCTGGACGGCAAGCCGAGGCGGGACGTCGTGCTCGCCGGCATCGCCGCATTGCGCGCCGTGTGGCACCGAGGTGCCGTAGATGCAGACGGCAAAACCGGCGATGGCGCCGGCATACACGTTGAAATCCCGCAAGATTTCTTTGCCCGCGCGATCGAACGCGGCGGCGATCGCGTGCGTGACGGGCGCATCGCTATCGGCATGGTGTTCCTGCCCAAGACCGATCTGCCCGCGCAGGAACGTTGCCGCCAGATCGTGGAAACCGAAATCCTGCGCTTCGGCTACGAAATCTACGGTTGGCGCCAGGTGCCGATCGATGTTGCCTGCATCGGCGAAAAGGCCAACGCCACCAGGCCTGAAATTGAACAGATCATGATCCGCAATACGCCGGGCAGCGATGACGCGATCTTCGAACGTGACCTCTATGTCATCCGCCGCCGCATCGAGAGATCCGCGATCGCGGCACAGATTGCCGAGATGTATATCTGCTCGCTATCCTGCCGCAGCGTGATCTACAAGGGCATGTTCCTGGCCGAACACCTGACCAGTTTCTATCCGGATCTGAACGATCCTGCCTTTGTCAGCCGTTTTGCCATATACCACCAGCGCTATTCGACCAACACCTTTCCGACCTGGAAGCTCGCCCAGCCCTTCCGCACGCTGGCGCATAACGGCGAGATCAACACAATTTCCGGCAATTCCAACTGGATGAAGAGCCACGAGACGCGCCTGGCCGCGGGCGATCTCGACCGCTTCATCGAGGACATCAAGCCGGTGATCCAGGTCGCGGGAAGCGACACCGCCACGCTGGACAACGTTTTCGAATTGCTTGTTCACGCCGGCCGGGACGCGCCGATGGCAAAGGCGCTGATGATACCGGCCAGCATCGGCAATGACTCGACGATGAAGCCGGCACATCGGGACATGTATTTGTATTGCAACGCGGTCATGGAGCCGTGGGACGGGCCGGCTGCGCTGTGCGCAACCGACGGGCGCTGGGTGATTGCCGGGCTGGACCGCAACGGCTTGCGCCCGCTGCGCTACTGCCTCACCGCGGACAGGCTACTGATCGTCGGCTCGGAAACGGGTATGGTGGCGCTGGAAGAAAGCCGCATCATTGAAAAAGGCCATGTCGGCCCGGGCGAGACGATCGCGGTCGATCTGGATCGCGCGCTGTTCTTCAAGGACGAGGCACTGACCACTATGCTCGCGGCGCGCCAGGATTTCGGCGCCTGGACCGCGCATATCAAGAAGATCGACCACATCGTCAAGACCGATGCACCAGAGCCCGTTCGTTACACGGGCGAGGCTTTGCGCCGTCGCCAGCTCGCGATCGGCATGACGCTGGAGGAGCTCGAGACCATTCTGCACCCGATGGTCGATGACGCCTCCGAAGCCGTGGGCAGCATGGGTGACGATACGCCGCTTGCGGTGCTGTCCACGCAGTACCGCGGCCTGCATTATTATTTCCGCCAGGATTTCAGCCAGGTCACCAACCCGCCGATCGACAGCCTGCGCGAAACACGCGTGATGAGCCTCAAGACGCGCCTTGGCAATCTGGGCAACGTGCTTGGCGAGGATGCCAGCCAGTGCGACCTGCTGCAATTGGAAAGCCCTGTGCTTTCGACGGCTGAATTTGAAGCCATGATGCGCACGATGGGCGCGGGTGCGGTCGTCGTGAACTGCACCTTTGACGCGCAAGACGGCGAAAGCGGCTTGCGCCGTGCGATTGAGCGCATCTGCCGCGCGGCGGAAGAGGGCGTGCGCGAAGGTTGCACTCATGTCGTGTTGACCGATGAGAACCAGGGGCCCGGCCGCGTGCCGATCCCGATGATCCTGGCGACAGGTGCGGTGCACACACATCTGGTGCGCTGCTCGCTGCGCACGTTCACCAGCCTGAACGTCCGCGCGGCCGAGTGCATGGACGTGCATACCTTCGCAGTGCTGATCGGCGTGGGGGCGACCACGGTGAACGCGTATCTGGCGCAGGAAAGCATTGCCGATCGGCACCGTCGCGGCTTGTTCGGTGCGATGAGCTTCAAGGAATGCGTCGGCCGCTACAAGAAGGCGATTGACAAGGGATTGCTGAAAACGATGTCCAAGATGGGCATCTCGGTCATCTCATCCTATCGCGGCGGCTATAATTTCGAAGCGATCGGGCTGTCCCGTGCGCTCGTGGCGGAATTCTTTCCGGGCATGCAGAGCCGCATCTCCGGCGTGGGGCTGCCCGGCATCGCGCGGCGGCTCCTGGCCACGCACAAGCTGGCCTGGCATAGCGATTACGTGACGTTGCCCGTGGGCGGCAATTACAAGTTGCGCCGCAGCGGCGAGACGCACGCCTTCGATGGCGGGCTGATCCACATGCTGCAAAGTGCGGTTGCCAGCGACAGCTATGAAACCTATTCCCGCTACGCAAAGGCCGTGCGCCACCTGCCGCCTGTGGCTTTGCGTGACCTGCTCGATTTCCGCCGCGAACGCTGCACGCCAATTGCCGTTGAAGCCGTGGAAAGCATCACCGAAATCCGCAAGCGGCTGATTGCACCAGGCATATCGCTCGGCGCGCTCAGCCCCGAAGCGCACGAGACGCTGTCAATTGCCATGAACCGCATAGGCGCCCGCAGCGATTCAGGCGAAGGCGGCGAGGACCCCGCGCGCGCCAAGCCACGCGCTAATGGCGATAATGCCTCCAGCGCCATCAAGCAGATCGCTTCCGGCCGGTTCGGCGTCACTGCCGAATACCTGAACAATTGCCGCGAGATCGAGATCAAGATCGCCCAAGGCGCCAAGCCGGGCGAGGGCGGCCAGCTGCCGGGCATGAAGGTGACAGCGCTGATCGCCAGATTGCGCCACGCCACGCCTGGCGTGACCCTGATCAGCCCGCCGCCGCATCACGACATTTATTCGATCGAGGATCTGGCGCAGCTTATTTACGATCTCAAGCAGATCAATCCCGACGCCACCGTCTGCGTAAAGCTGGTGTCGCGGTCAGGCATTGGCACGATCGCGGCAGGCGTTGCCAAGGCGCGCGCGGACGCCATCCTGATCTCGGGCCATGTCGGCGGCACCGCCGCCTCGCCGCTCACCTCGGTCAAATATGCCGGACTGCCGTGGGAAATGGGCGTGTCGGAAACGCACCAGGTGCTGATGCTCAACCGCCTGCGTCACCGCATCCGCCTGCGCGCGGATGGCGGCATCAAGACCGGCCGGGACGTGGTGATCGCCGCCATGCTTGGCGCGGAGGAATTCGGCATAGGCACCGCATCACTGGTGGCCATGGGCTGCATCATGGTGCGGCAATGCCATTCCAACACCTGCCCTGTCGGCGTCTGCACGCAGGACGATGCGCTGCGGCAGAAATTCGAGGGCACGCCGGAAAAAGTCATCAACCTGTTTTCCTTCATCGCCGAAGATGTGCGCGGCATCCTTGCCTCGCTCGGCTTTGTCAAGTTCGAGGATATCGTCGGGCGCAGCGATCTGCTGCAACAGGTCAGCCGCGGCTCTGATCTGCTGGACGATCTCGACCTCAACCCGATCCTGGCGCAAGCCGACCAGGGTCCGCATGCGCGCTTCTGCACGCGCGCCGGCCGCAACGAGGTCCCCGATACGCTGGACGCGCAAATGATTGCCGATGCGCAGCCGTTGTTCGAACGCGGCGAGAAAATGCAGTTGCAATACAGCATCCGCAACACGCATCGCGCCATCGGCACGCGCCTGTCCAGCCACATCGTGCGCCAGTACGGCATGGCCGGCCTCGCCCCCGGCCACGTCACCGTGCGCCTGCGCGGCTCGGCCGGCCAGAGCCTCGGCGCCTTTGCCGTGCAGGGCCTGCGCATCGAGGTCATGGGTGATGCCAACGATTACGTCGGCAAGGGCCTGTCGGGGGCGACGATCATCCTGCGTCTCTCGCCAAGTTCGGAGTTGCTGAGCCAGAACAACACCATCATCGGCAACACCGTGCTCTATGGCGCTACCTCCGGCAAATTGTTCGCCGCAGGCCGCGCCGGCGAGCGCTTCGCCGTGCGCAATTCGGGTGCCACCGCGGTGATTGAAGGCTGCGGCTCCAACGGATGCGAATATATGACGGGCGGAACCGTCGCCATCCTGGGTTCGATCGGGGACAATTTCGGCGCCGGCTTCACCGGCGGCATGGCGTTCGTCTATGATGCGGACGAGACCTTTGCCTTGCGCGTCAACCCCGACACGCTGCATTGGCAGCGGGTGACTTCACCGCATTGGGAAGCGGCGCTGCGTGCGCTGGTCGAGGAGCACGCGCGCGAGACGAGCAGCCGCTACGCGGCGATGCTCTTGCATGATTGGGAACAAGAGCGCGAACATTTCTGGCAGGTCGTGCCAAAGGAGTATGTGCGCTATTTGCCTGTTCCTCTGGAACAGCAGGGTACGCCCTTGCCCTTGCTACGGGCCTGACTCTGCACCATAAGATGGACCCGCCATGATAATCGTCACCTGGGCAGACTGCGCGACTGCAAGCCTGCCGCAAGGCTGGGCGCCAGTGCCCGTCACGCTAAAGAATAGCGCCACAATACGCTGCCCCTATGACGTGGGCGCAGCCTTTTATTGTCCAGCCCCAGGCAGTTGACCTTCGCGAAAACGTCGCCTGGGCAACGAAGATGAAAATGGACTATCTCAAATTTGCAGACGACATCATTCGGAACGATCCTCAAGGCGCTTCCGCCGTGCTTGGCTACCGATCCGCCCAGGCCGCCACTTTCGCGGGCGCCGTTGCCCAAAACGGCCGCTTTGACTACCAGCGTCCGCCAGGTGCCGACATGTTCCTGACCTTCTATACGTCTTTTGCGTCATACAATTTCGGCATGCTCGGTTACTACGCCGGCTTCAGCCGGCAACATCTCTTTGAAGGCGGCGGAAGTCAGAACTGGCTGCACGCCTTGTTGGATCGCATGGCGCATCTGGGCCACACGCGTATCGATGCTTCGGCGAATTCGGGACTGTCGCAACTGAATGAATGGTGTATCCGCCGAGCTTTTCAGGATGCAGGCCAGAACCTAATTGTATGAAGCTTGCCTGGCGCGTCTATCGCACGCTTTGCGTCTATGGTTTTTCAATCATGGCTCTGGTCGCAATCGTCACCCTCTGCTTCGGCAGGCTGAACGAAGTGATGCAATTCCCCGTCGCTACCAGCGTTGCGCCGGACGGGCACAAGCAGCTTCTCGTCTTCAGCGCCGGCCAGGGCAATGTGCCACCCGATTACAGGGCAAACGTGCGTTTTGTGCTTTATGATCCGGCACGGCTATTTGGAATGCGCAGCCAGCAGATCGCCTCAGCCGCTTTTGCTGATGGCTGGTCGCTGGCCTGGCAGGGTTCGCACGCCTTGACGATCCAGGCTGGGCGCTTGTCCTGGTTCGATCAGACAGTCGCTGAGGCGTGGGGAGTTGCAATTACAGTCCAGATCGCGCAGCCGCGTGCCGACGAGCGAGTCTGTATCGGCCGGGCCTTTCGCAGCACGATCGATGGCGTGACCTGCTTCGACGGGCTGCTCGGCGCCGCCAGGCCGCCGCCCTGATCCTGCGGGCGTTGTGCGGCGCGGCAGCCTTGCACTAGACCCACCGCCCATGCGTGTCCTCTACCACCTGCCGCTCTGCCCCTACTCGCGCAAGATCCGTCTCATCCTGCTGGAGCGTCGCCTGCCTTTCGAGCTGAAGCTGGAAAAGCCCTGGGATCGCCGCGCCGAGTACCTGGCCATGAACCCGGCCGGCCTGGTGCCCACGCTCGTCGAGGAAAACGGCCTGGTCATTCCCGACAGCAACGTCATTTGCGAATACCTCGAAGAAGCCTACCCGGACACGGCGCTCATGGGCCGCACGCTGGCCGAGCGCGTCGAAGTGCGCCGCCTGACGGCCTGGTTCGATGGCCGCTTCGCCCGCGAAGTCACCGACAATCTCGTCGGCGAGAAATATCTCAAGCGCCTCGGCGGCCGTGGCCACCCGGACGCCAATGCCTTGCGCGTCGGATACGCCAACCTCAAGGTGCATATCAGCTACCTCGGCTGGCTGGCCGAGACGCGCAAATGGCTTGCGGGCAACACGCTTTCGCTGGCTGATTTCGCTGCGGCGGGGCACCTCTCGGCGCTGGATTTCGCCGGCGAAGTGGATTGGTCGCAAAGCCAGGGCGCGCGCGACTGGTATGCGCGCATGAAGAGCCGCCCGTGCTTCCGCCCGCTGCTGGCCGACCGCGTCGCCGGCATGGACCCGCCGGCGCATTACGGGGATTTGGACTTCTAAATGAAGACGGGGGGTCTGGGGGGAATGGCACATTCCCCCCAGTTCTTCCTGCGTCTTTACTCCCCCACCGCCGCCACGCGCGACGCAGCCACGGCGTGCGGCGTGAACAACGCCTGCACCTGCGCAAACCCCCACCGCAGATGCTCCCGCGTCAAGCTCTCCACGCCCTGGCGCGTGCGCAGGTAATCGATCCAGTACGTCGCCACGATCCACGCATTCACCACCAGCCGGTCGAGCTCCTCGGGCGTGGCCGCCAGCCGCCCGTCGGCCACCATGCCGGCCAGCGCCTGGCGCACCCGCGCCTGCCCCCGATCGGTCAGCGCCGCCAATCGAGGCTTCAGCGTGGGCGCCAGACGATAGACGCTGGCGCCGTAGAAGCAGCGCCACTCCCACATCATGTCGAACCACTCGGTGATGTAGTGGCGGTAGGGCTCCTCGGCCGGGCGTGGCGGGCGCTGGCCGCGCCAACTGACCGCGACCTTGTCCAGCGCCGCCTCGAACTCGTCGAACAGGGCGACCAGAAGCTGCTGCTTGCGGCGGAAATGGTAGTGCAGATTGCCTTCGCTGATCCCGACAGCCTGCGCGATTTCGGCCGTGGTCACCTCCGCCGGCCCGCGTTCGTTGAACAGGGCGCGGCAAGCCTCCAGGATTTTGGCGCGCGTGCCCGTCCGGTCTTCCTTTATCGTCCCCTCCGCGCGCATACCGGTGGCACTGGATTGCCCCGGGCCGTTTTGTTGACAGGCATAGGGTGCCCACCCAAACTTGGTCCGACTATGGCGCACGGGTAAGAAGCGGTCCAGCACGCGCCCGCGCCAAAGAAATGCCGTCAGGGAGCCCAGCATGCGCGAAGCCGTCATCGTGTCCACCGCCCGCACGCCTATCGGGCGGGCCTATCGCGGCGCCTTCAATGACACGCACGGCGCCACCATGGGCGGCCACGTCATAGCCCATGCCGTCAGCCGCGCGCAGGTCGATCCCGATGAGATCGAGGACGTGATCATGGGCTGTGCGCTGCAGCAGGGTGCGACCGGCGGCAACATCGCGCGCCAGGCGGCCATCCGCGCCGGCCTGCCGGTGACTGCGGCTGGCACCACAGTTGACCGCCAATGCAGCTCCGGCCTGCAGGCGATTGCCATTGCGTCCAATCGCGTGGCCGTGGACGGCGTGCCCGTGGCCATCGGCGGCGGGCTGGAAAGCATCAGCCTGGTGCAGACCGACCGCATGTTCCGCGCCGCCGATGACTGGCTGGTCGAGCACAAGCCCGACATCTACATGGCCATGATCGATACGGCCGAGATCGTCGCCCAGCGCTACCAGGTGACGCGTGAGCGCCAGGATTCCTACGCGCTGGAAAGCCAGCGCCGCACCGCTGCGGGCCAGGCGGCGGGGCGCTTCGATGCGGAAATTGTGCCGCTCGAAACCACCATGGCTGTCACGGACAAGGCCACCGGCGCCGTCAGTCACAAGACAACCACTTTGGCCCGCGATGAGGGCAACCGCGCCGATACCACGATGGACGGCCTGCGCGGCCTCAAGCCCGTGCGCGGCGAGGGGCATGTGATTACCGCCGGCAACGCGTCCCAGCTTTCCGATGGCGCTTCGGCCTGCGTGGTGATGGAGGCGGGTGAGGCGAGCCGCCGGGGCCTGACGCCTCTCGGCCGCCTGAAATCTCTGGCGGTTGCCGGCTGCGAGCCGGACGAGATGGGAATTGGTCCTGTTTTTGCCATTCCGCGCCTGTTGGAGCGCAATGGCCTGGCGATGGACGACATCGATCTATGGGAGCTGAACGAGGCTTTTGCCGTGCAGGTGCTTTATTGTGCCGACCGGCTGGGCATTGATCCTGCCAAGCTCAATGTCGATGGCGGGGCGATTTCCATTGGCCATCCGTATGGGATGTCGGGCGCGCGCATGGCGGGACATTTGCTGATCGAGGGGCATCGGCGGGGGGCGAAGCTGGGTGTGGTGACGATGTGCATTGGCGGCGGTATGGGGGCTGCGGGGTTGTTTGAAATCTATTGAAGGAAGCAGTTCTTTTTTGAAAAAAAGAACCAAAGAACTTTTGAATGTTAAGCAACGCGTACGCCAACTGACAAAAGTCTTTTGCTTCTTTTCTACAGAAAAGAAGAACTTCCTTTCTTCTGATGGGATCGTCTCATGGAGATAGCGGGCAAGATCGTCATCGTCACCGGCGCCGGCAGCGGCATAGGCCGCGCACTCGCGCGCCGCGCCGCCAGCCTCGGCGCAACGCACGTGATCTGCGCCGATCTGCACGAAGCAGCCGCGCGGGAAACCGCCGCGGGCGTCGGCGGCCAGGCCACAGCCTTTCACTGTGACGTGGCAAACGAGGACGACATCATCGCCCTTGTACGAGAGGCGGAGAAGATCGGCCCGATCGGGCTGTTCTGCAGCAATGCAGGCATTATCTCGGCCGATCCAGATTTCGACAATGCCGCCTCTGCGCCGAATGCCGCATGGCAGCGCAGTTGGGGCGTGCATGTCATGGCGCATGTCTATGCCGCGCGTGCCGCGCTGCCTGGCATGCAGCAGCACCGGTCCGGATATTTTCTCAACACGGTCTCGGCCGCGGGGCTGCTGAGCCAGATCGGCTCGGCGGTCTACTCGACAACAAAACACGCCGCGATCGGGTTTGCCGAAAGCCTGGCCATTGCCTCACGCGATCACGGCATCGGCGTATCCGTGCTCTGTCCGCAGGGTGTGGCCACGGGCATGACGATGGGCGGCTTTTTTTCCGGTGCGGATGTGGATGGCGTGCTGACCGCCGAACAATGCGTGGACGCGGCGATAGAAGGGTTGAAGCGCGAGGATTTCGCCATCCTGCCGCACCCCAAGGTCGCTGAATACGCCCGCCTGAAAGCGGAAAACTACAATCGCTGGATCGGCGGCATGGCTAAGCTGCGGCGGCGAATTGCCACGCTGCGGGCCGAGCACCTCGCGCGCGAAGGCGCCCATGTCTGACAATTTCGACTACGTGATCGTCGGCGGCGGCCCCGCCGGGTGTGCGCTGGCCGCCCGCCTGGCCGATGCGCGGCCGGATTGGCGTGTCGCCATCATCGAGGCCGGCCCGGCCCGCGGCGGTGCGGCCTCCGATATTCCGATGGGCCTGGCACTGATGGTCGCCAGCAAGAGCGCGCGCAATTACGCCTACGAGACCGTGCCGCAGACGGAGCTGAACAACCGGCGCGGTTTTCAGCCGCGCGGGCGCGGCATGGGCGGCAGCAGCCTGATCAACGCCATGATCTATATCCGCGGCCAGCGGCAGGATTACGAGGGCTGGGCGCGTGACCACGGCTGCCATGGCTGGGATTGGGAAGACGTGCTGCCCGCCTTTCGCCGCAGCGAAAATAACGAGCGCGGGGAGGACGAATTCCACGGCACCGGCGGCCCGCTGAACGTTGCCGATCTGCGCACGCCCAATCCGATTGCTGCGGCTTTCATCGAAGCCGGCGTGCAAGCCGGTTTCCCGCGCCGCGACGATTTCAACGGCCCCGCGCAGGAAGGCGTGGGCTGGTATCAGGTGACGCAGAAAGGCGGGGCACGCTGGAGCGCCGCGCGCGGCTATCTGGGAACGCCGCGTTCCAATCTGACTGTGCTGACGGATTGCCAGGCCCAGCGCATTGTTTTTGACCGCAAGCGCGCAACGGGCGTGGAAATCCTGCGTGGCAAGCAGCGCAGCACGGTGCACGCACGCGCCGAAGTGATCGTATCTGCCGGCGCGTTCGGCTCGCCGCAATTGCTGCAGGCGTCGGGCATTGGGCCGGGCGCGCATCTGCGCGCGCTGGGGATTGCCGTCGTGCACGACAGCACCGAGGTCGGCGCCAATCTGCAGGACCATATCGACTACACGATCAACCGCAAATTCCGCCACCCGGCGCTGTTCGGCACCGATCCGCGGCTGGTACCCGCCATGTGGAAGGGCTGGCAGGATTACCGGCGCGACGGCACGGGCATGCTGACAAGCAATTTCGCAGAGTCGGGTGCCTTTTTGCGCACGCGCCCCGATCTGGATCGGCCGGACGTGCAATTGCATTTCATTGCAGCTTTGGTCGATGACCACGGGCGCCGCCGCCACATCGCGCGCGGCTATTCCGTGCACACCTGCGTGCTGCGTCCGAAAAGCCGCGGCACGGTGCGCCTGGCCAGCCCTGATATGCACGTGGCCCCGCTGATCGATCCGCGCTTTCTGACCGCGCACGAGGATATGGACACGCTTGTCGCTGGCGTGTCGCTGGCGTTGCGCATCCTGGAGCAGCCCGCGATGGCCGGCTTTGACGGCCCCGCTTTCCATGGCACCGGGCGCGAGGAAGCCGACGCCCTGATCCCGCTGATCCGCGCGCATGCCGATACGATCTATCATCCCGTCGGCACGTGCCGCATGGGCGGCGATGAAGGCTCCGTGCTCGACCCGCAATTGCGCGTGCGCGGCGTCGAGGGTTTGCGCGTGGTGGACGCCAGCATCATGCCCACCCTGATCAGCGGCAACACGCAAGCGCCGAGTGCAATGATCGGCGAGCGTGCGTCCGATTTCATTCGCGCAAGCAACACGCCGGCGCGGGTGGCTGCCTGACCCGCGCCGGCGGCAAATTCGCAGCCGAGCTCCTCGTCAACCTCGTCCTGCCATGGCTGACATACAAAGCGCTGCTGCCCCATGTCAGTGAATTTGCCGCCATCGCCTGGTCCGCAGCACCGCCCACCGCGTGGAGCTTGCTTGAACTCGCGCGCCACCGCACGCTGGATGCGCTCAGCGCGCTGGTGCTTGCCGGTATTGCGCTGTCGCTGGCGGCACTGGCTTTCGGCGGATCGCCGCGCATGCTGATGGTGCGCGAAAACCTCTTTACGGTACCGATCGGCCTGTTGTTTCTGGTCTCACTCGGCATGCGCAAACCGCTGATCTACTACGCAGCGTCAGCCACGATGGCGCGCAGCAGCCCCGAGCAGCACGCCATTTTCGAAGCGGCCTGGCAGCGGCCGGAGGTTTTGCACGGACTGCGCGTGTTATCCCTTGTCTGGGGCGCGGGTTTGATTGCGCAAGGTCTGCTGCTGGGCTGGATGGCATGGACATGGCCGATCCCGACTTACCTGTGGGCGTCCCCGATTATTGGCTACGGCATTATCGCGGGGTTGGGCGTTTGGACGTGGTATTATAGAACCGGCATGCGCCGCGCGGCGATGCGCGGGTAAGGGATGCGCGGGTAAAGACTGGGGGATTTATGACTCACCATCCAGATCCTTGTCCGACCAGCCCTGGTGACGCGCTTCAGGCCCCGTATCGGGCTCCATTTCGCTGATGCGCGTCATGTCGGCAAGCGGCGTGCCGTCGGCTTCGGACGTAATCACGTCAACGTAGCGGCTGCCGAAGACGACATCGCGCGGCCCAAAGGTGCGCACCTCGTGCACAATGGTCGCCAAGGCGGGATCGCGGGCCTCGATCGCCAGGAACATGTTTGCTTCATTACTGATCAACGCGTGCGCGTCCACGCCATGCAGCGGGCTTTTTTCATCAAGCACATGCATCAACGTCCAGGTCAGCGGAAAAATGGGCAGCCTGGCGCGCAGCAGAGCCAGATCCTCGACGCGACGGAAGGTCGCACCCTCGTTAGATTGCTCGCGTAATAAAACGCTCAGATGCGCGTGCGCATCGGCAAGCGGGCTGAGCCGGCCATTGCCCAGCCGCAACATCAAGGTGGGCACGCCATTGTGCTGACACACGGCCAGGCGGCTGGCGATGATGAATTTTGCCCGCGGGCGCGAAAAGCGCACAAAGGTCAGGCCCGTCATAATGGCGGTAAAACCCAGCCCCATGGCAATTTCGGCGCACGCAATCACGTGGCCATAAAGCGAGGCCGGGTACATCTCGCCATAGCCGACAGTGGCCAGCGTTTCGAAGCTGAAAAAGAAGGTATCGGCCAGCGATCCCGCACGCGCATTTGCAATCGATCCCGGCACCAGCCCATAGAGCAGCGCAAAGACCACGTTCACCGCCAAGTAGGTGCACAGCAGCAGCGCGATGAATTGCGGCCAGGAGAGTGTCACGGCCAGATGGTAGGGGTCGCTCAGATCGAAGCGCGAAACCCCTCGCTTGGCATAGGCGAACTTGCCAACCTGCACGCGTGCATGGGAGTGGGGCGGCTGGCTCAGGCGGCCTCCAGCAGACCACCGGCGCCATCGAGCAGGCGCATGTGGTGGTCCGTGTCGCCGAACTGGCTCTGGATCATCGTCAGGCGCTTGAAATAATGCCCGGCGCGATACTCCATGGTGACACCGATGCCGCCATGCATCTGCACCGCGGCCTCGCCGAGAAAATGCGCCGAATTGTTGATCTGCATCTTGGCCGCCGAGATTGCGGCGCGGCGCGCGCGTGCGTCCTCGGTCATTGCCATCATGGCCGCGAAATACTCCATGCTGCGCGCGGTTTCCAGCGCGGTGAACATGTCGACGGAGCGGTGCTGCAGCACCTGGAAGCTGCCGATCGTCACGCCGAACTGCTTGCGTGTTTTCAGGTAATCGACGGTCATTTCGTGCAGCGCTGCCATGGCACCCACGGCTTCGGCGCACAGGGCGGCAATGGCGATGTCGGTGACGCGGTCGATCAGATCCGCACCTTGATCTACCTCACCCAGCACCGCATCCGCGCCGAGTTCGACCTGCGCCAGGCTGACCGCCGCGCCCCGCAATCCGTCCTGGGTGGCAAAGCCGCGGCGCGAAATGCCCGGCGCGTTCGCGTCCACCAGAAATAGCGTGATGCCGTGACGGTCACGATGCGTGCCCGAGGTGCGCGCGGATACGATCAGCTTGCCGGCGCACTCACCGTGCAGCACCACGCTCTTATCGCCCTCCAGCACAAAGCCGGTGCCGGTGCGGCGTGCCATGGCGGTAACGTCGTGCAAATCGTAGCGCGCCTGGCGCTCGGTATGGGCGAATGCCAGACGCAGCGAGCCATCGGCAATCGCCGGGATGAGCGCCGCGCGTTGTTCGGACGTGCCGCCCAGGCGGATCAGGTTACCGCCCAGGATGACGGTGGCCATGAACGGCTCGAGTGCCAGGCCGCGGCCGATGGCTTCCATGACGATCATGGTTTCCACCGTGCCTGCGCCGAAGCCACCGTCTTCCTCGCTGAAGGGAAGCGCGAGCAGGCCGAGTTCGGCGTATTTGGCCCAGAGCGCTTCGCTGTAGCCGGGGGGGGCGGCTTGTGTGCGGCGGCGGAGGGCGAGGTCGTCGTAGGCGGGGGCAATGAGGCGATCGACGCTGTCTTTGAGGAGGCGTTGTTCGTCCGAAAATTCGAAGTCCATGATAAATCCTAGAAGAAAGGCCAGGGCTCTGCCCTGGACCCGCTGGGGCCTGAGGCCCCAGACCCCCCTTTGTTGTACCCGCGAAAAGATTGGGGTCTGGGGACTTGTCCCGAGCGGGGGTCGCCACCAGAGCGCCACCGGTTCAAGCGCCGGTGGCGACGGGCAGAGCCCCTGGCCTTAATTAAAATCCAAGCACCATTTTCGCTATTATATTCCTCTGAATCTCATTAGATCCCCCGTAAATCGTCACCTTGCGATAATTGAAGTACGTCGGCGCCGCCGTATCCGCCCAGTCAAACCCATCGGGCAAATCATTTGCCCCCTCCTCCGGCTCATCATTCTCGTCGTGATAAGGCAGCGCAAACGGCCCAGCCAACTCCAGCGCCAGCTCCGTCGTTCGCTGCTGAATCTCGGATCCCTTGATCTTCAGGATCGAAGACGCAGGATTGGGCATCCCGCCGCTATTCTGCTCGGCCGCAATCACGCGCAACTGCGTCATCTCCAGCGCCTTCAGTTCCGTCTCCACGGCAAAAACCTTGTGGCGGAAAGCCTCATTCTCCCACATCGTGCCGTCACCAACAGGCACCGCCTGTGCCAATTCGCGCAACCGGCGCAGCCGCGCTTTCGACGTTCCCACGCGCGCGATGTTGGAACGTTCATTGGCCAACAGGAACTTCGCGCAATCCCAGCCGCGATGCTCCGTGCCAATCAGATTCTCGACCGGAACCCGTACGTCATCAAAGAAGACCTCGTTCACCTCATGCCCGCCGTCCACCAACTGGATCGGCCGCACGGTAATCCCCGGCGTCTTCATGTCTGCGACAATGAAACTGATCCCCTCCTGCGGCTTGCGCGCCTCGGGGTTGGTGCGGGCCAGAAAAAAGATCCAGTCGGCATATTGGCCCAATGTCGTCCAGGTCTTCTGCCCATTGACTACGTAATGATCGCCATCGCGCACCGCGCGCGTCTTCAGGCTGGCGAGATCGGAGCCGGCGCCCGGCTCCGAAAAGCCCTGGCACCACCAGATATCCATGTTCGCCGTTGCCGGCAGGAAACGCTCCTTTTGCGCCTGTGTGCCGAAATGGGCGATCACCGGCCCGACCATTGCCGTGTTGAACGGCAGCGGCGCCGGCACGTCATTGGACAGCACCTCCTCGGTAAAGATGTAGCGCTGCATGGGCGTCCAGTCGCGGCCGCCCCATTCCACCGGCCAGTTCGGCACGGCCAGACCGTGTTCATTCATGATGCGCTGACAATTGCGCATGTCCTCGGGCGAGCCATGCCGGCCCGACGCACCCTTCTGGCGGATTTCGGCCGGTATCTTGGTGCGGAAGAACGTGCGCATCTCGTCGCGGAAGGCGATTTCCTCGGGCGTGTATCTCAAATCCATGGGCTCAGGCTCCTTTGCTTTCGCGCAGCACACGTTCTTCCTCGGCCAGCACGTTGGCCAGCAATTTGCCCACCGGGCTTTTCGGCAAATCCGCACGGACTTCCAGCGCCGCCGGCATTTCGTGGCGCCCCAGCCGATCGGCAAGAAAGGCACGCAACTCATCCAGGCTCGGCGCCTCGGCGCCTGCGCGCAACTTGACGAACGCCTTGGCCGCCTCGCCGCGATATTCGTCCGGCACGCCGATGACGATACATTCTTCCACGGCCGAGTGCTCATGGATCGCATTCTCTATCATCGCCGGATACACGTTGAAGCCGCCGGAAATGATCATGCGCTTCTTGCGATCGCGGATGAAGAACAGCCCGTCGGGTTCCATCAGCCCGATATCGCCGGTCAGGAAAAACCCATCGACGAAGCTCTGCGCGTCCAGCTCCGGCTGGTTCCAATAGCCCGAAAATACGTTGGGCCCGCGCACGGCAATTTCGCCCACTTCGCCCGCAGCCAGAGCGCGGTGCGGATCGTCCAGTCCCACGATGCGCAATTCAATGCCAGGCAGTGGCGTGCCGATCATGCCTGGCCGCGTCACGACGTCGATCGGCGTGCGCGTGCCGGCCGCGCACGTTTCGGTCATGCCCCAGCCGCCGCGCACGCGCTGGCCCAGCAGTCCCTCGACCTTGCGCGCCACCTCGTGCGGCATCGGCGCACCGCCCGAGCCCACCAGCGCCAAAGACGAAAAATCCTGGCCGGCTGCGGCCGGCGCCGCCAGGAGTGCCACCAGCATCGTCGGCACCGCCGCCAAAGACGTCGCGCGCTTCTCAGTAATATCGCGCAGCGTCGTCGCCACATCGAAGCGCGGCCGCAGCAGGATCTGGTTGCCCTCGGCCACCGAGACAAGAAGGATCACCTCCAGCGCGTAGATGTGAAACATCGGCAGCACGCCGATCACGCGCTGCTCGCCCGGCGCCGGAATGCCGCTATCGCGCCAGGCGCGGTAAATCGAGGTGGCGGCTGTCAGGTTGCGATGCGACAGCATTGCCCCCTTGGGCATGCCCGTCGTGCCGCCGGTATATTGCAGCAGCGCGACCTGCTCGGGGTCGATCACCGGCCATGCGCCCGCAGCCTCGTCCGAGAAAACGCTCTCCAAACGCTGGACCTGCGCACCGTATTCGGGCTGCGGCCAGGCCGCTCCGCCCCAGAATGCGTCCTGCCCCACCAGCAGCAACCGCGCCAACCCCGCTTCCACAAAGCGGACGGCACCCACGCCCAGCCCGCCCATGTCGGTGCTGATCACCACGTCCGCGCCGCTGTCCATCATCTTGTGGGCAAGCTCGCGCGGGGCATCCAGCGGGCTCAGATGCACCAGGCGCGCGCCCAGTTTCAGCGCCGCGAAGAAGCAGACGCTGTGCCATGGCGTATTTGGCAGGAACAGTGCCACCGTGCTGCCGGGACCGATGCCCAATCGGCGCAAGCCTGCGGCCATGCGATCAGTCATGCCGGCCAAAGCGCCGAAGCTGACAGTCCGGTCGTGGTATTCAAGCGCAGGCCGGTCAGGCCAGGCGGACGCGGCGCGGTCCAGCAGATCGGGAACGGGGCCGGTTTCGATGGGCATGCCCCAATCGACGTCGGCCGGATAACGCGCCTCCCACGGGTGGCGCGTCCTGGGCGGCGCTTGGTCGAAGGACGATGCGTGCTGGTCCACTCTCTAGGCCTCTATTGTCTCGCCCTGCCGGGCGCCTGGGCTTCCCCTGCCTGCAAACTAGGGTATTTGCCTCTAGCGTCAAACCCGGAAGGGGCGAAAAGGCGATGCAACAGAGCGACAGCTTCAACCTTGCGGGACGCATCGCGCTGGTCACCGGCGCCAGCCGCGGCATCGGCGAGGCGATTGCGCACCTGCTTGCCAGCCACGGCGCGCACGTGATCGTGTCTTCCCGCCGCGCCGATGGGTGTGAGGCGGTGGCCGCCGCCATCCGCCAGGCCGGCGGCGCGGCCGAAGCCTACCCCTGCCACATCGGCGAGATGGACCAGATCCAAGCCATCTTCGCCCACATCAAGGGGCGCCACGACCGCGTGGACATCTTGGTCAACAACGCCGCGACGAACCCGTATTTTGGCCCGATCCAGGACACAGACCTGAGCGCGTTCCAAAAGACGCTGGATGTCAATGTGCGCGGCTATTTCTACATGAGTGCCGCCGCGGTGAAGATCATGGCCACGCACGGGGGCGGGGCGATCGTCAATGTCGCCTCGGTCAATGCGATCGTGCCCGGCATGAACCAGGGCATCTATTCGATCACCAAAGCCGCTGTTGTGGGCATGACAAAAGCTTTCGCGCGCGAATGTGCACCGCTGGGCGTGCGCGTGAACGCGCTGCTGCCCGGACTGACACGCACCCGGCTTGCCGGCGCGCTGCTGGAAGGCGAGCACCGCAAGAAGTGGGAGACCAACATCCCTATGGCGCGTCCGGCCGAGCCCGCCGAAATGGCAGGTGCCGTGCTGTATCTGGTCAGCGGGGCGGCGAGTTATACGACGGGCGTGGCGCTCAATGTCGATGGCGGTTTTTTGATTACGTAGGCAAGGCAAGGGCTCTGCCCTTGACCCGCTGGGGCCGGCGGCCCCAGACCCCATTCATTAGGTTGGGAGCACATAAATGAATGCCGTCGCGCTGTCCCGTTTCCTGGGCCTGTTCAGCCTAGCACTTGGTGCGATGGAGGTTGCCATACCACGCACACTTGTGCGGGGCCTTGGCCTTCGCGGCGGCCCCTGGCTGATCCGCGCCTTCGGCCTACGCGAAATCGCCGCCGGCCTGACCATCCTAACGCAGCCCGACAGCGTCATCGGTCCATCATCGCGCGTCGGCGGTGATATCCTGGACATCGCCGTGCTGGCCGAGGCGGTCAGCAGGCGCAACCCCAATCGCGATGCCGCGGAGTTCGCCCTCGTCATGGTGCTCGGTGTTACGGGCCTGGATATTCTCTGCACGTCGCTTCTGGTGACCGGCGAACGGCGCCGCCACCGGACGGCGCTGCGCACGCAAATAAGGAAGTAGTCCTTTTTTGAAAAAAAGGACCAAAAAACTTTTACTTTTTAGAAAGCGGCCTTAACATATAAAAGTTTTTTGCTTCTTTTTTTCAAAAAAGAAGCCTTCCTTCCTTTGCTTTGTCAAACAACCTTGATAACAAGCTTGCCAAAATTCTCACCCGAAAACAGCTTCAGCAGCGTCTCCGGAAATCCCTCAATGCCCTCCACAATATCCTCCCGAGACTTGATACGCCCCTCTTTCAGCCAGGCCGCCATGTCACGCATCCCCTCCGCATAACGCTGCGCATAGTTGAACACCACGAACCCTTCCATGCGTGCATTGTTCACCAGCAGCGAGAGGTAATTGCGCGGCCCCACGATCGCCTCGGTTGAATTATATTGCGAAATTGCGCCGCAGATGATGACGCGCGCGCGCCGCGCAATACGCGCGAGCGCCAAATCCAGGATTTCGCCGCCGACATTGTCGAAATAGACGTCGATCCCCTTCGGGCAGTGTTTCGACAAACCCTTGCCGATATCCTCGTTCTTGTAGTCGATGCAGGCATCAAAACCCAATTCATCGGTGACGTAGGCGCATTTGGCCGCACCACCGGCCAGGCCCACGGCGCGTGCGCCCTTTATGCGCGCAATCTGCCCGACCAGCGCGCCCACCGCACCCGAGGCGGCCGAGACCACCACAGTCTGGCCAGGCTGCGGATTGCCGATATCCAGCAGCCCAAAATACGCCGTCATCCCAGGCATGCCGAGGGCGGAGAGATAAAGCGGCAACGGCGCCTGGCCGGAATCCACCTTCTGTGCCGCGCTCGCGTCAACGGCCGCATAGTCCTGCACGCCGAACATGCCCACGGCATGATCGCCCTCGCGCCAGTCGGGGCTGCGGCTGGCCACCACCTCGCCCACGGCGCCGGCGCGCATCACCTCGCCCAGGCCGATGGGCGGGACGTAGCTGCGTGCATCGTTCATCCAGCCGCGCATCGCAGGATCGAGCGAGATGTAGTGGTTGCGCACCAGGACCTGCCCGTCCGCCGGCTCGGGCGCGGGATCGGTCTTATAGGTGAAGTCGCTGCGTTTCGGCAGGCCGGAGGGGCGCGCGGTCAGCGTCCAGGCGCGATTGGTCGGTGCATTCATGGTCATCTCCCTCGATTTATCGGCAAAGGGATGGACGCGGCGGCGGCGCGATGCAAGGTGGCCGCGATGAGTGGCGCGTATCTGTCAGAAATATCGAGCTACCCGGTCAAGAGCCTTGCCGGCGGCGGCCACCAGACCGCGCAGGTGCATCCGTGGGGCCTGGCGCAGGACCGAAGCTGGATGATCGTGGACCAAGCGGGCCGTTTCCTGACGCAGCGCGAGCATCCGCGCATGGCGGTGCTGCAAGCATCTAGCCAGGGCGACGCGCTTCTGCTCCGGGCGCCGGCGATGATGCCGCTCGGGTTACCGTCGAACATGGGTGCTACGAAATGCGTCGTCAGAGTTTGGCGCGATGACGTGCCGGCCACCGATTGCGGCAACCTTGCCGCGGCGTGGCTGCGCGCGGCGCTCGGCGTGCCATGCAGGCTGGTCCATCTCGACGATCCGCACGCGCGCAAGCTGCGCCCCGATTACGCGCGCGGGCAAGACGAAGTCGTCAGTTTCGCAGACGGATTCCCCGTTCTGCTGACATCGGCCGCCTCGCTTGCCGATCTGAACACCCGCCTTGCCGCGTCCGTGCTCATGTCACGCTTCCGCCCCAACCTTGTCATAGATGGTGCGGCGGCTTGGGCAGAAGACACGTGGCAGCGCGTGCGCATCGGGGGGGTGATTTTCCGCGTGGCCAAGCCGTGCGACCGCTGCGTCATGACCACGATCGATCAGCAGACCGGGGAGCGCCCTGATGCGAACGAACCTTTGGGCACGTTGGGCACATTCCGCCGCGATATTTCCGGCAAAATCATGTTCGGCCAAAACCTGGTGCCTGAAGGCGTCGGTGACATTCGTGTTCGAGACCGGATCATCCCTGTCGAGACGGGCCCATCGAACGTCGAATTGAGAGCCATTGACCAGCAGTGCCGCTCACCCTTGCGGCGCGCGGTATGAACGCGATTGCACATCCTCCCTCGTTAGCGGCTATTTGGAAAGGTAGCGCGCAACAACGGTTGTAAGCGCGCCGTTCTTCTGAAGCACCGAAACAGCCTCGATGATCTTGTCGTACGGCTGCACCGCCAATCCCACCAACTGGCCGGACACAAAGCCGCCGAAAGTGTCGTATGTCGAGCCGTTCTTGCCAAAGGCGGGATCGGGCTTGCCGTTGTTCAAATAACGCACAATTCCGTAAGCACCATCGCCGCCGGAAGACACATCTATGCCGGCGACGAGTGGGTGACCTTCGTTATCAAACGCCATTGCCGTTGCCTCGTTGCCCGTAGCGCCCCCCGGGTAGCCGTAATTCACCGATGCGGTGGTCCAACGCCGGTCTGTGCGATTGTTCTGCAGATAGCGCGTCGTGAGGACGACTCCGGTGCCGCTGTAGCTGATCAAATAGCGGCCGGTCTCATCAAAAGCATCTGCCAACAAGTTTGCACGCGCCGCGACCTTGCCGCCGGCAAGCTTCGAATCAAGGCGGCCGGTCGCGGTCAGCCGTGCGTCCTTGGACCCCAGCAGCAAAATCTTTTCGTCGCTCTGAAGCGCCAATGCGTTGATGGGACCAACGAGCTTGGCAAATTCCGCCACGCCGCCGAGGCCGAAGCCTTTGTCGAAACCGCCGCGCGAGGTCAGTTTGGCAATGTCGGTCAGGTTGGACGTGTAGTCACCCCCGGCCACGAAGATGTTGCCCGCAGAGTCGAGCAGCCCGACATTGGCGAAATAGGGCACCGGATTGAGCACCGCGCCGCCGGCGCCGAACTGGGTGTCGGGCTGCCCGTTGGCGAGCATGCGGGCGACGAAATTGTCGTCATTGACGCGCCCCGCGAAGGATGTTCCGATTGCGATGATCTTGCCGTCAGGCTGAATCGTCAGGGAAGTGGCCTCCGGCACCGCATTGATGCCGGCAATCGCAAGCGGCGCCACACCGTTGGTGCCGAAGCTGGTGTCGGGTGTGCCATCAGGCATCAGGCGCACCAGGCTGGGCGTGGAAGACTCGTTAATGGCAAACAGGATCCTGCCATCGGCCTGCAGCGCAATGGCGCTGACTTCTTGGGATGGAATAGCCAATTGTACGAAACCTCCCTGCCCAAAGGAGGGATCGAGTTGCCCGGCCTGGGCGAACAGCGCGGTGGGCAGACAAACACAAACGAGGATGCGGGGCGCGAGCATGACGACACCTCCAGGTTGCAGGATGCTTGGTGCGCCAAGCCTAGCTCCGATCCGTTTGCATAGTCCAACGTGCTCTTGCCCGATCCGGTGACAGATTTGTGGCAAAACGCGCCGCTGGCAGAATTCAGCCCTGCCTTTGCCGAAACGTATTCTCCGGCGCCGGAAAGGCGCGCGCACGCACGTCTGCCGCATACGCGCTAACCGCCCTGGTAATCTCCACGCCCAGCTCCGCGTAACGCCGCACGAAGCGCGGCGTGAAATCATTGAACGTGCCGAGCACATCATCAATCACCAGCACCTGCCCGTCGCATTGCGCGGACGCGCCGATCCCGATCGTGGGGATGTCTATGTTCGCCGTGATCGCGGCGGCGACCGGCTCCAGCGTGCCTTCCAGAACCACGGCAAAGGCGCCGGCGCGCGCAACCGCCTCCGCGTCCGCGGTGACACGCAACGCCTCCTCGTTCGTGCGGCCGGTCGCGCGAAAGCCGCCCGCCACATTGACCTGCTGCGGCATCAGCCCGACATGACCGCACACGGGCACGCCGCGCACGGTCAGAAAACGGATGGTCTCCGCCATTTCCACTCCGCCTTCCAGCTTGACTGCCTGGCACCCGGTCTCCGCCATCACGCGCGCGGCGTTTCTGAAGGCCTGCGCCGGGCTCGCCTGATAGCTGCCGAACGGCATGTCCACGACCACGCAGGCGTGTTTGGCGCCGCGCACCACCGCCGCACCATGCGCCACCATCATGTCCAGCGAAACCGCCAACGTGCTCGGCAACCCGTACAGCACCATGCCGAGCGAATCGCCGACCAGAAGAACGTCGCAGTGCGGATCGAGCAACTTGGCGATCGGCGTGGTGTAGGCGGTCAGCCAGACCTGCGGCGTTCCCTTCATCGCCCGCAAATTGGGTACGGTGCGCGGCTTGTCCGCCGCATGCACGCTCATAATCCCGCCGCCGCGCGGATTTGCGCGCGCAGGCCGATATCACTGCGAAACATCTTGTCCTCCCAGCCGATCGCGGCCACGCCCGCATAAGCCGCCGCACGCGCACCCGCCAGATCGGCCCCCGTCGCGCACACGCTCAGCACCCGCCCACTGGCAGAAACCACCTCCCCGTCCCGCAGCTCCGTACCCGCGTGAAACACCGCCACGTGTTCCATTGCGGCGGCTTCATCCAAACCGGAGATCACGGTGCCTCGCCCATGCGCGCCAGGATAGCCGCGCGCGGCCAGCACCACGCACACGCAATGCACCGGGTCCAGCACAGCGGTGAAATGGGCCAGCTCGCCATCGCATGCGGCCAGCATGCCGGTCAGCAGATCGGTGCGCAGACGCGGCAGCAGCACCTGCGCCTCCGGGTCGCCCAGGCGCACATTATATTCGATCAGAAACGGCCCGTCCGCAGTCAGCATCAGCCCCGCAAAAAGCACGCCACGAAACGGTGTGCCCCGCCGCGCCATCTCCGCCAAAGCCGGCCGGATGAACATATCCATTGCCGCCGCCTGCGCCTCTGCGCCGAACCCGCTGGGCGGAGAGACCGCCCCCATCCCGCCCGTGTTTGGGCCGGTATCGCCATCGCCCACGCGCTTGTGGTCCTGTGCCGCGCCCAGCAGCACCGCCTCCGTGCCATCGCACAGCGCAAACAGGCTGACCTCATCGCCCGTCAGGCACGCCTCGATCACCAGCGTGGCCCCTGCCTCGCCCAACGCGCCATCCAGCATCGCCGCCTCGATCGCGGCGCGCGCCTCCTCCTCAGTCGCGGCGACTACCACGCCCTTGCCGCCGGCCAGCCCGTCCGCCTTGATCACGATCGGCGTCCCGCGACGCGCCACGAAATCCAACGCGGCGCCCGCCTCGGTAAACCGCTCCCACGAAGCGGTCGGAATGCCCGCCGCGTCGGCCACCTCCTTGGCGAACGCCTTGCTCCCCTCGAGCATCGCGGCCGCCGCACTCGGCCCAAAGCAGCGCACCCCTGCCCGCGCCAGCGCATCGGCCAGCCCCGCCACCAGCGGCGCCTCCGGCCCAGGCACCACCAGGTCGATCCTCTCCGCGCGCGCAAAATCCACCAGCGCCGGCACATCCAGCAGGCCGATCGCCACATTCGTGCCAAGCCTGGCGGTGCCAGGATTGCCGGGTGCCACGAACAGCGCCGATAGCAGGGGCGAGGCCGAAAGCGCCCACGCCAGGGCATGTTCCCGCCCGCCTTGTCCGACAATGAGTACGCGCAATCTGGCCTCGTGGAGAGAGAAGGCCAGGGGCTCTGCCCCTGGACCCCGCTAAGGACAAGTCCTTAGAACCTGTTTGTTAGGTCAGGCGGGGGCCAACTCGCGCGTGATGAAGCGTCGTGTGGCCCCCGCTTGACCTAACAAATGGGGGTCTGGGGCCTCAGGCCCCAGCGGGGTCCAGGGGCAGCGCCCCTGGCCTTCCTTCCTACGAGAGCCAAACGCCGCGCACCATGCCCGATGCCACGAATGCGCCCGAATTCTCCGTCTCCGAGCTGTCCGGCGCCATCAAGCGCACGCTGGAGAGCGCATTTGCCCGCGTGCGCGTCCGCGGCGAGATCACGGAAGCCAAGACCTACCCGTCCGGCCACACCTATTTCTCGCTGAAGGATGAGGGCGGAAAAATCCGCGCCGTCATCTGGAAGAATTCCGCCGCGCGCGCCGGGCTGAAGCCGGAGAACGGCGTGGAGGTGATCGCCACCGGCCGCATCAGCGCCTATGGCGATCGCAGCGAGTATCAGCTGATCGTCGAACGCCTGGAATACGCCGGCGCGGGTGCGCTGCTGGCGGGCATCGAGCTGCTGCGCACACGCCTGGCCGCCGAAGGCCTGTTCGACCCCGCGCGCAAGCGGGCGATCCCGCTGCTGCCTGCCGTGGTGGGCGTGATCACCTCGGCCAAGGGTGCCGTGCTGCACGACATCCAGACCACGATTGCGCGCCGCTTCGCCCGTCCTATCCTGCTCTACCCCGTGCCGGTGCAGGGCGAGGGCGCCGCCGAGAAGATCGCCGCCGCCATTGCGGCCATGGACCGGCTGCCGGCGCCAGGCATTCCGCGCCCGGACGTGCTGATCGTGGCGCGCGGCGGCGGCAGCCTCGAAGACCTCATGGCCTTCAACGAGGAGGTGGTGCTGCGAGCGGCGGCGGCCTGCCGGCTGCCGTTGATCTCGGCCGTGGGGCATGAGACCGACACCACGCTGATCGACTACGTCTCCGACCGCCGTGCGCCCACGCCCACCGCGGCGGCGGAGATGGCCATCCCGCCGCGCATCGAGCTCCTGGCCAACCTGGCGCAGACCGCCGCGCGCCTGGCTGGCGGGCTGGCTCGCCTGACTGGGGAACGCCGGCTGCGGTTCCAGTCCGCGGCCAACGGCTTGCCCGACTTGCCGAGCCTGCTGGGCAATGTACGCATGCGGCTGGATGACCGCTTCGCGCGGCTTGCGCTGGCGCTACCCAACCTTGTGGCCGCGCGTCGCGCGGCGCTCGTGGGCGTGGAGCGCCACATTCCCGATGCGCACGCGCTGATCGCGCAACGTCAGGCGGCGCTGGCGCTGTTGGCCTCGCACCACCGCAGCGCGCTTCTGCGCGCGCTGGCCGACGCACGGATGGCGGCAGCGCGCATCCTGCCGCGCCTGTCGGCGGCACCTGTGGACGGGGCTCTGCGCGAACGTCGCGCACGTCTGGAGGGGCTGTCTGCGCGGCTGGACGGCGCGTCCTACGAGGCGGTGCTGGCGCGCGGGTTTGCGCTGGTGCGGGATGGGGCGGGACGTGCCGTGGCGCGCGCGGCGGAAGTACGGCCAGGTGCACGGCTGGCAGTGCGGTTTGCCGATGGCGAGGTTGGCGTGCGCGCGGATGCGGTGGCGGGGCAAGGGGCGTTGTCGCTGTAGCTGCCGTAACGCGGCCTGCCTCAGCGCATTGTCTCGGCCTTTGCGCCAGCCCTGAACACGTCTGCACCCATTCGTGATGGTCACGCTGCCAATGCTGCGCCGTAGGCGCTGCAACGCAGGAGATACGACCCATGAGATCTGCCATTGCCGCCGCTTTGATCATCGCAACGCCGATCAGTGTATCCGCCGCGGAGGGCGATGGCGCATCTCCCTCCTGGACCAGCGCAGGCAACGGACCCTCCAACACGCGCTCGACACAGGCCGAGCATACAATTGGCGTGGATAATGTCTCCACACTCGCACCTGCGTGGACGCTGACCACCACCGGCGAAGTTCCCGACACGCCAACGATCGAGGCGGGGTCAGCCTATCTTGCGGATTCGGGCGGATCGATCTGGCGCGTAAATGCCGCCAGCGGCGCGGTGACCTGGCACGTTAAGCTGCCGGCGCTGAGCGGCAATGCCAAATCCTTCTCGCGCACCAGCCCGGCGATTGCGCCGAATGCCATCATCGTCGGCGATCAGGGCGAAGCTTCCGTCTACGCCCTGAGCAAGACCGACGGCAGCCTGCTCTGGCGCATCAAGCTGGACGGCTCGCGCGGCGCAATCATCACCAGCTCGCCTGTCGTGGTGGGAAACCGCGTGCTGGTGGGGGTTTCATCCAACCAGGAAGAATATGCTGCAACAAAGACGGGCTTCCTGCCCGATTTCCGCGGCTCCATCGTCTCGCTCGAACTCGCAACGGGTGCCATTCAGTGGCAGGTCTATACCGTTCCGCCGGGCTTTACGGGCGGGGCGGTGTGGGGCAGCAACCTCGCCGTCGATGCCAGGCGTGCGGCGGTGTTTGCCGGCACCGGCGACAATTACTCGGTGCCATCTGACGTGTCTGCCTGCCAGGCCGCCGCGCTCAACGGCCGCGAACTCGAGCGCTGCCTGCCAAAAGGGGATCATATCGACAGCATGATCTCGCTCAATCTTGCCACGGGCGCACTGAATTGGTCGCAGCGTCTGACGAGCCTGGACACCTGGACCGTATCATGCCTGCCAAGCCGGCACGCGCCAAAGACGCCCTGCCCCTCGCCAGCGGGCCCCGATTACGATTTCGGTTCCGCGCCGAACCTTTTTTCCACAACGGGAAGCGGGACGCATGAGGATCTGGTTGGCGCCGGACAAAAGAGCGGCGTCTACTGGGCACTTGATCGTGACAGCGGCAAGGAAGTTTGGGCGACCCAGGTCGGACCCGGTGGCACGCGCGGCGGCATCGAATGGGGATCGGCCGTGGATGGCGGCAGGGTCTATGTTGCCGCTTCCAACTCGAATTACGTCTGGACCCAGCTTGTTGGCGGCGGTCCGCTGACCGATGGCGGCTACTGGTCAGCGCTGGACGTCAATTCGGGCAAGATCCTTTGGCAGACGGCAACGGACGAGTTGCAGAAGACCCCGGCAAACAAGGGCAGCCGGACGATCAAGCCACCGCGCGGCGCGCTGGCTCGGGCGGAGGGCGCGGTGACCGTTGGCAATGGCGTCATGTATGCGGCCGATGCGTCGGGCGAGTTCGTGGCGCTGGATGCTGCAACGGGCAAGAGGCTGTGGAAGTACGACAGCGGCGGCGCAGCGGTAGATGGGCCGGCAATTGCCGGCGGGATGCTGTTTTGGGGCGATGGCTACGGCAATATCGGGCCCACGCAGACGAAGGTCGTGGCGTTTGGTTTGCCTTCAGGCTAGGTAGAATGAAGAACTGGGTGGGACGTGCCGTCCCCCCCAGACCCCCGTCATCATTTAAGACGGGGTTCAATAATCGACGGGGGGTCTGGGGGGGATGGCACATCTCCCCCAGCCTTTTTGAACAGCTCTACTTATTCAGGTCGAAATCCGGCTTCTCAATGCTCTTTGCAAAATCCGAAGCCGGGCGAACCTTGCTCTCCCCCGGGTAAGCCCGCTTGAACCCAGTCGCCTCGTACCAATCCAGGTGATTGAGCGTAACCGGATCAACCGTGTCCGCGCGCGCGGCCTTGCCCTCGAACATCCGCGCCTTGGCACCACTCCAGCCCTTTTGCAGCGCGCTCTGCCGCGCCGCGTTCTGCATCACACCCTGATTGAGCGGCACCTGATTGGGCACATGATCCCACGGCGCAAAGTTCGGCGTGTTGGTGAAATCGGTCGTCATCGGTGACGCCACCAGATCGAACTGGCTCATTGGCGCAAGACCAAGGATCTGTTCGATCGTGCGCGTCATGTTCACCTGCGTGTAGTAGGTGTGGTCGGTCGGCCCGTACTGCACGGCGTAGGGGCTGACGATGTAGCCGGGGCTGCGGTGGCCATCGACATGATCGACACCGTTCTGCGCGTCATCCTCCTCGATAAAGATCGCCGAATTGTTCCAAACGCTGCTGTGGCTGATGATGTCGATCATGCGGCCGACGGCCAGATCGTTGTCCGCCTGCTCGGCATTGACCGTCGGCGGACCGCCGGTGTGATCGTCCATGATCCACAGGATGCTCAATGACTGCACGCTGTTATTGGCCAGGTCAGCATTGAAATCCTGCAACCACAGATCGACGCGCCACTGATCGGGGATGTTCAGGTCGAACATCGGGAAGTTCTTGACCAGATGGTTCTCGACCGCGGGCACAGAGGATTCGGCGAGCTGGGCGTTGGTGTAATAGAGCATCGATTCTTGGCCCGACTCAAAGGCCTGGCTGTCAGCATAAAGCTGTGACCAGCTCGGATGGCCAAGCGGGGTCGGCCAGAACTCGTTTTCCGAATATTCGCCATAGATCTTGGTCGACAAACCCTGGTTCACCGATTCGGAAAACAAGAAAGCCGTCTTGATGTAGGCCAAGGCGTCGCCCGCATTACCGCCGGGATAGCTGCGCACCCAGTAGGGTGACTGGATATCGTCGGCGTAAGGCGCCATCGATTCGACGATCCACTGATGGCCGTCCGCCGACTGCCGGCTCGGGTCATAGAAATTATCCAGCAGCGGGAAGCGCTGGATCCACGAATGGGCATTGGGCGTGTCCGCGCCGCCAAAGACCGCCAGCGTGGGGTCGCCATTGCCGGCGGGCACGTCGCCCAGGATCTGATCATAGGTGCGGTTTTCACGGATGATCAGAAAGACGTGCTTGATGAGAGAGGGCTCGCCGATATGCGCGGGAATGGCCACCGGTGGCGCGTTGGGATTTGCATTGCCGGCGGAGGCGATGTTCTGCGCCAAATCCCAATGGTTGTTCTGCATGACATGTCGCGTCAGCGCCGGCAGTTCGACCTTGGAGGGGATCTTGACCAAGCTGACGGTGCCGTTGTCCTGGTGCGTGTTGTAGCCGGTGACGCCGTAATCGGTCTCGAAAGACAGCAGCGTGCCGATGCCCTTGTCGTTGGAGACGACCAGCTGGCTGTTGGATTTATCCAGCGCGATCGAGCCTGGCGCATAAGCGACGGGAATGAGGCCCAGCACCGGCTTGTAGGTGGCGGCCAGATCAACGACCGCAATGGCGTTGGCATTGTAGAGCGCCACGTAGGCAATGCCCGCGCTTTCATCCACGGCAATGCCCGTCGGGCCGGCGCCGTAGGCCGCCTGGTTCTGACCAGGCACGCCGATCGGCAAACCGAGGCTTATCGTGCGCTGAACTTTGTTGTTGCGCGTATCGATGACGGAGATCGTGTCGTCATAGGTATTGGACACCAGCAGGTATTGGCCGAAAAAAGCCATGCCCGTGGGGTGCAGCCCGGTATTGATCGTGGCCTTCACCTGCTGGCTGGCCAGATCGACGACCGATACGGTGCCTGTGACGGCCGAACCGTTCACCTGGTTGGCCACGATCGGCGTGCCGGCCGAAAGCACGGTGAAATCGCTTTCAATGGCCGCGCGGCCGCCTTCATTGCTGACATAGGCGGTCGTGCCCCGCACGCGGATGGCGTTGGGCGCATTGCCCACGCGCAATTGGCCTGTTGTGACCGGCGGATTCTGCGTCAGATCAAAACTGACCAGCGTGTTGTTCTGGTTGAGCAGCGCGTAGGCGCTGCGGCCGTCCGGCGCGAAGGCGACGCCACCCGGATAGGAGGTGCTGGGCGTATAGAGCGTGCCGCAGGGCTCGCCGTAATCGCCGATCGGGCTATTGGGAAAGCACTGGATGAAGCTGGTATTCGGCGGCACGGAGATGTGCGCATAGTCGCTCAGCTGGCCGAGCGCGTCCACGCTGGCAACCGTCACGTAGCTGCTGGCCTGGCTGAACATGATGTATTTGCCGTCGGCCGAATAGGCAACACCACCGTAGGAGCCTGTCGGATCGTTGAACGGGATATAGCTCTGCAGCACGGCGCCGGTGCGCGTGTCGATGATCAGCACGGGTGCTGAACCCTCGGTCAGTACGGCGGCGGTGTGCGTGCCCGCAATCGGGTTGACCGCAACGGCCTTGGCGCGAACGCGGATGCCGAGTTCGACCTGAACGCCCGCCGGCGTAATGATCTGACCGTTCGAGACGACCCATGAGCCGTTCTTCTGCGCGCCCGTCTGATAGGTCGGGAATGGGTTGGATGGATGGGCCAAGGCGGGCGCGCCCAGCCCCACGGCCAGCAGACCGGCGAGCGGGCGCAGGCGTTTTTGTCGAGACATCAAGTTTCTCCCATGAAGGCAAATCGTGACTGGCGTAGTGCGTATGGCGCGGCGCCATCGCCGCACCAGCGCTCACCGGGCGGTCCAGAATGACGGGCGGAACCTAGGCAGGTGGGCGGCGGACCTGCCTGCTTGCAACGATTACAGTCTGGTTAAAATTGGCACCGGAACATCACACCTCTGTGCACATTTGATCCTCAAGCAGCACCCGCAATTGACCCAGACATGGTTCATAGCGCCGCCAGCGTTCCACGCCATGGCGAGTGATGGGCTGGCGCGCCTGCCACTTGCTTGGTGTGCGCACCGCGCGCGCATTGTCCTGGGGCGAAACGCAGGCAGCGTTCCACCCAAGTCCGCACGCGGCGAGCAACCGGGCGATGGCTGGCTCGGGCGCGCCCGTAAGGTCATCATAGTCGACCTCGATGAAGCGATTCGCCGGCAGCACGCGGCGCCAATGTGCGGTCAGGCGCTGATAGGCGCGGAAATAGGCGGCAAGGGGGGCGCCGCCTGTGGGAAAGGCCAGGCGTGGATTGAAATAGGTCTGGTGGATCGAAAGCGCCGTATCGATTGCCGGCCGGCGGATATGGATGATCGTGGCACGCGGCAGTGCGAGGTGGATCAGCCCGGCCCAGAGGAAGTTGAACGGCATCTTGTCCGTCACGCGCGCTGCGGTCGGGCCGATGCGCCGCAACAGCGCCAGATAGTCCGCCGCCGCACGGGCAATGACATCCTGCGCTCCGCCCGCCCGATGCCAGTCGATGCCGCGTTCGTTCCAGAAATTCAGCTCGCCGCCGCCTGACACGTCCGGGTGCGCCGAAATAATCTGTTCCAGCAAGGTCGTGCCCGAACGCGGCATGCCCACGATCAGGATCGGCGTGGCGTCGCACCCGCCTTGCGCGCGCGCGATCAGATCGGGCGTGAAATGGGCGATCATGGCCTCGATCTGCGCATCGAAGGCGGCGGCATCGAAGGGGCACGCCGCACCGCGGAGTGCGTCCGCCGCATCGAAATGCGCCATCGCGTGCCCATACTGCCCCAGATCTTCGTGCGCCTTGCCGAGTGCGAGGTGCACGCGCATGCGCTGCGCAGGCTCCAGCCCCGGCGTCGAGAGCGCGCCCTGCATGGCCGGGACAATATCCGCATCCGCTTCTGTCACGGGCCTGCACCGCACAAGCTCGTAATAGGCGCCAGCCATGAGCGGGGCCTGAGCGATGGCGCGAAGGAAATAGCCCCGCGCCTCATCGAACCGGCCGGCCTCTGCCAGCACATTGCCCAGCAAATCCAGTGCGATCGCATTCCTGGGCTCCAGCGCCAGCAACCGGCGCAGCGCACGTTCGGCGTCCGCGTCCCTCTCCTCGATCAGCAGCGCGCGTGCCGCACCGAGGCGGCCGAAGGGATTCCTGGGACCGGTGGTGGCGGCGCGGGCAAAGCAGCCGCGCGCTTCTTCCTTGTGCCCCATGGTGTAAACCAGGGCGCCGGCGCGGTACCACGCCTCGGTCAGCGAGGGCAGCAGCTCGGTGGCGCGGTCATAGGCGCGCACGGCGGCGGCGGCATCACCGGCTTTCTCCAGCGCAATGCCGAGGCGGAAATGGGCGTCGGCGTAGTCCGGCCTGGCTGCGACCGCGCGCTGCAAAGCGTCGATGGCGTGGGGCAGCCGCCCGGCCTCCAGACAGGCCAGCCCGAAATCGTGCAGGATTGCGGCGTCCGCCGGGCGCAGGCGCGCGGCTTCGGCGAGAAGCGGTATCGCCTCCTCCACGCGACCAGCCCGGAGGGATTGCGCGGCCCGGCTCAGCAGCGGGACGGTGGCGGGCAGAGGCGGCGGCATGGCGGCAGGTCTAGCCCCGCTCGGCGGGACGGGCCAACTTGACCCCCCACGGGCAAGCCTGCATGACACCCGGCCTATGGGCCTGGTCGATACGCTGCTGTCCGTCCTGGCGCCGCCGCACCGGGCCGGGCGCCCCTTCATTGCCGGCGGCGTAGCGGTGGCGGTGGCCGGGCTGTTCCTGACGCACTGGCTGGTGTTGCTCGGTGTGGTCGCTGCCCTGTTCTGCTGGTTTTTCTTTCGCGACCCCGAGCGCGTGCCCTCGCCCATGCCCGGCGCGCTTCTGGCGCCGGCTGACGGGCGCATCACCGCAATCGAGCTGGCCGCCCCGCCGGCGGGGCTTGGCCTGGACGCTGCACCCGTCTGGCGCATCGCCACTTTCCTCAGCGTGCTGAATGTCCACGTCAACCGCGTGCCCGCCGCGGGGCAGACGCTGGCGGTGGCCTACCACGCCGGCCGTTTCCTCAATGCCGCGCACGACAAGGCCAGCGAGCAGAACGAACGCAACGCGCTGGCTTTCGCCCTGCCGGGCGGCCAGAGCATTGCCGTCGTGCAGATCGCCGGCCTGATTGCGCGCCGCATCCTGTGCGATCTGCGGGCCGGAGATCACGTGCAAGCCGGCCAGCGATTTGGCATGATCCGCTTCGGCAGCCGCACGGATCTGTATTTGCCGCCAGGCGTCACCCCCAGGGTGAGCGTAGGGCAGACGGCCATCGGCGGCGAGACGGTGATGGCGATCCTGGAAGGATAGGGCAAGGATGGACGCGCGGCCGGGGCGGCTTCGGCGCATCAGGCGGCGGCCACGCTACCAGGGGCCGTCATTCAACCGCGTCGTGCCCAATCTGCTGACGCTGCTGGGACTGTGCGCGGGGCTGACGGCCATCCGCGCGGCACTGGACGCGCACTGGGCGCATGCGGCCGTGCTGGTGGTGGTGGCTGGGGTGATCGACGGGTTGGACGGGCGTATTGCGCGGTTGCTCAAGGCGGTCAGCCGCTTCGGCGCGGAGTTCGACAGCCTGGCGGATTTTTGCTGCTTTGGCATCGCACCGGCGCTGATCCTGTATCTGTGGTCGCTTCGAGACGCTGGACGCTACGGCTTCATGCCGTGCCTGATGTTTGCCGTGTGCATGGCGCTGCGCCTGGCGCGCTTCAACGCGGCGTTGGAAACGGCACCTAAGCCGGCCTTCGCGCAAAGCTTCTTCACCGGCGTGCCGGCGCCGGCGGGTGCGGGTGTGGTGCTGTTTCCGCTGTTCGTGTGGCTGGAGGCCGAAGACCAGGGCTGGGCGCGCGCCGCCTGGCTGGCGCGCGAGGCGCCGTTCGTGGCGGCGATGCTGGTGGGGGCATCGCTGCTGCTGGTCTCCACGCTGCCGGTGTGGAGCTTCAAGAATTTCAAGGTGCCTACGGCTTACGTGCTGCCGTTGCTGCTGGGGACGGGGCTGATGGCCGCACTGCTGATGGCCGACCCTTGGGCGGCGCTGGCCGCGTGCGGGGCGGCGTATTTGCTGATGCTGCCGTTTAGTTTGCGGAGTTTTCGGAAGCTGCGGGTGGAGGCGGCGGGGGGTTAGGTAAGGAAGTATGTTCTTTCTTGAAAGAAAGAACCAAAGAACTTTTGTCTTTTGGCGCTGTTTCTGGCTGCGCGCATTACGGGGATTTGCGGGTGCGCGTTGCCACGTAAATGTAGCCGTTGGCGAGCGTCCAAAGGAGTTTGTCGCGGCTCAGAATCAGGGCTCCCGCGCAGCCTGCATCCATGAACGGCATGCGGGGCTTCAAAGCGCCATTCGGGAGATCGAGGGCGCTTTCCCTCGTGCCGTAATCGTCCTGCAGCTTTGCCTGTGTGTTTGTTTCGGCAACAGTGGGATTGCGCGGCTGGCAGGAGGCGGATGGCTCGTAGGTGTTGGAAATCAGGGTTGCCGAAATTGTAATCTTTGCCCCTAACGCTGCCTTTGCCGAAGCATCGTCACCCGTGATTTCCGCAGCCCCTACCATGCGCTCGATCTTCCATGTGCCGAACAGGGAAGAAAATGCCACCGCTGGTTCAACAGCTCGGCCCGGCGAGGACATTCCTGAAAAGATGCACGCGGCGATGAGAGCCTGGCCGTTCATGGCGTCTGGAACTGCCGGATTTCGCCGTTCCTTCTATTGACGAGGCCTTGGCTGCGAATGGCTGGTCCGACCGCCCGCCCGTTCGCATCGTGATTGTGGGTATGCACGAGTTCGCCGAGTTGGCGCACTACGGCGGCGTCGTCCGGGTGGTTGGCCGAAGCAAGAAATGCCTGATTGTCCTGCGTGCGCGTATTGTAGGTGGCTGAGACGAGCGCATCAAACTGGTTTTGCGTGAGCGCCCGGCTCTGAACCTGATCGCGAACTCGCTGAGCCGCAGCACTCATCCGGCGCTGAAACTCCGCTCGCGCTTGCGCGGCATCAACGGGCCGCGCCAGCTCGGCCGCAGTGCAAGGGCCTGCGTGTACCAACAAGCCTACGCCAAAAGTGCAGTTGCTTGCGCTGTCATTGTAGTAGCCAGCTCCAGCCACCTGCCCCTCGCGTTGAGCCAAAGCCACTTGTCCGGCCGCGCTCATCGTGCGGTTAGCGTTGACACCACCAGGTGGCGGGACAGCAGGAGTTTGTGCGGGGCGCGCGGCCGGGGACGGAAAGGGAGTTGTTGCCTGGGCCATGGGAGCCTCTCGCAATGTGCCGCCAGCTAACTCTGGATGCTCTACCAACTTCAAGTCAGATATTGGCGACGATGGATGATGGTAGCTGAATTCGCGGGATGTGGGGCGCACACGCTCTGGTCCGGAACACAAGAAGCTGTCGCACGGCCACGCCAAGCCCGGTTGTCGGGCGAACACCGCGATCGAGGCGGAGCCATCGGAGTCGGACAAACCAGCGTGAATGTCCAGCATCTTGGCCTCAGCCGAGGCTTGCAGAATTAGCCGCAGCTCAAGCGAGGCGTTGGTAACGCAACACGGATGCAACGATAATGACTAAGAGGCTGACCCGGAACGGTTCTGCAACGCAGTCCCGAGTCTTTTCAGCCGTTTACCGATTCCGGCCGTCTAGCTTCAAGACAGGGGTTGCGTGATTTCAGCGGCTACGATTCTCTCGCGTTTGCGAAGACCCGAGGGAAATACATGGCCTGGACTGAAATCACGCGCCCGCAGTATCAGCGAGATGGGCTGCGCTATGCAAGCGATACCACCGATCAGGAATGGACGCTCATCGAGCCGCATATGCCTGCCCCCGCCAGCTGCGGGCGCCGGCGCGCGCATGACCTGCGAGAGGTCGTCAATGCCATCTTCTACATCATCCAGTCGGGCTGCCAGTGGCGCATGTTGCCAAAGGGGTTCCCGCCCTACACGACCGTGCAGCGTTACTTCTACGCCTGGCGAGACAACGCGCTTTGGCAAACGATCAATCATGTCATGCTGATGGCTGTGCGCGAGGCGGCCGGCCGCGAGGCGAGCCCGACAGGCGGGGTGATCGACAGCCAATCGGTCAAAACCACGGAGTCCGGCGGTCCGCGCGGCTATGCGGCCGAGAAGATGATCAAAGGCCGCAAACGGCATCTTCTGACCGACACCATTGGTCTGCCCGTGGGCATGATCGTGCATCCCGCGGACGTGCAGGATCGCGACGGCGCACCGATGCTGTTGGAAAGCGTGCGCCACCTCTATCCCTGGCTGCGTCATGTGTTTGCCGATGGTGGTTACGCCGGCGACAAGCTGAAAAACGCGTTGATGGGCAAAGGCGATTGGACGATCGAGATCGTCAAGCGCTCCGACGCGGCGAAAGGCTTTGTCCTGTTACCGCGCCGCTGGGTGGTGGAACGCACGATTGCCTGGTTGAGTCGCAACCGGCGCCTGGCAAAGGATGTGGAGGCGAGCATCGCAAGCGCCACGACTTGGCTCTACATCGCCAGCGTCAAGCTGATGTCGCGCAGGCTGGGGGCGGTATCATCTTGATCCCGAATGAGATCAACGGTTTAGCCTGTTACAATGCCGATTCGAGTCAGACTCTAAAGCTTGTTTTCAACTGCACGCCGCTGTGGCACGCAGCGAAACAACCGCAAACTGGCTGCGCGGACGATCGGTCCAAGTGAAATCAGCCTCACGGCGCGATTGCCCCTGGCGCATGAAGGGTTGCGTGCTTCCCTTCAGGCCTAACGTGTAGGGCGTCGAGTTCGATCATCGAGTCAAGCTCGCGCCAAAAAGCGCAACCGCCATTCAGCCGCCTCTCTCCTTGATCGCCGCCAGCAACCCCCCCAAAGCCCCTCCAAGCTCCCCCTCAATTCCATCCACTGGCTCCACCGCCACATCCCGCAGCACTGGCGCCACCATCCCCGCCCGCTCCACCACCAGATCCTGCGTAAACCGCAACCCAACCACGACCCCCGCCCCCGCATGCGTATTGATACGCTCGATCAGCGCCCCCTGCAGATGCGCCAGCTCCATCGCCACCGGCCCCGCGCACGACACGGTCAGCACCCCCCGCGTCAGCCGCCGAGGCTGCGTGACCGCAGCCAGCCGCGCCCCCACGATCGCCACCCAATCCGCCATCACCCCAGCCCCCGCCGGCGAGCGCTTGGCAAACGCCGCCCGCGTCACCCCCGGCACCAGTTGCGCCAGCGGCAGCGCCACGTAGCGCCGCGTCTCCTCTTTCAAGGCGGGGGCCGCCCGCCCTTTCGCGCCCCCGCGCACTGCTCTACCCAAGACCCACCGCCACCACTCCCCCGGAACCCCGCAGATGCTGACCGTCCATCACCTCAACAACTCCCGCAGCCAACGCATCCTCTGGCTGCTGGAGGAGCTTGGCCTGCCCCACGAAATCAAGCGTTACCAGCGTGATCCCAAGACCATGGCCGCGCCGCCTGAGCTGTTCGCCGTCCACCCGCTCGGCAAGTCCCCCGTCATCACCGATGACGGTCAGACTATCGCGGAGACCGGCGCCATCGTCGAATACATCCTGGCCAAATACGGCAACGGCCGCATGGTCCCGCCGGCCGGCACCCAGGATCACCAGCGCTACACCTATTGGCTGCACTTCGCGGAGGGCTCGGCCATGCCGCCGCTAGTCATGACCCTGCTGTTCAGCGAAATGCCCAAGCGCATGCCCTTCTTCGTCCGCCCGATCGGGCAGATGATCGGCAAGACCGTTCAGACCAGCTATCTGGCCCCGCAGATCGAGCGCCAGCTGGACCTTATGGAAACCGAACTAGGGAAAAGCACCTGGTTCGCCGGTGAGGAAATGACCGGCGCCGACATCATGATGAGCTTTCCCGTGGAAGCCGCGGCCGCGCGCGCGGGATTGAGCGCCCGCAAGCGCTTGGCAAACTGGCTCTCTGTTGTCCACGCCAGACCCGCCTACCAACGCGCGCTAGCCGAAGGCGGCCCCTACGCCTACGCCTAACTGACAAAAGTTTTTTGGTCCTTTTTTTCAAAAAAGGACTGCTTCCCTTTCTTAAACGGCAAAGGTGTAACTGCCGACCTGATGTCCCTAGGCCCCCGCCTCGAATTCCGCCAAAGCCAATCCCTGGTGATGACGCCCCAACTGCGTCAGGCCATCAAGCTGCTGCAATTCACCAATTTAGAAGCCGCCGCCTTTGTCGAAGAAGAGCTTGAACGCAATCCGCTGCTGGAGCGCGACGAGCGCAGCGACACGACCCCGGAACGCGCCGCGTCTGACCAGCCCGAACCAGCCCCCGCCGCCGGCGCGGACGCTGCCGACCTGGTAGGTGCGGCGACCCTGCCGGAGGCGCAGGCAGAACCGCTGGACGGCGAGCCTGACGGCTACGAGGCTTTTGGGGCCGCGGACGGCATCCGCCTGCCGAGCGGGGCCGCCGGCAACGGCACTTCGGACGAAGATTGGGACGCGACCGAGCGCATCGAGGGCCGCACCAGCCTGCGCGAGCACCTCTGCGAACAGATGCGCCTGACCTTCCACGAGCCAGCCGAGCGCATGATCGGCGCCTATTTGATCGCACTGCTGGACCCGGCGGGCCGCCTCTCTGCCGCACCCGCCGACATCGCCGCGGGCCTGGGCATGACGCTTGAGGCCGTAGAGGCCGTGCGCGCGCGGATGATGCAGCTCGATCCATGCGGCATGTTCGCCCGCTCGTTGGCCGAGTGCCTGGCCGCCCAGCTCATCGACCGCCGGCGCTACGACCCGGCCATGGCCGCCCTGCTGGACAACCTCGATCTCGTGGCCAGGCGCGACACCAGGCGCCTGATGGCCCTGTGCGGCGTGGATTGGGACGATCTGGCCGAGATGATGGCCGAAATCCGCAAGCTCGATCCCAAGCCCGGCGTGTCCTGGGACAGCGCGCCGCTCCGCCCCATCGTGCCGGACGTGCTGATGCGCACCCTGCCGAACGGCGAGCACATCCTGGAGCTCAACCCCGACACCCTGCCGCGCGTGCTGGTCAACGAGAAGCTGTATGCGCGCATCGGCCGTCAGATCGCGCGCGAGGACCGGCTGTTCCTGTCCGACAAGCTGGCGACCGCCAACTGGCTGGTCAAGTCGCTTCAACAACGAGCGCAGACGATCCTGAAGGTATCGAGCGAAATCGTGGCGCGCCAGGACGGCTTCTTCCGCCATGGCGTCTCGCACCTGCGTCCGTTAATTCTGCGCGACATCGCCGAAACCGTGAGCCTGCACGAAAGCACCGTCAGCCGCGTGACGGCGAACAAATACATCGCCACCCCGCGCGGCAATTTCGAACTTAAGTATTTCTTCACGAACGCAATCGCAGGCTCGCACGGTGAAAGCCACAGCGCCGAAGCCGTGCGCCAGCGCATACGCGCCCTTGTGGGTGCTGAGCAGGCTGCCGACATCCTCTCGGACGATGCCATCGTCGAGGCCTTGCGGCGCGAGGGCGTGGACATTGCCCGCCGGACCGTGGCCAAATACCGGGACGCGTTGCGCATCCCCAGCTCGGTGCAACGCAAGCGGGAAAAGGCGGTGCACGCCTGACCGCCAACCGTTTCAGGGCTGAACAGAGGAGGGTCGGATCGTATGCAGATCAGCGTCTCGGGCAAGCAGGTCGATCTTTCGGATGCGCTGCGCACACGCGTGGCCTCCAGCCTCGATGTCATTGCCGGCAAGTATTTCGACCATGCCATGGAAGCGCAGGTGACCTTCAGCCGCGCGCGAAGTTTTTTTACCTGCGACATCAATCTGCACGCCGGCCGCGGCGTGAACGTGCGCGGCGAGGGCGAGGCGGGCGATGCCAATGCCGCCTTCGATGACGCGGCCGAGCACATCGCCACCCGCCTGCGCCGCTATCGCCGCCGCGTGAACGCCCATCACCGCGACCTGGCCCATCGCGACACACCGCAGACCGCGCGCAGCTACATCCTGCGCGCCGAAACCGAGGACGCCGCTTCGGGCGCCGACAATGCCGAAGCCAGCGCGTTTGCTACGGTCATTGCCGAAGTGGCGACCGAAATCGCCAGCCTGACCGTGGGGGAGGCAGTAATGCGGATGGATCTGGCCGACCAGGCGGTGCTGATGTTCCGCAATTCGGCGACCGGCGAGCACAACGTGGTTTATCGGCGCGCGGACGGCAATATCGGCTGGATCGATCCTAGTACGCAGGCAGACAAGTGAAAAAGGTTGGGGGAGATGTGCCATCCCCCCCAAACCCCCCGTCATCTATTTAAAATCATTACTTGCAGAGTGCGTTGCCAATGCCGCTTGTGGAGAAGCCAACCGTGCACCCATAACCCGGGCCGGAAATGGTATGATCCACCTTGCCGGATATGTAGGCGATGTCGTAGGTACCCATCCCGCCGTCCTGACAGAACAGGACAGCCTGCTTGGCGTTTGCGAGCTTGCACTCCTTGACTTTGCTGCCGTTGACTAAAATGGCATTGCCGACGCCCGTACCTGTCGGAATCTGCTGCGTACAATTGTAGCCAGGGCCAGACTGCGCCAGACCGCCCGTGCCGTTGATGTAGTCGATGTCGTAGGTCTTCATCTTGCCCGATTGGCAGAAGGCCAGCGCCTGGGACGGTGAGGCCAGAACGATCTCCTTGGTCGCCGCTTGAGCGTCCAAGGATATGGTCAAAGCCAAGGCAAAAGCAGCGCAGGCAACCGATGATTGAAGCCGGCCCGAAGCGAAACCTGTCCGGTTGATTTTAGACAACATCATAACCCCTTTCTGTCCACGATAACGGGCGGAGTTAAGCTCTCTGCTACGCTATAGTAAAGAAAATTGTTCCGCACACAGACCGGGAGTGGGTCCATTTCGCCGCAACGCACCATACACATGTACATTGATGCGGCGTGCCGCCGCTTTCCAAAAGCCGCCGCGTGACTAGAGCATGTTCGGTCCAAACGGGATCACCCGTCCGAAAAAACATGCTCTATTACAAGGAGCTAGAGCGTGTTCGGCGCTTCTATCAGCGCCAAACACGCTCTAAACAGAAGACGGCGCAAACGCCGCACCTCTAAATGCGATCCCCTGGAGCCTTTCTCGTGCACACGCGCAACCACCGCGGACTCGCGACCATGCACCCGTTCATTCCCGCCTGGCTGATCGCCGAACACGTCCGCGCCCGCCAGATCACCTGCCTTGAAGTGCTCGACCTCGCCATCTCCCGCGTCGAAAGTCTCGACTCTGCGCTGAATGCAATCGTCGTGCGAGACTTCGACCGAGCGCGCACCCGCGCCCGCGCGCTGGATGCGCAGACAGACCGCGCCGGCCCCCTCTTCGGCGTGCCGATGACGGTCAAGGAAAGCTTCGACCTCGCGGGCCACCCCACCACCTGGGGCTTCTCCCACCTGCGTGACCACCGTGCCACGACCGACGCGCTCGCCGTCCGCCGCCTGGAAGCCGCGGGTGCGGTTGTCTTCGGCAAGACCAACGTGCCCGTGGCCCTCGCCGACTGGCAAAGCAGCAACCCGATCTACGGCACAACCAATAATCCGTGGGACTTGGCCCGCACGCCAGGCGGCTCCTCCGGCGGCGGTGCGGCGGCGTGCGCCGCGGGCCTGAGCGCGCTCGAACTTGGCAGCGATATCGGCGGCTCGATCCGCGTGCCCGCGCATTTCTGCGGCCTGTTCGGCCACAAGCCGACCTGGGGCATGGCCTCGCCCCGCGGCCAAACCACCACAGACGCGGCGGCATTCACCGACATCTCCAGCATCGGCCCGCTCGCCCGCTCGGTGCGGGACCTTGAAATTGCGCTCGACCTTATCGGCCACCCAGACCCCGAGGAGACGGGGCTGCGCTTCACCCTGCCGGCGCCGCGCACCCGCAGGCTATCGGAGCTACGCATCGCCGTTTGGGCGGAGCAACCCGGCCAAGCGACCAGCCGTGACACGACGGCCTGGATCCGCGAGTCGGCCGCCTTTTTCGCCGCAGGCGGCGCGCGCGTCAGCCAGGACGCGCGGCCCGACTTTGACCCGCTCGATGCGTACCACGTCTATCTGTCGCTGCTTGATGCGGCCGTCAGTTCGCGCCTGCCGCCATCAGCCATCGCCAAACGGCGCGAGGCCCTGGCGGCCCTGGCAGAGGACGACGATTCGGCCGACGCCATAATGCTGCGCGCCACTGGCCTGGAACACGGCGCCTGGTTGGTGCTGAATGAGCGCCGCGCCCGCATGCGCCGTGCCTGGTCGGCCTTCTTCCGAGAGTGGGACGTGCTGCTCTGCCCCGTGATCGCCACCCCGGCCTTCCCGCACGACCACACCGGCGATCCCACGACCCGCACATTGGACGTGGACGGTCAAACGATCCGCTACAACGAACAGCTTTTCTGGCCGGGCATCATCGGCGGCTTCCATCTGCCTGCCACCGTGGCGCCACTCGGGTTGTCCGCTGAGGGGCTGCCCATCGGCGTGCAGATCGCCGGTCCCGTCTTTGGTGACCTGACCACGCTCAGCGTTGCCGCCATGCTCGAAGCCGGCTTTCGCAGCTTCCACCCGCCGCCTTGCCAGTTGTCAGCAGTCAGCAATCAGTCATCAGAAAGGCGCACGGACGCCTTCCTCTGATGACTGACGACCGACCGCTGACGACTAAACAGAGTGATGCTTGCTCGCCTTGTGCCTCGGCCTGGTCAGCGCCTTCACCGGCACGTCCGAGCACGTGGTAAAGGCCACCGGCTGCACGATCGCCTGGCTGTGCGCGTAATCGGCCAGCTCCGTGCCGTCATGCAGGCTCATCACCTCGTCGAACATGTTGGAGAAAATCTGGCAGAACGCACTGCCAGCCTTCAGCCCATCCTGTTCCTGCACATTGGCCAGGTTGCTGATGTAGTCATCGTATGCCTTGGACCCGGCGCGTCCGTAAGCGCGTTTGAAATAGGCGCTCAGCTCGTGTTCCTGCGTCGCCACATCCGGCTGATATGTGCGCATAAAGCCGTTGTACTTGTCCTGCTGCTTGCAGGTAAGTGCCGTGACCATCAGCTCGCTCTTGAGCCCTTCGGTGTCGAAGGCCGTGCGATCGGCAAGATTGGTGCAGGTTTCAACGCGGGCGGTGTGCTGAACGCGAGCCAGCGCGGGCCCGGCAGCCAGCCCCGCCGACAGCACGGAGATAAGAAGGCGACGCATCAACAACTCCCAACCAGTTGAGAACACATAGCAGACGGAGGCGTATCGGGGGCAACCCAATTTTACAGTTTGGCCCTTTGCCCCTGGACCGCTAACCCGCTAGAGCGTGCCCGTCCATCCAGGCTGGAGAACGCGTGTTGGCAGCAAGTCCCCGTCCGCCCAAGAAACGCAGGATCGCAGGCGGTGCCGCCAGCGCCCTGATGCTGGGCGCCTTGCTGGCCGGCTGCGCCAAGCCCGAGGCGCCGCCGGCGCTGCCGCCGCCAGCCCCCTTGCCGCCGCATGCGGGACCGCCGCCGGCCGCTCAATGCAGCGTCAGCCCTTTTTCGGTCAAAGATGGCGGCACGGCGGACGTGACGATGTCGGTCAGCAGCGAGGGGGGCTATTGCGCGGCCACGTTGGTGACCGAGGGCGGCGTGCCCTTCGCTGCCCCCCTGGTTCCCGTGGCGCCGCTGCACGGCATTCCGCGCGTTGTGCGCTACAATGGCAGGACGAGCGTGGAATATACGCCCCAACCGGGCTTCGTTGGGCATGACAGCTTTGTGGTCAAGCTGATCGTGCGAGGCAAGCCGGGGTACACGACGCTAAACTTGTCTGTGACAGTTAAATAGAAAAGAAGTTGGGGGAGATGTGCCACCCCCCCCAAACCCCCCGTCATTATCCAGTCCCGCCTAAAAGATGACGGGGGGTCTGGGGGGACCGGCACGGTCCACCCAGTTCTTCCTTTGCCTACGTAATGGCGCGGCGGCCAACCAGGGCGTGATAAATCACCAGCACGATCACGGCGCCGACCACGGCCACGAACATGCTGTAGATATTGAACCCGTTGACACCCCCGCTGCCAAGCGCGCTGAACAAATAGCCGCCGACGACGGCACCGACCACGCCAAGCACGATGTCCATCAGCACACCCGAGCCGGTGTGGTTGACGATCTTGCTGGCGATGAAGCCTGCAATCAGGCCGAGAAGCAGCCAACCGATTATACTCACGTGAACCCCCACTATGTTTGCAGTCCGGCCATCAAACCTGCATCCCTGCCAAAGGTTGCCCGCTTGGCCAATCACGCGCGTGGAATGTTTACGCTGCAACGCCGCACACCCTGGCGCGTCAGGAGCCTGCCTATAGCGCGTTGCCGGATCGCTCCGATGGCGGTCGGGCATGGTCGCAAGACGAAGGGCGTGAGCACGCATGGCCGAAATCTACCGCCCGACGATCCTGACACCGCCGCCGCCGGCCCAGATCCTGCCCGCGGAGCTGCCTGGCGTGAACGGCCTGCTGACCCTGGCTGTCGGCGTGGTGGTGGTTGGCGGCCTCTATTTCGGCCGGGACATGCTGATCCCGATCACGCTGGCAATCCTGCTGAGCTTCCTGCTCGGCCCGCTCGCCGACGTGCTGCGCCGCCTTCGGCTTGGCCGCACGATGGCCGTGCTGATGGCCGTTCTTGTCGCGCTGACCCTGATCCTGGGCCTGGCCAGCGTGATCGCCCTGCAGATCTCCAACCTGACACCCGACATTCCGCGCTATCAGGCGACGTTGACCACCAAGTTCTCCAGCTTTCGCGACGCGGCACTTTCCCGCCTCGTCGCGATGGAAAGCCGGCTCAAGCCGGACATTGCGCCCGTGCGCCCGCCTGCACGCGGAAGCACCGCGGCGCGCGCGCCCCAGGGCACGGTGCAAAACCCGCTTGCCGTGCAGGTGCAAACGCCCCCGCCCACGCCGCTCGAAGTGGCGGGACGGATCGTGGGCCCGGTGCTCGGGCCGCTCGGCACCACCGCGCTGGTCATGCTGATTTCGATTTTCATCTTGTTGCAGAAGGAGGATTTGCGTGACCGGCTGATCCGCCTGTTCGGCTCTGGCGATTTGCACCGCACCACGCTGGCGATGAATGACGCAGCACGCCGGCTGTCCAAATATTTCCTGACGCAACTGGCCATCAACACGGGTTTCGGCTGCTTCATTGCCGTGGGATTGACCGTCATCGGCGTGCCGAGCCCGGTACTGTGGGGCATGGTGGCGCTGCTGCTGCGCTTCGTGCCTTATGTTGGCGTCTATATTTCGGCCGCCATCCCCGTGCTGCTGGGCGCGGCGGTCGATCCCGGCTGGGGAATGGCCGCCTGGACACTGGGCCTCTACATGGTCGGCGAACTGATCGTGGGCCAGGTCATCGAGCCCTTCGCCTACGGCCACAGCACCGGCCTCTCGCCCGTTTCGATCGTCATTGCGGCGATCTTCTGGACCTGGATCTGGGGCTCGGTCGGGTTGTTGCTGGCAACGCCGCTGACGCTTTGCCTGGTCGTGTTGGGGCGACACGTCAAACGCCTGGAATTCCTCGACGTATTGCTGGGTGATCGGCCGGCGCTGACACCTGTCGAAAGCCTCTATCAGCGCCTGCTCGCCAACGATCCTGACGAAGCCGAAACCCAGGCCGAGGTGCTGCTGCGCGAACGCCCCCTTTCGGCCTATTACGACGAAGTCGTGCTGCGGGCGCTGGTGCTTGCGGCCAACGACGTGCGCCGCGGCGTGCTGACGCGTGAGCGCCAGTTGGTCATGCGCGACGCGATGTGCAGCCTGGTGGACGATCTGGACGATCACGAGGACGCAACACCCGCGGCCGGTGCCGCAGATGACGGTGCCGCCGCACCCCCGCAATCCGAACTGGCCGTGCCGCGCACCGCCGCGCTGAAGCGGGTGGCACCCCCTGCCGAGACGCTTCCGCCTGCATGGGGCGGCGGCGGCGCGGTGTTGTGCCTGGGCGGGCGCGTGCCGCTCGATGACGCGGGTGCGACGATGCTCGCGCAGTTGGTGCGCAAGCATGGCCTGGGTGCGCGCGTGGTCATGCACGAGGCGATCAGCCGCTCCACGATCAATGCGCTGGAGATCGGGCCCGTGGGTGCGATCTGCATCAGCTATTGCGAGGCAACCGGCAGCCCGGCCCATCTGCGCTTTCTGCTGCGCCGCCTGCGTCAGCGTGCGCCGGGGGCGGTGCTTATCCTGGCGCTGTGGCGGGGCGAGGCGGCGACGCAGGAATGGGATGACGATCTGCTCAAGACCACGCAGGGTGCGGCCGGGACCCTGCGTGAAGTGCTGACGCGGCTGCTGGATGCGGCGGCGGTGGCTGTGGTGGAGGAGCCGATTTCGGTGACGGCATAGTCAGGAAGCACTTCTTTTTGAAAAAAAGAAGCGAAAAACTTTTGCTATTTTTGCTTGCGTTTGTGCCAATTTATAAAAGTCTTTTTGCTTCTTTTTCTTCAGAAAAAGAAGAATCCTTCCTTCTTATACCAACCCGCAGAAAGATTGACTTTCAAGAAGGCTGCGGGAGATGTGCCATCCCCCCCAAGACCCACCGCCATCATTTAAGTCGGTTCCTAATAAATGAGGGGGGTTTGGGATGGCACATCTTCCCCAACCTTTCTCACCTTGAACATGTCTCAGTCTCAACGCGGATTGGTACTAGGGCACACCCTTGCTCGTGGAATATTCAAAATGCAGCGCCTCGCCAGGCCGCGCAATCGGGTGAATCGCGTGGGCCGCAACCGCTGCTTCGGAAAACCCTTGCAAAATCAATTTCAGCTTGCCCGGGTAGGTGACGACATCACCGATGGCGAATACGCCGGCGATGTTGGTCTGGCACGTGCCGGGATCGACGCGCAAATGATGACGCTCCTGTTCCAGACCCCAGCTCGCGATCGGGCCAAGATCCATCGACAACCCGAAGAAAGGCAGCAGTACATCGGCCGGCAGATGGCGGGTGCGCCCGTCAAGGTCTGCCACCTCCACGCTGCGCAGCGCGCCGCCGGCACCGTGCAGCGCGTGCAATTGGTAGGGGATCACCAGTTCCAGCGCTCCCGCGCGCGCGGCCGCATCCAGTTGCGCGGCCGTTTCCGGCGAGGCACGGAACTTGGGCCGGCGATGCACGACCTGGATGCTGGCGGCGATATCCCGCAGGGCGAGCGCCCAGTCGACGGCGGAGTCGCCGCCACCGGCGATAACCACGCGCTTGCCGCGCAAATCCTCGCGCCGGCGAACGTAATATTGCACCGCGCCGGAGGTCTCGTAGGCGTCCAAATCGTCGAGCGGCGGCCGGTTGGGGCCGAAGGCGCCTGCACCGGCGGCGATGATGACGGCGCGGGCGGCTATGACTTCGTCGCGGTCGGTGCGCAGGGTAAAGGCGCCAGCCTGGCCGTGCAGCGCGACCACGCGGCGGCCGAGCAGCCGCGGCGCGGCGAAGGGGGCGATCTGGGCTTCGAGCTGCGCGACCAGGGCGCCGGCTTCCAGGGCCGGGTGGGCAGGGATGTCGTAGATGGGTTTTTCGGGGTAGAGGGCGGCGCATTGGCCGCCGACCTCGCCGAGCGCATCAATCAGCACGCTGGTGAGCTTGAGCATGCCGCATTGAAAGACGGCGAATAACCCCGCAGGGCCTGCGCCGATGATGGCGACATCTGTCTGGATCATGCGCGCGGTCTATCAGGTGCAAGCTGGGGAAAGAAGGCTAGGGGTCTTTCCAAGGACATTCATGCACGTCGCCCTTCCCGATCTGGCAGCTACCGAAACGCTCGCCCGTGAGCTCGCCACCGGGCTGCGCGCCGGTGACGCCGTGCTCCTCGATGGCCCGCTCGGCGCGGGCAAGACCACGCTGGCGCGCGCCATGCTGCGCGCACTGTGCGCCGACCCGGCGCTGGAGGTGCCCAGCCCCAGCTACACGCTGGTGCAAAGCTACGAGACGCCCGCCTTTACGGTGCACCATTTCGACTTGTGGCGGCTCGACGGGCCGGAGGCGGTCATCGAGCTCGGCTGGGACGAGGCGCGCGCGGGCGTGGTGCTGGTCGAATGGCCCGACCGGCTTGGACCGCTGACCCCGCCCGGCGCCTTGCACGTGAGCCTCAGCCTGGGGCATGGCGAGGCGAGGAACGCCAGGATCGAGAGGGAAGTGGCCGATGGCTGAGCTCGTTGACGTGCTGCCGCAGCATCGCATCGATGAGGCCGCGCTGACCGCGTATCTGGCAGGCGCCCTGCCCGAGGCGGCCACCCCGCTGAGCGTGCGCCAGTTCCAGGGTGGCCAGTCCAATCCGACCTACCTGGTCACCGAGGCAGGCGGGAGGCGCTACGTGCTGCGCAAGAAGCCGCCCGGCGCCATTCTGCCCAGCGCCCATGCCGTTGATCGCGAATACACGGTCATGCACGCGCTCGGGCCCGTGGGCGTGCCGGTGCCGCGCATGCGCCTGCTATGCGAGGATACGACGGTCATCGGCACGCCGTTCTACGTCATGGATTATGTCGACGGACGCGTGCTGACAGATATCCGCTTGTCCGATCTGCCCCGCCAGGAGCGCGCGCCGTATTACATGGCGATGGCCGACGGGCTGGCCACCTTGCATCGCGTCGATTGGCGGGAAGTGGGATTGAGCGATTTCGGGAAACCCGACGCCTATGTCGCGCGGCAGGTCAGCCGCTGGACGAGGCAATATATGGCGTCCTCCCCCGAGCCGAACGCGGATATGGACCAGCTGATGGCGTGGCTGGCGGCGAATATTCCGCCGGATGAGCGGGCGGTGATTGCACATGGCGATTACCGGCTGGGCAATCTGATGTTTGCGCCGGCGGGCCCCACGCTGCGGGCGATCCTGGATTGGGAATTGTCCACGATCGGCCACCCGCTCTCCGATCTTGCTTATCTGTGCAGCTTCTATCGCTTGCCGCATGACGGCGCGCCGTTCCGCGGCCTCGGAGGGCTGGACCTGGCCGGACTGGGTATTCCCGATGAGGCGGCGCTGGTGGCGCGCTATTGCGCGGGCGTGGGACGCGGTAATCCGCCGCCGAACTGGAATTTCTTTCTGGCCTTTTCGCTGTTCCGATCGGCGGCGATCGGGCAGGGGGTCTATGATCGCTCGCAGCGCGGGAATGCGGCGGATGCGCGGGCGCATTTGTATATGGATATGGTGCGGGGGTGCGCGGCAGTGGGGTGGCGGACGGCGCGGGAGGAGTAGAGGAAGAAAGGTCTTCTTTCTTGAAAGAAAGAAGCAAGGAACTTTTGCTCGTTTATTCGATGGGAATGTGCTAGGTCGGCCGCATGCATCGGCAAGATATCATCGATAAACTACGCGAGAACGAGGCAGTTCTGCGGGCGCAGGGTGTGGCGCATGCGGCACTCTTCGGCTCGCGCGCACGCGGCGATGCTAGACCCGACAGCGATACCGACATCCTGATCGAGTTCGACCCGAACGCCCCTATAGGAATCTACGAATACGTCGAGGTCAAGGAATACATCGCCAGTCTGTTCGAAGGGCCCGTAGATGTCGTCAGTCGCGGTGGCCTAAAGCCCTACATTATTCCTTCGGCGACGAACGAGGCCATATATGCCTTCTGACCCCAGGGGGTCACGCCGGTGGCTCACCGATATTGATTATCATATCTCCAAGGCCGAGACGTTTGTAGCAGGTTTGACCCGAGACGAATTTCTTCGGGACGACCTGCGCTTCTATGCTGTCACGCGATGCCTCGAGATCATCTCCGAGGCGTCGAGGCGACTGCCTGAAGCACTGAAATCTCGCAATTCGTCGATCCGCTGGGCGGCTATCGCGTCTGCCGGAAACGTCTATCGTCATGAATACGAGAGAGTGGCTGAGGACCAAGTCTGGTTCACGCTCACGCAAAGCCTGCCGGCCCTGCGCAAGATCGTCTTGTCGGAACTGGCGGCACTCGACAGCGACCCGTCGTGAGCGGTAGCCGGCGCATGCATTTTCCTACGGCAGCCTACTAAAGAGTGCATGATTAACGGGCGAGCATGTTTCGTCGAAGTCGGAATCGTCAAATTTATAGTTGCCGCCTTGCAACATGCGCAAGAGAGCACCAAACATCTGCCCATATTCAGCGCCGCTGCGCCAGAACCCGGATCCGTCCGCCAACAGGAAGCGAGCGCCAACGGCCTGATGACTGTGACGCCGCAGCCCATGCACGGCACACACCGTATGCAGTTCGATGAAATCGCGCCAAGCGTATCTGTGAACCGGCGAGAGCGTTTTGTCGCGCATGTCGATCGAACGCCAGGACAAGCAAAATTCGTTATCAAATACCGACATACAAGGTGCCCGGGAACAGGGTCGCAGCCACCAGCGTTGCGATGATGACGTAGCGGGGTGTACTGCCAATACCGCCGGGCCAGCGGGCAGGGTGTTGGTTATAAAGGCCCCCACGCCGATGATGGCGACGGCCAGCGGAACGGCCATGAGCACCGCTGAATCGACAAACACTTGAGACAGGAAACTGCCACGGGCAGCGATCTGCATGGAATATCTGCACCATGACCGCGGTCATGAAGATCGCAAGGAATAGTGCCGCGAAACAGGCCGCGATGCTCAACAGGCGACGCAGCGGCGCGAACGGGGCGGCGGTGGTCGCTATCATAGTCGTTTCTCAAGCTTCCAAAAAACGTCGCACAGGCTATTGCCGCTCACCATCACCATAGCGACGCGCGTGCCCAGCAATTGCGACGACACGGAGCCTTTTTTGCAACAGAAAAAATCGACCTTTGACGTGTAGGCCGGGAAAGTTGTTTCAGCTTGCACTCGTCCAGCGTGCCGCCGCCTCGTCATCCGTGTCGCGGGCCTCCACCCACCGTGATTCACCCGTCGTGAAGACCTCCTGCTTCCAGAAAGGCGCTTTCGTCTTTAGCCAATCCATCAGAAACGCTACCGCATCCAACGCCGCATGCCGATGGCGGGCCGAGGCACCGACGAACACAATCTGCTCTCCAGGCGCCAGGCGCCCCACGCGATGAATGATCGTGCAGGACAGCAACGCAAACCGCGCCTCCGCCATCTCTGCAATGCGCGCGAGCGCCGCTTGCGTCATGGCCGGATAATGCTCAAGCGTCATGGCAATGATTGGCCGAGCAACGTCGCTCCGCACGACTCCAACGAAGCAGCCAATAGCACCTGCCTCGCTACCGGCGCGGCCCAGGCGCGCGATTTCTCCGCCGGTGTCGAACCCCTCGTCTTGCACCAGAATGCGAGCCAACCGACCTCCTTGGCGCCAAAAGCGTAGCGACCACGCACTTTATGTCCAACGGCGTCAGCGTGCGTACTCTCCAAGCAGATTTTAAGCTTGCACGCGGCCTCTCGTATGAGATCGTTCGATAGTGTCTCAGTTTGAGTTTGCGACATTTGAAGCGCTGGGCTTGTAGGGGCCGCGAGCCTTGGGCGACTCCGCCCGCGCGTCAACCAGCGCAACGATATCCTCCATGCTCCAAAGCGTTTGGCTAACCTCAGCGGCCATGGCGCGGGGCTGCACTTCAACGCCTTATGGATGCGTGCGAAGTTGTAGAAGGTGAAGTAGAGCGCCAGTGCGTGAGCGTGGTTCTCTGCCTTCTTGCTGAAAGCGTTGGTCAGGCGGGTGAAGCGGCGCATAGACATGCGCATGGTCAGGTTTTAGCGCTCGACGTAGGACGTGCTGACATTCTTCTCAGCCGGGTTGCCCGCGATCTGGTTCTTGACCGCGCCAATGCAGACGGCAGGGCTGTGGCTGGGCCTCGTTCATTTGCGGTGCCTCATTGGTGGCAGAGAAAATGAACTATGTCAATCGCGTGTCCACCGCTTCTTTGCCGCCTTCTAAGCCTGCTCCTGGCGCTGCTCAACCGTCAGCTTCCGTGCCCCGCCCCCAGCCCAGGGCCCTTGGGCATCGTCAAACATCCGCTCGATCAGAATTTGGAGGGCTCGGGGGGGCGGCCCATTCTCGCGCATGAAGTCGTTGATCGGCACGGTGCGTTCATGTCTAACACCGTCCGGGTATATAGCCCGCTGCTGAACGTGCAGACTGCGATCATCTTCCTGGATCAGGGTCCAGCACGATTCTCGGGCCTCATTCGCGTGGTTGACAATGACCTTCGTTCGCATGCTGTGGCGCCACCTGCTCCTGCTTGCATCCAAGCATAGCTGGGGTCGGGGCGACGACGCTAGAGTGTCTCAGAATAGAGATTTGCAAACTGAGACACTTCCGATCGTTCTATCTTATTGTGCTTCCACCTGATACAGAGGCAGCGGTGAGAGAAATCAAAGCTTTGCAAGCCACTCCTAGGTTTGGTGCAACTACGAACGTAGAATCAGAGGCACACAATGGGCCTCGATAGATTACGCTGGGATCGGGGCCAATTGCTTGAATGACAATACGGCTTCCAAGGGCGCCCCAAGCAACCATCAACCCATGACCTGGCAATACCTTATAGCTTTTTCCGGCGGGTGACGTGTCTGTGCCGGACACAACAAGGTTGCTGCTACTTCGATTCTGAAGAACATTCGTGAGCCAGTCGCCATAGATACCGCAGCCTTGTAGCACGGTCATTGCTGGCAAGATGCAAAACCAACGATTGAAATAGGAAGGAGACCGCCTGAACACATAGTTCTCCTAAAACTCAGTGGAAGAGCTTGCCGGATGAGCCGCAGGCGACCGCTTGGAGAGACATATTCCAGCAATTTCTACCCGTTACCCCCCGTCACAGGCGGAAAGAACGCCACCTCATCCCCGTCGCCCACCGCTGTCTCCGGCCCCGCAAAATCCTGATTCACCGCGGCGCGCACCACGCGCCCTAGCGAAAACACCGCCTCATGCCCCCCACCGCGCGCCCGCAGCAATGCGATCAGCCCGGCGACATCGCGCACATCATCGGGCAACTCCACGCTCTCGCGCGCACAGCCCACGCGCTCGCGCAGCCAGGCAAAATAAAGGATCTCGACGCTGCCCACGCCACTATTTGGGTGTTGGGATCGTGCTGACCTGGCCCGTGGGGCTGATGACCGTGCTGGTCCCATTGCCATTCGGCACAACGATATTGCCGCCAGTGGCCGAGGCACCGGCTGGCGCCTTGTAGCCCTGATCGCCCTGGATCGGCACGCGCCCACCCTTGGTCGGCACCACTGCCCCCGGAAACGCCTGCGCCGGAATGGGCGATACAGCATCCTGTTGCGAAATCTCATAGCCCGGCAGCGAAGGCAGCGGCGGCAAGGGCGCCAGCCCCGGGGCGCCCGAGCCGCCCGTGCCCGTCTCGGCCGATTGCTGCTTCTGCAAATCCTTCAGCGTGGGCACGTTCTGCGTGGGGCCGGGCCAGATGTCGCCGGCCTCGGTCATCAGCGGCTGGGGCTCGGCCACCGTGCCGTGGCGCGCGCGCAGGTAGTTCTCGCTGGATCCGACAGGGATGTTGGGATTGGCCCCGGGCAGGGTCAGCGTATCGCGCTCATACCGCCAGAACCCGGAACCCGAACAGCCGCTCAGCAGCAGGGCCGAGGCAAGCAAGGCGTAACGCGGCATTCAGAACTCCCCTTCGCGGCCCGCACCATGCCTGCTTGGCGGCATTGTCTCAAGCGCGCGTGAATGGCCTGTGGCCGAATGAGCTCTACCCCGCCAGCCCGCTATCGACCTGCCGCGGCGCCTGCTTGTCATGGCGCGTATGCCAGGCCGCCATCAGTTGCAGAACAGTGGCCGCCGTCTCCTCGATCGAGCGGCGTGTGACATCGATCACCGGCCAGCCGCGCCGCGTGCATAGCCGTCGCGCCCACAGCAGCTCGGCGCGCACGCTCTCCATGTCCACGTAATCGCCGCGGTCCTGGCGGATATGCCCCGCCCCCTGCCCCTGGGCTATGAGTTTTAATCGATGCCGCCTGATTTCGATCAGCGATTGCGGATCCAGCGTCAGGCCCACAACGGGACAGCTCGGATGGTCCAAGCCAGGCGGGTCCGGCAGGCCAGGCACCAGAGGCACGTTGGCCGCCTTCACGCCCCGGTTGGCGAGATAGAAGCTGGTCGGGGTCTTCGAACTGCGCGAGACGCCAACCAGAATCACGTCAGCCTCCTCGATCCCCGCCTGCGCTTGCCCGTCATCATGGGCGAGCACGAAATGGATCGCATCGATGCGTTTGAAATAATCGGCATCCAGCACGTATTGCTTGCCCGGCCGGGCTGTCGCCGTCGCCCCCAGCTGATCGCCAAGCACGGCAAGTACGGGATCGAGCACATTGACCACGGTCACGCCCAGGCGCTGGCAAGTGGCTTCGAGGTCATTGCGCAAACCCCTATCCACGACGGTCGAAAGCACCGGGCCGGGTTCGGACTCGATGCCTTCCAGCACGCGATGGAGCTGAAAGCGCGTCCTGATCAGACTCCAGCGGTGATAGATGATCCGCAGCGGTTCGAACTGGGAAACCGTGGCCCGGGCAATCGAGTTGAGCGTCTCGCCGGTGGCGTCGCTGACCAGATGCAGGTTGATCCGCTCGGTTTGGGAGTCTGGCACAGCATTTTGTCCACCGGATGGGGTTTGCGAGGATAGCGGGGATAACCGGTCTTTCCAGCCCCGTCACGACGACTGTCGCTTAAGAGCGTGGATGAAATCGGCAGCCGGGCGCGGCGTGGATGATTTCTGCTCCTGGGCACCGCCTTGGGGACAAGCTCCATTCACCACACATTAACAGAGCGTTAAACGACACGCCTCGTGTGGGTGAATCCCATGCAGCCGGCGGCTTACCGGGTACCCCACAATTAATAGCCCCAACTGACACCCCATTTACTTCTCAAGAATCCTTTCTAGGAAGAAGGCGTGCCGGACGGGCTGGCGCGCGCGACCCCGGGACACTGCATGACGGCCAAACCACTGATGCGTGTCCTTGCCGGCGAGGCCGTGTGGCCGCCGCCCATCTGGCTGATGCGCCAGGCCGGCCGCTATTTGCCTGAATATCGCGCCCTGCGCGAAGCCGGCGGCGGCTTCATCGCCCGCTGCACCACGCCCGATCTGGCGACCGAAGTCACGCTGCAACCCGTGCGGCGCTTCGGGATGGATGGCGCAATCCTGTTCAGCGACATCCTGATCCTGCCCTGGGCCATGGGCCAGGACGTGCAATTCGTCGATGGCGAAGGTCCTGTGCTCGCGCCCATTCGCGATCGGGCCGGGCTTGGTGTGCTGGATGCTGCACGCGGCGCTGATCGCACCGCCCCGGTCATGGAGACGGTGCGCCGCGTCCGCGCGGCCTTGCCCGATGCGTGCACGCTGCTGGGCTTTGCCGGCAGCCCGTTCACGGTCGCCTGCTACATGGTCGAGGGCGGTGGCTCGCGCGATTTCGCCACCACGCGCACGCTGGCCTACACCGACCCTCTCTTCTTCGGCGCGCTGATGGACCGCCTGGTCCAATCGACCATCACGTACCTGTCGGATCAGATCGATGCGGGTGCGGACGCAGTCATGCTCTTCGACACCTGGGCCGGCGTGCTGCCGCCTGCCCAGTTCTTCCGCCACGTCGTCGAGCCCACCGCCGCCATCGTGAACGCGCTGAACGCACGCTACCCCGGCGTGCCCGTGTTGGGCTTTCCGCGCCTGGCCGGCACGCTGATCCCTGATTACGCCGAGCGCACCGGTGTCGATTGCGTGGGCCTTGATACCAGCCTGGATGGCGCGCGCGTGGCCGCCTCCCTGCCCGAAACCGTGGCGGTGCAAGGCAATCTCGATCCCATGGCGCTGATCGCCGGCGGCGAGCCGCTTTTGAAGCAGGCCACGGCGATCAGGGACGGACTTCGCGGTACGCCGCATGTCTTCAATCTGGGTCATGGCATCCTGCCCCAGACGCCGCCCGAGCATGTGGCCGACCTCGTGGGGATTGTGCGGCAGGTTTCATGAGCCGCATTGCCGTCGTGCTGTTCAACCTCGGCGGCCCTGACTGCCCCGAGGCGATCAAGCCCTTCCTGCTCAACCTGTTCCGCGACCCCGCCATCCTGCGCGTGCCGCCCTTCGTGCGCCCCATCCTGGCGCGCGTGATCGCTCGCGCCCGCGTGGCGCCGGCCACGGAAAACTACGCCATCCTGGGCGGCAAATCCCCGCTTCTGGAGCTGACCCAGGACCAGGCGGCGGCGCTGGATGCCGAGCTCGCCAGCACGGGATTGCAGGCCAAATGCTTCATCGCCATGCGCTATTGGCACCCCTTCAGCGATGAGGCTGCCGAGGCTGTCCGGGCGTGGAACCCCGACGAAGTGGTGCTCCTTCCGCTCTATCCGCAATTCTCCACGACCACGACCGGCAGCTCGCTGATCGCCTGGCGCCAGGCCGCGGTTGCCGCGGGCCTGGCCAGGCGCGTCACTACGCTGTGCTGCTGGTTTGCCGATGCCGGCTACATCGCGGCAACCGCCGCCATCGTGCGCCGCGCGCTCGATGAGGCCCGCGCCTCGTCGCAGGGCGTTCGGGTGCGTGTGCTGTTCTCGGCCCATGGCTTGCCCGAGGTGATCGTGCAGAAGGGCGACCCTTACCAGTATCAGGTGGAGACCACCGTGGCAGGCGTCGTCGCCGCACTGGGCGAGCCCGATCTGGACCATCTGGTCTGTTACCAGTCCCGCGCCACGCCGCAGAAATGGCTCGACCCCTCGACCGAGGCGGTGCTGGAGATCGCAGCACACGACAAAGTCGCCGTGCTGGTGGTGCCAATCGCCTTTGTTTCCGAACATTCCGAGACGCTGGTGGAACTGGACGTGGAGTACCGCGAACTGGCGCACAGACTGGGTGTGCCGGGCTACTATCGCGCGCCGGCACAGAACAGCGACGCGGGATTCATCACCGCTCTTGCCGGTCTGGTGGCAGCTACGCGGGCGCGCGGCCCCGGCTTGTGCAGCTACGCCGGTGCGCGTGCCTGCCCTGCCCGCCACGGCGATTGCCCGATGATGCAGTTGGCGGCCTGATGCAGCCGCGCCTGGTGATCTTTGACTGCGACGGCGTGCTGGTCGACAGCGAGCCCGCCTCGCGCGCCGTTGTGTTCAGCGAGGCGCGCGCTCTGGGCTGGGACATCGGCGAGGCCGAGGCCGATGGCTTTGTCGGTCTGCGCTGGTCCGACCTTCAGGCGAGCTTTCAGCGCCATGCGGCGCATCTGCTTGGGCCAGCTTGGCCAGACCACATGCAGGCGCGGCTGATCGCGGCGCTGGACGGCCATCTGCGCGCCATGCCCGGCGCTGCCGCCTGCCTGCGCGCCGTGGCGGCGATGGGGATCCCGGTACGTGTGGCGAGCAATTCCAGCCACGAGGAGATGGTGGTCAAGTTCGGCCTCGCCGGCCTGACCGCCCTCGTGCAAGGCCGGGTGCATAGCGCGCGCGATGTCGGCCGCGGCAAGCCCGCGCCTGATCTGTTCCTGGCCGCTGCGGCGGCGGAGGGCGTGCCGTCGGCCATGTGCCTGGTGATTGAAGACAGCGCGCCCGGCGTGCGCGCCGCACGCGCAGCGGGGATGGCGTGTATCGGCTATGCGCCACATGGCGATGTGTTCGGGCTGGGCGCATTGGGCGCGTGGATCGTCTCCTCGTTGGACGAGGTGCCTGGGCTGATTGCCGCGGGCCTGCGGCAGGATGCGGCGTGATGGGCCATGCCTTAGCCGCGCTCTATCCCTGGACCAAGGCGCTGCACATCATTGCGGTGATCGCCTGGATGGCCGGCATGCTCTATCTGCCCCGCCTCTATGTCTATCATTGCGAGGCGCCGGTCGGCTCCGAAGGCTCCGAGCGGTTCAAGATCATGGAGCGCAAGCTCTACAAGCAGATCATGACGCCGGCGATGCTGACGACCTTTGGGTTGGGGCTGGTGCTGGCGATGACTCCCGGCTTGGTGGATTGGCACCAGGGCTGGTTCTACGTGAAGCTGGTCAGTGTGTTGCTTATGGCGGGCTTCCACGGGGCGATGGGCAAGTGGCGGCGGCAGTTTCTGAACGATCAGCGGGTGCGGTCGCAGCGGTTCTATCGGATTGCCAATGAGGTGCCTACGGTGCTGATGGTGGTGGCCGTCGTTATGGTGGTGGTGCAGCCGTTTTAAGAGCTGGGTGGACCGAGCCGGTCCCCCCAGACCCCCCGTCATCATTTTAGGCGAGGCCCAATAATCGACGGGGGGTTTGGGGGGACCGGCTCGGTCCACCCAATCTTTTTTGCCTTTGGACTTGATCGCCTTGCCTTTACGTGCCACGTCAGCGCCGCCTGTGCGGGTTCTCCGCGTGGCAGCTCCCTCCGCCGGCACGTCTTCTTTTGCCGCGGAGATCTCACCCTCCAGGAATTATGCGCGCCGCGCCCTATCGTGCGCGAGCCTTGTCCCGGCCATTTCCCCACTCATCCCGAGGCCGACCCCTCCATGCATTTAGCCGAACTCAAGGCGAAATCCCCGTCCGACCTGCTCAGCTTTGCCGAATCACTGCAGATCGAAAACGCGTCATCCCTGCGCAAGCAGGACATGATGTTCGCAATCCTGAAAAACCTTGCCGAAAACGACCAGGCGATCCAGGGCGACGGCACGCTGGAAATCCTGCCCGACGGCTTCGCCTTCCTGCGCAGCCCTGAGAGCAATTTCCTGCCCGGGCCGGACGACATCTATGTCAGCCCCGCCCAGGTGCGCCGCTACGCGCTGCGCACGGGCGATACCGTCGAGGGCCAAATCAGGGCGCCCAAGGATGGCGAGCGCTATTTCGCGCTGCTCAAACTGGAAAACGTCAATTTCGAACCGCCCGAGGCGGTACGCCACCGCATCAATTTCGACAATTTGACGCCGCTCTATCCCGACCGGCGCCTCAAGATGGAAATGGAGAATTTTCAGTCCGTCGCCAAAGGTCCGCAGAAGGACAACACGCCGCGGGTGATCGATCTGGTGGCGCCGATTGGCATGGGGCAACGGGCGCTGATCGTCGCCCCCCCACGTACCGGCAAGACGGTCATGCTGCAGAATATCGCCACCGCCATTTCAACCAACCATCCCGAAGTCTTCCTGATGGTGCTGCTGATCGATGAGCGGCCGGAGGAAGTCACCGACATGGCCCGCACGGTGAATGGCGAAGTCGTCGCCAGCACCTTTGACGAGCCGGCGACGCGCCACGTGCAGGTGACCGAAATGGTGCTGGAAAAGGCCAAGCGCCTGGTCGAGCACAAACGCGACGTGGTGATATTGCTGGACAGCATCACGCGCCTGGCGCGCGCCTATAACGCGGTCGTGCCGTCCTCGGGCAAGGTTCTGACCGGCGGCGTGGACGCGAACGCGCTGCAACGGCCCAAGCGCTTCTTCGGCGCCGCGCGCAATATCGAGGAAGGCGGGTCACTGACGATCATTGCCACCGCCCTGATCGATACCGGCAGCCGCATGGACGAGGTGATCTTCGAGGAATTCAAAGGCACCGGCAATTCGGAGATTATCCTGGATCGCAAGCTGTCCGACAAGCGCACCTTCCCGGCAATTGACATCACCAAGAGCGGCACGCGCAAGGAAGAGCTGCTGGTCGATCGCGGGACGCTGTCCAAGATGTGGGTGCTGCGGCGCATCCTCAATCCGATGGGCGCCAATGACGGCATGGATTTTTTGTTGGACAAGTTGAAATACAGCAAGACTAATCAGGATTTCTTTGATGCGATGAATACTTAATATTAACCAGCAGAACGATTGACTCTCGCAGCGAAGCCAAATAATCGACGGGGGGTTTGGGGAGGGCTGACGTATACGTCAGCCACATCTCTCCCAACCGTCTTTGCCTTGATTATGGGTCAGTCTCAACGCGGGGTTGGTATAAGACAATTACCGGATTGTGCTGCGGCGGCATGGACTTCAACATCAGGCTAGCAACGGCAGACGATGCACCGGCGCTCTCGCTGCTGGGGTCGGCCACGGTTCTAGAAACCTACACCGCCATCTTGCCCGGTGCAGACCTGCTGCATTTTTGTACGATCCGGCACAGTGCAGCGCAATATGCGCAATGGCTGAACGATCCGGCCTGCGTCGTATGGATGGCGCAAGCCCCGATGGGGGCACCCATCGGCTATCTGGTCCTTGTTCCGGCCACGCTGCCCATCGAAGGCCCGCAACCGGGCGATTACGAGGTCCTGCGCATCTATGTGCTCCATCCATTCCATAAGACAGGCCTCGGCCACGCCTTGATGGCGCTCGCGGTGGAGGAGGCCCGGACACGCGGAGCCTCCCGGCTTGTGCTTGGCATGCACGACGAAAATACGCGTGCGCTGGCATTTTACGTGCGCCAAGGTTTTCGGCGCATCGGCGCCAGGCGTTTCGTGGTAGGAGGTACCGTGTGTTCTGACTCAGTTCTGGCACGTTCACTGGGCTGAACGACGGGCTTCGCTTGACAAGGAGGCTATGTTGTGGATGAAGATCGACCATGATCATCTATGGTGTCGGCACCATCTTTGTTGTCTTCGCGCTTTTTTTGTTGGCGCGCATGTTCGGATCGCTGTTCGGCGTGCTGTTTGCACCGCTCATTATTCTCTCCGCGGTAGGCTTTGCGCTCTACCGTTTGCTTTGACCCGCTTCGTAGACGCCGGCGGGCCTCAGGTGAGACCTGACGCGCCGTCAAGCGCGCGGCCATTGATGCCGGATATACCGCGCCTTCCCAGCGCGTTGACCAGAACGCCCGCCGTCGCGCGTCCAAGTTCCGCCTCGCTGATCTGCCGCTCTACGGCCTTGGTCTTCCGCAGCAGCAAGGCGCGGCCGATACCCGCAAGCGCGCCATCGGTCACCAACGGCGTGACGAGCTGGCCGTCGATAACCAGGAAAACGCAGGCCGCACTTGCCTCGGCCACATTGCCCTGCGTGTTCAGCAGCAACGCATCATCCGCCCCAAGCTCGGCCGCCTCCTGCCGCGCCAGGATGCTGTCGCCGTAATTGAGCGACTTGATGCGCGACAAAGGCGAGAATTCGTTGCGGCGCGTGCGCGTGGCCGTGATGACGCGCGCTGGACTGCCCGGCGCCGGCAATGCGCCCGCAGTGATCAGGATGGTCGGCCGCGGAAGTGGCACCCGTGTTGGCAGCACGCCACGCGCCATCGGACCGCGGGTGAGCGTGAGGCGAAGCGCGCAATCCTGGCCGGAGGCTACTGCGCGCAAGGCCTTTGTCAGAACCCACTCGCTGAACGGCAGCTCGATGCCCAGCACTGCAGCACCCTGCCTCAGCCGCTTGAAATGGCGCGGAAATTGCGCAGGGGCCCCGCCTTCGGCGCGAATCGTCTCGAACACGCCATCGCCAAGCGTAAAACCCCGATCGGTCGGATTGATGCGCGCCACCGCCTCGGCGCATAGCGCGCCATTCAGCCAGACCTGGCTCACAGCGCGCCCACTGCGTTCAGCAACGGCATGATTTTGACCAGCACCTCCTCCCACTCCTCGGCCGGATCGCTGTCCGCCACGATGCCGCCGCCGGCCTGAGCCACCACGCAATCGCTCGCCACCGTCAGGGTGCGGATCAGGATGTTGCTGTCCATTGCGCCATCAAATCCGATCCAGGCGGCCGAACCGCAATAAGGCCCGCGGGCGCGCCCTTCCTGTTCGGCAATAATCTCCATTGCACGCAATTTGGGCGCGCCGGTGATCGATCCCCCGGGAAAGGCGGCACGCAGCAAATCGATTGCTCCCCTGCCCGGCATGATCTGTCCGTGCACGGTGGAGACCAGGTGATGGACATGCGCAAAACTGCGCAGCGCGCACAGCGAGGGCACAGTCACGTTGCGTGCCACGCGCGCGATGTCGTTGCGCAGAAGATCGACAATCATCAGGTTTTCAGCGCGATCCTTGGCACTTGCCAGCAACTCGGCGGCAAGGGCGGCATCCCCTGCTGCATCGGGGCCGCGCGGCCGCGTGCCCTTGATCGGCTGCGTCTCTATCGCGCCGGCGGCATTCATTTGCAAGAACCGCTCCGGTGATACGCTGAGCACGGCGCAGCCGCCGCCGGTGCCGACATAAGCGCCGAACGGGGCGGCGTTATCCGCGCGCAGTGCGAGGTAGAGCGCCGCGGCATCCAGCCCTGCCGGCCGCGCGGCTTCGAAGCGCGCCGCGATATTGGCCTGATAGATGTCGCCCGCCTCAATCGCCCGCAGCACCGCTTCCACGCGCGCGATATGCGTCTGCCGCGACACACAGGCCCGCCACGTCAGGCGAGGCGGTGGCACCCATTCGGCCGCTTCGGTCAGGCGGGCAAAGACAGCCTCGCGTCGCGCTTCGCTCGCCCCGAACAGCCATACACGGTGCGCGGCATGATCAAATGCCAGCACGCAATCGTAAAAGCCGAACAGCATGTCCGGAATGCCTGCAAGCGCGCCGGGTGCGCGCGGTGCACGGTCCAGGCTCGCGCCCATTTCGTAGCCGATGAAGCCCGCTGCGCCGCCGCAGAACGGCACGGGTCCGTCGACGGGCGCGTGCCGCGCCAGCGCGGCGCCCAGATCCTCCAGCGTACCATCCACCTGCACCTGGAACGGTTCGATGCAGAGGTAGCTGAATTCCCCCCCATCGAAAAACATGGTGTAAGCGTCTGCCGCAAATCGCAAAAACGCAAGTTGCGGATCCAGCCACCCAGACAAACAGATAAAAGTTTTTGCTTCTTTTTTCAAAAAGAAATCTTGTTCTTTTTTGAAAAAAAGAACCAAAAAACTTTTGTCATTTAGACGCCCAATTCCTCAAGCATTTGCGCCATCAACGCGGGTTTGGTGTTGTCGGGGATGACGCCGCGATACGTTCCGTCCGGGCCCATGACATAGACGATCGAGCTGTGATCCATGGCGTAATCACCGTGCTTAAGCGGATGCTTCTTCGCATACACGTGGTAGGCATCCTCGGCGCGGCCGATATCGGCGGCACTGCCGGTCAGCCCGACAAAGGCGGGCCCGAAAGCCTGCGCATATTCGCCCAATGTGTCAGGCGTGTCGCGCTCGGGATCGACAGTGATGAACAGCGGCACCAGGCGCGTGCGGTCCGCCACGGGCAATTTGTCAATCGCCGCGGCGATGTCGCTGAGCGTGGTGGGGCAAGCGTCCGGGCAATGCGTGTAGCCGAAATAGACCAGCATGAACCGGCCGCGGAAATCGCTGTCCGACACCGCGTGGCCATGTCCGTCGATCAGATGAAAGGGACCGCCGATCGTCACCTCGGCCGCCTTGTGCGACGCCAGGCGCAGCGCCACCGCAACGGCCAGCAGCACGGCCAGAACAACCGCGCCCGCCACTGCCGCGACCCGGCCCATCCTCATGGCCCGACAGCGCCCACCGGCCGCACGGGCACGGCCACATCCCGGTCCGGCGCATGCGCGAAATGCAGGATCAGATGCAGCGTCTCGCCCGCGCGCAAGGCACGCGGCAAATCCATCAGCATGATGTGCGCGCCGCCAGGTGCCAGCGCCACGTCGCGGCGCGCGGGCAGCGCCAGGCTGTCCATGTCCGCCATCCCCGCCATGCCGCCGTCACGCGTGCTCTGGTGCAGCATGGCCATTCCCTGGGGAATGCTGACGCCCGTCAGCGAGTCGGGGGCCGCACTGCGCAGGATCATGTAGGCCGCGCTGGCGCTCTGGTGCGGCAAACTCGCGCGTGCCCAGGCGTCGCGCACGGAAACGGGGGCTGCGGCCATGAGCAAAAGGCAGGAAGCAAGCAGTCCCTTTTTGAAAAAAAGGACCAAAAAACTTTTGTCAGTTGAGCCGGGCTGCAAACTGACAAAAGCTTTTTGGTTCTTTTTTTCAAAAAAGAACATACTTCACTCCCGCCGAAACGTAGCAACCAGCACGTCCCGATAAGCGGGCATGCCAGGATCGATCGGCGTGACCGGAGTCACCCCGTGATAGACACGATCATCATCCACCAACGCTGCCTCCATCGGCTCCGCCAGAGTAAAACTCCCCAGATGCCGGCGCTGTAGATCGTGAATGCTCGTCTCTCCGCTCGCCACGTTGTGCCGCGCGACCAGGAGCACCAGCACCCAGTCCACGCCGTCGCGATGCAGCCCCTCCGGCGTCGGATTGCCCGCCACACCTTCGCGCGATTCGACGCGGAATTGATGCAATTCCACGTGCCATGAAGCGGGCCGTGCGGCGGGCGCCATGCAGCCGTTGAAGGTTTCCAGGCACACGCCAAGGATGGCAAGCAGCGCGGGATGATTGGCAATCGCCCCGTCCACGGGGTCGAACCACCGCGCAATGCCGCCATTCAGCGGATTGTAGTCCCGGCTTTGATAATGCGGCTGGTGCGGCTTGCGGCGGATTTCTCCGGCCGTGGTCACCGACATCGCCGCGTGACGGCGCCGTCTGTAGCGTCCCCCATCGGCCATGTAGGCGTCCACGCCCAGATCGTTCCAGCTTGCCGCGAAGCCTGCCCAGTCGGTCAGCCCGCGCGCGCGCAACACACGGCCCATCTTCGCGGCAGGCGCATGCACAAAACCGTCGCGGCACAAAAGCCGCGCGAGCGGTGCCAGGTCGCTGACGGGGGGACCGGCCAATTCGTTCATGACGTATTCCCCAGCGATGAAGGCGGCGGCGACTCGCGAAGCTGGTCGGGCGGCGGCGGCTTGTCCTCCTGCGCCAGGCCCAGCCGTTCAGGCGCGCGCTCGGCGGCTTGCACCATGCGCGTTGTGGTCAGCGGGGTGCCGATTGCAATGCCCAGCTCCTTGAAGCGGATGTTCATGCGCCGGTTGAACTCGCGCTGTACCGCCCAACGGCCGGTATCGGTGCAGACGATCTGGCCGACGATAGTGATATTGCCCGCATCCACGCGATCCACACCCCAGAGCTGGAAGTCGCTGCGCATGCTCTCGGCAAAGACTGGCTCGTCGCGCATGCCGCGCACAATATCGCCTAGCATAGTGCTGACATGATCGCTGTCCTCCTCCAGCGGCACAACCACGGAAACGGCCGCATTGCCGATACCGCGATTGACGTTGGTCACCGTGGAGACCGAGCTGAACGGGATGATGTGCACCGAGCCATCGCCGGCGCGCAGGCGCATGGTGCGTATCGACAGGTTCTCGACCGAGCCGGATAGGCCGGCCACGGTCACGGCATCGCCCACCTGCATGGCGTTTTCCAGCAGCAGGAAAATGCCGGTGATGAAATCCTGCACCAGCTTTTGGGAGCCGAAGCCGATCGCCACGCCGATGATGCCCGCCCCTGCCAAAAGCGGTGCGATATTGACACCGATTTCCGACAGCGCGGTCAGCCCGAAGGTGGCCACCAGCACGATCATCAGGATCGTGCGCAGGATCGGCATCAGCGTGCGCAGGCGCGCGCCGCGGTTGAGCTGTGCCTCGCGCGTCAGGCGCGCCAGATGGCGATCCAGCCCCGTGTTCACGCCTTCCCAGGTGGCCAGGGTGAGTGCGCCGGCGATGGCCACCGTAATCAGCGCCGTGGCAAGCTTGCCGCCCAGCCCGCCATGGCTGAACCAGGACGCGGTATTCACCCCCCAGACCCAGAGCAGTGCGAAAGCCGTGCCCAGGAACAGCAGGCTCGTCACCAGCGCGCGCATAAGCGGATAGTAGCGGTTGGCACGTGTTTCGAGCCCCGGATAGCGAAGCGCGAGCTCGGGGCTGACGCGCAAGGCACGCTCCAGGCCGCCCAGCAGGACAATGCCCAGCAGCCGCGCCGCGATCAGTACGCCGACCGTGACGAGGAAGAAATGCCATAGGCGAGCGTAGCCATTGTGCACCTGTGCCGCCCACACCAGCCAAAGCGCCACGACGAAGAAGATCGCGACCAGGTGCCACACCGAGGCTAGGCGGTTGCGCACCCGGCCCATGATCGTGAGCGTGGCGGCATGGGAGCGGATGCGCGCCGCCACGCGCCCGCGCGTCTGCAGAATGATGACGACCAGAAAGACGTGGTCGATCAGCGCCACGGCCTTGAGAAAGGCATCCCGCGCCGTGGGCGGCAGGCCGTACTGCACGCCGATCTGCGTGGCCGCGTAGCCGAACCCGGCGACTGCGGCTAGCCGGCGCACCCAGGCCAGCGCATAGGCGGCGCCATGATCGTTCAGGTGCACCATGCGCAGCGAGGCATGGTCGGGCGAGACCAGCGAGCGCGTCAGCGCGGTGGTGATCCGCACTGCCATATAGGCGGTGATGGCCACCCACAGCTCGGCCTGCGTGTAGAGCTCGGCGAAGATCATGCCGGCATAGGCCAGGCCTAGGAACAGCGCGGGCGAGAGCAGTTCGAGTGCGAGGCGCAGCAGGAAGAAGGGCAGGCGACGCAGCACGCGCAGCGCGCGCGTGAAGCGGGCATGGCGCACCACCACGGCGGGGGCGTCTTCATCCTGCGCATCGTCGCCGGCCTCGGTCTCGGCGATAGTGCCGGGAGGGGCCAGCCTTGCCAGCGCCGAGATGGGCCGGCGCAGGATGCGGTCGAACACCCATTCCACGAGTGCGGCGGCCAGCACGATCAGGCCCAAATGCCAGGCAGTCTGCAATGCACGTGCCCGGCGCTGCGGATCGTTCCAGACGCGCTGGGAGAAGGACCAGACGGCGGGCAGATTGCCCAGCACGTGGTCGAACGCGCTGACCTGGCTGTCCAGGTCGGCGAGCCATGTGGCACTCTTGCGGATCACCTCCGCACCCACGCTATCGGGTGCCAGCTTGACCGGCGAGGCCGCCTTGGGCGCGGTGGCGGCCGTGGCCTTCGACAGCGCCTGGAGCTGGGCGGTGAAGGCCGCGCGGCGGACCGGGTCATTGAGCAGTTGCAGGACGGATTGCGTCTCGGCCGGGCTCAGCCCGGCGGCCGGTGCCGTCGGCGGTGCGGCAGGCTTGGCGGCACCAGGCAGGGTGAGCTGCGCGCGCGCGGGGGCGCCAGCCAGCGCCAGGACTGATAGAACAAGCAGAAGCAGCCTCATGGTCCCAGGCTGGGCCATTGGCTTGAGCGGCTTGTCAACGCTGGTGCGCGAGCCTTGCGGCGATGTCATGCTTTGTAAAAGCGGCGGCGCACCCATCTTGGGCGGCATGTCCCAGATGTTCATGATCCTTCTGTTCGTGGTGATGCTGGCCATTCTTGGCGTGCTGGGCCTCGGCATGGCCGGCGTGGCGCGCGGCGGCGACCCTGCCCGCGCCAACCGGCTGATGCAGGCGCGCGTGATCCTGCAGGGCGTGGCGCTGGTGCTGTTGGTTCTGATGATGGCAACGCGCAGATAGGCGGTGATGTGCTAGGGTCGGCGCAAATCACGCAAAGGCAAATTCATGCCGCTTGATGCCACCGGGGATTTCTACCGGCCGCCTTCGCTGAACGTGCTGGGCGGCACGCTGCAATCCTGCTCGCAATCGCCGCTGACCGGCTTCTTTCGCAATGGCTGCTGTGACACTGGGCCGGGCGATCTCGGCAGCCACACGGTATGTGCGGTCATGACCGCCGCGTTCCTCGCCTTCAGCCGCGCCGCCGGCAACGACCTCAGCACGCCGCGGCCGGAGTATGACTTTGCCGGGCTGCGGCCGGGTGATCGCTGGTGCCTGTGCGCGCCGCGCTGGGCCGAAGCGCTGGTTGCCGGCGCCGCACCCAACGTGGTGTTGGACGCTACCCACCAGGGCGCCCTGGAGTACTGCAAGCTGGCGGACCTGCGTGCCCACGCCGCCGAGACCCAGCCTAAATGAAGACGGGGGGTCTGGGGGGGATGGCACATCTCCCCCAGTTCTTTGCTCTGCCATGAGGTTCATAGAACTCGCCCTAATGAGCCTCCCCCTGGCCCTGCTGGTCGCCTGGTTCATGGGCGCGCGCTACGCCAGCTACCGTGGCCTCGCCGTCATTGCGTGCGTCCTTGCGACCTTGGGCGGCGCGCTGTTCTGGATGGGCGATAGCCGCAGCTTTACCGGCCGCTACACGCCGGCGCGGCTGCAGGACGGCCGCGTGGCACCCGGTGGTGGAAGTTGAACGCTGCGGCGCTGCGGGCGGTGCTGGAAGATCCTGACCTTGCTCCCGTGCTCGCCGCCCTGCCCCAGGCGCGCCTGGTGGGCGGAGCCGTGCGCGACGCGCTGGCCGGGCTGCCCGTCACCGACATCGACATCGCCACCCCCGAGCCGCCGGAGACCACGACGGCGCGCCTCAACGAGGCCGGGCTGCGCGTGGTGCCCACGGGCCTGGCGCACGGCACGGTGACCGCCATCAGCAATCATCGGCCGTTCGAGATCACGACGCTGCGGCGAGACGTGGAAACCGACGGCCGGCACGCGCAGGTGGCCTGGACCGACGATTGGCGAACGGATGCGGCGCGACGGGATTTCACGATCAATGCGCTGTCCCTGGATCGTGATGGCGGACTGCACGATTTCTTTGGTGGGCAGCAGGATTTGGCCGCAGGGCGGGTGCGCTTCGTGGGAGAGGCGCAGCGGCGGATTGCCGAGGATTACCTGCGGGTGCTGCGTTATTTCCGCTTTTTTGCACGCTACGGGCGCGACGCACCGGACGAAGAAGCGGTGGCCGCGATTGCCGCCAATCTGGACGGGCTGGCGAGCCTTTCAGCCGAGCGCGTCTGGAGCGAGATCAAGCGCATCCTGCAGGCGCCCGATCCGCTTGCCGCCTTGGCCCTGATGCAGCGTCTGGGCGTGTCGGCCGCAATTGTGCCGGAGGGCGTGGATCTGGCGCGGCTGAAGCGGCTGCTGCAACGCCGCGCACCGGCCGATCCGCTGTTGCGAATGGCCGCCTGGTTGGCCGGCGACGTGCACGCCTTCTCGCGCCGGCTGAAGGTGGCTGCAGCCGAGGAAGCCTGGCTGTCGGGTTGGCGCGGGCCGGTTCCCCAGGGTGACGACGACGACCTGCGCAGGCTTCTGGCCGACGAGGACGCCGAGATCCTGATCGGGCGGGTCTGGCTGGCGGACCTGCCGGCAGATGAGGGCGCGTCCTTGCGTGCCAGGCTGGCCGCGATGCCAAAGCCGGTGTTTCTGCTGGAGGGGCGAGACGCCCTGGCGCTCGGTGCCATCCCGGGGCCTCGAATCGGGGAAGCGCTGCGGGCCGTGCGGGCCTGGTGGATGACGGGGGGGTGTGTGGCGGGGACGGCCGAGTGCCAACGCCAGCTAGAGAAAGAGTTAAGCCGGGGGGGATGTGCCATCCCCCCCGGACCCCCCGTCGTTCTTTAGGTCCGCTTCGTGACAAGTTGGTGTCACGTTGCTAGAAGCGCGCGCCCCGGCCGGACTGCCCTATGAAGATCGTCGCCTGCAACAGCAACCGCCCGCTGGCCGAAGCGGTCGCCGCAAGCCTGAATATGCCGCTCACCCGCGCCTCCGTCCGCCGCTTCGCCGACATGGAAGTTTTCGTCGAAATCCAGGAAAACGTTCGTGGCGAAGACGTCTTCGTCATCCAGAGCACCAGCTTTCCGGCAAACGACAACCTGATGGAGCTGCTGATCATGCTGGATGCGCTGCGCCGCAGCTCGGCACGCCGCAAGACAGCCGTGATCCCCTATTTCGGCTATGCCCGGCAGGAAAAAAAGTCCGCGCCGCGCACGCCGATCAGCGCCAAGCTGGTCGCCAACCTGATCACGCAGGCCGGCGCGGATCGCGTGCTGACGCTCGATCTGCACGCCGGACAAATCCAGGGGTTTTTCGATATCCCCGTGGATAATCTTTACGCGGCGCCGTTGTTCGCCGCCGATATCCGCAAGAATTTTGCGGGGCGGGACTTCATGATCGTCTCACCCGATGTGGGCGGCGTGCTGCGCGCGCGCGCGCTGGCGACCCGCCTGAACGTCGATCTGGCGATCATCGACAAGCGGCGCGAGCGCGCCGGCGTCTCCGAAGTCATGAACGTCATCGGCGATGTGCGTGGGCGGGACTGCATTCTTGTCGATGACATCTGCGATTCCGGCGGCACGCTGTGCAATGCGGCCGATGCGCTGGCCGCCGAGGGGGCGACATCGGTCAGCGTGTATGTCACGCATGGCGTGCTGTCGGGCGGGGCGGTGGCGCGCATGGCGGCGAGCCCGATCGAGACGACGGTGATTACCGACAGCATCGCGGCGACCGAGGCGGTGCGGGTGGCGCATTCGATGCGGCAGTTGAGCATTGCGCCGCTGATGGCGGAGGCGATGAAGAGCATTTCGCTTGAGGCGTCGGTTAGTAAGTTGTTCGATTGATGCTAAATGATGACGGGGGGTTTGGGGGGGATGGCACATCCCCCCCAATTCTTAAAAGCGTCTCCTTCTGGTTCATGCGCCACGGCGAAACCGACTGGAACCGCGACGGCCTGATCCAGGGCAGCACCGACGTGCCCCTCAACGAAACCGGCCGCGCCCAAGCACAGCAGGCAGCGCGGGTATTAGCCGGACGCGGGATCACGGCCATCTGGAGCTCGCCCCTCCAACGCGCGCGCGCGACGGCCGGGATCCTGGCGGCCGCACTCGGGCTTGCGGTTCACGTTGAGCCCGGGCTGCGCGAGGCCGGCTTCGGCAGCCACGAGGGCCAGGTGATGGGCGAGTGGTTCGCCGCCTGGGCGGCGGGCGAGGCGGCGCCGGACGGTGGCGAAAGTTTTGCCGCACTCAGCGTGCGCGCGATCGCGGCGATGGACGTTGTGCTGGCAGGCGGCGGCTTGCCCTTTGTCGTGGCGCATGGCGGCTTCTTCCGCGCGGTGCGCCAGGCGATGGGGTTTTCGTCCGCCGTGCGCACGCCCAACGGCGTGCCGGTGCTCTGCGCGCCGGACGGTGAGGCGTGGACGATCACGCCTGCGTCAGAGATGCCCTTGCCCTGAGGCAAGTGGGCATCCTGACGAGCCCGAACTATGTTAACGTGGATCACACACGCGCCGATGCGCGCGCATTGGATGGGATGGACATGGAGCATTTTGACGTCGTGATTGTGGGCGCCGGCCTCTCGGGCATCGGAGCGGGCTATCACCTCAAGACGCAATGCCCGACCAAAACCTACGTCATCCTTGAGGGGCGCGAGGCGATCGGCGGAACGTGGGATCTGTTCCGCTATCCCGGCATCCGCTCTGATTCCGACATGTACACGCTGGGCTACATCTTCAAACCCTGGACCCAGGCCAAGGCGATCGCCGATGGCCCTGCCATCCTGAGCTATGTGCGCGAAACCGCGGCGGAGAACGGCATCGAGCGCCATATTCGCTTCAAACACATGGTCCGGCACGCTTCCTGGTCAACCGAGGACGCGTTGTGGACCGTTGAGGCCGAGCATGAAGGTGCCGCGGTGCGCTTTACGTGCAATTTTCTGCTGATGTGCAGCGGCTATTACGATTACGCCGAGGGACACAACCCGCGCTTCGATGGCATGGAGGATTTTGCCGGCCAGATCGTTCATCCGCAGCATTGGCCGGCCGATCTCGACTATGCCGGCAAGCAGGTGGTGGTGATCGGCAGCGGGGCCACCGCCGTGACGCTGGTGCCCGAAATGGCGCGACAGGCGGCGCATGTGGTGATGCTGCAGCGCTCGCCGACCTACGTCGTGTCCCGCCCGGCAGAGGATGCGTTTGCCAACTGGCTGCGCACCAAATTGCCGGGCAAGCTCGCCTACAGCATCACGCGTTGGCGCAACGTGCTGCTGACGATGTACATCTACAGTTTCTCCCGCCGCAAGCCTGCGCGCATGAAGACGCAATTGCTTGATCTCGTGCGCGGGCATCTCGGGCCCGATTACGACGTGGATACGCATTTCACGCCGACATACAATCCTTGGGACCAGCGGCTGTGCCTGGTGCCGGACGCCGATCTGTTCGAGTCGATCAAGACGGGAACATCGTCCGTTGCGACCGACGCGATCGAGCGCTTCACGCCTGCCGGCATCAAGCTGCGATCGGGCCGTGAATTGCCGGCCGATATCGTGGTAACGGCGACGGGGCTGAAGATGCAGTTCATCGGCGGGCTGGAGGTCAGCGTCGATGGTGCGCACGTGAATTTCCACGACCACTTCACCTACAAGGGCATGATGTATAACGGCGTGCCGAATTTCGCCTCCGTGTTCGGCTATACCAACGCGTCCTGGACGCTGAAGGCTGATTTGACGTCCGCTTATGTGTGCCGGCTGATCAATCACATGGATCGGGCGCGGGTGGATTACTGCGTGCCGGAGATGAAGGAGGGGGACGTGGAGGCCGAGCCATTCCTGAATTTTTCGTCGGGCTATGTGCAGCGGGCTTTGCATCTGATGCCGCAGCAGGGTTCGAAGACGCCGTGGCGCGTGCATCAGAATTATGCGCTGGACATGATGGCGTTGAGGTTTGGGCGCGTGGATGACGGTGTAATGGCGTTCAAGAGAAAAGTACGGGCACTGCAAGCGGCCTAAACAGATGACGGGGGGTTTGGGGGGGATGGCACATCTCCCCCAATTTTCTACCTGCCCCGCCGCGTGCCGCGCTTCATCTTGGCCGGATCATACCCCCCGCCGCCGGGCCCCAGCGGCTCCGGCGTGCGGTCCCGCTCCCGCTTCTGCCGAAAACTGCTGGTCGACACAGGCGGCGGCTCCAACCCCAAATCCAGCGCTTCCAGCCGTTTCACCTCGTCGCGCAAACGCGCTGCTTCCTCGAACTCCAGATTAGCCGCCGCTGCGCGCATGCGCTTTTCCATCTCGGCAATGGCGGTTTTCAAATCCTTGCCGACAAATTCGGCAACACCCGAACCTTTCACCGGGGCGACGGTCACGTAATCCTGCTCGAACACGCTGGCCAGCGCCTCGCCGATATGGCTGCGCACCGATTGCGGCGTAATGCCGTTGGCCTCGTTCCACGCCGTCTGCTTGGCGCGCCGGCGGTCGGTTTCCTCGATCGCGTAGCGCAAGCTGTCTGTCATGCGATCGGCGTAAAGGATGACGCGGCCGTCGATGTTGCGCGCCGCGCGCCCGATCGTCTGCACGAGCGACGTTTTGCTGCGCAGAAACCCCTCCTTGTCCGCGTCCAGGATAGCAACCAGCGCGCATTCGGGAATATCCAGCCCCTCGCGCAGCAGGTTGATGCCGATCAGCACGTCGAACACGCCCAGGCGCAGGTCGCGGATGATTTCGATGCGTTCGAGCGTGTCCACGTCGCTATGCAGATAACGCACCTTTACGCCATGCTCGGTCAGGTACTCGGTCAGATCCTCGGCCATGCGCTTGGTCAGCGTGGTCACCAGCACGCGCGCCCCGCGCGCGGCCGTCGCGCGGATTTCGGCCAGCAGATCGTCCACCTGGCGCTCGACCGGGCGGATTTCGGTCACGGGATCAATCAGGCCGGTCGGGCGGATCACCTGCTCGGCAAACACGCCCTGCGTGCGCTCCATCTCCCACGGACCAGGCGTCGCACTGACAAAGACCGTCTGCGGCCGAAACCGATCCCATTCCTCGAATTTCAGCGGGCGGTTGTCGATGCAGCTCGGTAACCGGAACCCGAAATCGGCCAGGATGGACTTGCGCGCATAATCGCCCCGCTCCATGCCGCCGATCTGCGGCACGGTGACGTGGCTTTCATCGACGATCAGCAGTGCGTTTTCCGGCAAATACTCGAACAACGTCGGCGGCGGCTCGCCAGGCTTGCGGCCAGACAGATAGCGCGAGTAGTTCTCGATCCCTTTGCACGCGCCTGTCGTTTCCATCATCTCCAGATCGAACGTCGTGCGCTGCTGCAAGCGTTCGGCCTCCAGCAGCTTGCCCTCCGCGACGAGCTGGTCCAGCCGTTCTTTCAGTTCGGCCTTGATGCTGATCATCGCTTGGGAGAGCGTCGGCCGCGGCGTGACGTAATGGCTGTTGGCATAGACGCTGATCTCGCCAAGCAGCGCATTGCGCTCGCCGGTCAGGGGATCGAATTCCTCGATGCTCTCGATGTCATCGCCGAACAGTGTCACGCGCCAGGCGCGATCCTCATATTGGCTGGGATAGATATCGACATTATCGCCGCGCAGGCGGAACGTGCCGCGCTGGAAGGCCGCGTCGTTGCGCCGATACTGCAATTCGACCAGCGCACGCGCCAAACTGTCCCGGTCGATCTTGCCGCCGGTCTCCAGCTTGACCACCATGCGCGAATAGGTCTCGACCGAGCCGATACCGTAGATGCACGAGACCGACGCCACGATGATGACATCATTGCGTTCCAGCAGCGCCTGCGTGGCGGCGTGGCGCATCCGGTCAATTTGTTCGTTGATCTGGGAGTCTTTTTCAATATACGTGTCGGTGCGCGGCACGTAGGCTTCGGGCTGATAGTAGTCGTAGTAGCTGACGAAATACTCCACCGCATTGTCGGGAAAAAAGCTCTTCATCTCCCCATACAACTGTGCGGCCAGCGTCTTGTTCGGCGCCAGCACCAGCGTGGGCTTCTGCACACGCTCGATCACCTTGGCCATGGTAAACGTCTTGCCCGAGCCGGTGACGCCCAGCAGCACCTGGTTCACCTCGCCATTCTCCAGCCCCACCGTCAGCTCGCCAATCGCCGTCGGCTGATCGCCCGCCGGAGCATAGTCGCTCAGCACGCGAAAAATATTGGTGTGCGGCTTGACCGGCTGCCGAATGGGGGCAAACGCAACAGGCGCGGGGCGGGCGAGCGTGGCGACTGGGGGCATGGAGCGTAGATATGTTGGGGAAGATAGGAAGGCCAGGGGCTCTGCCCCTGGACCCCGCTGGGGCCTGAGGCCCCAGACCCCCAATTGTTAGGATCAGGAGGGGGGCCACACATGCTGTGACAACACGCGAGTCGGCCCCCCTCCTGATCCTCACAAATAGGTTCTAAGGATTTGTCCTTAGCGGGGTCCAGGGGCAGAGCCCCTGGCCTTCCTTTCTCCCAACAGGCCAACGCACCCATGGACCAAGGCCGCCCCGATCCCGACGCCCTGATCGCCGCCGCGGCCCGCGAGGGCACGGGGCGCCTCAAGATGTTCCTCGGCGCCGCGCCCGGCGTGGGCAAGACGTGGGAGATGCTGGCCGCCGCCGCGCGCGCCCAGGCCGCCGGCACGGACGTGCTGATCGGCGTGGTCGAAACCCATGGCCGCGCCGATACCGCCGCGATGATCGCCACCTTGCCCGTCCTGCCCCGCAAGCCGATCGCCTATCGCGGCCAGGTGCTGGAGGAGTTCGACGCCGACGCCGCACTCGCCCGCCGCCCCGGCCTGCTGCTCGTCGATGAGCTGGCCCACACCAACGCGCCCGGCAGCCGCCACAACAAGCGTTGGGAGGATGTGGCCGAACTGATCGCCGCCGGCATCGACGTATGGGCCACGCTCAACGTCCAGCACCTCGAAAGCCTGAACGACGACATCGCGCGCATCACCGGCGTGCGCGTCACCGAGACGCTGCCCGATCGCGTCATGGAAATGGCCGACGAGATCGAATTCATCGACATTACTCCAGCCGAGCTGCGCACCCGGCTCAAGGACGGAAAGATCTACCCCGCCGCCACCGCCGCCCGGGCGCTGGAGAACTTCTTCCGCGAGGGCAACCTGGCCGCCCTGCGCGAAATCGGCCTGCGTCGCGCCGCCCAGCGCGTGGATCTGGACGTGCAGGCCTATATGCGCGCCAATGCCGTCGCTGGGCCCTGGCCTGCCGGCGATCGCGTGCTCGCTTTGGTCGGGCGGGACGCGGGAGCGGAGGCCGTGGTGCGCCAGGCCAAGCGCCTGTCAGACGCTTTGCACGCCCCCTGGATCGCGCTGCATTTCGAACGCAGCGATAGCGTGGAGGACGGGCTGCCGGCATTGGACATGGCAACCCAGCTCGGCGCCACGGTAGAAATCCGCGCCACCGGTGACCTGGTGGCCACGGTGCTGGAGATGGCGCGCACACGCAACGCCACGCATCTGGTCATCGGGCGCGGCACGCCCGGCTTCTGGCGGCGTATGGCCGGGCGCACCCTGGCCGGCACGCTGGTGCGCCAGGGCCCCGAATTCACGCTCCACGTCGTGCCCATGGCCGCCCGTCCACCGCCGGCCCGCGTTGTCGCCGACCTGCCGCGCGGCTGGCTGCCATGGGTGCTCGCCCCGCTGCCGGTGGCTGCCGTCACCCTGGCTGGTGAGGTGTTCTGGCGCTGGCTGGAGCATGAGGCGCTGGGCATGCTCTTCCTGGCCGCGGTGGTGGGGGCGGCCACGCTGTGGGGTCTGACCATTGCCGTCTATGCCGCCATTCTGGGCTTTTTGGCGTGGAACTTCTTCTTCATCCCGCCCATCCACCAGCTCAGCATCGCCGAGCCGCGCGATGTGATTGCCGCCTTTGTCTTTGCGGGCGTAGCGGTGGTGACAGGCTGGCTGGCCAGCCGTCTGCGCCGCTCGGCCGAGGCGGCGCAGGGCCGCATCGAAAGCCTGCGCCGCATCACCGCCTTTTCCAGCCGCCTGGGCGCGCCGGCCACCGAGGCCGAGCTGCTGGAGGAGGTCGCACACCTGGCCGCCGAGGTGGCCAGCCCCGCGCTGGTGCTGATGACCGAGGGCGAGGATCTGAACATCCGCGCCGCCTGGCCCGCCCATGTCGATACCATGGATGAAGGCAGTTGGGCGGCGGCGCGCTGGGCGGCTTCACGCCAGGATCAGGCTGGGCGCGGCACGGCAACGTTGCCCGGCGCGGTCTGGCGCTTCTTTGCGGTCCGCACGATCCGCACTCCATTCGGCGCACTTGGCGTGCGGCCGGACGAGCCGCTGGGCCAGGGCGAGGTGCAGGCGCTGCTCGCTTTAGCCGACCAGGCTGCCGCCGCGCTCGAGCGGGTGCGCCTTGCAGTCAATGCCGCGCGTGCGGAGGCTCAGGCCGAGACGCAAAAGCTGCGCACGGCCCTCCTGCGCAGCCTCAGCCACGATCTGCGCACGCCATTGACCACGATCCGCGGGGCGGCGGGCTCGCTGCGCACCGTCTGGGACAGCCTGAGCGCCGAAGCCCGCACCGACCTGCTGGCCAGCATCGAGCAGGACACCGTGCGCATGACCCGCTTTCTGGCCAACATCATGGACATGACGCGCCTGGAGACGGGCGAGGTGGCGCCGCGGCTGGAGGCGGTGCCGCTCGGCGAGCTGATCGATCTCAGCATTGAGCGTGTGGCGGGCCTGGGCCATGTCGCCGCGCGTGTGGCAGAGGGCACGCCACCCGCATTGGCCGACCCCGCTTTGCTCGAACAGGTGCTTGTCAATGTGCTGGAGAATGCGGCCAAATACGGCCCGCCTCATGGCTTGGTCCGCGTGACGGCCGGGCCGGAGGGTGGCCGCGCCGTGCGACTGACCGTGGCAGATGAGGGTCCGGGCATTCCCGCTTCCGACCTGCCGCAGGTCTTCGACAGCTTCTATCGCGCTCGGCGGGAGGACCGTACAATCCCCGGCACGGGCCTCGGCCTGGCCATTGCACGCGGGCTGATCGAAAGCATGGGCGGCACGATCGCCGCGCGCAGCCCGCGGCCAGATGCGGCGCGCGACGCAACACCGGGCACGCTGATCGAAATCACCCTGCCAGCAGCAGGCGGGAGGCGCGCCTGACCGCGTCGGGCGCGATCCTTGTCGTGGACGATGAGAAGCAGATCCACCGCTTCCTCGGCCCCACCCTGGAGGCAGCGGGCTATACTGTCAGCCGCGCGGAGACGGGTGCCGAGGCGTTGCGCGAAGCGGCGGCCCATCCGCCCAGCCTGGTGCTGCTCGATCTCGGACTGCCGGACATGGATGGTCAGGTCGTGCTGCGGCGCCTGCGTGCGGTGGCCACCATGCCGGTGATCGTGCTGAGCGCGCGCGATCGCCCGGCCGAGAAGATTGCCGCCCTTGATGGCGGCGCCAGCGATTACGTCGAAAAGCCCTTCGATGTGGGCGAGTTGATGGCGCGGATTCGCGCGGCGCTGCGCGATGCCGCACCCGCCGAGCCGCCGCAGACGCGCTTCGTGTTCGGCCCGCTGGAGGTCGATCTTGACCGGCGCCAGGTGCGCGCGGCTGGTGCGGCAGTGTCCCTGACGCCGCGGGAATACGATTTGCTCGTTCTGCTGGTGCGTCAGGCTGGCCGGGTGATTACGCACAAGCAGTTGCTGATCGCGGTTTGGGGGCCGGCGCACACCTATGATGTGCAATACTTGCGGGTGTATGTCGGACATCTGCGGCAGAAGCTTGGGCCGGCAGCCGGAGCGTTGATCGTGACCGAGGCTGGTGTGGGCTACCGGCTCATCGAGACAGAAAGACTTTAAAGAGACGGATCCTGCCTAAAGCGTCTCTAATTGCGAACCGCATCGGAAAGCATGGTGTGTGCGACACGTATCACACGCATCGTGTGAGAGTTTGCGTTAAAAAAGCGTTGTGGAACCTCGCCAGGATTGGTGTAGTCCAGCTTTCAACCAGAGGATGTATTTCCGATGAGGTGTGCGGTTATCCCATTCTCGGCACGTGTATCACGGGTTGGCCTTTCATTGCAAGACCGCATGGAAATCGCGCTCTGGCAGGCAAGGCTGCGCCACCTGGGCTATGACCGCGTCGTCATCCATGAACGTGGACCATGCGACCCGCCGGAGCTGGAAAGCTTTTTGAGCTTGTATCGCTGTGGAGAGGCCTTTGCCCGCTGGGGTCTGACACGCAAGGGCGGCAGCGTCGTTGCCTGGTGCAGCGTGACAGGGGCCGATGTGGGGCCGTTCGCGACCGTGGAAGACGCCTTCCTGGACCTGTTCCCCGAGGTGCCTGGCCTGATCCGCAGCCAGGCCGCCGGTGGCGAGGTCATCCCCGCCTTCTGCTAGGAGCCGCGACAGAAGTCGCACGCCGATGAGCGAGGGTGTGCGCGTGGCGGTGGTCACCGGCGCCAGCGGCGGCATCGGGCGGTGGATCGCCCTAGGGCTCGCCCGTGCGGGCCTGCACGTCGTGCTTGTGTGCCGCGATGGCGCGCGCGGCGCCGCGGTGTGCGACTGGATCGCCGGCCAGTTGCAAGGTGCGGCAACCACGCTGATGCTGGCTGACCTCTCCTCTCTGGCCGAGACACGCGCGCTTGCCCATCATCTGGCCGCGCGCTTCGGCGCCATCTCCGTTCTGGTGGCCAATGCGGGCGTCTTCTCCGCGCGGCGAGAGGTCACCGAAGAGGGCCACGAGCTTGTGCTCGCGGTCAACCATCTCAGCCCCTTCGTGCTGATCGGTACGCTGGCCGAGGCGCTGGCGGCCGGCGCGCCGTCCAGGGTGGTGGTCGTGGGCTCCTCCACCTCCGATCGCGCGCGCATCGACCCCGATGATCTAGAGCTGACGCAGGGGTGGGGCATGGTGCGGGCGTACGGGCAGTCCAAGCTCGCGGTCATGATGACCGGTTTCGAATGGGCGCGGCGGCTGGGCGAGCGCGGGGTGTGTGTGAACGTGGTCCATCCCGGCACCGTGGCCACGGGCCTTGTGCGCACGCCCGGGGTGATCGGGCTGGCCTGGCGGCTGATGGCGCCTTGGGTGCGCACAGCCGAACAGGGCGCGGAAACGCCGCTGCGTGTGGCGCTGAGTCCGGCGTTGGCGGGGGTAACTGGCGGCTACTTCAAGGATGGCCGGCAGGTGGCACCCAACCCGCGCGCGCTGGATGCCGCAGCGCGGGCGCGGGTGTGGGAGGCGACGGAGCGGGCGATAGCGCCAGGACAAGTGACGATTGGCGGAGGCTGAGGTATATGTCGTCTTCGCCAAAGCTACCGTCATTTATCCAGGGAAATGCGTCGAGGCGACCTCGAACCTTAATGGAAACGTCATGGAATGGTGACGGCCCAGGATTGGGGCACGCACTACGCCCATATCGTCAATCAAAACGGGAGACGGACGTGAAAACGAGTTGGCGCATGTTGATTGCCGGTATGGCGATACTGTCATCTTGCGTGCTCGCCCCGCGGCAGGCCGCGGCGCAGTTGAGCAAGGTGAAGACTGTGTGGATCATCCTGATGGAGAATCACAATTGGACCGGCAATAATTCAGGCGCCAGGTATGGCGACCCTGACATTAAGGGCAGTCCGCTGGCGCCCTACGTCAATGATGTCCTCGCGAACACCTCCGCTTACGCCGAGCAGTATTTCAATCCACCCGGCAACCATCCGAGCCAGCCCAATTACTTGTGGTTGGAAGCAGGCACGAATTTCGGCGTGCTGGCGGACACCCAGCCCGGGCAGCCGCAACTGACCACGCATAAGCACCTGGTGCATTTGCTGGAGAATGGCGGCATCAGCTGGCGCGCCTATGCGGAGCCGGATTTCGGCAGCCCCGAATTCGATGTCTGCCCGCTGGATTTCACGTATTTCGACGTGGAACATCTCCCGTTCGTCTATTTCAACGATGTGAACAAGGGGCTTAACCCGCAATCCAAGGAATGCATCGCGCACGTCAAGCCCTACTCCGATCTTTCAACCGATCTCGCGAACCAGACTTCCGCGCGCTACAATTTCATCATGCCCAATCTCTGCCATGATGGGCATGAGCACATCAAACCGTGCGACGCAGACGAGCCGAAGGACAACACCGCGCGCAGCGACGCCTGGCTTGCCCGCAATGTGCCGCTGATTACGCAGTCCGAGGAATACAAGCAGGGCGGGGCGCTGTTCATCGTGTGGGATGAAGCCGAGGATAACGGCGCCTACAGCGATGGGCCGATCGGCATGTTCATCAAGTCGCCCTTTGCCAAGGGCGGGGGCACATCGGCCTATTCAAACAATATCCATTACGACCATAGCTCGATGTTGAAGACCTTCCAGGAGATCTTCAACGCGGGGCCGCTGCTGCGCGCCGCCGGCGATCCTTCGACGCAGGATCTGAGTGATTTCTTCAAGGCGGAGTAAAAAAATATATAAAGCCCAAAAGAAGGCTGGGGGGGATGTGCCATCCCCCCCAGACCCCCCGTCGATTTTTGGGCTTCGTGTAAACAAAATGACGGGGGTTTTGGGGGGGCTCACGTATATGTCAGCTACCTTATTTCCTACACCCCCGCTGCACGCTCCAGCTCCCGCGCTACCGCATCATAGCCGCGCGGGAAGGTGGCCAGCACCGGTATGCCGGTCGCATACGCCAGACCCTCCGCAGTCAAAAACGTCGAGCCGCGTGCAAAGCTGAACACGAGCCACCCCGCAGCACTCAGCCCCGCTATGAAAAGCCCGGCAATGCAGATCAGCACCTTGGTCCAGGTCGGGCGTTGCGGGATACGCGCCGGCTGTATGACGCGCACATTGACCAGGCGGCGTTCGTCCTCGGCCTCCGTCAGGCGCTGCTCGGCGGCGGCGCGGCTGGCGCTGGTGAAGCCATCGTTGGCCGCACTGCGCCGGCGGGTGAGATCGGCGAGCACCGTCTCATCGCCATCGAGGCGCGAGATCGTGGCGTTGAGGCCCGCGATTTCCTTCTGCACGGACTTCACCTGCGCGCGCGCACCCTGGCGGTCTGCCGCGGCGTGGGCACGATCGACCAGCAGCAGGTCCACCGCCGGGCTGCGGCCGGTGCGCTTGAGCGAGGGGGCGCCGTCCTGGGCCATGCGCCGCCGCTCGGCCTCGCGTCCGCTGATCTGAGTCCTCAGGTCGGCCACTATGTGGCTACTATCGCGGTAGTGCTGGCGCGCGGCGGCCAGGCGGCCGCGTAGAGCGACCAGGCTGTCGCTGATGGTGGCCAGGCGCGTGTCCGTGTCGTTTTCCTGATAGAGGCCGCTCACCGCGGAGGCGGTGTGCATGGCTGTGTCCAGCACGGCCAGCCGCGCCCCGGCCTGCAGCTCGGCGCCGATGGCATCGGCCAGCGTCTGTTCGGCCTGGCTGCGGCGGCGCAGCAGCAGGTCACGTTCGGCGACGTAATCCGAAAAGCCTTCGCGCGCCTTGAAGGCGGTAATGGCCGTGTCGGCCCCGCGCACAGCGTCGCGCGCGGCTTCGGCCTCACGCTGGGCCACGGCCAGCTGGGGGTCGTTGTAGATGCTCTTGCGGCGCGCCGCGTAGCGGTCAAGCAGCGTGTTGAGCGCGCGCGCCGACATCTGCGCATCGCTGTGGTTGAAGCTGATGTCGATCACGTTGCTGTCCTTGGCCGGCAGCACGCGCAGCCCGGCGGCAAAGCGGTGCAAGGCAGCTTCCAGCGTGGCGTCGTGATCATGGCGGGGGATGCCGCGCCAGGGGGAGGCGAGCAGGACCAGCCCCGCCTTGAGGTGCGCCCACAGCCAGCTCGGCTGTGCGTCGGGCGACATGTCTGGATAGATCGCCGTCACGCCACGCAGATCGTGAGCGCCGCCGCCGCCGAGTTGGCCGATCGTGGCTTCGGCCAGATCGTCGCTTTGCAGGATCTCGGTCTCGGCCTTCATGATCTGGTCCAGCGCGAGTGCTGCGTTATTGAACGCGCGCGAGCCCGCATCCTCTCGCACCGTGAATTCGGGCGAAGGCATCACCGCGAGCGAGGCGCTCGCCCGATACTGCGCCGGCAGGAGTGCGGCTGCGAGCAGGAAGGCGGCCAAGACGGATGCGAACACGGCGGCCATCGTCCGGCGCCGCATGTAGGCGTGGGCGATAAATTCGCCGAGCGGGGGGCTGTCTTCCTCCTGCGGCATCCTTGCGGTCGTGCCGCTCATGCGTAGCTTCTGCTTGACATTGGCCGCCCTATTGAACGCACCCGCAGATTGGACGAACGCGAACGTTGCAACCTGCGGTTATGCGTGCCTTAATCGGATCGGGCCGCAAGGGCAACGACAAAATGGATGCGGTAAGCCTGTCCGCGACAGTGAAGTTCCAGAAGATGCATCGGCGCGCGATGGCCGCGTCGTGCGTGCGTGTGTTGCTGGTGGCACCCTTCGCGCCCAATGGCGGGGGCATGGGCAGGATGATGGCCTACCTCTCCGAGCAGGATATGGACGGACGTTACAGTTTCGAGATGATCGAGTCGCGTGGCCGCGGGCCAGCGATCTTGTCGATCTGGACCACGCTCCGTGCGGGCTGGACGGTCTGGCGGCGGGCGCGCGGTGGCTCGCCTGTGCTGCTGCACGTCAACATGGCCGAGCGCGGCAGCGTCTTTCGCAAGGGTGCCTTGCTGTATCTGGGCCGCGCGCTTGGCCTGCCGACCGTGCTGCATCTGCATGCGGCCGAGATCATGGCCTTCTACGAGGGTCTGGGCAGTCTCGGCCGGGCCTGCGTGCGGGGTGTGTTTGGATCAGCCGGCACCTGCGTCGTGCTGGGCGAGGGTATGGCGATCTGGCTGCAGGCGCGCCTGGGCGTGCCCGCCTGCCGCATCGAAGTGTTGCGCAACGGCGTGCCTTCGCCGCGGCTGCTGCCGTTTGCCGTGCCGGGCACGCGGTCCACGCTGCTGTTTCTGGGCAATTTGCAGGCGCGCAAAGGCTTGGGCGATCTGCTCGTCGCGCTGTCGCGCGCACCGTGTTCTGCGCGCGAGTTCGAGCTGGTCGTTGCCGGCGGGGGTGATGCTTCGCCCTGGCGCGCGCAGGCGCACGCGCTTGGGCTGGCCGGCCGCGTCACCTTCACTGGATGGCTGGAGCGCGCGGAGGTCACCGCCCTGCTGGCGCGTGCCTGCGTGCTGATCCTGCCCTCCTACCACGAAGGCTTGCCGCTGGTGCTGCTCGAAGCGGCCAGCATGGGCGTGGCGTGCATCACGACGCCGGCCGGTTCGATCGGCGAAGTGTTTCGCGATGAGGAGACGGCGCTGCTGGTGGCGGCGGGGGATAGTGTGGCCCTTGGGCTGGCCATTGCACGGATGATCGATGAGCCGGCGTTGCGTGCGCGTATTGGGGCGAATGCGCTCGCACTTTATGAGCGGTCGTTTTCGATGGAGATTTTTATACGGCGGCTGGAGGCGATTTATGAGGAAGGAAGGTCTTCTTTTTTGAAAAAAAGAAGCAAAAAACTTTTGTTAGTTAAGGCACCGGGCTAAACATTCAAAAGTTTTTTGGTCTTTTTTTCAAAAAAGGACTGCTTGCCTTCCTTCCGCTACCGCAATGCCAACAACTGCGCAAATAGCCAAAGTGCGGAGCGCGCTTTGACGCAACGCAAAAAGCAGCACCGCAGCCAACGCTACGACTGCAACCGACACCGGACGCAACGTGGCAAATTCGGGTATTTCCACGCCGTGTACTGTGAAGCTGCTGCTGAAAAGCACATGCACGCCAAACCAGAAGCCCAGATTGGCGATAACACCGACAACGCTTGCCGACACGCCGGCCAGTGCTGCGGCCAGGGTGCGATTGCCTGCCAGGCGCTCCATCGAAGGCGCACCCAGAAAGACATAGGCAAAGCACGGTACAAACGTCACCCACAGGGTCAGCGCCGAGCCCGCCAGACCGCCCCATAGCCCGCAAAGCACGCCCGGCGCGCGCGCGCCGGCGATGAAACCGACGAATTGCAGGGTCAGGATCAGCGGTCCCGGCGTGGTTTCGGCAAGGCCGAGGCCCGTCAGCATCTCATTGGCGGTGAGCCAATGCTGCGCGTGTACCGCGTCCTGCGCGACATAGGCCAGCACCGCGTAGGCGCCGCCAAGGGTGACGATCGCCATTTCGGAGAAAAACAACGCGATGTCGGCGAAACGTCCCGGGAGCCAGACCTGCAAGCCCGCGACGGGGGCTACCCATAGAAGCAGAGCCGCCGCTCCCGCCTGCCGCGCACTTGCCGCGCGTGCCCGCAAGGCGGCCGGGTCCGCCGCCCGCGCGCGGTCGAACAGGCCAGGGCTGTCCTGACTATCGCCACCATGCGCGGCCGAGCCGAAGCGGCCGGGCAGGCAGGCGCCCAGTATTGCCGCGGTTGCAACGACAGCGGGAAAGGGCACGGCGAAGACCGCGAGCGCCACGAAGGCGGCCAGGGCAAGCGCGCGCGCGGCCGGGGTGCGCAGGGCGCGCGCCGAGAGCCGCCGCACGGCTTGCGCCACGATAGCCAGCACCGCGCATTGCAGGCCAAAGAACAGGCCCGCGATCGCCGGCACGTGGCCGAGTTCGACATACAGGATCGACAACCCGAGCAACACCGCCGCCCCAGGCAGCACAAACAGGCCGCCGGCCACCACCCCACCGCGCACGCCATGCATCAGCCAGCCAAGGTAGGTCGCGAGCTGCTGCGCTTCCGGCCCCGGCAGCAGGGCGCAGAAGCTGAGCGCGTGCAGGAAGGCGCGCTCGCCGACCCAGCCGCGAAGCTCGACGATTTCGCGGTGCAGGAGGCCGATCTGCCCGGCCGGGCCGCCGAAGGAGAGCACGCCCACGCGGGTCCAGACGCGCGCGGCCTGGCCCAGGCTGGGCAGAGCGTCCGGTGGCGCGGGTTGCCCCGCATTGGGGGGCGGTGTAGCCGCCGCGTCCATGGAGTTGCCCCTGCTGTCGGTCGTGGTTCCCGTGCGGAACGAAGCGGCCAACATCGTTCCCTTGATTGATGAAATCCGCGACGCCTTGGCAGGCGTGGCGCACGAGATCGTCTATGTCGATGATGGCAGCGATGACGGCACGGCGGAAGCGCTCAGCTCTGTGGCGGCGCCCTTGGTAGTCCGGCGCCACCTGCGCAGTTGCGGACAAAGTGCGGCCATTGTCACCGGCGTGCGGGCGGCGCGTGGGGAATGGATCGCGACCCTGGACGGCGATGGGCAGAACGATCCGGCCGACATCCCTGCGCTGCTGGCGCGCGCGCAAGGCCAAACCGGTATGGTGCTGGTCGCGGGGCATCGCACGCAGCGGCGGGATAGCAGGCTCAAGCGGCTGAGCTCTCGCGCGGCCAACGGGCTGCGCGCGGCGCTGCTGGGCGATGGTTCGCCCGATACGGGATGCGGGTTGAAAGTGTTCAGGCGTGCGGCGTTTCTGGAGCTGCCTGCCTTTGATCACATGCACCGCTTTCTGCCCGCGCTGGTGATCCGCGCCGGCGGGCGCGTGGTTTCGGTGCCGGTGAACCACCGCCCGCGGCTGCGCGGCGTATCCAAATACGGCACGATCGACCGCGCGCTGGTCGGCATCGTCGATCTGGCGGGCGTGGCCTGGCTGCAGCGGCGCTGGAAGCGGCCGGAGGTGATCGTGGTGCGATCCTGACGCTCAGGGCAATCGAAAGCCAAAAGAAGACTCCGGGAGATGTGCTATCCCCCCGTCGATTTTTGGGCCTCGCCTAGACAAAATGACGGGGGGTTTGGGGGGAATGGCACATTCCCCCCAAATTCTTTCTGGCGCACCAGACTAGAGCCGCCGCGCTTTGTCGGCTAAGGGGCGCGCGAACCATCCGGGCCACAGGCGGTTGCGATGTCCGACACCAGCCTGACCAGCACCGCTGCGATTAAGCGCGCGCCCAACCTGTTCGACCTGGCCGCCCTGCTGGTGATTGCGGCGGGCCTGATGGCGATCGGCAATGCCGCGCGCCACACGCTGGTGCCCGTGGCCGTGGCCAACGCCGTGCGCATCAACCTTGATCCGGCATATTTGCCGGGCTACGCGCTGCGCACGACGTTGCGCATGTTTGCGGCCCTGGGTGTGTCGCTGGTGTTTGCGTTTACGTACTCAACGTGGGCGGCCAAGAGCCGGCGGGCGCGACTGGTTCTGGTGCCTGTGCTCGATATTCTGCAGAGCCTGCCGATCTTCGGTTTTCTGACTTTTACGCTGAGTTTCTTCATGGGGCTTTTTCCCGGCCGGGTGGTTGGCGAGGAACTTGCTGTCGTTTTTACGATCTTTACCAGCCAGGCCTGGAACATGGCATTCTCCATGTATCAGTCGCTGACAACGGTGCCGGCCGATCTTGAGGAGGCGGCGCGCGGTTTTCGCCTGACAGCGTGGCAGCGTTTCTGGCGGCTGGATGTGCCCTTCGCCATGCCGGGGCTGATCTGGAACATGATGATGTCGATGAGCGGGGGGTGGTTCGCGCTGGTGGCCTCCGAAGCCATTTCCGTGGGCAACGTCAATTTTACGTTGCCGGGTATCGGCAGCTACATCAAGGCGGCGCTGGATGCGCGCGACATCCATGCGGTGGTCTACGCCATCGTGGCCATGCTGCTGGTGATTTTGGCGTACGACCAGTTGCTGTTCCGCCCGCTTGTCGCATGGAGCGCGAAGTTCCGTCTGGAGACGACGCAGACCGAGCAGGGCCGCGACCCGTGGGTGCTGGGATTGCTGCGCCGTACGCGGCTGCTGCGGCTGGGGGCCGATGCCGCGGGCTCGGCATTCTTTGCATTTTCGGGAATGCGGCTCTGGCGGGTACGCGTGCAGACGGTGCGTGCGGAGGCGCGGCCGAGGCGCGCGGTGGATGCGGTCTGGCTGGTGGTCCTGGGCCTGGTTGTTGTGCTGGCGCTTTATCGCATCGTGACGTTCTGCCGGGCGGGAAATCTTGGATTCCGGGATTTGGCAGTGGCCTTTGAGATGGGGCTCTACACGCTTGTGCGGGTGAGCGTGCTGATGGCGATTGCCACACTGATCTGGGTGCCGATCGGGGTCATGATCGGGCTGCGGCCGATGCTGGCCAAGCGGGTGGGTGCGGCGGCGCAGTTCCTCGCGGCGTTCCCGGCCAATTTGCTGTTTCCGATCTTTGTCGTTTTCATCATTCGTTTTTCGCTTAACCCCGACATCTGGCTGACGCCGCTGATCATCCTAGGTGCGCAATGGTATCTGCTGTTCAACGTGGTGGCCGGCGCGAATGCGTTTCCGGGCGACCTGCGGGAGGCGGCGCGTAATCTCCGCGTGGGCGGGCTGCTGTGGTGGCGCCGGGTGATCCTGCCGGGGATTTTTCCGTATTTCATCACGGGGGCGATTACCGCGTCGGGCGGGGCGTGGAACGCGGCGGTGCTGGCAGAGGTGGTAAGCTGGGGGCCGACGACGCTCAAGGCGCACGGCCTGGGGGCGTATATCCAGGACGCGATGACGGGGGGGGATAGCGCGCGGGTGTTGCTGGGGATGATGGTAATGGCGGGTTTTGTGCTAGGGTTCAATCGGCTGATCTGGCGGCCGTTGTATGCGTATTCTTCGCGGCGGTTGAGGATGTAAGGAAGTTCTTCTTTTTTGAAAAAAAGAAGCAAAAAACTTTTGAAAGTTTGCACGGGTGTTGCGGCAACGCGCGGGCTAACTGACAAAAGTTTTTTGGTTCTTTTTTTCAAAAAAGAACATCCTTTCTTTGGTGATTTATGAGTGCCCTCCTAGAAGTCCGTCACATCAAGCAAGCCTACCACAAGGACAGCGCCAGCGACTTCGTCGTTCTGGACGATGTGGACCTGACCTTGCGCAATGGCGAAATCGTCGGCCTGCTTGGCCGCTCGGGCTCGGGCAAATCCACGCTGCTGCGCATCGTCTCCGGCCTGCTGGCGCCCACGGCGGGTGACGTGATCTGGCGCGGCGAGAAGCTGAGCGGCCCAGCTGAGGGTGTGGCGATGGTGTTCCAGAGCTTTGCGCTGTTTCCGTGGCTGACGGTGCAGGAGAATGTCGAGCTGGGGCTGGAGGCGCAGGGGGTGGCACGGGCCGAGCGGGAGAAGCGCGCGGAGGAAGCCATCGATCTGATCGGCCTGGGCGGTTATGAGGGCGCGTATCCGAAGGAAATGTCGGGCGGCATGCGCCAGCGCGTGGGGCTGGCGCGCGCGCTTGTCGTGCATCCCGATCTGCTGCTGATGGATGAACCGTTCTCCGCGCTTGACGTGCTGACGGCGGAGACGCTGCGCACGGATTTGATCGACCTTTGGATGGAAGGCAAGCTGCCGGTCAAATCGGTTCTGATGGTGACGCATAATATCGAGGAGGCGGTGCTGATGTGCGATCGCATCCTTGTGTTTTCGTCCAATCCCGGCCGGGTGGCGCAGGAATTGCTGGTGCCGTTTGCCCATCCGCGCAATCGGCACGATGCGCCGTTTCGCAAGTTCGTGGACGATATTTACGCGCTTATGACTCGGCGCGCGACGAGCGTGCCGGCACCCGCGCAGCCTGGCGCGCCTGTGGTGGAGGCGGTGCATGCGTTGCATCCTGTGGGCACGAACCTGCTGGCGGGGTTGATGGAGACGCTGGCCATGGAGCCCTATAATGGGCGCGCCGATCTGCCTGCCTTGGCCGCGGCGCTTCAGTTGGAGCTGGATGAGTTGCTGCCGCTGGGCGAGACGTTGCAATTACTCGGGTTTGCCGAACTTGAAGAGGGCGATATCCGGCTGACGGAGGCGGGCCGGCAATTTGCCGAGGCGGATACCGACGTGCGGCGCGAGCAGTTCGCGGTTGCGTTGCAGAGCCGGGTGAAGCTGGCGGGCACCATTCGCGGCGTTTTGGATGAGCGGTGGAATCATCGCGCCAGTGCGGTGCGGTTCCGCGATGAGCTGGAGGATCACATGTCACCCGATTATGCCGAGGATACGCTGCATGCGGTGATCGGCTGGGCGCGATTCGCGGAGTTGTTCAATTATGACGAGGAGGGGGATCAGTTTTTCCTGGAGCTGGAGGAGTAGAAAGCGCTGGCCGGCTTATCCGAACCGGGGAAGAACGGCGGCGGAATCCTGGACCAGCAACATGTCGCATTCATCCAGGCGCACAATCACGCTCTCCGGCGCCTCGTTTTCGAGCAATGCTATGGGAAAGTAAAAACCGCTGAAGCCGTCGCCCAGGCCGGCATCCTTGATGTCCTGCCGGAAGAGGTCTATGCGGCCGCTGCCCACGTGCTGGGACCCGACGAAGGCATGGGCCAGTTCGCCGTTGAGGCTGAAATGTTTGCAGTACAGCCATCCCGAGACGACCGAACGGTTGGCGATTTCGATTGCACCCCTGATCATCTCCTTGAAATCGCCCGTGCAAAGAAGTCCGTGTTGAGCCTATCTGCCGCAGCCATGCGTGTATGTAGGCCATCGGCCTACAACGGGCCCGCCATTATGCAGATGTATTGCGGACGTTCCACTCAACCGCAGCACGCAGCAATTCCGCGGCACTGCCCAGGTTGAGCTTTTCCTTCATCCGCTCGCAATAGGTCTGAATCGTCTTGATGCTCAGGCCCAGATCAGCGGCCACCTGACGCCTTTCTTCGCCCCGCCCCAGCGCCTCGAACACCTCCAGTTCGCGCATGCTCAACAGGCTGGCTGGAGACGATGATGCCGCACTCCCGCAAGGAATGGCACGGTCCTGCAGCAGATTTTCCATGGCTGCGCTGAGATAGCGCCTGCCGCCAAGGACCTGGCGGATTGCCGCCACGATATTCTTTGTCGACTCCTGTTTCATGATATAGCCGCGCGCACCGGCCCTCAGCGCGCGCTCGCAATAAAGCCGCTCGTTGTGCATGGTCAGCACAATGACGGCCGTCTCGGGATGCCGGCTCGTCATCGTGTAAATCAGATCGAGGCCGGACCCGTCCTGCAGCGACAGATCGACGATGGCGACATCCGGCCTGGCAGCGCAGATGCCGGCCAGCGCCGCGCCTGCCGATGCAGCCTCTCCGCATAAGGCCAGATCCGCCTGTTGCAGGATCAGGATTCCCAGCCATTCGCGAACCAGCGGATGATCATCGACAACGAAGACCCTGGCCGCCCGATCAGCCATGCACGCTTGCCAGTTGCCGCCGCGCCGCAGGAAAGGTGCAGACAGCCACGGTGCCGCCATGGGCCAGCGCACGCACCTCCATGGTGCCACCGATGACCTTGCTGCGGTAGCGCATGATACGCAGACCCATGCCGCGTTCGCTCCTGGCGCCAGGCGTAATGCCGCTGCCATCGTCCTGAATGGAAAGGCTGCATCCTTTATCGTTCGTATCGAGCCGAATGACGATGTGGCGCGCTTTGCCATGTTTCAGCGCGTTGGCGACGGCTTCCTGTGCGATGCGATACAGATGCACGGTGGTGTCCATGTCGTGGTTCAGCACGGGCGAGGCACATTCGAAGCGCAACTTCACGCGATAGAGTTCGCTGGACGTATCGGCAAACTCGCGCAGCGAATCCATCAGGCCGTGCGATCCACCATCGAAAGGATGCAATCCGCGCGCAATCTCGCGCGACAGCTTTATGCCCCGCTCTACCAGATCGACGACGATGCGTGCGTCTGCCGCTTCGGCCATGTCGCGTGCCGCGAGCTTTTCGCACAGGACCTGGCTTGCCATCGCCGTGCCGGCGAGATGCTGGCACAGGCCGTCATGCAGATCCTGCCCGATCCGTCGCTGCTCGCGCTCGCTGACTTCCAGCAATTCGCGTTGCAGGCGTTCGCGCTCGGCGATTTCGACAACCAGCAGCGCGGCGCGGACCTCGATCCGCTGTTCCAGATCGCGCTGGAGTTCGTGCAGGGCGGTCAGCGCCCAAAGCAAGGCCAGGTAGGCAATCAGCTGACACGTGCCGTTCCACCACAAATCCAAGGCATCGAGGCGGAAATCCTCGTCACCGGACAGCAGGCCGCCGATGGCCCAGACAGCCACGCTCAGCAAGGAGACGAAAATGGCAAACCGGCGGCCCAGAACCCAGGCAGAGAGGGCCACCGGCGCAAGATAGACAGTGCCAAGCGAAACATCGTTGCCCGAGCGGTAGTCGAAGACGCCGACGACAAAAACGAGTACGATCGACAGGATGGCGACCCTGCCCTTGGACACCGTGTCCAGATAGGCAATCAGACCGATTGTCATGCCATGCCCATAACGCGCCAGCCCCGCTTTTTCCAGCATTGTTGACCAAGACGCCTCAACGGGTTCCGTCCCACAAAATAATATGGGATCGCTGGCCTTCAGCCCGCGCCCAAGGTCCTTGTCGCCTCGCCACGATCAAACAGATCCAGCAACACGCGCATCGCCTCCCCCCGCGGCGAGCTCAGCTCCGGATCGCGCTCCAGCAGCACCGCCGCATCACGGCTCGCCATGTGCAGCAGCCCCTCATGCTCCACGGGGTCCGCCAGCCGCCATCCGGGCTGGCCTGATTGCCTGTGCCCGAGCAAATCCCCGCCGCCGCGAATGCGGAAATCCTCGTCGGCAATGGCAAAGCCATCGTCGGTGTCGCGCAGCAGCATCAGCCGCCGGCGCGCGCTCTCCAACAGCCCGTCATCGTGCAGCAACAGACAATAGCTCGCCGCCTCGCCGCGCCCCACGCGCCCGCGCAACTGATGCAATTGCGCCAGGCCGAAGCGCTCGGCGTGATCGACCACCATGACGGACGCCTCGGGCACATCCACGCCGACTTCGACCACGGTCGTCGCCACCAGCAACTGCGTCTGCCCGCGCGCGAACGCGGCTATTGCGCCCTCGCGCATCGCGGGGTCTTGCCGGCCGTGGGCCAGGCCAACGCGGGCGCCGAAATGCTGGCGCAGCGTGTGGAAGCGATCCTCTGCCGCAGCCAGATCCAGCACCTCGCTCTCGCTGACCAGCGGGCAGACCCAGTAGATGCGCTCGCCGCGATCCAGCGCACGGCCGATCGCGGCAATCACGCCGTCCAGCCTGGAAACCGCATGCACCGTGGTGCGGATCTTCTGCCGCCCGGCAGGCTTTTCGCTGAGCCGGGACACCGCCATCTCGCCCCAATGCGTCAGCAGCAGCGTGCGCGGAATAGGGGTTGCGGTCATCACCAGGATGTCGGTCGCCGCGCCCTTGCTGCCCATGGACAGGCGCTGCTCCACGCCGAAGCGATGCTGTTCGTCGATCACCGCCAGCCCGAGGTCGCGGAAATTGACCGCCTCCTGGAACAGCGCGTGCGTGCCTACGACCAACTGAATGCGCCCAGCGGCCAGCCCCAGCAACGTGTTGCGCCGCGCTGTGCCCTTCACAGAGCCGGTCAGTAGTGCCACCGGCACAGGGCAGATCGCGGTCAGCGTGCGGTGGTGCTGGCGCGCCAGCGTCTCGGTCGGCGCCATGATGGCCGCCTGGGCGCCGGCTTCCACGGCGGCCAGCATGGCCAGGGCGGCAACCAGCGTCTTGCCGCTGCCCACATCGCCCTGCAGCAGGCGCAGCATGCGCGCGGGGGCGGCCATGTCCGCGTCGATTTCGGCCAGCGCGGTCTCCTGGCAGGCGGTGGGTGCGTGGCCGAAGCGCCGGCGCGCCTCGGCGCGCAACTGCCCGGTGGCGCACAGTGCGCGGCCGGGCCGGGCACGGTCGCGCGAGCGCATGGAGGCAACCGCGACCTGATGGGCGAGCAGCTCGTCATAAGCCAGGCGCGCGCGGGCGCGGCCGTCCGGCGGGTCCATCGGCGCGTGCAGGCCGGCCAATGCCTCGGCAAAGCCGGGCCAGCGTTCGCGTTTGAGCAGGGCGGGGTCGTGCCATTCGGCCAGGCTTGGAATGCGGCCCAGCGCGTGGGTCAGCGAGGCGCGCAACTGGCTGGGGTAGAGGCCGGCGGTCAGCGGCCAGACCGGGTCCAGCGGCGGGATGCGCTCGGGCTGGTCGGCCGGCACGATGTGGTCGGGATGGGCCATGCGCAGGCGCTCGCCATAGGCGTCCAGCTTGCCCGAGACGAGCAGCCTGGTGCCCGGCGAGAGCGACTGCGCGCGGCCCGGCTTGAAGAAGACCAGCTCCAAATTGCCGGTGCCGTCACTGACGATGACGCGCCAGGGCTGGCGGGATGTGGCAGGCGCTTCCTGGCGCACCACCTCGACCTCCAGCGTGGCGATCTGCCCGGGCACGGCCGCGGCGATCTTTGGGCGCGGGCGGCGATCGACGAAGGATTCCGGCAGGTGGAACAGGATATCGATGATGCGCGTGCCGCCAGTGGCGCGCGTCAGCTTGGCGGCCAGGCTGGGGCCTATGCCGGGCAGCGCCGTGAATGGGCCTAAAAGCGCGGCAATCGGGGTGGCGTCCGGCACGGCCCCCGCTATATGACACCCCGACCATGGATCAAACTCCCACAACCGGGGCGCTCGACGCTCGCCGGCGCCGCTTGCTGTTCCGCGCCACCCATCGCGGCACGCGCGAGAATGACATTTTGGTCGGTGGCTTTGTCGCCGCGCGCATTGCGGTGTTTTCCAATGATGAGATGGCGGCGCTGGAGGCAATCATGGAATTGCCCGATCCTCAGGTGGCGGATTGGTTGACGGGGCGGTCGGACATGCCCGATGACAAAATGTTGCGTGCTATGCGTAAGGCGGCATTAAGTAAGAAAGAACTTCTTTTTTGAAAAAAAGAAGCAAAAAACTTTTATCTATCGAGACGGGTGTTGGGGCAGCGCATTGCCAAACTGACAAAAGTTTTTTGGTTCTTTTTTTCAAAAAAGAACATACTTCATGAAAACAGCCACAATCTACGGCGCGCCAGAAGGCTTCGACGCGCTTCTGCTGATCCGCCGCGCTGAAGAGCACCGCGGCACGCTGCTGCACGTCGCGCGCGATGACGGACGCATGGCGCGCCTGGCCGACATGCTGGGCTTTTTCATGCCCGGGCTGGAGGTGCTGCGTTTCCCCGCTTGGGACTGCCTGCCCTACGATCGCGTCTCACCCAATCCAACCACGATTGCCGACCGTATCGCCACGTTGGCGCGGCTGATCGAACCCGCGCAGGGGCCGCGCCTGGTGCTGACAACGGTCAATGCGCTGGTGCAGCGCGTGCCGCCGAAATCAGCGTTTGCGGGCAAAACGTTGTCGATCAAATCGGGCGGCACGATCAAGCCGGAGGCGCTGATCGCTTTCCTGCAGGCCAACGGCTATAACCGCACGGACACGGTGATGGAGCCGGGTGAATACGCGCAGCGCGGCGGCATATTCGACGTGTTTCCCAGTGGCGAGGCCGAACCGCTGCGGCTGGATTTCTTTGGCGATACCGTCGAGAGCGTGCGGCGGTTCAATGCGACCAGCCAGCGCAGTGTCGAGGACGTGGCGGGTTTTTCGCTGCGCCCGGTGTCCGAAGTGCCGCTGGACAAGCCCAATATCGCGCGTTTTCGCACAGGCTGGCGCGCGGCTTTCGGTGACGGCGCGGCGCAGGACGAATTGTACAAGGCGGTGAGCGAAGGCCGGCGCTTTCCCGGCATGGAACATTGGGCGCCGCTGTTTCACGAACACATGGACACGCTGCTCGATTATCTGCCCGATCCGTCCGTATCGTTGGACCACCAGGCCGAGGAGGTGCTGGCACGCCGGCTGGAAATGATTACCGATCATTTCGAGGCGCGCGGCATGGTGCCGCGCGATGGCGAATTGCCCTACCGGCCGCTGCCGTCGCGCGCGCTGTATCTGGATCGCGAGGATTGGGACGGTATGCTCACGGGCGCACCGGTGTTCATGTTCACGCCCTATGGCATGCCCGATGGTGCGGGCGGGCATGATGCGGGTGGGCGGCCTGGCGTGGTATTCACGCAGTCGGGCACGAACGCGTCCAACAATCTGTTCGATCAACTCAAGCAGCAGGCGGAGAAATGGACCGGCGACGGCCGGCGCGTCATGGTGGCCGCCTGGTCCCGCGGCTCGCGTGAGCGCATCGGCGCGCTGCTGCGCGAACACGGGTTGAAAACCGAGGCCATTGAAGCCTGGGCCGAATATCCGCGCATACGCCGCGGCACGATAGGGCTGATGACGGTCGCCCTTGAGCGCGGGTTTGTCGCCGAGAAGCTCGCCATTGTCGGCGAGCAGGATTTGCTGGGCGAGCGCATCAGCCGCCCGGCCCGCAAGCGCAAACGCGCCGACCAGTTCATCGCCGACGCGGTTGAAATCGCCGAGGGCGATCTGGTCGTCCACCAGGATTACGGCATCGGCCGCTATGATGGGCTGGAGAAGCTGACCGTCGGCAACGCGCCGCATGATTGCCTGCGCCTGATCTATGACGGCAACGAAAAGCTGTTCCTGCCGGTCGAGAACATCGAGCTGCTCTCCCGCTTCGGCAGCGAAGCCGGCGCCGCGCTCGACAAACTGGGTGGTGCAAGCTGGCAAACGCGCAAGGCACGCGCCAAGCAGCGCATACGCGAAATCGCCGGCGAGCTGATCAGGATTGCCGCCGAGCGCCGCGTGCAGGATGCGGTGTCCGTGACACCCGCCGAGGGAAGCTGGGACGAGTTCTGCGCGCGATTCCCGTTTGCCGAAACCGACGACCAGTCACGCGCCATTGCCGACGTGCTGGAGGATCTGGCCGCGGGCAAGCCGATGGATCGCCTCGTGTGCGGCGATGTCGGCTTCGGCAAGACCGAGGTTGCGTTGCGCGCGGCGTTTGTGGTGGCGATGTCAGGCGCGCAGGTTGCCGTCGTGGTGCCCACGACGTTGCTGGCGCGCCAGCATTATCGCGTTTTCACGCGGCGCTTCGAAGGGCTGGGCGTGAACGTGGCGCAGCTCTCGCGCATGGTCAACGCCAAGGATTCAATCGAGGTCAAGCGCGGCATCGCCGAAGGCCACATCAACATCGTCATCGGCACGCATGCTTTGCTGGCCAAGAACATTGCCTTCGCCGATCTGGGGCTGCTGATCGTCGATGAAGAGCAGCATTTCGGCGTCTCGCACAAGGAAAAACTTAAGGCGCTGAAGGCGGACGTGCATGTGCTGACACTGACCGCAACCCCCATTCCGCGCACCCTGCAACTCGCACTGACCGGCGTGCGCGAGATGAGCCTGATCGCCACGCCGCCCATCGACCGCCTGGCCGTGCGCACCTTCATCATGCCGTTCGATCACGTCGTCATCCGCGAGGCGATCCAGCGCGAGCGGTTCCGCGGCGGCCAGATCTTCTGCGTCGTGCCGCGCGTCGAAGACCTCGACCGCATGGGCGAGCGCCTGCGCGAAATCGTGCCTGATGCGAGAATGATACAGGCGCATGGCAAGCTCTCGCCCACCGAACTCGAACGTGTGATGACCGAATTCGGCGACGGCAAATACGATGTGCTCTTGTCCACCAACATCGTCGAGAGCGGGCTCGACATGCCCGCGGTCAACACGCTGATCATCTATCGTGCCGATATGTTCGGCTTGGGCCAGCTCTATCAATTGCGCGGCCGCGTCGGCCGCGGCAAGCAGCGTGGCTACGCCTATTTGACCTGGCCGCCGGCGCACAAGCTGACACCGGCTGCCGAAAAGCGCCTGACCGTCATGCAGACGCTGGACACGCTGGGCGCGGGCTTCACGCTCGCCTCGCACGACCTCGATATTCGCGGCGCCGGCAATCTGCTGGGTGACGAACAGAGTGGTCATATCCGTGAGGTCGGCATCGAGCTCTATCAGCAGATGCTGGAAGATGCCGTCGCCGACCTGCGCGCGGCAAAAGGCCGCCGGCGCATGGAAGACCGTGACTGGACACCCAACATCAATCTGGGTCTGCCAATCCTGATCCCGGAGGAATACGTGCGTGACCTGCCGGTGCGCCTGGGCCTCTATCGCCGCATCGGTGCGCTGGAGAACGATGGCGAGGGCGAGGCGATCGCCGCCGAGCTGGTCGATCGTTTCGGCAAGATGCCGGACGAAGTCGAGAACCTCTTGAAAATCATGCGCATGAAGCGGGCCTGCCGCGCCGCCGGCGTGGAAAAGCTGGAGGCGGGGCCCAAGGGTATGGTGTTCCAGTTCCGCGCCAACAAATTTCGCAACCCGGCTGGGCTGGTGCAGTGGCTGGGTGCTGCGAAGAACGCCCCGCGCTTGCGACCGGACCATAAATTGTCGCTGGTGCGGGATATGAAGATGGCGGAACGGGTGCGGGCGGCGGCGGAGGTGTTGGAGAATTTGGTCAGGATAGCGGAAGTGAAGGTGTAGGAAGGATTCTTCTGTTTTGAAAAAAAGAAGCAAAAAACTTTTGTCAGTTTGCGTACCCGTTGCGGCGCGGCCGGGCTAAACAATTAAAAGTTTTTTGGTTCTTTTTTCCAAAAAAGAACTGCTTCCTGCCCTAACACCCACCCCTCCCACGTGCGTATCCACGGATCATCCGGCGTCCCATCCGGCCGCCGCCCCTGCAGCACGCCAATGACACAGAGCACGCCAAGCACGCTGTCAAATCGATCTTCACCGTCCTCGCCGTCGCCGAACCCATCCACCAGCGCGCGCCCCAGCGCCCCTGAACACACACACGCCATTTCCTGCATGCGCGCCCGCAGCGCCGGCGCGTAGGCGGCGCGGTCGGCCTGGCGGCGCTTGCTGCCAGCCGGGCGCAGGCCCAGGTGGCGCATCGCCTCGGCAGGATAGGTTTCCGCAACCACCACGCCGCCGCGGGCCAGCAATTCTAGAAACGCGCCATCGAACGGCCACAGCATCACGCTCACCAGCGACGGGATCAGCAGATCGCGCCATGCGGCCAGCGCGGCCTTGCCCGATTGATTGGCGCCGAGCGTCCAGAATACCGGTGCCCCTGCCGGGCGGTCGGGTGTTGCGCGGTCACACGCACGGCTCAGCGCGGCGGCATCCGCCAAGCCGAGCGCGCGCGCATGCGCCAGCCGCGTCATTCCCGCAACGCCGCGCGCCGGGTAGAATGGCGTCGCCAGTGAAACCTCGTCCAGCAAGGCCGCCACGGTGAAAAAGGCCGGACGCTCTGCAAGCCCCCGAAGGAACGCCGGAAAATCCTTCGCGCCAAGGCCTTGCGCTGCGTAGGCGCGCGGCACGCCCAGGGCACAATCGATGCCGAATGCCACGGGCAATGCGCCGGCGCGCGCCCGCAGGCGCGCCAGCAGCGTCGCTGGCGGCCCGACAGGCTCTGGCGCACCGATGCGCCAGCCCGCGCCCTCTGGCGTGGCAATCGTCATCCAGCGTTTGGCGGGCCGCACGCTCCAGTCGGCATGAACGGCCAGGGCCTCCATCACGGAGGCCGCGCCAGAGCATTTTCGGCGCCGATAGAAGCGCCCAACACGCTCCAGCTCCTTGTTTTATACCAAGCCGCAGAAATATTGACTCTCAAGAAAGCTGGGGGAGCAGTGCCTGCCCCCCCAGACCCCCCGTCATGATTTAAGTCGATTCCTAGTAAATGACGGGGGGTTTGGGGGGGATGGCACATCTCCCCCAACCTTTCTCGCCTTGATCATGTGTCAAACTCAACGCGGATTGGTATTGAAGCATGTTTTCGGTCGGGTTGATCCCATTTGGTCCGAACACGCTCTAACCCTTCGACAACGGCTTGTTGGCGCGGGCAATCAGGCGGCCGAAAAAACCGGGAGCTTTCTTCGCCTCCTTGGCCGCCACGCGCGCGGCCTTTGCGCGTTCGCGTTCTTCAAGCGCCGCGGCGCGGTCCTTCTCGGCGAGCCATTTGTCCAGCGACATTCCAGCCTTTGCGGCACGTTTGGCTTCGTAGGCGCGCTGGCCGGCTGTCAGGGTTCGGGGCGGGGGCGGTGCTGGCATGGCCGGCTTTTACCCAAAGCCGGCGGGTGCGGCTACTGGCGCGGTGGGCGGGCAAGGCGCATGGCTTGCCACCATGAGCGAAGCGAGATTGAAGGCCGGGCTGTGGGTGTCGGCCACGCTGCGAATGGCGGACCTGTCGGGCAATCCCGGCATGGTCCTGCGCCGCGGCGACCCGGATGCCGGCGGCGTGCTGGTGGTCTTGCGCGGCACCGGTGGCGCCTGCGTGCTGAGCCAGGTGCGCACCGGCGGCGGCGAGCCCGCATGGATGCGCGCCACCGGCCCCGATCCGGTGGAGGAAGCGGACGCAGACGCCTATGTGGCGCGGCAGGTGGGGCGGGATCCGGATTTGTGGGTGTTGGAGTTCAACGCGCCGCAGCTGACGCCGCCGTTTGACGCGAAGATGGTGTAACAGGAAAATTCCTCTTTTTCTGAAGAAAAAGACTTTTGAAAGTTTGGCGATGGGCCAACAGACAAAAGTTCTTTGCTTCTTTCTTTCAAGAAAGAAGACCTTCCTGTTCTACCCCGCCACCTGCTGCGACCTAAGCTCCCGCGCCCGCGCCAGCACCTTGTTCTCAATATCGGACGCCGTCGAAGGATTGACCGGCGCATCCACCCACTGCCCGCCGTCGCGCACCTGGCGAAAAATCGAAATCCGCACGCCATCGGTGCGCAACTGCCGCCCCAATATATACGCCGTCGCCTTGAAGCGCTCGCCATTCGTGGTCGGCGGCGAGAACCAGTCGGTGATGATCACCCCGCCGAACGGATCGGCCGAGGCAAGCGGCATGAAGCTCAGCGTATCGAGCGCGCCGCGCCACAGATAGGCGTTCACGCCAAGGGCGGCACCCGCCTCCTGCTGCTTATTGTCCTTGGACGGGCCGAGCACGATGCCCGCATCGCCGAACAGCGTGCCGCTGGTCGGGTCCTTGTAGCGGTAGTCGTTATATTCGGAGTCAGCGACCGGCTTGACCGTCTTGTCGCCGCCGCAGCCCGCCAGCATGGGCAGGAGGGTCAGCGCGGCCGCGGCTGCCCACGGACGCGTGGGCTTGGGGGTCAGGCGGCTGGGGCGAGAAATCATGTGTGTCCGCGGTCCGTCGGCGGCCTCAGTGCCGCGCGCGCCCTCTTAGCCAATACGCCCCCCCGCGCCAAGGGAGGGCGCGCGGCGAGCTACCAGGTGAGACTGGTGCCCAAGGTGAGCGCCTGGGCGCGTATCTTGTTGTTATCGGCAGCCTCGGCGGTGCCGGCAACGATGGCACCGTTGACCAGGTCATAGCCCGACTGCTTGCGCTCGTCCCAGATGTAGCTGAGGAAAACGCCCAGACCCGGAGCCACCTTGAGCGTGCCGCCGGCATTCAGGCCCACCTCGTGCCGCTGGCCAAGGCCCTTGGTCTCTGCGAGGCTTGCTGCGTGGTGCGGCCAAATAGCTGTAGGTGCCCGGGCTGTCCGTGCTCACCCAGTCGGCACCGACAATCGCCGGCCCGAACGTGGTGGAGGCGCCGCCCGTCCAGGCGTCTGCCGGCTGGGCGGATGCGGCCGCCGTGAGCGCCAGCGGCACTGCGAGAATCGTGACACCGGCCAGACGCATGGAACGCCCGGAGTAAGCTCCATGGACGACCTGATCGTTACGGCAAGAAGGGCGCGGCACGCACGACGCGTAGACAGCATCGGCCGTGATGACGTGTAAAATGGCAAAAACGCGTCACTGTGCGGCGGTTTTCGTCAGTGTCTCCCAAGCCACAGCTTCCGAGCCGCTTATGGACGAGACATAAGCTTAAAACTTTCTTTGGCGCGAGGTAGGTGAGTGGCGGAGCGACGCGATCGGAGCTTGGTGGATCATTTCTGCAACGGATGTCCCGCAGTGCCGGACGCACGTCCGTGACCGGTCCGGCACATGCCGACACAGGCATCGCCACGGCGTTGGCGGCCGTGCGGGCACGTATCGACGCGGCCTGCGCGGCGGCCGGGCGTGCGAGCGGGCAAGTTCAGCTGATTGCGGTATCCAAGACGCACGGCGCGCAGGCGATAGAAGCCGCGCTGTCCTGCGGTCAGATGGCCTTTGGGGAAAACCGCGTGCAGGAGGCGGCGGCCAAGTTCCCCCCACTGCGTGCGGCCTGGCCGGATGTGCGCCTACACCTCATTGGCGGCTTGCAGACCAACAAGGCCGAGCAGGCGGTGCGCGTGGCCGACGCCATCGAGTCGGTCGATCGGGTGCCGCTGGTGGATGCCATCGCCAAAGCGGCCGACAAGGTGGGGCGGGTGCCGGCCCTGCTGGTGCAGGTCAATACCGGGGCCGAGGCGCAGAAATCGGGCGTGGCGCTTGATCAGGCTGACGCGCTGATCGCGCTTTGCCGGGCGAGATTTGGCGCGAAACTAAAGGGGCTGATGTGCATCCCTCCGGCGGACGCCGATCCCACGCCGCATTTTACGATGTTGGCGAAAATGGCCGCACGAAATGGGCTTGGGGTGTTGTCGATGGGCATGTCGGGCGATTTCGAGGCCGCGATTGCCTGCGGTGCCACGCATGTGCGGGTAGGCAGCGCAATCTTCGGCAAACGAGAGTGACGGGACATGACTCCCGCAGGGTTATCGCATTTGAGAAAAAGGCGAGGGGCTCTGCCCCTCGACCCCGCTAAGGACAGGTCCTTAGAACCTATTGTCCAAATGAATGGGGGTCTGGAGCCTCAGGCCCCATCGTGCGCAGCACGCTGGCGCGTGACGGGTCCAGGGCAGAGCCCTGGCCTTCCTTTCTAAGGCGATACCCCTATGTCACCTGCCTGCCAGCTTCCCTTTACCCCAGCCCGCGACTAAGACGAGCCGCCAAGGCAAGCAAGGCAGCGCCATGGCACCCGATACCCCATCCTCCCCTGCGCGCATCCGCGAAGCGCTGGCCTTTGATGACGTGCTGGTCGTGCCCGCCTACAGCCAGATTCTGCCCAGCCTGACGGAGACTCGCTCGCGCCTGACGCGCGGCATCTGGCTCAACATCCCGCTGATCTCGGCCGCGATGGACACGGTGACCGAGGGCCCGATGGCCATCGCCATGGCCCAGCAAGGCGGCATCGGCGTGGTCCACAAGAACCTGACGACCGAGGAGCAGGTGGCCGCCGTGCGGGCGGTCAAGAAATTCGAGTCGGGCATGGTGGTCAACCCGGTGACGATCAACCCCGATCAGAGCCTGGCGCAGGCGCGGGCGTTGATGGCCGCCCACCGCATCAGCGGCATTCCCGTCGTCGAGCGCAATGGGCGGCTGGTCGGGATATTGACCAATCGGGACGTGCGGTTTGCGACCGATCCTGCCGTGCTGGTCTCCACGCTGATGACGCGCGAGAATTTGGTGACGGTCACGGGCAATCCCGGCTTTGATCAGGCGCGGCATCTGCTGCACCGCCACCGTATCGAAAAGCTGCTTGTGGTCGATGAGGATTACCGCTGTGTCGGGCTGATCACGGTCAAGGACATGGACAAGGCCGAGGCCCATCCGCTGGCCAACAAGGACGAACTCGGCCGCCTGCGTGTGGCCGCGGCCACCGGCGTGGGCGAGGATGGGTATGCGCGTGCCGAGGGGCTGATTGAAGCGGGCGTGGATGTGCTGGTCGTCGACACGGCGCACGGGCATTCGGCTGGCGTGCTGGCGCAGGTGGCAGCCATCAAGCGCGCGTCCAATGCCGTGCAGGTGGTGGCGGGCAACGTCGCCACGCCAGAGGGCGCGGTGGCGCTGATCGAGGCCGGGGCGGATGCGATCAAGATCGGTATCGGGCCGGGCAGCATTTGCACCACGCGCGTGGTCGCCGGCGTGGGCGTGCCGCAATTTTCCGCCGTGATGGAAACCGCCGAGGCTTGCCACGCGCATGACGTGCCGGCGATTGCCGATGGGGGCATTCGCACGAGCGGTGATATCGTCAAGGCGCTGGGTGCGGGGGCGGATGTGGTGATGGTCGGGTCGTTGCTGGCGGGCACCGATGAGGCGCCTGGCGAGGTGTTTCTCTATCAGGGGCGCAGCTACAAATCCTATCGCGGCATGGGGAGTATTGCTGCGATGTCGCGTGGCTCGGCGGATCGCTACTTCCAGCAGGAGATTACCGATAGTTTGAAGCTGGTGCCTGAAGGGATAGAGGGACGCGTTGGGTACAAGGGGCCGATGAGCGCGGTGGTGCACCAGCTGGTGGGCGGGCTGCGGGCGGGGATGGGTTATACGGGAAGTGCGACCGTGGCTGATCTGCAGAAGAATGCGCAATTCCGGCGCATTACCGGGGCTGGGTTGCGGGAGAGCCATGTGCATGACGTGGCGATTACGCGTGAGGCGCCTAATTATCGGCAGGATTGAAGAGCTGGGTGGACCGTGCCGGTCTCCCCAGACCCCCCTTCATCATTTAAACTCGCTTAGATAAATGACGGGGGGTTTGGGGGGGATGGCACATCTCCCCCAATCTTTGAGGGCATGAAACCGTTCATCGACGCCCGTATAGCGCTTGTCTTCGGCAACGAAGCAGACGCTCGCCCCACAGATGCCCTGCTGCTGGAGGGCGAGGGCGAACCTGCGCGCGGCCGCGACTTCTTCGTGCCTGGCGCGGCGCCAGTCCATCCCGCCGATTGCACCTGCTGCACGCCCCGCAACGGGGCCGCCATGGCTTTGGCGCGCCTTATCCTGGCGCGCGGGCGCGGCACGGGCGTCTTCTTCGACCGCGTCATGGCGGTGGTCCAAACGCCCGGGGGCCGCGCGGCGGTGCTGACCGCGCTGGAGCGCGACCCGATCGTGTCCTGCGTCTGCCGGCCAGGTTAGAGCCCGCCCGCGCCGCTGCCGGAGGGGGTGCAATCCACCACCGGCGGGCTCGCCATCCCGACCGGCGTATTCAGCGACGGCGCGTGCCGGAAGTCGAACATGTCCTCCGTCGTGCTGGCCTGGGCATCGCGCGCAGTCAGATGCGCCGTGACGCCCCCTTGGGTCAGGAAGCGCTTCTCGATCAGTGCCAGAATGGAGGTGTGATCGCCCGTGACGTGGGAGACATAATGCGGCCGCGAGAACGGCGAGATCGCCATGAAGGGCACGCGCACGCCCAATTGGTCGAAGCTGGCACAGGACAGCGGAAAGCGCCCCGTCGGATCAAGTGCCAGCGCGGGGCAGAGCGCCTCGGCGTCCAGCACATCGGTATCGGTCTGGCTGAGGGGGTTTACGGCGCACTCCGCGCCGCCGCCGGGTTGCTCGCTGGCCGGAGGATTGGACAGGTCCTCGCACTGGCCGGGGGCAATGCCATCCGGCGTGCGGGCGCCTCGCTGGGCGCGCGGCGGGGCCACGTGGTCATAGAAGCCGCCATGCTCGTCATGCGTGATGAACAGCACCGAGCTGGCCCAATAAGGCCCCGCACGCAACGCGGCCACGACCTGCGAGACGTGCAGCTGGCCACGCTGGATGTCGGTGGGCGGGTGTTCGTCATCCTCCGTGGCGTAGCCTTCCAGGCCGAAATCGGGATCGACGAACACAACCTGCGGCAGCGTGGCCCCGATGCCCGCCAGGGTGGTCAGCAGCGTTTGCAGCGGCAGGATGCGCGTGTCACCCGGCCGGAACAGGCTCGCCTGGCCGAGGTCCTCGAAATAATCTCCCCAGGTGACGCCGGCGTGGTCCAGCAGATCGAAGATGGTGCCGGTGATCGGCTGATAGCCTGCGGGCGGCGGCACCGTGTCATCCGTTGTCAGATGCCCGAAAGATGTCGCCGCCATCAAGTAGAAGCGGTTGGGGATGGTCGGGCCCAGCAGGGACGCGAAATGGCGGTCGCTGATCGCGAAACTCTGTGCTAGGGCGTAATAGTAGGGCAGGTCGGTCTGGTCGAAATAGGAGATCGAGCCGTAGGGCGTGCCGTTCGGTTCGATCACCTGGTTCTCACGAACGAAACCGTCGTTCAGCGGCATGCGCAGCGTGGCATTCGGGTTCTCGTAGTTCATCTCAAGGTGCGTTGCCTGCCAGCCATGGTCCAGGTCGGGGCCGACGCAACGGGTGGCGCTGTGAAAGGCGGTGATGATGTTGCCGTCGAGGTCGGGGTTGCTGTTGGTGCAGCTCAGCCCGCCGGGGCCGGGCGTGCAGGTCAGACCGTCCACGCAGGCGTGGTCGTCACGCGCGCAGGCGCCCGCGCCCGCGGGTGCGTGATAGGGGCTGCCGGGGACGTAGGGCAGCACGCCCATGTAATTGTCGAAGGAGTGGTTCTCCTGCATCACGACGATGATGTGCTGGATTTTTGCTAGTCCCTCGTTGGCACGCGCGCCGGTGACCGCCAGGCCGGTCAAGGCGGCACCAGCCAGCAGCTTGCGGTGCAAACGCATCATGTCATGTCCTAAACGTCCAACTTGGTGTCTATCACTCGCCTGGCGAGATTGTTCCCCTCGCCTCGGTGAAGCTTTGGTGGCGCCCGGCACGGGAGGAATGCCTTCCCGTTTCCACACGCCGCGCCTAAATAGACCTTATGCCCTTTGACGATCGCACCTTTCCCTGCGCCGAGGCGGCCGCATTCAGGCGCAACCGCAGGCGCGTGGCGATCTGGCTGTTCGCCATTGCCACTATGATCTGGGGCATGGTGCTGCTTGGCGGGGCGACGCGGCTGACGGGCTCGGGCCTGTCGATCATGGAATGGGCGCCGCTGTCGGGCGCGTTGCCGCCGCTCTCGACTGCCGAATGGGTGCGCCTGTTCGACAGGTACAAGACCATCCCGCAATACGCGCTGCTGCACCCTGGCATGGACTTGGACGGCTTTCGCAACATCTTCTGGCTGGAATGGGCGCATCGCGCCTGGGGACGGCTGGTGGGCGTGGTGTTCCTGCTGCCGCTGCTGTGGTTCACGCTGACCGGCGCGATTGAACGCCGCATGGTGCCCCGCCTGCTTGGGCTGCTTGGCTTGGGCATCGCGCAGGCGGCAATCGGCTGGTTCATGGTCGAATCGGGCTATTTCCCGGCCAGCACCTCGGTCTCGCCCTACCGGCTGGTGATCCATCTTTCCCTGGCGCTGGTGTTGTTCTCGGCCATCCTGTGGACGGCGCTGGCCACCCTCTCGCCCGTGCCTCTGTCCATTCCCGGCGCCTGGCGCGTGCGTCGGCTGTGCCAGGCGGCCTGCGTCATGGTTGCGCTGACGATCGTGGCCGGCGGCTTTACAGCGGGGCTTCACGCCGGGCTGCTCTACAACACATTCCCGCTGATGGATGGGCAACTGGTTCCGGCGGGCTATGGCGATCTTCATCCCGCCTTGCGCAATCTGACCGAGAACGTCACGGCGGTGCAGTTCGACCATCGCCTGCTTGCCACACTGACGGCGTTGACGGTGGCCGCGGCGATCGTCGCCGGCCTGAGGGCGCGCCTGCCGCGGGGTGCGCGGATGGCCGTGCTGGTCATGGGGGCTGCCGTGCTCGTGCAGTATGCGCTGGGCGTGGCGACTCTGCTCAGCGTGGTGGCGATCCCGATTGCGGTCGCGCATCAGGGGGTGGCCGTGCTGCTTCTGGCGGCTACGCTGACGGCGACCCATAGTTTGAGGGGCGCGAAGTAAGGAAGGCTGGGGGAGATGTGCCTTGGGCGGGTCGGCGCATGCGCCGACTGATTCCGCCCAAGCCCCCAGACCCCCCGTGATTTATCTAGCCTCGTCTTAAATGATGACGGGGGGTCTGGGGGGAATGGCACATTCCCCCCAGTTCTTCTCGCTTGGAGCCTCCATGTCTGCCCTAGCCACCACCGACGACCTGTTTTTCAACCGCGCCGAAGCCACGCTAGACCGCGACGCCGCCGAACGCCTGACGCGCCAGGCCCTGGAAGGGACCGATGACGGCGAGCTGTTCCTGGAATACCGCGAGAGCGAGACGCTGGCGCTCGAAGAGGGCCGCATTCGCGCCGCAGGCTTCGACACCGCACTCGGCTTCGGCCTGCGCGCCGTGCTGGGCGAAGAGACGGGCTACGCCCACGCCGGCGAGGTCTCCGGAGCGGCGCTGACGCGTGCGGGGGCCACGGTCTCGGCGATCCGAGCCGGCCGCACTGGCACGGCCTCCGAGCAGCCGCGCCAGACCAATGCGCGCCTGTATGTGGACACGAACCCGCTGGGCAATGACGGCTTTGCCGCCCGCGCCGGCGTACTGGCCGAGATCGATGCCTACGCGCGCGCGCGCGACCCGCGCGTGGTGCAGGTCATGGCCAGCTTCTTCGGCGAATGGCAGGCGGTGCAGATCATCCGCGCGGACGGCACGCGCACGGCCGATTTGCGGCCTCTGGTGAGGCTGAACGTGAACGTGGTCGTCGAGCGCGGCGGCAAGCGCGAATCTGGTAGCCACGGGCTGGGCGGGCGAGAGGGCTACGATCGGCTGATGGCGCCGCAGACCTGGCGCGAGGCAGTCGATGAGGCTTTGCGTCAGGCGCTGCTCAAGCTGGATGCGGTGGCCGCGCCCGCGGGCGAGATGGAGGTGGTGCTGGGCGCGGGCTGGCCGGGGATTTTGCTGCACGAGGCGATCGGGCACGGGCTGGAGGGCGATTTCAACCGCAAGAAGACCTCGGCCTTTTCGGGGCTGATGGGCCAGCGCGTGGCCGCCCCTGGTGTCACCGTGGTCGATGACGGCACGCTGCCCGACCGTCGCGGGTCACTGACCGTGGATGACGAGGGTACGCCGTCCGGCCGCACGGTGCTGATCGAGGACGGTATTTTGACCGGCTACCTGCAGGATCGGCTGAATGCGCGCCTGATGGGCGTGCGCCCGACCGGCAATGGGCGGCGGGAGAGCTACGCGCACGCACCGATGCCGCGCATGACCAATACGGTGATGCTTGGCGGGCGGGATACGCGCGAGGACATGATCGGCTCGGTCAAGCGCGGGCTGTATGCGGTCAATTTCGGCGGCGGGCAGGTCGATATCGTGTCGGGCAAATTCGTTTTCTCGGCGAGCGAAGCTTATCTCATCGAGAACGGGCGGGTGACGGCGCCGGTGCGCGGGGCGACGCTGATCGGCAACGGGCCGGACGCGCTGACCAAGGTCATGGGCGTGGGCGATGACATGGCGCTGGACCCGGGGATTGGGACGTGCGGCAAGGCTGGGCAGGGCGTGCCTGTGGGCGTGGGCCAGCCGACGCTGAAGATGCGCGGCCTGACGGTAGGCGGCACAGCTTAAGAGGTGGGGGTCTGGGGCCCCAGGCCCCAGCGGGGTCGCCAACAGAGCGCCATCGGTTAAAGCGCTAGTGGCGACGGGCAGAGCCCAGGCCTTAATCTCTGCTCAGATGAACTTTGCTTAGAAGCTGATGCACCACCGCCGGCACCGGCACGTGGCTAAGCAGCCACCAGCATGCGAGCACAAACAGCGCCAAGGTAACCATCGCCATGATGGTCATCAGCACCGACATGGCAGAGAGCAGCATCACCCCCGCGACGGAGACGTCTTCTTGCGCTTGCGGCGCGTGGACGGGACCGGGGGCGATTGGCGCCATGGCGCCCAGGAAAGGTAATGACTGCATTCCGGTCTTCGTATCGACCTGGGTTATTACGGCGTCGTTCATCCAAACCCCTTAACGTTCCGCCAAAATTGCAACCTGCCGGCGCGGAAGCAAGTTCTTGTCAACACCGCTGCGTTTATAGGACGGAGCGTTAATATTCAATGCTGCGCCTCGCGTTACTGGATCACTCCTGCCGTGTTTACCGTCGCTGAAGGACCTGCGACGAACCCGCCTGAGCCATGGCCGCGCATGAACGCTTTATCGGGCGAATACGGATTCTGTTGCCGCCGCCGGCCGCATGTGCAAGGCAACATCATGCACGCTGCTCTGCGGCTCCTCACGATTTTCGCGCGCACTGTGGTGAGCCTGGCCTTTCTGGCGGCGGCACCCGGCCGCGCCGTTGCGGCCGAGGATTGTCCGCCAGCCCCTGATCTGCCCGTCCCGCGTTTGCCGCACACGCGTGCGGCGCTCGCGACGAATCAACCTATTCTTGTGGTCGCACTCGGCTCCTCTTCCACACGTGGATGGATGGCAAGCGATGTCGGCCACTCCTACCCCGCGTTGCTGCAGCGCTATCTCAACGATCACGTGCCACGCCTTTCCGCGGCCGTGATCAATCGCGGCATTGGCGGGCAGGATGCGCCCGAGGAACTCGCGCGGCTGGAGACGGACGTGATTGCGATGCGGCCGCAGCTCGTGATCTGGCAGGCAGGTGCGAATGGCGCGCTGCATGACGAATCGCCTGCCTCGTTCAAGAAACTGATGCAGGCTGGCATTACCGGGCTCAAGGCCGCCGGCGCGGACGTGATCCTGATGGATAACCAGCGCTCGCCGAAAATACTCGCGTCACCTGATCACCTTCTTCTTGAGAATGCGATGAAGGAGCTCGCCACGTCGGCGGGCGTGAACATGTTCTCGCGCAGCGCATTGATGGACCAGTGGGCGCAGGACGGTGCGCCGAACGAAGACTTCATTGCGGCTGATGGCATGCACATGAACAATCGCGGGTATGCGTGCTTGGCGGAGACGCTCGGGCGGGCGATCGAGGCGGCTCTCAGGCAGCCGATCACGCAGCAGGGGGCAGGGAAGTGACAGGAAGGTTCTTCTTTTTTGAAAAAAAGAAGCAAAAAACTTTTGCTCCTTTAGCTCTAACTTTCAAAAGTCTTTTTGCTTCTTTTTCTTCAGAAAAAGAAGAACCTTCCTGCTGATGCAAGACTGGTGGCGCGGCGCTGTCTTCTACCAAATCTACCCACGCAGCTTTGCGGACAGCAACGGTGATGGCGTCGGCGATCTGGTAGGCATCACCGCGCGACTCGAGTACGTTGCTGCGCTCGGCGTAGATGCCATCTGGCTTTGTCCCGTGTTCGTCTCGCCCATGGCGGATTTCGGCTACGACGTCGCGGATTATTGCGCCATCGATCCACTGTTCGGCACGCTGGATGATTTCCGCGACCTGCTTGCGCGCGCGCACGCGCTGGGCCTGCGCGTGCTGCTGGACCAGGTCTATTCGCACAGTTCGGACCAACATGCCTGGTTCGCGCAAAGCCGGCAGAACCGCACGAATGCGCGCGCGGAATGGTATGTCTGGGCCGATCCCAAGCCGGACGGCACGCCGCCGAACAATTGGCTGGCCGCCTTCGGTGGTGCGGCGTGGTCTTGGGAGCCGCAGCGCAGGCAATATTACCTGCACAATTTCCTGCCCCAGCAGCCTGACCTGAACTTGCATAATGTCGCGGTGCAGAACGCGCTCCTGGACGTGGCGCGGTTCTGGCTGGATCTGGGCGTGGATGGATTTCGCCTCGACGTCGCCAATTACTACACGCATGATCTGCAATTGCGGGACAATCCGCCAAGGTCCGGCTATGTGGGGCCGCGCGCGTTGGGCTACCAGCAGCGTATCTTCAACATCTCGCAGCCGGAAACACTGGTGTTTATCGCGCGCCTGCGTGCGGTGCTCGATGGCTATGGTGCCCGTATGGCCGTAGCTGAAATTACCTGCGAGCGGCAGCTCGAGCGCGTGATCGAATATACCACCGGCACGCAATTGCTGCACACGGCTTACAGCTTTGCCCTGCTGGGCGGGGCGATGGACGGCGCGGCATTGCGCGCCACGATAGCGCGCGTGCTGGATGCGCCGGGCTCGCCCTGGCCGAGTTGGGCGCTGAGCAATCACGATGTGCCGCGCATCGCCTCGCGCTGGGCAGCACCTGGCGAGGACACGCAGGTGAGCGCGCCTTTGTTCCTTGCCATGCTGCTGATGTTGCCTGGCACGATATTTCTGTACCAGGGCGAGGAGCTCGGCCTGCCGCAGGCGCACGTGCCGCGCGAGGCGTTGCGCGACCCCGAGGCGCTGAACAATTGGCCGCACGGGTCGGGCCGCGATGGTGCGCGCACGCCGATGCCGTGGGATGACACGGCGCAGGCGGGTTTTACGAGCGGCACGCCGTGGCTGCCGATCGATCCGGCCCATCGTGCGCTGAACGTTGCGCAACAGGAAGGCATGTCCGGGAGCGCGCTTGGGCTGGTGCGGCGGCTGTTGGCGCTGAGACGAAGCCTTGACGGATTCGCGCAGTCAGGCGTCGAATGGCTCGATGGTCCTGACCACGTGCTGGCGTTTGACCGAGTGGGTCCAGGTTGGCGACTGCGCTGCGTGTTCAATTTGTCGGCGGAGCAGGCGCACATGGAAGGCACACGCCTGGCGCCCCGCAGCTTTGCCATAGGAGAGGCCGCCGAGAAGGCGTGGCAGGGCGGGTGAGTGAAAAACAAGGCTGGGGGAGATGTGCTATCCCCCCAGCCTTCTCGCTTGTCTCAACGCAGCTTCAGCTCAGCTTCTCCTGCAACCTGGACACGCGCCGCTTCTTCGGCGCCGGCGCAAACACGTGCTGCAGCCGGTCCAGGTATAAATAGATCACCGGCGTCGTATAAAGCGTCAGCGCCTGGCTCAGGATCAGCCCGCCCACCATGGCATAGCCCAACGGCTGACGCAGTTCCGAACCCGCGCCGTGGCTCAGCATCAGCGGCAAGCCGGATAGGAGCGCCGCCGCCGTCGTCATCATGATCGGCCTGAAGCGCAACAGGCACGCCTGGCGGATCGCGTCCAGCGGCGCGGCGCCGTCGTTCCGCTCGGCATGAATGGCGAAATCGACCATCATGATGCCATTCTTCTTGACGATGCCGATCAGCAGGATGATGCCGATAATCGCGATCACCGACAGGTCCTGCCCGCTCGCCATCAGCATCAGCAACGCACCCACGCCGGCCGAGGGCAGCGTGGAGAGGATCGTCAGCGGCAGGATGTAGCTCTCGTACAGAATGCCCAGGATGATGTAGACCGCCACAAGCGCAGCCGCGATCAAATAGGGTTCCGACGATAGCGAGCTTTGGAACGCCGCAGCATTGCCCTGGAAGGATCCCTGCAGCGAAGGGGGCACGCCAAGCTGCTGGTTGAGCGCGCCGATGGCCGACACTGCATTGCCGAGCGACTGGCCGGGCGCCATGTTGAAACTGATGGTCACCGCGGGAAACTGGCTCTGGTGATTAACCGCCAGCGGCGTGATCGGATCGGTGGACAGATGCACCACCGCCGAGAGCGGCACGACATTTCCCGTGGCGCTGCGCACATAGAGGTCGCGCAGCGTGGCGATATTGCCTTCGCGGTCCCGCGGCACGCCCAGCACCACCCAGTAGGAATTCAGTTGCGTGAAATACTGCACCACCTGGCGCTGGCCGAACGCGTCATACAGCGTGTCGTCGATCTGCTGGGGCTGGATGCCGAAGCGTGAGGCGGCGTCACGATCGATTTTGAGCGTGGCCGTGGTGCCCGCATTCTGCTGGTCGGACGTGACATCGCGCACCTGGTGCAGGCCGCGTATCTTGTCGAGGATACGAGGCGACCATGTGTTCAATTCGGTCGCGTCCGCATCCTGCAGCGTGTATTGATATTGCGTGCGCGCCAGACGCCCGCCTACGGTGATGTCCTGCGCCGGCTGCATGAACAGGCGCACACCCTGCACGTGGGAGACCTTTTCGGAAAGGCGCGCAATCACCGCCATGACGCCCTCGCGATGGCCCCATGGCTTGAGGTTGATGAAGACGCGCCCGTTATTGGCGGTCTGCCCGGAATTGCCCGCGCCGACCAGGGAGGCGAAACTGTCCACCGCCGGATCGTCATGCACGATCTGGTTGATCGCCTCCTGGCGGGCGACCATGGCCGTGTAGCTGATGTCCTGATTTGCGTCGGTAATGCCGATGATCAGGCCGATATCCTGCGTCGGAAAGAAGCCCTTGGGGATCATTACGAACAGCACGCCGGTGACGCACATCGTCGCCAGGAAAACCATCAGCGTGATGAAACGAAAACGCAGAGCAATATCGAGCGTGCGTTCGTAAAAGCCTAGCATGGCATCGAAGATGCCTTCGATGAAACGATAGAACCGCCCGCGCTTGCCCCTCTCCTGCTTGAGGAAGCGTGCGCACATCATCGGCGTCAGAGTGAGCGACACGAAGGCCGAGATCACCACGGTCATCGAGACCACGATGGCGAATTCACGCAGCAGGCGCCCGACGATGCCGCCCATCAGCAGCAGCGGGATAAACACGGCGATCAGCGAGACGCTGATGGAAACGATGGTGAAGCCGATTTCGCCCGCACCCTTCAGGGCCGCCTCCATCGGCGGCATGCCGTCCTCGATATGGCGGTAGATGTTCTCCAGCATGACGATGGCGTCATCGACGACAAAGCCCACGGCAATCGTCATGCCCATCAACGAGAGATTGTCCAGGCTGAAGCCGAGCAGATACATCATGCCGAACGTGCCCACGAGTGCGAGCGGTACGGTGACGCTGGGAATGATCGTCGCCCACAAGCTGCGTAGGAACAGGAAGATGACCAGCACGACGAGGCAGATCGACAGCATCAGCGTGAACTGCACGTCGTGCACCGACGCGCGTATGGTCTGCGTGCGATCGACGATCGTGTGCACATGAATATTGGGCGGAATGTCGGCTTCAAGCCTCGGCAGTGCGGCCTTGACGCGCTCGACTGTTGCGATAACGTTAGCACCCGGCTGCTTGAAGACGATCAGCAGCACGCCCTTGTGGCCGTTCTGCCAGGACAGCAACTCATCGTTCTGTGGGCCGCGGCGCGCGGTGCCGATATCGCGCACGCGCACCGCCGCTCCATTGCGGTAGGCCAGAACCAGGTTGGCGTAGGGGCCGGGCTCGGTGAGCTGGTCGTTGTCCTGGATCGTCAGCGACTGCTTCGGCCCATCGATGCTGCCCTTGGGCGCATTGGTCGTGGCCGTTGCCAGCACGCCGCGCACATCCTCCATCGTCATGCCCATCGAGGCGAGCTTGGCGGGGTCGACATCGATGCGGATGGCCGGCTTCTGCTGACCGCCGACCGAGACCTGGCTGACGCCGCTGATCTGGCTCAGCTGCTGGCTCAGCACGTTCTCGGCGTAGTCATCGACCGTAGTCAGCGGCACCTCGTCGCTTTGCACCGAGGCGATGAAGATCGGGCTATCGGCGGGATTGACCTTGCGCAGCGTGGGCTGGCTGGGCAGGTTTTTGGGCAATTGGCCCTGGGCGGCGTTGATCGCCTCCAGCACGTCGGTTGCCGCGGTATCGACGTTGCGGCTGAGGTCGAATTGCAGCGTGATGGACGATGTGCCCAGCACATTGGCCGAAGTCATCTGCGTCAGCCCGTTGATCTGGCTGAACTGCGTCTCCAGCGGCTCGGCGACCGAGCTTGCCATGATCTCCGGGCTCGCGCCGGGATAATTGGCAGAGACCGAAATCGTCGGGAAATCCACCGTCGGCAGGGGGGCGACCGGCAGCAGCGGGTAGCTGGCAATGCCTGCCAGGAAGATCGCAGCCATCAGCAGCGATGTGCCGATGGGACGCTGGATGAAAGGGGTGGAAATGCTCATCGGGCGCGCCTCAGCTCGGCGAACCCGGAGCAGGTGCTGGGGACCCGGCCGCTTTGGGATCGACCTTCTGTCCGTTCTGCACACGCACCTGGCCGGCTGTGATGATGTCCTCGCCCCCGGCAAGGCCGGACGCAACCACGACCTGCCCCTGCCCCTGGTAGCCCAACGTCACCTTCTGCATGGAAGCAGTATGGTTCGGCTTGACCACGAAGACATAGAGATTGTCCGGCCCGTGCTGGATGGCCGCGGCAGGCACAACCACGGCATCGTGCAGCAGATCGAGCTGGATGCGCGCGGAGACGAACTGCCCGGGCCAGAGCTTGCGATCGGCGTTGCCAAACGTTGCCTTGAGCGCGATCGTGCCTGTGGTTGCATCGATGCTGTTCGAAGGCGTCAGCAAATTGCCCTGAGAGAGTTGTGTGCCGCCATCGGAGGAAAACGCCACCACCGCCGGCGAATGCACGCGAGTCATGGCCTCGCGCACCGAGGGCAACTGTTCCTCAGGCAGGGTGAAGACGACCGAGATCGGCTGGACCTGGGTGATCGTGACGATCCCCCCGGTGTCTGTGGCGTGCACCAGATTGCCGACATCGACCTGGCGCAGCCCGACCACGCCCTCGATCGGTGAAGTGATGTTGCAGAAGGACAGGTTGAGCGAAGCGGTTGCGGCCGCGGCCTCATCGCCCTGGAGGTTGGCCGTGGTCTGATTGACCGTGGCCTGCTGGGTGTCGAGCTGCTGGCGGCTGGCGAAATTGGTTCGCGCGAGCGAGGTGTAGCGCGCCAGATCGAGCTTGTTGTTCTGCAGCATGGCCTGATCGGCGGCGCGCTTGGCCTCGGCCTGCGCCACCAGGGCGGCATAGGGCCGCGGATCGATGACGGCGAGCAGATCGCCGGGGTGGACGTCCTGGCCTTCGGTGAAGGCAATGCGCTCCAGCGTGCCATCGACGCGCGCGCGCACGAGCACCGACTGATAGGCCTGCACGGTGCCTATGCCCGTGGCAAAGACCGGCACATCTCGCCGTGCGACTTGTGTGGTCGTGACAGGCGGGGGCGCGGCCGACCCCGGCGGCGGGGCGGATTGAGCCTGCGCCATGGCCGGTGCAAGGGTGGCGAGTGCCATTGTTGCAAGACAGCGGAGGACGGCAGGGCGGATCAATGGCAACTCCTCAGCACGGGCGCCGTGGCGGGCGCGCGTGTGGGTAAAAGGGGCGGACCGGCATTATGACGCGCAACGCAGCAGCGGCAGGGTTTTTCCGGCAAGGCGTGCAAATTGGGCACGCGGGTGCCATGCGCCAGGGGGTGCCGCGAGCGGATGCGCAAGGGTGATGCCGGGCGCCCATGCAAGAAGGCGGGCTTCGCGCCGGCGTCTCACGCGCCTGGCCCGGTCACCTGCCGTCGGATTAGGCGCTGGATTAGTGGTTGACCCCCGCCAGGGGAGCGGTTTGCCGCCAGGCCAACTGAACGGGCATGGCGCGGTAAGCGGCCAGACTGCGCCCGAGGCTGGACTGCGCGGCCGGAAGAAGGAAGCGCCGATTGAAGCCGAGCATCGGCGCGGCCATACCGCCGGCTATGGCCACGGGCCGCGCCGGCGGCACGGACGGCGCTGATGCTTGCTGCTCTTGTGCCGGCACGATCATGGCTGGGTCATGGGACCGCAGATCCAATCTGGGTGTGCGCATCGCCTGACTGGCGCGGTCGAGGCTGGGCTGATCGGGTACTGCCCATTCTTCGAGCACCTTCTTCTCATAGGCGAGACCAACCGCGGGTGTCATGGAATGATAGGCCGCCGCCGCCCTGGGCCAGCTTCCCGTGGAGGCGAAAAGCGCCATCAACAGCTTGGCGGCGTAGGCGGCATTGAGCGCGGGATCGAAGGCCTGCTCCAGGCTGGCGAAGGCGTCTGGATGGTAGAAGAGGTTGACCTGCAGGCAGCCGACATCGACGGATTGGGTGCCCGCCGCACGGAACTGCCGCACCGCCTCGATGGCGGCCTGTTTGGTTGGATAGAAATGGCCGGTTCCGGCGGCATTGACCGTCCACGGCCAAGGATTGAGCGAGCCGCCGGCGGGGCGGCCGGACTCGATGCGGCCGATGGCAGAGAGGAAGGCATCCGGGATACGCGTATTGCGCTCGGTAACGGCAATGGCGGCGCGGCAGAGTTGGGAGGGATCGGCAACAGCCTCGTTCGCCAGCTTCACGGTGCCCCAGGCGGCAGCGTCCGGCACTGCACGCGGCAGGGCGCCATGCGCCTGCTGGCAACAGAGCATCAGGCCCAGGGGACCTAGGAGGCGGGTAGGCGAAGGCATGGCTGAGACTGTGCACGCAACGCGTTACGGATGAATGAAGATCGGTTGGGACGCTCGGCGAGCGGGGCTTGCTGCACTGCAAAAAAACTCTTGCAAGCTCGAGCGGCCGTCCATAGATTGTGCACCGCAGCGACGCTTCGGCTTCGCTGTTTCTTGGACGTTTCCTCCCTAAACTTGGCGGTGCCGCAAGGCGCCGCCTTTTCTTTATCGTGGCACGGAAGGTTGGGCGAGATGTAGCTGACCTATACGTCAGCGCGCCCCCGACTCCCCGTCGATTTTAGGACGAGTTGGCACCCTATCTTTGGTAAATTCTTCATTCAAATGGGAGAAGAAGTCTGGTTTGCCCTCGCCGCGCCTTTGGCCGCGCCTCTGGGGCGTGCCTGAAAGCAGCCGAATGCTTGGCAGAAGGAGTTTGGGGCTGTCGTCCGGATCCGAGACAACGCTCAGAGAAGGTATAGGTCCTCGCGGGGGAGGGATTGCGCCCATGAAAAATAATCTTGCCCTTCGACGGTTTCTGACCGACAGGCGCGCCGTGACGGCTCTGGAGTACGGGATTATTGCCGGGATTCTCGGATTGGTGCTGATCGGCATCTTCACCACGTTCGGCACGAAGCTCAGTGCGCTGTTTAACAAGATTGGCACGAGCATCTGACGAGTGCAGGCAAGGCTGGGGGAGATGTGCCATCCCCCCGGACCCTACCGGATTTACACATCTCAAAAACGTCTTAATTATCAATGACTTGTAGCAGAAAGCAAGGCCAGGGGCTCGGCCCCTGGACCCCGCTGGAGGCAGGGCCTCCAGACCTCCATCTTCTTGAAAAGAAAGAAAAGGTTCTAAGGACTTGTCCTTAGCGGGGTCCAGGGGCAGAGCCCCTGGCCTCGGCTTGTGTCTTTTCAAAGCAAGATGTGTGAATGCGGTAGCCCCCAGACCCCCCGTCGTTCATTTAAGATCTCGTCCTAATTGAATACGGGGGGTCGTCACGCGAGAGCGTGCTGCGCACGACGGGGGCTGGCACATCTCCCCCAGGCTTTCCTGCATTCAACCCATCCGCCATAGCCCGCAACTGCCCCAGCAAAGCAGCCATATCACCCGTTACCCGCCCCATGCCGACGCAGCGTTCCAGGGTAACCTCATCCATATAGAGCGTGCGTGCGATCTCTACCTGGATTGCGTGAACGCCGCGCCGCGGCCGGCCGTAATGGCGCGTTACGAAGCCGCCGGCGTAAGGGTCGTTGCGCTGGGTCTGGTAGCCGCGCCCGGCGAAAAAACGCTCCATCTGCCGCGTGAGCGCAGGCGCGCAAGAGGCGCCATGAACGTCGCCCAGAACGATTTCGGGCAGCGGCACCCTGCCGCTCGTGGCGCTGCTGGGCATGGAGTGGCAGTCGATTAGCAGGCAGTGGCCGAATGTGGCGAGTGTGGTCTCGATCAGCCCGGCCAGCGCGTCATGATAGGGCTGCCAGCATGCGCGCACCCTCTCCTGCGCATCGGCAAAGCGCAGGCGAATGCCATAGATCGCCTCGCCATTGGCCACGACGCGCGCAATCGTGCCCAGTCCGGCGCCCACGCGCGCGCTGGTCGTATTCACCCAGGCGGGCAGCGCGTCCTCGAACATGGCGGGATCTAGCTCCCAGGCCTCGCGGTTCACGTCGCAATAGGCGCGTGGGAAGGTGGCCGCGATCAGCGGCGCGCCATGCAGTGGGGCGGCGGCAAAAATCTCGTCGACATAGCTGTCTTCGCTGCGGCGCAGCGTTGCCTCGTCCAGCCTGGCCGTGGCCCGGAAATCGGCGCTATAGGCGCGGCCGGAATGGGGCGAGGAGAAGACCACGGGCAGGGTTTGACGCAGGGGTGCGTGGATGGTGCAGCAGCCGGCGATCTCGGTCAGGGTCGTGGGGCCGGCGTGGTGCATGCGCTCACGATGGCATGGCGCGCCCTGGGAGACACAGTCAAAGAGGAAGGAAGCAGTTCTTTTTCGAAAAAAAGGACCAAAAAACTTTTGCCTTTTAGGCGGCTTCGGGGACTGCGCCGAAGGCGGCCAGGTATTCGGGGTCGCCGTAATCGCCGGATGCCTCGTCATTGACCACGCGCACGACATGCGCACCCACGGCCGATCCGGCGGCCATGGCCTTTTCGGCCCGGCGTAGCCCTTCTTCGGCGCTGCGGCATGCAATGGCGGGCCCGGGCAACAGCGCGCCACGTTTGCCGCGCAGATAGGGCTGAAAGACGATTCGCTGGGTGGCGGCCATGCCTGATCCTCGACTCCGCCGACGCGCGGGGCCGTGCCAATCGTAGCGACGAAGCTTAGCCGGGCATAGATGCACGCCATAGCGGTGTGGCCATTTGGCCGGCCTGGCTGTGCTTTTGGACGCGCCTGCTTGGATTGCGGCAATATTGAGGCTGTTTTGTGCCACCACGAAGCCGTGTTAACGATTCATTTGACACCGGCTTCGCCACTTTGCTTCGTTGGCGACGTGACAGCCCTGTCATGCCGGCGTGAGGAGGTGCTGATGTTGCCCACAGAGCCCCATGAACAAGACGTGCTTTTCACCGCCAATCGCCTGTTGCGGGACGCCTTGGATCTCGTGCCCGAAGCACCGCCGTCGTCTGCGGCACGGGCAGCCGTCGAACTCAGCTTCAAACGCCAGCGCGAGGCAGCCCTGCAGAGAAATGGCCGCCTGCGGGCGATCCAGGCCTTGCACCGGCCCGGCAAATAGCACGGCAAGTCATTGAGGATGCAAGGCAATGGTGGGCGCGACAGGGATTGAACCTGTGACCCCTACCGTGTCAAGGTAGTGCTCTACCGCTGAGCTACGCGCCCCGCTTTGCGGCCGCCTGATCTAGCTTCTGCCTCTCGCCCATGCAAGCCGGCGTGTCGTTCCCCACGCGCGGCGCCTGAGACGCGTGCGTCACAAAGGCTTCACAAAACTGCAATCTTGCTGTCTTGGTGGCGAATTAAGGTCTGCCGCAATTCGCGCCAGCCTACCGAGGTAAAGCGCCACGTCAGCGCGCGCCCCTGGGCGGGCTACACCCAGCAGGAGTATGCATGAGCCTCGGACGGTCGGCCTTGGCGGTGGCCATAGGCAAGGCAATCGTGGGGCATGGAGCCGCGCACTCCCAGACTGCGCCTGTATTTTGCGCATCGTCATGAGCACGCGCGTCTTGCTTCGCTGCCGCTGAAGGAGTGGCCATGGAGCAGATCTCACAGCAGGCTGCCGAGGCAATGGCGGCCAACCTTGCGCCGCGGGCGCTCAATGTTGCCAACGTGCCGGCGCGCATGGCCATTCGCAACCTGGATTTCTATTACGGCAATAATCGTGCGCTGAAGGGCATCACGCTCGATCTGCCCGAGCGGCGCGTGACCGGCATGATCGGGCCGTCCGGCTGCGGAAAATCGACGCTGCTGCGCGTGCTCAACCGCATGTATGACCTCTATCCCGGCCAGCGCGCCGCCGGCGAGGTGATCATGGAGGGGCGCAATATCCTGGACGCGGGCACCGATTTGAACGCGCTGCGCAGCCGCATCGGCATGGTGTTTCAGAAACCCACGCCCTTTCCGATGTCGATTTACGACAACATCGCTTTCGGCGTGCGCCTGCACGAGAAATTATCCCGCGCCGAAATGGATGGGCGCGTCGAGTGGGCGCTGGCGCGCGCGGCCTTGTGGGGCGAAGTGCGTGACCGGCTGCGCAGCCCCGCCGCCAGCCTTTCGGGTGGCCAGCAGCAGCGCCTGTGCATTGCGCGCACGATTGCCGTGCGCCCGGACGTGATCCTGCTCGATGAACCCACCTCCGCACTCGACCCCATCAGCACGCTGAAGATCGAGGAGTTGATCGATGAGCTCAAGCGCGATTTCACGATCGCCATCGTGACCCATAACATGCAGCAGGCGGCACGCTGCGCCGATCAGGTGGCGTTTTTCTATCTTGGCGAAATGATCGAGGTCGCCCCCGCGGGCCAGATATTTACCGCGCCGAAGCAGCGCAAGACGCAGGAATATATCACCGGCCGGTTTGGCTGAGGGAGTTGGCCATCATGTCCGACCTGGCACAGCATATCGTCAAGAGTTTCGAGCAGGAGCTCAAGCAGCTCAGCGACATGCTGGTCGAAATGGGCGGCATGCTGGAAAACCAGCTTGCCGCGGCCACCAATGCGGTCATGCAGGGCGACAATGCATCAGCCACGATCGCCATGGAGCAGGATCCTGCCGTCGATGCGCTGGAGCGCGATGTCGAACAATTGGTGATACGCATGCTCGCACTGCGCCAGCCGATGGCGGGCGATCTGCGCCAGATCGTCGCCTCGCTGAAGATTTCCAGCGATTTAGAGCGCATCGGCGATTACGCCGCCAATGTGGCCAAGCGCAGCATCGTGCTCAACCAGTTCACGCTGCCCTTCAAGCTCGGCGGCCTGGCCAGCCTGATCCGCCTGGTGCAGGAAAACCTCAAGCTGACCATCGATGTCGTCGGCGATTACGATCCCGGCCGCGCCATTCAGGTCTGGCGCGCCGATCAGGCGGTCGATGACATCTACACCGCGATCTTCCGCGAGCTCATCACCTACATGATGGAAGATCCGCGCAACATCACGCCGTGCACGCATTTGCTGTTCGTGGCCAAGAACCTGGAGCGGATTGGCGATCACACGACCAATATTGCCGAGACGGTGCATTACGCCGCCACGGGCGAAGTGCTGCCCGAGGGCCGCCCAAAGGGCGAGAGTTCGGCGTACATGATCGTGCGGCCCAGAGAGAACTAGGTAGAAAATTAAATGCGGAGATTTGCCCATGGATGGCGTGCTGAGCCAGATGTCTGATACGGCCGCGCTTGCCAAGCCCCTTGTTCTGATCGTGGAGGATGAAGCGGCGCTGGCCACGATGCTGCGCTACAACCTCGAGCGGGGGGGCTTTCGCGTCGATGAAGCCGGCGACGGGCAGGAGGCGCTGACCCGCATCGCCGAGAGCGTGCCCGACATCGTGCTGCTGGACTGGATGCTTCCCGGGCTTTCGGGCATCGAGGTCTGCCGCCAGATAAGGCGTCGCGCCAACACGCGCGATCTGCCCGTGATCATGGTGACCGCGCGCACGGAGGATCAGGATGCGGTGCGCGGCCTGAACACGGGCGCGGACGATTACATCACCAAACCCTTCAACATGGAGGCGCTGCTGGCGCGCATGCGTGCGCTGCTGCGCCGCGCCAATGCGGTGCCTGCCAAGGGCCGCCTGGTGTTCCACGACATCACGATGGACCTGGCCGCGCACCGCGTCGCGCGCAACGGCCGGCCCGTGCATCTCGGGCCCACGGAATTCCGGCTGCTGGAATTCTTCATGCAGCACCCGCGCCGCGTCTTTTCGCGCGAAGAGCTGCTGGATGCGGTTTGGGGGCCGGACATCCATGTCGAACCGCGCACGGTTGACGTGCATATCCGCCGGCTGCGCAAGTCGATCAATGGCGACGCGGAGCTGGATCTCGTGCGGACGGTTCGGGCGGCGGGATACGCGCTGGATACTGAGCCGGTTTGACGAGAAAGGGCAAGCAGTCCTTTTTTTGAAAAAAGGACCAAAAAACTGCCTCCTCGCTGTCTAGAGTGGGTTGGCCCTCGCGTCAGCCCCCTGTAGCCATGTTTCTCGGTTCGGCTGGAGCGCCGTTTCTCCGTCCCGGCCTAACACCTGCCCGACGCTGGCTGCGGCGGCTGTCAAGGATGGCCGAAGGCCACCGCGGAGCGGCGCGCAGCGTCCTTGATTGCCGCCGCAGCCAGCGTCACGCTTGTTCCAGCCGGGGGGCCACACGCCGGAGGGAGAGCGATGAAAGACACCAGTCTGTTGCAAGCGGCGCTGGGCCTGACCCAGCCCTGGAGCGTTGTTCAAAGCACGTTTGACGCGGCTGCCCGTCAGCTCGACATCCATCTCGACTTTGCCCGCGGCAGCCGCTTTGCGTGCCCAAACTGCGGGACCGCCGATTGCCCGGTGCACGACGCCGAAGTGTCCACCTGGCGCCATCTCAACTTCTTCCAGCACCAGGCTTATCTGCACGCCCGCGTGCCGCGCACGAAATGCGCACAGTGCGGTGTCCGCAAGATTGCCGTCCCTTGGGCGCGAAAAGACAGCGGCTTTACGTTGCTGTTCGAGGCGTTGCTCATGACCATGCTAAGCGCCATGCCTGTCAGCGCCGTCGCACGCATGGTGGGAGAACACGATACCAGGCTTTGGCGCGTGATCCACCACTACGTGGCCGCGGCGCGCGAACGAATGAATGCCTCCGGCGTGACCCGCGTGGCCATCGACGAGACCGCAGCCGCGCGCGGTCACACCTACATTTCCCTCTTTGTCGATATCGACCAGGCGCGTGTGCTGTTTGCCACCCAAGGCAAAGACGCTGCCACAGTCGCCGCCTTTGCCGAGGACCTTCGCGCACACCACGCCACTCCCGAGCAGGTGGAGGAGGTGTGCATCGACATGAGCCCAGCCTTTATCAAAGGCACGGCAAAGAACCTGCCAAACGCACACATCACGTTCGATCGTTTTCATGCCATGAAGATCGTCAACCAGGCGGTCGATCGCGTGCGCCGTGCCGAGCAGAAGGTGCAGCACGCGCTCAAAGGCACGCGCTACATCTGGTTGCGCAACCCGGGAAATTTGTCGCAGCGCCAGAGTGCCACGCTGGCGTCCTTGCCCACGCGCAACCTTAAAACCGCAAGGGCCTATCGGATCAAGCTCGCTTTCCAGGATCTCTACAGCGAAGAGACCACCGAGCAAGCCGCCGATTACCTCAAACGATGGTATTTCTGGGCAAGCCATAGCCGCCTTGCGCCAGTCATTGAAGCCGCACAGACCATCAAGATGCACTGGCACGGCATCCTGCGCTGGTTCAACAGCAAGATCGCCAATGGCTTGATCGAGGGGATCAACAGCCTCGTCCAAGCGGCAAAGGCAAAAGCCAGGGGCTACCGCTCAGTCCGGAACCTCATTGCAATCGTCTACCTGCTTGCCGGAAAACTCGATTTCAGGCTGCCAGCGCTATGAAAGCGCACGCCCACACCAAACAGCGAGGAACCAAAAAACTTTTATCTGTTTTTGTCGGGTAGTTGTAACAGGCCTAGGCGGCGGATCAGCCAAGGCATCGACAGGCCTTGTACGAATATCGAAAAAGCTACCACGCTGAAGGAGACTGCTATGATTTCTCCGCGCTCGGGAATCTTTGCGGGTAGCGCCAAGGCAAGTGCTAACGCCAGGGCGCCGCGCAGGCCACCCCAGACCAGGACATGCTGATAGCGTAGATCTACCCGCATTCTGCTGCGCGCAAACGTCGCGCAAATCGGATAGACCGCAAGCACGCGTCCGGCCAGCACCAACAAGGTGGCCGCAATCGCGGCGCCGGCCACGATCCTCAGTTGCTGATGCGCCTCATGGCGGCCAATCAGGATGAAGACGATCGAATTGGCCAGGAAGGCGGCGTAATCCCAGAAGGCGAGCACATAGCCCCTGCTGCTCTCGGCAATTGATTGCATCATGCCGAAATTGCCGACGAGAAGCCCGGCGGAGAGCGATGCCAGCACGCCCGACATGCCGAAATGCTCAGCCAGCAGGAAGGATCCGTAGGCGGCAATCGTGGTCAAGGTAATTTCGACCAGATGGTCGTCGGTGCGGCCTGCAAGGATCAATGCGCCACCAGCCACCGCCAAACCCGCCGCGACCCCGCCGGCGACGATCCAGACGAGCGAGCCACCAAGCGCTGAAGGCGATGCAGTGCTCCCGCCGGCGATTGCGGCCAGCAAGGCAAAGCCCACGGCTGCTGCACCATCGTTCAGCAGGCTTTCGGATTCCACAATCATGCTCAAGCGCGGCTCTACGTTCAGCTCCTTGAACGCGGCAATGACGGCGACCGGATCGGTTGCAGCAATCAGCACGCCGAAGAAGGCGGCGCCAATCCAGCTCCAGCCGACGATGAGATGCATGCCTGCGGCGGTGACGCAGGCCGCCACGGCAACGCCCGGGAAAGCCAGGCCTGCGGTGAGCAAAAGGTCGCGGCGAAAACTCTTCCACTCCAGATTCAGCGCCGCTTCGAAAATGAGCGGAGGCAGGATGATGTTAAAGATCAGATCGGGTGTCAGCGGCAGCTCGGTAGCGTTGGGAACGAGCGCGAGCCCGAGCCCCGCAGTCACCAGCCCCACGCTATAAGGCAGCCGAAGCCGGCGGGAGACGATGGCGACCACAGACGCAGTCAGCAGAACAAGTCCAATAGAAAAAATTGAAAACTTCGGCAAAGCAACCTCCGTCGGAGCAACGGTGTACCCCAAACTGACAAAAGTTTTTTGTTCTTTTTTTCAAAAAAGAACTACTTCCTTCCTGAATCGCCCAAGGCCCGCAATGCCCCAACTGCTCCGCTCCGCCCTGCTAGCGCTCATAACCGTTGGCTCCGCCCAAGCCGCCGAACGGCCGATCCACGAGTTCCTGGAAGTCGCCATGGCCCCGGACGGTAGCCGCGTAGCCTCGATAGAGGGCGACGCCACGCCCTCGGGCGCTGTGGATATCCGCGCCGTCGTGATCAGGGGCAGCGACGGTAAGCAGGCCGCCGCCATTCCGCTGCCGTGCGGCAGGGTGCGAGAATGCGCGCCTTCCTCGCTGGCCTGGACGCCTGATGGCTCGCGCCTGGCGTTTGCGCTGCGCCTGCCGGGCGGACACAACCACGACATCTACACCGTGGCGGCAGCAGGCGGCACGCCGCAGCGCCTGGCGACTGTCAACGGCACGTTGGGCGCGCTGCGCTACAGCCGCGCAGGCGTGCTCGCCGCACTGGCCACGGCCGGCGCGGAAAAGGAAGTGGGCGCGGTCGAGGCAGGTGCGCCCACCGCGGGCGTGCTCGGCGGGGATGTGCACGAACAGCGCATCGCCATCGTGGGCGGAGATGGCGCGCTGCACTGGGCCTCCCCGCCCGATGTGTTCGTCTATGAGTTCGACTGGCGGCCGGATGGGCGCGGCTTTGTCGGCACCGCCGCGCCTGGCGATGGCGACAATCATTGGTGGGTGGCCAAGCTCTATGCCTTTGACGCCGCCCGTGGTGCGGCGCGGCTGATTTACACGCCGGCCAATCCGCGCCAGCAACTGGCAGATCCGCGCGTCTCCCCGGACGGCAAGGCCGTCTCCTTCATCGGCGGCCTGATGAGCGATTTTGGCTCGACGGGTGGCGACGCTTTCGTGCTGCCGCTCGAGGGCGGCGCGGCCCCCGCGGACGTGACTGCGCACGCGCCCTACACGGTGACCGCGCTGGCCTGGTCCTGCGACGGGCGCGGCCTGGTGGCCTCTGTCCTGGCCGCGGATCAGCGGCGCATCGTGGCGCTGGACCCGGCGGGTGGCGCGGCCGGCAAGATCCTTGCCGCTTCTCAGGAAAATTTCGGCGGCACGGACGATCCGCTATCCGCCTCGTGCGGCACCGATCAGACGGCGGTCGCCCACGTCTCGTTCGACAAACCGCCTGAGATCGAGCTTGGGGCCGTTGGCGCCTGGCACGATTTGACGCACGAAAATGCCGGTCGCGCGGTCGCAGTCTCGGCGAGCAACGTCACCTGGAAGAACGAGGGACTGGCGGTGCAAGGCTGGCTGCTGAGCCCGCCGCACACGCCGCCGGGGGGCAAGTTCGCCTTGATCACCGAGGTGCATGGCGGTCCGGGCGCGGCCAACGAACCCTTCTACGCCGGCGTCGGCCTGGTGGCCCGCGTGCTTGATGCAGGCTACGCCCTGTTCCTGCCCAACCCGCGCGGCAGCTTCGGCCAGGGCGAGGCCTTCACGCTGGCCAATGTGCGCGATTTGGGCCATGGCGATCTGCGCGACATCCTGGCCGGCATTACCGCGGCCGAGGCGGCCGTCCCGATCGACGAACACCGCCTGGGCCTGACCGGCTGGAGTTATGGCGGCTTCATGACGATGTGGGGTGTGACGCAAACCAACCGCTTTCGCGCCGCGGTGGCCGGCGCTGGCATTGCGAACTGGCAGAGCTATTATGGGCAGAACGGGATCGATGCGTGGATGATCCCATTCTTCGGCGCGTCCGTCTATGACGACCCGGCGATTTATGCCCGTTCCTCGCCGATCAATTTCATTCGCAACGTGCGCACGCCCACGCTTGAGGTGGTTGGCGAGCGGGATATCGAGTGTCCGGCGCCGCAGACGCAGGAATTCTGGCACGCGCTGTCGGATTTGGGGAAGACGACGGAGGGGGTGATTTACCCCGGTGAGGGGCACGCGATGCGGGACCCGGCGCATGTTCAGGATTTCGAGGATAGGATGCTGGCCTGGTTTGATAAATACCTGAAATGAAAGAAGGCTGGGGGAGATGTGCCATCCCCCCCCCAGACCCCCCGTCGATTTTTAGGCCTCGTCTAAACAAATGACGGGGGGTTTGGGGGGAATGGCACATTCCCCCCAATCTTTTTCTTTCAACCTTCAAGGAACGATCTTGAACACCTGACCAGTCCCGGTCCCGCCATATAACGCCCCTTGGCTGTCCTGCACCAGATTGCCCGTCGGCTGCTCGCCATCGCCGCCATTTGCAAAACTGTGCACGACGGCAAAAGCGCCACCCTTGGTGATGCTGAAGACAGTGCCGCCATTGGCATTCCCCCCGCTGCTCGTCGTGCCGAACAGAATGCCGTTGCGATCGAACACCAGCGGGCTGTTCGGCCCATAGCCGTCCGTGCCGCCGGTCAGGTCGCGCAGCACGGAAAAATGCCCCCCGCTGTCGATCTTCCACACCGCGCCGGCAAAGCTCGATCCGTTCTGCGTGCTGGTCGTGCCGAAAACCTCGCCGCGCGCGTCGATTACCGGCGCCTGTGTCGGCCATTCGCCATCCGCGCCATCGGCAAATACATACAGCGTCTGCAGCCCGCCCGAGGCCGAGTATTTGAACACGGAGCCGTTGGGATTGCCGCCAAAGCCTACGCCGACAGTAGTGCCGTACAGCGTGCCGCCTGCGCTGACAGCAACGCCCGAAAACGGGCAATGCCCGTCCGCGCCGCTCATGAAATCATAGAGCACGTCATAGCCGGGCTTGTTGGCATAGCTGAACAGATTGCCGCTGCCGTTGATGGCGCCCTCGCCCGTGGCGCCGTAGATCGTGCCGTGGCCGCCCTTTGTGGGCCCCTGCATCGGCACGGCGCCATCGCTGCCCGCACCGAAACTGTGCAGCGTGCGGAATTGGCCCGATGCGGTATATTCCCATAGCGTGCCGCCGCCATAGGCGCCGCCGCCGGAAGCGGTGCCGAACAGATTGCCTTGCCGATCCATCGCGAGCTGCGCACGCGGATTGCTGCCGTCAGTGGCAGCGGTGAAAGTGTGCAGGGCGGTGTAGGTGCCGGAACTGCTGAGCGAGAACAGCACGCCATCGCCGCTATAGGCGAGCGTGCCGAACAGCGTGCCGCCCTTCACCGCACCTATCTGCGCATAACCGGGCGCCGTGCCGATGATTGAGAAACTTTGCTGCGCCGCGGCGGGGCAGATTGCGGCACCCGCCAACAGACAGCCAAACAGGCCTGCCACTTTCATCGTGCACTCCAACCCGGGACGTTCCGGGTGCGATCATGCATCACGACGCGGCCATGATTCAACAGGGGCGCGAGTGGGCGCCGCCTCTTTGTTCTACAATCAGCGGGGCACGGCGGAGCAGCACATCAAGGAGGAAAAGAACGCGATCGTGTGGACCCGCCTGTCCTGCCACCGCTTCGCCGCCGACGCGGTGCGACTGCAATTGCATGCCCTCTCCTACAACCTCGGCAACTCCCTGCGCACATTGGCCTTGTCAGAGGCAGTCAGCCATTGGTCAATGACCACCTTGCGGGACCGGCTGGTCAAGATCGGTGCGAACATCGTCAGCACGGGCGATCGATCACGTTTCAGATGGCCGAGGTCATGGTGCCCCGCGCGATGTTTTAGCAGATACTCGACGCCATCAAGGCGCTGCGTACGCTGGCGCCGGTTCGATGTTGAGCGCCGCGATTACTGCTTGCGTTGACTGTCCGCAGGGGAACTGCGTTGATTGTCGCTCGACCCAGCATAATCCCCGGTCGAACGGCAGTCACTGACCGGTGGCGCTGGCCGCGGGCGCCCTACCGGCACGTTCGCCGTTGCAGAGGCTGTCGGACGGCGGGTGGCTTGCCTCCAAGATGGCCGGATCGGCCGGCCATCCTTGGAATGTCGGTTCAACGGCAGGAAGTGGACGATACAGGCAGGAATGCAGGCGCGTGACGCAACCTCGACCCTGCTGTGTCAGGGATAATAGGCCTGCGTCGTCTTTACGATCTTGCCGCCGACAGCATGAAGCGCCGTGCCGCCGAAGCAGAGGATCGATCCGTCTAGGCTCGACACCGCAGGCGCGCCATTGGCGATCGCCTTTGGCGCCGAATGAAGTGCGGTCCACGAGCCGGACGCAATATCGTAGGCCTGTGCGGTGCTAACGGCGAAGGTATGTGCAGAGCCTCCAAGCACATAAAGCAGGCTGCCGATCGTCTGGGTGCACGAAAAGCTCACGGGTGTCGGTTCGGAGCTCAGGCTTGTCCAGCTATCGGAGGCTATGTCGTAGCCTTCGGTGACACCGGTTTCCTCGTTGACCGTGTAGCCACCGGCCACTACGACCGTTCCGTCGGCTGCACCCGCGGACGGCTCCGAGCGGCCAGTCGGCATCGGTGCGAGCTCCGTCCAGCTCTTGTGGACAACATCGTAGCTCTCGAACGTCTGCAGCCGAAGGTTGGACGTGCCATTGCCGCCAGCTACATAGATGAGATTTCCCGCCACAGCCGCGCCGGCGTCGCCACGGGCAGTCGGCATCGCGACCTCTGCCGCCCACTGATCCTTGCTGGGATCATAAGACCAGACGGCATTTGTGATGCCCGTCTTGTCCTCGCCGCCGAAGATGTAGAGCTTGCTGGAGATCACTGCGAAAGCTGCACAACAGGTGGCAACAGGCATCGGCTTGCCTACGGTATAGGTGTTGTCCGCAGGATTATAGACCAGCATGGTCTTCACGATGGCCTTGGCGCTCGCGCCCCCGGCAATGTAGGTAAGTTGCCCGATGGTGCCCGCGGCAGAATGCCAGAGCGCATGCGGCAATGGGGCCTTCATGGTCCAGTGATCATGGCGCTCACCGTGCGGTGGAGCAGCGGCAACAGCCGTTCCCGTCAAGGCAAGGAGTGTCAAAGCGCCCGCAAGGCCTCTGGTAACCGGCATCATTTGGCGTTTCCCCATACCCTGCCAGACCAGGCTCGCGCGTTGCTTTATAGAAGTGCGCCATTTCCAAGAACGAGCCCCTGGCGCCGGGGAAGGCTAGACCACCAGCATTGGCGAGTCACGCTAAATATCAAGTTTTGGGAAATAACGAACACCGCACCTGATAGTGGCAGGCGCAGGCTGCAAATCAACCTACCGCGGCGGCGACGAACCCGGACTGCTGGGCGCTTCGGCCACGCTTGCCGCCCCGCCCGCACCCTGTGCGGTGCCCGATGCTGAAGCGGATGGCGGCTTGTTACGCGAGCGGTGGCGGCGCCCGCTATTGGCCGCCACGCTTGGTGCGGCCGCCTTGCCTGGCCCTGTCGGCGCACCCGCCTGCACGGGCGAGGATGTTCCCTGGTCCGGCGCGCCACGATTGGCCGCCACGCTCGGCGGGGCAGCAAGCCCGGGCGCCGTCGTTGGGCTGGGGGCCGCGGGCGACTGCGCCCAGGCCCAGGGAGCCGCCAGACACAACGCCACCGCTGCTGCGGCAATCCTGCTCCCCATCGCACGTGTCTCCTGTTTTCTATGCGCAACAACGCGGCAGTTGGCCTCCGCGTTGCCTCCTCACCGATCGGCTTATTTGATCGGCAGCTTGAGCATGCCGACCTGAGAGTGCGCGTTATTGCTGAACCAGATGTTCTTGTCCGGCCCGGACGTGATGCTGATCACCGGGAAGGTGCCCTTGCTCGCCGTGAAAGGATACTCGGTGATGACGCCCGCAATCGTGATGCGCCCCACGACCGCCGCGGTCTCCCCAAAATAGAGGTTACCGTCACTGCCTGATGCAATGGAATAGGGCTGTCCGGACAATCCGGCGCTGTAATAGGTCAGGCCGCTGCCATCTGTGTTGATGGCGCCGATGCGCGAATGTGCGGCATCGGCAAACCAGATCCTGCCATCGGAGCCCGCCGCTATTCCAAAGCTGCCGCTGCCGTTGCCGAAGCCGGCATTATATTCGGTCACGGTGCCCTGCGGCGTGATCTTGCCGACGTTGTTGCCCACGCCTTCCTCGAACCACATATTGCCGTCCGGCCCCTGCGTAATGGCAAGCGGCTGGCTGTTCTGATTGGCAAAACCGTATATCGTGACACGGCCGTGCGCATCGATCTTGCCGATGCCCGAATAATCGGTCACGAACCACGCCGTGTTCGCCGGGCCGCTTGCCATGCCCGTGGACATATTCTCGCTGAGACCTGTGCTATACTCGCTCACCTTGCCCGTCTTGGCGACGGAGCCGGCGCATGACGTCGTCCACTCCGTGAACCACATCTTCTTGGCGTTCATGGCGATCGCCTCGGGCGCCGCATTGGGCGTGGGCGTGGCATAGATCGTCGCGTGGCCCTTGGTGGAAAACTTCATGATGGCGGAGTTGCTGACTTCCGTCACCCAAAGTGCTTTGTCGATACCCGATGTCAGTTGCAATTGCGCGCCGAGATCGGTGGGCGCGGTGTAGATCGTGATCTTTGCCTTATTCACCGTGAAGGTCGCGGGGACCCAGTCCTGTTGCACAGGCGCGGGAGTCGCCGAGGAGCAGGCAGCCATCGCCGCGCCAGGCACAATCAAAGCCAGCACTCCCAGGAGGCATGCCCAACCACTATCGGCAATTGAACGGCTGCCGCACTCTACAACTTTGGTCATGATCGTCCCAATCTGTTTTCTTTGTTTGTGGATTGAGACTGTAGAGCAATCGTCCGGCGCTTGCCAGGCCAAAGCCGCGCGGCGTGCAGGCGCCTCAGGCAAACGCCTGCGCAAAAGCGTCGCGCATCAGCATCCACGAATGGCGGTCCGCCTCGGCGTCATAGCGTACTGATTCAGGCCGGCCGAGCCGATCGGCATGCTCGTTCGTGAAGCCGTGCACCACACCGCCATAGATCACCATCTGCGCACATACGCCGCCCGCGCGCATTTCCTCCTCGAAGGCCGCGCGCTGCTCGGCCGGAATGCCGGGATCGTCCGCACCGATGCACACCAGCACGCGGCCCTGGATCGCGGCGGCATCCTGGGGCCGAGAGGTCGAAAGCCCGCTATGAAAGCCCACGATCGCGGCCACATTGGCGCCGCTACGCGCAAGCTCGAGCGCCATCGTGCCGCCGAAGCAGAAGCCGATCGCGCCGATCCGCGCCGCATCCACCTCCGGCCGTGCGATCAGCGCGGCGAGCGCGGGATCGGTGCGCGCGCGTATGCGGTGCGCGTCGGCCCGCAATTCGGCGATGATCGGCATGACCTCCGCCAGAGTCTCGATCATTCGCCGATTGCCGTGCAGGTCGCACGCAAGTGCGACGTAGCCCATCTCAGCCAGGCGCCTGGCGCGGCTGATGGCGTGCTCGCCGAGGCCGAAGGCTTCGGGAAAGACAAGGACACCGGGGAACGGGCCGTCACCGTCGGGCAGGAACAGCTTGCCGTTCATGTCAAGGCTGTCGGCCTCGTAGGGCAGGTCTAGTTCCACCACCAATCTCCCAAAAAGAAGTGCTGGGGGAGATGTGCCATCTCCCCCAGACCCCCCGTCATCAATTTAGCTTGCGCGAGAGATACGTCATTTCCAGCGCTTTCTCTTCGGCCTTTTCCTTCGCGTTCACGCCCGCGCCGTGGCCACCTTCCACAGCTTCGTAATACAGGAACGGCAACCCCATCTGTGCCATCAAGGCGGCGAACTTGCGCGCATGCTGCGGCCCCACGCGATCGTCCTTCGTCGTCGTGTAAATGAACGGCTCGGGGTATTTCACGCCGGCCTTCAAATTGGCGTAGGGCGAAATCCCCGCCAGGAAATTGCGCTCGACCGGGTTGGCCACGCTGCCGTATTCGCCAACCCAGCTCGCACCGGCCGCGATGTTTTCAAAGCGCAGCATGTCCAGCAGCGGCACCTTGATCACCACCGCATTCCACAACTCGGGATGCTGCTCGAACTCCACGCCCATCAGCAGCCCGCCATTCGATCCGCCCTCAATTCCCAGATGCGCGGGCGAAGTGATGCGCCTTGCAATCAGATCGCGCGCTACTGCGGCAAAATCGTCGTAGGCCAATTGGCGGTGCGTCTTCTGGGCCGCCTCATGCCAGGCAGGCCCAAACTCGCCACCGCCGCGGATGTTCGCCAGGACATAGACACCGCCCTGTTCCAGCCACAATTTGCCTGTCACCGGCGAATAGTTCGCCACCATGCTGACGCCGAATCCGCCGTAGGCGTACAGCAACGTTGCATTGCTGCCGCCGACTTTCATGGTCTTGGGATGCACCACGAAATAGGGGATTTTCGTACCGTCCGAGGACGCCGCCTCATACTGGTCCACCACGTCGCCTGACGCATCAAAGCGCGCCGGCGACTGCTTGATCTGCACGGGTGGCCCACCTTGCAGATCACCCAGCCACAGGCTGGATGGCGTCAGAAAGCCTTCCACGCCCCAATAGACCACATTGTCGGCAATGGTCGTCGATGCCAGGCTGACGGACGCATTCTCCGGCAAGCGCGCGCGCTCGGCGCGCCAGCCTGACATCCCAGCTGCGGGGGGCACGAATTCCATCGCCCGCCCGCGCACATTGTCATAGATCGAGGCGACAACACGATCATGCGTGACAGCCACTTCATCGGCCGATTGCCGCGGGCCCGGCGCCCAGACCAGTTGCGCGCCGGCATCCTGGTGGCCCATATCCAGCGCCGCAATGCCGCCCGCCGGCAGCGATTGGCCGCCCGTCTGCCGCCACGCCTCATCCAGCTTGACGATCAGACGGTTGTGCACCAGGCCGACGATCTCGCATTTCTCCGGCAACGCCAGGCGGTGCGTGCCGCGATATTGCACCTGGAAAAAGGCCGAACGGAAGAAATCCAGGCCGCGCTGCACCAGCAGGACATGATCGCCCTGCCCGTCGGTCAGCGAATTGACCGCTACCTGCACATCACCTGGCGCACCGCGGAAAACCTCCTGCGCCTGGGCCAGTTGTCCGCCACGCTTGAGCCTCTTGACGATGAACGGGTAGCCGCTCGCCGTCAGGCTGCCCGGCCCCCAATCGGTCGCCACAAGCAGCGTATCCCTATCTTCCCAATCGGCCGAAATCTTGGCCCTGGGCAGCGAAAACCCGCCAGCCACGAATTCCGGCCCGCTCAGGTCGAATTCGCGCTGCACGGTTGCGTCCTCGCCGCCATCCGAAAGCGAAATCAGGCAGCGCGTCTCATCTGGCTCGCGGCAATTGGCACCCTTGTAGACCCAATTGGCGTGTTCGGCGCGCGCGAGTGCATCGACATCCAGCAGCGTGTTCCATTTGGGTGCCGGCGTGCGGTAGGTGGCCGGATCGCTCCGCCGCCAGATGCCGCGGACATGATCGGCGTCCTGCCAGAAATTGGCGATCCCGCCGGCGAGCTGCGTGGGTTCGGGTATGCGGTCCTGCGCCTGGCCGATCGCCAGCGCGTCCGCGAAGAAGCGCGCATATCGCGCATCCTTTTCAAGCACGCCCAGCGAGCGGTCATCCTGCTGGTGCACCCAGGCCATGGCGCGCGCGCCGTTGACATCTTCCAGCCAGGCGAAGGGATCGTCTGCTGCCAGGGCGGCTCGGCAGAGTCCGAAGGCGGTCAGGCAAACGAAGACGGCTGGGCGCATCGGCGGACTCCAAAGCGCAGGCAAGGCTGCAGGAGATGTGCTTTCCCACCAGGCCCTAAAATCGACGGGGAGTCTGTACCGGGGGGATGGCACATCTCCCCCAGCTCTTCTTCGTTTCAATAGCCTTGTCACAGGGATCCAGTCGCGTCCGCCGGCGCGTTCGTCTCAGGCGGCGCCGGCCAATCGGCGGGCCGACCCGCCTGCGTCGCCGGCTCATTCACAGGATCACGGTCATCGACCACGACCAGCAGCCGCCCGGCCAACGGCGAGGCCGTGCGGTCGCTCCGCAGCAGCGCGCGGTAGCGAGGGTCATCGACCGCGGCCCGCTCGATATCGGCATCCAGCACGCCGTGGCGATCGAGGAAGCGGTTCATCGCCGAGCTCACCCGCACGCAGCCTTCCGAAGCCGGCCGGCCTAGGCGGCGCTCCAGCAGCGCCGGGTCGGTCGCGTGCATCTGCAGGCGGATGTCGCCGCCGGCACCATCATTGTGCCAGCCCTTCAGCGCCCATTGCCAGCCGAAATCCCACACGCGCATGCCGGCCAGCCCGAGCCCGCGGACGTGGTGCTCGTTGTAGGTGCCCTGGGCGCGGAAATCGAGGATCGCGGCCGTGTGCGCGAATACACCGACGGGTGTGATGTAATAGTCGCGGCGGTTGGCTTGCCCGGTCGAGACGTGCACGGCGCCGATCAGCGTCCATGGCGCGGGGCCGGGTGAGGCCATCATCAGCGCCAGCGTCTGCACCGCCGGCGCGCGATCCACGATCGCCACCAGTTGCGGCCCGTCCAGGGTCGTGTTCGTGGCGGTCAGCATGGCGCGGGCACGCGCCTCTATCTGCTCCGGACGGCCGGGCAGCAGGCGGAGCTGGCCGGGCACCTCGCGCGCCATGTCAAGGCGCAGGGTGGCGGCGGCAGACCCGGCGGCCTCGGCGGCCAGCGGGATAGGCGGCGGTAATGGCGGCGTGCCAGGCGTCAGTGGCGAGCGCAGGGCCGGCAGGGTCAGCACGTTCGGCATGGCCACGGCAGGCAGCAGATCGGCGCGCGGGCCGGGACGTATCGGCGGCGGCGCGGCGGCGGCGGGCATCGCCCACAAGAGCCCCGCCGTCAGGGCAATCGCGCGGCAGGTCAGCATACGGGCCCCATCAACTCGTCGTTCCAGATATGCCACAATGGGCCCCATGCACGCTACGCAGGCACCCATAGGCCGGATTGTACCGCCCGCGCATTTAACGTCCGGTGTGCACGCAGGACACGCCCCGGGCCCCGGGTGAACGCGGCGGCCGGCGCGCCGTTGGACGCCACGACCATTCAGCAGGAGGCAGTCAGCATGTCGAACCATCCCGCCCAGCCAGGAGGCAGCTTTGCCATCGGCGGCGATCTCACCGTGGCCCGGCTGGGTTTTGGCGCCATGCGCATCACGGGTCCCGGCATCTGGGGCGAACCCGCCGATCCGGGGGCGGCCCGCGAGACGCTCCTGCGCCTGCCCGCGCTCGGCGTTGATTTCATCGACACCGCCGACAGCTATGGACCCGAGACGAGCGAGAGCCTGATCGCCGAAACACTGGCGCCCTACTCGGGGATCGTGGTTGCCACCAAGGGCGGTCTGACGCGCCACGGGCCCAATATATGGATGCCGGTCGGCCGGCCCGAATATCTGCGCCAATGCGTGCTGATGAGCCTGCGGCGCCTGCGTGTGGAACGCATCGATCTGTGGCAACTGCACCGCATCGATGCGCGCGTGCCGCGCGATGAGCAGTTCGGCGTCATGGCCGCGATGCAGAAGGAGGGGCTGATACGCCACCTCGGCCTGAGCGAGGTCAACGTCGAGGAGATTGAGGCGGCATCAGCCCATTTTCGCGTGGCCACGGTGCAGAACCGTTATAACCTGATCGATCGGGGCAGCGAGGCGGTGCTGGATTATTGCGCGGCCAGGCAGATTGGCTTCATTCCGTGGTTCCCGCTGGCCGCCGGCGCTCTGGCGCGCGGGCATACTGCGCTGACCACGATTGCGGCACGGCTGGGCGCGGAGGCCAGCCAGGTCGCACTCGCCTGGGTGCTGAAACGCTCGCCCGTCATGCTGCCGATCCCTGGCACCGGCAGTGTGGCGCACCTTGAGCAGAATGTCGCCGCGGCGGCATTTGACCTGACGGATGAGGATTTCGCCGCATTGGATGAGCAGGGGCGCGCGGCGTGGAAGAAAGTGGCGTAATGGATGCTCCGCTCGGCGCAACGCGAAGCGGGCGGCTTGGATGATGTTCTGGCGGACATGGCGGCTCTTTGCCAAGAAGGAGCGGCCGCGCGGCGGTATCATCGGCGGCTTCGAGTTCATCCTGTTTTTCTTCCTGATGGCCTGCTACATCGGCTACACGAACCTTTCTGGGATAAGGCAGCATGATGCGTTTACCTTCGCCGACACGTGGGATTTCCTGCTAATCGGCTCACCGGGGTTGTATGGCCTGCGTGTCGCGAGGTTCATTGCGGAAGCGCGCAAGTATCGGTTGCCGCAGACGCTGGAATGGCTGGTTTTCATTGTGCCGCTGGCTGTGTTCTTCACCTGTGCGGTGGGATCCAGCCATTTTGTGCAGAGCTATGCCGCCGCGCGAGGCTACCAGTTTTGCGGCCCCCGCTCCGATCACGCGAGCATATATGTGTTTGTCAGGCCGCCGGAGAGGTGCCCGGTGATCCCTCAAGGCCAGTATTGGAAACGCTGAGAAGGCAAGTTAAGGTTGGGGGAGTTGTGCCATCCCCCCCAAACCCCCCGTCGTTTATTTTGAGGACAGTGCACATTCCCCAGCTCTACCGCGCCAGCGCCGCCGCCACGCGCCGCGCAAAAGCCGCCGGATCGCGCGGACTCTCCCCGTCCTGCACCCGCGCCAAATCAAGCAACGTCTCGGCCTGCCCGGCGATATCGCCGCCTTCGGCCACGCGTGCGGCCAACGCGCCGATCAGCGCATGGCGCGGATTGATTTCCAGCACCGGCGGCACGGCCGGCATGGCGCGGCCGGCACGGCGCATCAGGCGCTGCATCTGCAGATCAGGGCCGCTCGTCTTGGCCGAAAGCACCGCGGCACTGCCGACGAGACGGTCGGTGGCGCGCACATCATCGACCGCATCGCCCAATGCCGCCTTGAGCGCGGCGATCAGGGCTGAGACGTCGACCGCCTCGCCGACGGTCTCCGGGGCGGCCATGGCGGAGAGGTCGGCCGCACCTTGCGTGACGCTGCGCAGCGGCTTTTCGTCGAAATTCGCCAGTCGCTCCGGCCAGAACGCATCGACAGGGTCGCTGAACAGCAGCACCTCGATGCCGCGCGCGGCAAAGCCTTCGAGCTGAGGCGAGGCGGCGAGGGAGGCGTGATCGTCCCCGGCCAGATAGTAGATCGCCTCCTGCCCAGGCTTCATGCGCGCGACGTAGTCGGCAAGCGAGGTCCAGCCTGGCTCGGTGCTGGAACGGAAGCGCAACAGATCGGTCAGCGCGGCGCGATGTTCGCCATCGCCCCAGACGCCTTCCTTCAGGATGGGTCCGAAATTGTCCCAGAACTTGCCGTAGCTGTCGACATCTTTGGCGCGCGTCTTGAGTTCGGTCAGCACGCGATTGGTGACCGCGCGGCGGATGCGTGCGAGCACAGGCGTTGCCTGCAGCATTTCGCGGCTGACATTGAGCGGCAGGTCTTCGGTATCGACCACACCCTGGACGAAGCGCAGCCATTCCGGCAGCAGCTTGGCGTCCGCCGTGATAAACATGCGGCGCACGTGAAGGCGCACATGGCTTTCGCGATCGCCTTCCATGACATCGAAGGGGCGTGAGCCGGGCACGAACAGCAGAGCCGCGAATTCGAGCTGGCCTTCGGCGCGCCAGTGCAGCGTGGCCCAGGGCGCATCGAAGACGTGGGCGACGTGGCGGTAGAACTCGATGTAGGCCTGTTCGGTGATGTCGGCCTTTGGCTTGCGCCACAGGGCGGTGCCTTCATTGGCCGGGGTGTCGCGGCCATCTTGCGTCAGGATCACCGGGATCGTGATGTGATCGGCCCATTTGCGGATGATCGTCTCCAGCCGGTAGGGCTCGAGATATTCCTCGGCGTCGGCCTTCATGTGCAGCACGATGGTCGTGCCCGCGCTTTCGCGCGCCGCGGGCGCCAGCGTGTAGTCGCCCCGGCCGTCCGACGCCCACAGCCAGGCTTGCTCGGTGCCGGCGCGGCGGCTGGTCACCTCCACGCGGTCCGCGACCATGAAGGCGGCGTAGAAGCCGACGCCGAACTGGCCGATGAGCGCGGGGCGTTCCTCAGCGCTGGCACCTTCGAGATTGGCGGAAAAGGCGCGCGTGCCCGATTTGGCAATGGTGCCCAGGTTCTGCGCCAGTTCGTCGCGCGACATGCCGATGCCCTCATCGGCGATGCTCAGGGTGCGAGCGGGCTTGTCGGGCGTGATGCGGATGGTGGGGTCGGTTGTGGTTGACAGGCCTGGGCTGGTCAGCGCCTCGAAGCGGCGGCGATCGGTGGCGTCGGCGGCGTTGGCCACCAGCTCGCGCAGGAATATTTCGCGCTCCGAGTAGAGGGAGTGCACGACCAGATCAAGCAGTCGGCCAACTTCGGCGCCGAAGGCATGGCGCTCCTCGGGCGCCTGATCGTTCACTACGTCTTGCGGCATGTCCTGGTCCTGCTTTTTTGAGCGTGATGGCCGCGATATGCGTGTCGGAGGAGCCGCTTTCAACGGAAGCAACAGCAAGGCCAGGGGCTCTGCCCCCAAACCTGGAAGAAGGGACCCCGCCAGGGACAAGTCCTTGGAACCAGACTATAGAGGCATATCAAAACTAGGGGGGGTCTGGGGCCTCTGGCCCCAGGGAGGTCCAGGGGCGGAGCCCCCGGCCTTTTTACTCAGTGGCGCTTATGCGCCGCAGGCAGCGCATGCCCATGCACACGCAGCGGCTCGCGCTCCACCGCCATCGCCCGCGTGCAGGCGTTATCGTCGCCCACGCCAAATTGGATCGTCGGCAGCAACGCGCCCAGCGGCGTCAGCAGCACGCCTAACCCAGCCGCCGCACCCGCGCGCGCCACGACCTCGGCGCCAGGCCTGATCGAAACATCGCCGATCGGGCCGGAGAGATGGATAGGCCCAGGGAAGGATCCCACCGAGAAATGCTTGGACCGCGTCGTCAACGTCATGTCCAGCATCTGGTCAGCGAAGTTGAGGTTGCCCTCGCCCGTCACGCGGCCCTCCTGCGTGTCGAGCAGGAACACGCTGAAATCCATGACGCCGCGGTGCAGCGGAAGGTCGGTGATGAAGCAATCGATGTTGGTGCGGTTGGGCACGCCGAGTGCCGAGAGCACCGCGTTGCCGAATTCCAGCCCTGTAATATCGATCAGCAAGGCAGACAGATTGCCGCCGCCCACCAGGGCCAGCTTCACTTCGCCATCGCCATGGCCCATCAGCCCGGCAAGCGAATTGCCGCGCGCATCAATTTTAGCCTCGCCGCCGATGATGCCTTTCCCCTCGAAGGCGTGCGTGGCGGCCATCATGCGCGTTAGGTCAAGGCGATGAAAATCGATGTTGGCCACGGCGTGGACGTTGCGCGAATCTATCGGTTGAAGGTCGATATTGCTGATGATCCCGCCTTGCGCAATCGTCACCTCAACCGGGTGCAACGTGATCCGGCCATCGACGATGTCCAGCACCATGATCAGCTTGTCGAAGGGCGTATATTTGTTCTCGATGTGCTCACCACGATATTTCAGGTGAATGTTGGCGGCATTGATGCGGGGAAGGTTGATCGGCGTATCGGGCAGCAACGTCTTCTTGGCCGCGGCGTGTGCCAGCACACGCTTTTGCGCCGGCGTCTGCCCGGGCGTGCTGGCCTTCCCGGGCGGCGTGCCGATCAGGCCGCCCAAATCGGTCAGATCGACGCGGCGCGAGCTCAGATCCATCGTGACATCGGGCTTGCCACCGATGCCGGGGTCCTCGGTGATCGTGCCTTCCAGGTCCGAGGATCCGACACGGCCGGCAAAGTCGGTCAGGCGGATGCGCGGCTTGACGTAATCGATGTTGCCGCTGATGGAAAAGGGCGGCGTGGCGGGGATCGGCACGCCGGTCAACGGGTAGAGCAGGCTCATATCCGGCCCGCTGAACGTGGCGCGCACGCGCGCGCCGGCAAAGCTCAGCGGATTCTGCACGGTGCCGACGAGAGAGACGCGCGTCGGCCCATTGGCCAGGTGCAGGTCGATCGGGTAGGGGTGCGAGGCATCACGCAGGCTGAGCAGCGCGCCGCCGATGAAGCGGCCGACCACAGGCTGGGCGGCGTAGGTCCCGCGGGCATCGACCACTATCGAGCGCGCCGCGCCGGCGGCAGGCTCGGGCGTGGAGATTTTGGCCACGAAATCGGATTTGAGGCGCGGGTCGATAAAATGGGCGTGGCTGTCGGTGATGCGCAGATCGCCGATCTGCGGCATTGCGGCCGGGGCGGAGGCAGCACCAGGCTTGGCCGGTGAGGCGATGGTGAAGTTGTTCGTGCCGTCGGCCAGTGCGGTTGCGGCCACGGCGGCGCCGTCGATGCCAATTTCCGGCAACACGATGGCGCGGGTGTGGATGTAGGCCATGACGTCCGCCACCACGGTCAGCTTGCCGACATGGGCGAGCGGGGTGGTCTGCGGAAAGCCGGCGGGGTTATCGATCTGTACATCGTCGGCCGAGACAGTCGTGCGCCTTCCCAGCCGCACGTGCAGGTGTTGGATGCTGACGCGCCGGCCCAATGCCGCCGAGGCGCGGGAATTGACGATTGGGATGAACCAATCCCAGTTCCACAACAGGATCAGCAGGACCATGGCCAGGAACAAGCCGCCCAGCACGAAGGGCCAGATGCGGCGGCGGCGGGTGGTGGTTGCGCTCATGCCCGGCCAACGCCGCCGCCGGTCGCTGCGTTCCTGATGCAGCTGGCTACAAAGCGCGATCAATGATGGCGATCGCGCCGCGTACGTCACCGCTGGCCAGCGCCGCGCGGGCCTGGCCGACGGCATCGACAAGCGGGCTTTGCGCCGGCACGCGCTCGGTGCCTGCTGGAATGGAGCGGTCCAGCGCGCGAGTCTCGGCGCGCTCCAGCGCCTCCTGCGCAGCCCCCGTGCGCCCCGCTTGCAGGTCGGCCCGTGCTTCGGCGAGCAGGCCGCCAATATCATCGGTCTGCGGGCTGGGCAGGTTGGGCGCCAGCTCGGAATGGGTCGTTGCCTTGTTGATGTTGCCGGCGTTCTCGGAGCGCGGCAGGGACATGCCTGTGCCGACTTCGTTGCCGGGGCGGGCGCCGGTTTCCTGCCCGGCACCTAGAAGACAGAGTGCGCAGAGCAATAGGGATTTTCGCATTTGGGGCTCCGACCAAAAGAAAGGAAGCGACATCTTTTTTGAAAAAAGAAGCAAAAAACTCTTGTCAGTTTCGGCAGCGTTTAATGCAGAGCTAACAGCCTCCGGTAGCGGGCTAGCATGTCTTTCTGGTCATATTGCGCGCCGGCTCGGGCTTGGTTATCCGCGCCTACGCCGGCCGCCGCTGGCGCGCGCGCCAGGGCGTCCGCCATGGCCGCGGCATCCCTTGCCACGATGAAGGGCGCATTCGAGGCAGCAACCATCAACCGTATGTCGCCGACGTCAGTCGCCACCACGGGCAGGCCGGCGGCCATCGCCTCTAGCACCGAGAGCGGCATCTGCTCGGTGTCCGAAGACAGGGCAAATACATCAAAACTGGCCAGCCACCGCTCCGGCGTGGTGCTGTGACCGGCAAAGAGCACGCCATCCGCCACGCCCAATGCCGCGGCGCGGGCGGCAAGGGCTGCGTGCTCGCCGCCCCGGCCGACGATGACCAGGCGTGCGGGCATGCGCGCCCGCAACAGGGCGAAGGCCTCCAGCAACCGGGCCAGGTTCTTCTCCGGTCGCAGCGCCGCGATCGTGCCGATGACAGGTCCGGTGCCGAGGTGGGTCAGCTCTGCGGGGTCAATCGGCGCCGCTTTGGCAAAGCGCGCCGTGTCGATCCCGTTGGGAATGGCGTGCAGGCGCGCGGCGGGCAGGCGCCATTGCGTGCGCGCAATCGCCAGCAGGGTCTGCGACGGCAAGGCCACGTCGCTGTGGCGCAGGACAATGCGCCGGGTCCAGGCACGGCGGGCAAGCTGGCGGTCCTGCTCCTCGGGGCCGAACCCGTCTTCGGTATGCAGATGGGGCAGACGGGTGATGCGGTTGGCAATCGCCCAGTCCATCGCGCCCCAATTGCTCGTAATCAGACGGTCCGCGCGGTCCTGGGGCGCACGCAGGAACTCCAGCGCGGCGCGCACGCCACCCAGCCGGCCGGAGACGGGCGGTGCCGGCGGAAAGGCGACGTCCAGCCTGGCATCGAGCTTCTCGCGCGCCTCCGTGCGGCCATCGAGCGAGACGATGATGTGACGTGCGGCGGCACCCAGGTGGTTGGCCAGTGTCGCGAAACGCGCCTGCGCGCCACCCACGGCAAAGGTTGGGAAGACGTGCAGCAGCGTGAGCGGCGGCGTGGTCAGGCGGCGTGTTCCAGGCTGCGGGCGCCGGCAGGTGCGGCGGAGAGGGTGTGCAGGAAGCCTTCGAATGCCAGCAGCAGCCAGATGGCCGTCGTGTTGTCAGCCCCGGCCGCTTGGGCATCGATCACGCTGGCAATCGCCGCCTCGTCGAACAGGCCCTGGGACAGCATGTCCTCGCCCAGCAGGCGGGCGCGCAGGCGGGGCAGGTTGGCGCGGAAATAGGGGCCCATGTCCGTGCCGAAGCCCTGCTTGGGGCGGTAGAGGATCTCGCGCGGCAGCAGATCCTCCATGGCGCGCTTGAGCACGTATTTGCCTTCCCGGCCGCGGATTTTCAGGCGCGCGGGCAGGGACAGGCCCCAACTGACCAGCGCGTGGTCGAGGAACGGCGCGCGCATTTCCAGCGAGGCGGCCATGCTGGCGCGATCCGCCTTGGTCAGGATGTCGCCTGGCAGCCAGGTAGCCAGGTCGGCGAGTTGGGCGGACAGCAGTGGATCGGTATCCTCGTTGGCGGTCATTTCGGCGGCGAGCGGGGCGAAGGGGTCGTGTCCGTCCAGGCGCGCGCGCAATTGGGGCGAGAACAGCGCGTGGCGTTGGGCGGCGTGCATGCGGGTGGAGATGCGCGCGAAGCCCTCGGCGTCATTGAGGCTGAGTTCGGTCAGCGTGTGGCGGGCGCGCAGGAAGCGCGGCGCGCGGTCCAGCTTGGGGTAGATGGCGGCCAGGCGCGCGATCAGGTGGCGGCGGGCGGGACCGGGCACGTAGCGGCGGGCGGCGGAGACCAGCATGTGCCAGCGCGTGCGTCGGTAGCCGGCAAAGACCTCGTCGCCGCCATCGCCGGAGAGTGCGACCGTGGCGTGGCGGCGGGCCAGGCGGCAGACCGTGGCCGTGGGCACCGAGGAGGCGTCGCCGAAGGGTTCTGCGAAGATGGTGGCTTGGGTGCGCGCGGCATCGATCATGTCGACAGCCGCGGCGCGGTCTTCGTGCTGGCGCGTGGCGTAGCGGGCGGCGACCTGGCGGGCGTAGGGGGTTTCGTCCTCGGCCCCGTCGAAGCCGATGGTGAAGCTGTCGAGCGGGGTTTCGCGCAGGCCGGCGGCGATGGCGACGATGGCGCTGCTGTCCACCCCGCCGGAGAGAAAGGCGCCGAGCGGTACATCGGCCACCAGGCGTTCGGCGGTGGCGCGGGTCAGGTGGGCGCGGAGGTCGGCGGTGGCATCGGCTTCGGTCGTGGGCACCACGTGGCGCGGCGGGCTCCAGTAGCGGGCGAGCACTGGGGGGCGGCCGCGGTCGATGGTCAGCGTGTGGGCGGGGGGGAGCTTGTGGATGCCTTCGAAGATGGTGGCGGGCTCGGGCACGTAGCCGAAGGCGAAGTAATCCTCAGTTGAGGTAGCACTTATGGCGCGGGGGCAGCCGGGGAGGAGCGTGAGCGCCTGGAGTTCGGAGGCGAAGGCGAAATCACCGCCAATGGTGGTGTGGTGGAAGGGCTTCTTGCCGAGGCGGTCCCTCGCGCAGAAGAGCGTGGCGCGGCGCCGGTCCCACAGCGCGAACGCGAACATGCCGGAGAGGCGGGTCACGCAATCGGGGCCGAAGCTCTCCCAGGCGTGGATGATGGCTTCGGTGTCGCAGCGGTTGCGGAAGATGTGGCCTAGCGCGGCCAGTTCGTGGCGCAGGGCTTCGAAATTGTAGATTTCGCCGTTGAAGACGATGGCGATGCTGTGATCTTCGTTATACATCGGCTGGTGGCCGCCGGCGGGGTCGATGATGGCGAGGCGGCGGTGGCCCAGCGCGATGCCTGGCGCGAGGTGGAAGCCTTCGCCGTCCGGGCCGCGATGGGCGAGCGCGTCGGTCATGCGCTTGATGGGGGCGCGGGCGGGGGCTGTGGCCGTGTCTTGATACAGGATTCCGGCTATGCCGCACATGGTATTACCTCGGTGGGGCGGGGTATAGCATGGCAGGGCAAGGATGAAGAAAGGCTGGGGGAGATGTGCCATCCCCCCCAGACCCCCCGTCGATTTGGGGCATCGTTCTAATAAATGACGGGGGGTCGGGGGGGATGGCACATCTCCCCCAGCCTTTCTTCCACTTCAAGGGAGTTAACCATGAATGCAACAATTGCAGCGCTGCCGATGCTGTTCCTGGCCGGCCTGGCTCCGGCCGCAAGCGTCAGCCATTACGACCATATCTTTGTCATCATGGAAGAAAATCACGAATACAACCAGATCATCGGCAACACGAACGCACCCAACATCAACGCCTATGCCGCCACCTATGGTCTAGCCACTGACTACGATGCCGTGACCCACCCCAGCGCGCCCAATTACGTGGCCCTGACCGGCGGGTCCTATTTCGGCATACAGGACGACAATCCCTGGCAAACCCACAAGCTGGACCAGCCCAGCCTGACCAGCCAGATCGACGCGGCCGGGCTCAGCTGGCGCGGCTATTTTCAGTCCATGCCGCGCGCCGGCTTCAAGGGCAATTGCTCTGCCGGGCCGTGCTATTACGCCTCCAAGCACAACGGGCCGATCTATTTCGACAGCGTCAATTCCAGCAAGAAGGAGCTGAAGAAGGAGGTGCCGATCACCCAGCTCGCGAAAGATCTTGCGGGCAAGAGCGTGGCCAATTTCGCGGTGATCGTGCCCGATATCTGCCACGACATGCATGGCGGCACCGGCAGTTGCGCCAGTGACACGGACGCGCAACTTGTTTCGGCCGGTGATACGTATGCCGCGGGCGTGGTGTCGCAGATCACGGGTGCGGCGTTCTGGGGCAAGGGCAACAACGCGATTGTGCTGGTGTGGGATGAGGGCACGACGAATGACGGCGGCGGCGGGCACGTTGCCGCGGTGGTCATCACGAATAATGGCGGTCGCGGTCTGGCGGACGGGACGGCATACAATCATTATGGATTGCTGGCGACAATACAGGACGCGCTGGGGCTTGGGTGTTTGCAGAATAGCTGCACGGCGACACCGATGAGCGCGTTGTTTGCACATCCATAGACGCTTCCCGCTTTAAGCATCGTGTTTTCCCGTGCGGCCTGTGCGCGCTGACTAACGGCCGCCGCACGGGGAATGTGCCGGCGCAGAGCGTGCGGTGCAGCATTCCGCCAGCCCGGGATGACAGGCGCTGATCGAACAGTGGCTCCACCTGATCCACAACCAGGTGCCGGCTGACGCGGCCGGTATGGTTCAATCAGTTTTTGGGGAGTAGGCATCGTGTTACCGATGGACGAGCCCACGCGGCAGGAGATGGCAGGCTTGATCGAAGGTTTGGGTCCGGAGCGCCGCGCCAGAATCGCCGCGCTGACGGAGACAGGCCTCTACGAACTTCACTGGAGCTTGGGCCTGGGTATCCGCAATGCCATAAGGCTCGGCAAGCTCTCTCTGCTACACGCCTGGGCCCGCACCGCTAACACCAACCCCTTCGGCAAAAGCCTGGATGACCTTTCGCACATGATTATTGTGGAAGTTTGGAAGACGATCCGTGATCAAGACGATCCTGGCGCCTAGGCGGCACTCTAGATCGGGAGAGAGGGCGAATCGACGCCGGCCGGCGGGCCTGCCATAAGCTGCGCCACATGACCCGAACGCCAAAGCTCGTCACCCTCCTAATCGCAACGGCCGCTACGGCCCAAGCCGCCACCCTCCAGGTCGGCCCCGGTGCCCGCTACACCCAACCCTCCGCCGCCATCGCAGACGCCAGCGCCGGTGACACGATCGCCATCGCCCCTGGCCAGTATTTCGACTGCGCAACCGTGCGCACTCCGCATTTGATCATCCAAGGCGTGGGCGACCCGACCCAGATCGTGCTGACCGACAAGGCCTGCGCCGGCAAGGCCCTGCTGGTCATCGACGCCCCGAACGTGACCGTGCGCAACCTGACGCTCACCCGCGCCCGCGTGCCGGACGGCAATGGCGCGGGCATCCGCATGGAAGGCGGCGACCTGGCCGTGGACGGCGTGCACTTCATCAACAACCAGAACGGCATCCTGACCGCCGCCGGCCCCTGGACCCTGACCGTCACCAACAGCACCTTCGACCGCAACGGCACCTGCAAGGAGGCCTGCGCCCACGGCATCTACGCGGGCTCGATCGACCGCGTGATCGTGCGGAACTCGCACTTCATCGCCACCAAGGAGGCGCACCACATCAAGTCCCGCGCGCGCTCCACCGAAATCAGCGGCTGCACGATCGAGGACGGGCCCAACGGCACCGCCAGCTACCTGATCGAGGCGCCAAACGGCGGCAGCCTGATCGTGCGCGGCAACACGCTGGAAAAAGGGCCGCAGGCGCAGAACCACAGTGCGGCAATCGTCATTGGCGATGAGGGCGTGACGCAGCCCACGCCGCAGATTACGATAACCGACAATATTTTTACCAACGACATGCCCAGCCATCGCACGGCGTTCGTTAATAACGACACGGCGACCGAGGCGCAGCTGAGGGGCAATCATCTGCATGGGTCTGTGGATCCGCTCAGGGGTGATGGCATAAGTAATTAAGGAAGAAGTTCTTTTTTGAAAAAAAGAACCAAAAAACTTTTGAATGTTAAGCGGTAGGAGCAAAAGTTTTTTGCTTCTTTTTTTCAAAAAAAGAAGAACTTCCCCTCCAAGAGACCGCCAATGCCTGCCGTTCCACGCCTGCTGGCCAGCTCCACGCTTTACTTCGCCGGCAATCTGGCCGGCCGCGCCGTCAGCTTCCTTATGCTGCCCTTCTACGGCCGCCACCTCTCGCCCAGCCAATACGGCGTGCTCAGCCTGATCGAGCTGTCGATCACGATCATCGCCATCGTCTTCGGCCTGCAAAGCATCGGCCAGACCCTGACCCGCATCTATCACGACCAGACCACGGAGGATCAGCGCGCGCGCGTCGTCTCGACAGCTTTGGTCGCCTCTCTGGCGGGCGCCGTAGTGGTGGCGGCGCTGGCCATCGTCTGCGCCGGGCCGATCGCACGCGCCATCGCGCTGCCAGACCAGGTCAGCCTGCTCCGCGCGGGGCTGGTGGCCATGGTCTTCAGCACGGTGGGCGAGGTCGTGCTGGTGTATCAGCGCATCCGCGAACGCGCCGGCTTCTTTCTGGCCTATTCCCTTATCGCACTGGCACTGACCGTCAGCCTGAACATCTGGTTTATCGGCTGGCTGGGGCTCGGCGTCTGGGGCTTTGTGACCAGCAAGCTGGTCGTCTCTGGCGCCGGCTGCGTGTTCCTGATGGGCCATGCGCTACGCGAAGTCGGCGTCGGGTTTGCCCGGCGCCACGCCAGCGCCATGGCCCGCTTCGGCGCGCCGCTGGTGCTCTCTTCAGTCGGCTATTACGCGATCCATTTCAGTGACCGCCTGTTTCTGGCGCATGTCAGCAAGGCCGATGTCGGCATCTATTCGATGGCGTATAATTTCGCTTTCCTGCTGAGCATCCTGGTCGGCGACAGCTTCGGCAAGAGCTGGAACGTCACCTTCTACAGCTACGCCGAAAGCCAGGGCTGGCAGGGCCGTTTCGTGCGCATCGGCACCTGGCTGTTCTACGTGCTGGCGGCGGCGGCCATTGCGATTTCGCTACTGGGGCGGGACGTTCTGGTGCTGCTGCTACCGAGCGCCTACGTGCCGCCTTTCCTGATGCTGCCGGTTCTTCTGCTCGGATACTTCTTCCGCGAAATTGGCGACTTCTTCCGCAACATCCTGCTGATCGACATGGGCTCGGGCCTGGTCGGGCGCATTGCGCTGGGTGGGGCCGCGGTCAATTTAGCGCTCAACTGGCTGCTGATCTCAGGCCCGTTGGGGATGGGGATTTGGGGCGCTGCGGCGTCCACCACGCTGACCTGGCTGCTCTATTGCGCGGTGTGCTGGGTGGCCGCGCGGCGCGCGCACGGGGTTACGTTCAGCTTCTGGCCGCTGGCGCGGCTGGCGGTGCTGGGATGCCTGGTCATTGCCGCGCATGGCGCCGCGCGCGTGGACAATCCCTATGCGCAACTGCTCGCCGATCTGGGATGGCTGGCGCTGTTTCTGGCCAGTTCCGCGGTAATCTATCTGGAGCGTGACCACAGGCGGGAGGCCATGACCGTGGCGCGCGGTGCGCTTCAAACGGCGTTGGGCACTGGGGCAAAACTTCGGGTAAAATCATTGTTTTATAAGAATGGAAGGCCAGGGGCTCTGCCCCTGGACCCCGCCAAGGACAAGTCCTTGGAACCTAATCATTCAAGCGCATCGAAAACTTAGGGGGGTCTGGAGCCTCAGGCCCCAGCGGGGTCCAGGGGCAGAGCCCTGGCCTTCTTGTTGCTTACGCAACAAAGTTACCCGGGGTTTTGCCCCACCTACCAGGCACTGCTCGCCCAGCCTTCCTGACACCATCAGACGTTCGGCAAACTTCTGCTCAAGCCGGCGTCAGTCCGGAGCGCGGAATATAGGGCGCATGCGCCTCGATCTGCCGGCGCAAGGAAAGCCGCAACGGCGCGGCGCGCTGTTTCAGCTCGTCGACAAAGCGCTGGCGCGCCGGGTCCGAAGCCACGCGGAACGGTGCCCAGGCACTGAGCGCAGGCTGGGTGGACATGTCGGGCGGAACGCCGGCAATATCGGGGTTCTGGTAGAAGACCTCATCAAGCGTCCAATTGCGATTGGATTCGTGTATCACCAGAGCGATCATGTAATTGGGTGGCTGCACATTGAGCAGATCCAGCTGTCGCATGGTTGCCGCACTGATGCTTTGCGGTACGGTGCGCCACAGCGCGGGGCGGACGAAGCCGATTGAAGCGCAATCCTGATCGCCCTGAGGCAGCGCGCGCGGAATATCGTTCCAGATCACGTCGGTTGCCCGACAGACCACGCTGACCGGAAAGCCGTTGGACGCTGGCTGGGCGTTGCCGGAGAGGACAAGAACGCCGTTCAACGTCGGGCCATCGACACGTACGAGCGCCATGAATGCCCCGATCAGCACGCCGGTCTTGGTGGACACCGCCTGCGTGGCTGCGACCTTCCACCGCCCCTCAGGCAGGAGCATCGTGCGGTTGAGGAAGGTGATCGAAGCCGACGCGTCCTGATTGAGCGGCGGCACCATGGCGGCCGGGAACATGGAAGAACCGTTCTGGATGGCCAGGGGGATGCGCGCAGGCGTGAGGCTGCTCTGCGGCACGCAACCGGCCATCAATGGCACCAGAAGCAGACAAGTCCAACGTCTCATGGCGATATCATTCCTCCGCCCGCTATGCTGATAAATGCACGCATGTGGCCGGCGTGCCAAATGCGCCCTAGGGTGCAAACGGGCGGTTACCGGCGGGTGTGGATATGGAGCTGATCGGGTCACTCGGCTGCGGATCGATGATCGTGGAGCTGGCGATGGCGCTGACCGGCCTGCCGTGCACGGTGACCGATGTTCCCTATCTGGGCGATGGACCCGAACGGGCGCGGCTGCTCTGCCTCAACTCGCTCGGCCAGGTGCCGACATTGATTCTGGATAACGGCACGGTCATGACGGAGTCCGCGGCGATCCTGTTGTATCTGGACGATCTGGCGCCTACCGCTGGGCTCATTCCGCCGGCGGGCTCGGCCGGGCGCGCCGCCTTTCTCAACCGGTTGATCCTGCTGGTGGCCGCTATATACCCGACTTTCACCTATGGTGACGAGCCCGCGCGATGGACCGAGCCTGGCGCATCGGCCGAACTACTCCGCGCGCGCACCGATACTGCGCGCGAGGCAATGTTTCTGCGTTGGGAGCAGGCCGCAGGCGCTGGGCCATACGCTGCGGGTGCGGCCGTCTCGGCTCTGGACTTGTATCTGATCCCGATGACGCGTTGGCGTCCGCGGCGGCCCTGGTTTGCCGGTCATGCGCCGCGGCTGATGGGGTTTGCCGATGAGGCCGTTGCCCATGCGGCGCTGGCGCCGGTGCTGGCGCGGCATTTGCAGGCGTGGGAGAACGGAGCGGAAGCTTGGTAATCAAGACAGATTGGGGGAGCAGTACCTTGGGCGGGTCGGCGCATGCGCCGACCGATTCCGCCCAAACCCCCGTCTTCATTTAAACAAGGACTAGCCTTGAGGAACACCATGATCGTCAGCGTCATCTATCCCAAGACAACAACCTCGCATTTCGACCACGACTATTACGTGCACAGTCATATTCCGCTGGTGAACCGCACCTACGGCGCGCATGGCATGCAAAGCTTCAAGGTGCTGCGTGGCACGTCATCGCTCGGCGGGGCCGCGGCCTACGAGCTGATCGCGCTGCTGGAATTTGCCGACATGGAAAGTTTCATCAAGGCGGCCGGTGCCCACGCCGATGAAGTGATGGAAGACGTTGCCAAGTTCACCAACATCCATCCGATCGTGCAGTTCAACGACAGCGTTCGTTGATTGGCGATCATGCGCTGTGTTGTCGCCTCGGCGGCGTGGCTTATTTTCGCCGCGGCGGCCGCGCGGGCTGAACAGCCCTTCGATTTTGCCCACACGCCGGGCCGGCTTCCCAAGACTGTGGTGCCGAGCGCCTACACGATAGACATCATCCCCGATTTGGCCAGGCTGACGCTGAGCGGACACGAGAGGATCGAGGTGACCGCGCAGGCGGAAACCAGCACGGTCACGCTCAGTCAGGCTGGGCTCGCCATCACCCGCGCGGTGCTCGAAGACGGTGCGCCGGGAAGCGTTGCCACTGATGATCGCGCGCAGACGGCAACGCTGACATTTCCGCGCAAGATTGCGCCGGGCTCGCATGTGCTCAGCATCGATTATACCGGGCCGATCCCAAACTCGCCGGCCGGCATCTATTACGACGACTACAAGCTCGCCACGGGTGCGCAGAAGCGCATGCTGGTCACGCAATTCGAAGTGGCTGACGCGCGGCGCATGTTTCCCGGCTGGGACGAGCCGGCCTTCAAGGCGCGCTTCACGCTCTCGGCGGTATTGCCGGACAGTTTCGCCGCAGTGTCCAACATGCCCGTTGCTTCCCGCACGCCGGCCGGCCCGGGCCGCACGCGCGTGACATTCGCGGCGACCCCGCGGATGTCCACCTATCTTCTAGCTTTGGTCGCAGGCGAGATGTCGGCCATTCGCGACCGCGTGGCCAATACCGACCTGGCCGTGTGGGCGCCGACAGGCGAGCAGGAACACGGCCGTTATGCGCTCGGCGTGGAACGACAAATCCTGCCGTTCTACAACGAGTATTTTGCCACTGCCTATCCGCTGCCCAAGCTCGACATGGTGGCCATTCCTGGCAATTACGCCGCGGGGGCGATGGAGAACTGGGGGGCGATTACCTACATCGACAGCACACTGCTCTTCGATGCCGCCAATTCGGATGCGCGCACGCGCGAGACGATTGCCATCGATGTCGCGCACGAGATGGCGCATCAATGGTCGGGTGATCTGGTCACCATGGCGTGGTGGGACAATATCTGGCTGAACGAGGGTTTCGCCACCTGGATGGAATACAAGGCGGTGGACCACTTCAATCCAACCTGGGAAATCTGGCCGCGTCAGCATCAAGCGCGCGAACAGGCGATGGCACAGGACGCGCAACCCACCACGCACCCGATCCAGCAGGTCATTCGCGACGAGAGCGAAGCGGGCACGGCGTTTGACCGCATCAGCTACCAGAAGGGCGAGCAGATCATCCGCATGATCGAAGACTGGATCGGCCCTGACGATTTCCGCGCCGGCATGCGCGCCTACATGATGGCCCACCAATACAGCAACGCGACGAGCGCTGATCTCTGGGCCGCCTTGTCGAAGGCTTCGGCCAAAGATGTCGCAGATCTGGCCCGCGGCTTTACCGAGCAGCCGGGCGTGCCTCTGGTCCATGTCACACGCCGCTGCGCCCGCGGTGAAGGCACGCTGAACCTAAGCCAGGATCGTTTTTCCATCCATGATCCGAAGGCCGCCAAGCTGATCTGGAGCATTCCGGTCTCGCTTGGCGGTGTGGATGGGAAGAGCAGCCAAGTTGTGCTCGGCGTTGCGCCGCAAACCATAAAACTGGCGGCGTGCGATGCGCCGCTCAAGGTTAATCTGGGCGAGGCCGGCTATTACCGCGTGCAATACGATGCGGCATCGCTCAAGCCGCTGCGCGCGCATTTCGCCGAGTTCGGCCCCGCCGACCGCGCCAATCTGCTTGGCGATCAGTACGCCATGTTTCAGGCCGGCCGCGCGCCGCTGGACCAATACCTCGACATGCTGCCCGCGCTCGCCGACGAGCGTGATGCCGCGGTCTGGCAGGAAAGCCTGCCGCGCCTGCGTGCGTTGGACATGCTGGCGCGCGCAACGCCCGCGCGTGCGGCCTATCGCGCCTACGCCGCCGGGCTGATCCGCCCGGCTTTTGAGCGGCTCGGCTGGGATGCCAAAGCGGGCGAACCGTTCCTCGATACGCTGTTGCGCCCGCTGCTGATTGCCGCACTTGGTGAAATGGATGATGCAGTCATCCTGGCCGGTGCGCAGGAGCGCTTCACCGCGTTCACGGTCAATCCGCGAAGCCTCTCGCCCGATCTGCGCGCGCCCGTTCTCGGCATCATTGGCCACCATGCCGATCAGCAAACCTATGAGGCGCTGCGCCGTTTGGGCGAGGCTGCCCCGGGCACGGAAGAGAAATTGCGCTATTTCGGCGCCATGGCCAGTGCTGCCGCACCCGCGCTGATTACGCAGACCATGCAATTCGCGGCCTCCGGCGAAATCCCGCCCGGCCGCATTGCCAATGTGATCAACATTGCCGCGCTGGCTTCGGATAATCCGGATGAGGTGTTCAAGCAGGTCCTGGCCAACCAAGTGGCCATTCGCAAATTGCTATCGGCGGAAGGCCAGGCTCGCCTATTGCCCGCGGCGGCCGCCGGCACTGCCAGCAGCGGGGTGGCGCGCGCTTTACTGGCCAATCCGGCAAGTCGTGCGTCGATCGGGGCGAAGATCCTGGCTGCGCGCACGGCCGATGCGATTGCGACCCGCGCCGAGTTGCAGCAGAGGGCTGCGCCGGCCATTGCGGTAGCATTTAAGTAATAACGTAAGCGACACATGAATGGAGTGGATTGGCGAACTTCCAGTCAGATTTCGTCACCTGGCCTATAGAGCTGGAGAAGAGTATGCGTGGGATCGAACGCAAGCCTTGGAAGTTCTCTTATGGTTAGAGCGACGTAGTTTCACAGTTTTGGGGGTGGATGTTTGGCTTCCAACCACACCAGGCCCGACGATACCTGCGCCTTACGTATATGATTGGGATATTGAGACTGCGGTGAAAATTCCGGGAGCGCCTCGAAATGCGTTTGAGTTCGTAAAACTTTTCAAATGGCATGCTGAAGATGACGAGCACCGCCGTGAAGTGCCCTACTTCGCCATTGGTCCGGTCGAGCTTAGATCATGAGGTGTTGCGCTACCAAGGCCGCAGAAGATTGGGAGAGATGTGCCATCCCTCCCAAACCCCCGTCATCTTTTTGTAGCTCGTTCACGCGGCGACTGATCGCGTCTCCCCAGTCACGGCTGAGCGAAGGAACAAAAGTCTTTTTGCTTCTTTTTCTACAGAAAAAGAAGAGTCTTCCTTTACCTAAATCTGCACAATCGTCCCCAAATCAAAATCCGCGCCTGGCGGATTCTCCCCAACGCGCGCCGTTTTGTCATTGACCATCCGATAAGGCGGCACCGGCAAATTATAAGGCGCTGGCACACCCGAATACACCCGCCCCGCCAGATCGTATTTCGAGCCGTGGCAAGGGCACAAATACCCGCCCGGCCAGCTCGGCACAGGGTCTGTCGGGCTCGGATTGGGGTAGAAGACGGGCACGCAGCCCAGGTGGGTGCAGATACCCACCATAACCGCCACTTCCGGCACGGCCGAGCGATGCCAATTCTGGGCGTAGGCTGGCTGCTGCAACACTTTGCTGTCCGGGTCCGCGAGCACATGCACCAGCTTGGGGTCCTGCAGGGTCTTCAGCGCCTCGGGCGTGCGGCGCACGATCAGGATCGGCTTGCCGCGCCAGACGACCACGATCTGCTGGCCGGGGGCGACCTTGCTGATATCGACATCGATCGGCTCGCCAGCGGCCAGCGTGTCGGCAGCCGGCTCCATGCTGTCGATGAAAGGCCAGGCAATCGCGCCGGTGCCCACCGCCGCGCCGGCCAGCGCCAGCAGGGTCAAAAAGTCGCGGCGCGGCACGCCATCTGGCTCACCGTGGACCGGCGGGTTGGCGTGGCTGGTGGCCGACATGGTGGCTTCCTTCGGTAGGGCGCCAGGCGGGCGCATCGTGCTGCGGCCGCTAATTGGCGCGAACGGGTCTGCTTGAAAAGGGGCCGATGTCGACCCCCCTGGATCCCACCGAGACAAAGGCTCCAGACCACCACTAATTAAAGGTTCTAAGGACATGTCCTTAGCGGGGTCGAGGGGCAGAGCCCCTCGCCTTGCCTATCCACCACGGCAGCCGCCTGAAACCCAGGCGCAACCGTGTTCTTCTTGCGCGCCATCGTAGCGCCGGTTTGAACCCTCACTTGCGAAATTTCAGAACGAAGTTGTCCGCCTCGCCGATGGCGGCATATTTTGCGTGATCCTGCGCGCCCAAGGCAAAGCTGGGCGGCAGGGTCCAGACGCCTTGCGGCCAGCCCTTCGTGTCCTTGGGGTTGGCATCGATCTCCGACGTGCCGGCCAGGTGGAAGCCGGCAGCCTGCGCCAGGGCGATTGTGTAGTCCTGCCGAACGTAGCCGTTCTCCGCCTTAGGGTCCTGCGGCTTGGATGCGTCTCCTCGATGTTCCTCCACGCCCAGAATGCCGCCCGGCTTGAGTGCCTTGTAGAAGGCGGCGAAGGCCTGGGGCGCATAACCCTGGGCCATCCAGTTGTGGACGTTGCGAAAGGTCAGCACAAAATCGGCCGAACCGGGCGGAGCAATGTCGGTGCCGGACAGGCCGAGCGTGGTAAAGCGGATCGCGCCGAAGCGCGCAGGGTCGGCGGCCAGCCTGGCGCGCAGGGAAGCGGTGCCCTTGACCTCATCGGGCACATTGACCGGCAGGGCCACGGTGTAGGTGCCCTGCGCACGAAGGTAGGGGGCGAGGATTTCGGTCCAATAGCCGCCGCCAGGCCAGATCTCGACCACCGTGGCGTCTGGATGAAGGCCGAAGAAGGCCAGTTCCTGTGCCGGGTGGCGCACGCCATCGCGCGCCACAAAGCGTGGGCTGCGCTGCGGCGAGGCAACGGCCTGCGCCAGGCTTGGTGCGGCGGCAAGGCTTGGCGAGGACGAGGCGACAAGGAGGAGGCCGAACAAGGGGAAGGACCGCATGGAAGTAAACCTCTGCGAGTGGGCCGGTGATCTATCGCCCGTTGTCTGTCCTGCGCAAACCTCTGCGGTGGAGGGCACGGGCAGGCCGGCCTGCCAAGGTGGTAGTTGACCCACCCAGGCCGCGCCGCCAGATAGCAAGGCGGATGCGGAGCCGCACAGAACGGCGCGCCCGGCTTTGGAAATGTCCCCTATGTCAGCACATTCGGCGCCAGCCGCCGCCGCGGGCGATCGCGCGGTCATCCCGCGTTTCGGCGCGGGCATGAAGTTCCGCCATGACCCCGTGCGCGACGCCTGGGTGATCCTGGGCCCCGAGCGGCTGTTTCTGCCCGACGAGCACGCCGTGCAGGTGCTCCGCCTAATCGATGGCGCGCGCTCCGTGGGCGAGATCGCCGGGTGCCTGGCCGAGACCTACGACGCACCCGCCGCTGTCATCGAGATGGATTTGTGGCCGATGCTGCATGATCTGGCCGCAAGCGGCGCGGTGCGCTGGTGAATGCGCTCGCGCCCGTCCCAGGGCCACCCATGGGCCTGATCGCCGAGCTGACCCATCGCTGCCCGCTGCAATGCCCTTATTGCAGCAATCCTCTGGCACTGGAGCCGGCCGCTTCCGAGCTCGAAACCCGCACGTGGCAGCGGGTGATGGACCAGGCCGCGGCGCTGGGCGTGCTGCAGATGCACTTTACCGGTGGCGAGCCCATGGCGCGGCGCGACCATGTCGAACTGGTGGGCCACGCCGCGGGATTGGGACTTTACACCAACCTGATCACCTCGGGCGTCACGCTGGACGATCGGGCGATGGCCGCACTGATGGGCGCGGGGATCGATCACATCCAGCTCAGCTTCCAGGATATCGATCCGGCGCAGAATGACCGCATTGGCAATCACCGCGGCGCCTACGCAAAGAAAGCGGCGGCCGCGTCGCGTATTCGCGAGGCCGGGCTGCCGCTGACGCTGAATTTTGTTCTCCATCGCACCAATGTGGCGCGCGCGGGCGCCATGATCGCCTTTGCCGAAGAGCAGCAAGCCGCGCGGCTGGAGATGGCGCATGTGCAGTATTACGGCTGGGGGCTGCGCAACCGCGCCGCCTTGCTGCCGAGCCGCGCGCAGCTTGACGAGGTAACAGCGCTGGTCGAGGCCGCGCGGGTGCGGCTGCGCGGACGGATGGTGATTGATTACGTGGTGCCGGATTATCACGCCAGTCGCCCCAAGGCGTGCATGGGCGGCTGGGCGCAACGTATCATCAACATCTCGCCGAGCGGCCGGGCGATGCCGTGCCATGCGGCCGAGACGTTGCCCGGCTTTGTCTTCCCCAGCGTGGCCGAGCACGATCTGGCCTGGATCTGGGCGTCCTCGGACGCCTTTACCCGCTTTCGCGGCACTGGGTGGATGCCCGAGCCCTGCCGCAGTTGTGATCGGCGCGAGATCGATTGGGGTGGCTGCCGGTGCCAGGCCTTCGCGTTGCTGGGGGATGCTTCGCTGACCGATCCGGCCTGTGCGCTCTCGCCCGATCATCACGTGATGGGCGAGGCGGTGGAGGAGAGCGCTCAGCCGGCACCTGATTACGTGTTTCGGCGGTTGCGGGCACCGGCGGTGGTCTGAGGTCCGCGCCGGGCGCGAGACTGAACGCCGTTCAGCCTCGCTTGAAGTTGCGCCCCCGCCAGTTTACTCAAACGATTAAATCATTGCCCCGGGAGACCCCTCATGGCCGACGCCTACATCTTCGACGCCGTGCGCACGCCGCGCGGCCGCGGCCGCCGTGACGGCGCGCTGCACGAAATCACCGCCCTTTCGCTGGCGACCCAGGTGCTCGAGAATTTGCGGGATCGCAATCAGCTCGACACCAGCGCTGTCGATGACGTGGTGCTGGGCTGTGTGGCGCCAGTGGGCGAGCAGGGCAGCGACATTGCGCGCACCGCGGTGCTGAATGCCGATTACGCGCAAACCACGGCGGGCGTGCAGATCAACCGCTTTTGCGCTTCTGGCCTCGAAGCGTGCAACATGGCGGCGGCCAAGGTCATGGTTGGCGAAGCGGGCATGGCCATTGGCGGCGGCGTGGAGAGCATGAGCCGCGTGCCGATGGGCAGCGACGGCGGTGCCTGGCCGGTCGATCCGTCCAGTGCGTTCAAGACCTATTTCGCGCCGCAAGGGATTGGCGCTGATCTGATTGCCACGCTGCACGGGTTTTCGCGCGATGACGTGGATGCGTACGCGGTCGAGAGCCAGAAGCGCGCGGCGCAGGCGTGGAGCGAAAAGCGGTTTGCGCGCAGCGTGGTGGCAGTGCGCGACCAGCTTGGGCTGCCGATCCTGGCACATGACGAGCATATGCGGCCGGAGACGAGCATGCAGTCTTTGGCGTCATTGAATCCGGCCTTTACCGGGCCTGGCGAGATGGGATTCGACGCAGTGGTGCAGCAGCGCTACCCGCAAGTCGAACGCGTGAACCATGTGCACCATGCGGGCAATTCTTCGGGGATTGTCGATGGCGCGGCGGCCGTGTTGTTCGGCACGCTGGAGATGGGTCAGGCGATGGGGCTGAAGCCGCGTGCGCGCGTGCGTGGCATGGCGAGCATCGGCTCCGAGCCTTCGATCATGCTGACCGGGCCTGCGCTGGTGACGGAGAAGCTGCTGAAGCGGCTGGGCATGTCTGTCGAGAATATCGACCTTTATGAGCTGAACGAGGCTTTTGCCAGCGTGGTTCTGCGCTTCATGCAGGCATTGGATATTGGCCATGAGAAAATCAACGTGAATGGCGGCGCAATTGCGATGGGCCATCCGCTGGGGGCTACGGGGGCGATGATCCTTGGCACTGTGCTCGATGAGCTGGAACGCACGGATCAGGAGACGGCGCTGATTACGCTGTGCGTGGGTGCGGGGATGGGCACGGCTACGGTCATTGAGCGGGTTTAATAAGAAAGTTCTTCTTTTTTGAAAAAAAGAAGCAAAAAACTTTTGTCCGTTTAGAGCGACGCTCAAACATTCAAAAGTTTTTTTGCTTCTTTTTTCGTTCTTCTGAGGTTTCCATGAACAACTTCACTATTGCCACCGACGATGCGGGCATTGCACTCATCACCTTCGATGTGCCCGGCCGTTCCATGAACACGCTGACGGGCGAGGTCATGCGCGAGCTCGGCGAAGTCACGCAGACGCTGGCGAGCGATGCCGCCATCAAGGGCGCGATCATCACCTCCAGCAAGACCAGCGGCTTCTGCGCGGGCGCCGATCTTGGCGAGTTGGGCGGCACACTTTTGGGCGGCGCCGGTGGCGAGCCGGGCTTACGCGCGCTGTTCGACAATTGCTTCGCGCTGAACAAGACGTTTCGCGCGCTGGAGATTTGCGGCAAGCCGGTGGTGGCGGCGATCAATGGCCTGGCGCTGGGTGGCGGGTTGGAGATTTGCCTCGCCTCGCATTATCGCATTGTGGCCGATGACCCGAAGATCAAGCTAGGATTGCCGGAGGCGAAGGTTGGGCTGTTGCCGGGCGCGGGCGGCACGCAGCGTCTGCCACGCATAATCGGTGTGATGAAAGCCGCGCCCTATTTGCTGGAAGGCAAGACCATGTCGCCGCAGGAGGCGCTGGCGATGGGCGTGGTGCATGAGGTTGTGCCGGCGGCTGAATTGATTGCGGCCGCGCGAAAGTATCTGGCGGGCAAGCCGGATGCGGTGGCGCCGTGGGACAAGAAAGATTTCAAGATCCCCGGTGGAGGCCCCTACACGCCGGCAACGGCGCAGGTCTTCATCATGGGTAATGCCATGCTTCGCAAGCAGAGTTTCGGTAATTACCCGGCGCAGATCAACATCATGAAATGCGTCTATGAGGGCTTGCAGGTGCCGATCGATGCTGCGTTGCGCATCGAGAGTCGCTATTTCGCCAAGACGGCAATGACGCAGCAGGCGCGCGGCATGGTTCGCACACTGTTTCTTTCAATGGATCAGCTCAGCAAAGGTGCGATGCGGCCGAAGGGTGTTGCGAAATTCGCGCCCAGGAAAGTCGCCGTGCTGGGTGCGGGCATGATGGGTGCGGGCATTGCCTATGTACAGGCCGGCGTGGGCATGGACACCGTGCTGATCGACACGACGCAGGACGGTGCCGAACGTGGACGCGAGCACTCGCAAAAACTCACCGCCAAGTCCGTCAAGCGCGGCAAGATGAGCCAGGACAAGGCGGAGGCGCTGCTGGCACGCATTCACCCGACTACCGATTACGATCAGATCGCCGGGTCCGACCTGGTGATCGAGGCCGTATTTGAGGATCGCGCGCTGAAAGCCGATGTCACCAAACGCGCCGAGGCACAATTGGCGCCGGGTGCCGTGTTCGGTTCCAACACATCGACAATCCCGATCACGTCGCTCGCCGAAGCGAGCGCGCGGCCAGCCGATTTCATCGGTATCCATTTCTTCTCGCCCGTTGACCGCATGGGGCTGGTCGAAATCATCGTGGCGAAGGAAACCAGCGACGAAACCCTCGCGCGCGCTATCGACTACGTGTTGGCCATCAAGAAAACGCCGATCGTGGTCAATGACAGCCGCGGATTTTACACCAGCCGGTGTTTCGGCACCTTCGTGCAGGAAGGGCTGGAGATGCTGGTCGAAGGCATAGCGCCCGCCATCATCGACAATGTCGGGCGCGCCACCGGCATGCCGCGTGGGCCGCTGGAAATGAATGACGACGTGGCGTTGGACCTCGGCCACAAGGTGCGCGAGCAGGCCAAGCGCGACATGGGTGATGCTTACGTTGCCATGCCGTCCGATGCGCTTATTGCGAAGATGGTGACTGAACTCGGCCGCTACGGGCGCAAGAACAACAAGGGATTTTACGATTATTCGGCCGACGGCACCAAGCGCCTTTGGCCGGGTTTGGCCGACATCGCACCCGTGAAAACCGCCGAGGCCTCGCCCGAATTAATCGAGGAGTTGCGCACGCGCCTGCTCTATCGCCAGGCGGTAGAAGCGGCGCGCTGCATGGCGGAGAATGTGGTGACCGATCCGCGCCAGGCTGACGTGGGCGCCATCCTGGGCTGGGGCTTTGCGCCCTGGACAGGCGGGCCGATCAGCCTGATCGACGGCGTGGGGATCGCTGCGTTTGTGCGCACTTGCGACGATCTGGCGCGCAAATTCGGGGCGCGGTTTGCGCCGCCGCAGATGCTGCGGGACATGGCGGCTGGGGGGGAGAGCTTTTATGGCGCGAAGGAAGCAAAGGCAGCGTAAGAACTGGGGGGAATGTGCCATTCCCCCCAGACCCCCCGTCGATTGTTGGCCTCGTTTTAAATGAATGACGGGGGGTCTGGGGGGGCAGGCACTGCTCCCCCAGCTTTTTCTTCAAACTGAAAAATACTTCGCCTTAGGATTAAGCACCACGATCGCACTCGTGCTCTGCTCCGGATGCAACTGCCACTCATCCGACAACGACACGCCGATGCGATCCGCACCCAGCATCCGCAGCAACGGCACCTGATCTTCCAGATTCGGGCACGCTGGGTAGCCAAACGAATACCGTGACCCGCGATACCCCTGCCCCAGCATCTTCTCCATGTCGCGATCATCTTCGGCCGCATAACCCAACTCGGCGCGGATGCGCTTGTGCACGTATTCGGCCGTGGCTTCAGCCATTTCCACCGACAGGCCGTGCAAGTAAAGATAATCCTGGTAGCGGTTATCCTCAAACCACACGCGCGCCGTATCGGACGCCTGCTGCCCCACAGTCACGACCTGCAAGCCGATTACGTCCCGCTCGGCATCATCGATGTCGCGGAAAAAATCCGCTATGCACTCGCCATCCTCGCGCGGCTGACGCGGCAACGCAAAACGCGCAACTTCCGTGGTGCCGTCAGGCTCGAAAATCACCAGCTCATTGCCAACTCCGGCCGCCTTCCAGTAGCCGTAGCTGGCTTGCGGGTGCAGGATGTCCTCGGCCTCGCACAGGGCCAGCACGCGCTTCATCACCGGACGCAGCTCCTGCTTCGCCCAGCCGAGGAAATCATCCAGGCTTCGGCCCTGCTTGCGAAAACCCCATTGGAATTGATACAGGCTGCGTTCGTTCAGAAATGGCAACACGGCCTTCGGGGGCACGGCGATCGCACGCGCCCCCCAGAATGGCGGCTCGCGCACGGGCACGTCCGCAGTCATGCGGTGCCGGCGCGCTTGCACCGCGGCTACATCCACCGGCCGGAATGCACGCTCATCCGCACGGCCCAGAGTGCGCGTCATGTTGCGGGGCCGGCCACTGCGTTTGGCCTGCACGGCGGTGAGAAAATCGTCAAAACCATTGCCTGTGACGCGATCCATCAGGTGCAGTCCGTCGAACGCATCCCGCGCGTAAGCCACGCGGCCGCAGGCATAGGCGCGCACGCAATCATCTTCGACGTAGTTGCGCGTCAGCGCGGCACCGCCGAGTAGGACGGGGATTTCCAGGCCTTGGCGGGACATTTCCTCGAGGTTCTCGCGCATGACGACCGTGGATTTGACCAGCAGGCCGGACATGCCGATGGCATGCGCGTGGTGCTCGCGCACCGCGGTCACCATGTCGGCGAGCGGCACCTTGATGCCCAGATTGACGACGCGATAGCCGTTATTGGTCAGGATGATATCGACCAGGTTCTTGCCGATGTCGTGCACGTCCCCCTTGACGGTCGCGAGCACGATCGTGCCCTTCTGCTGACCCTCCACGCGCTCCATGAAGGGTTCGAGATACGCCACCGCCGCCTTCATCGTCTCCGCACTCTGCAGCACGAACGGCAGCTGCATCTTGCCAGCGCCGAACAGCTCACCCACCGTCTTCATGCCGTCCAGCAGGATGGTGTTGATGATATCGAGCGGCGCGTGCGTGGTCATGGCGCGCGCCAGATCATCCTCCAGCCCCTTGCGGTCGCCATCGATGATGCGGTCGCGCAACTGCCCTTCCACCGTCTCCGCACGTACCTTCTTGGTGGCATCGGCCAGCTTGCGATCGGCGAAAATCTCAAGCAATCGGGAAAGCGGGTCGTAACCCTCGGCACGGCGGTCGAAGATCAGATCCTCGGCGACGCGGACCTCTTCTTCGGCAATCAGATGCAGCGGGCGGATCTTGCTGACATGCACAATCGCGCCCGTCATGCCCGCGCGCACGGCGTGGTCCAGGAACACGCTGTTCAGCACCGCGCGCGCCGCCGGGTTCAGCCCGAAGCTGACGTTGGACAGGCCAAGGATGATCTGCACGTCGGGGAAGCGCTCGCGGATCATCCGGATGCCATCCAGCGTGTATTCGGCCAGCTTGCGATCGTCCTCGCTGCCCGTGGCTACCGTGAAGGTCAGTGGATCGATCAGCAAATCGCCTTGCGGCAGTCCGTGCTTCTCGCACGCGAAAACGATTAGGCGCTCGGCCACGGCCAGCTTGCGTTCGGCGGTCTTTGCCATACCTTCTTCGTCGATCGTCAGCGCAATCACCGCGGCGCCAAACTTCTTCGCCAGCACCAGGCGGTCGGCCGCGGCCTGCTCACCATCCTCGAAATTGATCGAATTGATAATCGGCTTGCCGCCATGGAGCTTCAGCGCTGCCTCGATCACGGGCGTCTCTGTACTGTCGATCACCAATGGCGCGTTGACCGAGCTGGTAAAGCGCCGGATCACCTCGTTCATTTCGCTGGTTTCATCGCGCCCGACAAAGGCGGTGCAAACGTCCAGCGCGTTTGACCCCTCATCGACCTGCTCCCGCGCCACCGCCACGCAACCATCCCAATCCGCGCGCTCCTGCAGCTCGCGCCATTTCTTTGATCCGTTGGCGTTGCAGCGTTCGCCGATGCCGAAGAAGCTGTTGTCCTGGCGCAGCGGCACCTGCCCGTACAGGCTGGCCACGGACGGCACCCAATGCACGCCGCGCGCAACAGGCGCCGGCCGGAAGCCACCGCGCCGGCGCAGCATGGCGTCAAGCGCTTCGATATGGGCCACGTCCGTGCCGCAGCAGCCACCGATCAAATTCACGCCGTCTTCCTCGACGAAGCGTTCCACCCAGCTCGCCATGTCGGCGGCATTCAGTGGATAGCGCGTCTGGCCATCGACCAGCTCCGGCAATCCGGCATTGGGTTGGATGCTGATCAGGCCGGGCCAGTTCTGTGACAGCCAGCGTATGTGCTCGGCCATTTCCTGCGGCCCGGTCGCGCAATTCAGCCCGATCAACGGCACGTCCAGCGCCCGCACGACGGTCGCCGCGGCCGCAATATCCGGTCCCACCAGCAGCGTGCCCGTGGTCTCCACCGTCACCTGCACGAAAATCGGCACGTCCCGTCCGAACTCCGCGCGCGCGATCTTCGCACCATTGACCGCGGCCTTGATCTGCAGCGTGTCCTGGCACGTCTCAATCAGGAATGCATCCACGCCGCCATCCAGCAGCCCGCGCGACTGCTCGGCCAGCGCCGCCTCCAGCGTGTCGTAATCAATGTTGCCAAGCGTGGGCAACTTGGTGCCAGGCCCGATGCCGCCAAGCACATAGCGCGTGCGCCCATCGGCGAATTCGCCCGCCGCCTCGCGCGCGATCTCGGCGGCAATGCGGTTGATCTCGCGCGACCGCTCGCGCAGCCCGAACTCCGCCAAGGTGATCGGCGAGCCACCGAACGTATTGGTCTCGACCATGTCCGCCCCGGCGGCAAAGTAGCCGCGCGCGATATCGCGCACTAGATCGGGACGCGAAAGGTTCAGTACCTCCGTGCAGTTCTCCTGGTTCCAGTAATCGCGCTCCAGATCCAGGGTCATCGCCTGCACGCGGCTGCCTGTACCGCCATCGCACAGCAGCACGTGTGATTGCAGAGCCTCGAGAAGGGAAATCGTCATGGCACCGCCGCCTCAAAGAATTCTGCATGACGCACGGGTGCCGCCACAGCTTCCGCCTCACCGCGCCAAATCCGCACAGTCAGCGGGCCATCAACGCAGACCGCACCCGTCTCGCTCAGGCCGCTCGAACGCAGCAGCGCGGCCATGGCATCGTCGGAAAACCCGAGCGCGCGATGCCCCATGCGCGGGCCCAATTCCGCGCGCGCGTGCGGCGCCAATTCAACGATCATCATCGTCCCGCCTGGCGCGAGCACACGCGCCGCTTCGGCAATCACCGCCTCCGGTGCCTCGGCGTAATGCAACACCATCTGCAGCAGAACCAGATCAAAGGACGCGTCGCGCAGCGGCAGGGCATACATGTCCGCCATCCGCACAGAGACATGCGCCAGTTCCGGCCGCGCCAGCCGCACGCGCGCGAGTGCCAGCATTGCGCGGCTGGCATCGATTCCCAGGCTGCCCGGCGCCAGGCGCGGTGCCAGCACTTCCAGCAGCCGCCCCGTGCCCGTACCGATGTCCAGCGCCCGCCCCACATCGCGGGTCGGCAGCAAGGACAGCAACGCAGCCTCGACAGCGGCCGCCGGCAGATCGAGCGCACGCATCTCGTCCCAATCGGCCCCCTTGCTGCGGAATGTGTCGGACGCCGCGCGCGCGCGTTCGGCCAGCACGCGCGCCGCCCCCCGACGATCGGCGGCGAGCAGCGGGTCCTCGGTATCCAGGCGCTTGAGGATGTCACGCACCAGCGCACCAGCATCGCCCTGGGCCAAGGTCAGCCAGGCATTGGCGCCCTCGCGCGAGCGTTCCAGCAATCCGCCCTCGCACAGCAGGCGCACGTGGCGGGACAGGCGGGGCTGGCTTTGCCCCAGGATTTCGCAAAAATCGTTTATGCAGAACGCCCCGCACGCTCCCAGAGCCAACAGGCGCAGGCGGGTGGGGTCGGCGGCGGCGGCAAGGGCGGCGAGGACACGGTCCATGGGCAATTACTTATATAAAGAGGTCTTTATGTCCAGTGTCCTCATCGACGGGCTGCAGAGATAGGCTCGCGTCAGAAGCCGGAGCCGGGCAAATCCCTGAGGAAGCGCCATGATCGTCCACAGCCAAACGCCCTATAACGCTGAGCCGGAGCTGGGGCGTCTGCGCGCGGGCATGATCACGCCGCAGGCAGATTTCTATGTGCGCAGCCACGGCGACACGCCCGAGATCGATGCGGCGCGGTATCGGCTGCTTGTGGCTGGCCTAGTCAGTCGGCCGCTGGAGCTTGGCCTTGAGACGCTGCGCGCGCGCTTTGCAGAGCGGAGTGTGGTTGCCGCCATGCAGTGCGCTGGCAATCGGCGGGCGGACATGCAGGAAGCGGGCAAGACTTCGGGTGACCCATGGGCGGCGGGCGCCATTGGCAATGCGGTCTGGACTGGTGTGGCGCTGGCAGACGTGCTGCGCGAGGCAGGCGTGGTTGAGAAGCGCGGCATGCACGTGGCCTTCGAGGCCCTGGACGTGATTGAGATGCCGGGCGAAGGCCGCTTCACCTATGGCGTGTCCATCCCCCTGGCAAAGGCGCTCTGCCCCGAGGTGTTGCTGGCCTACGCCATGAACGGCGAAGCGCTGGGCCGTGCGCATGGCTTTCCGCTGCGCGTGGTGGTGCCGGGCTACGCGGGCGTGCGCAGCGCCAAGTGGCTGGGTGCGATCACCGTGCAGGACGGCCCATCGGCCAACCACATGCAGCAACGCGACTACAAGCTGCTGCCGCCCGATATCACCGAGGAGAGCGTCGATTGGGATCGCGGCGTCACCATCGATGCCATGCCGCTGAATTCGGCCATCTGCGTGCCCGCGGCGGGCGCGCGGATTGCGGCGGGGCGGACGCGCGTGCTGGGCCATGCCGTGGCGAGCGGGCGGGACGTGGTGCGGGTCGATGTCTCGGCCGATGGCGGATGCCGCTGGGTGCAGGCGGCGCTGACGCGCGCGGCGGATGCGCCTTTTGGATGGGTTTTGTGGGAGACCGCGCTTGATTTGGCCGCGGGCGAGCGGGAGTTGGTTGTGCGGGCGTGGGACGCGGCTGGGCAGACCCAGCCGGCGCTGGTTCGGGATGTCTGGAACTTCAAGGGATATCTGAGTGCCGCCTGGCACAGGGTGCGGGTGTTCGCGGCCTGAAAAAGACGCGCCTTCAGGCTTTGGGAGGGGCCACCCGTTCTATGGCGCAATCTCGCGCAGCGCCTTTGTGCGTTCGCTCGTGAGTTCGGCCAGGATGCTTGGGGTTGGCGTGCCGGGGGCCGCCTGGTGGGCAAAGCGGATGAAGGCGTCGCGATAGGCGAGCCATAGACGCTGGGCCGCGCGTACGCCGCGCGGCGCGATCGTGCCCGCAAGATCGCTCCTGCCCAGGCCGGCCAGGGTTTCGCGATAGGCCGTATTGAGGTCGGCGTCGGCCTTCTGCGCGGCCTGAGGGGAGGCAACGGGCCAGATCTTATCGAGCACCGCCTCGAGGTGGCGCCTGAAGGCTGTGCGGACGCCGTCCTCGGCCTCGATCTCGAAGGCGGCCCGGCCGCTGCCGGACACATCCACTTCGCCATCGCCGTGGGCGGAGGCAAACGCTTCGGCGGCATTCTGCAATTGCGCGTACGCGGCGCGCGCGCCAGGCGGCAGGCGTGCGGCCAGGCTATCGAAGGCGCGGGCGCGGGCCTGTTTCGCGATCTGGCTGTCCCGAGCGGCGCACATGCCCTGCATGGTGCCGCTGGTGACGTCGTCGCAGTAGTCGAACCGGGTGGCCACCGGGTGGTCGCGCCGGGCGATGAGATCGTCAAGGCGGCCCGAGAACTCGGCCGGCGCCCAGGCATCGTCGTTGCAGGCGTAGGCGAGCGCAAGGTCGAGATCACGCGGCACGCCAAGTCCGTTGGCGTAGATCTGCATCAGGATCACGTCGTTATGGAACACGTCCTGGCCCGGCGCGCCGCTTGGGTCGCGGGCCAAGGCGCAGAGCCGGGCGCGGACGTAGTCGGGCGGCCCCTTCTCGCCATAGTAGAACGCCTCTGCGTCACATTTGGTCAGCACCCTGGACTGCGCCGCCGTGGGGCGATCTTCCGCGGGAGGTTTGCGGTCCTGCACGGCAAGGCAGGCGGCCTTGTGGGCGGCGCTGTCATCGTCCTGCAGGTTCGAGGCGTATGCCGCACCGGCCGCAAGCGCCAGGATCACCACCACGGCAGCTTGCCTCATCTTCGCACACCTTCCCGCCTGCCTTGCATCGCACACGCCCATACGAGAAGTTTCAAGCGTTTTGACGGATGAGGATCCGCTTGATGAGCGAGCACGTGATCGCCACCACGCAAGGGCGGATCGGGCGCATTGTGCTGGACCGCCAGCGTGCGCTGAACGCGCTGGACGAGGGCATGATCGCAGCCCTCGCCGCGGCGCTGCAAGCGTGGCGCACCTTGCCCCATGTGCACGCGGTCACCATCGAAGGCGCGGGCGAGCGGGCGTTTTGCGCGGGTGGCGATATTCGCGCGGTACGCGAGGCCGCGCTTGCCGGTAACGCCGCGGCGATCGAGGCATTTTTTTCGGCGGAATACGCGCTCAACCTGGCAATTGCGCGTTACCCCAAGCCGTATGTCGCGCTGATCGACGGGTTCTGCATGGGCGGGGGCATCGGCGTTGCCGTGCACGGCGCGTACCGCGTGGCCACCGAGCATGCGGTCTTTGCCATGCCCGAGACGGGGATTGCGCTGTTTCCGGATGTGGGCGCGACGTATTTGTTGCCGCGGCTGCCGGGCAGCCTGGGGATGTTCCTGGGGCTGACTGGCACGCGCGTCACAGGGGCGGACGCGGTGCATGCGGGGCTTGCCACGCATTTCGTGCCCAGGGCGGGCTTGGCGGCATTGCGCGACGCATTGGCGCGCGATGGCGTGGCGGCGCTGGGCGTGCACGCGCAGGCGCTGCCGACGTTTTCGCTGGCCGGGCAGATGGCGGGGATTGACCGTTGCTTTTCGGCGCCGAGCCTGAGCGGTGTGTTGGCCAGGCTGCGGGCAGAGAGCGATTGGGGCGAGAGCGTGTTGGCGATCTTGCGGGCGATGTCGCCAAGCGCGCTGGGGTGGAGCTTTGAAATCATCCAGGCAGGCGCAGGCAGAACGCTGGAGGATTGCCTTGCCGCCGAGCTTGCGCTGACGCGCCGCGTGACGATGCACCCCGATTTTGCCGAAGGGGTGCGTGCTATGGTCGTGGACAAGGACAAGTCCCCGACATGGCAGGATACGGAGCTTTGGCTTTGAGCATGCGACAAGTGCAGGGAAGATAAGATTGGGGGAGATGTGCCATCCCCGCCCAAACCCCCCGTCATCATTTGAGTCAAGACTAAAGTGAAGATGGGGGTCTGGGGGGAGAGGCACTCTCCCCCCAGCCTTTTTTCGGACCTGCGTTACCCTCTCCGCGCCGAGTCCTCCAACTTCATCTGCTCCGCCTTAACCTCAGCCACGCGCCGCTCCCCCGCCTGAGCCTCGGCCAAAGTCTCGCACGCGCGCAGCGCCATGCGCGCTGCCGCTAGCGAGACGCGCGCGGCCTCGACCGCGACCGCACGCGTGGCCTCCTCGGCGCGGGCGCGCGCGACGGCGGCGCGGCCGGCGGGCAGCCAAGCGGCGTAGCTGCCGGCCAGTTCGTTCGTGGCATCGGTGGGCGCGGCGCGGGTTTCGTGGTTCAGCGCCGCCTGGGCGCCGGCGATCGCAGCATTGGCGGCCTCGGCGGCGCGGAGAGCGGTGGCCAGGTCACGGCGGGCGGCGTCTGACTCCGCGGCGCGCAGGCGGCCCAGGCGGGCGATCGGGTCAGCCATCGCGCAAAGCCTCGGCCAGTGCTGCGAAGCTTTGCTCGATGGTGGTGGCGTCGTCACGGGACTGAGTCAGCATGGCTTCGATCCGGGGCACGATGCGCATCGCGGCATCGACGGCCGGGTCGGTGCCGGCACGATAGGCGCCCAGGCGAACCATGTCGGCCATGTCGGCATGCAAGGCGAGGTGCGCGCGGGCCTGGCGCAGCAACACGGTCTGCTCTGGGGTCAGGATGGAAGAGGCGGCGCGCGAGAGGCTGCGCAGCACATTCACGGCGGGGTAGCGGCCGCCTTCGGCGATGCGGCGGTCAAGCACGACGTGCCCGTCCAGAATGCCGCGCACAGCGTCGGCGACCGGTTCGTCATGATCGCCGCCTTCGACGAGCACGGTGAAGAGGCCGGTGATCTGGCCGGCACGTCCGTCTGCCAGGACGGGACCGGGGCCGGCGCGCTCCAGCAGGCGGGGCAGTTCGGCAAAGACGGAAGGCGGATAGCCGCGGGTAGCAGGCGGCTCGCCGGCGGCCAGGCCCAGTTCGCGCAAAGCGAGGCAGAAGCGGGTGACGCTGTCCATGAGGAGCAGCACCGATTTGCCCTGGTCGCGGAAATGTTCGGCGATAGTGAGCGCGGTATAGGCGCATTCGCGGCGTAGCAGCGGCGGGGCGTCGCCGGTGGCAATCACCACGGTTGCGCGCGCCAGGCCTTCGGGGCCGAGATCGTCCTCGATGAACTCGCGCACCTCCCGGCCGCGTTCGCCGACGAGGGCCAGGACCACGACATCGCAGGCGGTGTTGCGGGCGAGCATGGCCAGCAGGGTGGATTTGCCCACGCCGGAACCCGCGAAGAGGCCGAGCCGCTGGCCGGTACGGCAGGTGGCAAAGCAGTTGAGCACACGCACGCCCAGGTCGATGGGCGGGCCGAGACGAGCGCGGGTGGCGGCCTCGGGCGGGGTGGCGCGCACCGGTCGCGGCGTGCCGCGCGGCAGGGGGCCGGCGTTGTCCATGGGCGTGCCGAGCGGATCGATGACGCGGCCGAGCCATGCGCTGGTGGGAGCGAGGCTGGCCTGGAAGGAGGCGGCGCCATTGGGACCGAGATGCAGGGGTGCGATGGCCGCCGCACCCTCGCCGAGGCCGGCGGTGGTGCCAAAGGGGGCGGCCTGGAGTACGCCCCCCCGCACGCCGATGATCTCCGCCGGGACCATGACGCCGTCCCGCCTGCGCAGGGCCAGGCGGTCGCCGACGGCGAGGTGGCGCGTGAGGCCGCGCAGCTCGATCACCAGGGCGGAGACGGCGCTGACCACGCCGCCGAGGGTGGCGGCGGGGATGGTTCCGGCGGCGGCTGCGAAATCGCGAAGCTGCGGTTGAGGAGAGCTTAACATCTCTGGGCTTTTATGAAGCAATGTCTCATATACTGGACCACATCTGCAGGTTGTTGCTTGTTTCGAGGGTAACGATGTCGAATTTTCAGAATTTATGCAGAACTTGGTGAAAAAGCAGTAGCAGGCTACACGTCCAGGTGGTATTGGTTCCGAATTGGATCGCAAGGAGGATGCAATGCGGGTTCTACTGGTTGAGGATGATCTGACAGCCTCGCGCGGTATTTCGCTGATGCTGCGGGGGCAAGGCGCCATCGTTGATGAGACGGATACCGGCGAAGAGGCGCTCGAGCTGGTCAAGCACTATGACTACGACATTGTTGTTCTTGATTTGATCTTGCCTGACATGGAAGGCTATGAAGTGGTCCGCCGCATGCGCGGAGCGCGGGTGGAAACACCGGTGCTGATCCTGTCCGGGCTGACGCGGCCGCAGGCCAAGGTGAAGGGCTTTGGCATGGGCGCGGACGACTACATTACCAAGCCCTTCGACAAGTCCGAGCTGGTGGCACGTATCCAGGCGGTAATCCGTCGCAGCAAGGGGTACAGCCAGCCGCTGCTGCGCATCGGCAATCTGCAACTCAACCTGGACAGTCGCGACGTGATGGTCGAGGACCAGCCCGTGCATCTGACCGGCAAGGAATACGCAATCCTCGAGTTGCTGGTGCTGCGCAAAGGCATGGTGCTGACGAAAGAGGCGTTCCTCAATCACCTGTACGGCGGCATCGACGAGCCGGAGATGAAGATCATCGACGTGTTCATCTGCAAGCTGCGCAAGAAGCTGGCGCAGGCGGGCGCGGGCAATCTGATAGGCACCGTGTGGGGACGCGGGTACATGATGCGCGACCCGAACAGTCAGGCAGCGCTGGCGGCCTCTGCGTTGCACGCACCGGAAAGTCTCAGCGTAGCGGCGTAATCGCTGCGAGCATAGCCGCCAATTCCGGCCCGGAGCGCAAACTTCCGGGCTGGATGGGGTCCGCTAGCCGTTTGCCCTTGTGCTTGCGCAAGGTCGCGACATCGGAGAAGGTGCAGCCTGGTGCTGAAAGACCGAGAACGATGGCGCGCGAACCTCATACTTATGGCGGCCGTTGTCATTGTGGTGCGGTGCAGTTCGTGGTGAGGCTGAGTGATGGCTTCAACACGATCCGGCGCTGCACATGTTCCTATTGCCGAATGCGCGGCGCAGTGGCGGTTTCGGCTGAGCTGGGCGGTATCGTTTTCGAGTGCGGCGAGGACATGCTCACCAGCTACCGGTTCAATACCGGGGCCGCGCAGCATTTCTTCTGTTCGTGTTGCGGCATTTACACGCACCACCAGCGCCGCTCCAACCCGTCACAATACGGCGTCAACGTCGCGTGTCTCGAGGGGATGAGCCCTTTTGATTTTATGGAGGTGCCGGTGTTCGACGGTGTTGCCCATCCTAACGACCCAGGCAACGCGGCGAGGCTTGCCGGCACGCTGCGTTTCGAGCCGGCGCATTAGCGCCGCCGCCATTCAAACGAGGCCCTCGCTACAGCCTCATCAATACCAAAGACGGGGTGGGGGGAAGGCACATCTCCCAAATCTTCCTTCTCTCAGCAACGGCCGCCGCCCAGGCCCCCCACCAAATCCATGCCCGTCGCCGGTTGGCCGCCAATCGTGCGATAGGCGCCCGACGAACACGAACTCGCAGGCCCGATCGGCAGATCGTGCGGCATGACATAATCGGACCAGCCGGGCGCCGAGAAATCGTGCTCGCGGTCCGAGCGCGGATCAATGGCCTTGTGGCGCCCATAGACGATGATGTCGCTGTCATCCTGCTGACGTGCGGCCAAATCGAGCGGCCGGGTGGCACCCGGCGCGCGGATCAGCCCGGCACCGGGCTGGTCCAGCGAAAACCAGGGAACCATCTCCAGCGAAGAGGAGGGTTCAGCCTTGGCCACGGTCTTTGCCAGGCGCGGCGCATGTGGCCGGGCGGTCGGGACCGGCGGCCCAGGCTGGGCGCGCAGGCCGTTCGATGCGAGAACGAGCAGGGCTAGGGCGCCGCAAGCCAGAGCATGGCGCCTTGAGGCTCGGTTGGGGGACGACATGGACACCTGCGCCGGCTAAGATGCCTTGATAGGGCAAAGCCATGCAGGGATCACTCCCTAAAAGACCTTACGTAATCAGGTTCCAAGGATTTGTCGCGGGCAGGGTCCAGGGGAAGAGCCCCTGGCCTTCCGTCACTTCTTAGCGGGCTTCGCAGGCGCGGCAGCACCCGTTTGCAGCATGGAGGACGCGCTTGCCCCCGCCGGCTTTTTCGTCTGCTTCGGCTTCTTAGCCTCGCGATTGCTCTTCTGCTGTCCCTTGGCCATTGTGTTCCTCCCACCTCGGCCGCGCCCCTGCCCAGCCTGGTCACCGCCATACCACACCCTGCGGCGTCGCGGCGAGCACGCCGCCATGCTATAGAGCCCGAAATGGTTCAAGACCAAGGGAGTGGGCGTATGATTGAGCGGCTCGATGAGGCAGCACGGGCCTCGCTCGCCAACACATTGCCGCTCTGGCGCAAACACGCCGACCGCGACGCCATCATGCGCGATCTTGTCTTTGCGGACTTTTCGCAAGCGTGGGGCTTCATGTCCCGCGTGGCACTCCTGGCAGAACAGCAGGACCACCACCCCGAATGGTACAACGTCTATAACCGGCTCAGCATCACCCTCAGCACGCATGACGCCGGCGGCCTGTCCGCGCGCGACGTGAAGATGGCTCACGCCATCGATGCACTGGCGGCGGCGTGAGCGGCACCATCATGAGCGGTGGCCGCAGCGCCACCATAGACTCCGTGCAAGCGCGCGCTGCCTGCGCCGCTACAGGGCTTGAAGCACTTGGGGTCGGTGCCGGCGATACACTGGCGCTGTTCCTGCGTAACGACATGGCGGCCCTGGAAGCCTCCGGCGCCGCGGCTCTGGTCGGCGCCTACGCTGTGCCGATAAACTGGCACCTCGCTGCCGAGGAGGCCGGCTATATCTTGCAAGACTGCCGTGCGCGAGTGCTGATCGTGCACGCCGACCTGCTGCCGCGGATCGAAGACGCTATCCCGTCAGGGGTCACAACGCTCGTCGTGCAAACCCCGCCAGAGCTCGCGGCCGCCTATGGCGTGCCGGAGGAAGCCTGCTCTGTGCCTTCGGGCTTCGTTGACTGGTCGCGCTGGCTGCAGAACTTCGCGCCTGGCGCGCCGCGCGCGCTGCCCTCGCCGGGCGCCATGATCTACACCTCCGGAACGACCGGACGCCCCAAGGGCGTGCGCCGCCTGCCAGTCGACGAAAGCCAACTCGAACAACTCTACGCCCCCATCATGATGGCCTTCGGCATCCGGCCAGGCATGCGCACGATCATTCCAGCCCCGCTTTACCACTCCGCGCCCAACACCTACACCGCCCTGTGTGTGCGCGCAGGTGCGCAAGCTATTGTGCTGATGCCGCGCTTCGAGCCCGAAGAACTCCTCGCGCTGATCGATCGCCACCGCATCACGCACATACAGACGGTGCCCACCATGTTCGTGCGCCTGCTCAAGCTCCCCGAAGAAATCCGCGCCCGCTATGATGTCAGCAGCCTGGAATTTGTCGTTCACGCGGCCGCCCCTTGCCCGCCCGACGTCAAAGCGCGCATGATCGAATGGTGGGGTCCGGTTATTAACGAATATTACGGTAGCACAGAGATCGGCACGGTTGTCTTCTGCACATCGCAGGACTGGCTGTCTCACCGCGGCACCGTCGGCCGCGCACTGCCCGGCGTGGACTTGCGCGTGCTCGATGAGAATGGCCATGATGCGGCGCGCAATCAACCTGGTGACGTCTACGCGCGCATCGTCGCCGGCGCAGACTTCACCTATCATGGCGATGACGCCAAGCGCCGCGCGGCCGAAAGGCACGGCCTGATCTCGGTAGGAGATATCGGCTATCTTGACGACGAGGGATTTCTCTACCTCTGCGACCGCCGTCACGATATGGTCATTTCCGGCGGCGTGAATATTTATCCGGCGGAAATTGAAGCGGCGCTGGTGGCCATGCCAGAAGTTGCCGACTGTGCCGTCTTCGGCATCCCTGACGAAGAGATGGGCGAAGCACTCTGCGCCTGTATTCAGCCCGCCTGTGACGCGCCTGAGGACGAAAGCGCAATCCGCGCGTACCTCAGGACCAAAATCGCCAGCTATAAGGTGCCGAAGAAGATCGTCTTCATGCCAGAATTGCCGCGGGAGGACTCGGGAAAAATATTCAAGCGACGGCTGAAAGCACCCTATTGGGAAAAGCATGGCGCAAGGATCTAATACCAACCTGTCTTGGAACTCATTCATAGCAACCAAGAAAAACGTTGGGGGAGATGTGCCATCCCCCCCAAACCCCCCGTCTTTATTCAGATAGTACCTTCAATTGATGACGGGGGGCCTGGGGGGAGCGGCACGCTCCACCCAGTCTTCCCTTCGGCTTTATGAGTCAGACTCAACGCGGCTTGGTATAAGAACGGGGAAGTGGGGGCCGGCGTAACCCCAGCCCCCATGCCGCCCGGTCTTCCTCTAAGCTGCCTTGGCCACAGCGGTGGCGAACACCAGCCCGTCTAAACCCGTCGTCACATGCACTGTCTCGCCCTCGTGCACGCTGCCATCGAGCAACTTGCTCGCCAACGGGTTCTGTAGGGCGCGCTGGATCACGCGCTTCAGCGGCCGCGCCCCATAAATCGGATCGTATCCTTCGTTGGCCAACCAATCCATGGCCGAACGATCCAGGTCGAGCACAATCTTGCGCTCCGCGAGCAGCTCGCGTAGCCGTGCCAACTGGATGTCAACAATCACCGCCATATCGTCCCGCTGCAGGCGATGAAACAGCACGATCTCATCCAGCCGGTTGAGGAATTCCGGCCGGAAATGATCCCGCACCACCCGCATCACCTGCGCCTGCACCAGCGCAGTCGGCTCACCATCAGGCTGGGCGGCAAGCAGATCGCTTCCCAAATTACTGGTCAGCACGATGATCGTATTGCGGAAATCCACGGTGCGCCCCTGACCGTCCGTCAGGCGCCCATCGTCCAGAACCTGCAGTAGCACGTTAAAGATGTCTTCGTGGGCCTTCTCGACCTCATCGAACAAAATGACCTGATAAGGCCGCCGACGCACCGCTTCGGTCAGCACACCGCCTTCCTCATAACCAACATAGCCTGGCGGTGCTCCAATCAGCCGTGCGACCGCGTGCTTCTCCATGAACTCGCTCATATCGACCCGCACCATCGCCCGGTCATCATCGAACAGGAAGCCGGCCAGCGCCTTGGTCAATTCCGTCTTGCCCACGCCCGTTGGCCCGAGAAACAGAAAGCTGCCGATCGGTCGATTAGGATCGCTCAGCCCCGCCCGCGCGCGCCGCACAGCATCAGCGACGTGACGCAACGCTTCTTCCTGCCCGACCACACGCTTGCGAAGCTCGTCTTCCATGCGCACCAACTTGGCGCGCTCACCCTCCAGCATTCGCTCCATCGGCACCCCGGTCCAGCGGCTGACAACGCCGGCAATTTGCTCGGCGGTGACCGCCTCATTGACCAATTGCCCCTGAGACTGCGTCTCATCGATCTTGCGCTGCAGATCGGGGATAACTCCGTAGAGCAATTCGGACGCCCGCCCCAAATCCCCGCGCCGCTGAGCTACCTCGACATCGCTCTTGGCCTGATCCAATTTCTCCTTCAGCTTCTGCGCGCCGGCCACCTGCTCGGTCTCCGCCTTCCAAGCTGCCGTCATGGCGTTCGACCGCTCCTCCGTCTCCGCAATCTCCCGCTCTAGCCTCTCCAATCTGTCCCGAGATGCCGCATCCGTCTCCCGCTTTAGTGCCTCCCGCTCGATCTTCTGCTGCATCAACCGCCGATCGAGCTCATCGAGCGCCTCAGGCTTGCTATCGACCTGCATGCGCAGCCGGCTTGCCGCCTCATCCATCAGATCGATCGCCTTGTCCGGCAAAAATCGATCCGCAATATAGCGATTCGACAATGTCGCGGCCGCCACTAACGCACTGTCGGCAATGCGCACGCCATGATGCAGCTCGTACTTCTCCTTGATGCCGCGCAGAATACTGATCGTGTCCTCTACACTCGGCTCGCCCACGAAAATCGGTTGGAAGCGCCGCGCCAGCGCCGCGTCCTTCTCGACATGCTTGCGATATTCATCGAGCGTCGTCGCGCCGATGCAGTGCAACGATCCGCGCGCCAGTTCAGGCTTGAGCAGATTGGAGGCATCCATCGCGCCATCTGCGCGCCCTGCGCCAATCAGGGTGTGCATTTCGTCAATGAACAGGATGACCTGCCCCTCGGCGCTGTCGATTTCTTTCAGCACCGACTTGAGCCGTTCCTCGAACTCGCCACGGTACTTGGCACCTGCCACCAATGCGCCGAGATCAAGCGAAAGCACTCGCTTATTTTTCAGTGCCTCCGGCACGTCGCCGCGCACGATGCGTAGCGCCAGCCCCTCCACGATTGCAGTCTTGCCAACACCAGGCTCGCCGATCAGCACGGGATTGTTCTTGGTGCGCCGCGCCAGCACCTGAATGGTCCGGCGGATCTCCTCATCCCGTCCGATGACCGGGTCGAGCTTCTGCCCACGCGCAAGCTCGGTTATGTCGCGAGTAAACTTCTTCAGCGAGTCGAAATTGGCCTCCGCATTCGGGCTGGTCACGCGGCGGCCCTTGCGCACAGCCTCCAGAGCACGCTCGATCGCCTGGGGGTTCGCACCAGCCGATCGCAACGCGCGTCCAGCACTCGTCTCACTGGCTGCGAGTGCCGCCAGCACGCGATCCTGCGCCACGTACTGGTCGCCAGCCTTGATCGCGACCTGCTGCGCATTGTCCAGGATCCGCACCAACTCCGGCGTGACCTGCGGCTGCCCTGCGCCGCCGCCCTGCACCTTTGGCGTACGCGCGATCTCAGCGTCCACCGCTTCCTTGACCTGTTGGGGATGGCCACCTGCCGCTCGGATCAGACCACTCGCAGCACCCTCCTCATCATCGAGCAGTGCCTTTAGGAAGTGTTCTGGTGTCAGTCTTTGGTGAAACTCTCGGATTGCGATAGTGCCGGCCGCCTGAAGGAAGCCCTGCGTACGCTCGGTGAATTTCTGCATGTCCATGTGTCACGTGTCCCTGTAAGGCGACACGGCCTATGCCGCGCTCCTCAGCAGGGCAGCGCGATGACCGTTTGGACCGGTTACATGGGTTCTGATCGTGCCCCCCTCAAGAGCCGCCCGCTTCCTCAAGGCAGCCCAGCGAGGGTGTCTGGCGTATCAAAGTCGATCAGGACAGAAGGAGAGGGGACCTCAACTTCGAAGACATTGTCCCCGTACTGTTGACACAAGATGCGAGCACCAAAATCTCCCTCAAGCGCAAGAATATCCGGAAAGAAGCGGCGATCCCAAAGCACAGGGTTGCCGCGCTGCCCCTGGTGTGTGGGAACAATGATGAGCCGGCCTGAGCGCGGCGCGTAAGCATCGAGCATGCAGTTAATCACATCCTTACCGACCCAGGGCATGTCGCCGAGACAAACGAGCGCCCCGGCCACTTCGGCAGGCAAGGCGGCGATTCCACGCACCAGGCTCGCGGCGAGCCCTAACTCGTAATCGGGCGAATAAACCAGCCGAACAGGGCGAGTTTCCAAAGCCCGCGCGACCTGTGCCGCCTGATGCCCTACCACGACCCACACGCTTGCCACTTTGCTCGCCAGCAGAGCGTCGACCACGCGGGTCACCATAGCCTGACCTGTCGGCCCCTTGAAAAGCAGCTTATTGTGCGGCGCCATACGACGGGACAATCCCGCGGCCAGAACAACGGCAGCAACGTCATTAGACAAAAGGCGCACGCGCACCGCGCCTGATCGCGACTATCTCGGCAAGCGTGCTCAGCGCGATCTCAGCCGCCGTCAACGCGCCGATGGGCAGCCCCACTGGTCCACGGATGCGCCTCAGCGCATCCTGCGAGTGTCCCAACGCGGCAAGCCGCTCCAAGCGCCGCGCGTGAGATGTGCGCGACCCCAGGGCCCCTATAAAAAAGCCATCCATACGCAAGGCAAAATCCAGGGCTGGGTCATCGATCTTGGGATCGTGGGTCAGGACAACGATCGCCGTACGGCGATTTACTTTCAGACCAGACAAGGCCTCGTCGGGCCACTGATGAAGTAGCGCAATGCCCGGGAACCGTTCCTCGCTGGCAAAGCCTCGCCGTGGATCAATGACCGTAACCGCAAGCCCTGTCATCAATGCCATACGCGCGAGCGATTGGGCAATATGCACGGCGCCGACGATGATCAGACGGTGAGGGGACGCATGGACATGAAAAAACCAGCGATGGCCTTCGATTTCGACAATGCCGGTCCTGTCATGTCGAATCGCCTCAATACCAGCGTGCTGGCAGGCGAGCGATGCAGATGGGTCCGGAAGCAATATCTGCGCGCCATCGGTCAGGCGCGTCGCCAAAACCTTCTCCGCCCCATGCTGCCGTGCGATCAGCAACGCCGAAAGCAGCTCGGGGCTCACCCAAGGCATTCCAGGAAAATCGACAGAGTGCCACCGCAGGCAAGGCCCACTTCCCACGCACGCTCATTGGTTACGCCATATTGCAAAAACTGAGGCTTCCCACTCCCAAAGCTATGCGCTCCAGCCTCAATCACTGCCGCCTCAATACACCCCCCGCTTACCGATCCGGCCATCTTGCCCGATCGTGTGAACGCCATCCGGCTCCCCACGGGAACAGGTGAACTGCCCCAAGTCTCCAACACCGTGGCAATCGCCACTGCCTCTCCCGCCTCTCCCCAAGCGGCGGCTTGTTCCAAAAGATCATCAGCTTCCATAGCAGTCCAATCCAGGCCAATCCCATCAAATAGGTCGATGGAAGCTGCCGCCAAGCCATAGGCCGTTTGCGCGCCGTTCTACGCAGGGATTACGCCGCTACGCCACGCCACCGCTCAGTCAGGCGCGGCACCCAGTTCCGGACCAATACCCCGGTCGGCCGTGGACGCGGCACGTGCAGCAGTGCCTCCTTCGCCCACTGAAGCGAAACGATAAGCATCCGCCTGGCAACGAGTGGACTTCGCACGCCGTCCAAGGTCTTTGTGAGCGTACGCACCAGCGCGTCTGCCTCTGCTGTAAGCGCTGGCAAGTGACCAGGTCTCAGCCCCAAGGCAAAGCACGTGACCACGTAGCGCCGCAGCGCCGTCGGATAGCGGTCATCGCCATCCTCAACCTCCGCTAGCCAAGCGGCTTGGCGGTTTGAAAAGAAGAGATCCCAAGCCTTGATGAAGTTGGCAATATTGCCCTCTTCTGCCGCGGCTGCAGCCAGGTCGCAGTAGCAATAGTAATTGCCTCGCTGCGCGCCCTCCTTGAGTAAGGTCGCGGCCCGCGCTCGTCCGCCTCGTGTCGCGCCTCGGGTCTGCGCGATGATCACACCTAGTCGTTCGAAAGCAAGAAGGGAACCACGCTCCACAGCCAATTGATAGCAGCTAACGGCTTCCGTAAGATCTTGCAGGTTAATGCCTCGTCCAAAAAGGCACCTATCCCCCTGTTGCAGAAGCTCAGATCCAGATTGCAAGCTGCATGCCGTGTCTTCACCACTCGTTTCACGGGCATATTGCAGAACCAGGCGCACCACCTCGGTGGTTGCCCCCCTAAAGAACTCCCGGTTCGGCGCCACCCTCATTCCACAACGATCGAGCGCTGCATGAATATCACGCTCAGCGCCGACGCAATCTTCGAAAGATTGCTCAAAAACGAGAATAAAGGGCGTAGGGACCCCAGTGGCATGGGACAGCTCTGCGACGCGAGTACTCGGTAGCCTCGTCGTACGGCCTACCTTAACTAGCCCCGGAATTGCTGGATTAACCAAGACATAGACCCATCCCTGCTCCAACAGCGGCGCTCCCAAACACGACCGGAACAGGCATTGATACCTCTGCCGTCGCACAACCCCAGGTAGAGTAGTTCTCAGCAACAAGTTGCGTGAGGAGATCATACGTAGAACGTCGTAAAAAAATTAGTGAGAGCTTCTACATACACCCGGTGGGAGTGGAGCACAGCAGCTTGACGGCTAAGCGCGCCAAGTTCACTCGAGCCGCTCGTCCATAGGAGGCAGTCATGCCATATCTCACAGCCGCCGATCTGCCCGACCTACCCGCCGGCCAACGTTTCGGCCAGCTTCTGCACCACGGTCGCATTCTACAGCTTCCTGGCGCGCACAATGGAATGGCAGCCATACAGGCCAAGCGTGCCGGCTTTTCCGCAGTCTACCTTTCCGGCGCTGCCATGACGGCGTCAATGGGCTTGCCGGATCTGGGCATTATTACCGTGGATGAAGTTTGCTTTTTCATCCGACAGCTTGCGCGCGCCAGCTTCCTCCCAGTGCTGGCCGACGGCGATACGGGCTACGGGGAGGCGCTCAACGTCATGCACATGGTCCGGGCCTTCGAGGACGCAGGTGCTGGCGCGGTTCACATAGAAGATCAACTACTGCCCAAGAAGTGCGGCCACCTCAACGACAAGAAACTTGCCTCACCGGAGGACATGGCCGCAAAGATCGCCGCGGCCGCGCGTGCCCGCCGGCATCTTTTTATCATTGCCAGAACCGACGCAATCGCAAGTGAGGGAATGGATGGCGCCATTGCGCGAGCGCAACGCTATGTCGAGGCCGGCGCAGACGCAATCTTTCCCGAAGCCCTGGTCACTGCGGAAATGTTCCGTGAATTTGCCACTCGCCTGCCAGGCGTAAAGCTTCTCGCCAACATGACCGAGTTTGGTCGCACGCCGTTCTTCACGTCCGCCGAATTTGAAGCGATGGGATATTCGATGGTGATCTGGCCGGTGAGTTCACTTCGCGTCGCCGCCAAGGCTTCAGACGAGCTCTACAAGGGCATCATGCGCGACGGCGGTACACACGCTTTTCTCGACCGCATGCAGACCCGCGCTGAACTGTATGAAGTCATCGGTCTGCATGACTATGAAGCGCTCGACGCTTCCATCATACGGACCATCGTTCCTGTAGGTATGCCTCAATGACCACCCAGATATTGGCGGACGAGACAATCGACTAGCCATGCGCCAGCACAGCCTGGGCACTGCTGACGTCGAAGTCTCCGGGCTTCTCAATGGCAACATGCGTCACACGCATGTCCTCAGCAACCAAGGCAAAACGTTGACTCCTAATGCCAAGGCCTCGGGCTACGAGATCCAGTTCCAATCCTAGTGCTTTCGTAAAAAATCCGGATCCGTCCGCGAGCATCAGGATGTCAGAGCCCACGTCTTGAGACTTCGCCCAAGCGGCCATGACAAACGCATCGTTGACCGCCATGCAAACGATGGTGTCAATGCCGCGCTCTCTGAATGCTGGAGCATGTTCGACGAAGCCCGGCAAGTGCTTGGCTGAACAGGTCGGCGTGAAAGCACCTGGCACGGCGAATAGCACAACCCTTTTTCCGCGGAAGATATCGTCTGTGGTGATCTCCCGCGGACCCTCGGGCGTCGCTTCCGTCAGTTTCATCGATGGCAGAATGTCACCCGTCTTGATCATATCGTCTTGCATCCTCATCCACGGTGGCGGCGAAGCTCTACCGAAAAGACACTTCGCTGTCACTACAGCCCGGCACCACGTTCCGCAGGGCGGGATCATGACAATGGACTGTGTGCATGGCTGAGCGCGTTCGAACAAGGATGAACAAAGGGGATGGCTCGTTCATTGGGCGCTCCTGATGGCCATGCCTGCTCTGACCACGCCGCAATTCGCTCCAGCCGTCATATGTCTATGTGGCCATACGGCTATGGTTTCATGGGTATAGTGTTCGACCGACCATTGGCACGCCGAGCTTTGATGAACTGCTCGGTTGGCTCGGCCTGCTTCGGTTTCGCTACCAAGTAAATGACGATATGGCCGCCAGCGGGCTTAATCCGACCTTGTCCACCGCGGCCTCAACGGCGCCCCAGTTCCCCTGGTGATCAGCAGCGTGAAGTCCCCCCAGGACCCATAAGCCATCAATGCCTGCCGCCGCCGCGCCTGCCATATCCGTTCGAAGCGAATCGCCGACAGCCAATATCCGTTCTCGCGGCAACCCTAGCAGGCTGAGCGCCTGATCGTAGATCAGCGGGTCCGGCTTACCTACAGATCGAACATTTCCACCCTGTCGTTGGTAGTATTCCGCCAGCGCGCCAGCGCAAAGGATACGCACGCCCCCCCTTACGATCTCCAGGTCCGGGTTCGCGCAGACCATCGGCAAGCCCAGTTGCAGACACGCCCTTAATTCGGGCAGGAAACCATCCAGGCCTTCTTCCACCCGCAGGTCGTCCGGCCCGGTGTTGAGCACGAAGTCGGCGCTCGCAGGATCATCGACCAAGGTCAGCCGAATACCGGTTAGCACGCTGCGGTCGCGCTCGGGTCCAAGATGAAAAACACGCGAACCGAGGCCGGCAAACCAGGTGTCTGTCCTGTCCCGCAGCGCAAGCCAAGTCGCTTCGCCACTCGTTAGCAGGTCAGTATAGAGGCCGTCCTGCACGCCCAGGGCTCGCAGGCTCTCTCTGGCCGCCGCCGCCCTGCGCGGCGCATTTGACAGCAGAAGGACAGGATTGCCCTGCAATCGCGCCAGGCATTCGAGAGCGCCGGCGTAGGGAGCAAGGCCGTCGTGGATCACGCCCCAAAGATCGACGATGAAGCCGTCATACAAGTGGGCTAGCTCGCCCACGCCCGCAATTCTCCGCATCACAGCGCGCTCCCGACGGCGTCACTGAGCCTCGCAAATCCTTCCCTGCGCAGCGCGTCAAGAAGTTCATTTTTCAAGCGAGGGATCAGCGTGGGGCCAGCGTAGGCAAATTCTGTGTAGAGCTGGACCAGCGTGGCACCTGCCTTGATCTTGGCAAGAGCATCGGCACCCGTTCGCACGCCGCCACATCCCACCATCAACAGGCGCCCGCGTGCCAATTTCGCTGCAAGCATCAGGACCTCTGTTGATCGCCTAAACAGCGGTCCTCCCGACAGCCCCCCAAACTGACCTGCATGGCGGCTCCTCAGCTCCGCGGCGCGGACAACAGTCGTATTACTGACGATCAGGCCGGAAGCACCTTCCTCGACGGCAACCTGCACGACATCTTCGATCCCCTTGTCACCAAGATCTGGCGCAAGCTTGACCAGAATCGGTGGGCTTACAGGAACTTTGGCAGCTATGGCACGCAGGATCGCTCGCAGCCTCGCCGCACTTTGCAGATCGCGCAGCCCCGGCGTGTTCGGCGAGGAGACGTTAATTGTCACGTAGTCGACATAAGGCGCAACGGCAGATACCAGTGCAGGGTAGTCACGTTCCGGGTCGGCGCCATCCTTGTTGATGCCAACATTTGCTCCCAACGGGCGTGACCGCGCAGCTGCCAGACGCAAACGCGTGCAATAGCTCTCAACACCCTTGTTATTGAACCCCATTCGATTGATGACCGCTCGATCTTCGTCGAGTCGAAACAGCCGTGGTCGCAGATTTCCACTCTGCGGCAGCCGCGTCACCGTGCCCGTTTCAACAAAACCAAATCCCAACTGCATCAGCGGCAGGACTACCTCCGCATCTTTGTCGAAGCCTGCCGCCAAGCCGATTGGGTTTGTAAATGTTTGGCCAAGGGCCCGCATAGCAAGCATTGGATGGTCAAGTTCCTGCCGTGGCCTCATCACGCCGGCCGCGAGCGCGCGGATAGCCACTTTGTGTGCTGTCTCCGCATCCAGAAGCCGCAGCAAAGGTAAGGTCGCCGTCGCTGCAGCTTCTAAAAATCCGGGCATGCACACCTCCTGCCCGGAGTTCTTCGGGCGAGCAACCCAGCGCTCGCTCTTGCTTAGATCAAACCCCTAGTCGATTGAGCGCACATGTGGCGAGAACCCTATCTAGAGACCTGCTGTCGATCCGCGCTGCACAGACTGATCCTCACGGGCAAGACCGGCCGCCCCGCAGGGCTCAGCGACGGATCATGCCTTGAACGTTTGACGAAACTCGGCTTTGCCCAGCGGAGAGCGGATGGGCAGTATGAACTGACTGCTGCCGGCAATCTGCGCCACCGCATAGAAATCCTGGGTCTTCACTGATCGACGCCGCTGTCGGCCACCTTATCCAAGCTGCGCTGCTCGCACGCCGAGGCGGTCCGGAACAAGGCACATCAATCGACCACCCCCCGGCGTAGACACCATCATCATGTCGCCAACACTCAGCATATCGTCCGCCCCTTCAAAGAAACCCGAACTGACCACAGAATTTTGATCCTCGGGATGAGCCTTGTAGTGCCAGAGCGTAAAGCCGTTCGCGTAAGCCAAGACTGATAGGTTGCGAGCGCAAAAAGCCATGAGCGTTCCTCTCAAAAAAAAGCCGCCCGAGAGGCGGCTTGGAGCGGGCAGAGTCCGCCCGGGGATAGGGGCGACATTGCCGCCGTCACACTCCCACGTCAAGGGTTTTTTTCCTATTCTTGCAGCTGCTGATGATGCCTTTCTTCTTCAATGCCATTTCCAGCATCATCATAGCCTCGGACCAAGGGGCTTGGTCCGTCCCACCGCCGAATGGCGAGGCGGGGCGCACACCCTGCCTGCCCCAGCGGCCAATTACCCGTGCATGGTGAGTCCCGATCCTTCCAGTCCGAAGCAACCGCTCCACGCACAGCAATACATCGTCGGGATCACAGGGTCGCTTCACGCTCCAACCACCATGCCGCGCGCCTTGTTGCCTCGAAAGGAGGGCGGCACAGGTCCAAAACCAGGCGTCTTCAACGCTATTGAACAGCTCACCAGGCACATGTTCGTCACAAACCCCCCGCGCCCTCATGGCCAATACAGCTCCAGGTTGCATCACTCTCCAGCGCACACTAGGCGGCGAAGGCAGGCGGCCGCAAGAGCTGTCAGTAATAATTTCCTATTGATTGTGGATGATATTTAGGTCACCATGGAATGAAGTAGGACTCTCGACCCATGAAACATGACGATCTCTGGCGGGCCATGGACGCATTGGCCGCAGAATCCGGAATGTCACCTTCGGGGCTGGCCAAGCGTGCGGGGCTAGATCCGACCACGTTCAACCGCTCCAAACGCACCATGCCCGACGGGCGGGCTCGCTGGCCAAGCACGGAAAGCCTGGCGAAGGCGTTGAGTGCCGCGGGCACAGACCTGGAGACATTCGCGCATTTGGTCGCCGGTGGCCGGGCTATAAGCTCACAGAAGCCGGCGGCGCATCGCATTCCGCTGATCGGCATGGCTCAAGCGGGAGGGGAGGGGTTTTTTGGCGATGCCGGCTATCCCGCAGGCGCGGGCTGGGACGAGGTCAGTCTGCCTGAGATGGCCGACGGCAATGCCTACGCCCTGGAAATATCGGGCGACTCCATGGAACCCGTTTTCCGGGACGGGGACATGATCGTGGTTTCACCCGAAGCATCCATTCGCAGGGGCGACCGCGTCGTGGTTCGAACCACGCGCGGAGAAGTCATGGCCAAGCACCTTGCCCGCCGTTCAGCTCGGCGCATCGAGTTGCGAAGCTTCAACGTCGAGCATCCCAACTACACCTTTGATCTGCGCGAAATCGCCTGGATGCACAGAATTGTCTGGGCAAGCCAGTAGCCGAACTCAGCGTGCGGTCCATGCTGGAGTCATCCGGTAGCGACATCGCTACTCACGCCGCCATTTCGATCACTGGCTCGTCGCGCTCGCGACCCATTCGCACGTCGCGCGCTTCGCGCCCAAAACCCACCAGAACTGCAATCACAATAGCAACGATTCCCACAACGATCGCTAGAGGCCAACTCAAATCTTTGTGGAAGTAGGTATCTGCCAGTGAGCTCTGAATGGTGCTATTGCCGGCAGCAATAAAGTTGCCGAGCTGATAGGTCAGCCCAGGAAACGTGCCTCGAACCTCAGCAGGCGAGAGTTCGTTAAGGTGAGCCGGAATGACACCCCAGGCGCCTTGCACAAAAAGCTGCATCAGGAAGGCACCCACCCCGATATAGAGCGGATCCTGCGCAAATGCCCATAACGGTATGACTGGCAAGGCCAGCAAAGCGGCGGAGACGATCGCGCGGCGCCGACCAACCCGCTGAGACAGAGAAGCGAAAATCAGCCCGCCAAACATCGCCGCAAGGTTCATAAAGATGAGAATGGTCGTGACCGTGCCCAGCGGAAGCTTATGTTCAACCGTGAGGAAGGACTTGTACAAGTCCTGCGTGCCATGGCTAAAGAAGTTGAAAGCCGCCATCATCGCAACGGCGTATACAGCCAGGCCCGACTGGCGCTTGATGACATCTAGAAAACTTCCCTCCCGAGCCGCAGCGCCATGCTTGGTCCACTCAGGGCTTTCTGGCACGTTGCGCCGAATGAAAAGGACAAGCAGTGCCGGGAACACACCCAACATGAACATCCCGCGCCAGCCGACATGATGATAGACCGACGCGTTTAGCAAAGTTGCCAGCAAAAACCCGCTGGGATAGCCGGCCTGCAGCAGCCCGGACACCGCGCCACGCCAACTCGCCGGCACCGTTTCCATTGTGAGCGAGGCTCCCACGCCCCACTCGCCACCCATCGCAACGCCATAGAGCGCGCGCAGGATGAGAAAGGTGGATAGCGTTGGCGCAAAGCCAGATGCAAACTCTAGAACGGAATATATCAGGACGTTGGCCATGAGCGTTGGCCGGCGTCCAAAGCGGTCCGCCAGCCGCCCAAACAAGAAGGCACCGACCGGCCGTGCTGCCAGGGTCAGTGTGAATGCCCAGGTGACCACGGTTCGTGTTGTGTGGAAGTCGCGGGCAACATCATCCAGGGCGAACGCCATGATGAAGTAGTCGAATGCATCAAGCGTCCAGCCCAGGTAGCAGGCCGCGACGACTTGGCGCTGTTGAGCCTTCTCGGACATAGAATGCGCCACTGATCAGGGCCTTACCATTTCGCCATCCGCCCCTGCCGTCAATGCCGGGCAGGGGCGGAAACCCGATCAGGCTGCCTTGGCGCCCGCCTCATAGGCGACCAGAGCCGCAATCGCCGCGTTCAACGCCGCTTGGTCTCCCGCACTCTGAGAGCTTGTCCATGTAATCAGCGCTGCTTGGGCTGCTGCAAGCAGTTGGCTCATTTGCGCAACGGTCTTTGGGTTAGCCTTGGGTTGTGCCGCATACACCGCCTCCCCAGCCGCCGCGACCTCGAAGGCTGCATTGAGATCAGCGGCCGCCTGCGGCTGCGTCATAGAACACCCCGCAACAAACAGGGCGAGAGCGCAAATCCAGATTACGGTGACTTTCATGCTTTTGCCTTTTCAATGTTGATAGTCGATACGACTGCGCCTGCAAGCGCCACTGCACCGGCTCTCGCGCCTGTATTGTCCGGTAGAGCAATAGATACAGCCGCTCCAACAAAAAGCGGTATCGCTTGAGCCCAGGATAGCTGATGAGAAAGCATCGCAGTGAACGTGCCTAGAATAGTAGCAAAGCCGGCTACGCTCGTCGGCTCTCTCGCCCAATCGCGTATTTTCAACATAATAACCCTCCATGTGCGTCGAAAATAAAATCGAACTTGCATACGCTATGATTTGCCCTCCATACTAATGCCAAGGAGCTGTCCGTCAGGGACGCAAGCATAAACACTGACAGGCATTCACCGGAGGGGTGATTGATCCGCCTTAGGGAACACTGAGCATCCCCGGTGTGATCAAGCCCGCGGAAACGACAGCCTGATGCAGCATCGCTGACGGGTGAACGCCATCTACCGAGGCCTGACCAAGATCAGTCCGCCACTTACCTACGTTCACTTGGTCTGCGACGATGCCGTCAACGTCGATCACGCCAGAGCAGCCAGCCGCACGCCAACCGCCTCTCAGATAAGCATTGTAGGCAACCCGTTGCACCTCGATCGGTGAGGCAGCCTGGGAGACTGCTCCAAAATACAACTTCGTCGAAGCGGGAATGGACGCGTTCGTGGAACTCGACAGGGTGATAACAGAGGTGACACTGTTGACCGCTGTCACCAACGATCCTGGTGCAACAGCACCTGGAGTGGCTAAATTCAATCCCGCACTTTGCCCCTGGAATATGCCCGTGACACTCGCCATGGTAATCTGCGTCGCGCCGCTTGCGGTGGTTGAGGAACCTGTAAATGCCACTGCGGCCGGAAAACTCTGGTTTGACGCGGTTACCCAACCATCATTGCTGTACGTGGTCGGCGGGACCGTAAAACACCACGTGCGTTTGCCTGCTAGTACATAGCGCGCAATCAACGACCTGATCGTAATTTCCAGCTGAGCGGCCGGCGTGCTGAACTGCTCCAGGTCGTTCCGGCCCGGCTCAAGGAAGACGTCTGTAACGCCGGTATCGATAGACAGAGCATACTGTCCATCTCCATGAGCAAACAAGCCAAACGCCGTTGTTGAACCGCGGGCCGCAGTTACAAACGGAACATTGTTCTCCAAGCTTCGCTGAATGTAGCCTTCAAGTCCCAGTGTATCGGGCACATCGCCAGTACCTGCCGCGATGCTGTCCCCCAGGATAAGCGCAGCTCCTGGTGCAGCTTGTCCTGGTGCGACCGTCACCTGCGCCAGAAGTGTGACCGGTCCCCAGTAACCACCGCCCGTGTTAGGAAGTCCAGCAGGAGATAGCGTTTGATCGTTCGGGCTTGTTCCGCGATTGTCGAACTCGAGGAAGCTCACACCTCCAACGCTCTCGCTCAAACGAGACGAGTAAGGCAGATCCATCAACTGCATACCACTTGCAGACATTGTGGCCGATGTCCGGACCATGAACCAAGTCGAAGGCGGCAGGACAACCGAGACTGGATCAGAAGTCACTACATCATGGCCGGGTTCGATCAAGAAATTTCTTTTTCCCCCGAATTTCACCGGCACGAACAAGCCCGTGAATGTGAAGGGCTGCCCGCTTGCCGTGGATCCCGTCGTGGGTGCACTTAGCGTCACAACAGTTGTACTCGGTGTATTGCCTGGCCCCGCAACAAAGCTGTTGGCGACACTCGCCACATAGGTTCCGCTCGCAATGCCGGCACCCGACGTGGAAATCACCTGACCCAAACTGATGCCATTAGCGCCCAAAGCAGTGCCGGAAAAGGTATTCAAAACGTTCGAGCCCGACATAACACCCGGGCCACTAAACACGGTGCTGGCGTTGAGCGAAGGTGCGAAGATCGCAGCCGTGCCTGACGCCGTGACCAGGCGGTCAACCTCACCCTGTTGTGGCATGTCGAAAGCCGCAAAGACAAGCTTTAGCGCAGTTACCGTGCCCCATGACGGCGAAATGCAGGCCTGCTGGTCCATGATCGAAGTGTTTGTATTATCGTAGTAGGCGGCTGAACCATTGGCACCTCGACGCGAACAGAGTGGCACCCAAACCTGCCGGCCCCCTAGCCACCGCAACGTCCTTTGCGGCACGGTTGTGGAAGCTGTCGCTGAACTCGTGCAGAGAACCGCAAGAGCACACAGGCTCGCGCCTGCAATCGACCTGAACGCATTCCTCATCACCCTAGCCCTCCCAGGCTGAGATGCTGACAGCAACGGGCGCATAGACCGTAACGGCGCTGCGCGTGACGTATGGGCCGCTTTCATACAACGTGCCCGCGCTAAGCTGTACGCAATCGGTGCCATTTGGCGCCGCCACTCCGCCCAGAAAATTTATCCACAATGCACTGCCAGCGGGCGCTTGAAAGGCCAATGAGTGCCGTGTCGAATTAGGTGGAAATAGTTGGGTGCTCTGAGAGGCGGAAACGGCTGCCGTTCTTGAAACTAGAACCCCGCTGGCAGGTTGAGCGGTGATTCCAACCGCTAATACCGCAAACATACCTTTCAGGAGAGCCACAGCTGACCCTGCTCCCGAGCTATAAGCGGGGTCCTGAGGTGTTCCTGCGGCTGCAGCGATGGCTTGCTCAGATTGGATTTGCGCGGTCTGATTAGATGAGTTTGCCAGTGGGCTTGGCCCCGACACGTAGAGTGGCTGGCCAGAAGTTCCACAGGGCACCGCAACGTTACCCGTAGCCACACAATGCAGCGAAACCGCCGGAGCGCGGTTTAAACCATCACTTGTGACAAACGAATTGCCGGTTTGTGCATCTGCCGTCCCGCCAAGAGACAAGAAAAGAATAGTTCCGTGAAATATGCGCATCATCGACGCCCTTCGCTCATAACTTCGAATTGGGAGAACATATGGCGCGAAACCGCCGCGCTATTGCTTGATATAATGCTGCTCCACGATCCAGCGATAAAGCGGCTCGGCTAACCAAACGGCGACGCTACCAAGCACACCAAGCCCCAAGACAAGGCCGGCAACCCGAGACCGAAGCGCGACGATCTCTGAAACCGGGGCGCGCAATTCCTGTACCACCCTCAGCAACTCATCAACGGATCGCGCGTTAGTGAAAGCTCCTGTGCGAAGACTTTCAAGGTCGTGCTGCATGACACAAATAACACAGTCCAACTTCTCGTCGAGATCTCGCTGATCTTGGCGCAACGTAACCAGGTCGGCCCGCATCAGGTCGTGCAGCTTCTCCGCTTGGGTGTGGCGAATCTCAATCGTTTCGGCTAGTGCCCGAAGTCCCTGAAGGACCTCACCCATCTGCTGGTATAGCGGGTTTAGGTCAAAATTTGTCACGGTCGCTCCGCCCTCATGCAATATTCAACACCCCGCCATTGTTCCAAATTTGCCCGGATCCCGCCTGAGGCTTGTTCGTGGGAAGACCTGGCGCGAACAGACCGTTTGACGGTGAAAGCCAAAGTGCACCTTTCGGCTGGATTCCAATACCGCCCGAATTTGTTGTAATCTGACTGAGGTTGCCGGATGTGGCGTTCTGCATCACGATCCAATTGGTCGAGCCGGCGATATTCATCAGGCTAATAAGGTTTCCGCTGTTGCCGTTTCCGCCAGCAGCGTTTATGAAGAGTGCACCACCTTTTGTTTGTATAACCCCATTTATAGTGCCGTCCGTGCCATCAAAGGCGATCGTTGGCGGGTTGCCACTAGTAGCCGCCTGCGTGCGAATATAGTTGTTGGCGCCCGGCACGGAGTTAATCCGAAATAATGGAGATCCATCGCTTGCGGTAAAAACATGATCCTTCGTATTTGCAAGTCCTGCTGGCGCGGTCGCGGTTGAAGGGGATTGGAAGGTGAGCAGATTGCCGCTAGATGCGGCAGATGCGTCTATGAATGCCGTGGATAGGGGAACATTGCCTGGATTCAGTCCAAATGTGGTCAGTCCAACGGTGGCGTTGATATTCCCGATGTTGATAATGGTCGCCATATCCTGGAATACACTGCCGCCAATGACGTTTCCTGAGGAGTCAAATGTGCTTTGAAACCGAAATGCAACATCCTGATTGTTGCCTCCGCTTGGACCGCCGATGAAGTTGCACCCCATAACGTAAAAACTTGAGCAGTTTGTCAGATCGAAAAGTACTTGACCAGTATTGGGTCCACCGTCCCGCGTGATATCAAGCCCAATAAAATAGCCGCCGCCCACGTTTGCCGCCTGAACCGTGCCCAAATTACAATTCACTTCGCCATTGGCTACCCAGAGACCAAGCAGGGCAAGCTTTGTGGGCGTATAACCACGAAATTTGGTGATGTCTGTCTGCCGGAAAAGATAATCCATCCCAACAATCAGTGGATTAGTGAAATATATGCCTTCGCAGTAATCACTCTGCAACACCACCGTATTGCCATAGTATCCCTGCACCCCAGTAATCCGCGTGTCAATCGAGCCGCTCAATTCGATGATGGCGGAGCTCGTCGCTCCTGCCGCCGCGGGCGCTCCAAACCAACTCACATTGTTGATTTGCGTACTCCAGCAATTGATCAGAATGAAGCCACGTTGGAACGTCTGTGGAAATGGCGGATTGCCGCTGTTCTGATTCGGATATCCAAAGCACTCGATGTCTGTAATAAAACTCGTTACGTAGCCGAAGGACTGTTGAAAAGGAAAAGTTAAGCGGGCAACCGCCGCCGTCTGTCCGGTCTGGCTTTCCGCGTAGGCGGAAAAGTCGCGCAGGACAACACGGTTGACCGGGTTGCTCTGGGAAATGTCGAAGCCAATACCGGTATGCTGCAAGTGCAGGCGGCTAATGGCCTTGCCAGCGCCCCGGATCGTCAATGCCTTGCCCGACCACACCAAGCCGCTGGAAAGCTGATAATCGCCAGCGGGAATAAAAATCTCCCCCCCATTTTGCGGCACCGCCGCAAACGCAGCATTGAAGGCCGCAGTGCTATCCCCGCCACCAGGCATGGCCCCAAAATCCACAACGTTGATGGTGTCCAAGGTCAACTGCTGCAGTGTGCGTGCGGGGGCGGTTGGCGTCACCTGCACCGTTCCAAGCGTCACAGGTCCCGCAACCGGGTTCGTGATCTGTCCTTGTGCGTTTAAACCGACAAAGCCGCCCGGAGGAATCTTGGCCTCCAATGCAGCAAGATTGACTTCGGTGGTGTTTAACCCCGAGGTAAGTGAAGCAAGTTCCGCAGTAACACCCGGGTCGGTAGTGGATGATATGACACCAGATCCGTTGATGGCGATGTCCGTTCCCGCGGTAAAAATGCCGCGTAGTAACGGTATGGGAAGCCGGGACGGCACACCGGACGAATTAACGATAACTTGATCATTCAGGTTAATCGCGTTTTCAAGCGCATAGCTCGACTGATCGGCACCGTTTGCGACCAACGTCCCCTGCAAGACTGCCAACCCTAACCCGACCGGCACCGGTTCAGGACTGCCAGGACCCAGCGAAACGCGGCCGAGCAGACTGCCACTTGGCAGTTCAATTGCAGCCTGAGTCCCGCTTAGCACTTCTGCTACGGTCAACGACCGCGTGACGCCACCTTGGCTGACCGGTATTTCGTCTCCAGGGCCGGCCATCTGACCTTGTGGGAGCTGCGGAATGGTCGGCATCAGAGGCCTCCATCTAAAATCAAAGGGAATTCAGGCGACCGCTATCCAGCCAGTCGCATCACTATTGGCTTGCTTGACCCAGAAGGTATTTCCCGCGCCACCATTGAGGTTTCTAAAATCTGATCCAGGTGGTGCCGAGACCATACCGAGCGGAGAACCCCGTCCAACCGAGGACGTGCACCCATTTGCTTCCGCCGCACTGGCAATGTGCAGTGCACCCCCGCTCCCTGGACGCAGCACGACATTGCCGCCGCCAGCGCTTTGCACCACCGCGCCACCGTCTCCAGTTGGAGACAAGTAATCGACGGGGGGGAACGCGACTGCTCTCCAGCCACCGAATACGCCCTCAAGATCAGCAGCGCCGAATGCAGGAATGGTGGAGGTAAAGCCTGTCCAACTCTGTTGCGAAGGGCACGCACCGGTGAGGAAAAGCTGAACCTGACAGTTGCAGCTCAACCGTAATTGCTTGCCATCGGGCACCGGTAGCCCGGCAAAGGCGCTTGCTGCGGCTCCGCTGCCATTGCCGCTGATGGTAACCTGCACAGGACTTCCGATCGGCCCGTAACCCGACCCTGGATTTGTGACGATGATCCAAGCCACTTGGCCACCGCTGACAACCGCGCTCGCCGCGGCCCCGTTACCCAGGCCCGCAAGGGACACCTGTGCCTGCGTGTATCCACTGCCCCCCGAGGTAACTTTAATAAAGCCGATCTGACCGAGCGTGTCGGCCTGATGATTGGTCATGATCGATTTTACGCCCTGCGGCGCGCTGGTAATCAGAACTTCATCGGCAACATCCGGCACGACGAGCGCTTCCAAGCCAGCTACCACGTTGGCCTGTATCGCGTGCCTGGCCACATTATTCCAGCGGTTCCCATGGAGCACTACTGCATCCGTATGCAGCCATAATGCCTGATCTATTATGGCGCTCCCCCAACCATTGATATCGTTATCAACAACTGCAATGCCTTGCGCCGCGTCGATAACACGGATGCCGCCACCTTGGGGTGTGGTAAAGCCAATCCAGTTCCCGGCAATTGACGCCGGCCCACTCGGAATCGCTGATAATGTAGGTTCTATTGCACTAACAAGGATAGCCCAAGAATTCGTCAGCAGCACATTGCCACTGACAAAGACGTTTTGGCTTCCACCGATAGCAATGCCGGTCGTGCATCCACTGACATGATTGCCGCCGACCAAACTGCCCCAGCATCCCCGCGCATCGATCCCATAGCCGCCGCCACTAACAATATTACCGCTCAACCGAGAGCCGCCCAGACGAGCCAGGATGCCGCCTCCAAGCGTCATCATCCCATTTCCTTGTGCCGCGTTGCCCGTAAGCATTGCACCTATGGCGGAAACGGCAATGCCCCAGTTGCCATTGCTGTTGCAGAAATTATTGCTCACCAGGCAACTCGTGCCAGGACCCGTACCAGCCGCACCACTACTCCAGCTACCGATACTGATCCCGGTCCCATTACCTGTGCTGATGTTACCGCGCAGCATACAGGCAATGTTGGCGTCGATGCGAAAGCCGGAGGCAGTATTCTCACCTGCTTCGCACCCCTGGGCCGTAACGCTACCGGCGCCGGTCACGTATAGACCGTGCAAGCCATTGCCGTCGAAGCTACACGATTCGACCCGACACAAAGAGCCTGGTGCCCCGCTCACGCTCAAGCCCGAACCTTGGGACGGGCCAGTCGCATGAACGAAACTGCATTGCAAGAAAACAACGTTCTTGCAGGATGGCGCCACGGCAACCGCTGGCATATCTGCTGCTGCCAGATTGCCGCCATCAAAAGTAATCCCTGACGCTTCAAACAAGGCAGTCGAGATCTGAATCCAAATTGCCGACGAAATTAGCTCCATGCGGCGAATGGTCGTTGCGCCTGCAATCCCGATCATTGCCGTAGTGCCAGCCACATCCAGCGGACCATTGACAACATAGGTCCGGCCATCGAGCCTTAATGGCCTTCCGCTTGCGAGCGCCGCGTTGAATGCGGCCGTATTATCGGTAACACCATCCCCGACGGCGCCAAAGCTCTCGATGCTGACCGCATCTGCTACGCAGTCCGCCAATTTGCGCCCACCGATGGAACCGGTCGCAACGACGGAGAGATTCGAGGCATCAACACCCGCGACCTGACTAAGACCGCTCATGAAAGCCGCATATGCCACGACAACGTTCTGATCTGCCTGGCCCAATGGGACTTGGTCAGCGGGCATCGGCGATACGCCCGCGGGCAAGCTGTCAATGATAAAGGGTGCGGGCGCACTTAGCGTCGCATTGCTCACCGTCAGATTTGCGCCAATGGCGATTGTTTCTGGCGCCCCCACGCCCGCACTTAGCCGCCCCAGCAACATGCCGGACGGAACCGCCAGTGCAGGTTGTACGCCTGCAAGCAGCTGGGCGCGTGTAGCCTTGCGCGCAATATCCGACTGTGAGACCATCAACTCATCGCTGTCGCTCACCGAAAAGGCTTGCTGAAGGGCGTCAATGGTGGGCATAGGCGCCTCCTAACATCAGGGGGTCACGATGATCGGGGAGTCGTTCTGATCGGTGATCGGATTGCCGTATTGATCCGTTAAATCCTGCTGCGCATTCGGCTGACTGGCCAGGGCGACAACGGGCAAGTTAATCGTTCGTGCAATGACCCGGCCGCTATTCGTGCCGACCGTCACCGTGACCTGGTAGACAGTTCCTGCAAAGCCCCCCGCAAACCAAAAAATGGCCTGGTCACCATCCGCACTGGATGAATTGAGCGTCAGATCGCCGGGATTATTAGGGAAAATGGCAACGTCAAGATTGGCGATTGCATCGCCTTCGTTGCCAGCAATTGCCTCGGAGATATCAAGCGTAAAGTCCAAGGTATCGGACGGATCTTTCGGTGGCCAGGCCAGGGGTTGTTGCGTACAAACCAATGTCCCTCGCGGCGTAAAACAAAATCCGTCCAGAACTAGCAGTCGGGCAGTCGAGGGTATCCACGTGTAATTTACTTGAGTTCCCATGTCTTCCTCCAGCAGTCAGCATCCGGTCCGTCTTTGCTCACCACTCAACGAGAACCAGGCCCGGCCCCCCCTGACCGCCCAACCCGGTTCCCACGCCGCCGGCACCACCGGCTGCGGGCAACGTGGATGCATGTCCATTGATGGCGCCGCTTGCTAATCCCACGACTGGCTCGGCACCGGCGCCCCCGTATGCCGCGCCGCCGCGTCCGCTCACCCAGTTCGATCCAGCCTGAAATGCCGCACCGCCGACTTGTCCGGGAACCACGGCGCCCCCGCCGGCCGCCGTGGCGCCCGCGCCACCAGCACCACCGTTGCCGCTGCTCCCGTTTGCACCGGCGGCCCCGCCCGCCGCGGTTGCCAAGGTCGCAAACCCTGAACCACCCCCGGGTGTGCCAGCGCCAACGCCGCCATTTCCAACATTGACGGAATACGTCTGCCCTGACGTGACAGATTGAAAGCCCTCGCAATAGCCTCCAGCGCCACCGCCGCCGCCCGCGCCCGAAAAGCCCGATCCTCCGGCGCCGCCGCCGCCCCATACCCGCAACTTCACCGCCGTGATACCGGCAGGAGCGGTCCAGTTGCCTTGCGAAATCGGCGTGAATACTGCTAAATTTCGCGTTCCTGGCGTTTGCTGGGGCAGTTTCGTGGCGACAAATGGCGCCTGCGGCAATGTCGCAATATTTGCCGCCGAAATGCTTGTCTGGCCTGTTGTAACGGTAACGACATACAAACCCGCCCAGCCGCCGTCGACGGATGGTGTCTGCTGCGTGCCCGCGCCGCCAGGTGCGCCCGCCTTGAGCTGGAGCTGCACCTGCTGCAGCCTCTGCGTGTTCTGTGGCGTGCCTGAATTATTTGGTCCACTGTATGGCTGCGCAGGATTGAGCGCGTTGTAGTAAGGCAGCACGACAGGCGTTGAGTCCTGCTCCAGAAGTGTCGCCTCAATCAAGTAGTTGATGGCCTGTCCGGATCCCGTGGGCGCCAACAGCGCAAAGCTCGTACTCGCCAGATTCACCCCGATGCGAAGCAAGGGTTCGGTCGGCTCCGCGGGCAATGAGCCAAACGGCAAGGTGTCGACAACGCCAAACTGAGTGATGCTTCCAGGTCCAACAAGCACGTTCATCGAAGCCGGAGATGTTGGCTGGCAAGCCAGGCCATCTGCCACAGTAGGTGTTCCCAATACAGCTTGCGCAAGGTAGCCGATGGCTACCATGACGCTGCGCTCCATATTCAGGATGTCAGTATCCAGCGGAATTCCACCGGGATAGACGATCTGTCTGTCCACGTTCACACCTTTCAAATCTTGAGTCTTCATCGCCGATCGGGGCGCTCTTAATCGGCCAGGCGCATCCAAGCTATCGTGGCCACAGGCAGAAGCGGTGGCACAGATGCAACGATTGCGCTGTCGGGCAGACTTGCCGGTTCCATGGTCAGGCTGCCATAGACCGGGATGCCACCGGTTCCATAACCGGCAAGTTCCGCAATGCCGCCGCCGCTCGGCCGATAAATGGTTATGAAGAATTGGAAAGGCAGTGACAAATTGCCCCACCCGCCGCCTTGCCCATAGCCAATGCCGCCGATCGAATAGCCGCCAGTGTCGCTCGTCCGCGCAGGCTCAAAAATCACCGGGCTCTTGCCCGTCAGTTGTAGCAGTGCCAGGCTCAACGCTTCGCGCGTTCCCCGCGGGCGCAGCAATCCATTCACAAGACGCACCCTGAACGCACCGTCTTGTTCATCGAGCAGCCGGACCATGCTGGACCCATAGAAGTCCGTGCTGATCATATCCAGGAAACTACCGGAAGCAGTGCTAATCCGCACTTGTAGGATCACGGACTGCAGCAAAGACCAAAATGACGCAAAGGCATTGCCCACAGAAAGCAGCAGGCTGCCGAGTACTGGTGTTGAGGCGGCTTCGCCAAACCAGCCGGCGGGCAAGATCGCCCGCAGACGCCCCGCCATATCATCTGCATCGCCCAACATGTCAGGTCACCACAACGCTACCTGGAAGTATGACCGCCGTCTGGGATGCAACCAGATCAATTGCTGCCCCATTGATCAATGTGCTCGTGACACTAACCACACTTGAATCCGTTGCATGGGCAAGGGCATCAAGTTTGGAAACAGCCAGCGTGCCCGCGATCGGCAAACTCTGTATCCATCCTAGAATTGCCAGTTGCACGTTTGCGGCTACAGAGGCATGCGTCAGCGGATTGGATGTCTCTAGCACCATGATCACTGCCGCAGACGATATCGCCGGCCCTTGCACTGTAAAGACAGAGCCGATAGGCCGCACCGCATCTACCGCTTCCTGGATGGACTCCAGCAGGATAGACCCTGGCTGGCCTGCGCCGTTATCGGCAATGACCAGAAAGCTTCCCGGCATGGGGTTTAGTACAGCGTCGACGTTCTCCAAAATGGTTGTCCGCAAACCCTGCTGGACGGACAGGACCGCGTTCAAGATGGCCGCCGGCGTCGCCAACGACCTGCTGTTTATATACAAATGAAATCTCGCCCGGAAATCCACGTCGGGCTCAGCGCCCGCGCCACCGGCGAACGGCGCCCCGTTCGTCACCGTATCAACCCCGCTGATCGGTGTCCCAAGAAGCCCGATGGCGCCCGCCTGCACGTTGCCAGTCCCACCGGAGGTGGCGCATTGGGCAGGCACCGTCACACTCCCCTGCTGTGCCGCAAGCGTGTACCCGCCCGCGCCATTCCATGCGGGATTGCTGTCATCCTCAACAACTACAAAACTTACGGAACCGTCGCTCGTCAAAGCGATTGCCCCCAAGGGTATCATAGCCGCGATGCCTACCGAATAGCGCGAAAACGTCAGCGCCCCGGCAGCCTGCGCGCCCGGCAGCCGTGTGAAGGAATAATCGGCCATCCAGCTGTCAAGGTCGGGCCCGGCGCTCGTGGCCGCCCTTGTCTGGGTCAACACTTGTAACACCATCCATTGGAGCCACAGCGCGACGGACGCGCTGGATTCCAACACTGCTCTAAGAACGCTTCCTGCAGTAAGGTCGATTAACTGCTGTGACGCACCTTGCAGCCCGGCAGCCATTTGTTCCATCAGCCCCGAGAACGTAAAAACGGGAAGCTGCATCTCAATAACCCAACGAGAAAGTCAACGTCTGCGCGGCCTTCGTTGGCGCGTCAGCGTAGACGATGCTTACATAGATGCTGCCATCCGTCAGCGCACTTGTAGTCACGCTCGGCTCTGGCTGGTGCGCAACCGCCGCCTCGGCATAAAGCTGGCCTCTGATCGTACCTTCTATCGTGCGCGCATTTGGTGTGTTCCCAATGAATTGTCCCAGTCCGCCGCCGTAGTCAGCATGCCACACATCATCGTTCGGATTGGTAAGCAGCCGCCGCAGAACCCGTTGCTGTCCCAAATCGCCTCCGTTCGACATCCCCAGATCACCCGTCGGCGATATCGTCAGGTCACCGCCCCACACAAGAGTTGCATCAGACATGTCATATCTCCGCTAATCGAGTGGCACTGGCGGGTCATTGCTAGGCGGATGCACGTGCTCATTGTAGTGGCCGCGGAGTTGTCCAAGCGATCCATGTGAATCAAAGACATCACCCGTCACATGCAGATCGCCCGAATGCGTCCACGTCGCGGACTGGCTTTGGATGGACCCATCGTTCTGGAGCTTGAGGAAACTTCCCGTGCGATGGAGCAGCCACAGCTCGCCCGTCGGTGCGTTTGGCGGCACTGCCGCATTAGACCACAATCTCCCGACGATAACGCCCTGTTCAGCATCCCCCTCTTGCCAGATCACCACGACCTGATCACCCGGCGAGGGCGCGCACACCAAACCCCAACCACTGCCCACCCAGGGCGAAGCTATCGGAAGCCAGCCCGAAAGCACGCCTTCAGGCTGCACGGTAACACGTGCGGTAAAGCTGGCTGGATCCACGGACGTGACCACGGCGATGCGTGGGTGCGCCCATGCCTGATCAAGCTGCGCTGCATGACCACGAAGGATGTTCAGAAAGCTGTCCACGGTATGCTCCTGGCCTCGATCAGTTGCGTATACCCGTGCGCGAACGACAATCGTCGCTCAACACTACAAATAGCGTATTCGCCATCAAAGTCGGTTCGGGTGTTGGTCAGGGCCATAACCATGCGTGGGGACGTCGAGAGATCGCCGGGTACTTCTATGACCAGGGTCCGTTCATGTTCCGAGATCTGGCTGACAAGACGCTCGGCCAGCATCTGTGCATCGTCAGATGACAAGTTCGGCCTCACAATCGTTCTGCTGGAGGCGGCAGATGCATCATCCGCATTGCTGGCCGTCTGCACGATTGCGTTCTGAGACAGTGAGTCCCAACTCTTGACCGTCACCGTAATGCCGGCGGCAATGTCAAGTGCATGGTGCATGCTGAGACTGATGCAGTCGGCTGGTGAAAGGACAATCGATGGTGCATTCTGTTGCGCGGGCTGGAAGTTCAACGTCGTTCCACTGATCCAAACATCAAAACTCTCAATCTGCGCCAGCCAGCAAAGCAAGTCCCACTCCGTCGTCGCACGTGCGTGCTGCGGCAGGGCCGTTCGGGTGCGGCCAGTCTGATAGTATCGTCCAATCAGAGTCTCAGTCGGTGTTACGGACGCAGCCAAGCCCCGTCGCTCGGCAAGCAAAGCGGCAATATCGCTCGATGTCTGGTTCTCAAAACTCTCTTCAATCTGCGCCGCCACAAACCGTGATGTGAGATCGCGGCCTCTCAGGCGCAGCTCGCCCCGAATAGGATCGATCGACAAGCTATCGACGGTTCCGGTGACAAGACTCGCCCACTGCCCGTTCAGCGCGGTGCGAATCTCCACCAATTGCGACGGGTCAGACCATTGTCCGGTTCCCGCGGCAGCGAGTGCGGCTCGGACGCTGAAACGATCCGCGGCAAAAAAGCTTCCAGACTGCACCTCGATCTCTATGATGCCCTCTACAGCTGTCCCGTTGGCCAGAACAAGTGGCAGCGCCTGGCGTGCGTTACTGACCGGCAAGTCGACCACCGTTGCCGGTGACCGGAATGAGCAAAGTGACAATGCCGCTCAGCCAAGGATCATCAATACCATTCAACGATGCCAGATCGCTCCAACGAGAGGCATCACCCAAATAGCGGCAAGCAATGTCGAAAAGCGTACCGCCACACACAGTGAGTGTTTGCATCAGTCCCATCCACCGAGAAAGTTCGCGGTTGCTCGGCCGACATATCCGGCCGCTGAGGTCAGGCTCGCCAGTGCGCCTGCCGAAGTCACCAGGCTGGGTAGATCAGCCGCACTCATGCCGGTTTCAGCACCCGCAATCGCAGTATTGATGCCTACCCCTGCGGCGTTCAGCGCATTGATCGCCGCAGCGAAGGCTTGACTGCCGATGATCATTGCACCCGATGCGCCCACAAGCGCCAAGGCCTCGCTCACCCCAGGCGCCAGCCCGGCCAGCCCGAGATCGTCCAGCACCTCACTCAGCACGTCGCCAACCACGCCGGCCAGACCTGCCGCCTGGGTTCCGACCAGAACCGTGCATGAAAGCTGATAGGGTACCCACCAGCTATTGCAGAATTCCAACTTTAAATCGGACACGATCACGGTTGCACTGAAAACATCCCACGTAAGCGGCACCACTGCACCGGCCGCTCTCATCGCATCCAATCTCCGCGCGCGATCGCTTGCATCGCCACCGGAGAGTATTCCTCGCCAGGATATCACGCTGTCGTCCTGGCCCATTGTGTCAATGACTCGCGTCCCGCCCGGCAGCTTGTGCACCGCCAAGGCTTGCGCGCCGCCAAAACGTATTGACTCAGAAACTTCAAATCCATCAAGCAAAACGCTGCCCAGGAGCACGCCCATGCTCAGCCCCCAATCATTGCGCCCGTTGGAAACACCCCTCGCCGCGGATCGAATGCCGCGCTCCCACTGGCGGGCCTTGCCGCTTGCTCCGATAGACTACGTGCCATCCAGCGGCCCATCAGCGTGCCATCCAAATAGACGTCTCCCTCTGTCGGACCATTGTTGGCCTGCGCGGCGGCTGATGGGGTTGAAGGTTCTGCTGGATCTGGCCGCACGTTCGTGCCTGAATTGAAAGATGCTTGACCCTGTTGCGCATTCTGTCGGTCTGGCACAGACGTACTCTGCCGCGTTGGCGCAGCGGGCACCGGTGCGTTCACCCGCCCTGCTGGGCCGCTGCCGTCCCCGAACGTGCCGGCTCGCATCACGGCCGCGCGCGTGCCTGCGTCGGACGTTGGCTGTTTAGTCGCAAACCTCCTGTGGTCGACAAAGGCAACCCCGGCCGGTGCATGCCCAGACCTCTGAGCCGGAGATTCAGAGTTCTGAGCAGCAGACAAAGTCGTTTGCGTAAAGCTTTCGTTCGGCGCGCGCATGGCTGCCGGGTCGCGGTATGATGTCGCCAAGCGTTTAGTGACAGCGCCGGGCTGCAACGCCAGGCCTCGTGATAACGCCTCCGAATTCGACCCCCCGGCGAAGGTGCCGCCGCCACTGGGCAATCTGCTCAAGCGCCTGTCCGCCGCAATAGCCGGCAAGGAAGCGTCACTTTTAACCGCCGCCTGGCTTGCCTTCACCAGTGCCTTGGCCGTTGGACCTAGCAAATTCAACTTAATCCTTGGGCTGGCCGGGACTGCTCGCGCGCGACCGCTCGGAACTTGAACTGCACGGGTCTGCGTCGTGGCCGGGGTCGCAGCCTTGGCTTGCGTCTCATCTCTTGATGGTATGGCCGCATTGTCAACGCTGGGCGAGCCGGTTTGCGCCCCTTGCGCAACAGTGTTGTTCGGTCGTGCGTCGCGCACCTGCTTTACAGCAGCCACCGGCACAATACTTTTCAGCTTCGCTTGCTGGTAGGCGATTCCGCGCCTGGACATGTCTAACGCCTGAACGCCACGTGCGATGCTGGCTGCGAGCCCAAGCCGGGCCGCCAACGCCGCTCCGTGCCCGATCGCGTCGCTCATCCAGCCAATCCCTCTTCAAAAGCCGTCAAACTAAAGCAGGCCAGATCAATCCATGCTCCAGGACATTGTGCCCCAGTCGAACACGCGTCCATCCAAAGCGCCCAATGCCACAATCCAGGCCAGCCGCTCCGCCCGCGGCAAAGAAAAGGCCACATCAAATGGCACCCCGTTCCTGACCAAGTACAGGCAGTCCACCAGGTCAGGGTGCCGGCTTAGTTTCCCGGGTCGGCACTGCCAGGCTCCGCGCGCTCAGCCTCATCGAGCACATCTGCAACCGCGCTGATGCCTCCATCCCCAAGCCGCCGCACCAGGGCTTCGAGCTGTGACTCAGTCGTAGGCGGCGGCACCGGCACACCATCGATTGCTGTCACTGAAAATGCCAACAGCGCCATGCCCAAATATGGCGTATTGAGCGATAACTCCGCACCTAGCGCCTTGAACAAACGCAATCGGTCAAGCGCGTCCGGCCGGCGTAGTGAAAGCTCACGGCCTTCGGCGTCGCGTGCCAACAGCGTTCTGTCACTAGCGGCCACAATGCGTTCAGATGGCGTTGCCATCAGATACGCTGCCGCTGGGTGGCGAAGAATTCTAGCTTTTGCTTGACGCTGGCATCTCCGCGCCAGGACCCCGCGTTGCTCAACTTGAACACGACGCCGCTGAACTGGAATGTGGAGGTGGATCCATCCACCTCTTGCACATACTGGTAGATCGTCCCGGCTGGCATGTAGCCCTGGCTAAAGAACGCCTGCTCGGCAGTCGCCATGAAATCGTCCACGGAACTCGTTCCGCGCTCGACCTCAAAGCTCCCCTCCCAGCCCTTTGGCAATTCAGCACCCATGGGCACGCCATCCAGCCGGTCAAGCCGCACGGATTGCGTCAACTGCCGGCAATCAAAACCTGTGACATAGGTCAGATCGATCCGGCCAAATGGTCCCATAACCACAAGCTGGCAATCTCTACCAATAGAAAATGCATTAATGGGCATGCTATAACCTTCCTGATTGATTCAACGATCGCGTCAAGCACACCTGCATCAGTAAGGCAGAATCTGCTGCTGAACGACCACCGTTTGGCCGCCCTCCACATTGACGATGAACTTCTCGTTGATGCCCTGGTATTGCACCTGCACGTTGCACTGCACGAACCCCAGACTGGTCTGGCTCGGTGGATTATTACTTGCATCGCAAATGACCGAGAACGGCAATTGCCCCGCGGCATTCAACCCAAGAATACCCTGGGCAAGAAGCGTCTGCAGAAAACTCAGCTGCGTCGCACGTATTTGTTGGAACAGTTGCAGGTTGATGACCTGGCCGACAAACCCGCCCATCCCCGCCGCCAGGGTCGCCGCAATGAAATTTGTCATTCGGCTGTAGTTGTCGCCATTAATCGCGGGGTTGCTCGACGTGTTATGCCCGCACCGCACGCCCCAATAAGCGCCTCCAGGTTGCGGATTGGCCAGCACGTCAATGCCCGCGCTGAACAGCGTCTGCAGATCGGCCTCGCTATAGGTCCCGACTTGCCCGCTGCCCGGCAGACCTGATCTCTGCGTACCAATGACACTGTACAACGGCTTATTCAGGCTCGACTGCTCGGGCGAAAGATTACCCAGCCTTCCTGCCACGAACCCCTGGGGCGATACGATCCGGATCACCCCATTGGTCTGATCGGACCAATAGACCCAGTCGCCAAACATCAACTTGGCAGATGGGAAATTGAGACCGGTCTGCGCAATGACTCCGGTTGCGTTGCTGATCGTGTCTCCCGCCGGCCCAGTCAAGATCATATAGACGCCCTCGGAGGCGCCAAAGCCGGCCTGCGCTGTCCACTGAGTCGAATCATCGGTGTCCGCCAGCACGCCGATGCTGCAACCCTGCCCGCGCAGCGCATACATACCCGTTCGGGGAAGGACATCCTGTCCGACCAGCGTCGCGGCACTCACAGTGGTCACGCCATCCGTGCCGCCCGAAAGCAGATTCGAAAAAGCTGCCGGCGACGTAGTCGTTCCCGAACCAAGGCTCGCCACAACAAGCTGGGAATTGCCCCGAAGCGGTCCGGTTCCGTTATTTACGGCATTCACCAGCGCCTGCCAAAACGCGGCGGGTGAGCTCGCTGGAATGTTGGCGAAGATCTCCGGCAGAACACCGGGCCTCGAAATCGCCAGAGTCAACGGCCCCTGCGGAGGTCCGGTCAACGTCGCGGTAATCTGATTGCCCAGCGTGCCAGTGTAGCGAGCCGTCAGCAGCGCCGCGTACACGCCGTTGGCAAGACCGATCGCATAGCTCGCCGCCACATCAGTTCCATCGGTCACCCGAACACAACGAAACCCAGTCGCGCCCTGCTGGACCGCGGTCGCTAAATTTGTGCCCATGTCGTATTTGCGCGCCGTGACAGGCCCGAATGCCCGGCCGTACTCTGCCATCGACCCGACTGTCACCGGTTTGTTGACAGGCCCCCAGCTCGCTGTGCCAACCACGCCAATTAAGTTGGTCGGCACGCCATTCAACACCAGGTTCTGCGGCGGCACAATCTGAACATACAGATCCGGAACGACCAGCGCGCCCGTATTAAGGCTGCCTTGCTGATAGATTGTCACGATCAGCCCTCCTTGCGCTGGTTGGAAGCGGTGGCCGCGATTTGCGTCGCTACCACGTAGGCGGCGTGCTCTCCACGAAGACAATCGCGCATCTCGCCCGCGTCCCCAATAACATCGCCCAGCTTGTGCCGCCCGAACGGGTGCACCACCACCAACACACCGCTCATCAGCAAACTCCCTCAAACATAGATAGATGTTTCGTTGTAAACCAGATCGCCGAACAGCATCGCCGGCGTAAGCAGAGTTATCGTCGTGCCATACTCAACCGAATAGACAAGTTCCCGCCGGTAGATCGATGCCACCTGATCACCGTCAAAGCTGGCAGTTTTCTGGTAACGCAATCGCCCTGCGGTCCCGTCGGCCAACGTCAAGAACGCGACGATGGACAACGCCGATCCCAATGCGCGGCATACAGTGTCCCGGGCTGCGGGCGAGGGCGCAAATACGCTTACTCGGAAATCTTGCTCCTGACGGGCGCATTCCTCAAAGACCGATGCCACTCCCGCTGTTCGCGCCACCAGCGTGGTTGCACCCGGTATCGTCAGGCTTCCATTCTGCACCCACGCCACCTGTTGCGCGCGTACCTCCTGCCCCAGAGCTGCGGCAATGAGATCAGCACTATCGCCCGCCTGTGCCTGATAGACATATGGCTGACCATCGACCAGAACACCGGCGAGCTCACCTGCAACAGCAACGCCCGAAAAAATCGCCGTCTGTCCCGCCAACGTCACGCTCAGCCCAGCCGCGATGCTGGACGTCGTGCTCAAGCTGCCCCACCGCGTCGTATTTCGCGTAGCCTCAGGCACCGGGAACACTGTAATATCCACAACGCAGCGCGCGGCATCTTGGCTCAGCGCGCTGACCTCCGGCGTTCCACGATAAACCCGCACAGCAACGCCACCCAGCAAGGGGAACGGCCCCGATCCAGGAACGGCCACACCCAGTATAGCCGCAACCAGCGCCGCCTCGACATCGCAGAGGTCCGCCATTCTTCCCTCCAAGACGTCAGTTCAAGCCGCTACCTGGCGTGCGGTCATGCGCCAACCCATGTCGCTCAGCTCTGCGGAAGCCACCAGGAAGGTCCGTCCCCTATCGTCGGCAACAACGTCGCCAACAAAAACGTCACAGGGAAGCAGCGGCAGCAGCACGATCCAATTGCCGAACTTTGTCTCAGGCAAACTGCCCGAAACGTGCCCACCCTGGCTCAGCACGCTCGCCGGCCATCCATCGATGATCGGCACAGCCGCGCGCGCCACAAACCCGCCATACCCGCCTTGGGCCGGCGCCGGCGGCCGCAACACGCGCACCACACTATTTGTCCGCACGCATTGCGCAGGCAGTAGAGGCCTCTGCGCCGCCACAAAATAGACCGCCCGGTCACCGCATGGATCGATGCCGACCAGATAATCGCCGGCCTGTGTATAGAGATAGTCAAACACGCCCCACCACAACGCATCGCCATATCCTGCAACACGCCGAAACCGGCCGTCCTGCGCATTGAATGCGCAATAGAGCTTGATGATCCGGTTGCGCGAGGCCAGCGGCTCGCGCGCGCCACGGGGGCGATAGACGATGAAGGGCATGCCAAGCCGGCGCGCCCCAACGCCCATTCCCTTGCTGATCAGGTTGGCAAGCCTGCGGCCCTCCATTACACAACCAGGCTCAAACCGCCCGAGCCAAGCCCTTCGCCAGGCGGCACGCCCAAAAAGGCGCAAAGCCGACGGCGCCAGTTATCGAACAACCGGAGCCGATCGCGCACCTCGTCCTTGTTATGCGTCCAGGACGCGGCCGCATCACTGTCCAGATTGTCACTCGCTCCAAGCACGGCCATCTCCAGCTGCGTCAAGGTCGCCAGATACGTCACGACCACCGCAACCTCGTTGCTTGACAGATTGTTCATCCTGTATTCCAGCGCACCATAGGCGGTGAAGAACCGCCAACCGCTGCCCGCGTCAGACGCACCATAAGCCGGGAACCCGCAGAATCTGCGGATATCCGTTTTCTGTTGATCGGTGAACATCGCAACTCCCAGTGCCAAGCAAGACCGAGCGCGTGTTCAGCCCATCAGCCGATATGTTCAATCATAACCGCCCGCTTGAAGCTGGCATTGGTCGCCGTCGGCACTGTCAGGCTTGTCGTGGTCACATCAGAAGGTGCGCAAAAGCCACCCATCCAATACCAGGATTGCGCAATGATCTGCTGCAGCCGATCAATCGGCTCGCGGGTCACCATGCAGACATTATCCACGATCGATACAATGGAATTCGACGGCGCCACATCCGCCGCTGCCATGCCGGCAAAATCCCCTTCGATCAGCGCGCCCTGTCCCACGATAATGGGCCGGCGAATCATCGCATTCGGCACATTGGGCGAGAGTTGAACATAAGCCTCATTCGTCAGCACGAACCGCAGACCCAGAAAGTCGTTCACCACCCCCTGTCCGGGCTTGAACACCTCGTTGGCCGATGTCGAGCCAATGAACAACCGCTGGAAATCCTGGTCCGCGAACAATTGCCGCGCACTGATGGGATCCAGGTAGCAGTTATAGGCACCATCAATATCGGGCACCGCGTTCAGCCTCAGATTGGCCACCGCATCCAGCACATTGCTCATCGTCAGCGTATCGACCGCCTGAAGCTGGCTGGTATTACTCCGCCCATTGGGTCGGTAAATCATGGACGCGGTCGCCGCCTGAACGGTGTTGCCCGCCGTGCCATCGCTCACGGTCACATTAGCTGACAGCGTCAGCGTGCCGGAAACGCCGCCAGGCGTCGTGGACACGTTCGTGCCATCAACACTGACACCAACCAGCGTATAGCTGTTGCTGCCAATCGTCACCATCAGCGGGTTGGCTGGTGAAACCCCTTGCTGCACGCCATAGACAAAGGCAGTCTGAAAACCGCGCACATCATCGACACTGATCACCGGCCCGGCCGAGCCAAGTGTCGTGCGCACCCGCGTATTGCCACCGAAATATGGGCCAAACAGCGCATTGCGCGCCAGATCATCAAGACTGCGCGCCGCCTGCTCGCCGTTCACATACGCGTTCTGCAGGAACTGGCTAGCGATACCAACCCGGCTCGTCACCATGTTCAAGTCCATGGTGGCGGCGTAATTGTTGATCGTCAACGTATACTGCTCAACACCCCATGTGCCGGGCGTGATGCCGTTATCCAGATTCGTGTTGCCCGATGGCGCCAGCGGCGCTGTCACCGCGGGCCGCAAGCCCGCGCGTGTCTTGGTCAGCGTCTCGCCGATGCCGACGGCAACCTCTTCGCGATCCGCGCACGCCCTGTAGCCGATGCGCGAACGTATCGCCTGCTGGAATTCTCGCTCCAGAAAGCCCTGTTGAATGATTGGCTGAAGCGCCAAAGGAAAGTTCTGAATACCCATGCAAGCCCCCACAGATGAACAATCGGCAGGGCTCTTGCCACAGCCGGTTCTATTTCAGAGTCAAGTAAGCACTTTGGGGGGGGACCGCGTCGGTCCCCCCCAACCCCCCCGTCAACACGTAAACGAGGCAGCTACTGCAGCGTGTTCCCATTGATAACGGGGGGATGGCACATCTCCCCCAACCTTCTTCAGCGGCGCCGAAGAAGATCCGCCCGTGCAACCCGCCACTCCTGCAGGGTCATCTCCGTGGCCAATTTCGCACGCACAGGCGCCGCCGACGGCACGCCCGCCACGCTGCTTGAACTCGGCGCGCCAAACAACCAAGGCTTGTCGCGCCGCAACTTGGTCATGACCGCGGCCACCCCATGCACCGTGCCCTCCGCATCGATGCTGACGCCGCCGCCACCTTCGATCAGCTTAAGACCATCCAGATCGACCATGCCGCGGCGCACGGCCTCTGCACGCAATTCAGACTGGATCGCCCTTTTCTCGCCGCTCTCACGCGCCTCTCGCAGGCTCGTCTCCAACGCCGCGTTACGTGCGCGCAGCGCAATTACCTCATCGGCCGCATCGGGCGCTGACGCCTCCTGCCCATCATCGCCTTCCATGCCCATCCTCTCAGCTTGTGATGCTGCCAAGCTCGTGCCCGGCATCGGCAATCCCGTAATCAGGCGCCAGCACTCGCAGCGCCGTCTCGTGTGAAAGCATTCCCGCCTGAACCAGCGCCACAATTGTCGCGGCATCGCGCTGCCGATCGGCTGAATCCGGCGGGTACCAATCCGGCCAGCGCAAGCTCAGCACCGCTTCGGCATCAAGCGGCGGCAAAGTACCACCACCAAGCTGCAGGCTAAAAACCCCGCTCGCGCGAAGCATCATGCGCACCAGGGGCAACAACCCGTTTTCGCCGTAACTGATACGCAGATTATCCGCGAGCCACAGCAGCCCCTGGTTCATCAGCTCCAGCGCCCGCCCGCTCGCCGGCACGGTCAGCCGGCTGGCATCGGCGCGATTGCCATGCACGCTCTCCAGTGCCAGCTCGCGCAGCACCCGCACGTATTCGATCACCGCCTGGCTTGCTGTGCCGCCAATCTCCAGCAGCTTGGCATCGCCCTTTTCGCTGACCACCAGGGCATTGGCAGCCCCGCGCACCATCGTGGTATCCACCCCCGCCGGCTCGCGGATCAGCAACGTGGGATCGCTGCTATATTTCAATCCACGCCCAGCCTGGCTCAATTGATAATCGATCTCAATCGACGTATCTATCGCAGACCGAAATGTCGCCAGGCCGTCAATCGCATCGCCACCGGGCAAGTTGCGAATCCAGACAATCGGCACAAACCCCAGCCCGTGCCGCACGCTGCGCGCCGTGTCCACAACGCCGCACCAATCCTCCCCCACGCGAACCGGCTCGAACCAGCTCTCGTCCTGCGCGTCCCATTGGCGCACGAACCACCATTGCGAGCCGGGATCATCGATCTCGTAGCCTTGCGCAATCAGCGCCGCCCCGGCCACCTTCACCCGCTCGGTGACCCGCAACAGCGTATCGGGCGCGCCAGGATCCCATTCCGGTGTCAGATAGGGCGTATCCAGCACGTCAAGAAAGACGCGTCCTCGCAGCACGCGCATTAGAATGGCGGTTGAACCCACACTGCCACGCAGTGCTGCATCCACCATCACCGAATTTAGTCGCGTATTTTGCGCCAGAGCCGCCACCGCTTGCCGCACAGCGCCATCCGGCGAATCAATTGCCGGAAAATGCCCTTCGCTGAAAAGCAGTGCTACGCTATCCTCAACCACAATGCGCGGCAGCGCGTAACGCACTGAAGGCCGCCTCTGCCGCAGCGGGATATACTCGCCTCCTGCGGTACGCTCCTCATGAAACTCATAAGGCAGAAAGTCATACAGCGTCCCGTCCAGCACCCTGCGCAGCAAGCTCAACCGCCGGGCGCGATCAGGAAAATCCCGATCCGCCGGCACGGTATTACAAATCGTAGCAAACACGCCGTTCCCTCCTACCGATCAAAGAACGGCATCGACACGAACCGCGCCGGCTTCTCCCGCGGCTTCAGCAACGCAAAAGCCCGGGACAACGCATCCACCTGATCGTCCTTTCGCCCATGCGGAAAAGACCCGAGTTCCTCGATGAACACCCGGTTCCAGGCTGCGCGCCGCAACCGCACATTCCCGCCATTGACCTGGCTTGCCACAACCATGGCGCGCCCGATCTTGGTCCCCGTCTCCGCACTCGAATGCACCTTAAATCCCGCCAGCATCTGCGTCAGCACCGCAATCTGGTGCATCCCCGCCTGGCCGGGGTCACGCGGCAAGCTGATGCTCACCTGCGGCCCATCCTGGCGCGCCACCTCAAGGATCATCGCCCCTAACGCGGATGGCCCCACGCGCACGCGGCGCACATCGCCAATGACAAACCCGCCGTTCGGATCCTCGCAGAACAGGACACCAACGGTCCAATCGGGATCGCGAGACGCATCCACGCTCCCGGCGAGATCCCACCCGCGCACGCCACCCTCCGGCACCACATCCACCAACCCCAGCCGGCCCACCTCAAAGATCGTGCCGCCCTCGGGCAGCGGCGCCTGCTGAAACGTCGCCTCGAATTGCCGTTCGCCAAGAATATCGCGCTTGACCAGCAGTTCGTCGCGGCTCTCCCATTCCGGCCAAAGCGCCGCACCTTCTTCGCGCCCCAGCGCGTCGCCCATTTCGGCCAACGCCGGCAAACGCAACACGCGCCATCCGCCCTGCTCGATCAGCCGTCCCGCCAGATCGTCGGTATGCCAGCGCGTCATGACCAGCGCCATGCGCCCGCCCGGCTTCAACCGCGTCACCAGCTCGGATCGAAACCAGTTCCACAACAATTCGCGCTGCGTTGCACTCTGTGCCTGCTCAAAGGACGCGACCGGGTCATCAATCAACGCCAAATCCGCGCGCCGGCCCGTCACCGCGCCGGCAATGCCAACCGCGAAATACTCGCCCCCGCTCTCTGTCGAAAACCGCCCCGCCGCCCGCGCATCCGCGCGCAAAAACACGTTCAACCTCGCGCCGTGCACGTTCAGCAATCCGCGCACCCCGCGCCCGAAATGCTCGGCCAGCGCCGCCGTATGGCTCGCCGCAATCACCGATCCCGTCGGGTTGCGCGCCATCCACCAGGCGGGAAACAATACGCTCGCATACGTGCTTTTCGCAGAACCCGGCGGCAGCAGCAGCATCAGCCGCCGCACCCGCCCCGCCGCCAATTCCTCCAGCGCCTGTAGTACCAGCAGATGATGCGCTGCCGGTGCCATATCGCGTTCGGCCAGTGCAAACCGGCTCCAACTCTCCAGGCTAGCACGTATCGTCTTCCGAAGCGCCCGCTCCTGCTTGGCGGGATCGGCAGAGTTCGACAAGCTGTTGGTCCCGCAACGTGTCGATCGACGCACCACCAGTGCGTGCGCGAGGTTTCGGATGCACAAAAGGCGCAACCGCCTTGGCAATCGCCACGGCTGCGTCAAAATCCTTCTTGGCGAAGCGTTCCCGCATCACCGCCATCAGGATGTCCAAGGGTGTGGTTTCATCTGACACGATCTGCTCTCCGCCGCAGCGCGCAAACCGCCATCGTTAAGTGATATATACCGAATGTTGGGGCACTCGGGCAAGGAAAAAATGCAAGCTCTCGGCTTTTTATCCCAAACACTCTGCATGGCGACAATCCTGGCCGCCTGCAGCGGCAGCGCGCCGGTCACTTACGCCGGCGATCTCACCCCTCAATCCGGCGCCTGTGACCCGCCCAGCCGCGCCATTCTCGTCAGGCGAGGCCCGGACCTGCAATTCACCCCCGCCCAAGGTGTCCTCATCCTCGATGGCCAGATCACCCCCGCCGGCGAACTGACAGCTTCGCTCTCAACGCCGGGCGCCGACCACAAGCCCTACCTTCTCAAGCTCACGGCCATCCTGGCGGGCCAGACCATCACCGGCAGCTACGTCACGCCGCGCTGCCGCTATGCCGTTCACCTGGCCCAATCCCCCTGAGCCAGGTCCAAGCAAAGCGCCGCTCAGCCAGGGCAGGGCAGGGCGCCGCGCCGCTCCATCCGGCGCACCGCCCCAATCGTTGCCACAAGCATGTCAATCCCCTGGGCATGCCAGCGCTGCACCGCCTTGTGGTCCGCCCCCACCGCCTCACCCAACCGCCGCCACGAATACAAATGCCGCTCGGTCACTGGGCTCACCAGACTGCGCGCCCCCACAATCCGCCGAATGACGTATCTCTCCTGCGGTATCAGCATGATCCACCCCAGCGCCTCATCCATGCGCGTAATGCGCGAGGCCGAGGGCACCGCCGGCCGCACGAACCCGGGATGGCGCCCGTAAGCCTCCGCGGCATTGGCCACGAAATCGATCTGGGACACCCGCATCTTCGTGGAATACCCCGTTCCCGGCAGCGCCAGCAGCGTCGCCCCCGCCTCCTCCAGCCGGTAGGTGACAAAGGCCGCATCAAGGCGCTCGCCCGCCTTCAAACCAAGATCCTGACTGCCATCCACATACGCGTTCATGTTATGTTCCCCCTACAGAAAAACCGGATACGGGTAAGCCTGGCCGTCCAGCAGCGTGCCCGCCGTGATCAATGCCCAGCTGTCAGGATGTCCGGGCGGTCGAGGCGGCCTGTCCCGGTCCTCCACCACCACCCGCGGCCTGGGCGCGCGCCTCGCGCCAAGGCGCCGCCCGCGCTCAACGACGGTGTAGCGCCCAAGCTCCAGCTCCCGCGCAATGTCACCCCAACCCACCCCCGTCAGTCGCAGGCTCAACAGCTTTGCATCCAGCTCTGGTGTCCAAACCGTTCCCGCTCGCATGTGGTCCTCCCTGACCCCACGAACGTTATTCTTACTAACACCTCCATGTCAACATAACTAACAGAGTCGTTAGAAGGACTAGCCAGCGCAAGGGCAAAGCGGCATACTCCGCCAATGTCCGATGCCTCTTTGTCCGTAGGCGCGCGCATCCGCGCCCGCCGTCTTGCCCGCGGCCTCACGCAGGACCAGCTCGCCGTCGCCTGCGATGTCAGCCGCAGCGCCGTTGCACAGTGGGAAACCGATCGTGCCGGCCAGCTCCGCGGCAACATCTCCCGCATCGCCAGCGCGCTCGAAATTTCGGTGGAACATCTCCTGCACGGTGAGCGCCTCGACGCCAACCTCTCAGGCGATGAGATGGCCATCCTGCGCCTCTACCGGGACTGCGACTCCGAAGATCGCGCCTTCCTGCTGCGCACCGCACGCAAACTCGCCCGCCGGCAAAGCTGACCGCCTCTCTCTCTATATATGACAAGCGCGGCGTCCCGCCTCACAGACCCAGGGCACTCACCCGAGCCGCCAAACCCACCTGTCGCCGCGTCACCGATCGTGCCGCATGCAGCACCGCCCGCAACCCGGCCAGGCAATCCTCCAGCCGATCGTTCACCAGCACATGGTCGAATTCCTGCCAGTGGCTGATCTCATCGCGCGCCGCGGCCATGCGCCGCTCGATCTCCGCCCCCGCATCGCTCGCCCGCCCCACCAGGCGCCGCCGCAGCGCCTCGATCGAGGGCGGCAGCACGAACACGCCCACGCAATCGCCCGGCATCGCCGCGCGCAACTGACGCCAGCCCTGCCAATCGATATCGAACAGCACGTCGCGTCCCGCCCTCAACGCGCCCTCGACCGGCCCGCGCGGCGTGCCGTATCCCCGCCCGAACACGCGCGCCCACTCCAGCAGCGCGCCCTCGGCCACCATGGCCTCAAAACCCGCCTCATCGGTGAAGTGGTAATCCACGCCCTCCCTCTCGCCCGGCCGCCTCTGCCGCGTCGTCACACTGATCGAGGCGCTCACCTCGCTCTCGGCCGCCAGCAGCGCTTGGGCCAGCGTGCTCTTGCCCGCGCCCGAGGGGGCGGCGATCACCAGGCACAGGCCGTGCCGCCATGACGTGTCGCTCATGAAACGCTCCCGCTCTGCCAATCACGTGCCTGCTCATGGACGACTTCGCGCAAAGGTAGAATAATAACCGCCATTCTTCACATGATTGGGAAAAAGGTTAATCCCAGCACCGGCCTCAAAAAAAGCGTGTTGCCATTAGCTGTGTCTTAAGCACGCTCGGGGCAAAAAAACGCATCCGAGGGCCACTTACCTGTTGTTCCTCCGGATAGGCTTTGTTATGACCGGTCCACCCGCGGGGACATTGCCGCGGTGAACTGTATCTTTAACTGACTTTTTTCCACGAGGCGGATCAGATGGCCACTTCAGTCACAATTCATGGCGGCCAAGGGCCGGACACGATCGCCTTCGCCTTCACCGTCACGGGCACCCACACGACGGCCTACGCGAACCAATTCGCCAATCAGGTCAACGCAATCCTGACCACGAATCCAACGACACCGGTTCAAGCCGGTGGAACAGGCAGTGTGACAGGCGGCTCGGCGCTCCCCGTTTTTGTGCTCGATGCGCCGACAACACCAGGGGGCGCAGGCCCCGGCCCTAGCCCTAGCTATACCATCGCAACGCCCGGTTATGTGCTCGACACTATCTCCGGCGGCGCGACAATCAACCTCACCGGAACAACGGGTCACGACACGGTCCTCGTCGCCGCAATAAACGCGCAGGCGACAGTCACGGGCATCGGCACCGATAACCAGATCACCTTTGTCACTGGCCAGAACGAATACATCGGCACGGCTGACACAGGCGGTGACACCCTTGTCGCCGGCAGCGGTAACGACACGATCTACACTGGCAAGGCCGGCCAGACGACCGTCAACAGCGGCACAGGCAGCATGACGGCTTACCTGCAGGACACTGCCGCCAGCGGTGGCGTCAACGACTACGTATGGCTGGACGACGGCAAAAGCACGATCTTCGCCAATGGCGTCGATGATGCCGTCATCGCCACGGTCGGCTCACAGACCATCTACGGTGACTCCGTTGCCGCCGCAAACACCATTCTCCGCGTCGAGCTGACAAACCAGACCGGCGCGTCCAACATCGGCAACGATACCGTCAACGCCATGTCGTCCGACACGGTCGCCGTCTATGATTATACCTCCGACAATACGATCACCGGCGGCTCGGGCATTCTCTACTTCATCGGCAGCGACAGCATCACGGCCTCCGTGCAAGGCGGCACAGGCAGCGCATACCTCTTCGGCGCCTCTGGTGACAGCATCGTCCTTGGCAACCTTGGCGACTCGACCGCCAGCACCGGCGCCGTCTACTTCGTCTCCGGCGGCAACGAAACGCTGAACGGCGCAGCGGAAACCGGCACCCTCTACGCCTTCGGCGCAGACGGCACCTCGATGTCCGGGGGCTCCGGCTTCAATGTCCTGACACCAGGCGCCGGCCAGGAAACGCTGACGGGCGGCACGGGCACAAACTACTTCAACATCGATGCCGTGGCCTCGCAAAATGGCAACCTCGTGCTGAACGACTTCAGCACGGACGGCCGCAGCGATCTCGTTCTCTCCAACGGCTTTACTCAAGCCGACGTGGCAAAAATCGAAAGCGCCCCGGACTCGGGCGGCAATCTGCAGGTTACGCTCAGCGACGGTGCGCAGCTCACCTTCGTCGGCATCACCTCCGGCTCGCAGCTCACCGGACACATCATCCTCCAGTAAGCGAGATGCAAACCCATCAAAGGCCAGCCTTCGGGCTGGCCTTTTTGTTTGTATCTCAGCAGAAATCGTTATCTCGCGTAGCGCCTGCTATCGTGAGCAGCCTTTATACCAGCCAGCAGAAAGATTGACTCTCAGAGTAAGGCTGGGGGAGATGTGCCATCCCCCCCAAACCCCCGTCATTTATCAGGACTCGCCCTAAATGATGACGGGGGGGCTGGGGGGGCAGTCACTGCTCCCCCAGCTTTCTTGAGAGTCAATCTTTCTGCGGGTTAGTATTACCAGTCGTCATCGCGAGCCGCCCCGGCCCATTGTCATCGCGAGCCGCCCCTTGGCGGCGTGGCGATCCAGGGGCCGAGCGCCAAGCGTCCGCCGCGTCCCTCCAAACCACGTCGGTCAAAAAGCCTCGAAATGACCGAAATTCCCGAACAGCCAAACGCAACACTGGCCAGGCGCTACCGCGCCGGCGCGCCGCGCTCCCGATACCGCGCCACATTGGCCGAATGCTGCGCAAGGCTAGCCGAAAACACGTGCCCCCCAGTCCCATCCGCAACAAAGTACAGAGCATCCCCGCTCGCCGGATGAAGCACCGCCCTCAACGAAGCCAGACCAGGACTGCAGATCGCCCCAACCGGCAGCCCATCTACAACATATGTGTTGTAACCATCCTCACGCGCCAAATCATCCCGATCCAACCGCCGCCCCAACGCCCCCAACCCACCCTCTGCCCCATAAGCGGCCGTCGGATCAGCCTGTAGCCGCATCCCGCTCGCCAGCCGATTGAAAAAAACACGCGCAATCATCGGCCGCTCAACCGCCAGCCGAGCCTCATGCTCGACCACGCTCGCCAAAATCACCGCCTCACGCGCCGATCTCAACGGCAACCCCGAAGCCCGCCCCGCCCACTCCTCGGCCACCAGGCGCCGCATCGCCGCGCCCATGCGCGATTCCAAAACAACCGCGGCCGTCCCGCGCTCAAAAACATAAGTCTGCGGCAACAGCGCGCCCTCGTCCGGCACCGCAATCTGCCCGCTCACCAAATCGCCCAGCCGATCCAGCACCCGGGCAATCTGCGCCGCCTCCAGCCCCTCGGCGATCGTCACCTTATGCTCAACCGGCCGCCCCGCCCGCAGCAAATCCAGCACCACAGCCAAGCTGGCGCCGGCCGGAAACCGCAGCTCCGCCGCACGAATCCGCCCTTCAACAAAAGTCCCCATCGCTGCCAGCCGAAAAGCCAACCGCGACCGCACAACCCCCGCCGAAACCAGTGCCGAACTCACCTCGTCAAGCCCGCCCCGCGGCACCACCACCTCGGCCGCTCGCACAAGCGGCCCCGGCGCACGATAGACGCGCACACAAACAAACGCCGCCGCGCCTGACAGCAGCAGCGCCGCTAACGAGATGCCCAAAACAATGCGCATTTAAGAAAAGGCGAGGGGCTCTGCCCCCAGGGCAATCGAGCGAAGCTGGGGGAGATGTGCCATCCCCCCCAGACCCCCCGTCGATTTTTCGGCCTCGTCTAAACAGATTGACGGGGGGTTTGGGGGGAATGGCACATTCCCCTCGCCACCGGCACTTGGACCGGCGGCGTTTGGTGGCGAGCCCCGCTGGGGCCCGAGACCCCAGACCCGCATCAGTTAGACCCTGCGGAAAATAACGCTCGCATTGGTGCCGCCAAATCCAAAGCTGTTCGACAGCACGCAATCAATCGACCGCCGCTGCGCCTCATGCGCGACCCGGTCGATCACACTTGCCCGGCTCGGCTCATCCAAATTCAGCGTCGGCGGCGCCACCCCATCCCGTATCGCCAGCAGCGAGAAAATCGCCTCGATCGCGCCGGCCGCCCCCAGCAAATGCCCACTCGCACTCTTCGTTGATGACATCGCAATCCGCGAGCAATCATCACCAAAAAACCGCTCGACAGCCTCCAACTCCAGATCATCACCCATAGGCGTGCTTGTGCCATGCGCATTCACATACTGCACGTCGCCCGGCACCAACCCGCCATTGGCAAACGCCGCCCGCATCGCCCGAAAAGCCCCGGCATGCCCATCGGCCGGGGCCGTAATATGGTGCGCATCCCCCGAAAGCCCGTAGCCCGAAACCTCGCCGTACACCTTCGCCCCACGCGCCCGCGCATGGTCCAGCTCTTCCAGCACCACGACACCCGCGCCCTCGCCCATCACAAACCCATCGCGATCCCTATCCCATGGTCGAGACGCGCGCGCCGGCGTGTCATTAAATCCCGTGGACAGAGCACGAGACGCGCAAAATCCCGCAATCCCCAACTCGCAAACCGCCGCTTCCGCGCCGCCGGCAACCATGACATCCGCGTCACCCAGCATGATCAGCCGAGCCGCATCCCCAATGGCATGCACCCCCGTCGCACAAGCAGTCACCGCAGAATGATTAGGCCCCTTGAACCCGTACTTAATCGATAAATGCCCCGACGCCAGGTTGATCAGCGCCGAGGGAATAAAAAATGGCGACAAGCGCCGCGCCTTCCCCTCATGCACCTGCACGCTCGCCTCGTAAATCGACTGCAACCCGCCAATCCCCGAGCCGATCATCACCCCCGTCGCCTCGCGGTCCGGCTCATCGCCAGGCATCCACCCCGAATCCTCGACCGCCTCAATGGCCGCGACCATCGCCAGATGGATGAACCGGTCCATCTTTTTCTGGTCCTTCACCGGGATCCACTCGCCCAGCGTCAGCCCGCCCTCCGCGCGCGTGCCCGCCGGCACCTGCCCAGCAATCTTGGCAGTCAGCTCGCCCACATCGAAAGACTGGATCGCCCCAATGCCGGACTCGCCCGCAATCAGCCGCTTCCAGACATGCTCCACGCCCACGCCCAACGGGCAGGCAATCCCCATGCCCGTCACAACAACCCGCCGATCCAAAATCCTCATGGCGCGGAAAAGCTTGTCGCCTCAGGCCGCCTTCTGCTTCTCGATATAATCGATCGCATCCTTGACGGTGCTGATCTTCTCGGCCGCGTCCTCGGGGATTTCCACGCCGAAGGCCTCCTCGAACGCCATCACCAATTCCACGGTGTCCAAACTGTCGGCACCCAGATCATCGATGAACGACGCCTCGGGCGTCACCTTGCTCTCTTCAACCCCGAGGTGCTCAACCACGATCTTCTTAACCTTGTCGGCGATGTCGCTCATCTGTGCCTGGCCCTATGCTAACCGTGTCTGGACGTGAATAATTCCGCCGGGCAGACGCATCCTTGCGCCGCGCAACAACCCCGAACGAAGCCATCGGGCGATTAGCACGTCTCTTTCGGCCCCGCAAAGCCAACACGGAGTCCGACAGGCATGACGTGGCACAATCGGCAAGCGCTCCGCCTGCCAGCCCTCTATCTCGCCTTCACCCTGCCCCTCCTCGCCACCATCGCGCTCATCACCCCGCCCTGGCAAAACCCCGACGAACCGCTCCACATGGCCCGCATCGTGGAAATCGCCCATGGCGAGCTCCTCTCAAGCCGCGCCTACGGCACCGCCGGCGGCCAATCTGACCGCGCGATCTATGACGCCTACCGCCCCGTCCAGCACGCCGCCATGCACCCCGACCAACGCCTCACCCGCGCCGACCTCCAGGCCAGCAACGCCATCCCCTGGTCCGCGCACACCGCCTACACCTCGTTTCCAAACACCGCCCAATATCCGCCCATCTTCTATCTCCCCGCCGCCGCCACCTATTGGGCTGGCAGGGCAGGGGCGCTCTCCGTCAACCGCACGCTCCTTCTCATCCGCCTGGTCGACGCCACCCTCTTCGCGACGATAACCGCCGCCGCCCTCACCCTCGCCCGAGGCACCCGCCCCCTCCTTCTCGCCGTCCTCGTCCTGCCCTCCACGCTCGGCCTCGCCTGTGCCGCGAGCCAGGACAGCCTCCTCCTCGCCGCCACCGCGCTTGCAGTCGCGCTGGTCGACCGCATCACCACCGCCCAACGTCCCGCCACCCGCGCCGACGCCCTCCTCACCGCCACCCTCCTCATCAGCATAGCCGCCGCCCGTCCCCCCTACGCCGGCTTTCTGCTTACCCTGCTCCTTCTCGACCCCAAGCCCACCCGCCGGACCAAAATCCTACTCGCCGCCAGCGCCGCCCTGACACTGGCCTGGTGCCTCACCATAGCCTTGCACGTCTCGGTCAAGCTCGGCGGCGCCGACATGCCCCGCCAACTCGCCTACCTCCACGCCAACCCCGGCCAAATCCTGCCCATCCTCTTCCGCACGATCCACCACGACGCTGGCCCCCTATGGGCACAATTCATCGGCGTTCTCGGCTGGACCGACACACCCATGCCCCGCCCCTACCTGCAGGCACAAAGCGCCGTCCTGCTCCTCGCCGCCTTGGCCAGCCACACAGCCGCACATCCGCGCACCTTAGCCGCCGCGGGCATAGCATTCGCCATCGCAGCCATTGTCACTCTGCAATATCTCACCTGGACCTGGCCCGGCCAGAACGAAGTCACCGGCATCCTCGGCCGCTACTTCAACGCGCCCGCACTCGTCGCCGCCCTGGCCCTGCCTTGGCCCCGTCTCGCTCGATTACGCAAACCAGCCTGGGCCGCAATCATCATCGCGGCCTGCGCCACACCGGCGGTCATCATTCATGCCGAGCTGTTCAGATACTACATGCAGTAGGAATAGAGCTGAGGAGAATGTGCCATTCCCCCCAGACCCCCCGTCGTCAGTTAGGCGACAGCCCCAAGCTCCGTCGCAAACCCGCCTGAGGGTCGTTTGATCCACCAACCTTCAAGCGCTGCAACTCATAAGGCATTGCCGCGGCTCGAGGTAGTTGCTCCCGCAAATCCTGGGTCAACGCCCGCGCATCCCGCTGATCATGCAGCACATGCGGCGTCAGCAGAATCAGCAACTCCGTTCGCATGCGCTGATTGGACTGATTGCCCGCGATCAATCCCAGAATGGGGACATCCTTCAACCAAGGTATGCCTGCGTTGCCAGTGTTCAGATTATCCGTAATCAACCCTGCGAGCCCTACGGTCTGCCCATCCTGCACGACGATGCGGCTCTTCACCGCGCGATCGGAGAACGTCGGCGAATTGATCGAAGAACCCGATGCGCCCGATGTTGCAGGTAGCACCGCGCTAACCTCCTGCTGCACGTCCAGCGTCACCAGCCCGCCGCTATTCACCCGTGGCGTCACCTGCGTAATGACGCCTGTGCTGACATAGGAAGTGGACGTGACAGTCCCAACGCCTGACCCTATCGTGCTCAACGTCCCGTTCTGAATAGGAACGGAATTCCCCACCTGCAACTGCGCGGTCTCGTTGTCTAGCACTAGCAATTCCGGTGCCGAAAGCACCTTGATCGTCGTCACGTCCTGCAACGCCTGCAACACTAAGTCGCCATCCTTGCCCGCCGCATTAAACACGAAATTTGGTAGCGCTGTCGCCGGCAATGGCAGCACACTGGTGCCCGCTGTAATGAACTGCGTCGTCGAGGGACCGCCCTCGGTGATCCCTCCATTTATACTATGATGGCGAAAGAAAAACTGCGTGCCGTAATTCAAATTGTCGTTCAGCGTCACCTCGGCAATTATCGCGTCGATCCGCACCTGCAGCGGCAGAATGTCGATCTTGTGCAACATCGCCTCAACCGTATCCTCCTCCTGCCCGGTGCCATAGATCAAAATCGCATTATTGTCCGGGTTCGGAATAATGCGCATCGTATTCTGGTCCTGCGAGCCACCCCCGGCCGAATTGCCAATCCCCCCCAGCAACGGATTGCTGCCGCTGCTCGTCGCCCCCGGCGTGCTCGGCGTCCCAGATCCCCCCGAGCCCGTCGTCGTCCCGCCAATTCCCCCGCTCGTCCCGCCGCCCGTCAACCCGCCGCTGGATCCGCCAGTCAATCCACCAAGACCACTGGACCCGCTCGAACCGCCGGTCCCGCCCGTAGAACTTCCACCGAAACTGGAAATCGAGCCGATCCCCGTCATCTGGCTCGAACCCGCCTGTCCTGTCGCCCGCGCGCTCGGTGTCGCGGTCACATTGCTCGGCGTAAAAGCCTGCTGCAGCACGTAAGCCACATCATTGGCGGTCCCATTCTGCAAATAATACACGTGCCAGGACCGCATTGTCTGCCGCCGCCCGCGCTCCACCACCTCAAAGGCGCGCCTGGCCTGATCGATATACGCCGGCGCATTGGCAATCACCAAAACCGCATTCACGCGCGCCATCGCAACCACACGTATCTGGCTTGCCAGCGTGCCACCCGACTGCGCCCGAAAAGCCTGCTTCAACGCATCGGCAAAATCCGCCGCCGCGCCATTCTCCACCGGAAAAAGCGCGTAACTCTGCCCAGCCAGCGCATCGATATCGAACGCCCGCACCAGATCAACCAGCGCATCGCGCTGCGCCGGCTCCCCGCTGATAATCAAGCTATTGCTCGCCGGCACCGCCACAATCCGCGACCCAGCTTGCGCATAAGGCAGCATCGCCTTGGCCAGATCGTCAGCCGCCGCATAACGCAGCGCCACCATCGTACCGCCCGCAGTGCCCACCCCGCCCGCAATCCCTTGCGCGGCCGCCACAGGCAGCACCCGGTAAACCCCCCCCGTCTGCACCAGCGTCGCCTGGTTCTGCTGCAACAATGACTGCAAAACCGGAATAAGCTGCGAATTGCTCAGCGGCACCACCGTGCGCAACGTCGCCGTGCCATGTACGCTAGGATCGATCGTGTAATTCAAATGCAGGCTGTTGCCCAAAATCTGCGCCGCCACCTCGCGAATATCGGTATCCGCAAAATCCAGCGTCACCGACCCGCCGGCGCCCCCAGGCCCCGAGCCCCGCCCCAAACTGACACTCGCCGAGGGCACAGTGCTCACACTGACGCGCGGATAGGCCTGCTGCGTGCTCACCGGCCCGCTAATCCGCGGGCTCGCCTGCCCAATATCCGCCCCAAGCGCCTTCAACGGCGGCAGCACCACCGGCGCCTCGGCCACCTGATGCGCGCAACTGGCGCAAACAAGCAGCGCCGCCAGCAAGGGCGGGCCCGCTTGCCACGCGCCAGAATAAATCCTCATTCGTTATTCCTCCCCCGAGGCACAAACGGGCCGCGAAAGCCCGGAAAAGCTTGTGGCGCCTGAGCCGGCGCCTGCGCCGGCGCGGCATCACCGGAATCGTCATCATCGGATGCACTGGCCGCCGGCTGAGGCGGCGGCGGCTGCATCCCCGGAAAGCCCGGCGGCCGAAAAGCAGGATTGAAGCCCGGCGGCTGAAACTGCGCCGGCTGAAATCCTGGCTCGCCCGGCCCCCCAGCATGCGCCAGGGACCCGTCATAGGCCGGATGCAGCACCATGTCCCCCTTGGCCCCGCTCAGCACCACATGGTCGGCCGCGATCTGGCGAATGGTGTACTCGTCCAGGCTGGCCCCCTCGGCCAAGGTGCGCGCCTTGCCACCCTCGGGCATGAAGATCGCCCGCCTTCCAGCGGCACTGATCATGATACCGGACAGGCGAGGCAGCCCCGTCGCCGCCACCGGATTATGCCCCCCAGCCGTTTTGGGCGGCCGGCGCGTCATGGCAAAGAGCGGACGCGCCACGATCGTGTTCGCCCAACCCTCGGTATCCTTGGCCGCGCTATCGGGCTCGCTCGCCGTCCCTCGCGCGCGCTGGCTCGGCGGGGCCACGGTCACAACGGGCTCGGCGCTGGGCATCCACTCCCACGCCAGCACCATAAGCAGCAACGCCGCCGCGCCTGCCGGCGCCGCCAGGCTCGGCTTCATCGCCAGACCCAGCTTCAAGGACTATCCTCCTTGGCCGTTCCCACCCTGAAGGCATAAACGGTAAAGGCCGCGTCCATCGGCAAAGGAAGGCTGGCGGCAACCGGCGTCGCGGTCAGCCGCAGATCATCGACAAGCATGGTCGGCTCGGCCTCCTCGACCGATTTCAGCAATTGCACGATCACCGGCAGTTGCGCGTTCAGCTCCACCCGCACGCCGATGCGCCGATACGCCCCCACCTGCTCGGCCGGCAGCGTTTCGGCACTGCTCAGCTGAGCATTGGCCGAGCCCGCCATGCTCTGCACCTGCTCCTGCAGCGTTGCCCCCGCAATGGCATCGGTCTTGCCCGCCAATACAGCGTGGGCCGGCGTCTTGGCCGCCGTCTCCGCCTCACGCCGCAGCAGTGGCAGCGCCGAAATCTGCGCCTCCTCATGCGCCGCCCGCACACGCAGCGAGGCCAGCCGCCCCGCCCGGCTGCCATACCAGTCCAGCACCGGGCTCACCAAAGCCAGCCAGACCAGCACCACCGCCAGCCCCGCGAGGCCCGCCGCCAGAACCCGCCCATTGCGGCCCGTTGGCAGTGCAAAAGGCTCAGCCATCGCTACTGCGCCAGATCGGCGCGAATGGAGAACACATCGTGGTTGTTCTCCCGCGTCACCGGCGCCGTAAAGGCCGGGTTCTTCACCCGCGTCCCACCCGATAACGCGCTGATCAGCTTGGGCGCGGAGCTGGACATGCCGCTCAGCGTCATCTTGCGCTCGCGCGTATTGAATTCGGTCAGGTAGCTGTCATCAGGCAGCAGGTCGGTCACCGCGGCCAGCGCCCCGAGCATATCGCCCAGCCGCCTGGTTTCGGCCACGACCGCCTCGCCGCCCGCACCCGCGCCTGCAATGCGCTTGTGCAGCTGATCGACCAGGCGCATGCGCGGCGCCAGCGCGTCCAGCCGCCCCTGCGCCTCGCCCATTTCAAGACTCTGCCGCAAAAACGGACTGACGATCACCAGCACCAGCAAGGCGGCCAGGCCGTAAGCCGCATTCCGCCCCGTGAACAAGGCCGCGCGGCCGGACGGCCGGTCATGCTGCAGCCGAATGCTGCGCAGCCCTGCCGGCGTCTGCGCCTCGATCAGGCTCGGCCGCCCGCCCGCGGCGTTCAACGTCTCGATCAGCTCATTGACCACCGCGCGCGGCACGAAGGTCAGCCGCACCATCAACCTGGCCCGCGCCCGATCACGCGCCAGCACGCTCCACCCCCAATAGACCTCATCGGCGGCAAAAGGCGTCAGCCGCTCCATCTCATAGCCCAGCACGCGCTCGGGATCGCGCTCTGCGGCCAGTGGCAAGGTCACCGGCCGCTCCAGCAGGCTGGACGCCGCTAGGCGCAGCAGCAGCGGCTCGCCATTGGCGCGCTGGTTGATCGCCGCGCGAAGGGCGGGCAAGCCGGGTTCATCCAGCCGCACGCCGCCCGCCCGCGCCTCTACCCCACGGCGGCGGCGATGCAGGGTCAGCACGCCCGGCATCGTGGCATCGACCACCAGCGCGTTGGCCTGCCCGTCAGCGCCCTCGCGAAACCGCTCTGGCACCAGCTCGAGAAGATGTTGGCGCCACCACGTGAAAAATTCGACGAGCACGGGCCCCTCAAGGAAAGGTGTGCGGTTAGCGGGTCGTGCCCGCAAATACCAGGGGGCGCATAGCTACGTCCGCGGACATGAACCCGCGGTGTCTGCCGCGTTACGGGCTTTAGCGAAAAAGGCTGGGGGAGATGTGCCATCCCCCCCAGACCCCCCGTCATTTATTTAGACAAGGACCAACAATCGACGGGGGGTCTGGGGGGAACGGCACGTTCCCCCCAGCTTTAATGCACCCGCGGCCCGCGCAGCATGCTCGCACGATCGATGCTGTGCAGCGTCACGTGCAGCAACTCTTCCTCCCGCCCAATGCTCATACGCACGCGTGCGCCCGCCGTGCCCGCGGACCATACGCGCCGCCACAGATGCGGCAGGTCGCTCACCTCATCGCCGTCAACGGCCACGACCCGATCACCCGGCCGCAACCCGGCGCGGTCCGCCGGCCCCCCATCGGCCACGCCGCCCACCATGACCGCGTCGTCGTTCTCCATCGCAAACATGCCCAGCCATGGCCGCGCCGGCCGGTTGACCCGCCCCAGCCGCGTCAGCTCGTCCTGCACGGGCAGCAGCAGCGCGGTCGGCACCACCATGTTCATGTCCACCCGCCGCCCGCCTGCCTCGCCCTGTTGCAGAACCAGCGAGCCCACGCCGAGCAGCCGCCCATCCGGGCCGATCAATCCCGCGCCCCCCCAGAACGGATGGGCGGGCGCGGTGAAAAAGGCGTCCTCGATCAAATACTCCCAGTAGCCGGCAAATTCCTGCCGCCCAACCACACGCGTCTCAATCGCGCGGTGGCGCCCGCCGGCCGCGCACAGCAGCGCCTTGTGGCCCACCTCCAGGGCATTGCTGTCACCGATGGCGATTTCCGGCACGCCGAGCTTGCCCAGTGGCTGCACCAGCCCAAACCCCGTCTCGAAATCCACCGCCAGCGCGTGCCCAGGCACAGCCCGGCCGTCCGCCGTGGTCATCCAGATGCTCTCGGCCTCCATGATCAGGTAGCCCATCGTCAACACGAGCCCACCCTGGATCACGATGCCGCTGCCAGCCCGCTCGGTCCCCAGCGCCTCTGCGGTGAAGGCGTCGTTGGGAACACCGGCGCGCAGGGTCACGATGCCACGCAGTGTCGATTCCAGATCGAACTGGTAATCACCGGGCCTTGGTTGCAGGTTCTGCGGTATGTCTCGGTCCGATTTAGCCATGAGCGCCTTGTGTCAGGAAGCCGGTCCTGCGGCGACCGGCATTGAGTATCATATGGTTTCTTCCGCCGGCTCAATCAGCCAGGCGGCCTCGGGGCGAGATTACCTGCCGGCTCTGGACGGTTTGCGCGCCGTCTCCATCCTGCTGGTCGTGCTCAGCCATCTCGGCCTGGACCATGTGGTGCCGGGCGCATTCGGCGTCACGCTGTTTTTCTTCATCAGCGGCTTCTTGATCACACGCCAATTGGCCGGCGCCCTGGCCCGGTCCGGGCACATCGATTTCCCTGGCTTCTATCTCCGCCGCGCGCTGCGCCTGATGCCGGCGGGCACGGCCTACATCGCGCTCGCGGGCCTGGCCTACGTCGCGGCAGGCGGGCGCATCGATCCGGCCGGCTGGATCGCCGCCCTGCTCTACGGCGCCAATTACTACGACCTTTGGGCCGGCTATCATTCCACCCTGCCAGGCGTGCGCCACCCCTTCAACATCCTGTGGTCGCTGGCCATCGAGGAGCATTTCTACGCCCTCTGGCCCGCCTGCCTGTTGCTGGTCGGGATCGGCCGGCGCGCCGTGCTCAGCGTGGCGCTGCTATGCCTGGCCGTCCTGCTGTGGCGGCTCTGGCTGTGGAATTTCTGTTTCACACCCGGCGCCCCCGGCGTCTGCGGGCCGGGCAACCCCAATCCACTCTGGCACTACAACCGCCTCTATCTGGCAACCGACACGCGTCTGGACGGGATCGCTTATGGCGCCATCCTGGCGCTGACGCCCCTCCGCGGCCGCCCTATCTCCGGCGTGCTGCTGCTCGCGCTCAGTTTCGCCCTGCCCGGTCCCTTCTGCCGCCACGTTCTGCGCCCGAGCCTCCAGGGCGCAGCCCTCCTCGGCCTGGTTCGCTGGCTGCTGGAAAGCCAGGGCTGGATGCACCGGGCGCTCTGCACACTGCCCGCGCGCTGGCTGGGCCGGCTCAGCTACTCGCTCTATCTGTGGCATTGGGGCGCGCTAGGCGTTGCCGATTATTGCTATCCGGCAGGTGGGGCGCGCTGGCTGATGGTTGCCGTCCCGCTCAGCCTTGCGCTGGCAATGGCGAGCTACGCCGGCATAGAACAACCCATGCTGCGGTGGCGGCGCCGCTTCGGCTCGCACGCGCCGGCGGCATGAGGAAGCCAGAGCAAGTAAAAAGTTGGAGGGGATGTGCCATCCCCCCCCAAACCCCCCGTCGATTTTATAGGCTCGATCCAGGCAATGACCACGGACACCACGCAGCCACGCGCGCGCGAAATTCTCTATTACCTTGGCGGTGCATTCCACCGCCTGGCCTTCACCGCCTGGGGCGATCCGCACGCCCACCCGGTCGTGTGCGTGCACGGATTGACCCGAAACGGACGGGATTTCGACGCGCTCGCCGCAGCCTTATCCAACGAATTTTACCTCATCTGCCCCGACCTGCCCGGCCGAGGCAAATCGGCCTGGCTGCCGGACGCCGCCCTCTATCAGCCACCATCCTACGTGCACGCATTGGCGCACCTGCTCGCCTTCATCGATCGGCCCGTGCATTGGATCGGAACCTCCCTCGGCGGTATTTGCGGCATGATCGCCGCAGCCGCACCCGCCAATCCGATCCGCCGCATGGTGCTGAACGACATCGGCCCCTTCATTCCACGCGCCGCTCTCGCCAGGATCGGCACCTATGTCGGTGCTACACCCCACTTTGCCGATCTGCACGCGGCCGAGACATATTTCCGCAACGTACACGCCGCCTTCGGCCCGCTCAGTGACGCGCAATGGCACGACATGGCGCAAACCAGCGTGCGCACCCCGCCGGAAGGCGGCCTGACCTTGCATTACGACCCCGCAATAGCTATGCCGTTCCAGGCCGCCTCGCCGCAGGATGCCGACATGTGGTCGCTATGGGATGCCATAGACACGCCCATGCTCGTCCTGCGCGGCGAGCACAGCGATCTTCTGTTGCCCGACACGTTCGCGCGGATGGGCGCCAAAGCCGCAACCCACATCGCGCCCGATTGTGGCCATGCGCCGGCGTTAATGGACGAGCCTTCCATTGAACTCGTCAGGGCTTTTCTGGCTGGCGACGGGAGCAAGTAACCTCGAAAAACGAGCGGACTTTCCCAAGTCTCGCTACGGGTCTTCAAGAATGGCGAAAAGTGCCAACGCCCCTGCACCAAACATGATCACCTTGTTCGTTTCGACAAGCTGACCCGTCAAGTACATCGAGAACGATGATCCCATCAAAAGCAAAAGCGGAAAAAGGGCCAGCCCGTTCAGAATGTCCCACCCGGTCTGCCGGGACAGGATCGGCTTGCTGGCAGAGGATCGGAACCGCTGCATGAAGGCGTAAAGAACGGAAACCAATATCGTCGCCGGATCGACCCAGTGAGTGTGATAATGGGACCAGAGCCAGGTCGCAGCAATCTGCAACAGTCAAGCAGCTTGGGTTACGCAAGGTGCCTTATATTGGCGGCTATCCCGAATGTGGCACCCAGCACAGCACCGACTTCGTGGATACCGCCCGCGCCGACCCAGCCGAAAAGCGTTCCAGCCAAAGCCGTCCCCAACAATGAGCAACCAGCAATCACTCTAAGGGAGCGCAACACGGACTGACGGTTCACCACTACCCCCTCCTTCAGGGACTGTCTTATATGCTTGCTGATGGCCATCTGGGCAATACCTGATGCCAGATTTCGGGTTGCCGAAGCATGTGCGTGTCTCATCACCCGCCCACGCAAGCTGCGCAAACCCCCTCCACCTCAACCACCACCTTGCCTGCCCGAAACCCCAAGCCCGCCGCAGCCTCCAGCACAGCGGCCTCCGCGCGCCCGTCCTCCATCTCCGTCACCAGCCCGCACGTCCCGCAAATCAGAAACTGCGCCGCATGAAGGTGCTCCCCCTCATCGTGGCACCCGACGAAAGCCCCCAGCCGCTCGACACGATGCACCAGCCCCTGCGACAGCAGAAAATCCAGCGCGCGATAAATCGTCGGGGGCTTGCCGCTGCCATGCCGCGCCCGCAGCCCGTCCAGCAACGTATAAGCTCCCACCGGCTCGCGAGACTGCAGGATCAGCCGCAGTACGTTGCGCCTGATGTCGGTCAGCCTGGCGCCGCGGCGCGCGCAGATCTGCTCGGCCCTCGCCAGGCGCGTCTCTACGGCATTCGTTTCGTCATCCGGCCCATCCATGCGGATGAATTTGGGCGCGTAGCGAAGGCTTGACTACCCCGTGCTGGCGCGCGGGCGGTGTTATGTTATAGCCCTGCCATGGTCCATCAAAAAGACCTGGGGGGAGTGTGCCACTCCCCCCAGACCCCCCGTCATCATTTAGGCGAAGCAAATAAATCGACGGGGGGTCTGGGGGGGATGGCACATCCCCCCCAGCTTTTAACCCTTGCCTTGACCCTTGTTCTCGCCCACCCCGCCCAAGCCGCCCTCCCAATCGTCGCGGCCGAGCGCGTCTACGGCGCCCTGGCCCAGCAAATCGCCGGCCCCACCGCCACCGTCCAAAGCATCCTGACCAACCCCGCCCAAGACCCGCACCTCTTCGAGCCCGACCCCTCCACCGCCCGCGCGATCGCCGCCGCGCGCCTCGTGATCGTCAACGGCGCCGGCTACGACCCCTGGATGGACCGCCTGCTGGCGGCTAGCCCATCACCCGCGCGCATCGTCCTGCGCGTGGCCGATCTGGCCCACGCCTCCGCCGCCGCCAATCCGCATCTGTGGTATGCGCCCACCACCATGCGCCTGGTCGCCCTCGCCGTCGCCCAAGCGCTCACCCGGATCGATCCCGGCCACGCCACCGCCTTTGCCGCCGGCCTCAAAGGCGTGCAGGCGGAGCTGGCGGCGCTGGATGCGACCGTTGCCACCATGCGCACGCGCGTGGCGGGCAAGGCCGTGGCGGCCACCGAGCCCCTCTTCGATCCCATGGCCAAAGCGCTCGGGCTGAGCATGCGCGATGGGCGCTTCGCGCTCGCGTCCATGAACGGCACCGAGCCTGCCGCCAGCGATGTGGCCGCCATCGAGGCCGATCTGCGCGCCCACCGCGTCGCCGCGCTCATTTTCAACGCGCAAGTCAGCAACGCCTCGGCGCAGCGGCTCATAGCCGTTGCCGAGGAGGCCGGCGTGCCCACCGTCGGCATGACCGAAACCCAGCCTTCGGGAGTCGGTTACGCGGCCTGGATGGTCGGCCAGCTCGAGACGCTGCAAGCCGCGCTGCAGGCTCGCCCGTGAACGCGATCAGCCTGCGTGGCGTCAGCCTCGGTTACCCGGGGCGAGAGGTGCTGACCAGCATCGATTTGAGCCTCCAAAGGGACGAGTTTGTCGGCCTTTTCGGCGCTAACGGCAGCGGCAAGACCACGCTCCTGCGTGCAATCCTCGGCTTGGTCAGGCCTACCGCCGGCACGATCGACATCCTGGGCCAGCCGGCCGGGGCCGGCCGCCGCGCCATCGGCTACCTGCCGCAGACCCGAGCGACCGCCTGGCCGCCGGTGCGCGGCCGCGATCTTCTGGCCGCCTCGCTGCACGGCGCACGCTGGGGCTTGCCGCATCGCAGTGCAGCCGATCGCGGCGCCATCGACCGCGCGCTGGGAGAAGTCGGCGCCGCCGATCTCGCCGCCCGCCGCATCGGCGAACTCTCAGGCGGCGAGCGACAACGCGTGCTGATCGCCCAAGCCCTGCTCGGCACGCCGGCCATCCTGCTGCTGGACGAACCCCTCGCCGGCCTGGACCCGCGCCACCAGCGCGACATCGTGGACCTTCTCTCCGCCCTTAAGCGCCGCCACGGCCTGACCGTGCTGTGCAGCGCGCACGACCTCAACGTGCTCGGCGATGCCATGGACCGAGTACTCTACCTTGGGAACGGCCAGGCCGCCCTGGGCACGGTCGAAGACGTGGTGACCGGCCCGGTCCTGACCCGCCTCTACGGCGCGCCGATCGAGGTGCTGCATGCGCGCGGCCGGGTCTTCGTTGGTGCCTGATCCCTCGCCATGAATCCTTTTGCCTACGATTTCATGGTGCACGCCTATCTGGCGGCAATCATCGTCGCGGTCGTCTCTGCCGCCGTCGGCTATTTTCTGGTGCTGCGCGGCCAGAGCTTTGCCGGCCACGCGCTCGGCCATGTCGGCTTTGCCGGCGCTACCGGCGCGCTGCTGCTCGGCTACGGACCACTGCCGGGCATGATCGCGGCAACCACGCTGGGCGGCATGGCCATGGGGCTGCTCGGCGAGGGCCTGGCCGAACGCGACGTGGGCATTGGCCTCGTGCTCGCCGCCTCTCTGGGGCTGGGGCTGCTGTTCCTGCATTTTTTCACGGGCAGTTCGGCGCAGGCGGTGTCATTGTTATTCGGTAACGTGCTCGGCGTGGACGCGCCCATGCTGCTTGTCATGCTGGCCATGGCCGCGCTTACGCTGGCCGTCCTAGGTGTACTATTCCGTCCGCTGCTGTTCGCTACCCTCCAGCCCGAATTAGCGCAGGCGCGTGGTGTGCCCGCGCAATTTGTCTCGGTGCTGTTCCTGGGGCTGGTTGGCGCAGCTGTTGCCGTGTGCGCGCAAATTGTCGGCGTGCTTCTGGTATTCAGCCTGCTGGTGGGTCCGGCCGCGGTAGCGCAGCGCATAACGGCGCGCGTAATGGCGGGCATTGCGTTGGCTGTCGGGCTGGCGGTGGCCGACGCCACGCTGGGGGTAACGTTGGCTTTTTACACCGACTGGCCGGTGAGCTTCTGGATCAGCGCGCTTGCTGCGGGTGCTTATGCGGCGATGCGCCAGTTGAAGATTAGGGGAGATGTGCCATCCCACCCAAACCCCCCGTCATTTATTTAGGATTGAAAGTATCGAAGCGCCTACTGACAAAAGTTTTTTGGTTCTTTTTTTTCAAAAAAGAACTACTTGCTTTCTCCTAAACTCCCGCCTCCGCCCACCGTCGCCCCGCGCGAATGCTCCACCGCGTAAGCAGGATCGGCAACACGATCCACAAGACATGCGTCGCTGCAATAAATGTTGGATCAGGCCAAATCGCCGCAAGCCCCGCCCGCAGCAACGCCTCCCCGCCGAGGAATGCCGCCCAAACCACCGTCAGCCGGCGCATCGATCGGCGAAAGCTTGCAAGCGCCCACAGTGCCTCGAACTCCCGTGCCTCTTCCGGCGTGGGGCAAGTGGTATCGCGCGCCAGGTAGAACAGCGCCGGCCGCGCCGACGCAAGCGAACCCACGAACACCAAAGCAATCGATCCGGTCACAAACGAGGGCCGGATCAGTGCGAACCACGCCGAGCCTGACAGCGCTGTAGCCCCCAGGCTTAATGCGGTGGCGAAAATCACCAGCAGAGAAAGCCCGTTGATCCGCCGACGCTGAATGAGGCTGGCCAGCGCCACGGCCGCAGGCACGAAGGCACTCAGGATCAGCGCGCGCGCATCGCTCTGGCCCGCGCGCTTGAGCAGAACGTAGGCCGCGTAAGGCAGAACCACGTTCAGCACGATGTCTATGGCAATTGCCCGCGCTCCGCCGCCCGGGCGCGCGGCGTTGCCGCTCGCAGTCACGCTCGGCAAGGGCATCTCTTCGGCGACCGCAGCGCGAATGTCGTATCCCACAGGAAGCTCCTTCTATACAACGTATAGATGCGCTATAAAGCCTCAGCTTGCCGTCTGTCCAGTGTAAAGTTAGTAGCTCCCCCTTTCCCTTTCGCTAGGTGTGCCCCGTGAAACGCCCCTACCACCATGGCGACCTCCCGGCCGCTCTCCTCCGCGCCTCTGGCGAAATCCTGCGGACCGAGGGCCTTGCGGCCCTGACCTTGCGTGCCGTCGCCCGCAAGGCCGGCGTCTCCCACATGGCGCCCGCCCCCCATTTCGGCGATCTTTCAGGCTTGCTGAGCGAACTCGCCGCAATCGGCTATCGCCAGTTCAACGAGGCCCTGCGCCACGCCCAGGAAAATCCCAGCCCCCGCACCATTCCGAGGGCAACCGCCCACGCCTACGTCGCCTTCGCCCGCGCCGAGCCCGCCATGTTCCTGCTGATGTTCCGGTCCGAACGGCTGGACTTCACGCGCCCCGCCCTCGCCGAGGCCGCTCAGGAAGCCTCGCGTCTGCTCATGCGCAGCCTGGACGGCGCCGATACGCACGCGCCGAACACGGCCAGCCTGGCCCTGTTCGGCCGCGCCATCGGCCGATGGTCCGTCGTGCATGGCTTTGCCATGCTCCTGATCGATGGCCGGCTTGACGGCGCGCTGGCCACCCCTGAATGCCAAGGCGACGTCGATGCGTTGCTGGATACGGCTCTCAACTCATGAGTGAAGGAGTATTGGAGTGAAGGGCTGCCGCCGGCCTGTGTGCCGCCCAGGCGATTGTGCCGGCTTGCGGCGACGCTTTTGTGGATGTTGAATGCGTTGCCGTGTACCGGGCTGCCTTATGATCAGGATCGTCGGCGGTGTTGTGGGTGCGCTTGCTTTAGCCGGCACATGCCAGGGTCAGGTCGCTTCGCGCAAAACTGTCTTGCCGCATCGTCAGCCTGATGCCGGGCGCTCAGGGGACACGATGCAGGTTGCGCCCTGGCTTGAACTCGCGCCATCCCGATCATGGACAGATAAGCCGGCTTTTGGACAGCATCTCGATCTGCAGCCCGCCTCGCAAAATGCTGAGGAAATTACCGTCCATGGCCGCCGCAGCCTAGCGGACGGCGTTTGGGCGATAGGAGCCGGACCACTGTATCAAGCAGGAAATTCCGAGGCCGCGCAGCGGCTGTATGCGGCTGACCCCATCCCCTGGACCGGCCCGGCACACAAGCGATTGATCTCTAGTGTAAAGGACGCACTGGGGTTGTGTGGCGCGCTGGGCGAATTGCTGACCTGCCCCAACCGGTGATGACCCACGATTTGCACTGTTGCGCCATGCCGTTGCCTGTTAATTCACTTGTAGAGCCGTTTGCAGCCTGCGATCCGGCGCATGATCGTAGGCACGCGCATGGCCAAGATGATTGCCGGCAATAATTTCGCTTGGAAGGGATATGAGACATGATCAAAAAGTTGAGCGCGCCGTTCAGGCGGGTACGCCGGAACAAGCGCGCGCGCAGTTTTGCACTATCTTTGTGTGGGGTTGGCGCATTGGCCAGTACCGCCGCTGCCCAGACCGGCTATGTCGGCATCCTGGGAGGTGGCCCGGTTTACAAGCACGTCCCAAAGAACATCAGCGAACTCAGGAAATCAGGCTTCAACGAACTGATCGTCTGGAGCGTCGAGGTCAACAGCTCGGGCGATTTGAACCTCAATGGCGAGTTTCCGCTGACATCGGCAGGCGCCTATATCGGCAATCAGACATACCCCAATTTCCCCGCCGACCTGGCCACGATCAAGAAGGGCCACGTGACACGCGTCACCTTCAGCATAGGGTCTTCCAATTATGGCGATTGGGAGGACATCAAGGCGCTGGTCGACAAGCAGGGAACCGGACCGGACAGCATTCTCTACAAGGATTTTGCCGCGCTAAAGGCCGCATTGCCCATCGATGCCGTCGATTTCGATGACGAAAACGGCTATGATTCGGCGTCCACAATCAAGTTCGCGGTCATGCTCGGCCAGCTTGGCTACCACGTCACGATGGATCCCTATACGAACGCCTCGTACTGGATTTCGGTCGTGTCGAAAATTAACACGCAGCTCGCCGGTACGGTGGACGGCATTCATTTGCAAACCTATGCCGGCGGGCAGGGCAACTCGCCCTGCTCGGGCTGGAATTTTGGCAGCGTGCCAGTCTATCCCGGCGTGTCGGACCAGGGTTCAGCGCCGCCCTACGACACGCCGGCGCAAGCCGAGGCCGCGATGAAGGGCTGGCACACACAATGCGGCATTACCGGCGGCTGGCTGTGGATTTTCGATCAGATCGCGGGCACCAGTCAGGTGAAAAAATACGCCCATGCCATAATCGGCGGCGTTGGCGGCGCACGATAGTCAAAGTGCTGGGGGGAATGTGCCATTCCCCCCAGACCCCCCGTCATTATTTAAGGCGAAGCCCAGTAATCGACGGGGATTTTGGAGGGGCTGACGTATACGTCAGCCCCTCCCCGATCTTTCCCTGCTATGGCTCACCTGATCAGTGCCGCCGCATACGCTGCCGGATGCTCACTCAAAAAACGCGCAACCCGCATATCCGCGTCGCTCTCCTCAGCCGCCGGGCACGGCGAACGCAATTCCAGCGCCCGCACCACAGGCAGCGGCGCGCGTGCAGCCCGGCTCGCAGCCACCGCGCGCGCCATGTCCCAAATGCCGCGATCCAGATCCCCAACCTGCCGGTTCGTGCGATCCTCCCCCTGGCTCGTGCAGATCTGCGGGAGTACGCCAAGCGCCTGCAGTGGCCAGTTCTTCGGCGCCAGCACGCGGCTCCAGGTCACGAACAACTCGCCATCATCAGGCAGGCGTTTGATGGCCTGCACCAGCCCCTTGCCCAGCGTCGAACTGCCCACCACCACGCCACGCCCCAGATCGGCTAGCGCTGCTGCCATGATCTCGGCCGCACTCGCTGTGCGGCCATCGACGAGCACGACCAGTCTATCGCCCTGCGTCAGATCGCCCCCGCCATCGATGCGCCAATCATGCGTCGCCTGCGGATCACGCCCGGCCGTGCTGGCAATCACGCCCTGCTCGGCGAACAAGGCGACACTCGTCACCGCCTGGCGCAGCAACCCGCCGCGATTGCCGCGCAAATCGAGCACCACCAGGCTCGGTGGCGGCCCTGCAATCAGCCCCGCTTCGATCGCCTGACTCAGCCGCTCCGCGGTGTTGCCGTCAAAGGCAGTGACGCGCAGCACCAGCAGGCTGCCGTCCCGCGCGACCGAGACCGTCTCTGGCGGCACATAGGCGAGTGTCACCGCCATGTCGCGGATCTGGCGGTCCAGTCCGCGCACGCGCACGCGCAGTTCCGTCCCTGCCTCACCCGTCAACAGCGCCTGCACGCGATCGGGTGCCATGCCCCGCACCGCGCGCCCATCCACCGAAATCATGCGGTCGCCCACGCGAAAACCCGCATCCTCACCTGGGCCGCCGGGCACCACGTCGGCCACGGCAATCGCACCGTGATTGCGTATCAGGCCCAGCCCGGCGGACGCGTCCACCGAGAGCTTGCCCCGTTCCTCCTCGGCAGGCGCGGGGCCGACATAGCGGCTGTAGGGGTCGAGATGGTTGAACATCTCGTCGAAGAAGCTCTGCGTCAGCGCCTGCGCGCCAGCTCGCCGCAGAGCCGGCGACGCCTCGATGGCGGCGGCATACATCTCGGCCGCCACCATTCCCCATGCGGCGGTATCATCGGGCGCCGGCACCGGCCGGCTCAGCAGCACGCGCTCGCCCTGCAACAGGCGCAGGACCGCGCCGCGTTTGTCCACGTTCAGAGCCGGATCGAGTGCCGTGATGCCGCCCAGCCCCCACAAAGTCAGCTCGGCCGGCGTTGCCGGATCAAGGATGCGCGGTGCGGCAAAGGCCAGCGCCGTTGAGAAGACCCGCGCTTTCAATTCGACGTCGAACAGGCGGGACCGCACCGCGGCACCCGCAGGTGCCGCGCGCGCAGGCAGGGCCGCGGCGAGCATCGCGGCGGCCACCAGCAGGATGGCCAGACCGAGCCTCACCGCCTGCCGCGCTTCTTCCCGCCGCCCGGCCCGCGCTCACCCTGGGGCCGCCCATTTTGCCTTGGACGCGGGGCTGCGGCGCCCTCAGTGATCAGATCGAAGACAAGGCCACCGGTAATAGGCGCCGCTTCCCGCAGGCGAACGCGCACATCCTGGCTCAGCCTAAAGGACTGGCGGCTATGGCGGCCGTTCAGGGTCTGCGTTGCTTCGTCGTGCATCCAATAATCGTCTGGCAGGCAGGAGAGGGGAATCAGGCCGTTCGCGCCCGATCCTTCTATTGTCACGAACAAGCCAAAGCGCGTCACCCCGGAAATGCGTGCGGGGAAGCTCGCCCCCACTTTGTCCGCCATGTAGGCAGATAAGTAACGGTCCACTGCCTCGCGTTCGGCCAATGCCGCGCGCCGCTCGGTGGCGCTGATATGCTCGGCCGTGTTCTCGAAGCACGCCACCTCCTCCGCACTCAGCGCGCCTGGCCCGAGCTTGAGGCCGGCAATCAGCGCGCGGTGCACGAGCAGATCGGCGTAGCGTCGGATAGGGCTGGTAAAATGGGCGTAGCGCGCGAGTGCCAGTCCGAAATGGCCGATATTGTCCGGGTGGTAGGCGGCCTGGCTCTGGCTGCGCAGCATCACCTCATTGACCATTTGCGCGCGATCGCTGCCGGCGACCTTTTTCAAAACCGCATCCAGGTCGCGCGGGTGCAGGTCACGGCCGGCGGGCAGGGCGATATCCACCGTGCCGAGGAAAATCCGCAGATTGGCGAGCTTCTCCTCCGAAGGCGGCGCGTGCACCCGATACATGCACGGCCGGCGAAGGCGTTCGAGTTCCTCGGCTGCGGCGACGTTGGCGGCCACCATGAATTCCTCGATGAGGCGGTGGCTGTCCAGACGCGGGCGCGGCGCGATGTCGGCCACGCGCCCCTCCTCGTCGAGCACGACGCGGCGCTCGGGCAGATCCAGATCGAGCGTGCCGCGCGCGGTGCGTGCGGCCAGCAACGCGCGGAAGGCGGCGTAGAGCGTTGTCAGCAGGCCTGCGGGCAGGCTCGCGTCCTGCCCCGTATCGGCCGCTTCCTGCACCTGGGTGTAGGTGAGGCGCGCGGCCGATGTCATCAGCCCGCGGCCAAAGGCATGGCTCAGCTTGCGGCCCTGCGCATCGATGCGCATCTCGACAAACAGGCAGCCGCGCTCCTCATTGGGGCGCAGGCTGCACCAGCCGTTGGACAGCGCCTCGGGCAGCATGGGCACGACGCGATCCGGGAAGTAGCAGCTATTGCCGCGGCTGCGGGCCGCCTCATCCAGCGCCGATCCGGAGCGGACGTAATGGGCGACATCGGCTATGGCCACGATCAGGCGGAAGCCCTCGCCGTCGGGTTCTGCATAAACCGCGTCGTCGAAATCGCGCGCGTCCTCGCCGTCTATGGTGATCAGCGGCGTGCAACGGAGGTCGGTGCGCTTGCCCAGCGCCACGCGTCGGGCGCGGCGGGCTTCGGCCAGCGCCTCGGGCGAGAATTCGGTTGGGATGCCATGGGTGTGGATCGCAATCAGGCTGACCGAGCGCGCATCGCCCATGCGACCGAGGCGCTCGATAATGCGGGCGGGCCTGAGGCCATAGCCCGTGCCGGGCAACGGTTCGGCGAGCACGATCTCGCCCGATTCCGCCTCCATCGCCTCACCGGGCGGAATGGCCCATTCGGCCTTGGCGCGGCGATCGGTCGGCGTGAGCCGATCCGGGGCGCGGAAGACGCCCAGGATTTTGGACGGCGTGGCGGCCAGGCGCTTGAAGGTGCGGCCTTCGTATTTGCCCGGACCGATCGGCTTGAGGCGGGCGAGGATGCGGTCGCCCGGCGCGAGCGCGGGGCGGCCTGCCTGCTCGGGGTGCATGAGAACCAGCGGGGGCGGCCCGGCACCCTCCCAGGAGAGCGGGCGGCCGACGGGGTCGCCATCCGGGTCGGTGCCGGTGATCAGGATGACCGTGGTCTCGGGGAGGCGGTCCGACGCAGCCCCAGCCCGCGAGAAGCGCTTGTGGCCCGCGGGCGCCACCGCACCTTCATGGGCAAGGCTCTTGAGGATGCCCTTCAGCCCGACCTGGTGCTCGGCGCCAAGCTTGAAGGCGCGGGCGATCTCCCGCTTGCCCACAATTCCCCCGGCGCCCTGTATAAAGCGGCGGATCTCCTCCCGCGAAGGCAGCGGCACGGCAGTAGATCGCTTGCTAGATATTGGATCGCTCTCAGAAGTGCTAAAAAAATCCGGGGTCCGGCGGGGCAGGCACTGTTTCCCCGGCTTACGTCCTGAATATAGGAATTGTCCGTTGAATACGAAGCTCCTGGCCTTGGTTGCCCTGGCTCTGGCCGCAATCGCCGGCATCACTCTCCTGGTGCAGCACCGCACGCCCGGCCCGATCGTAGCCCCGGTCCTGCCCCAACAAGCCGCGGCGCCGGCCGATTGCCTGCTGCCTGGCCCTCCCCCGGTGCCGCCCAATGGAACGGTCGCGAGCGAGGCCGATATGCGGTTGGGGCACGACGTGATGCAGCATTTCGTGGTTGAACTGGAGACCTATCAGTCGTGCCGGAACGCGCAGGCGGATCATGCGCCGGCGAGGGTGAGCCAGGCGCAAAAGGATTCGTGGGTCGAGCAGGGCAATCAGGCGGTCGATCAGGCCAATGCGTTGGCGGCCTCGTTCGGGGCGCAGTTGAAGCTGTATAAGGCGCGGCATCCTGGGAAGTGAGGCAGAGAGCTCGGGGAACTGTGCCATTCCCTCCAGAGCTTCCGGTCGATGACGAAGCTTCGGTTCTCTAATCGCGATTACGCGGCCAAGCCGCAATCTTTGAACTCGACGTTATCCATGATGCCGTAACCGATGGCGGCACGGTAGACCGCCGTATTGAAGCGGGAGTCGCTGGCTATGTGCTTGGTTGGCATGTCCAGTACGCCCGGCACTTTCGCAAACGCCGCGTCCAAGATATCGGGATCGATAGGCACGAGCACGCCGCTCGTCATGGCAAAATCCCCAGGCAGGTAAAGCCGGGCCGCAAACAGCATGCCAGGGTCGGCGCTGAGTTCCAGCCCTTCATCGACCAGCCAGATCTCCGTCTCGCTGTCACGCATCGTGTCCGTGATGATCAGTCCGGCTTCCTCGTGGGGCCGTTTGACGTCCCAAATCGAAAATCGTGAGGCCACCATTGCAGCGAGCACAAGCGCTTCGTCTGAGCCGGCGGGCAACGACGCGGCCTTGGCGTAGCGGTCTACGGCGCGGGAGCGGCCAGGATTGGCGGTATGGACGGCCAGGTCCATGACCAGCGCAGCCTCTTCCTCGCTATCAAAGATCATGCTTCTTCCGGAGCAGCACCCAATGTCCCGCGCACGTTCCAGGAGCGTCTGCTGCGCCACGCAGCGCAAGATCCCGCTACTGTGGTGCCTGGTGATCGACCTCAAGTGGCGGTAACGCCGCAGGATTTCATTTCGCTGCATGACACCCTCCACTGCCGCGAGAGCGGCGCTGCCTGTGGATGATGAGATTACAGGGAGGGTGTCGAGTCGGGGCAACAGAGAGCAGGCTGGAGAGAACAAGCCGGGTCCCCGGTCTTTCTGATACCAGCCAGCAGAAAGATCGACTCTCAGAGTAAAGCTGGGGGAGATGTGCCATCCCCCCCAGACCCCCCGTCGATTTTGGTGATATTATACTTTCCATACCCAGCGGTAGGGAAGTAGGATGACCTACCTATCGCCAATCGTCGAGGGCGGGGAAGCCGAGCGGCTCGCACCATTGGGGGCGGAGCCGGGGCGGCTCTGGAGCCTGTGGGATATGATGCGATTTGCAGCTGAGGCGTGTTTTCGTATTGGCATGGAGGTCAAACATGTCGAGCGACTGCTTCGTCTCGTCCATATTCAAACCGGGAGCGGGGGAATCTTGGGTGTCTCCGCTCACACGGAAATAGCCACCCCTACAGGAGTCGAGATTGCCGAGATTCAAGATGCCCTGGTTCAACTTCATGGGCTTGCCCTCCAGCTAACGCTTCCCGTCACCAGCCGCCTCATCCAAAGGGCGTTGGCCCAATTTCCCAAAACCGACAGCGAGTTTGGCTATATCGTTGATGCCTTTCGTTCCGAGCTAGAGGAGAAGACCTTTCTCTTCATACCGTCTGATCGCGCCAAGTATTTCGATCATGTCTTACCTGAGGTAGTTGCACGAATATTTCCCGAAGCAAGTCAGGAACTCGGTTCGGCATGTAATGCTTTCTCATGCGGCTTGTACACTGCGTCTGTTTTTCATGCCATGCGAGCGGCTGAAATTGGCGTCCGTAGTATTGGCGCAGACTTAGGGGTCGAGTTTCCATTCGGTATTGAGCTAGCCGACTGGCACAACATACTTGACCAGATAGACGGCAAAATACGCGACATGAAGAGTTTACCTCGAGGGCAGGAAAAGACGAAAGCCTTACAATTCTATTCAGAGGCGGCTTCCCAATTCCGCTACTTCAAAGATGGCTGGCGCACCCGCGTAGCTCATGGGCGCGCATGTTTTGAAGAGCGCCCCGCTCAAGATGTTCTAAACCACACCATGAGCTTCTTCCTCACTCTTTCTTCCCAGAAGGCGGATCTGGAGCTTTGACTATCTTCTCAAACACCCGCTCAAACGCCTCCCGCGACTCATCGCCACCCAGTGTGCGGGCGGTTTCGATGAAGTCTTCGGATTGCGGGCGCTCGTCTTTGGGTGGCGGTTTACGGGCTGGCATTGCGGGTCTCCATGCTAACGCGCGGCTTTTTGTGAGCAATAGAAGCCAACTTCTAGGACTTGTCCTAGTATGGCTTTTTCCTCAACATCAATGCCGGCGATACCTTTCACGTTTATGGCCGAGTCAAGCAGCAAATAGTCTCGCCACGGTATCTTGCTCTGCATTAAGTCCACATAGCAGGTGCAATAGGCAAGTACTGCGTTGGGCGAAATGCCCGGCGCTTGGCGGCATATGCGCTGGAGGTTGTCTATCGCCGCTGGCGGATAGGTTCCAGAGGCCATACTTTGATGTGTGGACGATATGAGCAGCCCGACCGCAGCCAAGGCGCCCGCAGTAGCAAATGCTTTCATCATTGGAGCTGACCACGTGGAGGCGTTGGCACGTGAGGAACTTTTGCGGCTTCGACGACCTGCAACACTATTCCAGCGGCTGCGTTCTGGAATGTCCGCAGATGATGCTCCGGGATACTTGGGGGTTTCGCTGCCGCCACTCCCCGATGCGATTGCTCTGCTAGATCGTCTAAGTAAGGCATCGGATCGGACGACATCCGGGCCGTTGTCGCCAAAAAGTTCATCAGCAAGATTTTCAGGCCGAATAGTTCTCCTCGTAATTCGGCGACTTCTTTCGCTGTCATTGCGGTCTCCTAGAACTCAAAGTCCATCTGCCGGTGATCCTCAATGATCCCATCCCGCGCATACGCCTCAGGTCACCGCATGCGGCGCTTAGACCGCCGCTCCTCCAATAGTCGTTCGGTAGGTCAGGCGCTTGCCCACAACGACTTGCAGTGCACGGTCGGCCCGGTCGGTATCGCTCACGCCAAGGCGTACGCGGTTGTTGTAGCGGAAGTCAAATTCAGTGACGTAGCGGAAACGCCCTTCATTCCGCGCTTGAAGACCGAGTAGAAGCCTTCAACGGTGTTGGTGTGGACGTAGCTGGCCCCGGAGCGGACGTATTCACCCTTGCTGTAGGTGGTAAAGTCGTGAGCCATGAACCAACGGGCAAGGTGGGTGTATTGGCCGGCTTCATCGGTCATCACGTGGGTGGCAGGATGAACGTGCTTCATCAGGATGGGCAACAGATCGGCCGCGCTGGTCCCCTCCACGTGGAAGGAACGAACAACCGCGCCAGCGGGGCGGCGCTCAACAAGCGACATGACGGCGTTTTTGTGGGCAAAGCCGCGGGCTGGTTCGACGCCTTCCTTCTTGCCGATGAAGGTTTCGTCCACTTCCACAATCCCGTTAAGGCCGCCCATCGGCTCCATGCCCATGGTGGTCATAGCTTCGCGGATGCGGTGCGAGAGAAACCACGCGCTCTTGATGGTGATACGCAGGGTGCGGTGAAGCTGGTTGGTGCTGACACCTTTCTTGCTGCTGCACATCAGATAAATGGCTTGAAGCCACTTGTGCATTTCGATGTGACTTGCCTCGAACACGGTGCCCATGCGGACGGTGAAGGGCTTGCGGCACCAATAGCACTTGTAGAGGCCGGGCCGAGTGGTCTTGCCCTTGAGGGCGCCCACACGATCCCTACTCTTGCAGTGGTGGCAGACCGGACCATGCGGCCAAAGGCGCGCCTCTACGAAGACAAAGGCGGCGGCTTCGTCGTGGAATTGGGGATCAGAGAGAACGGAAGCGGTCATGGTGGGCTCCTATGACCCCATTCCTAGCCCCCCATTTTGGGTATGTCAAGTATAATATCACCTCGATTTTAGGGCCTCGTCCTAAATAATGACGGGGGTTTGGGGGCTACCGGATTCACACATCTCAAAAACGTCTTAATTATCAATGACTTGTAGCAGAAAGCAAGGCTAGGGGCTCTGCCCCTAGACCCCGCTGGAGGCAGGGCCTCCAGACCTCCATCTTCTTGAAAAGAAAGAAAAGGTTCTAAGGACTTGTCCTTAGCGGGGTCCAGGGGCAAAGCCCCTGGCCTTCGTTTGTGTCTTTTCAAAGCAAGATGTGTGAATGCGGTAGGGTTTGGGGGGCTGACGTATACGTCAGCCACATCTCCCCCAATCTTTCTCTCCCTGATCATGTGTCAGTTTCAACGCCGGTCGGTATTAATTCACTCCAGCCGCCTTGCCCGCACCCCCACGCACATCATGCGCCCCATACAGTGTCGCCCCCGGCACAGCGAGCAATCCCAATGGCAGCGCCTCCTCATCGGCGTGGCTGCCCGCCGGACGCAGCGTAGGCCCACCGGAAAGAATGGCCTCGGCCAGCCCCCAATATCCGCGATCCGAAAATGTGTACCCGTGCGCGGCCAAAATCCTGCGCGTATCTGGCGAAATTGCGTCCCGCTCCAGGAACACCACATCGGGTTCGAACTGCTCGTGAATGCGCGGCGCATCGATCGCCTCCTGCACGCTCATGCCGTGATCGATCACGTTGACGATCGCCTCCAGCGTGATCGTGATAATGCGGCTGCCGCCAGGCGAGCCCACGACCATCACCAGCTTGCCGTCGCGGGTGACGATCGTCGGCGTCATCGAACTGAGCGGCGTCTTGCCCGGCGCGATCTCGTTGGGCTCGCCCTGGATCAGGCCGAACATGTTGGCCTGGCCGATCTTGCTGGTAAAATCATCCATCTCGTCATTCATGACGATGCCGGTGCCAGGCGCCACGTGTCCCGAGCCGAACCATTCATTCAGCGTGTAGGTGACCGAAACCGCATTGCCTGCACGATCGACGATACTGTACTGCGTCGTGTTGGTGCCTTCATGCGCGGGCGGCACCGCTTTCAGTGCGGCCGAGGGCGTAGCGCGCTCGGCATCAATCCCCGCGCGAATGCGCGCCGCGTAGGCCGGGTCCAACAGCTCGGCCACCGTCTTGGCCGAATTGGGCACGAAATCAGGGTCACCCAGACGTTCGTTGCGGTCGTGAAAGGCGTGGCGCATTGCTTCGACCAGCACGTGGATTTCCGCCGCACTGTGGAAGCCCATCGTACCCAGATCGTAGCCGCCAAGGACGTTGAGGATTTCACACAACGTCACGCCCCCCGAGCTGGGCGGCGGCGCCGAGACGATCGTGTAACCGCGATAGGTGCAACTCACAGGCGGTAATTCACGGATTTTGTAATGCGCGAAATCCGCACGCGTCATAATGCCGCCGCCGGCCTGGCTCGCCGCCACGATCTTCTCGCCGATGGGGCCGCGGTAGAGCGCATCGGGCCCGTGTTCGCTGATGGCGGCGAGCGTGTCCGCCAAATCCGGCTGGCGCAGCACCTCGCCCGCGCGCAGCGCCGCGCCACCAGGCAGGAAAATGGCGGAAGCCGCCGGATCATGCGCCAGATAGGGCGACATGAGGTCGAAAATGGTCGCGTCGCCCTGGGTCAGCGTAAAACCCTCGCGCGCCAACTTGATCGCCGGCGCCATCAGCGCCGCCCGCGTCATCGTCGCATAATGCGCGCGCACATAATCCAGCCCCGCGGCAGAACCCGGCACGCCCGAGGACGCCCAGGAATGGGTGGACTTGCCGGGGATGATCTTGCCCGAGGCGTCCTGGAACATCGTCGCCGTGGCCGCGCCCGGCGCCTTTTCACGAAAATCGATGAAGGTGGTGCGCCCATCGGCCAGGCGTATGGTCATGAAGCCGCCGCCGCCGAGATTGCCCGCCTCCGGGTAGGTGACCGCCAGCGCATAGCCTACGGCAACCGCGGCATCGATCGCGTTGCCGCCCTGGCGCAGGATATCCGCGCCCACGTCCGAGGCGAGGTGCTGCGCGGTGACGACCATGCCCGCGGAGGCGGCGACCGGAGCCGGGTCGGCGGCGTGAGCCTGGGCGATCAGTGCTGTGGCGAGGATTTGGGCAGCAATGGGGGAGCGCATGTGGTGCAGTCCTAAAATCTAAGGATAGGCTGGGGGAGCAGTGCCTGCCCCCCCAGACCCCCCGTCTTCATTTAAATAGATGACGGGGGGTCTGGGGGGACCGGCACGGTCCCCCCGGTCTTCTCTGCTTTATGATACAAGCGCAACCAGCGTCGAATGAAGGAGCGACCGCACATGGCGGACCTATCGTTCATGGACTTCATCCGCACGCGCATAGAAGCCTTCAGGCAAACACCCGCCCAGGTGTTCCAGCGCGTGCCGGGTGACCGCATGCTGTCGGGTCCCACGCCCGCATTGCCCAAAGCACAGGAGGAATGGCAATTCGCGATGTTGAGCGTTGCCGCCTACGGACGATCCGATCCCGCTCAGAAGCCCCTGCCGGCCGGCAGGGGCATGCTGCGCACATTCCGGGACGCATTGACGCGCAAGAAGGAACCTCCAGAGGCGCCTAATGTGGATGCAGAACTGCACCAGCTTGGCTGGACTCGGTGGGACTCGTTTCCCGATCCGGTTCTTCAGGACGAAATGAAGCGGTCGCATTTGCGGGCCGAGGTCTGGGAGAACGCCGAGCAGGGCAGGGTGGTCGCGGCATTTGGCGGCACGGTATTCACCAGCGGCAAGGATTGGAAATCCAACCTGCGTTGGTTTCTGCCCAAGCACCAGGACGAATATACGACGATCGTTCAGCGTTTCGCGCCCGATTTTGCCAAAGCCTTTGCCGGCCGAATGGCCACGCAAGCGGGCGCGCATCTGAAGAATGTGACGGTCTGCTCGACAGGGCATTCGCTCGGCGGCGGTCTGGCCCAGCAATTCGCCTACTCCCTCCCCCAGGAACCGCCTATTCAGAAAGTGGCGCAAGTCTACGCGTTCGACCCCTCGCCTGTCACGGGGTTCTACAGTGTAGCGCAAGACGTTCGTGACCGTAACAAAAAGGGCTTGAAAATCACTCGCAGTTATGAGCGGGGCGAGGTCCTGGCGATTCTCAGATCGTTCACCAGCGTTTTGAACAAACCCTCGGTCAGCGATCCAGAGATCACGGGCGTGCGCTTCAGCCTGTTTTATTCGCCAACCCCGCTCGCGGGCCATTCCATCATCGAATTGGCAAAAAGACTGCAGGCGGTTGCATCAGGCAAATAGTGCATCAACGCGCCCGTCCGCGCACAACGCCCACCCCCGCCAGCGCGCCCGCCAGGTACGCGCCAATCAACCCCAGCAGCGACGCATCCCCGCCAGGCCACGCCAGGCCCAAGCCCTCGCCGAACCAGAACGTGCCAAACCCGCACAGCATCACACCAACCGCAAATTTCAGCGTGTTCTCCGGAATTGTCTGAATAGGCCTGTGCAATGCCAGCCCCAGCAGCACCACGACCACCACCGCGGCCAGTGCACCCAGGCTCGCGGGCGCCATCAGATGCGGTCCGGTCGCACCAATGGCGATCACGATGAACACGACCTCAATTCCCTCCAACGCGGTGACGCGGAAGGATGTCGAGATCGCCTCGCGGTCCCACACCGAAATCGCCGGTCCGTCGGTGGCCAGCCGCGCGGTCTCGCGCGCATAGGCTCGCGCCTCATCGCGCAGCGGCAGCGCCCCGGCGGCGCGGCGCACCGCCTTGCGCAACCAGCGCAGGCCAAAAAGCAAGCCAAGCGCGCCCACGACAATCTGGATTGGGGCCAAGGGGATGCGCGTCAAGGCCGGCCCCGCCAGGCCCACCAGCCCCGCCAGCAGAACAAAAGCCGCGGCCGCGCCGCTCAATGATGCGCGCCAGCCGCGCACCGCGCCCACGGCCAGCACGATCGTCAAGGCCTCGATGCACTCCACGAGCGAGGCGGCGAAGGCCGAAAGGATGGCCGGACCCGTCTGGGCGTAGGAGGCAAACATCACGTCGGAATCTCCTGGCCGCTTGTGCGGTGATCGGGGGCGTTTTTCATTGCCTGTCCCCTTGCCAGCGTGCAGGCTGCTTCAAAGGACCACAGAGTCGCCGGCGCGTTCATGCTGTCTTGATCAATTGTTGAGAGGGTGTCTCATCCTTTCCATGCCAGGTCCGGCAGCAAAGGTCCGCGCCTGGTAGTGCGATGGAAGGAAGAGGCGATGGGTCTGGCACAAAGCAAAGCATTCCGTGGTTCCGCCGCTTTTTTTGCCATGCTGCTCGCAGCGTCCTCCGGCCTGGGGGCGGACGCGTCAGGCATGGACGCATCCTTCGATCAAGGCCGCCCCGCTCTGCCGCACGCTTTTGGCGGGCGCACGCTTCTGCTCCCGGCCTCCTCGAAATTTACCCGCCGCCGGCTGCCGCTGGCCAGACGCGCGATCGAGACATCGTCGCGCGGCTGAACGCTCAACCCGGCGTCTTCATCCCTCCAGCCGCGCCCTGCTCCAGCGCGCTCAACCGCGCCTCGATCGTCAACAGCTTAGCCTCGGCCGCCTCTTGCCCGGCGCGCGCGCGCGCGGCGAGGTCGGTCACCGCATCCAGCTCCTCGCGTCGCACCAGCTCCAGCTTGCGAATGGTCTCATCGATCCGCGCGCGGACCATCGCCTCCATCTCTTCGCGCAGCCCGGATAGCGCCGAGATGGCACCGCCGGCCACACCGGCCAGATCCTCGAAGAAACGCGGTCGTTCGGCCATGGGCAAGCTCCTGGGGATGGACGGGCGGCGGCGGCCCTGATCGAGCAGTGAGGTAGCACGGCCGCGCGCCGCGCGCCTACGTGCATCGCGACGCTGACACGCCCGGGGCACTTGGCGAGCCGCGTGTAGGCTTCTACACGCCCGGCCATGATCCTCATCACCGGCGGCGCAGGCTTCATCGGCTCGATCCTGCAGGCCGAGCTGTTCTCGCGCGGGCACCAGACCGTCGTCTCGGACTGGCTCGGCAGCGAGGGCAAGTGGCGCAACCTGGCCGCCCACCCGCCGTCCCAACTGGTCGATCCCGCAGACCTCAACGACTTCCTCGACAGCCATCCTCCTGTCGAGGCCGTGTTCCACATGGCCGCGATCAGCCACACCATGGCTGTCGATGGCGATGAAGTCTGGGCGACCAACGTGGCCCTGTCCCAGCGACTATGGGAATGGTGCGCCCAACGCGGCGTGCGCTTCATCTATGCCTCTTCCGCGGCGACATACGGTGACGGCGCGCAGAGCTTTGATGACGATCCCGCCGAACTGAGCAGGCTGGTGCCGCTGAATCTCTACGGCTGGTCCAAGCACGTCTTCGACCGCTGGGTGATCGACCGCCTGCAGCGAGGCGGGCCCAGGCCGCCGCAATGGGCAGGCCTGAAATTCTTCAACGTCTATGGCCCGAACGAATACCACAAAGGCAGCATGATTTCCGTCGTGCATGTCAAATATGCCGAGGTCGCCGCCGGCGGCCCCGCAACCCTCTTCCGCGCGACCTCTGCCGGCTTGGCCGACGGCGCGCAGGCGCGTGATTTCATCCATGTCGACGATACGGTTTCGGTCATGCTCTGGCTGCTGGACAATCCGGGCGCGCAGGGCCTGTTCAACGTGGGCACCGGGCAAGCGCGCAGCTATCTGGATCTGGCCCACGCCGTCTGCGATGCAACCGCAGTGGAGCGGCGCGTGCAGTTTGTGGACATGCCGGAAAAACTCGCACCACAATACCAGAATTTCACGCAGGCGCGCGTCGATCGCCTGCGCGCGGCCGGCTACGCCGCACCCTTCCTAAGCCTGGAGGAAGGTGTTGCGCGCTACGTGCACCGCCACCTTGCGCAGGCGAATATCTACCGATGAGCGCGCTCGCCGGCGTTCTGCCGTTTCCACATTTCGATCCGGTGCTTGTGCATATCGGCCCGCTGGCGATCCGCTGGTATGCGCTGGCCTACATCACCGGCCTGGTCGGCGGCTGGTGGGCGATGCGCCGCCTGGTGCGCCTGCCGCCCGCCATCTGCACGCGCGAGCAGACCGATGATTTCCTGACCTGGGCGACGCTCGGCGTCGTACTAGGCGGGCGCCTGGGCTATATAGTATTCTATCAGCCAGGCCATTACCTCGCGCAGCCGCTGGAGGTTTTCCGCCTGTGGTCGGGCGGAATGAGTTTCCATGGCGGCATGCTCGGCATGGTCGTAGCGCTGGTGATATTCTGCCGCCGCAACGGCATTCCCGTGCTGGGATTTGCCGACCGCTTGTCGATCGTCAGCCCATACGGTCTTGGGCTGGGGCGCATTGCCAACTTCATCAATGGCGAATTATGGGGGCGGCCGGCCTCGCCGGGTCTGCCTTGGGCGATGATCTTTCCGGGCGATGAAAAGGGGCTGCCGCGGCATCCGAGCCAGATCTATCAGGCATTGCTCGAAGGCGTGGTGCTGTTTGCGGTGGTATTCACCTTCTCGCGGTTTGTGCGCGTGCGGGCGCGGTTCGGCTTCCTGACGGGCGTGTTCCTGATCGGCTATGGCGTGGCGCGAATCACGGGGGAGTTCTTTCGCGAGCCCGATCCGTTTCTTGGGTATTTATGGCAGGGTGCCACGATGGGACAGATATTGTCTTTTCCGATGATTTTGGCGGGGATGGGATTGATCGCATCTGCCTGTAGAAAAGCTGGGGGAGCAGTGCCATCCCCCCCAGACCCCCCGTCGAAAATGCAGCCTCGTCTAAATGAATGACGGGGGGTCTGGGGGGGATGGCACATCTCCCCCAGCTTTTTTTAACTGCTCCCCCTACCGCGCCTCCCGCCGCCAAGCCGCCAGCGCCAGCCCCAGCAGCAACGGCAACGCCGCCCAAGGCGGCAGCAGCGGCATGCTCTCCACGCCCGTCACCAGATGCGCCCCTCGCCGCCGCAGCCCAACCCATCCCGCACCCGACGCATTCTGCCCCTCGGCAACGCGCACCAGCCGCGGCACCCCGGCCGAGCCCAGCCAGACCACGCCGCCCCCGCTGCCCCGCACCAGCGGCGCCATCCGCTCGGCCGTTGCGCGCAAATCGGCAAACTCGCGCGGATTGTCCTGGCCAGCTGCGGCAAACGCCTCGCGCCCACCGGCTTCCACGCGCCACACGCCGGGGGCGCTCGCGGCCATTTCCCCCTCAGCACGGCCGGGACCTTCGGCGCCCAAAGCCAGATCCTGCGCAGCACCCTCCGGCGGGCTCACCCGCGCGGTAGCCGCCGCCGCGCCCTCCACCGTGCGCCGAACCACACGCAGCCGACGCGCGGAGATCGTCGCACTCAGCCGCTCCTCATCGAGTTCGGGTTCGCCCATCGACCAATGCGCAATGCGGCGCAGCAGCTCGGCCTGGGGCCCGCCGCCGCCATGCCCGCGCGACCACAACCAGATCTGATCGGACAGCAGCACGGCCACGCGCCCCTGATCGGCATGGCTCAGCACCAGCAGCGGCGCGCCGGAAGGACCGGTCATGACCACCTGCCCAGCGACGTCCTCGGACGCGATCGCGCGATACCACGGCCCCCAGATCGCCGCCTGATCACCCTGGTTGGCGCCCGCAAGCCCCTCTGTCACCGGGTGGCGCGCGCCGAGCGCGGTCACGAGCGGGCGGAATTCGCCGGCGATCACGCCGCTGCCGCCGCCTGCGGGCGCGTGCGCGGGCAGCACGTCGGCCAGCGGTGTCTGGTCCAGGCTCTCGGGCGAGGCGAATTCGGGCCCCGCTGTCAACAGCAGCGCTCCGCCATGGCGCACGTACTGGGCGATGTTGCGCAGATAGGCGTGCGGCAGGATGCCGCGATCAGTGAATCGGTCCAGGATGATCAGATCAAAGCCCGAGAGCTTGTCCTGGAACAGCTCGCGCGTGGGAAAGGCGATCAGCGCCAGCTCGTTCAGCGGGGTCAGGTCGTCGCGCTCCGGCGGGCGCAGGATGGTGAAATGCACCAGATCGACGGCGGGGTCGCTCTTGAGCAGGCGGCGCCAGGTGCGCTCGTCCTGGTTGGGCTCGCCCGAGACCAGCAGCACCCGCAGCCGGTCGCGCACGCCGTTGATCTGCACCACGGCGCGATCGTTCAGCGCCGAGGCCTCGCCCACAGGGGGATCGGTGCTGAACTCGAGCACCGACGGGCCGGCGCGGGTGATATCGACCGCCACCTCCTGTGGCTCGCCGATCGGCACGCTCTGCACGACAGGCGGCGCGCCGTCCCTGCGCAGGGTCAGGTTTGCGGTGCCACCAGGCTCGGGCGCGCCCCCTCTTCCCGAGACATGGCCCAGATCCTCCACGACCACGCGCAGGGTTAGCGAGCGGCCGACGATGCCGTAGCTCGGCGCCTCGATCACGCGCACGCGCCGGTCCCATTCCTCGCCCCGCGCGGCCAGCAGGGCGTGCACGGGGGCGGCGGGGGGTGCCAACGGAAGATCGTGCACCTGGCCATCGGTGACCGCCATGATGCCGGCCAGCCGGTCCTGCGGGATTTCCGCCAACGCGCGCGTCACCTCGGCCCAAAGCTGCGTGCCGTTGCTGCCATGTTCGGGCACGCTGACCTGGCGCAGTTCGAGGTCGGGCAGGCGCGCAGCCTGGGCGCGGATCGCGGCCGCGGCGGCATCGGCCAGGTGCGCGCGATCGCCCACCTGCATGCTGTCTGAGCGATCGATGACCAGCAACGCGATGTCGGCCAGGCCCTGGCGCGTCTCATGCACCAGCACGGGTCCGGCGAGCCAGGCCAGCAGCACGGCAAAGGAGGCCGCGCGCAGCCAGGCGCCCCGCGCCCGGCGGAGCACGCCGAGCGCGCAGATGGCGGCTCCGGCGGCCAGCAGCAGTGCGAGCGCCCAGAGGGGAAGGGCGGGGGAGAATTTCAGCGCGGAGAAAACCTGCGTCATGGGGGTGAGCGTAGCGCGCTGCGCGTGAAGGAAGGAAGCAGTCCTTTTTTGAAAAAAAGGACCAAAAAACTTTTATCAGTTTGGTCCGCGCGCAACTAGCAAAAGTTTTTTGGTCCTTTTTTTCAAAAAAGGACTGCTTCCCTTCCCTTGCTGCCACTGCCCATGCTCTATCCTCGCCATGCAAAGCATGACCGATGCAAACATCGGCGTGCGTTTTCGGGAGGATGCCTATCATGACGTTGTCGGCCCACCTACGCGTGGCTTTCCTGTTTTCCTGTCTGCCGCTGGCTACCGCTTCGGCCGCACCTGTCGTCATCACGCAATACGGCAAGATCACCGGCAAGGTCGCCGAGGGGATGAACGAATTCCTCGGCATCCGCTATGCAGCACCTCCCGTGGGCGCCGCCCGCTGGCAGCCGCCCCAGCCCGTGCCGGCCGGCCTGGAGACCAAGATCGCCACCAGCTTCGGCCCGCATTGCGCCCAGCCCGCATCGCCTTACGGGATCGCCAGCGACAGCGAGGACTGCCTCTACCTCAACGTCTATGTGCCCCACGAGCATCGGGCGAAGAATGCGCCGCCTTTGCCGGTCATGTTCTGGATCCATGGCGGGGCGCTCGTGGTGGGCGAAAGCGATGATTACGACCCCGTAAAGCTGGTGACAGACAACAACGTAATCGTGGTGACCACCAATTACCGCCTGGGTTATCTCGGCTTCCTTGCCGAAGCGGGGCTTGATGCCGAAGGTCACCTGGCAGGCAATTATGGCATACAGGACCAGCAATTTGCGCTGAACTGGGTGCGCACCAATATCGCCGGCTTCGGCGGGGACCCTGCCCGCGTCACGATCTTCGGCCAGTCAGCGGGCGGCTTGAGCACCCTGTCCAACCTGGTCTCGCCCACCGCTTATGGCCTGTTCAGCCGCGCCATCATCCAAAGCGGCGCCTACGTCACCGGCCTTCAATTGCCCACCCTTGCGCAGGGCGAGGCGAACGGCGCCACCATCGCACAGGATCTCGGTTGCGATGTTGCCGACACCGCCTGCCTGCGTGCGGCAAGTGTGGCAAGTCTGGTCGCGCTAAGCGGCACGGCGGGTCTGAGCCTGACGCCGTTTGTCGATGGCACCACGCTGCCGCTCTCTCCGGGCGCTGCGCTGCAAGGCGGCCATTTCAATCGCGTGCCTGTCATGAACGGCTCCACGCATGACGAATATCGCCAATTTCTCGGCGCCGATGCGGGGCTGACCGCGGATCAATATCCCGCCGTGCTGGCCAGCATCTATGGCCAGGCGCTCGGAACGGCCATTGCCGCCGAATATCCCGTCGGCAAATACGCCAAACCGGTGCTGGCGCTTGCCGCCGTCATCACCGATCAGACATTTGCCTGCCAGGCGCGCCAGGTCGATCGCGCAGCATCGCGCTACGTGCCCGTCTATGGCTACGAGTTCAACGATCGCCGCGCCCCGCAGGATTTCCTCCCGCCCGCCGGCTATTCCTACGGCGCCTACCACGCGAGCGAAATCCAGTTCCTGTTCGATATTCCCAAGCTGCCCGGCACGCGCCCGCTCGACGCCGCGGAGATGCATCTCTCTGACGCCATGGTGAAATACTGGAGCAATTTTGCACGCGCGGCCTCGCCCGACGGACGCGGCGCGCCAGCCTGGTCGCCTTATGCGAAGGGTGCGGACATCGTGCAGTCGCTGCTGCCGGGTGCGCCGGTGCCGGAGAGCGATTTTGCGCACGTGCATCATTGTGCGTTTTGGGCGCCGGTGGATAAGTTCTGAAAAAGGCTGGGGGAGATGTGCCATCCCCCCCAGACCCCCCGTCTTTATTTAAGGGGAAGCCTGAAAGAAACAAAACGGCCGACTAGCACGAGAACTCAGGAAAATTGAAGGTTTCATGTCCTGGGTTTGGCTTGGCCGGTGGCGAACGAATTGATGAGGGAGGGCAGGCACTGCTCCCCCGGCTTTTTCTGGAAGAGTCGGCCTTTCGGCTGATTGGTATAAGTCACAGCGCCGGTGTGGCTAATCAACGATCAACGCGCGAACCAGGTCCGCATCGGTCGGGCTCGCCGGAGTGAAGGTCATTAGCGTAAGGCTGGGTTGGCCATCGACGGCAAAAGCCGAATAGTCTAGAGCAATGGGCCCGGCAGTCGGATGATTGAAACGTTTTATGCTATCCTCGCGTGATAGGCGAACGTCATTGTCATGCCACATTGCTTTGAATTCGGGGCTGACGCGGCAGAGGTCGGTGACCAGCTTTTCAGCTCGTTTTGAAGCTCCAGCCCTTGCCGTGTCAGACCTGAACACCGCCACCACAAAGCGTGCATTGGCCTCCCAATCGGGGTAGGCATCCCGCATGCGGCGGTCGGTAAAGAGCAGGCGAAGCCCGTTGCGTTGCTCGGCCGGTATCGCGCCATAGTCGGTCAGCACGGCTGAGGCAGCACGGTTCCAGGCGATGACGTCCCAGATGTTATTCTTTACAAGGGCAGGGCAGAACTCCAGCGCGTTCAGCACGCATTGCAGCCGTGGGCTGACGCGCTCGGCAGCTTCATAACGAACTTCAGGCGGCCGGCGTTGTGCGAGCAGATAAAGGTGTTCGCGCTCTGCGGCCGTCAGCGCCAGCGCACGGGCGAGCCGGTCCAGCACGTCTGGTGACGGAGCACCCCCTCTGCCCTGTTCCAGCCAAGTGTACCAGGTCGCGCTAACATTTGCGCGCTGCGCCACTTCCTCCCGCCGCAATCCGGGCGTGCGCCGGCGGGTGGGCGGAAGGCCCAGGGCCGCCGCATCGAGCCGCGCGCGGCGATCGCGCAGATATACGCCAAGCGGATTGTCTTCGGTGGCTACGCTCATGCCTATCCTATTAGAATTTATGATGGTTAAACGTCACTACTTTAATAGTGTAGGGCAACATCCGAGTTTGGTCGAGAGAAACCGATCACTATTTTCAAAGGGACCAAAATTGCGGGTTTTCGTTACCGGTGCCACAGGGTTTGTCGGTTCAGCGATTGTGCGCGAGCTCATCCAAACGGGCCATCAGGTGCTTGGATTGGCTCGCTCGGACTCAGCCGCCGCATCGCTCATCGCCGCCGGCGCCGAAGCCCATCGAGGCAATCTCGAAGATCTTGAAAGCTTGCGGAGCGGAGCCGCCGCCGCTGATGGCGTGATACACACCGCTTTCATCCATGATTTCTCTAAGTTCAAGGAAGTCTGCGAAGTGGAGCGTCGTGCGATCGAGGCCATTGGCGCGGCACTCGCAAGCTCTGATCGACCCTTGCTCATCACGTCAGGAACGGCGCTGGTAACACCCGGCCGTCTCGCGAGCGAAGAAGACGCCTCGATCTTCACTCCTGACGACTTCCCCAGGGTTGTGACGGAACAGGCTGCGCGCTCGTTGTCTGATGGAGGCGTGCGCGTGTCGCTGGTTCGCCTTTCGCCCTCCGTACACGGGCAGGGCGACCACGGCTTCGTTCCAACCCTCATCCAGAATGCCCGCGACAAGGGCGTGTCCGCCTATGTCGGTGACGGCGCCAATTGTTGGACTGCCGTGCATGTACTCGACGCTGCTCGTCTCTACAGGCTGGCGCTTGAGCAGGGTTCCGCCCGAGCCCGGTATCACGCCGTGCACGAAGAAGGTATTGCCTTCCGAGATATTGCCGAAATAATCGGAAAGCGCCTGAATGTAACTGTCGTTTCCAAACAGCCTGAGGAAGCGGCGGAGCATTTCGGCTGGCTCGCCCAATTTACCCAGATCCACTGTCCCGCTTCAAGCAAGCTGACGCAGGAACGATTAGGGTGGAAGCCGAGACAGCCAGGACTCATCGCCGAACTCGAACGCTCGGACACTTATTTCAAGTCGTAGATACCCGTCCACTCCGCGACGTGCTGAAACAAATGAAAAACCCAGCCATTGTGCAGGAAATGACAAAGGAGAGAGCCTGACATGAAGCTCAGGAACAGAACGATGCTGATAACCGGTGGAACCAGCGGCATGGGCCTTGAGTTGGCGAAGCAGCTCCTTGAGCGTGACCGCCACAACACCGTCATTATCACCGGCAGAAGCGATGAAAAGCTTGAAAGCGCGAAACGAGCGCTTGCCGGCGTACATATTTTCAAAAGCGACGTCGGCGATCCTGCAGACATTGCCTCGCTGCGAGACAACATACTTGGGCAATTTCCGGCGCTTGACACGCTCATCAACAATGCCGGGATCATGCGCGTGCAGAAATTCAACCAAGACGCCGAGATGGCGGACATCACGCGTGAGATAGAGGTGTGCTTCAGCGGGCCGGTCCGGATGGTACAGCAGTTCATGCCGCATCTCAAGACCCGCAAGGGCGCGCTGCTTATCAATGTCTCTTCGGGGGCAGCGCTGATTCCCTTCCCGATATCGCCGGTCTATAGCGCGGCCAAGGCCGCCATTCACTCCTTCACCCAATCCTTGCGCGTGCAGATGAAGTTCACTGGTGTGACTATAGTCGAGCTGATCCCACCAGGCGTTGAGACGCCGTTATTTAGAAGCGAGGAGTTCACAAGAGAAATGAAGGTGCCCAAAGGCATGGACGCGTCCGTTTTCGCTCGAAAAGCCATTGCCGGCATCGAAGCGGGCAAGCTCGAAATACGGCCAGGCCTTTCCAGCGTGCTGAAGATCATGAGCCGGATAGCGCCCGGGTTCATGCTCAACCAGATGGGCAAGATGACCCCGGCACTCGGTGCCAGGTCCTCAACAGTAGGAGCGGGCAAATGAGCGCGGATGGGGCAATGTCGCTGAACGGAAAACGCGTGGTTGTCATCGGGGGTGCCACGGGGATCGGCTTTGCCATCGCCGAACTTGCTTGCGCACAGGGCGCCACTATTGTCATCGGCTCGAGCAACGAGGCCAGCGTCAATGCGGCCGTCAAGCGCCTTCCTGGTGCTGCAGGCCGCACCCTCGATCTGCGTGAGGAAGCAAGTGTTGCGGGCTTCTTCAAAGAACTCGGCGCGTTCGATCACCTGGCTATTACGGCAGGCGACTGGGGCGGACCGATGTTCGTGCCTGTCCGCGATCTCGACCTCACACAGGCGCGCGATCTTCTGGCGGTACGTTTCTGGGGCGTGCTTGCGGCGGTCAAGCATTGCTGCCGTACGATTGCCCAGGAAGGATCAATCACCTTGACGAGCGGCATGCTCGCACATCGGCCGAGAAAAGGCGCGCCTATGGCAACCATTACGGCGGGGGCGGTCGAACACCTGACCCGTGGCCTCGCAATGGATATCGCCCCGGTGCGGGTCAATGCCGTGTGTCCGGGCTTAGTTCTCACCGAGCACGTCAAGCAGATGCCCGAGGCAATGGTGCAGTCGATGGTAGCACCCCTGCCGGTGCCCCGTGGCGCGGCGCCGGCGGAGGCCGCCAGGGCTTATATTTATTTCATGCTCAACGGCTATGCGGCGGGACAGATATTGCCCCTCGATGGCGGCGGGTTGATGGTCTGATACCAACCCGGACACAAGGTTTGACCTTCAGACTGGCGGGGGGCTGACGCATACGTCAGCCCCCCTTGACCCCCGTCGATTTTGGCGATTATATACCTGCCGCCACAAGGTCTATAGGTAGTGGCACGGTCACTCCTCGGGCTTTGGCGGGACGGGGGCGGTTCTAGGTGCGGGCTTGGCGGCGAGTAGCTGCCGTAGCACGTCATCGAAGGGCGCGGCCTCCTCTTCGTAGTCGGATAGGTCGGGGGGTGGTTTGGTGGTCATGGCGCGTCCTTTAGTTTCAAAAGCTTCCGACGTGACGCAGCAGATGGTCTTGGCTGGCGTAGAGGCTTTGCGTCGCTTGTGTCCATTCGACTTTGCATTTCCCGCTGGCGGCGAAGAAGACGCCGTTCGGGCGGTTTTGGAAGCGGGTTTACTTGCCCGAAGTCCGGCGGGCAGTCGAGGAAGTGGCTTAACAAAAAAAGGTGGGAACCCTCCTCAACAACATCCTGAATTGTGTCCATGATTTCCAGCAGCGGCACCCGCTTAATCTGGCCCACAAAAACGCTATTGCGATAAATGTCAGCGTCTTTGGGGGACTTTGGTTTTTTGGTGACCCTGTAAGCACCATCGGCTAGTTGGTCGGCCACCCACATATCATGAACCAGCCGATTTCTCTCAACTCGTAGTTCATTGTCAACGAAGTCAAGCGACTCAGAGATTGCCGTGCACAGAGACTTACTCTCGCAGCGTATCGGCACACCGAACTTGATGGCGGTAATCTGCGGTCTCGTGTCTAAACAGGCAAGCATTGGCGATGCGGCTGGCGTAAACTCCCATTTAGCCACTTTCATAAACAGAAAGCCAATCGAGTTTTCAAGCTGAGCCCATTCCATACAGAGTTGACCGATGCCCAGCGCGTAGGGCTCTAGCTTTTTATCCATTGCTTCTGGCCGGCCTAGAGCGCCACTTCTGAAAAGCCTCCGCTACCTGCTTAGGCGAACGCTTGCGTTTGCGCTTTCCAACCAAGCCGCCGGTACGTAAGCCGCTTTCCCTCCGCCTGGACCAAGGCAATGTCAGTGCGGCGCGCATCGTCCACGCCAAGGCGCACGCGGTTGTTGTAACGGAAGTCGTATTCGGCAAGGTAGCGGTGCAGGTGTTGCTCCCCGCAATGCTGGTAAATGCCCTTGAAGCCGCGCTTGAAGATGGAGAAGAAGCCTTCAACCGTGTTCGTGTGAGCTGAGCCGCGCACGTATTCATCGGCCCCGTGGTTAACCGACTCGTGGCTGGCGAACTCTTCGCCCAGCTTCTTGTAGATGCCGCTTTCGTCCGTCATCAGCGCGCTTTCACGGCTCACGTTCTTACGGACGATCGGCGTGACGTTGGCAACCGTGGCCTTGTCAACATGAAAGCTACGGGCCTCACCGCCGCGCTCAACTAGCGTCACCACGGCGCGCTTGTGGGCCACGCCAGCGCGAACCTGGGTGCCTTCCTTGCGGCCGATGTAGGTTTCGTCCGCTTCTACCACCTTGCCAGAGCCGCCCACGGGAGCGGCAAAGGTGCCGGTGCGCATGGCTTCGCGGATGCGATGTGTCATGAACCACGCGGTTTTGTAGGTCACTTCCATCGTGCGCATAAGCTGATGCGAGCTAAAGCCCTTCTTGGACGAGCAAAGCAGGTAAACGGCCAGGAGCCACTTATGCAGCGGAATCGGGCTGGCCTCGAATACGGTGCCGATCTTCACGGTGAAGTCCTTACGGCACCCATCAGAGGCGCAGCGGTATTTGCCAGGGCGCTTTGTCTCATACGACTTGCCTACCGTTCCGCAGTGGGGGCACACGCGCCCAGACGGCCAGCGCAGCGCCTCCAGATAGGCGCGGGCGGCGGCTTCGTCGTTGAAGTGCGGGGCGTTCAGCTTAGACATCGGCTTGGTCTCTCAGGCGTTGGGGGCATACTACCCCTAGCGCCTGTGGCGTCAAGTATATAATCGCCTCGATTTTCAGGCCTCCCCCAAGGCACATCTCCCCCAATCTTCACTTGCCTCCCCTACTGCCCGAGCCGCTGCAAAATCGCTGGCACATGCACCTGATCGCCCTTATAGTTCCCGGTTAGCGCATACATCACCAAATTCACCCCGAACCGCCAGGCCAGCACGCGCTGCCTCTCCCCGCCCGGAATGGTGGCAAACAGCGGCCGCCCATCCTCATCGATCGCCCAGGCCGCCGCCCAATCATTTGCCCCAATGATCACCGGGCTCACGCTGTCATTGCTGCGATCCTGGTCGCGCTGCACCCACACGGCCGCACCGTCATACCGGCCGGGAAAATCCGAAAGCAGATAGAACGCCCGCGCCAGAACGTGCGCGTTGGTCAGCGGCGCCAGCGTGGGCACATCCAACCCCGCGCTGACGCGGCGCAGCGCAGCGTCGGCCCCCGGCGCAAAGGCACCCTCCCCCCCGCCCGAGCGCGTATCGATCACCACAATGCCGCCATGGTGCATGTAATCGTTCAGGCTCGACGTAGCAGCAGCCGACACCGCAGCCGATGTCGAGACCGGCCAATAGATCAGCGGGTAGAAGCTGAGATCGTCCCGCCCCGGCATCACGCCGACCGGTGCGGCCATTTCGGCTGCGGTATGATCATTTACATAATCAGACAATCCCTTCAGCCCGGAAAGCGACGTGCTGTCCAGCACAGCATCGCCCGTAACGACGTAGGCCAGGTGCGTCTGCAAGGCCGCATCGCGCGCACTGATCTGCGCCCGCGCGGCAGGATAGTTCGCAAGAAACAAAGCCACCGCAATGACCGCAGGACGCAGCAGCCCGCGCAGGCGCAAGGTCAGCAGCATGTCCGCCAGCAGTAGCGTCAGCGCCAGCGCCACACAGGCCGGCCCCAGCGCCTGCGCCCGGGGTGCCGCCTCAAGGCTCAGCAAGGTCGCGCCGGCGACCGGTAAGGCAGGTGCCAATGGCGTGTGATCCCCCAGATTGAAGGCGTGGCGATCCCGCGCCAGGCCATAGAAGCCGGGGGGATGATGGGGCGAGACCGCCTGGCTGGCCAGCGCGGCCGCGGCAATCGGTTGCGCGCCGGCAGGCGGCGGCCCCAGCACGCCCGCCCCATCCAGGCTTTGCGCCGGCGGCAGCGCGCCGCCCTCGGGTGCGCCTGCCACGCCCTGGGCCCGCTGCACCAGCCGGCGCAACATATCAACGAACAGGCCAGACAGCGGCAGGTCGGACCAGTCGGCGTTGGCGGTCACATGGAACAGCACGATTTCGCCCGCGCCATGCGCCGCCGCGGTCACCAGCGGCGTGCCATCGGCCAAGGTCGCCCAGGTGGCCCCAGGCAGCGAGGCGGAGGGTTCGGCCAGCACCTGGCGGCTAACCGTAACCTCCCCAGGCACCGCAAGCCCGGCGAAGGGGCCGGCCGGAAAGGGCGCCAGATGCTGCGGCTTGCCCCAGGACATCGCCCCGCCAAGCTGGCGGTCGCCCGCCAGCAGCCGCTCGGGCAGCAGCGTATCACCCTCCGCCGCACCCAGATCGGCGCCGGCAAAGCGGATCAGAAAGCCCCCCGCGCGCACCCACGCCTCGATGCGCTCAGCGTCTGGCCCCTGCAGATCCCGGTCGGCCACAATCAGCACGGATAATGGCCGCGCGAGCAGGGCCGGCACCGTGCCGCGGCGCAGCTCGGCAAAGGGCGCGAGCGCGCGGTCGAGGTAGAATGTCGAGCCCAGGAGCGGCGTCTCGGACGATCCGCCAGCCAGCACGCCGACGGGGCGGCGGCGGGACGCCTCGTCCAGCAGGGCCACCGAGCCCGCACCAGGTGCCCCGGCCAGGCGCAGCGCCGCGAGCTGGTTGCGCAGTTCGGATGGCAGATCGATGCGCGCGCTGGTTACCGTGGCACCGGCCGCCAGACTGAGCACCGTGCGGGCGAGAATGCGGCCATCGCCCGTCTCGGCCAGCACCTGCTCCTGCCGCGAGTTGGGTGCGGGCGTCTGGTGCAGGGTGGCGGTCAGACCGGCTGCGGAGGCTTCTGCCGCCAGCAGGCGCGCGGGAAGGCTGGCGCGATATTCCGTCACTGGTCCCCGTCGCGCCAGGGCGCCGGCGAGTGCGCCATCACCGGGATCGGCCGCATCCTCCGCGATGTAGGCGGTGGGCCCAGCCGCCAAGGTGACCGCCGCCGCCGCCGCCGCCGCATGGTCGCTGCCCCAAGGCGCTGGCGCCAATGCGGCCAGGATCGGGCGCAGTTCTGCGGCTGGCTGGGCCGCGGTGGCGCGCAGCTTCTGCAGGCTGGCGGCGGTGGCGAGCAGGCTGACGGGCCGGCCCTGCCGCTCGGCCTGGTCCAGCACGGTGTTGGCACGCGCCAGGCGCGCCGGCCAGTCCGGTGCGGCGGCCCAGCCATTGTCGATCACAAGCAGCAGCGGCCCGCGCCCCGGCAGCGCCATGCCGCCGGTGCCAAGGATGGGACCGGCCAGGCCAACGATGATCAATGCGGCCGCGCAAAGGCGCAGCGCCAGCAACCACCAGGGTGTGCGGGCAGGCGTCTCCTCTCTCGGTCGCAGGCCAGCGAGCAAGCGGATCGCGGGAAAGGTCTGCGCGCGCGGCGCAGGCGGGGTGGCGCGCAGCAGCCACCACAGCACGGGCAGAAGCAGCAGGGCCAGCAGCACGGCGGGGGCGGAGAAAATCATGCGAGAGCCGGGGCGCGAGCCGGGGCGCGGGCGGCGTTGGCGTCCAGCGCGGTGTAGAGGGCCATCAGCGCGGATTCCGGCGCATGGTCGGTGCGATGCAGCGAGAGGCTGAATCCCGCGGCGGCGCAAAGCGTGCGCAGGCCGTCCATCTGCGCCGCCAGCGCCTGGGCGTATTCGGCGCGCACGCTGGCCACGCGCGGGATCAGCGCCTGGCCATCGTTCTCCACGCCGAGGAAGCGGACGCGGCCCTCATAGGGCAGGCTGAGTTCGGCCGGATCGAGGATCTGCAGCAGGTGCAGGCGCACGGGCAATGCTGCAAAGCCGCCCAGGCACGCGGCAATTTCGGGCAGGGGGGCGAGGAAGTCGCCGGCCAGCACCACGCGGCTATGGGCGGGCACGCGCGGCGCGGGCAGTCCGGTCTGCCCGGTGGGCCAAAGGCTGGCTAGTGCGGCCAGACCGCCGCGGCCGGCGAAGACGCGCGGCAGGCTGATGACGCGCACCTGTTCGCCCGCGCGGAACAGCAGTGCGGCGAGAGCCAGCATGAGCAGTTCGGCCCGCTCGGCCTTTTCGGGCAGGCGGCGGTCGGAGCGCCAGGCCATGCTGGGGGAGAGGTCTCGCCACAGGCAGACGGTCTGCGCCGCTTCCCACTCCATGTCGCGGACGAAAACGCGGTCCGACAGCGCGGAGCGGCGCCAGTCGATGCGGGAGGCGGCATCGCCCGTGACGAAGGGGCGGTATTGCCAGAAGCTGTCGCCCACGCCCACGCGCCGGCGGCCGTGCACGCCTTGGGCGACGGTGGCGGCGACCCGCTCGGCGGCGACGAGGAGGGGGGGAAGGCGGGCGCCTGCGTGTTCGGCGGCGGCTAGGCGGGCGTGGAGGGTGGGCATTGAAGTTAAGTGGTAGAGCTGGGGGGAGTGTGCCACTCCCCCCAGACCCCCCGTCGATTTATTAGGTTTGCGTTAAATAAATGACGGGGGGTTTGGGAGGGATGGCACATCTCCCCCAATTTTGCCTGCGCTTGGTCAATCCGCATAGTGCAGGCCGTCTTTGAACTCCAGGTAGGCTTTCCGCTCAACGATTTTGGCAAGACGCGCCGAAATCAGGCGCGTTTGCCCGCATCGGTCTGTGCGTGCGACGTTCAGCGCAATCTCCTTATCACCTTCTAAGTGCGCTGCGACGAGCCTGCTGGTCAAAGCCAGGACTAGGTTCAAGGTTCGCTCTCATGCCCTGTCTCTGGATTTAGAAAAATCAATGAAAGGGAGTATTGATGCATTTATAATGTTTAGCCGGCTTACAAAGACATTTACCAGGATGTCTTGAATCTCATTAAACGACTTGGAGAGAAACTCTGGATCGCTCCTATATAAATCAGGGTTTTCTTTAAAGCCTACGACCTTGTTCCCGGCATTGATGAGCTCATTGAATATTGCTTCCACGCCTTCCCCAAAAAGGAACCTCGATTCGTGAGATGCCAGGAAGAAATCCGCTCTCGACGTCTTCTGCTCATCGGCTCCATTCCAGTTAAGCAGGGGAATTATAATACGGGAATATGCATTCAAAGCACCTAGACCGTCTACCGAATAGATCAAGCCGGAGCTTATCTCTTGAGATGTCACGTTGTTGCCCGGCAATCTTGTTTTGGCGCCTTGCAAAACACCAAGTGACAGCAACGGCCACAAACGACGCTAATACCATCGACAGAGGTCCGGCGAAGCCTTTGAAGAACTCCAACATCTACACTCGCCTGTCCATTTTACCCGAACATTTTCCCCCACTGTGTTCAATCGCAACAAAGCCATGGACAAGCGCAAGATCAAATGCAAGCTGTTCGCTCAATCCGACTGGGGAGGATGTCACCATGGTGAAAAAGCTTGGACCTGAAATCATTAGATCTGCCATAGAGCAAGCATTCTTACCACATCGAACTGTGGCCGAACTTTGGGACTATGGTAACAATGGAGATACCAGGTTCATGCATCAGACCATGACCGTCCGATCTAAAAATGCGCCGAGCTGCTTGTTCGGTCGTGCGATGCGCCTTCGCAGCGGGAAGAGGTGCTGGTCGTAACTCGAACAAGCATCAGCGGCATACCACGACAAGATTAATAAGGCATGGTGGCGGACAAGCGCCACGACTTCTACTGGTTCTCTGAACGTAAGACCCGGAAGCGGCCGCTGTCAGCCGCGGTCAGTTATGACGGACTCTGCACACGCTACACACCGCTTTGCCGCTTAACACGTGTCGCGAGAAGCGTCAGCACAAACTCCACTTTCACCGGGGAGCTAAAATCCCCATTCCTCGACGGTTAAGCCGCAATCCCAGCCGGATCGAGCCGATACCCGCCCCCCTCGGTCACCAGCAGCCGCGCATTCGCCGGATCAGGCTCGATCTTCTGCCGCAACCGATAAATATGCGTCTCCAAAGTATGCGTCGTCACCGCCGCATTATACCCCCACACCTCATTCAGCAAAATCTGCCGAGCCACAGGCTTGGTCCCCGAGCGATACAAAAATTTCAGTATTGCCGCCTCTTTCTCGGTCAGCCGGATACGCCGATTACGCACCGGCTCCTGCAACAATTTCGCAGACGGGCGAAACGTATAAGGCCCTATCGTGAAAACCGCGTCCTCGGAGTTCTCGAAGATCCGCAACTGCGCGCGCAGCCGCGCCAGCAACTCGTTCAGCCGAAAAGGCTTGGCAATGTAGTCGTTCGCCCCAGCCTCCAGCCCGCGCACGACGTCGCTCTCGTCGTCGCTGCCGGTCAGCATGATAATCGGCATGCGCCAGCCCTGCCGGCGCAGTTCGGCACAAAAATCCCGCCCATCGCCATCGGGCAGCGAGACATCCAGGATCAGCGCATCCAGCCGTGTCTCCCCGCTCGCCAGCCGCGCCTCGGCTTGCGCGACGGAGCCCGCCTCCTCGGCCAGAAACTCCCCGTCCACTTGCAATTGGGCAGCCAGCTCCTCACGCAGTGATCGATCGTCGTCCACAATCAGGATGGGGCGTTCACCCGCCATCTGTCTCTCGCTCCAATCCACTCTGCGCACGGTAGGAAGTCCGCGGCCCTCGTTATAGTGATTGTAAGTCTCGAACCGTTGAATGGGTTGCAGCCCGTTTGCAGGCGTCTGCGCTTTCGCTTCCGGCTCCAAGTCGCGGCAGGCGTGGTTCATGCTGACAGTTCCATCGATGAATAAAGCTCGGGCCGTGCCAGACGTGGACGATTATTGGCGGCAAAGCCCCGCGCCCGCTTGTTTCGGGGCTTGCCCGGACGACCTATGCAGGGTCGGCACGCAGTCGCGCGCATGACGCCGACCCACCTCAACCTGTTGGGCCTGACCGTCCGTCCATGAACCATTCTCGCCGCTCCCTCGCCGATGCCGTCCCGACCACGGGCCAAGCCAGACCGCACGCAGGCGCGCCAGGTCCCGCAGCACCCGCCGCATCACCATCGGCTTACGTGCGTCACGCGATTTTGGATGCGCGCGCCGGACTTCCGGTTGCACTCTTTCTTTCGAAGCCGGCACAAGCCCCTCTTGTCATGCTGCCCGCGGAAACGGCGGTCCCGGCAAGCCTTGCCGCCTTTTCGGGCGCTATTTCAGGCGAGCCGCTCCTGATCCTGGCACCTTCGCGCGCCGCTTGCGTGCTGGGTGCGCCGCTCGCCGGCGCCGGACCCGTGGCCCTCGCACTCTCGCCATCCTGCCTGACGCCGGCCCGTTTGCATGCGTTGGCAGATCCTACGCGCTCCCAGCCCGACACATTCGACGGCATCAGCCTGGCTGAAACCCCCGCGCTCGGGCCCGCCGCACTGCAACTGGCCAAGCTGGGGCGGCTGCTGCCCGCCGTCCTGGTGGCCGAGGCCGCGCCGGGCCATGGCCTGCTGTCCGTGCCGGCAAGCGACGTGCTCGCCTATCAGGCAGAAGCGGTGACGACCCTTTCCCGCGTGGCCGAGGCGGTGCTGCCGCTGGCCGAGGCGCAGGATGCGCGCATTCTCGCCTACCGCCCGGCCGATGGCGGGGTGGAACACGTCGCCCTGCTGATCGGCCGGCCCGAGGAGGCCACGGCGCCCTTGGTGCGCATTCACTCCGAATGCTTCACCGGTGACCTTCTGGGCAGCCTGCGCTGCGACTGCGGGCCGCAACTGCACCAGGCGATCCGCCGCATGCAAGCCGAGGGATCGGGCGTGCTGCTTTATATGGCCCAAGAGGGCCGCGGCATCGGCCTGGTCAACAAGCTGCACGCCTACGCCCTGCAGGATCGCGGCCTGGACACGCTGGACGCCAATCGCGCCCTGGGCTGGGGGGCGGATGAGCGCAACTTTGCCGCCGCCGCCCTGATGCTGCGCGACTTGGGCATTCTGCGCGTGCGCCTGCTGACCAACAATCCCGACAAGGTGGCGGCGCTGGAGGCGGCAGGCATCACCGTGGCCAGCCGCCTGCGCCACGCAATTGCGGCCAATGGCGTGAACGATAGCTACCTGGAGACCAAGGCCAGGCGCTTCGGCCATCTGCTGGGCTGAGCGCCTTGCGCGCAACCTACAATCCCCGCGTCGGGTTCCGCTTCAAGGGCGCGGTGTTTCGCGCCGCCTGCGGGCGTGGCGGCATATCCACGCGCAAGCAGGAGGGCGATGGCGCCACGCCCTTGGGCATCCTGCCCTTGCGCCGTGTCTACTACCGTGCCGACCACCTGGGCCGCCCCAAGACAATGCTGCCGCTCGAGCCACTCGCACCCAATGACGGCTGGTGCGACGACCCGGCCGCACCGGCCTACAATACCGCGATTGCGCTGCCGTCTTCGGCGCATCACGAGGAGCTGTGGCGGCGGGACTGCGTCTATGACGTGATCGGCGTGCTTGGCTGGAACGATGCGCCGGTGGTGCGTGGGCGTGGATCGGCGATCTTCCTGCATGTGGCCCGGCCTGATTACGCGCCCACGGAGGGCTGCATCGCGCTGGCGCTGTTTGATCTACTGCAGGTGTTGGCGGGCGGTGTGACCGAGATTGAAGTGAGCGCCTAGGGAAGAGCTGGGGGAGATGTGCCATCCCCCCCAGACCCCCCGTCGATTTTTGCGCCTCGTCTTAAATAATGACGGGGGGTCTGGGGGGGATGGCACATCTCCCCCAGTCCTTCTCCTCTGGCACGTACCGTGCTTGACACATCTCTTTCAGCGAGGGCGCGCGTGGCCACAAGGCGGCAATTACTGACACGTATCGGCCTGGCCGCAGGCAGCGTGGCCATGTACCAGGCCATGACGCGCATGGGCCATGCGCAGGGCACCGACTTTGCCGGTTCCCCCGCGCTGAGCGGCGCCAAACCGGGCACGACGGTGCTGGTGCTGGGTGCGGGATTAGCCGGCATGCTCGCCGCCTATGAGCTGCGGCGCGCCGGCTACAACGTGCGCGTGCTGGAGTATCAGAACCGCTCCGGCGGCCGCAATATCACGCTGCGTGGTGGCGACACCCTGACCGAGCTTGGCGGCTACACGCAGACCGTCGGCTTTGCGCCGGGCAACTACATCAACCCCGGCCCGTGGCGCATTCCCTATCACCACCAGGCGATCCTGCATTATTGCCGGGCCTTCGGCGTGGCGTTGGAGCCTTTCATCGAAGTCAATCACAACGCCTATCTGCACGATACGCGCAGTTTCGGCGGCGCGCCCCAGCGCTACCGGCATGTGCTGGGCGATTTTACCGGCTACACAGCCGAGCTTCTCGCCAAGGCGATCAATCAGCGCAATCTCGACCTGCCGCTATCGGCCGATGAGAAACACGATGTGCTGGCTTCCCTGCAGGCGTGGGGGCTGCTGAACAAGGAATACGCCTACACGAGAGACGCGGGCTCATTGCGGCGTGGCTTTGCGCGCGAGCAGGGCGGCGGCCCGGATGGAGCGCCCACCCCATCGGCGTTGCTGCCGCGTGCCGAAATTATGAAATCGGGTTTGGCGCAGTACCTGTCATTCAACATGCTGAATGATTTCCAGACCACGATGTTCCAGCCGGTCGGCGGCATGGACATGATCGGCCGCGCCTTTGCCCGCCAGGTGGGCGATCTGGTGACGCACAACGTCAAGGTTACCGCCATTCATCAGGATGAGACGGGCGTGACCGTCACCTATCGCGATGGCGGCTTCGGCGGCGCGATTGCGCAAGCCCATGCCGATTACTGCGTCTGCACCATTCCACTGCCTGTGCTGAGTCAGCTCGATGTGCAGGTCAGCACGGGCATGCAGGTGGCGATTGCCGCAGTGCCTTATGCGTCCTCGGTCAAGATCGGGCTGGAATTCAAGCGGCGGTTTTGGGAGGAGGATGAGCAGATCTATGGTGGCATCACGTTCACCGACTTGCCGATCAGCGTCATGTCCTATCCCAGCCACGGCTATTTTTCGCCGGGGCCCGCGGTCGTGCTGGGCGGCTACATGTTCGGCCCGCCGGCCTACGATTTTGCCGGCATGGAGCCGGCCGAACGCGTGCGCGCGGCCGTGACGCAGGGCGCGCAGATCCACAAGCAATACGAGGCCGAATTCTCCAATGGCGTAGGCGTGGCATGGAGCCGCATGCCTTGGACCCTTGGCTGCTGTTCGCAATGGAGCGAGGAAGCACGCCGCACACATTACAGGACTTTGACCACCATGGACGGGCGCATCGTGCTGGCCGGCGAACACGCCTCGCATGTCGGCTGCTGGCAGGAGGGCGCGCTGCTGTCTGCCGTTGCTGCCGTGTCGCAATTGCATCAGCGCGCCGTGGGCTAAAGCCGGGGGAGCAGTGCCTGCCCCCCCCCCGGACCCCCCGTCATCATTTAGACGATGCGCCAAAAATCGACGGGGGGTCTGGGGGGGATGGCACATCTCCCCCAGTCTTTAATGCACATACCTGGCAAGAAGCGCCTTCGCTGACTCAGCCGCAGCGTCTTGTCCAAGCGCATGCTCGCTGCCTACCAGCCCTTGCAAACTCAGCGTGCGTCCCGGCGATCGGACCAGCGCCGCGCGATAGGCGTCCGCCGCCTCGGCAAACCGCTTGGCCTTGAACAGCATATCGCCGAGCAATTCATAAGGTGGCTTGGGCACGGCGGGCGGCCCAAATTCCGTGGGGATGATGGTTTCATGAAGCGCTGCGGCGCGCAGAGCGGCAATTGCACCATCGGCATTGCCGTGTGCGGCCGTATCGAGTGCCGCCACCTCCTCTGCCATGACGCCCCGGAATTGCAGGTTCTGGCTGGTGTCCGGCGCGCCGGCATCGTTCTTTTGCAAAAGGCTCAGATCACCGCGCAAATCGGCAAGAGTACTATCCAATGTCGCGGCATCTGACCCCGCCGCAAGTGCGGTGGCATAGGCCAGGTCGAGCCGCACCGCGACGTAGGCGCCGCTATCCAGCGGCAGTGCCGGCTCCTGGCGCCAGATGCCGGTTTCGATCGATTGGCGCGTCAGCATGTCGGCATAGGAAGAAACGGGCGACATGTCGGCGAACGGCGGCTGCGGGCGATGGCTCAGCTTGGCAATGGCGCGCGCGCGGCACAGTGAAATTGCGGCCTCCGCCTCGGTAAAGCGGCGTTCCTGCAAATAGCCGTAGACGAGCCACTCTGGGTAATGCCCGCACGCATAAGGCGGCGCGCCGGCGGCCGCGCGCGCGTTCACGGCGCGGATGGCTGCATCGTTGGCGGCAATTACCTCGTCCCACATGCCGAGTGCGATGAAGATGTGCGACGTCATGTGCACCGCGTGCGGCGCACCCGATGCAATGGCGCCATAAAGCCGCGCCGCGCGCATGCCCAAAGGTGCGTGCGCCGGATCGTCATAGGAATGGATCATGTAGTGCAGCACGCCAGGATGATGCGGATGGGTGGGAAACACCTCCTCCAGCAACGCGGCGGCCTTCATGTAGGTGGGAATGTCACGCCCGCCATGCGACGTGCCGAGCAATGCGAGCGCGTAAAAGGCGGTCGCATCCACATCATCGGGAAAGCGTGCATGCAGCTTTGCCATTTCCTCGGCGTAGAGCGCGTCACGATCTTCTTTTTTGTTGGGACCGTAGAGAACCTCGATAGCATGCAGGTACGCGGCTTCCCGCGGTGTCGCGGCCTTTTTGGCGCGCGCGGATTCGGTGGCACCCAGGCGCGCCAGCACGGCGTGCGCGCCGGCGGCATCCTGATCCATCCAAATCGTGTGATTGAAGGTCATGGCCTGGCCCCAATAGGCGATAGCGCAACCAGGATCGGCTTTCTGTGCCGCAGCAAACGCTTCGGCCGAGTCCGCGTATTCGAAATCGTGCAGCAGCGCCAAGCCGCGCAGAAAAGGCGTCTGCGCTGCGGCCGCGCAGGAATTGGTGAAGGAGACGTCGCCCAGCGGTCCCGTCGCCGCCTGTGCGTGAGCGGCACCGAGCAGAGCGGCGGCGGCAATGGCGGCTATGGTCTTCACCGGGCGGAGCATGGGCCGGGCCGGCCGTTGCCGGCAAGGCCTCAAGGAAGACCTGGGGGAGATGTGCCATCCCCCCCCCAGACCCCCTTCATCATTTACCCAGCTGCCAGCGCCACGCCCGGCGCAACCTGCCGCCGCGCCGGGTCGCGCAGCAATGTATCGCGCATGATGTCGCGCGCCAGCGGTGCGGCAATATCCGCGCCCGCATTGCCGTGCTCAACGACAACGGAAATCGCGTAACGCGGTGCATCGTAAGGCGCGAAACACACGAACAAGGCGTGGGGACGAAACTCCCACGGCAGATTGGCCGAATTGAAATGGCCGTGCTCGCGCACCCAGCGCGAGACGCGGCGCACCTGGCTCGATCCCGTCTTGCCCGCCATCTGCACGCCGGGCATGCCCAGCCGCGCATGCGGCGCGCTGCCGCCGGCTTCGTTGACCACGCCGAACATGCCCGCGCGCACCAGTGCCAGCGCATCCTCCGGGATATCCAGCACCGGCGCATCCTCGTCGAACTGCGCCTCGCCGCCAATTGCGTGGGCGACGTGCGGCACCACGGCGCGGCCGGTGGCGATGCGCGAGGCATACGTCGCCAGTTGCAGCGGCGAGGCCAGGATCACGCCCTGGCCGATGCCGCAGCCGATCGTATCGCCCGCCCCCCAGTGGCGCCGGTGCGCGCTGCGCCAGGCCCGGTCCGGGATCAGGCCGCGGCGCGCGCCGGGCAGGTCGATCTGCGGCTCGGTGCCGAAGCCGAAGATTTCAGCCGTCGCCGCGACGGCATCGATGCCGGCGCGTCGGGCTGCCTCGTAGAAGAACACGTCGCAGGAATGTTTCAGCCCGTTCTTCATGTCCAGCGAGCCGTGCCCGCCCTTCTTCCAGCAATGGAAGCGCGTGTCGCCGAGATCGATGAAACCCGGGCAGTAGATGCGATCGCCCGGGCTCAGCGCGCCGGCGTGCAGCGCGGCCAGCCCCACGCACATCTTGAAGGTCGAGCCCGGCGGATAGACGCCGGCGGTCGCCTTGTTGATCAGCGGGGTGCGCCGATCCGACGTCCAGTCCACCCATTGGGCTTGCGATACGCCGGCATCGAAGAGCGAAGGGTCGAAGCTGGGGTTGGTGGCCATCGCCAGCACCTCGCCATTGGTGCAGTCCATGACCACCGCGGACGCGCTTGCCTCGCCCAAATGCGCCAGCACCTGCTTTTGCAGATCGACATCGATGGTCAGCGTGACGTCGCCGCCCTTCTCGCCCTCAGTGCGGTCGAGCTCGCGGATGACGCGGCCGACGGCGTTGACCTCCATCTGCACCTCGCCCGCTTCGCCGCGCAGCGCGTCCTCGCGGAAGCGCTCCACGCCGGCGCGGCCCACGCGCATTCCGGGCAGGGCCAGCACCGGATCGTCGCCGGAATCGTCCTCGTTGGGCGGGGCGACGTAGCCGACGATGTGGGCCATGTCCGCGCCGAAGGGGTAGTGGCGCGTGGTGCCTTCCTCGACCAGTACGCCAGGCAGGTCAGGCGCATTGACCTCGATGCGCGCCATGTCGTCCCAGGAGAGAAAGTCGCGCAACAGCAAGGGGATGAAGCGCCGGCTGTGCTTGAGGTCGCGCGCAATGCGGGCCTGGTCGTGGTCGGCGAGCGGCACGATGGTGGCGAAGCGCGCCAGGGTGGCGGGGATGTCGGTCGTTTCCTCTGCCAGCAGCATCGCGCGCCAGTTCAGCGAGTTGCCGGCCAGCACCTGGCCGAAGCGGTCCAGGATGCGGGCGCGGGTGGGGGCGACCAGGCGGGCGCTGACGCGGTTGCTTTCGGCCAGCGTGGCGTAGCGCGCGCCCTGCTCGACCTGGACGCGGTAGAGCTTGACGCCAAGCACGCCGAGGGCCGCGGTCTGACCGGCCATGATGACCAGAGCGCGGCGGGTAAAGATGGTGGTGCGCTTGCCCTCGCGTTTCACGCCCAATTTCTCAAGCGCGTTCGGGGGCGGCAATGCCGCGATGGGCCTGGCTCAGCAGCGTGGCGAGAATGGGGTAGGCGCCGACGGCCACGGCGAACTCGAACAGCGCGGGCCAGGGTGGCAGGCCGCGCCAGGTCAGCAGGCAGACCAACGCCCATTCCGTGACCGTGGCGCCGGCGGCCAAGACGACGAACATCAGCCATACGACCGCAAAACCCTGGCGGACCAGTATGCGGCGCAGACGCAAGGTAATGGCATGCACCAGGAGCAGGATCAGGACAGAAATGCCGATCGGACCCTGATCCAGAAGGTCGAGCAGCAGACCAAGTGCGAACACCGCGGGCGCAGGCATGGCAACGGGACGGAAGATTGACCAGAAATAGACGCAGGCCAGCACCCAGGCCGGCTGCATCTGCGCCTGGCCCGCAATGCCCATTGGGGTGGACAGCAGCAGCAGCACGCCGGCGGTTGCGGCGACCGGAAAGGCGTGGCGCGCGGTTACGTCCAGCAGATGCGGCAGCGTGGGGCGCGGGCGGATGCCGGGGGTTTGTTCGGGTTGTGGCAAGGGAAGCCTAAGGCAAGGAAGGAAGAACTTTTTTTGAAAAAAAGAAGCAAAAAACTTTTATCCGTTACGCCGCGCTCCTAACTAGCAAAAGCTTTTTTTGGTGCTTTTTTTCAAAAAAGAACAACCTTAACTTTTCGTCTGAACGCGTCCTGGGACTTCAGGCGGCGTCAGCCCCCCCAACCCATAATCGAAGATGCGCACAATCTCCAGCCGGTCCAGATTTGCCGCGGGATTGACCTCCGGCAGGCCGGACGCAGCGTAATGAACCGTGCCCACCAACAGGCCCGCGGGGAAGGCGCCTGCTTCGGCGCTGGTGACCACGCGCTCGCCTTCGGGCGGCCGCGCCCCATCCGGCAGATACATCAGCTTGGGAAAAGGCGCGTTCGCGCCGACCAGGATGGCACGAGCGTGGCTGGTCTGCAGCATGACGGGAATGCGGCTGTTCATGTCGGTGACCAGCAGCACGCGCGCGCTGCGCTCGCCCAATTCGGTGACGCGCCCAACGAGGCCGTTGGAATCGAGCGCGATCTGGCCCTTGCGGATGGCGTGATGCGGCCCGACCGAGAGCAGCACCGAGCGCGCGTAAACGCCGCCGGCATCCGCCACCACGCGCGCGGTGACGTAGGCCAACGTGGGGTCAGGTATCCAATGCAGGTCCGATTTCAGGATGGCGTTTTCGGTATCCAGCGCCATAGCCACATCATACCAGTGGCGCAGCCGCTCGTTCTCGGCCAGCAATTGCTCGTTCTGGGCGCGCAGCGTGAACACGTCCCGCACGTCATCCACCGCCTGGCGGACGATGGAGAGGGGTGCGTCCACGGCGGCATAGAGCGGAGCCAGCGCGTCAGAGAGCGTGGTGCGCGCGCGCTCGGGCACGAGCGGCGAGGCGCGGCCCAGGAGGATCAGGCCAAGAGAGACCACGATCAGCAGCGGCAAAGTGAGCCTGGCGATCGCCTGGCGGGTCTGGATGGAAAGACGGATCACGTGCGGTCTTTCTGTGGCCACTCACCCTAACAGATGCGCGGGCGAGCGCCACGCCTCTCTTGAGGCGCTCCCGTGCTCAGTACATCGAGGTCAAGACATTACGAAGCCGTTTCGGGTCTTCCAGCGCGCGCCCTGTGCCCAGCACGACGCAGGAGAGCGGGTCTTCGGCGACAACGACGGGCAGGCCGGTGGCCTCGCGCAGCACCTCGTCCAGGCGGTTGAGCAGGGCGCCGCCGCCGGTCAGCACGATGCCCTTGTCGACGATGTCGGCGGCGAGCTCCGGCGGCGTATTCTCCAGCGCGACCTTGACCGCTTCGACGATCTGGAAGACCGGCTCGGCCAGGCTTTCGGAGATCTGGGCCTGGCTGACGATGATCTCCCGCGGTACCCCATTCATTAGATCGCGGCCCTTGACCGCTTTGCATGGCCCGTCCTCGCCATTATCCGGCAGTCGGGCGGCGCCGACTTCGTGCTTGATTCGCTCGGCCGAGGACTCGCCGATCAGCAAATTGAAGTTGCGGCGGATGTAGCTGATGATCGCCTCGTCCATCTTGTCACCGCCCACACGCACCGAGCGCGAATAGACGATGCCGCCTAGCGAGATCACGGCGACCTCGGTCGTGCCGCCGCCGATATCGACGATCATGGACGCGGTGGGTTCGGTCACCGGCAGACCAGCGCCGATGGCCGCGGCCATGGGTTCCTCGATCAAGCGGACGCGGCGGGCGCCCGCACTTTCCGCACTCTCCTGGATGGCGCGGCGCTCCACCGCAGTTGAGCCGGATGGCACGCAGATGATGATGACGGGCGAGGCAAAGCCGCGGCGGTTATGCACCTTGCGGATGAAGTGCTTGATCATCTCCTCGGCGACTTCGAAATCGGCGATCACGCCATCGCGCATCGGGCGGATGGCCGAGATGCTGCCGGGCGTGCGGCCGAGCATCTGCTTGGCTTCCAGGCCTACGGCGAGCACGTGCTTGCGGCCGCGATCCTCCGACATCGCAACCACGCTGGGCTCGGCCAGCACGATGCCGCGGCCCTTGACGTAGACGAGCGTATTTGCGGTGCCGAGATCGATCGCCATGTCGGCAGACATGACGCCCAGCAGGCGAGACAACATGGAGGGACCCTTGGTTTACTTCGGCCGGCCGGCGCGCGGTCCGGCGCCAGCACAAGGGCGGAGGGCTTACTGCCCGGGGGGGCGGACGGCAAGGGCGGGACGCGTGAGGGAAAGCGAAGGCAAGGGCAAGAACTGGGTGGACCGTGCCGGTCCCCCCAGACCCTAACGCATCACACATCTTGCTTTGAAAAGACACAAGCCAAGGCCAGGGGCTCTGCCCCTGGACCCCGCTAAGGACAAGTCCTTAGAACCTTTTCTTTCTTTTCAAGAAGATGGAGGTCTGGAGGCCCTGCCTCCAGCGGGGTCCAGGGGCCGAGCCTCTGGCCTTGCTTTCTGCTACAAGTCATTGATAATTAAGATGTTTTTGAGATGTGTGAATCCGGTAGCCCCCAGACCCCCCGTCATCATTTATGACGAAGCGTGACCCTCCCTGGAAACGGGCGCGCGGCGGCCCTCTTCTGCAACGGCTGCGGGCGTAGCGGGTTAGTCAACCTTCGTGGCACTATGGGTGAGGCGGCAAGCAACGCCGCAGAACAACCGGCCGCTGAGCCGGTAAAGAGAGGAAGAACATGCGCAAGGTCGCGCTTTCGTTTGGTCTGGTCGCCCTGATGGGGCTGTCGGCCTGCACCAACCCGTATGATCCCGGCCAGCGTGCAGTGGGCGGCGGCCTGCTTGGTGCCGGCGCGGGCGCCGCGCTGGGTGGGATTGCCGGAGGCGGTCGAGGTGCCGCAATAGGTGCCCTGGCCGGTGGCGCGCTTGGCGCCGTGGGTGGTGCCGCGACGACGCCACAGCCCCCGCCCCCGCCCGGCTATTACAACAACGGCTATCCGCCGCCGCCGCCGCAGGGCCCACCGCCTGGCTATTACCAGCAACAGCCGCCTCCGCCCCCGCCCGGGTACGGCTACTAAATCCAGAGGAGCGACGTGGGGTTTGGGGGGATGGCACATCTCCCCCAATCCTTGCCTTGCCTTACGCCGACAACGCCGCAGGCTCCGTCCGCGCCCGCTTGACCAGCAGCTTGTTCAATGCGTGCACATAAGCCCGTGCTGACGCGACGATGGTGTCCGTATCGGACCCCTGGCCGTCCACCATCTTGCCGTTCTCCTCCAGCCGCACCGTTGTACGCGCCTGGGCATCGGTGCCTTCCGTAACGGCGCCGACCGAGAACAGGACCAGGCGCGCCTCGTGGGTGAAGATGGCGCGGATGGCGTTGAAGGTGGCGTCGATCGGCCCGTCGCCCTGCGCCTCGGCCGAGGCATGGCGGCCGTCCACCTCCAGGGTCAGGCAAGCCCGCGCAGGACCGCGCGAGCCGGCGTGCACGTCCATTTCCACGAAGCGGATCCGGTCGTGGCCGCGCATGACTTCGTCATCGACTAGCGCCACGATGTCGTCGTCATAGACGATTTTCTTGCGGTCGGCGATGTCCTTGAAACGGCGGAAGGCGTCATTGAGCGCATTGTCGCCGATTTCGCCGTAGCCGAGCGCGCGCAATTTGTCGCGGAAGGCGGCGCGGCCGGAATGCTTGCCCATGACCAGGCTGGATTTGGTCCAGCCGACGCTCTCTGGCGTCATGATTTCGTAGGTCTGCGCGTTCTTCAGCATGCCGTCCTGGTGGATGCCGCTTTCATGCGCAAACGCGTTGCGCCCGACGATCGCCTTGTTCGGCTGCACGTCGAAACCCGTGATGGTGGCAAGCAACTTCGACGTGCGCAGGATGCGTTCGGTGACGATGCCATTGGTCAGGCTCAACGAGTCCTGGCGCGTGCGCAGCGACATCGCGATTTCCTCGAGTGCGGCATTGCCCGCGCGTTCGCCGATGCCGTTGATGGTGCATTCGACCTGGCGCGCCCCGGCGCGCATGGCGGCCAGCGTGTTGGCGACCGCCAGGCCGAGATCGTTGTGGTTGTGCGCGGAGAAGATCACGCGCTCCGCACCTGGCACACGTGTGCGCAGCATGGTGAAGATGGCGTAGAGTTCTTCGGGCACGGCGTAGCCGACCGTGTCGGGGATGTTGATCGTGGTGGCACCCGCAGCGATTGCCGCTTCGGTGCAGCGGCAGAGGAAATCATGGTCGCTGCGGCTGCCGTCTTCGGCTGACCATTCCACGTCGGCCGTATGGTTGCGGGCCAGTGTTACCGAGGCGGTCACGGCGTCGAGCACCGCGTCCGGCTCCATGCGCAATTTGTGCTTCATGTGCAGAGCGGAGGTGCTGATGAAGGTGTGGATGCGGCTGCGTTCGGCGCCTCGCACGGCGTCGGCCGCGCGCAGGATGTCGCCGGGAGCCGAGCGCGCGAGGCCGCAGATGACGGGGCCGCGTACGGCCTCGGCGATGGCCACCACGCTGTCGAAATCACCGGTCGATGCAATCGGAAAACCTGCTTCGATCACATCGACGCCGAGTTCGGCGAGCGCTTGGGCCAGGCGCACCTTCTCGCTGATGTTCATGGAAAAGCCTGGGGATTGTTCGCCATCGCGCAACGTCGTGTCGAAAACAATGACGCGGTCTTCGTCCATGCGGCCGAAGCTTGGGTGTTCAATGCTCATTGGAGCGCGATCCTCGATCCTGTGCCCGCCTCAAGCGGGGCTTGCCCTGCCATCTCGCTCAGGCCGCTGGCGTGGCGGCCTGCCGCTCATCCCCCTGGAACGCCCGCCTCGATGCGGCCCGCTCCTAAGAGGAGCCGGCGCCTGCGGTTGCGCTCAGGGGCTGCTAAGTCGAAGCAGGCGGGAGGGTTGGGCCACGCGCATGACAAACGCAGATGCGCTTGCAAAACGGTAAATATGCGCTGTGCCGGCCATGCAAGCCGGCATAGGCGATGGGAGTGGATCGGGCAAGGTGTTCCGGCGGGGCGAGCGGCTCCCGCCGGAGACATCATCTGCCGCTCGGGCCGGCGCCCTGATGCACCGGCCGGCGATGGGCTGCCTACTTAGGCGTGCCGGTGTCAGCCGGTGCAGGCGCCGGCGCGCTGGTGTCGGCCGGCGGCGTCGCATCGGACGGCGTAGTGGACTTGCTCGTGTGGTGATGCGTGGTGTGGTGCTTGTGATGGCTGCGATGGTGATGGGTGGTCGTCTTCGGCGTGGCGCTCGTGTCAGCCGGGGCCGAGGCGTCGGGCGCGGAGGGGGCGGGCGCGGGCTCGGAGGGGGCCGGGGCGGCTGGCGCCGGGGTGGGCGCGGGTGCCGGCGTCTGCGCCAGAACGGGCGAGGCGGCCAGGGCTGCAGCCAACACAGCCGCGGTCATCAGGGGGAACTTCATGGGGTCTCCAATAGGGAAAACAGAGGTGGACAGAGGTTGCGCTTCCGCCAGGACGGCATAGGGGGCGGTTTGCGCCAGCGCCAGCCCCTATGGGCATGATTGCTGCTGGGCGTCAGCTTTTTTTTCGGTAATGAGGCTTTCAGGCAAGGGGAAGAGCTGGGGGGAACGACGAGCCGGCCCCCCAGACCTACCGTCATTCATGCGGTGCCTGGACGAAGGCCTCGCCACTACGTTATTATTATTTGCAATTCGACATGGGGCAATCGGTGCGACTCTCATTCCTTCCGCCGATCGCGACGGCAATGCCGATGCTGGCCGCTGCTGTTCTGGGCGCGCCTGCTCCGGTCCATGCCGCCAGCTACAAGACGGTCTATGCCTTTCAGGGGGGCGCCGGCGGTGAACAACCGCTCGGCAGGCTGACGCCGCGTGGAAACGCGCTCTACGGCGTGACGTACCGAGGTGGCGGCGGCTGCGATTGCGGCACAGTGTATCGGTGACGGCGAGTGGGGCGTCTCGCGTTCTTCATGCGTTCGCGGGCGGCTCAGGCGATGGCGCATATCCGGCCGGCGGTCTCGCGGAGCTGGGGAACGGTCTTTACGGTGCGACGAATGGCGGTGGCATGACCGGCTGCCAATTCGGGTCGGATTGCGGCACGGTTTACTCCATGGCGCAGTTTGGGGAGCCTCATTCTTCAGCTCAGCCGCTTTCAAGACCACTGCGTCTGGCAAGACGACGATCTATAACCCGTCAGCCATCTTCTTGCCGACAAGCGCGCTCCTGGCGTTCGGTGGCGCATTTTATGTCACCACGCAACAGGGTTCATACTACTGCCGCGGAATTGATACATACTGCGGCACGATCTACAAGATGACTCAGGATGGTCAGTCCTCGACGTTTTATGAGTTCATGGGTGGCACGGATGGAAGATACCCCGGCGGCACTCTGGCGCATTTACACAAGTCAGTGTTCGGAATCAGCTCCGACAACACTGGCGGCGGCGCCGTTTTCGAGATATCGCCTTCAGGTGTGGAGACGACGTTGCATTACTTCACCGGGGGAAATGACGGCTCCGGCTCCAATAACGGCCTCCTGGAATACGAAGGCACATTCTATGGCACGACGCCATCGGGCGGCGGAACAGGCTGCGGCGGCAGCGGCTGCGGCACGATCTTTTCCGTGGCCCCAGGCGGTGACTATAAAGTATTGTATGGCTTCGAGGGCGGCACCGATGGGGAGACGCCGCAGGGGCAGCTTGTAGCGTGGCGTGGCGCCCTGTATGGCACGACAAGCTATGGCGGCGGCACAGGGTGCAACGGTAACGGGTGCGGAACTACGTTTCGCATCCGACCATGAGCACAGGCCACCAACCACATCCGCGTTAAATGAATGAAGGGGGTTTGGGGGACCGTGCCATCCCCCCCAAACCCCCCGTCTTTTATTGAGTCACGAAGACGCCTCCTCGTAAGCGCTTCCGCCCCCAACACTCTGTCTTCGTCCAGGTGCGTGCGCCGCTACAGGGTAAAGAGAGCAAACATCCCGCCCGCCAGCAGCATTGTCGCAGGCAGCGTCGCCACCCATGCAATAATAATCTGCCGAACCGTCCCGCCCTGAACGCCAGCGCCCGAGCCAGCCATCGTGCCCGCGACACCGGAGGAGACAATATGCGTCGTGCTCACCGGCAACCCCGAATAGCCCGCCGTGCCGATCAGTGCGGCCGCCACCAACTCGGCCGAGGCGCCCTGCGCGGGCGTCAGATGCTGCTTGCCGATGCGCTCGCCGATCGTCACCACGATGCGCTTGTAGCCGACCATGGTGCCGAGCCCCAGGCAAAGCGCGCTGATCAGCCGCACCCAATCGGGCGCGAATTCAACGGCACCGCGCAGCGTGTGTTCGGCTGCCGCAGCGATCTTCTTCTCGTCGGCCGTCGCAACCTTGGACTGCATGGCCAATTTCAGCTCGCTGGACAGGCGATAGGCATCGCCGCGCACCAGGCTGCGGCGGTTGGGCGGAATATCGGCCAGCGCCGATCTGCCGTGCGTTTCCGCCGCGAGCGAACTGGCCGCGCGCACGCCCGAGTCCTTTTCGTCATCGCCATATTTCTGCACCAGCGGTCCCGCCTGGCCCGCAACCTGCTCCAGTGCGGCCGCCGTGGTGTGGCTGTGCACATTGAGCGCAAAAGTGCCGGGCAGGATGCCGATGATGGTCAGCATGATCAGGCCGATGCTCTTCTGGCCATCGTTGCTGCCGTGAAAGAAGCTGACCAGGCTGCACGTGCAGACCAGCAGGCCGCGCACCCACCAGACCGGCGGGTTCTCCTCGGTCGTGGGTTCGAACAGATGCCGGTCATGGATCACGCGCCGGATGATCTGAAACAGTGCGTAGGCGAGCACGAAGCCCATGATCGGCGAGACCAGCAGTGCCGTCAGCACCTTGGTGGCCTGCGCCCACGGCACGCCGTGGCCGATGCCGCGCCCGTTCAGCAGCGCGCTGGCCAGGCCGATGCCAAGCAGCGAACCGATCGTGGCGTGGCTGCTCGAGCAGGGAATGCCCATCCACCAGGTCGAGACGTTCCAGATCAGCGCCGAGAGGAAAAGCGCCAGCAGCATGCCTATCGCCGGGTTGCCGTTGGGCGGCGTCAGCACGTCGGGCGGCAGCAGCTCGACCAGCGTGTAGGCGACGGCCACGCCGCCGAGCAGCACGCCCAGGAAGTTCAGCGTGCCCGACAGGAACACCGCGTAAATGGGTTTGAGCGAGTGGGTGTAGATGACGGTGGCGACCGCATTGGCCGTATCGTGGAATCCGTTGGAGAATTCGAAGGCCAGAACCAGGATGAAGCAGAAGACCAGGACGGCGAGGGCTGCGGGCGAGGAGGGGGGGAAGGCGCTGAGCATGGGGTGGTGATAGCAAGACGGATGCGTTGTGCGCCGGCGTCATGGGAAGTTCATAAAGCAGGAAAAAGGGCTGGGGGAGATGTGCCATCCCCCCAGACCCCCCGTCTTTATTTGAGTAAACTATTCACCCCCCGTAGAACCGCGTCGCCCCCAGCTCCCGCTGATGCAGCACCATCTCATCCGGCCGTCCATCCTGCGGAATGCGCACATGTACATCGATCACCTCGGCAATCACCGGGAAATGGTCGCCCGCCTCCAGAATCGCACGCATTTCGCACTCCAGCACGGAAACCGCGTTCTGCAGCAGCATCGTGCCCTGGCGCCCCCACATCACGCCCCAGCCGCCCATCGTGGCCGTGCTGTCTTGCAAGGATCCGGCCAGCACCGTCGGCCGATCGAAGGCAAACGCCTCGCCGAGGTCCTCCTTGCCCAGCATGTTGATGGCAAAACGGTGCGTGGCGCGAATGATCGCCACGACCGGATGGTCCGCGCGCAGGGACGCCATGACCAGGCACGGCGCAAACGAAGTCTGCGTCACCCAATGCACCGTGGCTGCGGCGGCGGCATCATTGCGCGGATTGATCGCGGTGACGACGAACACGCCGTAAGGGATCATGCGCAATGCGAGCTTGCGATCCTGGGCGTTCACGTCCGGTGCGGTCACAAACCTTCGAACAATGCCGTGCTGATGTAGCGCTCGGCAAAACTCGGAATGATCACCACGACGCGCTTGCCGGCCATGTCCGGCCGCTTGGCTACCACCAGGCCTGCCGCCAGCGCGCTACCGGAGGATATGCCGCCCGGCACCCCCTCCACGCGCCCCAGGCGCCGCGCCTGCGCAAAGCTCTCCTCCTCGGTCACCTGGATGATCTCGTCGATCTCGTTGCGGTCCAGCACCTCGGGGATGAATCCCGCACCGATGCCCTGCAGCTTGTGCGGCCCGGGTTTGCCGCCCGAGAGCACGGGGCTGGCGGTAGGTTCGACGGCGATCATGCGCAGGCCCGGCCGGCGGGGCTTGAGCACCTGGCCCACGCCCGTCAGCGTGCCGCCGGTGCCTATGCCGCAGACCACCGCATCGACCTCGCCCTGCGTGTCGTGCCAGATCTCCTCTGCCGTGGTCTGGCGGTGGATTTCGGGGTTGTGCGGGTTGGCGAACTGGTTGGGGCTGACCGCACCCGGCGTGGCGGCCAGCAACTCCTGCGCGCGCGCAACCGCGCCGGACATGCCCTTTTCCCGCGGCGTCAGCTCGAGCTCTGCCCCTAGAAACGCCAGCATCTTGCGCCGCTCGATGGACACGCTCTCCGGCATTGTCAGGATCAGCCGGTAGCCGCGGCTGGCGGCAACGAAAGCCAGGCCGATGCCTGTGTTGCCCGAGGTGGGCTCGATCAGCGTGTCGCCGGGATGGATGCGTCCTTCCTGCTCCAGGCTCAGGATCATGTTCACGCCGATGCGGTCCTTCACCGAGGCGATCGGGTTGAAGAATTCCAGCTTGAGGCAGAGATCCGCCGCTAGTCCCTCCTCGGCCGCAATGCGCGGGATGCGCACCAAGGGCGTGTTGCCAATGGTTTCGATGATGCTGTCGTAGATGCGCCCGCGCAGGGGTTTGTCGAAGACAGGGGGCTTGTCGAAGACGGGTGAACGTGGGGCCAGCGTGTCCATGGTTTGCTCCTTGATGGGGGCCGATTGGCGCAGACTAGCGCCACCGCCTTGTTGGTTGCCAGCAGGGCTGGCATCATCGGGCCCGCATACAGGAGCCCCCATGCCACGCCGCCTTATCCTGCATATCGGCACCATGAAGACGGGATCGACCACGATGCAGTTCCTGCTGCGCCACAATCGCGCGGCCCTGCTGGAGCGCGGCGTGTGCTACCCGAGCTCGGCCGGCAGCCATAACCACAATGTGCTGGCGATCATGTTCAGCTCGCTCAAAGGCCTGCACGAGAGCTACGGCGGGCGCTTCTGGGGCGGGCGGGATCCTGCCGCGGTCATGGCGGAGACACGCGAGAAGTTCGCCGCCGAAATCAGCGAATTGCCCGCGCATGCCGGGCGCGTCATCGTCTCCTCCGAACGCTTCAGCCAGCTCGTGCGCGAGCGGGAGGATGTGCAGAATCTGCACGATTTGCTCGCGCCGCTGTTCGATGACATCACCGTCCTGATCTATTTGCGCCGCCAGGACGGGCATTTCGCCAGCAATTATTCGCAGACATTGCGCAAGGGCATCGTCCGCCGCCCGAACATGATGCGCTGGAGCGAGGATAGCGGCACCGCCTACGATTATGAAAAGCTGCTGGCACCTTGGGCGGAGGCGTTCGGCGAGGCGGCGATAAAGCCGCGCATTTTCGAACGTGACACCGACAAGAACTGGGATGTGATCCCCGATTTCGTCGAGGCTGCGGGAACCGGGCCCTTGCCCGCACCGCCCGACCTGCCGTCCCTGCGCAATCCCTCGATGAACCTGGCGGGCCAGCGCGTGCTGCGCGAAGTCGGGCGAATCCTCAAAAGCAATGAGGAAACAAGTGCCTTTGCGCGCACAGCGCTGTGGCAGCGCCTGACCGCAAGTGTGACCGCGGCGCTGCCCGGCCAGGGCTGGCGGCCGACGCAGGCCGAGGCACGCGAATTCATGGCGCAGTTCGCCGCCTCCAACGAGGCCGTGCGCGCGCGCTGGCTGCCCACGCGCCCGCGCCTGTTCTCAGACGATTTCTCCCACCTGCCTTTGGAAGCGCTCAAGCTCAAGGCTAAGGAGGACCACCGCGCGCCCTACGAGGTCCTGCTCTATGTGCTGCGGCAAACCATGGCGCGCGAGCGCGAGATCGCCCGCCGCAAGGGGGGACTGGCGGAGGCGCCAGAGGGCCCGGACCCGCCCCTCGGCGAGGAGAGCGACACGCAACGCACGCGCCGGCGAAAAGCGCTCATGCGCGCGCTGTGGGCAGACAACGCCGACACGCAGACGCGCCTGGAACTGGCGGCGTTGCAGATGGAGGAAGGTGCGTTGGCCGCGGCGCGGCACAATGTGGCCAAGGTGCTCAAGGGTGCGCCCGAGCACCCTCGCGCGCTGGCGTTGCAGGAGGCGCTGGAGGCGGGGGAGTAAGGCCAGGGGCGCTGCCGCTGGACCCCGCTGAAGCCTGTTTGGATGAGGGAAACCGATCCGGGTATTGTCACACGGCGTGTGGCGCCCCTCATCCCAACAAACGGGTTCCAGGGACTTGTCCTCTGCCCAGGTTAAACCTTGTGGTCGTGTGCGCGGGCCATTGGCGGAAACGCAGCCTTAACGAAAACCTGGACGAGCGTTACTGCTAGAAAGCACACTAGCTTGCCGAATGAGAATGCACCTGCCTCGTCTATTCTGATTGGTATGAGCGAGGGAATTCCATGATAATATCACTTTGGTTTATTTCGGCTGCGGTAGCCGCGGTAATGGTAGTCTGTGAGCCACAAGTTGCTAACGCGGCAACGGGTCCGTTGTATATTCTTTCGGTGATCAACAAGATACAGGAGGAGCGCCAACGAAAATGGGCGGTCTTTTGTACGGCGTCACCACATTTGGCGGCGCATCGAATTATGGCACGATTTACTCTCTAACGCCGAGCGGAGAGTACACGCTCGTCTATAGCTTCACCGGGCGGCGCTGACACTTTGGAGCCGGACGGAACGCTGTTCGCGTACAAGGGGCTGCTCTATGGCACCACGCTCGGTGGCGCTGTCTTCTTCGTCACGCCAAGCGGCAGTTTGACGGTGCTCTATCAGTTCACGAAGAAACTCGACAAAGGGCTCTATACCACGCTTTTTGACTTCCCCGTAATAAAGGACGGCGCCGATCCGAAGGGCAGACTTGCTTATTACAAAGGTGCTCTCTACGGCGCTACTGCCTATGGCGGTAGCACTAAGGGTGCGTGCGGTTCATATGGCTGTGGAACGCTTTTCAAGCTTAACTCGTCAGGCAAGTATGAGGTCTGCATCGATTTCTTGGCACTGACGGCAGCTACCCGCTCGGCGGTCTATTCAATGTCAAGGGCACGTTCTATGGAACAACCCTATATGGTGGTCCGAATGCCGAAGGTGTCCTTTACAGCATCAGCCCCGCCGGCGTGTTTTCCGTCGTTTATGGGTTTGGCGACGCTCTCAGCGATCCGATCGAGGGTTTGTCTTACATAGGCCGTTCATTTTACGGAATAGGGGGCTGCACGGGCCCACAAAACACAGCTTGTGCATACGAGGTTACCCCGTAACATTTCGTGGGGATCAGGGGCAGCGCACCCTGGCTTCAAACGCCATACCCTTCGGGATGCGCCTCCCGCCACGCCCACGCCGTTCGCACGATCTCATCCAGCGCGGCATGCCGCGGCACCCACCCCGTCTCCGCCCGCAGCTTGCCCGATGCGGCAACCAGCGCCGCCGGATCCCCAGGCCTGCGCGGCGCGTGGCGCACAGGCACCGGGCGGCCGCCGACGCGCTCGACGGCGGCCACGACCTCCAGCACCGAATGGCCGGCGCCGTTGCCCAAATTATAGGTCACCGATTGCGCATCCAGCCGCGCCAGCGCGCAGAGATGCGCGCTCGCCAGGTCGCTGACATGGATGTAGTCGCGAATGCAGGTGCCGTCCGGCGTGGGGTAATCGGTCCCAAAAACGGCGATCTCCGGCCGCCGGCCCAGCGCGGCATCGATCACCAGCGGGATCAGATGGGTCTCGGGCGTATGGTCCTCCCCCGCCCGTCTGGCAGGGTCGGCGCCGGCAGCGTTGAAGTAGCGCAGGCAGGCCGAGCGCAGGCCGTGGATGCGCCCGGCCCAATGCAGCGTACGCTCGATCATCAGCTTGCTTTCGCCGTAGGGCGAGCCTGGATCGACGGTTTCGCTCTCGTCGATCGGGATTCGCTGGGGCGTGCCGAACAGGGCGGCGGTGCTGGACAGCACGAAGCGCGGCACGCCGTGGCGCACGCAGGCTTCAACCAGGGCCATGCCCAGCACGGCGTTCTCACGGAAATAGAGGAACGGGTCGGCCATGCTCTCGCCCACCAGCGAGAGTGCGGCGAAGTGCAACACCGCATCCCACGGGCCGTTTGCGAGCACGGCGTCCAGGCGGGCGCCGTCGGCAAGGTCCGCCTCGATCAACGGCACGCCGGGCGGCACGGCCTGGGCGTGGCCCTGGCGCAGATTGTCCAGGACCGTGACGTCGTGTCCGGCATCGATTAAGGCCAGCACCGTGTGGCTGCCGACATAGCCCGCCCCTCCGGTCACCAAAGTTCGCATGGGTCATGCTCCGTCACTTCGCGGGGTCCGTGGGATGTCTTGCTGCCGTCTTGCCACGCCCGCGGACCGATCGCCATTGCGGCCCGGCGTTACGTTCCATTAGGCAATAGCCCCAATTATCGTTTGCAGTGCCTACCAAAGATACACGCCCAAAATACGCGCCAAAGATGCACGAGCGAGACCGATTTATGTCACACGACAGGGCCATACGGCCCAGCCCTCTGCGCCTCGCTCTGGTCGATGACGACGACTATGTGCGCTTCCCCCTCGTCGCCATGCTGGAGGAGTCGGGTGTGCAAGTGCGCGAATGTGCAGGCGGGGGCAGAGGCCGCGGCCGCCCTGAATGACCCATTCTGCGTCGATGCCGTTCTGACCGACGTGAACATGCCTGGCGTGGATGGCGTGATGCTGGCCGAAATCCTGTGGTCGAAACGCCCGGACCTGAAGGTGATTTTCATGCGCGGCAAGTTGCGCCCGGCCTGCGCGCGCATCTTTTTGCCCAAGCCTTTCAGCTTGGTCAAATTGCTCGGCGCATTGGACCTTGCGTTGGCGGATCAGCCTATTGCCCACGCCTGACTGCAAGCATTCCAAAGGTGCATTGCACGGTTTGCACGCGCGCCCTACCTCAGACGCACGCGCAATCAGGTGGCGTATAAGGCTGCCAGTGCCGGCCGGGCAGAGCAGCGTTCCATCCAGGCCGACACGCTCGGGAATGGTTCCAGATTAACGTCCATAGAGCCAATCCAACCGACAAATCCTTGAACGTGCGTATCGGCCAGGCTGTACTCGCCAATCAAAAACGGCCGATGGGCCAGGGCGCCATCCAGAACCTTCAGGCATGCTTGCACGTCTCGCCTGGCTTTATCGGCCGCACTTGCGCTGCGTTGCTCTGGCGCAATCCAGTCCCTTGAACCTGCTACAACGCCACCGTCGCTGTCAGCGGGCAGCGATGCCGACATGCGCCCGGCGGCTTCGGCCAACGCGGTGTTGCTCCAGACGACCCACTTCATGGCTTCACCGCGTTTGGGGCCTGGCGGGGGATACAAGCCGGCCTGCATACCGAACAGCTCGCCCAGGTAGAGCGTAATGGCGGCGGACTCCCAGATCGGTGTGCCATCATGGACGATCACCGGCACCCTGCCGTTTGGATTGAGCGCGAGGAAGGTGGGGGCTGCGGTATCTCCCCCCTGAATGCTCAGGATGACCCGTTCGCACGGCACACCAAGTTCCGCCAGAACGCCTTCGGTTACGGACGACGTGGACATCGGCACATGGTAAAACACCAGGCTCATGGGCTAGCTTTCGGGCAGGCAGCGCCGGGCTGCGCATCGGGGGTCCACCATGCCATTTCTGCCCATCACAGCAACCGCGGCCGCCGTTCTTGGCCTGATCTACATAGCCCTTTCCGCTCGCGTCGTCCTGGCGCGCGGCAAGAGCGGCGCCAGCCTTGGCGATGGCGGCGGCATCATCGCCTCGGGGCAGGAGCACACCGTCCCGTTGCTGGTGGCCGCGCGCACACACGCCAATTTTGCAGAATACGTGCCGCTTTGCCTGATCCTGCTCGGCCTGGTCGAGGCGGAGGGCACGCGCAGATGGCTCGTGATCATGATTGCGGTGCTGCTGGTCGTGGCCCGCATGCTGCATCCCATCGGCATGGGCCGCCGCATCCCAAACCCTTTTCGCGCCGGGGGCATCGTGCTGACCTTCTCCGTCATTACCATTTCCAGCATCGCATTACTGGTCCACGCGGTGACCTGAGGCCGCTGTCACGGGCTCTGGTGCGAATATCCGTCCGGAACGGTGAAGACGGCACTTGCAAGTTCGCCGTAATGCACGTTGATGGCTTCCATCAGCGTGCGATCTTCCTGGCGCGCGCGCAGCATCACGCCATCTTGCGTATAGCAGGCCACGCTTTCCTGCCCGCGGCTGTCCCGCGTGCGCCATTCCGTGCAAGCCAGACCCGCCACGGACGTCTCGCCCACGCGCACGAAGGGTGCCGCGACGTCGGAGGGTGCAGCCAGATCGACGACTTCGTGCGTCTCGTCGCGCACCATCGCCATGCGATGGGCGGTGAAATCCAGCATCATCCAATTGCCGCTGGTCGGCAGATCCACGCGCTGGCGATGCAGCCCCGCCGAATAGCGCAGCCGCTGCAGCACCGCAGTACCGGAGCCCACCGGCACCTTGTAAGTCACGTCAACATCGCGCGTAGGCTTAACCGCCACCGGTCCATCCGCGTATAAAATGAGCGTAGCGAGGAGCAAAAGTTTTTTGGTCCTTTTTTTCAAAAAAGGACTGCTTCCTTTCTTTCTCACTGTCCCAATCCCTGCGCATCAATGGCAATCGGACTCCTCTGATAATCACTCGGGATTGCGAAAGTGTCCGTTGGAAGCGAGCCAAACACCACCCGCCGCGCGGTAATGGCACCCAGCGCGCCACGCCGTGCCGAGCGCGCCTCCCCGCGCAGTATGACTCCACTGTCGGTAATGCACGCCCGCGCCTCTCCTTCGGGCGAGGTCGCGCGCCAAAGCACGCAGCGCAGCCCGGCGATTCGCGCCTCGCCTATACTGGCGTAGGTCGCGCCGCGCAGCACTGTGCGCTCGGGGTCGTAACGTTCGATCGGCAGGTCGGCATACATGCGCAGCAGCGGCAGCATGATGGTTGCCGTTTCCGTGTCGCGGTGCACCAGGATCTGCGTCGGCAGATCGGCGCTGATTGCGCGCAACAGCCGCCCGCCCGCGGCAATGGCGACCGTGACGTCGATCGGCGCGTGACCCTCGGGCGAGAGCTGGTAGTCGATGGTCACGTCCCGGTCCGGCACCAGGCGCGGCGCCGCGGCCGCGCACCATGGCAGCGATAGACAGGCCCACACAAACAAAGTCCGCACGCTATTTCTCCTGCAAGGAAAAAGCTGGGGGAGATGTGCCATCCCCCCCAGACCCCCCGTCAATTTTAGGTCTCAACCTGAGCCATTCGCCCGATCTCTGCCGCAACCTCCTCCGCCGCCGGCGCCCCGATCCAGCGCGCGGGTGCAGCGGCCGCACGGTCCAGCGCTGCCTTGTATTGCACGCGCGGGATTTCGTAAGCGCCGAACTGGCTCAGATGCGCGGTCACGAATTGCGTATCCAGCAACAAGAATCCGCCCATCCGCAGCCTGGCCACCAGATGCACCAGCGCCACCTTGGACGCATCGCGCACCACAGAAAACATGCTCTCCCCAAAAAACGCGCCGCCCATCACCACGCCATACAGCCCGCCCACGAGCCGCCCATCCTGCCACGCCTCCACGCTATGGGCGTGCCCCTGGGCGTGCAGCGCGGTGAACAGGCGCTCGATGTCGCGATTGATCCACGTGTCCTCGCGCCCGTCCGCGGGCGTGGCGCAGGCCGCGATCACGCCGGCAAAATGCGTGTCGGCGCGGATGTCCAAGCCGCCGGCCAGCGCCGTCCGCCGCAGCCGCCGAGGCAGATGGAAACGGTCCAGCGGCAACACGCCCCGCTGCTCGGGGTCCAGCCAGTAGAGGCGGTCGCCACGCCGGGTTTCGGCCATGGGAAAGAGGCCGGACCTGTAGGCCCGGAGCATGAGTTCCGGCGTAACCTCGAAGTGGCGGCGAGACATAGCAAAGAACTGGGGGGAACGGGCTTGGGCGGACAGGCGCATGCGCCTGTTTATTTCCACCCAAGCCCTCCCAGCCTCCTCGTCATCTTTTTGCTAGTCGGCCCACAAGATCGCCTTGGCCGGACAGGAAGCGTTCAAGGCTACCGGCATCGCCGCCGCTTACCGCCACGGCCAACGACATCCGCGGCCCCGCGCCGCCGCGCAACAGCGCGCGCGCCAAATGCAGCCGGTCCCGCACACCGCCCAGAACCGCCCGACCGTCAACGAACAGCAGGGACGCAGCCGCGCGCGTGGACTCCGTATCGATGGACAGGTGCCAGCTCATTGGCGGCGAGCCCGCAATGGTCAGCACCCGGTTGTCCACATCATGGCCGGGCACCATGGAGGCCACCCAATCCGCCCCCGCCCTGACCACCAGGGATGGATTGGCGCCCGCTGCAAGCATCTCCGTCCTGGCCGTCACGCGCGCCTGCCCACACTGGAAGGCCTGGATCAGCACCGCCGCCCCGGCCGCGTCCGCGCCCGTCCGCACGCAGCCCGGCGGGGCGATCAGCAAAGGTGTCGCACGCGGCGGCGCACCCGCGCGCGCATCCAGCCCCAGGGCCGCCACGGGTCCCATCGCCGCCACCGCAACCACCGGCAGCACAGCCAGCAGCGCCCGCCGCGCCGTGCCCGGCTGCAGCAACGCGGCGGGCGGGTGGCGCGCCGGCTGGTCCTGGCGGAACGGCATGCCCGCCAGCGCCAGGCCCAAAATCACGATCGAGAAGAAAATCCAGCCGTACAGCACGTGATCTGCCGCGGCCGCCTCCGCACTGCCCAGCACATGGCCCAGCAGAACGATGCCAAGACCGCGGAATCCGTTGGCAATCACCGGCACCACGCAGGAAATTGCGATAAAGGTTGCCCGCCGCGCCGGCGAGCGGAACATCGTCACCGCATACAACGCGCCAAAGGCGATGCTGGCGATCAGGAAGCGCAATCCCGCGCAGGCCTCGGCCACGTAGAAATTGCCCTCGGGAATTTCGATCTGGAACTGGGTCACGCGGTTGGGCACGCCCAGCAGGTCAAGCCCGTGCGCCACAAAGCCTGTAGTGAAATCCTGCAGCGCCGGCGTCAAAAACGCGCCAAACGGCACCAGGAAAATTAAATACAGCAGCGCCGCCGACAGCACCCAGTAGAGCCGCACGCCCAATGCCGCCAGCAGCGCCAGTTCGACAAACCCCAGCGCCGCAATCTGGCGCCCTTCCATCACGCCGAGCAGATCGGCCGCCACCCAAAGCACGGCCACGGGCAAAGCCAGCAGCGCCGGCCACCAGATCGGTGCCGCGCGCACCGCGGCCGCCTCGCCGCGGCGCTCATAGACCAGCCAGAGCGCAATCGGCAGCACCAGCCAGCAATGGCCGTAGGCCGTCGATGCGCTCCACACGCGCGTGGCGGCCCCGATTTCGGCGGCAAAGAGGGCAGCCAGCACCGCCAGCGCCACGCCCAGGGCCGGCAACACGGGGCTCAGCGCCGCCAGGCCTTCGCGCCGCGCCGGTGCCGTAGCGGTTTGGCTCATCCCACGCCCCGCACCAGGATCGGGCCCAACGCGTTGGCCACGGGCAGCGGCAGGCGCTTCCACGCAGCGATCATCAGCCGATATCTCGGATTGAGCGGGTTGTTTTCGGGCAATGTGCGCCCCGGCGCCGCACGGAACGCGTAATTCAGCGGCTGCGGCTCGAACCCCCAATTCTTCTTGAAGGAGAACGCGCCTGTGCCAAGCTTGCTGCGCCCGAAATCGAACAATCGCTGGCCACGAGCGGCTGCCTGGCGCATCACCGACCAGTACATGAAATCATTGGCGTGGCACGCACGCGCCGCCTCCGTTCCGCCGCCGTAATAGGGTAGCACCTCGTCGCGCCAGAAGAAATTCATCACCGCGGCCACCGGCGTGCCGGCGTCGGCAACGATTGTGACATCCATGTCCGTGCCGAATGCCTCTGCCAGGATGCGGAAATAGCGCCGGCCGAAGACGGGCGTGCCCAGATTGCGCACGCTCTCGGCGTAGATGCGGTACAGCGCATCGACATCGCGCCCGGCATGGGCGGTCAGGCCGCGATCGATGCCCTTGCGCACCATGGCCCGCTGCTTGCGCGGAATGGCCTTGAGGTTCGCCTCATCGCTGCCCGAAATCGCGCGCCGGAACGTGGCGTACAGCCCCTGCTTAACATGCCAGTCCTCGCCTAACGCGCCCTCGCGCAGGCGCAATTCGACCGCAGCCGCACCCATGCTTCGGCCCAGCCCGGCCGCGTGCTCCGCGAGCGCCTGCGCCACCGGCGCTTCGGTCGCGAGCGGGCCGCCATAGACGCAGAACGGCAGGCTGATCAGCGTATGTCCGAACAGACGCGTCTTGACCTGCGCCAGCGGCAGCACGCCCACGATGGCGCCATCCTGCTCGGCGATCAGGTAGTGCGTGCGGTGGTAAAAGGCGCGTGCGATGACGTTGCGCCATTCGCTGCGGTGAAAGAAGGTGGCGTGCGGATGGGTGGCCACGAAGCGGTCCCAGCCTGCTGGGTCGGTGCCGAGTTCGGTGATTCTGACGACCAAGTTTGTTATCCAGAAAGGAAGGAAGGTCTTCTTTCTTGAAAGAAAGAAGCAAAGAACTTTCAAAAGTTTTTTGGTCCTTTTTTTAAAAAAGGACTGCTTGCTTTCTTATTGCTTCTGCAAAAACCTCATCCACCCGCCCCCACGAGAAGTCCCGCAGCAGCAGCCCCATGCGGCGCGGCATATCGGCCAAATTCAAATAGTGCCGGAACCGCGCCATGGCCGGCGCCGCAACCACACGCGGTTGGCCCGCATCGATTTCCCACGGGTGCGTATAAAAAATCCCTGGCGCGCCCTCGGCCACATTAAAGCGGCGCAGCCCCGCGCGAAAGACGCGATAAGGCAGCAGGCGGAAATAGCCGCCGCCGGCGCAAGGCAGGTTGCGTCCGGCCAGCGCCAGCGTGGTCATGGGCAGCTCGACAATGCCCGCAGGCCCCGCCGCACCTTGGGGCGTAAAGGGCAGGCGCGGCGCTTCGGGCATGCCGTAGAGGTCATGGCGGATCGGGTACACGCTGGAACTATAACGATAACCCTGCTCGGCCAGCACATCGAACGCCCATGGGTTGCGCGCATTGATCGAAAAGGTCGGTGCGCGATAACCCAGCACGTCGCATCCACCAAGATCCTCCAGCAGCCGCCGCGCATCGCCGACGTCGGCGGCAAATTCTCCGGGCGTTTGCGAAGTTGCCAGTTGGTGCCAATAGCCATGGCTGGCCAGTTCGTGGCCGGCCGCCACGATGGCGCGGATCAGCGGCGCGTGCCGCTCGGCCACCCAGCCCAGCGTGAAGAACGTGGCGCGCACCCCTGCCCGCGCAAACATCTCCAGGATTGCCTCGGTATTGGCCTGCACGCGGCGCTCCAACCCATCCCACGCATCGCGCGCAATGGTGCCGGCGAAGGCCTGCACCTGGAACCAGTCCTCGACATCCACGGTCATGGCATTGACGATAGCGGCCATTTCAGAACCGCTTGCTCAGCGAAATCGTAATCGTGTTGCTGTTCAGGAAGGCGGCGTTCACGCCACCATTATCGGTCGCGTAATTGCCGACATAAGCCACGCGCCCAGACAGCGTATTGCTGAAGCTCTTGGAAATCCCCGCTGAAAACTGCACGGACGCATACTCATAAGTGCCACTCTGCGCCACGCTGCTGCGGCTGTAGCCGATTTGTGCGTCCGCACTCAGCGTGGGCGTCAGATCGTGCCGCCAACTCACGGTGGCCGAAATCGTCGCACTCGTCTGCGTGGTCAGCAGGCCGAACTGCGCCAGCTCGGCATTGCTGATGCCATCGCGCGCCAGGATGCCAGTGGGCAGGCCGAGCAGATTGCCGACCAGCGAGGACCGCTGCTGATTGAACGTGGCCGTCACCACATCGCGATCTGCGATATAGCTGACATTGACATTGGCCCGCTGCGTATTCGTCAGCGCCTGGTTGGCGCCGAACAGGCTGGCATTGTTGACCAGCGGGGCGGCGACCAGCGCAGAAGCCGCCACACCCGTCTCATCTGGCGAGCCCGATAGCAGCTGGTTCTGCTGGTCCTGCTGAAAGGTCGTAATCCCCGTCGAATAACTGCCGAAGATGCGAATACGCGGCGTGATCTGATAATAGCCAAAGACGTAGGGCGCGGTGATGCCATCGATGCGCCGGTATTCGATCGTGATGCTGCTTTGCGCATTGGGTGTTATGCGCACGCCCGCACTCCACACCCCGCCCACATAGCCGTAGCCGCTGTTGGGATAGCTCAGGTTTTCATAGCCGATTTCCCCCAGGGCGGAGACGAAGCGGTTGATCGCATAGCTCGCATCATCGGTCAGCAGGATGCGGTGCGCGCCGCGCGAGGCGCCCGAGCCGTCATAGAAATTGGTGTCGGTATTGATCTCGTCCTGGAACCGGCCGAAATCCTGCCCTGTCGTGAAGCTGGCAAAGACGCGGCGCGTGGCCAGCCACTGGCTGCCGTAATTGAAGGGCAGAGCCAGCGGCAGCCCCGGCGTGCTGCCGTTGAGGTAGTTCGGCGCATCGGTTGCCGAATAGATATACCCCACGCCCGCCTCGACCGTGCCGGTGCCGCCGAAGCTGTGGTCCAGGTAGGGCGAGATCGAGAGGTCGGTCTGCGTCTCGCGCTGGCTCGGCGGCAGCAGATCCGTGCCCAGGCTGTTGAAGCTGCCATAGACCGGGTTCTGGCTCACCGATCCGCGCGCATCGACATAAAACAAATCCGGCACGGCGATGGCCTGAACGCTGCCGGAAAATTGCTGGCGGAACTGCGAATAGTCGGTATCGACGGCGTAGATTTCGCCCGTCGGCGCGTAGTTCAGATTGACCTTGTAGCGCTCGCCCGTGCCCAGGACCAGAAGGCTGGGCGTGATCAGGGTGACCGCGTCATCGTGCCTGCGGCTGACGCCGAAATTAAAGCCGCCGAACTGGTCGGGATTGTCGGTCAAATCCTCCGTCACCGTAATGGCGGGGAAGAATTGCCAGGCCGGTCCGGCCGGCGCGCCGCCGGCCTGCGGGGCGGAGTTTTGCCTGAAGGCACTGAGCAGCCGGTCGCGCAAATCCGGCTGGGTGGTATCAACGCCCGCGGATGGCAGGACTGCGCCGGCCAGCGGCGGCACACTCGGCACGAAGCTGGCCGGGTCCGACAAGCCGCTATCCGCCCCCCCGCCCAAACCTGAGCTCGTTTGGGCTACGACCGGGCTGGCCAGCAGCAGCGCCGCCGCCCCGCCGAGCCAGCCCGCGCGGGCGCAGCGCCTGGCCGCAGGCATGGAGCGTCCGGGCGCCATGGGCGTAATCAGGCCGAAGTCGGCGTCGAAGGCGGCGGGGCGTTCGGCCGTGCATAATAGTCGCCGTAATAGCTGTAGGCGCCAAAGGAGGAGCGCTGCCGGCCTGCCACCTTGTTCAGCATCAGCATCACCTTGGGCGCGCCGCGGATAAGCTCGAGCGCCGCCTCCAGCTCCGCGCGCTGGGTGCGCCCGGCTTCCACGATCATGACGATCTGCGCCACCGAGGGTGCCAGCACCGAAGGATCGCTCGTGGACAGCAGCGGGCCGGTGTCGATCACCAGCGTGCAATCGGGCAGGCCGGCCGCCATGGCATCAACGACATCAACCAGCGGCCGGCGCCGCTGGTCCAGATCGATCCGCACCGCCGGCACGCCGATCGGCAGGATGGAAAGCCCGGGAATTGGCGTGGCCACCACCAGCTCGTGCGGCTGCAGCGTGATGTCGGAGACCATGTCGAACAGCCCGGGCGCGCCCTTCAGCCCGACGAGTTCGGACACCGATCCCGGCTTGAGGTCCGCGTCCACCAGAACCACAGAGCGCTGCGCTGTCTGCGCCAGAGAGGCGGCCAAATTCAGTGCGGAGAAGCTCTTGCCCTCCGCCGGCTTGGTGCTGGTGACCAGCAGCGTATTGGCGTTGCGCTCGCCCGCCAGGATCGAGGCGCGGATGGCGCTATGCAGGCGGCTGGCGGCGATGCGGAACTCATCGCCCAGCCGTGTGCGGCCTTCATCCTCGACGATCAGCCCGGCCACTTCCAGGTCGGCGATCATGCGCGGCGCCGGCCGCGGCCCGAGCGCGCGTCGGCCCGTCTCGGCCATGCTGAACCCGGCAGGGGAGACCATGTCATCCATGCGCGCGCCCCGTCATGCCATGTGCGCGAAATGCAGCAGCACGCCGCCCAGAACCACAAACAGCATGACGCAGGCGCCGCCAAACAGGGCCGCCTGGCGCAGGCGTGCCGCCGTCGACAGCGGCAGTATCGCCAAGGAAACGCTGCCGATCACGGTCATGCCCAGCGCGCGCAGATCGGCCACCGTGTGGAAGGACTGATCCAGCGCCAGCATGGCCGCAATCACACCCACCCCCGCGCCTAGCCCGGCAACCAGCACGGCGAGCGCCAGCAGCGTCCTGTTGGGCGCCACGGGCACCTGCGGCGCGCTCGGCGGATCGATGATGACCAGTTTGATGTTACTCGCCTTTTTCTGCGCCGCATCCGAGATACGCATGCCCTCGCGGCGGGAGACCAGCTCGTCGTAATTGCGCCGCACAACATCGTAGTCGCGGTTCATGTTGATGTATTGCGCCTCGAGTTCTGGCACGCCCTGAGCGATCCTGGTCAGCCGGTCCCGCTCCGCCGTGGCATCGGCGATCTGGCGCACCAGGCTGCCGATGCGCTCATCGGTTTCGGTCAAACGCAGCCTGTAGCTTTCATAGACGGGATTGGCCGTCGCCCTGCCCGTTTGCTGCATTACGGCCGGCGCGCGTTCCGGGTTGGCGCGCATCTCATCGACCAGATGCTGCTGGGTGATAACCTCGGGATAGGCCGGCGTGTAAATTTGCTTGAGCTGGCGCAGCTTGTCCTCGGCCGCGCGCAGCGATTGCGCCGCCTCGCCCGATCCGGCGGATACGCTCCCGCCGCCGCCGCCGAAACTAGCCTGCGTGCTGGCAAGCTCGTGCGCGATCAGAACGCGGTCCGCGCGCGCATCGGCCAATTGTCCGGTCAATGTCGAGACCTGGGCGCGCGCCTGTTCGAGCCGATTGGTGCCGCCATCGCCAGGCAGCAGGTCGATGTATTTGCGGCGGAATTCGGCGCGGCGCGTCTCTGCCGCGCGCAACGCCTTTTCGTAGGAGGCGATCTGGCCGTCCATGAACACTGTGGCGCGGTCTATCTCGTCGCGATTATCGCCGGCCTTGTTTTCGATGAAGCTCGCCAGCATCGCCTGCACCACGTCGGCGGCCAACTGGCGGCTGGTGTTGCGATAGGCGATCGAGAAAATATTGCGCGTTTGCGCGATGACCTGGATGCGCGTCGCCAGCCGCTCGACCATCTGTTCGGTGTCGGTCTGCGTCGGCGTCTCCAGCGACAGGTCGGTCTTCTGGATGATGCGCTCCAGATTGGGGCGGGACAGCAGCATGTGCTGCAGCAGGTCGAGCTGGTCCTGCAGGCTGCTCTCGACGGCAATGCCGCGCAGCAGCGGCGTCAGTACCGCGTCCGCATCGATATAGACGCGCGCAAAGGCCTCGTATTGGTTGGGCATGGCGGCGACCGCCAGCCAGCCGGAAACGCAGACGATCCACGCCGCAATCACGCCCCACCAGCGGCGTTTCCAGGCCAGGCCGCCGTAGCGGGCAGCCATTTCGCGGACGCGGTCCATGGTACTCCTAAGCTAAGCAGAAGACTGGTAAGCTAAGCAGAAGACTGGGGGAGATGTGCCATCCCCCCCAGACCCCCCGTCATTATTTAAAACGAGGCCCAAAAATCGACGGGGGGTCTGGGGGGGATGGCACATCTCCCCCAGTCTTTTCAAAACCAGCTCTGCGGAATGATCAGCGTATCCCCCGGCCGCATGGCCACGTTCTGGCTGATGTCGCCGTCCTTGATCAAATCCGACAGGTGCACGCGAATGCGCGTCTGCCTATCGCCTGTCCGCCGAATGATAACCGCCGAATTGCCCGCGGCGAACTTGGTCAGCCCGCGCGTGGCGATCATGACGTCGAGCAAGGTCAGACTCTGGCGGTAGGGAATGGCCTGCGGATCGACCGCCTCGCCAATCACGCGCACCTGGCGGTCCGCCGGCCCTTGAAAGGTGCGCACCATGACGGTGACGTTCGGGTTCTGCACGTATTGCTTCAGCTTGGCTTCGATGTCGTGCCCAAGCTGCGTCGGCGTCCTGCCCGCCGCTTGCAAGTCTGGCGCCAGCGGAACGGAAATGCGCCCATCGGGCCTGACAGGCAATTCGGTGACCGAAAGCGGCGCCGCCTCATAGACCGAAATGGACAGCACATCGCCCGGACCGATGATATATTCCGCGGCCGGCTCATCGGGCGCCTCGGCCACCACCTGCGCGCGGCCGCCGCACGCCGAAAGTGCAGGCGCAAGTGCCGCCGCCACCAAGACGAAGCGTCGCGCAACACGCAAACTGGTAGGCGCGGAAGGAGTCGAACCCCCGGCTTCTGCTGGGTAATAGCAGCGCTCTGCCACTGAGCTACACGCCTTCTGACTGTGCCGACATGCGGCGGTGGAGAATGCCGTCCTCGTAGAGACCACCAGACGAGACGGCAAGGATGTTTATTTTGAGAGACTCAGCCACAATAGAGACACAGACGCTGATGGACGCAAAGTAGGCCTAACGTAACATGCTTGGTGGTCAGGTCCGCGCCGTTCATTACGCGACCTCGTCGCTTCACCTTTGCCAAGCTGAACGAAAAATCCTAACAAAACCGCCAACCCGGGGAACAATTCCCCAAGGATGGCCTGCATGCGCCGCGCCCTGCTCTTCGGTCTGCCCGTACTGGCTCTGCTAGCCTTCGGCGCCCTGGGCTACGTCTTCCTCCATCACGGCGACCTGCTCGCCGACGCGCGCCTGCGCATGACCCGCGGCGACGTGCATGGCGCGGAAATCGATCTGGACACCTACCTGCGCGGCCATCCCGGCAACCCCGAAGCCAGCTTCCGCCTGGGCGAGATCAAGCTGGCCGAAAACAGCCCCCTGGCCGCAGCGCGCCTGCTGCTGGCCGCTCGCGCCGGCGGCTACGACCCTGCCGCCATCATTGCCCCTCTCGGTCAGACCTACCTGCAGCAGCATCATGACGAGGAACTGCTGGCCGACTTCCCGCCGGATCGCGCCCCCCCAGGCGGCCTGGCCGATACGCTCGCCCTGCGCGCCGCGGCCTACCTCGCCCTGCACCAGCCCCAGCAGGCCCGCCAGGCGGCCGATGCCGCCGTCGCTGCCGCCCCCGACAGACCAGGCCCGTCGGTCATTGCCGCGCGCATCGATGCCGCAACCAACGATCCCGCGGCGGCCGAAGCGCGGGTGGACCATCTGCTCGCCCGCGATCCCAAGCTGCCCGATGCGGTGCTGCTCAAGGTCGATCTGCTGATGCGACGAGGCGATGCGCAGGGCGCGCTGCGCCTGGCCCAATCGCTGCTCGCGGCCAATCCGGCCTCGCCGGCGGCCAAGATGGCGGTCGCGCGCACCCTCGCCTCGCTGGGGCGCGACGCCGAGGCCATCAAGCTGGCCGACGACGTGGTCCAGCACCTGCCGCGCGACATCGGCGCCAACTACCTCAAGCTGCGCCTGAGCGACCGCATGCACGATTTCCGCGCGGCCGATGCCGCTCTGACCGTGCTGCTGCCGGTCATCGACGAACTGCCCCAGGGCGAGTATTTCGCCGCAATTACCAAGCTGGGCGTCAATCAGCCGGCCCAGGCGCAGGAGGCGGCGTCGAAATACGTGGCGCAGCACCCCGGCGATGCGGCCGGCCTTAAAATCCTGGCCTTTTCCGAACTCGCACTTAATCGCACCGACCGGGTGGCGGAGGTGCTCGCCCCGCTTGTCGCCACCGGCCATCCGGACGCCGACACGCTCGATCTGCTGGCGCGCGCGCGCGCCATGCACGGCGACATGAAGGGCGCCGAGCAGGACCTGGCCCGCGCCTCTGCTCTCGCACCAGATAACGACGAGATCCTCAACCGCCTGGGTGCGGCGCGCGTCGAGCTCGGCCAGACCGAGGCGGGCGAGGCCGATCTGCGCCGCTCGCTGGCACAGTCGCCCGACCAGCCGCGGGCCGCGGCAGCCCTGGTGCAGACCGCACTCGCCGCGGGCGATATCGCCGGCGCGCAAGCCGCCGTCGATCAGCTTCGCCGCGCCGCGGGGCCGACCGAGCAGGTCGGCGTGCTGGATGCCCAGGTCAAGGTGGCCGGGCTCGACCTGCCGGGTGCCCAGGCCGCCTATCTCGACACGCTCAAACGCTTTCCCCACAGCCGCGAGGCAACGCTCGGCCTGGTGCAGGTGCAAAGCCGGCTGGGGCAGGCCAAGGACGCGCGCGACCGCCTGACCGGCTGGATGGCCGCCTACCCCACCGACAAGGTGGGGCTGCAGATGCTGGTCACGGGCGACATGGCCGGCCGCGATGTCGCCGGCGCGATCGCCGCCGTGGAGGCTGCCCATGCCGCGGCCCCTGCCGATTTCAACGTCAATGTCGGGCTCGCCACGCTCTATCTGGCTGCCAAGAAGCCGCAAAAGGCAATCGAGCTGATCGACCGCAGCACCGAGGCAGGTGCGGACACCAACCCCGCCTTGCTGCCGATCAAGGGCCAGGCGCTCATGGACATGGGCAAGCTAGGCGAGGCCAACGATGTGCTGAGCCGTGCCCTCGAAGCCACGCCCACCGACCCTCGCCCGCGCTTTGGCCTGATCGAGCTGAAGATGCACCAAAAGGACTATGACGCCGCCCGCAAGCTCGCGGTCGGCGGCCTGGCGGCGTTGCCGGGCGATCCGCGCATGCAGGAGGCGATCGTGGCGGTGGACCTGCGCGCCCACGGCATCAAGGCCGCGCTGCAGACGGCCGATACGTTGAAGAACGATCCGCGCAACATGCCCGCGGCCCTGATGCTGCCTGGCAACGCGCTGAGCGTCAGCGGCGATGCGCCCGGTGCGGCGCGCGCCTTCCTCGCCGCCTTCCATTCAGCCCCATCCGAGCAGCTTGCGCTAGCGGCGGCCTCGGCGCTCACGCGGGCCGGGCAGGGCGATCAGGGCCAGGCGCTGCTGCGCGACTGGACCGCCCAGCATCCCGACGCGCTGGGTGCCCAGCGCGTGCTGGCGGGTGCGGCCATTACCGCCCACCGCAACGATGAGGCCGCCGCGCGCTTGGGCCATGTGCTGGCGATTGCCCCCGCCGACCCAGCCGCGCTGAACAATCTGGCCTGGATCAAGCTTGCCACGGGCGATGCCGCCACCGCCGCAACGCTGGCCCGGCGCGCCTACTACCTCTCGCCGGGGGCGGAGACGCAGGACACGCTGGGGTGGATCATTGCCAAAAGCGGCGATAGCGCCCGCGCGCTGCCGCTGCTGGAGCAGGCAGCGGCGATCAAGCCTACCCAGCAAATTCTGTATCATTACGCGTTTGCGCTGGCGGCGCAGTCTCGCCCGAGGGAGGCGCGCGCCGCTTTGGACCGCGCGCTAGGCGACAAGGCGGCTTTTGAAGAGCGGGGGGATGCGGAGAAGCTGCGGGGTAGGCTTGGTTCCTGAAAGTTAAGCGAAGTGGAGAAGAAGTTGGGGGAGATGTGCCATCCCCCCCAAACCCCCCGTCAATTTTTTAGCACCGTCCTGAATGATGCTGGGGGGTCTGGGGGGAATGGCTCCATTCCCCCCAGCTTTTTGAATCCACTCAGGGTGCTGACGTTCTCCACCCTCTTCCCGAATGAGGCGGCGCTCAACCACGGCGTTTTCGTCGAGAACAGGCTGCGCCATCTGCTGGATTTCGCGGCGGGCGCCATTCACACCACGGTCATGGCGCCGGTGCCGTGGTTTCCCAGCCGCAACCCGCACTTCGGCACCTGGGCGCAAAACGCTTCAGCGCCGCGCGCGGAAATACGCCACGGCATCGAGGTGTTGCACCCGCGCTACCTGGCCCTGCCTCGCGTGGGCATGAATGTGGCGCCGCTTTTACTCTACGCCGCGGCCTTGCGCGCCGTGCGGCGCCTGGGTGCTTCCTTCGACCTGATCGACGCGCATTACCTCTACCCGGACGGCGTGGCGGCGGTCTGGCTCGGGCGCCGGCTCGGCCTGCCCGTGGTGCTGACCGCGCGCGGTTCGGACGTAACCCAACTGCCCAACCATCGCATCCCGCGCGCGCTGATTCTGCGCGCGGTCGCGGGTGCGTCTGCCATCGTCACCGTAAGCCGCGGACTGGCCGACGCGCTGGTGCGCCTGGGCGCGCCGGCCGAGAAACTGAGCGTGCTGCGCAACGGCATCGACCTGGCCATGTTCACGCCCCAGGACCAGGCCGCGTGCCGCGCCGCCCTTGGGCTGCAGGGTCCGGTGATGGTGTCCGTCGGCGCGCTGATTGCGCGCAAGGGGCATGATCTGACGATCGGCGCGCTGGCGCTGCTGCCCGGCTGGCGCTTGCTGATTGCGGGTGAGGGCCCGGAGCGCGCCGCACTGCTCGATCTCGCGGTGCGGCTGGGCGTGGCCGACCGTGTGCGCCTTCTCGGGGCGGTGCCACATGAGCGCTTGCCCGGCATCTATGGCGCGGCCGACCTGTCCGTGCTCTCCAGCGCGCGGGAGGGCTGGGCCAACGTGCTGCTGGAATCGATGGCCTGCGGCACGCCGGTCGTGGCCAGCCCGATTGCGGGCAATGACGAGGTGGTGCAGGGCCCGCCGTCCGGGCTGATCGCAGACGCGCGCACACCGCAAGCCATTGCTCACGCGGTGCGTACGCTTGCCGCCAACCTGCCGCCCCGTGCCGCGACCCGCGCCTATGCCGCCCGCTTTGGCTGGGATGAGACCAGCGCGGGGCAGCTCGCGCTGTTCCGGCGCGTGACGGGCCGGTCCTCATGAGCGACGTGGCGGCTTTTCTAATCCGCGGCGCATGCTCGGCGCGCGCGCTCGAACTGACGATCGATGGACTGCTGGGGCAGACGGAGGCGCGCTTTTCGGCACGCTTTTCCGAAGGTGCGGCGGCGGGATTGCTGGCGCGCTATGGCGATCCGCGTCTAGCCCTGGGCGAGGCGCCGGACGGGCGCGCGCCCTACGTGGCGGAGCTGGAGGCGGGCACGATCCTGGCGCCCACCTGGCTTGCGCGGCTTGCCGCGGCGCTGCACGCCGAGCCCGCGGCGGCACGGGCGGAATGCGCCGCCACGCACTTCGATGGCGCGGCGCTGCGTGCCGCACCGGCCGCCACGGTGGCGCTGCACAGGCGCGACGCACCCCAAGACGGCCCGGTTGTGACGCTCGCCGACAAGCTGGCCACTCTGCGCGTGCCCGCGGCCGAGCCGGCGCCCGCGCAACGCCGGCTGCCAACCAGCCTGTACGGCCTGGCCTACGAGCCGGCTTCGATCGAAGCCGAGCGTCCGCCCACCTTGCACGTCGTCATCGATACCGAGGCGGAGTTCGACTGGGACAAGCCGTTCGCCGAGACGCTGACCGCGGTTTCCGCCATGGCTCAGGTGCAGAGCGCGCAAGCGATTTTCGATCGCTATGGGCTGCGGCCGACTTACGTGATCGACTATCCCGTCGCCTCGCAGACAGCCGCTATTGCCGCTATTGCCGCCATTGCCGAACGCGGTGGGTGCGCCATCGGCGCGCATCTGCATCCATGGACCAACCCGCCCTTCGGCGCGCCGATTGACCAGGCAATGTCATTCCCCGGCAATTTGCCCGAGGAGGTCGAGCGCGCCAAGCTGGACGCATTGCTGGCGTTGATAGAGGCGCGCTTCGGCGAGCGGCCGGTTTTCTACAAGGCAGGGCGCTACGGATTAGGGCGCAATACCGCCAAGCTGATCGCGCAGCGCGGCATAAGCGTGGATTTCAGCCTGATGCCGGAGACGGACATGCGCGATGTGCACGGACCGGATTTTCGCATGGTCGCCGCCATTCCCTACGATGTTCCCGCGCTGGGATTATTGGCGGTGCCGATGACACGGGCCGATCTCGGCCCGCTTTCCCGCTGGTGGCGCCTGCGGGGTTGGCTGGACACGCAAACGGCTGCATTGCTGCACGTGCGCGGCATACTGGTGCGCGCCGGGCTTTTGGAGCGCCTGACGCTGACGCCGGAGGGCGTGTCCGCGAAATTGCAAATCGTGCTGCTGCGCACCCTGTTGCGGCGCGGGCATCGGCTGTTCGTGCTGCATTTCCATTCGCCGTCCCTGGCGGCGGGGCATACGCCTTATGTGCGCAATGAAGCTGAGCGCGCCGCGTTTTTGGCACGGATCGAGGCGGTGTGCCGGTGGTTTTTCGAGGAGCTGGGGGGTGTGCCTGGGCGGCCTTGGGATTTACTGGCGGTGGAGAAAAGATCCAGGAATACGGAAAGTTGTGGAATCTGGAGCGGCGGCAAGACGCACACGACAAAGAGCGACGATTTGCGGACGTGGTAGGACGGCTCCAGGGTAGGCGCCGGATCGCATCGAGATTGTCCCCGTCGGGCGACTTTGGCGCCTCAGAATACGCTACGTTCCATCAGCACGACGCTTCGTGCCCCGTCGTCAAAGCTGGCGCAGAGCTTCGCGGCGATCGGCGCGTCGGACTTGGCGGCCGGTGCGGAACTGGCGCCATAGCCACACCATCATGTATATTTCTCAAAGCACCGATCGTTGACGGTGCGCCGCGAAATTGCTATAGTATTGCTGATGAACTGTTTTTGGAATTTCGCGTGGCCGTAGAACCCGAGCCGGCGGGGAAATCGCAATCTGCCAGCTTGCAAATCGTGCTCGCCGCGATCGCTGGTGGAGGGCTGTCGCTTATTGCAGGCTGGGTTACAGGTATAATTCATTTTATTGGGGCGAATTGGTAATTCGCGCACCCGTTGTCAGCATCAATTTTAAGGATGCGCACACAAAGGCCACAGACTTTTATGCAAATGCTGATTGTGATAGGCATGAAATCGCAATATCGGGATCCTGCGTAATTACAAAAAACAGGGAAGACCAAGCGCCTATCTTGCTGGAATCTGGTTTCGTCAATGCCGGCCCAAGCCCCACTGGATGGGAGTGTCATTGGTGGATCAAGCCGACCAAAAGCGCTCAGACTGATTTTTCGGCCAGGACTCACGTAGTATGTGTTGCACCCACAGGGGTTGCCCCGCTATAATCTCGTAGCGTTTCATTGCAGATGCGCAGATAATTCCGGGAAGGCCCTCCACAACACCCCGCCCCCTTTTTTGTAAGCGTCAGAACAGCACCAGATCGTCACGATGGATAATCTCATCGCGCCCGCGCCATCCCAGTACCGCCTCGATCTCCTCTGACCGGCGCCCCGCAATCAGCGCTGCATCGGCATTCCCGTACGCGCACAGCCCCTGTGCCACTCGCGCGCCGGCCGCATCGACCACCAGCACCGCATCCCCTCGCGCGAAATTGCCCGACACGCCGCGCACGCCCGCCGGCAATAGCGAGGCCCCGCTGCGCAATGCGCGCGTCGCACCCTCGTCCACGCGGAGCACGCCCGCAGGCTGCAGGCTGCCGGCAATCCAGCGCTTGCGCGCGCTGCGTCCGTCAGGCGCGGGCAGAAACCAGGTGCAGCGCCCGCCCGCGGCCAATGCGGCCAACGGATGTTCGGGCTGTCCGTGCGCAATGGCCATGGCGCAGCCCGCCTGCATCGCCACGCGCGCAGCGGCCAATTTCGTGCGCATGCCGCCCGAGGAATAGCCGGGCGGCGGATCGCCGGCGGCCGCTTCGATCTGCGGGCTCAGCGTCTCGACCACAGGAATATGCACAGCCATAGGGTCGAGCCGCGGATCGGCCGTGTATAGCCCGTCAATATCCGAAAACAGCACGAGCTGGTCCGCCTGCACCATCTCGGCCACCCGCGCGGCCAGGCGATCATTGTCGCCGTAACGGATTTCCGCTGTCGCCACGCTGTCATTCTCATTGATCACGGGCACGCAGCCAAGATCGAGCAACGTACGCAACGTCGCGCGCGCATTCAAATACCGCCGCCGGTCCTCGGTATCGCCCAGCGTCAGCAGCAATTGCGCGGCCACCATGCCATGCGCAGCCAACGCCCCGCTCCACGCCTGCGCCAGGCGGATTTGCCCGACCGCGGCCGCCGCCTGTTTTTCCTCCAGTCGCAACCGCGCGTGCTTCAATCCGAGCGCATGGCGCGCCAATGCAATCGCGCCGCTGGAGACGACCAGCACGCGCGTGCCCCGCGCGCGTGCGGCCGCAATATCGGCGCATACGCTCGCCAGCCAGTGCGCACGCGGCGCGGCCTCCTGCGCATCAACGATTAGCGCACTGCCGAATTTGACGACGAGCAGCCGCGCCTGCGCGGCTGAAGGTGTCATGGCTGTATGCAAGGAGACTGGATCTCGAGAAAAATTGGGGGAGATGTGCCATCCCCCCCAAACCCCCCGTCTTTATCAAAGCCCCGACTAAAATAAATGACGGGGGGTTTGGGGGGGATGGCACATCTCCCCCAATTCTTTACTTTCATCAAACCCCGATGCCGCGCTGGCGCGTGATCTCATCCTGCAACGCGCGCAGCATGTCCGGAACACCCTGCCCGGTCGCGCCCGAAATCACATGCACCGGCCGCCCCGACGCACGCGCCAGCGCGGCGCGCCGCGACGAAATCTCGCGCGCCGACATCGCGTCCGCCTTGTTCAGCGCAATCAGTTCGGGCTTCTCCGCCAGCCCGCCGCCATAGGCACCCAGTTCCGCGCGCACCGTGCGCCAGGCATCAACCACGCCGCCCGCCGCGCCATCGACCAGATGCAGCAGCACCGCGCACCGCTCGACATGGCCTAAAAATCGCACGCCAAGCCCCGCACCCTCATGCGCGCCCTCGATCAAACCTGGGATGTCGGCCAGCACGAATTCTTCCGAATTAGACAGGCGAATGACACCCAGTTGCGGGTGCAATGTCGTGAAAGGATAATCTGCAATCTTCGGGCGCGCCGCCGATGACGCCGCCAAAAACGTCGATTTGCCAGCATTCGGCAAGCCGACCAACCCGGCATCCGCAATCAGTTTCAGCCGCAGCCAGATCCAGCGCTCCTCGCCGGGAAAGCCCTTGGTCACCTTGCGCGGCGCGCGATTGGTGCTGGACTTGAAATGCGTGTTGCCAAACCCGCCATCCCCGCCACGCAACAGCGTCACCGACTTGCCCGCCTCATCGAGATCGGCCAGCAACGTTTCCTGATCGTCCGCCATGATCTGCGTGCCCAACGGCACTCGGATATGCACGTCCTCCGCGGCCGCCCCGGTGCGATCGCTGCCCGCGCCGTTGCCGCCCTTGGGCGCACGAAAATGCTGCGTGTAGCGAAAATCGATCAGCGTATTGAGGTTGGGCACCGCCTCGAACAGCACATGCCCGCCGCGCCCGCCATTGCCGCCGTCAGGGCCGCCGAATTCGATGTGCTTCTCGCGCCGGAACGCAACGACACCGTCCCCGCCATCGCCGGAACGCACGTAGATTTTCGCCTGGTCTAGGAACTTCATGTCGTTGGCCTAGGGGGAAAGTAAGGTCAGGGGGCTCTGCCCCCTGGACCCCCGCTAAGGACAAGTCCTTAGAACCTATTTGTTAGGTTCAGGAGGGGGGCCACACGTATTGTGGCCACGCACGAGTCGGCCCCCCTCCTGAACCTAACAGACGGGGGTCTGGGGCCTCAGGCCCCAGCGGGGTCCAGGGGCAGCGCCCCTGGCCTTACTCACTCCGCGGCCACAGCCATAGGAGTCACCGACACATGCACACGGCCTTCGCCGCGCTTGAGGAACGTCACGTGCCCATTGACCAGCGCGAATATCGTATGATCCCGCCCGACGCCGACATTGAGGCCCGGCTTCCACCGTGTGCCGCGCTGGCGGATGATGATGTTGCCGGCAATCACGGCCTCGCCGCCGAACTTCTTCACGCCGAGGCGACGGCCTTCCGTATCGCGGCCGTTACGGGATGAGCCGCCGGCTTTCTTGTGTGCCATGGGTCAGACCCTCCTGATCAGGCGATGATGGCGGCGACGCGCAGCACGGTGACGTGCTGGCGATGGCCGTTCTTGCGGCGGCTGTTCTGCCGGCGGCGCTTTTTGAAGATGATGACCTTGTCCAGCCGGTCCTGGGCGATGACGGTCGCAGTCACCTCGGCACCGGTGACGAAGGGGGTGCCGATCTGGGTGCCGGCGTCATTGCCAACAGCAAGCACGTCGGTGAAGGTGATGGTCGAGCCTGGCTCGCCGGCCAGTTTCTCGACCTTCAGCACGGCGTCGGGCGTGACGCGGTACTGCTTTCCGCCTGTGCGGATAACAGCAAACATCTGATGAAGCTCCGTGGACGCTCTGAGCGGCGTCCAATTCTTGTGGTTGGGCGTCTGCGCACCCGTAGGAGGCAGGTGCTTATCTACGGTAAGCGCCTAAGTCAAGTTGGGGAGCAGTGCCTGTCCCCAAGCCCCGTCTTCTTTTTGAACAGATCGGCGCAGATGCTCCCGCTCCGAGACGAGCATCATCAATGAGTTACCCACATTCATCGCGACACGTCGCAAATTCGTCCGAATTTCGTCCGATATTCAGTACAACATTTCCTTAGCTTATTCTTTAAACATGCGCTAACCGCCGCGCCTGGAACACCGGCGTACCCGCCGGCTTCAAAGGAAGCGAACATGGCGGCAATTACCTGGACCGGTGCGGCCGGCGACGGCAATTTCAACAACCCGGCCAACTGGTCGCCGGCCCAAGTGCCGGGTGCCTCCGACACCGTCACCATCTCGCCGCACGCGGCCACCCTGATCAACATCAGCACGCCCGACGCCGTGCAGTCGCTCAAGGACAGCGCCACGGTCACGCTCTCGATCAATGACGGCGCCTCGCTGACCGTGGGCAACAGCACGACCAAGAACGCAGCCCTGACCAATGCCGGCACGATCGAGCTGAACAACAACAACTACACCACCAGCCTGGTCATCGGCGGGCCGGAGGTCACGCTCTCGGGCGCCGGCACCATCCTGATGGGCACCGGCGGCGGCAACTACATCATCGGTGCGGCCGCAAGCGACGTGCTGAACAACACCGGCAATCTGATCGAAGGTGCGGGCCAACTCGGCGGCGGGTCGCTGACCTACATCAACGGCGCCGGCGCGATCGTGGATGCGACGGACGGCAACTACCTGGTCCTGAACACGGGCGCCAACGTGGTCACCAATGCCGGCCTGCTGGAAGCGACGGCGGGCGGCGGCCTGGTGATCCAGAGCAGCGTTGCTAACACGGGCGGGCATATCACCGCCGCGGGCGCCAACGTCTATCTGCAGAGCGGCGCGGATATCGCCGGCGGCACGCTGACCAGCACGGGCGCATCGGAAATTGCCGTCAGCAACACCGCAACCCTGGACGGCACCACCAACGCGCTGACCAATCTGGGCCTGGTCGCCATTACCGATGGCACCACGCTCAGCCTGCTGGGCAGCATCGTCAATGCCGGGCAGATCGCGCTGGAGAACAACAACTACTTCACCGACCTGGTGATCGGGCCGGGCGGCACCAAGCCGGGCACGGTGACGCTGAGCGGCAGCGGCACGATTGCGCTCGGCACGGGCACGGGCAACCGCATCTACGGTGCCATTGCCGGCGACACGCTGGTCAACATGGGCAACACGATTGCCGGCGCCGGCCAGCTCGGCGCGGGCCAGTTGACGCTAATCAATCACGGCACGATCGATGCCACCGATGGCAACGCGCTGTATCTGAACACGGGTGCAGCAACCGCGGCCAACAATGCCCTGATGGAGGCCACCGGCGCCGGCGGCTTGATTATTCAGTCCCGCGTAGACAGCAGCGGCGGCGGCACCATCCTGGCGGCCAATGCGAATGTGGTCTTGAGCGGCGGCACGTTGGCCGGCGGCGTGGTTTCCACCACGGGTACGGGCGCCGTTTACGTCTCTGGCAGCGGCGCGCTCGATGGCTCCGCGCAGACCGTGACCAATGACGGCCTGATCAACGTCAATGACAATGCCAGCCTCGGTTTGCTCGGCACCATCACGAATGTGGGCACGATCGCGGTCAATAATTTCGACTACAACACCTACCTGGTGGTGGGCAGCGCGGCGGTGACGCTGACCGGCGCCGGCACGATCCTGCTCGACAACGGCACTGGCAACCTGATCACCGCGTCGGCGGCCGGCGAGGCGCTGGTCAATGTCAACAACACGATCGAGGGCGCGGGCCAGTTGGGCGCCGGTACGCTGACCTTCACCAATGATGCGGCCGGCATCGTCAAGGCCAGTGCCGCGGACCAGCTTGTTCTGAATACGGGCACGATCACCACGACCAACATGGGCCTGCTGGAGGCAACCGCGGGCAGCGGTGGCCTGGTTATCCAGACAGCTGTGAACAACGGTACGACGGGCCGCATCTCGGCCGCAGGAGGCAACGTTTTCCTCGCCAGCGGCGCGGACATTATCGGCGGCACGCTGTCCAGCAGCGGCACGGGATCGATCCTCGATAGCAACACCGCCACGCTGGGCGCCGTCGGCGGCACGATCACAAATATCGGTTCCGTGGCTGTTCAGGACGGGACCACGCTGACCCTGCTCGGAACGATCCTCAACAAGGACGTGCTGTCGCTCAACAATTTTGATTACAATACCGATCTGGTGATCGGGTCCGCGACAGCCGTGGGCACGACAACGCTGAGCGGCGGCGGCACGGTGAGCCTTGATAGCGGCAGCGGCAATCGGATCTACGCCGCCGATGTCGGCAACACGTTGCTTAATCTTAACGACACCATCGCCGGTGCCGGGCAGATCGGCTACGGCAGCGATGGGCTGTTGCTTGTCAATGACGGCACGATTGCCGCCGCCACGGGTGGTGCGCTCACCATCAACACCGGCGCCGTGGTCACCAACAACGCGCTGATCGAGGCGACGGGCGGCAGCGCGCTCTACATCGATGGCGTCATCAACAACAGCGGCGGTGGCACCATTCTGGCCGCCAGCGGCAACGTTCTGCTCAACGGCGGCACGTTGCAGGGCGGCCTGATCAATAGTGCCGCGGGCTTTGCCGTGGTGGACATCAACAATGCCACGTTGGACGGCAGCAAGCAGACCGTCACCAATACCGGCCTCGTCAGCCTCAATGACGGCACTACGCTGACGCTGCTCGGCACGATCACCAACCAGGGCACGATAGCGCTAAACAACAACGATTATAATACCGATCTGGTGGTGGGTGCCCCCACGGTGACGCTGACCGGCGGCGGCACGGTGGTGCTGGATAATGGCTTCGGCAACCGCATCTACGGTGCCGTGGGCACCGACGTGCTGGTGAACGTCAACAACACCATTCAAGGCGGCGGCCAGATCGGCGCGGGCCAGATGATCCTGGTCAACGAAGCCAAAGGCATCATCGATGCTAACCAGGCGACGAGCCTGGATCTGACGAGCGCCGGGGGCGGCACGATCACCAACGCGGGACTGATTGAAGCGACCGGCGCAGGCGGACTGGTCGTGCAAACAAACATCAACAGCAGCACCGGCGGCACGATCCTGGCCAATGGCGGCGATGTCTTCCTGAACAACAACGGTTCGCTGGAGGGCGGGGTCATTGCCAATGGCAGCAATGGCGGCTTCTTCGATGTCAACGGCGCATTTACGCTGGACGGCTCGGCCCAGACGCTGACCAACGACACCAATGTTTACATCAATGACGGCCAGACGCTGAGCCTGCTCGGAATTATCACCAATCACGGCACGATCAGCCTGAACAATAACGACTACAACACCGATCTCGTCATCGGCTCTCCTACGGTGTCGCTGACCGGCTCGGGCACGATCCTGCTCGACCAATACAGCGGCAACCGCATCTATGGCGCGGTCGCCGCCGACGTGCTGGTCAACGTCAACAATGTGATCGAGGGTGCGGGCCAGATCGGCGTCGGCCAGTTGACGCTGATCAACGAAGCGGCGGGCATTATCGATGCCGACCAGACGGGCAACCTTCTCCTGTCCGCCAGCGGCACGGTGATCAATGCCGGGCTGATTGAATCGACCGGCACGGGCGGCCTTTCCATCCAGACGACCGTCGACAGCAGCAGCGGCGGCACCATCCTGGCCGCGGGCGGCTACGTCTATCTGAACGGCGGCACGCTCGCCGGCGGCCTGATCGAGAGCACGGGCGGGGGCGCTTTCATCGCCAACGGTTTAGAAACCCTGAACGGTTCGGCGCACACGCTGACCAGCGACGCGCTGGTTGCCGTCAGCGACGGCGCGACGATGACCCTGCTGGGCAACATCGCCAATAACGGCACGATCACGGTCAACAATAACGACTACACGACCGATCTGATCGTCGGCTCGCCCACCGTGACGCTCACCGGCACCGGCACGATCCAGCTCAATGGCGGCGGCGCGCGCTTCTACGGCGCCGCGACGGCCGACGTGCTCGACAATGTCAGCAATCTGATCGAGGGCGGCGGCCAACTGGGGGCCGGCCAGCTCACCCTGGTCAATGGCGGCGTGATCGACGCCAATGCCGGCACCGCGCTCATCGTCAGTCTGAACAGCACCGGGATGAACACGGCCAGCGGCACCATGCTGGCCTCGGGCGCGGGCGGCCTCGTGGTGGAGAACGGCACCTACACCAACCTGGGCCTGTACGAAGCCGCCGATGGCAGCGCGCTGACCTTCCAGTCCAGCGCCGTGCTGACCAACGACTCAGCCGGCGGCACGCTGACCGGGGGCACTTACGAGGCCATGGCCACCAGCCAGGCGGCCACGGTCTCCATCACCGGCGCCGCGGTCAGCACGCTGGACGCCGCCATCGTGCTCTCGGGCGTCAATTCGATCGTGGAATTCGGCGGCACGGCCATCGATACGAGCCTGGCCACGATCGGCGCGGCCGGCGACCTCTCGATCCTCAATGGCCGCGTTTTCACCGTGGCCGCCAATGGCGGCACGCTGAGCGATAACGGCACGATCACGCTGGCCGGCGGCACGTTGAGCGACACGCAGCTGATCATCGGCACCCACGGCGATCTGTCCGGCTTCGGCACGGTGACGGGCGTGGTCACCAACCACGGCACGATCGATGTGACCGGCGGCAAGATGGTCTTCACCGGACCGGTATCCGCGGGCACGATCATCACGGGCCCGGGCGGCATCGTCGATTTCACCGACGGCGCGACCCTGACCCAGCCGATCAGCGGCTCGGGCACGCTGGAGCTCGGTGGGGGCACTTACACGCTGGCCGGCGCAAACCTCACCATCGCCAACCTGCTGGTGGACGCAAACACCTCCCTGACAGGCACGGGAACCGTGGCGAGCCAGACCACCGATAATGGCACGATTGCGGCCAGTGGCGGCACCCTGAGCCTGGCTGGCGGTGTGAGCGGCGGCGGCGCCCTGATCGCCGATGCAAGCTCGGTTCTGGCCATCGGGGCCGGATCGAGCCTGGGCGGGCTCATCGCCGGCGCGGGCATGGTCGATCTGACCGGGGCGACCGATTTCGTCGCGGGCATCACCTTGCAGGCCGCGGCGATCCTGCAGAGCTCGACGGTGAGCCTGGCCTCGGGCGTGAGCGTGACCAATATGGCCGGAAACACCTACACGCTCGGCAAGTCGGCGAACGGCGACCAGACGCCGCACCGCGCGCAAATCCAGATCAACGGTGGCGCGGGCAGCGTCTTTACCAACGCGGGCAGCCTGGCCGCCACGGCCTCCGCGCTGATCGCGGTCGGTTTTGACAACACCGGCACGCTGTCCGACAGCAATGGCACTCTGACGGTCTCGGGCGCGCTCAGCGGCGGCGGCGCTTTTGCCATGTCGCACCGCGCGCAACTGGACCTGACCGGGGGTGGCAGCACCTCGGGCGCGTTCACCGGCTCGGGCACGCTGCGCTTCGACAGCCAGGTGACGCTGAATGCCGGCGCGAGCCTGGGCGTGGGCAACGTCATCGACACGTCCCTGCTGAGCCTTGCCGCGGGCGAGACCATCAAGATCGGCGGGTCCGACACCTTCGCGCTCGCCGATGCCAAGGGCGCCGATCCGCACCGCGCGCAGGTGCAGGTGACGGGCGGATCGGGCAGCGCGTTCACCAACGTGGGCACGGTCACGGCCAGCGCGCTGGCGGACAGCTTCAACCTCAAATTCGCCAATAACGGCCTGACGACGGCCACGGCTGGCACGCTGTCCTTCCTGGGGTCGGTCAGCAACGGGGGCACATTCGATGCCTCCGGTGGCGCGATCAGCATGGCCAAGATCGTCACCGGCACAGGGGCGCTGGACATCGGCACGGCCAGCACGCTGAGCCTGCTTGGCGGGGCTGCGATCGGCCAGACGGCGGATTTCCTGGCCACCAGCGGCGCGCTGGATCTGGGCAATCCGCTGGACTTTGCCGGCACGATCGCGGGCTTTGCCGGCAGCGATGTGATTGATTTACTCAGGACGGCATCGACCAGCGAGACGTTTGCGGCCGGGGTGCTGACCGTGCAGGACAATGGCGCGACGGTGGCCAGCTTGCACTTGACGGGCAGCTACAGCACCGGCGACTTCATGCTGAACAGCGACGGCCACGGGGGTACAAACATAACGTTTGTATAGGCACCAGACTTGCAGGCAGAAAAGAACTGGGTGGACCGTGCCGGTCCCCCCAGACCCCCCGTCATTTATTTAGGGTAGGAGCTTTCCCTAAATAAATGACGGGGGGTCTGGGGGGAGCTGACGTATACGTCAGCTCCCCCCAGACTTTCCTCCCGAGATTCCGCATTGGCAGACTCCGAACCCGAAGCCGAAGAAGGCGCCATAGCCCCCCCGGGCGCCGCAAGCCTGGCCGAAGGCATGGCGTTCGAGGCAGCCTCGGGCACCACCGAGGCGAAAGCCTACCTCTCGGCCGCGCGCCGTCTGCTCAGCGTGCAGATGGAGCACCTGCACGAACAGCGCGCGCTCACGCTGTCGCACATGCGCATGCGCCGCCTCTCGGACCGCCTGAAAGCGGGCACGCAAATCCTGATCGCCCTGCTGACCGCCGCGGTCGGCGTGTTCTTCATTGTCATGATTCACGACGCGTTTTCCTCGCAATCGGTGATCGTGGAGCCGTTCGATGCACCCCCGGCGCTGGCCGGGCGCGGACTGACCGGCAAGGGCGTGGCCAGTGCCGTGTTGGACCAGCTGACCAGGCTGCAGGCAGCCGCGCACGCCACCGCCGCCCGCCGCGAGCTGTCCAATGCCTGGACCAACGACATCAAGGTGCAGGTGCCCGAAACCGGCGTTTCCATCGGCGAGATCAATCGCCTGTTGCGTGCGCGCTTCGGGCACGATCTTCATATCGAAGGCGATCTGATACTTGCCGATGGCGGTGGCTTGGTGCTGACGGTACGCGGCGACGGCCTGTTGCCCAAGAGTTTTGCCGGCAAGGCGGGCGACCTCGCGCAACTGACCACGCAGGCAGCCGAATACGTCTACGGGCAATCCCAGCCCTCGCTTTACGCATCCTACCTGCTCGATGAAGGGCGCAACGAAGAAGCGGTGGCGTTCTGCAAAGCGGCCTTTGCGATCGCGCCGGCGTCCGAGCGGCCTTTTCTGCTGAATGCGTGGGCCAATGCGGGCGGCAATATCGGCATGAAACCGGCGCAGACAATGGCACTGTATCGTGCCGCAATTGCGCTGAAATCGGATTATTGGGTCGCCTACAACAACGTCATGAATTCAGCCCTTGCTATGGGCGATGAGGAGGGCGCCTGGCGCACGGGCGAGGCGATGCTGCGCACGGCCGGCGGACGACCCGGTGGCGTGCCGGAACTCTATTACGGCAACATGGATCTGCTGACGTGGAATTTGGCCGCTTGGCGCGCGGCCACCGCGGCTGACGCCGAAGCGCATAACGGTGTGGGTTCGCTGACCAATTCGGTCGCACCCTCGATTGCCGACATCGATTTGCGCATGCATGACGAGGCGGACGCCGAATTGCAGTTGCAGACCGCGCAGGCGGATGCCAGCGATACGACGGTTCTCTCGCTCGCCCATTTCGTGCATGGGCGGCTGGCCAGCGATGCAGGCGATACCGCGCGCGCGCTGACGGAGATGGAAGCATTCGCCAAGAGCTATGCCGATCCGTCCGTATCCAGCGATTATCCCGGCTATGATTGCTGGGTGGCGCCGGCGCAGGAGGCGGCGGGCCATCCCGATCGTGCCGACGCCACGCTGAAGGCGGGCGGCCATTTCGTCGATTGCACCCGTTTCCGCGGCGATATTTTGGACGGGCGCGGCAATTGGGCCGGCGCACAGCGCGCGTATGCGGATGCGGTAGCGATGGCCCCCGATCTGCCGGCGGCGTATTATTCGTGGGGCGTGGCGCTGGCAAGGCATGGGAAGCTTGACGAGGCGGCGGAGAAATTGCGTGCGGCGCACGTGCGTGGGCCAAATTGGGCCGATCCGCTCCGCTCCTGGGGCGACGTGTTGGTGCGGCAGGGCCGCATGAGCGAAGCGCGCGCAAAGTATGATGAAGCCCTTGCCGACGCCCCCCACTGGACCAGCCTGCAAACAGCCCGCAACAACCTGCACTGACAAAAGTTTTTTGGTCCTTTTTTTCAAAAAAGGACTGCTTCCTTCCTGTTTGGATATTTTATTATGTCTGACCCCCTGCCACACCCCGCCCTTGCGCAGGCGCTAGCCGAACGGGGCTACACCGATCTCACCCCCGTCCAGCTCGCCTCCATCGCGGCGGGCACAGAGGCGCGCGACCTGCTGGTTTCGGCCCAAACCGGATCGGGCAAGACCGTCGCCTACGGCCTGGCTTTCGCCGCGACGTTGCTAGGGGGCGAGACGCGTTTTCCGCCCGCCGCCAATCCAATGGCGCTGATCGTTGCGCCGACGCGCGAGCTGGCGATGCAGGTGCACCGCGAACTCTCATGGTTATATGCCAACACTGGCGCGCGCATCCTGTCTTGCATCGGAGGCATGGACGCGCAACGCGAGGGCCGCGCGCTGGAGGCGGGCGCGCACATCGTCGTCGGCACGCCGGGGCGTCTGTGCGACCATCTGGCGCGCGGGCGATTGCGCCTGGGCGAATTGCGCGTGGCCGTGCTCGATGAGGCCGACGAGATGCTCGATCTCGGGTTTCGCGACGAACTCGATCGCCTGATTGCTGCGACACCCGCGTGGCGGCGGACGCTGCTGTTTTCGGCGACCATTGCGCGCGAAATCACGGCGATGGCGCGCGAGTTTCAGAACGATGCGCTGCGCATCGACACGCTGGTGCGCAACCAGCCGCATGCCGACATCGAATATCGCGCCGTGCAGGTGGCGCAACAGGATGTGGAACACGCCGTGGTCAACGTGCTGCGCTATTTCGAGGCGCCGACCGCACTGGTGTTTTGCGCCACGCGCGACAACGTGCGCCATTTGCATGCAAGCCTGCTGGAACGCGGATTTACCAGCGTAGCGTTATCCGGCGAGCTGACGCAGAACGAGCGCACGCGCGCGTTGCAGGCTATGCGTGACGGCCAGGCGCGCGTTTGCGTGGCAACCGATGTTGCCGCACGTGGCTTGGATCTTCCCGATCTCGTTCTTGTCGTGCATGCCGATCTGCCGAGCGATCGCGCCAACCTTCTGCATCGCAGCGGCCGCACCGGGCGCGCGGGGCGCAAGGGGACGTGCGTGCTGATCGTGCCGACGCCGCGGCTGCGCCGGGCGCAGGCGCTGTTCGCGCAGGCGGGCGTTGACGCGCAATGGAGCGACGCGCCGACACCCGAGCTCGTGCGCACGCGAGACGGCGCGCGCCTGATGGAGGATGGCGCGCTCACCGAGGAACTGGCGCCCGAGGACATGGTGCTGGCGCGCGCGCTGCTGGAAGGCCGCACGGCCGAGGAAGTGGCGGGCGCTTTGGTGCGTCTGTATCGCTCGCGCCTGCCGGCGCCCGAGGAGCTGGCTGATCCCAAGGCGATGCCGGAGCGCCGCAAGCCGCGCGCCGCCGCGCCGCGTGAGGCGCGCTTGCCCGGCGCGGGCGGCGCCAAGTCGCGGCCGAGTGGGGCGATGCGCTGGTTCAGCCTCAATGTCGGGCGCGACCAGAAAGCGGACCCGAAATGGCTGATCCCGGTGATCTGCCGGCTTGGCGGGGTCAGCAAGCGGGAGATTGGGGCGATACGCATTCTGCCGACGGAGACGCGGTTCGAGGTTGCGCAGGATTATGCTGATCGCTTTGCGAGTTTGCCGGGCGATGTGGATCCCCGGATTACGCCGGCGGATGCGGCGGGGGCGGAGCGGCGGTATGCGGGGCCTCGGCACGGCAGGAAGAAGTAAAAGACTGGGGAGATGTGCCATCCCCCCCAGACCCCCCGTCGATTTTTGGATCTCGTCTAAATGAATGACGGGGGGTTCGGGGGGGCAGGCACTGCTCCCCCAACCTTCTCGCCTGGAGCATGTGTCGGCGCAAAGCGTTGCTGAAAAGCAGATTACCCTGTGACGCGAAATTCAGGCCTCAGGCGAGCCACGAGTTCAAGATCCTCGTCCGGCTTGTCCAGTCGCAAATCGCCGAAGTCGGTGCTGACGATGAGGCCATTACGTAGATAGCTCCAGTCTTCCTTGTTATACCCATATGCAAACTTGCCCTCATCTATAATGCCGACGAGAACGCCACTGCGATCTCCCCCTAAATGCACCTTGTCTCCGATCTCGATGGCATCGCCGTTTGGATAGATCATATGAACCTCTCAGGCTTCGATAATGCTCCAGGTATGGGTGAGGATGTTACCCGATGTTAGTGCACCATCGTTTCTGTAAATTGCTTGGCCGGCTCGGTTTGCCGGGGCCGTCCGAAGCAACGAGGGCGCTTGCGCCCGAAGTGCGCAGGACGGCCCCGGCAAACCGAGCCGGCCAAGACCTATCGGGAGGTGATTGCTTCGGCCCATCCTATCACCCAGCGACGGAGCTTGTATCATGGCACAACGCGTAGAACATCATCCCCTGGAGGCCGCCTTCTCGGCCCTGCTCGACAACGGACTGGACGGCGCCGGCGAGGCGCTGCGCATCCTGGTCAATGAAGCCAGCAAAATCGAACGCGCGCAATTCCTCAATGCCAAACCTCATGAACGCACCCCGGTTCGTGCCGATTACGCCAATGGTTTCAAACCAAAAACCGTCATGACCCGGGTGGGCGAGCAAACGTTCGACGTGCCGCAGGTGCGCGGCGGCGGATTTTACCCAAGCGCCCTCGACAAGGGCACCCGCACCGAGCGCGCGCTCAACCTCGCATTGGCCGAAATGTATGTGCAAGGCGTATCAACCCGCAAGGTGATCACCGTGCTGCAGGCCTTGCTCGGGCCGGACATCGCTATTTCCTCAACCCAGGTCAGCCGCGCCACCGAGCAGCTCGACGAGGGGCTTGCCGCCTGGCGCGAGCGACCGCTCGGCGATACCCCGTATCTCTTGCTCGATGCCCGCTATGAACGCATCCGCGAAGAAGGCCGCCTGCTCGATTGCGCCGTGCTTGTCGCAATCGGCGTGACGGCCGACGGCAAACGGCGCGTGCTCGGCGTATCGGTCGCATTTTCCGAGGCCGAACAGCATTGGCGGGAATTTCTCGATAGCCTCATTGCGCGCGGGTTGCGCGGGGTAAAGTTCATCGTGTCGGACGATCATGCAGGCTTGAAGGCCGCGCGCCGCGCCACCCTGCCAAGTGTGCCATGGCAGCGCTGCCAATTCCATTTGCAGCAGAATGCCCAGGCCTACGTCACAAAGCTGGATCAGCGCAAGCCGGTCGCAGGGCGGATACGCGCGATCTTCAATGCGCCCGACAAGGCAGAAGCCGAACGGCTGCTGCGCCAGGCGATCGAACTCTGGGCGACGGACGCGCCGAAACTTGCCACATGGGCCGAACAGAACCTTCCCATGGGCTTTGCCGTGTTCGACCTCCCGCAAGCCCACCGCATAAGATTGCGCACGACCAACGGCCTCGAACGCATCAACCGCGAACTCAAACGCCGCACACGGGTTGCCTCCATCTTCCCCAACGCCGCATCCTGCCTGCGCCTCGTCTCCGCCCTGCTGGCAGAATGCGACGAGGAGTGGATGAACGGCAAAATCTACCTCACACTAGACACATAGAAGCGTAGCCGGAATGAACCACCTCACGAGAATTTACAGAAAAAAGGTTGCACTGCCTTACCCGATTGCCGTTCCAGAAGCACTTACCATCAGGCCTCATGTGGGCTTGAACATAGTGGTAGTGGCTACCTGGAAATGGGTGATGAGCCGACTGGGCGGCACTCGGTCAAACCGCAGGAGTGCGTATGTTCCTTGCTGGATGAGCAGGCCACCTGCGGTGAGGCAGGTCAACTTGGTGCTCCGCGTGCAGTTTGGCCGCAACGCATATCACAGCACAGCTTTGAGCAGAAAATTTGATGGGGCGAAGTGTGGCCCCCGCCAACATCTTATAAGACCCGGCCTTCAATCCCTCTGCTAAACAGATGACGGGGGGTTTGGGGGGGATGGCACATCCCCCCCAACCTTGCCTTGCCTTGCCTTTCCGCGCTTCCTGACCGGCGCGGCCGCAACGCCGCCGCGCCCATAACCCCGATCGCGCCCGAGCTCGAGGTAGTGCTGATCGACGTCCCAGCACTCGCCCTGCGCGATTTCGATCGCAGCAATCGGGTAGGCGCGGCAATACCACGCGCGGTCGAGCGCAAAGGCGGCGCGGCCTTCATCGAAGCCCGTGACTTCGAAATGGTGGCGGCCGCTAGGGATGTGGCCCGCGGCCACGGCGGCGGCGATGTCCGGGTGGACGGTCAGGTAGAAGGCTTCGTCGAAGGCGGCGAGGTAGGCCTCCTTGCAGCGCGGCGGCGGGGTGCGGGCGAGCAATGCGCTCAGGCGTTCGGCCGGCATGTAGCGCCAAAGTCCGCGCAATGCCGCGTGGGTGGCCGACGCCTCGGCGACGCCGCAGCCATAGGCGACGGGGAATTGGTAGAAGCGGTAGCGCGGATCGTCCAGCGGCAGCAGGTTCACGCCGCGGTTCTGGGCGGGGTTGAGCAGGCCGAGCACGGGCAGGAAGATGCGGTCGGCCTCGCTGAGCCAGGCCGCGAGCCAACTGAAGGTGGAAATGGAGGGAACGATGAAGCGCGCCGCGCGAATGCGAGCGAAGTCCATGGCCGCACCCAGGCTGGGCAGGAAGCGGGCACCGGGAAAGCGGGTGCGCAGGGTGCGCGAATAGGGCGTATCCTCGAGTTGGCCCATGAAGACCGGCACCAGGCCGGTTTCGGCCAAAAGCGCTTCGTAGAAATCGGGCGGAATCAGCACGTAATCCGGGTGGTGTCCGTCCAGGATGTCACCCTGGCGGATGTTGATCAGCAACTCCCCGGGGCCCGAGGTTTGCGGCGGGGGCGAGATCTGGGGGAAGGTCTGCGCGTAGCATTGCGGCGGTAGGAAGTTCTCCATCCTTTGGCCATACGTTCGGATGTCGACACGTTGCAGCCGGCCGGCGGCGAGCGCATTGGCCAGGCGATCGAGCTGGACTGCGTGGGAGGTCACGATCTCCGTGGCGGGATAGTCCCCTCCGATGGCGGGGTGGTGAACGCCGAAGGGGGGCAGGTTGACGTTGGAGAAGCGAACCGTGCCGATGCGCGCGGCTAGGGCTTGGGCGGTGGCGAACTGGATCATCTGGTTGCCCAGATTGCCCATCGTGCTGATGTGGATGATAGGGGCGGGGCGCGCGGGTCGGATGACGGGCGGCGAGAAGGCCATGGCTGGCGGTGCCATGGCAGGTGGTGGTACGGGACGGTTTTCCAGGATCGCGTCCATGCGGTGCCTCCAGCTTGCCTCGGACGCGCACCCTAGATTGCGTATCGTTTAAGCAACGTTAACCGGAGGCACGGCGTGAAATCGGCGATTTGCATGATCGTGCGCGACGAAGCGCGGGATATCCTGGAGTGGATCGCCTTTCACGCGCTGGCGGGCTTTAATACCCAGATCATTTTCGATAATGGCAGCACGGACGGCACCGCCGAGCTAATACAGGGCGCGCGGCGTCATTACGATATCCGCTTCCATGAGTGGGACAACCGCACGGCCGATAGCCAGGTCCTGGCCTACAAGGCGGCCTGCGAGGCCTACAAGCTGGAATTCGACTGGATTGCGTTCCTCGATTCCGACGAGTTCCTGGTGACTGCGGACGGGTCGCTGGTGAACGATTTTCTTGCCCGTTTCGATACGTGGTCCGCCATAGCGCTCAATTGGGCGATCTACGGATCAAGCGGGCATGACGAGGCGCCCGATGGGCTGGTGGTGGGTGCCTACACGCGCCGCGCGTCGCCTGATTTCTTTCCGACGCACCATGTCAAGTCGATCATCCGGCCCGGGTTTGCGCGCGGCTGCCCCAATCCGCACTATTTCGACATGCTCGAATTTACCGACGGGCATTATTGCGATGCGCGCGGTCAGTACATGCTGTGGACGCGCGCGCCCGAAGCGCCAGGCGGCGTGCTGCGGGGCGTGGGTCGTGCGGCGCCGGATTACTCGTTGTGCCGGATCAACCATTACTTCACGCGGTCCCGCGCGCATTGGCGGGCCAAGCTGAGGCGGGGCTATCCGTCCGATTTTGTCGTGCGGAAGGAAGCGGAATTTGCCGCGTATGATCGCAACGAGGTCGAGGATGCCATTGCCATGCGCGGTCTGGACGAGTTGGAGCAGGCGGTGATGCGCTTGCGGACGGTGTAGAAAACTTGGGGGAGATGTGCCATCCCCCCCAGACCCCCCGTCATTATTTAAGACTAGGCCCAATAATCGACGGGCTTTTACGTCTTCCGCCGCACCATCGTCAGGCCAATCAACCCCGCACAAAGGAGCGCCATCGACGCCGGCTCGGCCACATCGGACTGCGAAGGACGCACGATGATATCATCAAGCGAGGTATCGGTCGTGGCAGCAAACGTGACCGATGACAGATCGGTCCAATCGAGCGTCTCGAGCGTGGCGGTGGTGAGGCCCATGAAGGTCTTGGTTTCTGTCATTCCAGTGCCGTCCAGGTAGCCGGTGATGGTGACATCGGTCATCAGGCTGCCGATATTCGATGGGCCCATCAGAAGCCGCACAAGGTCGAATGGCCCCGCGCCAAGCGCGGTCAATGTGATCGTCTCGCTCGCCGCGAAACCGAGCACGGCGGTGGGATCGCCGATCATGTTGTAGCCGCTGGTGGGGGAGAAAACCGCCGCCTCGCCCAGTACGTCCGAGAACAGGTAGCCGTCCCGCTGGAGGGGGTCGGTCGGGCTGATGTTGCGCAGGCCGCCGTCCGGCGCGATCCCCTCGAACGTTATCGTGTTTGCCAGCACCGGAGAAGCTGCCAGGACGAGGGCGAGGGCAATGCCTGCTGCGTGCATTATGCTTGAGGTCACGAGGTATTCCTTTCCGAAGCGGCGCTGGGCACCGCGGCGGACAATTCGCACCCCGACAATGAAGCAATGGTTTACGATACGCAGAGTCTGGCCCAACCGGAGTACTATTTTCGTGCGCTTCGAAGGCGTTTGCGCTTTTGTGTTAACACCTGCCGATGCGAACGGGCGCATCGATGCGCCCGGCGTGCGCCGTGTGGTCGGGCGCGCGGTGGCCGGTGGGGTGAATTCGATCGGGCTGCTCGGCAGCACCGGGTGCGCGGTCTATTTCTCGCGCGGCGAGCGGGCGCGCGCGGTCGAGGCCGCCGTCGCCGAAGCGGCGGGGCGGGTGCCCGTGCTGGTGGGCGTGGGCGCGCTGCGCACCGATGAGGCGGTGGGCCTGGCGCGCGACGCGGCGGCGTGCGGGGCGGGCGGCGTGCTGCTGCCGCCGGTCTCCTACACGCCGCTGACCGAAGACGAGGTGTACGCGCATTTCGCCGCGGTGGCCGGCGCGGCTTGCGTGCCTGTGTGCATCTACAACAATCCCGGCACGACGCATTTTTCCATCAGCCCGGCGCTGGTGGGGCGGCTGAGCGGCCTGGCCGGCGTTGCGGCGGTGAAGAACCCCGCGCCTGAATTGGCGGAAATGGCTGCCGCGCTGGTCGATCTGCGAGGGCGGGTGCCGGCGCGGTTCTCGGTGGGGATTGCCGTGGATGCGCGCGCGGGGGAGGCGCTGCTGGCCGGATTTGACGTCTGGTATAGCGTGCTGGCCGGGGTGCTGCCGGCGCCTTGCGTGGCGATGGCACGCGCCGCCCGGGCCGGCGATGCGGATAGCATGCGGGCGTGGGATGCGCGCCTGGCGCCGGTCTGGGCACTATTTGCGGCGCATACGAGTTTGCGGGTGAGCTACGCGATGGCGCGGGTGCTTGGGCTTTGGCTTGGGGCGCCGCCTCGGCCGATTTTGCCGGTGGGCCTGGAGGTTGAACGCGAAGTGGAGGCGGTGTTGCGGCGCTTGGATTTCTCAGGAGGATGAGACACGCGCCCAACAACGCCGCCCCTGCGAGGCATTGCGCTATGGCGGGTCGTCAGCACCCTCGAACAACGCGAAGGCCGTCGAGATATTTTGCAACGAGACGTTGCCAGCTATCTATCCTGAACCCAACAGCCACGTTCCCGATCTGGGACGCTGCGTGGGGAAGCGATCGCTCCCAGGACAGGAAACCATCGGCATCGAGATAAGAAGAGAAGCACAGAACCGCCGGCCGCCCGCCGCCGGCAGTCAGGGCCTTCAGCTTCGAACCTGCGTAGTCTCCGCTATCTGCCTGGATCGCATAGACACTATTCCCGACTTCGCTGGCTGGAACAAGGATCAAGTTCTTTGCGTCCGAAACCTCCCTGGTGATTTCGATAACGGTGTCGTCACGTTCCTCCGCGGTCGCGTCACCGGAAACGATGTGGCGCAGGGTGTACCTGAGCGATGCCGTTGCCGCGATGTCATCCTGGGCCGGCGGCACTAAATGGTAGCCGGATGCAAGCGCCAACTTGGCAGGCGCGGTGGGCATGCCGTCTCTTGACCTGTAACCGTTCGTGGGCGTGAAGGTGATCAGCAAATCGGGAGCCGCGCTCAGTGCAAGGTCGACCTTGATGATGGTATTTCCCGTCAGGTCGATACCCGTGCCTCCCTGACGCCTGATCCTGAGCGTTTTGCCTGAATCGCCAACGGAAACCGTCAAGCTCTCGACCTGACTGGAAAAGGTAAACGCCTCCGCCCGTGACGAGCCAATGCTGAATTTTCCGCCCAGGCTGGCGGACACGGGCGCGGCAGACGGCGTGCCTATGGAAGGGTCCAATTCGGCCGTTCTGGTTTGCGTCAGGCCGATCGTGCCCGCCGATATCGTTGTATAGGCCGTAGCCGCACTATCCCAGGCCTGAAATCTGATACCATCCTGGGGATGTATCACGACGTCGGTTGCTTCGAGCCGATCAGCCGGGTTGAACCGGCCACGACGCGCCACAGTGACAATCATCGTGCGGTGAAACACCGTCTCGTCGCTCAATCCGCCCGAGGGCGCGGCGGTGAGACCGGCAGCCAGGTTGGCCCGCAATTCCGCAGCACTGGCGCTCATTTTCGGGTTGGCCAAGGCTGAAATGTATGCGGCCCGCCCGGGCTCGGACAAAGTTGTTCCAGTCAGGGGGTCAGACCCGGGCGTCTTGATTGTCGTTATGGATACATCAGCTTGGGGAATATTTTTGTTGCAGGCCTGACTGATGCCATCTTCATCGCATGTCGCCGATGCGTAGCGGCCGACGATCCGGTCTGTCGATTGGCAGCCGGCGAGCAGCAGAACGGCGGCGGCCGTTGATCTCAACCGCCTGGCCACGTTCGAATATCTGCCCCTCCAACCCGTCAACCGGCTACTCGCTTTCGACTTGCACGATCTTGCCGTCCACAGGATCGCCGCTGCCTCCGCCCGCCAGGCAGGGGCTCAGGGCAAAATCCTCCGAATCTATGTATTTGTAACGACTTTTCGGCACAACGTCAGGCATCGGGTTGAAACACGGCAGTTGCTTGATTTCCTGGGCACTTCTCGTCTTCTCGTAAAAACGCCATTCCGGATGATTGTCCAGCGACCTGACAAAAATGAACCAGCGCACGATCGCAACCCCTTCGGTACGGCGCGCATCATCTGGCAGAGTCACCTGCCTTGCAACCAGGAGAAATTCTGCCCAAAATCGATAGGGTTTGGAGGGGCCAGGGCAAGCGCAGCGAAGTGAAAGAGCCGAATTAAAGTGAAGAAAAAGCTGGGGGAGATGTGCCATCCCCCCAGACCCCCCGTCGATTGTAGTGCCTCGCCTTACATAATGACGGGGGGTCTGGGGGGGATGGCACATCTCCCCCAGGTCTTCAGCCCTTCACTCGATCTACCTTCAACTTGGCTGGCCACCCCCTAGCGCCCGCCGCCACGCTCTGCTACGCCCCCCGCCTTCGCACCCAAACCCACGCCCTCGCGCCCCCACCCCGCGCGCGAGCTAAGACCCACCCCCGGAGACCACCATGGCCGTACCCAAGCGCAAGACCTCGCCCAGCCGGCGCGGCATGCGCCGCAGCCACCAGGCGCTGAGCACGCAAGCCCATGGCGAGTGCTCCAACTGCGGCGAGCTCAAGCGCCCCCACCACGTCTGCGCCCATTGCGGCCACTATGACGGCCGCGAGGTCGTCACCGCCGGCCGCGCGCTGAAGAGCACCATCCGCGTTTGAGCCTGGCCGCGTCTGAGCCTGGCCGCGTCCGAGCCGGGCCGTGTCTGAGCCCGGCCGCCCAAGCACGGTGAGCCTCACCCCGACCGACCCCGCAGCACCTGGTGAGGCCTTCACCCTCGCCGTCGATGCGATGGGCGGCGACCATGCCCCGGGCGTCATCATCGACGGCATTGCCCTGGCGGCCGACCGCCATCCGGCCGCGCGCTTCCTGCTTGTAGGCGACGAGGCGCGCATCACCCCACTGCTGGCCGCCAACCGCCGTGCCCGCACCGTCAGTACCATCCGCCATGCGCCGGACGTGGTGGCAAGCGATGCCAAACCCACCGTCGCCCTGCGCCTCAAGCAATCGAGCATGCGCGTGGCCATCGATGCCGTGGCCGCCGGCCAGGCGCATGGCGTGGTCTCTGCCGGCAATACGGGGGCGATGCTGGCGCTGGCCAAGATCGTCATCAAGACGCTGCCGGGCATCGACCGGCCGGCAATGGCGGCGATCATGCCCTCGGCACGCGGCGATGTGGTCATGCTGGACCTCGGCGCCAATTTGGCGTGCGACACGCGCAACCTGGTCGAATTCGCGCTGCTGGGGGATATGTTCGCGCGCACCGTGCTGGGCCTGACCGCGCCCACGATCGGGCTGCTGAACGTGGGCTCCGAGGAACTCAAGGGCGATGAGCGCATCCGCGCCGCGGCCGAGGTGCTGCGGCAGTCCCATATCGGCGCGCAATTCCACGGCTTTGTGGAGGGGCACGACATTGCGGCGGGCACCACCGATATCGTGATCACCGACGGCTTTACCGGCAATGTGGCGCTGAAGACGGGGGAAGGCGCGCTCAAGCTGGTCTCTGACCTGCTGCGCCAGATATTCACCAGCAGCTTGCAAGCTAGGCTGGGTTATCTGCTGGCCCGGCCAGGCCTGGATCAGATGCGCATCTGGCTCGATCCGCGGCGCTATAATGGCGCGGTGTTTCTCGGCTTGAACGGAATGGTGGTCAAATCGCATGGCGGCACGGATGCCGAAGGTTTTGCGCACGCGCTGGACGTGGGCGTGGATATGGTGACGCATCGGTTCAATGAGCGTTTGCGCGAAGGGTTGGGGCGGTTGGTGGGCGTGATGGCGGCGGCGGCGAGTGGTTAGGAAGGTCTTCTTTTTTGAAAAAAAGAAGCAAAAAACTTTTGCTCCTTTAGACGAGCCGTGTTCGCAGCGATCGACTCAACTGACAAAAGTTTTTTGGTTCTTTTTTTCAAAAAAGAACACCCTTGCATGACTGCCCGCGCCACTCTCGCCGGCATAGGCGCCTATCTCCCAGAACGCGTGGTGACCAACGCCGAACTGGCGCGCACGGTCGATACATCGGACGAATGGATCCGCGAGCGCACCGGCATCGCCCAGCGCTATCTGGCCGCCCCGCACGAAACCGCCTGCTTCATGGCCACGCGTGCAGCGGAGGCCGCATTGGCGCAGGCCGGCGTGGACGCCGCTGCGGTGGACGCCGTGATCGTGGCCACCGCCACGCCCGACCAGGCCTTTCCGGCGGTCGCGGTGCGCGTGCAGGCCGCCCTCGGCATGACGCGCGGCTTTGCTTTCGACGTGTCCGCCGCATGCAGCGGCTTTGTCTATGCGCTCGCCGTGGCCGATGGCTTCATCCGCACCGGCGCGGCCCGCGCGGTGCTGGTGATCGGCAGCGAGGTCTATTCGCGCATCCTCAACTGGTCCGACCGCACCACGTGCGTCCTTTTCGGCGACGGCGCCGGCGCGGTGCTGCTGACAGCCGGCGCCGCGGACGGTCCCGGCCTGCTGTCCACCCATCTGCACTCCGACGGGCGGCTGGGCGAAATCCTGTTTGTCGATGGCGCCGTGGGCCGGCCGGACCTGACGGGGCACCTGGTCATGCGCGGGCAGGACGTGTTCCGCCAGGCCGTGGTCAAGCTGGCGGCTGCGGTGGATGAGGCGCTGGCCGCCAACGGGCTGGTGCACGCGGATGTGGACTGGCTGGTGCCGCACCAGGCCAACCGGCGCATCATCGAGGCGATAGGCCGCCGCCTGGGGCTCGCGGCAGAGCGCGTCGTGGTCACCGTGGAACGCCATGCCAACACCTCGGCCGCGTCCATTCCGCTGGCGCTGGCCGAGGCGGTGGGGGACGGGCGGATCAAGCGCGGCGATCTGGTGCTGATGGAGGCTCTGGGCGGGGGGCTGACCTGGGGGTCGGCTTTGCTGCGGTACTGAGGGGCTGTTGCCGAGGCTGAGGCGAAACCGGTAGATTAGCCTCAGATCGTGAGGCGAATGTGTATATCTGGGAGCACCCTGACTGGCCGGGCTTCCGCCGGGACGCGGCACGGCTGGCCCTCCTGCTAGCCGACGCCCATCTCCGCCAGGGCAGGCTGCTGGGCCGCATGGAGCGGCTAGGGTTTTCGTTGCGAGGCGAGGCCGAGTTGCTGGCCATGACCGAGGAAGCGCTCAAGACATCGGAGATCGAGGGGAAATCCTCGATCCCGCCGGGGTGCGTTCATCCATGGCGCGCCGGCTGGGGTTGCCGGAAGCAGGATTGGGACCCAAAGATCACCGGGCCGACGGGATCGTGGACGTGTTGGCGGATGCGACGCGCAATTTATTTGGCGCCCGTGACTGAGGACAGGCTGTTCGGCTGGCAATCGGCGCTTTTTCCGGGCGGCCGGTCAGGTCTGCACGCGATCAGAACCGGCGCATGGCGGGACGATGCCGATGGTCCGATGCAGGTTGTGTCGGGCCCGATTGGCCGGCGACGGGTACATTTCGAAGCGCCTCCGGCCACGCGGCTGCAGGCGGAGATGCAGGCGTTCCTCGCCTGGTTCAACGTGCCGCTTGTCATTGACGGCATCCTGCACGCGGCGATCGCGCATTGATGGTTCGTGACCGTGCATCCCTTCGATGACGGCAATGGCCGGTTGGCGCGCGTGCTCGCTGATGTGAGTTTGGCGCGTTCGGAGGGATCTGCGCAAAGATACTATAGTCTATCAGGCGAAATCCGGCGGGAGCGCCCCGCGTATTATGCCGGGTTGGAGCAGACCCAGAAAGGCGGCCTCGACATCACCGAACCGCTGCTATGGTTCGTGACATGCTTTGCGCGCACGATCGTCGTGGCGGAGGATGCCAGCGATAAGGTTTTGAAAAAAGGCGAGTTCTGGCATCGCCACGTGCTTACGCCGATGAGCGAACGACAGAAAAAGGTGCTGAACAGGTTCCTGGATGATTTCGAGGGAAAGCTTACCGCACGCAAATGGGCGGCCATTGGCAAATGCTCCGTGCCGACCGCGCAGCGGGACATCAAGGAGTTGTTGGAACGTGATGTTCTGGTGCAAACGCCTGGCGGCAGCAAGAACACGAGCTACGTTTTGGCCGAGATATGGCCGCCCGAAAAACGTATTGTGGCAGACAGCTTACACCAGACCCCCTCGTCAGCTCTTTGCAGTCTCGGCAATGATTTTCCGCATTGTGATCGGGTCGCGGCGCAGCAACTGCGCCAGCGTGGGATCTACGCTGCTGAATTCTCCGGCACGGCTTGCGCGATACAGGCCGAGCGTGAATTCCGCAAATGCGGCCGGCATGCCCCGCGTCTGCATGTCTGTGCGAAATGCATCCTCCGTCAAAACCTGCCGTGTCACGGGCCGGCCCAGCACGTCAGACGCCACGTGCGCCAAGTCCGCCAGATCAAGCGCTTGCGATCCGGTCAGCGGCGGCGTCGGCCCGTCATATCGCCCTTCATTCGCCAGCACGATCGCGGCCGCTTCGGCCAGGTCCGGATGCGCGGTCCAGGACACGCGGCCATCAGCTGGCGCCGCGATCACGCCCGTTTTCAGCGCATCGCCCATCTGGAAGATGCCGCTGCTTGCGTAGAAGCCGTTGCGCAGCGCAGCCCACGCCAGCCCGGACTCACGCAGCATGCCCTCCGTCGCAGCATGGTCATGCATCGGCGCAAAGGCGGAGGAAGGGCTGGCGGCCATGTGGCTGGTATAGACGATCCGCCGGACGCCGGCAGCGCGCGCGGCATCAATTGCCGCACGGTGCTGCGTGCGCGGATCGCCCCTATAGGCCGCCGCGTTGGACGAGACGATCAGGAGCTGATCGGCGCCCTCGAAAGCGTCACGCAGCGTGTCGGACTCAGCGAAGTCACCGCGCCGGACGCGGACGCCGCGCGCCTGCAAGTCCGTCGCCTTGGCCGGGTCACGCACGCTTGCGCCCACCTGATCCGCGGGTAAACGGTCGAGAAGTTTCTCGACGATGAGGCGGCCAAGCTGGCCTGTGGCGCCGGTTACAACAATCATCGGTGGCACCTTTGTGAGAAGTCAACGACAGACGTAGAGAAAACCAAGATTGGGGGAGATGTGCCATCCCCCCCAAACCCCCCGTCATTCTTTTATATGCGTGTTCATCCAGATCCCATGCGGTGACCGCCCCACAGAGATCCGTTCCACCCCCCCCGACACCGGGTCGATCACCGCCACCGACTGCGCAAACCGCAACGCCGCCCAGATCTTGCCATCGGGCGCAAAATCCAGGTCGTCCGGCCCGCCACGCACAACAATCGTGCGCCGCACCGCAAACGTCACCGGATCGAGCACGCAAATCGACCCATCCACGCGATTGGTCGCATAGATCAGCGAATGATCCGCATTGAAGAACATCGTGTGCGCGCCGCGCCCCGTCGCAATCGTGCGCTCCACGCGCCCACTCGCGGGATCGACCACGGCGATATGCGCGTCCCCCATGATCCCGACCAAAATCTTGCCGCGCGTGTAGAACACACCCGCCGGCGTGCGGCCGACCTTGGTGTTCCACAACACGGCACCGTCGGCCGTGCGTATGGCAATCAGCGCATTGCTGCCCTGCAGGCTGACGAACACCACCGAGGAGTCCGGCGAATACGCAATATGGCTCGGCATGCTGCGCGCGGGCACGCGGTGCAGCAGCGCATAGCTGTGCGCGTCATAGATATCGATCTGGTTCCGCGCGAGCCCCGCAATGGTCAGCAGATTTCCATTCGGGCTGTATTGAAGCTGGTATGGATCGCTGATCGTGATCTTGCGCTGGATGTCACCCGTAACCGGATCCAGAAAGAACAGCGCATTGCCCGCAGTGTCGCCCACCACAAGCGATTTGCGATCGGGAGAGAGCACCAGATGGTGCGGTTCGCGCAGCAGGGGGATCGTCTTGGTGATCTGGTGCGTGACCAGATCGATCATGTTCAGATTGGCGTCGTTGGAATTGACGACGAAAACCGATGAGGCGGCGGCCGGCCCGGTGCAGGCGACAGCGACAGACAGGAACGCGGCGTGGCGAAGGCGCATGCCGCACGGGCTACGCCGCACGCCCCGCGTCTGGCAAGGGCGCCTGGGTGCGACGAACGCCCAGGCGCCGCTTCTCAGATCACGTGAAAGAGATATAGCAGGATGATGATCGGAATGGGTATGCCAAGGAGCCAGAGAAGACCGCCACGCATGTTCACGCTCCTTCGGGGATTGTCGTCGGCAGCAACGTGTCTTGTCACCAAAGGTTGCGCCTGTTCACGCCGCGCGTGACCTGCTCAACCGCGCGCGCAGCTTGCCTATACGCGCCACACCCGCCAGGCGGCGGTCCAGGAACGCTTCGGTGCCGGCAGAACTCGCCCCAGGGCTCAGCCAGTATAGCAGTGTGGAGGAATACACGCCCGCCAACAGCGCGCGCTTGGTGTACCAGCTAATATCGGCACTGCTATCGCCGGAGGCGAACCAGATGGCGTCCACCGTGCGCGCGGTGCAGCGCGCGGCCAGCAGGGCGTTGGCCGGCAACGCCAAAAGCGCGACCGCGCGGCGTACGGCGTCACGATGCGGTTCTGCCTGGGCAAAGCGCGTGGTCAGCAGCGTGCGCACACGCACGGTCAGGCGCAGTTCGGCAATCGGCGCCGCTTCGACCATGCGACGATCGGCCAGATCGATATAGGTCTCCACCATGTCGGAACCACCGCCTGGGAAAAGCAGCTCGGAAGCACCGGCCTGGCGCAGCGCATGGCGAGTCCAGCCCAGTGTGGGGACGAGCGGCAACATTGCGTCGATGGCGGCATCTCGCGCGGGGCTTGCTTCGGGGGGCGTGATCATGCGGCTTGCTCCTGCGGCGGGGTGGGAGGAAAGCGCGCCAGTTCCTCATTGAAGCCAAAGGTGGCGAAATCGAGGACGCGCATGGGGTAGAGGATGCCATCCAGATGGTCGTTCTCGTGCTGGACGACATTGGCATGCAGCCCGTCCACCTCGCCGCCGACCGGCTTGCCCGCTGTATCGACGCCCGTGTAGCGGATGCGCACGAAGCGCGGCACCGCGGCGCGCAGCCCGGGGATGGACAGGCAGCCCTCCCAGCGCAGCACCGTCTCATCGCCCACGGGCGCCAGCGTAGGATTGATCACCACGATCGGCGGCAGCGCGTCATCTCCGGTGCGCGCGGCCGGCAAGTGCATGACAAACAGGCGCAGCGGCACGTGCACCTGCGGGGCGGCCAGGCCGATGCCGTTCGCGTCCAGCATGGTTTCGATCATGTCGGCGGCCAGGCGGGCGATTTCGGGGTCGGTGGGATCGGTCACGGGATCGGCGCGGCGCAGCAGAACCGGGTGGCCCATGCGGGCGATCTTGAGTATGGCCATGCCGCCTGTGCATTCCCCCCGGGTGATTTTAAGTGCGGGACCCCCTTGGGTTTGCCCGCGGCGGCGTGTTATAGGCCCCGCTTTCCCGGCGTCAAAAGCTGGGCGACCCTCTATGCGTGCGGGGGTATGCTGCCTACCGCCGCCTTAATGTGCAATGTTTCGGGAGATCGCTTTCAGGTGCAGGTTCTTGTTCGTGACAACAACGTCGACCAGGCGCTCAAGGCGCTGAAGAAGAAGATGCAGCGTGAGGGCATCTTTCGGGAGATGAAGCTGCGCCGGCATTACGAAAAGCCGTCCGAGCGCCGGGCCCGCGAGGCCGCAGAGGCTGTGCGCCGCGCCCGCAAGATGGAGCGCAAGCGCTTGGAGCGCGAAGGCTTCTAACTAAAGACGGGGGGTCTGGGGGGGGCGGCACGCCCCACCCAGTTCTTAACCTTGTTAACTTGACTGTTGAACCTTACTCGTGCCGCAGCGTAGCCTGCCTGACAGCAGGAGCGTCACGATGAACCAGGTCGCCCATCGCGTGCCCGCCCCAGGCCCGCTGCAAACACTCGACATCCTCCGCCGCACGGTTCGCAATCCGATCGAGTCCTGGCCGGACGCTGTTTATGAGGAAGGCCTGGTTCGCACCAGCTTCATCGGCAAAACCACCTTCTTCGTCAGTGACCCCGACCTAATCGGCCGCGTGCTGGTCGATGACGCCGACAAGCTGGAAAAGGCCGAGCCCATGCGCCGCGCGCTGGAGCCTGCCCTCGGCCAGGGCATCCTGACCTCCGAGGGCGCGCGCTGGCGCCTGCAGCGCCGCACGGCAGCACCCGCCTTTCGCCCCGCCAACGTCAACCGCTTCCTGCCCGCGATGCTAGAAGCCGCGCGCCGCACCCGTGCGCAATGGGCAGCTTTGCCCGAAGGCAGCACGATCGATGCCGGGCGCGAGATGATGCACGTCACCTTCGAAATCATCATGGAAACGATGCTTTCAGGTGCGCGGGACATCGACATCGCCCAGGTCGAGCGCAGCATGAGCGACTTTCTCGAAAGCACGAGCTGGGCGATCGCACTCTCTGCCCTGCGCGCGCCGATGTGGATGCCCTACCCCGGCAAGCTGCGCGCCGAGCGCGGCCAGGACTATCTGCGCCTGGTCACCGCAGGCCGCGCGGCCGAACGCCGCGCCAGTGGCGAACGTCGCGACGACCTGCTCTCGATGATGCTGGATGCGAAAGACCCCGAAACAGGCGAGGGCCTGAGCGATACCGATATCGTCGACAACATCCTGACCTTCATCGGCGCGGGGCACGAAACCACGGCTCTGGCGCTGACCTGGACCTTCTTCCTGCTCAGCTCCCACCCCGAGATCGAGGCGCGCATCCTCGCCGAAATCGCGGCCGTCACCGCCGGCGCGCCTCTGGAAGCCGATCAGGTCTCCGAGCTGACCTACACGCGGCAGGTGATCCAGGAGGCGATGCGCGTCTATCCGCCGGTGGCCATGGTGGTGCGCCAGGCCGTCGCCCCCTTCAACCTCGGCGGCGAGGCGGTGGCTGTAGGCGATAACGTCTTCGTGCCGATTTACGCCGTGCACCACCACAAGGCCCTGTGGGACGAACCCGCGCGCTTCGATCCGGACCGCTTTGCGCCGGAGGCTGCACGTGCGCGCCACCGCTACGCTTATCTGCCGTTCGGCGCGGGTCCGCGGATTTGCATCGGCATGGGCTTTGCGCTGCTGGAGGCTGTGGCGATCCTGGCCACGCTGCTGCCCGCGGTGCATCTGCACGCCGACCCTTCGTTCAAGCCGACGCCCAAGCTGCGGATTACGATGCGGCCGGCGGAGGGGATGCCGATGAGGGTGCAGCGTCGGGTGGGGTGAAGGCGTCTTAGCCGCTTTAAGCAATGAGAAAGGTTCTAAGGACTTGTCCTTAGCGGGGTCCAGGGGCGGAGCCCCTGGTCTTTGCTTGGCTTGGCTTCCCCATCTTGCGCGCCGTGCTAGGAACCCGGTGTGAACCAGACCGTGCCCCCCACCGCCCTGAACTCCTTGCGACAAGGTCCCGACGGGCGAGGCCGCTTTGGCGAATACGGCGGACGCTTCGTGGCCGAGACGCTGATGCCGCTCGTCCTGGAGCTCGAGGCAGCCTACGACGCCGCGCGCGCCGACCCTGCCTTTCGCGCCGAACTAGACGGGCTGCTGAAGCACTATGTCGGCCGCCCCAGCCCGCTATGGTTCGCGCGCCGTCTGACCGAACATTTCGGCGGCGCAAAAATCTACTTCAAGCGCGAGGAGCTCAATCACACCGGCGCGCACAAGGTCAATTCCTGCGTCGGCCAAATATTGCTGGCGCAGCGCATGGGCAAGACGCGCATCATTGCCGAGACCGGCGCCGGCCAGCATGGCGTGGCAACGGCGACCGTATGCGCGCTGATGGGCTTGCCCTGCGTGATTTATATGGGCGCGACAGATGTGGAGCGGCAGAAGCCCAACGTGTTCCGCATGAAGCTGCTAGGTGCGCAGGTGCACAGCGTCTCGGTCGGCGCGGGCACGCTGAAGGATGCGATGAACGAGGCAATGCGTGACTGGGTCGCCAACGTTGCCGACACCTATTACCTGATCGGCACCGTCGCGGGCCCGCATCCCTATCCCGCGATGGTGCGCGATTTTCAGAGCGTCATCGGCAACGAGGCACGCGCGCAGATGCTTGACGCCGAAGGGCGCCTGCCCGATGTCGTTATTGCCTCCGTTGGTGGCGGGTCCAATGCGATGGGCATTTTCCATCCATTCCTTGACGAGCCAGCGGTGCGTCTGATCGGCGTGGAGGCGGCCGGCCGCGGCCTGGATTCGGGCGAACACGCGGCCAGCATCGAGCGTGGGCGGCCCGGCGTGCTGCACGGCAACCGCACATACCTGCTGCAGGATGGCGACGGCCAGATTACCGAGGCGCATTCGATTTCCGCGGGGCTGGATTATCCCGGCATTGGCCCCGAACATGCGTGGCTGCACGATATCGGCCGCGCCGAATATGTCGGCATCACCGATGACGAGGCGCTCGCCGCATTTGCACTTTGCACGCGCATGGAAGGCATTATTCCCGCTCTGGAATGCGCGCATGCGCTGGCGCATATCGCCAAGATCGCGCCGGCGATGGGACGCGATGACATCATCCTGCTGAATTTGTCCGGGCGTGGCGACAAGGATGTGCCGACGGTCGCCGCCCATCTCGGCGCCACTCTTTGAGCCGCATCGCGGCGCGCTTTGCGCAATTGCGGGTGGAGGGACGCGGCGCACTGATCCCGTATCTGGAAGCCTTCGATCCCGATCTGGCCACGAGTTGCGCCATCCTGCGCGGCATGCCGGAGGCGGGTGCCGACCTGATTGAAATCGGCATGCCCTTCACCGATGCCATGGCCGATGGACCGACGATACAGCTCGCGGCCAGACGTGGCTTGCTGGCCGGCGCCACGCTTGGCGGCGTGCTTGGAATGGTGAGCGCATTTCGCGTAGGCGATGACGCCACGCCCGTGGTGCTGATGGGCTATCTCAATCCCATTCTGGCCTACGGCGTGGCGCGCTTCTGCGCGGATGCGGCGTCGTGCGGTGTGGACGGCCTGATCGTCGTCGATCTGCCCAGCGAGGAGGCGGATCTGCTCGCGGAACCCGCCGCATCGCACGGGCTGGATATCATCCGCCTGGTGGCGCCGACAACCGACGATACGCGCTTGCCGATGGTGCTGCGTGGCTCTTCCGGGTTTGTGTATTACGTGAGCATCTCGGGCATCACGGGCACGCGCACGGCAACGGCGGATGAACTGGCGGCCGCCATTCCGCGCATACGCGCGGCCACGGATTTGCCGATTGCTGTAGGCTTTGGCGTGCGCACGCCCGACCAGGCGGCAGCGGCTGCGCGGGCGGCGGACGCTGCGGTGGTCGCGTCCGCGTTGATTGAGACGCTGGCAGGAAGTTTAGTTGACGGCAACGTTGGGCCGGCGACCGTCGAAGGGTTTTTGGCGCAGGTGCGAGAACTGGCGGCGGCGGTGCGGCAAGCAAGGTGGGGGGATGTGCCATGAGTGCGAGTGCATTGCACGGGCGCCAGCGGTGAGGCGCTTGCGCGGCCCAACTGCCGGGGTCCGTGCCTGCCTTGGGTGCGCGGCAGCCGCGGCCGAACCGGCGCGCGTCTGCACACCCTCCGTCTCGGCGCCCATCACCGTCGCCACGCCGCACGAGCGCGACGTCGCCGCCACGAAGGCGCAACCGCCTCTGACCGATATATTCGCCTGGCCCGACACGCCGATGGGCGTCGTTGCCACCTCCTCCGGGATGCAGTTCTTCGCCAGTGACGGCGGCAACCATCTGCGCCAGATGTTCGGCGGCCAGGAAGGCGGCAACAACAAGGCCGGCTCCATCGTGACAACTATCGGCACGCTGGACAATCCGCTGGGGCATGCGGCGCCGCAGGATGTCAGCATTTTGCGCAACCCCGACGCTTCGGTAAATGCCAATTACCAAAGCTACGGCTATATGGGCGGAGGGCCGGTCTATCAGGTGCCGGCCGGACTGCCGGGCGCGGGAAAACTGCTGGCGACCTATCACGCGGAGCTGCCGGACGATGCGCTCTACCCTGTGCTGGGGCTCGCATCCTCCAACGATGACGGCCTGCATTGGACCGATCTTGGTGAAATCGTCCGGTTCAACCAGGCTTACGCGGTTGGCCTGGATGGCGTCGAGATCGGCGATGGGCCGCTGGTACCATCGCCCGACGGCAAGTATTTCTACCTGTATTTCCCCGACTGGATCGCCAACGGCACGCCGCACGCAACGCTGACGCATGTCTCGGTCGCGCGCGCGCCGATTGCCGACGTTCTGCGGGACGCGTTTGCCTCTCACCCCGCGCATGCGGCGGCATTTGAAAAGTTCTACGACGGAAAATGGGATCTTCAGCCGGCGATTGGCGGTGCATCGAGTGATCTTACCCCGCTATCGGCCTTTGAGGGGTATATCGATATCCATTACAACAGCGCGTTGCTGCGCTATGTGATGCTGATCTCCAACGACACGGTTTTCGCGTATGCCGAATCGGCCGATGCCCTGCATTGGACGCGACCATTTGGCATTGGCACGTTCGGTCCGATCGCCGCCTATCCCACCGCAGTTGGATTGGGCGCAAATCCGCAAATCCTCGGCCAATCGTTCCACGTGTATTTCACCTATCTGCCGCAGAACGGCATGGGCTGGAAGAACGGCCAGTTGCGGCGCCTCACTCTAACCTGCCCCTGAGCAAAAGTTTTTTGGTTCTTTTTTCAAAAAAGAACTTCTTCCTTCGCTATCGCCCGCAACCCCTCCCGATAACTCGGAAAACGCCACTCCAGCCCCAAAGCCGCCTTGGTCTTGGCATTGCCCACAAGCCGGCTCTCTGCCCAAAAACTCCGCCCCATAGCGCTCATGCCCTCCCAAGCCTGGGCAAATGGCACCTCCGGCGGCGGCGCCACGCCCAGCAAAGCTGCCGCTTCACTGATCACTGCGGCACTCTCTGCCGGCTCGTCATCGCTGAAATTGAGCACGCGGGTGCCGGCGGCAGGGCGCGCCATCGCAGCCAGCACGCCGGCGGCGATATCGTCGCGATGGATGCGCCCGAAGGCGTGCCCCGGCTTGATGACGCGGCGCGCATGGCCGGCGCGCACATCGTCCAGCGCCGAACGGCCCGGGCCATAAATGCCCGCGAGCCGGATCAGCTCGAGCGGCCGCCCACCGGCCGCGCGCACCCATTCCTGCTCGGCCGCCACGCGCCGGTGGGACCGCGCCGCTTTTGGCGCAACCGGTGTGTCCTCATCGACCCACCCCCCGCCCCGATCACCATAGACGCCGGTCGTTGACAGGTAGCCGAACCAGCGTGCCGGCCCGGCAGCCAGCGCCTCGCCCCAGCGGGCCAGGATGGGATCGCCGGCCTCGCCGGGTGCGGCGGTGCTGAGCACGTGGCTGGCGCGCGCGATTGCGGGCGCGGCGTCGTCGAAGGCAATCACATCGATGCCCTCAGCCCGCGTGCCGCCGCGGCTGGTCACCTGGACCGCAGCGCCAGCCTGCATGGCCGCGCGAGCGACCGCCAGGCCCGAATAGCCGGCGCCGAATATCAGCAGATTTATCACACCACCCCCGCGTAAACTTCCCTTGGGATATGGGACGACTACATTGCCTTCCATGATCCCCCGCGCCGTCCTGGCCGCCGCCGCATGCTGTTTTGCGGTGACTCCCCTCTGCGCCGCTGCCCCACCTGCAGTGTCTGGTCCGCCCGCCAGCTCGTCCGCGCCGGACGCGGAGAACGCGCCCGAGGATACGCCGCTGCCGATCCCGCCCGTCGCACCGCGCATTGCGGAGGGTGACCAGTACGACCGTTGCATGGACATGCTGGCGGACGATCCCGCCGGCGCCGATGCGCTGGCGATTGCCTGGAAGGCCGGCGGGGAGGCCGCACTGCAGTGCCACGCGTTGGCGGAGGTCGAGCTCGGCAACCCCGCCGCCGGGGCCGCCCTGTTGAGCCATCTGGCTGCCACCAGCGCAGCATCGGCCGATGCGCGGGCCGAGGTCTTCGGTCAGGCGGCACAAGCCTGGACGATGGCAGGCGATAGCGCGCAGGCGCTGGAGGCGGCCGATCAGGCCATCATCCTGGCGCCGGACGACCCCGATCTGCGTGTCACCCACGCGATCGCGGCACTGGCCATGCACCAGGACGCGCGCGCGATCGAAGACCTGACCCTGGTTCTGGCCGCCGACCCCAAGCGGGGCGATGCGCTCAGCCTGCGCGCCACCGCGCATCGCCGTCGTGGCGAACTCGCCGCGGCCGCTTCCGACATTGCGCTGGCCTGCGCGCAGGACCCCGACAACCCGGATGCGCTGCTGGAGCGTGGCATCATCCGCCAGCTTCAGGGCGATCGGGCGGGCGCGCGCGCGGATTGGCAGAAGGTGGCCGATGCCGCACCTGATACGGCGGCGGCTGATTTGGCGCAGCAGGATTTGGCGCTGCTGGAGGCGGGCCCGGTGCAGTGAAGGCTGGGGGAGATGTGCCATCCCCGTCGTGCGAGGCACGCTTCGCGTGACGACCCCCCGTCGATTTTGGGGGCCTCGTCTTAAATAATGACGGGGGGTCTGGGGGGGATGGCACATCTCCCCCAGCTTTTTCCTAAGCATCCCCGCGAAATCTCAGGCGTTCCATCCCCCAAATGGGGGGCAATCTGCTTTGACCGGTAAGGCGTTCGCGGCAATACCGGTCAGGAACGAAGCGGCCGACATCATCCCATGTCTGCGCGCGCTCGCTGCCCAGGGCGGCCCGCCGCTCGACGGCACGGTGCTCTGCCTCAACAATTGCGCTGACGACACCGCCGCCCTCGTGCGCCAGGCTGCCCCGACACTGCCCTTCGCGCTGCATGTGCTCGATGTCGAACTGACGCCGGAACTGGCCTGCGCAGGCGTGGCGCGGCGCATGGCGATGGATCGCGCGGCCGAGCTTGCCGGTGAGGGCGGCGTGGTGCTGACCACGGACGCGGACGGTCGCGCAGCACCCGGCTGGCTGGCGGCCAATCTGGCTGCGCTGCGCCGCGGCGCCGATGCCGTGGCCGGGCAGGCCGATATCGACCCGGTCGGTGCGGCGCTGATCCCGCAATATCTTCACGACATAGATGCGCGCGAATGCGCCTACGCCGCACTGCTCGATGAAATTGTCGCGCTGGTCGATCCCGATCCTGCCGATCCCTGGCCGCGCCATGACGAGCACTCCGGCGCCAGCATTGCGGTCACCACAGCCGCCTATCGGCGCGCAGGCGGCATGCCGCCCTCGCCCATTGGGGAGGACCGGGCTTTCTTTGCGGCGTTGCGGCGCGTGGATGCGCGCATCCGGCATGAGCGTGCGGCAAGAGTGGTCGTCTCGGCGCGCACCATCGGCCGCGCGCCAGGTGGCATGGCCGACACCATCAGGCGGCGCATGCAGGTGGTGGATTCCTGCATCGACGATCGGCTGGAGCCCGCTTTGGCCGCGCTGCACCGCGCAGCCCTGCGTGCGCGGCTGCGCAACTTGTGGCGAGGCGAGCCCGGCACGCCCGCCCGGCTTGCCCGCGCGCTGCGCATGCCGATCGCAAACCTGCTGCGCGCGCCCTGTTTTGCCGAGGGATGTTTCGGCGAGACCTGGGCAAAGATCGAAGCCGCCAGTCCTGCTCTCGCGCCCAGGCGCGTGGCGCTGGCCGATTTGGCGCAGGAAACGGCCCGTGCGTTACGCGTGCGCAATTGGCTGCGCGGAGCTGCGGCTGTCAGCGGCGCAGAAGATCGAGCCGGTACTCCGCTTCCGCTCGCTGCAGAATAGGCGAAAAGCCGGCGGCGGTGATGAAGGCTTCAGACGCCGCATCGCCGGACGCCGGATAATTCGTCGGCAGCGTGTAATGCACCAGAAGTGCCGCGCCGTCGGGCTTCAGGCTGGCCTGGGTCAGGCGTGCCGTCGCGGCCAGATCCTCGGGCGAGAGGTAGTAAAGCACCTCCGAAAACACGATCAGGTCGAAGCTGCCCGCGGGCCAGTCCTGCGGGATGGCCATGCGCGCGAATTGCACGTGGCCGAATGCGGCGCAGCGGGCGCGCGCCTGGGCCAGCGCCGTCTCGGCCACGTCTATGGCGAGCAGGCGCTCGCACAAAGGTGCCAGGCGCTGCGTGAGCACGCCGATCGAACAGCCGACTTCCAGGGCACGGGCGTAGGGCGCAGCCGGCGTCAGGGCGGCCAGCGTGGCGTCGTATTTGGCGCGTTCGTAATCGCTGGTGGCGAAGCGCCAGGGATCGGGGTCGCGCGCGTAGATATTATCGAAATAGGCCGGCGGCAGCGATGGGGTCATGGGTCGAGGAACACTTCGAAAGGACGGTCGAATATCGACAACAACGCCTGTGGCAGGCGGAAGCCGCTAGGACAATCCGTAATGAGCTCGCCGTATTGCGAGGCATGGGCGGCAATGGCGCGCCGCTTGAGCGGCAGGTATTCGGCAACGTCGAGACGCCGCCCGCGCGACGCATCGGCAGGCAGATCGTGATCTGGCGGCAGCAGCCAGCCCCACACGGGATAGAACACCAACTTTGCGCCGCACAGGCGCGCGGCCGCGGCGGCAAGGCCTGCGGTCGCCTGATGATCGCCATGCGGATCATGCGGCCAGGTGGCAAAGATCGTGCGCACGTCATGCATTTCGGCGAGTGCTGCGATCGTGCGCGCTGCCGCCTCGAACGCAGGGCCGTGGGCCGGCGCGCGGCTGTCCGCCAGTCCCAGAAAATGTACCCGCGCCTGTGCCACGCCCAAGATGGCGCACGCGGCCAGCATTTCGCGCTCGCGCAATCGTTGCAAGTTCGCCGGCGGATAGGCCGCCGAGCCGGGGTGGGAGGCCGCACCATCCGTGGCGCAGACAACGATCGGCGGCCTGCCCGCCTGGCACAGCGCGGCGATCAGGCCACCGCAGCCGAGCGATTCGTCATCCGGGTGCGGTGCCAGGATCAGGCTGGTGCCCGGCGCGATCGCCTCCAGCCCGGCGAGGGGAAGGTCGGCGAGCAAGCCCAGGATTGTGCTGGCCGGCAGGGTAGGGGTCATGCGAGCGGGGGCAGCTCGCGCGCCATGAAATGGGCGGCGGCCTGCGTCAGGGTCTCGTCGGGCGCGGGCTGGCGCAGGTAGATCGCCAGGTCGCGGAAGAGCAGCTCGACCGTGGTGCCGCGACGGAACGCGCCCATGCCGAGCGCGCGCTGGGCGATACGCAGCGCGTCCAGTGCCGCGGCCTCGACCGCCAGGCGTGCGAGGTTGACGGTGTTGGCGATGTCGCCCGCATCGCCGGCATTGGCCTCGCCCAGCAGCGCAGCGCGGCGGACCCACAGGCGGGCGGTTTCCTGGGCGATCAGGGCCTCGCCCACGCGGGCGCGCTGGTGCGGATCGTCCCCGCGGTCACGTGCCATAAGCTGGGCGCGCAGTTCGGCCACCAGCGCTTCGATACCGCCGAGCGTGACCGCGGAGGTGCGCCAGGCGCCGGCGGAGAAATCGGGCTGGGCAAGGTAGTCGCCCGGCTGTCCAAGGCGCTCGCCGGCGGGCAGGCCGGTCAGGTCCATGGCACCGCTGAGCGAGGCGCGCATGCCGTGTGCATCCCAGCCTGACAGGTCGGCGCGCGTGCCGGGCGGCAGTGCGATCACGTGCATGGACGTCTGACCGTCAGGCCCGGCGGCGGTGACGAGCGCGCGGTTGGCCTGGCCGGCGCCCGAGCACGGGGCTTTTCCGCCGGCGAGGCTGCCGTCCGCGGCCAGGCGAAGTGGAGCGAGCGGCGGGTCGGTGACCCACAGGCCAAAGAGGTGGCCGGCCTGGGCGTCATCGGCGGCATGGCGCTGCTGGGCAAGGCTGCCGGTGCGCATGACCAGGCGCAGCGCGTTGACGTGGGCTTCGTAGAGCCGCCCGACGCTGAGATTGCCGCGTCCGAGCAGGCGCAGCGCCTCCATCAGCGGCAGTGCGCCGGCGCGTTCGGTGCCCATGCCCAGACCGCCGAGTGCCTCCGGTACGGGTGCGGCCAGCGCGCCCAAGCTGCGCAGCAGGGCGAAATCCTGCTCCGGAAAGGCCGTGTCACGGTCGAGCGCGATGGCGCGGCTTTGCATCGCCGGCACAAGATCGGCCAGCGAGGCAAGCAGACGCTGGCGAAGGTGCTCAATCATGCCAGCAACCTTAAATAAAGACGGGGGGGTTTGGGGGGGGATGGCACATCTCCCCCCAATCTTCACTCAACCTTCCACTGACGTCACAGCGTCACCCTCAATAGTCGTCAAGGGCAGCCAGACAGTCACCCCGGTCCCCCGTCCCAGCTCGCTATCGATCAGCAGCACACCGCGATGACGATTGACGACGTGCTTGACGATTGCCAGCCCGAGCCCCGTTCCGCCGATCGCCCGGCTGCGCCCGGTATCGACGCGGTAGAAACGCTCGGTCAGCCGCGGCAGGTGCGCGCGCGAAATCCCCGCGCCGTCATCCTCCACCGCGAGGGCCACCCCCGGCCGCGCTGGGTAGCGCCCGCCGGGCGGCACGCGCCTGAGCGACACGCGCATTTTCCCGCCCTGCCGGCCGTATTTGACCGCGTTGTCGAACAGGTTCTGCAGCACCTGCTCCAGTTGGTCGGCATCCCCGCTCACCGGCGGCACATCGTTCTCCAGGCTCAAATCCACGGCAATGGCACGCTCCTTCAGCCGGATTTCAAAGGCGGCCAGCATGCGTTCGATCAGCTCGGGGAGGTGGACGGCATCTGCGGGCATCTGGTGCTCGGTCAGCTCGATTCGGCTGAGGCTGAGCAGATCGTCGATCAGCCGGTTCATGCGCCCGGCCTGCTCGGCCATGATGTCCAGAAAGCGCGCCTGCGCCGGCGGATCGTCCGCGGCGGGGCCGCGCAGCGTGTCGATAAAGCCGATCAGGCTGGCCAGCGGCGTGCGCAACTCGTGGCTGGCATTAGCCACAAAATCGGCGTGCATGCGCTCCATGGCGCGGTCACGCGTGCGGTCCGACAGCACGACCAGCGCGCCGCGCCCGCCGGCCAGCGGCGAAGTCAGCGCAACCACCCTGGCCTGGATATCGCGCGGCACGGGCACCGGCACGCTGACATTGGCGGTCTGGGCGCGCGCCTGCCCAGGAGCCAGCACGCGGTCTATCGCGCCGCGCAGATCGGGGTGGCGCAAAACGGCGGCGAGCTCGGCGCCGAAGGCCGCGCGCGTGGCCTCATTGGTGCGCCGCACGGCGCGGTTCGGGCCTAGCACGATCAGCGGGTCGGGCAGGCGTTCTATGATGCTTTCCTCGGCGCGGCGCAGGCGGTCCACCTCATCGGTGCGTTGGGCCAGCGTCTGGCCTAGCGAGGCGATCGACGCGAGCAGATCGGCCGGCAGCAGCCACAGGCGGTGCACGGGTGCGGCGCGCAGGGCGGCGCGCAGGCGGCGGACGTCTCCGGCTAGGACCAGGGCCAGCAGCGTAACGGCGATGACGATCGCCGCGAGAAGAAGCTGGGGGAGATGTGCCATCCCCCCCAGACGCCCCGTCATCTTTTAGGATCCAGGCTGGGAGACATCTTCGGGGGCTGGGCTGACTACGCGGGCGCCGCCGCCGCCATTGATCTGGAAGATCGCCAGGGCGCGACGGACGCGGCCATCCGGTAGTAGCGCCATCGCGCCGTCAACACCGGTAAAGCCCTCCGCGCGCGTCAGGGCGTTGGTGGAAAAATCGTTCTCGCTCGTCAGCACGCGCGCAATGGCCGCACCATCGAAGGCAAAATCGGCATACGTGTTCGGTGGGGCGCCATACTTGCCCTCGAAAGCGGCCACGAAACCCTGGCGAGACGCCGGATCCAGCGAGGCATACCACGCGCCGGACATGCGCCCGAGCTGGCCCGCTTGCTGGGACCACAAGGCCGGCCCCATCACGCGTACCTGCGGGCCGGCCGCATCGTAATAGCCGAGGATCTCGGAAATCTGCAGCAGGGTGGGACCACTCTCCCCAATCAGCAGCGCATCGAAAGGCGGAAGCGCCACCGGTTGGGCGGCAAGCTCGGCGGCCTGGGCACGCGCGGCCGGATCGGTCTCGTTCCGCAGAGATTTCAGGCGCGCCGCAAGCTCGCCGCGGCGGCTTTCGTAGTTACTGGCGGTCTTGAGCGCCGCGGTGAAGCCCGCCAGGCCCGGGTCGCTGCGCTGGATGGTGGGCGTTTCCATACCCGCATCGGTCGCCGCGGCTTCGACGGCACTTTGCAGCGCATCGCCCAGCGCGCCTTCGGGCAAGATGGCAGCCAGGTGCTGACGCCCGTCTTCGTGCAAGGCGCCGACAAGGCGGCGCACCTGCTGGCCGGGCGTCAGCCCCAGCGTCCACACGCCGGGGCCAGCCACCGCGGGGTCCGAGGTGAAGGCCAGAACGCCCACGGGCATGCCGTTGGGTGGGGCGGAGGCGAGGGCGGCCACAACCGTGGTTTCGGGCGCGGTCAGGGGGCCCAGGATCAGCTTGTCACCGGCGGCCAGGGCGGCCTGCGCCTCCCCGCCCGCGCGGGCGGGGTCGCCGGCGGTGTCGTGCACGTCCAGGATGGGGGATCCGGGCACCGACAGCGCGAGCTGGGCCGCCTGCAACATGGGGCCGCCGACATTGGCCATGGGGCCTGTGATCGGCAGAAGGATGGCGATATGTGGCGGCCCGGCGGGGGCCTGGGATGCCGGCGGGGGCGCCAGGACGACGGGCGGCGTTGCCGGGGGCGCGCCATAGGTGCAAGCCGCAAGGCTCGCCAGCGCGGCCAGGCATGCCAATGACCGAAGACCCATCGCCACCTCCTTCTGCCGCCCGCCGGCCCGGCCTTGTGCTGGTTTCCACGCCCATCGGCAACCTGGGCGACCTATCGGCGCGCGCCGTGGCGACATTGCGGCAGGCCGATCTGATCCTGTGCGAGGACACGCGCACCAGTGCAGGGCTGCTGCGCCATATCGGCGTGCGCACCGCGCTCGCTTCCTTGCACGACCATAACGAGGCGGCGCGCGTGCCCGACATACTGGCGCGCATCCAAGCCGGGGCGATGGTCGCGCTGATTTCGGACGCGGGCACGCCGCTGGTGTCTGACCCCGGCTATCGGCTGGTGCGCGCGGCGATTGACGCGGGCTTGGCGGTTTCGGCCGTGCCTGGGGCGAATGCGGCGGTGATGGCACTGACGCTGTCGGGGTTGCCTCCGCACCCGTTCTTGTTTTTGGGGTTTTTGCCGCCGAAGCAGGCGGCACGCGTGGCGGTTTTGTCGCGGCTGCGCGGCGCGGAGGTGGCGGGGCTTTCGGCGACGTTGGTGGTGTATGAGTCGCCGCATCGCGCGGGGGCGTGCCTGGCGGATATGGCGGGCGTGTTCGGTGCTGCGCGTCCGGCTGCGTTGACGCGCGAGCTGACCAAATTGTTTGAGGAGGTGCGGCGGGGCACGCTGGGCGCGTTGGCGGCGGCTTATGCGACGGCGGAGCCGCGGGGGGAGGTGACCATCGTTGTAGGCCCTGCGCCTGAGGATGCCGACCCTGTGGATTTGGATGGGCTGCTTCGCGCGGCATTGCTCAGCCAGAGTCTGCGCGAGGCTGCGGCGGGCGTGGCGGAGGCTACGGGGCTGCCGCGCAAACAGGTTTATGCACGGGCTTTGGCGTTGAAGAAGGTTGGGGGCGATGTGCCATCCCCCCCAAATCCCCCGTCTTTATTTTAGTGCGACAGCTCCCGCGTCAGATCATCCAACCCGCTCAGCGTCATCGGATACATGCGGTTTTCCATGACCTGGCGCAACAGCTCAATGGAATGGGTGTGGCGCCAGTAATCCTCGGGCGAGGGATTTAGCCACGCGTTCTTGCGGAAATGGCTGGTCAGGCGCTCCATCCAAACTTTGCCGGCCTCGGCATTCCAGTGTTCGACGCTGCCGCCGGGCTGGACAATTTCATAAGGGCTCATGGTGGCGTCACCCACGAAAATCAGTTTGTAATCCCGACCATAAGTGCGCAGCAGGTCGGTGGTGGCGAGGCTGGTTTCGTCGCGCCGCCGGTTCTCGCGCCAGACGCGTTCATAGACGCAGTTGTGGAAATAGAAATGCTCCAGGTGCTTGAATTCGCTTCGCACGGCGGAAAAGAGCTGTTCGGACGCGCGCACGTGATCGTCCATCGATCCGCCGATATCCAGCAGCAGCAGGATCTTGACCGAATTGTGCCGCTCGGGCACCATTTTCAGCTCAAGCGAGCCGGCGTTATTCGCGGTGGCGTGAATTGTGCCGTGGACATCGAGTTCAACCGCGGCACCCTGGCGGGCAAAACGGCGCAGCTTGCGCAACGCGATCTTCATCGTGCGCGTGCCGAGCTCGGTGTCGCCATCCAGATCGCGGAATTCGCGTTTGTCCCAGACCTTGACTGCGCGGCGGTGGCGACTTTCGTGCTGGCCGATGCGCACACCCTCAGGGTTGTAGCCATATGTGCCGAAGGGCGACGTGCCGCCTGTGCCAATCCATTTATTGCCGCCCTGGTGACGCTCCTTCTGTTCTTCCAGGCGCTGGCGCAGGGTTTCCATGAGTTTCTCAAAGCCGCCCATGGCTTCGATCTGCGCCATTTCCTCCTGTGTCAGGGTTTTCTCGCTGATGCGGCGTAGCCATTCCTCGGGGATCGTCTGCGCGGGATCACCTGGCGGGCGTTGCAGGCCGCGGAAGACCTCGGCGAAAACGCGGTCGAAGCGATCGAGGTGGCGTTCGTCCTTCACCAGCGTCGCGCGGGAAAGATAATAGAAATCGTCCACGCTGTAATCGGCGACATTTGCGCGCATGGCGCCGAGCAGGGCGAGATATTCGGTGATGGAGACGGCAATGCCCGCGCCACGCAATTGTTCGATCAGGCTGTTGAACATGGCGCCAGGATAGCGGCACACCCGTGCACCGCCAAGAGCGGCCTTTCGCGCGGACGCGGGCACGGCTAGGCTTGGCGCTGGCGCTTGAAGGAGTGGGCATGGCAAGGCAGTTGATGGCGTGGGCCCTGGTCATGGCGCCTGTTGCCGCGGGTGCGGCACCACCGCTTGCGATCACCGGCGCCACATTGGTGGGCGTCTCCGACCGAGGGCGCGCGGGCCATGACATCGCGCGCGCGGTCGTCGTGATCCAGGACGGCAAGATCCTCGCCGCAGGGCCGGCCGCCACAACCCCCATCCCCGCTGGCGCCACCATCCTGGCGCGGCCGGGCAAATTCATCATCCCCGGCCTGGTGGACGGATTTTCGGGCCTGCAGAACCAAGCCGAGGCCGACGCCGAACTCTACGAGGGTGTCACCACGATCGTTGGCAGCGGTGACGACCGGCGGGGCATCCTGTTCGAACACGCAAACCCCAGCCCGCACCTGTACGCGGCGGATTCCGCCGGCTCGACCGATGATTATTCATTGTTGCGCGCGCAACCGGAATGGCACGACCTGTTGGCGGACGGAAAGTCGCCGCACGAGCTGAGCCCGGAGGAGACCACGCGCCAATTGCAGGAAACCGCCCGCCGCGGCACGCGCGTGATCTGGATCGGCCACAACATCACGCCCGCCAATACGGCCGCCATCATTTCGCAAAGCCATAGGCTTGGCATGGTGACTTACGGGGAGTTTGCCGCCACGCCCTATCATTCGGGCGTGGAGAACGGCGTGGATGCGCTGCTGCACATGTCGCGCTACGAACTCGGCATGGCGCCGGCCGAGCTGCTGCCCAGGCTTGCGGCCGAGCCCGATGGCCCCGCCGCCGATCATGCCTATTACGTTGCCATCGCCCAGCCGCCGGACAGTGCGCCGGTGCGCGACTACGCAACTTTCCTGGCGCAATCGGGCACGGCGCTGATTCCGACCTTCACGCTTGCCTATTCCAGCATGCCGGACCATCGCAATCTGTGGAAGGAAAAGGCGGCAAGCGTGATCGATCCGCGCACCTTGTTGATGAGCACCGATCCTGCCACGGGCGATCCGGACACCACGGCCGACAAGATCGTCAAAATGGAGCGCGCCACAAAGCTGCTTTGGGCGATCAATGGCACGTATATGGCAGCCCATCCGCTCTATCTGGCAGCGAGCGGCGCGTCCGTGTTCGGCGCGCTGCCAGGTATTGGTCTGCACGTGGAAATGGAACTGCTGGTACGCCGCGGCCTGACGCCGCGCGAGGCGCTGGCGGCGGCCACGAGCAATTACGCCGACAAGTTCGGCTGGCACGAACTGGGCGCGGTCGCACCTGGACGCCGCGCCGATCTGCTGGTGCTGGACGGCGATCCGACGGTGGACATTCGAAATGCGGACCGCATTTCCGATGTGGTGCTGGCGGGCGCCGTCCTGGACAGGGACAAGCTGTTGGCGCCGCACAAATCGTAAGCCAGTCCACACGGGGTCAATGATGAAGAGACCAGCAATCGCCTTCCTGGCATGGTGTGCCGCAGCACCTGCGCTGGCAGACGCGCCAAAGCCGGTGGAACACAGCTTCACCATGGAAAACTTTGCCACCGAGAGCAAGGCGGTCCTGCCCGAGGCGGTGGTGAAATACGGCACATACGGCACGCTGAATGCCGCGCGAGACAATGCCATCCTGCTGCCCTCGCACTATATGGCCGACAATACCGGCTACGAATGGCTGATCGGCGCCGGCAAGCCGCTCGATCCGGCCCGCTACTTCTTCGTCACGAGCGAGCTGTTCGGCAACGGCCATTCGTCTTCTCCCAGCAATAGCAAGGCACCCTTCGCGGGTCCGGATTTTCCGGTCATGACGATCCGCGACAACGTCAATGCGGTGCACCGCCTGCTGACCGAGCAGTTCCACGTGGCCCACCTGCGCGCTGTGATCGGGTTTTCCATGGGCGCGCAGCAGGCTCTGCAATGGGCGGTGAGCTACCCCGATTTCATGGATTTCGTGGCAGCCACCTCCGGCACGGCCAAGACCTATGGCCACGGCATTGTGCGGCTGGAAGGGCAGATCGCCGCCTTGCAGCTCGATCCGGCATTCCACGGCGGCAAATACACGGTCGAACCCGTGGCAGGCATTCGCGCCACGTCGCTGGTCTGGCTCGGATGGCTGTACTCGCAGGAATGGTGGCGGCGCGAATTGTGGAAGGGCGATAATCCGCCAGGCACGACGTTCAATCAGGCGGTGGCGCGTTATACCAAGGAGTTTTTCGACGGCGCGGACGCCAACAACCTGATCCTGCAAATGCGCACGTGGGAGTCAAACGACGTCGGCGCCACGCCGCCCTTCCATGGCGATACGGAGGCGGCGCTGCGATCGATCAAGGTGCCGGTGCTGGACATGCCCTCGGCCACGGACATGTATTTTCCGGTCGAGGACGCGCGCTATGAGGCCGGCTTCATTGCCCATTGTAAGCTGGCGCCTATTCCTTCGCTGTGGGGTCATCCCGCGGGGGCGGGTGCCTCGCCGGAGGATCTTATATTTATTAATCGGCATCTAGCGGAATTCTTGAAGTAAGATTGGGGGAGATGTGCCATCCCCCCCAAACCCCCCGTCACTATTTAGACTTTGTCTAGGTCCCGGGGGGAATGGCACATTCCCCCCAGCTCTTTCTTGCCTAGCCCTCGCGCCGCGCCAAAAACGCCAGCCGCTCGAACAGATGCACATCCTGCTCGTTCTTCAGCAGCGCGCCATGCAGCGGCGGGATCACCACGTGCTTGTCGCGCGTGCGCAGCGTCTCGGGCGGCATATCCTCGATCATCAGCAATTTCAGCCAGTCCAGCAACTCGCTCGTCGCAGGCTTTTTCTTCAGCCCGGGCAGCTCGCGCACGCGAAAGAACATCGTCAGCGCCTCGCGCGCCAGATCATGCTTGATGTTGGGATAGTGCGCCGCCACGATGCGCTCCATCGTTTCGCGATCGGGAAAGCGGATATAGTGAAAGAAGCAGCGGCGCAGGAACGCGTCAGGCAGCTCCTTTTCATTGTTGGACGTGATGATCACGATTGGCCGCTGGCGCGCGACCACCGTCTGGCGCGTCTCGTAGACAAAGAACTGCATGCGATCGAGTTCAAGCAGCAGATCGTTGGGAAACTCGATATCGGCCTTGTCGATCTCATCGATCAGAACAACGGACTGCGCCTCCCTCTCGAACGCATCCCACAATTTGCCATGCACGATGTAATTGGCGATATCGTGCACGCGCGCGTCGCCCAACTGCCCATCGCGTAGTCGGCTGACCGCATCGTATTCGTATAATCCCTGCTGGGCTTTGGTCGTGCTCTTGATGTGCCACTCGATCAGTTCAAGCCCGAGTGCGGCCGCCACTTCGTGCGCAAGCACCGTCTTGCCCGTGCCGGGCTCGCCCTTGATCAGCAGCGGGCGTTGCAGCGCAACCGCCGCATTGACCGCAACCTCCAGATCGCGAGAGGCGATGTATTTATCCGTGCCACGAAAACCGACCATGCGCGTGCAGAACCCCGAAGCGAAAACCAAGGAAGACCTGGGGGAGATGTGCCATCCCCCCCAGACCCCCCGTCGATTTTTTGGCTTCGCCTGAATGATGACGGGGGGTCTGGGCTTAACGGCCGCGCTCAGTTCTGGCTATAGCTGATGATTGCCCCGCCATGCACGTCCGTGTTCGCATGGAACCAGCTGGCCGTATAGCTGCCCAGCAGCGTCTCGCTATTCGTGTGCACCCCGTCCGTCACCGTGATCGTGCCCTGCCCGTTGGCCTGCACGTAGGTCACGCGCGTCTGATTGCCCAGGTAATCGACGAAATCGAGGCTATCGGTCTGCGTCCAGTTGGCAATTGTCGCGGCTTGCATGTTCGCAGCGGTGCCGGTGAAGATATCGCCCACAGGGGATGCCCAGAACAGCATCTTGGCCTCTGTCACGCCGATCGTGGTGATCGTGCCGCCGCCCTGGCCGCCATTGCCGCCCTGCTGAACGTAGCTGACCAGATCGCCGCCATGGGTATCGATGCCCACGGAAACCTCGCCGCCGATCGGCGCTGTCGTGTCCAGCTTGAACACCCCATAGCCCGTGCCCAAGACCAGCGTGCCGTTGCTGACCGCGACGGTGTTGATCGGCGTCCCGGCCATATCAAGATTGTCACCGCTGACGAAATTGGCGACCTGGCCCGCAAAGCCCGCGGGATTGTCGATGCGCACGGTCTCGCCCGCGGCGGTGAAATCGATCGTCTGCCCGGCCGAGACGGTGTTGCCCAATTCCAGCACGCAGCCCTGGTCCACCTGCAGGATGCCGTAGCCGGAAATGGCGCCACTGACGGTCAGGTTGGGGCCGTATTTGCCCTCGATCGTGCCGTCATTGACGATCGGCGTCAGCACATTGCCCAGGCCCTGGATCAGCGCGCCTTGTGCATTGACGATGGGCACGGACGGGAACAGGCCGCCCCCGGTGAGTTCCTGCAGCGCGCCCCCCAGCATGCGGATGGTGCCCGAATTGGTAAAGACTGTGGCCCCGGCATCGGGCGCTTCGTAATAGCCCAGCAGGGAAAGCATGAATGCCGAGCCGCCATTGAGCGAGATATTGCCGGTGTTCTGCATGTCCACACCGGCGAACATGATGTTGCCGTTATTGCCGATGCCCAGCGCCCCGGCATTATCGAAGAAACTGCTGCCCAGCGTCAGGATGCCGCCCGAGCTTGCCGCCAGGATCTGGCCATCATTGACGATCGTGTCCGTCCAGTTGCCTGTCGCATAATCGCCCAGCCACCCGACCAGGCCGGCCGAGCGCACCGTTTCGGCCGCACCGATGGTCAGCGTGGTGCCGGCGATGGCGGCCAGTTCGGGCGGATTGATGTGCTGGCCGTAATAGGTCTGCGTCGTGCTGCCCAGGTAGATCGTGCCGTTGTTGATGGTCTCGGACGTCTCGGCGAGCAGGCGGCTGGCCGCACCGGTCAGCATGATGGTGCCCGCGCCGCTGCCGCCCGCGCCGGTTACGGTGATGCCATTGGTGATGGCGAGTTGCTGGAAGGGCCGGCTGAGGTCCAGCGTCCCCTCGTAGGTCACCCCATCCAGCGTGGCCCCGCCTGCCGCGTTCAGCCCGCCGCCTGCGTCGGTAATGACGCCGCCGGAGATGGTGCCGGTCAGCGAAACGCGCCCCCACGCGCTGCCAGCGCCTATGGCCAGCGTGCCGCCGGAATCATCGAGGCTGCCGCGCACGGCAACGCTCGCATTATTCAGTGCCAGGTGGCCGAGCTGGCCGATGGTCAGGCTGTCGCCGATGGACAGCGCGGCGTTGGACACCCCAATCGTGCCCGTGTTGGAAAAAGTGCCGGCTGAGAGCAGCAGCGTATCGCCGTTGCTGACCGCGATGCTGCCGTGATTGACGAAATTCTGCCCGCCGATTGCCAGCGTGCCGCCGGACAAGCCGGCATCAATCGTGCCGTAATTGGCGATTATATCGCCGGCGTAATCGCTGGCGGCGCCGATATCTGCCAGCGCGCCGCCTTGATTAACGGTCAGGTTGGGGCCGAGCGTCAGCGTGCTGGCCCCCTGCAGGGTGGCGTCATGCAGCACGTCCAGCGTGGCGGCCTGGCCAGCGGCACCCAGCGTGATCGTCATCTTGTCCAGCGTCTGGTCACCCTGCATGGCCAGCACCGCGCCCGCGCCCACAAGGTCGATGCCGGCCGTGGCGGACAGGCCATCCCGCACGCGCAGCCAGGCGCCGGCCTGGCTCATGTTCAGCGAGCCCAGGATCGACACGCCATCCAGCAGTGCGGTGCCCCCGCCACCCACGCTCAGCAGGCCGGACCGATCCAGGATGGTGCCGCCATCGATGGTGCCGGTCAGGCTGACCGCGGGCAGGATGCCGCCATGGCCCAGGCTCAGCGTGTCACCCGCGTTGGACAGGGTGCCGGCAAGCACCACGGTGCCGCCGGAGGAGGCGATGCTGCCGAACTGGCTCGTCTGCATCTGGCCTTCGAGGTCCAGCGTGCCGCCGGCCAGGCTGATCAGGCCGGTATTGGACCAGGCGGGCGTCTGCCCAAACGGGTCCGGCGGGCCGCCCAGGATGGCCGTCGCCCCGCCAGTCACCGCGATCGTGCCGGTATTGGCGAAGCTGAGCGCATCGAGCACCAGCGTGTCGCCGTTGGACGCGCTGATGTTGCCCTGGTTGATGAAGCTGCCGTCACCACCCAGCGTCATCGTGCCGCCGGCGAAGGCGGCGGCGATGCTGCCCTGATTGACCAGGGTGTCGGCCAGGCCGTAGCCCTTGATCGGCGTGGTGGCGTTGGCGTCGATTTCCGCAAAAGCACCGGTTTGCTGGACCAGCAGGTTGGCCCCGAGCACGGCAGTAGTCGCCGCGCTGGCCAGCCAGTTATCGGTCGTGCCGAGCTCGGCGACCCCGCTGCTGCTGCCGATGGAGATGGTGGCGTTGTCCAGGACGGTGCGGGGGGCGGACTGTCCCTCCAGCAGCAGCGCGGCGCCGGCGCCGGTGATGCTTGCGGTGGCCGCCCCGCCCAGCGAGGTATTGTCCGCCAGCGTCAGCACCGCGTTCTGCCCCAGGCTCAACGAGCCGCGGTAGGCGACGCTGTCCAGCACGCCGGTGCCGGCCGAGAGGTTCAGCCCGCCACCCTGATCGATCAACGTGCCGCCCGTCATGGTGCCGGCCAGCAGGATGGGACCCAGCGCGGTGTTGCTACCCACGGTCAGAGTGCCGCCGGCGTTGAGCGCATCCCCGCCGATTTCTACCGTGGCGGCACTCAGGCTGAGCGGGCCCAGATTCGACAGGCGCGAGGCGGAAAAGGTGCCGCCCAGATCGAGCGTGGCGTTGGCCACCACGATCGTGCCGGTGTTGGCGAATGTGCCGGTGGCGATATCGAGCGTCGCTCCATTGCTGACGCTTATCGTGCCCGCATTGTCGAACAGGCCCGCCCCGGTCAGGGTCAGCGTGGAGAGCGCTGTGGCATCGGTGATCGTGCCGAGGTTGATAACCTCGTCCGTGACGGCACCGGGCAGGCCGCTGCCGACGATGATCTGGCCCTGGGTGCCCGTCTCGCGCACCCAGTCGCTTGCGGTCAGGCTGAGCGTGGTGCCTGCGGTCGCCCCCCATGTGTGCGAGACGCTTAGCGCGGCCGCACCGCCCTGGTTGGGGCCGGCAGTGGCACCCAGTGTGACCACTGCATTGGCCAGGTTCTGCGTGCCGAGGAAATCGACGGTGGCATAGGCGCCATTGACCGCCAGCGTGCCGGTGCTGGCGCCGCCCGCGCCGGACATGTTCAAGCCGTTTTCGACGAACAGGCTTTCGTTGGCCTGGGATAGTGACAGCGTGCCCTGCACGGCCACGCCGTTCAGCATGCCGCCATTGGCCTGGAACGTGCCGCCATTCAGCGCCAGCGTGCCGCCTTGCAGGGTGCCGTAGGCCAGATCCAGCGTGCCGGCATCCAGGTTGAATACGCCGGCCAGCGAGAGCAGCCCGGCATCATAGAGCAGCGCGCCCGGGTCGGTCATCGTGACGGCGGCGATGCTCACCGAAGAATAGAGCGTGGTGGTGTAGGCGTTGGCTCCGCCGAACACCGCCGTGTCGTTGGCGCCCGGCTCGCGTCCGCCGGACCAGTCCGCGGCGTTGGTCCAGTCGCCCGACGCGCCGTTCCAGTTGATCGACGCCATGCCCGCTTCCGCTTTGTGATCCTGGCGAAATTGGCGCACGGGCGGTGAAGATTGGGTGAATGAGGCGACTTGCGGTGGCCCGCCTCAAGTCTCACTCATGAAGCCCAGCAAAAAGTTGGGTGGACCGAGCCGGTCCCCCCAAACCCCAGTCATTCGCAGGGCCCTCGACTAAATAAATGACGGGGGGTTTGGGGGGGATGGCACATCTCCCCCAAACTTGCCGATTCTTTGGATCGGCAGATTTCAAAGCGGTTTGATATAAGCCAAAGCAAAGTTCGAGGAGAGTGTGGCTGGCGTATACGCCAGCCCGCCCAACCCCCCCCGGTCGATTCTCAGGGAGCTTGCAGGCCTATCGTTGCATTGTTGTGTTTGCTGATGCGGCGGGGGCCAGGCGGGTGCTGGCCTGGTTGGTCAGAGTGTCCCGCAACTGGTCGATACCAAAGCCGTAGAGGATCGCTGTCACCATGTCCTGCAAGGGCAGGGCATTTACGGCGGCGACGGGTTCGCTGCCGTATTTCGTCAAATAGGCGCTGGCGATTGCGGCCAGGGTAAAGACGCAGAAGCTGACGCCTTCGCCGATTGTGTACGCCCATTCACCCCTGACCTTGCGCGGATAAACCTGCCGGGCGGGGACCTTGACCTTGCCGTCGGCAAAGGGAACTTCCATGCTGACGTTGACAAACCAGTCGCGCCGCACGGCAAGGCGGCGCGGCTTGAAAAAATAGCGGCACTGGAAGGTGCGCGAGCGCACGATGCCTGCGGTGCCGAAGCTCCAGGTGTAATCTATGAAATGGCGCACATCCTGTATGCAGGTGAGTAGCGGATCGTTCAGGATGGCGCGGTAGTTGTTGGTGATATAATAGTAGGGGCTGTTGGCGCACTCGATACGCGCGCCGTAATTGTGCAGGCTCTCCATAATCTCCTGCGGTGTGGTGTCCGCGCGAATGAGGCCCAGCATCATCCGCGTCTTGGTGCATTTCGGCGCCATGACGAGCGCGCGGCGGATGTGTTCCCAGAATGGCCAGAAGCGGCCGCGGTGCTGCCGCAGGCGCGTCTCGATCAGCGAAAACCAGGTTTCTATGACGAATATGTCCCGCTCGATCGTAAGCAGTTCGTCAACCGTGGCCGTGTCCGGCACGGCGTGGAAGGTCTGCTCCATATTGTCCGGGCTGGCCTGCGCCGCGTGCGCGATATTGTCCGGTGCGCTGTGCTGCGCCGGCTTTGCGGTGGTGTCGTGTGCCTGGGCCTGCCCCGCCATCGCGCCATTTGCCAGCGGGGTAGTGGCCTTCGCGAGACGGAGCGCGATATGGTGGATATCAGGATCCAGGCCAGGCTTCGTTGGAACCGCGAGCACTCGCAGCTCGTTTGTAATTTCATGAAGACGCTTGTTGAGATCTACTCGCAGCGCAACTTGTTCGCTATCGGCAAAGATGGCATCAAAGCGTTTTTTCGCATCGGCAATGGCGATGCCTGCCGCCTCGAGATCGCCGGCGAGGAGGGCGTCTTCGGCATCAAGCAGCCGTGCGTCGATGATGGTGCAGGATAAAGTCGACAGGAAGTCTTGCTTGGACAGCAGCGTCATGCGGTAGTGATCGAGCTTGCTCGCAACCTTCAAGGTGGCGTCCAGCGCGGTAATGGTTGCCTGAACGTCCAGGATAAGACGGGTCTTGGAGGGCGCAAACCAGGACGAAGTGCTGAGCGCTTCGCGGCACGAGGCGATCTGGGAGGCCAACGCATCGTTAAGGCCGGTGCTCAAATTCGCGCAATCGTTCAATGCGGCTTCGGCCTGAACCAGGTATTGCTGCAAAGTACGGCGCGAGCGCTGAAACGGGAAGAAGTTGTTCAGCATTATGGAAGCGACCGCGCCAAGCAGGACATAACAGATCGTGCAGGAGGGCAGCCATTGCACAAAAATGGACACCGGAGATGCCGGATCGATAATAAGCCGGCGCGCAAAGATTTCAGCGCCGGCTTCGTTCTGGTCGGTGATGCGCAGTGTCCTGTCGAGGCGGCCGCTGATGCACCCATCCACCGTGGCAAGCACGGTGGTTTCCGCCCCAGGCTCCAGCGAGGCGTCGATCGGCAGAAAACTCATGATCTTGTGCTTCGGCAGACCAGGACAGTCCGGCAACCCGGCGCCGATCACCGGGACGATCGCCTCGCCGTTGTCGGGGTTCTTGAGGTGAAACGTGAAGTTGCGTGTGCGCAGAAGGCTCAGGACGATGGCCTCGGCACCGACGCCATCGCCGGTGAGCTCGGCGCGAATGGGCGGTTTTTCGCGCACGATGCGCAAGTCAGCGGCGCCGAGCGGTGCGTCCGTCAGGCTATTATGCGCCTCGATACGCAAATCCTCGGCGCCGGCGGCGGCAACGTGTAAAACGGTGAAGGGTAGGATGCATGGGCTGGAGTCGACGCAGAAACGGGCAAGCGGAAGGGTGCGCTGTTCGATCTTCGTGGGTCCCCAGGCAATGCGTGGCGCGGGATCGGTTTGCCTCAGGGCCAGGATGCGCAAGTTCACGTCCTGCGGGGCAATGGACTGGAAGGTCATTTTCACGCTGCCCGAAGCCGAGATGGCGGGTGGATTGACCGGGAGCGTGTCGCCGCTGGGTTCGAGTTCGACTTTTGGTGCGGGAGGCGCGGGCGCGGGAATGGCTGGCGCCTGCTTGGCCCGCTTGTGGGATTTGTGCGTCGAGGTGGTCGCGGCAGCGGCTGGAAGGCTGAGGGCAAGGCCGATGCAGAGCGCGTGGCGTATGGCATGCTTTACCACCGAGCCGGTCCCCCCAAACCCCCCATCATTCGCACGCCCTCGATTAAATAAATGACGGGCGGTTTGGGGGGGATGGCACATCTCCCCCAACCTTCCCTTTCTTTCGATCGACACATTTCAAAGCGGGTTTGTATTATTCGCATTCTCATCCAACCGCCCGGTCGTCAAGTTACGACTAACGTAACAGCAACGATTTGGCAAGTCGCCCCGATATTGCTGCCGTTTCGCCCCTCGCCGCTGGTGAACGCGAGTAGCCTGACGTGCAAAGTCCGGTTGCAAGCCGTGCCCGTTCGCAACTGCCGATGGATCGGCTCGTGCCTCTCGTTCAGAAAGACCGAAATTCGGCGTCGCGTATGCCGCAGGATATGGCAGCCGATTACATCGGGTCATGGCCGCCCCTCCAGCTTGAAAACGAGGCTGCAATAACGGCATGGCAAAGGCTTGGGACGCCAGTCAAAGGGTGGGCCCCGGCAACCAGGACGCCCAAGCTACTGATGCGATTTGAGGCCGGGGGAAGACAGCAACCCGCTCCCACCCAAGCGACCGCTATGCTGCCGCTTTGCCGCATGCCGCTTTGCCGCTAACCATAGGCAGCGCCACTATAATCAATCGGGAGTTTTGGGGTGTGGCCATCGCACCCAGCTCTTCCAATCAAGGGATCTCGCATGCAGCCCACCCGCCGCCACGTTCTCACCGCCTCCGCCGCCCTGGTCTCGGCCTCGCTTCTGCCCCAAGCCCTTTGGGCCCAGGCCCCCGCGCCGGCCGACCCGCGCCTGGTCCCGCGCCAGGACGGCTCCCCCAAGGCGAAGAACAAGGTGGAGGAATGGTTCTCCTTCACCTGTCCGCACTGCGCCGCCTTCGCCAAGGAAGTCTACCCGGACGTCAAGGCCAAGCTCGTCGATACCGGCAAGCTGCTTTATGTCTTCCGCGAATTCCCGCGCGACAAGCTGGACTTACTGGCGGCCATGGTCGCGCGGTCACTGCCGGAAAGTCGCTACGAGCCGTTCATGATGGCGCTGTTCGCCACGCAGCCTCATTGGGCGTTCACCCAGACCTCCGACCCAAAGGACGAGCTCGCCAAGATGGCGGCATTGGCCGGCATGTCCCGCGCCCAGTTCGATCAGGTGGGCCAGGACCAGGCGCTGCAACAGGCGCTGCTGGATGGGCGCACCGAGGCCGAACAGAAATACAATGTCGACTCGACTCCGACGTTTATCGTCAACGGGAAATCCCATTCCGGGGAGATGCCCTACGAACGGTTTGCGGCGCTGATGGTGGCGTAGCCGGGGGGGCGAGGAGATTGGTTGGAAGAAGACAAAGCTGGGGGGGATGTGCCATCCCCCCCAGACCCCCCGTCATCAGTTGGAACAGGGCTCAAACAATCTCCGGGGGGGCTGGGGGCTTGGGCGGAATCAGTCGGCGCATGCGCCGACCCGCCCAAGGCACGCCCCACCCAGCCTTCTCTGACTCGCCTTAGGATCTCTGGCTTCAAAAGCTTCGCCGAGCCTACGGCTCTTGAAATATTACCCGGGCTAACCGGCATCGTCGGCCCCAACGGCTGCGGCAAGTCCAACGTCGTCGAAGCCCTCCGCTGGGCCATGGGCGAAAGCTCCGCCCGCAGCTTGCGCGGCGGCGAGATGGACGACGTCATCTTCGCCGGCACCACCGCCCGCTCCAGCCGCAACCTGGCCGAAGTCACCATCACCCTCCAACCCGGCGAAACACCCCTGCCCGACCCATTCGGCGCCGAGCCGGAACTGCAAGTCACCCGCCGCATCGAGCGCGGCGCCGGCAGCGCCTACCGCGCCAATGGCCGCGAACTGCGCGCGCGCGACGTCCAAACCCTGTTCGCCGACCTGTCCAGCGGCGCCCGCTCCTGCGCCATGGTGAGCCAAGGCCGCGTCTCTGCCCTGGTGCAGGCCAGCCCCGAGGACCGCCGCTCCGTGCTGGAGGAAGCCGCCGGCATCACCGGCCTGTACGCCCGCCGCCACGAGGCCGAACTGAAATTGCGGGCGGCCGAAACCAACCTCGGCCGCGCCGAGGAATTGCGCATCCAACTGGATGCCGGGCGCGAGGGCCTGCGCCGCCAGGCGCGCCAGGCCGCGCGCTATCGCAACATCTCCGGCCTGGTGCGCACCGCCGAGGCCGAGTTCCTCGCCGTGCTGCACGCGCGTGCGCAACAGGCCAGCGAGGCCGCCACCAGCGCCCAGGCCGACGCGCAGCAGGCAGCCGAGAGTGCGGCGCGGGCGGCAAATGCCGCGTGCGCCGAGATGCGCCACGCAGAGACGGCCCTGCCGGCGTTGAGGGAGGCCGAGTCCGAGGCCCGGCGCGCCCTGCAACGCCGCCAGATGGCGGCCGAGTCGCTCGCCGGCGAGGCGGAGCGCGCCCAGGCCGCGCTGGCCGAAGCGCAAGCACGGCTGGCGGTGATCCGGGGTGATCTCGGTGATGCGGCTGCCGTGCAAGAGGACGCGCAGGCTGCGCTGGCGCGGCTGTCCACCGGCGCAGCCGCGCTGAATGCGCGCCTGGCGGCGTTACCGGACGAAATCGCGCTGGCGCAGGAGGGGGCAGCGCGCAGCGTGCAGGACCTGGCAGACGCGGAAGCCACCGCCGACGCGGCGTCTTCACAGGCAGCGGCGGCGGCGGCGGCGGCGGCGCAGGCCTGGCTCGCCACGGCCGAGGCTGCGCGACGGCAGGACGAGGCAGCCCAGCTTCTGGCCGTGGCAGACGTAGCACGTGAGGTCGCAAGGGCGGCAATGGTGGGCCCGGACCTGCTGGAGGCGGCGGAGCACCGCGCAAGCGAGGCCCGGCAGACCTGCGAGGCGGCGCGTGCGCGCGCGGTGCTGGCCGACCAGGAGGGCGCGCGGGCATCGGCCCTGGCCGCACAGGCGGCGGCCCGCCTGGCGGCCGAACGCACGCGCGCTGACGCGGCGCAAAGCAGGCTGGACGAGGCGCAAGACCGCGCCGCGCGCCTGGATGCCGCGCTACAGGCTGTGGCGGGTGAGCTTGCGGCCGCGGCGGCCGAGGCGGTCGCGCCCGAACGGCTGGAGGTGGCACGCGCGGCGGAGAGCCAGGCGCACGCCATGCTGGCCGGGGCGGAACGGGCAGCCAATGCGGCCGAACGGATCCATGGCGAGGCCGGGCCAGCCTGCCTTGCCGCGCTGAGCGATCGCGATCGGCTCGAGGCGCGCCGGGCGCAATTGCAGGCGGCGATGGCTGACGTCCAGGCCAGGCAGCATCGCCTGTACGAGGAAGCGCGGGCCCTGCAAGCCGAGTGTGCCGTGCAAGAGGCGGCGCGGCCGGCGCCTGCGCAGAGGCACGCGGCCGAAACCGCTCTGTTGCAGGGACAGGCGGCAGCCGAACGGGCTGGCGATGCCGCGCGCCATTGCGCCGCACGCTGCGAGGCCGCCGCGCAGGCACTGGCCGACGCGCGGGCAGAGGCGCTGGCCGCCGTCGCCGAACGCACGCGCCTGGCCGCCGAGGAGGCGGGCACGGCCCAGGCCGCCGCGGGCGAGCACGGGAAGGATGGATCGTCCCTGCTGGGAAGCCTGGATGTGCCGGCGGGCCTGGAAGCGGCCGTGGCCGCTGTTCTGACCGATGCCGCCGACACTATGGAGGACGGCCGGGCGACACGCTTCTGGCGTGCCTTGGCGGGCCTGCCGCGCGAGGCCCCGCCGCCCGGCTGCGCGGCGCTGGACGCGCTTGTCAGCGCACCGCCGGCACTTGGGCGTACGCTGTCCCGCATTGCCCTGTTGCATGACGGAACGGATGGCGATTCGCTGCAGGCGCAACTGGCGCCCGGCTGGGCGGTGGTCTCGGCCGAGGGCGATCTGTGGCGCTGGGACGGCCTCGTTTGCCGCGCCGGCGCGCCCAATGCCGCGGCCCTTCGGCTGCGCCTGCTGGCGCGGTTGCGCGAGATCAGGGCGGCGCTGGCACCGGCGATGGCGCGCGAGCAGGCAGCGGCCTCCGCACAGGATTTGGCGGAGACTGAGGCGGCGGACGCGCGTGAAGCCGACATGCGTGCACAGGCTATGCGTCTGGCAGCGGAGCACGCGCTGGCCGGGCTGATCCGGGCGCGCGATGCATGTACGGCACAGGCGGAAGCGGTGGACGCGCGCATCGCCGCCCTTGAGCCGGCGCTGCATCGCGTGCAGGCGCAGGCGCACGAGGCCGCGGCGGCGTCCGGCGAGGCGGCCGAGGCGCTCGGGGCCCTGGCCGAACCAGAGACCGCGGAGGCTGCGCTGGCCCTGAGGCGAGAGGGCGCCGCGGCGGCGGCCACGGCTCTGGAGGCGGCGCGGGAGGCGCGGGAGACGGCGCGGTGCGCGCTGGCCGAAGCTGTGGCGGCGCTGAGGGCGCTGGAGGATCAGGGCGCGCGTGCCCAAAGCCGCGCGGGCGCGCTGATGCCCCAGCAGGCGCGTCTGGCCGGCGAACGCGAGGAGATGGCCGCGATCCTGGCAGCTTGCCGCGCGGCGTGCGAGGCGCTGGCCGACCTGGACGCCGTCCAGGCGCACGCGCGCCAGGCCGACTTGGATGCCGAGGCGGCGGGCCGGGCGGCGGAGTCGGCGCGCCGGCTGGCCGCTGAGGCCGAGCAGACTCAGGCGGACACGGCGCGCGCCTTCACGGCGCTGGATCGCCAAGTGGCCGAAGCGCGCCTGGCCACGGCTTCGGCCGAGCGGGCCTGGGACGCGGCGGCGGCGGCGCATGGGCGTGAGACGGATGGCCTGGCCGCAGCCCGTGCGGCCCAGGCGGCGTGCGCCGATCCCGCCGCTATGGCGGCAGCTTCGGTGGCGGCGCGGCAGGGCGTGGCGGATTGCAGGAGGCATGCGGCCGCACTCGGCGAGCAGCAGGCAGGGCTGGCAGCTTCCTTGGCCGAGGCGCAGGCCAGCCTGCCTGCCGTGGAGCAGGAGCGGGCGGCATGGTCGGAACGCCTGGCCGAGGCCGCGCGGCGCCGTGCCGCCCTGGCCGAGCGGGAGACCGAAGCGGCGGCGGCCTGCGCGACATGGGCGGCCGCACCTGGTGCGCTCGCCGCGCGAGCGGCGGCGCTGAGCGCGGCCGTGGCCGAGGCGGAGGCCACCCATGGCGGCGCGGCCACCGCGCTGCGCACCGCCGAGGCACGGGCCGCCGAGGCGGCACGCGCGCAGCGTCTGGCCGAGGCCGCGCACGCGGCCTGCCAGCAGGCGCAGGCGCGCGGCGAGGGGCGTGCCGAAGCGGCGCGCGCGGCGGTGCGCGCCACGCTCGAACGCGCGGTCGAACGATTGGGGGCCGAGGCCAGCCTGCCGGAGGTCGGCCTGGCCGGCGAAGGTGCTGCCGAGGAGGAGCGCGCGCGCCGCCGCCACGAACGCCTGGTGCGCGAGCGCGACGAGATGGGGCCGGTCAATCTGCGCGCCGACATCGAGCTGGCGGAAATCGAGGCGCGCATTGCGGGCATCGATGCGGACCGGGACGAGCTGGCCACGGCCATTGCCAAGTTGCGCGGCAGCATCGGCCACCTCAATCGTGAGGGGCGCGAGCGGCTGCGCGAAGTGTTTGCCCGCGTGGACTCGCAATTCCGCGCGCTGTTCACGCGCATGATGGGCGGCGGGCGCGCTCACCTGGCGCTGGTGGGCTCTGACGATCCGCTGGAAGCCGGGCTGGAAATCTACGCCGAGCCGCCCGGCAAGAAACTCTCCGCGCTGAGTTTGCTGTCTGGCGGGGAGCAGGCGCTGACCGCACTGAGTTTGATTTTCGCGGTGTTCGCCTGCACGCCGGCGCCGCTGGCCGTGCTGGACGAGGTCGATGCGCCGCTGGATGATATGAACGTGGAACGGTTCTGCGGGTTGCTGGATGACGTGGTGCGCGACACCGGCACGCGTTTTCTGGTGGTGACGCATCATCAGTTGACGATGAGCCGCATGGATCGGCTGTATGGGGTGACGATGCAGGAACGCGGCGTGTCGCGCGTGCTGTCGGTGGATTTGCAGCGCGCGGCGGCCATGGTGGCGGAACCGGTGATGCAGGCGGCGGAGTGAAAAGGAAGAAAGCAGTCCTTTTTTGAAAAAAAGGACCAAAAAACTTTTTTCTGTTCGCCAACAGTGCCGGTTATCATCTGTCCTTTCAAAGAACAGTTTCGCTCCACAAGGTGAGATCAGCCTGGAAGGTTAGACGTGTCTCTTAGGTTCATATTTGCGGTCCGATCGGTCGACTTATTTGCTGTCGTACAAAGAGGATTGGATGGCAGCAAGCACTCAGTCATACATTCGGCTTCGGGGTTTGCGTTTCGAGAGACTAACGTAGATGCAGAATTCCTGTCGTTGGGATTGACGGAAAGGTTCACAATAAAACAGCCCCCGCTCAACACCGCCTTGATTTTTAGGGCCCCGCTAGACGCGCTAAGAGACGGATTCCCAAGGTTCATTATAACTGGAGTACTTTTTGAAAGCGCTGAATTGTCTCCCATCGAAAAAGTTAGCATCACTCTGCAAGCGATCACGTCGAGTGTCTCGGCATTCAATCTTGACCAAAGCGAAGGGTTGCCACGAGGCCAAGTTGGTGTTGTAGGTTTGTCTGACTTCTATTTGGAAACAAGTGCATTATCTGGTGAGCAGCTACTGGAATTGCTGAACAAGATATAATGCCGACGTGCATTCTTCGGCAACGTTCAGGCAGAACATCGGGATCCGGATCCTGACCTTGTTCCCGTTTTTCTCTAAAACAACTAGGCGCGCCCAACGCGTATCTAAACAGATGACGGGGGGTCTGGGGGGGATGGCACATCCCCCCCAGCTTCATACTGCTTCCTAAGCGCTTTCTTATCCAGCTTCCCTACACTCGTCTTAGCAATGGCAGACGCGAAAATCACCCGATCCGGCAGCGCATACTTGGAAAGCTCGCCGCTTTCCACATGCGTCATGACAAGCGCCTTGATCGCCGCCTCGTCCTGCACCGCGCAATCCCGGCACACCACGATGGCCACTGGCCTCTCCCCCCAGCGCACATCCGGCAGCCCGATCACCGCGACTTCGGCGACACTCGGGTGCCCCGCGATGATATCTTCAAGCGCCAGGCTGGACACCCATTCCCCGCCGGTCTTGATGACATCCTTGATGCGATCGGTGATTTGCAAAAAGCCGTGTTCGTCGACGACGCCGATATCGCCGGTGTGCAGCCAGCCGCCGTCCCACAAGGCCGCCGAGCCTTGCGGGTTGCGCGTGTACCCCATCGTCAGCCACGGCGCGCGCAGCACGACTTCGCCGGCGGAGACGCCATCATGCGGCAGCGGGGCACCGTTTGCGTCATGGATTTGCAGATCGACGAGCGGCACGGGCCTGCCGGCGCGGCAGCGATAGGTGATCTCGTCCTCCGTGCCGTCTGCCAGATGCGGGGGCGGCTGGGAGATGGTGACGATCGGCCCCGTTTCCGACATGCCATAGCCGGAAAACACGTCCACGCCGCGCGCGAGCAGCGTGCGCGCCAGCGGTCGGGGCAGGGCGCTCCCGCCGATGATCACGCGCCAGCCGCGCAGATCGATGCCGTCGGCCGCGCCGAGGAACATCTGCATGATGGTCGGCACGCAATGGGAAAAGGTGACGCGTTGCTCAACAAACAAACGCACGAGCAATTCGGGAATATAGCGGCCGGGATAGACCTGCTTCATGCCGCGCACGAAGGTCACGTAAGGATTTCCCCACGCCTGGACATGAAACATCGGCGTGATCGGCATATAGACATCGGCCGAATTGATCGGCAGCGCGATCAGCGTGCCCAGCGCATGCAGCACGATCTGGCGATGGCTGTAGAAGACGCCCTTGGGCAGGCCGGTCGTGCCCGTGGTGTAGAACGTGGTGGCGCGGGTGCGTTCGTCAAAATCGGGGAAGATGTGGCGCGGGTCGCCGGCGGCGATCAGGGCTTCGTATTCGCCGTGCCAGGTGATGCCTTCGGGCACCTGGCCGTCATCATCGATGCAGATCAAGCGCGGCGCTGCGCTCAGCTCCGGCAACATGGCTTGCAGGACCGGCAGGAATTCCGTGTTGCACAGAATAATGCCCGCGCCGGTGTGATTGAGCGTGTAGAGGATCTGTTCGGGTGAGAGCCGTATATTCACGGTCTGCAGCACTGCACCCAGCATGGGAATGGCGAAGAAGCATTCCAGGTAGCGGTGACTGTCCCAATCCATGACGGCCACGGTGTCGCCGGTGCGCACGCCGATGGCAGTCAGCGCACTGCCCAGGCGCGCGACGCGCTCGCCGAACTGCCGGTATGTGAAGCGCGCGCGATCGCGATAGACGATCTCCTGCCACGGATATTGGCGCAGCGGCGTGATCAGGAGCTGCTTGATGATCAGGGGGTAATCGTAGGCCGCGCCGGCGGCGTCTTGCGGCGCTGTTTGCTCGGCGCTCATCGATTTTCGGTGCCTGCAATCTCGGTCTGGTTGTGTCGGGGCACCAACCCTGGGCTAAGACGTGCCAGGCCGCAACAACGGAGGCCCGCAACAGGAAGAGCTGGGGCCGAGCGATGCAGGCTTTGACCGATCTGGCTGACTTGGCGGTGCTGCTGCCGCTGGGGCTGTGCGTAGCGGGGTGGTTGTGGGCCGGCGGCTGGCGGCGTGGTGCCGCACTGTGGCTGGGCGGGTTGGCGCTGGTGCTGGCGGCGATGCTGGCGGCCAAGCTGGCGCTGCTGGGCTGCCCGCGGCCGGGCGCGGTGCTGGCCAGCCCCAGCGGGCACACGGCGGCGGCGGCTTACGTCTATGGCGGAATTGCCGCGCTCGTGCTGCGGGTGCGTCTATCCGCCGTGTTGGTGCTGGGCGTGGTTGCGGCGGCGTTGTTCGGTCTAAGCCGCGTTTTGCTTCATGCGCATAGCGTGGCCGAGGTGGTGGCGGGCGGTGCGGTGGGCGTGGGCGTGCTGTGCGCCTTTGCCTGGCTCGGCGGGCCGGTGCCGGGCGGCTTGCGGGCGCAGAGATTGCTGTTCGTCGGGGCACCTTTGCTGATTGTGCTGCATGGGTTTCGGCTGAATGCGGAGCCGCGGGTGCGGCTGGCGGCCTGGTGGTTGGGGTTTTGTTTCTAATAAAAAGGCTGGGGGAGATGTGCCATCCCCCCCAGACCCCCCGTCATTATTTAAGCCGGGGCCCTAAAATCGACGGGGGGTCTGGGGGGGGCTGACGTATACGTCAGCCCCCCCCCCAAGGCCCCCCAGCCTTTCCTTGCCCTCGCCTTACCGCCGTGCGACACGCGCACAAAACAAACAGGGGATTTCATGCTCAACCGCCTTCTGGGCGCCTGCGCGCTCGCGTGCCTGGCCGCCTTGCCCGCCGCCGCACAAACCTCCAAGACGCTCAAGCATCAGCCGCCCAACGGCGCGGGCATCGGCTTTCTGATGACCGACGGCACCGTGCTCTATCAGGGCAACAGCCTTTCGGCCTGGTACAAGCTGACGCCTGACATCAACGGCAGCTACGTCAATGGCACATGGTCCCAGATCGCCAGCCTGCCCGCCGGTTACGTGCCGGACGCCTTTGCCTCCGACGTGCTGGCCGACGGTCGGCTGGTCATCATGGGCGGCGAATACAATAACGGCAATTTCACGCTGACCGATCTCTGTGCCGTCTATGACCCTGCGGCCAATACCTGGACGCCGCTCAACCCGCCTGCCGGTTGGGATTTCATCGGCGACAGCCCATCCAGCGTGCTGGCCGATGGCCGCCTGCTGCTCGGCCGCAAGCTGGACAAGCGCATTGCCGCACTCGACCCTGCCACGCTGACCTGGACGGAACTCTCCAGCAAGGGCAAGCACGATTTCAATGCCGAAGAAGGCTGGACGCTGCTGCCCAACGGCACCGTGCTGACCTACGACGTGAAAAAGGCGCCCAATTCGGAGATCTATAATCCCGCGGTGCAGCGCTGGGCCTCGGCCGGCAGCACGATCGTGTCGCTGAACAGCCCGCCTTCGACCAAGTCCATCGGCTATGGCAACGGCATGGTCTATCATCCCCCTGGCGAGGTGGGCCCGGGCATCCTGCGCCCCGATGGCACCGTCTTTGCCACGGGCGGTACGCCCAAGGGCGGCAATCACGGCTTTACCGCGGTGTTCACGCCAAATGGCAATAGCGGCAGTTGGGCGGCAGGCCCATCTTTTCCCAACGGCGAAGATTCCGGCGACAGCTTTGCCGCCCTGCTGCCGGACGGCAACGTGCTGGTCGAGTCCGAAAGCGGCCGGCTGTATGAATTCGATGGCACGTCGCTGAAGGCAACCGCCATCAGCGGCAACGGCAACAGCCTTCTGGTTCTGCCGACGGGGCAAGTGCTGGTTGGCGGCAGTTACGTCTATGTCTCCTCGGGCAGCGCCAATCCCGCCTGGGCGCCGAGCATTACGAACGCACCGACAACGATTGCGCGCGGATCAAGCTACGTGATCAGCGGCACGCAATTCAACGGCCTGTCGCAAGCGCAGGCGTTCGGTGACGAGTACCAGACCGCGACCAATTACCCGCTGGTGCGCATTACCAACACCGCCACCGGCCACGTCTTCTACGCGCATACGCATGACCACAGCACAATGGGCGTGGCGACGGGCAGCGCGCCCGTATCGACGCATTTCGACGTGTCCGCGGCGACGGAGAAGGGCACGAGTACGATGGAAGTCATCGCCAACGGGATTGCCTCGACCCCGGTGACCGTGACGGTTCAATAGCGGCGATGGGCGCGGCGGCGGCCTGCCACCGCGCTGCTTGACGTAACGATTGGCACGGGTTTGCGCTTGCGCTATGGTTGCAGGCACAACTGGAGGCACAGTCGTGATGAGCGCCATTGCATTCCGCCGCATCGTTGTGCTGGCACTCGTCCTTGGGGCGGCCACGCCGCTTCGCGCCCAACCTGCGCTGAGTGCGGCCAGTTCGGCGGAAATGCAGACCTTGTTGAGCGGCCAGATCGGCAAATTGCCGGTGGATTTCTCCGACCGCGCGCCGCCGCGCGTGCCGAGCAGTCCTTACGATCGGCTGTTCATGTGGAATGAGATCGGCCTGGACACGACAGCCATCGACCACACGCCACCCAAGCCTAAAGGCCGCCGCTTCCACGTCTTTGGCGAACAATTCGGCCCGGCGCGATCGGCGCGGGCCATGGCTATCATCAATATCGCGGCGTTCGAGGCGGTCAACGCCATTACGCACAGCTACAAGAGCTATACGGGCCTGGCGCCGGTTTCGGGCGATGTGTCGATGGATTGTGCCATCGCGCGCGCCAGCCACGATGCGCAGGTGTGGCTCTACCCATCGCAGGCGCCGCGGCTGGATGCGATTTTTCGCAGGGACGTCAAGACGATTCACGCCAGCCCGCGCGCGCGCGAAAGGGGTGACGATCTGGGCCGTGCCGCGGCGCAATCGATCATCGTGCTGCGCACCAAGGATGGCTCGGAACTTGCCGAGCCGATCGTGGGGGTGGATTTCATCCCCAAGATGGGGCCGGGCTACTGGTCACCCGATCCGATCAGCAAGATCAAGATCGCGCTGGGCGCATTCTGGCATTCCGTCAAGCCGTTCGTGATCCAGTCCTCGGACCAGTTCCGCGCGCCGGCGCCGCCGGCCCTGACGAGCGAGGCTTACACGCGGGCGTTCTTAAGCACCGACCGGCTGGGCGGCGATCCGAAAAACGGCACGCCGACGGAGCGCACGTCGCGCGAAAAGCTGATGGGGATCTACTGGACCTATGACGGCACGCCCGCCTTGTGCGCGCCGCCGCGGCTCTACAACCAGGTTGCCCGCACGCTCGCCTTTGCGCAGGGCCTGGGGCGCGTGGACGATGCCGCGCGCTACCTGGCGCTGGTCAACACGGCCATGGCGGATGCTGCGCTGTCGGCGTGGGACAGCAAATGGTATTATCAATTCTGGCGTCCGGTGACCGCAATCCGCGCCGCCGATACGGACGGCAATCCGCGCACGCACCAAGACCCGACCTGGTATCCGCTGGGCGCGCAGGCGACGAATACCGAGGGGCCGAATTTCACCCCGCCCTTTCCGGCGTACCCGTCGGGTCACGCAACGATTGGCGGCGCGCTGTTTGAAATCATGCGGCATTACTGGCCCGACAAGACGCCGTTCACCTTTACGTCGGACGAATACAACGGCGAGAACCGCAACATTTATGGCAAGATCCTGCCGCTGCACCCGCTGAGCTATCGCTCGTTCAGCGATGCGGAATACGACAATGCGGAGAGCCGGATTTGGATTGGCGTGCATTGGCAATTCGATGCGGATCAAGGGATTAAGATGGGCAATCGAGTGGCGGACTATGTGTTTGCGCATGCGTTTGAAAGAAAGTAAGGAAGCAGTCCTTTTTTGAAAAAAAGGACCAAAAAACTTTTGACTGTTTGCCCTAAGTGATAAAAGTTTTTTGGTCCTTTTTTCAAAAAAGGACTGCTTCCTTCCTGCTTGCCTCCGCCCCCACCCCGTCGCAAGATCACCCCCATGAACGCAATCAACGACATCGGCGCCGCCATCGCCCAGGCCGTCGGCCAGGAAGAAGCCGGCCTGATCGCCGTACGGCGGGACCTGCACGCCCACCCCGAACTCGCCTTCACCGAGACGCGTACCGCCGGCGTCGTCGCGCGCGAGCTTGCCCGCCTGGGCATCGAACACCGCACCGGCGTCGGCCGAACCGGCGTCGTCGGCACCATCACCGGCGGCCGCCCCGGCCCCACGCTCGTCATCCGCGGCGACATGGACGCGCTGCCTATCGCGGAAATGACCGGCCTGGCCTTTGCCAGCCAGAACCCCGGCCTGATGCACGCCTGCGGGCATGACGTGCACACCACCACGTTGCTGGGTGCCGCCGCGGCGCTCAAGCACCTCGCCCCCGGCATGGCCGGCACAGTGCGCCTGCTGTTTCAGCCCGCCGAGGAAATCCTGGGCGGTGCCGCGGCCATGATCGAGGACGGCGCGCTTGATGGCGTGGACCTCGCCCTCGGCTTTCACAACCACCCCGACATTCCCGTGGGCCATTTCGGCGCCGTGCGCGGTGCAACCTACGCCGCCTGCGACCGCATGCGCATCGTCGTGCGCGGCGTCTCCGGCCATGCGGCCTACCCGCAGGCCGCGGTCGATCCCATCGTCGCGGCCGCACATCTGATCACCAGCCTGCAAACCATCGTCTCGCGCGAAATCGGCGCGCTGGAGCCGTGCGTGGTGACGATCGGTGCCATCCACGCCGGCACCGTGCACAACATCATCCCCGACACCTGCGAACTGCTCGGCACGGTGCGCACGCTCAGCCCCGCGATACGCACGCGCGCCGAAGCCGCCATCCGCCGCATCGTGGCCGGCATGGGTGCAGCCTTCCGCACGCCCTGCGACCTGCACTGGGCGCCCGGCGTGCCGCCGACGATGAATGCCGATCCCGTGCTGGAGCAGAGTGTCGCCGCCGTGCAGCGGCAATTGGGCGACGTGTTCGTGCCCAGCGAGCCCACCATGGGAGCGGAGGATTTCGCCATGATCGCCGCACGCGTGCCCAGTTTTGTGCTGCGCGTGGGCTCGGGCGCGCCCGGCCGGGACGATCACCTTCACAACTCGGGCTACCAGCCCGATGAGGCCTGCATAGGCCTGGGAGCCCAGGCACTTGCGCGCGCGGCGATGGATTTGCTGGCGGCTTGAGCAAAGCGGGAGCGCCGCTCTCGGAGGTAACGCTATCGTGTAGCGATACTGCCCGAAATGAAATCGTGCGACACCCTGCGGATGTAAAGAGTGCCGCCTGCGCACGTAAAGGCTTTCGGGCAGGCCCCTGCCGCGCAGTGACACCTTGTGAGTAACGTTGATGGTGCTCGTGGTTTGGCGCATTTGATGACGTACCAGGCCGTGCGTGACGAGCAGGATGAAGCGGATGAGGCGGCGCTGGCCTACGGTCCCTCGATCGTTGGGCTGACATACCACTTTGCCGACCCTGCGGTGGAGCAGCGCTTCTGGTCAGCAGTGGCGCCGCAGGGCAGCCGGCGCCTGACGGCGTTGTGCTGGATCGCCATGATCCTGTCTCTTTCGCGCCTGGCGGCGCCGTTCTTGGGGCTGGCCCATGATCCGGGCTTCGATCCCAACCTGCCCGCCCGCATCGTGCAGATCGCGATCTGCGTGGCCGTCCTGGGCGTGCTGCGGCGGCAGCGCTCGCCCCAGCTGCTCGAGTGGCTGGGCGCGGGCTTCGGCATCTCCTACGTCGCCATACGATGCTGGCTGCTGCCCAACATGACCACCGATGGCAGCGTGGCGATGGTCGTGGGCACGGTGGCGCTCCTGTTCATGGCCTTGCCGGTGCGCCTGCCTTTGCTCGCGCCCGCGTCGTTGGTGGGCTCGGCCATCATGCTGTGGGTCTGGTCACTTGGGTCCCCGTCACCCAGCCGCATCGCCGTGCTCCAGGCCGTCGAATGGGTGGCGGTCATCAACTTCCTGGGCCTGGGCGCCGTGCGCATGATGCGCCTGACCCTGCGCCGCCAATACGCCCTGAGCGAGGCCCTGCGGCACCTGGCCACGCATGACGGCCTGACCAGAATTGCCAACCGGCGCCGTTACGACCAGGTGCTCGCCCGCGAATGGGCGCGTTGCCGCGAGGCGGGGCAGCCGCTCTCCCTGATCGTGCTGGACGTGGATTTCTTTAAGCTGCTGAACGACCATATCGGCCACGCCGCCGGCGATGATTGCCTGGCCGACCTGGCCCGGCTGCTGGTGCGCTGCGTGGATCGCCCGGGTGCGCTGGTGGCGCGCACGGGCGGGGAGGAGTTCGCGGTCATCCTGCCCGAGACCTTGCCCCAGGATGCCCGCCGGCTCGCCGAATGCATCACGACAGCACTTGCCAAGCTGGCCCTGCCGCACCCCCATTCCCCCATCGGGCCGCACATCACCGTCAGTTTGGGGGTCGCGACCATCTATCTCGGGCAGGGTCACACGCTGCGGGATTTGACTGGGCTGGCGGATCGGCTGGTCTATGCGGCCAAGGCGGACGGGCGGGCTTGCCTGCGCCAGGAGGTGCTCCGGGCGGGCCAGGCAAGGGTTGCGGGCAATGTGCTCGGCCGGGCCGGCGCATGCGCTGGCTAAGGTATACCAAACCGTCTTGAGACTCACCCACAGCAACCAAGAAAAAAGTTGGGGGAGATGTGGCTGACGTATACGTCAGCCCCCCCCAAACCCCCCGTCATTCATTTAGACCCTGTCCAACTAAAGACGGGGGGTCTGGGGGGAGCGGCACGCTCCCCCCAGTCTTTGCTTCGGCTTTATGAGTCAAATCAACCCGGATTGGCAGTAGATCTGGCTTTTGGATGGTGGCGCAGAGTTGAGTGGCCGCGGCCCGTAGAAGCTCGCGGCCCGGGGGCCATCTCCTGCCCGCGTCCATTGTGGAGATCTCTGTCATGATCGTCATCACCACGCCGACCGGCAACATCGGCCATCACGTCGTCCAGCACCTGCTGGACGCCGGGGAGGCCGTGCGTGTCGTCGTGCGCGACTCCTCCAAGCTGCCGAAGACAGTCCGCGACCGGGTCGAGGTTATCGAGGGTTCACATGGCGATGCAGCCGTCGTCGACCGCGCCTTCGAGGGCGCGGAGGCGGTGTTCTGGGTCGCTCCGCCGAACCCGTCCGAGACTTTGGAGGCGGCCTATATCGATTTTACCACCCCCGCGGCCGAGGCCATCCGCCGCCACGGCGTTGCGCGCGTTGTCGTGGTCACGGCACTTGGGCGAGGCACGCAATGGCAGGACAGGGCCGGACTGGTCACGGCATCGATCCGCATGGTCGACCTGCTGAACCGGTCCGGGGCTGCAGTTCGCGGTCTGGCCATGCCGGGCTTTATGGATAATGCGCTCCAGCAGGCCGAGTCGATCGGTAAAGGACAGATGTTCGGCCCGCTCGATGCCGACAAGAAGGTGCCCCACACCGCCACGCGCGACATGGGCGCGGCCGCGGCTCGGCTGCTGGCGGATCGCGCCTGGACGGGGCAGGCGGACGTGCCGCTGCTCGGGCCGGAGGACCTCTCGTTCAATGAGATTGCCTCGATCATTTCCGAAGTGCTCGGCCGTGAGGTGCGCTACCAACACGTCCCGTTCGATGGCTTTCGGGCACGATTGCTTGGGCAGGGCATGAACGAGGCATTCGCCCAGGGCTACGTCGAGATGATGCGCGCCAAGAACGAAGGCATGGACAACGCAACGCCGCGCAATGCCGTGGACACGGGGCCTACCACCTTCCGCCAGTGGGCCGAGGACGAACTCAAGCCGGCAGTCCAACAAGCGGCATGAAAGGCCAGGGGCTCTGCCCCTGCACCTCTTAAGCCGAAGCAAATACTGGGGGAGCGTGCCGCTCCCCCCCGACCCCCCGTCATCATTGAAGGTCTTACCTGAATGCAGACGGGGGGTTTGGGGGGGGGCTGACGTATACGTCAGCCACATCTCCCCCAACTTTTTGCTTGGTTGCTATGGGTGGGTCTCAAGACAGGTTGGTCTAATTGGGCGCCGGCAGAGCAAGGCGCGCGCGCAGTTTTGCCAGTGCCGTATCACCCAGCAAATTGCAAAAGACAGTGTTGTTGATGACAGAGAAAGCGTTGTCGTCTCGCCGGTCGAGTGCGCGGCCCAAATACGTCAGCGTGTGCTTGCCGTCTCCTGCGGCGGCATAGGCCCAGGCGATGCTGCTCGCCGATCCCGTCCCGTCGGCCAGTGCTGCCAGCCGCGCCTGGATCAACGCATGCAGCATACCCGCGTGGCCGCCTGCATTGTATCCGGCCTGCACGACACGCGCCATGGCGATACCTTGCGCATCACGCAACAGGCGCGCGCGCATCGCCTCCTCGCGCAGGTACGTCTCGTCATCGCCGGTAAAAAGGGCGACGAGGGCAAGATAGGCATGCGGCGACAGGAAATCGGGATTGTCGGCGGCGAGCCGGGTCAACAGCGCGCGCGCCTCCGCGTAACGTCCCTGACTGAACAGGATGACGCCGCGGTCGGCCTGTATCTCGTGCGCACCTGGCGACAGTTCCAGCGCCCGTTCGATGTGCGCGAGCGCCGCATTGTGATGCCCGACGGCCATCAGCGCGGTCGCATACCAATGTTGCAACCCCGGATTGTCCGGCTCCAGCCGCAGCGCCTGCTCGAATTCCGCCAATCCTTCGCCAAACCGCCACTCGCCATAGAGCAGCGCAAATCCCAGGGCAGCATGCGCACCGGCAAGCGCTGGTTTGAGCGCGATGGCACGCGTGGCGGCGGCCTTTGCCAGATCATAGGCCTGGCCGCTTGGCATCACCGCGAATTCGCGCAGAAGGATGTAGCTGTTGGCAAGGCCGACATAGGCCTCGGCATAGCCGGCATCGATTTGTAGCGCCGCGGAAAAACCTTCGACGGCGCGATTGAGTGCGGGTGGATTGCGCTCGGCCCAATCCTGAAGCGCCCTGATGTATAACGCCTTTGCGGCTGGCGCAGGCGGTGCGGATGCGCGCGGGACGCTGCGCACCATCACAGTGGCCAGGACGAGGCAGAGAATGCTTGCAATGCCAGCCGCAAAGAGCCGCTTTTGCAACCTGCTTGCTGCTGGCCGAGCTTCAGCCGTGACAAGATCGGTCCGAATTGCCGGCACCGCGGTTGCAGCCGGACCGCGCAGCCACGCCTGGAGTTCGGCGATGTCGGCATAGACGCTCGATCCTGCCTCGCCGGGCAGGCGATGCACCGGCAACCCGCGTTCACTCTCCCACCGCATGACCGTGCGCTCCGCCTTGCCGAAAAAGGCAGCCACTTCCTTCCAGCTGTTCAACCTTGTCTTGGCAGCGGGATCGGCCAGCATGGTGGTTGTCGGCTCCTCGCGTCCGATTTCGTGGCACATGTCTGCAGATGTCGGCAGATGTCACCTTATGACAGGCGCGTCCGCAGCATCAACCGAATACAACGGCCTGCATACAAGGGCCTGGGCGCGGCTTCCCTTTGCGCCGTTGGGAGTTCGACTCATGCGTGTGAGATCACTGTGCTGGCTCGCCTTGCTCGCCGCCACGCCGGCTGCCGCCGTGGACTGGCCGCAGCCGGGGCTCAATGCCCAGCACACCGGTTTTAACAAGAAGGAGAAGACGATCTCGGCTGCCAATATCGGCAGTCTGACTCAAAAATGGGTCGCGTCCATCCCGAACGGATTTTCCGCAGCACCCGTCGAGGTGCGTGGCATCGTCTATGTGCAATCCAACGACGGTACGGTCTACGCAGTCAATGCAACCTCCGGCGCTGTCGTATGGACCTATGCCGCGGGAAGTGCTGTGGGCAATACCGGCCTGACTGCCGGGGACAAGCTGGTTTACACGATCTGCAAGGTGCCGAATGATGCGGCCCACGGCGGCATCTGCGCTTTGAACGCGGCCACAGGCGCTCTGGTGTGGAACTTCGCGATCGTCACCGTGCAGGGACAGACGGTGACGGATAGCTACGCAGACAATTTGCCCGTGCTGGATCACGGCTTGGTTTTCTTCGGAGAAAATTTTGGCGGCTTTGGCAGCCCGTTCTCCGGGGATAACGTCTACGCGTTGAACGCGGCGACCGGCGCTTCGGTGTGGGGGATTGCCTACAATGCCGGGAGCGGCGGCACACCGTTCGCAACGGACAAAGGCGAATTGTTTTTCCAAAGCGGCGGCTCTGGGGCCTATGTTTGCGCGGTCAAGGAAACCGACGGATCGGGGATGCATTGCTCCGCGGCGCTCACCGGTGACGGCCGGGCGGCCATTTCAATCGCTGGCGGCAAAATCCTGGCGCAGAGCAACGCGCCGTCCAATACCGCCTTTACCGCGCTGGATGAGACCAGCCTTGCACCCAAATGGCAGACGGTCCTAACGTACGGCACCTCCAACTACAGCCTCTATCCACCGGCCGTCGCCGGCGGGCTGGCGTATTTCTACGCGGGTGGCAATGGCGATGGCAGCCTGTTCGCGCTGTCGCTGAAAACCGGCAAGCAGCACTGGACCTATACGTGCAACGGCACGACCGGCTGCCTGAATTCGGGCGTATCGGTGGCCAATGGCGTGGTTTTTGCCTCCTGCGACAGGTATAACACGCCACTCGGCGACCAATGCGCATTCGACGCAAAAACGGGCGCACAACTGCGAACCTATGGCTCGACGGACGGCAATTCCGGGAGCGAGGCAACCCCACTCGTGGCCAACGGCGCCGAGATCGGCGGCTGCGGCGCCTATTCGGGCGGTCTCTGCAAATTTGCGCCGTAGCAAACAGATGACGGGGGTTCTGGGGGACCGGAGGGGCAGGCAGTCGGGCGACGCGAAAGCCAAAGTAAAGCCGAAAAGAGCACGGGGAGATGTGCCATCCCCCCCAGACCCCCCGTTGATTATTGGATCGCGTTTGAATTAAGACAGCCGGGCCGGCCAGACGATCGTAGGCGATTCGAGTGCGGACTGACCCACCCCCGTCTGGCCCATGCTGCCCTGCACCGGCACGCTCATCGGCCGCGGCGTGGCGATCGACTCCACGACCGTGGCGTCAGGGATGCCCTTGGGCGACGTGCGGCTCGACTGCGTGAGTGCCGCCAGGAAGTTGCGCCCCCACAAAGCGGGCGTGGCGCCCTCGATCGCGCGCCAGGCGGTCTGCCAGCGCTCCTGCCGCTCGGCCAGGGGCATGGTCAGCGCGCGGTCCATCGCCTCGGCCAGTTCGTCGGCATCGTGCGGATTGACCAGAAGCGCGCTGCCGAGCTGGCGTGCGGCGCCGGCGAATTTGCTCAGCACAAGCACGCCGGGGTCCTGCGGGTCCTGGGCGGCGACATACTCCTTGGCAACGAGATTCATGCCGTCCCGCAAAGGCGTCACCAGGCCGACGCGCGCCACGCGCATGTAGCCGGCGACCGTCTCGCGCGCACCGCCCCGCGCGACCACGCGCAGCGGCGTCCAGTCCGGCTCGCCCCATTCGCTGTTGATGGCACCTGCCTCCCGGTCGATCGAGAGGCGCAAATCGCGATAGGCCGAGACTTCCTTGCGGGACTCGGCGGCGATCTGCAGCAGGGTGACGCGGTTGCGCCAGTCGGGTCGCGTTTCCAGCAGGCGTCGAAAGCCGGCCAGGCGCTGCATCAAGCCCTTGGTCGGGTCCATCCGGTCGATGCCCAGGATCAGGCTCTGCCCGGCCAGGCTGCGGCGCAGGCGTTCGCTGGCCGGGGTGCGCCAGGCGGCGGCCGCGGTTGCGGCAAATTCTCGCGCCTCGATCTCGACGGGGAAGGCGGCCAGGCGAACGCGCCTGCCGCCGAGCTGCAGGCCGTTATTGCCGGGCAAGCGCGTGGCCCCGGCCAGGCGATTGGCGGCGGCGGCGAAATTCTCGACATCATTGGCGGTCTGAAAGCCGAGCAGGTCGGCCGAAAGCAGGTCCCGGATCAGCGCGCCGGCCTCCGGCACGCTGGCCAGCATGTCCGGCGATGGGAAGGGGATGTGCAGGAAGAAGCCGATCGGCGCATCCACCCCCCGCGCCCGCAGGAAGGCAGGCATGGCCATCAAATGGTAGTCGTGGATCCAGATCAGGTCGGTCGGGCGCAGCAAGGGCAGTAGCGCGTCGGTCATGCGCTCGTTGACCTGCCGATAGGACTGGGCGCTGCGCCGGTCGAAATTCATGTCGCCTGGCATGGAGTGCAGCAGGGGCCAGAGCGTGCCGTTGGAAAATTCGTTGTAGTAGCGGTCGTGCTCGTCGGGGGTCAGATCGATCGTGGCGTATTGCATGTTGCCCATGGTCGTCATGGCAACCGTGCGGGAAACCTCCGTATTGACCTGACCGGACCAGCCGAACCAAAGCCCGCCCCGCTTGGCCATCAGGCCATCGAGTGCCACGGCCAGGCCACCCGCCGATGCCACGCCCGGGCACGGAACCTGCACCCGGTTGGACACTACGACAATCCGGTTCATCCAACCTCCAGCATCGCCACGGGCAAGGCAGACAGAATGTCGGCCAGCCGCACCTTAGCGGGAATGCCATTCATGCAGCCGCCTCCCAGCACATCCTTAGCCGGCAAGCCGACCAGATGACGCGGCATGACCACGCTTGTCTCCCCCCATGCAGATGGAAGAACAAATGGTGTGTCCCCGGTAACTAAACTTGTCACGCATCGTGAAATTACCGTGAAGACATGTTGATCGCCGACGCTACGCAGAGCAGCGAGCGCGTGTCCAGCGAGATCGCCCTCGATCTTCAGCGGCGCGTAGGTGCCGTCCAGGAACAGGGCGGGGTTGGTGGCGCGGCTGGCGAGCGCTCGGGCAAGGATCGCCAGCTTGATGCGCCCATCCTTCCAGTCGGCCAGCAGCTCCGCGGGCGGTGTGGCCTCGTCCAGTACGCGGGCGCGGACGTCGAAATCGACCGGGCGGCGGTTGTCGGGATCGACCATGGAGAAATCCCACAGCTCGCAGCCCTGGTAGAGGTCGGGCACGCCAATGCCTGTCACGCGCAGCAGGAGCTGGCTCAGGCTGTTGAGCGCCCCGGCGGGCGCGATACGCGCGACAAACGTGCAGATATCGTGGGCCACGCGCGCGGGACGGTCGGGGTCCAGCACCGCGGCCAGAAAATCCTGGCAGGCCTGTTCGTAAGCCTCGTCCGGCACGGCCCAACCGGAGTGGCGCTTGGCTTCGCGCAGGGCCTTTTGCTGCCACGCGCTGACGCGGTCGCAAAAGGCGGCCAGGCCGTCGCGATCGTCGGGCGAAAGGTCGAGCGGCCAGGCGCCGATCAGGGTTTGGTAAAGCATGACCTCGTCGGCGGCATCGGGCGCTGGGCCGTCCAGATCGCGGCGCAACGGGGCGTTGAGGCGCATCCAGCGGGCAAGGGCGGCTTCCCAGTCGAGGGGGATTTCGCTGAGCACGGCCAGGCGCATGCGCGCATCCTCGCCGCGCTTGTGGTCGTGCGTGGCGGTGGCCAGCAATGCGTGGGGCATGCGGCGGGCACGCTCGCGGCAGGCCGCGTGCCAGGCGGCTTGCGTCATGGCAAACTGGTCCGGCTCGGTGCCGACCTCATTGCGCGAGAGCAGGCGGCCATAGCGGTAGAAGGCCGTATCCTCGACCGATTTGGCCGCCGTGGGCGCGGAGAGCTGCTGGAAGCGCACCATGGCGCGCAGCACCTCGTTGCGGCGGGCGCCCACGGGCTGGGCGCGCAGGGTCTCGCCCGAGAGCCATTGCACGAGCAGTTCCAGCAGCGGGCGGTCGGTGGCGCGCACGGTGCGCCGCGCACCCGCGGTTGCCCAGTCCATGGCCGTGCGGTCGGCATCGCTCATGCCGCCGCGGCCGGCGTAGATGCGATAGACGTGGAAATGGGCCAGCAGCTCGATCAGCGTGCGCTGGATGGCGGTCTGCGTCATGTCGCGCGTGGTCAGGTCCCGCTTGGCGACGCGGTGCAGGGCGACAGAGGTGGCGAAGACTTCGCTGGACAGGCTTTCGCGCAGGATCTGGCGGCGCGCGGCTACCGCTTCCTCGGCAAAATCGGCGGGACGGCCGGTCGCCTGCACCCAGATGCGGGTGATTTCGGCTTCGCCCTCGGGGCAGTGCAGGATTGCCGCGACCTCGTTCATGAAGTCGTAGCCGGTGGTTCCGTCGGTCTGCCACTCGGGCGGCAGGCGTTCGTGGGTGGCCAGGATCTTCTCGACCCAGATGACCGGTTCACTCTTGGGCAGCATGTCGGGACGCGCTTGCCCCGCGGTCTTGAGGCGCCGGCGCAGCTTGCGGCAATAGGCGCGTGGATCGGCCAGGCCATCGACATGATCGACGCGCACACCGTCGATCAGGCCTTCGCTGTAGAGGCGCAGGATCGTTTCGTGGCTGGCCTCAAAGACGGAGGCGAGTTCGGCGCGCAGGCCGGCCAGCGCGTTCACATCGAAGAAGCGGCGCCAGTTGATTTCATCGGACGCGGCGCGCCACCAGGCGAGGCGAAAATTCTGCTGGTCGAGCAGGCGGTGGAGCAGGTCGCGGCTGGCGTCGGTCGGTTCGTGATAGGGGCGCAGCGCGGCCGCAATGGCCGGCGCCAGCTCCGGTCTGCGCAGCGTTTCGCGGGCGGCTTCGGCGGCGGCGCGCATGCCGTCGCGATCGGCGGGCATGTCGGCAAAGGCACGGGCGGCTTCTTCCAGCACGCCGCCTTCGGCGAGCAGGATGGCCGTGTAGTCGCGCGGGTTTATCGGAAAGCGGTTGTCGTAATAATCGAGGAAGATGCGGCCGTCCGCAGGATCGAAGGCGAGCTTGAGTTCGCCGTCGCGCAGCGCCTCCCCGTAGGGTTTGCCGAGGAAGGGTGCCAGCATGCGCCCGCGCAGCGAGGCATCCGGCGGGTCCCAGTCTATGTCAAAGAACTCGGCATACGGGCTGGCGCGGCCCCATTCGAGCACGTCCAGCCACCACGCATTCTCAGTCCCGCCTACGCCCATGTGGTTGGGCACGATGTCGGCGATCAGGCCCATGTCGTGCGCGCGGAGTGCCGCGACGAGCTCGCGCAGCGCGGGTTCGCCGCCGAGTTCGGGGTTGATGATCGTGGGATCGACCACGTCATAGCCGTGCGTGGAGCCGGCGCGCGCGCGCAGAAGGGGCGAGGCGTAGAGGTGGGAGATGCCGAGACGCGCCAAATAGGGCACCAGCGCGGTGGCGCTGGGGATGGGGAAGTCCTTGTGGAATTGCAGGCGCGCGGTGGCCGAAAGGCGCTTAGTCAATGGAAAAGAACTGGGGGAGATGTGCCATCCCCCCCAGACCCCCCGTCGATTGTTTGGCCTCGTTTAAATAATGACGGGGGGTCTGGGGGGGATGGCACATCTCCCCCAGCTTTTCTAGCCTTCACTTTCCCCTGCCCTTCATAGCTGCCGCTACCCTTGCCTTGGCAGTTCCGCCATCGAGCAACTGCGCCGCCGGCTTCGGCAGCCGCCGCCGCCAATTCGGATGTTCGTGGGTAGTGTTCGGCAGGTTGGGCTGCTCGCCAAGGCCGAGCACGTCCTCGATCGGCAATATCATCAGGTCGCACGCGCTGGCCGAAACGTGAGCAATAGCTGCGTCCACGGCGCTATCGGGCGCATCGGCAGCCGGCGCATCGCCTTGGGCTGCGCCGCTGTCGCGCATGGCCTGCCAGAGCAACGCCCTGTCGCTCGCGCGCATGGCATCGTCCGGCGCGCGGTCGTGGGTGGCGTTAAGCTTGACGCGCCAATCGATGTCGCGGCCCTGCCACCAGCCGGCCACCGTGGGCAGGTCGTGCGTGGTGGTCATGGCCGCAGCCTGGCGAGTCCAGCCGGCCGGCGCGGTGAAATGCCGCGCCGCGTCTCGTTCGAACCAGAGAACGCGCATGCCGGCGATGCCGCTCTCCCTCAGGCGGTCGGGGAAGCCTTCCGGCACCGTGCCGAGGTCCTCGGCCACCACGATCGCCTTATGGCGGAACGATTCCAGCGCGATCAGGCGGCGCAAATCGGTTTCGGGGAAGCGCAGATAGGCCCCTTCGGTGGCGCCGGCGCCCTCGGGGATGACCCACAGGCGATTCAGCCCCATGCTGTGATCGATGCGCACGCCGCCGGCATGGGCCAGGGCGGCGCGCAGCATCTCCAGGAAGGCGGTGAAGCCGTGATCGGCCAGGCCGCGGGGGGAAAAGGCAGCCAGGCCCCAGTTCTGGCCGGCTTGCTGGAACATGTCGGGCGGGGCGCCGACGGTCAGGCCCAGCAGCGTTTCGGCCTGGCGGGACCAGCAATGGCTGCCGCCGGCATCGGTGCCCACGGCCAGGTCGCTGATCAGGCCGATGGCCATGCCGGCGGCGCGCGCGCGCGCCTGCGCGCTGGCGAGGCCGCGATCGGCAAGGAACTGCAGGAAGACGTGGAAATCGACCTGGCGCTTATACTCGCGGGCAAAGCCTGCGACCTGGGGCGAGCGCGGGTTCTGGAAGGCGGCAGGCCAGGTGCGCCAGTTCCAGCGATGCGGGTTGTCGTGGCTGAAATGGGCGTGCAGCGCCTCGAAGATGGCGTGGCGTTCCAGCACCTCGCCCTGCGCCGCGCGAAAGGCGTGCAGGGGTTCCAGCCAGTCATGCATGGCGCTGGCCTGGGCGAAGATGGAGCGCAGGCGTGTCAGGCGCGCGGCGGTCGCGCCAGGCCAGTCCACGAGATCCGGCGTCTGGAGGGCTTGGACCTGGGCCTGCCAGGCGGCGTTGGTGCCGGGGAAATCGTCCACCGGCGCGTGCAGGACATTGAGTGCGGCGCGGCTGCTGGGGGCGTAGGGGCCGAAGCGGTTGGCGTCCGCACTGAATTGGGCGTGCACGGGGCTGACGGCGATGGCCTGTACACCGTGGCGTGCCGCGGCTTCGGCAAAGTCGCCCAGGGCGGCGAAATCGCCGATGCCGGCATCGCCATCCCGGCGCAGGGCGTAGATCTGGGCCGAGAGCGCCAGTGCGCGGCCGCCGGGGATGAGGTCGGCCAGCATGGTGCAGCGCCTGGGTGCGACCGCCAGGCTGACCTGCTGATCGCCGATGGTCAGCACGTGGTAGCCGGGCTCCAGGATGGGCGGAATGGCGGCGCCGTCTGCGGCCGCATCGGCGTAGCCCTCGAAGCTGCGGCCGTCTTCGAGCACCAGGCGCGTGCGGGCGGGCTTGGTGCGCAGGGCGATCGGCAGGCCGATCTCGGCCGTGATCAGGGGGGGCAGGCGCGCGGGGGGCTCTCGCAGCGCGGCGAGGGATTGCGCGGGGTTGGCGGCATCGTGGCCCAAGGCGGCGAGCACGGCGCGCAGGGTTGGCCCGGCGACTTCGTGGTGCTTGCCCTCCACGTCACGCCACCGCGCGGCGATGCCGGCAGCCTCGGCCAGCTCCAGAATGGCGGTGTCTGTCACAGCGTCAGCCCCGGTGGACGCGCGTGGTCAGGGGAGGAATTGTATCGGGCTGCGCATCCTTGGCCGTCGTGTAGAGCAGCGTGCCGGGTGGGGTCGAGACACGCACGGGGACAGCGCTGAAATTGGCCGCAATCGTCAGCGTCGTGCCATCGCCGAGGCGCCAGCGGGCGGAGAGCGCGCGATCGGCCAGGATGGCAACGCCGGCGCTTCGCGCGCCGGGAATGCCTGGGACGATATGCCTGGCGCGCAGGTCCAGCAGAGTGCGGGTCTGCGCGAGGATGTCGCGGTGGGGAGCGCGGGCGCTTTCGGCGAAATCGGGAATTGATGCGGTGAAGGTGGTTTGCGCATTGGGATCGGGTATTTGCGCGCGCCGCGCTTCGTCCTGGAAGGCGGCGAAATGGGCGAATTCGCGTCTGCGGCCTTCGCGGACCAGCGGGGCGAGGTCTTCGTTGTGGTCGGTGAAGAAGAGGAAGGGGGTGGTGGCGCCCCATTCCTCGCCCATGAAGAGCAGCGGAATGAACGGGCTGAGCAGGAGCATCGCGCGGGCGGCGTGCAAGGCCGCGGGGTCGACGAGCGTGGTCAGGCGCTCGCCCATGGCACGGTTGCCGATCTGGTCGTGGTTTTGCAGGCAGATGACGAAGGCGGTGGTGGGCAGGTGGGCCGACGGCTCGCCGCGGGGACGGCCGTAATGGGGCGGGGTCTCGCCCTGGTAGGCAAAACCCTCGGCCAGTACGCGGGCGAGTTGGCGGGTGGGGTCCTGGAAATCCTGGTAATAGCCTTCCGATTCGCCCGTGAGCAGCACGTGCAGGCAGTGGTGGACATCGTCGGCCCACTGGCCGTCAAAGCCGGGCGCATCCGGTGCGGCACGCAGGATGGAGGCGCGGTTTTCTTCGTGTTCGAGCACGAGGTGGACGGGGTGGGAGACGCCGGCGCGTATTTGCTGCGCCATCGTTTGCAGGAAATCGGGCGGGTTGATGGCGTGCACGGCATCGAAACGCAGGCCGTCGAAGCGGTAGTCGCGCAGCCACATGAGCGCGTTGTCGATGAAGTATTGCGCGACTTCGGGGCGCTTGAAGTCGATGGCTGCACCCCAGGGGGTGTGCACGCCTTCGTCGAAGAATTCCTTTGTGGTTGCGTGAAGGTAGGCGCCGTCCGGTCCGAAATGGTTGTAGACGACGTCAAGCATGACCATCAGGCCGAGGCCGTGCGCGTCATCGACCAGCGCGCGCAAATCGTCGGGCGTGCCGTAGGCGGCGTCCGGCGCGTAGGGCAGCACGCCGTCATAGCCCCAATTGTGCTTGCCGGGGAATTCGGCCACGGGCATCAATTCGATGGCGGTGACGCCGAGGGCGGCGATATCGCCCAGGCGCGCGCGCACGCCTGCAAAGCCGCCCATGGCGCCGGCGTGGAGTTCATAGATCACCGCCTCGTGCCAGGGGCGGTTGCGCCACTGCGTGTTGCGCCAGGCGTAGGCGGAATGATCGGTGACGATGCTGGCATCGTGCACGTCACCGGCTTGCGCGCGGGAGGCGGGATCGGGGAAGCTGAGACCGTCCGGCGTGCGGAATTTGTAGCGTGCGCCGGCTGACGCAGGGAGCGTTGCGGTGAACCAGCCGTTCTGCGCGGCCATTTCGTGGTCTGCGCCGTCCAGTTCGAGCGTCATTGCAGTGGCCGAGGGCGCCCAGAGGGAGAAAGCGACCGTGTTGTCGCGCGTGGGGACGGCGCCGGCCTGCATGATTTACGCGCCCGCGCGCAGGATGATGGTAGCTAGTGGCGGCAGGGTGAGCGAAAGGGAGGCGGGATGGCCGTGCGCGGGCACGTCATCGGCCTGCACCTGGCCGTCATTGCCCACACCTGAGCCGCCGTAGATCGATGCGTCGGTGTTCACGATTTCCTGCCACTCTCCGCCGGCCGGCACGCCCAGGCGGTAGCCGAAACGCGGCACGGGCGTGAAGTTGCATACGGCGAGCACGGGTGGGTCCCCTTCCTCGCCCAGGCGGAGATAGGCGAACACGCTCTGGCCGGCATCGTCCATGACGATCCAGGAGAAGCCGTCCGGCCGCGTGTCATGCACGTGTAATGCGCGGTTGGCGCGGTAGGCGGCGTTGAGGTCCCGCACCAGGGTTTGCACGCCGCGGTGCATGGGATCATCCAGCAGGAACCAGTCCAGCCCGGCATCATGATTCCATTCGCGGTCCTGGGCGAATTCGCCACCCATAAAGAGCAGCTTCTTGCCTGGGTGGGACCACATGAAGCCGAAATAGGCGCGCAGATTGGCAAAGCGCTGCCACGTGTCGCCCGGCATTTTGCGGATCAGCGAGCCCTTGCCGTAGACGACTTCGTCGTGGCTGAGCGGGAGGACAAAGTTTTCACTGAATGCGTAAACCAGGCCGAAGGTGAGCAGGCCGTGATGGTATTGGCGATGGATGGGCTGTTCTTCCATGTAATGAAGGCTGTCGTGCATCCAGCCCATGTTCCATTTGAAATCGAAGCCCAGACCGCCTTGATCGACGGGGCGCGAGACCGAGGGGAAGGCTGTGGATTCCTCCGCGATCAGGATGGCGCCGGGCACACGGGCGGTAATGGCACGCGAGAGTTCGTGGAAGAAATGAATGGCTTGCAGGTTTTCGCGCCCGCCATGGACGTTGGGTATCCATTGCCCGGCGGGGCGGGAATAATCGCGGTAGAGCATGCTGGCGACCGCATCCACGCGCAGCGCGTCCGCATGGTAGTGTTCGAGCCAGAACAGCGCGCTGCCGATTAGAAAGGCGCGAACTTCGTTGCGGCCGTGGTTGTAGATGAACGTGTTCCAGTCACGGTGGAAGCCCTCGCGCGGGTCTGCGTGTTCGTAGAGCGGCGTGCCGTCGAAACGCGCGAGCCCATGCGCGTCGGTGGGGAAGTGGGCGGGGACCCAGTCGAGAATGACGCCGATTTCGGCTTCGTGGCAGGCATTGACGAAGGCGGCGAATTCGCCCGGTGGGCCGAGGCGGGAATTGGGCGCGAACTGGCCGAGCGGCTGATAGCCCCAGGAGCCGCCGAAAGGGTGCTCCATGACGGGCAGCAATTCGATATGCGTGAAGCAGAGCGCGCGCACGTAGGGGACGAGTTTTTCGGCGAGTTGCGCCCAGCCATAGCCGCCCAATTCGGCCGCGGGCATCCAGGAGGCGGCGTGCATTTCGTAGATGCTGATGGGCGCGGAGGCGGATTGGCGCGCGGCGCGGCTGGCGACAAAAGCTTCGTCACGCCAGTCGGGCACGGTGGGGCTGGCAACGATGGAGGCCGTAGCAGGTGGAATTTCGGCCGCCCAAGCGACGGGGTCCGCTTTCAGCGGCAGCGTTTCACCCGTGGGGGAGACGATTTCGTATTTGTAGAGCGTGCCGGCTTGCAGGCGCGGGATGAAGAGTTCCCACACGCCCGCACCCAGGCGCGCGCGCATCGCGTGGCGGCGGCCGTCCCAATTGTTGAACGGGCCGACGACGGAAACGCGGCGCGCACTCGGCGCCCAGACGGCGAAGCGCACGCCCTCTATGCCATCCATTGTGGTGACGTGCGCGCCGAGCGCGTGGGCAAAATCGCGGTGGCGGCCTTCGCCGAGCAGGTAGATATCCATTTCGCCCAGAATGAGCGGGAAGCTGTAGGGATCTTCGGTTTCGTAGGACCAGCCCGGGCCGGTGATGCGCAGTCGATACGCTTCCTCGGCGCTGAGCGCGCCGTTCCAGAAGCCTGCGGGATGGACGCGCGACAGCGCGCCAAGCGCGCGGCCGTCATTGCGTGCCAGCGCGGTGACACTCTCGGCGTCCGGATGGAACGTTCGAACTTGCCCATCGTGCGGGCCAAGGATGGCGAAAGGGTCGCCGTGCGTGCCGGCGGCAATTGCCTCGATGGCATCACTATCGGGTGCGCTCATTCGGCCGCTCCGGCTTCTGCCGCGACCTTGACAGGTTCGGGAAGCAGGCGGTGGGCGATGCGCGACATGCCGCCGAGCGGAATGGCGATCCAGGCCGGACGGTTGGCGATTTCGTAGCGGATTTCGTAGGCGGCTTTCTCCAGCAGGAACAGATCGAGCAAGCTCTGCTGCGTGCGTGGCGTGACCCATGGACGCGGCGAGGTTTCCAGCACCGCGCCGTAGGCTTCGAGAAAGGCGCGGCTGGCGCTGATGCGAAATTCCTGCACGAATTGCTGGCGGCGTTGCGCGGCGGCTTCGGACTCGGCGCTGCGGCTGCCCGCACCTGTGGCCGCGGCGTAATCGAAACTGCGCAACAGGCCGGCAACATCGCGCATCGGGCAGGATTTTGCGCGGCGCTGCGCCATGGTTTTCGCGGGCTCACCTTCGAAATCGATCAGCGTGGCATCGCCGCGCGTGACCAGCACCTGGCCCAAGTGGAAATCGCCGTGCACGCGCGTCTGCCAGGCGCCGCCAATGGCTGAGCGTGCCAGATCGAGTGCGGTTTCGTGCAGGCGCGTGGCATTGGCCGTGAGAAAATCGGCCTGGGCGCGCGCGGCATCCGTGGGCCAGTCTCGGACGCGGCTGAGCGCCTGGACAGCCAGGTCGATCTGTTCGGCGGCGTCATTCGCCCAGGCGTTGAGAATTTCGCTATCGGCCTCGAGCGGTGCGAATTCCTCCTGCTCGGTGTCGGAGGCGAGAATGGCGTGCATCTCCGCCAGGCGCCGGCCGACAGCGGCGGCAAAGGGCAGGTAGCCGGACAGCGCGTCGGTGGTCTCATCATCGTCGTTCTGCATGGCCTCGCCGCCGGCACGGTCGAGAAATTCCAGCGTCCAGGCCCAACCGTCGCCCTGGTTGTGCACGAAGCCCTGGGCGATCACCACGGTGTGGGGCTCGCCGTTGCGGTCGCGGCGCACGACTTCGCCGAGCAGGGGCGCGATGTTGGTAAAGCCCCGCTCGGTAAGATAGCCGGTCATTTCGGCCTCGGGGTGCACGCCGGCAAGCACCTTGCGCACGACCTTGATCACCACTTCATCGTTAATGATCAGCGTGGAGTTGGATTGTTCGGCAGAGAGGCGGTGGATGGGCGAATCTTCCGGCAGGTCGATTTCATCCAGGCGAAAGGTTTTGCGGAATTCCAGCTCGCCGCCGTCGAAGGGCACGGTGATTTGCCCGCGCATGCCGCGCATCATTTCGCGCGTGAAGGCATCGAGTGCAAAGGCGTCGGTCAGGTAGCCGACTTCGGCGCCGCGCCGCACGCGCGTGAGTGCGAGTTGCTGGGCGAGCGGGCCGGTCGTGGCCTCCTCGCGGCAGATGCCCATGGGCAGGGCGTAGGATTCGCGGCGATTGCCGATAGTGGCTTCGACTTCGGTAAACAGCGTGGTGCCGAGCCCCTCGCCTAACTTGGCGCTGTAGGCCACGCGCACGCCCGAGAGGTTCTCGCCCTTGGCGGCAAACCAGCGGCGTTTTTGCAAATAGGCGGGCAGGGCTTCCCGTTCGAGAATGGCGCGGCCTTCGGACCACAGCACTTCCTCGAGGTCGCGGCGCACGACGATGGTCGCGTATTCCGGCAGCGGCGCGGGCGCGGGGCGGTGCCAATCGGGCAGGGATTTTTCGGGTGCGAGCACGAACCAGTAGAACGCATAAGGCGGCAGGGTGAGCAGGTAGGTCATCTGCCCGATCGCCGGGAAGATCGATCCGCCGACCAGGTCGACAGGGATGCGCCCGGCGAGCGAGGACAGATCGAGTTCGACCGCCTGTGCGGTGCGCGAGAGGTTGGAGACGCAGAGAATCGTCTCCTCCTCGCCGCCGTCTTCGGCATATTCACGAAGATACGCAAGTACTTTGCGGTTCTGCGGGTAGAGGAAACGCTGCGTGCCGCGGCCGAAGGCGCGGTGCTTGGAACGCACGGCAAGCATCGTGCGCATCCAGTTGAGCAGGCTGTGCGCATTGCCGGCCTGCGCCTCGACGTTGACCGCCTGGTAGCCGTAATTGGGGTCCATCAGCGGCGGCAGCACCAGGGCTGCGGGATCGGCACGCGAAAAGCCGCCATTGCGATCGACCGACCATTGCATCGGCGTGCGTACGCCGTCGCGGTCGCCGAGATGGATGTTGTCGCCCATGCCGATCTCATCGCCGTAATAGATCACCGGCGTGCCCGGCATCGACAGCAACAGGCCGTTCATCAGTTCGACACGGCGGCGGTCGCGTTCCAGCAGCGGGGCGAGGCGGCGGCGAATGCCGAGATTGATGCGCGCCCGGCGATCGGACGCATAGGTTTCCCACAGATAATCGCGCTCCGAGCTGGTGACCATTTCCAGCGTGAGCTCGTCATGGTTGCGCAGGAAGACAGCCCATTGGCAGTTGGCGGGAATGGCAGGTGTCTGGCGCATGATGTCGGTGATCGGAAAGCGGTCCTCTCGCGCAATGGCCATATACATGCGCGGCATCAGCGGGAAATGGAACGCCATGTGGCACTCATCGCCGTCACCGAAATAAAGCTGGGCGTCTTCGGGCCATTGGTTGGCTTCGGCGAGCAGCATGGCGCCTGGCGCGTGTTCGTCCAGCTCGGCCCTGATCTTCTTCAGAATATCGTGCGTTTCGGGCAGGTTTTCGTTGTTGGTGCCCTCCCGTTCGACCAGGTAGGGCACGGCGTCCAGGCGCAGGCCGTCCACGCCCATATCGAGCCAGAAGCGCATGACCGAGAGCACTTCTTCCAGCACCGCAGGATTGTCGAAATTGAGGTCCGGCTGGTGCGAATAGAATCGGTGCCAGTAATAGGCGCCCGCGACCTCGTCCCATGTCCAGTTGGATTTCTCGGTGTCGAGAAAAATGATGCGCGTGCCCGTGTATTTGTCGTCGTCATCCGACCAGACATAGAAATCGCGCTCGGGCGAGCCCGCTTGTGCTGAGCGGGCGCGCTGGAACCAGGGGTGCTGGTCGGAGGTATGGTTGATGACGAGCTCGGTAATGACGCGGATATTGCGTGCGTGTGCGGCCTCGATAAAGCGGCGCACGTCAGCCAGCGTGCCGTAATCTTCATGTACGCCGCGATAATCGGCAATGTCGTAGCCGTCATCGCGTCGGGGGGAGGGGTAGAAGGGCAGCATCCAGATGGCAGTCACACCCAATTCGGCCACGTAATCGAGTTTGTCGATCAACCCCTTGAAATCGCCGACGCCGTCATTGTCGGAATCGAAGAAGGATTTCAGGTGCAACTGATAGATGATCGCGTCCTTGTACCAGGTCGGATCGTCGGGCGAAGTGGCTGTCATAGGTATCCTGTGCTCGTCAGACGTCAAAGCGTGAGGCGCCGATGCGCCAGATGGCGTAGGGGCGTTCGGGTGTCAGGCGCAGATGCTGCGACTTGCCACGCCATTCGAATTGGGCGTCGGTCAGCAAATCCGTGGCGTGCAGCGTGCCGTCATCGGGCAGGTCCCATTCCCAGAGCGGGACTTCGAACCAGGCCTCCTGCGGCGCAAACGGGTCCAGGCTGATGGCGACCAGCACGACGTTGCTGCGATCGGCATTGGCTTTTTCGAAATAGAGGATGTTGTCGTTGCCCGCGGTCAGGAAGCGCACGTGCAGATGCGTCTGCAGCGCCGTGTTCTGGCGGCGCAGACGGTTGAGCTGCGTGATTTCGGCCACGATATTGCCATGCCGGTCCCAGTCCCAGGCGCGAAGCTGGTATTTCTCGCTGTCGAAATACTCTTCCTTGCCTGGAACGGCGGCGGCTTCGCACAATTCAAAGCCGTTATAGACGCCCCACAGGCCGGACAAGGTGGCGGCCAACGCCGCGCGGATCAGAAAGCCAGGTCGGCCGGAGCCTTGCAGGAACACCGGATTGATGTCGGGCGTATTGACGAAGAAATGCGGGCGGAAGAAATCGCGCGGCGCGGTCGTGGCAAGCTCGGTCGAATATTCCGCCAGCTCGGCCTTGGTGTTGCGCCAGGTGAAGTAGGTGTAGGATTGCGAAAAGCCGATCTTGGCCAGGCGATACATGATCTTGGGCCGCGTGAAAGCTTCGGCGAGGAAGATTGCATCCGGGTAGGTAGTGCGGACCTCGCGGATCATCCATTCCCAGAACGAAAATGGCTTGGTATGCGGATTATCCACGCGGAACAGGCGCACGCCCTGGCTCGCCCAGAACAGCACCACGCGGCAGAGTTCCAGCCACAGGCTGGGCACCGCACCGCCCGCGTAGAAATCGACGTTGACGATGTCCTCGTATTTCTTCGGCGGGTTCTCGGCGTATTTAATCGTGCCGTCCGGTCGCCAGTCGAACCAGCCGGGATGCTCGCGAAGCCAGGGGTGGTCGGGCGCGCATTGCACGGCGAAATCGATCGCCAGTTCCAGGCCGTGCTGCGCGGCCGCTTGGCGCATGCGGGCGAAGTCGGCAAAATCACCAAGCTCGGGGTGGAGCGCGTCATGGCCGCCGTCCTGATTGCCGATGGCATACGGGCTGCCCGGATCGTCAGGCGCGGGCGTGAGCGTATTGTTGCGGCCCTTGCGGTTCTTGCGGCCGATCGGGTGGATGGGCGGGAAATACAGCACGTCAAAGCCCATCGCGGCGATGCGGGGCAGATGGGCTATGACGTCATCGAAAGTGCCGTGCCGCGTCGGGTCGTCGCTGAGCGAGCGCGGAAAGACTTCATACCAACTGCCGAAACGCGCCTCGGCGCGTTCGGCATCGATCGGGATGGGCTGGGTGCGCACCAGGAAAGGCCGCGGATCGGCCGCCTGCATCAAGTCGGCGACGCGCGAGGAGAGCAGCACTTCGCGCCGCATTGGCGCGTCGGCCCGGCTCAGGCGCTTGGCGATGTTGCGCAGCTTGGCCGCGGTCTCCTCGGGCGCGGCTTCAGAGAAGCGGTTGAGCAGGCCGACACCTTCCTCCAGCTCTAGCGCGGTGTCGACGCCGGCGGCGTGTTTCTTGGTGATTTCGTTGGCAAAGGTCGCATAGGCGTCGTGCCAGGTGCAGACGATGTATTCGTGCCGGCCGAGCTTATCGAGCGGGAATTGGCCCTGCCACCGATCATTGCCCAGCGCCACCATGGCCACTTCCTGCCACGCCGCGCCGCCCGGCCTGCGCCAACGCAGCGCACCCGCGATCTTCTCGTGGCCATCGAAAAGCAGGTCCGCGGTCACGGTCACCGTCTCGCCGGCGATCATCTTGACCGGATGCGCGCCGCCATCGACGGCGGGCGCCACGGCTTCAATCGCCAGGCGCGGCGCGGCGGCGGCTTCAATCGCCATCGCCTCCTCTGCGCTGTCGCGCGCGGGGGCGGGCGGTGCCGCCTCGGCAGTGAAGACGAGGGTTTCCGCGGGACCGAGGGTCAGTGCCTCCAGCCCCGGCAAGCGCGTGCCGCCAAGTTGGGGCGTCAACGGGCCGAAGCGGCCGCCGAGCGGGGCCAGCAGCGTCGCGGGGTCGATAGTGCGGGGCTCGGCCGGGTTGGTGTTGGCAAGCGCGATCAGGGCACGGCTTGCCTGGCGGCGATCGGGCGTATCGGTGCGCAGCACGGCCAGCACGGGCGATCCGGTGCCGGCGGTCGGGACAGGCGCACCGCTGCCTTGCAGCAGGCTGGTCTGGGCGATGAGCGCGTTCAGATCGCGCGCGAAGACCGGCGCTGGGGCCGTAGCCATCCAGCCTCGGCCGAGGCAGACCGCGAGCGTGGCGGCACGGCGCTCGTCCGCCGTTGCAGGGGCACCCGGCGCATGAAGCGCATGCAGCACCGGGGCGGCCTGGCGCAGGACTTCCAGCTCATCCCAGAACCAGGGCGCGCGCAGATCCCACCATGGATAGGAGGAGAAAACCCCATCCAGGCCGTGGCCAGCCAGCGCGTGCATGGCCTGGCGCGACAGGCCGGGCGCCCAGGCTAGCAGCAGGGCCTCGGGTGCGCCTGCCCGCAATGCATCGAGGAAATGCCCGAGGAGAGCGGGTGCGATGCCATCCAGCCCGACCAGGCGAACGCCGGCCACGCCGGCGCGAACCCAAGCGCTGAAATGGCCGCCCCAGAAGCCGCCCAGCGCCGCCGCCTGCGCGTTGTCTGCGGGTGCCGCGACATCGGCGTCCATGTCCATGCCGTGGCGCGGGTCCATGCTCGCGCGCGGATCGGATGCGGCGAACAGGCCTTGGCCGAATTCGGCACCCGCCGCCACGCGATTGACCTGCACATCGGTCAGCAGCGCTACGCCGGCGCGCTTGGCTTCGGCGGCAAGCGGCGCGAGGGCGCCGGGGTCGAGACTGGCCGGCGCGTAGCGATCGCCATGAGCCGAGGGAGCCCAGGGCGGGGGTGTCAGGATTTGGGTGAAGCCGGAGGTCGCAGCTTGCGCGAAGGCGGTGGCGGGTGGGGAGGCAAGCGGATCGACGTAGAGGATGCGGCTGGTCGTGAGTGGCATGCGGTCCCCGGTGCTAGACTGAGAAAGGCCAAGGGGCTCTGCCCCCTGGTCCCCCGCTGGGGCCTGAGGCCCCAGACCCCCGATTATGGACCCGCCAACAGATGGGGGTCTGGGGCCTCAGGCCCCAGTGGGGTCCAGGGGCAGAGCCCCTGGCCTTCTGCCTCAAACGCTATCCACCTGCACGCCCCCGGTGACCGCCTGATAAGTCGCAATCGCCAAGGTCAACGGCTCGAACGGCTTGGTAATGACAAAGGCCGGCTCGACCGCCTCGCCCGTCAGCAGCCGCTCGGGGTAGGCCGTGACGAAGATCACCGGCGCGTAGTGGGTGCGCAGGATGGCGGCGACCGCATTGGTGCCATCGCCGCCGGCGCCCAGGTTGATGTCGGCCAGGATCAGGGTGGGCTTGGTGCGGCCGGCAATCTCGATCGCCTCGGCCTCGCTGCTGGCCGTGCCCACAACGTTGTGACCGCAGCTCTCGACCAGCTCCTCCAGATCCATGGCGATGATGGGTTCGTCCTCGATGATCAGCACCTCGGCCGCCGCAGAGGCGCGCAGGCGCTCACGGGCCACGGCGAGCTGCATGCCGGCCTGCTCGGGTTCCATCCCCAGGATGGGGCCTGCCACCGCGGGCGGAACGTCTTCCAGCGCGGTCAGCAGCAGCAACTGGCGCTGGCGGGCGGAGAGCGTGTCGGCCGACGCCAGCGGCGGGGCCTCGCCGCCGAAGCGGCGGGTGACACCCCAATAGAGCATGTGGCGCGCCTCGCGCAGCACGGAGGGGGCGGCATCGCCATCCTCCAGCATCTCGCGCAGGCTCTCGGCGACGAGGGCGTCACCTTTGTGTTGGCTTCCGGTCAGCGCACGCGCATAGCGGCGCGCGTAAGGCAGGGCGCTGATCAGTTCCTCGCGGTGAACACTCGTCATCTATGTCTCTCGTTTTCGGTCATTCGGTGGTGTTCGGTCAGGTGCGTGCATGACGGGGCCTGAGGCCATTCGCAAATCGCTGGTGGGGCTGCTGCCCGATCTGCGTGCCTATGCCCGATTTCTGCACCGGGACGCCAGCCGTGCGGACGATCTGGTGCAGGAGACGGTCCTGCGCGCGTTGGCTGCATCCGCCCAATTCCAGCCTGGCACAAGCCCCAAAGCCTGGCTGTTCACAATTCAGCGCAACACATTCCTTGCCCGCACACGCGCGGCACGCCGGGAGGACGCGGCGATGCAGCGCGCGGTCGACGCGGCGCCCGAGCCGATGGCCCCCGGAGCTGCCGAGATTTCCGATCTGGCGGCGATGCTATGGACGTTGCAGCCGAACCTGCGCGAGGCTTTACTGCTGGTTGGTGCGCAGGAGCTGAGCCATGAAGAGGCGGCGGCCATTTGCGGCGTGCCTGCGGGCACCATGCGCGCGCGCGTCAGCCGCGCCCGTGCGCAGCTTGCTCGGGCTTATGCGCAGGACCGGGGCGCTGCGGCAAAGTAAGATTCCAGGGCTCTGCCCTGGACCCGCTGGGGCCTGAGGCCCCAGACCCCCATTAATTAAGAGTTCCTTGCTCCACACGCGTTCGTGACAGATGGTCCGGCAGCAAATGCACGGCCACCGGCATTGATCGCACGAAAGAGGAGATCAGACATGACCGCAACTTTCCACGGGCAGATCGTCGCCATCCTGCCCAAGCTGCGCGTGCAAGCCCTGGCACTGACGCGCAATCGCGCAGGGGCCGAGGATCTGGTCCAGGATGCGGTATGCAACGCGCTGTCAGCTCAGGACAGTTTTATTCCCGGCACCAATTTTCCTGCCTGGATGCACCGCATCCTGCGCAACCGCTTCATCAGCAATCTGCGCAAGCGCCGCGATACGACCGATATCGAGGACGTGCCCGCAAGTGCCCTGGCAACCGATGCCGCGCATGAAGACCGCCTGGCGCTGAAGGAACTGGCCGGTGCGATGACCCGCCTGCCGCACGACCAGCGCGAGGCGCTCGTCATGGTCGTTGTGCACGGCATGAGCTACGAGGCGTTGGCCGAGGCGACAGGGTGTGCCGTCGGCACAGCGAAAAGCCGGGTTTTCCGCGCGCGCCGCCAACTGGAAGCCTGGCTGCTGGGCGAGACACGCGAGAGCGCACGCGCCGGCCGTGGCGCCGCCTCCTTGCTTGCGCGCCGCATGGCCGAACAGGGCGCGCCTGACGAGAGTGCCGACGGCCTCGCATTGTAGAATCTGGGTGAGGTCGACCCAGGCGGCGCACCGCGCGGCATACCGCACGCGTTAAGCGGTGGGACGATATCATCGGGTCGACATGACACCTTCGCGCCGCAAGCCATCACCCGGCCAGCCTGAAAAGGCTGGCAAGGGCGATCGCGCATTCGACGCGTGGTTGAAGCAGGGGCTTCATAAGCTGTTCGACGACGTCGCCGGCGAACCGCTGCCCGAGGCGCTGCTGAAGATGATCGACGAGGACAGCAAGAAGTGAGCGCGCCGCCCGTCTCGGCTGCACAGCCGCGGGCCGGGTCTTCCGATCACGCCGAGCAAGTGGGGCCTCCAGATCGTGAGGATATGGGGCCGGCCGTGCCGTCTGGGCTGCGCCTGCGTGTTCGCGAGTTCTACGCGCCGATCCGTGTGAGATTGGTGGGCATGATCCTGATGGCCGCCGTACCGCTGGTGCTTCTGGCGGCCACCATCGCCTGGCAGAATTACACGCTGGCACTCGGGGTCAGCAGCCGGGCCGTCACGCGGCTGCGTGAATCGGCACTCGCGCGCCATGCCTCGGCGGTTGAAGGGGCGCAGCAGATGATGCAGGCGCTGTCGCAATTGCCTGAATTGCTCAATGCCGATCCGCAGCGCTGCCATGACCGGCTGGCCGGCATCCTGGACTTGCAGCAGCGGCGCTATTCGAACGTGGCCTTTTTCAATCCGGACGGCACGCTGCATTGTTCCGGCCGTCCTCTTGATGTCAACGGTCTGGTCGAGCGGATCGAGGTGTTGAACAAGCCGCTTTTTGCGACTGCTGCGTCGACAAGCAAGGGGCTTGCGCTGGGGCCGGTGCGTCATTCCAGCCTCGTCGACGGACCCGTTATCCCCGCGGCTTACCCCGTTCGGCACGACGGCGTAATCGTGGGATTTCTCTATACGGGGCTGCGCATGGATTGGTTCAGCGCGATGCCGGACAGCACGTTGCCAGCCCTGCCCGCGCTGTGGCTGGTCGATCCTGGTGGGTTGGTGACACCGCTTGCCGGATCGCACGAGGCGGCGCTGCCAAACGCGCGCACGATGAAAACCCTGCTTGCGCAGCCTGCGGAAATCGACGCCCTATCGAAGGCACATCAGCCCTACGCCTATGCTTCCAGCGGCGTGGCCGGCGGCTACCGCCTGCTGATTGCCTATCCGGCAAGTGAAGATGTGCTGAGCGCCCGCCGCGTGCTGATCCACAGGGCGCTGGAACTGGCGCTGTTCACCTTGCTGGGTCTGGGTGCCGTAGCCTTCGGCGCAAATGCGCACCTTGTCGCACCATTGAATGCGCTGGACAGGAAGGTGCAGGATTGGCAACGCACCGGAAAATTCGACGAGAGCGAGATTGCCGCGGCACCTTCGGAAGTGCGCGCTCTGTGTGCGAGTTTCAACAAGGCGGCACGCGGGCTCGATGAGCAGGCAGCCAGGCTGGATCGCGCGGCCGAAAAGCAGGCGTTGCTGATGCGTGAAATCCATCATCGCGTGAAGAACAATCTGCAGATCGTGGCGTCGCTGCTGAATTTGCAGGCTGCGCGCATACGGGCGCCTGACGCGCGTGCGGAGTTCGCCGCAGCGCGGGACCGGGTGCGCGCGCTGGCCACGTTGCACCGGCACCTCTATTCACAGGGAGAACTGACTAGTATCGAAATGAAAAGCTTTCTGACCGAATTGTGCGGGCAATTGCTGGATGCGATGGGCGAGCGGCGCGGGGGGCGCATTACGCTGACGATCGAGGCGATCGACCTGGAGATGTCGGGCGATCAGGCGGTGCCGTTATCGCTGGTCGTGACAGAGGCTGTGAGCAATGCCATCAAATACGCCTTTCCTGCCGGGCGCAACGGGCATGTGGGCGTGTTTTTGACATCGGAGGGAGAGCACGCGCGCCTGGTGATCGAGGATGACGGCGTGGGCATACCGGCCGGGCGCGTGGAGACGGAGACGGGTACGCGCGATGGGTTGGGGTTGCAGCTGATCCGCGGCTTTTCCAAGCAGCTCAAGGCGGAGCTGGTCGTCGAGCAGGATCATGGGACGCGGTATACGCTGGTGATACCGCTGGCTGTGAAGGCATAGGGAAGCGAAAGGAAGATTGGGGGAGATGTGCCATCCCCCCCAAACCCCCCGTCTCTTATTTTAGGTAAGATTTGGGGGTCTGGGGCCTCAGGCCCCAGCGGGTCCAGGGCAGAGCCCTGGCCTTGCTTAAATCTAGCCCGCCGCAGGCGCCGCGCCCAAATTTGGCGGCAGAGGCGCGCTCTTCCCCGTCACCGGCACGCTGGCCCGCCGTGTCTCCGGCGCGGGGTCATCGACCACCGCCTTGATCACGGGCTCGCCGCGCAGCACCTGGCGGATTTCATCGCCCGACAGCGTCTCGTATTCCAGCAGGCCGCGCGCGAGCCTGTGCAGATCCTCGACGTTCTCGCTCAGGATCGACTTGGCCGAGGCGTAGGCGTGATCGATGATCGCCTTTATCTCGCGATCTATTTCCTGTGCCGTACTTTCGGAGACGTTCTTGTTCTGCGTCACCGAATGCCCCAGGAAAACCTCCTGGCTGTTATCGCCGTAGGCGATCATGCCAAGCTTGTCGCTCATGCCCCACTCGGTGATCATGCGCCGCGCCTGATCGGTCGCCATCTTGATGTCGCCCGAGGCGCCGTTGCTGACCTTGTCGGCGCCAAACACGATTTCCTCGGCGGCGCGGCCGCCCATGGCGAGCACCAATTCGGCCAGGCACTTGCTCTTGCTTTTGGAATAGCGGTCGCCCTCGGGCAGGCTCATCACCATGCCCAGAGCGCGGCCGCGCGGAATGATCGTGGCCTTGTGCACCGGGTCGCATTCCGGCTCCTTCATGGCGCACAGCGCGTGGCCGCCTTCGTGGTAGGCGGTCATGCGCTTTTCGGCGTCACTCATCACCAGGCTGCGGCGTTCGGCACCCATCAGCACCTTGTCCTTGGCGTTTTCGAATTCCAGCATGGCCACGGTGCGCTTGCCCATGCGTGCAGCCAAGAGTGCGGCCTCGTTCACCAGATTCGCCAGATCGGCACCCGAGAAACCAGGCGTGCCGCGCGCGATCACCTTGGGATCGACGTCGCTGGCCAGCGGCACCTTGCGCATGTGCACGCGCAGGATTTTCTCGCGCCCCAGCACGTCCGGGTTGGGCACGACAACCTGGCGATCGAAGCGCCCCGGCCGCAGCAGCGCCGGATCGAGCACGTCGGGACGGTTGGTGGCCGCAATCAGGATCACGCCCTCGTTGCTCTCGAAGCCGTCCATTTCGACCAGCATCTGATTGAGCGTCTGTTCGCGCTCGTCATTGCCGCCGCCCAGGCCGGCACCGCGATGGCGCCCGACGGCGTCGATTTCGTCGATGAAGATGATGCAGGGCGCATTCTTCTTGCCCTGCTCGAACATGTCGCGCACGCGCGAGGCGCCCACGCCCACGAACATCTCGACGAAATCGGAGCCCGAAATGGTGAAGAAGGGCACGTTGGCTTCGCCGGCTATCGCGCGCGCCAGCAGCGTCTTGCCTGTGCCGGGCGGCCCGACCAGCAACACGCCCTTGGGGATCTTGCCACCCAGGCGCTGGAATTTCTGCGGGTCCTTGAGGAATTCGACGATTTCCTGCAGCTCGGATTTGGCCTCATCGATGCCGGCGACATCCTCAAACGTCACCCGGCCCTGTTTTTCGGTCAGCATACGCGCGCGGCTCTTGCCGAAGCCCATGGCGCGCCCGCCGCCCGATTGCATCTGGCGCATGAAGAATATCCACACGCCTACGATCAGCAGCATCGGAAACCAGCTGAGCACGAGGTGCATCAGATTGACGCCGTCATCATCGGGTTTGGCGCTGACCTGTACGCCCTTGTCGGTCAGTCGCTGCACAAGGGACGGGTCGTCCGGCGTATAAGTCTGGAACGCGCGGCCATCGGTTTGCGTACCGGTGATCTGGTGCCCGGCGATGGTCACGGCGCGGATATGCCCGTTATTCATTTCGGATACGAAATCTGAATAAGCGACGGGTGCCGCGCCATGTTGCGTGCCGCCTGGTTGGAACAGGTCGAACAGCACCACCAGCAGAACCGCGATGATGACCCACAAAGCCAGGTTACGGCCGAAATTGCTCATTCCACTCAGTCCTTCGCGACCGCTGCCGGCGCAAATCGTGTTGCTGCCGGACTACCACTGCCGGCTGCTCAAGCAGATGGGGTGGTCTTTTCGCTTTGGCACCCCCTGCCGGCGCCGGCGCCGAAGGGCGCGCCGCAGGCGGGGTTTGCCGGGGCGAAGCTGACCGCCATGCGCGCTGAGCCGTCACCACCAAAGTATCCTATGTGCGGCACCTCTACCAGCGCCGCGTGCACGCGCAGGGCGGGCAGGGTGCGCAGCACGGCGTAAGGCAGGTGCGAGTGGGCGCGTAGGCGAGGCGCGTCGGCGCCGACCGCGCCGATCGTGGCACAGGCAGGCGCCTCGCTCGTTTCGATCAGGAAGCGGTTGTCCCAAAGGCTGCCTGGCGTTGCCGGCGCCTCGGGCGCCATCGCAGCGGCCTCGCGCACTGCGAGCAGGCCGGGGCCGAGGCGGCCTGCGGGCATCAGGCGCAGGCCGGCCAGCACGGCCGGACGGGGTGCCGCCGCCAGATGCGACAAGGCCGACCCGCGCGGTGCGTAAGCCCGTCCGGTCAAGGCGCGGATCAGGCCGCCCAGCGCGTCCGGCGAGATGGGGCCCGGGGCAAGCAGCGCATATCCCTCGGGGAAAATCGCAGCACGGGCGGCGAGTTCGGCGGCAATCGCGCCGTCGCGCGCCGCGCGGGCGAGGCCATGCTCGTAGGCGGTCTCGGCCAGGGCACGCACGGCCGGCCCGTCGCCATGCGGGTCATCGAGCTGTGCGCGCAAGCGGGCGCGCAACGTGGCGGGATTGCGGTTGGTCGGATCCTCGATCCAGGGCAGACCTGCCTGGGCGAGCAGGGCGCGCAATGCGCCGGGGGCGGTGTCCAGCAGCGGGCGCAGGATGCGGATGTCTCGCGTTTCGCGCACCATGGCCATGCCGGCCAGGCCTGCCGGACCGCTGCAGGCGTTGCCGCGCATGAGCAGGGTTTCGGCCTGGTCGCGTCGATGGTGGCCGAGCCAGAGCTCGACGCGGCCGGCCTGGCGCGTGGCGTTGATCAGGGCATCGTAGCGTGCGGCGCGGGCGATCGCGGCGCCCGACCCAACCCCTGTCAGCGTGAGTATGCGGGAGGGGATGCCCAGCCGCGACAGAAGTGCCGCGGTCGATACGGCTTCGGCAGCGGAGCGGGATCGCAGTCCGTGATCGACGATCAGCGCCAGCGGGTCTGCCCATTGGCGGGCCAACAGGGCCAGGCAGAGGCTGTCCGGGCCGCCGCTTACGCCGATGGCGGGGCGTTTGCTGAAGGAAAAATTTGGGGGAGCAGTGCCCTTGGGCGGATCGGCGCATGCGCCGATTGTTTCCGCCCAAGCCCCAAACCCCCCATCTTCTGTTTTCAGTGGCAGCTCGCCCGCTTGCGGGCCGAGGCCACCCCCGCCCGGACATATCCTTCGGGCCTCGGAAACTCGGCCGAGACCTTGGCAAGCGCCTGGCATGCCGGCACCGTCTGACCCAGCCCGATCAGCGCATTGGCCACGCCCAACAGGCTTTCCGCCCCACGCGCGCCGCGCGGGCTGGTCTTGTAAACGCCGTAGAAGCTGGCCGCCGCGTCCTTGTACTCATGTTGGCCGGCCTGGGCGCGAGCGAGCAGGAAAGTGGCATCACCCGTGCGAGGGCCCTGGCCAAAAGCCAGCACCTGGCGCGCGGCAGCTTCGGCCGCTGGGTAATCCCGGCGGGCCAGGGCGGCGTTGCCCTGCTTGAGGGCCAGCTCCGGGGTTCGGCGCACGGGCGGCGCCACGCTAGGGACCAGCGCTGGCTGCGGAGGGCCCAGGTCCATGCCGGAATTGGACGGCGGCTCGCCAGAATGCGGTAAGGCGGGGAGCGCGCCACCCTGCCCCAGCTTGAAAGCCAGGTCGCTGATCTGCTTGGCAAGCTCGTCATGATCGCGGTGCTCGGCGTTTTCCACCTCGCTGATGCGGCCCTCCAGCGTGCGCATCTGCTCCTCGACCGAGGAGATGCGCACCACGAGCTGGGCCACGACGTCACCCGATGCACCGGAGACAGGGCCGCCCCCCTCAACCGAAGGCGGCGGCAGGGCGCTTTGACCGCCACCGGAGGTCTCAGACTGGTATTGCTGGAGCTGGCTCATCTGCTGGCGCAATTCCAGGATTTCGTTGTGAAGCGCGATGCCCTCGCGGCTTTCGATCTGCGCGCGCGCTGAGGGGGCGAAGGCCAGGCAGATGGCAAGTGTCAGGCTTAGGTAAGTGAAGACTGGGGGAGATGTGCCATCCCTCCCAGACCCCCGGTCGATTGTTGGGCCTTGTCTAAAGAATGACGGGGGTTTTGGGGGGGATGGCACATCTCCCCCAACCTTCCTTATGTTGTGCCTCACGCCGCGACGCGCGTGCGCTTAGCGAACGGAGGTGATGGCGTTGCGGTTCTGCGCCCAGGCCTGCTCGTTGTCGCCCAATGCGGTCGGGCGGTCCTTGCCGTAGCTGATCGTGGTGATGCGATCGCTCGAGACCCCCTTGGCGACCAGGTAGTCGCGCGCGGCATTGGCGCGGCGATTGCCCAGGGCCAAATTGTATTCCTCGGTGCCGCGATCATCAGCGTTGCCGGCGATCTGGAAGCGATCATTGGGGTAGCGCGCGGCAAAGGAGGCCTGCTTGTCCAGCGTCGCCTGGGCCTCGTCGCTCAGCGTGTTCTTGGCGAGTTCGAAGAAGACGCGATCGCCCACATTGGCCACAAGGTCTTCCTGGCTGCCGGGCACGATGCTGCTGCTATTGGCCGTAGACGTCATGCCCGAGCCGCCGCCCATGCCACCGGTTGCCGCGGGCTTGCTGGCGCACGCGGCCAACACGGAAACGCCGGCGAGTGCCGCGAGGGTCGTGATCTTCATTTGGTAACAGTTCCTATTCTGGATTCGGAGCAAGTAGTTGCTGCAACGGGCTCATAGCCTGGATGTTGCAGTGTTGCGCGCGGTTTACGTGCGGTTGCCATCACGGTCAAGTGATCCACGCAAATCAAACTGAGCACGTCGCGTGCGATGCCGACCTGCAACACAACTAGGCGTTCAGCGGCGACCAAGCCGGGTCGGACGCATCGGTAGGCGTCTGTACTTGGCGCTCGTTGAAGCCGGTGATGTCGATAGAGACGAGACGCGAGGAATAGCCATGCCCGTAACTATCGTTCGAGCGAGTCTCTCGCCAGAACATCAGCACGCGGCCATTGGGCGCGAAAGTCGGTCCTTCCACGGAATAGCTTTCCGAGAGGATGCGCTCGCCCGTGCCGTCCGGGTGCATGACGCCGATGGCAAACGTGGCGCCGGCCAGACGGGTGAAGGCGATCAGGTCGCCGCGGGGTGACCAGACAGGCGTGGCGTAGCGGCCATGGCCGAAGCTGATGCGTTTGGCGCCGCTTCCGCCCGCACCCATGATATAGAGTTGCTGGTCGCCCTCGCGATCCGAATTGAACACGATCTGCGCGCCGTCCGGGCTGTAGCAGGGGCTCGTGTCGATCGAGCCTGAACTGGTCAGGCGGTGGCTGGCGCGGCTGCCGACATCGACCACGAAAATATCCGAACCGCTGCCGCGCGAGACCGAGAGGATGCAACTGCCGCCATCGGGCGCGAAACGTGGCGCGAAGCTCATGCCTTCGAATTCACCGAGCGTGGATTGCTGGCCGCTTGTCAGGTCGAACAGGAGTACGCGCGGCCGGTTGGAGGCATAGCTCATGAAGGCGATCTGGTCGCGCGCGGGGTTGAAGCGCGGCGTCAGAACAAGCCAGGAGCCATCGGTCAGGACGCGATTATTGTAGGCGTCCTGGTCCATGATCGCGAGGCGCTTGGTCTGGCGCCCGCGCGGGCCGGTTTGCGCGACATAGACGATGCGCGTGTCGAAATAGCCTTTCTCGCCCAGCATGCGTTCGTAAATCACGTCCGCCATGATGTGGGCGATGCGGCGCGGATTGGGGCTGGTATAGGCCGTGCCCTGTAATTGCTGGCCGGTCAGCACATCCCACAGTCGGAATTCCACGCGCACCTGGCCGCCGCCGATTTCGGTAACGTTGCCGGTGACGAGCGCCTGCGCGCCGATGGCTTTCCAGTTAGGGAAATTGGGCGCGGTGGGGTTGGCATCGGCCAGCGAAATGAACGCGGCGGGATCGATCGGGCGGAACAGGCCGCAGCTTGTGAGATCGGCGGTGATCACGGCATTCACGGTCACGGCCGCGGGTGAGAGGCCGAGGCTGGGGATGGCGATGCGGATCGGATCGGTCTGCGCGTGATCGACATCGATCATCGGCTGTCCTGCGCCCCCTGGCGCGGGGATTTGAGCGAGCGCGCTGCCCGCTGTCAGCAGGCCGCCGGCGCCGGCCAGGAAGAAGCGGCGGGTCGGGATGAGGGTTGTGGTCATGCGCGGGACTCCAGGAAGTGCAGGCTGTTCTTTTTTGAAAAAAAGAACCAAAAAACTTTTGTCATTTTGGCGTAAGTGTTGTTCAGGCGTATGTGCCAAAGAGCAAAAGTTTTTTGCTTCTTTTTTTCAAAAAAGAAGACCTTCCTTCTTGCTGTCATGGCCTGAACCGAAACATCAATTCCTGCGCCGGCTTGCCAAGAAGCTCGGGAGGCACGGGCAACTTCGCACAGGTCGGATCAAGCACGGCACGCTCGGCGCGTTCGGCAAAGGCGCGAAAGGCGGGGTCGGCACCGGCGCGGCCCTGATCGGCGTCGGACAGCTTGACCTCGCGTGCTTCGCCTGTGGCATCGATCGTGACGGACATGACGACGGAATAGGTGGCGTAATTGCGCGCGGCGGTGTCCTCGCTGTAGCAGCGGCGGACATCGTCGCCGATCTGCTTGCGCTGGCCGTTGGAGAGTTCGCCGGTCAGCCCGCCGGTGCGTGATCCGCCGCCGTTCAGCTTGCCGCCGCGCTCTGGATTATAGCGGTGCGTCGGCGGTTTGACCTGGGTTTGGTCGGCCATGAGTTTTTCCAGCGTGTTGTCCAGCGGGCGCGTGTCCGCGGCAGGGTTTTTCGTGACATTGGGCTGGTTGCGGGTCGATTTGATTGGCGGCACAACCACCTTGGGCTGCGGCTTGACCACGGGCTTGGGCGGCGGCGGCTTTACCGCCGCAGGCTTTTCGGCGGGCTTGGGAATGTCCATGGCCTTGACGTCTGGCGGCTCGATCGTTTCCTCCGGCACGGGTGGTGGTGGTGGCGGCGGGGGTGGCGGCGGCGCTGTTTCCAACGGCGCTTTTTCCGGCGGCTTGATGGCGGGATTATCGGTCACCGGCGCTTCCGCGGCCGTGGGCGCGGCCACTTTCCCGGGCTGCTCGCCCTTCTGCGCGTGCGTGGAATCGCCGGAAAACTCCACCGAAAAACTCTCCTCCGGCGGCGGCGCGGGTGGCGTGGGGTGCGGGATCACCACGATCAGCGCAACAAGAAGAAGCACATGCACGCCGGCCGAATACGCAGCACCGCGACGCATGCCGGGCTGGCGGAATGGCGCGCGCGGGCGGCGGCCCCGGCCGAGGCTGGCACGTTCCAGACTATTCGCGCCCGGGCTGTAATTCATCGCCGCCAATCAGCCGCCCGGCTTGGCTGGTGCCGCGCCCGAAGCGTCTGCCAGCAGCGCCACCTTGGTAAAGCCGCCATTGGCAATGGTGCCCATCACCGCCATCACCTGGCCGTAGGCAATGCCCTTGTCGCCGCGCACGAAAATGCGCCGGCCCATGTCGCCCGCCGAAATGGCAGAGAGTTTCGTGACCAGATCAGGCAGGGCAATTTCGTTGTCCTGCAGATAGATCTTGCCGTTACCTTGTATGGAGACGGTCAGCGGTTCACTGTCCGTGTTCAGCGGTTTGGCGTCGGTTTTGGGCAGATCGACGTTGACGCCGCTGGTCATCATGGGTGCGGTGACCATGAAGACGATCAGCAGCACCAGCATGACATCGACCATCGGCGTCACGTTGATTTCCGCCATGGGGCGGTAGCGGCCCTTGCCGCCTCGCTTGCCGATCAGGGCGCCGGCCATTACTCGTGCCCTAGGAAGGAAGCAGTTCTTTTTTGAAAAAAAGAACCAAAAAACTTTTGATCGTTTATCACGCTCTTTCCTCGCTTTGGCGCGACAAGATTGAACTGAACTCGGCGCCGAAGCCTTCCAGGCGGCCGGCGAAACGGCCGATGCTCGTGCTGATCTGGTTGTAGGCCAGCACGGCAGGGATGGCGGCTACCAGGCCGATGGCGGTGGCGAACAAGGCTTCGGCAATGCCGGGAGCCACGACCGCCAAATTGGTGTTATGCATCGCAGCAATTGCCGAAAAACTGTGCATGATGCCCCACACCGTGCCGAACAGCCCAACGAACGGCGCAATCGATCCGATGGACGCCAGGAACACCATCCAGCGTTCCAGCCGTTCCATCTCCCTCGCCACGGTCACGTTCATCGCGCGGTCTATGCGGTCGTTCACGCTGCCGCGCGTCATATCCGCACCAGCCACGCGCGCACTGCGGCGCCATTCGCCCATGGCTGCGCCGAAGACCGCCGCCATCGGGTGGGCCGGCCGCGCCCCCTCCTGCTCGAAGAGGTCTTCCAGGCTCCCGCCCGACCAGAAGCGGTCCTCGAACCCGTCTGCCAGGCGGTTCACCCGGCGCAAGGAGGTTAGCTTTTCAAACACGATCGCCCACACCCAGACGCTGGCGCAAAGCAGCGCCACCATCACGAGTTTGACGACGATATCGGCCTGCATGAACAGGCTGATCAGCGAGAGGTCGCCACCGGGGGCGGCCAAATTCACGGCATCCACCGCAGAGTTCAAGGCGTCTCGCTCCCGCGAAGGGCCAGCGCAGCGCGCCAGCGTGGTGGAATGCGCGCGGCCGTGCCGGTTGCGTGCCGCACGCAGGCCAGGAAAACCGTCGCACGGGCCAACGGCGTCTCGTCCAGGAAGAAATCCTGAGCCAAGGTCACGGTGGCGCCGGTTGCGGCCAAGGTGTCGGTGCGAATCGTGATCATGTCGTCCAGCCGCGCCGGGCGCAGATACTCTATTTGCACGCGCCGTACCATGAACATCACGCCATGTTCGTTCAGCATTGCGGCATGTGGCAGGCCGGCGTCACGCAGGGCTTCGGTGCGGGCGCGTTCGGCAAAACCGAGATAGGCGGCGTGGTACATCACGCCACCTGCGTCCGTATCTGCGAAATACACGCGCAGATTGTGATGGTGTGCGATCATGACAAATCGTTTGGGGGCGGCTCGTCGCCGAGCAAATCGGCCAGGAGATCGGCTTGCGGCCGCGCCGGTGGCTTGAGGCCGAGGTGGCGCCAGCCCGGCTCGGCCAGCATGCGGCCGCGATTGGTGCGGAGGATGAAACCCTCCTGGATCAGGTAGGGCTCGATCACGTCTTCCAGCGTGTCCCGCGCCTCGGCGAGTGCGGCGGCCAGCGTTTCCACGCCCACGGGGCCGCCTGCGTGGTGTTCGGCAATGCGGCGCAAATAGCGGCGGTCGGCGGCATCCAGGCCGAGGCGATCGACCTCCAGGCGCGTCAATGCCGCATCCGCCGCGGCGCGATCGACGCGGGCCTGGCCGCCGACATGGGCAATGTCGCGCACGCGGCGCAGCAGGCGGCCGGCGATGCGCGGGGTGCCGCGGCTGCGGCGGGCGATTTCCGTGGCACCATCCGCAGTCAGGTACAGGCCTAGCTTTTCGGCGCCGCGGCTGACGATCAGGGTCAGTTCCTCGGGCGTGTAGAAGACCAGGCGCAGGGGGATGCCGAAGCGGTCGCGCAGCGGGGTAGCCAGCATGCCGGCCCTGGTGGTGGCACCTACCAGGGTGAAGGGTTGCAGATCGATGCGCAGAGCGCGCGCGGCAGGGCCTTCGCCGATGATGATGTCGACCTGGAAATCCTCCATGGCGGGGTAGAGCACTTCCTCGATCGCCGGCTGGAGGCGGTGGATCTCATCGATGAAGAGCACGTCCCGCGGCTGGAGGTTGGTCAGGATGGCGACCAGATCGCCGGTGCGCTGGATGATGGGACCCGAGGTCGCGCGAAAGCCGACGCCGAGCTCGCGCGCCACGATCTGGGCGAGCGTGGTCTTGCCCAGGCCCGGCGGGCCGTGCAGCAGGACGTGATCCATGGCCTCGGTGCGGCTTCGGGCGGCGGCGATGAAGATGGCAAGGTTTTCGCGCGAGGCGCGTTGGCCGACGAACTCGGCGAGCGTTTGGGGGCGGAGGGAGGCTTCGGGGGCGTCGCCCGGGGCGCGCTCGGGGGAGAGCGTGCGGTCTTCTTCGGGGTTTTCGGGGGGGCGCGGCACCAAGGCGGGGTAGCAGGGTTAGAACGAGTCGGAGGGTTAACACTAAGAAAGGCTGGGGGGAGATGTGGCTGACGTATACGTCAGCCCCCCGGACCCCCCCGTCGATTTTATAAGGAGCATCATATGCGCTGGATTGTATTGCTTGGGTGTGTCGTGCTGGCCGGGTGCGGCAAGCCTGCGACCGTGCAAGAATTCGCCGGCACCACGCCGGCGTTCGATCCTCTGACATATTGGACCGGTCGCACGCAGTCCTGGGGCGTCGTGGAAAACCGCGGCGGCGGCCCTAGCGAAATCGTGCAAACCGATTGCGTGGGCGAGGCGGAGGGTCCGGACGGGCTGCACATGCGCCAGACGCTGACCGAGGGCGACGGCACGATTGCACATCGCGACTGGCATTTACGCCGGGTCTCGCCGGGGCATTTCAGCGCGACGGCGAATGACATGGTGGGCACGGCGGAGGGCGTTGCGGTCGGACGGGCGTTTCACTGGAGCTGGGTTTGGGCGACCAAGCCGGGGAATGCGCTGTTCAATGTAACGATGTCACAATGGATGTATGGGATGGCGGATGGCACGATGATGAACCGCACCACCGTATCGAAGCTCGGGGTGATTGTGGCGGAGGTCAGCGAGCAATTCAGCCGGTCGCCGTGAGGAATTGAGCAGCCGCGCGCATTACCAGCAGAAGCTCCAGGCGTCAGCGCATGTCACGGCCGCAGCCCTTACGCCGATCGGATTGGCACGTCTCGCGCGCGTCCTGGATCATCGCGCGCACATCGGCCGTCCTGGGAAACGCTGCCAGTAAATCCGCTGTGCACGCGCCGCCTGCACCATCGAGTCTGTTGGCCAGTTCTATGGATGCGTGACCGACGAAATACTCCGAATAATGCTGTGCCAGCTTTGTCAGGATCGCGCAATAATCGGCGAAGCGCGACGTCTTGGAAAGCAGGCCGCGTTCGATCGCTTCATTGGCTGCCTCCGCCGGATCGGCCGGTTGCCGGACGTGAGACATCGTGCTGGGGACATCACGCCGCAGTATCACCATGAAAGCGCGCGCGATATCGCGTATTGCTGCGCATGCCTCCGTACCACAACCGCCATATGTGCGATTTGCCTCGTTCACCTCTGCCTGCGTGGCTGGGCCATTCAGAATATCAGGATAGATGTCTTGCGATGCAACGGCTGGCAGGGCTGCCACAATAAGGACCGCGAGCGCCAGCGCCGCTCTAGCGGACATGACCTTGTCCGCCTTGGCGATAGAATTTGAAGACGCTCTCGGCTACACCTGTGACGGTCTGCTGCGTCATGCCGCTGACCCAGCCAGGCTGGTAATTTTGCACGGTGTTGCCGTCGTCGTCCACGACGCCGGGCACTGTCTCGAGCCCTCCCCCGATGTCCCGGTTCTTCGTTGCGTCCCCGGCTTTCGGCATGGCCTGCGGCGTGTAGAAATGGGTGCTGCCGCTAGTAGGGTCCAAGATTGTGCCACCGAGAATGCCACGTGCCGTTGCGAGCTGTGAGGCGTGCGGCGCCTTGCCGTGCCTGAAGGCCGGGCTCCAGACCTGGTCCACTGCGGTCGCCTTGTTGCGTTTCATGCGGTTCACGACGACCCATCCGACCGCTGTTTCTGCGGCCGGCCCCTGGCGGCCGGCCTCCGTCGCGATCAAGGCGGCGAGTTCGTGTACGTTGCGCTCGAGGCGGTGCCGAGCCTTCGCGTCGGCAACCTTGCCGCCGGTGGCCGAGGTGGCTGCCGGTACTGATTGTGTTGGGATAGTAATTCCAATCAGGTTGCCGCAAGAGTTTGCCGCACTGCCGCTCTTCGGACAAGCCAAGGCATTGCGGACGTAACGAGGCATCGTCTTCGACCTGGATTGGCCGCGGCAGAATTCATTGCAGGTCAGGCTGGAATGATTCGTCCCCCGTGCGCGGGCGCATAGTGCTCGAGCCGCGAAATGCGGCAGCCAACGCTAGCGGGTGCCCGATCAGCCGACCGTCTCGCGTCACCAGCAAAAACCTTTCGCATTGCGCCTGCGCCATCAGCAGGTCGTCAAACGGATCATGGTGCGACAGCGCCTGCTCGAGCTGGGTGACGGCGTGTTCGGCCGTCAGCGCCAACAGTCTAACTGGCTGGGCGCGCAGCATTGCCAGCGCGCGCGCCGGATCGATCGGCCCCTTGCGTCCGCCGCCTGCATACAGCGCCTGCCACTTCAGCCGCATTTCCCAAACCGAGACCGCGCTGACGAAAAGCGGCGCCGGCGGATCGGCCAGGAAGCCGCGTTCTGCCGAGGTAAAACGTCCCGGCGCACCGGCCAGGGCATAAGCGTAATGCGTATCCAGCAACAGGCCCAGCACGCGCTACTCCAGGCCAAGCACCCGGCGGCTCAAAGCAGGGTCGTCCAGGCTGTCATCCCAGGCCGGGCCGTCCTCGGCTAAGCCCAAGGCCGCGCGGTCGTGAGACAATAGAGCGAAGTCTATGCCTTGGACCGGACTGGACCTTGCCAGATCGGCCAGGGCCTTGCGAGCAAGCGCCTCGACAGAGGTGTTGCGTTCGGCCGCGACACAGCGTGGCGTGGACATCTGCTGGCAAGTTGCGGATGACGACAGCGGGCATCGAGGTAGCCTATTGATATCTGGCTGATATCACACTTGGCTATTAAATGCAAGCGCAGCTACAACGTGAATCTTGCAGGCGGCTTGTCACGGGCACGACCGTGACGCTGCCCGCGAGGCAGAACGCCGCCACCCTACTCGTCAAAGGGCGCATTGTTTAACAAGGTCTGTGCGTCAGGCAGCGACATGGCCGACCGATTTAGCTCAATGTGGCTGCAGATATGAAAGAAGTGCTTGTAAGGCTGCTTGCTGTCGAGTTCCTTTGTGAGCACGTCATTGAACGCCAGCTTGAAGTTCAGTCTCGGGTAGCGCCGGAGGATTTCGGCGACGTCGGCCGCCTCCAGCTTTGCGCCTGCCACGCCCACAACGTCGTAAAGGATGCCAAGCTCCATCAGGCGGCTGGTATCGTCACGGAAAAGATTGATATCCCAGGTATGTAGCGCGATGTTATCCCAAACGTTCTGTGCACGCTCGCGCGCAACACCTTTTTCGACGAGAAACGTCCGTGCCGCGCCTGCTCCCTCAATTTCGAAGCGGTGCGCGCCGGGCGCGTGATCGGTCAGTCCCAGGTCGTGCAGCACGGAGGAGAGAAACAGCAATTCGCTATCGACCTTAGAGCCTTCACTCTGCGCGAAAAGCTCACTGAACCAGTAGCACCGCATCACGTGGTTGAAGAGAACGTCACTGGACGCTGACCGTGCGAGCTCCTCTGCCTGACGAACGATGCTGCTATCCGGAACCCTGATATTTGCGATCATCAATGCATCCCTATTAAAATCGGTTTCCAAAGGCCGCCGGCCTTTGGTGGGATCTGGGGCAAAGCCCCAGAGTCTTTGCCGAGATCAGAACCGCCGAGGCGCCTTGAACGGCAGCATCAGCCGCATCCAATGCGTGTCGAACCGGTCCAGCGACAAGCCTTCCTGCACGCCGACCACGCGCTGCCCCAGCAACTCCGTCTCCACCACGCAGCGCCCATAGAACGGCGCATCCTCCAGCGTCTGCACCAGCCGCGCGGCACCATCGGAGCGCACGCTGCGCGCCAGCCCCCAGAAACTCCGCGGCAAGGCACGCACCGGCGGTGCCTCGAACGGCTCCGCCCGCCCGTCCGCGCCATAACGCAGCGCAACGCCCAACGCGCTGCCGTCGCGCCGCGCCACATCGTAGGTCACCGCAGCACCTTCGCCGAACGGCGCGCGGCACCATGTCCAATGCGCGAAATCCGCCTCCAGCGGGCGCGCGCCCCAATTGCAATCGAAATAGCCATTGCCCGACCAGGACCGCCCCGGCGTTTCCAGCGCCACCTCCACGCGCGCACACGGCGCAATCGGGCTCCAGCCGTGCAACCCCGCCGCATCCAGCGCCACCACGTGGCTGGCCATCGCTACGGGATGCACGCGCACCCGTCCGCGAATGCGCCGCGGCACGGGTGCGGTCACCTCATCGATAGTGATCGTCAGCCCCGCGCCATCCCAACGCATCGCACTACGGCCAATGCGTAACGATTCTGCATCGCGCGAAACAGCGGCCGCGGAACGCTCCGTCATTGCCCAGCGCTTTCCGCCCGCGCCGTACAACGCCACGTTCATAGCGCAATGGTTTTCCGCGGGTGCGGCGCCACGCCGGCGCGCCCAGGCATACCACGGCGAAAACACGCTACCGACGAACGCAATGATCGTCAGCCCATGCGCGCCGTCATCGCTCAATGCATCGACGTACCACCACGCGTAACCGCCATCCGCAACGGGCGTGCTGAAATCAGGTCGTCCAGGACCGAAGCTGCCGCCAATCGACCCGAAAGGGCCGCCATCGGCACGCCCGCTCCCGGGTGAGCCGAGCCCCCCGCCAGATAAAGGCCCGCCACCTTCGTGCGCGAGCCCGGCCGGCGGAACGAGGCTTGACTTCCATGCGTCGCCGCCCCGTACAGCGCCCCCCCCGTCCCCGGGAACAGCGCGTGAAATTCCTCCGGCCCCGTCATCACCGGCTCGCCCATCGCGCGCAGGGCCAGCCCGCATTGCCCCAGCCTGTTCAGCATCTGACCCTGGCACGCGGCGATCTCCCCTTCACTCGGCGGCCGAGCATCGCCGTTCGGCGGCGCGTTGACCAGCAGCAGCAGGCGCTCGGTTGCGTCCGGTGCGGCGTCCGTGGCGCCGCGGTCCTGCGCGCAGAGATAAACGGTCGGGTCGCGCGGCAGCGCCCCGCGCGCAAAGATCGCGTCGAATTCGTCGCAATAGGCGCTGCCGAAGAAAACATTGTGATGCTGCAAGGCAAAGCCTGAAACGTCCGCCGCCAGGCCCCAGGTGAGCGCGGAGAGCGAGCGTGCCCCTGGCGGCGCCACCGCGTTGCGAACCGGCGCGCCCAGCAGCCCGGCACTCAGCGCGGCAGCGTCGCCCGCCATGATTACGGCGTCCGCGCCGATCACCTCGCCATCGGCCAGGCGCACCCCGCAGGCCCGGCCCGCGGTCACCTCGATGGCCGCCACGTCCGCCCCGGTTCGCACGATCACGCCCAAACTCGCGGCCACCTCCGCCAATGAGAACGCCAACGCGGCCATGCCGCCGTCCACGCGCCAGACACCCGCACGTTCCACATGCGCAATCAGCATCAAGGTCGCCGGTGCGAGGTAGGGCGAGGATCCGCTATAGGTGCTGTAGCGCGCAAACAATTGCCGCAGCCTGGGGTCGGCGAAACTGCGCGCGACCTCCCGCCACAGCGTGGAAAATGCGGCGATCCCCAGCATTTCCGCAACCCCTGCCCGCCGCACCAAAGCCCACGCCGAGCCGGGCTGCTGCGCGCGCAGAAATGGGCGCTCGAGGGCTTGGTAAATCTTGTGTCCACGCGCGGCAAAGCGCCGATAACCGGCGGCATCGCGCGCGCCGGCAAAGCGGCCGATCGCGTCGGCCGAAGCATCGAGATCGGCGAACAGATCGAGCGTGGGGCCGCGATCCCAGGCGTGGCGCGCGAGCACGGGCAGCGGGCTCAGCCCGACATGGCTGGTGAGCGAGGTGCCGGCCGCGGCGAAAATCTCCTCGAACACCCAGCGCATCGTGAAGACTGTCGGGCCGGCATCGACGGGACCTGCGGGCGTTTGGATTTGGCGGATTTTGCCGCCTACGTTGGGGGCGCGTTCCAGGATTGTGACGGGCAAGCCGGCGGCGGCGAGCATGATGGCGGCGGTCAGGCCGCCCGCGCCGGCACCGATAACTAAGACTTGGGGGGAATGTGCCATTCCCCCCAAACCCCCCGTCATCAGTTTGGATCGGGCTCGTCTTAAAAATCGACGGGGGGTCTGGGGGGAATGGCACATTCCCCCCAGTTCTTCCCTTGACTTATGTGTAAACCTGCCCTGACACTGTCTGACGGTTCTTTCTGACAGAGGCTCAGCCATGGACGCTAGATCGCGGATCGAAGAGGCCCTGCACACCGCCTTCGCCCTGGCCGACGCCCCCGGCGCCCCGCCGCGCTTGATCGCCGCCATGCGCCACGCCGTCTTCCCAGGCGGCGCGCGCATTCGTCCGCGCCTGACGCTCGCCGTTGCCGCCGCCTGCCACCCCGCCAGCGCGCCGCTCGCCGCCGCCGCCGGTGCGGCTATCGAGCTGCTGCACTGCGCCAGTCTGGTCCATGACGACATGCCCGTCTTCGATGACGCCGATACGCGCCGAGGCCGCCCCGCCGTGCACCGTGCCTATGGCGCACCGCTGGCGCTGCTCGCCGGCGATGCGCTGATCGTGCTGGCCTTTCAGACCCTGGCCGAATCCGCCGCACTCGCGCCCGCGCGCCTGGCGCCGATGATGCGCGCCATTGCCAGCGCCGTCGGCGCCCCGCACGGCATCGCTGCCGGTCAGGCCTGGGAGTGCGAGCCTGTGGCAGACCTCGCCATCTACCAGCAGGCTAAAACCGGCGCGCTGTTTGCCGCCGCCACCGAGGCGGGTGCCGCAGCGGCAGGCCACGCCGGGGCCCCGTGGCGCCCGTTGGGCGAATACCTCGGGCAGGCCTACCAGGTCGCTGACGATATCAGCGACGCGATCTGCACGGAGGCCGAACTCGGCAAACCCGTGGGGCAGGACGCCGCCCATGACCGGCCCAATGCGGTGCTGCAGATGGGCCTGGCCGCCGCCACGGCACATCTGCAGGCGCTGACCGCGCGCGCCGCCGCCGCCATCCCCGACTGCGCGGGTGCCGCCGACCTGCGCGCCCTGATCCGCCTGGAAAGCCAGCGCCTGATGCCCAAGCAGCGCGCGGCCCAAGCCGCCTGAGTTCGATGCCGGACGGCGTCTATCCGCCGCCGCGCAAGGCCGGCTGGCAGGCGCGCTACCTGGCCTTGCTGGGCAGCCCTGCCTTCCAGCGCTGGGCCATGCGCTTCCCGCTGACCAGGCCCATTGCCCGCCACCGCGCCCGCGCCCTGTTCGACCTGACCGCAGGCTTTGTTTATTCGCAGATCCTCGCGGCCTGCGTGCAGCTCGACCTGTTCGAGGCGTTGCGCCACGCCCCGCGCACGCCTGCCGACCTCGCAGCGGTGCTCGACCTGCCACTGCCTGCCACCGAGCGCCTGCTGCGCGCGGCCGCCGCATTGGACCTGGTCGCCCCCACGCACGGGGGCGCCTACATGTTGGGGAGCCTCGGTGCCGCTTTGCTCGGCAATCCCGGCGTGCGCGGCCTGATCGCCCACCACGCCCTGCTCTATCGCGACCTTGCCGATCCCGTCGGCCTGTTGCGCGGCCAGCATCAACCAGGAGGGCTTGCGTCCTATTGGCCCTATGCGGGCGCCAAGGCCCCGGCCTCGCTCGGCGAGGAGCAGGTCGCCGCCTATTCCGCGCTGATGGCCGCCAGCAACGGCATGATCGCCGACCAGGTGCTGGCCGCCTACGACATTGCCCGCCATACGCACCTGCTCGATGTCGGCGGCGGCGAGGGCGCCTTCCTGATCGCCGCGGCCGCCCGTGCGCCGCGCTTGCGCCTGAGCCTGTTCGACCTGCCCGCCGTTGCCGCCCTCGCCGAGCAGCGTCTGGCCGAAGCTGGCCTGGGCGCGCGCGCAAGTGCGGTGGGCGGCGATTTCTTTACCGACTCGCTGCCGGGCGGTGCCGATCTGGTCACCGCCCTTCGCGTCATTCACGACCACGACGATGCCGCCGCGGCCACGCTGCTGCGCCGCATCCGCGCCGCCCTGCCGCCGGGCGGCACGCTGCTTCTGGCCGAACCCATGGCCGAAGCCGCGGGTGCTGCGGGTGACGCGTATTTCGGCTTCTACTTGCTGGCCATGGGCAGCGGCCGTCCCCGCCCCGCCGCACAATTGGTGTCCATGCTGGTTGACGCGGGGTTCGACCGGCCGAGCGTCGTGCGCACGGCCGCGCCCATGCTGACCGGCCTGATCGTCGCCCGCGTGCAGAAAGCGTAAGTTTGGGTTGACAGTCTGTTGTGTAAGGATAGTCTGACAGAAATCAGAGCCGCAGCGCCGGCCGAGGAGCAGGGATGGAGGCCACCGCAATCGTTCTGCAAGCGCCCGAGAGGCTGGAGGTGAGCACGCTCGCCCTCAACGCCCCGGGCCTTGCCGACATTGTGGTGGAGGTAACCCATTCGGGCATCAGCACGGGCACCGAGCGCCTGCTCTGGTCAGGCCGCATGCCGCCGTTCCCGGGCATGGGCTATCCGCTGGTGCCTGGCTACGAATCCGTGGGCACGATCGTGGAGGCGGGGGCGGAGTCCGGGCTGTGCGTCGGCCAGACCGTCTTCGTGCCTGGCGCGCAATCCTTCGCCGAAATGCGCAGCCTTTTCGGCGGTGCGGCGTCTCGTCTTGTGACACGCGCCAGCCGCGTGGCCGTTTTGGACGAGTGTCTGGGCGAGCGCGGCACGCTGCTGGCGCTTGCGGCCACCGCCTATCACGCCATCGCCGGTGCCACGCCTGACCTGATTGTCGGCCACGGCGTGCTTGGGCGCCTGATTGCACGCCTGGCGGTCATTGCGGGCGGCACGCCGGTGGTTTGGGAAACCAATGCTGCGCGGCAGGCGGGTGCGCAGGGTTACACCGTTACCCACCCCGATGAAGATACGCGCCGCGATTATCGCGTCATTTGCGATGTCAGCGGGGACGCCGATCTGCTCGACACGCTCGTTGCGCGCTGTGCACGCGGGGCTGAAATCATTTTGGCGGGTTTCTACGCCGAGCGTCTGAGTTTTGCGTTTCCGCCCGCCTTCATGCGCGAGGTGCGGTTTCGCATCGCCGCCGAATGGCAGCACGCCGATCTGACCGCAACAGCCGCCATGATTGCCGACGGGCGCCTCTCGCTTGACGGGCTGATCACCCATCACGCCAGGCCGCGAGATGCCGAGTCTGCCTATCGCACCGCGTTCACCGATGCGTCCTGCCTGAAAATGATCCTGGATTGGAGAAGCTGAGCATGAACGCATCCACAGGACCCATCGCGCCGGATTCACCTAACCTTAGCGAGGGAGGCATGAGCGAGCGCCGTGCCACGCAGGTGATTGCCATTTACGGCAAGGGCGGCATCGGCAAAAGCTTCACGCTGGCCAATCTGTCTTACATGATGGCGCAGCAAGGCAAGCGTGTGCTGCTGATCGGCTGCGATCCGAAGAGCGACACGACATCATTGCTTTTCGGCGGGCGGTCCTGCCCCACGATCATCGAGACGTCATCGAAGAAAAAGGCCGCCGGCGAGAAGGTTGGCATTGGCGACGTGTGCTTCAAGCGCGATGGCGTATTCGCCATGGAGCTGGGCGGGCCGGAGGTCGGGCGTGGCTGCGGCGGGCGCGGAATCATCCACGGCTTCGAACTGCTGGAGAAGCTCGGGTTCCATCAGTGGGATTTCGACTACGTGCTGCTGGACTTTTTGGGCGATGTCGTGTGCGGCGGCTTCGGTCTGCCGATTGCGCGAGACATGTGCCAGAAGGTGATCGTGGTCGGTTCCAACGATCTGCAATCGCTTTACGTGGCCAATAACGTCTGCTCGGCAGTGGAGTATTTCAAACGCCTGGGCGGCAACGTGGGTGTGGCCGGGCTGGTCGTGAACAAGGATGATGGCACGGGCGAGGCGCAGGCCTTTGCCGATGCGGCGGGCATTCCCGTCCTGGCTTCCATTCCGGCGGATGACGATATCCGCCGCAAATCGGCGAGCTACGAAATTATCGGCCGCCCGGGGACACGCTGGGCGTCTGTGTTCGAGCAGTTGGCGATTCAGGTGGCCGAGGCGCCGCCGCTGCGGCCTGCGCCGCTGACCCATGACGCTTTGCTTGGCCTGTTCAAGGGGGATGCGGTCGGGCGCGGCGTCGTGCTGCAGCCGGCGACGATGGAGGATATGTGGGTGGAAGCCCAGCCCGTGCGCGCCTCGCTCGAAGTGATCTATGAAGGGGCCGCCTGAAATGGCCGACGCTGGCTGCCATGGTGGCCGCGAGACGATGCTGGAAGCGGCGCGCGCGGCTGGTAAATCCGAGGCGCTTGACCGCTATGCGGCAGATTATCCGCGCGGCCCGCACGATCAGCCGCAATCGATGTGCCCGGCCTTTGGTTCCCTGCGGGTCGGTTTGCGCATGAGGCGCACGGCGACGATTCTGTCGGGCAGTGCGTGCTGCGTCTATGGGCTGACCTTCACCAGTCATTTTTATGGCGCAAAACGCACCGTTGGCTACGTGCCGTTCAATTCCGAGTCGCTGGTGCGCGGGCAATTGTTCGAAGATATCCGCGACGCAGTGGTCCAGCTCGCCAAGCCTGAGGATTATGACGCCATCGTTGTAATCAATCTGTGCGTGCCAACGGCATCGGGCGTGCCGCTCGATTTGCTGCCGCGCGAAATCAATGGCGTGCGGGTGATTGGCATCGACGTGCCGGGCTTTGGCGTGCCGACGCATGCCGAAGCCAAAGACGTGCTGGCGGGCGCGATGTTGCGCATGGCGCGCGCAGAGGCCGAGGCAGGACCGGTTGCGCGCCCGCGCGCGGCGATGACCGGCGATGCCGTAACGTTGCTTGGCGAATTGTTCCCTGCCGATCCGCCAGGCGTGGCCGCGATGCTGGCGCCGATGGGTCTGAGCGTGGCGCCGCAATGCCCGGCACGCGAATGGCGCGATTTGTATGCGAGCCTGGATTGCGTGGCCGTGGCCGCGATCCACCCCTTCTACACCGCATCCATTCGCGAATTCACCGCGGCCGGGCGGCCGATTGTCGGATCGGCACCGGTGGGTGTGGACGGAACCGCCGACTGGCTCGATGCGATCGGCCGGGCGGCGAATGTGAGTGCGGCGAAAATCGATGCGGCCAAGGCGCGCGCCTTGCCGGCGATCCGCGCGGCACTGGATGCCAACCCGATCCGCGCGCGCGTGACCGTGTCTGGCTATGAGGGTTCGGAATTGCTGGTGGCGCGCGCGCTGATCGAAGCGGGTGCGCACGTCCCTTACGTCGGCACGGCCTGCCCGCGCACCGAGTGGAGCGATGCCGATCGCGACTGGCTGATGGCGCGGGGTGCGCATGTGCAGTACCGCGCCTCGCTGGAACAGGATCTTGCCGCCATGCGCTGCGAGAAACCCGATCTGGCGTTGGGTACCACGCCGCTGGTGCAGGCCGCCAAGGAAGCCGGCACGCCGGCACTGTATTTCACCAACATGGTGTCCGCGCGGCCATTGCTGGGCCCCGCGGGTGCGGCCTCCCTTGCCGGTATCGTCGCGGCGCAGACGCGCGGAAAAGACCGCTTTGCCAAGATGCTAGGCTTCTTCGAGGGCGTGGGCGTGCCGGACGCCGCCGGTTATGGCTGGTCTGGTGTGCCGGATTTGCATCCCGAAGCGCGTGAAAAAGCGAAGAAGATGCGTATGGCAAAAGAGAAAGCGCGCGAAGCGGTGGGCACCTGAGAATGCTGGTTCTGGATCACGATCGGGCAGGAGGCTACTGGGGGGCGGTTTATGCGTTCACCGCCATTCGCGGCCTGCGCGTGGTGATCGATGGTCCCGTCGGCTGCGAGAACCTGCCGGTCACCGCCGTGCTGCACTATACCGACGCGCTGCCGCCGCATGAGTTGCCAGTCGTCGTCACGGGACTTTGTGAAGACCATCTGAGCCAGAGCGGCACCGAGGACGCGATGAAGCGCGCTCGTGCAAGCGTGGACCCGGACCTGCCCGCCGTTGTCGTGACCGGCAGCATCGCCGAAATGATCGGCGGGGGTGTCACGCCCGAAGGCAGCAATCTGCTGCGCTTCATCCCGCGCACCATTGATGAAGACCAGTGGCAATGCGCCGATCGCGCCATTAACTGGCTGTGGACGGAGTTCGGTCAGCGCAAAGGCAAGCAGCCCGCACGCGCGCCGGGTGCCAAGCCGCGCGTGAACATCATCGGCCCCATCTACGGCACGTTCAACATGCCGTCCGACCTGGCCGAGATACAGCGCCTGGTGCAAGGCGTCGGCTGCGAGATCAATCTGTGCTTCCCGCTCGGCTCGCACATCGAGGATGTCCCCCGCCTCGCCAATGCGGACGTCAACATCTGTCTGTATCGCGAGTTCGGCCGGCTGTTGTGCGAAGAGCTCGGCAAACCCTATCTGCAGGCGCCGATCGGCATCTTCGCCACGACCAACTTCCTGCGCAAGCTGGGCGAACTCACGGGCGCGGATCCAGAGCCGTTTATCGCCGCCGAAAAACAGACCACGATCAAGCCGATCTGGGATCTGTGGCGCAGCGTGACGCAGGATTTCTTCGCCACGGCCAGCTTTGCCATCGTGGCTAACGAGACATACACGCGCGGCGTGCGCCAATACCTCGAAGACGAATTGGGCGTGGAATGCCGCTTTGCTGTGGCACGTATACCCGGTCAGAAGACCGACAATGCCACCGTGCGCGCGAACCTGAAGACCAACCCGCCGCTGGTGCTGTTCGGTTCGTTCAACGAACGCATGTATGCGGCCGAAGCGGGCAATCGCTCGATGTTCATCGCGGCATCCTTCCCAGGGGCGATTATTCGCCGCGCCACCGGCACGCCGTATATGGGCTATGCCGGTGCCACCTACATCGTGCAGGAATATTGCAACGCGCTGTTCGACGCGTTGTTCAATATTCTGCCGCTGGCAACGGACATGGACAAGATCGAGGCAACGCCAGCGCGCGCCCAGCTCGCCTGGGACAGTGAGGCCGCCGCGATGTTGCACGCCCATGTCGAGGCCGAGCCGTTCCTGGTGCGCATCTCGGCCGCCAAGCGCATGCGCGAACGCGTCGAAGCCGCGGCGCGCGCGAGTGCAGAAGATAGTGTCACGCTTGCCCGCGTCGTCTCGACGCTTGGCCGTGTACACGCGGTGCAAGCCGCATGAAATCGCCCGGGCGCCAAAGCGTCCGGTTGGTCCCCGCCGCGGGGGAGTTGCGTGGCAGAGGCCGGAAAGGCCGTGTTCTGGAGGGCATATAAATGGCGTTGGACATCGATAGAGCCGGACCCGCGTCCGGCTTGACAGAGATGGAGGCAAAGGAGTTCCACAAGATCTTCGTCACCTCCTTCCTGATATTTACCGGCGTGGCGGTTGTCGCCCATATCCTGGTGTGGATGTGGCGTCCCTGGCTGCCGGGTGCGAATGGCTACCAGACCTCGATGCTGGACCATCTGCACCACGTCACCGCGTTGTTGGCATAGGAGGCAGGTATGTGGAGAGTTTGGCTTCTTTTCGATCCGCGCCGTGCGCTGGTCGCTCTGTTCGTGTTTCTGTTCGTGCTCGCTCTGCTGATCCATTTCATTCTGCTCAGCACCGATCGCTTCAACTGGCTCGAAGGCTCGCACGCACATGCGGCAGTCGCCGCGCAGAATGCGCCATTGCCACCGAGTGCAAAGTAGCAAGACCAGCCCACGGTCTGACGGCGGCGCGCGCCAGCTAAGGCGCGCGTCCTGCCCGGCCACTTGAGTGAACTGCCCCGCCAACCGGGAAGGGAAGAGATGCCATGGCGATGCTGAGTTTCGAGAAGAAGTACCGCGTGCGCGGAGGTACCCTGATCGGCGGAGATCTGTTTGATTTCTGGGTCGGCCCCTTCTATGTCGGCTTCTTCGGTGTCACCACGGCCTTCTTTGCCGTGCTTGGCACCGCACTGATCGTCTATGGCGCGTCCCTGGGCGATACGTGGAATATCTGGCGCATCGATATCGCACCGCCGGACCTGAAATACGGCCTGGGCCTGGCACCGCTGCGTGAGGGCGGGCTGTGGCAGATCATTACAATCTGTGCAACAGGCGCCTTCGTTTCCTGGGCGCTGCGCCAGGTCGAGATATCACGCAAGCTGGGCATGGGCCTGCATGTGCCGGTCGCCTTTAGTTTTGCGATCTTTGCCTACGTTTCGCTGGTGATTATCCGTCCCGTGCTGATGGGCGCGTGGGGCCACGGTTTCCCCTACGGCATCATCGCGCATCTGGATTGGGTGTCCAACGTAGGCTACCAATACCTGCACTTCCACTATAATCCGGCCCACATGCTGGCGATTACGTTCTTCTTCACCAACGTACTCGCCCTCTCGCTGCACGGATCGCTCGTTCTCTCGGCTGCCAATCCAGGGCCCGGACAGGCGGTCAAATCGGCCGAACACGAGAACCAGTATTATCGCGATACGATCGGCTGGTCCATCGGGCCGCTCGGCATCCACCGCTTGGGCGTGTTCCTTGCCTGCTCTGCATCGTTCTGGAGTGCGGTGTGCATCCTGCTCAGCGGACCCTTCTGGACCCGCGGCTGGCCGGAATGGTGGGGTTGGTGGCTCAACCTGCCGATTTGGCACTGAACTTGTAGAAGAAAATGTAGAAGAAAATTTAGCCTCCACTCAAAAGGCAGAAGGGCGCCATGGCCGTCTATCAAAATATCTTCACCCGCATGCAGGTGCGCGGCCCGTTCCACGAAGTCGAACTGCCCTATGGCAGCGACATGCGGGTCGGCAAGCCTGGCTACTCCCACTTGCTTGGCCGCATCGGCGAGGCGCAGGTCGGTCCCATCTATCTCGGCGGCTTGGGCGTGGCCTCCCTGATCTGCGGCTTCATCGCCATCGAGATCATCGGCCTGAACATGTGGGCCTCGGTGGGCTGGGATCCGGTGCAGTTCATTCGCCAACTCCCCTGGCTGGCGCTCGAGCCGCCCGCACCCGCCTACGGTTTGCATTTCCCGCCGCTGGCGCAGGGCGGCTGGTGGCTGATGGCCGGCTTCTTCCTGACCACATCCATCCTGCTGTGGTGGACGCGCATGTATCGCCGCGCGCGGGATCTGGGGCTCGGCACCCACACGCCCTGGGCATTCGCCGCCGCGATCTGGCTCTATCTGGTGCTGGGTTTCCTGCGCCCGCTGCTGATGGGCTCGTGGTCCGAAGCCGTTCCCTTCGGCATCTTTCCCCACCTTGACTGGACAGCGGCATTTTCGATCCGCTACGGCAATCTTTTCTACAACCCCTTTCACATGCTCAGCATCGTGTTCCTCTACGGCTCGGCGCTACTCTTCGCCATGCACGGTGCCACCGTGCTCGCCACCAGCCGCTACGGCGCGGAGCGCGAGGTCGAGCAGATCGTCGATCGCGGCACGGCCTTTGAACGCGGCGCGCTGATCTGGCGCTGGACGATGGGCTTCAATGCCACCGCCGAATCGATCCATCGCTGGGCCTGGTGGTTCGCCGTGCTCTGCCCGCTGTCCGGCGGCATCGGCATCCTGCTGACCGGCACGGTCGTCGATAACTGGTTCCTCTGGGGTGTCAAACACGGAATTGCGCCCAACTACCCGCATGTCCTGCCGCTGGTCATCGATCCCCTGCGGCAGGTGGGAGGCACGCCATGAGACGGGGTAAATCCCGGTTCAGCCTGGGCGCCGTCGCCGCGGTTGCGGTCGTGGCTGGCGTCGGCCTGGGTTTTACCTTGCAGTCGCCGAAGAACACCTACATCCAGCGTGGCTTTCGCGGCGTGGGCCAGGACCTGAACTACCACGAAGCAACGATAGACAGGCAGCGCGCGCAGAACGTGGTGCCCGCGGCCGAGCCCAAGCAGGATCCGGCCGGCGCGCTGTCATCGGCGGTGTATCAGAACGTCAAGGTTCTGGGCAAAGTCGACGCCAACGAGTTCCTCCGCCTGATGGCGGCCATCACCAGCTGGGTTTCGCCCGTGCAGGGCTGCACCTACTGCCACAGCCAGGAGAACCTGGCCTCCGACACGGTCTACACCAAGATCGTGGCGCGGCGGATGATGCAGATGACCGAGCACATCAATGCCGATTGGAAGAACCATGTCGGCGGCACGGGTGTGACGTGCTACACCTGCCATCGCGGCAATCCGGTGCCTGGCAATGTGTGGTACAATGAGGGCCCGACCGCGCCAGCCCAGGTCGGCGGCATGGCGGAGGCCAATATCGGCAAGAACCTGGCCAGCCCCGCGGCCGCGCTCGCCTCGTTGCCCTCTGATCCCTACACACCGTTCCTGGAGCAAGCCCAAGACATCCGTGTCGTTGCGACGCAGGCGCTGCCAGGGACGGATAACAGCACGATCAAGCAGACCGACTGGACCTATGCGCTGATGCTGCATTTCTCCAACTCGCTCGGCGTGAACTGCACCTATTGCCACAATAGCCGCGCGTTCTGGAGCTGGGACCAATCCTCGCCGGCGCGTGTCACCGCGTGGTATGGCATCCGCATGGTGCGGGATCTGAACAACAATTACCTCGACGGTCTGGGCCGTAACGGCACCTTCCCCAGGGCTCGTCTGGGGCCGATGGGCGATGCGGCCAAGATCAATTGTGCGACGTGCCATCAGGGTGTCTACAAGCCGCTGTTCGGCGCCAGCATGGTTGCCGATTACCCTGAGATAGGGGCCGGCGGGCAGGTGGATCTGGCGGCCGACATCGGCCACGTCGGCGACTACACGCCAAAGCCCTGATGAAATGACGGGGGGTTTGGCGGGGATGGCACATCTCCCCCAATTCTTGTTCCCGCAATTTCCGCGGGGTTGCGCCGGGACGATGTTGCGCCTACCAACGCGGTGCCGTTTGCGCTCCGGCGCTGCTGTAGCTCAGTGGTAGAGCACTCCCTTGGTAAGGGAGAGGTCGAGAGTTCAATCCCCTCCAGCAGCACCATCTTTTCAATGACTTACGACGGGTCGAAACCCCGATGAATGGCAACAAATCGATGCCAATCGACCCCTCCGCTGGCACACTCCTGGCACACTGGCGCTCCGTGTTGCTCACGTGTTCCGCAAGGTCGTTGCGCGCCGGTCGCCCCGGCGTTGGCGCGATGTTCCTTCCATGCGCCGATCCATCCGCCGGCGCCTGGGGGCGCCCCAAGGAACACCGATAATGGCCTATGTCGCGAAGACCCCCGCTGCCTTTGTCGGGCGCAGCGTGGGCACCGGCCAATGCGTGGCGCTCGTTCAGGCGGCCACGGGCGCGCCGCTGACCGGCGCCTGGTCACCTGGGCCTATGGTCAAGGGGGCAATCGATCTGGCCCCTGGCACGGCTATTGCGACCTTCGATGTCAACGGGCGCTATGGCAACCACACGGACCACACCAGCCACGCCGCGATCTATCTCCGCCAGGATGACGAGGGTATCACGGTGATCGACCAATGGGTGGGGGTGGCAGGGCGCAAGCCGGCGAGCGAGCGCACCATATTCTGGGCCAGCCACAATCGTCGCGATGCCCACCCGGTACCCTCGAACAACGGGGATATGTTCTATGTGGTTCAATAGGCTCGCTACCGTAGTGATGCTGGCCGCGTCGGGTCCGGCGCTCGCCAGCATGACGCCCGCGGAAGTCAAATGCCCCGCGGCGCTCGATGCGCACAGGCTGTCCCGCATCGGCATGGTCGATGGGTCGGTGATGGTCGAAGCACCGGCCGAGATCATGGACGATGGTAGTGGCTGGAATGTCAACGTGCAGAGCGGGAAGTATATTTCCCCCGTGTTCTTCATCAAGTGTGAATACAAATCCACGCCGGTATTTGCGGTCGTCCCTGTGCCGCTCGACGCCGTCAGGTGCGAGTTTCACGGTAAGGGTTTCCAAATCTATTGCCGGTAGAATTTATCGATGCGCGCGGGGCCGGCCCAAAACCCGGCCGGGAGTGCGGTGCCTGCACGCTCTGTTGCAAGCTCCTGCCGGTCCGCGCGCTCGACAAGGGCGCGAACACGCGATGCAAACACCAGAGCTTCGCCAAAGGCTGCGCCATCCACGGCAAGCCCGCGATGCCCGTCGAGTGCCGCGCCTGGAGCTGTAGATGGCTTAGCGATCCCGACGCCGGCAAGTTGCCCCGTCCGGACCGCTCGCATTACGTGGTCGACGTCATGCCCGATTACACGTCATTCCCGCGACGATGCTGGCGACCATTATGGCCTGGCGGGGCTGTGGCACATTGCTGGCACACGCGCCCGCTCGTTGGAAAAAACCCTTGAAAAGACAGCAAGTTAAGTGCGGCCGCGTACTCCCTTGGTAAGGGAGAGGTCGCGAGTTCAATCCCCTCCAGCAGCACCATCGCGCGCATGAAACCCACGCCCCCCATAGACCGCCAGGCCCGCGAAGCCGCCGCCCTGCGCGAGAACTTGCGCCGCAGAAAGGCGCAACGCCGCCAACAAGCAAATAAAGACGGGGAGTTTGGGGGGCTTGGGCGGGAACAGCCAGCCCCCCCAAGCACATCTCCCCCAACTCTTTCCTCTGCCTTGACGCCAAAGCCCCCCAAGCCCTAGAACGCCGCCTTAGCTCGGGACCCGTCACCGTCCCGCGGCCGCCGTTGGAGTTTTCCCTGCCGTGAAGCGCACGTACCAACCTTCCAAGCTCGTTCGAAAGCACCGGCATGGATTTCGCGCCCGCATGGCGACCGTCGGTGGGCGCAAGGTGCTGGCGAACCGCCGCGCCAAGGGCCGCAAGCGTCTTTCCGCCTGATACGAAGACACCCGTGCCGCCATGGCGGCCCGCAAGGCGCCAGCCGCCGCCCATGGCCGCTTGACCCGCCGCGCCCAATTTCTGCGCGTGGCCGCCGCCGGCCGCAAGACCCCCATGCCCGGCCTGGTTCTGCAAGTCCTCAAGCGGCCGGACAGCGCGCCGGCGCGCTTGGGCTTTACCGTGACCAAGAAGGTCGGCAACGCCGTGGTGCGCAACCGCACCCGCCGGCGCCTCAAGGAAGCTGCGCGCCTGCTCCTGCATGAAGCGCCCGTCTGCGGCGCCGATCTGGTCCTTGTCGGGCGAGACAAGACCCGCGCGCGCCCATTCGCCGCCTTGATCGAGGACATTCGCCAGGCGCTCGCCCGCCACAGCCTGCCGGCGCCACCTCCATGAAGCCCGCGCCCGCTGCCCGCGTGCTGATGACCGCCACCCGCGCCTACCAGCTCGTCCTTGCCCCTTTACTGGGCGGGCAATGCCGCTTTACGCCGAGCTGCAGTGCCTACGCGGTGGAAGCCTTCGCGCGCCACGGTGCGGTGCGCGGCACGGCCTTGGCGGCGGGGCGCATCCTGCGCTGCTCCCCCTTTTGCGCCGGCGGCCATGACCCCGTGCCACACGCCAAACCGGACGCCGCCTGATGGACCGCAACCGCCTGATCCTTTTCATCGCCCTTTCGGCGCTGATCACGTTCGGCTTTCAATATTTGATGCCCGGCCGCCGGCCCGCTGTGCCCCCGGCTACGCAAACCGCGGTGAGCCAAGCCCATCCGGCCGGCACGTCGCCGCTCAGCCGCGTGCTGGCCCCCACCGGCCACCAGCCGGCGCCCGTGGCCGGACCACCAACCGGCCCCGGGGCCGATGCGCCGCGTGCCAGGATCGATGCGCCGCGCGTGGTCGGCAGCATCAGCCTGGTGGGTGCCCGGCTGGACGATCTGCGCCTGCGCGATTATCGCGAGACGGTCAGCAAGACCTCGCCGCTGGTGCGTATCCTGGAGCCCGTGGGCGATCCCGAGCCGAGCTACATTCAGCTCGGCTGGGCGGGTGGCGAGGGCGTGCGCGTCCCGGACGATGCCACCTTGTGGACCAGCAGCGGGGGCGAGCTGACGCAGGGCCATCCGCTGACGTTGAGCTGGGACAATGGCGCGGGGCTGGTTTTTTCAATCGCGTATTCGATTGACCAGAACTACCTGTTCACCGCGCGGCAGAGCGTGCGCAATACCGGCGCGGCTGCGGTCGATGTCTGGCCGTGGCAGCGCGTGCGACGGGACTACGCGCCGCCGGCGGCGAGCTACAGCGTGCTGTTCGAGGGCCTGATCGGGGTGGCGGACGGCCGCACGCACGAGCTTGGCTATCCCGGCACCAAATCCGCGGCCGAGAAAGCCGCAGGCACCGCCTACGATCACCAGGGGGCGGGCGGCTGGGCCGGGTTTACCGACAAATACTGGCTGACAGCGCTGATCCCGGACCAATCGGCGGATGTCAAATCGCTCTGGTTCTACGGCAACGATGACGGGCAGAACCATTATCAGGTCAGCTATCAGACGAGCGCGCCGCAGCACGTGAGCCAGGGCGCCGAGGCGGCGTTTACCAACCGCCTTTTTGCCGGCGCCAAGGAAGTGCACCTGCTGGATCGCTATGAGACGCAGGGGCACATTCCGCTGCTGAGCTATGCCGTCGACTGGGGATGGTTCTATGTCATTACGCGTCCGTTCTTTTATGCGATCGACTGGATCTACGGCCTGATCGGCAATTTCGGCGTGGCAATCCTGATCTTCACCGTCATCGTCAAGACGGCGTTCTATCCTCTGGCGGCACGATCGTACAAGAGTATGGGCAAGATGCGCCTGCTGGGCCCGAAGATTCAGGAAGTGCGCGGGCGCTACAAGGACGATCCGGCGGCGCAGCAGAAGGCGATGATGGAGGTCTACAAGGCCGAGGGCATCAGCCCGGCTGCGCAGGCTGGGGGCTGCCTGCCCATGCTGATCCAAATTCCGGTGTTCTTTTCGCTGTACAAAGTCATCCTGGTGACGATTGAAATGCGCCATGCGCCGTTCTTCGGCTGGATACAGGATCTATCGGCCGTTGATCCCACCAACGTGTTCAATCTGTTCGGGCTGCTGCCGTTCGATCCCTCGGCGCTGTCGCCCACACTGCATCTGGGTATCTGGCCGTGCATCCTCGGGATCACGATGTACCTGCAACAGAAGCTGAACCCGCCGCCGCCGGACCCCGTGCAGGCGCGCATGTTCCAGTTCATGCCGCTGATTTTCATGTTCATGCTGGGCCGGTTTCCGGCGGGGCTGGTGATTTATTATGCGTGGAACAATACGCTCACGATCGCGCAGCAATGGTTTATTCAGCGGGGGGCGAAGTTGGATAGCAAGGTTCGGGCTTGAGTGGAGGCGTTAGTAAGGCCAGGGCTCTGCCCTGGACCCCGTCACGCGAATGCGTGCTGCGCACGACGGGGCCTGAGGCCCCAGACCCCCCTTCCAAACAGAGGTTCTAAGGACTTGTCCTTAGCGGGGTCCAGGGGCAGAGCCCCTGGCCTTGCCTATGCCTGAGCTCACCCCCGAACAATTGGAAGCCGGCCGGCATCTGTTCGCGCAGAACTGCCACTTCTTCTACGCGGCGCAATCAATCCATCAATTGCCCGACCCTCTCGGGCCGGAGATCGCATTCGCGGGGCGCTCCAACGTTGGCAAATCGTCGCTGGTCAATGCGCTAACTGGCCAGCGCGCGCTGGCACGCGCATCGGGCCAGCCCGGCCGCACCAGACAGCTCAATTTCTTCAATTTGGGGGACCGGCTTACGCTGGTTGACATGCCTGGCTACGGCTACGCGCAAGCCGCCCGCGAAGTGAAACGCGACTGGCAGGGGCTGATGTTCGACTATCTGCGCGGGCGGCCTGATTTGCGGCGCGTCGTGCTGCTTTTGGACTCGCGTGTGCCTGTAAAGGATTCGGACGAAGCGGCCATGGGCCTGCTTGATCGCGCCGCGGTTACCTACCAACTCGTGCTGACCAAATCGGATGGTATCAAGCCGCCTGCGCTGGCGCGCAAGCTCGACGCAATCACGCAACTCGCCAAAAAGCACCCCGCGGCATATCCGGAAGTGCTGGCGACGAGCGCCTCGAACGGCACGGGCATGGAGGCTCTGCGCGCGGGCTTGGCCATGCTTCTCTGATCGCCTGCCACCTACTCCGGCACCACACCCACCGCGCGCATGGACGCCGCCGCACCCAATGCGGCTACCACGACCACGCCGATGCCCGCCCATTGCTGCACGCTCAGATGCTCGCCAAGAATGACCAGGCCGGCGAGTGCGCCCAGTGCCGGCTCCACGCTCGTCAGCGTCCCGTAAACCGTTGCAGGCAAGCGCGTCAGCGCGACCATTTCCAGCGAGTAGGGTATTGCACTCGAAAACAGCCCCACCGCAAGCGCGCTTAACAAGACCGGCGGCGCCAGCAGCGCGCCGCCGGCGTGGAGAAGGCCGATAGGCACGACAAACACCGCGGCAATCACCATGCCAAGTGCCGCTGTCTGTGCGCCAAGCGACGCGCCCGCGCGTTGTCCGAATACGACATACAACCCCCAGAAAACCCCGGCGGCCGCAGCGAATGCCACCCCCACGGCGTCAAGCGATCCCACGCCGCGCGCCGCCGGCGAGAGCAACAGAATACCCGACAGCGCCAAGCCGATCCACACGAGGTCGACCCGGCGCCGTGACGAAATCGTTGCAACCGCAAGTGGCCCGAGAAATTCGATAGAAACGGCAATTCCAAGCGGCACCGTGCGCAGGGACATATAGAAACTTAAATTCATGGCACCCAGCGACGCTCCGTAGCCCAGCAGCGCCGGCAACACGCGCGCGCGTGGCCGCGCCCGCCACGGCCGCATGGTCACGCCGAGCATCAACGCGGCCACGAACAGGCGCAGCGCCGTCGTTCCTTGCGCGCCGATGGCGGGAAACAATCCCTTGGCCAGCGTGGCACCATATTGGATCGACAGCATCGCCCCGATCAGCGCGCCAACCGGCAACAGCAGCGTCGGCACCTTGCCGCCACGCATCAGCCACACTCCTCGTTCCGCTATGCGGCATGGGCCAAACCGCACGTTCCGGCAAGCGGCGCGAAAAAACGTTCAAAAACATTCCACCCTGTGACGCCGGTCACAGCGCGCAGGCCAAAAGCGGCCGAGAAGCGGGTCATCGAGCGCGGCCGTCGCACTCGGCCAAACACACAGGAGCCAAACAAAATGTTCACTATCCTCACCCGCCGCGCCGCACTCGCGGCACTGCTCGCCGTTTCGGCCGGCGCTGCACGCGCAGCCTCGGTCGATATGCAATCGGCCCCCGCCTATTGGGGCCAGACCGGCAACACCGCCATCCTTGCAGTCATGTATGACAGCGACGCCAAGCAGAAGCTGATCATCAACACCGTGTATATCGGCGACGTTTACAACGATCCGCTGAACCAGACGCTGGATAATTGCGGCACGCCGATCAAGCAGGGCGACAACGTCGTCGGCTACTCGCTGGCGCCGGGCCAGCATTGCTTCCTGCAATCGACCCGTCAGTACAACGTGTCGCTCTACGGTGAGGTCGTCATGAGCGACACCGCCAAGAACACCACCAACATCGCAACCCATGTCCGCGCGATGCTGGAGGTTCGTGACGCCAACAATAATGTTCTCACCCACGCCGAAATGCACTGATCCGCAACCTTGTTCCAACTCTCAACGCAAAAGGAAAACTCATCATGTCCAACCTGACCCTCAAGATCGCGGCTGCCGTTCTGGCTCTGTCCACGGCCGCCGCGCACGCCGCACCTGCCGCCGACACGATCATCGCCTCCTCGCCCGTCGGCTGGAGCGTGCCCGGCGATCACGCCGTGCTGATGCTGCGCTATTCGGGCAACGCCACGCAGCCATTGACGATTACGTCCGAGGGCGTGTTCGATATCGGCCTGGGCACCTCGAATGCGCAGGTCGTTTCCTGCGGCACGCCGCAGTTCAGCGGCAAGGTGATCGTCGCCTACCAGATCAGCCCCGGCGGTCTGTGCCTTCTGCAAGGCGGGCGTTCGCAGTACGAAGTCATCGGCCGCTTCACGGCCAATGATGGCACGGGCACGCCCACGGGTGTTGCCACCTACGTCCGCGCCACGCTGGAAACGCGTGACGTGAACGACAACGTGCTGACGCATATCGATCTGCGCTAAAAGATGACGGGGGGTCTGGGGGCTTGGGGGGAATCAAGCGGCGCATGCGCCGCTCCCCCCAAGGCATATCCCCCCAGCCTTGCCTTTACTTAAAATGACTCCCGCCGCAAGATCACGATCCGCCCATCCTGCTTGGCAATCGCCCCGCTCTCCTCCAGCACCCGAAGCTCGCGATTGACCTTCTCCCGAGACGCACCAACCAACAACGCAATATCGCGCTGTGACAATTTCAGCTCGATCACCAAACCCAAGCGGCCCGGCTTGCCGAATTCCCGCCCTAACCTGGCCAGCACGCGGCCGATGCGCGCGGGCAAATCCAGCAGCGCGATATCCTCGGCCGTCTCATTGGCCGCGCGCAGCCGCCGGCACAGCACCGCCATCATGCGCAGGCACAATTCCGCGTCCGCGCGAAGCATGTCCAGTATATGCGCGCGCTGTATGACCAGCAGCCGCCCAGCCTCCATCGCTTGCGCATCTGCACTGCGCGGCTGGCCGTCAAGCAGCGAAATTTCGCCGAGCACCTCGCCAGGCCCCAACACGCCAAGGCTCACTTCACCACCCTCGGCCGAGACCACGCCAATGCGCAGCCGCCCGACCAGAATCACGATCAGCCCCGTGCTGGGATCGCCGCGCCTGAGCACCATTTCGCCGCGCGCCACCTCGCGCGTGCTCGCGCGTGCCAGCAGCGCGTCGACGTCCATGGTGCGGAAGAGGTCGGAGGCTAGCAGTGCGGCTCGGGCGGGGTTGGGAGTCATAGAAGAAGTTAAGCAGTTCTTTTTTGAAAAAAAGAACCAAAAAACTTTTGCCAGTTTAGGGTCCGCTTGCTACCGGCTTACGTGGCCACGCATCAGCCTTGGTACCTTGGTTCGCCGGTGCGCCGCCTGCGCCTGGCCAGCGGCCTCGTGCTCTTCACCTATGTCGCCACGCACCTGATCGACCACGCCCTCTGCAACGCCTCCTGGCGCACGGCTGACGCCATGCTCCTCGTGCAGAAATGGGTATGGCAAGGGGTCGTCGGCACCACCCTGCTCTATGGTGCGCTGCTGATCCACATGTGGCTCGGCCTGCAAGCGCTCTACCGCCGCCGCTATTTCCGCTGGACGCGCACGGAAATGCTGCAACTCGGCCTGGGCCTGGCCTTTCCCGCGCTGCTCGCCAACCACCTCTCCGTCACCCGCACGGCGCTCACGCTCTATGGCCTGAACAAGGGCTACGTCGCCGAGCTGGCCTCGCTCTGGGTCTTGGCACCACGGACCGGCTGGCTGCAAATTGCCGTGCTGATCGCCGCCTGGACGCATGGCTGCATCGGCCTGTTCTTCGTGCTGCGCCTGCGCCGCAATTTCCCCGCCTGGCAGGCGCCCCTGCTTGCCACTGCCGCCTTGTTGCCGGTGCTGGCGTTGCTCGGCTTCGTGCAAGGTGGCCGCGAAGTCGCGCGCGCCATGCACGATCTTTCCTTCATGGGCGCCAATCTCAACACGCATATTACCGGCACGCTTGCGCAACGCGCCACGCTGGCCTGGTTGCGCGACCAGTTCCTGATTGCCTACGCCATCGCGCTCGCTTTGGTCATCCTGGCCCGTGGCATCCGCCGCGCCATCGAACTGCGCCGCGGCCTCGTGGTCATCTTCTACCCCGCCGGCGCGCAGGTTCGTGTGCCGCGCGGGCTCACCGTGCTGGACGCCAGCCATCTCGGCCGTATCGCGCACGCGTCCGTCTGCGGTGGCCGCGGCCGTTGCTCCACCTGCCGCGTGCACATCGTCTGGGCGGCAGGCGAACTCGCTCCGCCCGCGCCCCACGAAGCCGAATTGCTCCGCAATATCGGCGCAGACTCGGCCGAAACGCGCCTGGCCTGCCAGCTCCGCGCCACGGGCAACATGCAAATCGTGCCGCTCATTCCCCCCAACGCGGCATTCGCCTACATCGCCGGCCGCGCCCCCCGCATTCCGGGCGAGGAACGATTTGTTGTTGCCATGTTCGTTGATCTGCGCGGCTCGACCAGGCTGACCGAACACCGCACGCCCTATGACAGCGTATTTCTGCTCGGCCGCTTCATCTCGGCGGTCAGCCTTACCATCACCCAGCATGGCGGACGTCCCGTGCAATTTCTCGGCGACGGCGTGCTCGCCCTGTTTGGCCTGGAATGCGCGCCTGATGTTGCTTGCCGCCAATCGCTGGCCGCGCTGGCCGCGCTGGCCGCAAACCTTGCCGACGTCGCCGATCTCTTCAGGCAGGAAACGCAACAGGATTTCGGCTACGGTGTCGGTCTGCATTGCGGCCAGGCGATCGTGGGCGAGGTCGGCTTCGGGCGGGACATCGGCTTTACGGCATTGGGCAAGACGGTCAACGTCGCGCACCGCTTGCAGGAAGTTGCGCGCGACCGTGGCGCCGTTGCGGTGATTTCGGACGCGGTGTTTGCGTGTGCGGGCGAAGGTGATCCGGCTTACGAAGGTGATGAGATTGCGTTGAGGGGACAGGCCAGGAAGGTTACGGTGCGGGTTATTTCGCAAGGCAAGATTGGGGGGGATGTGCCATCCCCCCCAAACCCCCCGTCATTTATTTAATTGAAGACGGGGGGTCTGGGGGGGATGGCACATCCCCCCCAGCCTTCCTTCCCTTATGAAAGCACCTCAAACACACCCCCATCAACCGCCCGCCCTTCAATATGCGCCCGATGCCACAACGCATAAAACAAAAGTGCCCAAGCCGCAGCCCCCTCGCGCTTGCCAGAAGCGCGCGCAAAAACCCCGCGCACGGCATCGGCCTCGGCAATTTCGGCCACACCCGGCTGCGCCGCTACCATGGCGCCCAGCCTCGCCCCATGCCGCGCAATCCACGCCCCAACCGGCACGGTAAATCCCTGCTTTGGCGCAAACGGCTGCGCCTGCGGCAAGGCGCGTGCGAGCCACGCCCGCAGCAAATACTTGCCTTGTCCACCACGCAATTTCAGCCCATCAGGCAGTCGCCACGCGGCCGCGGCCACGGCGGGATCCAGGAACGGCGTTCGCCCTTCCACGCCGTGCGCCATCAGGCAACGATCGAGCTTGATCAGCAGGTCATCAGGCAACCAGCTCGCCACGTCGGCCGCTTGCGCGCGTTGCAACGGCGTGCCTGCGACGTGCGCCTCAATGCTCGCGTACTCGGCGCGCCATCCAAGCGCACCATCACGCAAGATGCCCAGCCCGTCGAGTATTCCGCGCGCACGCATTGCCCGCCCGCCGCGCCACCACGGCAGCACGGCACGCCGATATCGACCGTATCCGCCAAACATCTCGTCGCCACCTTCGCCGGACAGCACCACCTTCACGTCCGCGCGCGCGCGCTGCGCCAAAAACCACGTCGGAATAATCGCGTAGTCGGCAGCCGCGTCATCCATGCACGCAACGATTGCCGGCAGATGCCGCCACATCTCCGCCTCCGTTATCTCGATCGCCTCGTGCCTCGCGCCGAGCGCCTGCGCGACCACGCGCGCCTGGGCCCGCTCATCGGCCGCACCCGGAACATCGAAGCCCGCGGTGAAGGCCAATGGCCGTTCATCGAGCCGCGCCATGCAGGCCAGTATGGACGCGCTGTCGATGCCGCCCGACAGGAACATTCCGTAGGGCACATCGCTGCGCAAATGCAGCGCCACGCTTTGCATCAGCGCCTCATCCAGACGCGCCAGCGCCGCGTCTTCGCTGATCTCCTCCACCCCGGCCGGCGGCAATGCTGCGCGCACACGCCGGCTCGACACCATCCCATCTTCGATAGTGAGCGTCTCCCCCGGCATGACACGCGAAATGCCTGGAAAAATCGTCTGCCGCCCGCAGGTGAATTGCATGTTCAGCAGCGCCGCCCGCGCGCGCGGCACCACCGCGCGCGCCACCACGCCGGCGGCCAGCAACGCCTGGGGTTCGGAGGCAAACGCGACGCCGCCTGCAATGTCGGCGATATAGAGGGGCTTGATACCGAACGCATCACGCGTCAGGCTCAGCGTGCCGCGATCATCGATGGCGATGGCGTACATGCCGCGCAACGCATCGGCGAACGTCGCCGCATCGGCCAAATACAGATGCAAGGCCGGCTCGCAATCCCCGGCCGAGGCAAACGCCACACCGGGCATCTCCGCGCGCAACTCGCGATAATTATAGATTTCCGCATTGGCAATCAGCGCGGCGCCGCCGGCAAAAAACGGCTGATCGCCGCAGGCAAGATCGATGATGGCCAACCGCGTATGCGCGAGTGCGATCTGCCCGCGCACCACGACCCCGCTGCCATCCGGCCCACGATGGTGCAACGCGCGCGCCATCGCCGCCAGCACACCGGGGTCCGGTGCCACGCCGGCCGCCATCGCCAGCCCCGCAATGCCGCACATCAGGCCTTCTCCACCTTTTGCACGGAAGAGCAAAAAGCCCGCCATTCCGCCACCACGGCGGCCTCGCTGAACCGCGTCTCGAACCGCGCCCGCCCTTCTGCTGCCATGCGCGCCGCCATGTCGGGGCTATCCAGCATCGCGCCCATGGCGCCGGCCAGTGCCACGCCGCTATCGATCGGCACCAATAGCCCGCGCGCCCCGTCGCCCAGCAGCCAGACTGGCCCCTCGGCGGAGGCAGCCACCACCGGCCGGCGTGCCGAGAATGCCTCCAGCACCACATTGCCCAAGGGCTCGTGCCGGGACGGACAGACCAGCATCGCGCACGCCGCCAGCAAGGCGGCCGTGTCGTTCCGCCAGCCCAGCAGATGCACGCGGCCGCCCACGCCCGCCTGCGCCGCAAGTGCGATCAGCGCCGCCCGCTCCGGGCCATCGCCGGCAATGACGGCGTGCACATCGCCAGGCAGACGCGTCATCGCCGCGATCAACACGTCAAATCCTTTGGTGCGATGCAGGCGGCCCATCGCCAGGACCACCCGCGCGCCCTCGGGCACAGGCAGCGCCGCCGGCGTGGCACCTGAGGCATCGGTGACGAAATTGGCCAGCAGATGCACGCGCGCCGCGGGAAAACCCTGCCCCCTGATCCAGTCCACCATGCCCGGCGTATTGCCCACCAGGTGGTCGCAATGGGCGAACTGGCCGATGGCGTAATTGCCTCCCAGACGTCCGACCAGCACCCATGGCCCGGCAGGCGTATGCCGCGCCGCCCGGCCCATCCAGGCCACCGCCACGCGCGGTGCGAAGCCGCGCAGCCGCCGGCCTACCCGCCAGCTTGTGACCGGATCCAGCCGCCCGCCAAACCCCAATTGCACCGGGCGCACGCCCGCCGCTGCAAGCCGCGCCCCGCGCGGGCCATCGCGGCGGATGATCGGTAGCACCTCCTCGCCCGAGGCGACCAAAGCCGGCACCAGCCGCTCATAAAACAGCTCGGCCCCGCCGAGCGTGGCGCCGGCCATGATGTGCGCGACCTTCACGCCGCCCGCCGCGGCCGCGCCAGCAACCCCCCGGCCGCAGCAAGCGCCACCTCCACGCTCAACGCGGCCATCGGCGCGGCCCCGGCAGGTCCTTCGGCAAGCGCTACCGCGCCGAGCGGTCCGGCCGGCGCGTATTCGCTCGCGGGCGTAGGGCCGAACAGGCCCAACGTTGGTGCGCCCGCGCTTGCCGCCAGGTGCATCAGCCCTGAATCATTTCCCACGAACAGCGCGCATCGCGCCAGACACGCCGCCGCCTCGGGCAAGGCGAGCCGCCCGACCAGGTCGATTGCGCCGGGCAGTCCCGCCAGCACCGGCGCCGCGGCTTGGGCCTCCTGCGCGCCCGGGCCGCCGAACACCGCGGCGCGGGCGCCTGGCAGCACGTGGGCAAGGCGCTCGAACAGCGCCACGAAGCGCTCGGCGGGCCAGATCTTGCCGGCCCAGTTCGCCGTCGGGCCCAACCCCACGACCGGCCCACCCGGCGGCAGCAGCGCCGCCGCGCGCGCGCGATCCTCGGCGTTGGTCCATGCGACCGGCAGGGGTGGCACCTCCAGCCCCAGCGTTGCGCCCAGATGCGCCAGCCGCGGCCCCGGCCTGCGCCCGCCACGCATGATCGCGCGATGGCGCGCCGGCAGCGCCAGACTCAGCGCCGATCCCCGCAGATCGACCACCAAATCCCACCTCGTGCGAACGCAGGCGGCCCAAAGCTGCGCCCAGTGCCAATCGAGGCGGCGTTTCTCGATGGTGATTACCCGTTCCAGCCCGGGCATGCGCGAGAATACCCCGGCCGCGACCGGGCCGCAGGCAATGGTGACGCTTGCGTCGGGATGCACGGCCAGAAGATGCGCCAGAAGCCCGGTGGATAGGACGGCGTCGCCTAGGCGGGTTGAGGTGATGTAGAGGATGCGCACGGTTGATGGTGATAAGGCAAGCGGAAGCATTGGGGGAGATGTGCCATCCCCCCCAAACCCCCCGTCATTTGTTTAAACTAGGCTGTAAAAATCGACGGGGGTCTGGGGGGGGATGGCACATCTCCCCGAGCCTTTTACTTGTTAGGCACGGGCTCGGAATAAAGGCCCGCGTGATCGTTCGTATTGTAGGGGATCATGCGATACCACGTCGGAACGGTGGGGGGCGATGGGTCTTGCCAAAATCCGGCCGCATCGGTCACGCAACGGTCGCACACGCTCTGCCACGATCCGCCTGCCGTAATGTCCTTGCTGCGCGCAATCCCATACGTCGTGGCACCCGCCGCACCACGCCATACCACACGACCATGCACGGCCGAGAGGATGACCGGCTGTCCGGCATTGAGGAACGGCAACGGCAGCAAATCCTGCATGCCGAACGAGAGGCGCCGCACCGCGCGCGCGCGCTGCTGCATCGTGCCTTCATCGGCAACGGGCGTGCTGGCGCCTGGAAAATACATTGATTGGCCATCCTGGCCGGGGGGAAGATTGCCGCCGAGGTCGGCATGCCCGGACAGATCGCTGAGAAAGGCGGCGGTGATCGGACGGGATTTAATAAACGATTGCAGAAGACGTTCGAACGCCTCCTCTGTGGCGAACTGCGCCGGCGTCCAGCCATAGGCATCGATGACATACACCCGATTGGCGCGCGTGACCTGGTCAATGGCGCCGGCAAGTGCGCCACCCTGCGGATCGACGTTCGGCATGACCCGGTCGCCCATGATGTCCACGGTCGGCAGCGCCACCAAGCCGGCGGGAACGGCCCCCGCCCCGCGGCCCAGCCGGCCGGCGAAGGCGCCGTTCTCGTAGAGCTGGCGCGTGCCGGTGGCGTGGATCGTGCGGCCGAGGAATTCGGTCCAGTCCGCCAACATGCCCGCGTCCATGCCCGCGCCGCAGCCATCGCAATTCTCCCAGGCCATGATCGTGGGATCGTTCTTGTAGGTTAGGCCAGTCAGCGGATTGAGGTGGTTGAGCAGGCGCGTGACGTGAGCCGCAAAATCGGCGCGCACCGCGGCGTTCGTGTAGAAGGCAGCCCCATCCAGATGCCGCCAGCGCGCGAACACGCACGCCAGCCCCGCGACCGGATCGGGCGGCCCCGAGGCAGGACAGGCCCCCGCGCTTCCCGAGAGCGGCAGGATGAGCTTGATCCCGTCATCGCGCGCCTGGCGCAGAACGAAGTCGATATGGCTCAGCACGTCCGGGTTGATCTGTCCGGCGGCAGGGGCCAGGCACGCGGCGCACCCCGCACTCGAGGCGAGCGAGACCGAGCGCACGTAGCCGCTGGCCATGACATGGACGGTTTCCAGCACGTCGCGGACCTCGAAAACGGTTGGCAGCCGGGGCGCGCCCGGACCGGCCTGCAGCAGGCCCAGCCAACTGACGCCGATGCCGGCGAAGCGCTTGGCGATGCCGGTGACCGTGATCTGGCTGTCGGCGCGGCTGACGAAATCGGCCGCATCCGGCTGGATCGCCATGGCGTCCGGCACCGGCAAAGTGGGTGGGGTGGTGCCGTCCTGCGCCCCGGCGCCACGCGCCACGCAGGCAAGCAGGCATGCCCCAAGTGCCAGACGCGCGAGGAATGCCGGCCGCATGCTTACGGTCGGCCGATGCACTGGTAGCGCAGGCCTGCGCCGCGCATGGAAGCTGGTTCGTAGAGGTTGCGCAGATCCATGACCAGGTCGCCCCGCATCGCCTCACGCAGCCGCGCGGGGGCGATGGCGCGAAATTCGTTCCATTCCGTCAAGACAACCAGAAGGTCCGCGCCCTGTGCCGCATCCAGTGCGTCGCGGCAATAGTGCACTGCGGCCGGCAGCACCGCGCGCGCCTGCTCCATGCCTTCGGGGTCGAAGGCGCGGATGGTGGCCCCGTCCTCGACCAGGCGCCCGACGATGGGGATGGATGGGGCGTCGCGCATGTCGTCGGTCTCGGGCTTGAAGGTCAGGCCGAAGATGGCGATCGTGCGCCCGCGCACCGAACCGCCGGCGGCGGCGATGATGCGCGCGGCCATGCTGGCCTTGCGCGCGTCATTGACCGCAACGGTGGCCTCGATCAGGCGGGAGGGCGCGCCGTGGTCCTGGGCGATGCGCATCATCGCCAGCGTGTCCTTGGGGAAACACGATCCGCCGAAGCCGGGACCGGGATGGAGGAATTTCTTGCCGATGCGGCCATCCAGGCCAATGCCGCGTGCGACGTCGTGCACGTCCGCACCCGCGCGTTCACAGATATCGGCCATTTCGTTGATGAAAGTCACTTTCATGGCCAGGAAAGAATTGGCGGCATATTTGATCAGCTCGGCCGTTTCCAAATTGGTGAACAGGATCGGCGCTTCGATCAGGTAGAGCGGCCGATAGAGCAGGCGGAGCACTTCTCGCGCGCGCGTGGTTTCCACGCCGATAACGACGCGGTCCGGACGCATGAAATCGCCGATGGCACTCCCTTCGCGCAGGAATTCGGGGTTGGATGCCACGTCCGCCGGCTGGTCGGGGCGCACCTCGGCGAGGATTTCGCGGATGCGCTTGCCGGTGCCCACGGGCACGGTCGATTTGGTGACGATGACCGCGTAGCCGGTGAGCACGCGCGCGACCTGCTCGACGGCGGCGAAGACGTAGGAGAGGTCGGCGTGGCCGTCCCCGCGGCGAGTGGGGGTGCCGACGGCGATGAAGATCGCCTCCGCGCCGGCGACCGCGGTTGCAATGTCCCCGCCGAAGGCCAGGCGCCCGGCGGTCACATTATCGGTGACCAGGCGGTCCAGCCCCGGCTCATAGATCGGGATGCGCCCGGCGCGGAGGCTGTCCAGTTTGGCCTGGTCGGCTTCGACCACGGCGACCTCATTGCCCAGTTCGGCGAAGCAGGCGCCGGAGACCAGGCCCACATAGCCGCCGCCAATCATTGCAATGCGCAAGTGCTGACCTCTCGCAAGGGGGCTCAGGCGGCCCCATGCGCAGTGGGGCGGCCGGGCCGGGTTGGCGCTATAGCGGCTTGGTAGGGGCCGGGGAAGTGGGGCGCCCGCTGTGATAGGCCAGGAAAAGACTGGCATTTCGTGAAGAGAGAGAGGTTAGGGGAAAAGCTGGAGGGAATGTGCCATTCTCCCCAGACCCCGTCATTTTGTTGAGACGTGGCCGACAAATCGACGGGGGGTCCTGGGGGGGATGGCACATCTCCCCCGGCCTTCTTCTGGCTGTACAGAGCCACAGGAAGCCTGCCGCGACGCACGCATATGCCCAGCCGATTCCTGGCGGCGCGTAGGTGAAGGTCACGGTATGGCTGCCGGCCGAAAGCTTCACTGCCTGGAACAAGCCACCTTCCTGCGTGATGGGCAGATCGATACCGTTTGCACGCGCGTGCCAGCCGGGGAAGAACAGCTCGCGCCGCACCAATCGTGCCGGCGTGCGGCAGGTTGCGCTTACCATGTCCCGGTGCTGCTGCACCAGATCGCAGGGACCACCGATGGTTTCGACATAGGGTGACGCGTGGTGAAGTTCGTAGATTTCAAGCTGAAAGTCGGCGAAGACGAGGTCCGGTGTATCGACGCTCGGCGATGTCGTAAACACGTGCGTACCGGGCGCCGCCAGCACGTATTTCACGCCGACCGCGGCATAGGCGGAAAGCCTGTGGGCAAGGGCATCCTGCCGCGTCTCCCCGTTGACGGCGCCTTGCGGATGCGCACCGGTGAAGGAGATAGCGTCCGCCGCCGGATCCAGATACGCGCGCGTATAATCGACCCACGCACGCGGCACGGGCAGCAGGTTGTGGTCAATCGAAGCCGATCCGAAGAAGGCGCCATAATTGGGCGCATAAGGCCCCAAAGTGAAAAACCGTGATTGGCCGAGGTGGTCCTGTAGAAAGTGCACCGCCGCCTTGTCATAGGTCGCATTTCGCGCCCCGCTTGCCAGTGGCAGGATTGCCACGCTCAGCGCCTGGCCGGCGAGCACGCCCGCGAGTAATCGGGCGGAAATGCTGCTGCGTGGCCGGGACAGGGTTCGGGCGCACACCGCACCAAGGATGATTGTCAGGCAGAGTGTGAGCAGCGGAAAGAGGAAGAAATAGGGGTGTTCGTCTTGCACGTGACCCATCGCGGGCCAGGCGAGTGCAACGGCACAAGCCGCAATCATGCTCCACGCGGCACTTACCCAAACCAGCGTGCGCGATGGCACGCACGCGCCACAATACCAGTCATTCAGCGCAAAGGCGGCAAGGATGATCGCCGCCATTTCCCACGACGGCGGCGCATAGCGCGCAAACCAGATTTCATGCGCAAACGGGATAAGCCCGGCTGAAATGGCCAGCGCGAGCACGCACCACAGCGCAAGCACAATGCGCAGTTTCAGATCCCGCACGCCGCGTCCAAAGGCCAGCGCGGCGATGGCGGCAAGCGGCAGGCCGATGCAGCCGCCTGCCATGCCCCAGGGCACCCATTTCCAATCGTAGCTCGGCGGCCCGAGCAGAGTTGGCAGAAGGATCTGCGCGGCACTGACCGCGACCAAACCCGGCAGGCGCGCGCCGTGGGCGTCGATATCGGCCAAAGTAAGATAGTGCAGGAAGGGCAGGATGGCGGGTGAGGCCAGCAACACGCCGCACAGGCCGCCGCAGAACATGCGCACGCCCACACGCAGATGTTGGGCAGGCGGGGCGCAGAGAATGCGCAAGCCTGCCCAAATGAGCGCAAGCAACAGGTAGATGACCGAGGTTTCGGGAAAGCCCGCGTAAAAGGCATAGGCGATGCCGATGGCCAGCAGCCTCCAGCCTGTCGTGCGGGCGCGCTCTATGCCAAGCAGGATCACCGGCAGGAACGCCACCGGCAGCATGGGCGCGTGTCCCGTCCAGGCAAATGTGCCGTTGAGTTCGTAGAGGATGCCGCCCAATAGCGCGATGCTGCGGGTTATGCCGAGCTCGCGCAGCAGTGCAAAGCTTGCCGCGCCGGCAAGTATCTGCAGCGTGATCTTAAGATATAGAACGCCGTCGAAGGCATCCAGAAGCAGCACGAAGGGCAGGAACAGCGCGCCGCCCTGCATCTCCGCGCCGAGCGGCACACCCACGCCGCTGAAATGATTCCACCACGGGACCTGCCCGCGCAGCCATTGCCGTGCCGCCTCGCGCCCGAGGGCCTGCGTGGTGAAACCCGCGTTCGGATCGATCCAGCCGGGCGAGCCATCCAGCAGCGGCGGGCGGCCGATGTGCCCAAGACCGCTGACGAAATAAAGCGGATTGGAGGACACCCACCCCAGCAGCTCTGGCGCATGGGCAAGCAGCGGCGTGCACGCAAGCACAAGCCACGGCCAGCCGCGCGCCGACATTCAGCCGCCGCGCATGTAATCCATCTTGCCCAAAGGCACACCGGCCTGGCGCAGAATGGCATAGGCGGTGGTCACGTGAAAATACAGATTGGGCAGCGTGAAGCCGAGCAGGAACTGCTCGCCGGTAAAATTCATTTCGCCTTGCGGGAATTTCACGAGGATCGTCTTGTCTTCGCTGCCGTCGATCTGCGCGGGGCTGAGCGTTTCGATGAAGGCGCGGGTCTTGGCGACGCGTTCCTGCAGCTCGGCGTAGGTCGATTCCGTATCAGGATAGCTGGGCACGTCCACGCCGGCCAGGCGGGCCGCGCCGGATTTGGCGATGTCACTGGCGATCTGGACCTGGCGGGGAAGCGGGTGCATATCGGGCGCCAGACGCGCTTCGAGCGACACCCCGTGCTCCTCACCCTTTTTGATGATGTGCGACAGGCTTTTCAAAGCCTGTGTAAAGGCTGGAACGGAAACGCTGTACATCGAAATGGTCATAAAAGCCCCTAACAGATAAAAGTTTTTTTGGTTCTTTTTTTCAAAAAAGAACAGAACTTCTTTTTTGAAAAAAGAAGCAAAAAACTTTTATCAGTTTAGGCTTCGCGTAGCAAATCGTTGATCGAGGTCTTGCTGCGCGTCTGCTCGTCCACGCGCTTGACGATCACCGCGCATCCCAGGCCTGGCCCGGGGCTGCCGTCGGGCAGCGGCCGCCCAGGCAGCGTGCCGGGCACCACCACGCTATAAGGCGGCACGCGGCCCATGAAAATCTCGCCTGTTGCGCGATCGATGATCTTGGTCGATGCGCCAAGGTACACCCCCATGGAAATCACGCTGCCGCGGCCAACGACCACGCCTTCGGCCACTTCCGAACGCGCGCCGATAAAGCACTCGTCCTCGATAATCACAGGACCCGCCTGAAGCGGTTCAAGAACGCCGCCAATGCCCGCACCGCCGCTGATATGGCAATTGCGCCCGATCTGCGCGCAACTGCCCACCGTCGCCCAAGTATCGACCATCGTGCCGCGATCGATATAGGCGCCGAGATTGACAAAGCATGGCATCAGCACGACGCTGGGCGCTATGTAGGCCGAACGGCGCACGATGGCGCCGGGCACCACGCGAAATGCCGCTTCGGTAAAGCGGTTGACGCCCCAGCCGGCGAATTTCAGTGCGACCTTGTCGAAGGCCGGGGCGTTTCCCGGGCCAGCCGTCAGCACGTTGTTCTCCAAGCGAAAGGACAGCAGCACGGCCTGCTTCAACCAGACATTGATCAGCCAGGAATCCTCCTCGCCCGTAACCTGCCGCTCGGCCACGCGCAGCCGGCCGCAATCGAGCTCGTTCAGCGCGGTTTCAATCGCCAGGCGATCCTCGCCGCCGGTCAGCGGGCTTATGGTCTCGCGCGCTTCCCACAACGCTTCGATGCGCGCGCGCAAGGGGCCGTGATGATCGGGTTGAGGTTCGTTGTGCATGGATCAGCGTTACCTGTGGATTAGTGTGCCTGGGCCGGCTTCGGTGAAGAGCTCGAGCAGTACGGCGTGCGGCACGCGCCCATCGAGAATAACCGCGCCGCGCGCGCCTTGCTGCACCGCGCGCAGGCAATTCTCGACCTTGGGGATCATGCCGCCCGATATCGTGCCATCGGCAATGCCGTCCTGGGCCGCGCGTGCCGACAGGTCGGTAATAAGGCGGCGCTCGCCGTCCAGCACGCCTGCAACATCGGTCAGCATAAGCAGTCTCGTCGCACCCAGGGCGCCTGCAATGGCGCCAGCGACATCGTCCGAATTGATGTTGTAGGTCTGCCCGTCGATGCCAACGCCCACGGGCGCCACCACCGGGATAAGCCCGCTGCCGGTCAGCGCGTGGATCACGCGCACATCGATATGCTCGGGCTCGCCGACAAGTCCGAGATCCTGTACGTGCTCGATATGCGTCTCGGGATCGACCACGGTTTTCTGCAGGCGGCGCGCGCGGATCAGCCCGCCATCCTTGCCCGAAATGCCGACTGCCAACGCGCCGGCGCGGTTGATCAGCTCGGTGACCTGTTTATTCACAGTGCCGCAGAGGACCATCTCCACGATTTCGACCATCGCAGCGTCGGTGATGCGCAACCCGTCCACGAAACGCGACTTGATGCCGAGGCGATCCAGCATGGCATTGATCTGCGGTCCGCCGCCGTGCACGACGACAGGATTGACGCCGACCTGCTTGAGCAGGGCGATATCCCGGCCGAATTCAGCCGCAAGTTCGGGGTCGCCCATGGCGTGCCCGCCATACTTGACGACGATCGTCGCACCCGCATAGCGGCGCAGGAACGGCAGCGCCTGCGCCAGGATGGCGGCCTGCTCTGAGGCGCGGCGGAACGGCTCGGGCGTGTCGGTCATGGCGGGCGGGGCTTAGCGGGGCTGTGTGGCGTGAATGTGGCGCTCTCAGGCCTCGGTGAGCATGTGGATGACGCGGCTCTGCACCATGTCCTTGGTCCTGGCCACGTGTGCGGCCATGGCAGGTGCGGCGCCGTGCGCGGCCAGTGCAGCCACGTCCTGCCATTTCTCCAGCACCGCGAAGGCATCATCGCCCAATTTTGTCTGGATGCGTCCCATGTCCGGCGCATCGACCGCTATTGCATATTCGATGCAGCCGGGCTCGGTGTGCACGATCGGAATATAGTCGGCAAAAGCGGCCAATATCGCGTCTCGCTGGCCGGGTTTGGCGGTGATGATGGCCACGACACTGATCATCGGTTTATCTCCCTGTATTGCACGTTCCAGCGCGCCATGATGGCTTCGTAGAGGCGGAAAAATACCGCGCGCTGGAATTTCAGCGGCTGGTCAACCACCAGGTCGGCGTTGGAGTGGATAACCTCGCGCATGTCGAGCAGCACGGCTTGCGCAAACGGCGTGGCGGCAGCGCGCACAAGGCGATTGACGCGGCGCACCCATTCGGCAGTGACGGTTGTGCCATCGCTCATCAGGCGCTGCTCGTTGGCTAGCAGCACGATCACCATGGTGCCCGCCGGCGCGCGCGCGATCATTGCGGTCACTGTGGCTTGTAGCACATCGTCCGGCGTGTTGCCCACATAATCGAACTCGCGCGCCAGCATGTCGATGACGCCGGCATCCACGCCGGGCGCGTCGCGGTCCCAGTTGCGGACATCGTTGGCCCGCGCCCCGAACTTGGCATGCATCGCCTTTGCCGCAGCAGGGTTGAAGGCAACCGGGATCAGCGCGCCGGTGGCGCGGTGGCGGTAGAGATTGGCGCCCGCCTCGGTCCAGAAATTCAGCACCCAGAGCATGCGCGCGCCTGACGGAGGGGCGGCGATGAACGAGGTGAAATCGGCGTCGGTATAGCCCAGGTGCGCGAAAGCCTCGCACGCGCCGGAGGGCACGCCGTACAGTGCGTAATGGGCGAAGATCGAATGGTTCAGCGGCATCGTGCGGCCGTTCCGTACCGTATCGAAATCCTCGATTACCTCGCGCGCGACCATGCTGAAATAATGCGACAGCGGACGCACATGGCAGGTGCCACGGGCATAGACCACATCCAGCATGCGCGCGGGCGGCGACTGCCGCTCCGCACCGCTGCCGAGCGCCGCCAGGCTGATCCAATCCACGGGCTGCGCACGGGCCGGCGGATCGCCCAGCACATCGCCCACGATTGTCAGGTCCGGACGGCCGAGGCGCTGATAAAGCCAGTCCTCCACGCCCATGTTGAGGATGCGGCAGGAGAAACAGAAATATACCAATGCGCGCGGCTTGGCGCGGCTATGATGCAGGACGAACAGGCCGCAGTGGCCGTAATCGCCGTAGCGGTCGCGCACGCGGATGATGCCGGCGGGATAATCCTGGTTGGCGAGCATGTCGCCCAACATCTTCCTGGCAGCGGCCGCGTCTTCGGGCAGCCGTCGCTTGGTGAAGTTGAGCTGGTTGGTGCGGTTGATCAATTCGATGGCGCGGTCCAGGTGCGCGGTCAGGTCAAAATCGATTTCGACCGTGATGCCGCTCTCGCGCAGAAAGGCGTGCGCGTCCGTGGCGAGGGTCGCGGCCGCGTGGCGGCTCTGCAGCAGGCGGTATTGCGCAAGACGCGTCAGTTCAGGATCGTCGCGGCCGACGCACAGCCGGTCCTCCAGCAGGCCGGGCACGATGCCGGGTCCTGCGAGCTGGATCGCGGGCACGTAATGCGCCGCCTCGGCCAAATTGTGCGGATTGTCGTCGATGAAGAGCACGGTGGTGGGGCGCAGGCCGATCGCCTCGATCAAGGCGGCCAAACGCGGCCCCTTGGGCTGCCAGTCGATGCTGGGGAAGACGAAGTAGTCCCACAGCCCGTGTTCGGTCAGGATGCGTTGCACGTCCGCCGGATCGTTCTTGGAGCAGATCGTGCTCATGATGCCGCGGCGCGCGAGTGCGATCACCGCGTCTCGGCATTCATCGCGCCAGGTGATGCCGCCCTCGGTCAGGGTGCCGTGCCAGAAAGTGTCGTCCAGGTCCCAGACGATCAGGCGGATCGGTTCGGCGGCGGCGATCGTGTCCAACGCGTCAGGCTCCAGAACAAAAGAACTGGGGGAGATGTGCCATCCCCCCCAGACCCCCGTCGATTTTAGGGATCCGCCGTAAATAAATGACGGGGGTTTGGGGGGGATGGCACATCCCCCCCAATATTCCTACCGCAAGCGCGCCCCAATTTTTACCGCCGCCTGAACGATCTTCGCCGAAGCGGCCTCGATCTCCGCATCCGTCAACGTCTTCTCCCGAGGCTGCAGCGTCACTTCAACGCCGAGCGATTTCTGCCCGGCCTCGATCGTCTCCCCCTCATAGACATCGAACAGGGTAACTGCCGCAATCAGGCTGCGCTCAGCCCCGCGCACCGCGCGCAGCAATGTCTCGGCCGGCAGCGAAACGGGTGCCAGGAAGGCGAAATCGCGCCGCAGCGGCTGCAGGCTCGGCAGGTCAGGGGCGGCGCGCCGGCGCCGCTTTGGGTCGGCAATCTCGTCCAGGAAGATTTCAAAGGCCACGGTAGGCTCGTCCAGGCCGAGCCTGGCGTGCAGGCCGGGATGCAGTTCGCCGAACTGGGCGAGCACGGTGCGCGGGCCCTGCCGCACCATGCCGGAGCGGCCGGGGTGGTACCAGCCGGGTGCGCCTGGCGTCGTGGTCAGCGCCTCCAGCGGCACGCCAAGCGCGTTCAGCACGGCCCAAACGTCGCCTTTGGCGTCAAGCGCCTGCACAGGGGCGGATGGGCCCAGCCAATGGCGCGGCCAGCAGCCGGTGCGTACGCCGCAGGCGAGCAGGGACTGGCCGGCCTCCGCGTAGCCGGGTCCGATTTCGAACAAGGCCGAATCCGGCAGGCCGCGGGCGGCATTGCGCAAGGCTGCCTGGATCAGGGAGGGTAGAGGCGTGGGCCGCATCTGATCGAGATCGGCTGCAATCGGGTTGACCACACGCAGCGCCTCGGGCGCGCCGCCGAAGAGGGCGGCCTGTTCGCGGGGCATGAAGCTGAACTGCACGCACTCGGCCAAACCCCGCGCGGCGAGCGTGCGACGGGCGAGGGCGGTGCGCGCCTGGCGTGGAGTCAGCGTGGCCGAGGGCACCGCGTTTACGCCAGGCAGCGACACGGGGGCGATGGTGTCCAGGCCGCGGATGCGCAGGACTTCCTCGATCAGGTCCACCTCCGGCTCGATCAGGGCGGCGCCTTCGGTCACGCGCATGGCGTGATCGGCGTCGAGCAGAGTGTTGTGGTCCACGCGGCTATCGCCGGCGACGTCAGAGCGCCAGGAGGGAACGGAAACGGTCACCTGCTTGGCGTCCTGCGACTGCACGGTAAATCCCAGGCGTTCGAGGATGGCCACCGCGTCAGCCGCGGGAATGTCGGCGCCGCCAAGGCCGGCGATGCGTTCGAAACGCATGCTGGCCCGTCGGCGCCAGGCGGGTTCGCTGCCGGCGGAGGTGGGCGCGGAAGGCTCGCCGCCGCAGATGGAGATGATCATCTGCGTGGCCGCGTCCAGGGCAGCGGGCAGGATGGACTGGTCGATGCCGCGTTCGAAACGCGCGCGCGCGTCGCTGTGCAATTGCGTGCGGCGGCCGGTGAGGGCAATGCGCACCCGGTCGAACAGGGCGCATTCGATGAAGACGTTACGCGTGCCTTCGTGCACGGCGGTCGTCTTGCCGCCCATGATGCCGGCCAACGAAATGACGCCGGATGCATCGGCGATGACAATGTCCTGGTCGGTGACGTCATAGGTATGATCGTCAAGGGCGAGGAAGGATTCGCCCAAGCAGCCGCGGCGGATTGTCAGCGTGGTGCCGCTGATGCGGTCGGCGTCAAAGACGTGAAGAGGACGGCCGAGGTCGTAGGCGAAGTGGTTGGTGACATCGACCAGCGCGCTGATCGGGCGCAAGCCTATGGCGGTCAGGCGCCGCGCCAGCCAGTCGGGCGAGGGGCTGTTGGTCAGCGCTGTCACGCTGCGTCCGAGGACCCAGGGGCAGCCTTCAGCAAACTCGTTCTGCCAAGTGATGGGACTGGCGGGCCCGTGGATTTCCGGCGGCGAGAACGGGCGCAATTGGCCCAGGCCGGCGGCGGCGAGGTCTCGCGCAATGCCGCGTACGGCGAGTGCGTCGCCGCGGTTGGGGGTGACGCCGATTTCAACCATGGGGTCATCGAGGCTCGCCCATTTGGCGTAGGACTGGCCGGGGGCGGTGCCGGGTTCGAGTTCGATGATGCCGTCGTGATCTTCGCCAAGGCCGAGTTCGCGCGCGCTGACGAGCATGCCCGCACTCTGCACGCCGCGGATTTCACCGATCTTGAGCGGCAGGCCGGTGGCGGGGATGACGGCGCCTGGCGGGGCGAAGACGGCGGCCAGGTCAGTGCGGGCGTTTGGCGCACCGCAGACGACCTGGATTTCGGTGCCTGTGCCGGCATCCACGCGGCAGAGGCGCAGGCGGTCGGCGTTGGGGTGCTGGGTGGCCTCGATGATGCGCGCGGTAACGAAGGGGGCGAGTGCGGCGGCGGGATCATGCACGGCTTCGACTTCAAGGCCGATCTGGGTGAGCGTGTCTGTAATGTCGGTCAGGCTGGCCTGCGTTTCCAGATGGTCGCGCAGCCAGGAGAGGGTGAATTTCATGACGCCACCCCTTCGTGCAGCGTCGCCGGCGAGAGTGCCGAGAAGCCGTAATGGCGCAGCCAGCGCAGATCGCTTTCGAAGAACGGGCGCAGATCGGACATGCCGTGCTTGAGCATGGTGATGCGCTCTATGCCCATGCCGAAGGCGAAGCCCTGCCACTCTCGGGGGTCTATGCCGACATTGGCCAGCACGTTGGGGTGGACCATGCCGCTGCCGAGGATTTCCAGCCAGTCGGTGCCGCTTCCAATTTCACCCGTGCGGCGGTTCCAGCCGATATCGACTTCCATGCTGGGCTCGGTGAAGGGGAAGTAGCTGGCGCGGAAGCGCACGGGCAGGCTGGCGTTGCCGAAATAGGCGCGCAGGAAGTCGATGATGCAGCCCTTGAGGTGGGCCAGCGTGATGGTGCGGTCGATGACCAGCGCCTCGCATTGGTGGAACATGGGGCTGTGGGTGGCGTCGTGATCGGCACGGAAGGTGCGGCCTGGGACGATGACGCGGATTGGCGGCGCCTGGGTCAGCATGGTGCGGATTTGCACCGGGCTGGTGTGGGTGCGCAGGACGCGATCGCCGGCGAGGTAGAATGTGTCGTGATCGTCCCGCGCGGGGTGATGGCCGGGGATGTTGAGGGCCGAGAAATTGTGCCAGTCGGTTTCGATGTCCGGGCCTTCGGCGATCGTGAAACCCATGGCGCCGAAGATTGCGGTGATTTCTTCCAGCGTGCGGCTGATGGGGTGGATGCTGCCCGGCGGCTCCGGCAGGGGGGGCAGGCTGACGTCGAAGCGCTCGGAGTCCAGGCGCGCGGCGATGGCCGCTTCTTGCAGGGCGACGCGCCTGGCGAGCAATGCGGCTTCGATGTCATCGCGCACGCCGTTGAGCGCGGCACCGCGGCTGCGGCGTTGCTCCGGTGCGGCGCCGCCGAGTTCGCGCAACAGCTTGGTCAGGGCGCCGGATTTGCCGAGCAGGCCGACGCGCAATTCATCGAGCGCGCGAAGGGTGGCGGCCTGGGCTACGCCTGACAGGGATAGCGCGCGCAAGGCGGCGATGTCGTCGGCCATGGTAGTCCTAGAAGGAAGGTCTTCTTTTTTGAAAAAAAGAAGCAAAAAACTTTTGAAAGTTTTTGGGTCCCTTTTTTCAAAAAGGGACTGCTTTCTTCCTTACGCTGCCAGAACTTCGCGCACTTTTACCACAATGGCCTCAAACGCCGGCGCGTCATCGAACGCAATCGCCGCCAACACCTTGCGATCTATTTCGATTCCGGCCTTGTTCAGCCCATCGATAAACCGGCTATAGGTCAGCCCGTGTTCGCGCACGGCGGCGTTGATGCGCTGGATCCACAGGCCGCGGAATTCGCGCTTCTTCACGCGGCGGTCGCGATAGGCGTATTGCAGCGACTTTTCCAGCCGCTCCATCGCGATGCGGTAATTGGTTGAACTGCGGCCGACAAAGCCCTTGCTGGCTTTGAGGACTTTCTTGTGACGGGCGTGGGTGGTGGTGCCCCGTTTGACGCGTGCCATGGTGTGCTATCCTCGGTGTTCGGTTAGAGGCCGTAGGGCGCCCATTGCTTGACCGTCAGCCCGTCGGCGTGGGTCAGGGTTTGGCTGCCGCGATTGCTGCGGATGGCCTTTTGGCTGCGCGCCGAGAGGTTGTGGCGCTTCTTGCCGGGGCCGGCGAGGACCTTCCCAGTGCCGGTGATTTTGAAGCGTTTCTTGACCGAGGATTTGGTCTTCATCTTGGGCATTTGGTGGCTCCTGTGCGTCTGGGTCGAGCCGTCTGGCGCGGGGCGCGCCGGGCACGAGCGTCGTGGCCGGGCATGCCCATTTCAGGCCCGGTCGCACGAACAAGGGCGCGCGTATAGCGGGCGGGCGGGGCGGGCGCAAGGTGATGCGGCGGAGGGCGTGGGTCAGTTTGCGCGGGACTGACCGGATTCGAGGCAGGCTCCGCCCCTGGGTTAGAGAATCTGATTCGATTGTCAAAGAGCAAGGTCTGGAGTGAGTAGTTCGCCGGAATGATGACGGGGGGTCGTCACGCGAGAGCGTGCTCCGAACGACGGGGAATGGCTCATTCCCCCCAGCTTTTGCTAGGGGCCTGCCCGCGCCTCCGTTTCGCTTGCGCTTCTTTGCCAAGACGCGGGCCAGGTGGCTTGCCTGGTTGCCGGGGGCGGTAGTTTGAAGATTGGCCTGGAGGGGGCCGGCGAGGGTTGGCCGGCCGGCGCGGCGTGGGCGGTTCGGGCGGCGAGGATGGCGTCGATGTCGGCCAGGCCCATGGTAGGCATGTCGAGCAAGTCGATGACGGCTTGGGCATGCTCGCCGTTCAGCAGGGTGGCGAGATTGGCGCGGACGTCTTCGATCAGGTCGAGATCGGCTTGGGGGAGGAGGTGGCGGTCCCGCACCAGGAGGAGGTGGGCCTCGGTCAGGCCGCCGAGCGGGGTTCGGGTGTGGGCGAGATAGGCGCTTCGGCGGGCGGCGTGCTTGTCATTGGCGCCGCGCGGCAGCGTTCCCATGACCGTGGAAAGCGTCAGCAGGTGGCGGTTGAGGATGTGGATCAGCAGGCTGTCGAGGTCGATGAAATGGCGGCGGATGCTGGCGGGCGACATGCGCAGGGCGAGGGCGAAGGCGGGCAGGGTGAAGCTGCGGGCGCCGAATTCGGCGAGGAGGGTGCGGCCGGCTGTGACGATCTGTTCCTGGCGGTCTTGCTCGCGCATGTTGAAGCTCGGCTGGTTGCCGGGGATTGAGTCGATGCGGTCGCGCAGGGCGCGGGGGGTGGGTTTCATGGTGGGGGAGGATAGTGAACGGATGGGGAACGAGGCAAGTGGAATGTTGCGGGTCGTGCGTCGTTGCCGAGTAGCCCTTTTCGTTGAGCCCGCCACATGGCGGTGGAAAAAGGGGGGCTTGGTGTCTATGTTGCCTGCATGACCCTTGGCTTGATGACCACACCGGGCCCAGGAGCGGGTTCGCCGGAGACGATGGGCGAACGCGCCCGCCGTATTGAGCGAGAGGCCAAGATCCTTACCCAGGCCGAGCGGGACATCGACGCCGGGCTTGGGAGCGAGGATGACGAAATGGAGCATTGGCTGGCCGAGCTGGACCGCACCGACCCTACCCACGAACCCCTGTGCGGACCTGCCGAGCGCGTCTGAGGTTCCGTGCCACGTAAGGTGACGACCTCGCCGGAGGCCCGCGCCGGGTTTAGCGCCGCGCGCCGTTGGCTGCTACAGCCAGGTAGCGGCAGTGTAGGTGAGGCGAAGTGGGAACGGCTGAAGCAGGCCAGGCGTGACTTGCGCGATTTTCCTTGCATGGGTGGAACCGAGGATTCGGACCATCAAGGCCGCCGGGTCGTCGCTGGCTACAAACGACACCGCGGGTGACGTGCGAGTCCTTGCCTTGTTTGGCCCCGGCCAGCAGTAGCATTGCTTCATGCGTGCATTCGTTTGCACGAGACATTGCCCGCTCGCCTCTTCCAAAGGCCGAGCCGCCCGCAACTGTGCGACCGACGATCACGCCCGCCACGTTGGTGCGGCAGCCATCGACCATCGATGGCCGAGCGGCGGTTCTTGTTGTTCTGCGCAACATGTGGCGTCACGCCAAGGCGACGCATCTCGGCCACGAAGTCGGCCGAGTCGTAGTTCTTGTCAGCGCCAAGCGTCATGGCAGGCGCCGCGACCAAGGCACCCACCATGGCGCACGCCGCCTCGCGCTCCGCCGTGCCGGTGGCATGCGTCAGGGCCACGTCCACCACCAAGCCGTTGCGGTTTTCGCTAAGCGCATGGCCCATGTGGCAAAGCTTGGCGGCCTGGCCTGCCGCTTTCTTATAGAGGCGCGCATCAGGATCCGTCTTGGAGGCATGCGTCTCATTGCTGCGAAGCTGGCCGCGAAAATCGACCTCGCAATTGCGCCCATCCGCCGGCGGCTCGCCCGAACCATCCTTGGGGGCAAAGCTCTTCATGCTGGCCCAGGCTTCGATCAGCGTGCCATCAACAGAGAAATGCTCGGTGGAGAGCAGCGGTGCGACCGCGGGGTGGGCCAGGATGGCCGCCAGAAATTGCCTTGCAATATCGCCCTCCAGCAGGCGTTTGCGGTTCTTGGTGAACACGGTCACGTCCCAGACCGGCGCGTCCAGCGACAGGCCGACAAACCAGCGGAACATCATGTTGTAGCGCAGCTGCTCCATCAGCTGCCGCTCCGAGCGGACGCCGAAGAAGGCTTGCACCAGCAACGCGCGCAGCAGTTTCTCAGGCGCGATGGACTCGCGGCCAAAGGGGGAATACATCGCCTCGAACTTGCCCGAGAGCTGATCGAGGGCCGCGTTCACCAGCGGGCGAATAACACGCAGCGGGTGATCCTTTGGGACTAGCGATTCGGGACTGGCGTAGCTGAACATCTTGCCGGTCTGGCGGTCTGCTCCACGCATCGATGCGACTTTCCCGGCTGATCGAACGCGCTATTGAATCGTACCGCAGCCGTTTTGGGAAGGTGAATTTCCGCAGCCTGTTAAATGAATGACCGGGGGCTTGGGGGCTTGGGCGGAATTAGTCGGCGCATGCGCCGACCCGTCCAAGGCACATCTTCCCCAATCCTTCCTGCTCCTATGCTAAAGGCTCCACCAACCCCAGCGCCTGACGCTCAAACAACCGCCGGTAAATCCCGCCCGCGCGCGCAACCAGCGCATCATGCGTACCCTGCTCCACAATGCGGCCGTTCTCGAACACCAGAATGCGGTCCATCGCCCGCACCGTGGACAAACGATGCGCAATCACCAGCGCCGTGCGCCCCTCGATCAACCGCGCCATCGCCGCCTGGATGGCCGCCTCGCTTTCGGAATCCAGGCTCGACGTCGCCTCGTCCATGATCAAAATCGGCGCGGCCGAGAGAAATGCGCGCGCAATGGCCACGCGCTGGCGCTCGCCGCCGGATAGCTTGACGCCACGCTCACCCACCATCGTCGCATACCCCTTGGGCTGGCGCGCAATGAAGTCGTGCGCGTTCGCCAGCTTCGCCGCGCGTTCAACGTCGGCGGCCGTGGCATCCGGGCGGCCATAGGCGATGTTCTCGGCCAGCGTGCGATGAAACAGCGTCGGCTCCTGCGGCACCATGGCAATGTGCCGGCGCAGGCTCTCCTGCGTCACATGCGCGATGTTCTGCCCGTCGATGAAGATGGCGCCGCCATCGATATCGTGCAGGCGCTGGATCAGCCGCACCGCGGTCGATTTACCCGAACCCGATTGTCCTACAAGGCCGACATGCTCGCCCGGAGCAATAACCACAGACAGATCGTCGAATAGCGGACGCCCATGCTGGCCATAGCGGAAACGCAGATGTGAAAAAGCAATCTCGCCATGCGGCACGGCAAGTTCGGCGGCATCGGGCCGATCAACCACGGTGAGCGGTGCGCGGTGCAGCGCCACCAGTTCGACCATGTCATTCACGCCGCGCTGCACTTCGCGCACTGTCTGGCCCATCGTGCGCAGATAGCCATGCAGCACGAAATACATCGTCAGCGCCGTGGTCACGCCGCCCGCGCCGGCCGCACCGCTGTGCCACAGCCAGGTGATCGTGCCCAGGATCAGCAATTGCAGCAGCAGCAGCGCCGCACCCTGGATTGAAAAACTGGTCGTGCCGCGCACCCACGTGCGCTTTGTGCGGCTTTGCCATTTATCCAGCGCGCGATTGAGCCGTCGCTCCTCCCGCTGTTCGGCGCCGAAGGATTTGACCGTGGCATTGCACGTGATGGCGTCTGCCAGTGCGGCGGAAACGCGCGTGTCCCAGGCGTTGGACAGATTGGCCGCGGGTGCGACCCAACTGACGGACAGCCATATCGTCAGCGCGAGGTATATCGCGCTGCCCAGCGTGACGGCGGCGCCCATGATCGGCCATTGCACGCCGAGCAGCACGGCGGCGCCGACGAGCACGACAACCGTAGGCACGATGGCAAACGTCACGACATCGTTCAGCATGTCGAGCGCGCCGGCGCCGCGCAGCACCTGGCGCACGGTGGCGCCCGAAAAGCTTTCCGCGTGCCAACTGGCCGAGAAATGCTGCACGCGGGAAAAGGCTTCGGCCTTGACCTCGCGCATCATGCGCAGCGTGAAGCGCACGAGCGCCCACAGCGCGCCCTGGCGCACGCCGAGCATGAAGGCGCCGAGCACGCCTATGCCGATGACGGCCTCGATTGCGGCGTGTGCCTGGTTGGCGGCGACGGCATCGACCAACCAGCCGGCCAGCACCGGCGTGAACACGTCGGCAACCGAGGCCAGCACCATGCCAAGCACGATCAGGGCCGCCATCAAGGGCTGCCGCCGCCAATGGCGGAAGAGGAACTGCAAAACGGCCGACACCTCACACCTTCCTAACAGACAAAAGTTTTTTGGTTCTTTTTTTCAAAAAAGAACAACCTTTCCTACCCTTGCTTCGACGATTAGAGGTGTATTCATGGAAGACGAAGCCTTCGACCAAGCCCTCATCGCCAGCGCCTTTACCCTGGCCGGAACCGATGGCTGGCGCGCCGTCAGCGTGGCCGAGGCGGCGCGGCTCGCCGATCTTCCCCTCGAACGCGCGCGCGCGCGCTTCCCCGCGCGCGATGCGATCCTGCTGCGTTTCGGCAGGTTGGCCGATCAGATGGCGCTGCAGGGGGCGGCCACCGACGGCTCCGCGAGGGACCGTTTGTTCGATGTGGTGATGCGCCGCTTCGATGCGCTGCAGATGCACCGCGCCGGCGTGGCTGCATTGGTGCGCGCGCTGCCCGGCCACCCTGCCCTGGCGTTGGAACTGGCGTTCGCCACGAGCGGCAGCATGGCCTGGATGCTGGAAGGCGCGGGCATATCGGCGCTGGGTGTGCGCGGATTGCTGCGCACACAGGGGTTGACCGCGGTGTGGCTCTATACGCTGCGGGCGTGGCTCGCCGATGACAGCACTGATTTGTCCACCACCATGGCGGCACTCGATCGCGCGCTGGGCCGGGCCGAGCAGTTCGGCGACATGCTGGACGGCGCCGGCCAGGCTCGGCCGAAGCCGTTCCCGGATGAGCCGCCGGTGGTGGGCGAGGGGCAGATCAGCGCCTGATATAAGGCTGGGGGAGATGTGCCATCCCCCCCAAACCCCCCGTCTTTATTTAGGACAATATCTAAATGAATGACGGGGGGTCTGGGGGGGATGGCACATCTCCCCCAGCTTTCCTGAAAAACTCAACTCGGTTGAATCAATTACTTGGCCCGTCCCGCAGGTTGCCCGCGCGTGCACGCAACGACGGAATGGCCGAGTGCTCGGCGTAGGCCAGTGCGTCGTCCAGCCGCGCTGCCAGCGCGGGATGGCGTGCGGCAACATCGTGCAAGGCCTGAAGCGCCATGACACGCACGATCCTGCTGCGATCATGCCCAATGAGATGGCGCAGGCGAAGGCAGAACGACGCGGCCTCGTCATCGGTGAGCGGCAGGCGCGAGGCGATGGCGACCAGGTGCCAGCGCAGCCCGGGCGTGCCGTCGTCAAGCGCGCCCGAGAGAATGGCCGTGCGGCGTTCGGCGAAGATCACCGGCATGTCCCGCCCGAGTTTTTCCAGCGCATCGGCGGCGCGCATGCGCACCACCGCATCGGGATGGGTCAGGCAATCCCACAATTGGCCGAACAGCGCCGGCTGCGCGCGCACGGACGCAGCCACGGCGTTTGCCTGCCCGATCGAGCGCCGATCCCCGCCGGTCAGCCGCGCCGCAATCGCCCGCAAGGCTCATCCGCCACGCAGACGCATCTTGGCGAGCAGCACGCGCAAATTCAGCAGCGCCAGCACGCCCAGCAACCCGGCATAGATGGCTGAGGCCGTGTCCGGCCTCGTCAGGGCGCGCGAGGCGAACCATGCAGCACCTGCGCCTGTCAGGGCGAAGCCGATCCCCACGCTCCACCAAGAACGCGTCGCCGCCAGCCGCGCGCGAACGTCCCGCATGGCAATGCGCCTTGGTGCCGCGACCGCACCCGCATAGAGCGGACGCACCGCAGTAATGCGCCAGACCAATCCGCCGGCGACGAATGCCATGATCATGGTCAGCCGGAAGGTCAGAACCCAAGGGCGCCACTGCCAGTACAGCGCCGGGTCCAGGCTGAGCAGGCAGAGCGGGCCGAGCAGTACCAGCAGCAGGATGACGCCGGCCGCGCGGGTGAAGCGGCCCATCTGGGCGCGGATGGCCTCTCGCGTGGCGGGGCTGACCAGGTAGGCGCGGCCGAAGCGCCCGAACGGATGGTAGATGAAGTGATCGCCCTCGGGCTCGAACCAGACATCCTGCGCGCGCGCTGTGCGGCGCAGGCGGCGCAGGCGTAGCCAGATCACCAGGGGGATCAGCAACAGCGTGATGAGCGTGGCCGGTCCGTGCTGTGCCGCGTGGTCCATGGGCATGACGATCCCGAAAGCCGCGCCGCTGTGTCAAGCCAGGCGCAGGCTGGGGGAGATGTGCCATCCCCCCCAGACCCCCCGTCGATTTTAGGGCCTCGTCTTAAATTATGACGGGGGGTCTGGGGGGGATGGCACATCTCCCCCAGCTCTTCACCCTATTGCCCTACCAGCAATTTCCAGCGCGCGCCAAAGCGTGTAGGGTCCGCGTCCGAACGAACACGCCAGGAGGTTGCACCATGGCCGAACACACCACGTCACACACGCCCGTTGCCGACGCCGCCAAGCAGGCCGCCGAAACAGGCGCCAAGCTAGGCCAGGAAGCCGTCCGCCGCACCACCGAGACCGTCGGCAATTTCGCACGCTCGGCGGCCGAGACCAACAAGGCGCTGTTCGGTGACATCACGCGCATGTTCTCCGAAATGCGCTTCCCCACCATGCTGCCCGACGCCGGCGTGCTGATGGCGGCCCACCGGCGCAACATGGACGTGCTGAGCCAGGCCAATCGGCTCGCCCTGGAGGGCGCGCAGGCCGTGGCGCGGCGGAATATGGAAATCATGCAGCAGACCATGACTGAGCTGACCGAGCACGTGCGCGAACTCGCCAGCACCGATACGCCGCAGCACAAGGCGGCGCGCCAGGCCGAGCTGGTCAAGCAATCCTACGAGCACGCCATCAGCAATATCCGCGAATTGTCCGATTTGATCCAGCGCAGCAATGGCGAGGCGGTGGCGCTGCTGAATGATCGTTTTCGCGAGGCTATGGACGAGGTGAAGGGGCTGCTCGAGAAGTCGGGCGAAAAGCAAAGTTAAGACTGGGGCTCTGCCCCAGACCCCGTCACGCGAGAGCGTGCTGCGCACGACGGTGGGGCGAAGCCGCCCCCCCGGACCCCCGTCTATTTATACGGTCAAAGAGATTTTTCTAACTCTCCAGGGGGAGGGCGCGCAGGCAGGAAAAGTGGCCGTGTTCTGCCGTTTTTCGGGCTGCAATCTCTGGTCTGGTCGGGAGGCGGACCGCGCCACGGCAACCTGCCGGTTCTGCGACACGGACTTCGTAGGCATCAACGGCACCGCCGGCGGCCGCTACCGCTCAGCCAACGACCTGGCCGATGCCATCGCCGCCCAATGGATCGGCGGCCCCGCCAACCGCCTCGCCGTCCTGACCGGCGGAGAGCCCCTGCTGCAAGTGGACCCGCCGCTGATCGACGCCCTGCACGCGCACGGCTTTGCCATTGCGGTCGAAACCAACGGCACCATCGCGCCCCCGCCCGGCCTGGATTGGGTCTGCGTCAGCCCCAAAGCGGGCGCCCCGCTTGCCGCACGTGGCGGCGACGAGCTCAAGCTCGTCTATCCCCAGCCCGGCGCGCCGCCGGAGGCATTTGCGAAGCTGGCTTTCCGCCACTTTCTTCTGCAACCTATGGATGGGCCGGACCTGGCACGCCACACGCAGCAAGCGGTGGACTATTGTCTGAGCCATCCGCAATGGCGCCTGAGCGTGCAGACGCATAAGGTGCTCGGGCTGCGTTAGACGAGGGACACGACATGGATGGCATGAACGCGGAACTGGCCCCGAACAGCCTGGCCGAATACTGGATGCCCTTCACCGCCAACCGCCAGTTCAAGGCCGCGCCCCGCCTGCTGGTGGCCGCGAAGGACATGCACTACACCAGCCATGATGGGCGCCAGATCCTCGATGGCGCGGCGGGGCTGTGGTGCGTGAATGCCGGGCATTGCCGGCCGCGCATTGCCGAGGCGATTGCGCGCCAGGCCGCGACCATGGATTTCGCGCCCATGTTCCAGATGGCCCACCCGCAGGCGTTCGAATTGGCCGCGCGCGTGTGCCGCATGCTGCCCGATGGGCTGGACCACGCCTTTTTCAGCAATTCCGGTTCGGAGGCGGTCGATACGGCGCTGAAGATCGCGCTGGCCTATCACCGCGTTCGTGGCGAGGGGCAGCGCACGCGCCTGATCGGGCGGGAGCGCGGCTACCACGGCGTGGGGTTCGGCGGCATTTCCGTAGGCGGCATCGGCAATAACCGCAAGCAGTTCGGGCCGATGCTGCCTGGCGTGGACCATCTGCCGCACACGCATGATCTGGCGCGCAACGCGTTTTCTCGCGGCCAGCCGGCGCATGGCGCGGAGCTGGCGGACGCGCTGGAGCGCATTTTGGCGCTACATGATCCTTCCACGGTGGCCGCCGTGATCGTGGAGCCTATGGCGGGATCGACCGGCGTGCTGATCCCGCCTGTGGGCTATTTGCAGCGGCTGCGGGAGATTTGCAGCAAGCACGGCATATTGCTGATTTTCGATGAGGTGATCAGCGGCTTTGGCAGGCTGGGCGCGCCGTTCGCGGTCGATCTGTTCGGCGTGGTGCCGGATATGCTGACGTTGGCCAAGGGGATTACGAATGCGACGGTGCCGATGGGGGCGACGGTTGTGTCCTCGGCGATTTATGACGCGTTCATGAGCGGGCCGCCTGGGGCGATCGAGTTTTTCCACGGATACACCTATTCGGCGCATGTGCTGGCTTGTGCGGCGGCTTTGGCCACGCTGGATGTTTATGAAGAGGAGGGGATTTTTGCCCATGCCGGCGAGATGAGCCCGTATTTCGAAGATGCGGTGCACAGCCTGAAGGGGCTGCCGCACGTGATCGACGTGCGCAATCTGGGCATGGTCTCCGGCGTGGAACTGGCGCCTCGGCCGGGGGCGGTGGGCGCACGGGCGTATGACGTGTTCGTGGCGTGCTACCAGGCGGGGCTGCTGGTGCGGGTGACGGGCGATATCATTGCGCTCTCGCCGCCGCTGATTGCGGAGCGGGCGCATGTGGACGAGATCGTGGGGATATTGGGCGACGTGCTGCGCAGCGTGGCTTAGACTAAACTGAAGACGGGGGGTTTGGGGGGGATGGCACATCCCCCCCAACTTCTTTCCTGTCTGGCGCAGTCAATTCAAATACGCTGACCAACTCAACAAGTCGCTTCGGCAAAGGCCGCGGTTTCTGCGTTAGGCGATCTCCGTTGACATAGACGGTGACACCTTCGACCAGTACATCTCCGCCGCGCCTGATCGAGGTGGCCATGCGAAAACTCGTCGTACCGAAATAGGCCGTGCGCACGCCAATCTGCAATTCGTCGTCATAGCGCGCCGAGCCGCGGAAATTCAACTGCGCCGAGACCATGAACGTGTCGGTGCCCACAGCGGCGAACGCTTCGGGATAGGGCAGGCCGAGCGCGCGCATGTATTCGGTAAATGCCACATCGACATACATCAGGTAATGCGGATTGAAGACGATGCCTTGCATGTCACATTCCGCCCAGCGCACGCGCAAGGGGTGGAAGAAGCGGAACGCCTCGCTCAACCCCGCTCCTGCTCACGTGGATAGAGCACGCGCGTGGTGCGGCTGCGCGTACCATCCTGCGGGTCGCGAAAGGTGCGGTAGAGCACATCCATCGCGGGGTTGCTGACGCCATACCAGAGTTTTTCGTTCACGAAATGATGGCGCAGGTGGTAGCGCTTCATCCAGCGGCCGAACGCGGTCTTGGGCGTGTAGGGCAGATGCGCAATCAGGTGCACCCATTCGTAGTGCAGCAGCGCCAGCATGGCGCCGAGCGCCAACGCTGCGACCTGCCCCGCATTGTGCAGCACCGCGTAGGCGAGTGCGGCTGTGACGGCCAGGTTGGGCAGCACATACCACAGCGGCAGGAACAGCAGGTCCAGCCGCGCGGGTTCGGCATGATGGTCGTAATGCAGCCGGTGCTGCTTGGCGCGCAGCCAGGCCCAGCGCGAGGGAGGGGCGTGGAACATGAAGCGGTGCGTGGAGTACTCGCTGAGGTAGAACAGCAGCGCGCCCAAGCCCACGAGCCAGACGGGCACATGCAACCGCCCGGCCAGACCCGCCGTGCAGATCCCCCCGCAAAGCACGATCAGCGCGCCGTTGCTGCCATGCAGCATGAACTTGCGAAACACCTCGCCTCCCACCCTAACTGACAAAAGTTTTTTGGTCCTTTTTTTCAAAAAAGGACTGCTTCTCTTCCTTCCTATCCCCGCCCAGCTTGCGCGAACGCGAATAGAAAGGCCACTCTGCGGAGATAAGGGTGCACACGGAGGATAGAGGATGCAAGACGTGCGGGCCCACGCCGCTTTTGACGAACTGATCCGCCGCCGGCGGGCCCTGGCACTGGCGCTGACCGCCTGCATGCTGGTGATCTATTTCGGGTTCGTCTTCCTGGTCGCTTTTGCACCTTCTGTCATGGCCATTCCCGTGTCATCCACGATCACGCTGGGCTTCGTGCTGGGGCTGGGGGTGATTGTCGCAGCGATTGTGCTGACCGGGATTTACGTGGCGCAGGCCAATGCCGCTTTCGATGCGCTGACTCGCCGCATCGTGCAAGGCGCGCCATGAAGCGGCCAGCGGTCCTGACTGCAGCCGGCATTGCCGTGGCCGGCAGTGCCGCCGCGGCCACACCCGCACCGGCGGCCACCAACAACACCGCCATCATCCTGTTCGGCGTGTTCGTCGCCCTGACCCTGGCCATTACCGCCTGGGCGGCGCGGCGGACCAGAACGGCCGCCGATTTCTACGCGGCCGGCGGCGGCGTGACAGGGTGGCAGAACGGCATGGCCATTGCCGGGGATTTCATGTCCGCGGCCTCATTCCTCGGCATTTCCGCGCTGGTCTTTACCGCGGGGTTCGACGGGCTGCTCTATTCGATCGGCTTTCTCGTCGGCTGGCCGATCATCATGTTCCTGATGGCCGAGCGGTTGCGCAATCTGGGCAAATACAGCATTGCCGACGTGGCCAGCTACCGGCTTTCGGCCGTGCCGGTGCGCAGTGTGGCCGCCACCTCCACGCTGGTCGTCGTCATGTTCTACATGATCGCGCAGATGGTCGGCGCGGGGCAGCTCATCCAGCTTCTCTTTGGCCTACCCTACATTTATGCCGTTGTCATTGTCGGCGTGCTGATGATCCTGTATGTGACGTTCGGCGGCATGATCGCGACGACCTGGGTGCAGATCATCAAGGCGATGCTGCTTCTGGGCGGGGCCACTTACATGGCATTCGCAGCCCTGGCGCATTTCGGGTTCGATCTGAACGCGATGTTCGCGGCCGCGGTGCACGCCCATCCCAAACACGCCGCCATCCTGCGGCCAGGCCTGCAATACAAGGATCCGGTTTCCATTATCTCGCTGGGCATCGCATTGATGTTCGGCACGGCGGGGCTGCCGCACATCCTGATGCGCTTCTTTACCGTGCCGGACGCAAAGGCCGCGCGCTCCTCCGTATTCTACGCGACCGGGTTGATCGGCTATTTCTACATCCTGACTTTTGTCATCGGCTTTGCCGCCATCAGCATGGTCGGCGCCGACCCGGCCTACGTCACGGCGGGAAAGGTGATCGGCGGCGGCAACATGGTGGCCATCCATCTGGCCCACGCCGTCGGTGGGGACGTGCTCAAGGGCTTCATCAGTGCAGTCGCTTTCGCCACCATCCTGGCCGTTGTTTCCGGCCTGACGCTGGCCGGAGCAACGGCGGTCAGCCACGATCTTTATGCCAACGTGTTTCGGCGCGGTCGGGCGACCGAGGGGCGGGAGGTCAATGTCTCGCGCATTGCCTCAATTGCGATCGGCATTGTGGCCATCGGGTTGGGGATCGTGTTCGAAAAGCAGAACGTCGCCTACATGGTTGGGCTGGCTTTTGCCGTGGCGGCGAGTGCGAACTTTCCAGTGCTGCTGCTGAACATGTACTGGCGCGGATTGTCCACGGCGGGTGCGGTGCTGGGGTGCAGTGCGGGCCTGGTCTCGGCCGTGGTGCTGACGGTGCTCAGCCCGGGAATATGGGTCAAGGTGTTCGGCTTTTCGGCCGCGATCTTTCCCTATGACAGCCCGGCCTTGTTTTCCATGCCGATCGGCTTTTTCGGGTGCTGGCTGGGCAGCTTGCTGTGGCGCGATGCGGGCGAGGCGGCGGCTTATGAAGGGCTGTATGTGCGCTCGCAGACGGGGATCGGGGCGGAAGGGGCGTTGGTACACTAGGAAAGTCAGAAAAGACTGGGGGGAACGAGCCGTTCCCCCCAGACCCCCCGTCTTCATTTTGCTGCATTGCACCCAAAACTCTCGCCTTCCCCCGCCCCTCACGCTACACCCCGCCCATGCTGCAAATCGACGACCTTGTCTTCAACGCCTGGGGAAGGCGCTTCTTCGACCACGCCACCGTCACCCTCCCGCTCGCCGCCAAGGTTGGCCTGGTCGGCCGCAACGGCGTGGGCAAATCCACCCTCTTCAAGCTCATCACCGGCGAGCTCTCCCCGGACGGCGGCGAAATCGGCGTCCCCCGTGCTGCCACCATCGCCAGCGTCGCCCAGGAACACCCCGCCACCCCGGTCAGCCTGCTGGACACGATCCTCGCCGCCGACACGCAGCGCCACACCCTGCACACCGAGCTGGAGTCCGCCCCGCCCGAACGCATGGGCGACATCTACGCCCGCCTGATCGAAATCGACGCCGACCGCGCCCCCGCCCGCGCCAGCGAAATCCTCGCCGGCCTGGGCTTTTCCACCGACGATTTAGCCCGCCCGATGTCGCACTTCTCCGGTGGCTGGCGCATGCGCGTGGCGCTCGCCGCGGCGCTGTTCGCCGAGCCGGACCTGCTGCTGCTGGACGAACCCACCAACTACCTGGATCTCGAAGGCGCCCTCTGGCTCGAAGCGCGCCTGCGCAAATACCCCGGTGCGGCGCTGATCATCAGCCACGATCGCGAATTGCTGAACAACTCCGTCGACGCCATCCTGCACATCCGCGAGGGCAAGCTGGACCTCTACACCGGCGGCTACGACGATTTCGAAGCTCGCCGCGCCGAAAAATCCCGCTTGCAATCGGCCAGCCGCATGAAGCAGGAAGCCGAGCGCGCCCATTTGCAAAGCTTCGTCGACCGCTTCCGCGCCAAAGCCAGCAAGGCCGCCCAGGCCCAATCCCGCATGAAGCGCCTGGCCAAGCTGGCGCCGATCGCAGCCGTGATCGAAGAACGCGTCGCCCCCTTCACCATCCCCAGCCCCGCACGCCCCCTCGCCCCGCCGCTCATGCGCCTCGAACACGCAAGCGTCGGCTACGGCAACGCCCCGCCCGTGCTCAGCCGTCTCAACCTCCGCCTGGACATCGATGACCGCATCGGTCTGCTCGGCGTCAACGGCGCCGGCAAATCCACCTTCGCCAAGATGGCCGCCGGCGCGCTGGGCCTACATTCGGGCACCATGCAGCGAGAGCGCCGCATCCAGGTCGGCTGGTTCCACCAGCACCAGATCGAGGCACTCGACCCCGCCGACACCCCCCTGGACATCATGCGCCGCGCCCGGGCGGATGACAGCGAAACCCAGCACCGCTCCCGCCTCGCGTCTTTCGGCATCGGTTTCGACAAGCAATCCACCACGGTCGAGAACCTCTCCGGCGGCGAGCGCGCCCGCTTGCTGCTCAACCTCGTCGCCATGGCCGCCCCGCATCTGCTGATCCTGGACGAGCCCACCAACCACCTCGACATAGACAGCCGCCGCGCCCTGCTGGACGCACTCAACGACTACCAGGGCGCGGTCATCCTGATCACCCATGACCGCTCGCTGATGGAACTCGTCGCCGATCGCCTGTGGCTGGCGGCGGACGGCACGGTCGTCCCCTTCGAAGGTGACATGGACGACTACGCCCGCCTCGTGCTCGATAGGGCGCGCGGCGTCGCCCCCAGCCAGGTGCGCGCGCCAAAACCCAAGCGAGGCAAGCGCGCGGCATGACGCAGGAAGAACTGAAAGACTGGGCGCTGCGCAACGGCTGGCAGATGATTGGAGGCCATCCGAGCCTGACCAAGCCACGCCAGCCCAAGGAGGCGATCGTGCGCATGATCCTCAAGGCGACGGTCGTGCACATCGAGGCGAAAAAACCCGCAGGGAAATGGGAAAAGCTGACCGGCCAAAGCTACGGTGCGGTTGTGGCCGACGAAGAAACCGGCGTGCCAAGTGGCCTGGGTCTAGAAACGATCCCCGGTTTTCGCATGCTGATGCAGGACAACAAGGATCGCCAAGTGTTCGCGGGACTAAAATGAAGACGGGGGGTCTGGGGGGGGCGGCACGCCCCACCCAGTCTTCGTCTTCGCTTTTCCTCCGCCGAGAAATATCGGGCCTAGGCGGCCTGCTGATCACGCTATCCTGCCTATCCCCCAGCATCGGCGTGTTCGTCGTAGGCTCGCAAATCCTCCACCAGGTCGGCAGCGGCGCACTGATCTGCCTGCTAGCCGCCGTGCTGCTCAGCCTAGCGGTCGGCGCGGTTTACGCAGAGCTGGGCTCGGCTTTTCCGCACACCGGCGGCGAATACGCCATGGCCGGCCGCGTTCTCGGCGCGGAGGCGGGCTTTGCAATGCTGGCTACGAATTTAATCGGCTACGCGATCGCGCTGTCGCTCTCCGGCCTCGGCGTTGCCGATTACCTGCGCGTGATCGCGCCGCATGCCGCCGCCATCCCCGTGGCCCTCGCGGCAATCGTGCTGGTCACGATCATAGGCGTGCTCAGCGTCAAACTCAACGCGCTGATCACCGGCATTTTCCTCGCCGTCGAAATCCTCTCGCTGCTCGTCACCGCGGCACTCGGCTTTGCCCACGCCCAAAGCCTGGCCCATGTCGCGCGCATGCTCACCCATCCGCAAATCAGCAACGGCGCCGGTGGCCTGCGCGGCGTGGGCCTGGTCACACTTGGCATCGGCGCCTCAGCCGGCATCTACGCGCTGAACGGCTACGGCAGCGTCGTCGCCCTGGGCGAGGAAATTCGCGATGTCCGCGCCCGCATCGGCCCCGTCATCTACGCCGCAATCGCCCTCGCGGCGATCGTTGAAATCCTGCCGATCCTTGGCATCATCGCCGGCGCGCCCGATCTCGCCGCACTCAGCGCATCCGATGCACCCGTGCCGCAATTCCTCGCCAGCGTCGGCGGCCCCACGCTCTCGCTCCTCTTAAGCCTGGCAGTCGCCGCGTCGCTGTTCAACGCCATGATCGCCATAGCCCTTATCGGCGCGCGCCAGATTTACGGCTCGGCGCGCGACCGCTCTTGGCCGCTTGCAATAAGCCGCGCGCTGGAGCGTGTGCATCCGCGATTCGGCTCACCCTGGGTCGCCACGCTTGCACTCGGCGCGCTGGGGCTTGCCGGCTGCTTCATTCCGCAGGATTTACAATTGGTCATCATCGCCAACGGCAACGTCGTGATGTACGCCATGCTGTGCGCGGCCGTCATCATCGGCCGCCGCCGCGGCACTACCGCGCGCAGCCAGGCGAAGATGTGGCTATTCCCCTGGCCGCCAATCCTCGCGCTGGTGGCACTCGCCGGCGTAGTTTGGGTCGATCTGCTCGATCCGCAAACCGGGCGCGCCGGCCTGATCGCGGCACTTGCCGTTGTGGCCGCGGGCGCGCTTTATGCGAAATTGGCGTTGGGCGGCGATTACGCCATGCATGGGCCGCCTGATGATTAGGAAGGAAGGTCTTCTTTTTTGAAAAAAAGAAGCAAAAAACTTTTATCATTCAAAAGTTTTTTGGTCCTTTTTTTCAAAAAAGGACTGCTTCCTTCCTTACTCGCAAGCGTCCGCAAACACATCCAACGGATCGCGCAAATTCTCCAGCCTACATGCCGCAAGCAGCGCAAAACGACACAGTAACGCCCGCCGCCGCGCCGCCGCCATCCGATGCACCGGCGCCGAGCGCAGCAAAGCCGCCTCCCGCTCCGCCGTCACAATCACCCCCACATCCTCCGGCAGCAACGCCCGCGGAAAATCCGCATCCACCGCAAAATACAGCGCGTCGGAATAGTCGCGGTACTCTCCCCACTTCGTGTCACACAAAAAATCCGCGGTGCCAGACTTGACCTCCACGCAAACAAAATCCCCATCCGGCCGCAACGCCAGAATATCCGCCCGACGCCCATTAGGCAGCATCACCTCATGCAGCGGCGCCCACCCCAGATGCCGGCACAGCCGCGCCGCCTCCCGGCGCACCTTCGCCGTAATCTCGGGCCTGGCGCCCCCTTGGGCGCCGCCCTGCACGCAAGGCAACCCCGCAGCAGGCGAGCAAGACAAATCCATCCCCCACCCTAAACTGCCCCCACGCGCAGGAAAACCCGGAGACCATCGGCCATGGACGCCCCCACCCCCACCCCAGCCGCCTTGGCCGCCGCCCCCGGCACCCTGCGCCAGGGCGAAATCTACGTCCAAGGCATGCTCCACCAACGCCGCGAGCCCGTCCCCACCCGCCAGCACGAATTGCAAGCCGCAGCGGAAGCCGCCCTGTCCCCCGAAGCCTTCGCCTACATCGCCGGCAGCGCCGGCCGCGAGGCCACAGCCCAAGCCAATCGCGCCGCCTTCGACCGCCGCCGCATCATCCCCCGCATGCTCCGCGACGTCGGCGAGCGCGACACCGCCATCACCCTCCTCGGCCGCCCCCGCCCCCACCCGCTTCTGGTCGCCCCCATAGGTGTCCAGGAACTCGCCCACCCGAACGGCGACCTCGCCACCGCCCGCGCCTGCACCCAGACCCACACACCCATGATCATCAGCAACCAGGCCAGCCACCCGATGGAGGCCGTTGCCGCCGCCATGGCCGACGCGCCCCGCTGGTTCCAGCTCTACTGGGGCAAGTCCGACGACCTGGTCGCCAGCCTGGTCCGCCGCGCGCAGGCCTGCGGCTGCGAGGCCATCGTCGTCACCCTGGACACCGCCCTGCTGGGCTGGCGCACCCGAGACCTCGACCTCGGCTACCTCCCCTTCCTGCAAGCCCGCGGCATCGCCCAATACACGTCGGACCCCGTCTTCCGCGCCATGCTCGCCGACAAGGCGGACGATCCCATGGCCCAAGCCACGCTGTTCATGGGCATCTACTCCAACCCCACCATCACCTGGGACCGCATCGCCTTTCTGCGCGGCGTCACGAGCCTGCCGATCATCCTCAAAGGCATCAACCACCCCGCAGATGCCCGCCAGGCGATCCGCACCGGCGTGGATGGCATTGTGGTCTCCAACCACGGCGGCCGGCAGGTCGATGGCGCCATAGCCGCCCTGGACGCGCTCGAAGGCGTCGCGCGCGAAGTCGCCGGCGCCCTGCCGGTGCTCTTCGACAGCGGCATCCGCGGTGGCGCCGACGTCTTCAAGGCCATAGCGCTGGGTGCGGACGCAGTGCTCATCGGCCGCCCCTACGTCTACGGCCTGGCCTTGGCCGGCGAGGCGGGTGTCACCGCCGTCCTGCGCAACATGCTGGCCGAACTCGACCTCACGATGGGCCTCACCGGCTGCCGCAGCATTACCGACGTTCGCGAGGCAACGCTGATAGGGTAGGAAAGAACTGGGGGAGATGTGCCATCCCCCCCAGACCCCCCGTCGATTTCTAAGCGTCGTCTTAAATGATGACGGGGGGTTTGGGGGGGATGGCACATCCCCCCCAACTTCTTCTCCCTAAGCGGATTTGGCCTTCCTCGTCCTGACCTTCGCCGGCGCCGCCGCGGCCCCCTGCGCCAGCCGCCGATCCAGAAACGCCGTCACCGCAATCTCCTCCGCGGTCAGCCCAACCCCATCATGCTCCAGCGCATCCTCGGCCCGCGCGCGGATCCCCTCCAGCAAACTCCCGTCCAGATAAGCGTCGAAAATCGCCGGATGGATATAACATTTCCGGCAAATGCTCGGCGTATTGCCCAGCATCTTGGCCACCGACTCCACAGCCCGCAGCACGTTCTTGCGCGCCTTGGCCTTGGTATCGAAATGCTCCAGCTCCGCCAGCGCAATCGCCGCCAGGTTGGTCGCAGCCCACGTGCGGAAATCCTTGGCCGTAATATCCTCACCCGTAATCTCGCGCAAATAAGCGTTCACGTCATCGGACGTAATCCCATGCGTATGCCCATCGTCATCGAGATACTGAAACAGATCCTGACCCGACAAATCCGTCAGCTTGCCAATGATGTTGGACAGCCGCCGGTCCTTCAGCTCGATATGCCAGGCTATCCCATGCTTGGCGCGAAAATCGAACGTCAGCCCCTGCCCGCGCACTTTCACGTGCCGCTGCCGCAGCGTCGTCAACCCAAAGCTCTTGTTGGTCTTGGCATACTCTTCATTGCCAATGCGCATCAGCGTGCGTTCCAGCAATCGCACGATCGCCGCCAGCACCTTCTCGCGCGCAAGCCCCGCCAGCCGCAGGTCATGCTCCACCCGCGCGCGGATCTTCGGCAGCTCCCGCCCAAAGACCAGCATGCGCGCATATTTGCCCTCATCGCGCACCTCCCGCCAGCGCGTGTGATAACGGTACTGCTTGCGCCCGCGCGCATCCCGCCCGACGGCCTGGATATGCCCGTTCTCGCTGGGGCAAATCCACACGTCCCGATAGGCCGGCGGAATGGCCAGCTTGCGGATACGTGCAATCGTGTCCTCATCGGTGATCGGATTGCCATCTGCCGCAAAATAATCCCAGCCTTCCTTCGCGGGGCGGCGGGTGATGCCCGGCTTGGAATCCGAGACGTAGCGGAGATGGGCGGCGCGGGCGGCTTCTTGGGGGGCCAGGTCGGACATGGGGTCGCAACACGGCCGCCAAACCTAAGTTGCCGGAAGTAAAAGGAGCTGGGGGGAGGGTGCCCCTCCCCCCAGACCCCCCGTCTTCAGTTTAGTCAGCTGGCTTTGGCGACAGTGCCTTGCGCTTCTACCGACACGTCATTCCATTTCTCCCAGGTGGCGATCCTTTGCGCGTATTCCCGCCTGGTCATCGGCAAGCCGCCGGCGCCGAAGAAAATACGCAGCGGCGGCTCGGCCGCATCGACCAGCTTGAGAATCGCCGGCCCCGTCGCCTCCGGCTCGCCAGGCACGTTGCCGCTCCTGAAAGCCTGGATCTGGGCGCGCGCTGGATCATACGCCGAAATCTCCGTGGCGCGCTTGGCCGAAGCGCCGCCCCACTCGGTCGCATAGCCGCCAGGCTCGATCAGCGTCACCTTGATGCCAAATCGCCCAACCTCGGCCGCCAGGGACTGGCTAAAGCCCTCCAGCGCCCATTTGGACGCGTGATACAAACCGATGGTCGGAAATGCATTGACCCCGCCGATCGAGGACACCTGAATAATATGGCCCGAACCCTGCGCGCGCATATGCGGCAGCGCCGCCTGCGTCACCCACAGCGCGCCAAACAAATTGGTCTCCATCTGCGCGCGCGCTTCCGCCTCGCTCACTTCCTCGATCGCACCGAACAACCCATAGCCGGCGTTGTTGACAACAACATCCAGCCGGCCGAACCGCGCCTGCGCCGCGGCAATGGTGGCATCGACCGCCGCCTTGTCCGTCACGTCCAGCGGCAGCGCGGCGACCAGGTCGCCATAGCGTTCCGCCAACGGCGCAAGCGTCTTGATATCGCGCGCCGTGGCCGCGACCCGATCACCCCTGGCCAGGGCCGCCTCCGCCCAGACGCGGCCGAAGCCTTTGGAGGTGCCGGTGATGAACCAAACCTTGGATGCCATGTTGGGTGCTTTCCTCACACTTCGTTGGACGAGATTGGCGACGGTCCCGCGCGCGTTCAATGGATGCGCAGGAGTGGCAGAAGACCTGGGTGAGGCGTGCCGCCCCCCCCAGACCCCCCGTCTTCAGTTTAGGTCCGCCTTGCGATTGCGGCTCGCGCCCAACTCCGCCAATTTGCCGCAATGACTGCCGACCACCTGACCGACATCGCCGCCTTCGAATCCCGCCTCTGGAAAATGGCCGACAGCCTCCGCGCCAACTCCAACCTCGCCTCCAACGAATACTTCCTCCCCATCCTCGGCCTGATCTTCCTCCGCCACGCCACCACCCGCTTCCACGAGGCCGTGGCCGCCATCGAAGCCGACAAAGCCGCCGGCCGCATGCCCAACCGCCCCCTCGCCCCGGCAGACTTCCAGCGCCGCCGCGCGCTCATGCTCCCCCAAGCCGCCCACTTCGACACCCTCCTCGCCAAGCGCAAGGATGGCACCCTGGGCGCGGCCATCACCGCGTCAATGGAAGCGGTCGAAGCCGCCCACCCCCCGCTCGCCGGCCAGCTCCCCCGCGACTACGAACGCTTCGAAGACGACGTGCTCGAAGGCATGCTACGCCTCTTCGACGAACCGGGCCTTCGCCGCGCCTCGGGTGACGTTTTCGGCCGCATCTACGAATACTTCCTCGCCGAATTCTCCAAGCAGGGCGCGCATGACGGCGGCGAGTTCTTCACCCCGCCCTCCATCGTGCAAACCATCGTCAACGTCATCGAACCAGATCACGGCATCATCCTCGATCCCGCCTGCGGCTCCGGCGGCATGTTCGTGCAATCCAGCCACTTCATCGAGCATGTTGGGCAGGACACGATGAAGCGCGTCACCTTCTACGGCCACGAAAAGAACGAAACGACCGCAAAGCTCGCGCAGATCAATCTCGCCGTGCACGGCCTGCAAGGCACCATCCGCTCCGGCAATGAAGCCATCACCTATTACAAGGACCCGCACGAGCTCGCCGGCAAATGCGACTTCGTCATGGCCAATCCGCCGTTCAACGTGGACGAAGTGGACGCGGAGAAAGTGCGCACCGACCCGCGCCTGCCCTTCGGCCTGCCAGGCGTGAACAAGGCCAAGCGCGTCTCCAACGCCAATTATCTTTGGCTGTCCTATTTCTACGCGTACTTGAACGAGAACGGCCGCGCCGGCGTAGTCATGTCTTCGCAAGCCTCCAGCGCGGGGCGGGACGAGGCATTGGTGCGCCAGAAGCTGGTCGAAACCGGCGCGGTCGATGTCATGATCGATATCCGCAGCAATTTCTTCTACACCCGCACCGTGCCGTGCCAGTTGTGGTTCTTTGATCGCGCCAAGGCAGGGGACCCGGCGCGCCGCGATCACGTGCTGATGATTGATGCGCGTCGCATCTTTCGCAAGGTGTCGCGCTCGGTCATGGATTTCAGCCCCGAGCAGCAGAAAAACATCGCGGCTGTCGTCTGGCTGTATCGCGGGCAAACGGACCGCTTTCTGGCGCTCGTCGCGTCGTATATCGCCGAGGCTGTACGTTTGGGCGAGGCGGCAGCGCCGGCGCTTGACGCCTTTGGAGACGCGCTAGGCAAGCTGACCGCTCTGCTCGAACCCTTCGCCAAGGTCGAGCGCGCACCCGATCCGTTGGCCGAACCATGGGACGAACTGACCAGCGCCCGAGCCATGCTGGCGTCCGATAGTGCGGCGTTCGCGGCCGAGGCGGCTGCGCAGGCGAAGAATTGGATAACAGCAGGTCGCGACAACCCCGGGCTGCACGAAGCACGGTCGGCATTGCGTCCTCTGGCGGATCGCTGCCGGGATCTGACGAAGCAGATTGATCTTGTGGCGAAGCTATGCGGGCGGGTGATCGATGTTGGGGTAAAAGAGCTTGATTTACGGGTTTCGGATGTGTGGGGCAGTGCTGAGATCACGAAGGCGCGGAAGACCGTGGACCAAACGCGCGCAACCGCCGTCGAGGCGTTGCGGGAGGCAGGCTACTTTGTCCGACAAGCCGACTGGCTCCAAGAGCATTTTCCGGGCGCCGTTCTGCGGGACGTGGAAGGGTTGACGAAACTGGTGGATCGCCACACCATCGAATCAAATGATTGGAGCCTGACGCCGGGTCGTTATGTTGACGCAGCGCCAGAAGAACGAGACTCGGAGTTCGACTTCGAGGACGCACTGCGCGCAATCCACATTGACATTCAAGGCTTGAACGAAGAAGCACAAGAACTCGCGAACAGCATAGCAAGAAACTTCGAGGAACTTGTTGTGTGAGCACTAATCAAATGACGCTCGATCAGCTCGGGCGGGTGGCACGCGGGCGATCGCGTCATCGACCACGAGACGCTTCCTTCCTATACGGCGGTACAATCCCTTTCATACAGACTGGGGATGTCAGAAAAGCAAACCTCTATCTCAACACGTACGAGCAAACCTACAGTGACGTGGGTCTTGCTCAAAGCAGGCTTTGGCCATCCGGGACGCTTTGTATAACGATAGCCGCAAATATCGCTGAGACAGCAATCCTCGGCATCGATGCCTGTTTCCCTGACAGCATTATCGGTTTCACGGCCGATCCAAACAAAGCAGACGTTCGTTTCGTTAAATACCTGTTTGATGCCGTTTTGAAAACTAGATACCGCTCCTTTACTCAGGGCGCCGCACAAGAAAATCTAAGCCAGGACAAGCTACTTTCTATCAAGTTCTCAGTGCCGGAACCGTGCGTTCAACGTCGGATCGCCGATATTCTTTGTGCGTACGACGACTTAATCGAGAACAATCGGCGGCGCATCACCTTGTTGGAGGAAGCGGCGCGGCTGCTCTACCGCGAGTGGTTCGTCCACTTTCGCTTCCCCGGCCACAAGCACGTCAAGATCATCGGCGGCATCCCAGAGGGATGGACGCGCTTTGCACTTTCAGATCTCGCTGACTTCTTAAATGGTTATCCCTTCCAACCATCTGAACTGGGAGAAGAGGGCCTTCCAGTCGTAAAAATTCCAGAACTCAAGGCAGGAGTTACACGAAAAACCCCAAGAAATTGGGGGGAAAGAATACCGAACAAATACCATCTGAAGGATGGCGACTTAATCTTTTCTTGGTCCGGCACTCTAGCGGTCAATGTTTGGGCGAATGGCCCGGCGTTGCTCAACCAGCATCTATTCGTTGTGATACCCACAGAGCGTGTGAGTCGCGCCTTCCTTTTGTGTGCACTTGGAGAAGCGTTGATCGCTTTCGACAATCATACCGTGGGTGCAACTATGAAGCACATTAGACGCTCAGCCTTGGACCGCGTGTTTGTAGCGCTACCTGAGCAAACGATGATGTCCGTTGTCAAAGATAATTTTGATACCGTCTATAGTCAGTTGGTTGTTCTGCAACAACAGAATCAAAAGCTCGCCCAAGCGCGCGACCTTCTGCTTCCCCGGCTCATGAACGGCGAAATCGCCGTATGACACCCGCCCAAAAGCCAGCCTGACATGGCCGCAACAGGCATCAACAGCGAAGACCGCCTCGTCCAGGCAACCTTCGCCACCCACCTGCACGAAAAACTCGGCTGGGACTCAATCTACGCCGACAACACCGAAACCTTCGGCCCAACCAGCATACTCGGCCGCACCGACACAAAGCAGGCAATCCTCACCCGAGGCCTCCGCGCCGCCCTCATCCGCCTCAACCCGGACCTGCCAACCCCCGCCATAGAAGACGCCCTGCGCAAACTCACGGTCCACGATTTCAGCCGCTCCCTGCTCCAGCACAACCAGGATTTCACCCACCTCATCCGCAACGGCGTCCCCGTCCATTATCGGGACAGCAACGGCCGCCAACGCGATGGCCGTGCCCGAATCATCGACTTCGAAAACGCGCCCGGCAGCAACCGCTTCCTCGCCGTGCGAGAACTCAAACTGACCGGTCTGCGCACACCCAGCTACAACCGCCGCGCCGACCTGATCTGCTTCGTCAACGGCCTCGCGCTCGTCTTCATCGAACTCAAAGCCGTGCACAAGAACATCCGCGAAGGCTTCGACAACAACCTCACCGACTACATGCACGAAAACACCATCCCCCACGCCTTCCACCACAACGCCTTCCTGATCGTCAGCAACGGTGATCGCGCCCGTTACGGCTCAATCACCAGCCGGTGGGAACATTTCCTCGAATGGAAACGCCTCGAAGAAACCGACCAAGGCAAGCTGGACGCGCAAATTCTGCTGGACGGCATGCTCGCCCCCAACCGCCTGCTGGACATCGTCGAAAACTTCACCCTCTTTGACGAAAGCAAGCCCGGCGCCACCCGCAAGATCGTCGCCCGCAACCACCAGGTGCTCGGCGTCAACCGTGCCGTCGCCTCCGTCCAGCACCAGGAAAACCTCAAAGCCCAGTTCCCGCCAGAACAACGCCTGCACCACCGCATCATCGAATTGCCCCTCGAACCCCGCGCCCCCGCGGACGCGCCGCCCTCCTTCATCCCCGAAGGCCCCGTCACCATAACCGAACGCGCCCACCCAGACCTCGGCCGCCTGGGCGTATTCTGGCACACCCAAGGCAGCGGCAAATCCTACTCCATGGCCTTCTTCGCCGAAAAAGTGCGCCGAAAGGTCGAAGGCAATTTCACCTTCCTGCTGATGACAGACCGCCAGGATCTGGACAGCCAAATCTACAAAACCTTCGTCGGCTGCGGCATCGTCAACAAGGAAACGCCACGCGCCGCCACGGGCGCAGACCTCAAACGCATCCTCAAGGAACAAAACCTCCCCTACGTCTTCAGCCTGATCCACAAATTCAACAGGGAGGTAAACCCAACCGATCCCTACAGCGTGCGAGACGACATCATCGTCATCTCGGACGAAGCACACCGCACCCAGGCCGGCCGCCTCGCCCGCAACATGCGCACCGCCCTCCCCAACGCCGCCTTCATCGGCTTCACCGGCACACCTCTCTTCAAGCAAGACGAAATCACCCGCCGCATCTTCGGCAACTACGTCTCACAATACAATTTCAAGCGCTCGGAAGAAGACGGCGCCACCGTCAAACTTGTCTATGAAAATCGTGGCGAAAAACTCCACGTCGCCCAAGCCGACCTCAACGACAAAATCGCCGAGAAAGTCGCGCAAGCCGACCTGGACCCCGACCAGACCGCCCTGCTCGAAAAACTCCTCGGCCGAGACTACGAAATCATCACCGCCGATGCTCGCCTGGAAAAAATTGCCACCGATTTTGTAAATCACTGCACGCAGCGCTGGGAGTCAGGCAAGGCGCTCTTCGTCTGCATAGACAAGATCACCTGCGCCCGCATGTTGCAGCTGATCCGGCCCCTATGGAAGAAAGCCGCCCGGCAAGTCCGCGCGGACGCAGCATTGGAACGCACCGCTGCTACCTCCGCCAGCGGCGAAATGCGCGCCAAAGGCCTCGCAAAAGCTGAAAGACTCGATCGCCAGGCCCAATGGATCGAAGAAACCCTCATAGAAATCGTCATCAGCGAAGCACAAAACGAAGTCGCCGATTTCGCCAAATGGAACTTCGACATCATCCCGCATCGCGCGCTGATCAAGCAAGGCTTCGACGCACCCGGCGGCGAGCGCACGGACGTAGAAGCGGCCTTCAAAAATCCGGACCACCCCTTCCGCATCGCCATCGTCTGCGCCATGTGGCTGACCGGCTTTGACGTGGAATGTCTCTCAACGCTTTACATAGACAAGCCCATGAAAGCCCACACACTGATGCAAGCCATCGCCCGCGCCAACCGCGTCTATCCCGGCAAGGATTTCGGCCTCATCGTTGATTACAACGGCATGCTCGCCAGCCTGCGCGCAGCCCTCGCCCAATACGCCCTGGGCGATGACGGCACCGGCGCCGAGCAAATCGTCGCCCCCATCGAGGAACGCGTACAAGCCCTGTTGGAAGCCATCGAAGCAACCGAAGCGCACATGCGAAGCCTCGGCTTCAACCCCGCCACTATACTCGGCAAGAAAGGATTTCTCCGCCTCCAACTTATCCGTGACGCGGTGGACGCGATCTACACCACCGACGAATCAAAACGCCGTTTCGAACTACTGGCGCGTCAGCTTTTCATCCGCTTCAAATCCCTGGTGACCGAACCCACGATCTACCCCTACGCCGAGCGCCACGACAACATCGAAGCCATCTACAAGAAACTCACCGAACGCCGAGACACGGCGGACGTCACAAGCCTCCTCAAACAGCTCCACCGCATAGTCAACGCCGCCATTCTGCCCACCGACCTAGGCGGCGACCAGGATGAAGTCTCCACCTTCGACCTCAGCAAACTAGATCTCGAACGCCTGCGCGAGGAATTTGATAAGAAAGTTCCCCGCAAAGCCACCGCAATCCAGGACATCCGCGCAATCATCGAAAAGAAGCTTGCCGAAATGCTGGCGCGCAACCCAATGCGCATGGACTACCAGATCAAATACGAACAAATTGTCGCCGCCTACAATGCGGAGAAAAATCGCCCGGCCATAGAACAAACCTTCGGCGCAATCATAGAATTCGTCGCCGCCCTCGACGAAGAAGAGACGCGTTTCGCACGCGAAGGCCTCTCCGAAGACGAACTCGCCATCTTCGACCTGCTCAAAAAGAATGACCTGGACAAAACCACGCGCGAGCGAATCAAGCAAGCCAGCAAAGACCTGCTAGCCTCCCTGCAAACCCGCCTCGCCGAACTCGATCGCTTCTGGGAAAAGGAGCAAACCAAGGCCGACGTGGAAACCCTGATCAGAGACAAGATCTATATGGATATCCCAACGCCACCTTTCACCGTTGAGGAAAAAGAACTTATCGCCAGCAATGTGTATGCACACGTTGCGCAACAGGCAATGAGAGGAAATTTCGCGAGACCCTTCTGAAGCGCCGCGACGGACAAAAACAAAAGAATTGGGGGGAACGTGCCGTTCCCCCCAAACCCCCCGTCTTCAGTTTTATTCCTCGCTCCGCCTTACCAGGACCTCACGCTTCCCCACGTGATTGGCCGCACTCACAACCCCCTCCTTCTCCATCTGCTCAATCAACTTCGCCGCACGATTATACCCGATTTGCAAATGCCGCTGAATAAAACTCGTGCTCGCCTTCCCCTCGCGCGCCACCAATGCAACCGCCTGGTCAAACAACCCCTGCTCGCCCTCGCCAGCCGAAAACGCCGTCCCACCACCCGAGCCCGAGCCCTCATCCTCGCCCGCCTCCGTCACCTCATCCAAATACGCCGGCTCCCCCTGCGAGCGTAAAAACGCCACCACATCCTCAACCTCGCGGTCAGTCACCAATGGTCCATGCACGCGCGTAATCCGCCCCCCACCCACCATATAAAGCATGTCGCCATGCCCCAACAATTGCTCGGATCCCTGCTCGCCCAAAATCGTCCGGCTGTCGAATTTGCTGATCACCTGAAAAGAAATGCGAGTCGGAAAATTCGCCTTGATCGTCCCCGTAATGACATCAACCGAGGGCCGTTGCGTAGCCATAATAACATGAATGCCCGCCGCCCGTGCCATCTGCGCCAGCCGCTGCACCGCCGCCTCGATCTCCTTGCCCGCCACCATCATCAAATCCGCCATCTCGTCGATGACAACGACAATGAACGGCAGCGCCTCCAAAGTCAGGTTCTGCTCCTCGAACGTCGGCTTGCCCGTCTCGCCGTCATACCCCGTCTGCACCCGCCGGCTGATCACCTCGCCGCGCGCCCGAGCCTCCTCCACCCGCTCATTATACCCGCCCACATTGCGCACGCCCAACTGGCTCATCGCCCGATAGCGCCGCTCCATCTCACGCACAGTCCATTTCAGTGCCGAAACGGCCTTGGCGGGCTCGGTGACAACCGGCGCAATCAGATGCGGAATGCCCGCATAAACGGACAACTCCAGCATCTTCGGATCAATCAGAATCAACCTGCACCGATCAGGCGGCAACTTGAACAGCAGCGAGAGGATCATCGCATTGATCCCCACCGACTTGCCGCTCCCTGTCGTGCCCGCAATCAGCAAATGCGGCATGCGTGCCAAATCCGAAACGATCGGGCTCCCCCCGATATCCTTGCCCAACGCCAGCGGCAGCCGCGAGGCATTGCGCGCAAAAGCCTCGTTCTCGATCAGCTCGGACAAAAACACCGTCTCGCGTTTCTGATTGGGCACCTCGATCCCAATGACATTCCGCCCCGGCACCGTCGCAATACGCACCGCCGTCACCGACAAACTGCGCGCAACATCATCAGCCAGCCCAATCACCCGAGCACTCCGTATCCCGGGCGCCGGCTCCAACTCATACAACGTAACGACTGGCCCCGGCCGAATATCGCGAATAATCCCCTGCACGCCATAATCGGCCAGCACCGACTCCAAAAGCCGAGCATTGTTCTGCAAACTCTCCTCGCTCGGCCCGCTCGCCGCCCGCGCAGGTGCGGCCTTGAGCAAACTCAGCGGCGGAAATCGCCAGCCCGCTTCCCCCAGCGGCAAACTCTCCTGCCGCGCAGCAGAGCCCCCCGCGCGCTTGTCAGCCACCGCGACGCGCGCTCGCGCACGAACCAGCAACGGCACAGCTTGGGTGACAGCCGGTGCGCCGTGCCGGGGCGCGGCCGCCGCCTGCCGGGCGAGATCGGCAACTATTGGAGAATAATCCTCATCATCGTCCTCGATGGCACCAGGAGGCGCAGGCGTGTAGGACCGCGCATCGGGTGCCGCGCGCGACACAAGCCCGGCGGCATGATTGCCCCCCCAATGGCCCGCGCGCCGGCCGGCCAGGGCCCCTGCTTGGGCGGCATGCACGGCGGCCCCGCCGGCGCGACGCCATTCGCGCAGACTGAACCCCAGGCTGCCGGCGATAAAAGCCATTGCCAGCAGAGTGGCAGTGCCGATCACGACGACCGGAGCGGCCAAGCCAACAAAGCCCTGCACCCACTCGATCGTCGCCCCGGCGAGCAGGTGCCCGCCAGCCCCGCCCAACCCCGCCGCCGTGGGCCACACGCCTCCGCCGTGAATCGCCGACAGGCTGAGCGCCGTCAGAGGCACCGCTAACAGGGTGCAAAGCACGCGCACGCCCAGATGCCCGATGCCGCGCCGGCTGGCGATCCGCCACGCCCAGATCAGCATGGCCAGACCGGGCAGACCGCCCGCGCAGCCAAAGCCCTGCAGCAGAAAATCGGCCAGCACGCTGCCGACCGGCCCACCCAGATTGGTCGCGTGCTGGGAGGTGGCCGTGTTCAGCGAGGGGTCTCGCGGATTGTAGGTGACCAGCGTAACGAAAACGAAAATGCCGCCCATGGCCAAAGCCAGGCCCGAGATTTCGGCCACACGCCGGCTGATGACGGCGCGAATGGCGGGCGAGGCGAAGCGCGCACCCTGATCGCCCCCGCCGGGGCTGGCGCGCCTGCTGGCGGCTTGGCTTGCGGTCAGAGCCAAAGGCGGCCTCCGGGCTTGTTGGGTGCAGGTTCAGGCTGAGCCTTAAGACTACACCCCAAGCACCGGATGGGTCTAGCGATTCGCCACCTACTGTGCCTCGGTCTTGAAGCCTTCGTCCTCGGTGTTGCGCGCCTTCTTCTTGGCTTTGGCCGTTTCGGTAAAGCTCCAGACCACGTCCACCAGGCCGGGCTTGGGGTAGGTGATGGCGGGCTGGATGTTCGTCTTGCCCGCGACCTGGGCCTTGATGTCGGTCGCCTTTTTGTAGGCGGCGCCGATGCGGGCCTCGGCATCCTGGATCGACTGGTCGGTGACCACATCGCCAGGCTTCATCTGGGCCGCGGCGGCCAGTTCGTCGCTGGAAAGGTATTTGTTGCCGTTGAAGGTGACGTGGGCGACGTGCAGGGCGGTGGTGGTGACGATGGGCTTCTGCACGCCGGTGTCGGCGACATCGAAGATAATGTCCTTGCGGTTTTTCGGCAGGTTGCGCAGCGAAGTCTTGACGCCACCGGTGACATGGGCGGCCTCCAGGGACTTGGTCAGCTGGTCCTGGTCGGCCAGCACGTCGTTGGTGGTGACCGTGTCGCCGGGGTGCTCCTTGAGGCCGTCGCGGAGCGGCTGCACGGGGACGGAGGTTACGCCGTTGATTTCGATCTTGTTGATCGTGAAGCTTTGGGCGTGGGCGGGCAGGGCGGCGGCGGTGCTCAGCAACACTGCCGTTACCAGGATTTTGGATCGTGTCTTGGCTTGCATGGTGTCCTCCCATCGTTGGGGTCCTGGATGCCACAGGCTGGTCATGCGGTGAAGGCCTGCAGCAGGATGGCGGCGGTTTGGGCGACGTTGAGGCTTTGGATGTGGCCGGCGCCGGAGATGCGGATTTCTCGGCGGCAGACGGCCAGGACGGGGGGCGTGATGCCGTGTTCTTCGTGGCCGAGGACAAGGGCGAGGGGGCGGTCTCGGGGGAGGGTGGTGAAGGGGGCGGCGGTGGGGCCGAGCGTGGCGGCGGCGAGGCGGAAATGGGGGATGAGGGCGCCGAGGCAGCGGGCGAGGTCTCGGGTGCGGTAGAGGTCGAGGTATTCGAAGGCGCCTTCGGCGGTGCGCCAGGCGGCGTCCGACGGCATGGCGGCCGCGCGGGTTTCGTGGAGGAGGAGGGTGGTTGCGCCGAAGAAGGCGGCGCTGCGGGCGATGGCGCCGAGATTGTGGGGGTTGGCGACCTGGTCCAGCACGAGGAGGAGCTTGGTTTTGGGGGGCTCGGCTGTGTTTAGGAAGGGGATGGGGCGCGCCTCGGCCACTGCGGCGATGCCGCCGTGGTGGGTGGTGCCGGCGGCGCGGGCCATTTCGTCCGGGGGGAGTTCTCGGTACGGGCGGCGGCGGCGGGCGAGTTCGGCGGTGAAGGGCCCGGTTTCGTAACGGCATTCGGCGGTGAAGAAGAGGCGCGCGATGTCGGCCGGGCGGCGGCGGAAGAGGGCGGTGACGGCGTGGATGCCGCTGATGATCTGTTGGGGCATGGGGTCAGGTGCGCCCTAAGTGATCGGGGCGGCCGCAACGCTTTGCCTGGCCGGTCCGTTGGCGGCGCACCCCATCATGGAGCTTACCGCAATGTTTATGCGCATTGACCGCCTGCTTACCGATTTGCCGGTGCCGAAAAAGCCCTCGCCGAACGCGGCGGCGGCGTTGCAGGAATTGCTGGGGGGCAAGTATGGCGAGATGTCCACGCTTGGCAATTACATGTTCCAGAGCTTCAATTTTCGCAACAAATCCAAGCTGCGGCCTTTCTACAGCCTGGTTTCGAGTATTTTCGCCGAGGAGCTGGGGCATGTGGAGCTGGTCAGCAACGGGATTGCGCTGCTGAATAACGGGGCGGGTGACCCCTCGCCCGACGTTGATATTTCCAAGGCGCCGTTTCATGACATGGAGAGCATTCGGCTGGCCGGCAGCTTCTTGAGCAATGGCGGCGGGGCGATGCCGATGAATGCCAATGCCGCGTCCTGGAACATGGACATGGTGACGAGCACTGGCAATCTGATTATTGATTTGCTGCATAATTTCCATTTGGAGTGTGGCGCAAGGATACATAAGCTGCGGGTTTACGAGACGATGAAGGAGCCGACGGGGAGGGAGGTTTGTGCGTATCTGCTGGTTCGCGGGTCCTTGCATGCGCATGCCTATGCGCTGGCGCTGAAGAAGATTACGGGCGTTGAGATCGAGAAGATGCTGCCGACGCCGAATATTGAATTGGCAAGGGTGCCTGAGTGCCAGAAGTATTTGAATGAGGGGAAGCATCGGCGGTTGTATACGTTCAGCCCTGAGGATTATGCGGAGGCGGCGGGCGTCTGGTCCAATGACGAGGTGGCGTTGCCCGGCGATCCGCCTGGTGCGCTGGAGGTTGTCGAGGGATTTCCGGAGGGTGGCAAGATGCCGGACATGCCTGGCACGTATAGCGCGTTCTCGCCCGATTACGCGCCCGAAGAAATGTTCGAGGTAGCGCGGAAATTATACAAGAAATCCCGCTAAACTGAAGACGGGGGGTCTGGGGGGAATGGCACATTCCCCCCAGATCTTTTTATTCCGAATTATTCACCTGCGGCACATTGACCACGCGGCAGAAGAAGGTTGGCCCCCGCGGTAGTGTGGGTCCTGGGGTCGAGGGTCGGTTTGCCTCCTTTGCCGAGATCAGGTTGAGGCGGGGCGTAGGTTCTTCGGCTGGTTCGGGTTGTGCTTGCGGTGCGGCGGTGTGTGCGGCGAGCATGGCCTCGATTTCGGGGGTGTCGAGATGGTGGCTGTCGAGCAGGAGGAGCGCGGTTTCGCCTGCGTCACCGGCGAGGAGGGAGCCGAGCATGCGGCGGCGGTGTTCGAGGGGTTCGAGCTCGTCATCGGGGAGGGTGAAACGTTCGCGCATCCATCCGCGAACTGGTTGCGGATGGAGATTTGGGTGAGGCCGGTTGCTATGGCCAGGTCTTTGAGGGTGACGCGGAGGCGGCCGTGGGCGATGAAGATGGCTCGGGCGGCGTCTTGGATGTAGTCGCGGCGGGCGCGTTCGCGCGCGGTGGGGGCTGGGCGGGATTTGCAGGATTGGGCTTGGGCACGCATGAGTCGGGCGGGGATTGGTTCCATGGGGGCAGGGTAGGTTTGTATTCCTGGATCGGGCAAGGGGTTTTTGGGGTGGGTGTGGTTGTGGGGGTACTGGCAAGGGGATTTTGTGGGAAATCCGTGACTGGGATGTGTTAGTCTCTATTGATGGCACGGACGAAGAAGTATGACGCCGAGCGTTTCCGCGGAATAATGGACGATGACGTCTTGCGGGGCGTCGACGGTCCGCATCCGCCGCGTTACTCGAACAGCGAGACTTCGGCCGGCCAGGTCATTTCTTGGGGAGCAGTCTAAGTGACGGTTTCACTGACGCCTGAACAGGTCGCCTGGCTCAGCGCGCATGTGGCGCGGGGCGATTTCTCGTCTATTGAGGAGGCGGTACGGCAATTGATAGACGAGCGCATTGCCGAGCGCGGCGCCATGGAAGACGATGATCTCGCCTGGGCGAAGCCTTATGTGGATGAGGCTTTGGCGCAGGCGGAGAGAGGCGAGGTTATTAGTTGGGATGAGCATCGTGCGCGTAATCGTGCGCGGCTTGCCCGCTTTGCGGATTGACGGCGCGCGTTGTTCTTACCTTTGCCGCGGACAGCGACATTGGCGATATTTTTACTGATCTCGGGAGCAAGGCCGGCGGACGAGTCGCGGCGAAATACGGTGGTCTGTTCGACGCTCTTTATGAGCGTCTTGCATCCTATCCGGAGATCGGCGCTCCCCGCCCAGCGCTTGGCCGAGGCGTGCGCATCGGCATCGTCTCGCCCTATGTTGTCATTTATAGATACACTCTCGATGATGGGACTGTGACGGTGCTTCGCGTTGTAGATGGCCGGCGTGATGTCACAAAAGCAATCTTGTCCAAGCCCACTTGAGGACCTGCAATTAGCCATTTTTGCAATAAACGCAGATTCTGTTGGGCAGATGGCCCTTGTAGAGTGTTGCGCACCATCCGGATATCCTTAGCCACCCAGTTTGCGCATAGGGGCCACTAATCAACAACTCGGCCTTGGCTTTGGTTCGGTTGCGAGGATCAGGTCCTCGGCCTTTGCAACGCCCGCCATGTGACGGCCGCCGGCCTTGTCATCCAGGGGAGTGCTCCCCACCGCATCTTGTGCATCGCGGCGGCGCCATATAGCGCCGTCACACCCACATCTGCATATTGCTTTCTGATATGGCTTTGGGCACGTTGCGCAGAAGCCTTGGTCATGGCCTGTTCCCTGGCTGGGGTTAGGTTGGGGCGGGTGGTGAGACCCGCCTCCCGGCCGCGACGGCGTGTCCGTGGTCGTTGTTTTATTGCAATGGAAAACTTTGGTTTTAAGGTTTGGCCTTATGGATACTGACGGAAAAGACGAGAACGGCAAGTCGGCTCAATCTCCCGCGCTCAGAACAATGATGGACGCTCTGAATTGGGCGTATGACCAGGCCGCTTCCGCGATCCCTCTCCTGGGAAGTCCTCAAGATTTGGCCAAAAGCCACATGTCATCGTGCAAAGGGAAGCGAGAGGAAGCGATTGACGATCTGATAAAATGGCAGGCTGGCTATGCTGGGGCGGCTGGATTTGTTTCAAATATAGGTGGCCTTTTCATGCTGCCTGTCTCAGTCCCAGCGAACCTGGCATCAGTGCTTTTCATCCAGTTGCGGATGATTGCAGCCATCGCACATTTGCGCGGATACAAAACGAGTGATGAGAAGGTGCGTACACTCGCCTTTCTGTGTCTGATCGGGAGCGCGGGAACGACACTACTTCAAGAAGCCGGTGTGAGCATAGGCGCTAAGGTCGCCGCTAAGGTAGTAAATCAGGTTCCGGGCATCGTTTTGAAAAGAATAAATCAGGCAGTCGGATTTCGTTTAGTTACTAAAGCTGGCTCAACCGGCATCGTCAATCTCGTTAAGGTAATTCCGTTTATTGGGGGTGCCATATCCGGCGGAATAGATGCCGGAGTGACGTTGGGAATTGGAGCGGCTGCTAAGCAGATGTTTCTCCTTGTTGAAGATGGAGAAATGGAACCACAAGCTTGAGAAGCGCTTCGTGGGGAATTGCTTTAGCACTTGCCGTCAGTGGATGCGCTATGGAGCCGAGTACGCCAAGCGGCAAAGTAGATGTCGTCTATAAGACGAAAGACGTACAATGTCTTGAAAACGCAATGGTAAATTCAAAATTGAATGAAGGATGGGAGGTTAAGAGCCGCGATCTGTTCACTCTTATTTTCAAAAAACCGACACAGAACTTTGCGGCTAACTTGCTCTTCTCATCTCAAGCGTATTCGACTGTCGACTTGCGACTGAGCATGTATTTCGTGCCGACCGATGGTGGAACAAGGGTAGTAACTCAGGGTGAGATCGTGGGAAATCCAGGCTCTGCCTTCGAGCAGCTACACCCGGTTAAATTAACTGCCGTGCAACAGACTCAGGCTGAGGCGGAAGCGTCGACCGGGACACCCGCAGGATGCGAAAGCTCGATATATTGATGCCGCGCCCCGCTGAGGCGACAGGTCCGGAGTGAGGTCCTGCTGCAGCGTAGCCGAGCAGTTCTGAAAAACACTCGGCGCGGATATATCTCTGGATTGCCACGCCGCCGAAGAGGCGGCTCGCAATGACAAGATGGGACAAAGAAGCGGCTTGCAATGACGTTGGGAGATGAGGAGGCGACCTGCAATGACGTGGGGAGATGAAGAGGAGACCTGCAGCGACGCAAGGTGTATGTCCCGCGATGATCTCCTGCCGTCGGGCGATCAGAGACCAAGCTGGCTGTGAGAGCCTAAGCGCACGAGCTCAAGATTTTCTTCGTCGGATTTGCGGTAGATCAAGATCAGGTCGGGCTTCAAATGGCAGTCCCGATGGTCGTGCCAATCCCCTGTTTGAGCGTGATTGATCGTCTGCAAGCGCTGTGACGACGTTCATCAGCAAGGCGTCCAACGTTTTGCCAAATCGTCCTGATTTTTCACGGCGGTAGTCACGTTTGAAGCGGCCCGTGTATTTAACCGTCCGCATTCAGGTGGGCGATCAGCAAGGACGGCGAGCCCACTCTGGTCAGCTCGCCCTTATGGGCAGCCTGCATGGCCTCGATCGTCTCTGCATTTGGCGTAAGCGGTTCGAAGGGGAGCGCCTTGTCGATGGCCACCCGCTTCAACAAAAGGCGGAACGCGTCCGATAACGACAGGCCCATGGTTGCCAGCACCGCCGCGGCCTCGTTCTTTGTGTTTTCATTAATCCGGGCGCGGACAATAGCAGTGTCGGTTATGGTTGGCTCCTGCGGCGTTACTTAGCGCAAATTACGACGGGGATCACACACGTCACAACCTTTTTTGCCTTGTCTTTTTCTCGCCTTCGGTCTCGTCCTTCCCTTTCCGCTACCCATTCAACGCAACGCCTTTCGACGGTGCCACGTGTTGTCAAAGCTTGACATACAATCTAAATGCGCGTGAGCATACGCAGGAGCCCCGCTATGACGGCCCGCAACGTCAGCCTCACCAACCACCTTGCCGCGTTCCTGGACAGCCAGGTCACCAGTGGCCGCCACCAGAACGCCAGCGAGGTCGTCCGCGAGGCGCTGCGCCGGTATGAAACCGAACTCCGCCTGGAGCAGGAAGAGATAGCCGCCATCCGGGAAGTCATTCGGGAGGGCCGCGCCGCCATCACGCGTGGTGATTTCACCCTGGTGGCCGGAGAGGATGACCGGAAGGCGCTTCGCGACAGACTGAACCGCCGCGTTCCCGGTATGGAGCACGGCCAGGGCTGAATGGCGGCCTACCGGCTCCCGGCGCATGTCGAGTCGCGCATTCGTGTCGTGCTGAACGAGTCCGAGCGTGTGTTCGGCGCCGCGGCCAGGGAGCGCTACGCGTTGCTCATTGAGCAGGCGATGCAGGATGTGGCGATGCGCCGGACAGACCGGCGGCACGGACCGCTCCCAATGTCGATGCGCGCGTTCTCTTCTACCACATAAGGCACAGTCGCCAGCGCGTGGCTGACCCGTTCGATCGGGTCGGCAGGCCAAGGCATATTCTCGTGTTCGAGGTTGGCGGAGATGGCATTGTGGAAATTCTGGGGCTAATTCCGGACGCGATGCAGACTGGTCGCGCGCTGCGACGGTTTATTCCGGAACTCTGAGCGCGAATACCGGGCTTTGCCCGGCAGAAAGGAAGCTCTTCTTTTTTGAAAAAAAGAAGCAAAAAACTTTTTTCCTTTTAGACAGAAGCTGCGGCAGCATCTCCCTCGATTAGCAAAAGTTTTTTGGTTCTTTTTTTCAAAAAAGAACTACTTTCTTTTTCCTTCTACACCAGGGCTTGTTCTTCCTGCTCGGCTTGCAGCGCCCACATATGGGCGTAGACGCCTTCGCGGCCGAGGAGCTCGCGGTGCGTGCCGCGTTCGGTGATTTCGCCATCCGAGAGCACGATGATTTCGTCGGCATCCACCACCGTCGAGAGGCGGTGGGCGATGACCAGCGTGGTGCGGCGGGCGGAGACGGCGCGCAGCGCACTTTCGATGTCGCGCTCTGTGCTGGTGTCCAGCGCACTGGTGGCTTCGTCCAGGATCAGCAAACGCGGGTCTTTGAGGATCGTGCGCGCGATGGCCACGCGTTGTTTTTCGCCGCCGGAGAGTTTGAGGCCGCGCTCGCCGACGCGGGTTTCGTAGCCGTCAGGCAGGCGCAGCACGAAATCGTGGACTTGGGCCAGGCGGGCGGCGTGTTCGATCTGGTCTTGCGTGGCACCCGGGCGGCCGTAGGCGATGTTGTAGCGGATGGTGTCATTGAACAGCACAGTGTCTTGCGGGACGACGCCTATGGCGTCCCGCAAGCTGGTTTGGGTGTAGGCGCGGATGTCTGAATCGTCGATTTCCACGCTGCCGCTGGTGACGTCGTAGAAACGGAAAAGCAGGCGCGAGAGGGTGGATTTGCCCGCGCCGGTGGGGCCAACGACGGCGACCTTGTGGCCGGCGGGGACGTGGAAATCGATGCCTTTGAGGATTTCGCGCTCGGGCTGGTAGCCGAAGCGCACATTGCGGAAGGTGACAGAGCAGGGCGGTTTTTCGTCGAGATGGCCGGTGAGCGCGCGCGCGTCCGGCCGGTCTTTGACTTCCTGATCGACGGATAGGAGCTTGAACATCTGCTCCATGTCCACGAGGCCCTGCTTTATGGTGTTGTAGGCAAAGCCGAGGAAGTTGAGCGGCTGGTAGAGCTGCATCAAATACGTGTTGGCGAGGACGAATTTGCCCACGGTCATTTGCCCCTGGACCACGCCTCGCGCGGCCATGAGCATGATCAGCGCCAGTGCGCCGGCGATGATGGCGGCCTGGCCGATATTGAGCATGTTGAGCGTGACCTGGCTTTTGACCGCGGCGCGTTCGTAGCCGGCCAGCGCCTCGTCGAAACGGCGGGCTTCGTGGGCTTCGTTGCCGAAGTATTTGACCGTTTCGTAGTTGAGCAGGGAGTCCACGGCCTTGGACTGGGCTTCGGTGTCACGCTCGTTCATGCGCTGGCGAAAGCGGACGCGCCAGGTGGCGAAGGCCAGCGTAAAGGCGATGTAGACGCCGACGGCCGAGAGCGTGACGAGGGCGAATTGCCAGCCGAAGATGCGCCACATGACGAACGTGACCATGACGAGTTCGGCCAGCGTGGGGACGATGTTGAAGACGGCAAAGCGCAGGACTTGTTCGATGCCGGCCGAGCCGCGTTCGATGGCGCGCGAGACGCCGCCGGTCTGGCGATCCAGGTGGAAGCGCATCGAGAGGCGATGCATGTGCTGGAAGGTTTGCAAGGCGACGCGGCGGACCGTGCGTTGCTGGACGGAGGCGAAGGCCGCGTCTCGCAATTCGCCGAAGCCGGCGGCGGCCAGGCGCAGCAGGCCGTAGGCGACGATCAGCGCCGCAGGGATGACGATGATGGCCGCACCGCGCGGGGTGAGCGCGTCAACGGCGCGGGCGTAGACGAAGGGGACGTAGACGGTGGCGACCTTGGCGGCGATCAGGAAGGCGACGGCGATGACGACGCGGGCGCGCGATTTGAGGTCGTGTTTGGGCCAGAGGTAGGGGAGGAGGCTGGCGATGGTGTCGCTGCTGGAGCGGGGGGGGCCTTCGAGCTTGAGGCGGTGGGTGGCCATGACGCGCATGGGGGCTCATGTGGCATTGGCGGGGCGGGTTGCAAAGGTTTGGCGGGGGTGATGCGGCATTTGGCGGCGGCGCTGCGCGTGGCGTTGCCGGGGGATTATGTGCCGTTGTGGCTGGGCGAGGCGCAGGTGGGGTTTGTGCGGCCGGAGGTGGCCGATCGACTGGGGCACGGTCGCGATGGCGTGCGGCTGGCGGATGCGGATGCGCTGGTGGTGGCTCAGGCAGCGCTGGTGGAGGCGGGTGTTTTTCGGCGCCGGGGCGAGGATTTCGACGTGCGGGCGCGGGCGGATGGGCCGGTGCTGGCGCGGGTGGATCGGGGGGCGCTGCCGGTGCTGGGGATCGAGGCGCAGGGCGTGCACGTGAATGGGCTGGTGGGGGATCGGCTTTGGGTGGCGCGGCGGTCGGCGAGCAAGGCGCTGGATGCGGGCAAGCTGGACCACATGGTGGCCGGGGGGATTTGCGCGGGCATGGATGCGGCCGGCACGCTGGTGAAGGAGGCGTGGGAGGAGGCGGGTGTGCCGGGGGCGCTGGCGCGGCGGGCCAGGCGCGTGGGGGCGCTTGGGTATGCGATCGCGCGGGCCGAGGGGCTGCGGCGGGATCGGCTGCATTGTTACGATTTGGAAGTGGGGGAGGATTTCAGGCCGCTGGCGCGGGATGGCGAGGTGGAGGGGTTTTGCCTGATGCCGTTGGACGAAGTTTTGGCGCTGGTGCGGGAGGGCGATGCGTTCAAGTTCAACGTCAATCTGGTGTTGATCGATCTTTTTGCGCGCTTGAGGATGATTGAGGCTGGGGCTGGGCTGGATCAGCTGCGCGCGGCGGGTGGGCGATAAAGTGGGGCGGCTGGAGATTGCGCGCAGCCGGGTCAAGCTGGTCTTGCTTTTGACTGGCTCGGTCGGGTTTTCGGTGGTGGTGCTTTGGCTGTTGTCCGGGCGTGTTGGGCTGCCGCCGATTGTTGCGGTGGCTTGTTACGTCGCCGTGCCCTTTTGCGGTGTGGTGGCGGTTATTGCGTTGCGCCAGATGTTTGATGCCTCGCCGGGGCTCGTGGTGGACGCGGAGGGGATTATCGATGATTCGAGCGGCGTTCCGGCGGGGCGGGTGTTCTGGTCGGAGATGACGGGATTGCGGGTGGTGCGGATACGGCGGACGCGTCTGCTGGCGATCGATGTTATTGATCCGCAGCGATTTATCGCAGGCGCAAGCGGGATGCGGCGTTGGGCGATGGCGGCGAACGCGCGGCTGTATGGCACCCCGGTGTTTATTTCGACCGTAGCGCTGCGGATCAGGTTCGACGAGCTGGTGGCAATCCTGGAAGCCAGATTGCGCTAACTGGCAAAAGTTCTTTGGTTCTTTCTTGAAAGAAAGAAGACCTTCCTATCCTTCACTTGCAGCCACAATAGGAATTTCCCGCTGCTCGACCTGCGGCTGTTCGTCGTAGCCGCCTTGCTGTTCGTCGGCTTCGTAGCCGTCTTCGTTGCGGCGGCGCGCGCCGTTGTACTGGCCGCCGGCGTGGCCGCCCGGGTTGCCCTGCTGGGCTTGCGGGTTCTGCTGCTGCTGACCGTTCTGGTAGTGCTGCTGGCTGGCCTGATTGATGGCGTTGAGGATGCGGAAATAATGCTCGGCGTGCTGGAAGTAGCTTTCGGCCATGACGCGATCGCCCGAGCCGGTCGCGTCGCGGCCGAGCTGGAGGTATTTTTCGAAGAGCTGCTGCGCGGTGCCGCGGATGCGCAGATCAGGGCCGCTGCTGTCGAAGACGTGGTTGCGGTTGAGCGGTATGTTGCCGTTGTAGCTGCGGGGCGCGCTGCCGCCGCCTCCGCCCCCCTGGCCAGACCGGTGGGTGCGCCCGCGCATGCGTTTCATGTTCATTGTGGTATCGCTGCACTTTCCTAATTGTGTGTGGCGTGGCACTTGCCGTGCGGCGGCCCGCCTGATCCGTGGCGGCCTTGGGTTGCTCGGCGAAGTGCGCGGCCTTTTCCAGGCTGTCGGGCCGGGAGTGCCTCTTCTCAGGGGCCGGCTCGCATTCGGGCGAGGACTCGGCGCCCCTGGTGGAGGTGCAGGCTGACCCTAGCCCTGCCGGACGCCCGTGCCAAATGGTTTTTTCAAGGGGCGCTGCCCAGCAGCAAAGCGCGGTCTATGCCGGCCAGATCCCGCTTGGTGGCGATGTGGGGCAGGCCGGCCTGGCGTGCAAGGGCGGCCACGGCCTTGGCCTGGCCCGCGCCAAGTTCGAGGCAGGCGAGGCCCTCCGGCGCCAGGAGTGCCGGCAAGGCGGGCATGATGCGGGCGTAGGCGCGCAGGCCGTCGGGTCCACCATCGAGGGCGGCGGCGGGCTCGTGGGCGGATATTTCAGGCATGAGGGTGGGGATGTCGGCGGTGGGGATGTAGGGTGGGTTGCAGAGGATCAGGTCGAAGCGGGCAGCGGGGCCGAGGGGGGCGGACCAGTCTGCGGCCAGGAAGAGGGCGCGGGCGCTCAGGTTGAGGTGGGCGGCGTTGGCGGCGGCCAGGGCGGCGGCGGCGGCGGCGCGATCGATGCCGATGCCGTGGGCGTGGGGGAATTCGGTGAGGGCGGCGAGGAGGAGAGCGCCGGTGCCGGTGCCGAGGTCCAGGATGTGCAGGGGACGGGCGGGGTTTGGGAAGTGTTCGAGGGCGGCTTGGATGAGCGTTTCGGTGTCGGGCCGGGGGATCAGGGTGGCGGGCGAGACGGCGAGGTCCAGCGACCAAAAGCCGATGGAGCGGGTGATGTAGGCGAGCGGCTCGCGCTGGGTGGCGCGGCGGGCGAGCAGGGTGTCCAGCGCGGCCTGGTCTATGGCGTGGGGGGTTGTGGGGAGGAGGGTTCTGGCGGGGATGCCCAGGAGGTGGGCGAGGAGCAACCTTGCCTCTCGCGCGGGGTTTTCCACGCCGGCCTGGCGGAGGGTCGCGGTGGCTTGGGCAAGGGCCGCGGCGGTTTGCATGGTGGGGGTTGCACCAGACGGGTTGGGTGGTGGCAAGATGGGGGCGTGGTGAGAATGAAACCCTGGGCTTTTTGCGTGGGCTTGTTGACTGCCGTGCCGGCCTGTGCGGCGCCGGCGGCTGGGCCGGCCGTGCGTTTCCAGGTGATTGACGAGACCGATCCGCAGGAGATCAGCGAGGACACGGTGATTTTTTTGAACGGCGTGCAGGTGGCGCATTTCAAGCTGGACCGCAGCCACGCCTACAGCGTGGCGGTTGTGACGGCACCGGCGAAGGGGCCGTATGATTACGCGTTGTGCGGGCGCATTACCGTGGCGCTGCCGAATGGGCGGCCCGAGCAACGCGTGGTGGATGGCGGTGCCACGTTGAGCGAGGTGGCTGGGCATACGTTTCGCGCGCTGGCGGCCAACGATTTCACGATGTTCTATTTGGCGGATTCGCAGGCGAACCCGCCGCTGCCGCCGAAGGATGCGCGGCATACGGATGCTTGCAGTCTGCCGGTGAGTTAAGGATGTTCTTTTTTGAAAAAAGAACCAAAAAACTTTTGTCAGTTAGCGTACGCATCGTGGCGGCGTGTACGCCAACTAGCAAAAGTTTTTTGCTTCTTTTTTTCAAAAAGGAAGTGCTTGCTTAAGTTTCCGCAGCCAGTCGCGCCGCCTGGTCCTCGGCCGTCAGCGCGTCGACGAATTCGTCGAACTCGCCCGCCATGACGCGATCGATCTTGTAGAGCGTCAGGTTGATGCGGTGATCGGACACGCGGCCCTGCGGGAAATTATACGTGCGAATGCGCTCGCTGCGATCGCCTGTACCCACCTGTGATTTGCGATCGGCCGCGCGCGTGGCGTGCAGGCTGGCGCGCTGGCGTTCGTAGATGCGGCTGCGCAGGATCTTCATCGCTTTGGCTTTGTTCTTGTGCTGGCTGCGTTCTTCCTGCATCGCCACCACCGTGCCCGTTGGAATGTGGGTGATGCGTACGGCGGAGTCTGTCTTGTTGACGTGCTGGCCGCCAGCGCCGGAGGCGCGGTAGATGTCGATGCGCAAATCGGCGTCGGCGATTTGTACGTCCACTTCCTCGGCTTCGGGGAGCACGGCGACGGTGACTGTCGAGGTGTGGATACGACCCTGCGTTTCCGTGGTGGGCACGCGCTGCACGCGATGCACGCCCGATTCGTATTTGAAACGGGCGAAGACGTTCTTGCCGGTGATTTCGGCGATGCCTTCCTTCAGGCCGCCGAGTTCGTTTTCGCTGAGTTCGGCGATTTCGAAGCGCCAGCCTTTGGCGGCGGCGTATTTTTGGTAGGCGGCGAAGAGTTCCGCGGCAAACAGGCCCGCTTCGTCCCCGCCGGCGGCAGGACGGATTTCAAGAATGGCGCTGCGTTCATCTGCCTCGTCTCGCGGCAGGAGGGAGAGGCGGATTTCGTGCCGCAGGGCGGGGAGCCGGGTGCGTAATTCGCGTAATTCTTCTTCTGCGAGGTCGCGCATTTCGGGGTCTGTGAGCAGGGATTCCGCACCGGCTGCGGCGGATTCGGCCGCGCGCAATTCTTCGATGCGGGCGACGACGGGTTCGAGTTCGGAGAGTTCGCGCGAGGCGCGGGAGAAGGCCTCGCCATTGAGGCCGGCGCTGAGCTCGGCACGCAGTTCTTCTGCGCGCGAGACGATGCGGTCGAATGTGTTGTCCATCATCGGCAGAGATGCGCCGCGAGCTGGTCGAGCGGGATTTCGTTCTGCGTGCCGGCGGTCAGATCCTTGACCGCGGCCACACCGCGGGCGAGTTCGTCCTCGCCCAGGATCACGGCGGCGCGGGCGCCGATCTTGTTGGCGCGTTCGAGGCGCCGCTTCATGTTGCCGCGATAAGCCATTTCCGCGCGCAGGCCGGCGCGGCGCAGCGCTTGCAGCACGCCGGGTGCCGCGGCCTCGGCCGCCTCGCCCAGGGGAATGACGGCAATCGGCGCGGGTGCCGCGGGTGCCGCTGGCAGCAGCATGGCCAGGCGTTCGACGCCGGCAGCCCAGCCGACCGCGGGCGTGGGCGGGCCGCCCATTTGCGCGACCAGTCCGTCATAGCGGCCGCCGGCCATAACCGTGCCTTGCGCACCCAGGGCGGTGGTGACGAATTCGAAGGCGGTGTGATTGTAGTAATCCAGGCCGCGCACGATGCGCGCGTTTTCGCGGAACGGCACGCCCATGCGCGCAAGGTTGCTTTGCACGCCTTCGTAAAAACGCGCGGCATCTTGTGTGAGATATGGCGCAATCGTGGGTGCATCGGCGATGAGCGCGCGATCGCCCTCATCCTTGCTGTCCAGAATGCGCAGCGGGTTGCGTTCCAGCCGATCCCGGCTATCGGGCGAGAGCGCGTCCCGATGCGCGGCAAAATGCGCCACCAGGGCCGCGCGGTAAGCGCCCCGGCTTTCTGCATCGCCCAGCGTGTTCAGCTCCAGCACCATTTTTGCGGCAATGCCCAACGCGTTGAGGATGTCCCAGCCCAGTGCCATGATTTCGGCATCGGCCAATGGCTCGGGCGGGCCGATCAATTCGGCGCCGATCTGGTGGAACTGGCGGTAGCGGCCCTTCTGCGGGCGTTCGTAGCGGAACATCGGGCCAGCGTAGAACACTTTTTGCGGCAGCGATTGCGTCAGCCCGTTGCTGACCAGGGCGCGGCAGATACCGGCTGTGTTTTCCGGCCGCAACGTCAGGCTGTCGCCGCCTCGATCGGTGAAGGTGTACATCTCCTTGGTCACCACGTCTGACGTGTCGCCGAGCGTGCGGGCGAAAACGGCCGTGTCCTCGAAGATGGGCGTGGTCCATTCGTCCAGGCCGTAGAGGGCGGCGGTGGCGCGCGCAGTGGCGATGACGTGGGTGTGGCGGCGGTGGTCTTCGCCTAGGATGTCTCTTGTGCCTCGGATGGGTTGCAACGAAGGAAGACCTTAAAGGAAGGAAGCAGTCCTTTTTTGAAAAAAAGGACCAAAAAACTTTTATTCATTAGGACAAACTGACAAAAGTTTTTTGGTTCTTTTTTTCAAAAAAGAACACCTTACCTTACTGAATGAACGGATTACTCCGCCGCTCCGCGCCGATCGTCGAACGCGGGCCATGCCCGCAAACAAACCGGTAATCGTCGCCAAGCACCAGCAGCTTGGTCCTGATCGCCTCGATCAACGCCTCGTGGTCGCCATACGGAAAATCCGTGCGCCCGACCGAGCCCTGAAACAATACATCGCCCACCTGCGCGAATTTCAGCGCGTGATTGACGAACACGACATGCCCCGGCGTGTGGCCGGGACAATGCAGCACGTCGAAGACATGGCCGCCTACGCTCACGCTCTGACCCTCGCTCAGCCAGCGATCCGGCGTCACGTTCTGCAGGTTGCGCAGGCCGAAATGTGCGCCCTGCTCGGCCAGGCTGGCCAGCAACGGCGCATCGCGTTCGTCCGGGCCGATCACTTCCACCGCAGAACCAAGTGCGGCGCGCAATTCATTGACGCCGCCGGCGTGATCCAGATGGCCATGCGTCAGCCAGATGGCGCGCACCTCCAGCCCCTCCTTGGCAATGGCTGCCTGGATTTTCTCGGGCTCGCCGCCTGGATCGATCACCGCCGCCTCGTGCGTGTCCTCGTCCCAGATCAGCGTGCAATTCTGCGAAAAGGGCGTGACCGGCACCACGCCTACGCGCATGCCACCCATCACGGGCGCTCCGCGAGGGGCACGAATTGTAGATCCTCCGGCCCGGTGTAATTGGCCGAGGGGCGGATGATCTTGTTGTCGATGCGTTGCTCGATCACATGCGCGCTCCAGCCGCTGGTGCGCGAAATCACAAACAGAGGCGTGAACATCGCCGTCGGCACGCCCATCATGTGGTAGCTGACCGCGCTGAACCAGTCGAGGTTGGGAAACATCTTCTTGGCATTCCACATCACGCTCTCCAGCCGCGCGGCGATGTCGAACATGCGCGTATTGCCGGCGTGTTCGGAGAGGCGGCGCGCCACGCGCTTGATCACTTCGTTGCGCGGATCGGCAACGGTATAAACAGGATGGCCGAAGCCGATCACGACTTCGCGGCGTTCAACGCGCGCGCGGATATCGGCCTCGGCCTCATCGGGTGACGCGTAACGCTTCTGGATTTCAAAGGCGGCTTCATTGGCGCCGCCATGCTTGGGCCCGCGCAACGCGCCGATGCCCGCGGTAATGGCCGAATACATGTCCGATCCCGTGCCCGCAACCACGCGCGCGGCAAAAGTGGACGCGTTGAATTCGTGTTCGGCATACAGGATCAGCGAGGTATCCATCGCAGCCACCCATTCGGCGGGTGCTGCGCGTCCGTGCAGCAGGTTGAGGAAATGGCCGCCGATGCTGTCATCATCCGTCTGCACATCGATGCGGCGGCCGTTCTGGGCGAAGTGGAACCAATAGAGCAGCATCGAGCCGAGCGAGGCCATCAGCCGGTCGGCAATATCGCGCGCGCCGGCGGCGTTGTGGTCATCGCGTTCGGGCAACACGCAACCAAGGGCTGAAACGGCGGTGCGCATGACATCCATGGGATGCGTGCCCGCCGGCAGGGATTCCAGAACATCCAGCACCGCACTCGGCACGCCGCGAAGGGCGGCGAGCCTTGTTTTGTAAGCGGTCAGCTCGGCCTGATTGGGCAGGCTGCCGTGCACGAGGAGGTGCGCGATCTCCTCGAACGTGCAGGCTTCGGCCACGTCGAGGATGTCATAGCCGCGGTAATGCAGGTCATTCCCGGTTCGCCCGACGCTGCACAGTGCCGTATTTCCCGCAGTCACACCGGAAAGTGCGACCGATTTTTTCGGCTTGGGCGCGGAGGCGCTGGCCGGGGCGTCGTTCATGGGGATGCCTCCTTGGCGGGATTCATGTGGCGCTAAGGCTCTGATGCTAAAAAGGGAAAGGGCTTGGGATGTCGCTTTGAAGCCTGTCTTAAGCAGAGGCGGGGCGCGGGCGCAATTGCGCGGTGCGGGCAACCTGCCGCCGGCCGCGGGTCTGCCATGCCGGGAACGAGGGACCTAAATACCACGCGCGTTGCCACTGTTGGTCACTGCTTTGAGACGCCGGCGAAGGATTTGAGCCCATGCTGTATCAGTTTTTCGAGCTGCAACGGGCAAGCGTGGCACCGATGCGCCTTCTGGCCAGCAGCGCTCTCTCCGTCCTTGGCATGCCCGGCAATCCACTGCGGGACACGCCGCTGGGCCATCTGACCGCGGCCACGCTGGACCATTTCGAATACAACACGCAGACCTTCGGCAAACCGGCCTTTGGCCATGCCAGCACCACCATCGATGGCCAGGACGTCGCCATCACCGAGGAGGTGTTCGACCGGCGCACCTGGTGTGACCTGCTGCATTTCCGCCGCGCCGTCGAACGTCCGCAAGACAAGCGCGTACTGATCGTCGCCCCCCTGTCAGGCCACTATGCGACCCTGCTGCGCGGCACGGTGGAAGCCTTCCTGCCCGACCACGACGTCTATATTACCGACTGGCGCAATGCGCGGGACGTGCCGGTCTCCGCCCCGGATTTCGATCTGGATGACTACATCACGCACGTCATCGATTACATGCGCCTGCTGGGGCCGGACCTGCACGTGATCGCCGTCTGCCAGCCCGCAGTGCCCGTGCTGGCCGCGGCCGCGCTGATGAATGCCGCAAACGACCCTGCCTGCCCGGCCAGCGTCACCCTGATCGGCGGCCCGATCGACACGCGCTGCGCACCGACCGAGGTCAACGCATTCGCCAAGAAGCATGATCTGGCCTGGTTTCGCAGCAATGTCATTCACAGTGTGCCGTTCGGCTGCGCGGGCTTTCTGCGGCGCGTCTATCCCGGTTTCTTGCAACTGGCCGGCTTCATGGCGATGAATCTGGACAAGCACATGGAGGCGCACTGGCAGATGTTCATGAACCTGGTCGAGGGCGATGGCGAATCGCTTGCCGCCAAACGGGACTTCTACAAGGAGTACAAGGCGGTCATGGACATGCCGGCCTCCTATTACCTGCAGACGATATCGACGGTGTTTCAGGAGCACCTGTTGCCGCGCGGGCTGATGGTCAGCGGCGGCCAGGCGGTGGATTGCGGGGCGATTACGCGCACGGCGCTGATGACCATCGAGGGCGAGCGGGACGATATCTCGGGCCTTGGCCAGACGCGCGCTGCACATGCGCTGTGCAGCAACCTGCCTGAGGCAATGCGCGTGCATCACGAGCAGGCCGGAGTGGGGCATTATGGGCTGTTCAATGGGAGCCGGTTCAGGGCGGAGATTGCGCCCAGGATCAAGGCGTTTATTAAGGCGCACTCGTAAGAAAAAAAACTGGGGGAGATGTGCCATCCCCCCAGACCCCCCGTCATTTATTTAGCCATGATCCTAAATGATGACGGGGGGTCTGGGGGGACCGGCACGGTCCCCCCAGGTCTTCTTGTCTAGACCGCTTTCTTCAGGTTAGGGCTCGCCTTAAACCTCACCGTCTTCCCAGCCTTGACCTTCACCGGCTCACCCGTGCGAGGGTTCATCGCCTTGCGCGCCTTGGTCTTCTTGACCGTAAACGTGCCAAAAGACGGCAGCGTAAACCCGCCCTCCTTCTTCAACTCCATGACGATCGCATCGATCAGTGTCCCCGCCGCGGCATTGGCGGCAACACCCGTGCAGTTTGTCGTATCCTGTATCACGCCGGCAATGAAAGCCTTGCTCATACCCTGTGTCCTTCTGATCCGTGCCCCTGCGCGGCACGGCACGCGTTGCTGGATGAAACGGTTGCGACTCGTGCGCCGCACCTTTCGCGGGTGCAATAGCGCCTCCCGCATTCAACCGCAACACCCTGGTGCAATATTACTCAGGTAGCAACTGGGAAGTTGGCGCACCGATCGCGGCAGGGTGGCCCCGCGGCGGAAAGCCCGGCTGCCACTCCCATCCTGGCTGCAGGGATGCCAGCGGGCTGTAGAACGGGTCAGTCGCAATCACGTCCGCAAAACGGGCACGCAAGCGGCGCACTTCGATGGATTCCAGGCCTGCACGATCGCCCGCGTAGTGCCGCCCCAGCGAGAGCGATTCGTAATGGTGCAAGACGGCACCCGCACAGTAGATCACGCGCCACCCCGCCTCGCGCGCACGCAGACACAGATCGACATCATTCAGCGCAATCGCATAGGCCTCGTCCATACCGCCCAGGTCGCGCCAAAGGCTGGTGCGGATCAACAAACATGCGCCCGTGACCGCGCAGACCTCCCGGTCCAGCAGGCCGATGCCATGTGCACCAGGTCTGCGAGAGTCCGCAAGTCGCCCGGCGTGCTCGCAGAGATTGCCCAGGCCCATGATCACGCCCTCATGCTGCACAGCGCCGTTGCCGTAGAGCAGACGCGCTCCGACAATGCCCACGCGTGGATCATCCATGTGCGCGACCATCGCACTCAGCCAGCCTGCGCCAATCGGCGCCACGTCATCATTCAGCAGCAGCAGCAGATCTGAATCGCAATCCCGCGCGGCTTCGTTGTTGACGCGCGCATAGTTGAAGGGGCTGACGTCAACAGGCAAAACGGTCGCGCCATCCAGCACGGCCACCTGCGCGCACACGGAGGCACGCGCACGCATGGGCGCGGCAAGAACGAGCCTGATCGTAAAGTTTGCATACGCCGTGCCGCGCACCACCTGGCGCAGGCAAGCCGCCACATGCGCCGAACGCGCAGCACTGGGCACCAACATCGTGACCGATGGGCACGCGAGACAAGGCGGCGCAGGCACGCGCACCTGCTTTCCCCACACCAGCGTGTGGGGAACGTGGCTGGCAATGCCTGGAACGTGCGCGATCCGTCCGATGGCGGCGCGCAGCAGCGCAGCACGCGCGGCAGGCGCGGCAAGCGGTAATGCGGCCGACAAAGTGTGCGTGCGCACGGCAAGCGCGCCCTCCGCCGACAGCGCGGCAAGAGGCAGCAGCGAGTCCGGCCCCGGCTTGAAGCACGGATCGCACCGCGCGCCGCGCGCATCCAGACGGTCGCAATCGGCGGTCAGCACCTCCGCCCACGGACAAAGCCGGGCTGCGCGCGCAAATCGGGCGGTAGCACCCGATGCCAGGATTTCGCCGGCTTGCAGGATCACTGTCCAGGCGGCGGCCCCGCCTGTCCAGTCGTCCGGTGCGGCAATCACGCGGGCAGGCGCCTGTGCCGCCGCGGAGGCCAGGCTGGCGGCCACAGCCTCGGGCGCGCCATCGGTGACCGCGATTTGGGCGTCCCAATCGGCTAGCCCAAGGTCGGGAGCACGCTCGAACATGGCGATCCAGGCGGCGTAGGGTGGTGCCTCACCAGCACGCGCCGGCGCTTGGCCGAGCGTGGCACGCAGCCGTCCGATCACGCCCAGCGCCGAGCCCCCCAGCGCACCGGGGATGACGCGTGCGCCCGCCCAGAGCAGGCGCAAGGCGGCGCCCAAGCGGGAAAGGACCTGCATGCGCAGCACCGCATTCGCGCCGTCCGAGCCGAAGAGGCTAACCCTCAGCGCGCGCGCCTCGCTGGGCACATGCACAAGCGTGGCGCGCGCGCTGAGGCGGACAGGTCCCAGAAAGACCTCCCGCACGACCTGGCCACGCGCCTCATCGGCAAGCTCCAGCTTGGCCCACCACGGCCCGGGCGCGGGCAGGCGCAGGCTGACGCGGCTCCACTGCCCTGGCGCGCCGGCGGGCAGGGGTGCGGCCAGGCACGCACCGTGCGGCGTGGGGGTGCAGACAATGTGAAGGCCGGATGCCATGCGCCCCCTGCACCACGGGCGCGCGCGCAGGTAAAGGACGCCTTCGCCGGGCCGGGCACCGTGACAAGCCCGGGAAAGCGACTAAGTGCTACACCCATTCTTAAGGTTTATGTGCATGCTGCGTCCGTCTGTCCCAGCCATTTGTGCGTTCTTCGCCGCATGACGCAGCGCGTGGCGATCATCGGGGCCGGCCCCGGCGGATTGGCGGCGGCCATGCTGCTCTCGCGCGCCGGCGCGGAGGTGACCGTGTTCGAGCGTCACGACCGTGTGGGTGGCCGATCCTGCACGATTGCGGCGCCGAGCGAGCACGGCACCTTCCGTTTTGACATGGGTCCCACGTTCTTTCTCTATCCGCGTGTACTGGAAGAGGTTTTTGCAACCTGCGGGCGAGATCTGGCCGCCGAGGTGGAACTGATCAAGCTCGACCCGCAATACGATCTTGTGTTCGAAGCCGGCGGGCGCATCGCTGCATCGCCCGACATGACGCGGTTGCAGGAAGCGGTTGCGGCATTGGCGCCGGCGGATGCGCGCGCGCTGCCGCGCTTCATGGCGGATAATCGCGCCAAGCTGGCGGCGTTCCGGCCAATTCTGGAAAACGCCTTCGGGCGGCTGCGGGATTTGAGCTCGCCGCACATGCTGCGCAGCCTGTCGCTGATGCGGCCGCACCGCACGGTGGACAGCGATCTGGCGACCTATTTCAAGGATGAGCGGGTTCGGCTGGCGTTTTCCTTTCAGAGCAAATATCTCGGCATGTCGCCGTTCCGCTGCCCGAGCCTGTTCACCATCCTGTCCTTCATGGAATACGAATTCGGCGTCTATCACCCGCGCGGCGGCTGCGGCGCGGTGATGGAGACGATGGCACGCGTGGCGGCGGAGCAGGGCGTGCGCTTTCGCATGGGAACGCCGGTGGAAAAGCTGTTGCTGGAACCGGGTGCGGGCCGCGCGCGCCCTATCGCGCGCGGCGTGCGCACCGCTGCGGGCGAGGAGAATTTCGATGCGGTGGTGATCAACGCCGATTTCGCGCACGCGATGAAGCATCTGGTGCCGGACGTAGCGCGGCGGCGCTGGACGGACCGCAAGATCGCGAGCAAGAAATTCAGTTGCTCGACCTTTATGATGTATCTGGGGCTGCGCGGCACGCTGGATGGCGTGGGGCATCACACAATTTATCTGAGCGAGGATTATCGCGGCAATGTCGCCGATATCGAGGCGGGCCGCGCGCCGGCCAACCCATCCTTTTACGTGCAGAATGCGTGCGTGACCGACCCCGCACTCGCGCCGCCGGGCTTCTGCACGCTGTATGTGCTGGTGCCGGTTGGCAATTTGACCAAGGACGCGGCCGACTGGCCGGCGATCATGGCACAGATGCGCGCGACCACGCTCAAGCGGCTGGAACGCATCGGCATTGCCGACATCGAATCGCGCATCGTTTTCGAAAAGATCATGACGCCGAACGACTGGGAGGCCGACATGGCGATCCATGAGGGCGCGACCTTCAACCTGTCGCACTCGCTGGACCAGATGTTGTACTTTCGGCCGCGCAACCGGTTCGAGGATATCGCGCGCACCTATCTGGTGGGCGGCGGCACGCATCCTGGCAGCGGACTGCCGGTGATTTTCGAGAGTGCGCGCATTACGAGCCGGCTGCTGGCCGAGGATCTGAATCTGCCTGGCGAGTGGCCGGATACCGCGATGCCCTGGCCTGAGGATGCGGCACCCGAATTGGCGGAGATTGCGTGATGGACAGCGCTTTGCCCGTGCCGCCCGCTTTGCCGGTCGGGATTATCGGTGGCGGCTTGGGCGGCCTTGCCGCGGCGTGCACGCTGGCCGCGCGCGGTCATCGCGTAGTGCTGTGGGAAAAGAATGAATGGCTGGGCGGAAAAGCGGCCGAGTGGGCGCAGGATGGGTGGCGCTTCGACATGGGACCGACGATCCTGACGGTGCCGCGCGTGCTGCACAGGATTTTTGCCGAAGCCAATCGACGCACGCAGGATCTGCTCGATTTGCGCCGCCTCGATCCGCAATGGCGCTGCTTCTTCGATGACGGCTCGGTGCTGGATTTGACCGAGGATACGGCGCTGATGCTGCGCCGGCTTGCCGAATACGCGCCGGGGAATGGTGCGGGATATGAGGAGTTCCTGGCTCTCTCGGCCAGGCTGCACGAGGTCAGCGAAAAATTCTTTTTCTGGCGCTCGGTCGAGGATATCCGCGACACGCTGGATTTCTCCAAGAACCTCGACATCGCCACGCTGAAGGACGTGCTGGCGCTGCGCATGGGTTCGACCGTGGCGCGGGAGATACGCAAGCGCGTGAGCGATAAGCGCGTGGCACAGATGCTGGACCATTTCGTGCAATATGTCGGCAGCTCGCCTTACGGATCGCCGGCGGTGCTGTGCAGCATCGCGCACATGCAGACCAATGACGGTGTGTGGTATCCTATGGGCGGCACGCGCGCGGTGCCCCGGGCGCTGGAGGAATTGGCGCGCTCGCTGGGGGTCGAGTTCCATACCGGCGTTTCGGTCAATCGCATCGTGGTTGAGGGCGGCCGCGCTTCGGGCGTGGAACTGGGCAGCGGGGAGATCGTGCGTCTGTCTGCCGTCGTATCGAATATGGACAGCGTGCGCACCTATCGCGAGCTGGTCGGCGGGCCGCCGGAGAAAAGCTTTTCGCGGCGGTGGAAGCGCGAGCCTGCGTGTTCGGGCGTGGTGCTTTATCTCGGGCTGGATCGCGCCTATGAGCATCTGGCGCATCACGACTTCGTCTTCTCGCGCGATCCGGAGGAGGAATTCGACGCCATTTACAAGCGCGGCGAACCCGCACCCGACCCCACCTGCTATCTGGCCGCCCCCGCACGCACCGAGCCAGGCGTGGCGCCGTCTGGCGGTGAGGCGCTGTACGTGTTGGTGCACACGCCGTATCTGCGCCCGCATCACGACTGGGCGAAGATGCTGCCTGGGTATCGGCGGACCATTCTGGACAAGCTGGCGCGTACCGCGGGACTTGATGATCTGGAAAGCCGTATCCGCATCGAGCGCGTGCTGACGCCGCAAGATATTCATGATCGCTACCGTGTGCTGAACGGGGCGATCTACGGCCTGGCCAGCCACGGGCGCATGTTCGGCGCATTCAAGCCGGGCAACCGTTCCCGCGATCTGGCCGGGCTGTATCTGGCGGGAGGGGCGGCGCATCCCGGGCCAGGCATGCCGATGGTGCTGATGTCGGGCTGGATTGCGGCTGATGCGGTTGATGCCGACGTGACTGCGCGGGTTGCCCTCAGTGCCTGATACCGCCGATCCAGTTGCGGCCCACTCGCCGGCGCTATTCGCATTGTTTCGCGCGTATCTGCATTGGTTTTTCTGGCGCCGATTCTCGGGCGTTCGTCTGTCGCGGGGCTATATTCCGGCCAGTGCCGCCGGCAGGCCGGTCATCGTCTATACCAACCATCCGTCGTGGTGGGATCCGGCTCTGGCGATGCTTGTCTCGCCCAAGTTGTTTCCGGGCCGTATCGGCTTCGGGCCGATGGATGCGCGCGCGCTGGAGCGCTACGCCTTCTTTCGCCGCTTCGGCGTTTTTGGCGTCGAGCCCGGGCCGCGCGGTGCGGTGCGTTTTCTGCGCACCGCGCGCGCATGCCTCTCCACACCACGCGCTGTCATGTGGATTACCGCGGAAGGTGGCTTCACCGATTCGCGCCGGAGGCCGATTGTTCTGCGCGCGGGTGTGGCCCACCTGGCGCGCCACGTGCCGGACGCGCTCTTCATGCCCGCAGCCCTGGACTATATCTTCTGGAACGAGGCCCGCCCTGAGGCGCTGCTGCGCTTCGGCCCGCCTGTTGATGTCGCGCATCTGGGCGCCGCTGATGCCACCATTGCGCTGACCCAGGGATTGACCGCCGCAATGGACGCCCTGGCAGAGGACAGCGCGACGCGCGACGCTTCGCGTTTCGTGACATTGCTGCACGGCGCAGGCGGCACCAGCGCAATCTATGATACCTGGCGGCGCGCGCGCGCCTTTAGTCAGGGGCGCGCTTTCGATCCGAGGCACGAGCCCGGGCGGTCATGATTCTGGCCGCTGCGGCGTTGGTGCTTTCGGCGGCGCCCCTGCTGCTTGCTGCCGATAATCTGCGCCGCCTGCGCACGCCGGCATCGGCGGAGGGCACGCCCGCAATTTCGGTTCTCATCCCCGCGCGCAATGAGGCCGACAATATCGGCGAGGCGGTCGCCTACGTGCTGGCCAATACTGGCGTGACGATCGAGCTTTGGGTGATGGATGACGGCAGCACGGATGCCACGCCTGCCATTCTCGCCGCCATTGATGATCCGCGCCTTCACGTGCTGCATGGCGGCGCGTTGCCGGCGGGATGGAGCGGCAAGCAGCATGCCTGCGCGCGCCTGGCCGAGCAGGCCAGCCATGAGCTGATGGTATTCGTAGACGCGGATGTGCGCCTGTTCCGCGACGCTCTGTCACGCATGGCCGGCTTCATGCAACGAAACGATGTCGGCCTGGCCAGCGGCTTTCCGCGCCAGATCACGGGTAGCTTGGCCGAAATCCTGCTGCTGCCGCTGATCCATTTCCTGCTGCTCGGCTATCTGCCGATGGTGCGCATGCAGCGCGACACCACTCCGGCTTTTGGCGCAGGTTGTGGGCAGATCTTCATCGCGCGACGCGACGCCTACGCGCGCGCCGGCGGTCATTCGGCCATTGCCGCAAGCCTGCATGACGGCATTACCCTCCCGCGCGCCTTTCGTCGCGCCGGCATCATGACCGGGCTGTTCGATGCGACGCGCCTGGCGCGCTGCCGGATGTATCGCAACGCGTCGGGCGTGTGGGAGGGGCTGACGAAGAACGCGACAGAGGGCATGGCCAAGCCCATGGCGTTGCCGATCTGGACGGTGCTTCTGGCCGGCGGGCATGTGCTGCCATTCCTGTTGCTGCCTGGCCGTTTGGCGTTTGCTGCATGCGCGTGCGCGTGGGGATTGCGCGCGGCGCTGGCGTGGCGTTTTCGCCAGCCCTGGATCAGCGTGGTGCTTCACCCCGTTGGCGTGGCGGCTTTGCTGGCGTTGCAATGGGTGGCGTTGGCGCGTTCGGTCGCGGGCGTCAAGGCGACATGGCGCGGACGCGCCTACACGGCGCAAGGATAAAGCGTGGCGATGCGCTATCCCAACCTATACCTAGAGGAGTAAGAGTTTTTTGGTTCTTTTTTTTAAAAAAGAACTTCTTCTCTTCTTGCTGTGCGCAAGCGCGCAAGCCGCAACGGTGCACGTCACCGTCAGCAATATCATCCGCGCGCACGGCCACGTGCTCGTGGCCGTGTGCACGAAAGCGAACTTCCTGCGGCCGCATTGTCCTTGGCAAGGCAGCGCGCCGGCGCGCGTGGGCGATGTGCAGATTGACGTGGCAGGCGTGCCGCCTGGCGTGTATGCGGCAGAAGCGTTTGCCGATGAAAACGATAATGGCAGGCTGGATCGCAGCTTTTTTGGACTGCCGGAAGAGGGTATGGGGTTTTCCCGCGACGCGCCTATGCGGTTTGGGCCTCCGGATTTTGCCGATGCTGCGTTTTCGGTGGGGGGGGATGTGGCGGTCAGAGTTACGCTGAGGTATTACTGAAGGAAGACACTTCTTTTTCTGAAGAAAAAGAAGCAAAAAGACTTTTGTCTGTCTAGGCTGCCTCCTCAATGCCAACCGTTGTTATGGGCGATCTTATCCTCGATCTCGCGCGTCCGGCCGATCCACAGCGCTCGCGCCGCACGATGATTTCCATCATCACCAATGCGGCTCTGGTGCAGCCGCGTTCCAGTTCGCCGTCCCAACGGCGCTGGCTCCCTAGCAAGCCATCGAGCGTGCGCCGGATCGAGTGCATGTCGGTACTTTCGCGCGTGCAGCAACGCGTCATTGGGCGGTCCGTCGCCGAGTGCCGCCCAATAATACCAGCCAGCAGAAAGATTGCCTCTCAGAGTGAGGCTGGGGGAGATGGGGCTGACGTATACGTCAGCCCCCCCCAGACCCCCCGTCTTCATTTGAGACGAGGTTTAAACTGATGACGGGGGTTTGGAGGGGGCTGACGTATACGTCAGCCACATCTCCCCCAATTCTTTGTGCTAAGCGTTCAACCTGAACAACAAACAACTTCGCCCCGTCACATCATAAACATCCCCGATCTCGAACGGCTCCTCCCGCGTATCATCGGGCGTATTGGTGTCGAACAGCAGCTTCCAATGCCGGCCATCCGTGCAATCGGGCAACGTGAACTGCACAACGTCATGATACGCATTCAACACAAACAACATCGTCGCCGCGCGGCCGCGGCGCCTGATGCCCGTCTCCTGCGCACGGCCATCCATCAACATGCCGAAACAACGCATGTTCTCATCGCCCCAGGCCTCAGGCGTCATCTCCCCGCCAGAGGCATTGATCCAACTGACATCGCGAACCCCAAGCTCCTCATTCATGCTGCCCGTCATGAAGCGGCCGCGGCGCAAAATGCGATACTCCCGCCGCAGCGCGGTCAGCTTCTGCACGAAGCGGGTCAGGCACTGGCCCTTTTCCTTGATGTTCCAGTTGACCCAGGAAATATCGTCATCCTGGCAATAGGCGTTGTTGTTACCGCCCTGCGTGCGTGCAAACTCGTCGCCGGCTAGGATCATCGGCGTGCCCTGGCTCAGCAGCAGCGTTGCCATCATGTTGCGCATCTGCCGGTTGCGCATTTCCCAGATCGCCTCGTCGTCGGTCTGGCCTTCCGCACCATGGTTCCAACTGTAATTGTTGTCGCTGCCGTCGCGGTTGTCCTCGCCATTGGCCTCGTTGTGCTTCTCGTTGTAGCTGACCACGTCATTCAGCGTGAAGCCGTCATGGGCGGTGATGAAATTGACCGTTGCCCAAGGCTTGCGCCCGCGCTTGTTGAACGTGTTGGAACTCGCACACATGCGCTCGGCCATTTCAGCCGCCGACACCTCGCCCTTCCAGAAGGCGCGCGTTGTATCGCGGTAGCGGTCGTTCCATTCCGCCCAACCGGGCGGAAAGCCGCCGACCTGGTAGCCGCCAGGCCCGCAATCCCACGGCTCGGCGATCAGCTTGACGCCCGAAAGCACCGGGTCCTGACCACAAGCTTTCAAGAATCCGCTCTGGTCATCAAATCCATGCGGTTCGCGCGCCAGAATGGTGCCCAGGTCGAAGCGGAAGCCATCGACCTGCATTTCCGTCGCCCAGTAGCGCAGGCTGTCGGTCACCATCTGGATCACGCGCGGGTGGCTCAGATTGACCGTATTGCCGGTCCCGGTGTCGTTGATGTAGAAACGGTTTTGATCAGGCAGCAGCCGGTAGTAGCTGGCATTGTCGATGCCCTTGAAGGACAGCGTCGGGCCCATCTCGTTGCCCTCGGCCGTGTGGTTATACACCACGTCCAGAATGACCTCCAGGCCCGCATCGTGCAGGCGCGCGACCATCTCCTTGAATTCGGCGTGCACGAAACCAGGGTTGATCGAATAGCGCGGGTCCGGCGCGAAAAAACCGATCGTGTTGTAGCCCCAGTAATTGACCAGGTTCTTGGCCGCCAGGTAATCGTCATTGACGAAGGTATGGATCGGCAGCAATTCGACCGAGGTGACACCGATCGACTTGATGTAATCGACGACCTCCCGCTTGGCCAGGCCGCCGAACTTGCCGCGCAGCTCGTCAGGCACGGCGGGATGGCGCATGGTAAAGCCGCGCACATGGGTTTCGTAGAAAATCGTGCGCTCCCAAGGCACGCGCGGCTTGCTAGCCCGGCCCCAGGTGAAGGCCGGATCAACGACGCGGCATTTGGGCATATACGGCGCGCTGTCACGCTCATCAAAGCTCATATCAGCAGCCTCGTCGCCAACGGTGTAGCCAAATACCGCCGGGTCCCATTTCAGCGCGCCGGTATGCGCCTTGGCATAAGGGTCGAGCAGCAGCTTGTTGTGGTTGAAACGATGGCCTTCCTCGGGCGCATACGGCCCGTGCACACGATAGGCATAGACCGTGCCCGGCCGCGCCTCGTGCACGTAGCCGTGGAATACCTCGTCGGTATATTCAGGCAATTCGATGCGCTCGACCTCGCGCTCGCCGCTTTCATCGAACAGGCACAGCTCGACGCAGGTCGCATTGCCTGAAAACAGGGCGAAATTCACGCCAAGCCCATCCCAGGTTGCACCCAGCGGATAGGGCAGGCCCTCGGACAGGCGGGATTTCTGGGCGTTGCCGCTCATGCGCGTCGGTGCTCCTTGGGGAAGCATCCATAAACCCTGGCGGGAATGGCCGGTTGCCCCCGCGGCTAAAAATGGGGCGCCAAAAAACTCCGCCCGGGTGGCAATCGCGCCGCCTCACGCCTAAAGACGCACCCGCCATGCCCCAAGCCGATATCACAGACGCGCCTCACCCCGCCCTGCTGCCCGCCGGCCTGCGGGATTTGCTGCCCCCGCATGCCGAGGGCGAGGCCGCCAGCATCACCGCCATGATGGCCATCTTCGCCGCCCACGCCTATCGCCGCGTCGAACCCCCGCTGCTGGAATTCGAAGAAGCCTTCCTGCGCGGCGCCGGCGGTGCAGTCGCCGAGCAGAGCTTTCGCATCATGGACCCCGACAGCGCCCGCATGATGGTGCTGCGCCCGGACATGACGCCGCAAATCGCCCGCATCGCGGCAACCCGCCTGGGTGCCGCCCCCCGGCCGCTGCGCCTGTGCTATGCCGGCCATTGCGTGCGCGTTTCCACCGCCGGCACAGGCGCCACGGACCGCCAGGTGGCGCAGGCCGGCATCGAGCTGATCGGCGCCGACAGCGCACAGGCGGACGCCGAAATCATGCTGACCGCTTTCGAGGCGCTCGCCGCCGTCGGCCTGACCGGGCTCAGCCTGGATCTGACGCTGCCCAACCTGGTCCCCGCGCTGCTGGACGAGGCGGACCTGACGCCGGCCACCCGCCGCGCGCTGAGCCATGCGCTGGACCGCAAGGACGCGGCCGCGGTCGGTGCCCATGGCGGGGCGCTGGCCCCCTTGCTCACCGAGCTTCTGCAAGCCGCCGGGCCCGCGGCGCCGGCCATGGCCGCCCTGCGTGCCGCCGCACTCCCCGCCCCCGCGCGCGCACTGGCCGAACGTCTGGCCGAGGTGCTCGGCCTGATGGGCCAGGCGGCGCCCGGCCTGCGCCTGACCGTGGACCCGGTCGAATTTCGCGGCTTGCGCTACCACACTGGCCTGGCCATGACGGTATTTGCCCCGGGCTGGCCGGAGGAACTCGGCCGCGGCGGCCGCTACTTTTCCGCGGACGGCGAGCCCGCCACCGGCCTGACCCTGTACGCGGACGCGGTGCTGCGCGCGGCGCCGGCCGCCCCTGCGCGGCCGAGGCTGTATGTTCCAGCGGGCACGCCCGCGCATTTGGCGGCGGCGCAACGCGCGGCGGGGTTTGCGACGTTGGCCGGGCTGGTGGCGGTGGCCGATGATGCGCGGGAAGCGCGGAGGCTTGATTGCACACATGTGTTGAAGGCAAGTGCGGTAGAAGAAGTTCTTTCTTGAAAGAAAGAACCAAAGAACTTTTGTCTTATAGATAAAGTTTTTTGGTCCTTTTTTTCAAAAAAGGACTGCTTTCTTTCTTTTCTAAGGTTTACGCGAATGGCCAACGTTGCCGTAATCGGCGCCCAATGGGGCGATGAAGGCAAAGGCAAGGTCGTGGACTGGCTCGCCAGCCGCGCCGACGCCGTCGTGCGATTTCAGGGTGGCCACAATGCCGGCCATACACTGGTTGTCGGCAATCAGACCTACAAGCTCTCGCTGCTGCCGAGCGGGCTGGTGCGCGGCAAGCTGGGCATCATCGGCAACGGCGTGGTCGTCGATCCGCAGGCGCTGCTTGATGAAATCGCGCGCGTCACCGCCCAGGGCCTGCGTGTCACGCCGGAGACGCTGCGCATCGCCGATAATGCGCCGCTGATCCTGCCGCTGCACGCAGCGCTCGATCGCGCGCGCGAGGCAGCGCGCGGCGACCGTCGCATCGGCACCACCGGCCGCGGCATCGGCCCGGCTTACGAGGACAAGGTTGCACGGCGCGCCATTCGCGCCTGTGACCTGGCAGAGCCCGACACGCTCTCGGTCAAGCTGGACGAATTGCTGCTGCATCACAACACGCTGCTGGCCGGCCTGGGCGCGCCGACCTTCGAAAAAGCCGCGCTGCTGGAAGGATTGCTGGCGATCGCGCCGCGGCTGTTGCCGTTTATCGAACCGGTGTGGGAAATGCTGGACGCGTTGCGTCGCGCGGGACGACGCATCTTGTTCGAAGGCGCACAGGCGGTGATGCTGGATGTCGATCACGGCACCTATCCGTTCGTCACCAGCAGCAACACGGTCGCCGCCACCGCGGCCAGCGGCGCCGGCGTGGGGCCGTCCGCCGTGGGTTTCGTGCTGGGCATTGCCAAGGCTTACTGCACGCGCGTGGGTGCCGGGCCTTTCCCCACCGAATTGCACGACGAGACGGGCCGGTTGCTGGGCGAGCGCGGGCACGAATTCGGCACCGTCACCGGGCGCGCGCGGCGCTGCGGCTGGTTTGATGCGGCGCTGGTGCGCCAGGCGGTCAAGGTGGGGGGCGTTCAGGGTCTGGCGCTTACCAAGCTGGATGTGCTGGACGGGTTGGCGGAGTTGCGCGTTTGCACGGGCTACACAATTGGCGGGATTGCGTTCCGGCATTTGCCCGCAGCACCTGGCGCGCAGGCGGCGGCGGTGCCGGTTTATGAAACGATGGAAGGGTGGCGGGACAGCACGCGCGGCGCTCGGTCCTGGGCTGATCTGCCGGCGCAGGCAATTAAATATGTGCGGCGGATCGAGGAATTGGTGGAGGCGCCGGTGACGCTGCTGAGCACGAGCCCGGAGCGGGACGACACGATCATGGTGCGCGATCCGTTTGCCGATTGAAGCGCGTGGACTGTGTTTCCGCAGATGTAATACCAACCGGCGTTGAAACTGACACATGATCAGGGAGAGAAAGATTAGGGGAGATGTGGCTGACGTATACGTCAGCCACATCTCCCCCAGCCTTACTCTAAGAGTCAATTTTTCTGCTGGCTGGTACAATGCGGCTTCAACCCCGAACTGGATCATTTCGGCGCGGCCTCGATGTCGGTCTGCGCGAAATCATTGCCTTTGAACAGCAGGGGATGCCCGGTCGCACGCGCGAGTGCGTAGGAAAAGCAATCGCCGATATTCAGCCCGGCAGGGTGCCGGCCCTTCCCGTAGGTGCGAAAGGCGCCGACAGCAAGGGTAGCCTGCTGCGCTGTCACCGAAACAATCTCGGCGTCGCTCAGCGCAAAGAATCGCTCCAGCCGCTCGCGGCCGGCCTCGCGCTTGCGGCCTTCGATCACGAACGACAATTCGACGCGCGTGACGGCCGAGACCAGGCGAATAGATGCGCCTGCAATGGCCTGCGCATAGCTGCGCTGGTCCTCTTCTTCAAAAAGGATCGCGACCACGGCAGACGTGTCGATCACCATCAGGTCCACATGCCTGTTTCGTCGTAGCCGGCAATCTCATCGGGCGTTCGAAGGTCGAAATCGGGCAGAGCGGCGCATTCACGGCCTAACGCGGCGAGTTGGTCTGCCAACTGGACAGGCTGCCCGCGTCGCAGCCGCTCGCGATCCAGCCGCTCGGCGAGTGCCTTGCGTATGGCGTCCGTCAACGTCTCCCCGGTGAGAGCGGCGACCTCTCGGGCAAGCCGATCGGTCTCCTTGTCCTTCAGGCTCAGGGCCACTGGCTGGCTCCCCGTATATAATCATCGCCTGAATATAGAAGCACTTGGCCTGTTGGACAAGCGGCACGGACGCAGCTTGGAAAAGGAAAGCCGGGGGAAGCAGTGCCTGCCCCCCGGCCCCCGTCTTAATTATGCAACCAGGGGAACATGGTGTGTGGACTATCGGGTGCCGTTACGTGACTCTGCGTTGACTCGGCTGCGTCATGGCTGCCGGCATAGACCACGTCCGTCGTCGTGCCCTCCCGCTGCAGCGCGAAATCGCCTGTTGTGTAATTGCCGGCAAATGCCAGCGTGTCGAGCACGTGGTGGCTCGCATCGAACAATGTCAGCGTGCCTGCGGCAGAACTCAGCGAACTCGCCTGCAGCTTGGCAAGGGCGATGCGATCGCCCGTGCCGAAACCGGCCAGCGTGCTGCTCACGCTTGCCGGTGATCCAAAATACAGGCCGTCCCCGCCACCGGCGCCAAAGACGATCGAGGCGATGCTCACCGTGCCGCCCGTTAAAGCGAGATAGGCGTGGCTGTCGATGACAATCGACCCCTTGCCGCTGATGGCACCGCTCAAGGTCCAATGCGCGTTGCCGTCTTCGATTATTGTGGAAAATCCCGCAATGCTCGTGCCAAATCCGCCGAGCGCGCCATGCGCCACGCCCGCCAGAACCAGCGTGTCGTTGACTGTGGGGTCGGCCACGATTTTGCCCTCGAATATGGCACCCGCTTGCACAACCAGCGTGCCAGCGGCGCCGCTGAACGCCACAGCGTCGCCCATGGTGCCGCCCATGGTGTCGGCGCCACCGATGATCGTGCCTGACGTAATCACTGTGCCGCCCTGGATATCCACCCCGGCCCCGCCGGTAGCGCCGCCATTATGGTTTGGCGCGCCACCCGCACCACCGGTCCTTGTGCCCTGATTGGTCAGCGTGGCGCCTGAGGAGACGATGCCGCCAGCTCCGCCATAGCCACCGTAATTGTACTGGTTTGGCGAGCCGCCGGCGCCGCCTGCGATCACGCCTTTATTGGTGAGCGTTCCGCTGCTTGCAAGCGTCACGCCGGCACCGCCATAGCCGCCGTAATACCGCCCCGAGCCGCCTGCAATCAGGCCCGCATTAAGGGCGGACGCGGCGGCCGCGATCGCCACACCAACGCCGCCCTCGCCAGAGCCATAAAAGCCGCTTCTGCCTAAGCTGCCCATGATCGTGCCGTGGTTGGTCAGCGAGGCGCCTGCCCCCAAAACTACGCCGGCTTTGCCCAAACCATACCTATATCCCGCTTCGACCACGCCATTGTTGAGCAATACACCGCCCGTATCCATCACCCCAACGCCGCCGGATTTCGGGTAACGCTCCTGGAACGGATACGCGCCATGGCCGCCCGCGATCATGCCGTCATTGGTCAAGACCCCGCCCGTCAGCGAAACGCCTGTGCCGCCCGGAATATCGAAGTAAGACGGGCCGTAAGAGCCCAAAAAGCCATTGCCTCCGTCGATTGTCCCGCTATTGGTTGTGGTGCTGCCAACAGCCACGAGCCCCACGCCTGCAACGTTCCCGTTGACGTCGCCTCTATTGACAAACACGCAGCCCGCTCCCAGCGTCACGGCCGCACCCGAAGCGTTGTAGCTGCGCACGCTGCCGCTGAGGATAGTGCCCGTATTGGTCAACGTTCCGGCGGCCGTGAAATCCACGCCAATGCCGCCATTGCCGCCTCCGGCGTCGCCCCCGTAGATCGTGCCGCTGTTGCTCACAGTCAGTCCGGCGCCGGTAACATCTACGCCGATGCCGCCACTCTGTCCGCCGGAAGTGACGTAGGGGTTCTGGTTACCTGCGCCACCGCCATCGATCTTACCAGAATTGACGATCTTCCCGCCGGCGGCATCGATCCCATTACCACCAACACCGCCATAGGGATTACTGCCGTTGTTGCCTCCGCCGCTGCCTCCGGAGCCGCCGGCGATCGTGCCGCTATTGACGATCGTGCCGCTTGCGGTCAGGTCGATGCCCACCCCTCCGGCGCCGCCTGGCATGGTCTGCGTGTAACGCGACCCCCCGGGCCGCGGTGACCGAGCCGTGATTGAGAACTTCGTCGCCCGCCTGCGCGCCCATGATGCCGGCAGCCCCGTAGGTCTGCGTCACGTCGATGACGCCGGTGGGCGTGACGGTCAGCGGACTCGCGTGATGCTTCGTGTCGAGAAATACAGTGCGCGTCACGGTGTTGGAAATGCGGCTTCCCGTCATCATCGTTCCCGTACCACAAACCGGGCGAAGGTCACACGACCATCGTAGTCGCCGCAAGGTGGTTTCAAGCTTGCCGGCTGGAGTACATGCAACGCTTATAGAAGCTATAGTTGCGGTCTCATACGTCGACGAGCGTGTTTCGGACAGGAAGCGGCCGCGCGCATATGCGGCGTTCTAGTCTATTCTGTTTGAAATAGGGTCTGCGTGTTATCGCGCGCAACCCGGCCACCCTAAATCCCTGCCCCAGCCACGACCGGGTTGCCCTGCCTCTTGCGCGGCTTGTTTCGCCGCACGCGTTCCGGATTAGCCGTGATCGTCACACCAAGTGCCGCCAATTTCTCCTGAACCGGCGCAAGCAGCGGATCATCCGGCGACACGCGCTGCGCCGCCTTGAAGGTCGCTGCGGCAGCCTCAAGATTGCCCGACTTGATGTGTTGTTCGACAACCTGTAGTCTTGCACCAACATTGCGCGCATCCTTGCGCAGCACGTTCATCAACGCGTTCATCGTGCGTTTGGGATCGCCGGTCGCCTCGGAAAGGTTGGCGACCTGCACAGACATCGCCTGCTCGCGCGCCACGCCAACACCCACCGCGTCGAGCATCACGGCACAGGCCGCTTCAAACGCCGCGCCCGCGTCAACCGCTTCGCGCTTGACAGGCAGATTGGAATAATCGCGTGAGAAGAGCGATTCCCGGTCGGGAAACCAGCGTGCCCGCACCTTTTCGTTGCTTTCCTCAAAGCGCGCCTGGAACGCCATGGCCTCTTCCTGGGTCGGCAGCCAGCCCTTGCCCTGCAGCACCCGTGTCACGGACTCCGATATCCGATTCCAAAGGAAGCCGTCCCTCGGCTTGCCCTCATTCTTCTGGTCCAGAAGAAGGCCGGTTTTTGTCAGCACCTTCTGCCCCAGAACCGTTTGCGAACGATTTCGCGTCCGCTTCTCCGTTTCCGGATTGATCTCCAGCTTGACGCCGCAGATATCGAGGAAATCGGTCAGCGCATCAAAATTGTTGGTCGCCGTGCGTTCGAAGACGCGCGGCTTGACGTTGTCCTCGCCGAATACATTAGCCCAGCGCATCACCAGCTTGTAATAATCATAATCCTGGTTGTAGCCGACCTTGACCGTCGAGAGATCCGGCTCATAGAGACTGCCCATGCGCAGATTCTGCGCATACATGCTGCTGTAATGGCTTTCCTGGCGTCGCAGATAGATGATCACCGTGATCTTCGAGAAAAGCGGCGACAGGTAATCGTGCAACTGCTGGATTTCCGGGCGCGTTCGCAAAACAAGGCTGAATTGCTCTGCCGAAATGATCACCCGGTTGATCTTTTTCGGCAGGCCGCGCATTTCGGCGACGAACTCCTCCCGATAAGCCTCCATCCGCGCCGCCGGCTCCATGCCCTGCCAAATGGGGTCGCCGATCCGCCCGAGATATTTACCTGGTGCCGCGTTGCACGCCACCAAGAGCTGGTGCCTTTTGACGCCGCCATGGGTCGTCGGCCAGTAGGCACCCTGCGGCGGCAGTTCGCGGCGATGCCCGTCAAGCGCGAATTGTATGGACGTCGATCCGGTCTTCATCGTGCCGATGCGGAGGAACAGTTCCGGAAGCATATCTATTACCCAATGTTTGCAAAACCTGCAGTGGGATACTCTATCTTAGATTGGCGCATGGGTGCGGCAAGAATGCGCTTTTACTCGGACGCAAGACGTGCCCCCAGCGTCCGGCGGCCTCTGCCGATTGGACGACCCTCTCGGCCCTGCTGACCAGCGCCGGCGACCGCTGCCTGGTTGCGGCGCCGTTTCAACTTCGCCTCGGGTGCCTCCTCGGGCGGCGCGATGCTCACGCCCTGCGCGGCCAACTTCTCCGCCATCGGTGTCAACAACGGATCATCGGGTGCAATGCGCCTGGCGCCCTTGAAGGCGGCCGCCGCAGCCCTCAGGTCGCCCAACTTGAGATGTTGCTCAGCCAGATCCAACCGCACGCCGATATTGCGCGCATCCGTCCGCAACACGTGCATCAGGGCCGCAATCGAGCGTTTTGGGTCGCCTGTCGCCTCGGCCAGCTTGGCCATTTGCTGGGACATGGCACGCTCGCGCGCCGCACCCATGTTCACGGCCTCGATCAGCGCGGCGCAAGCCGCGTCCGCCACGGCGCCGGGGTCTGGCGCCTCGTGCCGCACCGGCAATTTGGAAAAATCCATGGCGAATAACGTCTTGCGTTCGGGAAAATAGCGCGCGCGCACTGCCTCATTCGTTGCCTCGAAGCGCGCCATGAAGGCGCTCGCCTCATCCTGCGTCGGTAGCCATCCCTTGCCGCGTGCTGTGCGCGTCACCGCATCCGATATCCTGTTCCACATAAAGCCGTCGCGCCGCTTGCCCTCGCTGATCTTATCCAGCAGCTCACCGGCACGGAGCAGCACCTGCTGGCCAACCAGGTTCATCGACGGATTGCGCTCGCGCTTGTCCTCGTCCTCGGCGGCATCGAGTCTGATGCGGCAGAGGGCGAAGAAATCCTCCACCACATCGAACGCCGCGGAGCTGGTGCGCTCGAACAGGCGTGGCATCATGGCAGATTCGCCGAAAACCTCCGCCCAGCGTGTCACCAGGTCGAGATAATCGTAATCCTGGTTATAGCCGAGCTTCACGCCGGCGATATCGGGCGTGTAGAGATTGCCCATGCGCAAATTCTGCGCGTACATGCTGCTGTAGTGGCTGTCCTGGCGGCGCAGGTAGATGATGACGGTCATTTTGGAGAACATCGGCGCCAAATAGTCGTGCAGGCGCTGGATTTCGTCGCGCTTGCGCAGCAGCAGGCTGAATTGTTCGGCCGATATGATGACGCGGTCGATCTTCTTCTTCGGCAGCGCCTGGATTTCCTGGACGAACTCCTCGCGGTAGGCGGCCATGCGCGCGGCCGGTTCCATGCCCTGCCAGACCGGCTCGGGGATCCATTGCAGGTATTTTCCGGCCGTGGCGCTGCCGGCGGCCAGAAGCAGATGCCGCTTCGCGCCGCCATGGGTTTTCGGCCAATAGGCGCCCTGCGGCGGCAATTCGCGGCGGCGCGCGTCCAGCACCGCCTGGATTGACGTCGAACCCGTCTTCGTCGTGCCGATATGCAGGAAGAGTTCCGGAAGCATGCTGTAACACCCAAAAGATATGGCGAATGTGCCTTGGGCGGCGCGGCGCATGCGCCGCCTTTATCCGCCCAAGCCCCCAAACCCCCCGTCTAAAATAGTGACGGGGAGTCTGGGGGGACCGGCACGGTCCCCCCAGTTCTTGGCTTGCTCTATCCCGCTCCGCCCCCCAGGCGCAACGCCCGCCTCACCCCTTCTTTACCAACACGCGCCCATCCTGCACCCGCATGGACGAGACCATAGCCACCCACTACACGCCGACCCAACCCGCCACCCCTCTGCCGGTAGGCGGCCTCTCCGCCTATGCGGTCACTGACAAGCGAAACCCCAGCCGCCGCCTGATCGCCGTCCAGACCCACCCCGACCTGCCGCCCCGCCTGCGCGCCCTGACCGGCCGCACCGCCACGCCAGTGCCGCACGCGCTCATGCCGCTCGACCACGGGCCCGGCCCCCCGCCCGCGGGCGGGCACGCCCTCTTCGTCATCTGCCCCGAACTCCCCGGTCCCGCACTCACGGCCGACCCGCGCCCCTGGCCGGAGGCTGAAATCATCCGCTGCCTCCTCGTCCCCGCCGCCGCGGCGCTGGACGCGCTGGCCGAACGCGGCCTCACCCACCGCGCCATCAACCCGTCCAACATCTTCCGCGCAGGCCCGGGCGAGAAAATCGTGCTCGGTCCGTGCTGGGCCGCCCCGCCCGCCAGCCTGCAGCCCGCCGCCTTCGAACCACCCTATTCCGCCCAATGCCTGCCCGCCGGCCGCGGCGAAGGCAGCCCCCATGACGACACCTACGCGCTCGGCGTCACCATGCTGTGGTGCGCCCTCGGGGCGGCCAACCCCATCGTCGCCGCATGGGCCGAGGAGGAAGCGCTGCTGCGCCGCAAGCTCTCGGCCGGCAGCCTGGCCGCCCTTGTCGGCCAGGCGCGCATCAGCCCCATGCTGACCGACCTGCTGCGCGGCATGCTCGCCGAAGACCCCGACCACCGCCCCTCCGCCGCCCTGCTGCTCGACCCCGAGCAGGCGCGCACCCGCCGCATCGCCACCCGCGCCGCCCCCCGCGCCCAGCGCGGGCTGGAAATCGATGGCCAGCTTGCCTTCACGACGCGTGAAGCCGCCCTGTTGCTGAGCCGCTCGGCCGATGCAGGCGCCTCGCTGCTGCGCAATGGCACAATGGGCGCCTGGCTGCGGCGCATGGTGGGCGATGGCCAGATCGCCCAGCGCCTGGACGAAGCCATGGCCCGCCTGGTCAACGAGCCGCCGTCCGATACCGCCAAGGCGGCCCACGCCTTCATCGCCCGCGCCGTGGCGGCACTCGACCCGCTGGCCCCCCTGATCTGGCGCGGCCAGGCCGTCTTCCCCGATGGTGTGGCCGCCGCACTCGCGCATGCCAGCGCACATGCCGGCCTGTCCGGCCAGAACGCGCTGATCGCCACGCTCGAGGAGGTCCTGGGCCAGGATATCACCGCCGCCTGGGTCTTCGGCCGGCTGCCGCGACCCGATATCGTGCGCATGCAGCAGGAGGTGCGGGACTGCCGGAGCTGGCTCGGCACCCGCGGCATGGCCGGCGGGCTGCCGCGCGTGCTCTACGGCGGCAACCCGGCGCTGGCCTGCGCCTCGCCCCTGCTCGCCGGCCGGGCGGTGGCGCGCCTGACCGACCTGCTGCCCGCACTGGATGAGGCCGCGGCCAACACCGATCGAAAGCGCATCCCGATCGACCTGCACATAGTGGCCTTCATAGCCGCCCACGCCGATGCCGCCGTGCTGGGCGATGCGGCCCGGCTGGCCGCGCTGCACACCGCGGCGGACCGCCTGACCGCCATGGCCCTGTTCGGCCGCCTGCAGCAGCGCCTGAACGCCGGCAGCCTGCCAAGCCTGGCCGCATGGCTTCTGGAAAGCGGAATGGCCGAGCTGGGCCAATGGCGTTCGATCGCCACCCGCCGCAGCCTTGCGCACAAGCTCGCCGAGCACGCCGCCGCCGGTCAGATCGCGCCGATGGCGGCCCTGCTTCGCGACGGCAGCGGGCGCGCGCAGGACGAGGCCGTCGCCGCCCGCGCCACCCAGCGCCTGGCCGAGATTGAGGCCATGCTGGCAGCCCTCCAATCCAGCGGCGCGCACCGCCAGGCGGCGGCGCGGCGCACGGGGCAGGAGATCGCGACCGGCCTCAGCCTGATCTCGCTTCTGGGCGGCGCACTCGCCGTGGCGCTGGGCGGATGAGTGCGCGCGCGCCTAGCCGCGGTGGGCGCTGAGCATGGCCGCCAAGGCGGGAGCCAAGGCAGAAGGCGGCTCGAAGACCTGGCTGCTGGGGGTTGCGTGCGGCGCGGCGGTCACCTTTGCCACGCCCTCGGCCATCTTGGCCGGCGTGCTGCTCGCCCCTGGGCTGATCTGCGCCCTGTTCGACCGGCAGGCCGGCAAGGCCGTGACACGTGTGGTTTTCGTTTCGGGCGCGGGGCTGACCTTCGGGCCGCTGTGGCACCTCAATGCCGGCAGCCCGAGCATTACCGCGGCGCTGGACCTGCTGGCGGACCCGGGCGTGCTCTGCCCCGCCTGGCTGGCTGCGGCTTGCGGCTGGGCGGTATGCGAGGCTTTGCCCGTGCTGCTGCAAGCCACCGCAAACCGGCGCGCGGCGGGCCGTGTGGTGGCGTTGCTGGAGGAGGCGGCGGCGTTGCGGAAAGCTTGGGATTTTGAGGGAGAGTAAAGGGTTAAGAAGGCCAGGGGCTCTGCCCCTGGACCCCGCTGGCGCCTCTAAAGATAGGGGTCCGGGGCAGAGCCCACAGGCCTTGGCATCTCCACCAACCCCTACTGCCGCCAAGGCAACCCATCAGCCTTCCACCCCGCAACCGCCCCCCGATGCCCCTCCGCATCATGCGGACCCTCAAACCCCTGCGCGATATTGAGCACCCGCCCGAACCCCTCCGCCGCCGCCGCCTGCGCCGCGGCCATGCTCCGCACCCCGCTGCGACACAAAAAATATACCGTATGCCCTGGCTCCACCCCTGCATCCCGCAACTCCTCTACGAATGAGGAATTGACGTTCCCGCTCGGGAAATACTGCCACGACACCAGCACCGCCTGCTTGCCCGCGCGCCGCAGATCGGGGATGCCAACATATTGCCACTCCGCATCCGTGCGCACGTCGACCAGTTGCGCGGTCGGATCACCGATCAGCGCCTCCCATGCCTCCTGCGGCGAAACAACCTCGATCACAGCAACGCTCCCCTCAGAACCGCCGCCCAAAAGGTGCCTGCCCATGCCGCAAAACACAATTGGCATGACCGCGCCCCGCCTTGCAGAAGATCTAGCCGGCGCCATCGGCAACACGCCTCTTATCCGCCTCGCCCATGCCTCCGCCCTGACCGGCTGCGACATCTCCGCCAAGGCCGAATTCATGAACCCCGGCGGCTCTGTCAAGGACCGCGCGGCGCTCGCCATCATCGAGGCTGCCGAAAAAGCCGGCCAACTTCCACCAGGCGGCACCATCGTCGAAGGCAGCGCCGGCAATACCGGCATCGGCCTGACCCTGGTCGCCAACGCGCGCGGCTACCGCACCGTCATCGTCATGCCCGAAACCCAAAGCCAGGAGAAAATCGACACCCTGCGCATGATCGGCGCCGATTTGCGCCTGGTCCCGGCAAAGCCCTTCCGCGACCCAGGCAATTACGTCCATGTCGCCAGCCGCCTCGCCGCCGACATGGGCGCCTTGCACGCCAACCAGTTCGACAACCTGGCCAACCGCGCCGGCCACCACCGGACGGGCGAAGAGATCTGGGCTCAGACGAAGGGCCGCATAGACGCCTTCACCTGCGCCTGCGGCACCGGCGGCACGCTCGCCGGCGTCTCGGACGCACTCAAATCGGCCAATCCCAAAATCCGCATCGTCCTGGCTGACCCCGAAGGCAGCGGCCTCCACGGCTGGGTCAAAGCAAACGACCTCACCGTCACCGGCAGCTCGATCACCGAAGGCATCGGCCAGTCCCGCGTCCCCGCCAACCTGGAAAATGCTGCCATCGATGACGCCGTACGCATCTCCGACGCCGAAGCCCTCACCCAAATCTTTCACCTTCTGCGCCACGAAGGTCTCAGCGTCGGCGGCTCGGCGGGCATTAACATCGCCGCCGCCATCCGACTCGGCCACGCGCTCGGCCCCGGCAAGACGATCGTGACCATTCTGTGCGATGGGGGCGCGCGCTACCAGAGCAAGCTCTTCAATCCGGCCTTTTTGCGCAGCAAGAACCTGACTGTGCCGGATTGGTTAGGGTAGAAAATAAAGCTGGGTGGGGCGTGCCGCCCCCCCCAGACCCCCCGTCATCATTTTAGGCCTCGTCTAAATGATGACGGGGGGTTTGGGGGGGATGGCACATCCCCCCCAATCTTGCTTACGCTCAGACAATAAATCACCGGGAGAGAACCATGCGCACACACCTGATCATCATCGCGGCTCTCATTGGCGCCGCGCCCGCCCTGGCTGCCACCGAGCATTTCCACGCCGTCCTGCTTGGCGCCAGCGAAACGCCGCCCACAGGTGTCGCAGGCGCCGGCATGCTGGACGCCACGCTGGATACCGCATCGCACACGCTGACCTACACGCTGACCTTTTCCGGTCTGACCGGCCCCGCAACCATGGCGCACTTCCACGGCCCCGCGGCAGCCGGCGTTGCTGCCGGCGTGCAGGTTGCCATCCGCGACAAGGCCAATCCCGGGCAGGCGGCGGCGCTCACCAGCCCGGTGAATGCGCAGGCGATCTTGACGGTCGATCAGCAGGGCCAGCTCGAAGGCGGCCTGTGGTATGTCAACGTCCACTCCGCGCAGTATCCCAAGGGCGAATTGCGCGGCCAGGTCACCAAGCAGTAGAACTAGCCCTGGCCGTCCGCCGCAGCCGCCGGCCGGGTGCGGGCGCGCGGCGGCGGCAGCTTGCCCGATTTGAGCATGTCCGCGTCCAGTGGCAGGTCCCGCCGCACCGCACCGCTGCCGCCCAGCGAGGTGGGCATTGGCGCGCCATCGACATCGATCTGCGTGGCACCCGCATTGCCGGTGGTCAGCGAGGCGCCCTGCGCGTCGGCGGGCACCGGCCAGCTCTCCCCGGCGTGAAGCAGCTTGTTGAGCAGCGGCGGCCCGCTCTTTTGCTTGACCGTAAGCCAGGCGTCCGCGGTGGCGCGGATCACCATGCGCGTGCCGGCAGGCGTTTTTGGCAGCGCGGCCGCGGGCGGGCTGGGCTGCTGGGTGGCGCCGGCCGCAGGCCCGGAAGGCGCCGGCTGGGTGCTCTGTGCCACGCTTGGAAGTGGTGCGGGCGTTAATACCGGCGCAGGCACTCCAGGTGCAGGCGCGCCGCCGGCAATGGGCGATGATGGCGGGCGGGCTGGTGCTGCGGCGGCCGGTGGCGCCGTGTTCGGCAGAAGCGAGGCGACCTGGGGCGAGGGCGCCGGCTTTTGCGCGTCGGTCACCATGCTGTCCGGGATCGGCGGCACCGTCTCCACGGGCGTGGCCCGGTGCTCGGTCACCCAATACCAGCCGCCGTAAGCCCCAGCCAGGATAAAGACGCCGAGCAGCATCAGCGCGCCCGCCGGCAGCCCTCTCTGAGGAACCGGCGCCGGGAAGCGCAGCGCGGTCTGGCCATTGGCCAGCGTGGCATCGGCGCGGAAGCGGCGCGCCATGTCCTCGCCCGGCATACCGAGGGCAGCGGCATAGGCGCGCACGAAGCCGAGCGCGTAGGTGGTGCCAGGCAGCTCGGCGAGCTTTCCGGCCTCGATGGCTTCGAGATAGGATTGGCGGATGCGCAGACTGGCCGCGAGCTGCGGCAATTCCCACCCGCGTGCCTGCCGCGCCGCCCGCATCTCGCCACCCAGCTCGGCTTGTGTCTCCGTCATGGCTCTCCTTCTAGGCGGTGACGCTTTGCTTGACACTATTGAAAGACGCTGGGTGCATCCCGGCCGCCAGGCAATGCAGAGGCGCACGGTTGATTTCAACGCGCTTGGCGGGGAAGATAAGCCCCTATTGAGAAGCGGGCGCCCCGCCTCCAAAGCGGCGCGGTGACCAGAAGCGCGCGCGCAAGCGTTCGCCTCGCAATGCCTGCGGCGCATCTTTGTCAGGACTTGGCATGTTGGACAATCCAGAGCACGACATATCCGCGCCGCTGCGACGTGGTGGAGGCGACCCCGCCGAGACGGCCGAGGCTGAGGATTTTGTCGTCGAGGCCGTTCGCGTGGCAGGGCTGGCGCCGGCGGGGCAGACCGCGACGCTGGAACTCTGGGCCGAGGCATGCGCCGGCGGCGCCGACCCTGCAAGCGCGTGCCAAAGGCTGGTGGCCGGCCTGCGCGCGAGGAAGCTGAACGCCCCCGCCGACGTGATCGCGCGCGCCGCAGCCGCACGCTTTGCCGATGCGCGCTGGCCATTGATCGACCTGGCGGCCGCGCGCGCGCGGGTCGGCAATCACCGCGCTACCCTCGGGCTTGGGCAGGAAATCATGGCCGCCTTCCCTGACGAAGGCGAAGGGCCGCGTTACGCCCTGACGGCGCTCAAATCCCTCGGCCGCAAGAGCGAGACGCAGGAGCTGTTCGCCTCGGTCTCACTCGATCCCGCCCTGCATGGCCTGCACCGGGAAGAATGGTTCCTCGAGCTGGGCATCAAGCTGGGTCTGGAACGCTCGGATTATCCGCTGGTGGCGCTCTATGCCGCAGCACTTCGTGAGGTCACGCCGGAAAATATTTCTGGCTATTCCGGTGGCGCAATGGCGCTGCGCAAGCTTGGCCAGGCCGAGGAGGCGCAAACCATCGCCAGGCGCGGCACGCAAATCGAGCCGAACCTGATGGTTCTGTGGAAGGAACTCGCGCTGACCGCGCGCACGCTCAACCAGAGCGAGGCGGCTTATGGCATCTATGAGGAAATGATACGCCGCTTTCCCGATTTGCCGGCGGGCTATGTGGGCGCGCTCAACTTCAGCATCAAGCTCGGGCAGCCGGAGGTCACGCGCACGCTGCTGGCGCGCGCGCTGCAGGCCTTTCCGAAAGAGAAGCAGATCGTTGCCTTCGCCGCGCGCATGGCGCTGAAATACAATCAGGACGATGAGGCGAGCCGGCATTGGCGCACGCTGATCCGCGAGGCGCCCGATAATCCCGAACTGCGCCTGACCGCTGCCATGTCGCTGATGAAGCAGCGCAAGGGGCGGCGCAAGCGCATGCCCTTGATATTGGCCAAGCTCGACGAGATCCATGAGGCATTCCCCGATTTCGCGCCGGCCTATACGGCGCATCTGGGCGTGCTGCGGGAGGCGACGCAGATCGGCACGGCGGCACGCCTGGCGGCAGCTTGCGGCAAGCGCTTTCCGGCCGATCAGGATTTGGCCATTGCGCGCGCGCAGATCGATGAGGAGCGCGAACGCTTCGAGCATGCCGTCGATGTGCTGAAGGCGGTGCGGCGAAAATCCGCGCCGACGCCGCGCTGCGAGGCGGCCTTTATCCGCGCGCTCAGCCTGGCCGGCCGCATGGAAGCGGCCGATACAGCCTGCCAGGAGGCACTCGAACAATTTGGCGATGAGCCGGAACTTTTGGCCGAATACGTGCGCCTTGCCACGCGCCGCGGCGATTGGGCCGAGGCTGCGCGGCGCGCGAGCTTTGCCCAGCAGCGCCGGCCGCATGACGGCTCGATGGTCCGGCTCGCTCTGTCCATTCGCACGCAATTGGTGGGCGATGAGGACTTGCTTGCCAGCCTGGGCGCAGGACCCGTGGTGGGCTCGCTGGCCGCCATTGATGTCTCGCCCGAGGAGACCGCGGTCATGCTCTGCTGCGAAAGCCTGGGCGCAACCTCGGCCGGCTGCGAATTCGGCCTGGTGCAACGGCGTTTCGGCGCCGAACCGTTCGGCATGTTCCGCTGGGCGCTGATCGGCATCGAGAAGCTGACGAAGGCGCTGCTCAACCGGTTCGAGGATGTCGGCTCGGACGCGACTACGGAGCTGGCGATCAGGCGCGAATCCGCAACGCACCAGGAATATTATGTTGTTGACAAGAAGGTTGGCTATTTGACGCACACCTTTGTCAAGGCGGAGGACTCGCCGGAGGATCGCATGCTCAAGCAAAGCGTGCGCCGCGTGCGCTTTTTGCGTGACAAGCTGATCGAAAATCTGCACGCGGCGGAGAAGGTGTTCATCTACAAATTTGCCATGAAGTTTGACGAGGACGCCTTGCGCCGCATGTTTGCCGCCGTGCGCACCTATGGACCTTGCACGTTGCTTTGCGTGACGTTTGCCGATCAGAACCATCCCAAGGGCGAGTTGCAGATGATCGAGCCGGGATTGTTCGTGGGCCGCACGGGCATGTTCATGGATGCGGTGGTGCCGGACGAGCATGGCGTGGATACGCAGACCTGGTTTGCCCATTGCCGTAGCGTGGTCGAGTGGCACTCGGCGCAGCGTCAGGGGGTTGCGTCGGCGTAGGAAGGAAGGTCTTCTTTTTTGAAAAAAAGAAGCAAAAAACTTTTGTCAGTAGGTGCCACTCTGAGGCACCGATGCATGACACGGCGCTCCCCATGACGTGGCATGCCTGGTTGGCATTTGTGGCAGCGTCGGCCATGATGGGAGCAATCCCTGGACCTGGCGTCATCAGCATCATCGGCTACGCGCTGGGCTCGGGGCGTCGCGTGGCGCTGGCCTCCGTCGGCGGCATGGCGCTTGGCAATCTGGTGGCCATCAGCCTGTCCCTGTTCGGCGTGGGAGCGTTGCTGGCGGCGTCCGCGCTCGCCTTCGGCGTGCTCAAATGGTTAGGTGCTGGCTACCTGATCGCGCTCGGGCTTCTGACGCTCTCCCGCAGCCGCGGCGCTTGCGAAGGTGAGGCCATTGCCGTGCGTCCGATCACGGCGCGCACCGCGTTTGCGAGCAATGTCGCGGTGGGCATTTTCCATCCCAAGACGATTGTCTTCTTCGTGGCATTCGTGCCGCAATTTATTCGCGCGGATGCCAATTACGCTCAACAGGCCACTGTGCTGGCTGCGACGTTCTGCTGCGTCGTCGGTTTGACGGACACGATCTACGCGCTGGCGGCCTCGCGCTTCGCGCGCGCATTACACGGCCGCATGGCCCGTTGGTCACGGCGCGTGGGCGGTGGCGCCTTGCTGGCAGCAGGCGTGGCGACGGCTGCCGCAAGGCGGTGATGCAGCCGATTTCCATATTCGCCACTATTGCTACTTCAAACTTTGCCTTAAAAAAATGACGGGGGGTTTGGGGGGGATGGCACATCTCCCCCAATCTTGCTCAACCTTCAACCGCTATTGCTTCCTTGGTCAAATCGATGCCGATGCTCCGGCGCCTCGATCAATTCAAACAGCAAGCGCGTGCGTGACATGAAGAACTGGATATGCGCGTTGCCGTAAGCAATTGCCGGCTTGGGTCCCGCCACGGGCAGGAAGCCGGCGCGCCGCAGGCGCGTGGCCTGCGAGGCGAGGTCGGCCACAAGATAGGCCGTGTGGTTGACGATATTGACGCCATCGGCCAACGCGCGCCGTACCGGGCTTTGCGCGGATAGCGGCGCCACGGTTTCATAACAGATACCGCTGGCGTCCAGCCCGAACTGCACAAAAACATCATTGATCGGATCTTCGAACAACTCGGTCCAGCGCTCGATCATGAATGCCGCCGACAGCATCTCCCGACCCGAGGCAGGATCGCGCACCACAATGCCAACATGATCGAATTTCAAGGCATGCTCCTAAACAGACAAAGGTTTTTTGGTCCTTTTTTTCAAAAAAGGACTGCTTCCTTTTACCCTTCCTTCCCCGCATTGCGAAACCAAGCCCGGGAGTGCTAGGCACCCCCACCATAACGGAGAGCCCCGCCAGCGTGGAACAGTTGCGATGGCTGCCCCAACCGGCCGACTGGCGGCCCCGTCTGCGCGCGCTGGCCCAAGCCGGCGAGCAGGGCTGGGAACAGGCCGTCGCCCTGGCCAACACGCGCGTGGATTTCACCCGCACCAACGCGCTGGACGAGATGGTGCGGCGGGGCCATCAGGACGCGCCGCCGCCCGGCACGGGGACGCGCCCGGTGCGCCTGGCGATCCTTGGCTCGTCGACGCTGGCGCATCTGCACCCTGGCATTCGCGTGGCTGGCCTGCGGCGAAACATCCATGTCAGCACATATGAGAACAATTACGGGCAGTACCTTCAGGAACTGCTCGACCCGGCCTCCGAACTGCACGCCTTTCGCCCCAATGCCGTGCTGTTCGCCTTTGACGCCTACCACCTCAGCCAGGGCCTGCACGCTGCCCTGACCGCAGACGACGCGGAGGCGGCGCTGGAGGAGATCTGCGCCACCATCACGCGCTGCTGGGGCCTTGCGCGCGCGGCCTTTGCCTGCCCGATCATGCAGCAGACGGCGCTCGACGTCTTTCCCGCTTTGATGGGGAGCAACGAGCACCGCCTGCCCGGCTCACGCGCCCGCTTCATCGCCGCGCTGAATATGCGGCTGCGTCCCATGGCCGACGCGGCCGGCGTCGATCTGGTGGCGCTGGACGATGCCGCCCGACGGGACGGGCTGAGCGCGTGGCACGATCCGGCGCTGTGGCACCGCTCCAAGCAGGAGGTCAGCCCCGTCGCGTCACCGACATACGGCGAGCTGGTCGCGCGCCTGATCGCCGCACGCCAGGGCCGGTCGTACAAATGCCTGGTGCTGGACCTGGACAACACGCTGTGGGGCGGTGTCATTGGCGATGATGGGCTGGACGGCATCGTGCTGGGCCAGGGCAGCGCGCTGGGCGAAGGTTTTTCCGCCGTGCAGGAATATGCCAAGGATCTGGCGCGGCGTGGCGTCATCCTGGCCGTCAGTTCCAAGAACGACGAGGCCAATGCGCATGAGCCCTTCGACAAACATCCCGAAATGGTGCTGCGCCGCGCCGACATCGCGTGCTTCCGTGCCAATTGGGACGACAAGGCCGCCAATATTCGCGCCGTGGCCACCGAGTTGAATATCGGGCTTGATTCGCTCGTTTTTCTCGATGACAACCCGTTCGAACGCAACCTGGTGCGCGAACAATTGCCCATGGTTGCCGTGCCCGAGGTGCCTGACGACGATCCCGCGCGCGTGCCCGCCGTGCTCGCGGACGCCGGCTATTTCGAGAGTCTTGCCATTACGGCCGAGGATCGCGAACGCACCGCGCAATACCAGGAAAACCGCGCGCGGGACCAACTGAAGGCGACGGCGACCGATCTGGAAGGCTATCTGCGCGCGCTGGACATGCGCATGGTGTGGAACCGCTTCGACAGCGTGGGCCAGCAGCGCGTGGTGCAACTGATCAACAAGACCAACCAGTTCAACCTGACCACGCGGCGCCACGATGACGCGGCTATTTCCGCCATCATGGCGGACGCAAAATCCTTCGGCCTGCAAATCCGCTTGCTGGACCGTTTCGGTGATAACGGTATCATCGCGATCGTCATCGGCCGCATGCTGGATGAAGCGGTGACCATAGATACCTGGCTGATGAGCTGCCGCGTGCTCGGCCGACAGGTCGAACCCACGACCTTGAACCTGATCGCGCAACAGGCGCGCGCGCTGGGTGCGACGCGCCTGATCGGCGAATATATCCCGACCAAGAAGAACGGCATGGTGCGCGATCACTACGCCAGGCTGGGGTTTGACATTGTCACCAGCCGCGAGGACGGCGGCAGCGTCGCCGTGCTCGATCTGGCGCGATTTACGCCCGCACCCACTTTCATCCACGTCACCGAAGGCAACGCTCCATGACCGACACCGCGAAGATCTACGAAGACCTGACTGAAATCTTCAACGACGTCTTCATGGTCGATGACATGAAGCTGACGCCCGAACTGTCGGCCAAGGACGTGAAGGGCTGGGACAGCTTCAAGCAGATCGAGATCATGGTTTCGGTCGAGGAGCGATTCAACATCAAGCTGAGCACGCGCGAGATCGATAACTTGAAGAATGTCGGCGATTTGGCCGATGTGATTGCGAAGAAGACGGCGTAGCAGAAAGGGCAGGGCAGAATGAGATTGAGGGAGATGTGCCATCCCCCCAGACCCCCCGTCATCATTTAGGGCGAGTCCTCATAAATGACGGGGGGTTTGGGGGGGATGGCACATCCCCCCCAACTTTTTTTCTTGGCTGCTATGGGTGAGTCTCAACGCGAGTTGGTGGAGGGCTGACGCATAAATCGGCCACAGTCCACCCAGTTCTTTGCTCAGAATGCCACCCCATGATCCCGACCCCACGCCACAATCGGTTCCCGCAAGCTCGAATACCCCGGCGAGCTGCGCCGCAAATTGTCCAAAAACGGCCTGAACGCAGTCAGATCCAGCCCGCGCAGCACCTCCTTGACGGGCAGCACGCTGCTGCCCGACATCGACAGGCGGCCGATCCCCAGCGCCAGCAGCACGGCCGCATCCAGCGGCCGGCTCGCCGCCTCGCCGCACAGGGACAACTGCACCTCGTGCAGCGCGGCCTCGCGGCTGACCTCCTCCAGCAGATGCAGCATCGGCGGCGAGACAAAATCGTAGCGTTCGGCCAGTGATGGCGTGCCGCGATCGGCAGCAAAAACAAATTGCAGCAGATCGTTCGAGCCGATGGAGACGAACCGGCTCTCCGCCATCAATTCCGGCAACTGCCAGAGCAGTGCGGGCACTTCGAGCATCGTGCCGACCACCAGTTCGGCCGGCGCGGGCCGCACCCGCGCCGCTTCGGCGTAAAGCAAGCCCCGTGCCTGGCGGAATTCACTGAGCGTCGCCACCATGGGAAACATCACCGACAGGCGCCGCCCGCTCGCGGCCAGCAGCAGCGCGCGTAATTGCCGGCGCAGCACCGCGGGCCGGTCCAGCCCCACGCGCAGGCTGCGCCAACCCATGGCGGGGTTTTCCTCGCGCGGGGCGGCATGGTCGGGCAGCAACTTGTCCGATCCGAGATCCAGCGTGCGGAACAGCACCGGAAGGTTGCCCGCCACATCGAGCACGCGGCTGTAGATCGCCGCCTGCTCGGCCACGTCTGGGATGGAGCCGCGCGCCAGCATGGCAATTTCGGTGCGGAACAAGCCGATACCCGCGGCACCCGTGGTCTCGAGCTGGCTCAGCTCTTGAGGCAGGCCGGCGTTCATCATCAGGCTGAAGGGCGTGCCATCCCGCGTGACCGAGGGCAGATCGCGCAACGTGGCCCAACCGGCCCGGCGCTGCGCGCGCGTGGCGGCCGCACGCGCGTAGGCCTCCCACACCGCGGATTCGGGGCGCAGGATCAGTCCGCCTTCATCGGCGTCCAGGATCACCTCGTCATCGGCTGTCGCCGCCTCCACCGCACCGCGCGCGCCGCCGAGCGCGGGCAGGCCCAGCGCACGCGCCAGAATGGCGGCATGGCCGCCGGCACTGCCCTCCTCGATGAAGACGCCGGCGATGCCGCGCGCCTGCCATTCCAGCAATTGCGCGGGGCCGAGTCGGCGCGCGATCAGGATGCCACCCTGCACCGAAGGGGGCGCCGGGCCGTCCTCGCCTTGCAGGGCGCGCAACAGGCGTTCGGCAAGGTCTTCGAGGTCTGCCAGCCGTTCACGCAGATAGGGGTCGCTGATGCGCCGCATGCGGCCGCGCACGTCGCTGGCGACCTGGTGCACGGCGGCCTCGGCACTCAGACCGCCCTGGACGGCGGCCATGACGCGGCGCAGCCAGCCGGGGTCGGCGGCAACGCGGGCGGTAGCGGCGAGCACTTCGCGCGGCGCCTCGCCCTCGGGCATCTGCTCGCGGAACAGAGCGTCCAGCCCCTCGCGCATCGTCGCCAGCGCCGCCTCCAGGCGCCGCGCCTCGGCGTCGGGATCCTCGGCCAGCAGGCGGCCGGGGGCGCGGTTGGTGGCGTGCAGCACAACGCGCCCCAGCACGATGCCGGAGGAGAGCGCCACGCCGGCGAAATGGCGCGGCACGGTGCCGAAAAAGCCTTTCTCCGCCGCCCCATCCTCGGGCGCATGGAGCATGTCGGTGACCAGCAGCGCCACGGTCTGCAGCACCTCGACCTCATCTTCGCTGTAGCGGCGCACGGCGCGGTTCTGCACGGTCAGCACGCCCAGGGTGCGGCCGGCGCGGCGGGCGGGGACGGCCAGCATGGAGGCGTAGGCGCCCTCGCCCGTCTCCGGCCGGAAGGCAAAGCCTGGGTGGTTCTGCGCATCGGCCAGATTGAGCGCCTGCCCGGTGGCGGCGACCAGGCCAACGATGCCCTCGCCCACGCGCAGGCGGGTGCGGCCGATCGCGTCCGGGCGCAGGCCGTAGGTGGCGCGGAGTTCGAGGATCTCGCCGCTGCGCAGGCCGTAGGCGGAGCAGACCTCGGCCAGCAATTCGCTGGCAACGACGGCCAGGATGTCGGGCAGGCGCGCGGTGCCGCTGGTCATCATGACGCGCAGTCGGGCGATCAGGCGGGTTGTCGGGGAGGGTGGCACGCGCCGATGTTGCCCGGGCGGGGGGAAAAGGCCAGGGGGATGGGTGGCGCGCCGGGGGCGCCGGGTCAGGGGTTAAGGCAAGGTTGGGTGGAACGAAGCCATTCCCCCTCAAACACGGGCATCTTCAGAGGAACAAGGCTATACGATAGGCGCGTGCGCTTCTAGCGGCGCGTTTCGTGGCAGGTTGCGACTTCGACGATCGGGGCTCAATCAGTCCGCTTTGCGCCTCGATTACGTCATTACAAGCCCTCGCGACGTAGCCCGAAAGCGGACGCTCGGGGCGGTGCGAAATTCGAGAGTTATGCATGTCCGATGCAGGTCTCTCCCCGAGAGCAATGCTCTCGGGGATGTTTTACGAAACTTGATCCGGCGTTTACTCTTTGTCGTCGTCCTCGTCGGGAACGGACTGCCCATCGATCTCGCCAGCAGCATCGTTGATGGCCGAGTCGTCTCCGTTGCGCAGTCGCTTAATGATATCGTCGCACCGCTTCGTCGCGATCTTGGTCCAGGTCCGCGTGCTATCTGCCTTGAGCAGGATGAATTCCTCGTCGTGAGCAAACGTCAGCCAGCCGTGCTGCAAGGCCATGACGTCGATCCACTCGTCCACCAGTGCATCACGGAGACGGTCACGGATCGCCAAACGCCGCAACGAGTTACGCGCCAAGCGAAAGCGCGAGACCTCCCGACCCCGCTCCCGGCTATATCGTTGAATCATCAGAACGACAAGTATCGCCAGTTCGCTGGCCTTTGGCTGGTAGGGTTTCATGGTGAGGCCCCTCCTTTGGGCGGAAAGGACATAGCAACTTGGTGGCGCTGACACCAGATTGGTGTCATAACATCTAATTGGTCCAGTCATGGTGCCGACGCATGGCTGGCGCAGCCGGTGCGTAAATTAAGAGTTTCGCACCATGCCGCAGTGGCCGGTTCGTCAATGACGTAGCTGGCGCGGAAGTCGGGTGCGAATGTCCTCTTTGCCGCGAAGGCCCACTTGAATCTGCCATTCCGCTCTCGGCCAGCCTGAGCCATTGCCAAGGATTCCAGCGGGCCCTTTTTTAAGCCTTCGATTGTCGAGCCCGGCCCACGCGTGCATCAGCGCTTCAAGCCAGCGCCTCCGCCATGGCCTTGCAGACGATCCCGGGCCGCTCCATCGGCAGGAAATGCGAGGTGCCGGGAAGGGTGTGGACCCGCACTGAAGGCGGTAACTGGGCCCCGTTGATGGCGGAGGTCGAGCCATGGGCCGCCGTGAATATGACCACGGGAAAGGTGCAGACACAAAGCGCTGCCAGTGGGTCCGCGATGCCGAAGGTGGCAAAATTCGCACCCTCCCACGCCGGTGTGCAGGCCAGGGTGAGGCCATCGCCGGCGGGCAGCAAGCCATCGTGAAGGTAGTCGCGCAGCATCGCCTCGGCCCAGGTGCGAAAGGCGCCACGGGACGCGTATGCCTCGTAGGCATCCTCGCGTGAGGCGAAGTCGGGTTTTCGGCGCTGCGCGGCCTGGACGAGAGGCAGGTCCCACATGGGCTTGCCGGCGGCTTGGGCGCGGATGGAGGGGTGGGCGATCACCGGCTCGAACAACATCAGGCTCTCGACACTGCGCGGCAGGCGGGACGCGGCGAGGAGCGCTGTGGCGGCACCCATGGAGTGGCCGGCAATCAGGCGCGGCGGCTCGCCCAAGGCCGAGATCAGCGCAAGCAGGTCATCGGCATAGAGCTGCCAGCCGGGGTGCTCGGCAGGCAGGGGCAGGGTTGTGAGGCCGTGACCGCGCATGTCGATGGCGAGCCAGCGGAGAGAAGGGTCGAGCCCGGCCAGGACGTGGCGATAGGTGAGCGCGTTGAAGCCATTGGCGTGCAGGAAGAGGATGTCGAGCGGGCGGTAGAGCGGGCCGACTTCAATGGCGGCGATGGTGCCCCCCTCCCGGTGCGGATCAATGGCGATGTTTCGCCGCCGCATCACGTCCGGAGCACGTTCAATCCGCGTCATGGCGGCGAGTGGCAGATCGTCCCTCCAGGGGCCGCAATGGCCTCTCCGGGCGCAAGCTTGGAGAGCGTTCCACGGGTCATGCCCTTGGCCCACCACTGCCAACCTTGGCCGACGTAGCGAGCGCCATCGGCGGATGGCGCAATCGATAGGCGGACGGACCGGCCGGCGATCTTGAGCGCCGCCGCCGTTTGACCAAGATATCCGACCTCGATCGTTTGACCATCCGCGCATGCGTACTGGGTGACGCGAGCGAGCGATTCTGCGCACGCCTCTCCCGGCAGCAAAAGAAGACAGCCGAGACCAATCCTACCAAACCAGTGCCCATTCACGTGGTGCCAGCCTTCGCCTGTGACATCGGTATCCGATCTTTTCTGCGCTGGCCTAATTGGCCATCCTGGCGTCCAGCGAAGCCGCCGCCTGTGCAACCACTTGCTCAAGAATATCGGCAACACTCTGAATGGCTGTGACAAGTCCCACGGACTGGCCGGCCATCATCGAGCCGTTTTCCACGTCACCATCGATCACCGCGCGCCGCAGCGCGCCGGCCCAGAAATGTTCGATGTCGAGCTGCGCCGCCTCTTTCGTCAATTCACCCGACTGGAAACGTGCCAGCGTGGCCGCCTGATGCGCCAGGAAATTCTTGGTCCCCGCATTGACCAGGCCGCGCACGGGGATCACGGGGAAGCGTTCATCCAATTGGGTGCTCGGCAATGCGTCCCGCGCGGCGGCGCGCACGAAAGCCTGCTTGAAATTCGCATGCGCGATGCTCTCGGTGGACGCCGCAAAGCGCGTGCCCATCTGCGCACCGGCTGCACCCATTTCAAGATAGGCCAGGATCGCCTCGCCGCGTCCCAGGCCTCCGGCGACAAACACAGGCACGTCACGCAGCACCGGCAGAATTTCCTGGGCCAGCACGGTGAGCGATACCGGGCCGATATGGCCGCCCGCTTCGCTGCCTTCGATGACCAGCGCATCCACGCCTGAGCGCACCAGGCGTTTTGCCAAAACGAGCGCGGGCGCGAACGCAATCAGCTTGGCCCCGCCATCCTTGACCGCGCGCACGGCAGCACCCGGCGGAATGCCGCCGGCGAGCACGATGTGGCCCACGCCGGCTTCGATACACACGCGCACCAGATCGTCCAGCGAGGGGTGCATGGTGATCAGATTGACGCCGAACGGGCGTTGCGTCAGGGCCTGCGTTGCCGCGATTTCGGCCGCGAGCTGGTCTGGCATCATGCTGCCATTGGCAATCACGCCAAAGCCGCCGGCATTCGATATGGCAGAGACCAGATACCGTTCGGACACCCAGCTCATCGCCCCGCCCATGATGGCGATCGGGCAGCCGAGGAATTCCGCCCCGCGCGCCCACAGCCGCGCCAGGCGCGCGCGGGAATCGCGCGTCATGCTGTCAGGCATCGAGGCCATAGGCCGTGTGCAGCGCGCGCACCGCAAGCTCGGTATAATCGGTGGCGATCAGCACGCTGACCTTGATCTCGCTCGTGGAAATCACCTGTATGTTGATGCCGCGTTCGGCCAGGGTGCGGAACATCGTGCTGGCCACGCCGGCATGGCTGCGCATGCCCACGCCGACGACGGAAATCTTGGCCACATCACAGTCCGTGACGATTTGCATGTAGCCGATGCTCTCGCGCGCCTTTTCTAGTGCGGTAATCGCGCGCGCAAGATCGGCCTCCGAGGTCGTAAATGTCATGTCCGTGGTGCCGTCATCGGAGACGTTCTGCACGATCATGTCCACGTTGACATGGGCGTCCGTCAGCGGGCCGAAAACGGCGGCGGCAACGCCAGGCCGGTCCGGCACGCGCTTGACCGTGACCTTGGCCTCGTCGCGCGCATAGGCGATGCCGGTGACCACTTCCTTTTCCACAATCTCGTCCTCATCAACCAGCATTGTGCCGGCGGTCTCATCGCCCTCGAAGCTGGATAATACGCGAACCCGCACACGCGCCTTCATCGCCAATTCGACGCTGCGGGTCTGCAGCACTTTCGCGCCTACCGAGGCGAGTTCCAGCATCTCCTCATAGGCGATCTTGTCCAGCCGACGCGCGCGCGGAACGATGCGCGGGTCGGTGGTATAGACGCCATCCACGTCGGTGTAGATATCGCAGCGATCGGCGCGTATCGCCGCGGCGACCGCCACCGCAGACGTGTCCGAGCCGCCGCGCCCCAGGGTGGTGACGCGATGATCCGGCCCCAACCCCTGAAACCCGGCCATCACCGGCACCTGGCCGCTTTCCATGCGCGCAATCAGCGCCCGCCCGTCCAGGGCCTGTATGCGCGCGGCACCGTGCGCGCCATCGGTCAGCATGGGCATCTGCCAGCCGAGCCAGGAGCGCGCATCCACGCCCAAACCCTGCAGCGCAATGGCCAGCAGACCCGCGGTCACTTGCTCGCCGGTGGCCACCACCGCGTCATACTCGCGCGCATCGTGCATCGGGCTCAGCGCCTGGCACCACGCCACGAGCTGGTTGGTTGTGCCCGCCATGGCGGACACCACAACGGCCACCTGATCCCCGCCCTCGATCTGGGCGCGGACACGGGTGGCCACGTTGCGGATGCGGTCGAGGTCGGCGACCGACGTGCCGCCGAATTTCATGACGATGCGTGGCATTTGCGGGCGTGGTCTAACGGCGGGTGTGCGCTGGGGCAAGGAAGGCCAGGGGCTCTGCCCCTGGACCCCGCTGGGGCCTGAGGCCCCAGACCCCCATTTGTTTGGAAGAGGAGGGGCCGCGTGTGGCCCCTCCTCTTCCAAACAAATAGGTTCTAAGGACTTGTCCTTAGCGAGGTCCAGGGGCAGAGCCCCTGGCCTTGCCTTCCTAGGGGCAAGCCCATGCCATCAGCCACCACCAGCGAAATTGCCAAGTTCGGCCGCCTGGCGGCTTCGTGGTGGGACCCGGCCGGGCCGATGCGGCCGCTGCATGCGATGAATCCGCTGCGCGTGGACTGGATCGGTGAGCGTGTGCCGGCTGGGGCGCGGCTGCTGGATTTGGGGTGTGGCGCGGGGATTGCGGCGGAGGCTTTCGCGCGGCGCGGGTTTGACGTGCTGGGGGTGGATGCCTCGGCCGAGGCTATTGCGGCGGGGGAGGCGCATGCGGCCGGGCGGGGGCTGACGCTGGCTTATCGCTGCGGGGCGGGCGAGGATTTGGTTGCCGAGGGTTTGGTATTTGATGCCGTTTGCGCGCTGGAGGTGATCGAGCACGTGGAGGACCAGGCGGCGTTCATGGCGCTGCTGGCCGCACTGGTGCGGCCTGGGGGGATGGTGTTCGTCTCCACGCTGAACAGGACGGTGCGGTCTTTGGCGATTGCCAAGGTGGGGGCGGAGTATATTGCGCGCGTGCTGCCGGCGGGGACGCATGATTGGCGGCGGTTCGTGCCGCCGGAGGCGCTGGCAGGGTGGGCGCGGGCGGCGGGGTTGGTGGTGACGGATATCACGGGAATGGCATTGGCGTCGGGCGGGTGGGTTGCCACGCGGGATGTGGGGGTGAATTATTTGGCGGCGATGGTGAGGGTTTGAGAGGGCGGATTGTGAACGGGGCTTCTTTCCTACCTCGCTGTAGGCTATTTTGTCCTCAATAAGAAGTTTGGTGCCGATTAGGTGATCCTTTTCGACAAGGTGCGCGAGAACGCGGAAGGCTTGCGTCGCATGGGCGAGCGCGCGCTCGACGAAGCCGGCCGCGCCGGTGTTCCTGCCTACTACATGGATCCAGCCTACGGCGAGGACATCATCCGCGAGTTCCCGACGGACGTCGCGAACGCATCCACGGTGGACAAAATGGCACCGTCAGCTCCATCGAACCCCGGAAATGACGCGCCGCGGCCGTATCCCAAACTCGCGCAGCCTGGCCGCGCCTGAACTCATGCCGGGCGCTATTGGTACCGCTACGCCACTACCAAGTAGCCGGTCATTCTGAGCGTATTTTACGAAGCAGTAGATATTCCGCGCCGTGCTTGAGTGCCTGCGGCAAACGTCGGAGCTAAGGTGGCGATGGAAGACACTAGAGACGCTAGAACTCACGCTGCGCAGAACTGGTACGGCTACGGTCGGTGGGATGCACCGTATTGGTTTGTAGGTATGGAGCCAGGCGGTCAGGACGAACCAATTTGGTATGAAACTTGGATGGGCTTGGGAAGCAGCGAACTCAGTGACTGTCGCGCACACCACATTGGATCAAAATATTTCAAGTGGCACGGTAGTACTCGTCCGCCGACCCAATCGACGTGGCGGCGACTGATTGCCTTGTTGCTTAGCTACGAGGGTTTGCCAACGGACTTAAGTTCGGTGAGCAACTATCAGCGTGATCAATGGGGGTCAGTGACCGGGAGTACTGCCCTCCCCGAAGTGTCTGCGATTCGGGCGCAAAGCCAAGCGGCTGCGGTAGATCGTCTCTTTCATCGAGAGCACCGCATTAATGTAATTAATGCTCGATTCAATGCCAACAAACCGACATTTGCCGTGTTTTATGGCGTTCAATACCGATTGATATATGAACAGATCATTGGTAACCGTTTTGATAGCGACGGCTTTGCATGGTCGGGCACAACCCTCTGTGTTTTGGTTCATCATCCAGCCGGACGGAGTATTCCGGCTGAAATGAGGGCTGCAGCCTGGTGGACAAACAAGGGTCGCGAGATGCGGGTTAAAGTAGATCGCCAAAGCCCGTGTGTTTCCGCTCAGCTGAATAGAGGGTATGCCCCGATTGCCCCCAGCGTAACAGCATCGTTGCCACCGGATACAATTAAAGATCTGGGCATGGTCAAAAATAGGAACAAAGCCGTGCTACATCAGAGCTGTACGATCCGTCTTCTCGTGGAAGGAAATCCGAAGCTGGTTCGGAGCAAGAGCTACCGCCGCTTCGATTGCTACTCGGATGGTATGACATTCGTAGAATATGAGTGTGAAGTTCGGCGTCTTTACGGTGATGTTGAGAGCCGAAAATGCAGTCAAGACCTGAAGTGGGACACAGAGCATAAATTTATCAGACTTGAATAGGCGAAGTGGCGCCTCTCGCGTCCAAATCAGCACCTCCGGCCGAAACCCCTCCCGCTCATCCAGCGCCCCCGCCCGCACCACCACCAAATCGCGCCGAGCCTCCGACGCACTCAGCACCGCCGTCCCGCACACCGGGCAAAACCGCCGATGCATGACGTTGCCGCTATCGGCCACGCTGACATAATCCACCAGCTCGCCGGTCACAGTCACATCGGCCGCCGCAAAGATCACGTTCACCGTCCCGCTCCCGGCGCCCAGATATTGGCACACCCGGCACCAGCAAGTCCGCACCGCCCGAGGCTCGCCGGCCACCTCGATCCGCACCGCCCCGCACAAACACCGCCCGGTCCGCATCGCACTACTCGACCTCGTCAGCCACGGCCCGCCCCGTGTGCCGGATCAGTCCCCGCCGGCTCGGCGCCTCCACGAACGCCAGCATCTCGGCCACGAACGGATCAGCGCTCATCTGCCGCGCCCGCTCAACCCGATCCGCAAACACCCCATTCCCCTCCACGAACAGCGTGCGAAACGCCGCCCGCACCCGGTGCAGCCCCGCCCGATCCACCCCGCGCCGCCGAAGCCCGACCACATTCAACCCGCTCAGATGCGCGCGATTGCCCAGAACGGTCGTGAACGGCACCACGTCCGCCTCCACGCCCGAAACCCCGCCCACCATCGCCCCGCGCCCGATGCGCACAAACTGGTGCAGTGCCGAGGACCCGCCGATCACCGCGTGATCGCCGATACAAACGTGCCCGCCCATCACCACGTTATTGGCCACGATCACGCAATCGCCCAGCGCGCAATCATGGGCCACGTGCACCACCGCCATCAGCAGGCAATCCGCGCCTACGCGCGTGACACCCGAGCCAGTCACCGTGCCGCGATGAATGGTGCAATGCTCGCGCAATTGCGTGCGTGGCCCGATCACCGTCTGCGTCGGCTCGCCGCGGTATTTCAGATCCTGCGGCGCCATCCCCACGGTGCAGAACGGATAGACCACGCACCCCGCGCCCACCGTAGTGTGCCCCTCGACCACCACGTGGCTGATCAGCCGCACGCCCTCTTCCAGCACAACGTCCGGCCCGACCGAGCACCACGGCCCAACCAGCACGCCCGCCCCGATCTGCGCGCCAGGTGCCACGATGGCGGTCGGATGAATGCCCCCGCCCACGGTCACGATCTTGTCCAGAAGCAGGGCGGCTTGGTCCATCGGCAAGTCTCGACTCCAACGCGCAAATGCGTGCGCAGCCAGACGCTAGGGCGGCCGAGCGCGGTCGCCAACACAAGCGATCTTTCCAAACGTTACCGCCCCGAACGCGCCCGGCTGACCATCACCCCGGCTTGTGGTCCATGATCATGGCCGCATAGGTGGCTTCTGCCACCGAGACGCCGTCCACCCGCGCAATCCCGCGGAACTTCCACACATTGCCGCGCCTGCGCTCGCGCTCGACATGGATTTTCAGCGTGTCGCCAGGCACGACGGGGCGGCGGAATTTCGCCCCCTCGATGCTCATGAAATAGACCACCTTGCCCGCAGCATCGCCGCCGAGCGACTCGACCACCAGCACGGCCGCGGTCTGGGCCATGCTCTCGATGATCAGCACGCCGGGCATCACCGGATGGTTGGGAAAGTGGCCGGCGAAGAAATGCTCGTTCACGGTCACGTTCTTCACGCCGATGGCCGAATGGCCGCGCGTGACCTCCTCCATGCGGTCGATCAGCAGCATCGGGTAGCGGTGCGGGATCGCATGCATGATGCGCCCGATGTCGATGGCGTAGGGCGCCACATCCTGATCATGCGGGGCTTGGCCGAACGTCTCGGGGGTCGTTCCGTCCATGGTGGCTTCCAAGGTGGGCATTTTTAAAATCGGGCGTCAGGCACCCCTAGAAGGCCATGGGTCCCATATGGTTTGCCGCTTGTGAAAGGATAGAACCGCCGGTGCAACCCCCTGCGTCGCCTACAGGATTTATCCAAGCCGCTTAAGCAAGGCCAGGGGCTCTGCCCCTGGAACCCCGCTGGAGGCGGTGCCTCCAGACCTCCATCATATTGTAACCGATGATAAAGGTTCTAAGGACTTGTCCTTAGCGGGGTCCCCTCTTTCAAGGGTTGGGGGCAGAGCCCCTGGTCTTCTTGTGCTCACGCGCCCGTGGTGCCCGGCCTGCGCGCCAGGCGCCGCAGGGTGGCCACGTTGCGGAAGAACTCGCGCACCGGCATGGCCGGGCTGCCGATCACCTCCGCACCTGCCTCGACGTCGGACATGATGCCCGCCTGCGCGCCGATGCGCGCGCGATCGCCGATTTTCAGATGCCCGGTCAGACCGGCCTGGGCCGCGATCTGCACGAAATCCCCGACCACCGTGCTGCCCGAAATACCCGATTGCGCCGCCATGACGCAGCACCGGCCCAACTGCACGCCGTGGGCAATCATCACCAGGTTGTCGATCCGCGTACCCGCCCCGATCACCGTGTCCGTGGCCGCACCGCGATCCACCGTCGAATTGGCGCCGATCTCGACATCATCCTCCAGGATCACGCGGCCCAGTTGCGGCACGGTCACGAAGCCGGACGCGGTCATGGCAAAGCCGAACCCGTCCTGCCCGATGCGCGCGCCGGGATAAATATACACCCGCGCGCCAAGGATCGCGTGGCTGATGCTGGCCATAGGCCCCACCCGGCAGCCCGCACCTAGTACCACGCCGGCGCCGATCACTGCCCCCGCGCCGATGCGGCACTCGGGCCCGATCTCCGCACGCTCGCCGATCACCACCAGCGGACCGATCTCGGCCGAGCCATCCACCTGTGCGGTCGCATCGATCACCGCGGAGGCATGCACGCCCGGGGTGGGCGGCGGCGGCGGATGGAAAAGGGCGGCGACATGCGCCCAGCCGACCTGCGGGTCAGCCACCACCAGGGCCACGGTGCCGGCGGGCACACGCTGCGCATACTCGGGCGAGACGAGCACAGCGCCCGCGCCGGTCTGGGCCAGCACGGGCAGGTATTTGCGATTGTGCAGGAAGCTGATGTCGGTCGGGCCGGCTGCCTGCAATGGCGCCGTGCCACTGAGCATGGTGTCGGGCGGGCCGTCCAGCTTGGCGCCGGCAGCGCGGGCGACTTCCGCGAGCGAAAAGGGGCCGGCGCGATGGAAGAAGCGGTCGTCGCCTAAAGGCATTGGCGCACCTGAGGAAGAAAGGAAGCTGTTCTTTTTTGAAAAAAAGAACCAAAAAACTTTTGTCTATTAGTAAAAGTTTTTTGGTCCTTTTTTTCAAAAAAGGACTGCTTTCTTTCTTCTACTTCGCCGCCACATTACTCCCCCAATCCTTGGGCAAATTCGCCGGATCAACATCGCCGGGCGGTATCTGCACCGTGGGCAGCGCACGGTTGAGCTGCGTGGCAACCGCGTCCGTAATATCGAATTCCTGCACGTTCAGCGCTACCTGGCTGCGATGCAGCACCAAATTCATGCCGCGGCTTTCCGACACCTGGCGAATGATGCCGATCAGCGTGCGCTCGATCTGGCCAAGCGCGACCTGTGCCGCCTCCTGGATGATGCGCTGACGCTCCTGCAGATTGTGGCGGTCGGCATTGACGCGGTCCTGCAACGAGCGTTCGCGTGACAGAAGCGCATCGCGGCTGAGCTTGGGCGCGTCGGCGCGCAAGCCGTTCTCCAATTCGCGCCAATTGGTCTGCGCGCGCTGGACCGCAGCCTGCAATTCCTGCTTGCGCGCGCCGATCACCTTGTCCACCGCCTGTGCCGCGCTGGACATGCGCATCACGTCAGGCACGCCGAGCACGCCGACAAAGGCCACAGGAGGGCTGGCGCCACCGGCCAGCAGCTTGGCCGTACCCGGCATGACCACGGAGAAATCGGAGATCAGGTTGGCCGCACCGGTGTGGGTGCGGGCCGCGGTCATCTTCAGAGTGCCGGCGCCGGCATTCTCGAACGAAATGGCCGTTCCCGCGGTGGCATTTTCGGCAGTCGTTGCGAGCTGGAGCGTGTTCAGTGCGGTGCCGTGAATGGCGTAATAGGTGGTATCGGCGGTCAGTGGCGCCGGCAGCGCGGCACCCACGCCACTGGCGGATATCTTGACGGCATCGCCGGTGCCGATCGACGAATAAAAGCCCGAAATGATATCGGGTAGCGGCGGAGCCGGCGGCTGCGGCAGATTGGCCGCCTTTTGTTGCAGCTCGGCGTCGCTCACCTGATCCTGCTGGTCGGGCTCGGGCGAAGGTGCGGCCATGGGCAAGGGTGAAGCGGCAACAGGGGCAGGTGCCGTGCGGGCACGCCGTCCATGGCTGGACGAGGGGGCGGCTGCGGCCGGCGCCTGGCCTTGGCTGGGCACGAACCAGCCAGGGGATTGCGCCGCCGCCGGCGCGCCAGGTGGCAGCAGCAAGGCAAGCGCGGCACTCAGCAGAAGGGGCAGGGCAAAGCGTGTGGGTATCACTGGAACCTCGTGCCGAAACCAAAACGAAAGACCTGAAGCTGATCGTAGGGCTGCTTCAGCAGCGGAATGCCAAGATCGAGGTTGATCAGCCCGAACGGCGATTTCCATGACACGCCCACGCCGGCCGAAAGACGGAAGGCGCTGGTATCGTAGAAGCATTTGTCGATGACGTCGCCGTGCGAATCCAGCGTCTGACCGTGGCTGTTCTTTGGCAGCGTAAACAGGCAGTCCGTCAATGCATTCGGTGGCACGTTCAATCCGTAAACGGTGCCGGAATCGACGAAGGCACGGCCGGTCAGGCCGAAATCTGCCGGCAGCGGCAGGGGGAAATGCAATTCTGCGCTGCCTGTGATGATCGTGTTGCCGCCCAGGCTGTCACTGCCGCGAAAGAAGCCGGGCGTGGTGCACTTGCCGGCATTCGGCAGGCCGGGCCCCACGATATTCGGCGGCGTGGTGCCGGCGCATTGCGTGTAGGCGACGGAGTGCGGACCCACGCCCTGATCGAGGAAGCCGCGCAGATTGTCACCGCCCAGGAAGAAGCGGTCGATGATGCGCTCCTTGCTCTGCAGGTTGAACAATTCGCCCGCGCCGCCTGTCAGCGACACGTTCCAGTCCGGATTGCCGGTGAAATACTCCAGCGGCACCCAGTATGTGCCATCGATTTTGGCGCGCACGTAATTCTCATCGCCGCCCAGGCCGGCAAAATCTGTGCCCACGCGCAGCACGAAGCCGCTGGTTGTCGCCACCCGGCTGTCACGCCAATCGAAAGTCATGGTCTGCCCGATGCTGGACAGCAGCGAATAGCCTGCCTCGTCCAGCACGTATTGGCTTGCCGTGACCTGGATGTTGTTCACGTCGCGATCGATCAGCGAATAGGTCAGCGCCTGGCTGACATGGTCGTTATAGCCAAAGCCCATGCGCAGCGAGAGACCGTAGCGTGTCTCCTGGTAATCGGAGACATACTGGTTGTTGTTGTTGAGGTAGAAGACATCGGCGCCGGCAACCAGGTTGCGATCGAGGAAATACGGGTCGGTCACAGACAAATCGACCTGGCTTTCCAACTGGGCGATCGTGCCATTGATGCCCGCATCGATGCCCGTGCCAAGCAGATTGTGTTGGCGCAACCCGGCCTGGCCGAGCACGCCCGAGGTTGTCGAATAGCCGCCGCCCAGTGACAGCTCGCCGTTGGCTTTCTCGACGACATCGACGGTCACGCGCGTCTTGTCCGCCGCCGAGCCGGGATTGGGCGTGACCTTGACGTCACTGAAGAAGCCCAGATCGTTAAGGCGTATCTTGGTGATGCGCGTCAGCGTGGGATCGAGCGGATCGCCCTCGGCGAAGCGGAATTCGCGGCGCAGCACGTTGTCACGCGTCAGCGTGTTGCCGCCGATGTCGATGCGTTCGACATAGACGCGCGGCCCCTGCTCGATGTCGAATTCCAGATCGACCGTGTGCTGGTCGGGATTGCGGCGGATGCGCGGATCGATGCGCACGAAGACGAAGCTGTCCTTGCGGATTTGCGACTCCAGCAGATTGGTGAATTTCTCCACCTTGTCGCCGTTGTAATAGGCACCCGCTTGTAGCGCCACGATCCCCGCATAGCGCTGGGCATCCAGATGCGGCACCGTGCTTTTCACGGTCACCTTGCCGATGCGGTATCGCACGCCCTCGTTAATCTGGAAGGTGACGAAAAACTCTTTGCGATCCGGCGCGAGCTCGCTGTTCAAATTGGTCACGTCGAAATCGGCGTAGCCATGCGCCAGGTAGAAGCGGCGCAGCAACTCGCGGTCGAAATCCACGCGACTCGGATTGAATTCATCGCTGCTGGACAGAAACCGCCACCACTCCTCCTCGCGGCTGTCGACGACTTCCTTCAACCGCGACGTGGAAAAAGCGTGGTTGCCGACAAAGACGATGCGGCTGATCAGCGTCTTGGGGCCTTCGACGATCTTGAAGACGACGTTCACGCGGTTCTGCGGCAGGCGCACCAATTGCGGTTCCACGGTCGCGGCAAACCGCCCCTTGCCTGCGTAAATATTCAGCAAACGCTGGCGATCGGCCTGCGCCTGGCGCACCGAGAAGACGGCGCGCGGCTTCATCTGCAGCTCCTTGCGCAGATCCTCTTCCTTGACGTTGTGATTGCCCTCGAAGGTGATGCGGTTGACCAGCGGGTTCTCGGTCACGGTGACGACCACGTCATTGCCGTCCCGCCTTACGGAAACGTCGGCGAACAGGCCGGTCGCGTAGAGCGTGCGCAGGCTCTTGTCCACGCGATCGCTGGAGAAGGGGTCCCCCGGCTGGACCAGCATGTAGGACAGGATCGTGCCCTGCTCGATGCGCTCGTTGCCCACGACGCGAATGTTCTGGATCGTGTCGCCCTGGTTCATCCGGCTCGCCTCGGGCGCTGGCATGCGGTGCGCGGGGGCACGGCGATGCACGTGGCGCGGGGCGACGGGCGGCGGCGTGGGTACGGCAGGCGCCGAGTCGGGTGCGGGCTGGGTCGTGGCGGGCGGCGCCGCATCCTGAGGTTGGGCGCCCGCAGGTGCCACCATCGACAGAAGGCAGGCTGTCGCCAGAAGTGTCACGCGGAACGGATGCAACAACAAACCCCCTGAGATCACGTCCGCCGCGAAGGGCAAGCGCGGGCGGCAGAAAGGCCACCGACAGGCAGGCGGGCTACCCGAGTTTGGCAGGCGAGTCCATGGTTCGGCCAGGCATCAGCATTCAGCTCTCAGTCATCAGACCGGGGCGCACGCACGCAATCCTTCTGACGACTGAGAGCTGAGTGCTGGCCACTACCCCCGCAACCCCGCCACCCATTGGTGCGGCTAGCGATCAGTACTCAGCTCTGAGGACCGGACGGCTCTTACGAGTTTGGCGACATCAGCAGCCAGAACCCGCAGTCTCATGCGCGACAGGCGCGTGAACAGCAAGAACGGCGGCAGCGCGAACAAGCCGATGCGGCGCACCGACGGCGCAACGAGGAGTCCGCCCCGCAGGAAAGCAGCCCGTCGCCGCCATGCCGAGGCGGCCGCGCAGGCGTGGCAGGAGCGCAGGCGCAGGGATAGACTTGACGCTCCTACTACATCTACTACACAAGTTTATGATGTTGATGCAGGAGATTAAGATGGTACGGCTAGTAAGTTCCGTAGAGGAAGTCATCGAACAGATACGACGATACAACGAGGGCGCGCAAAAACTTGCATCGCTGATGAGTCTCAACCACGCGTGGTATGGTGTGCGTTCATCTGGCGGTTGGCTACTCGGACCATCAAAATTTATTGGCTATGTCATTACCCCTGACGAATATCGCCAAAGTCCTTACGTCGCCGAGAAGCACGGACGTGTCCACGGCGACGAAAAGGAGCCACCTCTTGATGGCCGCACCACGGAGCGCACCCTCAGGCAATGGTCAACACCAGTGGACCGGGGGCACCCTGACTATGACGGTCTTTATGCTGCTCTCAACGCGCTATGTGGACCATATGGCAAGAAGCCGAGAGGCGTGGTGCGATTTTCCGTCATCAAGGCGGAGCCACGACCACAAGCTGATCCAGCTAAAGACGACCTCGTGCCCCTGCTTGCGGCAGTCTATCGTGGCCTTACGGCCGCACAGAAATCAACGTTTCAGAGCCTCACAGGTTAGAACGCACGATTGCTTCACGTTATGGGATAAGCTGTATGGCATTACTTGCAATATTGCCGCTGCATCCTGTGTGCTGTCCGTCTATCAGCGGCGGCAGGCCAGATCCAGAAGGGCGGTTTTGCCGATGAGCTAGCCGAGCAGGATTGCGCCAGACATTTCAAAACCCTTCCCTACCACCAGGTCCGCGCCTACCTTGAACGCATGGACGACAGCAACACCCCGCGCCGCTCCCCGGCGACCTGGATCGAGGCGATGGAGGAGGGCGAGGCGGACTTGGCCGCCGGTCGCGTGTTCGACTTCGCGGAAGTCATGGCGGAGTTTGAGCGCGAGGACGAGGCCGAACTTGCCAAAGCCACCGCGCGGGCCAAGCCACGGCGGCGCACCGCCGAGGCGTGAAGCTTTCTGCGCGGGCCAGGAAAGACCTGGCCGCCTTCCGCCGTCATTACCGGCTAAAAGGCCGACCAGAGGCCATCCAGAACCTCACGAGAGCCATGGCGGAAGCGGCATTTAGAATTGGCATGGGATGGAGCGTGCCCGCGCCCCGGCCTTATCCCCACCTACAGAGAAAAGGTCGGGCATGGGTTCACGCTGGACATTACTGGGTGTTTCACACCACCACAGAGCCGATTACGGCGCTTGCGGTGCTACACGACACCGCCGACATTCCGGGCCGCCTCTGAATAAGGCTGGGGGAGATGTAGCTGACGTATAGGTCAGCCACATCTCCCCCAATCTTTCTCTCCCTGATCATGTGTCAGTTTCAACGCCGGTTGGTATGAGAGCTGAGCGCTGACGGCTACCCCCGCAGCCGCGCCACCCAATGCAGCGCGCCCTCCCGCACCAGGTCATTCCAGGACGCAAAGACGAACACGCACGCAATCAGCGCAATACCCACCCGATAGCCATATTCCTGCGCCCGCGGCGGAACCGGGCGGCCGCGCACGGCCTCGGCGGCGCAGAACATGAGATGCCCCCCATCCAGCACCGGGATCGGCAGCAGGTTCACCAGCCCCAGATTGACCGAGAGGAACGCGATGAAGGCAACCAGCGCCAGCGGACCCTGGCGCGCCATCTTGCCGGAGATATCGGCGATCGTGATCACCCCGCCCAGCCCGTCGGCGCTCTGCCTGCCGGTGATCAGTGCTGCGAGTCCACCCAGGATCTGGCTGCCAACGGCCCAGGTCTGCGTCACGCCCTCCATGGCCGCCTCGGCGGGACCGACCGGTTCATAGATCGCGCGGCCGCTGATGACGCCGAGTTTGCCGTGAGCGACGCCGGAAGCGGGCTCGGACGCGACGTGCACCGGTAGAACCAGGCTTTGCGCGCCACGGCTGAGCGAGAGCTTGATATCTCGCCCTGGCTCGGCGGAGATGATGCGCTGCAATGCCGTGAAGCGGTCAATGGCCACGCCATCGACGGCGGTGATCTGATCGCCAACGAGTAACCCGGCGCGAGAGGCGGCACTGTTGGCCAGCACGTCGCCCACCACAGGCAGCGCCACCTGCCGGCCGACGATCATCAGCAGGCCGACATAGAGCACGATGGCGAGCAGAAAGTTGGCCAGCGGCCCGGCAAAGGCCACGAAGGCGCGCTTGCCCACGTGCTTTTCGGCAAACGCCTCCTCGGCACGATAGGCTTCACCGGCCGCGGCGGCATCGGCGCGCGAGGTCGGGCTCATGCCGTGCATCTTCACGTAGCCGCCGAGCGGCAGCAGCGAGATTTTCCACACCGTGCCGCGCTTGTCGGTCCAGGATTTCAGCGCCGGCCCGAAGCCCAGGGAAAACGCCTCGACGCCGATGCCACACCAGCGCGCGGCCAGATAATGGCCAAGCTCGTGGATGGACACCAGGACGCCGAGCACCAGCGCAAAGCTGGCAAGGGTCTGGGCGAAGTGCAGGATGGCGTTCAAGGCGCGACGGCTCCAGCAAATGGCAATGCGCCAAGGATAGGCATGTCGGTGCGCGCTTGACTATCAGGCGGCATGCGCTTGGACCTCGCTGGCGTAGCGCCGGGCCTGATCGTCCAATCCCTCGACCTGCGCCAGAGTGTGGGCCGGACGCGGCCCCATGCGGGCCAGCACGGCTTCGACGATCCTGGCGATGTCGAGGAACCCGATTCGCCTTGCCAGAAAGGCAGCGACGGCGATTTCATTGGCGGCATTGAGTATGGTTGGGGCGCCTCCGCCTTCCTGCAAGGCATGCCGCGCCAGGCGCAGGGCGGGAAAACGCACCTCATCCGGCGCGCAAAACTCCAGCCGCGCCGCGGCCGCCAGGTCAAGGCGCGGCGCGTTGGTGGCCAACCGTTCCGGCCAGGCGAGCGCGTGGGCGATCGGGATGCGCATATCAGGTGCGCCCAACTGCGCCAGCACGCTGCCGTCGGAAAAATAGGCCATGCCGTGGACGATGGATTGCGGATGGACCAGGACCTCGATCTTCTCGGATGGCAGATCGAACAGCCGGGCGGCCTCGATCACCTCGAGCCCCTTGTTGAACAATGTGGCCGAGTCGATCGTGATCTTCGCACCCATCGACCAGACCGGGTGGCGCAGCGCCATCTCGGGCGTGGCTGCGGCCATTTCCTGCCGCGTGGCGGTGCGGAAGGGGCCGCCCGACGCGGTCAGCACGATCTTGTCCAATGCGGCGCGCGGGGAGCCGGCGAGCGCCTGGAAGATGGCGTTGTGCTCGCTATCAACGGGCAGCAGGGTGGCACCGGCACGGGCCACCGCGCGAAGCATGACATCGCCCGCCGAAACCAGCGCCTCCTTGTTGGCAAGTGCCACCGTATGGCCGGCTTCGGCCGCGGCCAGCGTGGGTGCCAGGCCGGCGATGCCGGTAATCGCCGCCATCGTCCATTGCGCGCCCAGCCGCGCCGCTTCGAGCACGGCCGCCGCCCCGCAAGCCACGCGCACGCCGCTGCCGGCGAGCAGCGTGGAAAGCTCGGCGTGCATGGAAGGGTCGGCGCAGACGGCAAGCTCGGCGCGCACCGCGCGCGCCTGTTCGGCGAGCAGGGTTGCGTTGCGGTTGCCCACCAGCGCCAGCACGCGGAAACGCGCGGGTGCCGCGGCCAGCAGGTCGATCGTGCTACGGCCCACGCTGCCTGTGCTGCCCAGCACGGTCACGGTTTTACAACTCATTGCCCCAGGTGTTGCCACTGATCCGCTCCGTACATGCCGATGGCGGCCAGACGCAGCAAAATTGCCCCGCTGGCCGCACCCATCAGCCCATCGACCCGGTCGAGCAGACCGCCATGGCCAGGGATGAAGGACCCGGAATCCTTCTTGCCGAAGCGCCGCTTGAGCGCACTTTCCAGCAGATCGCCTGCCTGGGCGACAAGGGCCAGCACCAGGGCCTGCACACTCGCCCCGGCAAAGCGGGGGTGCGGCGCGCCGCTGCGCAGTGCGGCGATGGCGCAGAGCCCAGCTGCCACGCCAAGCACAATCCCGCCCGCTGCACCCGCCCAGGTCTTGCCAGGCGAGAGGGCGGGGGCCAGGCGCGGGCCGCCGAGCAACCTTCCGGCCAGATAGGCGCCGATGTCGTTGCCCCAGACCACCAGCATGACGAACAGCACGAGGCCGAGGCCGCCCGCGCCCTCGCGCAGGATCAGCAGGGACGCCCAGCCGAACCCCACATAGGCCACACCCAGGGCCACGAACCGGCTGGTCGGAATGACCCAGAACGCCACCAGGGCGACAACGGCAAAGGGTGCGGCATCCGCGATCAGGCCAGCCGGTAAGCTTGCCGCCGCGCCGCCCCAACGTGCGGCGGCCAGATGGCACACCCAACCGATGGGCAAGCTGACCGCCGCGATCCGTGCCAGCGGGGTGGGTGGGCGGGCGCCGCAGATCGAAGCCCACTCCAGCATCGCGATCATGGACAGTGCGGTCAGCACCACTTGCCAGATCAGCCCGCCGGCGAAGATCGTGGCGAGGCCAAGCGGCACCATGACCAGGGCGGAGGCCACGCGTGGCGCGAGGTCCCGCCAACGCGCCCGCGGCCGGGCGGGTTGATCGACCCGGGCAGGTTCGACCAGGGTGGATTTAGCCAGGGCGGGCACCATAGCGGCGCTCCCGCTGGCCGAAATCGGCGAGCGCGCTTTCGAAATGCACCTGGCTGAAATCGGGCCAGAGGACTTCGGGGAACAGGAACTCGGCATAGGCCGATTGCCAGAGCAGGAAGTTCGAGACGCGCCGTTCGCCGCTGGTGCGGATCACCAGGTCGGGGTCGGGGATTTCGGCGGTGAAGAGTTGGGCGCCGAAGCTGGCTTCGGTGATCGCGGCGGGGTCCAGCCGGCCGGCGGCGGCGGCTTCGGCCAGCGCGCGCGCGGCGGCAACGATCTCGGCGCGCGAACCGTAGTTCAGCGCGATTGTCAGGTTGAGACGCGAATTGCCTCGGGTGAGGGCCTCGGCGTCGGCCAGTTCGCGGTTGATTTCGGGGCCGAAGCGGGCGCGATCGCCGATGCTGCGCAGGCGCACGCGCTCGCGGTGCAGTTCGGCGACTTCGGTGCGCAGGTAGTGGCGCAGCAGGCCGGTCAGATCGGCCACTTCCTCGCCGGGGCGGCGCCAGTTCTCGCTGGAGAAGGCGTAGAGCGTGAGCCATTCGACGCCGGTGGCGATAGCCGACTCGACGGCGCGTCGCACGGCTTGCGCGCCGGCGCGGTGGCCGGCCACGCGCGGCAGGTGGCGCGCCTTGGCCCAGCGGCCGTTGCCGTCCATGATGATGGCGACATGGCGCGGCACGGCGGCTAAGGGCGCGGCTTCGGAGCGGAGGGGTTTGAGGGCGGAGACGTTCATAGGGAAAGGCCAAGGAACAGTTGGGGGAGGCGTGCCGCCCCCCCCAAACCCCCCGTCATTAGTAGAACGAGGTGTTCAATGAATGACGGGGGGGTCTGGGGGGGGGTGGCACACCCCACCCCAGTTCTTCCGCTTTGCTTCATACTTGCTTGATCTCGCGTTCTTTCTCGGCGAGCGCCTCGTCGATTCGCTTGATGTAGCCGTCCGTCAGTTTCTGGACCGTTTCGCTCCAGGCCGCACTCTCGTCCTCGCCGATTTCGTGCTTCTTCTCCAGCGCCTTGATCTGGTCGTTGCCGTCCCGCCGCACGGCACGCACGGCCACGCGCGCGCCCTCGGCGTAGCGGCCGCCGAGCTTGGCGAGTTCGATGCGCCGCTCGGCGGTCAGCATGGGGATGGGCACGCGCACGATCTGGCCGTCGGTCTGCGGATTGAGGCCAAGATTGCTGTCGCGGATGGCGCGCTCGACGGCGGCCACCAGCGAGCGGTCCCAGACCTGGACGGTCAGCATGCGCGGTTCGGGCACGCCGATCGTACCGACCTGCGTGATCGGCATTTCGCTGCCATAGGCTTCGACCTTGACCGGTTCCAGCAGGGCTGGACTGGCGCGCCCTGTGCGCAGGCCGGCGAAGTCTCGGCGCAGGGTCTCCAGCGCGCCGTCCATGCGGCGGGAGAGGTCTTCCTTGAGGGCGGCTTGGTCGGCGGGCACTGGGGCTTTTCCCTTGGTGGCCAGGGTCTTTTCGGGGGGAACGGGGGCGAAGGCAAGCACGCCAGCCGCGTTCAAATGCTGCGGTCAGAAGAGATCGCGCCTGACTTAGCCGGCGGGATCGGGAGAGATGCGCCATCGACCACGGTTTTTCTGGCGGGTATGAGCACCAGCGCGCACGCGGCTGCGAGGGCTGCCGACACACCGCCGATGGCGGCGGCAGCGCGGAACCCTGCCATGAAGTCCGCGGCCGATCCCTGCCTGGCGAAGACGAAGCCGAGCAGCGCCGTCGCCACCAGGCCCGCGATGCGCGCGACCGCGCTGTTGAAGCCGGACGCCGCGCCGACATGGTCGGTATCGACCGAGGCCATAACCGTTGTCGTCAGCGGTGCCACACTCGCGCCCATGCCGAGTGCGACCAGCAGCGTGGGCGGCAGGATATCGCTCCAGTAGTTCAGGGGCCCCGCGCCCGCCCGGGCATAGAGCGCCAAGCCTGCGCCGACCATGGCGGCGCCGGCCGCCAGCGGCAGTCGACCGCCGATCCGCGCCGTCAGGCGGCCCATCAGGCGCGAGCCCAACCCGATGACGATGGGCACAGGCAGCAATGCGGCGCCGGCGGCCACGGCCGGCCAGTGCTCTACCCTGATCAGCAGGAAGGGCAGCAGTACCAGCAAGCCGCCAAGAGCGCCGTAGAGGAAGAAAGTGAGCAGCGTCAGCCCGACAAAAATCGGCGCGGCGAACATCGCCAGCGGCATGATCGCCCGCTCGCCACGGCGATGCTCGAGTGCGACAAAGCCGGCCAGGAGCGCCGCGCCGCCGCTGGCAGCTAGCCAGACGGCAGGCCCGCCGCCGCTCGCGGCCGAGGCCTGCGTCAGCGACCATGTGAGAAGGCCCAGGCCGGCGGTCGCCAGCGAGGCACCGCCCCAGTCGAGGGAGGCGGCCGGGTGGGCCTCGCGGCTCTCGGCGACGTATCGCCACGCCAGGCCTGCCGCGGCGGAGGCAATGGGCAGGTTCAGCAGAAAGATCGTGCGCCAGCCGATCGCATCGACCAGCCAGCCGCCGAGGATGGGGCCGAGCGCGCCGGCCAGGGCACCGACCGCGGCCCAGGTGCCGATGGCGCGCCCACGCGCCTCGCCGGTGAAGGCGCTGCCGAGGATGGCCAGGCTGTTGGGCATGAGCAAGGCAGCGCCCAGCCCCTGCAGGCCACGGCCGGCGAGCAGCCAGGCAAAGCTCGGCGCGGCGGCACAGATGAGCGAGGCGAGCGTGAACAACACGAGCCCCAACAGGAACAGCCGGCGCCGCCCGAAATGATCGCCGAGCCCGCCGCCCAGCAGAATCAGCGCCCCGAGCGGGAGCAGATAGGCGTTGATGGCCCAGGTCAGCGCGGAGGGTCCGGCGCCGAGATCGCGCGCCAGTGCCGGCAGGGCGACATTGACCACCGAGCCGTCGATGAAGGCGACGCTCGACCCCAGAATGGTTGCCGCCAGCGTTAGCCCTGGACGAGCAGTTACGGCGGGACGTGCCGAGGAGGCAGAGGCGGCGTCGCACGGGCCTGCCAGGGCGCCGGTCATGGGTTATGCCGCGCGCCATCGAATGGCGTGGGCTCCCGCTCGGCGTGAGGCATCTCGGTGGTCATCGGCTGCCATGTGGGCCTTCAACCGTGACGGACAACGAACCTGCCGGTAGTGCCTCAGTTTGAAATCTCACCTCGTGAGACAGTCAATAGTCGATCACGAGTCGCGACCCAGGGAGAGGTGGCCGGCTTGAAAGGCTAGAGTCGCGGGGCGATCTAGGGAGAGACGGCGCCACAAGGCCGAAAAGTTTTTTGAGATACCCACCCAACCGGAGGGGTGGGTATCTCGTATTTGGCGATTCGTCAAGTTGGCACACGTTTTGCGCTTGAGTTTAGCCCTTCCACCGTATCAAACCAGCCACAAGCGTATGTGGTTTGAGCAGTTCAATTGCAACGCTGATTCGGCTGTACTTCTTCGCCTCATTGGTCAACCTAATTTCGACCAAAATTGCGAAAGTTTAATCATTCGCCATTGCAGCCTTATTATAAACGTGGTATTAGCACGTAGGGCCGCATTGTCGCGGCCCTGAGGAGTTCAACCATGCCAAAAGGACCACGAGGCGAGAGCCGCCCGGCGGACCTGATAGGCTGTGCGGTCGCCGTGGGCCGCATCGCTACGGGGGAGGCCGAAGATGATCGATACGCCGTCCCTGGTCGCGTTCGTAGCGGTCAGGCAGGAGCGGCTGTACGGGCCGCAAGCACGTCGCCCGAGCGGCGACACGAGATTGCTAGAAAGGCCGCCAGCGCGCGGTGGGGATAGGAGGGCGAAATGACATCGATGAGTAAAAGCGAGGCCGCGGTTGCCTTCTTGTTCGGGCAGCCTGGCGAGACAGTCGAAGACGTAAAGTTTTTCGCTGGGAAGTGTCAATTTTCTGAGGATGAGTTTTGGGAACAGGTGCAGAGCGCGCAAATGCAAGAGCGCCTGGGAACCGCAACAATAACAACGGTGTTCGAGGACTCGGCTCCGACTGTGGACGCGAGAGCTTTCTTGCTCAGCCTTTAAACAAATCTGTGGGAAGGAGCCGGGTTTCGCTGCCCGGCTCTTTTTTTGTCTAAAGTGGAACATTACGGACATGCACTTTTCAGATGTTATTAACGAACTTGGTAACACCACTCAATTTCCAATAAAGCCTGAGAAAATTGCAGAGATTATCAAGCGCGGAACAGACATTTCACTGTTTGTTTTTATTGGCGTTGAAGCCGATACGAATATTCTGCGCGGCAAGTTTGCTCGCATTAGATTCGAAGAAATAGAAGACGGCCCCATACCGCGACCCTATGCCATTCCAGACAACAAACTTATCGCAAAAATATATTATGCTCGGAACCAGCCCGACGATTGGGTCAGACTTACCATCAATAAAGAGCTTCTACATGTGCTAGACCCGGACTACGTCAGGACTTGTACGCAGGAGGATGCGCGCGCTCTTGCGTCTCATTTGAGATTGCCAATAGCTACGTTGTTCGCAGCAAAGAGCAGCGAGCAGTTCAACGTCCAGGCATTTATTGATTACATTTCAGATTTTAGAGCAGTTGTTGCTATGACGCCTAATTCACTTAGGCAGCTTATATGCGACCGATATCGTGCGGGAAAAATCGACGAGGCAACCATAGCTGCCCTTTTGGGCATCCCAGTCGACTACGTCCCTTCTATCCTCTCGGATCGATGGGAGGCACTTCGAGCCGTGTGGTTAGAGCTTCCATAGTGAACATAATGCTTGATAAGGCCGCTTAGCCCCGCTATATCAGGGGCATGAGCAACGTCCTGCCCCTCCCAAAGCGCGTCCAAGTCCTCAACATGCTGGTGGAGGGCTCCTCCATGCGGTCCATCAGCCGCGTGGTGGGAATATCCATCAACACGGTCTCGGCCCTCCTGGTGGATGCCGGCGAGGCTTGTGCCGCCCACCACAACTCAACGGTTAAGGGCGTTCACGCCCGACGCATCCAGGTCGACGAAATCTGGGCCTTCTGCTACGCCAAACAGAAGAACGTCGCGACGGCCAAGGCCGCGCCGGAAGAAGCTGGCGACGTGTGGACGTGGACCGCCCTGGATGCCGACTCCAAGCTGATCCTGTCCTACCTCGTTGGCGGGCGCGACGCCGGTTACGCCCATGAGTTCATGCAGGATGTAGCCGGCCGCCTCGCCAATCGCGTGCAACTGACCACGGACGGGCTGAAATCCTACCTGGAGGCTGTTGAGGGCGCGTTTGGCGCCGACATCGACTACGCCCAGCTTGTGAAGCTGTATGGCGACACGCCCGGCCCCAAGGGCCGCTACAGCCCCGCAGTCTGCACTGGCGCGGTCAAGACGCCGATCACCGGCAACCCCGCTGAGAAGCACGTGTCAACGTCCTACGTGGAGCGCCAGAACCTGACGATGCGCATGTCCATGCGCCGGTTCACGCGCCTGACCAACGCTTTCAGCAAAAAGGCCGAAAATCACCTTCACGCCTTGGCACTTTACTTCACGTTTTACAATTTCGTTCGGATGCATAAGACACTGAAATGCACCCCGGCGATGGCCGCTGGCGTCAGCAAGACCCTGTGGAGCATGGAGGATGTGGTGGCGTTGATTGATGCGCGGACGGAAGGTCCAGCCAAGGTGCGCGGACCGTACAAGCCCCGCGTCCCCAAGGCGGCAAATTCAAACTGAGACACTACCAACCTGCCGTGCGGGGTGCGCCGCGGGCTCAGCTCGGCTCCGTGATGCGCGTAAAAGCGCCCTCGCCGCGCATTACGGCGGCAAAAGCGCCGGGCGCATGAATATTGAACACGATGATGGGCAGGGCATTTTCCCGCGCGAGCGAAATGGCGGCTGCATCCATGACACCTAGATCGCGGGAGAGGACCTCCAGGTAGGTCAATTCATCGTAGCGTTTCGCCTCCGGGTCCCGCCGCGGGTCCGCGGAATAGACGCCATCGACCTGGGTCCCTTTCAGCAGGGCGGCGCATTTCATCTCGGCCGCACGCAGGGCGGCGGCGGTGTCAGTGGTGAAGAAGGGATTGCCCGTGCCGGCGGCGAAGATCACGACGCGGCCTTTTTCCATGTGGCGCTCGGCGCGGCGGCGGATATAGGGCTCGCAGACGCTGGACATGGGGATGGCACTTTGCACGCGCGTAGGCACGCCGCGTTTTTCGAGCGCGGATTGCATGGCCAGCGCGTTCATGACCGTCGCCAGCATGCCCATAAAATCGGCCTGGGCGCGATCCATGCCGCTGGCGGCCCCGGCCACGCCGCGGAAGATGTTGCCGCCGCCGATGACCAGGCAGACTTCGACGCGCATTTCAATGACGGCTTTGACGTCATTGGCGATGGCGGCGACCATGTCGTTGTCCAGGCCATAGTCCCGCCGCCCCATCAGCGCCTCGCCCGATACTTTGAGCAGAACGCGTTTGTAGGTGGGGGGCGTGGTCATGCGCGGGGGTCCTGGGCGGGTGCGCGCTGCTTTACCGGGGAGGTGAGGCTGAGGGAAGCGAGGAGGCACTCGCAGGGGAAGCAGAATTCCAACCGCCCTCCCTGATTTTTAGGGCGAGGTTATTGCTTGAAGCCGCTCCTGCATGAAGGCGATGACCTCATCGACGGCGGCGCGTGTCCGCTCGCCAGGTGCATCGATCAGATCAACGGTAAAAACTGAATGCGGCGGCTTGCCGCGTGCGCGCATGCCGGCTGGATTGCCGCAGGCATCGGGCAACTCGGTGCCGATGAAGCCCTCCCCCAACTCGGTGCGCAAAGTGGCAAAGCGCGCTGCGCGGGAGATCGTGTCGCCTGCAAAGCGATAGCCGCGGATGCGGAGGCTGTCGTTGCGCACACGCTCGCGCACGCATGCAAGGTCGGCAGGCGAGATATCGAGCGATGCGGGCGAGAGCGCGGGCAGGCCGGGCTCGCCCAAGACCGGCGCCAAGACGAGCGGATCGATCGCCATGGACAGAGCGAAGCCGCCGGTCAGGCACAGGCCAATGGCGCCCACGCCAGGGCCGCCGCACTCAGCGTGAGCGACCTGAACCAATTGACGCAGCCAGCCTGTCACGTGGCTGCTGCGGTTGGCGGCGAGCATGTTGAATTCACGCGATATGCAGAGTTGCACCGTGCGACGCGTCTCGATGCGCTCGGGATTGGAAGCATCGGGTGCACCAAACAAGATTGGCGCATAGACGGTGAAACCGGCCTGCGCGATCCAGCGGCAGAGACGCGCGAGCGTGGGCGAAAAGCCAAAGACCTCGTGCATCACAATGACGGCGGGCCCGCTACCCTGCACGAGTAGAGGTTTGGTCTTGCCGGACAATGCCATGTCGCGGCGGTAAAAATCGGAGATGTCGTCGCTCAAGGTCATGCGCCGCAACAATGGCAGAAAAATAGAGTTGAAACACAGCCATTTTTCGAACCCCGGCATTTCCCAGGTCAAAGCCCAACAAATGACGGGGTTTGGGGGGGATGCAGGGCAATCGAGTGAAGTGAAAGAGCCGAATTAAAGTGAAGAAAAAGCTGGGGGAGATGTGCCATCCCCCCCAGACCCCCCGTCGATTTTAAGGCCTCGTCCTAAATAATGACGGGGGGTCTGGGGGGGATGGCACATCTCCCCCAGGTCTTCAGCCCTTCACTCGATCGCCCTGGGGGGGGGGATGGCACATCTCCCCCAATCTTGCCGTGCCTTGACCCTGCACCAGCAGACGCCCAGGTTGTTGCCATCCAGACGGCCGGGCAGCCGCTGCTTGCGCAGAGGAAAGTCCGGGCTCCACGGGAATACGGTGCCGGCTAACGGCCGGCGGGGGCGACCCCAGGGAAAGTGCCACAGAAAACAAACCGCCTGATCGCAAGAGACGGCAAGGGTGAAACGGTGCGGCAAGAGCGCACCGCGCCCCCGGTAACGGGGGCGGCAGGGTAAACCCCACCGGGAGCAAGACCGAATAGGGATGGCCGGCCGGGTGCGCACGCACTGCGGCCAGGGGCATTTCCGCTCCGCCCTCCGGGTTGGTCGCCAGAGGCGCGCGGCAACGCACGTCCCAGAGGAATGGCTGCCCATCGCCGCAGGGCGAGGACAGAACCCGGCTTACAGGCCGTCTGGATGTCTTTCTGCGCGAAAGCTTTTGCACACACTTATCCACAGGGGTGAGACGCGCGGTCTGCACGCAACGAGTGTGGTCACGGCAGCAAGCGCGTGCGTGCGTAAATCCTTGAAGCCGGCTGACGCTTTGCGGAAATCCTGCCCAAATGCAGGGCGCAAATGCTTTGACGCCCACGCGGTCCCATGTTATCCCATGTGCACCCAAGCGGAACGGGTTATCCCGAGCCAATAGGGCCGCTTCACCCGATCACAGGCAAAGGTGCGACACGGCCGGATGGCGCAGTTCATGGGCACGCACCAGAGCCGGGTGGATGCGAAGGGGCGGATTTCAATCCCTGCACCTTTCCGCACGATCCTGCGCGACGGCGCACCCGAGGGCCCGGTCAGCGCAGTGCTTCGCGCTTCGCACACCCATGCGTGCATCGAGGTGTGGCCTCCCCCAGGCTTTGACGCATTGGGGGCGTCGCTGCAGCGCATGGCCGTCTTCAGCCCCGATCACGAGGACCTCTCGGCCGCCTTGTTCAACGACGCCCACCCTGTCGAATCGGATCGCGAAGGGCGCATCAGTCTTCCAGACTGGCTGGTTGCGCATGCACATATTTCTGATGCGGTGGTCTTCATGGGTCAGGGACAGAGTTTTCGCATCTGGGAGCCCGCCGCCGCCGCCGCCCGGCGCGCCGAAGCCCGCGGGCGGGCACTCGCGCGCGGGCTGACCCTGCCCAGCCAGATGCCCAGCCGGACGGAGGTGAGCGCATGAGCGGCCATGTCCCCGTCATGCTGGACGAAATGCTGGCCGAGCTCGCGCCGCAGGCGGGCGGGATTTACCTGGACGGCACCTTCGGCGGCGGCGGCTATGCGCGGGCGATCCTGCAGGCGGCCGCCTGCACCCTGTGGGCCATAGATCGCGACCAGGAGGCTGCGGCGCGCGGCGCCGCGCTGGCCATGCGCTACAAGGGGCGGCTGCACGTGCTGCAGGGCGGCTTCGGCGAGATGATCGACCTGCTGGGCCAGCATGGAGTGGCGGCGCTCGATGGCGTCGTGCTCGATCTCGGCCTGTCGAGTTTTCAGATCGACGAGCCCGCGCGCGGCTTCTCCTTCCGCGGCGAGGGACCACTGGACATGCGCATGGGTAGTGGTGGCATCACCGCAGCCGAGCTGGTGATGACACTGCCCGAGGCGGATCTGGCCGATACGCTCTACCAGTTCGGCGAGGAGCGCCTGTCCCGCCGCATCGCGCGCGCCATTGTCGCGGCTCGGGCGGTGGCGCCCATCGAGACCACGACGCGCCTGGCCGAGATCATCCGCAGCGTGGTGCCGCCCTCGCGCGATGGCATCCATCCCGCCACGCGAAGCTTTCAGGCGCTGCGCATCCGGGTGAATGATGAGCTTGGGCAGATCGAACGGGGGTTGGCGGCGGCGGCACGGCTTCTGGCGCCAGGCGGCAGGCTTGTGGTTGTGTCCTTCCACAGCCTGGAGGATAGGCTGGTCAAGCGCTTCATGGCCGAGGCGTCCGGGCGCGCACCCGCACCTTCCCGCCATGACCCGCGCGGGCTTGCCGGCCGCGCGGCACCTGGCTTTGCCCTGCTGACGCCGCGCGCGCGCAGGCCAGGGACGGCTGAAATTTCACGCAACCCGCGCGCGCGAAGTGCACGGCTGCGCGCCCTGCAACGTCACGGTGCGACCAATCTGGGGGATGGGCTGAGATGATCCGACCGCTGACGTTTGTCTGCCTGCTCGCCGCCTTTGGTGCGGGACTGTACCTCTATGGTGAGAAGCACCGCGCGATCCTGTTGGATGGCGAGATCGGGCGGGCCATCCACGGCACGGAGGCCGCGCGCGAACGCACCGGCCTGCTGCGCGCCGAATGGGCGCTGCTGAACGATCCCGGCCGGCTGCAGACGATGTCGGACAAGTACCTGGCGCTGAAGCCGATGGCGCCGGGGCAGTTCGTGCAACTGACCGAGTTGTCCACGCGCCTGCCCCCGCCGGGCCAGCCTGGCGGTTCGGACGATGTTGTGGCCGGGGATGCACCTGCCGTCGCGCCCGCGCCGGCACCACAAGTGCCGGCGGTCGTGGCTGCGGTGGCGCCCGTGCCGGTGCATGCGCCACCCAAGCAGGTGGCCCGCGCGGCGCCCAGGAAGGCGGCCCATCCCGTAACGGTGGCTGATCGTGAGCCGCCCTTGCCCGGCACGCCCCTGCCACGCGCCACAATGCTGCCCCTGGCCGGCCTGCCCACCCGCGCGCGGGTGATGTCGGCTATGGCGCGGCCCTCCAGCGCGTCGGCCGCGCGGCCGGCGGTGATGACCGCGAGCGCGCGTGCGATTGCGCCCTATGTGGGCTCGGCGTTGGCCGGTGGTGGTGGCCTGCCGCCGCCCGTGCCGCTGCCATGAGAGAACCGCCCGCCCCTGATGCGCCGCCCCCGCCAGCGCGCAGGCGCGGCACGGATGCCGCGCGCCTGCGGGGCTCGCCGGCATCGGGCGCGATGCCGCGTATGGAAACGGTGCGCATTACCGCACCCGATCTGGCGCGGCGCGCGAAACTGGACATAAGCCGGCAGCGCCTGGTGTTTGCGGCCGGCGGGTTTTCGCTGCTGTTCGGCGCAGTTGTGGCGAAATTGACCGTGGCGACCGTGCTGTTTCCCATGGCGCCGTCCGCGGCCGCATCGCGGCCGGAAATTCCGGCCGATCCGGGTGCGGAGGCGGCCGATGCCGGGCCGGTGATTGCCAATGTCCGCCGGCCGCGGGCGACGATCCTTGACCGCAACGGACAGATATTGGCCATTTCGCTGCCGACTGCCGCGCTTTTTGCCGACCCCAAGGAGATGATCGATCCGGCCGATGCCGCGCACAAGCTCAAGGCTGTGCTGCCGCGGCTGGACGAGAAGCTGGCGGTGGCGCGGCTGAGTGCGGCCAAGCAATTCGTCTATCTCGAGCGGCAGATCACGCCGCCCGAAGAGCTTGCCATTAATGGGCTGGGTATTCCGGGTGTCTATTTCCAGCCTGGGCAGAAGCGGCGTTATCCGTTGGGGCGTGTCGCGGCTCAGGTGCTGGGCGGCGTGGATGTGGACAGCCACGGCGTGGCGGGCGTGGAGCGCGCCTTTGAGAAACGCCTGGAGGGCAGCAGCGATCCGGTGCGCTTGTCGATCGATGTGCGCGTCCAGGCTGTGATGCGCGACGAATTGGAGAAATCCAAGGACGAATTTCAAGCGATCGGCGCGTGCGGGATTGTGATGGATGTACGCACGGGCGAAGTGATCGCCATGGTCAGCCTGCCCGATTACGACGCCAACCAGTTTGGTGAAACGCCGCCTGACGACCGTTTCAACCGCGCGGTGACGGGCATGTTCGAGCCGGGCAGCACGTTCAAGCTGCAGACCGCGGCCATGGCGATGGATTTCGGCACCGCGCACATTTGGGATCAGTTCGACGCGGCGCATAATATCCATATCGGACGGTTTACGATCGTTGATTACAAGGGCAAGCACAGGATGCTGTACTTGCCCGAAGTGCTGGCGTATTCATCGAATTTGGGGGCGGCGCATATTGCGTTGGGCGTGGGCGCGGCGCGCCAGCGGACGTGGCTTGGTGCGATGGGCATGTTCCGCAAGATCGGCGTGGAATTGCCCGAAGCAGGCTGGCCGATCGTGCCGCCTGCGAGCAACTGGAAGGAGGCGGCAACCATGACCGTGGGGTTTGGCCACGGCATTGCGGTTTCTCCCTTGCACGTGGTGCGCGGGACCGCCGCGCTGGCCAATGGCGGGATTGTGCTGACGCCGACGATGCTGGCCCACGATGCGTCCGATCCGCCGCCGGAGGGACGTCGCATCATGAATGCGTCCACGTCCAACACGATACGCAAGATGATGCGCCTGGTGGTGACGGATGGTTACGGCAAGCCGGCCGATATCGCGGGCTATTTCGTCGGTGGCAAGACGGGTACGGCTGAAAAAGTGGGTGCGCACGGCTATAAGAAGCACGCCAACGTTTCCGCATTCATGAGCGTGTTTCCAATGAATGCGCCGCGCTACGCGGTTTATTTCATGCTGGATGAGCCGAAGGGGAACAAGGAAACGGGCGGATATTCGACCGCAGGTGCGGTGAGCGCGCCTGGTGCGGGGCGGGTTATTGCGCGCGTGGCACCGATGCTGGGGTTGTTTCCGCAAATTGCTGATGCGGTGACCATCCAGGCGGGCTTGTCCATTCCGATGCAGCCTGCGCGGGGGAGTGGCGAGCCGACGGGGACGGGTTCTCCGCTTGAACCGCTGGTGCCGAAGCCGCCGCCGGCTGCGGTGGTTTCGCTGCCTGGGCAGCCGGCGCGGCGGGATTTGCTGGCGCTGCGGCACGAGGCAGCATTTCGGGCGCGGGTGTCGGAGTGAAGGGGAAAGTAAGAACTGGGTGGGATGTGGCTGACGTATACGTCAGCCCCCACCAGACCCCCCGTCATCATTTTGGCGTCGTTCTAAATTCGGACGGGGGGTTTGGGGGGGATGGCACATCTCCCCCAACCTTTCACTTGACGTGCTGCTGACCGAAATGTTCACCCGCGCGGGACTTTCCGGATTTGATCTGCCGATGCTCGATATAACGGGCATGACCGCGGACAGCCGCGCGGTGGAAACGGGCTTTCTATTCGCGGCTTTGCCCGGCGCGCAGAGCGATGGACGGCACTTCATTGGCGCGGCCGTGATGCGCGGTGCGGCCGCCGTGCTGGCGCCACGTGGGACGGTCTGGCCCGATGACGTGCCGCTACGTCCGCTGGTCATGCATGAAGAGCCACGCCGTGCCCTTGCCTTGCTGTCGGCAGCGCACGAGATGACGCAGCCCGAAACGATTGTGGCCGTGACTGGCACGAACGGAAAGACGAGCACGGTCGATTTCCTGCGCCAGCTTTGGGCGGCGGCCGGTTTGCATGCGGCCAGTCTGGGCACGCTTGGCCTGATCGCGCCCGGCCATCCTGGTGGTTCGGGTCTGACCACGCCTGACCCCGTGGCACTTGCTGCCATGATGGCACAATTGGCGTGCGAGGGCGTAACGTGTGCGGCGATCGAGGCGTCATCACACGGGCTGGATCAGTTTCGCCTGGACGGCATGCGACTGGCCGCGGCGGGGTTTTCCAATTTCACGCGCGACCATCTGGATTATCACGGCTCGGTGGATGCATACCGCGCGGCCAAGCTGCGCCTGTTTGGCGAGTTGTTGCCGCAGGGTGCGCCTGCGGTGGCGAACGCCGATATGGAGCCCGACAGCCTGGCGGCGTTGCGCGCGATTGCGGTGGTGCGCGGGCTTGATATGCGCACGGTTGGAGAGTCCGGCGCTTATTGCCGGTTGCTGAGCGCCACGCCGCTGCCACACGGACAAGCCCTGCGCGTCAGCCTCAATGGCGGCGCCGCGCAGGAAATCGACTTGGCACTGCCGGGGCGGTTCCAGGCCGACAACGCGCTGATGGCAGCAGCACTTGCGGCATCAACGGGTTCGCGGAATGCGTGGGCGCTGCTGCCGGGACTGCGCGGCGTGCGTGGCCGCATGGAATTGGTCGCCACGCTGAGCAATGGTGCAGCGGCCTATGTCGATTATGCGCACACGCCGGACGCGTTGGATTGTCTGCTGCGCGCGTTGCGGCCACACGCGGCCGGCCGGCTGGTGTGCGTCTTTGGCGCCGGCGGTGATCGCGATTCGGGCAAGCGCGGGCCGATGGGCGCTACCGTGCACCATCTGGCGGATGTGGCGATTGTGACCGACGACAATCCACGTGGTGAAAATCCCGCGTTGATCCGTGCCGCGATCCTGGCTGCGTGCCCGGACGCGCACGAGATCGGCGATCGATCCGCGGCCATTGCCGCCGGGCTTGCAGCGCTGCGCGCGGGCGACGTGCTTGTGGTGGCCGGCAAAGGTCACGAACAGGGCCAGACGATAGCGGGGCAGACGCGACCCTTCGATGATGCCTCCGTTCTGCGCGAACTGACCGGCGCGTGAGCCATCTTTTTTCCGCCGAAGAGCTGACGCACGCCACCGGCGGCTTCATGGTGGCACCTTTTCACGCCGATGGCGTCTCGATCGATACGCGCACGATCCAGGCAGGCGACATTTTCGTGGCACTCCGCACGCCCACGGGCGACGGGCACGCGCATGTCGCAGAAGCCATGCACCGTGGTGCCGCGGGTGCGATGGTGCACGACCAGGAAGCGCTGCCGGATGGCGTGCCGGTTTTGGTGGTTGGCGATACGCAGGAGGCGTTGACCGCACTGGGTGCATTCGCGCGCACGCGTTTTCAGGGTGCGGTGGTGGCGGTGACCGGCAGCGTGGGCAAGACCACGGTCAAAGAAATGCTGCGCGAGGCGCTCAGCGCGAGCGGGCGAACACACGCGGCGCATGCAAGCTATAACAACCATTGGGGCGTGCCGCTGAGCCTTGCGCGCATGCCTGAAGACGTGAGCTACGCGGTCATTGAAATCGGCATGAACAATCCGGGCGAAATCGCCCCGCTTGCCGCCTTGGCCGGACCGGACGTTGCCGTCATCACCAGCATTGAAGCGGCCCACATCGGCCATCTTGGTAGTCTTGAGGCTATTGCCGAGGAGAAAGCCGCGGTGTTTGGCGGCATTTTGCAAGGTGGCACGGCGATATTGCCGGCAGACAGCGCGCAATATCCACGCCTGCTCGAGCGCGTACCTGAAGGCGTGTCCCTGCGCGATTTCGGTGCGCAGTGCGTCATCGATGTCACCGCGGACGCTAATGGCAGTGACGTGCACGCCATCATCGATGCGCGACATGTCCGCTTTCGCGTCAATGCGCCAGGGCGGCACATGGTGAGCAATGCGCTGGCCGCGCTGACGGCGTGCGTGGCCGTGGGTGCCGATTTGGCCAGCAGTGCGGAGGGGCTGGCGCGGTTTTCGGCATTGGCCGGGCGCGGCACGCGCCACGCGATCCTGCAGGGTGAGGCCGTGCTGCTTGACGAAAGCTACAATGCCTCGGGTGCATCGATTCGCGCAGCACTTGCGGTGCTGAAATTGCAACCCGCGGGCAGGCGTGTGGCCGTGCTGGGCGATATGCTGGAACTTGGCGAACATAGCCGCGCCGAGCACGAAAGCCTGGCCGATGCCGTGCGCGACTCCGTGGACGTGCTCTACGCCTGCGGTCCCTGGATGAAGTTTCTCTACGATGGCGTGGCCGAGGAAAGACGTGGCGCTTATGCGCCTGATGCCGCAGCGCTTGCGCCGATGCTGGCCGCTTCCATTCGCGCCGGTGATGCGGTGCTGGTAAAAGGCAGCCTGGGCATGGGCATGCGCGTGGTGGTGAGCGCCATCATCGGCGTGGAGGCAGGCGCATGATCTACCTGCTGACGCACGCCTTTCCGGAAAAGTTCGCGCTGTTCAACCTTTTTCGCTACCTGACATTCCGGTGCGGGGCCGCTTGCCTGACCTCGCTCGTGATCAGCCTGTGGATGGGGCCTCGCGTGATCCGCTGGCTGAAAGCGGTGCAGCGCGGCGGCCAGCCTATTCGCGAGGACGGACCGGCGCGCCATTTGATCGAGAAGAAGGGCACGCCCACCATGGGCGGGATCCTGATCCTCACGGCGATGGTTTTCTCCACGTTGCTGTGGACCGATTTGCTCAACGGTTACGTATGGGCAGTGCTGTTTTGCACGATCGGTTATGGCGGGGTGGGGGCGGCAGACGATTACCTCAAATTGTCGCGGCGCAATACGCGTGGCGTGTCCGCGCGCGGCAAGCTTGTGGTGCAATTGGTGATCGGCCTAATCAGCGCGGCCTGGATCGTTGTGCTGACGCGCATGCCGCTGGGCGGCGACTTGGCGGTGCCCGTGTTCAAGGGCGTGCTGCTGAATTTTGGCTGGTTCTTTCCGATCTTTGGCATGCTGGTGATGCTTGGATCGTCCAATGCGGTTAATTTGACCGATGGGCTGGACGGCCTGGCCACGGTGCCGACGATTATTGTGGCCGGCGTTTTCGCCCTGATCGCCTATCTGGTGGGCAACCGCGTCTTTGCTGACTATCTGCAACTGAACCACGTGCCTGGCGTCGGCGAACTGGCGGTGTTTTGCTCGGCACTGATCGGCGCGGGCATGGGCTTTTTGTGGTTCAACGCGCCGCCTGCCGCGGTCTTCATGGGCGATACGGGAAGCCTGGCATTGGGTGGGGCGCTTGGCGCCGTGGCCGTTGCCGTCAAACATGAAATCGTGCTGGTAATCGTGGGCGGGCTGTTCGTGGTCGAGACAGTCAGCGTCATCATCCAGGTCTTCTGGTACAAGCGTACGGGCAGGCGCGTGTTCCTGATGGCGCCGCTGCACCATCATTTCGAAAAGAAAGGCTGGGCGGAGCCCACGATTGTCATCCGCTTCTGGATCGTCTCCATGATCCTCGCACTGTGTGGCCTTGCCACGCTGAAGATACGCTGATGCGATTTCCTGCCAACATCTTTGCGGGGCGCCGCTACGCCGTGGTTGGCCTTGGCCGCGCGGGATTGGCCACGATGCGCGCGCTGACGGCGATGGGCGCTCTGGTCAATGGCTGGGATGACGCGGGCTTTGCGCGAGATGCCGCCGAGCGGGAGGGGTTTCTGATCGCCGACCCTTCGCCTGACATTGGCGATTTCGATGCGCTGATCCTCTCGCCCGGCATTCCGCATCGCCTGCCCGAGCCGCATCGAATCGCACACGCGGCGCGCCTGGCAGGCACGCCGATCCTGAGCGATGTCGAGCTGCTGTATCAGGCGGTTCGTGGTGCGGGCAGCCGCGCGCGGTTTGTCGGCATTACGGGCACGAACGGCAAATCCACCACGACCGCTCTGCTGGCGCATATCCTGACAGAGGCCGGCGTGCCCAACGCCGCCGGCGCCAATCTTGGACTGGCGGCGCTCAGCCTGAAGCTGCTGCCCGATCACGGCGTCTATGTGCTGGAAATGTCGAGCTACATGTTGGAGCGACTCGCAACGACGCGCTTCGATGCCGCCGTGATGCTCAATCTCAGTGCGGACCATCTGGATCGTCATGGCGATATGGACGGCTATGCCACGGCAAAGCGGCAGATATTTGCGCGCCAGACGCCGGCTGATGCGGCCTTCGTTGGCATAGACGATGACGCCAGTTGCGCCATGCTGGCGGGCCTGGCCGGCGCGCAAAGCGTTTCCGGTGTTCGCGCCGCCAACACCTGGTGCGATAATGGCGTGCTGCGCTATGCGCAGGGTGAAATCGTGGCGATGTCGCGTGCCCACGCGCTGCCCGGGATGCATAATGCGCAGAACGCGGCCGCGGCCGCGGCCGTTGCGCGTACATTGGGCGTGGCACGCACGCAGATTGCCGAGGGCATTATCAGTTTCCCAGGTCTTGCGCACCGGCAGGAACTGGTGGCCACGATTGATGGCGTGCGCTTCATCAATGACAGCAAGGCGACGAATGCGGACGCGGCCGCCCGCGCGCTGACTTGCTATGATCGCCTGGTCTGGATTGCCGGCGGCATTGCCAAAGCAGGCGGCATTGCCTCCCTGGCACCCTATTTTCCGCGCCTGGCCGCAGCCATCCTGATCGGGCGTGATGGCGCAAAATTCGCCGAGTATCTCGGTGCCCACGGCGTTGCACACCAGATCGCAGAAACGCTGGACCGCGCGGTGCCGGCCGCCTTTGCCGCGGCGCGCGAATCGGGCGCGGATGTGGTGCTGCTTTCGCCGGCCTGCGCGAGTTTTGACCAGTTCTCCGGCTTTGAAGCTCGGGGCACGCGCTTTGCCACCCTCGTCGGGCTGCTCGCCGATGCGCGCGCGGCGGTGGTGTGATGGCAACACTCTCGCGGGCCGATACGTCAACCCTTGGCCGCTGGTGGTGGACGGTCGATCGCTGGACGCTTTTCTCGATCATCATCCTGATCGGGTTCGGCTACGTGCTCGTGCTGGCGGCAAGTCCGGCGGTGGCAGAGCGCATTCACCAGTCGCGCGATATCTTTATCCTCAAGCAGCTGGTGTTCCTCGCCCTCGCGGGCGGTGTGATCGTCGGCGTTTCGCTGCTGTCGCCCAGCGTTGTGCGGCGGATTGCCATTCTGGGTTGCGTGGCGGCGCTCGCCTTGACATTGCTGACGCTGTTCCACGGCGTGGAAATCAAGGGCGCGCGGCGCTGGATTGCGGTGCCAGGCATGTCCATTCAGCCGAGCGAATTTCTCAAGCCGTGCTTTGCCGTGGTAACGGCATGGCTGCTGACGCGGGGCCGCGGGCTGATCGGCACAACCGGGGCGTTTGCTGTTTTCGCGGTCATTCTGCTGCTGCTGAAATCCCAGCCGGATATCGGTATGTTGACCGTAATTACCGCGGTGTTCTTCACGCAGCTTTTTGTGCTGGGCATGAACATGGCCTTTGTCGGCATGGGTGCAACCGCAATGGCGGGTGCGGCACTTGCCGCCTACGCGTTCTTCCCGCATGTGCGCAGCCGCGTGACACGCTTTTTGCATCCCGAGCAGGGTGACCATTATCAGGTCGATACCGCGTTGCAGGCATTCGGTAATGGCGGCCTGCTCGGCCGCGGTCCGGGCGAGGGGCGGGTCAAGGATTTGCTGCCTGACGCGCATGCGGATTTTGTCTATGCGGTTGCAGGCGAGGAGTTCGGGCTGATCGTGTGCGCGCTGATCCTGGCCGTGTTTGCCTTCATTGTTCTGCGCGGGCTGCTGAAACTGGTTCAGGAAAACGACGAATTCAATATCGTTGCAGCCGCAGGACTGATCACCGGCTTTGGCCTGCAGGCGTTCGTGAATATGGCCTCCTCGCTGCATCTGATACCGACCAAGGGGATGACGCTGCCTTTTATTTCCTACGGCGGCAGCTCGGCTTTGTCTGTGGCGCTGGGCATGGGCATGCTGCTGGCGCTGACGCGGCGGCGCACGCATGGCGATCCGTCATGAGGGGACCGGCGGTGCGACCGATCGTGATTGCCGCAGGCGGCACAGGCGGGCATTTCTTCCCCGCCGAAGCACTCGCCTCAGTGCTGGTTGATCGTGGGCATCGCGTCGTGCTGATGACTGACGCGCGATCGGGGGCGCTGAAAAGCGCCGTTTTTGCTGGGCGCGAGCGCTTCGTGTTGAGCGGCGCCGGCCTTTCGGGACGTGGGGTGCTGCGCGCCACTCAGGCGGCTGCTGGTCTGGCCACGGGCACGCTTGCGGCACGTCGTTTGCTCAAAAGCCTGGATGCCAGCGTGGTCGTGGGATTTGGCGGTTATCCGTCCGTCCCGCCGGTGCTCGCCGCAGCTTCGCTGCGCGCGCGGCCCGCGATCGTGTTGCAGGAGCAGAATGCAGTGCTCGGACGCGCCAACATTTTCCTCAGCAGGCGCGCGGATGTGTTGGCACTCGGCGCGGCAGGCACGCGGCGTGTGCCGCCGGGCGTGCGGACAATTGTCACCGGCAATCCTGTGCGTACGGCGATTGCCGCACTTGCAGGCAGCAGCTACATGCCGCCAGCCGATCGGGTAAACCTGCTTGTTCTGGGCGGATCGCTGGGTGCGCGCGTGTTTAGCGATGTTGTGCCTGGCGCCGTTGCCCTGCTGCCGGACCGCGCCAGACTTTCCGTCGTTCAACAATGCCGCGCGGAAGACATCGACCGTGTGCGTTCAGCCTATGATGCGTGTGGTGTCGTCGCCGAGCTTTCGTCCTTCTTCGATGATATGGCGCGCAGACTGCAAGATGCGCATCTGGTGATTGCGCGGGCGGGGGCCTCGACGGTGGCCGAGCTCGCCGTTGCAGGGCGCCCTTCAATCCTTGTGCCCCTGCCTGGCGCGATTGACGATCACCAGAGTGCCAATGCAAGCGTGCTCGGTGGCGCGCGCGTCATTGCCGCGGAGTCATTTACCGTGCCGGCGCTCGCCTCGACGTTGAGCGCGTTGCTGGTAGACCCGGACGCACTTGCGCAGGCCGCACGCGCCGCCGCGGCCGGTGGCCGCGCGGACGCGGCGGACGCATTGGCCGATCTGGTCGAAGCCTACGCCCGGGTGCACGCATGAGAGCCCTGCCGCTCAGCATCGGCACCATTCACTTCGTGGGCATTGGCGGTATCGGCATGTCCGGGATTGCCGAAGTCCTGCACACGCTGGGCTATTCCGTGCAGGGCAGCGACATCTCGGAAAGCGCCAATGTGCGACGCCTGCGCGCGCAAGGCATCAAGGTTGCGGTTGGCCACGACGCCGCGAATTTGGGCGATACGCAGGTGGTCGTCGTCTCTACAGCCGTGCGCGCGGATAACCCCGAGATCGTGGCCGCACGCCAGCATTTGATACCTATCGTGCGACGTGCCGAGATGCTTGCCGAACTCATGCGTCTGCGTTGGGCAATTGCCGTGGGCGGCACGCATGGCAAGACCACGACAACCAGCCTGATCGCCGCGGTGCTGGAAGCCGCCCGCATGGATCCCACCGTTATCAACGGCGGCATCATCGAAGCCTACGGCACCAACACGCGCATGGGTGCGGGCGACTGGATGGTGGTCGAGGCTGATGAGAGCGACGGAAGTTTCCTGCGCCTGCCTGCAACGATTGCCGTTGTCACCAATATGGACCCGGAACACCTCGACCATTGGGGCGCACCGGAGGCCATGGTTGCGGGCTACGACCAGTTCGTCTCCAACATCCCGTTCTACGGCTTTGCCGTGTTGTGCATGGACCACCCGACGGTGCAGGCGATGATCCCGCGCATCGACAGGCGCGTGGTTACGTACGGCTTTTCGCCGCAGGCGGATGTGCGCGCCGATCGCATGGTTGCCAATACTCTAGGCGCCACCTTCGAAGTCGAAGTCACCGACCGTTTCCGCAACCGCACGCGCCGCATGGGGCCGTATCGGCTGCCGATGCTCGGCCAGCACAACGTGTCCAACGCGCTGGCTGCGGTTGCCGTCGGCGTGGAGATGGAAATTGACGATCAGACGATCCGCAGCGCCTTTCTCAACTTCAAGGGTGTCAAGCGCCGCTTCACGCGCATGGGCGATGCCGGCGGCATTACCGTCATTGACGATTACGGCCACCATCCGGTGGAAATCGCCGCCGTGCTTAAAGCCGCGCGGCAGGCGGGCGCGCGTGATGTGGTGGCGATCGTTCAGCCGCACCGCTATTCACGGCTGGCGAGCCTGTTCACCGAATTCTGCACCTGCATGAACGATGCGGGCACGGTCATAGTCGCTGACGTGTATGCTGCGGGCGAGCAGCCGATCGCCGGTTTTGATCGAGATGCTCTGGTCGATGGCCTGCGCGCAAGCGGCCATCGCAGCGTGGTTGCCCTGCCCGGACCTGACCGTCTGGCCGAAATGGTGCACGCCATTGCCAAACCAGGTGATTTCGTCGTCTGCCTCGGCGCGGGCACAATCACCAATTGGGCGCAAGCGTTGCCGGCCGAATTGCAGCACTTGCAAGGCCCGCGGCGCGCAATTGGCGGTGCCGCATGATCGCAGCCTTTGCCCGCACGCATCTGGCCGACACGCTGCCGCGGATTGCCGGCCGCATACAGGCCGACGCGCCGATTGGGCCCGCCACGTGGTTTCGCGTCGGCGGGCCCGCCGAAGTGCTGATACGGCCTGCCACCATCGCCGACCTGTCGGGTTTCCTTGCCGCCCTGCCCTTGCATGTGCCGCTCACCGTGATCGGTGCCGCCTCCAACCTGATCGTGCGTGACGGCGGCCTTGCGGGTGTGACCATCCGCCTGGCGCGCGGCTTCGGTGACGTCATCGTCCAGGATTGCGGTGTCATAGCTGGTGCTGCGGCACTTGATGCCAACGTAGCCGAACATGCGGCCGCGGCCGGGCTTGCCGGCCTGGAATTTCTCAGCGGCGTCCCAGGCGCCATAGGAGGCGCTGTGGCGATGAACGCCGGTGCTTATGGCGGTGAGATTGCGCATACGCTGGATTGGGCGGAGATCCTGACGCGCCAAGGCGAGTTGGTGCGCTTGAATGCGGCCGATATCGGCTTTTCCTATCGCCATTCCGGTCTGCCTGCCGGTTGCGTGATCGTACGCGCGCGCCTGAACGCGCGCCCCGGCAACGCCACCGCCATTGCCGCGCGCATGGACGAAATTCGTGCCAGCCGCGAGGCCAGCCAACCGGTGCGCGCACGCACCGGCGGCTCCACATTCCGCAACCCGCCGGGTGCACGCGCCTGGGAGTTGATCGATGCCGCGCAATGCCGGGGTCTTGCCCGCGGCGGTGCTCAGGTCAGCGAAAAACATTGCAATTTCCTGCTCAATACCGGCGACGCGTCGGCCGCCGATCTCGAAGGCTTGGGCGAGGAAGTGCGCCGCCGCGTGCGCGCCACCAGTGGTGTAACGCTGGAATGGGAAATCAAGCGCATCGGCACGCCCGCGCCGCGCAAGGAGATCGTGGCGTGAAGCGGGTGTCGGTCCTCTACGGTGGCATCTCCGCCGAACGCGAGGTCAGTCTGGCCAGCGGCGCGCAGGTCATCGCCGCATTGTCTGAAGCCGGCTATGACGTACAGGCCATCGAAGTCGGCGCTGACCTTGGCGCCGTCATTGCCGCACTTGCGCCAAAACCAGATGCCGTTTTCAACGCACTGCACGGCCGCTTTGGCGAGGACGGTGTGATCCAAGGCGTGCTCGACTGGCTCGACATTCCCTACACCCATTCGGGCGCGCGCGCCTCAGCGTTGGCTATGGATAAAGCCGCAAGCCGTGCCGTGTTCGCGGCTGCTGGATTACCCATCGCGCATGGTCGCGTTATAGACATTGCCGAACTCGAACACACGGACCCCTTGCCACGGCCCTACGTGGTCAAACCGCTGAATGAAGGATCTTCGGTAGGCGTGCAGATCTTGCGCCGCGGCGAGAACGCGCGCCGCGATATCACGCGCGCGTGGTGTTTCGGCAGCCAGGCGCTGGTGGAAACCTTCATCCCTGGCCGTGAACTGACCGTAGGCGTTCTGGGCGATCGCGCACTCGCGGTAACTGACATCGCCGCCGCACACGAATTCTACGACTACGAAAGCAAATACGCGCAAGGCGGCTCGCACCACATCCTGCCCGCGCGCATCCATCCAGACGCGCACGCGCGCGCGCTGCATCTGGCGCGTGCGGCGCATGAGGCACTCGGCTGCCGCGGCGCCACGCGCGCCGATTTTCGCTACGATGACACCCAAGGCGAACCCGGCCGGCTTGTCCTGCTCGAAGTCAACACGCAACCGGGCCTGACGCGCACTTCGCTGCTGCCCGAACAGGCGGCGTTTTGCGGCATCGCATTCCCCGCGCTTTGTGCGTGGATGGTGGAGCAAGCGCAATGCCGCGTGTGATCCGCCGCGAAATCGCGCGTCCCTCACGCATGAAATTGATGCTGCGGCGTCAGCGGCGCATGCTGCGGCCTCTTTCTCTCAGCCTTGTCAGCTTTGCCGCTGTGATGGTGGGCCTGGTGGTCGTGCATTCGGTGCGCTCCGGCGGTGCGGCCGCACGCCTGCAGAGCAGTTTCGAGAAGCGCATCGACTTGCGCGTGCAGACCATCACCATAGATGGCAGGCAGAACACGCCCGAGGCTCTGCTGCGTGGGGCACTCGGCGTCAGCGTGGGCGATCCCATCCTGGCCTTTTCGGTCGAGGATGCACGCGCGCGCATCGAGGCGCTCTCCTGGGTCGAACATGTGGCCGTTGAACGCCGCCTGCCCGGCACGATCTACGTCGCCATTGCCGAACGCCGTCCGTTTGCCATTTGGCAAAGCCAGGGCAAATTCCTGCTGATCGATCGCGAGGGTCAGACCGTCACCAACGAGGATGTGGCCGCTTTCGGCGAACTCCCGCTCGTCGTCGGTGCCGGCGCGCCCGCGCATGCCGCCGCGCTGATCGATCTGCTGACACAGTTTCCAGAATTGCACGACCACGTCACCGCCATGGTGCGTGTCGGCGAACGCCGCTGGAACCTCCAGCTCAAGAACGGCATGATCGTGATGCTGCCTGAAGGGCACGAGGATGCGGCATGCAAGCGCCTGGGTGAATTGCAGGCTGCGCAAGCCATGCTGGACCGGCCGCTGATTTCGCTCGATCTGCGTCTGGCTGACCGCATGGCCGTGCGCAGCAAGCAAGGGGTTACGACAACCACCCCGATCACGCCGCCGGACGCGCACCCTGCGGATTCTGCGAACAGGAGAGCGACGTGAACGAAATCTCGCGTCGCGGGCAGCTTAGCCTGCCGCCTGCGCTCCCGCCCGATCCGCCGCCGCGCGCGCGCAATTTGCGCGCCGGCCCGTTCGGCGTGCTCGATATCGGCAGCACGAAAATCGCCTGCCTGATCGGGCGTACGGACAGTGACGGCACGTTGCGCGCGCTGGGCAGCGGCCTGACACGCGCGCGCGGCGTCCGCTGCGGCGGCATCACCGATCTGGACGAAGCCGAGCGTGCCATTCGCGCGGCTGTGGCCATGGCCGAAGAAATGGCCGATTACCGGCTGCGCAGCGTCACCGTGAACCTGTCCTGCGGCGCGCCGGAATCGCGCCTGTTCAACGTGCAATGGCCGGTCGGCGGACGCCAGGTGAGTGATGCCGACATGCGCCGCGTCATCAGCGAAGGCCGCGCCCGCGCGGTCACAGAAGGGCGCGAAACCATCCACTCGCTTCCTGTACTCTTCTCCGTCGATGATACCGCCGGCGTGACCGACCCGCGCGGGCACCATTGCGAACAGCTCAGCGCCCGCCTGCATGTCGTCGACGCGCTCTCGATGGCGCTGCGCAACCTTGGCGCCGCAGTCAGCCGCTGCGACCTGGAAATCGGCGAGGTCGTCTCCGCGCCTTTCGCCTCGGGCCTGTCCTGCCTGGTGGAGGACGAACGCGATCTTGGTGCCACCATCATCGACATGGGCGGCGGCACCACGAGCCTTGCCGTCTTCTTCGAAGGCCATTTGCACCACACCGCGCAAATCCCTATCGGCGGCCAGCATGTCACACGCGATATCGCCGGCGTGCTGTCCACGCCGATCGATAATGCGGAACGGCTAAAAACGCTGTACGGCAACGCGCATGCGTGTCAGGATGACGAGCGCGAAATTCTCGCCGTGCAGCAGATCGGCGAGGAAGACCACCAATTTGCAAAAATCCCGCGCGCCATGGTGATCGGCATCATCAAGCCGCGGCTGGAGGAGACGTTCGAAATGGTGCGTGATCGTCTTGATGGCGCCGGCCTGGGGCGCGCCGCCGGGGGGCGGGTCGTGCTCACCGGCGGGGCGAGCCAGCTCGTCGGTGTGCGAGACCTGGCCAACAGAGTTCTCGAACGTCCCGTGCGGCTCGGCCGGCCCGCGGGGATACGCAGCCTGGCCGAATCCGCATCCGGCCCGGCCTTTGCCACCGCCACCGGCCTGCTCTCCTGGGCGGCCGGCGAAGGCCGTGTCCTGCACAACATCGATCTTGGAACGGAGCGGCCGGGAGGTCTGCTCCGACGCATCGTGGCTTTCCTGCGTGACCGCGTCTGATAGTCCTCCCCCTCAAATAGGAATCAAACCATGACCCTGAACCTGAAAATTCCGCCCGTTCTGCACACCGATTTTACGCCGCGCATCACGGTCGTGGGCGTGGGTGGGGGCGGCACCAATGCCGTGGACAACATGATCGCGCTCAATCTGCAAGGCGTGGATTTCGTCGTCGCCAACACCGATGCGCAGCAATTGATGCACAGCCGCTCGGACAGGCGCATCCAGCTCGGCCCGCATCTGACGCAGGGCCTGGGCGCGGGCGCGAAACCCGAAATCGGCCGCGCCGCCGCCGAAGAAGCGGCAGACGAACTGGCGCGCCATCTCGAAGGCTCGCACATGGTCTTTATCACCGCAGGCATGGGCGGGGGCACGGGCACGGGTGCGGCACCCGTCATTGCGCGCATGGCGCGCGAGCGCGGCATCCTGACCGTGGGCGTGGTGACAAAGCCCTTCACCTTCGAAGGTCAGCGCCGCGCCAAATCGGCAGATGCGGGCATTGCAGAATTGCAGCAATTCGTCGATACGCTAATCGTTATTCCCAACCAGAATCTGTTTCGACTTGCGAACGAAAAGACCGGTTGGAAGGAAGCCTTCAAGATGGCCGATCACGTCCTCTACATGGGCGTACGCGGCGTGACCGACCTGATGGTCGCACCCGGGCTGGTCAATCTCGATTTTGCCGATATCCGCACCGTCATGGCGGAAATGGGCAAGGCCATGATGGGAACGGGCGAGGCCGATGGCGAAAACCGCGCCGTCCGCGCCGCAGAAGCGGCGATCAGCAATCCCTTGCTGGAAGAAACCAATATGGCCGGCGCGCGTGGCCTGTTGATCAATATCACCGGCGGCGAGGACATGACGCTGTTCGAAGTCGACCAGGCCGCAAATCGCATTCGCGAGGAAGTTGCCGATGACGCCAACATCATCTTCGGCAGCGCGGTGGACGATAATCTCGCCGGGCGCATCCGCGTCTCTGTTGTGGCGACCGGCATCGACACGCCGGTGATTGCCGCCAGCGAGCCGCATGCGCAGCGCCCGCGCCTGGTCGCGGTCGGTGGCAACGGCGCGCCGATCCCTGTGCCCGCCATGGCGCACGGCAATCTGGCTGTGGCGCACCCCATGCCGATTGGCGGCGTGATGCCGGCAACCGCCACTGCGCCGCCACTGCGCAATGCCGAATTGGCGCAATTGGAGGAGGCGGTGCCTGGCGCCTTTGCGCAGCCGGTGGCAGCGCCCGTGCCGGCGCCGCCTTCCAGCCATCCGCCCCGCAGCTCGCTCTTCACCGAGCCTGCGCGAGCCGGCGCGCCGGCGCCCACGCCCTCCCCGCGGCCCAGCATCTTCGGCCGTGTGACCGGCGGATGGCGCAAGCCGGCTGAGGCTGAGGTCCAGCGAACAGAGCCGCAGATGGAGGAAGCAGAACCAACGATCATGGTCCGCCAGGCCGGGCCGGACACGGAGGCACAAGGCCTGGATATCCCGGCCTTCCTCCGCCGCCAGTCGAATTAGGCAGTGCGGCGGGCATGGTTGGATCGGCGTGGTGGCCGATCCGACCAACCCACAGGGCAATCGAGTAAAGTGAAGAAAAAGCTGGGGGGGATGTGCCATCCCCCCCAGACCCCCCGTCGATTATAGAGCCTCGCCTTACATAATGACGGGGGGTCCTGGGGGGGGGGTGGCACATCTCCCCCAGGTCTTCAGCCCTTCACTCTAGCGCCCTGGACCAACCCATGGGTCACCGGCGCAGCAGCGCAAAAACTGCTTCAAGATCAGGGGCTTGCGTCGAAATAATCAGCAATAATGATTGACTCGCCGCAGCGTTGAACCACGCATAGCTTACAATCTCCTGAATCGGCCCCGCGCGGGGCTCGATTTCCAAGCAAAAGCCGGCGGCCGGGTGGCGCGCAATGGCTGGGGGTAGAGCTGAATGGATGGTTTGCCGGAATCGCTGAGGCCACAAACAGCCTCGACTTCCCAGCACACGCTCAAATCCGCCATATCCTGCGTCGGCGTTGGGCTGCATTCCGGCAAGCGCGTAAATCTTGAGCTTAGGCCAGCTTCCGCGGGCAGCGGCATCGTGTTTCGCCGCACCGATCTGGACGCGGAGGTCAGCGGGCGGCACGACAACGTTACGCAAACCACGCTGTGCACGCAGCTTGGCCGGCGTGATCGCCCGGATGCGCGGATCGGCACGGTCGAGCATCTGATGGCCGCCTTTTCGGCAGCCGGGGTGGATAATGCGCTCGTCACCCTGGATGGCCCGGAAGTACCGGTCTTTGACGGTTCTTCGGCGCCCTTCCTGTTTCTGATCGATTGCGCGGGTTTGGCTGAACAGAATGCGCCGCGGCAAATTATCGAAATAGCCAGGCCCGTGCGTGTTCAGGCCGATGGCGGGGCTTTTGCCGAATTGCGGCCGGGGGCGGCAGGGCTGGACATGGCGGTATCCATCGACTTTCCCGCGGCTGTTATCGGCAGACAGGCACTCAGCCTGACGTTGTCGGCGCGCAGCTTTCGCGCCGAACTTGCCCGCGCACGCACGTTTACGATGCTGAGCGAGATCGAGGCGATGCAGGCGGCCGGCCTGGCGCGCGGCGGCAGTCTGGCCAATGCCGTGGTGGTCGATGGCGCGCACGTGATCAATCCGGAGGGTCTGCGGGTGCGCGATGAATTCGTCCGCCACAAGATGCTTGATGCGGTGGGCGATCTGGCGCTGGCGGGCGGGCCGATCCAGGGCCGCTTCGTGGCGCACAAGACCGGGCACGCGCTGAACAATCGCCTGCTTCGTGCTGTGTTTGCCGATGCTGCCAATTGGCGTCTGTTGGCCGCTGATGTCTTGGGCCGATCGACGCAAGCAACGTTGGCGCGCGCTGCCTAAGATAATGACGGGGGGTTTGCGGGGGATGGCACATCCCCCCCAATTTGCCGCGCTCGCCTGAAGAGCACCACTCCCAGCCCGGACGCTGCCGCAAACAGCACGCCACCGATTACCAGCTGTGCGGCGCGCCCCACCTGCGTGCCGCTGCCCAGCAACGCGAACACGATCGTCTGCGGCAGGTAACCCAAAAGCGTGGCACTGAAAAAGGCCGTCGGCCCCAGCCGCGCCGCCCCGGCCAGGACGTTGAGCATGACATTGCTGCTGATGGGCAGCAGCCGCAGGGTCAGCGTTGCCGTAAAAGGGTGCGCTGCCAACAAACGATGCACGCGCTGCCCGGTCGGCCTTGCCAGCAGATGGCGCACGAGCCCGGCACCCAGGCTTCTGGCCGCGATATAATCCAGCACGCAACCCAGCAACTGGCCGAGTAACGATAGGCCCGCGCCCGGTATCGCGCCAAAGGCATAGCCGCCGGCGAAGGCCAGCACCTGGCGAGGCAAGCCTGCCGCCACCATCGCCCCGCCAGCGCCGACCAGCAATGCCGCCCCGCCCAGGCTCGGCCGCAGGGCGTGCAGCAGCCCGGTGCCCGTTGATCGAAGCACCAGCCCGGCGGCCACCAGCACGCCCACCAGGCAGCAGGCGCGCAGCAGCGCGGCTCCCAGGGCCGGCGGCGCGGATACGGCCAATTCAGCCGGTTGAGCCAAAGCCACCCTCGCCGCGATGGGACACCGCCGTAAATGCCTCGACGCGCTGCAGCACCGGCCGCACCACGGGCACGAACATCATCTGTGCGAAACGTTCGCCGGGACTGAGGCTGACCTGCGCGCTGCCGCGATTCCACGCACTGACCATGATCGGGCCGGTGTAATCGGGATCGATCAGCCCGACCAGATTGCCAAGCACCAAGCCACGCTTGTGGCCCATGCCTGAGCGCGGCAGCACCAGGGCGGCGATATGCGGGTCGACGATGTGCACGGCAAAGCCGGCAGATATAAGCGCAGGCGGGGCGCCGGGCGGGATGACGATGGCATCATCCAGGCAGGCGTGCAGGTCTATTGCGGCTGCGGCGGCGCTTTGATAGCTGGGCAGGCCCCAATCGTGAAGACGGAGGTCCAGCACTCGGATTTCTATGGTGGGAGTCATTAGAAAGAAAGCACTTCTTTTTTGAAAAAAAGAAGCAAAAAACTTTTGTTTGTTTTAGACATGCCGCGCGGCTAGAACGACCCACAGGCCCTGAACAGCCAGGAGCAGCACCGACACAAATAATACGCTCGCACGAATATGCCGGCCTTGGCCGCCGAACGTCATGAACGCAACAACAAGGACTGCCATCGCGGGAATAAAAGCCACCGCTACGCCGCGGCTGGCATACCATGTCGGATGGCCAGTCAGTCCCCACTGCATCGGCAAACTTGCAGCGCCCGCCCAGGCGAAATAGAGATAGATCGCCCACGCGCACATGGCCAGAACAATGCCCCAGGCCGATACGATATACGCCATCCAACCCTCCTTCTACCTCAAAGAGCCGCCGCAATCCTGGCCGCCAGACGCGCTGCAACCTCCGCTTTGGGCATTGCCGGCCACGCCTCCGCGCCCTCGGCCGAGACCAGCGTCACGCAATTGTCCGACCCACCCATGATGCCCGTCTCCGGCCGCACGTCATTGGCCACAATCCAATCAGCATTCTTGCGCACGCGCTTGGCCGCGGCCTGCGCCGCCACATCCTGCGTCTCCGCCGCAAATCCCACCACCAGGCGCGGACGCACAGGCCCGGCCGCGGCGAGAAGCGCGAGAATATCAGGGTTGGCCGCCAATTCCAGCACAGGCGCGCCGTCGGCCTTTTTCAGCTTGTGATCCGCCGCACTCATCACGCGCCAATCGGCAACGGCCGCGGCAAAGACCGCCGCATCCGCCGGCAACGCAGCCTGGCAGGCCGCCAGCATCTCAACCGCCGTCCGCACGCGCATCACGGCCACACCGGGCGGGTCGGCCAGCGCGACAGGCCCGCTCACCAGACTGACCCGCGCGCCAAGCCGCGCAAGCGCCGCGGCTATCGCAAACCCCTGCCGCCCGCTGCTGTGGTTACCCAGGTAGCGCACCGGATCGATCGGCTCCTGCGTCGGCCCTGCGGTCACCAGCACGTGCCGGCCATGCAGCGCACGCGGTGCGAAATGCGCCTCGATGGCGGCCAGGATCGCCGCGGGTTCGGCCAGCCGCCCGGGGCCGAACTCGCCGCATGCCATCTCGCCCTCGTCAGGTCCCACTACGGCCACGCCGCGCGCGCGCAGGAGCGCGATGTTGGCCTCCGTGGCGGCGTGCTGCCACATGCGCACGTTCATTGCAGGCGCCACCATCACCGGCTTGTCGGTGGCCAGCAGCAGGGTCGTGGCCATGTCGCTCGCCAGGCCAGCCGCCATGCGCGCCAGGATGTCGGCGCTGGCCGGTGCCACCACCACAAGGTCAGCCGAGCGGGACAGCTCGATATGGCCCATCTCGCTCTCATCGGTCAGCGACCACAAATCGGTGTAAACCCGCGCGCCGGTCAGTGCCTGCAGTGACAGCGGTGTCACGAACCGTGCCCCGGCCTCGGTCAATACGCCAACCACACCGTAGCTGGCGCGGCCCAGCAGCCGCACTAGCTCCAGCGCCTTGTAAGCCGCGATCCCGCCCGAGACGATCAGCAGGATCCGCCTGGTCACAACCGCCAGCCGCTGTGAATGGCCGCAATCCCGCCCGAGAGATTTTCATGGCCAACGCGCTCCAGACCGGCAGCGCGCATCATGTCGGCCAGGCTTTCCTGGTCGGGGAAGGTGCGGATGCTCTCGGCCAGGTAGCGGTAGCTGTCGCTGTCGCCCGCGACCAGGCGGCCGATGCGGGGCAGCACGCCAAAGGACCAGCGGTCGTACAGGCCCTCCGCAACGGCCACCTGCAGGCGGGAGAACTCCAGACAGAAGAACCGTCCGCCCGGGCGCAGCACGCGGCGTGCCTCGGCCAGCACGGCCGGCTTGTCGGTGCAGTTGCGCAGGCCGAAGGCGATGCTGACCACGTCCACGCTGCTGGGTGGGATCGGCAGCGCCTCGGCGTCGGCCACCACGTAGGCAATCTGGCTGACCAGCCCGCGTCCGATTGCGCGGTCACGCCCGGCCGAGAGCATGGCCGCGTTGATGTCGGTGGCCAGCACGGGGCCGCCGCCCAGCCTGCGCCAATTGGCCACGATATCGCCCGTGCCTGAGGCCAGATCGAGCAGCGTGCGGGCCGGGCCGGGCCGCAGGCGCGTGGCGAAGATGCGCTTCCAGATGCGATGAATGCCGAGCGACATGACGTCGTTCATCACATCGTATTTGGGTGCGACGCTGTCGAAGACGGCGCGCACCAGCGGCTTCTTGGCCTCGCGCGGGATGCGCTTGTAGCCGAAATCGGTTTCGGCGCCGCTCGTCTGGTCTGGGGTCATGGCCCGATATAGGATGGCTTGCCCCATGCCGGAACTCCCCGAAGTCGAAACCGTCATGCGCGGGCTGGCCGCGCGCCTGGCCGGGCGCGTGCTGGTGCGCGCCGCGGTCAACCGCGCCGATCTTCGCGGGCCGATTCCGCCGGGTCTGGCCGCGCGGCTGACTGGCGCGCGCGTGGAGGGTTTTCGCAGGCGGGGCAAGTACATCTTCATGCGGCTGTCCGGCGGCGACAGCGTGCTGATCCATCTGGGCATGTCGGGCCGCATGAACGTGACACCGGACGGGGCCGATTCTTGTCCAACGCTGCACGAGCATTTGGTCATGGTCACCGACGATGGCTGGCGCGCGGCGCTGGTCGATCCGCGGCGCTTCGGCAGCCTGGACCTGATCGCGACCTCGCGCGAAGATCAGCACCGCCTGATTGCGCCGATGGGTCCAGAACCGTTGGGCGAGGCCTTCACGCCTGCCTTTCTCTCCGCCGCACTGAGAGGGCGCCGCACGCCGATCAAGGCGGCGCTGCTGGACCAGCGCCTGGTGGCAGGCCTGGGCAATATCTATGTATGCGAGGCGCTGTTTCGTGCGCGCATTTCGCCACGGCGGCTGGCGGCCAGCGTGGCCGGTGCGCGGGCAGCGCGGCTGGTGCCCATGATCCGCGCCACGTTGAGTGATGCGATTGCGGCCGGGGGGTCCAGCCTGCGCGATTACAAGCAGCCTAGTGGTGAACTGGGTTATTTCCAGCACGCCTGGAAGGTCTATGGGCGCGAAGGCGGATTGTGTGAGGCTTGCCCCGGCGCGCCGGCGTGCGGCGGGATCAGGCGAATTGTGCAGGGCGGACGGAGCACGTTTTTTTGCGCGCGGCTGCAACGTTAGAAAGAATTGGGGAACAATGCCATCCCCCAAACCCTGCCGGATGCACACATCTCGCTTTGAAAAAACAAACAAAGGCCAGGGGCTCTGCCCCTGGACCCTGCTCAGGACAAGTCCTTAGTTACACGCGCAATTTGCGCGGCTTATACCAACCCGCAGAAAGATTGACTCTCAAGAAAGCTGGGGGAGCAGTGCCTGCCCCCCCAGACCCCCTGTCATCATTTAGGGCAAGTCCCAATAAATGACGGGGGGTTTGGGGGCTTGTGCGGATCAAGGCGGCGTATACGCCGCCCCGCACAAGGCACATCTCCCCCAACCTTTCTCGCCTTGATCATGGGTCAATCTCAACGCGGATTGGCATTAGACGCTAGAGCATGTTTGGACCAAATGGGATCACCCGTCCGAAAAACATGCTCTAAAACAAAGGGCTAGAGTGCGTGCGGCGCTTCTATCAGCGCCGAACGTGCTCTAGAAGCTGCGCCGTGCGCTTCTCTGGGCGTCAGTTTCCTCCTCATTGTTGGCGGTTGTTCTCGCCATGGTCGCCATAATCCTAGGGGGGATACCGCAGGCGCCTCTCGATGGCGGCGAACTGCGGCGTCTTCCTGATCGGTTCGAGCAGCGAGTCCGTCTTCATCATCGACAGCGCCGAATCATGCGTGCGATAGGCCACGTCCAGCCATTTGAGCGCTTCGGATAACTGGCTCCATTGCGCATACACCTCGGCATACTGGAACGCCCCGTTCTCGCCCAGCGCGTTGCGCAACGCCGCGAAGTGGAGGTTGGCCTCGCTCGCATGCCCAAGCCGGTACTCGGCGACTGCAGAGCAGAAATCGCCCATCCACCCGCTGACCCTTCGGGCGCAGACCTGCTCCGCCTCCCGGTTGTCGCCCTGATCGAGTGCGACGATCGCCTCTATCAAGGCGGTATAGGGCGCGGTGGCGCCGAGCAGGCGCGCGTGACGCAACGAAGCGCGGGCGCCGTCGTAGTCGCGCAGCACCCGCTGCGCGTAGCCCAGCGCGGCATAGGCGGAAGGCGATAGCGGATCGAGGCTAACGCCGAGCTCGGCCGCCTTGCGCGCGGCCTCGGGATGGCCGAACTCGACTTCCATGAACACGTCGTCGGTCAGCACCTGGGTATCGTTTGGCGCATCTTCCCGCGCCAGTGATATCTCCCGTTGCGCTTCGGGAAAGTTCTGCTGCAACTTGGCGATCTCCGCACGCGCCAGATGCGCGAGGCCGAGATCAGGCACCAGCGCCAAAGCGCGGTCTGCCTCGGCGGCCGCCTCAATGAGGAGCAGCTGCGATTGCGCCCGTGTGGCGCCGGTGCCCTCATAGACGATCGCCGCCATTTCGCGCGCGCGCCAGGCGCGGGCGACGGCGAACGCCGGATCGAGTGAGATGGCCGCCTCGAATGCAGCGCGAGCCGCCCGCCGCGTGGCATCGTCGTTGGCGTCCCGTGCGTATTGCAGACCGCGCAGATAGGAATCGTAGGCCTCGGCGTTGCGCGTGCCGCCCAACGTCAGGGCTGCAGCCTGGCCGCCGTCGAGCACGCCCTGAAGCGACGCCGCGACTGCCTGGGCGATGTTGGCCTGCGCGTCGAGGAGATCAGTGCTATCGATGTCGTATCTGTGCGACCACAGGGTAAAGCCGGTGCCGGCATCCACCAGTTCGGAGACTATGCGGATTCGTGCGCCGTCGCGCGCGATGCTCCCCTCCAGCACGGCGCCGACATGCAATTGCCGCGCGACCTCGGTTGCCGGGATCGGCTGGTTGCGGAACAGAAAGCTGGAGGTGCGCGCCAGCACGCGCAGGCCGCCGACGCGGTTCAGCGCGTCGATCAGCTCGGTTGATATGCCGTCCGCAAATGCGTCCTGGGTGGCAGCGTGCCCGGGAATTGTAAAAGGCAGGACCGCGACGGAATGGGGCGGCGATGCGCCCGGAGGGCTGTGCTGGGCCGGCAGAAGCATGGCCGCAGCCAATGCGGCGGCGGGGACGACCCCGGCAAACAAGATGCGGTACAGGATGGTCCAGGAAAGACGGCGCGAAGGCGCGGAAGGCACGCTGAACGTCTCTACGGCTTCGACACGCTGGACCGCCACGGAGAGCTGGTAGCCGCGCAGCGGCACCGTGGCGATGAACTGCGCGCCGCCGCCTGCTTCCAGCACCTTCCTCAACTCGTAGACCGTCTGCCGTATATTGCCGTCCTCGACGACGCGGCCGCCCCAGGCGGCGTGCACCAGTTCCTTGCGATCCACAATCCGTTCGGGATGTCGGAGAAGGCAGTGAAGCACGTCGAAACCGCGCGGCGATAGGGCGAGCTTCCGCCCGTCGCGTGTCAGGGTGCGGCGCAGCGGATCCAAGCTGAATGGCCCGAAAACGTAGAGCACGGGCACGCTGTTACCGTCGGCCACCGGGACTACCCTCCCTCCGGCTGAGCCTGCCAGGGTGCCAGATTACGCCCCGGCAGCGGCCGGCGCAACGCCCGAACGGGATGTCATTGCGGGTGTCAGGATATGTCAGCGCGCGTTTTCACACGTCCTGAGGGGAATTGACGTGCAAAAGCGGCAGGCCTGCGCTCCTTTCGGCAGCGCAACACCACGGTGCGCGGCCGGTCCCCGTCTTCACCCGGAGCCAAAACCTGCCGCGCCAAAGGCTGAGCGATATTGCGATACCATCGAGCGGAGGAACGTCCTTATGCGATCATATCTTATGGCAAGTGCCGCGGCTGCGTTTGGCGCTGGCGCCCTATCGTGGCAAGCGGAGGCCACGTCTTTCAAGACACTGTATCAGTTCAGTGGCGCCGCGGATGGCGGTTCACCGACGGGCAATCTGGTCGCAGGACCGCACGGCAGTTTCTACGGCGTGGCCCAGAGCGGCGGCGCCTCTGGCAATGGCACGGTGTTCCGGCTCGACCGGCCGCGCCAGGGTTCCGGGCAATGGACGGTGACGACGGTGTACAATTTCGCCGGCGGTAGCGATGCCGCGGCACCGAGCAATCTGACCGTGGATGCCGCCGGCAATCTCTATGGAACATCCAACGCGGGCGGCGGCTCGACCGCGGCCGTGTGCACGAGCAACGGCACGGCAATCGGCTGCGGCACGGTGTTCGAACTCAGTCCGCTGCCGGGCGGCGGCTGGAGCGAGCAGGTGATCTACGCCTTCCAGGGCACCGCAGACGGTCTGCAGCCCAAGGGCGTCGCGTTCGACCGTTTCGGCAATCTCTTTGGTTTTAGCTTCACGGGGGGTGCAGGCGATTGCCACTTCGAAGGCGTGGCGTACGGCTGCGGCACCGCATTCGAATTGTCCCCGGCCCAGGGCGGCACTTGGGCGTATTCGCTGATTTACTCGTTCAAGAACGACAAGGACAGCGAAGGGCCGTGGGGACCGCCGCTGATCGATGCCAGCGGCGCGGTTTATGGCGAGACTGAGGGCGGCGGCCCGAACATGCTGCCCGCCTGCGCGCCGGCCACCGGATGCGGCGAGGTGTTCCGGCTGGTGCCGCGCCACGGCGGTGAATGGAGGAAGGAAGCGCTGTGGATTTTTAGCGGCCCGGACGGGACCGGCGGTTCCAATGCCTTGTCCACGGACGGGGTCGGCAACCTCTACGGCATGACGATCGAGGGCGGCCCGCCCAATCCGCTCTGTCCGGAATATTACGTCTACGAGGCGCAAGCAGGATGCGGCGTGGCGTTCGAATTGTCGCCGCCGGCTAACGGGTCCGATTCCTGGACCTACCAGAAGATCTGGGATTACAAGCTGGGCGCTGACAGCGGCTATCCTTACAACGCATCGATGACGCAAGCCGATGGACGGTGGTTCGCGACGACCAGCGGGCCGTACCCTCTGGTCAACTCCTATGGCGCGATCGTGGAGTTCCTCCCGCCCTTGGCGAACGGAAAATGGCGGGAGAAGACGCTGTTCACGTTCAGCAACGATCCGCTGAATGAGGCGCAGCCGGAATCGTCGCTCTTCTGGTTAGCGAACCGGCTCTACGGCACGACGGCGGGGTATGGCACCGCGGGGAGTTTCGGCACGGTGTTCCGCATCAGGCCGTAATACCAAACCGCAGAAAGATTGACTCTCAAGAAAGCTGGGGGAGCAGTGCCTGCCCCCTCTCGCCTTGATCATGTGTCGATCTCAACGCGGATTGGTATGACAACCTTTTCTTTCTTTTCAACAAGCTGGAGGTCGGAAGGCCCTGCCTCCAGCGGGGTCCCTCCTTCAGGGCTTGGGGGCGGAGCCACTAGTCTTATGCCTGCCTCAAACAGGGTGTGTGAACGCCGTGGCCGCAAACCCCCCGTCAACTTTCAAGACCTTCTAAGCATCAGCCCCAAGGCCACTGCCAGGGCAGCAACGACGCCCCCGGGACCGGCAACGGACATGAGCAGATCGCTTTTCCCCACAAGACCGAAGGCTTGCAAGCCGGCGAGAAGCAGGAGGCCGCCAACCGTCAGAACCAGCATGCCGCAAAGGCAATAGACGATCGTTGCGCGAAGCTTTGTGTCGGCTCGTGTCGCTTCGGCGTGCGAACGCACGAGGTCGGCGTTGGCAGCCTCCTGCTGCAGAACGGCATCGGCGCGGACGTCTCGTCTGTCGGGTCTGGATCGCGCTGAGACCGCTTCTACGCTCGTGCGTATCGCCGACTTGAGCGGATCAAGCAGCGACGGTGCCCAGCTGGGCCAGGCGCGCGAAATAGTCTTCGATAGCCTTGTTGTCGATCGGCCGGTTCTGTCCCCTGATGTAGGCCTTGTGCCAAGGCGTGCCATCGAGATGGGTCAGGGCGGAAAGCTGGAAGGCGTGAAACTTGCCGTAAGCGTCATAGATGTAGGGAAGCAAATCGCATTCGAAGTCGTTCATCTGTTCGAAAGCAAATGGAAATTCCTCCAGATCGTTCAGCGGCGTGTCGTCGCCCCACTTGATGAATTCCGTCACCAGTCCGGAGCCGTATTTCTTCAGCGAATCATAAAGTTTCCGCTCTACCGGGCCGAAATTCCACGCCTCGAATCGCTCCTCGATAAGGGGTCCGTGCCCGGCGCCGAGGCACCAGCCATGGGCTAAATAGACAAGCTTCTGCGCCTGCATATGGCTGATGGCATGGCCTGCTTCGCGCGCTCTGTGGAGAAATTCGTTAGCAATGGCGAGGCTCGAATGGGGCATGGCTGTTCAACCTATCGCCTGACCTTTTGCAAACAACCATTCAAACCCGCGCGCTCACGACCTTGTGTATTGCGCAGAGCGGCAACACACAAGGCCGATCATCTGGTTGCCCTACGCCGTCTGAGGCTGGAAGCCAGGCTTGTAGTCGGTGATATGCCGCTCGAGGTAGAGCGCCCCCGGCACGGGATCATTGAACAGCGTGCCCTGCTTTTCCTGCAGGCCGATGCCACCGGCCGCCTGGGCCATTGCGCCTAGCACGATGGGCACCGGCCTACCCGGCTCAGCACTTTGATAGGTCGGGATCAGCCTGGTCTGACCGGCCGCCTGCATCATGCCGCTGAACAGGCTGCTCGCCCAGACGCCGTCGTCGGACCGGCCGCCCAGGGTCAGTTCCGAGGCATCGAGGAAGCAGAAGGACAGCAACTGGTCGGGCTTGATGGCGGCGATGGCGGCCGTCGTCCGGTTCAGCACGCCCGCCACTTTGTCGGGCGAGAAGCCTGCATCGAGCCATTGCTGGCTGAAATCCTGGTAGGGGTCCGCGTTGCTCGAGCAGAGGGAAAACTCGCAATCGTCAATGCGGGCGCACAGGCCGCCCAGGCCGAAGCCCTCGAGCTGCTCGTCAAGGCCGAGAACGGCCAGGTGAGTGTAGAAATTTTCGTGGGCCCGGATGTAGTCCGCCTCCAGGTTAGGGCCCCACATGACGGCGATGGCGCGATCGACCGAAGGATTGTCGAAAATGACCAGCGGCAGGGTGAGGAAATCGTAGCCCGCGTTGGGGTCGGCGGGCGTGACGGCGATGGCGGCGCGCAGGATCTTGCCAGCGGGAAGCAGGGCTAGAAGCGGGTCGATGTCGCTCCAGTCCTGCGCCAGGCAATCGGCCATGGACAGGCCGACGCAGAGGCCGTCATTGCCGGGGTCACTGGCTATCTGGGCGTAGAGCTTCATGACCTCCGGCAGCTTTGGCCCGACTGTGGCGATGCGAATGGAGGGGGCTGTGCTGGGCTGGTCCATTTGGGTCCTTCTCCTTAGTTGCGGGTGGCGCCCGCGTTAGTTATACTAACTAGCTGAGGCGCAGCACGGCCGTTTCCGGGCGAGACGTGACGACAAGGTAGGAACATGAGGAGAACGAGGCAAGCGAAATGATCGCGTCGCCAACCTTACGTCAGACGCGAGAGAGTGGCCGGGTCTGCCCGTCCGTCGAAGAAGCGGTGCAAAGCGTGCGCAAACACGTTGTCCATTTCCGCAACCTGCGCAAACAGCGTCATGCAGGAGCGGAACTTCATGTCGTCCGGCGCACCGAAGATATTATTGGCGGAGCGATCATTTACGCCATTGACCAGGGCGGTGCATTCGAGCAGGCGCGGCCCAAGCACGGGGTGCTGCAGGTAGGCGCGCGCCTCCGCTATCGAAACGATGGCAAAATGGCGAGACGTGGCGCTAAGCCCGAGCCCCGCGAGCTGGGGGAAGATGAACCACATCCAATGGCTGCCCTTGGCGCCCGCGGTCAGTTCGCGCCGCACCTGATCGAAGATCGGCGCCTGGGCGGCCACGAACCGGTCCAGGTTGAAGCTGTCTTCCACGCAGATCCCCTCGTCGCACCGAAGACCGGACTCTTCACCCGAGCACGCCTTTCCGCTACCCCTGGCCGCCCTCAGACTGGACACACAGTGACCCCCGCCGCACGCCTGGCCGGCGCAATCGAATTGCTCGATGCCATTGAAGGCGCACCCCGCCGCCCGGCTGACGCCACCGCCAACGAATTTTTCCGCGCCAGGCGCTTCATAGGTTCGGGCGACCGCCGCGCGGTGTCAGAGCGCGCCTGGGCCACGATCCGCGCCCGCCGTCGCCTGTGCTGGTGGCTCGATCGTGCCCACGCGCTGGCCACACCCAGGCTGCTGGTGGCCGCGAGCCTGCTGCTGGAGGGTTGGACCATGGACGGCGTGGCGCAATCCTATGCCGGCGGGCGCTTCGGCGCGGACCCGCTGATCGAGCCCGAGCGCGCTGCGCTGCGCACGCTGGAAGGCCGCACGCTGGATCACCCGGAGATGCCGCTTGCCGTGCGCCTGGAGGTGCCGGACTGGATTCTGCCTGCCCTGGAAGTGCGCTTCGGCGATGCACTGGCGGCCGAGATGGGTGCGTTAGGCGTGCCGGCGCTGCTGGATCTGCGGGTCAATACATTAGTGACCACGCGCGAGCAGGCGCAGGCGTCGCTGGCAGCCGAGGGTATGCCGGCCGTGCCTACGCCGCTTTCGCCCTGGGGGTTGCGTGTGGCGGGTCGGCGCGCGGTCAGCACGGGGCCCGCTTTCCAGGCCGGGCTGGTGGAAATCCAGGACGAGGGCAGCCAGCTGATCGCCCTTCTGCTTGGCGCTGCACCCGGCATGCGGGTGGCCGATTACTGCGCCGGCGCCGGCGGCAAGACGCTGGCCGTGGCCATGCAAATGAACAATCGCGGCCACATCGTCGCCTGTGACGTGCACGACAAGCGCCTGGATGGGGCCGTGCGCCGCCTGCGCCGTGCGGGCGTGCACAATGTCGAGCAGCACCTGATTGCGCCCGGCGAGAAATGGGCCAAGCGGCGCGCCGGCAGTTTCGATCGTGTTCTTGTTGACGCGCCCTGCACCGGATGTGGAACATGGCGCCGCAACCCTGATGCGCGCTTGCGGCTGACGCAAAATGATCTGGACGAGCTGGTGGAAAAACAGGCGGCCATTCTGGACACGGCGTGCCGCCTGGTGCGGCCTGGCGGGCGGCTGCTTTACGCCACGTGCAGCCTGCTGCCTGCGGAGAACGAGGCGCAGGTGGAGGCCTTTCTTGGCCGCCACGTCGATTTCAGCGTGGTGCCCGTGGCGGAGGCCTGGCCGTTGGAGGGAGCCCCGCCCTGCCTCGGCCCCTATTTGTCGCTAACCCCGCTGGCCCACGAGACCGACGGGTTTTTCGGCGCGGTGCTGCAGCGCGCGGCTGCACCGCCACCGGCAGCGGCGCCGTGATCCAGGTGCGCCGCGCCCGCATCTCCGATGCAACGGCCATAGGTGCGGTGCACGTGGCGGCATGGCGCAGCGCCTACCCCGGTATTCTGCCGGAGGCATTTCTGACCCGCATGTCGGTGACGCGCCAGGCGCGCTATTATGAAGCGACGATTGCCTCGGGCGCGGTAGTGCTGGTGGCCGCGCCAGAGACGGGCGGCCCGCGGCTGGTCGGGTTTGCCACCGCCGGCACGGGCCGCGCCAGGCGTTCGGCCGAAGTGCCGCGCGCCGGCCCTTGGGGCGATGGGGAGATCGAATCGCTCTACGTGCTGGATGATTGGCGGGACCAGGGGCTGGGGCGGCGCCTGATGCGCGGGGCGGCGCAGGAGCTGGCGGGGCGCGGCTGCCGATCGGCGTTTGTGTGGGTGTTGCGCGATAATCCCAGCCGGTTTTTCTACCAACATCTTGGCGGCCAGCCGGTGGCGCATGGGGCGACGTCCGTGGCGGGTGTGTCCGTGGCGCAGACCGCGTTCAGTTGGGATCCGATCGACCGACTGCTGACAGCCGAGCCGGCTGGGTGACTCGGCTGCGGCGGGCCGCGTAGAAGTGCCGGTATGGACGCCGATTCTCTGAGGGAGCGCATTGCAGCGCTTGGGCCGTGGTTTCACAACATGGAGGTGGGCGGCGTGCGCACCGCGCCCGAGCATTTTCTGGGCGACTATCCGGCCGTGAAATGGCGGCATTATGCGCAGTTGCTGCCGGCGGACATGCGCGGACGCAGCGTGCTTGATATCGGGTGCAATGCGGGGTTTTTCTCGCTCGCGATGAAACGGCGCGGCGCGGACCGCGTGCTGGGCATAGACACGGATGAGCGCTATCTGGCGCAGGCGCGCCTTGCCGCGGACGTGGCGGGGCTGGATATCGAGTACCGGCTTGCCTCGGCCTACGATGTGGGCGCGCTGGGCGAACGCTTCGATGTCGTGTTTTTTCTGGGCGTGTTCTATCACCTTCGTCATCCGCTGCTGGCGCTTGATCAGGTGCACGAACACGCGGTGCGCGACCTGCTGGTGTTTCAGACGCTGCAGCGGGGCAGCAGCGATGTGGCGCGGGTGGCCGACGATTATGCGTTTGAGGCGCGGGCGCATTTTGACGATCCGGGCTATCCGCGCATGCACTTCATCGAAAAATCATACGCGCATGATCCGACGAATTGGTGGGCGCCCAACCGCGCGGCCGTGGAGGCGATGTTGCGCAGTGCGGGGTTTGCGATCGAGGCGCGGCCGGAGGATGAGACGTATTTTTGCAGGCGTTTAGATAAGGTTGGGGGGCATGTGCCATGCCCCCCAAACCCCCCGTCATCAGTTTAGTCCTCGTCTTGAATAATGACCGGGGTTCTGGGGGGGATGGCACATCTCCCCCAGCTTTTTCTTCAAGGATTTTACCCCGCTTATGATCGAAGCCGCCATGATCTGGAACGAGCCGAACAACAAATCGCATTGGGATGCCGAAGCCGACCCGCAATGGGAAATTTTCGGTCGCATGGTGAGCCTGGCCGGCCAGGCGATTGCAGCAGAAGCACCACGGTTGCCGCGCGTGCTCGGCGGCATGTCGCCGATCGATCCGGCGTTCATCACGCTGCTGGATGACCACGGCGCGCTGCGCGAGATCGACGTCGTGGCCGTGCATGGCTTTCCGCTGGACTGGAATCACTGGCCGATCGATGCGTGGCCCGAAAAATTGAAATCCATTGCCGCAGTCACCAACCTGCCGATCTGGGTGTCCGAAATCGGCGTTTCCACCTTTGGTGCGGAGGAGGTTCAGGAATGGGGGCTGCGCCGCAGCTTTGAGTTGCTGCAGGGACGCACGCCGCGCATCCATTGGTATAGCCTGTATGATCTGCCTGCCGCCTGGCCCGCAACCACGCGCCACAAGGAAGCGGAGGGCTCCTCCTATTATCGCCATTTCCACATGGGATTGCTGGACGAACACGGCACGCCAAAACGTGCTGCGCGTATCTTCCACGAATTCGCGCCGGTGATGGGCATCTGCCAATGGTTCCATTTTGAGGATCACCGGCTGGATGACGCCGTGCGCTGGATGCGCGAGCTGGGTGTGGTGCATTTGCGCACAGGGCTGAGCTGGGCGGATGTGTTCCGGCCTGACGCGCTTGCGTGGTTCGATCGGCAGATGGCGGCGCTGGAGGATTTTCAGGTGACGGTGACGTTCTGCTTTACGCCGGAGCATAAGGGCGTGTGGCCGCATTATACGGCGCCGCCGCGCGAGCCCGCGGAGTTTGCTGCATTTTGTGGGGAGATGATTAGGAGATACGTGAAGTCATAGCGAACGACCGAAAGGCTGAGTGTTGCAGGAAGGCTGGGGGGGATGGCACATCTCCCCCAGCTTCTACAAGTTGCCCGACTGGCTAAAGCGGAAACTGATCGCCGGATCGTCGGCGGAGCGGTCGCCGGCGGACATGATGGCCACGCGCAGCAGCAGGCTGCCGAGCAGCACGGCGCCCGAGGCGATGTCGCCCGGGCGGCGCGCATCGCGCGAACCGAAGGCCAGGCCTGCGGCGTGTGCGGCCATCGGCAGCATGATCCCGGCGGCATTGACGCCGAGCGTTTCCACCCAGCCCCAGCCGCCATCCAGCGCCTCATCCACGCCGCGCTGGCGGTAGGTCGCGTGGCTGACTGCGCCGGCGGCAAATTCCGCGGTCAGCGCCGCCAGCGCGATCTTGTCCAGGCTTATTCGGTTGCGCGGCGAGCGCTCGAACAGGCGCAGCGCCGCGGCCCCCGCAGCCACGGCAGACGCACCGAAGCGCACCGCCAATGAGCGTGGAGCCGCCGCCCACAGCGGCGTGCTCGTGGCCGAGAGGAGGGACGCGGTGTAGGTGGACAAACCCGCACCGGCAATTGCCGCCGGCACGTGCGCCACGCGTGCGATGGCCCGCAGCCAGGGTGCGCGACCGACCCTGTCCGCGGCGAATTGCGCGCCGGCGCTGGCGAGGGCCGCACCGGAAAACGCCATCAGTATCCATGTGCCAATCGACATGGGCGAGGTTTTCTTGGCAATGCGCAGCATGTTGTAAAAACGCTTGGGCGTGTGCAGGTCATAGACCAGCAGCGCGGAGCCGATGGTTGGCGCCAGCAGCGACAAATATCGGCCGTGCCGTGCCATGCCGCTGGCGCGCCGGCCTGACACGGCCTCCGCCACGCCGGAAATAAGCATCGCCGAACCCGACACACCGGCGAGAAAGATGTAGCCGCCGACTACCCAATTCTGAAAGGGTGCGGATTTGAGCTGCGGCCGGCCGTAATAGGTCGGACCCTCCCAGCGCCCACGCGGGGCGATGGTGTCATGCGCGTCGACGCCCACGATCGGCTTGTCGTCTGGATCGTGCATGGCCTAATCCCGCCGTGAAAAAGCCGACGCGGCGAGTAGTGCCAGCCCAGCCATCGTTGCCAAGCCCGAGAGCAGACTGGGTGCCACGCGGCGTGATGCGCGCGTCGGTGCGGCAGGCAAATTGTAGATCTCCGGCCGCTCGGTCAGCAGGAAGAACGCGTTGAGGTGGCCAAGTCCGCCGGTCGCACCGGGGGAGTCCGGCACACCATAGAGATAGGCGCTCGGCACGCCCACTTCGTGCAAATGTTCGACACGGGCCTGCGCGCGGGCCTGCAGATCGTGCACTTCGCCGAACTGGATGCTGTCGGTGGGACAGGATTTGGCGCAGGCCGGCTCAAGGCCGCCTTTGAGGCGATCGTAGCACAGCGTGCATTTATGCGCCTTGCCGTCCAGCGTGCTGACATCGATCACGCCAAACGGGCAGGCCGGCACGCAATAGCCGCAGCCATTGCAGATATCCTGCTGCACGACGACGGTATCGAATTCGGTCTTGAACAGCGATCCGGTCGGGCAGGCTTCCAGGCAGGGCGCGTTGTGGCAGTGCTTGCACACGTCGCTCATCATCAGCCAGCCGCTTTGGAAGGGGCGCTGTCCCTCGGCGCGCACGCCGGATGTGCCGCGCTGTTCGACAAAGGCCACGTGCCGCCAGGTGTTGGCCGACAGTGCGCCGGTGTTGTCGTAGCTCTGTCCTGTCATGCCTAGATTGTCGGCGGGCAGGTTGTTCCATTCCTTGCAGGCGACTTCGCAAGCCTTGCAGCCGATGCACACCGTTGTGTCGGTGAAAAACCCGTAGGATTTGCCGGGCTCGATCAGCACGCCCGCGGTGATCTGGCTTTCGTTCGGGATGACGGCAGAAAATTGCGATGCGGTCTGCTCGCGGGCGCGGGGGTGCATTTCCATTGGGCGGGCTCCACTAATGACTATCGCGGACGAACTTGCAAAAGTCTTTTGGTTCTTTTCTTCAGAAAAGAACATCCTTCCTTGCTATAGCCGTCGCCAAATTCCCGATCATATTGCGCGCCGGCGAATACCGCACCTCCACGCGCGCCTGCTCCCGCGCCAGCGCTTGCAATTGCGCAGGCTCCGCCGCGGCATTCGCGCCAAGCGTGAAGAAGTGCGCCACCCCTGCCTCGTCGCGCAACTGAAAGCGCGATTCCTGTACCAGCAGAACGATGCCGACCATGCATTTCATGCCTCGATGCGCCCGAGCCAGGCGCGCGATTTCTCCAGCTCCACCCAAGGGATAGCGCCCAGCGGAAAATGGCACGCGAGCACGATGCTGATCACGGCATTGACGTGTTCCAATGCGTGGCGGCTTGCCTCGTTCGCGCCCTGCGCGCGCTGCCGCTTGGCCAATTGATCCCGCGCCGCACTCAGATGCTGCGCGGCTTGGGAGAACAGCGCGCCGTCGCGCTCAGGCCGTTCGGCCAGCGCCTGATCAATGGCGCGTGAAGCTTGGCTCAGGTGCTCGTCAGGATCCATGATTGATCCCCAGGCGGCCGGGCCTGATGGCGCAGGTGACCGCCTTGGTCGAATGGATTGACGTGTTTGGATCGCCGGTAATCGCCAGCAGCACGTTGGCAATGTCGCCGTGTGCGTAGCCTTGCCAGCCGAATAGCCAGGGCATGCCGATCTGGTGCACAAGGCGCCCTGAAATAGTGAAGGGCTGCATCCGCTGGGTGACCATCGCGCGCACCTCGATCTCACCGCGCAATGTCGAGAGCACGGTCCAGCCGAGATGGGCAATGCCGAGTTCGCCCGCGAGTTCGGGCGATATTTCGACAAAGGCTTCGGGCTGCAACTCGGCAGTGTGCGGCGTGACGCGGCCGATGATGCCGCCGCAATGCAATTCGGTCAGACGATACGTGGTGAACACGTAAGGAAAGCGCGGGTCCATCGGTGCATGCAGGGCATTGCCCGGCCGGTCCCAGATTTTCGTGCCAGGATTGAATTGCCGGGAGTACAGCGCGTTGGCCACGGGGCTCTCCGGCGGCTCGTAATGCGTAGGCAGCGGACCGTCTTTCAACCCTGTCGGTGCAAACAACTGGCATTTGCCGTCCGCCTCCATGATGAAGGGCGCGTCGCCACCAAGCGCGTCCATGCCGTGCGGACGGCGGGACCAGTCTGGCCGCTCATCAGGACGTTTCGTCGGCACGAAATCGGGCACGTCCAAGCCGGTCCATTTACCTTCACCCTCGTCCCACCAAACCATCTTCTTGCGTTCTGACCACGGCTTGCCGTCAGCATCGGCCGACGCGCGGTTGTATAACGTGCGCCGGTTGGACGGCCAGGCGAACGCCCAGCCAAGGTGACTGCCAGGCCCGCCCGGCGCATCAGGCGTGCGCGCGCGCGCAACGTTGTGGCCCGCCTTCGGATAGACGCCGCAATACATCCAGCCACCGCAGGCAGTGCTGCCGTCATCCTTCAAATCGTGATAGCGCGCAACCTGCTTACGATCTGCCACGGTATAACCGTTGATTTCGCGTAATACCGCTTCCGCGTCAGGTTCGGCGCGTTCGCCGCGTTCGGGATATTCCCACGTCAACGCCTGGATGGCCACATCACGCGAGAGCGTGCTGCCGGCGTAGATTTGCTTGAGGCGCTTGCCGAGATGATAGATGAACCACAGATCCGATCGGCTGTCGCCCGGCGCGTCCAGCACCACGTCATGCCATTGCACCAGGCGGGACGTGTTGGTGACCGTGCCGTCCTTTTCGCCTGGCAGGGCGGTGGGCAGGAAGAAGATTTCCGTGCCGATATCTGCAGGTGCCAGTTCGCCGCGCTGCACCAGCCGGCCTTTCTGCCAGAAATTTGCGGTTTCGATCATGGCGAAATCGCGCACCACCAGCCAGTCCAGCCGCGCCAGCCCGCGCTCGACCAGATCGGAATTGACGGCACCCACCACCGGGTTCTGCCCCAGGATGAACTGCCCTTTGGTCACGCCATCGACCATAGACAGCGTCATAGGCAATTGCGAGACGTCACCGGTGAGTTTTGGGATATGCTGATAGGCCCATTCGTTATCCGCGCGCGCGTTCTCGCCATACCACGCTTTGAGCAGGCTGATGACGTATTTGGGCATGTTGCTCCACCAGCCAGTGGTGGGCGTTTCGGTGTGCAGGTACTCGCCGATCGTGGCGTGCTGGGCAAACGCGTTGGGCTGCGGCAGGTACGTTGGCAGCATGTTGTACAGTGTGGGGATATCGGTGCTGCCCTGGATGCTGGCGTGCCCGCGCAGCGCCATGATGCCGCCGCCCGGCCGGCCGATATTGCCCAGCAGCCCCTGGATGATCGATGCCGCGCGGATGATCTGCACGCCCACCGTATGGTGCGTCCAGCCGACCGCGTAGCAGATGGCGCCGGTGCGCTCCCGCCCGGAATTGCGCGCCATTGCATCCGCTATTTGCAGAAAAATCTCTCGCTTGCAGCCCGTGATGCGCTCGACCATCTCCGGCGTGTAGCGCGCATAATGCCGGCGCATGATTTGATAGACGCAGTTGGGATGTGTCAGCGTCGGGTCAGTCGGCGGCGGACCCTCGTTCATGCTCTGAAAATCGTTGCCTTCGGACTGCACCTGTTTGACCACGCCATGATCGGAAACCGCGGAGGGCACGGTCTTGCCCTTGTACTGCCAGGTGTCTTCCTTGTAGGTGCCGGTGTCGGGATCGAAGCCGGAAAAGACGCCGTCATTCTCCTCGGGGTCGCTGTACCCGTCCTCGATAATGTGGGCGATGTTGGAATAGGCCATCGCGAATTCGCGGAACCACAGATCGTTTTCCAATATGTGGCGGATGATGCCGCCGAGGAAGGCGATATCGCTGCCCGAGCGGATCGGCGCGTGAATATCGGCCAGCGCAGAGGTGCGCGTGAAACGCGGATCGACATGGATAACCTTCGCGCCGCGCTGCTGCGCCTCGACCACAAAGCGAAACGCAATCGGATGGTTCTCCGCCATGTTGGAGCCCATGATCACGATGCAATCGGCATTGGCCAGATCCCACAGGGACATCGTGGCCGCGCCGCGTCCGAAGGAGGTGCCCAAACTGGGCACCGAAGAGGAGTGTCAGATTCTGGCCTGGTTTTCGATACTCACCATGCCGAGGCCGCCGTTGAACAGCTTCTTGATGAGATAATTTTCTTCATTGTCCAGCGTGGCACCGCCAAGCGATCCCACACCTACGCAATGATTGACGCGCCTGCCATCCGGCAGCGTCTCGACAAAACTGTCATCGCGGGTCTGCTTTGTCAGTTGCGCAATGCGCTCCATCGCCCAATCCAGCGGGCGCTCTTCCCACTCCTCTGCATGCGGCGCGCGATAGAGCACGGTATTGATGCGTTGGGGCGAAAGCAGCACGCCCAACGTAGCCGCCCCCTTCGGGCAGAGCGTGCCGGCATTGACCGGGCTGCGCGGATCGCCCTCTATATGAATGGGCTTGCCGTCCTTGGCATAAATCAGCTGGCTGCAGCCCACCGCGCAGAAGGGGCAGATGCTGGTGCCCACCGTATCGGCCTGCTCCAAACGCGGACGCAATGTGCGTGAGGCCTCGCTTTTTGCCGCCTCGCGCAACGGATCTCCGCCTGCCATCTGCCTCGGCAGGGACCAATCGGCCAGGAAGCCCATGGCGCGGTCATGCAAACTGCGCCTTAGAGGTTTGCGGGGCATCGCAGCACTCTCCAGAAGGAAGGAAGGTCTTCTTTTTTGAAAAAAAGAAGCAAAAAACTTTGGTCTGTTTGACCGTGGCACGCGGCGGCCACGTCGTCACCTATCGGCGTGAAGCACAATTCCTTGAACGTCACAAACCAACGCTCCAATGATCGCTGCGCGCCCAAATCCCGCCGCCTGCACAGCGCCTAGCACATCCGCCGCTCGCGCCGCCGCCACCGCAATCAGCAACCCGCCACTGGTCTGCGGATCGCACAACAGCCCGCGCTGCCAGTCCGCCACGCCGGCAGCCAACGCCACCTCGCTGCCATAGCTCGCCCAATTGCGGGCCGCTGCCCCGGTTCCGATACCCGCCTGGGCCAGCCCCGCAGCACCCTCCAGAACCGGCACCTGCGCCATGCCGATCCGCGCGCCCAGCCCCGAGGCGCGGCACATCTCCAGCGCGTGCCCAAGCAGACCGAACCCGGTCACGTCGGTCGCCGCATGCACCCCCTCCATCTCCGGCAGCGCCGCGCCAATGGCGTTGAGCTGCGTGGTGCTTGCCACCATCAGCGCGTACGCGTTCTCGCCCAGCCGGCCCTGCTTGAACGCGGCGCTGAAAATGCCCACGCCGAGGCCCTTGGTCAGGATCAGCACGTCGCCGTCCCGCGCGCCGCCGTTTCGCAGGATGCGATCGGGGTGGACGGTGCCCATTGCGGCCAGGCCGTAAATCGGCTCGGGGCTGTCGATGGAATGGCCGCCGGCGATGGGAATGCCGGCCCGCGCGCAGATGTCGGCGCCGCCCGCCAGGATCGCCTGAACAGTCTGCACGGAGACGCGCCCCAGCGGCATGCCGAGCAATGCGAGCGCCATGGTTGGTGCGGCGCCCATGGCGTAGATGTCCGATAACGCGTTGTTGGCTGCGATCTGGCCGAAAACGAACGGATCATCGACGATGGGCGTGAAGAAATCCGTGGTCGCGACAATGGCCAGGTCGGGCTGCAGGCGATAGACCGCTGCGTCGTCGGCTGTTTCGGTGCCGACCAGCAGGTTGGGAAAGGCGCCGGCGGCGGGCACACCGGCGAGCAATTCGCGCAGCACTGCGGGCGAGAGCTTGCAGCCGCAGCCGCCGCCATGTGCAAGAGATGTCAGTCGTATGTCGGGTATATCAGTCATGCGTGCCTTAAATGATGACGGGGGGTCTGGGGGGAATGGCACATTCCCCCCAGTTCTTCACTTACGCGCTTTGCCCCAAGTCCAAGCTTTGCTTGAAAAACCTGCGGCTTTGGCGCTTATCGCCTGCTACGACCGCGCTTCGGTGCTCGCCGCGTTGCGAGGCGCGCTCGATCAGGCCCGCGCCACCGTGCTGCATGGCACGCCTGCCGATGTGACCGCCGATACCCTGCTGGACCACGCCGCGCGCCTGCTGGACCAAGCCCCTCGCCTGCGCCGCGTCATCAATGCCTCGGGCATCGTTCTGCACACCAATCTCGGCCGCGCGCCCCTGGCCGCGCGCGCGATTGCGGCCGTGGTTGAGGCCGCCGGCTACTGCACCCTGGAATTCGATCTGGCGACAGGCGCGCGCGGCAGCCGCACTCAGGCGATCGAGCCCCTGATCGCCACGCTGACAGGTGCACCGGCAGCCGCCGCGGTCAACAACAATGCCGCGGCCATGCTTCTGGCGCTCACCGCGCTGGCCGCCGGCGGCGAAGTCATCGTCTCGCGCGGCGAGCTGATCGAAATCGGCGGCGGCTTTCGCATCCCCGACATTATCGCGCAGGGGGGTGCACGACTGGTGGAGGTCGGCACCACAAACAAGACGCGCCTGGCCGATTACCGCGCCGCGATCACGCCCGCCACGCGCGCGCTGCTGGCGGTTCATCGCGGCAATTTCGCCATGGTGGGATTTACCGAGACCGTGGCGCGCAGCGAGCTCGCCGCGCTGGCGCATGCACACGGCCTGATCATGATCGAGGATCTCGGCCACGGCGACCTGCTGGGCGTGCTTGGCCAGGCGCGTGTGCGGGATGCGGTGGCGGCCGGGATCGATGTGGTTGCCTTCAGCGCGGACAAACTGCTGGGCGGCCCGCAGGCGGGCATATTGGCGGGCACGCAGGCCGCCATTGCGCCGATCGCGCGCCACCCGCTGATGCGCGCGCTCCGCCTGGACAAGCTGAGCCTTGCCGCACTGGAGGCCACGCTGCGCCTGCACGCCCAGGGCGCGCACGGGCATATCCCGGCGCTGCGCATGCTGGGCCAGAGTCCGGCCAGCTTGCGCGATCGTGCGGAGCGGCTCGCCACGTTGCTGGCGCCACATGGCGAGGTCATCGCCTCTGAGGGGCAGGCGGGCGGGGGCACGCTGCCGGCGCAACCGATTGCCAGCGCGGCGGTCGCCCTGCACGTGGCAGCACCCGACGCGCTGGCCGCGACCCTGCGCGCGGGCTCGCCGCCGGTGATCGGCCGTATCGCGGCGGGCCGGCTGAGGCTGGATATGCTGAGCGTGGCCGATGAGGAGGTGGAGGCGCTCGCCGCCAGCGTGCGGGCGGCGCTGGCGCCGTGAGGCTGCTGCTGGGCGTGATCGGCCATGTCGATCACGGCAAGACCGCGCTGGTGGCCGCGCTGACCGGCATGCAGACCGACCGCCTGGCAGAGGAGCGGAGGCGCGGTATTTCCATTGCGCTGGGCTTTGCGCACATGGACGTGCCGGGAGGGGTAATCGATTTCATCGACATGCCCGGGCACGAGCGCTTCGTGCGCACCATGGTTTCTGGTGCCACCGGCCTGGACGCCGTGCTTCTGGTGGTCGATGCGCGCGAAGGCATCAAGCCGCAGACGATCGAACATCTCGATATTGCCGCGTTGCTTGGTATCCGCATAGCCATTGTGGCGATCAGCAAAATCGACCTGGTGAGCGCCGCTGCGGCCGACGCGCGCGGGCGCGAGGTTGCGGCGCGCGTGGCCGCGTTTGGGCTGACCGTCCTGGGCACCGCGCTGACATCGCGCAACACCGGCGCGGGGCTCGCCGAATTGCGCGCACTTCTGGCCGCGGCGCTGCCGGCGCGTGGCCCGGCGCGCGATGACGGCTTTGCCTACCTGCCGATCGATCGCGCCTTTTCAATCGCAGGCCACGGCACGGTGGTCACGGGCACGCTGCGCCGGGGGGCACTGGCTAACACCGATGAGATCGAGATCGTGCCCGCTGGCGTGCGCGTGCGTATCCGCGGTATGCAGGTCCATGGCAGCCGGGTGAGCCATGCGGCCCCGGGCCAGCGGGTTGCGGCCAATTTGCGTGACGTCTCGGTTGGCGCGGTTGCGCGAGGCGCGGCACTCGCCACGCCGGGGCTGCTGGCGGCGGCAACCTGGCTGACCGTGGCATTGCGCACTGTGGCGGACGGGCCGCCGATCGAAAACGGGGCGCGCCTGGTGCTGCTGTGCGGCACAGATGAAGTGCCCGCGCGCCTGCGCCTGCTGGACACGGAGGAGGCGACTCCGGGCGCCACCTTCATAGCGCAGCTTCATGCCACGCGCCCGGTCAGCGCGCCGGCTGGCGAGCGCTTCATCCTGCGCGCCGCCTCGCCGCCGGCTACGCTAGGCGGGGGCTCGGTCATTGATCCGGCCGCCACACGCCTGGCCCGGCACGTGCCGGCGGCGCTCGCACGGCTGCGCCTGCTGGCGGACAGTGAGCCGGGCGCAATCGTGGCGGGCGAAATCACCACGGCGGCGGGGCAAGGGGTCAGTATCGGACGGCTCGCCCAGCTTGCCGGAATTGCGCCGGGTCGCGTCGTGGCGGCGCTAGGCGCCGGGCAGACGCTGCTGAAGGGCGCGGGCGTGGCTGTGGCGCGCGTGGCCTTGGCCCAGGCGGAGGCCGAGGCGATGGCGGCCCTGCAAGCGGCTGACGTGCCCTTGGCGGTGGCCGCACTCGGGGCGCGCATGCCTCAGATCAGCGCGGCCGTGCTGGAGGCGGCCACCGCGGGGCTGGTGGACTCGGGCAAGCTGCGGCGTGTGGGCGCGGCGCTGCAGGTGCCAAGTGCCGCGCGCGATACCGCGATGCAGCACGCGGCGCATGTGTTGGCCGAGGCGCTGCGGCACGGCGGCCTTTGCCCGCCCGAGCCCCCGCCCGGCCCGGCGACGCGCGCGCTGGTTGCCCGCCTGGTGCGCCAGGGCGTGCTCGTGCGCGCGCCCGACCCGGCGCAGGGGCGGGAGATCATCTTCCACGCGGACGCGGTGAGTGCCGCGCGGCGCGTGCTGGCGCCGCGCCTGGCGCCGCCCGGGCTGCTGGTGCGCGAGGCCGGCGCCGTGCTAGGCGTTTCGCGTAAATACAGCGTGCCGTTGCTGGAGTATTTCGATGCGGCGGGCTTTACGCGGCGTGTGGCTGATCGGCGCGTGCTGGCTTAGGGAGGCGATTGGGGTCTGGTGGCCCCCCTGATCTTCAAAATCAGCGGCCCGCCGAAAGCGGGTGGTGGGTTCGATTCCCATCCGCCTCCGCCACGCGCGGAGGAAAGCAAGGTCTACTTTCTTGAAAGAAAGAAGCAAAGAACTTTTGAAATTAGGCGAAGCTCTAACTGATGACGGGGGGTCTGGGGGGATAGGCACTATCCCCCCAGTTCTTTGCTTTCAATATACGTCTCCAGTTCCGCGGCACGGTGAGCCGCCGTATGTGCTAACAGGAAACGCGCTCGCGCGGCTCTTCCGATAGAAGTTGCATCCCTAGTGTTCAGGTAATCCAGCACGTCATCGGCGATACGCGCGAGCATGATTTCCCGGCCAGGGTCCAGCACGTCTTCGATGCCGTTCCATATGTCGGAAATGATCGGCGTTGCACACGCTGCTGCCTCGAACAGCCGCACGCTGGGGCTGTAGCCCGCCGCGATCATGTCGGCGCGCGTGATGTTGAGCGTCCAGTGTTGCGCGGCGTAGAAGGCGCGATGTTCCGCGGGCGGCAGATGCTCGATGCGCTCGACATTGTTGGGCCAGACAATGCTTGCGGGGTATTGCGGACCGGCGACCACGAAGCGCCGCTGCGGCGCGCGGCGCGCCGGGTCGAGCAGTAATTTTTCCAGCGTGGGTTGGCGATCGTCGCTGTAGGTGCCGAGGTAGCCGAGATCCCAGCGCTTCCCGGCTGTTTCCTCGGGGTAGTAGAGCGCCGGGTCCGCCGCGCAATAGAGCGCGCGCGCACGCGGCGATCCATAGTGATCCTCCAGCAGCCGCAAGGTCGGGCCACCCGTGAATGACAGATACAAATCGTATTCTGGAATGAAGGTCGCATCGAGATACGCGCAGTCATTCGCTCGCAGCTTTGCAAGCGTGACCGGCGTGTCGATATCATAGAAGGCAAGCTGCCTCGCCCACGGACGCACCAGCCGCGCGACGTTTATGCCATCGGGCACAAACGAGCCGATGATGGTCAGATCGGCCGCTTTTATGTCAGCACGCCATCGGGTGAGATCGGCCGCGGCGTCATAGAGCGCAAAGCGGCAGAAATCAGGGTTGGGCAGATCGCGGTGCTGCGCATACCATGGCCGGTCGGCTTCGAGGAACAGACAATCGTGTCCACGCGCGGACAGTGCACGCAGCAGGGCGCGCCAGGTGGTTGCGTGCCCGTTGCCCCAGGACGAGCTGAGGCTGAGGCCGAGCACGGCTATGCGCAGGCTCAAGCGACGAGTGCATCCGTCAGGATCGCGTGCACCTGTGCGGCGCGGCGCGCGTAGGTGTGCTCGGAGATGCAGCGCGCGCGCGCGCCTGCGCCGATTTCGCGCGCGCGTTCCGGCGTGAGCGTGCGCAGGTGTTCGATAACGTCCGCGCCATCACGCGCGACCAGCACCTCGCGATCTGACGCCAGGAAATGTTCGATGCCTTCCCATGCATCTGTAATCAGGCATGCCGCCGCGCCCGCGACCTCGAACAGGCGTGTCGCCGGCGAAAAACCCACCGCCGCCATGCTGTCCCGCGCCACGTTAAGCACCGCGCGCGGCGAGCTGTTGAACACATTGTGCAAAGCTGTGGGCACATGGCCGAGGCACGTCACATTTGGCGGCACGGATTTGTCACCCCAGCCGGAACCGCCGAGAATAAAGCTGCCGCCGGGCAGTGCGGCCGCGGGGGCGAGGAAGAAGTCTTCGACGCGGGTTTCCCGGTCCGGCAGGCGATTGGCCAGGAACGCCAGATCGGCCGCGTAGGCGGGATCGGGCGTTACGGGAAAATGCGTAAGCGGGTCGAGCGCGTTATAGATGGGCACGCATTCCCGCGCGCCGAGTTCACGGTAGGCGGCGACCACGGGCGGCCCTCCGCCGTACGTTAGCACGTAATCCAAATCAGCCAGGCGCCTGCGCAACATGCAGCCTGGGTCCGCGCGCGCGGCCGCAAGTGTTGCCGGTGCATCGACATCCCAAAAAATGCGCACTGCGCCTGGGCCCGCCGCGGCCATGGTCGCGTCCAGCAATTCATCGTCGAAGACGCCGACGCCGCTTGCCTTTATGACGACATCGGCGCGGGCTGCCTGGCGCGCCACATCGTGCATCGCGCCCATCGTGGCGGGATAGACGACCACGCGCGCCCACTCCGGCGGATCGATGTCACGATGCGCCTGGCGGTCGAACGCGTCGGGTTCGTAGAAAACTATGTCATGGCCGTGGGCTGCGAGCGCTTGCAGCAGGCCGCGATAATAGGTGGCCGCCCCATTCCAATACGAGGAGAGCAGGCTGGAGCCGTAGAAGGCAATACGCATCAGGCTGCACCCGCGCGCACGGACATGCTGTCCAATATGTCAAGCAGCTCGCGCGCGCGAATGGCGCAACTGTGGTGGGCCACGATGCGCGCCAGGCCCGCGGCTGCCAGCGCGGCGCTGCGGGAGGTATCCTGCGCAAGCGCTGTCATGTGCGCGGCCATCTCCTCGCCGTTGCGTGCCACCAGATAATCCTCGCCCGGGTTGAACAGATTTTCTGCGTCATCCCACGGCGCGCAAATCAGCGGAATGCCACAGGCCAGCGCTTCGAACACGCGTATTGTCGGGATGCCGGGCAGCATCGTCGTATAGTGCCGGCGCGGCACATGCACGGTCATGGCGTGGCGCGCAAAGGCGGCCGGCACGCGCGTATTGGCAATCCATCCGTGGTAGCGCGCGCCGTTCTCGGCCAGCATTGCCAGCGCCTTGGCCGGATAACGCACGCCGTAGATATCGAGCGGCATGCGCGCGCGCGCGGCCGGAGAAAGCAGGTATTCGCCGAGTTCGGCGGTGCGCTCGCCATCGCCCCAATTGCCGATCCAGACCGCGCCTTGTCGCTGCTGTTCGTGCGCGGGTGGATTGAACAGCGTCGTGTCGGCGGCTTCGTGCCAGACAAACACGCGCCCGCCCCAGCCCCAGCGCGTGTACACCTCGGCCAGCGTGGCACCAAAGGCGAGCACGGCGTCATAGCCGGACAGATCAAAGGCGCGGATCGCATCGGGGTCGCTGACCGCGCGGTGATGCGTGTCGTGGAACAGCAGCGTGAAACGCCCGCTCCCGCGACGCAGCCGGCCGAGTGCCGCGACGATCGCCGGATCGGTCCATTCGTGGACGATGACGACATCTGCGCCATCCACGGCGCGTTCCGCATCCTGGGCGTTTGCGTAACTATGCGTGGGCAAATCGGGATAGGCGGCGGCAAAACTTTCGCACGCGGCCGGACCATGCTCCGCAAGCAGGTTGGTGCGGCTCCAGCCTTCCCGCGGCTCGAAGGCGCGCGCGTCGTGTCCCGCTGCGATCAGGGCGCGCAGTACGCCGCGCTGGAAATGCGCGTTGCCGTGGTTCCAGCAAGATGCGAGCGAATGCGTGAAATAGATGAAACGCATAAATTAAGGCTGGGAGAGATGTGCCATCCCCCCCAGACCCCCCGTCTTTATTTTAGGGATCCGCTTAAATGATGACGGGGGGTTTGGGGGGGCAGGCACTGCTCCCCCAATCTTTCCTTCGCCTACTTGCTTCCTAAAAACGCCCATCATGCTCAGGCTGCCTGCAAGGCGACCACGCGATGAATGGCCATCGTCGCTTCCACCATGGCACGTGCCGTATAGCGCCGCGAGCGTGCCCGCGCGCGATCGCCCAGCACCGCCGCCTGCGCGGGCGCATCCAGGAGAGCGCGCATCGCGGCCGCCCACTGCTCCGCGTCGTGTGGATCGACGAACTGTGCAGCGCCATCCCACAATTCGCGAAAGCTCGAAATGTCCGACAACAGCAGCGCCCCACCCATTTGCGCCGCTTCCAGCACGGCCAGTCCGAACGGTTCGTAGACGGAAGGTGCTGCAAAGACCGCAGCACTCGCCATTTCGGCGCGTAGCTCATCTTGCGCAAGATTGCCTAGAAGATTCAGGCCAACAGCGTAGAACGACGCCCCGCCCGGTCCGTGCACCGGCCCCGCCGCATTGATGGGTGCATCAAGCCTCAGTGCTGCGCGATCCAGCACGGCGAAATTCTTGCCGCCATCCCATAGCCGGCCCGCCGCCAGCACACGCCGCCTGCGCGCGGCCCGTTGCGGTGGTGCGGCGCCCAACCCGTTATGAACGATCTCGATCGCCCGTCCGGCGGCATAGATGCCGCCCAGCGCTTCGGACGCGGCGTGGCTCGGCGCAATGATTGCAGCCGCACGGCCAAGGCCTTCCTGCATCAAGGCCATGCGCCAGCGAAATTCCGCAGGCGGGGCTGCATTGCCGTGCACGGCTTGCCACCAGCCACCGACGCAGGAATGGGCCACCGCTACCGCGGGCACCGGCCAGTCAAAGGCAGCAAGTGCGGGCGTGTGCAAATGCACCGTGCGCGCCTGCACCTGATCGGCCAGACGCCCCAATTCCGCGGCTGCGCGGCCCAGCGCCCTTGGCCCCGATGCCGTCCAGTCCAGCGGTAAACCGGTATGGACCAGCGTGCAGCCGGCAATTTCGCCCGCTTCGGCGCATTGGCGCGCAGAAGGTGCCGGACCCATCGTGGCCAACGTGCAATGCCCGCCGCGCGCACCAATGCCTGCGGCAATGGCCAAACTGTAGCGCCACACGCCGCCGACCGCATCGCTGGTCAGAAGAACGCGTGGGGCGGCACCTATCGTGCCATGCACGCCGCCTCCAGTTCCGCCAGCGCGTGCGGGGCGCCGTCCTGGATGTCACTGAAACGATCAAATTGCGCGAGGTAGTGCGCGTGCGCGCGTTCCCACGCGTCATCATCAGGCGCGCCCCAACGCGTGTGGTATTCGGGGCTGCTCGGGTAAGGGAACATGGGCACCGGGTCGTTCGCCCACACGCCGCGCGCTTGCAGATGCTCGCGCCACGCGGCGATTTCGTCCGCGTCATCGCCGGCGCCGGCAATCAGGTTGGCCTGCACGAACGGCACATGCCTGCGTGCCAGGACCAGGCGGTCGGTCAATTCGTCCGTGGTCATGCGGCAATTCTTGTCCAGCGCAGCGCGGCCGGCCACGCTGAGGCTTTCCACGCCGGCTTCTATGGACACGCAGCCGGCGCAGCCCAATTGTTCGATCAAAGCGGGCTTCCACAGATCGAGGCGCGTCTGGATGCCGAACTGGAAATCCCGTGCACACAACGCCTCCAGCAACGCGGGCTGGGGCAGGAAGATTTCATCAATGAAATAGAGATAGCGCACGCCTTGGCGGCCCAGCGCATCGATCTCCTCCAGCAGCGGCGCCAGGTCGCGTCGGCGATAGCCATCGCGGAAATCGATCTTGGCGCAAAAGCTGCACGAATACGGGCAGCCGCGCGAGGCTTCGACCTCTGCACCCGGCCCGTGCGGTTCTGCTTCGAAGCGGTGATGGTGATGGTGATGACGCGCCACCCACGCATCGGGCCAGTGCAGCGCAGGCATGTCGGTAAAGCGCGTTGCCTGCGTACCACCGTGCAGCGTGACGGCACCGCCCTCCACGGTAGCGACACCAGGCACGTCCGTGCGCGGCCAGGCGTTTGCCAATGCTGCCAGCGCTTCCTCGCACTCGCCGCGGATGACGATGTCTGCGCCCAATTTTCGCAATGCGGCGCCCGGCGTGGCCGAGCCATGTGGCCCCACGGCCACCACGCGCCCGCTACGGCCGCCCAGCGCCTGAATCATTTCGCGCGGGACGCGCAATTCGGGTGGCGCGCAACGCCAAAACAGGTAGGTGGGCGCGGTGGTGATCACCGTCATGGCCGGCGCGAAATCGGCAACTGCGTCGGCGATCTGCGTCGCGTTCAGCGCATCCAGGTGGCCATCGAGCATCAGCACATCGTGGCCGTCGCGTTCCAGCAGCACGCGGCAGCAGCCGAGTTCTATGGGGAGGTGCGGCGCGGTGCAGCCGAAATAGATGCTGTTCTCGAAGTGCCAAGGCGGATTTAGCAAAGCGACTTTCATAAGGAAAGTGCTGGGTGGGGTGTGCCACCCCCCCCAGACCCCCCGTCACTATTTAGGACGGATCTAACTTTCGACGGGGGGTTTGGGGGGGATGGCACATCTCCCCCAACCTTTCTCATGCCAAAATGCTCCGCCAAGCGCGCCACCCCTTCGCGCCACCCCAGCGGCTTGCCCAGCCCGAGCGTTGTACGCACGGCCGATGCATCCGCCACGAAATAACGCTGATCTCCCGCGCGCCAATCCTGAAAATCGACGTCGATCGCGCGCTCCAGTATTTCCTCCATATGCGCGATCAGCTCCAGCAGGCTGATCGCATTGGCCGGACCACCGCCCAGATTGAACGCCCGCCCGGCAACGCGGTCTATAGACCGCCACGCGCCCATATAGGTATCGATCGCATCACCCACGTGCAGCACGTCGCGCACCTGGTTGCCATCGCCGTAGATGGTGATCGCATCGCCGGCAATGGCGCGCAGCAGGAAATGCGCAAGCCAGCCCTGATCCTCGGTGCCCAACTGGCGCTCACCATAAATGCAGCTCATGCGCAGCACTGCCGTGCGAAGCCCGAAGCTGTGCGCGTAATCCAGCACGTACTGGTCCGCCGCGCCCTTGGAACAGCCATACGGCGTGTGGAAATTCAGCCGCTGGCTTTCATCGATGCCGCGCGCACGCAAATCGGCATCCGCCGGCAGATATTGGCCGCCGCGACGCTCCAGCGCAATTTCGGCCAGATTGCCATAGACCTTGTTAGTGCTCGCAAAAACCAAAGGCGCGGCCGGATTGAAACGCCGCAGCGCCTCCAGCACGCTCAGCGTGCCACGCACATTCACATCGAAGTCAGCGACGGGCTCAACCAGGCTCGTGGTCACCGCAACCTGCGCCGCCAGGTGAAAAACCGTACACGCGCCGCGCACCGCCGCGGTCAACGCAGCCTCGTCCCGCAGATCGGCGATCTGCACGGACACACGCGCGCCATGTCGCTGCTTCAGCCAGTCGAGATTGCGCTCCACGCCCGGCCGCGCCAGCGAGTCATAGATCAGGACGTCATGGCCCTCGCCTGCGAGCCGATCGGCCAGGTTGGCGCCGATAAATCCCGCGCCGCCCGTGACGAGAACCGGGAGCATCACGCCACCAGTCCGCGCTGCTCGAGCTCGAGCCGCGCCTCGCCGACGCGATCTATCGCCTCCTGACGCGACACCCAATCGGCCAATTCGCCGAAGCTGTCATCGAAACTGCGGCGCGGCGCAAAGCCCAGCACCTCACGTGCCAGCGAAATATCGGCAAAGCAGTGGCGAATGTCGCCGACGCGCGTCTTGTTGGTAATTTCGGGCGCCAGATCCGATCGCCCCATCGCGGCGGCAAAACGCCGGCCCACATCGCCTATGGACACGCTGCAACCGCTGCCGATGTTGAACGCGCCGCCATCCGCCCGCGGCTCATCGAGTGCCAGCAGAAACGCGCGCGCCACATCCTCGACATGCACGAAATCGCGGCGCTGCTCGCCGTCTTCAAACACCATCGGCCGCTGGCCGTTCAGCAGACGCGAGGCAAAAATCGCCAGCACGCCGGTATAAGGGTTCGAAAGCGCCTGGCCGGCACCGTATACGTTGAACAGGCGCAGCGCCACGCCCTGCATGCCATAGGCGGGTGCGAGCGTCAGCGTCAGCCGCTCCTGCACATATTTGGTCAGCGCATAGACCGACGCCAAATCGGGCCGCTTTGTCTCGGGTGTCGCCAGCGGGCGCAGCTTCGCGCCGTCCTGCCCTATGGGATCCCACCCGCCGCCATGCTGCGTGCGGCGCGCATCCTCGATGATGGCACCGGATGCTGTCTGATACAGCCCCTCGCCATAGATGCTCATGGACGAGGCCACGACCACGCGCTGCACACGTTGTTCGATCAACGCCTGGAACAGAACCGCCGTGCCAAGATCGTTCACACCGACATAGCGGTCGATGGCGTACATGCTCTGACCCACGCCCACTTCGGCGGCCAGGTGGATCAGCTTGTCCGCACCGCGCAGGGCGCGCGACACGGCATCCGGGTCGCGCACATCGCCTTGCACCAGCTCGACGTGGTCGAGCACAGCATTGCGCGGCGCGCCGGGTGGATGGACCTGTTCGATGAAGCTATCCAACACGCGCACGCGCCTGCCGGCCCGCAGCAGGGCGGTGGCCACATGGCAGCCGATGAAGCCGGCGCCACCTGTGATCAGAACGGTCTCGGTCATCGGCGTGACCCGTGAAAGGCGAGGCTAAGCGGGGTCATGCCGGGGAAGAGAACTCCTTTGGGAATGTGCCCCTTCAATCCTTGCGCATCAGGGGCTTGGGCAGTGTAGCTGGACTGGCCCCCGCCACCAGCCTTGTCGAAGAACAAGCTGGCGCCGCAGCCGTCACGCTTGCGTGATCGTGCGTGCGCGCAAACTCCGCCTGATCCCTCCGTTGGCGCACACGCAACGGGAGGAAATATCAGCATGCCCCAATCAGAACAGCGGCCCTTCGCCATCGTGACCGGCGCGTCCACCGGCATCGGCCTGGAGCTGGCGCGCGAAGCGGCCGAGCAGGGCTACGACCTGCTGATCGCCGCCGATGAGCCCGAGATCGAGCGTGCGGCCACCGAGCTGCGCAGCCACGGCGGCCGGGTCGATGCCATTCAGGCAGACCTCTCCGGCACCGAAGGCGTGGAGAAGCTCTACGCCGCTGCGGCCGGCCGACGCGTGGACGCCCTTCTGGCCAATGCCGGGCGCGGGCTGGGGCGCGGCTTTTTGGACCAGGACGCGGCAGAGTGGCGGCGCGTGGTGGACACCAACATTACCGGCACGCTGCTGCTGGTCCAGCGCGTGGGGCGCGACATGCGCGCGGCGGGTGAGGGGCGCATCCTGATTACGGGATCGATTGCCGGCTTCATGCCCGGCACGTTCCAGGCGGTCTATAACGGCAGCAAGGCGTTCCTGGACAGCTTCAGCTTTGCGCTGCGCCATGAACTCAAAGGCAGCGGTGTGACGGTGACGTGCCTGATGCCGGGTGCGACGGAGACCGAGTTCTTCGAGCGCGCGGACATGATGGACACCAAGGTAGGCCAGTCAAAAAAGGCCGACCCGGCCAGCGTTGCCAAGACGGGTTTCAAGGCCATGCTGAACGGCGATGGCGATGTTGTTGCGGGCTGGGACAACAAGTTGCGCGCGGCCATTGCGCATATCGCGCCGGCGGGTGTTATGGCGGAGGTGCATCGCAGCATGGCACAGCCGCAGCAATAGGGGAAGAAGTTGGGGGGAGATGTGCCATCCTCCCCAAACCCCCCGTCGATTATTAGGCCTCGCTTTGAATAATGACGGGGGGTCTGGGGGGGCAGGCACTGCTCCCCCAGCTTTTTCTTACGCTTTGATATAATCGCCGAAATCCACCGCCTTCATCAGCCGCCGATAAGCCAGCGTCGAGCCGGACCAATTGGTCGTGATTTTGCCATCATGCACGTACCAGCTGCCGCAGCCTGTGGACCAGACCATCCTGCCAAGCGCCTGCTGCAAGGTTTCGTTGTAGCGCCGATTGGCTTCCTCGCGCACTTCCAGCGTGGACAGGCGGCGATCCACCACATGCGTCAGGCATTTCACGATGTAGCGCGCCTGCGCTTCCAGCATGACGATGATCGAATTGTGACCCAGATTGGTATTCGGCCCATATAGAAGGAACATGTTTGGAAAGCCGGGCACGCCGATGCCGCGATAGCCTTCCGGCCCGGCCCGCCACCGTGCCTGAAGATCAAGCCCGTCCCTGCCGGTAATTGCCATCTTGTGCAGCGTGTTGCGCGTGTCGAAGCCGGTGGCGAAGACAACCACATCCGCTTCGTGCAACGCGCCATCCTTGGTGCGAATGCCGTTTGCCTCGAACCGCCCGATCGGCTCGGTGACCAGGCTGACATGCGGCTGGTTGAAGCAGGGATAGTAATCGTCCGAGAACAGTAGGCGCTTGCAGCCCAGTTCGAAGGCCGGGCGCAACTTCTCACGCAAAGCAGGATCGCACACCTGCGTATCCAGGTGGCGGGTCGCGGCGCGCTTCAGCAGCCCGTTGCGCCAGGAGCCGGTACGGAATGCATCGAAGAGAAACTCGCCGTAGAGGTAGATATACAGCCGCATCGCCAGCCGATAGCCAGGTATCCGTTCGAAGCGGGAATGATGCCTCTCGGTGAACGCGGCATTGTTTCGTGGCACCAGCCAATTCGCTGTGCGCTGAAAAATGTCCAGGTGCGACGCGGCCTTGGCCAGTTCGGGCGCGATCTGCACGCCGCTCGCGGCAGAGCCCACCATGGCCACGCGCCTGCCGGCCAGCGCGACACCATGATCCCACGCTGCGGAGTGGAACGCCGCACCCCTGAAATCGTTGAGACCCGGGAAGGCGGGAATGGAGGGATGGCTCAATTGCCCAACGGCGGGAATGAACACGTCGAACTCTTCGGTGGCGCCGGCGGCGGTCTCAACTCGCCAAACGTGGCGCACATCGTCGAACGCGGCACCGATCACCGGCGTGTTCAGGCGCACCGACGGCGTGATGCCATGCGCCTCCGCCACGCTTTGAATATAGGCCAGGATTTCAGCCTGGCCCGAATAGCGCTGAGTCCAGTTCGCGCGTGGTGCGAAAGAAAACGAATAAAGGTGGCTCTGCACGTCGCAGGCCGCACCGGGATAGGTGTTGTCCCGCCACGTGCCGCCGATGGCTGGCCCGCGCTCGAACAACGTCAGGCTGGTAAAGCCGGCGCGCCGCAACAGAACGGCCAGACCGATGCCACCAAAGCCGGCGCCGACGATGGCGACGCGCAAGCCCGCCCGGCTGCGGGTGCCGGCGATTGCGGCCGGGATGCTCATCGACTGATCCATGTCCGATCTCTCCCCGCCACACGGTTGCTCCCGCTTTTGCCAGGCGGCACCATTGGCGATTGATCCAGCCGTGTCGAGCGCACTTGCGGTCCCGGTGTCTTCATGTGTCGCAAAGTGTCGGATGGGCGACCCATGTCAGCACCCCGGTCCATCGCAATCCTCGGCTATGACGGCATTTGGCACCTATCCCAAGCTGCCCGAGCCTTAGCCGTAGCGCGCAATAACCAAATCATCGTGGCGCACATCGCCCGCGCGCCCGCTCATCAGATCGGCGAGCAGCGCGCCGCTGCCGCACGCCATCGTCCAGCCCAGCGTGCCATGGCCGGTATTCAGCCACAGATTGTCCAGCTTCGTCGGCCCGATGACCGGCGGCCCATCCGGTGTCATTGGCCGCAACCCCGTCCAGAATGTCGCCTGGGAGAGGTCGCCGCCGTGTGGAAACAGGTCCATGACCGAATGCACAAGCGTTTCGCGCCGCGCCACGCGCAGGCGCATCGAATAACCGGCGAGTTCCGCCGTTCCACCAACGCGGATGCGATCGCCCAGCCGCGTGATCGCCACCTTGAACGTCTCGTCCATCACCGTTGATACCGGCGCGGCCGCGTCATCGGCCACCGGCAGCGTGATTGAATAACCCTTGACCGGATAGACGTTGAGCGGAATGCCCAACGGATGCAGCACGCGCGGCGAATAGCTCCCCAGCGCCATAACGTAAGCGTCGCCCGTCACCACACCGGCATCGGTTGCCACGCCAGACACCCGGCCACCCTCCGTCAGCAAGGATTGCACGGTCACGCCCGTACGAAAATCCACACCCGCCGCCTGCGCCAGCGCCGCCAGGCGCTGCGTGAAGATGTGCGCATCCCCCGTCTCGTCACCGGGCAGGATCAGCCCGCCCACAAACTTGTCCTGCACGGCGACAAGCCCTGGTTCATGCGCCACGCATCCGGCGCGATCGACGACGCGGTACGGCACGCCCAGCGTATCGAGCACGCTGGTATCGTCGCCCACGTGATCTGCCTGCGTTTGCGTGCGGAACAATTGCAGCAATCCGCGCTGGCGATCGTCGTAGGCAATGCCCGTATCGCGCCGCAGCTCGGCCAATTTGTCGCGGCTGTATTCGGCCAGCCGCACCATGCGCCCCTTGTTGCGCGCGTACGCGGCCGCGGTGCAATTACCGAGGAATGCCAGAACCCACCGCAGGAACGCGGGATCCAGCAGCGGCCACACTACCAGAGGGCTGTGGCGCATCAGCAGCCACGTCACCGCCTTGCGCGGGGTATCCGGCCCCGCCCAGGGTGCCGACATGCCGGGGGAGACCTGACCAGCATTGGCAAAGCTCGTTTCCAGTCCGGTGGCGTGCTGGCGTTCCAGCACGGTCACGTCGTGGCCGGCCTGGTTCAGATACCAGGCTGAGGTCACGCCGATTACGCCGCCGCCTAGGACGATTATGTGCAAAGTGAAAGCCGAAGCACTTCTTTTTTGAAAAACAGAAGCAAAAACCTTTTGAATGTTTGCATTGTGCGAACCTGCAAGAACGGCGCGTGTCAAAACAGTCAAAAGTCTTTTTGCTTCTTTTTCTTCAGAAAAAGAAGAATCCTTGCTACCTACGCATTCGCCACCGGCGCTTCCTGCGCGCGGCGCGCCTGCCAAAGCCCGACGAAATCAATCGGCTGCAACAGCACCGGCGGAAACCCGCCCTCGCGCGTCACATCGCTCAACACCGTGCGCGCAAACGGGAACAGCAGGCGCGGGCACTCGATCAGCAGCAGCGGCTCAACGGCCTCCGGCGGCACGCCGTTCAGCGTAAATACGCCGGCGTAATGCAGCTCGGCGACGAATACCGCGCGCCCCTCGCCGCTGCCGTTCTGCACCGCCTCGCGCGCCTCGGCCTTCACGGAGAGCACCACCTCATAGACGTTTTGCCCTTCCTGGAGCGCACGTGCCTGGACATCGAGGTTGATCTGCACCGCGGGCTGGCTGCGCAAGGTGGCGTAGATCTCCGGCGCGTTCGGCACTTCGAAGGACAAATCCTTGATGTACTGCACGTTGACCATCAGCGGCGGCAGTGGCTGCGCCGCGCCCTGCGGCCCGCCGCCGGGGGGAGCGCCTGCCGGCGGAAACTGGGACTGGGACATCGATCACCTTCGAAACAGGGAATACGGGGGAGAGGTGCGGGCGCCTAGCACGCGCCAACACCAGCGCAAAGCGGCACGTTCAAGCCTGCAGCATCGTCCACTCGCCGTTTTCCAGGCTGGTGCCGGTCAGGGTCAGCAGGAACGCCCAGTGGCTCACGACCAGTGTATGCGCCCCATCGCCCACCTGCGCCATGTGCGCGCGAAACGCCGCCGCCCGCTTGATCACCGAGGCCTCCTCCTCCGTCGCACTCGGCCACCACACCTCGTCGACGGCCGAAAAATCGTGCCCGGGCCAGGCCTGGGCCAGGGTGCTTCGGGGTGACCCGATATCGCAAGTAAAATGGTAGCGCTCCCGGATCGTAGGGCTGACCTGCACCTTCAGGCCAAGGGCTGCGGCAATGGGCGCTGCTGTCTGCAGGGCGCGGGTGTAGGGGCTGGCGACGATGCGGCGGATGTCCTGGCCGGCTAGCGCCGCCGCGGCGCGCGTGGCCTGGGCCTGGCCTTCGGGCGTCAGGCGCGGGTCGGCAATGCCCGGATCGCGGCGCGTCGCGGTGAAGTGCAGGTTGAACTCGCTCTGGCCATGGCGCATCAGGATCATGGCCGTGCAGCTACAGACGCGGCCCGGCGTTGGAAAGGCCCGCACGCGGCCTTGGCCCCCAGATTGGAGTTGTGACGATGTCGCCCGGCCAGTTGCCGATCGCCCTGATCCTGTTCGGCATGATCGCGTTGTTCCTGGTGCTGCGCCTGCGCAGCATTCTGGGCAAGCGCCAGGGGTTTGAGGGCGTGCCCGAGATCGGCGCCCGCCGGCCGAGCGCGCCCGTGCTGGAGGGGCGCGCAGAGCCGCCCCCGCCCTCGCCCCGCAAGATGCCTGATGCGGCAAGTCCCACCGGCCAGGCGCTGGCGGCCATGCGCGCCATCGACCGCCATTTCGATGGCGCCACTTTTCTCTCGGGCGCCGAAGGGGCGTTCCGCCTGATCGTGACCAGCTTTGCCAATGGCGATCGCGACAAGCTGCGCCCGTTGCTGACCGCTGATACATACGCGGCCTTCGAAGCCGCCATCTCCGCCCGCCAGGCCGCGGGCCAAACGCAGCGCACCGAAATTCGCAGTATCCTGGAGGCTGGCGTCGATGACGCGTCCCTCCAGGGCAGCCTGGCGCATATCACCGTGCGCTTCGTGTCCCACCAGATCACGCTGACCACAGCCAGCGACGGCACGATTGTCAGCGGCGCGGATGCCGTGACCGAACTTGTGGACATTTGGAGCTTCGAGCGGGACCTCAAGGGATCGGCACCGGTTTGGCGCCTGGCGGCTGCGCGCAACGCTTGATGCGGCTTGAGGCGAAAGGGAGGAGCCGGGGGCGATGTGCTTGCGCGGATCGGCGCATGCGCCGATTGCTTCCGCCCAAGCCCCCCAGCCCCCCCGTCTTTCTTTTCAGTTGGTTCCTGCTCCTCTGCCTTTTTGGCTGTGTTACTCGCCAGCCTATTTTGCCGCCTTTGACGCAATCCAGTTTTTCCAACTTGCCCGGCTGGTCCTCCGACGATCTTTCGGGTTTTGGTGCTATGCTTGCGCTGCAATGCCGCCGGCTCGCGCTGCTACCTGCCGACGCGTCCCTGGGCGGCGCAAGCGTGGCCCAGATTTATGCGGGGCGCGCCGGCAACTGGGCCGGTGCTTGCGCCGCATGGCGCGCATTGCCGCCCCACAGTGACCTGCACGGCTACTTTGCCACCTGGTTCCAACCCTACCGCGTAGGCGCCGCGGCCCTCGTCACCGGCTATTTCGAGCCTGTGCTGCATGGCGCGCTGCACCGCGGCGGCATCTACCAGACGCCGGTGCTGGCGCGGCCGACTGATCTGGCGGAGGGCGGCACGCCAGATGCCCAAGGCAGGCCAGGGCTTGGCCGCGTCTCAGGCGGGCAGATCGTGCCCTATTACAGCCGCGCGGAGATCGAAGCAGGGGCGATGGGTGCGTCGGCAAATCCCGTTGCCTGGCTGGCTTCGCCCGAGGACCTCTTTTTCGCCCAAATTCAGGGTGCGGCGCGGCTTAGCCTGGCCGAGGGCGGCACGCTGCGCCTTGCCTTCGATGGCCGCAACGGCCGGCCCTATACGCCAATCGGCCGCGTGCTGGCCGAGCAGGGCGCGCTGCCGCCCGAGCAGATCAGCATGCAATCGATCCGCGCCTGGCTTGACGCGCATCCGGACCAAGCGGGCGCGGTGATGGACCGCAACGAAAGCTACGTCTTCTTTCGCGCCGTGCCCGACATCGACCCCACGCTGGGCCCCGCGGGTGCCATGGGCGTGGCGCTGACCGCGGGACGCTCGGCAGCGGTCGATCGCGCGTTCGTTCCGCTGGGCTCGCCGGTGTTCGTGGACAGTACGGTGCCGGATGGGCGCGTGTGGCAGCATCTGGTGCTGGCGCAGGATCTGGGCTCGGCCATTGTCGGGCAGGCGCGGCTGGACGTGTTCATGGGCAGCGGGGAGGCGGCGGGCGCGTGGGCTGGGCGCATGCACCAGGCCGGGCGGTTGTGGCTGCTGCTGCCGCGACCGGCGGCGTCCTCTGCCCAGCAAGCGCAGGCTGTGGTGCAACGGTGATCCTGGCCTTGCGCGCCATTCTGGTGGCTTTAGGAGGCGCTGCGCTGCTCATCTGCCTGTCGATCATGGTGCCCGGGCCGGGCTTTACCGCGGCATCGGCCGAGCATCTTTTCGATGCGCTGACAGGCTACCACGGTCCCGATAGCGGTGCCTGGCCCGCGACGATGGACAGCGAACTGCGCTTCTACGCCCCATTCTGGGGCGCCTACGGCTTGTTGCTCCTCGATGCAGCGCGCGATTTACGCCGTCGCTCACGTCGAATCCCTTGGCTGGCCGGCCTCTTCTTCGTCGGCGGCCTCGGGCGCGCGATCTCCTGGATGTCGGTCGGCAGGCCGCACCCGTTCTTCGCCCTTCTGATGGCAATCGAGCTGATCCTGCCACCTGTGATCGTGCTTCTGTGGCTGGCCACGAACCGCGTGGGGACGAGGCGGCCGTCATCGGGATCATGAAGTCTCGCCAGCCGTATCGAACGCGATATCCCGCCGCCGTCTCACGAGGCTCTCCCCGCCATCCAGAACCAGCACCTGTCCGTTCAGCGCAGGCGTTTCGGCCGCAAACACCACCGCGTCCGCCAATTCGTCGGGCGTCGCACTGCGCCCCAGAGGCGGCGCATGCCAGGCGCGCGCAAAACCCGCTTCCGTCTGCTTGCCGCTGATCAGCGCAATGCCGGGTGCGACGCCGTTGACGCGCACGCGCCCGCCGAAGGCCATGGCCATCATGCGCGTGGCAGCCTCCAGCCCCATCTTGGCGACCGTATAGGTGAAGAAATCCGGGTTCAGTGCTGCCACCTTGTGGTCGAGCATGTTGACCACCGCACCCATATCCTGGCCCAGCGCACGCGCGACGTCGCGGGCCAGCAGCAATGGCGCTTCCAAATTCGGACGCATGTGGAAATCGAAATCCGCGGCTTCAAACCCCGCCGCGTCGTCATAGCGAAAGCTCGCCGCGTTATTGACCAGCAGGCGCACGGGTCCGATTGCTGCGGCACAGGCGGCAACCAGCCCGCCCACCGCGGCGCGGTCGCTCAGATCGGCTGCCAGCGCCGCCGCGGCATGTCCCTGTGCGCGCAACTCGGCAGCCAGCGCCTCGGCTTTGTCGATGGAGCGATGCGCATGCACGCCGACCGCATAGCCCTCTGCCGCCAGTCGCCGCGCAATCACGGCGCCGATGCGCACCGCCCCGCCCGTGACCAGCGCGGCACCCTTCACGGCGCGCGCACGCGAAACACCTCGACCCCGGCTGCGGCTGCATCGTTGAAAATGTCGGGCTTGACCACACAGACGCGGCACGCCTGCACGGCCGCATTGTCGAAACAGGCGGCCACCAGTTCCTCGACCAGCGTTTCCAGCAGATCGACATGCGCGCGATCCGGCCAGGCGGCAATGGCGCGCCGCACCGGATCGTAATCGATGATGCCCGCACGCCCTGCGCCGTCCACGGGCCCGGCGGCATACGCAAACATTTCAGCGTTCACGATCAGTCGGGACGGGCGCTCGGGATGGCGCTCCCACGCATGCAGGCCCACGCTGGCCTGAACATGCACGTCGCGCAGCACCACGCGCACATGGCTGCGCGTGAAATCGAACGCAGGCGCCTCAGAGATTGGCCTGTTCCTCGAACGGCGGATCGTCGTTCGGCCCATAATACAATGCCGCGCATTCGTCTGCGAGCAGGCCGCCTTCCATCACCAGATCGCCGCGATAGGCGTCGCGGATATAATCCTGGGTGCTGAGATGGCGGTCCTCGAAATAGAGCTTGTGCACCTGGTCGCGTTCGGCGCCATAGACGATGCGGCCGATCTTGGCCCAGATGCTTGCCATGCTGCACATGCCGCAGGGCTGCAGCGTGCTGTAGAGCGTGGCGCCACGCAGCTCCCAATTGCCGATGGTCTGGCCGGCGCGGCGCATCGCCACCACCTCGCCATGCGCGGTTGGGTCGTGATTGCCCTGGGTTTCGTTGTGGCCCTCGCCGATGATCTTGCCGTCGAGCACGATCACGCTGCCGATCGGCGAGCCGCCGGGGTCGCGATCGCCCGCCTGCGCCAGGGCGATGGCGCGGCGCATGTAGGTGTGGTCTTCTGGGGAGAACATGTTGGCCTGACAGTAAGGTTGTTCTTTTTTGAAAAAAAGAACCAAAAAACTTTTACTGGTTAGCGCGGCGCGTACCTAAACTGACAAACGTTTTTGCTTCTTTTTTCAAAAAGAAGTTCTTCCTTCCTTAAAACCCGTTGAACCCCACAGCCGGATTAGGCTGTCCCGGATCTACCATCGCCGGCGCCTGCACGGCCACGCGCGTCACATGCGCCGCGGCATGGTGGTGCGAAGCGCCTTTCGCCGGCGCGGCCTGCGCCGCCACGCGCGTGATATGCGGCCGGCCGCCGCCGCCTACGGCGCTGCGCATCGACAGCAGCAGGAAGGTGATGTCGTTGCGATTGGCCTCGATCGCGGCATCGGTCGGCGTCTGGCCCAAGACGTTATGGGAATCGAGCTGCGCGCCGCGGCTGATGGCATCGCGCGCGCCTGCGGCATCGCCGCGGTTGATGGCATCGAAGAGCGCGTCATTGGGCGACATCTCGGCCGCGTTCTTGCTTGCCGGTGCAGCCTCGCCCGCGGAGACAGCACCTGGGATGGCCGGTGGCGGCGCCTTGGCTGCGGCTTCCTTTTCCTGCTCGGCGCGCTTGGCGCGCTCCTGCGCGTCGGCCTGGGCCTCGGCCTCCTTCTGCGCCTGGGTCTCCGCGTAGGCGGGCATGGCGGCGGCGGTCAGATACAGGGCGGCCAGGGCAGCGCTGGCGGCGGCGGCAATACGGATCATGGCGGGTTCCGAGTATGGCTGGCCCGCGCTATAGCAGACTGCCCGCGCCGCCGCAAAAGGCTTGCGATCACATCCTGAAGGCAAAAGATCAACGTTCTGCCCGGCCTCACGTGCCCGACCGTGTTATCGGGTCCAGGCGCACCACGCGGGAGCGGGACAAGCGCCACAGCGGCGACCGAGCCAATCTGGATGCAGGCGGTAACAATTCAGCCTGCTGCGCGTTGTGGCCGCATCAAGGGGAGACGACAGGATGAAGCTTTATTATGCACCAGGCGCGTGCAGCCTGGCCGACCATATCGCATTGCACGAGGCGGGGCTTGCCTTCCAGCACGAGAAAGTGGATTTGAAGTCCAAGCGCACAGAAAGTGGCGCCGACTTCAATACAATCAATCCAAAGGGGTATGTTCCTGCGCTCACCATTGACTCAGGAGAGACGCTTACGGAAAACCTGGCGATACTCGACTGGATTGCCCATCAGGATAGTGCCCTGAAGCCTTCGGGGACAATGGGCCACACCCACCTTCTGGAAGTGCTCGCCTACATTTCGTCCGAGATACACAAAGGTTTCAAGCCATTCTTCTCGGGCGCCGGCGATGACGAAAAGAAGAAGGCCGGCGAGGCGATCCTGAAGCGTATGGCCTATCTCTCCGACACGATGCAGGGTGATTTCCTTTTCGGTACTGACGTGGGTGTGGCTGATTGCTACCTGTTCGTCATGCTTTTGTGGGCGCGCAAGAATGAGCTCGATGTGCCGACCAAACTGGCCGCTTATCGTGACCGGATGATGGGGCTTAAATCGGTGCGCACGGCGATGACGCATGAAGGCCTGATTTAACGGCTCGATTGCCGGGTGCTATGGCGGTGACCGGGGAGGCAGGTCAGCAAGTCTTGACGCCACCATTGAGATGCCTCTCAGACCGAAGCGGACGGCTCCCTGCACGCCGCCAGCACCTCGCGGGCCGTATCGGGGTCACTGGCCCGGGCGATCATCACTGCCCCCGCCATCATCGCGATCTGCCGCGTCGCACGGATCCGTCTCACGCGCTGTGAGCCTGACGTTCCTCGAGTCAGGAGAGCGATTATGCGGCGGACGCCTGCACCAAAGCGCGCCTTCAACAGCTCCGCTCCACGCGCGACGTCGTTGCTCAGAGCCGCAATCGGACAGCCGATGGCCGAGGATGCAACATGGCGGTCCGACAGGTAGAATTGCCGGAAATCGGCTGCGAGCGCGTCAGCCTCGGTCGCTTTCGATTTGGGTTCGAGCATTTCGGCAATCTCCTCGAATGCGCGATCGAGCGCGGCGACCAGCATCGTGTCCTTCGAGTCGAAGTGCTTATAGAAGCCGCCATGCGTAAACCCGGCATCCTTCATCACGTCGCTGACGCTCGCACCCTCGATGCCGCCAAGTCTGAAGAGTCTTGCTGCACTCGCGATGATACGCAAATGGCTGCGGTCTTTCTCCTCCTGCGACATCCTCATTGTTCGGCTCGACCTTTTATGCTTGACAAAATGGAGTCTAGTCGTCATCCATAAGGGTGTCAATCATCATCCAAGAAGGGATTTGCAGCCTTGTCCCATCCAGACGGCCTTCCGTGATGCGTGGACTGGAAAATCGCATTCCGCCGCCGCTGTTGATGCTCGGCATCGGGATTTTGATGGGTGCGACGCTGTTGAGTGCTGAGCCCGCATGGATTTCTGCGGGCATAAGACTGGGGCTGGCAGTCATTTTCTTCGTTGCCGCGGGGCTGTTCGGCCTTCCGGCATTCCTGGCTTTCGGCAAGGCCAAGACCACCATTGATCCGGTGCATGTCGATCGCGCGTCGAACTTGGTGACCTCAGGCATATACCGCCTCACGCGAAACCCGATGTATGTTGGTTTGTCCTTGCTGCTTTTCTCATGGTCCGGATGGCTGGGCCGCCCGCTTTCGACAGTTGGCCCGATTGCCTTCATCGCGTTCATAAATCGGTTTCAGATCGTTCCGGAGGAGCGAGCGCTCGCCTCCATGTTCGGCCAGGCCTACACCGATTACCGACAATCCGTACGTCGCTGGTTTTAAGGCGTGATCGCGAGGCCGAACTCGGCGTGCGGCGGGAAGATGTCGTCATCGGCCTGGTGCCGGTGAATGCCGACGATTGGTCCTTTGGCAATGGCGAGGCGTCCCTAGTCGGCATCGACATGGCCGGAATCGTGGAAGAGGTGGGCTCAGGGGGTCACCCGATGTCAGCGCGGCGATGACGTGTATGGCATGATCGGCGGCGTCGGCGGTGTGCAGGGCTCGCTGGCAGAATATGCGGCGGTCGATGCAGACCTGCTGGCACGCAAGCCCGCGAATTTTCCAATGCGCGAGGCGGCTGCATTGGCGCTGGCCGTCATCGCCGCATGAGAGGGTCTGGTTGACCGGGCAAATGTGGCGGCGAGAAAGGTTGGGGGAGATGTGCCATCCCCCCCCAAACCCCCCGTCATCATTTAGGGCGAGTCCTGATAAATGACGGGTGGTTTGGGGAGGATGGCACATCTCCCCCAACCTTTCTTGAGAGTCAATCTTTCTGCGGCTTGGTATAATGCAGCAAGGTTTCGCGCTCACTCAGCCGGCGACGAGACGCACGAAAGCCTGGAGCACGTTCGACGCTGACAGAAACGCCGAACACGCTCCAGCTCCTTGTTTTAGAACATATTTTTCGGACGGGTTGATCCCATCTGGTCCGAACATGCTCTAGCTGCACGTCCAGTCTGATAAGCGAGCTTTCGACGGAAAAAAGGCAACTAGTTGCGTGATCATTCGCGCTGTTCGTTCCATCCGGCGACTTGATGGCCGCCGAAGACCATGCGGCGGATCGCCGGCTGTGCCAGTCCAGAACTAAACCCGAGCGCCGGCGCGCTAGCCTCGTCAAGGTGTTTGGCTTGAGCGCCACTGAAGCGAAGTTCCGTTGCGGCGATATTACTCTCCAATTGCGACACCTTACTCGCGCCGATCAACGTCGAGGCGACCCCGCCGCGTGACAGGGTCCAGGCGAGTGCGACCTGCGCTGCTGGCCGATTGAGCTCCGCAGCCACGGCTTTCAGCGCGTCGAGGATGTCCCAGTTGCGATCAACGAACTTGCTGTTGCCGAACGGGTTCGCGCCGCTCAGCCGGCCGGTTTCGGCCGTGTTCCCGCGCTGGTATTTGCCTGACAAGAAGCCCCCGGCCAGGGGGCTCCACGGCATGATGCCCATGCCGCCCTCCCGCGCCACGGGAAAATGCTCGGCCTCCACGTCGCGCGCGACCAGCGAGTATTCGAGCTGCAGCGCGATCGGGCCGGGCACGCGCCGCTCGGACGCAATGGTGGCCGCCTTCATCGCCAGCCAGGCGGGCATGTCCGACAAGCCGTAGTAGCGGATCTTGCCGGCTCGCACGAAGTCACCGAGCGTCTGCACGATTTCCTCGATTGGTGTCACGCCGTCCCAGATGTGCATCCAGTAAACGTCGATGTAGTCGGTCCCCAGCCGCCTTAGCGAGGCGTCGAGCGCCCGGTGGATGTTCTTGGCGCCGGCGCCGCCCGCATTGGGGTTGCCCCCGCCCGCCTGCGTCGCGCTCAGCGGGCTGGCTGAGCCATTGAAGGCGAACTTGGTAGCCAGAACGATGTCGTCGCGCGCGCCGCTGTCGGCGATGAACCGGCCGAGAAGTCTCTCGCTCTCGCCACCCGAATAGATGTCGGCGGTATCAACAAAATTACCGCCCGCCGCACGGTAGGCATTAAAGATCGCCCGCGAAGTCGATTCGTCCGCGCCCCATTCGCCGGGACCAAAGGTCATCGTCCCCAGCGCGAGCGGGCTGACGACGAGGCCGGAGCGGCCGAGCGTACGAAAATCGGTGAGAGACATGGCCTGCTACTTTCCTAGCGTTCGATACGGAACCTATGATAGGCTGATCGACAGCTGTCAACCTCTTTCAGAGCGTTCACTATGAATCCTGCTGACGCCAGTCCCGTGCCTCGCCGCAAAATCGGCAGACCATTGTCGTTCGACCGCGATGCCGCGCTCGAACAAGCAATGCTGACGTTCTGGCGCCATGGGTATGAAACGACATCGATCGTCGACTTGACCACAGCCATGGGGGTTACGGCGCCCAGCCTCTACACGGCGTTCGGTGACAAGAAGCGGTTGTTTCTCGAGGCGGCACGCCGCTATGCCGGCGATCCGGACGCTATGGCGCAGGCGATCGATGGCGCCCCGACCGCGCAGGACGCCGCGCACACGATGCTGACCGCGGCCGCGACCGCCTACACTGGCGAGGCGACGCCCAAGGGATGCCTGCTTGCGAGCGCGACCGCCAGCGGCTCGGCCGCGTCGGCCGATGTCCAGAGTGCGATTGCCGACATCCGCAAATCAATTGACGGGCGACTTCGCGCCCGTATTGATCGTGACATTGCGGCAGGCGTGCTGCCGCCGAAGACCAACGCTGCCGCATTGGCCGGCTTTGTCATGGCTGTGACACAAGGGATGTCTGCGCTCGCGCGCGACGGTGTGCCTCGCGCCACTTTGCTGGCCATCGTGGAGGTTGCCTTGCAAGGCTGGCCGCGGAGCTAATACCAACCTGCCTTGAGACTCACCCATAGCAACCAAGAAAAAAATTGGGGGAGATGTGCCTTGTGCGGGGCGGCGTGTACGCCGCCTTGATCCGCACAAGCCCCCAAACCCCCCGTCATTTATAAGGACTCGCCCTAAATGATGACGGGGGGTCTGGGGGGGATGGCACATCCCCCCCAGCCTTTCTTGAGAGTCAATCTTTCTGCGGGTTGGAATAAACTCGCGCGGGCACGGTCTATCGTGCGCGGCTACTGCTAGGCAGCAACGGCAGCGAACTTCGTCAACGCGCCTTGCGCTGCGTTCGGGACCCTTTCGCAACTCATCAGCGCTGCAATCAGCTCTCTCTGACATCGCACCTGGGGCGTTAGAGGAACACCGCGCGGCTCGTCGTTGGCAGCTTACCCTCCCGGTTGGGCGCGGTTTCCGGCATCGCAAAAAACAGCGCCGCTACCGCCACGCAGGCGGCCGCGCCGAAGGTCAGGAACGCCGCGGAGTAGCCCAGGTGATCGACGATGACGCCGGCGGCCAGGCCGCTCAGGGAGGCCCCAACACCTTGCATAGTGGCCACGGCGCCCTGCGCCAGGTTGTAGCGGCCGGTTCCGCGCATGAGATCGGCAATGACCAGCGGCGTGATCGCACCGAAGATGCCGGCACCAATCCCATCAAGGAGCTGCACACCGACCAGCCAGGGCGCGCTGTCCGAAAAGGTGTAGAGCAGCGCGCGTATAGGCAGCACAGCGAAGCCGATCAGCAAGATGGGCTTGCGCCCGAAACGGTCCGCCGTGCGCCCAACGGCGAGGGCGACGGGCAGCATGATGAGCTGGGCGGCAATGATGCAGGCCGACATCATGGCAGTCGCGAGTTTCGGGTAGGCTTGGGCGAGCTTCTGGCCGACGAGCGGCAGCAGCGGTGCATTGGCAAAGTGAAACAGCATCGCGCAGACCGCGAACACGATCAGCGGGCGGGACTTCAGCAGCACGGCAACGCCGGACGGCCCCTGCGCCTCCTTTCCTTCTCGTCCCTCGCCATCCCCAAGCCCGCGGGCGCGGTCCTGGTCGATAGCGGCTTGCGGGATCGACAGCATCGCAACAGCGGCCGCCAATGCGAACACCGGGACGAGCAGGAACACGGCGCGCTGCGAGAGCAGGTAGCCGATGCCGCCCGCGGCTGCGGCGATGGCCACGTTGCCAGCGTGATCGAAGGCCGAGTTACGGCCCATCCGGCGGGCCAGATGCCGGCGCGCATATAGTCCGAGGGTGACGGCCGCCACGGCGGGGCCGAACACGTCTCCGACCACGGCGATGGCTGTGTTGGCCACCATGACCGGCAAAAAGGTCGGGATGGCGAAGATGACCAGGGCGCCAATCGCCAATACGATCAGCGCCAGGACGACCGCGCCGCGCTTGCGCCGGGTGGCGTCGATGGCAGCACCGGCCGGCGTTTGCGCGGCCAGGCCGAGCAATCCGCTGATCGTCGTGACCCAGCCGACATCCGTCTGGCTCCAGTGCTGCTGGGTGATGAGGAAGACGTTGAGGTATGGCCCCAACGCGCCACGCACGTCGGCCAGCAGGAAGTTGACGGCGTCCAGCGAGCGCGGCCGGAAGCCCGCTTGTTGCGCCTGCTGGATCACGGCGTCATCAGCTGTGGCCATCTCATACCAATCCGCGTTGAGCCTGACATATGATCAAGGCGAGAAAGGCTGGGGGAGATGTGCCTTGTGCGGGGCGGCGTATACGCCGCCTTGTCCGCACAAGCCCCCAAACCCCCCGTCATTTATTAGGACACTGCCTAAATGATGACGGAGGGTCGGGGGGGGGCAGGCACTGCTCCCCCAGCTTTCTTCGGAGTCAATCCTTCTGCGGTCGGTATCAGAACAGCGCGATCAGGACGATGCCGCCCGTCATCAGTGCGCCGCCCAGGACGCGCCAGATGTTGAGGCTGTGCTGCTCGATGCCGAACAGGCCGAAATGGTCGACGGCCAGCGACATGAGGATGTTGGCCGTGATCGTCAGGCCCGCGAAGGGGCCGGCGCCGATCTTGTCCACGAACAGCAGCCCCATGACGACCGCGAATGCGCCGAGCAGGCCGCCAAGCGGCGCCCACCACGGCATCGACGTGATGCCCTTCATGGAGGGGAGTGGGTTGGGCAGGCAGAAGAACAGGACGAGCAGGAAGGCCACAATGGGCAGGAAGGAAATGGTGCTGGCGAGCCAGGGGTTCTCCAGCGACTTGCGGAGCGCCCCGTTCATCGGCGGTCCCCAGGCCTGAAGAGCGCCGGCAATGAGGATGAGGGGATAAAGCCAGGCCGAGCTGACGTTCTGCATGATGTTTCTCCGGGGGTTCAACCGTACGCGAAGGCACCTGCGATCGCGAGAAGAAGGGCGGGCGGCATCACCAGCGCGCCCAGCTTGAGGAAGGCCCAGGCGCTCACGCTCTGCCCTTCGCGCCGCAGGGCGCTCAGCCACAGGATGGTCGCCAGCGAGCCGGTGACGGACAGGTTGGGGCCAAGATCGACGCCGATCAGCACGGCGCTGCGCACGTGATCGGGCACCTGCGCCATCTCGACCACGCGCCCCGCGACCAGGCCGGCCGGCAGGTTGTTGACGAGGTTGCAGCCGATAGCGAGCACGACACCCGAGGCCCATGCCGCCAGCACCGCGGATTGGCCAACCAGGTGCTGGAGGAGCGCCGAGAGCTCGCGGGTGACGCCGGTTTTCTCCAACGATTCCACGAGCACGAACAGCCCGGCGACGAGCGGCAGCACGCCCCAGGAGATGTTCCGGGCGGTGTCGGTGATGCCGCATTTGGAGCGTGTCAGAACAAGGATCGCCGTGCCCAGGCCCGCCAAAAAGGTCGGCAGGCCTAGCTGAATGTCGAAAGCGGACGAGGCCAGGAGCACGAGCGCGGTTGCGATGATGCCAAAGGCCGCCATCTTGCCGGCTGCCGATAGCTCCGGCACCTCGATCTCGGCCGAGATAGCCTGGCGAAGGTCGGTGCTCTGGCTCCAGCGCAGCACAGAGTAGGTTGCGAGGATGGAAAGCAGCGAGGGCAGCCCGTAGCGCGGCAGCCATTGCAGCAAGGACGGCATATGGCTGCCGTAGATCACCAGGTTTGCCGGGTTGGAGATCGGCAGCACGAAGCTCGCCGCATTGGCGATGAAGGCACAGATGAACAGGTAGGGCAGAGGCTTGTCCGCCTTGGCCGCCTTCACGACGGCGGCCACGGCCGGGGTGAGCACAACGGCGGTCGCATCGTTGGAGAGGAAAATCGTGACGAGGGTGCCGACGGCGAACACGAGGGTGAACAGGCGGGTGGCCGAGCCCTTTGCCAGTGAAGCAGCGCGCGCGGCCAGCCAGTCGAACAGCCCTTCCTGCCGGGCCAGCTCAGACAGCAGCATCATACCGGTCAGGAACAGATAGACGTCGCTACCTTTGCCGACGCCGGAGAGGGCCTCACCCGGGCTTAGCAGGCCGAGCGCCACCAGCAGGACCGCGCCACCCACGGCCCAGATGAACTCCGGCCACGAGAAGGGCCGGATGATGACCCCGGCCGCCGCGGCCCCGGCGATGCTCCAAATGGTCCAGGGCGAGGCGAGCAATGCGCCCATCACCACGTCCGGCCGCGGCGATTGGGTCCGAGCTGGGTGTCGAAGATGCCCTTCTGGGCCCATGCACCGACCCGGTCCGCATCGCTGCCATCGGCATGGCGCCGCAATGGCGTCCAGTCTCGGCCAGCCGGCTCGACAATATCTTCGTCGGTGCGTCCTTGCACGTCGAGGGCGCGCACGCGCACGACCGCCCCTGGCAACGCGAGTAGCGCTTGCCAGAGTGCCGCCTTGCCCCTAACAGGCGACATCGCCGACCATTCGCCCTCATCGACCTGCACGTCAACGGCGACGATGGCTGCGTCATCGAGGACTTGGACACGAGCGACGAAAGGCCCGCTCACGACCTGATCGGCGGTGATCACCAGACGGCGGTCGACCGGGCATGTGACAAGAACGAAGGGCCAGGCCTGGTCCAGCGCCTTGAACCGCCAGCTTACGCCGCGCCCATCGACGGCAGCTATGGAGAAGCCCGGCGGCCCTTCTTCGATCTGGCCCGTGGAGCGGGTTGCCATGAAGATCGTGCGGCCGTCATTGGCCAGCTCGTTGTAGTGGGTGTGGCCCATGTCCACGCAAGTCACGTGCGGCTTGGCCAGCAGCGCCACCAGCCGTTCGGCCCCTCCGCGCAGATCGGCCGGGTAGGTGTGCATGAAGATCACGGCGTCTTGCCCAGCGGCCTCGCATTGTTGGAGTTCACGCTCCGCCCATGCGAGTTGCTCCTCACCCAGCCGGAAGTCAGGGCCGCCCGTGCCAGCCGACACCACGTCGAGAAACAGGCAGCGATGCCCGGCAACGGTCACCGATTTGGGCAGGCGCTCCGCGCCGAGCACATCGTAAAAGGCGTCCAGCCCGCGCGACTTGAAGTCGTGGTCGCCTGGCAGGATGTGCAGCGGCAGGTTCAGGCCGGCAACGGCATCGCGCACCAGGGCGAACTGCTCAGGCGTGCCGTCGTCGGCATTGTCGCCAGGCAGCACCGCAAAATCGACACTGCCCGGGGGCAGCCCCCGCGCGAAGTCGACAATGCGCAGGAGATCACGATGATTCTCTTCGCCGGCCCGGGTGATGTGCAGGTCGCCGATATGCAGCCAGCTCAGGATGTCGGTTCGCTCCGCCACCAATCCCTCCAACAGAAAAACCGGGTGCGCGCTCACCCGGCTTGGTTCATTGCATCAGAGCGACGAGGCGCTGTGGTTCACCGTCATGGTCCTGCCTGGCAGGCTTGTGACCCTCGCCCGGCTTATCCACGTGACCCTTCGGGTGCGGTTTCTTGGCGTCCAGCTGGCGCAGATCGTCGATCGAGGTGCCAATCTCGCGCACCGCGGCGGCGATCATGGAACTGCCGCGCGGCAGCACACCGCGGATGCGCACCGTGGCGCCGGGTCGAACGGCGGCGAGCACTCATCCTTGAGGACGAGGCCATCGGCCTCGCCCTCCCCGTTCCGCGGGAAGCAGTCAACCACGCCGGCAATCTCCGGCGGATGGTCGGGATCGATCCCGTGCATTGCATGCTCCTTGAGTGTTGGTGTTCACCGCGAGGAAGACGCTTCAGGGCCGACCGGGAGGCGGCGGGGGCGCGTCAGGCCCGCCGGGAGGGGGAGGCGGCGCATCGGGGCCACCTGGCGGAGGCGGACGATGACCGTGCGGACGCGGCGGCGTGGCAACCTGCGCCAGGTGCGTGGCGTCGGGGCCGATCGAGCGGGCCTCGATGACGCGGCCGAGCGGACCCTCGAAGCCGTTGCCCTGGACGGTCACGGGCGAACCGGCCGCTAGTATTGAGGCAAGCCGCTGCGCCTCCGGCGGGGGCAGGCGGAGGATCGTGCCGTCTTCCAGCAGCGCGCCGTTCAGGTCGCCGCGTGGTCCGTGGAGCTGGGCCTTGATGCGCCCCGTGGCGCTGAGCGTCTCTTGCGCATCGTGCGGGCCGGGCAGGCCACCCGCGCCCGTGTCGGTCACCGTGGTGCCGGTCGCGTCGTTTTTGACCGACATGGCCTGCACCATCGGGAGCGCGCGTGCCTTGAGCCCGCGGATGGTCACGGCGTCGCCGGGCTTCACCGCGTAGACGAGCTGCGTGCCGAGGTGGGGTGGCGTGTGGATCTCGGTCCCGTCCGCCAGGATCAGCCCATCGACATCGCCGCGCGGCGTCAGGCTGTATTCCGCGACCTTGCCCTGGATGGCCGGCAATTGGCTCGGGTCGTAGGTGGCCGCGCTGTTCATGGCGCTTTGGGCGACCGCAGCGCCGACACCGCCTGCGAGCAGCGTGGCGGCCAGCAATATGTGTCTGGTCCTCATGATCTTCTCCGTCCTTCAGGGCTCCAGGCCCGTCAGACGAACAGCAAGCACCGTGCCACTCTCAGACTATTGAAATGCTTGGGCTTTGATTACTGGGGAGCCACGATCGAGTCCGCGTCGGGGACGTCTTCCGTCCCATGAGGGGACACCAGGCCGTACTTTTCCAGTTTCTGGTAGAGGAGCTGGCGCCTGATACCCAGCCGCTCCGCGGCCTGGGCGCGGTTGCCGCCGGACGCCAGCAGGGCGCGCCGGATCATCTCGCGTTCAACCCGCTCTACCGCCTCGGGCATCGTCCCGGTGAGCCGTTCGGCGGTGTCCGCAGGTTCCTCGGCGTGCAGGTCTGGCGTCGCAAGGAAGGCAAGATCGCCGGCTGAAATGTTCGGCTGCCGCACGAGTGTGGACGCCCGCTTCATGGCGTTGAGCAATTCGCGTACGTTGCCCCGCCAGGGATGCGTCAGCAGCCGGGCGGCCGCGTCGGCGGATAGTCGCTTAGCGGGACCCCTATCGGCAGATAGCGCCAGGAAGTGCTCGGCGAGAGGGATGATGTCTGCCAGACGCTCGCGCAACGGCGGCAGCGCGACCGGCACGACGCCGAGACGATAGTACAGATCCTCGCGGAAACGGCCGTCCCGCACGGCCTGGAGCAGGTCGCGGTGTGTGGCCGCGATCACCCGCACATCGATTGGCACGGGCCGGCCGCCAACTGGCGTCACCACGTGTTCCTGGAGGACGCGCAGCAGCTTGGCTTGCATGGCCAGGTCCATGTCGCCGATTTCGTCGAGAAACAGCGTGCCGCCCTGCGCGTCGCGGAACGAGCCGGCCCGGTCCGCGACCGCCCCGGTGAACGCGCCGCGGACGTGGCCGAACAGCAGGCTTTCCAGCAGCTCGGCCGGGATGGCGGCGCAATTGACCGGCATGAACGGCGCTTTCGCGCGGCTGCCGTGCCTATGGATGGCGCGCGCCACCACCTCCTTGCCCGTTCCCGTCTCGCCGAGCAGCAGCACTGTCGCATCGCTGTCGGCGAGCATGCCGATGGATTTCTGCACCTCGCGCATGGCCGCACTCGATCCGACCAGGTCGCCTTCGCGCGCGCCGGTCGCGCCAGGTCCGGAAGGTGCCGCATCGACGGCCGGCAACATGCGGGAGAGCAGCGCCTGGAGGCCCTCCCGCCCGATCGGCTTGGCCAAGTGGTCCACAGCGCCCAGTCGCATCGCCTCGATCGTGTTGTCACTGGTCGGAACCGCCGTCAGCACGGCCACGGGCGGCGGGTCGGGCTTGGCGCGGATGCGCCGCAGGACGTCCATGCCGTCCATCCCTGGCATGCGCAGGTCCAGCAGCACGGCGTCCGCCGAGTGGCGCAACAGCCAAGCCAGGGCCGTTTCGCCGTCGCCGGCTTCCGCGGCTTCATGGCCGAGATCGGTCAGCGCCGTCGCGATCGCGCGGCGCAAAGCGTGGTCGTCGTCGACGATCAGGACAGTGGCCATGCGGGCTCCTGCGGCAATTCCACGGCGAACACGGCCCCGCTCGATGCCGTCCCCGCACTGCGGAGCACAAGCCGGCCGCCATGTGCGTCGGTCAGCTCGCGGGCGATCGCCAGGCCAAGCCCGGTGCCCTCGGGGCGAGCGGTGACGAAGGGTTCGAACAGGCGATCCGTCATCTCATCAGGCACACCGGGGCCGCTGTCTTCAACAGTCAGGATAAGCAGCCCCGGCCGGCGATCCGCCGCCAGCACGACTGAGCCGCCCTCAGGCGCATGGCGGATCCCGTTCGTCATGAGGTTGTCCAGCACTCGGCAGATTACCCCGGGATCGAACATCGCCGAGCCCTCGCCATTGCGCACCGAGACTGCGAGAGACTTCGCGGCGGCGACCTCCTTGTGGCGCGCTGCCTGCTCCCCGAGGAACGCCGACAGCTCGACACGCAGCGGCTTTGGTTCGACCCGCTGCGTCATCGCCAGCAGCTCGCCCGCCAAACCGTCCAGCCGGTCGATCTGACCCAGCATGTCGCCGATCGCCTCCCGCCGTCGCGCGTCATCGCCGGCGAGCGCGTTCTCACCCTGAAGCCGGGCAGCCGCGATCGGGTTGCGGATTTCATGCGCGACGCCTGCGGCGACGCGGCCGAGGACCGCCAGCCGTTCCGCCCGCGCGGCGCGCCCCGCCATGCGGTCGGCTTCCTGCCGCGCCTCTGCCACCCGCAGCCCGGCCTGGTTCAGGGCGTCGATGATCTGGTCCAGCTCCCGCTCGCCGGTCCGGCCCACAGTCGGCATGCCCGCCGCGCCTTCCGTGCGCAGCGCTCCCTCGATGCCGCGCACATGCCGACCCCAGACCAGCAGCGTCCGGCCCAGCCAGCCCGATATCAGCGCCATCAGCGCCAGCAGCACGCCGAGCCCGAGCTGAAGCGGCTGGAAGCCTTGCACCGCCCGGACGCGGATCATCGTCCAGGCAGTCAGCCCGCTAATCGGACCGGATAGCGGGCAGGCGTGAAGCAGCAGCGTCTGGGAGCCGGCTGACACACGACGCTCGACGGACTGCTCGTCCCGTGCAGCCTGCTGGTTCACGGCCTGGATCTGGTCTCGCTCGGCCGTCGGCAAATCGGTTTTCGGGCCGCTCCCCTCGTAGGTCGGGAAGGCATAGGCTAGCGGGCCGGCCTCCGATTGCCAGATACCCCCTTCCACGCCGGTCTGCTGCCCCAAAGCGAGGCCTACAGCGGTCGCAAGGTCTGACCGGAGCCTGGCATCGCTCTGTCCGGGCTGCGGCCCGGACCAGCCTATGGTGTAGAAACCGTAGCGGTCTCGGATCAGGTCACAGGCGCGCGCAACCACAGCTTCGGCGCGACTGACCTGTGCTTCCGTGGATTGCTGGTCGAGCTGGAGCAGCAGGAAGGCGACCGCGACGCAGGCCGCGAGCGACAAGCCCCATACACCGAAAAGTCTGTTTCTCAACGAGTGCAAACAGTAATCCCGCTCGAGTTCTTCCTCGGCACGCAGCATAGCGTGTGCGGAGGGCTGAAGACCTGGGGGCGATGTGCCATCCCCCCCAGACCCTACCGGATTCACACATCTCAAAAACGTCTTAATCATCAATGACTTGTAGCAGAAAGCAAGGCCAGGGGCTCGGCCCCTGGACCCCGCTGGAGGCAGGGCCTCCAGACCTCCATCTTCTTGAAAAGAAAGAAAAGGTTCTAAGGACTTGTCCTTAGCGGGGTTCAGGGGCAGAGCCCCTGGTCTTGGCTCCCCCAGCTTTTTCTTTACTTTAATTCGGCTCTTTCACTTCACTCGATTGCCCCGGGTGCGGAGGTCACGCCCTCTGGCGATGGGATAGTGGAGCGGGTTCGGGATATCGCCGGGGGAGTGCCCGATCTGGTTCCGCAAACCGCACTTGCGCCAGACGTGCTGCCCGACCTGATCAAGATTGTCGATGGCGGCGGCATCGCGCATCCCCGCCGCCGGGAGGTCCGCAGCAGGCCAAGCTGCAGCGCGTTGAGTTCCGACTGTGCGAAGCACCGGCCTGCGTCAAACGGTCGTTATGGACGTTCAGCGATAGCCCCGTTCGCCGCTTGTGTGGTCAGCCCACGTCCATGTCGTGCGGACGAACGGTTGGCGACAGGTCGTGCAGCATTTCGAAGGCGCGCCTCAGATGCGCATCCAGGCCTGGTCCTGGATCGTCAAACCAGGCTTTCGCGGCGTAACCGAAGGCGGCCATCCCGACCTGAGCCGCAAGGGTCGCGAGGCCGTCGTCGAAGCCTCGGACGCCTAGCGCCGCCGACAAGGCGCCAACCAGATGCGCCGTCTTCGTCAGCACCCGCTCCTGCAGCGCCGGAGTACGGGCGATAATCTTCTGACGTGGCTCGGTGAAGGGACGATTGCGTTCGAGCAGCGGCTCGACCGAGCGGAACGCGCAGAGCAGAGCGTCCATGGGGGCCAGCCCCTCGGGGGCCGCAGCGACAGCGGCGGCTAAGACGTCGCGGAACGCCGCTTCCCCGTCGAACAACGCCTCCCGCTTGTCTGGGAAATGTCGGAAGAAGGTGCGCTCGGTAACACCGGCCCTGGCGGCGATCTCAGCCGTTGTCGTCGCCTCGTAACCGCGCTCCCGGAACAGCTCCAAGGTCGCCTGCTGAAGCCGGAGGCGCGCATCTTCTCCGCTGCGTGGCATGAATCGATCCTAAACGTATTGTCAGGCACTGTCTCCATTCCTACGTGTCAGTCTCTGACGCAACGGGAGATGCACAGCCATGAAGAGCCTCCGTTTCCACGAGTATGGCGAACCGCAGGACGTTCTGCGCCTGGAGGAGGTTACCGTGCCAAGCCCCCGCGCCGGCCAGCTGCGCATACGCCTGCACGCGTGCGGGCTCAATCCTGCGGACTGGGCTCTGTGCCGGGGGCTGTTCGCGGGCGACCTGCCGCGTGGCGTCGGCCTGGATGTGTCCGGAACCGTGACGGCAGTCGGCGAGGGCGTGACTGACGTCCGTATCGGACAGCCTGTCCTGGGCGTGCCCGACTTTCAAGGATTTCCTAGCGCCGGCGCGTCTGACGAGGTGGTCCTGGCCGTTTGGACGCCTGTTCCGCAAGGCCTTGATCTTGTCGAGGCGGCCGCACTGCCAATGGCGGTAGAGACCGCCTGTCGGAGCCTCGATATCCTGGCGGTGGCGGAAGGGCACACGCTCCTGGTGTACGGCGCGGGAACAATGATCGGCTTTGCCGCCGTGCAGATGGCGCTCATGCGAAAGGCGCGGGTGATTGCCGTCGCAGGCGACACTTTCGCCGGGCGACTACGCGCGCTGGGTGCAGAAGTCACGCCCTATGGAGATGGTATGGTCGAGCGGGTGCTCGAATTGGGCGTGGGCACGCCGGAGCTGATCCTGGATGCCGGCCCGATCAGCTTCGTGCTGCCTGACCTTGTTAGGATCGCCGGCGGCCATGGGCGCCGGGTCCTCACGATCAGTAACCACGGTCCCCTCGCCGACACGCTAGGGGTGCGCAACAGCTTCGAAGGCGCGCTGCGCTACAACGTGCTGGTAGACTTCGCCAAGCTCGCTGCCGAAGGTCGCTTCACCGTGCCGGTCGCGCGCATTTTTCCCCTCGAGGACTGGCGCGAAGCGCTCGACCTCAGCCTGAGCGGGCATGCTCACGGCAAGCTCGTCCTCCTTTCCGCAAAGCCGACCTGACTACGCTGCTGCGTGCAGGACCGGCAATCGTGGGCGCTGCGATGTGTTGCCGCCAGCGACTGATCTCATGGATAGCGCAACGGCGTTCACCGGCGACAACACCGCCAAAGGATGCCTGCTCGCCAGTGCGACGGCGAGCGGTTCATCGCCTCTGCGGACGTCCAACGGGCCGTCGCCGTCATGCATCATCGCATCGCAGCTTGGCGCGCGGATCGAGCGCGACATCGAGTCCGGGGTACTTTCTTGCGGGCTCGCGGCGCCGATAGCAAGGATTGTCCTAGAAGGCATGGGTAGCTGCCCTTCGAACCGAGATGCTAAAAGCTGCTCCTGCAAAGCAAAGCTGATGCTTGACATCTCTTAGGATGACGGGTAACATCCATACCGTCAAGCAGGGAAATTTGAGCCGACCAATGAGGATGTCGCAGGACGAGAAGGACCGAAGCCACGAGCGCATCATAGCGAGCGCGGCGAAGCTGTTTCGGCGAAGTGGCATCGAGGGTGCGAGCGTCGGCGACGTGATGCAGGACGCCGGCATGACGCATGGCGGCTTCTACAAGCACTTCGACTCCAAGGACGCATTGCTGGTTGCCGCCCTCGACCGTGCGTTCGATGAGACCATTGAAAGGCTCGGCCCGGAATTGCCGCAGGCGGAGGCCGCTGTGGTCTCCAGCGCTTTTCAGACGTACTACCTGTCCGATGGCCATGTCGCCACGCCGTCAATCGGCTGCCCCATTGCTGCTCTTGGCAATGACGTCGCGCGAGGCGCGGACTTGTTGAAAATTCGGTTTGGCGCGGGCGTCCGCCGGATCGTCTCCCGTCTCGCACGCGGCGTTGCAGGTTCGCAGCGCGCGCGGCAAACCCGCGCCATGCGGCAGATCGCGATGATGGCCGGTGCCGTAATGATCGCCAGGGCAAGCGATCCGGAGACGGCGCAACAGGTGCTTGCCGCATGTCGTGATCGGTCCGGCTCACTCTGACCTAGACCACCCGGCGCGGGGAGGCAGCCTGCCATTGCCCACTTCTGGACGCCCGCTCGACTACCCGTTTTGGGGCGATCAAGCCGTCCACAGACTTCGCGCCAATCGCAAACTTCCGGACGCTGAGGCCGTGGTCACCAAGCAGGCTGGGGCTGCGCTTGCCCGTTACACACCTCATGATTTGCGTCATTGGATGTCGCTCATCATTTAATGGCTTGACGAACAGAGAGGCACAGCTCATGACGAGCGCCATCGCCACAACAGGCATCGCAGCACATGGCCTGGTCGCACAGTCGATCGGCGGCGGCGGCGGCGTCATCCGCCTGGTCGATGCCGCCGGGGACAGCCCGGCGCTGACCACCAGTGCAAGCGCCGCCGGTCTGCAGGCCCAGTTCTCGGAGGGAAGTGGCGGCCCGGTGACCGTCGAGGCCGATGGCAGCATCAGCGTGACAGGCCCGGGCTCCATCGCCATTCTCGCGCAGAGCGTGGGCAGCGGCAGCGGCCTCGTTCTGAACGGCAACACGATGTTTGCCGGCTCTCCCGACGAAAGCCTGGCCACGGCCGATTCCCTCGGCGCGGGCGGAACGGTGAGCGTGACGGCGAACGGTCCAGTGGCCGCACTCGGCGCGAACGGCATCGGCATCTTCGCGCAAAGCGCGGGCAACCCCAATTACTGCTGCAGCAACACCGGCACCGGCGGCGGCAGCGCGGTCACGGTGAACGTCTCCAGCAGCGTGACCGGCGGCAGTGGAGCGGGCGCCAGCGCGATCCAGATCGACACCCTCCCGGGCATCAGCGGCAACCAGGTTACGGTGAATGCCGGCGGCTCCCCTGCAGACGCTCTCCGGCGCGGCGGGGACGGCGATCCTGGCCACCGGCGGCGGCGACGTGAATGTCAGCAACCAGGGCAGCATCACCGGCAGCACCGATCTCGGCGGCGGCACCCTCACCAATAGCGGCACCTTCAACCCGGGGCCTTCCGTGCAGGGGATGCTCGTCAATCTCGGCACGGTGGCGATCGGCGGGCGCAGCGCGCCCCCGGTTCCCGGCGCCTTCGGCTTCACCACGACGACGATCACCGGCAATTTGTGCAGGGCTCGAGCGGCACGTTGCGCCTCGGCGCCGACTTCACCACCGGCAGCAGCGACACCCTCGTCGTGAACGGCCAGGCGGCCCTGGGCGGCTCGGTCCAGGTGCTGCCGAGCAGTGTGCTGCCTGTGCCGGTGACGCTGATCACCGCCAATGGCGGCATCGCCGGCCACCTCGCCTGCCTGTCCTCGACGCTCTTCGCCTATGACGTGCGCAGCAGCGGCAACAGCCTCACCGTGACGCCGCGCGCCCTGGGTTTTGATCCCGCCGGACGGGATATCCCGCGCTGGGGCCGAGGTCTCCGGCTATCTCGACGCGCTGTTCGAGCGCGCGAACTCGGGGCAGCTCGGCACCCTGTTCGCCGATCTGGACCGGCTTGCGGGTACCGCCTGCCCCTTCTATGCCGACGCGCTCGATCAGCTGCATCCCGGCACGATGCTCGCCTTTGCCTCGCAACGGCTGGCGGAGACGCAAGCCTTCGCGGACGGCCTGTTCAACTGTGGCGATTTCGCGGGGGTGGGCGCGCTGCTCACCAAGCGCGGCTGCGCCTATCTCAGCACGATCGGCCGCGCGACGCACCAGTTGGCCAGCAACGCGTATGGCGCACCATAATTGGACGGTGGTCGAACTCGCGAGAAAGGCTGGACTTTCACGGTCCACGTTCTTTGATCGACTCAGGCGTGAGGTGGGCGTCGCGCCAATGGAATACTTGCTCCGCTGGCGCATGGCGCTTGCAAAGGACTTACTCCGCCGCGAGCGAACCGGTGTGGCCCAAGTCGGCGAACGCGTGGGCTACAGTTCGGCAAGCACGTTCAGCACGGCCTTTGGCCGCCACGTCGGAATGCCGCCAATTCTGTACGCGCGAGAACAGCGAGCTGAATGAGACGCGGTCGGGAGCAGCGAAGATCGAGCCGGCAGCAACACAACGGTCATGCCGGTCGAGCGCCGCTACGGCGAGAGATCGGGCTCGAAGAAGGCGTCGGCGGCTGACATCAGTTTCATGCAGTCGCACCCGGCTTGGTGTAGACGAAATACGTTCTTGCCAGGCTGCGCCCGCCATGTTCAGCTTTTGCCATTAGTCGGCGTCCTTAAAGTTGGTTGATTGCCGCTCGTCAAACCATCGTCACGACGAGATCAATGAAGCTACGCAGCTTTGGCGACGGATGCCGATCCGGGAGGGTCAGCAAAGAGAGTGGCAGTGAGGGCGCAGCGTGGTCCGCCAGCAGGTGGGTGAGACGTCCGGCCGCGATGTCGTCCGCTACCAGGACTTCAGGCTGTAGTATTACGCCCACATGCGCGAGCGCTGCGGCGCGAAGAGCTTGCCCGTTGTTGACGCGCAGGCTTCCGCCGGCCTGGATCGCGACCTCGCCACCCATTCCTGAGAACCGCCACACCCGAGGCTCGCCGGCATTGGTGAAATCGAGGCAGTTGTGACTTTCCAAGTCGGCCGGCGTCCGCGGATGGCCGTGTGCGGCCAGATAGGACGGCGACGCACAGGCGACTAGACGCAGTGGCGACAAGGCGCGGACGATCAGCCCTGAATCGGGTAGCCTGCCGACGCGTATCGCAACGTCGAGTTCGTCGGCAAGCATGTCGAGACGCTGGTCTTGCAGGACGAGCTCAACCTGTACTTCCGAGTGGCCGTGCAAATACACGGCGATGATTGCAGGCATGATGGTCGTTCCGAGCGACATCGGTGCTGTCACGCGCAGCAGGCCACGCGGTGTGGACTGCGCAAGGTCGGCCGACCTCTCGGCATCGTCGATGTCGCGGAGGATGCGTCGGCATTGTTCGTAATAGGCGCGGCCGAACTCGGTCAGGCTCTGCTGCCGAGTTGTCCGGTTGAGCAGCAGCGCGCCGAGCCTTGCCTCGAGGAAGCGCACATGATTGCCCACCATGCTCGGCGACAGTCCTCGTCCAGTGGCTCCGGCAGCGAAGCTGCCCCGCTCGACGGTGCGGACGTAGCTCTCCATAGCCAGTAATCGATCCATTCGAGACCTTCGCTCACGAGTGTCGTTAATAACTGCCCCTTTAAGCAGTTCCGCGCTGGGCCAAATCGGCCCCAACAGAAGGAGATCGACATGCCTGAAGCTTCGAACACCCTCGTGGTTGGCGCAGCCGGCCGTTTTGCCGGGCTGGTTGTGCCGGAGCTGGCCAAGCGGGGCGTGCATCCGCGTGGGCTTGTCCGTACGCCGGAACAGGCCGAGACGGCGCGAGGCAACGGAGCCGGCGAGATCGTCTTCGGCGACCTTCGAGATCGGGCAAGCGTCAAGGCCGCGCTCAAGGGGGTGGAACGGGCGTTCTACATTTCGCCAGTATACCAGGAGGACGAAGCCGAGATGGGAGTCGGCTTCGTGGAAGCCGCCAAACAGGCGGGTGTGCGCCGGATCGTGTTCTCAACGATCATCCATCCCTCTCTCGATCTGCGGAATCACGCATCGAAGCGGCCGATCGAGGATGCCCTGTTCAAGTCGGGGCTGGACTACAGCCTGCTGCGGCCGTCAGTCCTCTACCAGAACCTGGCCGCAGGATGGCCGGCGGTCGTCAAGACCGGCGTGCTGGCCGAACCGTTCTCCGCCACTGCTCGTATCGCACGGGTCGATTACCGCGATATCGCCGAGGTGGCGGCGATCGCCCTCACCGAGGATCTGCTGGTCAACGGCGCGTATGAGCTGAGCGCCGACGGTGGCAAAAATCGCGAGGAAGTGGCTGCCATCGCCAGCGAGGCGTCGGGGCGCGAAATCAAGGCAGCCGCGCCGGGGTTCGAGGAATGGGCGGCCAAGGCGCAGCTGCCCTACGACGACGCGCAGAAGCAGCAGCTCGCGGCGATGTATGCGAACTACGACAAGCACGGGCTGCTCGGAAACCCGTTCACGCTTCGGTCGATCCTCGGTCGCGAACCCCGCGCGATGCACGCGTTCTTCGCCGACTTGGTGGCTGGAACGCCGACAACAATCGCCTAAGCGCGACATCGGTAAATTGCCGATTTCATAAGCGGTCCTGAACCAGAACACCGGCCGCTTTGATCCAATCGAAAGAACGGAGTAATCCTGGATGACAATACTTGCAGTAGGCGGCTCTGGGCAAGTCGGAAGTCCGATCGTGAAAAACCTGGCTGAGCATGGCGCGGACGTCGTTGTGCTTACCCAAGACCCAGACAAAGCGCACCTGCCACCTGGGGTCCGGGCGGTCAAAGGGGATGTGCTGGATCCCGAGACGATGCGACGCGCCTTGCGGGGCGTGGACACGCTTTTCATTCTCAACCCTGTCGTCGCCGATGAATTGACACGAGCGCTCCTGACTTTGAGGCTTGCGAAAGATGCCGGTTTGAAGGGAATCGTTTATTTTTCGATGGCCAACGCGGATGCGCTCGTCGACGTCCCGCATGCGGCTGCCAAATTTGCAGGCGAGCGGCTTATCGAGTCATTGGATCTTCCCGCGACCATTCTGCGGCCGAACTACTTTTTCCAGAACGACGCGATGGTCAAGGACGCTTTTCTCGGCAAAGGATTATACGCGATGCCCGTCGGAAATGTCGGCGCCGCGATGGTGGATATTCGCGACATCGCGGATGTTGCAGCGCTGGAACTTCTGAAGCGGGACTCTGCCGCCGACAGGCTACCTCGCGACCTCATCGACATCTCGGGTCCCGAGGTCCTTACCGCCAACAGCATCGCCTCGATCTGGACGGATGTGCTCGGCAAACCGATCTCCTACGCCGGCGACGACCTGGATATCTTCGAGAAGAGCCAACGCGAGCACGTAGCACCAGCGATGGCTCTCGACATTTCACTAATGTTCAAGGGCTGGCAGAAGATTGGGATATTGCCGATGCCGGGAGCTATCGAGCGTCTGACAGCGATGCTTGAACGGCCGTTGCGCACATACCGTGCCTTCGCAGAGGAAACAGCGGCGCAGTGGCTTTGCTGACGCATTATGCCTTCCCGCGGTGTTGGCCCGGTATGGTCCGCTGGGAAATCAGAAGCTCAGCGCGACCAGCGGCGGTTGCCGGCCTATTGCCAGCATTTCTGCGCTGCATGGGGAGTAGCAGGCGGTGACAGAGTGTTCGCGCGCATCGGAATTTGAACCTCGAAGGTGAATGGGCAAGCCGGGGACCTATGATCGACCTAGTCGGGCTGCAACGTGCTCTGGTGGTTCTCGATCACGGAAGCTTTCGCAAGGCAGCCGAGGCGCTTGGTGTTCGGCCGTCACTTGTGAGTCGCCACGTTCGCACGCTCGAGGACGCGATCGGAGTCAGCTTATTCCACCGGCAAAGTTGGGGCGCGCAACCAACGTTCGCGGGGGTTCGCATCCTGTCTTGCGGGCGAGAGATCCTCAACGACGTGCAAAGTCTGCTGCTCACTGCCGCGCTCAACGGTGCCGGTAATGAGGGCAGGTTGTGCGTCGGGGTCGTCTCCTCGATCGCGAGCGGCACGCCACGCCAGCTTCTCCTAGCGTTTCTCGCGGAGCACGCCGACGTGGAACTTGAGATCGTCGAAGGCTCGCCGCGCGACCATGTCGCGGCTGTTCGAGCGCTGCGGATGACGGATCGTCGCGCCAGCGAACGCGCCAGCCATGTCGGCGAAAGGTTGGATCGCCCGGTAGTGGTTGAGCGGCCCATGAAATCCCGTGCGCTGAAAATCGGCAATTGCCGCCGCCACGTCGACTGCATCAGCCCAGCCGGGAATGCCGACCGGGGAGGGCGGATCAGGCCACGTGCCGGGTCGAACGGGTCCCAACGCTGATTTTCCGGTGCGGACCCCGATGTCCAGTAGAGCATGCCCGGGATCGTCGTGGCGGCGTCCACCCACTCGCTATCTGCCTCGGCGCGCATCTGCCGGAACATGTAGAAATCATCTTTGCCGGCCTCGCGGAGTTGTTGCAGGAAGCTCGTACCTCCTGGCGGCAGGAACGGAACGCTCATCCCGAAGACGGCGGTGAAGCGGTTGGGCCGCATTATTGCGGCGTTCCAGGCGACGCTGGCACCGAAGTCATGGCCCATGACCGTAGCGGGCTCGATCTGCAGCGCATCGAGCAAACCGACCAGATCGCCGACTGTGTGGAACGGGTGTAGAGAGCGGCATCGGCAGGCGAGGAACTCTCGCCGTAGCCGCGCATGTCAAGCTCCAGCGCGTGATAACCCGCTTCGGCCACCGCCTGCATCTGCCGCCGCCAGCCCCGCCACGTGTCAGTGAAGCCGTGGCAGAACAGCACGGCCGGCCCGTCGCCCAATTGAACGGCGTGAAGCGTGATCCCGTTGGCGGCAGCATCAGGAAAGCGCCTTCGACGCCCTGCAATGCGGCGGTCAGCACCGCCACGTCAGCGAAATTACCCTGACGCAGATCGACGCCCTTCTCCGCCCAATCGGCGGCTTTGCCCGGGTCTCGAACCAGCGCACGCACCCGGTGCCCTGTTTCCAAAAGCGCTCGGCGACAGCGCCACCCACCTTGCCGTCAGTCTGAGGACGAGAAACATCTGCTTGCTCCTAAAAGTTCAGTCCACCCGATAGACGCGGTGCTCGAAGCCCATTGCGCCCGGCCCGGCGGGACACAGGCGGCCCTCGCCGACGAACACCGCCTGATTGACCCAGGCGTATCGCGGATCACCCGTCTCCAGCAGCCAATGGGAGCGGATCGACTGGTCGGAGAACTCGGTCGGCGTAGATGCTGCCAGGGCCTGGCTAAGCTTCTGGTTGGCCTCGGCCGGCCCGAAGTAATGGGCGCAGATGATCGCCCCATCATCGGTCTCGATCTGGACGCGGACATCCATTCGCATGAACCCGTCACCACCGACGAGCATCCAGTCGCTCCCCGAACCAAGCAGCTTGCCGGTAAGTCTGCGGCCATCGACCGACCCTTTCGTCATTTCGTAGTATTGGCGGTGACCATACGGACCCACCCCCACCTCGTTCGGGGCACCGACGATTGAATGATAGGTGAACTCATGAACGAGTCTCGCGGATTGCTCTGACACGATGATGTCCTTTATGGATGACAGCAGAAGCCGCCAGTCTGCCAAGCCGACCAATTGGGTGTCTTAATCCTCTGTCTTACGCGGCGGCCTCTACTTGCCCAACAGCACCTGGACGTCTCCGGTGAACCAAGCGTTGCTAATGACGATCCTGCGCATGCGCCACGAGTCCGCTTCCTTGACCAACTCCACGTCGTACCAGTTCATCATTTGGCAGCGGCGGGAATGGTCGCCCTTTGGCAGGTGCGTCGCGTCGACCAGGATGCGGAGCACCGCCGAACCGCCTTCAATCCGCGTCCGGCCGTTGGTGATGACGTGCGACGTGGTTTGATTCTCGGCATTGCCGCACAGGAAGCCGACAATGGTCGCACTCCCGGTAAGCACCGGAAAGTCCAGGCCCATCGCGCTACCGCAGGGACTGAAGTCCACGACGGCGTCTTCGCTGAAGGCTGTCGCCAGCAGGTCCGCATCGTTGTGATCGACGCCGGCACCGAAACGATACATAGCGTCCACAACTTCTAGCCGCTCGGCGGCCCGCGCAATTGCTGCGTTGTCGATAGCCATCATCGCCTCCACGCGTGGTGAGCCGTTGCGGGTCCAGGTTTCATGCTTCTCACGCTGCTGCGGGCACGCTGAAATCCAAGTCAAAACCGTACATCTGGCGGCCGATTGCCAGACATGCGCCGGTTTCCTCCCGCGTGCGCTTCTGCATGCGCGCCTCGAACGCCGCGACGGAAGCGGTCACCTCCCCTCCCGGCGCGTCGGTCAAGGCATCCGCAAGTTCGAGCGCGTCCAGCATCGCAAGATTGACCCCCTTGCCGGTGTAAGGCGGCATGACGTGCGACGCTTCCCCCAGCATCGTCAGACCGGGCTGCGTTTCCCATCGGTAGTTCGGTGGGAGGACGGAGTTCGGCCAAAGGTGGAAGTTGTCTTCGACCTGAGTCAGCATCGTCACTAGTTCTGGCGACCAATCGTTATAGGCCTCGCGGATCGCTGCCAGCACGGCCGGCTTGTCGTGCAGCGTGAAGCCAGCCGTCTTCGGCCAGCTCTCGGCGACGTGCAGCGAGAAATAGAGTAGGATCAGGTCGTGGTTGCAGCGTTGCGTGAACACGGTCTTTCCGCCGCCTGCGAACATCACTGAGCCTTCTCCAAGGATCTTGTCGATCTCGGAACCGCGCCAGAGGTCCTTGCGGATGTTTGCGGCAATCATGTTGACGCCGGTGTATACGGGCTGAACCGATGTCAGGCGGCGCCTGACCCTTGAGCCGATGCCGTCGGCGCCAACCACAAAATCGGCGAGGACTGGGGCTTCGCCCTTGATCTCCAGCCGCCAGCGTCCGACCGCTTCGGGCTGAACGTCTTCGACGGCATGTCCCCAAGCGATGGTTCCGGTGGGGAGCGAGTCGAGCAGGAGCTGGCGCAGGTCTTTACGGTCGATTTCCGGCCCGGGATCTTCGTGGGTTTCCTCGCCCATCCCAGGCATCTCCTTGCCCTGGGACTCGATCATCCGAAAGGCTTTTGCCTCATAGCGGGAGAAGCGCCCGAAAACATCGCCGAGGTTGGCTGCGTCGATGGCTCGCTGGCCAGAGTCTGGGCGAACATCGAGGCTGCCGCCCTGCGGCCGTGCCGTCGATGACGCGTCACGCTCGAACACCTGCACGGTGAAACCACGCATCTGCAGTAGCCGCGCGAGTGTCGCACCAGCCGGGCCGGCGCCCACGATGGCCACCAAGCCACCGGTACGAAGTTTTTCGGAAGAGATCATGATTCAATTCTTTCTGTGGGGAGCAAAGTATTCGGCGTGTGGGCCAGCTTGGCTGGGTGGCGCCGAGCTGCGCCATGAGCCGCTCCCAATTGCCCGAGCCGATGGCCGCCTTCTCCGCTTCGGTCAGCGGCGCATCGGCGACCACGCTGCCAACAGTTCCGGGACGACTAGATGCTCTTCAAGTCCTATGATCTGCATGAGCGCTCTCCGTTGTCGGGATGTGCCCGATCGGTCCAGAGGGAGGCCGGCTCCGCCGCACCTCCCCCGTGAACAAGGACCGGTTGTTTAGGGACGGGCTAGGCGTCCGCGCTCTCGGCCGCATGCGTCAGGGCCTCGCCGAGCGCCTGGATCTTCGTGGCGTTCTTGCTCTCGGTCTTCTTGCCGATGGCGACCGTCTCGCGGCCGAGCTTGACCACCAGCTTGCGGATTGCCTCGCCGTCCAGCTCCTTGGCGTGCAGGTGCTTCTTCAGGTTTTCGAGGTCCTTCACGATGGTCTTGGCGGCGGGCTCCTCGACGTTCTCCAGCGTGGCTTCCCAGCCTTCGATGTTCTTGACCGCGGCACTCACGGTCTGGCTTTTAACGCCTTCCTTGAGGTGTTTGATGGTTGCGTCGAATTGCGGCATGGCGTGCTCCTGACCAGTATGCCGCAGGATCGCGGCATGAGACCGAACCGTTCGGTCTGGTCGCTGGTAAACTCGTGCGCCATGCCATAGTTGCAAGGGGTGGCCGTGCAGGGCGGCCGGAGCCAACGATGCCGACACCAGCCGCCCTCACAGCCGAGAAGCGCCAATCGATCCTGGACAGCGCCCGGAACGCCTTTGCCGAGCACGGCTACGAGGGTGCGAGCATGGCGGCGATCACCCAAGCCGCCGGGGTGTCGAAATCGACGGTCTATCATCACTACCGCAGCAAGGCCGAACTGTTCGGCGCCTTCGTCGAGCGCGAGTGCGCGCGGATGCTGGCGCAGCACTTTGACGATGGGCAAATGCCCTCCGGGGATCCGGTTCAGGCGCTCCGGGCCATCGGGATCGGAATGGTCGAACTGATCACGTCCCCCGTATGCTTGATGATCGACAGGGTGGTGACGTCCGAGGCAGAGGCCTTTCCGGAACTCGCGGAGTCATTCTACGCGGCAGGGCCGCAGCAGGCGATCACGCACCTGGCTGGCTGGCTCAAGGCACAGACGGAGGCAGGCGACTTAGCTGTGCAAGATGCGGAGTTCGCAGCCGATCAGTTTTTCACGCTTGTGCAAACCAGCATTTACTATCGGTGCCGGTTGCGCCTGGGCCGACCCTCACCTGAACAGACGGCACACGTCGTGAACTCTGCCGTTGCCATGTTCCTTGGCCATTATGCGACGGAACAGACCCAGCCCGGATGGAACAAAAGCCAGGGCGCCGCTCGAACCCGGAAGGGCCTGAAGCGCAGCCTGGCATCCTCAATCGGCCAGCATGACTAGACCCGTTTCACGGGTGCCAAGCTTGCAAACACCGCCAAATCCTGAGGAGAAAATGCATGCTCAATCACGTCATGGTCGGATCCAACGATATCGAGCGATCGAAGCGTTTTTACGATGCGGTGCTCGGGATGCTTGGGGCCGGCGAACCCATGCGCAATAAGGCGGACAGCGGCCACACCCGGCTCTTCTATCGACACGATGGCAGCACCTTCTGCATCAGCGAACCGACCAACGACGAGCCGGCGACTTTCGCCAACGGCAGTACCGTGGCCTTCAAGTGCTGCTCGCCCGATCAGGTGCGTCAGTTTCACGACACTGCCATTGCACATGGAGGCACCTCGATCGAGGCCACTCCGGGCTTGCGCGTCAGCAGCTCGGGACCTGTGCATCTAGCGTATGTACGCGATCCGGACGGCAATAAGCTTTGTGCAATCCATCGCGTTCAATAAAGTGTTCGCTCAGATCACCTATCCTGACCTGCCTGCGTCCTTAGTGTCTGCCGCGGCAAAACCTCGGACTTGATTGATGAATGCTCTCAATGCTGGGGCCATCTGACGTTGCGCGGGATAGTATAGAAAGAAGCCGGGAAACGGCGCAGACCACTTTTGCAAGAGCGGGATCAACCGCCCTTCGTCGATCAGCGGCGTCACCATCTGCTCCACCACGAAGGCCAGCCCGACGCCCGCCACTGCCGCCTGTCGCTCCAGGTCGCGGCTGTTGACGACGACCGGCCCGTCGACCGCTACCTCGAACCAGCGTTCGCCGTCCCAGAACTCCCAGTCGTAGGGCGTCGCGTGACCGGGCCAGTGCCAGCGTATGCAGCGGTGATGCCTCAGGTCCGCTGGATCGGTCGGCGCAGCGTGGCGCGCCAGGTAGTCAGGCGAGGCGACGACGATCTGGCGAAGATCAGGGCCGAGGCGCACCGCGATCATGTCGCGCTCGATGACTTCGCCTACGCGGATCGCAGCGTCGTAGCCGCCCCTCACCATGTCCACAACAGCGTCATCGAGCGTGATGTCGAGCACGATGTCGGGGTAGATGTCGGTGAACGCGCGCAGCATCGGCATCAGGAACAGGTTCGCCGCCACCCGGAAGCAATGGACACGCACGCGCCCGGCAGGCCGCTCCCGTGATTGCCTGACCTGTTCTACCGCCGCGCCGAGATCGACGACAGCCGGGCGGACGCGCTGCAGCAAAGTTTCGCCAGCTTCCGTCAGAGACACGCTGCGGGTCGTGCGGTTGAGCAATCGCAGTCCGACCCGCTCCTCGAAGCCGCGCACCATCTGGCTGAGTGCCGAGGGGGAAACACCGAGCGCCGCCGCGGCGCGGCTGAAGCTGAGTTCCTCGCCGACGGCGACGAATGCGCGAAGCTGGCCAAAATCGCTGGTAGAGAGCATCGCGGCAGAAAGCATTATGTAGCAAGACTTACAAGTGCCGTTAGATAGCCGAGTATTCTGAATACGGCCAGCCAGAGCGAAGTGTGCCTCCAACCAAGGCAGAGTGTCATGAAAACCTGGCTCATCACTGGCATCTCGCGCGGCCTCGGGCACGCCCTCGCCCGAGCGGCACTCGATCGCGGCGACACCGTCATCGGCACCGCGCGCAACGGCGCGGCGGACCTGGATACAGGCAGGGGCAAGCTCCACGTCCTGCATCTCGATATCGCCGAAAGGGACGCCGCCGAGCGCGCAGTAGCGCGTGCCTTCGAATTGGGCGGCCGCATGGACGTTATCGTCAACAACGCCGGCTACGGCCTTCTCGGAGCCGTTGAGGAGGCGACCGACGCCGAGATCGACCGTCTCTTCGAAGTCAACGTGTTCGGGCCGATCCGGCTGATTCGGGCGGCCTTGCCCCGGCTGCGCGCGCAGGGAAACGGCCATATCATCACCATAACCTCGATCGCTGGCCGGGCGCCGATGGCCAGTTCCGGCGTCTATGCCGCCGCCAAATCGGCCATGGAAGGCTTGTCGCGCAGCTTGTCGCAGGAAGTGGGGCCACTTGGCATCAAGGTAACGGCAGTAGCCCCAGGTGGCTTCCGCACCGACTTCTTGTCCGACCACTCGATTCGGAAAAGTTTGGGAACTGGAGACGCCTATGCTGGGACGGTCGGCCGAGCGCTTGCCCACCTCGCCGAGATCAACGGCAAACAGATTGGCGACCCGGCGCGCGGGGCCAGCGCCATCCTGGCCGCGGTCGATGCCGAAACTCCGCCACTGCATCTCCTCCTCGGCTCCGACGCGCTGCGCCGAGCCCGCGAGAAAAAGGATGAGGTGATCGAGGAGATGGACCGTTGGGAAGACGTGACCCGCAGCACCGATTTTCCGGCCCAGGCCTGAGACACATACCGTGAGGTACATACAATGACGTTACCGGAAAGCTGGAACCTGGCGGACAAGGTCGCGGTCGTCACTGGCGCCGCGCGCGGCATCGGTCGGGCCACGGTCGATTTACTGCGTGCCCGCGGTGCCCTGCTCGTCGCCAGCGACCTGTCCGAAGCGGTTCGCGAGCTGGAGAGGGCGGAGATCGCGACGATCGTCGGCGACGTCGCCGACGAGGAGGTCGCGAGACGGACGGTCGCGCTGGCAACCGAGCGCTTTGGGCGGCTGGACATCCTGGTCAACAATGCCGGGCGCACGCTGAACAAGCCTCTGCTCGACACCAGCGTGGAGGAGTGGGACGCGGTCCTCGCCACCAACGCTCGCGGCAATTTCGTGCATTCGCGCGAGGCAATACGGGTTATGGCAGCAAGTGGCGGCGGCGCGATCGTCTCGGTCGTGTCTGTGGTCGCTTCGGTTGCGATGAAGGAGCTAGCTGCCTACGCGGCCTCAAAAGGGGCGATCACCCAGCTCATGAAGGTCATTGCCGTCGAGTACGGCAGGCACGGCATACGCGCGAATGCCGTAGCACCTGGCGTTGTCGAGACCGATATCCTTGAGAGCACCGGGGTTGAGGATAGCCGCGGGACGCTCATCGGCTATGGCGACGCGCACCCGATCGGCCGGGTCGCGCAAGCGCCGGAGATCGCCGAAGTGATCGCCTTCCTCGCCTCGCCAGCCTCCAGCTTCATGACCGGCGCGCTGGTGATGGCAGATGGCGGCTACACCGCCATCTGACCCGGAACCCGGCATACCAAGAGCCATTCTTATCATCGACATTTATAACAATGAACTTGGCGATGCTGCCGAGGGACACGACCAATCCAACGATGAAGAGTGATGTGTCGAACTCGTTTACGCCGAGAAGCGGAACACTCATGGCCGTGCTACTTAGGAACTTTCCCGAGTGTGGAAGGTCAAGCTGCTTGAAGCATCATAGATCTCATCTACAGCTGCCGTGAGTGCCCCGTTGAACGCTGTGTCGTCCATCGTACATCTGAGATCGCCGATCAGCGCACGCGAGAAACTCGCAATCACGCCGGGGTTGGCAGAAAGACGTCGGCATGCGTCGGCACGGGTGTAACCGCCCGAAAGGGCCACAACGCGGCGCACCCGTCCATGGCCTATCAGGTCGGCATAGAAATCGGGAATGTCCGGAATAGTCAGCTTGAGCATCACATGACAGCCATCTGGCCTGGCATTCAGCCGCCTAACGAGTTCCGACTTCAAAATGGCTTCGGCCGCCGCTTTTTTCGAACTTCCAATCAACACTTCCGGTTCAATGATGGGCAGCAAGTTGTGTTGCGCGACCTGCTCGGCCACTTCAAACTGCTGTGTCACTACAGCGGGCGGTGTATCGGCCCGGTAGATGGCATCCAGCGGATAATCGAATGGGGCGAGTTCCGGGACGTCGAGTTGGACCAGCGCACCTTTGGCGAGATCATCCTCCACCATGGCGAGCGGCATCACGCCCCATCCAATGCCGGCCCGTAGCAGCATATGCTTGGCGCAGAGATCGGCAAGCCGCCATGTTCGGCTGGCGACAACGCTGTAATCTTTGTCTTTGGTAAGCGGCGAGCGGTCATAGACGACGAGCTGCACATGCTCTCGAGCGGCGCCAGGCCGGTTGCCGCCGACGCACGCGAGAGGATGGCGTGCCCCCGCAACCGGCACCATCCGCAAGCTTCCGATGCCGATACGATGGAGTTCATCAAAGTCTCGGGTGCGCTGACCGCTGAACCCGATGACCGCTATTTTTCCGAGCACCAGATTGGCGACTGCGCCAAGCGTTTCTATGTGCAGGTTTAGCTTGACCGTCGGAAACTGATCGGAGAACGCGGTCAGGGCGTCGACCACGCGCGCGGACGACAGCAATGAGTCCAGTGCGACGTGAAGCTCGCCCTCGATGCCTTGCGCCATTCCCGCGACCTTGGCGCGGAGATTGCCGATCCCGCCTACTACCGAACGCGCCTCGGCCAGCACCACCCGGCCCGCCTCGGTCAGCTGCGGCTTTCGGCTGACGTTCCGATCGAAGAGCTCGACACCCAACTGCGCTTCGAGATTGCCGATTGTGTAGCTGACGACCGACAGCGCACGGTTCATCTTTCGCGCTGCCGCGGTGAAGCTGCCGGTTTCTACGACTTGGATCAGAACGTGGAGTTGGTCGAGCGTGGGAGTGCCTAGGCCAGAGGGCATTCGATAAACTCGAACATGAAGTTCTAAGTTATCCGGAATTCCCGAACCTGCAAATGTCGATAAGCTTTCGGCGTGCCAAGCTAACCTGCAGCGGTGTTCACGGTGACCTACACCGTTGCCGTTCTGACCGGGCTTCTGGAAACGACAGGCCCCGGCCACCCGGCGAGCATCCTTTTGATGGCTGCGGTTACGCTCGCAATTGTTTCGCGGGGGCACGACGTTCCCTCATGCAGCCGCGCGAGGCCCAGACGGGCGCAAGCGACCAGGGATGACAATGGAGTGAGGCCGTGCTGACCCAAGAGATGACCCAGTTCATCGAAACGTATACGATCGGCTGCGTTGCGACGGTGCGAGCGGATGGTACGCCCGCCGTGTCTCCGAAGGCGACGTTCCTGGTCCTCGACGACCAAACTATAGCATTCGCGAATATCCGTTCCAAACTTACAGTCGAAAACCTACGCCGACGCCCAGATGTAGAAGTCGATTTTATCGACATCTTCGCACGCTTGGGGTGCCGCGTCCGCGGACGTGCCTGGTATGTCACGCGCGATGAAGCCGAAGCGGACCTTCGAACAAAGTTCAAGGACACATGGTCAAATCTCTACGATCTCATGCAGGGTTTCGTCTTGATCCACGTCGTTGGGGCGAAAGCCTTGTCATCTCCCTCGTACGATGTGGGAGCCGTGGCGGCCGAACTCACGGAGCATTGGCTCCGCCACTATGCCAGCGCCCTCGGCTTCGCGGTAACAAAGCAGATCGAGATAGTCTCTCGGACGCATGCAGGTCCGAGATGAGCAGCAACGCGCGCAGCAGTTTCTCAGGCGCGATGAACTCGCGGCCAAAGGGGGAATACATCGCCTCGAACTTGCCCGAGAGCTGATCGAGGGCCGCGTTCACCAGCGGGCGAATAACACGCAGCGGGTGATCCTTTGGGACTAGCGATTCGGGACTGGCGTAGCTGAACATCTTGCCGGTCTGGCGGTCTGCTCCACGCATCGATGCGACTTTCCCGGCTGATCGAACGCGCTATTGAATCGTACCGCAGCCGTTTTGGGAAGGTGAATTTCCGCAGCCTGCTAATGCGTATTGCTGCACGAAACGGTTCGGCGGCGGAGGGACGGCTCTGCATAGGAGCCGTGTCGTCTTTAGCTGGCGGCACCGCCCACGCGCTCTTGAGAGCATTCCTGTGCGCGCACCCGGACGTCGACTTGGATCTCGTTGAAGCGCCTTCAAATGCGAATTTCGCAAGGGCCAGGGCGCTTCGAATCGACGCGGTCATCGCAGCAGGCACCGGACCCTTCGCAGGGTTAAACGTAGCGCCGCTTTGGCAGGAGCGGATCAACGTCGCGCTACCAAGGGTCCATCCGCTTTCAAAAGAAGTTTTCGTGAGCTGGGACCAAATCGCTGATGCCCGGTTTATCGTGACAGAAATGGACCCAGGCCCGGAGATTCAAGATTTCGTCATCTGTCACCTTGCTGGGTTGGGCAGGCGACCAATCGTAGAGCCGCGGGCGGTACTCAGGGAAGGCTTGCTCGCACTCGTTGGGTTAGGGCTTGGGATAAGCTTGGTTGGGACCGCAGAGACGGCAGTGGCTTATCCGGATGTCGTTTTTCGTGCTCTTGCCGATGAATGGCTCCCCTTCAGTCTGGCTTGGGCGTCGAACAACGACAACCCGGCGCTCAGGCGCTTTCTGAGCTTGGCGCGGGCTGAGGTACGTCGACTCCCGAGTTTGAGGAAGGACGGCGTGATTTGGAGCAAAGTATCTTCGCGAAGCCTCGATCTGTTACCATGAATCGGGTCACCATAGGAGAGATCAGCTTCGTTGGGTTTATTGGCTGCCCTGTTTCGCGCCCAAGCGCATCCGCGTAGGCAAGAAGGTTACGGTAAACCGAAGCCGGCAACTCGGCAGTTATCTTCACGGGTTTCTCATCTGCGATGGGACCGAGTTTCAACTTTGCCAATTTGAGTTCCTCAGCCTTTGTAGGGCGCAAGCATCAAATCATGGTTGACGAAAACGCGCACGGAATACCCTGGCCGAATCGTCAGCGTCGGCTGAATGTTGAGCTGCCGTCCGACGATCTGCTGCCCCGTTTGGCTAAACGAGTTGGACGCCCCCTGCCGAATGGCCTGGATAAGGTCGTTCTGTTGGCCGGTCGTGCCAGCCTCCGACCCGACGCTCAGCAGCGTTGAGAGAAGCGCTGCCGTGATTAGCTGACCCCAGTGGTTGTCGACACCGTCCTCCAAACCGGAATAGCCCTGTGGGTCCGTGCCGGGCTGTCGTTCGAGCACAATCGAGCGCCCATTCGGCATAATTAGCCGAGTCCAAACCAGGAGCACGCGGGATTGCCCGAAGGTAACCTGGCTGTCGTAGATCCCGATCAGCTTTGCGCCTTGCGGGATGAGCAGGTGGCGCCCGGTTGGAGAGTCGTAGACGTTCTCGGTGACCTGGCCGGTGATCTGCCCGGGCAAATCGGATTGAATCCCGGTCAGGAGCGCGCCGGCGATCAGGGTGCCTGCCTGCACGACGTACGGTGAGGCCGGCGCTTGCAGCCGATCGGGGCTGACGGTGCGCTTGTCGGTCGCAGCATTTACGAAAGCTAGCTTTCCGTCCTGGCCGTTCTGCCGAACGTCGGCGCCTGCGCCGATGGGCTGCCCTCCACTGATGGACAGTCCGGCGAGGGGGGAAGTTGCTTCCGTTCCGTCGGGAAGTGCCGACGGCAGCAAAGTCGCGGCTTGCTCGCGCACGCTGGTTCCGGCGAACAGCTTGGAGAGTCGGGCCGCTTCGCGTTCCTGGACACGCCGCGGCTCTTCCGGACCGACGGGAGCGGTCGGCATTGAGGCACCGTAACTGGTTGGCCGTTTGCCTGAGCCGCCAAAATCGGCCGGCCGAGATCGCCTGGCAAGGGCGGCCCAAGGGGCGGCACGTTTCGCGGCAGGCCGGTATAATCGCGCGGCAGGTTGGCCAGGCCGTCTGCAGTCGTTCGGTTGTCGGTCGAGTAGAGTTCTTCGCCGGCGCCGGACCGGCGGTTGGGCTGCAACGCCCAGATCGCCCGATGCAGTGGGCGAACAGCGATTGTTGGCTAGGCAGGTCCAGCCGAGACAGCGCGGCCCAGAGATCCTCGGGGTGCTTGGGCATCGACGCCAGCCAGAACTGATGCCGGTCGGTCAACGTCCGTGCGACCAGGGAATCGTTCAGGCCCGCTGCCTGCGCATTGAACGTGACGCTCTTCACATCTAGATCGAGGCAGGAGTTGAGCCCGTAGCCGTAGAACAGTCGCAGGCAGAGCGCGTGCAGCGCCGCCAGGAATGCCACCTCGGGCTGCTCGCCCATCGCGTTCCGCAGGGCCAGGGTGCGGTGTGCGGTCAGCTCGGTGAGCAGCCGATCAGGCAACGGCTTGATGCCGTCTTCCTCCTCCGGCTCAGGGGCGGGTTCCGGGCTGCCATGGACGGTGTTGCCGCCTGCAGGGGCATACGACGCCGCGTAGTCCGGTTCGTCCCTGCCGCCATCGGCATTAATGTCGGCCTCCGGTTCCGCCGCGACCGGCAACTCGTCCTCCGGCCGTATGTAGCCCCGCTCAACCTTCAGGGCGCCCGCGCCGTCGATGCTAACGAACGCGCCGGCGCGCGCGATCTCATCCGATTCGAATGCGACGGGCCGATCCTCAAGCGTGCCGAGCATCGTCTCGATCTCAGTCATGCGCCGATCGATCTCTTCCGGCAGGTCCTCGACGTGGCCGTACTCGTCCTCAAGCCGGTTGTATTCTTCGCGCAGCGCGTCCCGTGTCGCTTCCTCCTCGGCCGTGAGCGCCACGACGTCGCCGCGAAGCTGGCGCAGCCCGAAATGGTGGCCGTAGGCGAAGTCGGGCGCGACCTCGATCCACTTCCAGCCCTCGGCCGCCACCGTCTCCGCCTCGCGCTGGAGCTTCTCGACCGCGAGCTGGTCGAGCAGACCGGGATCTTGCAGCCAGCCTCCGTCGTCGCCCTGGAACAGGTCGCGCATCACGGTGCCGCCAGCCTCTTCATAGGCGTCGACGCCGACGAACAGCGCGCGCTTGTCAGCCGCACGCACCGCGCCTTCGGTCAGCATGCGCCGGATGACATAGGCTTCCTTCGTGTACGACTGGCTCAGCCGGTCGTACGCCTGCTCCTGCCGCTCGTGGTCGCCGTTGACCGTGAACGCCATCAGCTGGTCGAGCGTTAGCCCGTCCTCGGCGTAGACATCCAGCAGCTTGGGCGAAACCGACGCTAGCCGCAGCCGCTGCTTCACCACGGCGACGGACACGAAGAACGCGGCGGCGATCTCCTCCTCGGACTGGCCCTTCTCGCGCAGCGCCAGGAAAGCCCGGAACTGGTCGAGCGGGTGCAGCGGCGCGCGCTGAACATTCTCGGCGAGGCTGTCCTCCTCGGCGATGCCGCCCTCGCGGATCACGCATGGGATCGGCGCCGTCTTCGCCAGGCGCTTCTGCTTGACCAGCAGTTCCAGCGCCCGAAAGCGGCGGCCGCCGGCCGGTATCTCGTACATACCCGTCTCGATGCCGGCCGCGTTCAGCACGGGCCGCACCGTGAGGGATTGCAGCAGGGTGCGCCGGGCGATGTCGTCGGCTCGCGGAGACCAACCGTGGCCCAATCGGTTCAGAAGATCACGCTCAGCGCCTCGCGCGACACCCCTTCAACAAGCTGCTGCTTAGCGTCTGCAACGTCCGCCGGATCAAGGCGGGCGTGTCGATCGAGCAGCTCCGGGCCGGCCGGGAGACGCTCTCTCGACCTCCTAACCCGTCACGAAGCCCTTCACGGCCCTCTCACTCTCATCGCATCCGGACACGGAAAGCCGGGTCGGCGTGGAGACGGAGAGCCGCCGCTACGCCTTTCCGGATCAGGGCACGCTCGCCAGCAGCTTCGCCGCCTTGCCCTCCAGCTCTAGCCTGGCGTCCTGGTGCGTCTTTGACCGGGCCAACGCCGTGATGCCCTGCACGAAATCGAAGATGGACTCCGGCGGCCGCCCCTCCTCGTCGAGCACGGTGGCGATGATCTTCGCCGTCTCTGGCTTGGAGAAGCCCTGCTTGCGCAGGAAGCTCTCGCGGTCCTCGTCCTTGCGCGCGACGATCCGCTCCCGCGACGCCCGGATCCCAGCCATGAACGGCGCGGCCGATGAGTTGGCGAAGTTCTCCAGCGCCGGCGCGGCCTCGTGCGCGAACCGGTTGGCAGCGAACTTGCTGTGCCGGATGCTGATCTCCTCGAAGCCCTCGGCGCCCCAGATGTTCCGGTTCATGCAGACGGCACGGAGGAAGAACGAAGCCATGCCGAGCGTTTTCGAGCCGACCTCGCTATTCCAGCAATAGAAGCCGCGGAAGTAGAGGTCCGAGTCTCCGTTGGGCAGGCGGCCGGCCTCTATCGGATGCGCGTCGTCGACCAGGAACAGGAAGACGTCACGGTCGCTGGCGTAGAGGGTGGTAGTGTCCTTCGTCACCTCGACGAACGGGTTGTGCCGCATCGTCGACCAGTCCAGCAGCCCCGGCACCTTCCAGCGCGTGTCGCCAATACCATCGCCGGCAATCTTCATCACCGCCGAGACCAGTTCGTGGTCCCAGATACGGCCGTAATCCGGCCCGGTGACGGCACGCAGCTCGACGCAGCCGTCATCGGCTTCGAGCGTCTTGATCAGTTCGGCCCGGTGCGACAGCAGGCCGTGCTGCACGTTGATCGCTGCAAGTGGCGCGGGAAGCTGACGAAGGTACCCGGCGGGCGCCCCGACCAGGCTGCACATCTGGCCGAACGACCAATGGGTAGGCGGGATTGGCTCGTCTCGGCCGGGCACGACCATCGCCATGCGGTCGGCGTTGTCGCGGCTCGCCTCCACCCGTAGCGTGCGCGTCTCGACCGTCCGGGCACTCGCACGGCCGGCGCGGGCGCGGACAGCAGCGTGGAGCGCACTGAGGGAGAGATATCGCTCGTCGTCGGGGCAGGAAAACCACTCAGACGCGACCCGGCCGATTCGCTCGCCGCGGGAAATATCGACCTTGTAGGCCCCGGTCGCCTCGGACTGGTCCGAACCGGGACGGCTGAGGGTGGCTGACTGATGCATGGGACGTGCTCCACGACCGGCTGGCCGGGAGCTTCTCTCTCGACCCTCAACCCGTCATGGCAAGCCCCGAAAACCTCTTCCTCTCCGGTACGCAGCATTTTGGGGCACAGGTCCGGCCGAAAGCTGGTGTCCACGGTGGACACCACGGCCAGAACGAAAAAAGGCCGCCTCACGGCGACCTTGTGATAAACACCTGATCCTATAAAGGAAATCTGGAGCGGGCGAAGGGATTCGAACCCTCGACCCCAACCTTGGCAAGGTTGTGCTCTACCCCTGAGCTACGCCCGCGCTCCTTAGGAGGCGGGCTTCTAGTCCCGCCCCAGACCAATTGCAAGACGCACCTCATCCCGCGTCCAAGGAGGACCACCTACGAATTTAGTCCCACGAAAGTGGGTTTTGGCGCGGCCGCCAGCGAGATCTCTAAGGTGCGCGCAGCGCCGGGGCCGTCAGATGCAATAGTCCATCGCCACTTTGCCGACATGCCGGCATTTGCTCACGCCAAGGCGCCGTTCCTGCCGCCCGGCGCGCAGCATCGAACGGCAAATTCCTGTCCAGATTCCTCGCCAGATCTGGCACCAGGCAAATGCGATCAGCCCCCGAACCGCGCAGCCAGCCCAGGCCGTTCCGGCTTGCACCCTTAACGCCAGACAACATGTAGGCTATCGGCCAAGCTCGCCGCCAGCACCACGGGACACGTACCATGGATTACATTCTCGGCCAGAAACCGCCGCCACAGAAAAGCCCCCTCCCGCGGGCTGCCCCGCCCGCACCCCAGGCCGCCCGTCCGCAGGCCAGCCTGCCAGCCAGCCAGTCACCCGGCCAAATCCCGGGGCAGACTAACGAGGCTGCCCTGATCGTTGAGGGCGATCAAAAGACGTTCATGGCCGATGTCATCGAGGCCTCGCGCGCCACCCCCGTGCTGGTCGATTTCTGGGCGCCCTGGTGCGGCCCCTGCAAGAGCCTGACGCCCGCCCTGGAGCGCGTGGTGCGCGCGGCCGGCGGGCGCGTGCGCCTGGTCAAGATCGATGTCGACAAGAACCGTGCCCTGGTCCAGCAGCTCAGCCAGCTCGGCCTGCCGCTGCAATCGATTCCGACCGTGGCCGCCTTCTGGCAGGGCCAGATCGCCGACATGTTCCAGGGCGCGCTGCCCGACGGCGAGCTCAAACGCTTTGTCGAGGCGCTGCTCAAGATGGCTGGCGGAACGATGCCGTCCGCCGACCTGCTTGCCGAGGCGCGCGCCGCCATGGAGGCCGGTCAGCCCGAAGCCGCGGCCGACGCTTACTCGGCCCTGCTGACCGAAGACCCCGAAAGCCCGGAGGCGTGGGGCGGCATGATCCGCGCTTTGCTCGCCATGGGCGACGAAGGTCAGGCGCAGGATGCGCTCGCCCAGATACCGCCCAAAATCGCCGAGCACGCCGAAATTGCCGGCGCCCGCGCTGCGCTGGCCTTGGCCGCCGAGGGCCGCGCCGCCCAGGGCCAGCTTGGCGCCCTTCGCCAGCGCGTGGCCGCAAACCCGGACGATCACCAGGCGCGCTATGACATGGCAACCGCACTGAATGCCGCCGGGCAGCGCGGCGAGGCGGCCGACGCGCTGCTGGAAATCTTCCGCCGCGATCGCACTTGGCGCGAGGACGCCGCCCGCCAGCAATTACTGAAATTCTTCGAGGCCTGGGGCGCGGGCGAGCCCGCGACGATGGCCGCGCGCCGCAAGCTGTCTGCGTTGTTGTTCTCGTGATGGCGCGCACGCAGCCGAGCGGGACTGACCTGCCCGGCGAAGTAGCCGTCTTCCCGCTGCCCGGCGCGCTTCTGCTGCCGCGCGGCCGCCTGCCGCTGAATATCTTCGAACCGCGCTATCTAGCCATGGTCGAGGACAGTCTGGGCCACGGGCGCATGTTCGGCATGATCCAGCCTAACGAACACGCCCCGCGCGCGGAGAACGGCGCCTCGCTCTACCGCATCGGGTGCCTTGGGCGGCTGACCCATTTTTCCGAGACCGAGGACGGGCGTTTCCTGATTACGCTGACTGGCCTCTCGCGTTTCGTCATCAGGCGCGAGATCGGCATGCAGCGCGGCTACCGGCGCGTGGAGGCGGATTATTCGCCCTTTGCGCAGGACATGCGCGCAACGCCCGATCTGGACGGGGAGATGCGCGAGGACATCCTCGAAGCCCTGCGCACCTATTTTGCGGCCAAGGGCATTGACGCGAATTGGGAGGCGGTGATGGCCATGCCCGACCAGATGCTCGTGGTAACGCTTGCCATGCTTTGCCCTTTCGATACGGCGGAGAAACAGGCGCTACTGGAAGCGCCCACCGAGCACGATCGCGCGGGCGATTTGCTGGCGTTGCTGCGCATGGCGGTGCATGAGGCGGATAGTTCGGCACGGCCGAGTTAGCGGGAATGTCGTCATGACCCTCGATCCCCGGCTGCTGGAAATCCTTGTCTGCCCGCTGACCAAGGGCCCGCTCACCTATGATCGCGTTGCGGGCGAACTCATCAGCCCGCGTGCCGGCCTGGCCTACCCCATCCGCGATGGTATTCCGATCATGCTGCCCGATGAGGCGCGCGCGTTGGAGTCGCCGGCGAGTTCTGGCGAGCCTGATTGAGTCGCGCAAAGATTGGGGAAGATGTGCCATCCCCCCCAACCTTTTTCTGCGAGTCAATCTTCCCGCTGACTGGCATGTGCAACGGCCATATACTTAAGGTTGCAGACCGTCAGGTCTGTTCTACATGAACGCGCATCAAAAAATTCATTGTTGAACGTGGTGACCTAAACCGATCTTTCCTGTACGGGTGCCGCCGCGGCGTCAGCAGAGCAATGCTTGCGCCCGGGAGGAAAACCTATGCGTGTGACACGAAGCATTCCCGCTCTCGCCTTGAGCATGGCGGCGGTGGCCGCAATGCCGGCTTACGCCAAGAAGCCCCTGACATTGCAGGTAGGGGGGTGTCTTACTGGCTTCGCCAATTACCCGACCATTTCGGCCGCACTCACCGGCGCGCCGGCCGGTGCCACGATCGACATCTGCCCCGGAACGTATCCCGAGCAGCTGACCGTCACTCGGAACGTGTCGCTTGTCGGCGTCTCCGTTGGCAATTCCAGTCTGGAACATCTCGTGGCACCCTCTACCGGCCTGGTCACCAATGCCATGTATCTTGGGACGAACAATCCTGTAGATGCGCAAATCGTCGTAGAAAAAGGCGTTTCTGCCTTTACGATTTCCGGGCTGACGATCGACGGCAATAATAGCGGCATCACCGGCTGCGCGCCCGACCTCGTCGGCATCCTGGTCCAGGATGCCTCCGGCACGATCAACGGCAATGCTATTATCAATACCAATCTCGGCGGCCAACTCGAGGGATGCCAGACCGGCCTTGCGGTCTATGTCGAGAGCGATGCAGCCGGCGCCTCGGCAGTGGCCGTCACCAACAACGATGTCGTCAACTTCCAGAAGAACGGCATTACCGGCAACGAGACCAACACGGGCCTGACCGTCACGGGCAACACGGTCCTTGGCCTTGGCGACGATCCTGCCAACGGCCAGAACTCGATCCAAGTCGGCTTCGGCGCGACCGGAACAGTGACAGGTAATGTTGTCGGCAACGATATCTATACGGGTGGCGGCTTTTCCGCGACAGGCATCCTGATCTACGCGAGCAAGAACGTCGGCGTTCGGAAGAACACGATCAGCAACACCCAAGGTGGCGTTTACGTGCAGGGTGATAATAATGGCGACGCCGATTACCCGGTGATCACCGACAACGAGGTCACGACCACGCAGACCTATGACGGCATCGATGTCTGTGGCCTGTCCAACGCGACGATATCCGGCAATATCGTAAACGGGTCGGATCAATCCGCGATCCATGTCGATGACGAATGCGGCGGCCCTTCGACGGCAACGGTCAACAGTAACAAGATCAACCTGGCTTGTGCCGGCATTCTTGTTGGGCCTAATTCGACCGCGAGCGGATTGACGGGCAATTCTTTCGTCAATGTCGCTACGAACCTGCTGACAAATAGCGATACCTGCCCCGTCAGCGGGACGGCAAAGGAAGAAGGAACGTCCAGGCGCCGCCAGCATGCCGTGCCGTTCCGTGTAGCCCGTCACTAACCTGACTTACGAGGCTGGGGAGATGTGCCATCCCCCCAGACCCCCCGTTTTTAGTTGGAACAAGATCTAAATAAATGACGGGGGGTTTGGGGGGGATGGCACATCTCCCCCAACCTTGACGGGGTCCAGGGGCAAGCCCCTGGCCTTCCCTGTCACCGATGACCGTTAATCGGCCCAGGCGCGATGCCCAAGGGTGCGACGGCCATCCCGCGCGGCGCCGCCCCGATGGGTGCGAAATGGGCGTGGGACGCACCGGCCGAACCCACTGAAACCGACGGCGCGAAATGCCCAGACGCCGGCGCTGTCGTGCCATAGAAATGGGGCACATTGCCCGCCCGCGGCACGTAAATGAACCGATCAATACCCGGCGCATCGGGCCTGGCCCCAAAGCCAGGAGAGGCAGGCCGCCAAACCGCGCCCGGCTGACTGGAAGCGGCCGCACGAATAGCCCAATCGGACCCGGAAGGCCCGCCACGCCACGCGCCGTGGTCATCATGATTGTGCCGAATGCACCGGTGGTTCCAATCCACCAGCAGCCATGAGCCATACCCGTAAGGCAGCAAGACGCCGCTATCCCAGCCAATGCTGCCTGCAGGTCCCGCACAGCCAGCACCGCCGCCGCCATAGACGCAGCCTGCATCATAGGTCGGCAAATAAATGGTTTGCGCCGACGGCGAATTGATCGTGACTGCGCCACCAGCATTGACGACTGCTGAATCCGGACCATTCTGCAGCGCACCCGTGCGCTCGGCCGCCAGGCGCAGGCGCTGTATCGCGTCCATCACCTCACTCTGCTGGCTCATAAAGGCGCGGCCGAGCTGGTCTGTCCATTCCAGATTGCCATCAAGCATGTGCAGCACGGAGGGAAAGGCCACCAGCGCCTGAACGCTGGGGTCCCAGTGGTGCTCCGCCGCGGCACTGGCCAGGGCCTCACCATCCAGACTGCCATTGGCTGCGACAAAGCGCGCCGCCTCCACCACCTGCGCAGGGTTGGTGGAGGCGGCCAGGATGTCGGCCAGCACAGGATCAGGGTAGAGCGCGATGGGCGCCACCAGCTGCTCGAGCTCCTGGTCGCTCAGCTTGGCGGTCGCGGGGGGCGCCTCGGCCGGCACCTCCACAGGCACGGCGGGCACAGGCAGGGCGGGCGTTTGCGCGGCGAGCGTGCCGGGCAAGGCCACAAGGGCGAGCGCCATTGCGCGGATATACAACGATCAGCCTCGTCAAAAAACCAGAGCAAGACATGGGGGGAGAGTGCCTCTCCCCCCATACCCCCCGTCTTCAGTTTGGTGGGAGGCTGTTCAGAATGCGTCCTTTGCCGCGCGCAGTTCGCCGAGGCGCTCGGCACTCGCCGCGCGCAGGAACGGGTTTACCGCACGCTCCTGCGCCAGCAACGAAGGCACGCTGGGCCGGCCCAGCGCCCGCAGTTGGGCAACCTCGCGCGCGCGCGCCTGCAGCGCGCCATTCTCGGGCTCAACGGACAACGCAAAGCGGATATTGCTCTCGGTATATTCATGCCCGCACGCAACGCGCGTATCATCCGGCAACGCAGACAGCTTGCGCAATGACGCGAACATCTCCTCCGCCGTGCCCTCCAGCAAGCGCCCGCAACCAACCGAAAACAGCGTATCTCCGCACAGCAGCACCCCACCCTCGGCGAAGTAATAGGCGATGTGCCCGCGCGTGTGCCCGGGCGTCTCGATCACCACGGCCTCGGTCGCGCCAAAGCGCACGGTGTCACCCTCGCCCACCGTCTTGTCCAGCCGCGGCAGCCGGTGCGCGTCCGCCCGCGCGCCCACGACAGAACAGCCATAACGCGCCCGAACCTGGTCGGTGCCGGCGACATGATCGGCGTGGTGGTGCGTCAGCAGGATCAGGTCCAGCCGCCCCGCCGCATCGATGGCGGGGAACAAAGCAGCCGCATCGGCCGGATCAAGGATGGCCACCGCACCCGATGCCTCATCGCGCAGCAGCCAGGCATAGTTATCACTCAGGATCGGCACCGGCTCAACGCTGACAACCACCTTTACACCCTCCAAGACAACGCGTTTGCTGTAGCACCCATCTCAACCCAACGGCACCATGGACGGCTTTCAGAACGCCACGCTCCAGACCCAAGGCCACGCCAGCCCAGGGGGCAGCGCCGCCGCCTTCTACGAAACCCCGCGCGGCACGACGGCAGCCACCATCCTGCGCGAGCGCATGGTTGCCTTCTGGCCCGACCTGACCGGCATGGCCGTGCTCGGCCTGGGCTACGCCGAGCCTTATCTGGGCCTGTGGCGGCAGACGGCCTATCGCTGCATTTCCGCAAGCCCCCGCGCCCGCGCCCCCGTGCCCAGCGGCCATGCCTGCATGGTGGCCGAGGACCGGCTGCCATTCCCCGATCTCAGCTTCGATCGCATCCTGCTGATCCACGGCGTTGATGAAGCGCTCGATGCCCGCCGCCTGCTGCGCGAGGTCTGGCGTGTGCTCAAGGACGATGGGCGCATCCTGGTCGCAGCACCCAACCGCCTGGGCATGTGGGCCCACGTGGAGGCCACCCCCTTTGGCCAGGGCCATCCCTACAGCCACCAGCAGATCGCCCGCCTGCTGGCGGCAAGCATGTTCCGCGCCGAGCGGCGAGATGCGGCGCTGTTCGTCCCGCCGGTCAATATCAGGTTTTTGCTGCGGGGGTGGCAAATTTGGGAGCAGGCGGGGCATGCGCTGGCGCGGGATTTGGCGGGGGTTATCCTGATGGAGGCGGTGAAGGATACTTATGCGGCGATACCGGCTGCCGCCGTGGCGCGGCGGCAGGTGCTTGTGCCGGACAGCGTGCCGGCGGAGGTGGCGGCAAGGAAGGAAGCAGTTCTTTTTTGAAAAAAAGAACCAAAAAACTTTTTCTGTTTGGCTTGGGCGTCTGACGAATATCCACAACCTACTGGAGGAGGGAGTCAACTTTGTCGAATTGCTGTTGCCACGCCAGTATGGATAGAATTCTGATGATGAGCGGAATCCCCTCTTCAGTTACCGTAACCTTTGTTTTCCCGCCTATCGCAGTGAATTCGGTAGTGACAAGGATTTCGTTCGGCCAGTGACCAGGGACCGGTGCTTTCGAGGCGGAATGGCTTGGCCGGTCACATCGGCGAACGACATCGTGGCCACGATTCTCCTATTCGCAAGAACCTCCTTGTAGACGCCTGTGGTCCAGGACATTTCCCCCTTCGGAGACTTCATCGACCAGAGATAGGCCCCGCCTGCTCGAGGGTCGTTCCTGATCATCGGTGCGGTATATCCCTTGGGGCCCCACCACTTCTTGATCAAGTCAGGATCATTCCATACGTGCCACAACTTATCGGAGGAAGCGTTGAAGGTTCGCTCATAGGAGCCGGTGGTACTGACCCTCAGGGCAACAAAGGCGAGCACGGCCAGGGCTAATACAGTGCCGCCGAATATCTTATAGACCAGCCTAACTCTCATTTCTCGCTCCACCTGAGTCACACATACAGCCAAAATTCGCGCCCGAGTTCAGGTCGCGCTAAAGCAGGGTTTCAAGCCGGGTATAACTGTCCTCCATGCCGTGTTCCATTCCGGTGGCCAGCATTGCGGTTCGCGTTGCCTCGTCCGGCAGCGTCATGCGCATTGTCATCAGCGTGCCTGAACCGTCCGCTATGAATGTCGTCACGATGTGGTTGTCCGGCGTGGGGTCCGGCAGATGCATGCGCTCGACATGGACAATGCGATTGAAGGGAGTGACTTCGATGAACTCGCCGGTGATGTGAAAGGCGGCACCCTTGGCATTTGTCCACTCGTAACGGAAATGTCCGCCGGGCCGCGGATCGTTCAAGCAAACGGGCATCGACCAGCCATCCGGTCCGAGCAGCCATTGCTGGATCAGGCCCGGTTCCGTATGGGCACGAAAGACCATTTCCGGCGAAGCCGCGAAGTGCCGCTTGATGACGACATGCAGGTCGCCTTCGGTTGCCAAGCTGAGTTTGCTCATAGTGGTGCCTTTCATCATGGCGGTTTCAGGCCGGCCAATACGCTATCGAGCCGGCCGTAATTGCTGGTGAGGGCTTGCCGCAGCATGTCGAGCCACTGGTCGATTTCGGCTATGGCCGTTGGGGCCAGGCGGCATGGGCGCGTAGTGCCCTCGGCGCGACGCAGGATCAGCCCCGCACCCTCAAGCACCTTGAGGTGCCGCGAAATGGCGGGCTGCGTCATGTCGAACGGGCGGGCCAGCTCCATGACCGTTGCCTCACCCAAGGCGAGGCGCGCGAGAATCGCCCTGCGGGTCGGGTCGGCCATTGCCGAGAAGGCGGCGTCGAGGTTCGGCATGTTAACCGTCGCGTTATATAAAAAGTCAGTTATACAACAAACAGCGCGGTGTCAAGCCCTATGGCGACAAGGCATGGACCTTCGACCTGCCTAGCGCACTGCCAATGTAATGGGCGGCCCGAAGAGCGGCAGCATAGAGGCCGAAGGGGGGTTGTTGTGTTAGCCGCGTAACCGTACGATCAACGCGTACACCAACTAGCAAAAGTTTTTGCTTCTTTTTTCAAAAAGAAGTCTTCCTTTCTTGCTTCCTCGCTAAAGCGATCACCCCAACCGGGCGATGTAGGCGCGCACCCATTCCTCCCAAGTGATCTGCCCCAGCGTTGCATAATTGTATCGCGTGCGCTCGGTCGCCCAGCCAACACCCAGACGGCGCGCGATGGCCGGATGCACTGGCACGCTCCAGGTTTTCCAATGATCCATATCGGTAAAGACGGGCGGACGGCCGGCCATATCCAGCCTGGTCCAGATGAAGGCGGCCAGCGCCTGGAACAGCGCGCCGCTCGGGTGGGTACTGTTGTAGAAGAGCGGCACGGTCTGGAATTGGGCGGTCATGAAGGCGCCGAGCTCCGCCTGGGTCTCCTCGTCCATGATCGCGTGGAAGCGCGCCTGTGCCGCGGCAATCCGGTCGATCGTGCCTGCTTCGTCAAAATCCAGCGCGCGGTAGCGTTCATAGCGCCGCTGCGGGTCAGGCTCGGCCGTGCGCAGCCGCGCGAGCACGCCGTCATGGTGGCGGATGACGGCTGAGGGTGTGTCCACGATCGCCTCATCCCGGTAGCCGGCCTGCGCATCGAAGGGCCACAGGCTGCGCAGGACCACATTGGGGTAGACGATGATGGCAGCACCCGGGCGTGCAATCGCGCGCACAGCGTCCAACTGCTCGGCCAGGTTGCTCTGCACGACGATGTGGCGCGCGCCGGCCAGCATTTCCTGAACGGCGGCATCATCCAGCGATCTCAGATGCACCGGCACTGCCACAAAGGCGAAGGCGGAAGCGAGCACCGGCTGCGCGGACAGTCCCTGCGCGAGCGTCTCGGCCAGACAATTGCCGATGATGGGCACGACCGGCCGGGCTGGGCTGCGCGTGTCGGCAGGCGCCTGGCCTGCCGGCGCGCCGAAGATGGTGGCAAAGCCGCCGGAGGGCGCCAGTGCCTCCGTGACCGCGGGCCGGACATCGCGTCCCTTGAACCATTTCAGCCCGAACATCCCACCAGCATAGCAGAAGCGGCGCAGCCGCCCACCTTGCCCCCAGGGCAATCGAGTGAAGTGAAAGAGCCGAATTAAAGCGAAGAAAAAGCTGGGGGAGATGTGCCATCCCCCCCAGGTCTTCAGCCCTTCACTCGATCGCCCTGACCTTGCCCGCACGTCCCCGCTCCGCTACACCCGCCCGCTTCGCCGGCACCCCTGGAGGCCGGCGTTTTCCTGTTGGAGCAACGGCTATGGCCAATTACGTCACGATCGAGGCCGAGGCGCGTGCGCGAGCCGGTAAGGGGGCGGCGCGTGCGACACGGCGTGCGGGCAAGGTGCCTGCGGTTATCTATGGGGCAAAGACCGAGCCCACCCTGATTGCGCTCGAACCCCGCGCGGTCCTCCGCCAATTGCAGCAGGGCGGCTGGCGCTCGCGCCTCTTCGAGCTCAAGCTCGGGCAGGAGACCCACCGCGCGCTGATGCGCGAGGTGCAGTTCCACCCCGTCACCGACGTCCCCGAACACGTCGATTTCCAGCGCCTGGCACCCGGCGAGCACATCCGCATCTCGGTGGCCGTGCACTACCTCAACGAAGCGACCAGCCCCGGCATCAAGAAGGGCGGCGTGCTCAATGTCGTGCGTCACACGATAGAGGTCTTCGCCGACCCCGACCATGTGCCGACCTTCTTCGAGGCCGATCTGGGTCCGCTGGACATCTCGGCAAACATCCGGTGGCACGATTTGAAGGGCACGGAGGCGGTGACGCCCACGGTCAAGGACCGCGACTTCGTGGTGGCCACGATCGCCCCACCGACCAAGGCGCAGGAAGTGGTGGCAGAGCCAGGCGCCGCGGCGGCCGCACCCGCGGCGGCACCGGCCAAGGGCAAGGCTCCGGCCAAGGCGGCTGCGTCGGCGCCCAAGGCGGCTGCGCCGGCTGCCAAGGCGCCTGCCAAGAAGAAGTAGGCGGACGCTTTGCTGCTGTGGGTCGGGTTGGGCAATCCCGAGCCCGGCATGGCCCGCCAGCGGCACAATGTCGGGTTCATGGCGATAGACCGCGTAGCCGCCCGCCACGGGTTTTCACCGTGGCGGCAGCGGTTTCGCGGCCTGGTGTCGGAGGGGCAGGTCGGGGCGGCGCGCGTGCTGGCGCTCAAGCCGATGACCTACATGAATGACTCGGGGCAGAGCGTGCGGGCCGCGGTTGCCTTCTACAAGCTGGCGCCGGGCGACGTGACCGCGTTCCACGACGAGCTGGATTTGGCACCTGGACGCGTGCGGGTGAAGCAAGGCGGGGGTGCGGCGGGCCATAACGGGCTGCGTAGCATGGATCGCCTGCTGGGCTCGCCGGAGTATTGGCGGGTGCGGCTCGGGATTGGGCACCCGGGGGACAAGGATCGGGTTCTGGGTTACGTACTAGGGGATTTTTCCAAGCAGGATCAGACGTGGTTGCCTGGGTTGCTGGACGGGGTGGCGGAGGCGGCGCCTTTGCTGGCGGAGGGGAAGGCCGAGGCGTTCATGAGCAAAATCAGTATGTAGAAGGCCAGGGGCTCTGCCCGTCGCCACCGGCGCTTGAACCGGTTGTGGCGACCCAGGCTGGGGACAAGTCCCCAGACCCCAATTTATGGGGCAGGTACAACAAATGGGGGTCTGGGGCCTCAGGCCCCAGCGGGGTCAAGGGGCAGAGCCCCTTGAATCAAAGGACAAGTTAATGGGCTTTAACTGCGGCATCGTCGGCCTCCCCAACGTCGGCAAATCCACCCTCTTCAACGCGCTGACCGCCACCGCCGCCGCCCAAGCCGCCAACTACCCCTTCTGCACCATCGAGCCCAACGTAGGCCGCGTCGCCGTGCCTGACCCGCGCCTGGCCGCGCTGTCCACCATCGGCAAATCGCAGAAGACCATCCCCACCAGCCTGGAATTCGTCGACATCGCCGGCCTGGTGCGCGGCGCCAGCCGCGGCGAGGGTCTGGGCAACCAGTTCCTCGCCAATATCCGGGAAACCGACGCCATCATCCACGTCCTGCGCTGTTTCGAGGACAATGACGTCACACACGTCGAAGGGGCCATCGACCCCATTCGCGACGCCGAGATCGTGGAAACCGAGCTCATGCTCGCCGATCTCGACAGCCTCGAACGCCGCATCAACGCGCTGCAAAAGAAGGCTCGCGGCGGCGATCGCGAAAGTGCCGCGACGGTCGCCATCATGGAACCTCTCATCGCCGCCCTGACCGCCGGCCGCCCCGCTCGCACCGCGATTGCAAAGGGCGACGAAGAGGCGGTGCGCCGCCTGCAACTCATTACCAGTAAACCCGTGCTCTATGTCTGCAATGTCGAGGAATCCGCCGCCGCCACAGGCAATGCCTACGCCGCGCGCGTGGCCCTACGCGCGCGCGGCGAAGGGGCGGCGTGCGTCATCGTCTCGGCTGCCATTGAAGCAGAAGTCAGCCAATTGGCCGAAGCAGATCGCCGCGAATTCCTCGAAGGCCTTGGTCTGCACGACAGCGGATTGGATCGCGTCATCGGCGCAGGCTACGGGCTGCTCGGCCTGGTCACCTATTTCACCTGCGGCCCGAAGGAAACACGCGCCTGGACGATCACGCGCGGCACCCGCGCCCCGCAGGCCGCGGCAGTGATCCACAATGATTTCGAACGCGGCTTCATCGCCTGCGAGACGATCGGCTACGACGATTACGTGCACTACAAAGGCGAGGTAGGCGCCAAGGAAGCCGGCAAGATGCGCGTAGAAGGCAAGGACTATATCGTTCGTGACGGCGACGTCCTGCTGTTTCGCTTCAACGTCTGAGTGCGGGATCGGTCTGCGTCACACGGCTGCGCAAGGTAGCAACCACATCGCCCGACAATATCGCCCCGCGCGCCAGCAGCCGCCCATTTTCCCAATTGGACAACCCAAGTTCAGGCTGACGCAGCGCATATTGCCCATCGACCCAACGGGTAAATCCATCGCCCACGAAGGGCGCATTCACGCCCGCAAAAAACCGATCCTGTGCCGCGCGATCCTCGCTGATCAAGGACGCGCAGAATTGCGGGCTGTGGTCATTGAACAGCGCGATTGCGTGATCGAGATCCTCCACGATTACCAGGGAAACCTCGGGCGTTTCCTCCCACTCCCATTCGCGCCCGAGCGCGTCCTGGGCAAGCGCCTCGACCAATGGCTCATCAAAGTCGCCACCGGCGCGGCGCACGCTCACGCGCCGCTCGCGCCAGGCGGCAGGCAGGCCCAAATCTCCAACGACATGCAGCTTGCAGCCAAAACCACGCGCAGCACCCGCCGCTTCAAGCGCGTCCAGGAATACGCCCACCAGATCGTCTGCACGCGCGCGCGAAATGCAGCAGACGTTCAACGTGTTGCACACCTTGCGATCCAGAGAATGGCGCACCGCCGCGCCAAAGCCCGCCGCATCTGCGCCCACATCGGCGACCATCCACGCCCCGCCCGTGCCATGCAGGCTGACGGCTACGCCAGCCTGCCGTGCCACGCTGCCCAACTGAGCCACCGCAGCACCCGACCCGCGCGCCACTGCCAACGCCAGACGCCGATCGGAAAATAACGCCCAGCCCGCGGCACGATCGGCACTCTCGATCAGGCACATCGCACCTTCGGGCAACCCTGCCTCGGCCAGTGCCGGTGCCAAGGCATGGCGCACTATCGCCCGCGCCGTGCCGAGCGCATCGCTGCCGATGCGCAAGACCGCGGTATTGCCGCCGCGCAGCACGCCTGCCGCATCGGCAAACACGTTGGGCCGCCCTTCGAAAACAAAGCCGACGACCCCCAGCGGCGCGCTGACCTGCTCGATGGTCCAGCCGGCATGCGCAATCCTGGTCAGAACCCGCCCGCGCCCACCCGCTTCGTCTCGCCACACGTGCAGCCCGGCGATCATATCGGCGCGCATCTTTCCACTGACCGCCAGGCGCGTCGTCGACCGTCCGGCGTGGCGCGCCGACTCCACATCACGGCTGTTGGCATTTGCAATGGCATCCCAGACCGCATCATCGCCGAGCCGTGCTGCAAAGCGCTCGAAGAACTGCGTGATCATTGCATCGGACACCTCGCGCAAAGCTGCGAAGGCCGCTACCGCGCGATCGACCGCAGCCGCGGCCAGCACCTTCTGCGCCGCAGGAATGCGCAACAGCGCACCGCTCTCCTGCACCACCAGTAGGTGGTCACCCGGACAAAAGGCCGCGGCAAGCTCGAAGGAAACGGCAACAGCGCGATTGCCGCCAAAAGGGATCAGCGTGCCCGGAACAAGGCGGTCGAGAAAGAAACACTCCATGCGCCGCGATATGGACCCATTTAAGCAGCCGCGTCCAAAAGAATGACGGGGGGTTTGGGGGGGATGGCACATCTCCCCCAATCTTTACCAGTTTGCTTTTGGTAGCTTGTTGAAAAGGAGTGTCGGTGATGAAGACCGTATCAGTCACTGCGCATGAGCGCGTCTGCGCGATATCCATAGACCGGCCAGAGCGCCGCAATGCGGTCGACAGTCCCACCGCCCAGGCGCTGTTCGATGCATTTGCCGCGTTCGATGCCGATGACGCCTTCGATGCCGCCGTGCTGACCGGTGCCGGCGGTCATTTCTGCGCTGGCGCCGATCTGGCGGCAATGGCCGCGGGCGAGCGGCGCCAGATCACGCCCGACGGTGCGCTGGGACCTATGGGGCCTACGCGCATGAAGCTGGGCAAGCCGGTGATTGCGGCGATCGAGGGCTATGCGGTCGCGGGCGGCCTGGAACTGGCCGCCTGGTGCGACCTGCGGGTAGCGGGTGGCAGCGCACAGTTCGGCGTCTTCTGCCGGCGCTTCGGCGTGCCGCTGATCGATGGGGGCACGATCCGCCTGTCCAGGCTGATCGGCCAGGGACGCGCGGCGGAGATGATCCTGACCGGTCGCGCGGTGGGCGCCGCAGAGGCGCTGTCATGGGGGTTGGTCAACCGGGTGGTTCCGGATGGGCAGGCGCTTGCCGAGGCGGTGGCGCTGGCCGCCGGTCTGAGCGCCTTTCCGCAGGCCGCCTTGCGGGGAGATCGGCTGTCGATGCTCGAGCAATGGGGCATGGGCATCGAGGCGGCTATGGCCAATGAGGTAGCGCACGGGATGAGCGCGCTAGCAGACGGTGTTGCGGGAGCACAACGGTTTGCCGCGGGCGAGGGGCGGCATTTGGGCAGGGGCACGATTGGAGGGGATGTGCCATCCCTTCCAAACTCCCCATCATCCATTTAGGGAAACGTATTAGGGAGTTATCCCAAACACCCCTTGGTAGAACGCAATCAGTGCGCAGCCCGAATCCTGTAACTGCGGGTAATTCTGAATGTCGAGCGGCTGAAAGCCGTGTCCCAGCCCCGGAATATCCCAATATTGCTCGCTTACGCCAGCCGCCTGCAAGGCCGCTACCATGTCGGTCGCCTGTTGTTCCGGCATCGTATTGTCAAGGGTGCCGCGCGCAATGAAGAACGGCACTGCGCCAGGTCTCACATAGGTGATCGGTGAAGCCTGCGCCGCCAGCGCCTCGTCGTCCTTCAGTTTGGGAACGTTAAGATAGTCTTCAGAGGTCTCGGTTTGAACGCGGTTCATGGCAGCCGGATTCTGGATTTCGTTCAATCCGAAGTAATCCGCGACACCCAGCATCGGCGGCGGCGGATAGGAAGCGGCGCAGTTCGGCGTTGCGTCGAACTTGCCGTTGGGATCAGCCGCCAAGCCAAGCAGGCCCGAGAAATTACCACCGGCCGATCCGCCATAGACGGCAAAGCGAGTGCCATCGATGCCAAGCGTTGCGGCGTTCGCCGCAAGCCAGCTCGCGGCACATCGCACGTCCGAAATGCCAGCGGGATATACATTCGTCTGGCCTTTGAACAGACGATAATTCACCGCCGCGACAGCGATGCCGAACGTCGTCATCTGTTCCGCAAAAAATTTGGAAGTGGTGTCGTCGCCGTTCGTGAAGCCGCCGCCGTGGATGGTGATCAGCACAGGCGGGTTATTCACATTCGTCGGCACGTACAAGTTCAGCGATTGCTCGGCAATGAGTTGCGTCGTGTAATGCAGGTTCAGCGTCCTTATATATGCACGCGTCCTGACATGGGTCGGAATGGTGCAATTGGCGCCAGCAGGTGATGCTGCCAGCAGTGTTGCCGCCGCCACGCATGCTCGCGCAGTTCCCGGCATATTCCATGCGACCATATTCTTCATCCCCGTGTTTACAGTGTGTGTATGTGTCAGCCCGGAATATCCGCCTCCGCCCCCGCGGATGGCGGGGAGGCCACGTTATGCTGATCGATGCTGTAGATGGTGTAGATGTGCACACCAGGCGCGCCGGTCTTGTCGTAGCACACCGTCGAGGTGGTAAGGCATCCAGCCACCGCCGTGCCGTCTCGCAGCACCTGATAGGTGAACGGCCCGGGCACATTGCCTCCAGCTACGGCTTTCCACGACACCTTGACCTTTGTCTGGCCGCAGTTCTGCGGATTGTTCGGGTCCGTGCTGGCACAGGCGATGTAGGGCTCTGTCGGAATGTGCGTGCTCAGCACCAGCGGCGGATTCGGCGACTGGCTGAAGTCGAATTCGTCCATCAAATTGCCGATGGGCGCTGTCGATCCGTCCGGCAGGGTGATGCTGGTCAGTTCGTCGCGTATATCGGGGCGGTTGTCTGGCTCGCCCAGTTTGACAGGATCGAGCCGGGCACCGCCCATGAACAGGTTCTCGAAGAAGGTGGCATAGCTGTCGGTGCTCAGCACGCTGTGATCGATGTAGCCCGGTTTGGCATAGGCGCTGATCATGATCGCGGGTACCCGAAAGCCGAAGCCCAGCACCGGATACTGCGTGGGATCCATGTCCACTACGGGCGGCGGCAAGTGATCGTAGAACCCCCCCCAATCGTCCCAGCTGATGAAAATGGCGGTATTTGCCCAATAGGGCGATTGCATCACGGCGTTCACCAGCGAGGTGACATATTCCATGCCGGCGGTAATGCTGCTCGCCGGATGTTCGCTAAATTCCTTGGACGGCACCAGCCAGGAAACCTGCGGCAGGGTGCCGTTCTTAATGTCCACAAGAAACTGGTCGAACGCCGGATTGTGCTGCTGAATATAGCTCCCACCCTGCTTTTCAATATAGGCAAAGCCGGGTGCCGGATTCCACAGCGAATTGATGCCGTTGGTCTGGATTTCCGGCGCGCACGTCATCTCATCATCATCGCAATCCGGCTCTTCACCGTTGCCGAGGTAATATTTCCATGACACGCCGTTCAGATCGAGCAATTGCGGCAGATTGACCCAGGGGTATAGCACTTGGCTGCCTTTCGACGCCAAGCCGATCGTGCTACTGGTGCAGGTCGATACATTCTTGGGGTTCGTGCACTCGGCGACCCATTCACTGATCAGGTCCAGATGCGACGCCAGCGACCAGGCGCGCATGCCCTCGAAGAAAGAGTCCTGCAACACGAAGTTCTTGGCGTATGCCCAGTAATTCGGCAGTTCCGCATCGGTATGATAGCCCATCACGTCGTGCCGCTCCCCGCCTGGCACAAAGGCGGAGCAGCCTTTCTGGCGTGGCGGCATGCTGCCGCGGGCCTCGCTGCCACTGCAGAGATGCGCCAGGTCGGTGGTTTGTGCGTTGACGAATCCGTCCATCTTGAACGTGTGCAGCCCGTCATCGGCATCCACTACCGAAAATTTCGAACCGTGCGGGCCGCCGGCATTGACGTCGTGCGGGTCGTGGAACGGCGCCACGCAGCCCTGGTCGACGTGCGCGGGATCAAGCGGCACGCAAGTGCCCTGCGGCGGACCGTTAGCTCCCGGGAAAGCCCCGAAATAGCTGTCAAATGACCGATTCTCCTGCATGATAATAATCACATGCTGGATCGGCGTCGAATTCCTCTTTCTGGAGGACTCAGCCGCCCTGGCAGGCAGCGTGAGAATTGCCGTCCCGGCCGCCATTACCACCGCGGCCGAGCCAACCTTCATAATCAAACGATGCATAAAATCCACCTCGCAATGCAGCAAACGCTAGCCAAGTTGTCGGGAGGATGCAAGTTCTGCGTCGCTCAAATTCAAAATTTTCCACAGTAACTGACCATTTGGTCTCCGCCAACACAAGCAAGCGGAGATTGCAGCCCCCTAAATGCTCTAACCATCAGTTGAAGTATAAGCTTGAAGCCGCAACCCATTGAATCGCTGGACATGTTTGCTTAGTTCTCTGCCAAGTTGACAGACGCGACGCGCCACTGACAGGGCTTTGGCAGGCCTGATGCCAAGGTGTCACCGCCTCGCTGAACATAGGCCGCCCTGGCAACACACGCCTCGCCCCCCCATCTGGCGCAGCATGACCCCCACCCAAGCCCAAGACCCGATCGGCTGGCACGGCACCACCATCCTCTGCGTCCGGCACAACAACCAGCTCGCCATGGCCGGCGACGGCCAGGTCACCATGGGCCAGACCGTCGTCAAGGGGAACGCGCGCAAGGTGCGCCGCTTGGCCGATGGCCGCGTCATCACCGGCTTTGCCGGCGCTACCGCCGATGCCTTCACCCTGCTCGAGCGGCTCGAAGCCAAGCTCGAGCGCTTCCCCAACCAGCTCGAACGCGCCTGCGTCGAGCTCGCCAAGGATTGGCGCACCGACCGCTATCTCCGGCGCCTCGAAGCCATGATGGCAGTGGCTGATGCCGATCGCAGCTTCACCCTGACCGGCAACGGTGACGTGCTGGAGCCCGAGGACGGCGTGATCGCCATCGGCTCGGGCGGCAATTACGCACTCGCCGCCGCACGCGCGTTGATGACCGTGGACGGTCTGACCGCCGAGGAAATCGCCCGCCGCGCCATGAAGATTGCCGCCGACATCTGCGTCTATACCAATCACGCCACGGTCGTGGAGGTGCTCTAGGCCATGGAAACGCCAACCATGAGCCCGCGCGAAATCGTCTCCGAGCTTGACCGCTTCATCGTCGGCCAGAATGACGCCAAGCGCGCCGTGGCGATTGCGCTGCGTAATCGCTGGCGCCGCGCGCAATTACCCGAAGGCATGCGCGAGGAGGTCGTGCCGAAGAACATCCTGATGATCGGGCCTACGGGTTGCGGCAAGACCGAAATCGCGCGCCGTCTCGCTCGCCTGGCGCAGGCGCCGTTCCTTAAGGTAGAGGCGACGAAATTTACCGAAGTCGGCTATGTCGGGCGTGATGTGGACAGCATCATGCGCGATCTGGTCGAGGTCAGCATCAACATGCTGCGCGAGAACGGACGGCGGGACGTGGCCGCGCGCGCGCAAGCCGCGGCCGAGGACAAGCTGGTCGATGCACTCGTCGGCGCCACCGCCTCATCTGAAACCAAGGGCAAGTTCCGCCGCATGCTGCGCGCCGGCGAGATGGAGGACAAGGACGTCGAGATTGCGGTGACGGACGCGCCGTCGGCCGCCATCGGCCAGATCGATTTGCCCGGGGTGCCGCCTGGGCAGATGATCAATATCGGCGAGATGATGCGCAACATGATGGGCGGCGGACGGCAAACGCAGAAGAAGCTGAAAGTCGCCGACGCGCGCCCGTTGCTGGAGCGCGAGGAAGCGGACCGCCTGGTCGATAACGATCGCCTGACGCGCGACGCCGTGGCGCATGCGGAGGATCACGGCATCGTCTTTCTCGACGAGATAGACAAGGTTTGCGCGCGCAGCAGCGAGGGCGGCTTTCGCGGCGGCGATGTCAGCCGCGAGGGCGTGCAGCGCGACCTGCTGCCGTTGATCGAGGGCACCACCGTGTCCACCAAATACGGCCCGGTAAAGAGCGATCATGTGCTCTTTATCGCGTCGGGCGCGTTCCATCTCGCCAAGCCGGCGGATTTATTGCCCGAACTGCAGGGCCGCCTGCCGATCCGGGTGGAGCTGGCACCGCTGAGCCGCGAGGATCTGCGGCGGATATTGACCGAGCCGCAGCATTCATTGCTGCAGCAATATTCGGCATTGCTGCAAACGGAGAACCTGACGCTGGAATTTACCGAGGATGCGGTGGATGCGCTGGCCGATTTGGCCGCCGACATAAACGATCGCGTGGAGAACATTGGTGCACGCAGGTTGGCCACCGTGCTGGAGCGGCTGTTGGAGGAGATCAGTTTTTCCGCGGGCGATCGGCCGGGGGAGGTGATTTCGGTCGATGCGGCTTACGTGCATCAGAAGGTTTCGCCGTTGGCGGCTAAGGGGGATTTAAGTCGCTTTATTTTGTAGGAGGAAAGGCTGGGGGAGATGTGCCATCCCCCCCAGACCCCCGTCATTATTAGGAACGAGGCTCAACAATCGACGGGGGGTCTGGGGGGAATGGCACATTCCCCCCAGCTTTTGCTTCAGGGCTGCGGCAATGGCACCGCCCTGGTGGAGCAAAGCTGAATACCAGCCTGGAATGGGTTTCCAACCCGCGCACACGCATCGATCCCCCATCCCGCACGCCGCAACGCAATTCGCCCGTCTGTCGGCTCGCGATTGATCAGCGCGAACGGCGCGCGGCCCAGCCGCGCAAGCACCGCGCGCTCCATCAGATAGCCCTTCGGCAGGCTCGTCGTGTTGACAAAGCTCAGCCCCCGTTGAGGAAAAAGCGGCACAAGAAAACCCATTGGCCGCCCGGTCAGCGCAATGACCGCGCCGTCGGGCACAGTGGGCAGGCTGATATCGAACGTGGCGCGGCCGTAGCGTTTCAACCGCCCGCCATCGTAGGGCTTTTCACCGATGAAGATCACCCCGAGCGCCACCGCGCCTGCCAAGGCCAGAAAACGCGGGGATTGCAGCCAGGCCGACAGCCCGAGGATGATCCATATCCCCGTCAGCGCCTCCAGCACCACGGCGTAGCGCACAATGGAAAACAGTGTTTCCCAAACAATGTAGGCGATACCCGTGAAGATCAGCAGAAACAGGATCTGACGAGGAATGCGCCGGCGCGTCAAACCATGCCTGGCGAGAAATGCCGCGATGCCCAGATAGGCCAGCGCGAAGCGCGGCTCGTAGAGCGGCGCCTCGGTCACGGTAAACGGACGGCCAGACACCCAGAGAAATGGATAGAAGATCGCCGCGAGCGCCGAATGCGGCAGAAAGCGCGTGTCGCGCGCAGCCCCCGGCCCCGCCCAAGGCGAGTGAAACACCCCGTTGAACAACGGAAACAGCGGATTGGCGAAATGCTGCCACAGCCGCGCACCCCACCAGACCTCCGGCGGCAGGAAGCCCGCGCACCACGCGGTTGCAAAGGCCGCCCCGCCTGCCCAGCGCCTGTCGGCCGGCGAACAAAACAGCACGGCCATACCCAGTGCGGGCGCGCAGAATACGTTGGTCAGCTTCAGCCCCGCGGCCAGTCCGGTTGCCACGCCCGCCATGGCGCAGGCGCGTGGCCAGCCTGCGGCATCGTCCAGCCGCGTCAGCACCGCCAGCAGGCCGATCATGACCAGCACTGCGGTCGGGATATCGCCCGACGTGCTGCCGATGACCGAGGTCAGCGTGGTGCCGGTCAGGCCGATAAGGCTGGCCGCGGCAATGCGCAACAGGGCGCCGCCGTCGCGCCGCGGCCAGATCACCGCAGCGGTCCAAGGCACCAGCGGGATCAACGCGCCAAACGGCAACCCGGCCAGAAAGGCAACGCAGCGCGGATTATCCGGCAGCCACCAGCGCGAGACGACGTAATACGGCACGTCGAGCAGCGGGTTGAAATAGGTCTGCATGCCCGCAACCCAAAGGTCGAGACCCATCCGCGCGTTGAGCAGCGCATAAGCATTGTAGAGGTGGTAATTCAAAAGGTCCCAACTGCCATCCTGCTTGTAATGAACCGAAACCAGCCCGCCAACGATCGCGCAAATGACAAAAGTTTTTTGGTCCTTTTTTTCAAAAAAGGACTGCTTCCTTCCTTCCTGCATGCGATGACCCGTCCCCATGCGCCCCCCCCTGCGAGACATCATCGCACGCCACGGCCTCGCCGCGCGCAAATCGCTAGGCCAGCACTTCCTGCTAGACGAGAACCTCTGCGCCAAGATCGCGAGGCAGGCCGGTGATCTCGCCGGCCGCCACGTCATCGAAGTCGGGCCCGGGCCTGGCGGCCTGACGCGCGCGCTGCTGGCCACCGATGCCGCCTCCATCACGGCCGTAGAAATCGATCCGCGCGCCTGTGCCGCCATTGCCGAACTGGCGCAGGGTGAGCCTCGCATGCGCCTAATCGAGGGCGACGCGCTGGCGCTTAACCTCGCCGCACTGACCCCGCCGCCGCGCCAGATTGTCGCCAACCTGCCCTACAATGTGGCCACGCCGCTGCTCGTCCAATGGCTGCGCGCCGCCGCGTGCTGGGAGCGTCTGACGCTGATGTTCCAGCTCGAGGTTGCCGAACGCATCTGCGCGCCGCCCGCCAGCAGCGCGTATGGCCGCCTGGGCGTGCTCGCCCAGTTCTGCTGCGAGGCTGACGTGGCCATGCACATCCCCCCCGCCGCCTTTACGCCTCCGCCTGCTGTGATTTCGGCCATCGTCGTGCTGCGCCCGCACGCGCACCAGCCCTCGCCGGCGCTGTTCGCCGCCATGGAACGGGTCACCGCCGCCGCTTTCGGACAGCGCCGCAAGATGCTGCGCGGCGCGCTGCGCGGCCTCGGGGGCGAGGCGTTGCTGGCCGCCGCGGGCATTGCCGGCGAGCGCCGCGCCGAGACGCTCAGCGTGGCTGAGCTGGCGCGCCTGGCGGAGGCGCATCTGGCGCGGGGCTGAGGCTCGCGTTAGCGTGGAAAAAAAGGAGGGCGCCCCATGTCCGAAACAGCGTCAAGCCATGCTGGCCATTTCATCTGGTACGAGCTCATGACGAATGACACAGCCAAGGCGGAGGCTTTCTACAAGGAGGTCGTCGGCTGGACCGCGGCCGATGCCGGCATGGGCGATGGCGACTACACGATCTTTTCTGTAGACGGCGCCCCGGTTGCTGGCTTGATGCCCATGCCGCCCCAATCGGTTGCCGCGGGCGCGCGGCCGGGCTGGCGCGGCTATATCTCGGTGGCCGACACGGATGGGATGGCCGCGCGCGTGGCCGGCGCGGGCGGTCAGTTGCGTTTCGGGCCGGAAGACATTCCGGGCGTGGGTCGCGTGGCGTCGATGACCGACCCGCAGGGCGCAGCAATCGTGCTCATGACACCGGCGCCTCCCCAGCAGAACCCCCGTCCCGCGGTCGGTACGCCGGGCACTGTCGGCTGGCACGAACTGCCCGCTGTGGACGGGCCAGCCGCTTTCGATTTCTATGCCGAAATGTTCGGCTGGACCGCAGGCATGGCCATCGACATGAAGGAAATGGGCAAGTACCAGATTTTCGAAATCGGCAATGTCGGGTTGGGCGGCATTCTGACACGCTTCTCTGCAGCGCAACCTGTCGAGTGGCTGTATTACATCAACACGCCGAGCATCGAAGCCGCGATCACGCGCGTAAAAGGCGCCGCAGGCCAGGTCACGATGGGTCCGCAAGAAGTGCCAGGCGGAAGCTGGATTCTCCAAGGCACCGACCCGACAGGCGTACAATTCGCCATGGTAGCACCCACTAAATAGCAAAAGTTTTTTGGTCCTTTTTTTCAAAAAAGGACGGCTTCCTTCCTGGTCTCCGGCAGAAGCACGGCCAGCAGGCCCAAAGCCGGCAGCAAGCTGCAAACGTCAAACACCAGCCTCAGGCTGGTGTGGTCCGCCAACTGCCCCAGCAGCGCCGCACCAATGCCGCCCAGCCCGAGCGCCAGCCCGAACATCAGCCCCGACACCGTGCCGACCCGCCCAGGCACCAGCTCCTGCGCGTAAACCACGATCGCCGGAAAGGCCGAGGCCAGGAGCAGCCCGATCGGTACGGTCGCGGCCACGGTCATCGCCAGGCCCAGATGCGGCAGAATTAGTGTAAAGGGCAGCACGCCCAGGATCGAGGCCCAGATCACCCGTTTGCGACCGAAGCGGTCCCCAATCGGCCCGCCCAGCACCGTACCCAACGCAACGGCACCCAGGAACACGAACAGGCAATATTGCGCGTGGCGGACCGACAGGCCGAAGCGGTCGATCAGGTAGAAGCTGTAGTAATTGCCCATGCTGGCCATGTAGAAGAACTTGCTGAGCATCAGGCCACCCAGCACCGCCATCGCCAGCGCAATGCGGGGCGATGGCACCGGTGCCGCCTGCACGGCCGGCTGCGCCCGCGCCGAGGGGGCTGCCTGCGCCCTCTGCCATCCGTTGACATAGGCCAGCACGCCCATCGCCAGCAGTGCGGCCAGACAGAACCACGCCACCGAGCCTTGCCCGCCAGGTGCCACGACAAAGGCCGCCAGCAGCGGTCCCAAGGCCGCGCCCGCATTCCCGCCCACCTGGAAGATCGACTGCGCCAGCCCGTGCCGTCCGCCCGAAGCCATGCGCGCCACGCGCGAACTTTCGGGATGGAACACCGAAGAGCCGATGCCGACCAGCGCCACGGCCAGCAACAACCCGCCATAGCTGCCTGCGCGCGACAACAGAGCCAGGCCCAGCAAGGTAAATCCCATGCCGGCCGGCAGGCTGAACGGGACCGCCCGCTTGTCCGTGACGTGACCCACCACCGGCTGCAACACGCTGGCAGTCAGCTGGTTGACCAGCGTGATCGCGCCGATCTGTCCAAAGCTGAGCCCATAGCTCGCCTTGAGGATCGGGTAGATCGCCGGCAGCAACGACTGCATCATGTCATTCAGCAGATGGCTGAAGCTGATCGCCCCGAGCACCACGCCCGCGGTCCGCGCGGAACGCGCTTCGCCCGCGCCTGCGACCGGGAGGGCGGGAATGCTGAGACTGCCTTGGCCCACCTGTTCTGCCCCATGCTGCAGAGCACCATATGCGTGCGCGCCACTGCCGGGTTCAACAGGCATGCCGACGGGGCGGCTCATGCCAGCCTTGCACGCGAGCCTCGCACGCGAGCCTTGCACGCGAGCCTTGCACACGCCTGGGCGGCCTTCCTTCAGCCTCAATATCGAGGCAGGCTGGCCACAGCAGAAGGGGGTTGCCAAATCAAATGGCTAATGAGTGGGCGCGCAAGGTTGGCCAGATGCTGCGCGGCGTGCGTCCTGGTCTCGCAGGCCTTGCCACCAGCCGTCTCTCTCTTCCCGGCCACGGCATGGTCATCACCAGCCCGGCCTTTGCCGAGGGGGGCACCATCCCCACCCGCTACACCCAGGATGGCGAGAGCCTGTTCCCGCCGCTCTACTGGGACAACATCCCGCCGGCCACTAAATCCCTGGTGCTTCTTGTCGAGGACGCGGACGCGCCCTTTCCGCGCCCGCTGGTGCATGCCCTTCTGCATGCCATTCCGCCGACTTTGTCGGGCATTCCCGAAGGCGGGGTCGCCCTTCGGCAGACTCGTCCCTCCCCGCTGGGTTTTCAGGCGGGGCGCAACTCCGTGTCTCGCGCCGGCTGGATGGCGCCCTCGCCCATTCCGGGGCATGGGCCGCACCGCTATGCTTTCCAGCTTTTGGCCATCGATACGGGGCCGAGCTTTGCCAGTCCGCCCGGACGTGGCACGCTGCTGCGCGCGGTGCGCCAGAACATCATTGCGGCTTGCCGGCTGATTGGGGTGTATCAGCGGGCTTGAGGCAACCAAGCGGCAGGCGAAAAAAGTTGGGGGAGATGTGCCATCCCCCCCAAACCCCCCGTCGATTTTCAGGCTTCGTCTTAAATAATGACGGGGGGTCTGGGGGGGATGGCACATCTCCCCCAGCTTTTTCTTCACTTCAATTCGGCTCTTTCACTTCACTCGATTGCCCTGTGCCATCCCCGCCAAACCCCCCGTCATTGGTTTAGTCCAAGCCGTTGCGCGTCAAGCGGCGTGATTAAACCCGCGTCTGGCAAAGCGCGGCGCATCGATCAGCCAGCCGACCTCAGCCGCCGGCATCGGGCGCGCATAGAAGAACCCTTGTGCGTGATCGCACTCCATCGCCGTCAAACGTTCGGCGACCGCGCCGCTCTCCACGCCCTCGGCCGTCGCGGTCATGCCCAAATGATGGGCGAGCTGGATGATAGCGTGCACGCACGCGCCGGCGCGCGGATCCTCGAGCATGTCGACGATGAAGCTCTTGTCGATCTTCACCCGCGCGAAGGCGATCTGCCGCAATTGCTGGAAGTTGGCGTAGCCCGTGCCGAAATCGTCCAGCACCAGCTTGACTCCATGGGGCGCAAAGGACGCGAGCTGATCGCGCGACTCGACCAGGTCACGCATGACGGCCGTTTCCGTAACCTCGAGCTCGATGCGTGAGGGATCGATCATGTCATGGCCGAACGTGCCTGGCCCCTCGATGAACCCCAGCACGTCCATGACGTCACGCGGGCTTGTATTGAAGGCGAAGTGCCAGCTCCGCGGCCAGCTTTGCGCATCAAGCTGCACCTTTTCCAGCAGCACGCCGGTGATGTCACGGCACAGCCCCCGCTCCTCCGCCAGCGGAATGAAGCTGGCGGGCTCCAGGATGCCCCGGCTTGGGTGCGCCCAGCGCGCCAGCACCTCCATGCCCGCAATCTGGCCGCTGCCAAGCGCGATAATGGGTTGGTAGTAGGGCACGATCTGGGCGCGCTCGATGGCTGCACCCAGGTCACGCGCGCTCTGGTCTCGCCCGCGTGCCTCTTGCACCAGGACATCCGAGCAGCGCGTGGCAAAGCCGCCGCCTGCCGCCTTGGCTTTGTCAACCGCCAGACGCGCGCAGTGCAGTGCCTCCTCGAAATTCTCTCCGCTATCGGGCAGCAGCGCGTAGCCCAGCGTGGCCGAAAAGGACAGCGTCGCGCCTCGGTGCGTGAAAGAGGCAGTTGCTTCGCCAAGCAGCGCCCTTGCCCAGGACTCGACGTCACCATCCTGTCTGCCGACGGGGGCAACCATGACGAACTCATCGCCGCCCAGGCTGGCGAAGCTGCCGCCAGCGGCCAGAGCGATAGCATCGAGCCTGCGGCTGAGGATGCGCAACAATGCGTCTGCCGCCGCCATCCCATGCAGGCTTTTGATCACGCGAAACCGATCCACGTCCAGAACCGCGAGCACCTGCGGATGACCATGCCCCATGGACATGGCGACGAGGCGTTCTATGTTGCGGCGGCTGGTCAAGCCTTGCGGCGGCGCCGATCCTGCTTGAACTGTCAGGGTCGTAAACTTTTCAGAAGTCTTTGCTGCCGACCCGCGCGTGGTCGGCAGAGCACGCGTACCCCCAGAAAGCCCACCGGCCGCCATCTACTCGTCCTTGCGTATTCATCATGATATACCAGAGTATGCTTCGGCCTTGCGCATTGGCAAGGTTACAATCGCGGAAATTTTGCTATTCTTTCGGACGCACATACCGCTATGCCGCAGGCGCCACACCTGATCGTCAGGCGCGTTTCTTTTCCTTTGATTTAGCCCGCAGATCTTGAAAAAAAAGCCTTAGCATCATTCTGGATTCAGCTTCCCGAATGCCGCCGATGATTTCGGGCTGGTGAGAATTGGGCGACGTGTCGAAAATGCGCACGCCGTGCGCCAACCCGCCGGCTTTTGGATCGTAGGCGGAAAATAGTATCCGCGTCACACGCAGCAATCCCGCCGCCGCCGCGCACATCGCGCACGGCTCCAGGCTCACCCACAAGCTGCAACCCTCAAGCCGGCCGCTGGGTGGGACCAAGTGGCGCAGTGCCGCGCGCATCGCAAGCATTTCGGCGTGGGCGCAAGCGTCGCCCGCCGCACGCATGCCGTTGCCGCGAACTGCCACGATGGCGCCTGCGCTATCGGTTACCGCCGCACCTACCGGCACCTCGCCGCGCGCGCCGGTGCGCCGAGCCGCGGCAAGGGCCAGCGCCATCGGATCGGGTCGCGCCGTGCGCGGCTCGAGTCCCGGCCGGGCCCCAGGGTGGGCAAGAGCTGCCAAGGGCGATAGCTGATGACCTTTGCGGATACTCGTCCTCATGACCCCTTCCAGATCCCGCAGCGCGCGGCCGCGTATCGGCCTGACGCTGGATGCCGAGCCAGCCGGCGGCTACTCGGCCTACCCATGGTATGCGCTACGCATCAACTACGCCCAAGCCGTGGCAGGGGCCGGCGGCCTGCCTTTGCCGCTGCCGCATCTGCCCTCACTCGCCGCGGAGATGCTGGACGCCATCGACGCCCTGATCGTCACCGGGGGCGCCTTCGACGTCTTGCCCACCCTCTATGGCGAGGCCACAGCCCATGACAGCGTGACCACCAAGGCCGACCGCACCGCGGCCGAGCTGGCGCTGCTGGAAGGCGCGCTCGACCGCGCCATGCCCGTGCTGGGCATCTGCGGCGGCGAGCAGCTGCTGGCCGTGGCCCTGGGCGGCACGCTGATCCAGCACATTCCCGATGCAGTGCCCGGCGCACTGGCCCACGAGCAGCCCGGGCCGCGCCACCTGGCGGGCCACAACGTCGCGGTGGCGCCAGGCACGCTGCTGCACCGTATCGTTGGCGCCACGACCATGCGGGTGAACTCATCGCACCACCAGGCCGTGCGCGAGGCCGGCCGGGCCGCGGTCAACGCCCGTGCCCCAGACGGCGTGATCGAAGGCATAGAAGACCCAAGCCGGCGCTTCTGCCTGGGCGTGCAGTGGCACCCCGAGTTCCACATTGATCCAGGCGACGCGCGGATCTTCGCCGCTTTGATCGAGGCGGCACGCGCATGAGCGAGACGCCTGCCAGAGAGGGTGACCGCATCGCCAAATGGCTGGCCCGCGCAGGCGTGGCCAGCCGGCGGGACGCCGAGCGCCTGCTGGCCGAAGGGCGCGTGCGCCTGAACAATGTGCGCGTCGATCACCCCGCCACCTTCGTCACTGCGGCGGACATCGTCCAGGTCAACGGTACAGTCGTTCAGGCGCCCGGCCGCGCGCGCCTGTGGCGCTACCACAAGCCGGACGGCCTGCTGACCACGCATCGCGACCCGCAAGGCCGCCCGACTGTTTTTTCCAAGATGCCGGCCGAACTTGGCCGCGTCGTTTCCGTCGGCCGCCTGGATCTGAACAGCGAGGGTCTGCTGCTGCTGACCAACGATGGGGGCCTGGCGCGGCAGCTCGAGCTGCCGAGCACAGGCTGGCTGCGCCGATACCGCGTGCGCGTGCACGGTCAGGTCGATGAAGCCGCACTCGGCCGGCTGCATGCCGGGCTGACGATTGACGGCATGAAGTATGGCCCGATCGAGGCCGGGCTGGACAGCCGCCGGGGCGATAACGCCTGGTTGACCGTGTCCATCCACGAGGGCAAGAACCGTGAAATACGCCGCGTCATGGCCTATCTTGGGTTGGGCACGACGCGGCTGATCCGCATTGCCTATGGGCCGTTCCAGTTGGGGAACCTGGCGCGCGGCGGTCTTGATGAGGTGTCGCCGAAGGTGTTGCGGGATCAGTTGCCGAAGGAAAGTAAAGTAATACCAGCCAGCAGAGAGATTGACTCTCAGAGTAAGGCTGGGGGAGATGTGCCATCCCCCCCAGACCCCCCGTCGATTGTAGAGCCTCGTTCAAAATAATGACCGGGAGGTTTGGGCTGGATGGCACATCTCCTCGAATCTTTCTCTCGAAAGTTTTTTACTTCTTTTTTTCAAAAAAGAACTGCTAGCCTTTTGTCAGAGAGGAACACCAATGGACGGCACGACCGCACCGATTGCCGGTTTCAACTGGCAAGACGCTTTCCTATTGGACGACCAGCTCACCGAAGAAGAGCGCCTGGTGCGCGACACCGCGCGCGGCTACGCGCAGACCCGCCTGCTGCCGCGCGTCACCTCGGCCTATCTGGACGAGCGTTTCGACCGCGAAATCATAAACGAAATGGGCGAGCTCGGCCTGCTGGGTGCAACCATCCCGGCCGAATACGGCGGCGCGGGGCTGGGCTATGTCAGCTACGGCCTGGTGGCGCGCGAGGTGGAGCGCGTCGACAGCGGCTACCGCAGCGCAATGAGCGTGCAATCCAGCCTGGTGATGCACCCGATCTTTGCCTATGGCACCGAGGCGCAGCGCCGGAAATACCTGCCGCGTCTGGCCAGCGGCGAGTGGATCGGCTGCTTCGGCCTGACCGAGCCCGATGCGGGTTCGGACCCCGCCGGCATGCGCACGCGCGCGGAGCGTGTGGACGGCGGCTATCGCTTGAATGGTGCGAAGATGTGGATCACCAACAGCCCGATCGCCGATCTGGCCGTGGTGTGGGCGAAATCGGCCGCGCATGGCGATGCCATTCGCGGCTTTATCGTCGAGCGCGGCATGCGCGGGTTTTCCACGCCGAAGATCGAGAAGAAATTGTCGCTGCGCGCGAGCATCACCGGCGAGATCGTGCTGGAGGATGTCGAAATCCCCGAGGACAATTTGCTACCCAATGTGTCCGGCCTGAAGGGGCCGTTCGGGTGTTTGAACCGCGCGCGTTACGGCATTGCGTGGGGCGTCATGGGGGCGGCCGAGGCCTGTATGACCGCCGCGCGGGGCTATACGCTGGATCGGCGGCAATTCGGCCGGCCGCTGGCGGCCACGCAACTCGTGCAGAAGAAGTTGGCCGACATGGAGACGGAGATTTCGCTGGGCTTGCAGGCCGCGTTGCGCGTCGGGCGGCTGTTTGAAGAGGGGCGCATGGCGCCGGAGATGATCTCGCTCATCAAGCGCAACAATTGCGGCAAGGCGCTGGATATTGCGCGCGTGGCGCGGGACATGCACGGTGGCAACGGAATTTCTGCCGAGTTTCATGTCATGCGGCATGCGGCGAATCTGGAGACGGTGAATACTTATGAGGGGACGCATGATGTGCATGCGCTGATCCTTGGGCGGGCGATTACGGGAATACAGGCGTTCTTCTAGGTTCTTCTTTTTTGAAAAAAAGAAGCAAAAAACTTTTATCCATTTAGACGGGTGGTGGGGCAGCCTCTCGCCAAACATTCAAAAGTTTTTTGGTTCTTTTTTTTAAAAAAGAACAAAGGCTTTCCTATGTCCCTCGAATCCGCACTCCGCCAAATCGGCGCCGAGCGCTACCACAACCTCCACCCCTTCCACCGCGCGCTGCATGACGGCAAGCTGAACCGGGGCCAGGTGCAGGCCTGGGCGCTCAACCGCTATTATTATCAGAGCCGCATTCCCGCCAAGGATGCGCACCTGATGGCGCGCTTGCCCGAGGCCGACGACCGCCGCGAATGGCGCCGCCGCATTGCCGACCACGACGGCACCGCGCCGGGCACAGGCGGCATCGCGCGCTGGCTGGCACTTGCTGTGGGCGTGGGGCTGGATGCGGATTATGTGCGATCGACCGCGGGCATTTTGCCCGGCACGCGTTTTGCCGTGGACGCCTACGTCAATTTCGTGCGTGACCGCAGCTTGGTCGAAGCGGTCGCCTCCTCGCTGACGGAATTGTTCTCGCCCGGCATTATCGCCGAGCGCGTATCGGGCATGTTGGCCCACTACGACTTCATTACGCCCGAGACGTTGGCCTATTTCACGCCGCGCCTGACCCAGGCGCCGCAGGACAGCGACTGGGCGCTGGCCTACGTCAAACGCCACGCCACGGACGCCGCAGGCCAGGAGGCGGTGCTGGCGGCGCTGCGTTTCAAATGCGACGTGCTGTGGTCGCAGTTGGACGCGCTGCATTATGCGTATGTGACGCCGGGGCTGATCTCGCCTGGGGCGTTTCGGCCGGGATGATGTGGGTCAATTTGCTTCCGTGGCAATCAGCATGCGCGCCCCACGCGCAAGAAGCGACGACCGACTCTGGCCCGTGCGGCGAGATACGTCATCGACACGGGCAAGCAGACCCTCGTCGATGCTGATATTAACGCGCAGCGACCGCCCACTCACCTCGACCGGTACAAGCAAAGCCAAAGGGTCGTGAAAGATCGTGCGATCGTAGTCCGGAACCACATCCTCCTCGACCGAGAGTGGCAGTGCCTGGCCGTCCTGTTCCATGTCCTGCACGGCACAGGCCAGCGCATCCTTGGCCTGGCGCATGATGTCGCCAAATTTTTCGGCCACCGACGTCACGCCGGGCAAGCCGGGAAACACGATCGACCAGTTCGCCTCTTCGGGCACACGGTCCACAACGGCCAAATAGTATTTCGTGGTCATTCAAGCCGCGCCTTAATGTGCGGGCGGATAGAGCCAGCCCGCCTGTTCGCAGATCGCCCGCAAGGTCCCTTTGGGGATATCGCCGCGATGGCTGGAAACGACGACACGGCGCCCATCCTTCTTGAAGATGATGTGCGATCCCTTCCCCCGCAGCTCTTCCCAGCCGTCACGGCGAAGCCGGCTCATGGCCTCTCGCGCCGTCATGTTGTGTAAACATACACAATCAGCCCGCCGCTTTCAACCCCCAACCTGATTGAACGGCCGGTCCCGATCCACCCGCACGTCCCCGGGCAGCCCCAGCACCCGCTCCGCAACGATATTGCGCAAAATCTCGTCCGTCCCGCCGGCAATCCGCCCACCAGGCGCATAAAGCAACGCCTGCTGGAAGAGTGCCCTCATGGGCGCGCTGGCCGGATCGCTCACCAGGCCGCCGCTATCCATCAGATCCAGCGCATAGCTCGCAATCTCCTGCAATTTGCGCGCGCTGACAATCTTGTAAATCGAACTCTCAGGCCCCGGCATCTGCCCGCGAGACAGCGCCGTGATCGTCCGCAGCTTGGTATATTCCAGCCCCTTGCTTTGCACATACCAATCCGCCAGCCGCTCGCGCACGGACGCATCCGCCAACGCCGGCGCCCCGCGCAATTCCACGCTGCGCGCCAGCTCCATCACCTCGCCGTAATCCGGACCGGCCAACGTGCCAACCGCGAGACGCTCATGCATCAGCGTCGTCAGCGCGACCTTCCAGCCCTGCCCCACATCGCCCAGCCGCTGGCTATCAGGAATGCGCACATCAGTAAAAAATACCTCGTTGAAATTGGACGTGCCCGAAATCTGCCGTATCCGCCGCACCTCCACACCCGGGCTGTGCATATCCAAAAAGAACATGCTCAGCCCTGCATGTTTTGGCACGCTCGGGTCCGTGCGCGTCAGCAGCAGCCCGTAATCGGAAAAATGCGCCCCGCTCGTCCAGATCTTCTGCCCATTGACAATCCAGTCCTCGCCGTCCCGCTGCGCGCGCATGCGCAACCCCGCCACGTCCGAGCCCGCACCCGGCTCCGAAAATAGCTGGCACCAAATCTCCTCGCCCCGCAGCGCCGGCCCGACATGGCGTTGCGCAATCGCCGCATCCGCATACGCCATCAACGTCGGCACGCACATGCCCAAACCAATTTCGAACACGCCCCTGGGCAGCGCATATTTCGCCTCCTCCTGCCCGTAAATCACCTGCTGCATCGGCGTGCCGCCGCGGCCTCCCCAGTGCTTCGGCCAGGTGATGCCGGCAAAGCCGGCGGCGGCCTTCTTGGCCTGCCAGTCACGCGCCCTTGCCACGTAGTCGGCGTCCACCGCTTCAGGATCGGACAGGCGGCCGGCGCGTAGCGCGGCGTGAGCCTGCAGAAAACCAATTACATTCGCACGAAACACGGCTTCTTCGGCGGTATCGGAGAAATCCATCACAAAACCTCAAGGAAGAAAGAAGTTCTTTTTTGAAAAAAAGAACCAAAAAACTTTTATCCGTTAGGCGGCGTTGCGCTGCTCTATTGCGCCGATTAAGCGATCTTTCCAGTAGGGCGACCCCCCGATGGCAAGTGCCAGATGCTTGGCGCGCCGCAAATATAGGTGACAGTCAGACTCCCATGTAAAACCCATGCCGCCATGCGTCTGGATGTTCTCCGCACTCGCCAATCCATACGCATGAATTGCCGCCACACGCGCCGCCGCCCCGGCACTCGTCAGGTCGGGTGCATCCGCACCCAACGCCCACGCGCCGTAATACGCATTGCTGCGCGCTACCTCGATGGCCACATACACATCCGCCAGCTTGTGCTTGATCGCCTGAAATGACCCGATCGGCCGCCCAAACGCCTGCCTTTCCCGCGCATAATCGCGCGCCATCTCTAGACACGCCTGTGCGCCGCCGATCTGCTCAAACGCAAACAACACCGCCGCACGATCGAGCAAACCCTCCACGCCCGAAAACCCCCGCGCTCCCGGCAGCACCTCACACGCAGCACCCGCGAAATCCAGCCGCGCCACGTCCCGGCTCGGGTCGAGACTTTGCAGCGTGGTGCGGGAAACACCGGCCCCGTCCAGATCGACGATGGCCACCGCAATCCCCTCACCCTGCCGCGCCGCCACAATGCCAATCCCGGCGACGCCGCCATCAATCACCGGCTGCTTGCTCCCGTGCAGCACCCCCTCGCGCAATGTCGCGGCAATCCCATCCGCCCGCGGTGCGCCCACACCTTCGGCCAGCGCAAAACACCCAATGATGCTGCCATCCGCCAGCGCGGGCAGATATTGCCGCTTCTGCGCCTCACTACCAAAACGCAGCAGCGCCTGGCTGGCCAGATACGCAGAACTCGCAAACGGCACCGCGGCAATGCTGCGGCCGATTTCCTCGGCCAACACGCACAAGCCTTCGCAGCCTAAGCCGCTGCCGCCGTACGCCTCGGGAATGGCCGCGCCAATCCAGCCGAGCTTGCCCATCTCGGCCCACAGAGCGCGATCAATGCCCCCGCCGCGCCGCGCGGAGCCCGCCGCGTGCTCGGCCAGAAAGCTGCGCGCCTCAGCACGCACTTGGTTGAGGTCTTCGGAGAAGTCGAAATTCACGGCGCTAGACCCCTTAAGCAAGTTCTTCTTTTTTGAAAAAAAGAAGCAAAAAACTTTTGCAAGTTGGCGTACGCGTTGCACCAGCGTATACTCAAACTGACGAAAGTTTTTTGGTTCTTTTTTTCAAAAAAGAACACTTCCTTCCTTCGCCCAAAGCCAGGCCGCCCCCCGAACCCCCGAGCTATCCCCGTGCACATTCCGCAACACCGGCGTCAACACCGGCTGCGCAATCACATGCCGCGCCAGCAAACCAGGTACCTCGGTATAAAGATGCGACATATTCGAAAGCCCGCCACCAATGACGATCGCATCAGGATCGAACACATTGATCACCTGCGCCAACCCCCGCGCCACCCTGTCCGCGTGCCGGGTCAATGCCGCCTGCGCGCGCACCTCTCCGGCGGCCGCGCGCGCGGGGATGGTGCTGGCATCGCGGCTGCCCGGCCCGTCACAATCCTCGGCCAGGGAGGGCCCGGCAATATAGCGCTCAATGCATCCCGTATTGCCGCAAAAGCACGGCGAGTACGGCAAATCCTCTGCATCCGGCCAAGGCAACGGATTATGCCCCCACTCGCCTGCAATCCGATGCAGCCCGCCGAGCACGCGCCCGTTGACCACAATGCCGGCACCGCACCCCGTGCCCAGGATCACGCCGAATACCACGCCGCGGCCTGCGGCCGCCCCGTCACTGGCCTCGGACAGCGCAAAGCAATTTGCGTCATTTTCCACGCGCACCTCGCGCTCCAGCGCATCGGACAGGTCGCGGTCGAACGCCATGCCATTCAGGTAAACCGAGTTCGCATTTTTCACCAATCCGGTCGACGGACTGATCGCACCCGGAATGCCGACGCCCACCGTGCAGCGCTGGCCGATCTCCGCCTCCGCATCGCCGACAAGCCCCGCCACAGCCAGCAATGCACCCCGGTAATTGCCGGGGTTTGGCACACGCCTACGCAAAAGCGGCGCGCCGGCCGGATCGAGCACGATGATCTCAATCTTCGTGCCGCCAAAATCAACCCCCGCGCGCCAACGCGCCATTAAGCCTCCCCCCTAACAGACAAAAGTTTTTTGGTCCTTTTTTTCAAAAAAGGACTACTTCCTTTTTGCGTTTCAAACCGGCGGATCGAGATACAGCGGGCTGCGCAAATACCGCGTCAACCAAAACCGAGCCAGCACACCCACCGTCGCCGCCACCGGCACCGCCAGCATCACGCCGAGAAACCCGAACGCCGCCCCGCCCGCAAACAACGCAAAGATCACCCAGACCGCAGGCAGCTCCACGCGATCGCCCAAAAATCGAGGATAGATCACATACCCTTCCAGTATCTGGCCAACCACGAAAACCAGCGCCACCCCGATCACCCCGTTCCATGTCGGAAACTGCGCGAATGCCAGCCCGATCGCCGTCACCGCCCCGGTAATGCTCCCAACATACGGAATGAAGCTCAGCGTGCCCGCCGCCAGCCCCACCACCAGCCCAAGGTCCAGCCCGGCAATCGACAGCCCCAGCGCATAGAACACCGCGAGCAGCAGGCAGCACATCGCCTGCCCCCGCACCCAGGCCGAGAGGATGCGATCCACCTCGCGCGCCTGCGCCCGCACCACGCTTTGGTAGCGCCGCGGCACCCAGCCATCCACGCGCGCCAGCACGCTGGGCCAGTCTCGCAGCAGATAGAACGAGACCACGGGGGTGACGACCATCAGGCTCAGCACGTTGAACAGCGCGAATCCGCCGCCCACGATCCGGCTCAACGCGCCCACCAGGAAGCTCAGCATCGCACCCGCCTGGCCGCTGACCAGGTCGGACAGCTTGGCGTCCACGTATTCGGGGCCCAGATGCTGCTGGAGCTGCGCGATCGACTTGGCGGCAAAGGCCGAGACGTCGCGCACATAGGAAGGCACGCGCCCCACCAGCAGCGCCACCTGGCTCAGCACCAGCGGGTAGAGCAGCAGCGCAAACAGCAGCACGGCCGTAATCAGCGCCACCACCAGCAGCAGCGCCGCCAGCCCCCGCGGGACATGCGCCCGCGCAATCGGTGCGCAGAACGGGTCCAGCACATAGGCAATGCCGGCAGCGGCCACGAACGGCAGCAGGATGCTGTCAAACAGTTGCAGCGTCAGCCACGCCACCACCAGCACGCCGGCCAGTAGCGCGATGCGCTGGCCGCGGGTGGCCTGCGGCGTTCCGCCCACCGGATGCGACGGCGTCGGCGGCTCGCCCAAGCCGCCAGGTGCAGGCCGCGCGATATCGACGATCACGGGCCTGTCTTTCATGGCAACACTCGGGGCGGCCGTGCCACCTGGCGCACGTAAGCGGCAAAGCTCACAACCGTGCTGAGTGCGACCAGCCACACCCCCGCCGCGCGGAATGCCGCCGCCCCGATGCCGGTTGCGTTCAGTCCAAGCACGACAGCCACAAGGCCGATCTGCAACCCGGTATTGGTCTTGGACACACTCAGCGGGGCAATGGGCATGGCGTGATCATACACCCACAACAGCAGCAATCCGCCCACGATCATGATGTCACGAAACACGACCAGGATCGCGAGCCAGACCGGCAATTGCCGCATCGCTGCCAGCGTGACATACATCCCCACCATCAGCGCCTTGTCCGCGAGCGGATCCAGCGCCGCCCCCAGCGCCGTGCCCCCCTGGCGCCGCGCAAGCCATCCATCGATGGCGTCCGAGATGCCGGCCAGTGCGAACAGGACGAAAGCGGCAACCCAGGCCTGCTCGATTACCAGGTAGATCGCCACCGGCACGGCGCATAGCCGCGCCAGGCTGATGGCGTTCGGCAGCGTGGCGATGGCGGCGCGGTCGATTGGCCCCAGGGGCGGAGAGCCCGGCTTGGTGGGTCCGGTGTGAAGCATGCGCGGAAGCTAACGCATCATCGCGCAGGACTCTATCCCGATCCCAAAAGGCGGTAAGTGCTCGTTGAGAGATGTGGGCGATTGGCGAGCCGCCGATATCGGGGAACGTAACCAGCCTCCTTCGCTCCGCTCATCGGTCGAATGCGCGCGCCGAGATGCATCCGATCAGCCACGGTTACAGTATTCCATTCGATGGGTCGCGATATGCGGCTTCTGTCTTTCGGAGAAATTCATGCATATCCTCGCCCGCGCCTCGTCGTTTCTGATCGCTGCCGTATTGGCCGGCTGCATGGCGCCCATGGGTCAGCAGACATCGGCAGCACCCGCGGCAATGACTGACCCGATGGTTGGCGGAGCAGCAATGTATCCGCAGAAGAACATTATCGAGAACGCGGTGAATTCGCCGGATCACACGACGCTTGTTGCCGCGGTCAAGGCTGCCGGCCTGGTCGATACTCTTTCCGGCCCCGGGCCGTTCACCGTCTTTGCGCCGACCAATGAGGCATTTGCAGCACTTCCCGCAGGCACCGTGCCCACGCTTTTGAAGCCGCAGAACAAGGCGACGCTGACCAAGGTGCTGACGTATCATGTCGTTCCAGGAACGATGGATTCAAAAGCGCTGATGGCCGCCATTGCAGCGGGCGGCGGACGCGCCACGCTGACAACGGTCGCCGGCGTGCCGTTGGTGGCGACCATGACGCCGACAGGCGCAATTTTGCTGACCGATGCGAAGGGTGGCATGGCGACGGTAACGATTATGGATGTCTATCAGTCCAATGGCGTGATCCATGTGATCAACGGCGTATTGCTGCCGGGTTGATCCGGCCGTTCGGCTGGCATTAGAAGCAAGGCCAGGGGCTCCGCCCCCCACCCTTGAAAGAAGCGACCCCGCTGGAGGCAGGGCCTCCAGACCTCCATCTTATAGGTTCTAAGGACTTGTCCTTAGCGGGGTCGCCTCTTTCAAGGGTTGGGGGCAGAGCCCCTGGCCTTGCCTTTCAAAATGACAGGCTCCACCAAATTGCCAAAGACAATAAGCTACAAGGATGCCGGCGTAGATATCGAAGCCGGTGACGCCCTGGTGGAACGCATCAAACCCCTTGCCAGCGCCACACACCGCCCAGGTGTCCTCGGCGGCCTCGGCGGCTTCGGCGCCCTGTTCGACCTCCGCGCCGCAGGCTTTACAGACCCCGTGCTCGTTTCCTCGACCGATGGCGTCGGCACCAAGCTGCTGCTCGCCATTGAAACCGGCGCCCATGACACGGTCGGCATCGACCTGGTCGCCATGTGCGTGAACGACCTGATCGTGCAGGGCGCCGAACCCCTCTACTTCCTCGACTACTTCGCCTCCGGCCGCCTGGACGTGGCCGATGCCGCCCGCATCATTGCCGGCATCGCCGAGGGCTGCCGCCAATGCGGCTGCGCCCTGGTTGGCGGCGAGACCGCAGAAATGCCCGGCATGTATGCGTCCGGCCATTACGACCTGGCCGGCTTTGCCGTGGGTGCGGCCGAACGCACCGCCCTGCTTCCGGCCGGCGTGGCTGCGGGCGACGCTGTGCTCGGCCTGGCCAGCTCCGGCGTGCATTCCAACGGCTTCTCTCTCGTGCGCCGCATCATCGCCAACGCCGGCCTGGGCTGGAACGACCCAGCCCACTTCGCCCCTGGCCAGTCCTTGGGCGAAGCGCTGATGACCCCCACCCGCCTCTACGTCCACCAGGTCCTGGCTTTGCATCGCGCCGGCCTGTTGCGCGCGGCCTGCCACGTTACCGGGGGCGGCCTGCCCGGCAATCTGCCGCGCGTGCTTCCACCCGGGCTGGACATCGTCATCGACACGCCCTGGCCTACTCCGCCCGTCTTCCCCTGGCTCGCGCGCCTCGGCGGCGTGCCGACGGAGGAGATGCTGCGTGTCTTCAACTGCGGCATCGGCATGGCGCTGGTCGTGTCGGACGCACCTGCCGCCACGGCGCTGCTGGCAGGCATGGGCGAGGCCGCATGCCAAATCGGTCACGTCGCGCATGGCAGCGCCGAGCCCCTCGTGCGCATGCCCCTGGATCTCGGCTTTTTGGGATGAGCCGCACCCGCGTGGCCGTGCTGATCAGCGGTCGCGGCAGCAACATGGCCGCGCTGCTGAGCGCGAGTGCCGACCGCGCCTACCCCGCCGAGATCGCATTGGTGCTCTCCAACAACCCAGACGCACCGGGCCTGGCCCTGGCGCGGCAGGCCGGCGCCGAAGCTCTGGCCATCGACCACCGCGACTTTCCGCGTGACCGCTCCGCGCACGAGGCGGCGATTGACGCCGCGCTGCAAGCCCGTGGCATCGCGCTCGTGTGCCTGGCCGGTTACATGCGCCTGCTCAGCCCGTTGCTGGTCGATTGCTGGGCAGGGCGCATGCTCAACATCCACCCGAGCTTGCTGCCAGCCTTTCCCGGCCTGCACACCCACGCCCGCGCCCTGCAAGCGGGTGTGACCCTGCACGGCTGCACGGTGCACCACGTCACGCGGGTGATGGACGAGGGGCCCATCCTCGCCCAGGCAGGCGTGCCCGTCTTGCCCGGCGATGACGAAGCCAGCCTAGCCGCCCGCGTGCTGGTGCAGGAGCACCTTCTTTACCCGGGCGCGTTAGCCATGCTGGCCGGGCAGGCGCCCGTGTGGGCCGCACCGACCACCGCGTTCGCCAACCCCTTGCCCGCCCGCGCCCTGCAGACCTAGATACCCCCGCACCCTCACACGGAACATCCGCATGGCCGAGACCATCCCGAGCCCCCTCGTCACGTCCGGTCCCGCCACGCACAGTGAAGCACTGCCAGGACCCACCACGCCCGACGCCTTCATGGCCGACCGCATGGCGTTCTGGGACCGCTTCACGGGCTTTACGCTCAAGACGACCGTGGCGATCTTCATTTTCTGCGCCTGGCTGTGGTGGTGTGCAATTGCCGGCTTTTCCATCCTGCATATCGTGAGCCTGCCGATTGCCGTAGGCATAGCCATGATGGTACTCTAGGCAGCGCTACGGCAACGCCGGCGCCAAAGAGCAAAAGTTTGGTTCCTCGCTGTTTGGTGTGGGCGTGCGCTTTCATAACGCTGGCAGCTTGAAATCGAGTTTTCCGGCAAGCAGGTAGACGATTGCAATGAGGTTCCGGACTGAGCGGTAGCCCCTGGCTTTTGCCTTTGCCGCTTGGACGAGGCTGTTGATCCCCTCGATCAAGCCATTGGCGATCTTGCTGTTGAACCAGCGCAGGATGCCGTGCCAGTGCATCTTGATGGTCTGTGCGGCTTCAATGACCGGCGCAAGGCGGCTATGGCTTGCCCAGAAATACCATCGTTTGAGGTAATCGGCGGCTTGCTCGGTGGTCTCTTCGCTGTAGAGATCCTGGAAAGCGAGCTTGATCCGATAGGCCCTTGCGGTTTTAAGGTTGCGCGTGGGCAAGGACGCCAGCGTGGCACTCTGGCGCTGCGACAAATTTCCCGGATTGCGCAACCAGATGTAGCGCGTGCCTTTGAGCGCGTGCTGCACCTTCTGCTCGGCACGGCGCACGCGATCGACCGCGTGGTTGACGATCTTCATAGCGTGAAAACGAGCGAACGTGACGTGTGCGTTCGGCAGGCTCTCTGCCGTGCCTTTGATAAAGGCTAGGCTCATGTCGATGCACACCTCCTCCACCTGCTCGGGAGTTGCATGGTGTGCGCCAAGGTCCTCGGCAAAGGCGGCGACTGTGGCAGCGTCTTTGCCTTGGGTGGCAAACAGCACACGCGCCTGGTCGATATCGACAAAGAGGGAAATGTAGGTGTGACCGCGCGCGGCTGCGGTCTCATCGATGGCCACGCGGGTCACGCCGGAGGCATTCATTCGTTCGCGCGCCGCGGCCACGTAGTGGTGGATCACGCGCCAAAGTCTGGTATCGTGTTCTCCCACCATGCGTGCGACGGCGCTGACAGGCATGGCGCTTAGCATGGTCATGAGCAACGCCTCGAACAGCAACGTAAAGCCGCTGTCTTTTCGCGCCCAAGGGACGGCAATCTTGCGGACACCGCACTGTGCGCATTTCGTGCGCGGCACGCGGGCGTGCAGATAAGCCTGGTGCTGGAAGAAGTTGAGATGGCGCCAGGTGGACACTTCGGCGTCGTGCACCGGGCAATCGGCGGTCCCGCAGTTTGGGCACGCAAAGCGGCTGCCGCGGGCAAAGTCGAGATGGATGTCGAGCTGACGGGCAGCCGCGTCAAACGTGCTTTGAACAACGCTCCAGGGCTGGGTCAGGCCCAGCGCCGCTTGCAACAGACTGGTGTCTTTCATCGCTCTGTCTCCGGCGTGTGGCCCTCGGCTGGAACAAGCGTGACGCTGGCTGCGGCGGCAATCAAGGACGCTGCGCGCCGCTCCGCGGTGGCCTTCGGCCATCCTTGACAGCCGCCGCAGCCAGCGTCGGGCAGGTGTTAGGCCGGGACGGAGAAACGGCGCTCCAGCCGAACCGAGAAACATGGTTACAGGGGGCTGACGCGGCGGTTAACCCACTCTAAACAGCGAGGAGGCAAAAGTTTTTTGCTTCTTTTTTCCAAAAAAGAAGGACTTTTCGTCCTTTGCCACTTCACCTGATCAAACTCGCCGTAGGCGTCACGAACATCAACGACCTGCGCGCGCGTCAGGCCGAGCGCAAGCCGCTGCGCCACCGCACACGCAATTTTCCAAGGCGCGCGCAGGAGATCATGGCGGGCGGCTCGATTTACTGGGTGATTGCGCGCTTGGTGACCGTGCGCCAGCCACTTCGCGACATCGTTGTAGGCAATTATGATGATGGCTCGCGCTGCACCGACTTGATGCTGGCACCGGAGTTGGTGGCGGTGCGGCCGCGCGCGGTCAGACCATTCCAGGGCTGGCGTTATCTGGAGGCGGCAGACGCCCCGGAAGATGAGGTTTTGCGGTGCCCTGGGCAGGCGCTGCCGGAGGCGTTGCGGCGTGAACTGGTGGGCTTGGCGCTACTTTAAAAAAAGATGGAGGTCTGGAGGCCCTGCCTCCAGCGGGGTCCAGGGGCAGAGCCCCTGGCCTTCCAGTGCTGAAACCTAGGCGGCGTCGGCAGTCTCGGCCGCGTGGGAAAGCGCCTCGCCGAGCGCCTGGATTTTCGTGGCATTCTTGCTCTCTGTTTTCTTCCCAATGGCGACCGTTTCTTTGCCCAGCTTGATGACAAGCTTGCGTATCGCCTCGCCGTCAAGCTCCTTCGCATGCAGGTGCTTTTTGAGATTATCCAGGTCCTTGACGATGGTCTTGGCGCCGGCATCTTCGACCTTCTCCAGCGTGGCTTCCCAGCCTTCGATATTCTTGACTGCGGCGCTGACGGTCATGCTCTTGATGCCGTCCTTGATGTGCTTGATGGTTGCGTCGAATTGCGGCATGTACTGCTCCTGTTTGGAAATGTATCGTCCGTGAACTTGTGCGCTATGCCATAGTTGCAAGGGCAGAAAAAAGTTGGGGGAGATGTGCCATCCCCCCAAACCCCCCGTCGATATTAGGTCAGAAGACCATCGTTACATTCGGCTCTCGCGACCACACGCGCCCCGCGGCGGCAGTGTCGGCAAACTGTGACGCGCTCGCGCCTTCCAGCGCAATAATGCCTCCGTCCTGCCGGACGCCGGCAGCCTTCAAAAGCATCTTCGCCCCTGAGGTGTGGCCAATGACCTTGAGGTGCGCGAACGCGTCATGCACCCAGCCAACGGCCGCGGCCTGCTCGGCGAGCTTCTGACCCGCCTCATCCGTCAGGACAATGGCCACTGCGTCGAACAACACGGAAGGGCCACCGGCAAGCTGGTAGTAATCCGCCAACGGCAGATCGCGCGTCGCCTTCGTGGACGTGCCGATGCGCGGCGAAACCAGCGCAATCTGGCCACCCATTTTTTTCACCGATGCTTGTAGCGCGCGCACCACGGCCGCGTCCGAGCCTGCATCGATCAGGACACCGACGCGCCGCCCGTCGAGCGTCTTTTTCGCTGACGCGAGCAGGCTGAGCGCGGGCGAGGGGGGCAGATCAGTGCGCGTGGCCCGCGCAGCCGGTGCCGCCGCAACAGCGTCCATTCCAAGACCATCAGCAATGCGCGCGGAGAGTTCCGGACGGACATTGGCAAGCTGGCCCAGCATGGCCTGGCGAATGGCTGTTGATTCAACCTTGCTCAGCTCGAAGGTGAGTGCGGCCACGATGTGATTCTGCTCGGGCTTGGTCTGGCTGTCGAAAAACTGCCGTGCCTGGCTGAAATGGTCGGCAAAGGTTTCCGAACGGTGACGCACCTTGGCCCCCTCCACGCGCTCGGCAAAGCTCGTATAACCCGCGCGCGGGTTCTCGCGCGGTGCGGATGCGCCGGCGGAATTGGGCTCGTAATTGATGCGGCCTTTGGGAACTTCCATCGACATATGCCCGTCGCGCTGGAAATTGGCCATGGGGCAGCGCGGCTGGTTGATCGGAATCTGGTTGAAATTGGGTCCGCCCAGGCGCTTGAGCTGCGTGTCGAGATAGGAGAAATTGCGGCCCTGCAACAGCGGGTCATCGCTGAAATCGATGCCGGGCACGATATTGGCGGTGCAGAACGCAACCTGCTCGGTCTCGGCAAAGAAATTGCTCACATTGCGATCAAGCACCATGCGGCCGACCGGACGCAGGGGCACCAGTTCCTCGGGGATCAGCTTGGTTGCGTCCAAGACGTCAAAGGGAAATTTCTCGATGAAGGCATCGTCGAATAGCTGGACGGACAGCTCCCATTCCGGGAAATTCTTCTGCTCGATCGCGTTCCACATGTCGCGGCGGTGGAAGTCGGGGTCAGCGCCGTTGATCTTGACCGCTTCGTCCCACAGCACGGATTGGGCGCCGATCTTCGGGCGCCAATGAAACTTCACGTAGGTGGACTGGCCGCCGGCATTGACCAGGCGGAAGGTATGGATGCCAAAGCCCTCGATCATGCGCAACGAACGGGGAATGCCGCGGTCCGACATCACCCACATAATCATGTGCATCGCTTCTGGCGTGAGCGAGATGTAATCGTAGAAATTGTCATGCGCAGACGCCGCCTGCGGAAATCCGCGATCCGGCTCCTGCTTGACCGCATGGATCAGGTCCGGGAACTTGATTGCGTCCTGGATGAAGAAGACCGGGATGTCATTGCCCACAAGGTCCCAATTGCCTTCCTTGGTGTAGAACTTGACCGCAAAGCCGCGCACGTCGCGCGCAAGATCACCCGAGCCCTTGTTGCCTGCAACCGTCGAGAATCTGGCGAAGACGGGAACACGTTCGCCCTTGTGCTGGAAGAGGTCCGCGCGGCTGTATTGGGCGAGCGAATCGGTGACCTCGAAATAGCCATGGGCCGCGTAGCCGCGGGCATGAACGACGCGTTCGGGAATTCGCTCATGGTCGAAATGGGTGATCTTCTCGCGCAGGACGAAGTCTTCCAGCAGCGACGGGCCGCGGGCGCCTGCTTTCAGCGAATTCTGGTCGTCCGAAATGACGATGCCGACATTGGTCGTGAGATTGTGGGCGCCGCCGGTGGCCTGATGCGTAACACCCGCCGCACCTGAGGCGGCGGCGCGCTCCGGGGCCTCCGCCGATGAAGCGCTGGAGGTTTGTGGCTCGGCAGACGCCATCTGGGTTGTGGCAAGGCCTGCGGCGCCGACGGCAACATTGCTGACCAGATCGCGGCGGCTAATGGGTGCTGACATGGCATACCTCGCTATTCGGCGGCACTAAGCGCAGTCTCCGGCCAGTTTTGAAATGGGGCGCCTGTCCACATTGTTGTGATCGGATCAGCCCCGATCGTGCGCATCAAGCCTCATGGGTCGTCACTGCGATTGCGCAACCCCGCGGCCAAACGCCACGTAGTCTTCATCGACGGCAGCGTGCGCAACGCGTTTACGGCGCGGTGTGCGATGCGGCAAACCGGCACGTTTCAATCGCCTCCCAGGGCCCGCCGCGATAGCGCCAGGACCCGATGCCCTCTGCGCGCACCGGCGCCACACATGCCCAGCCTTGCAGTGCGTGCCAGGTCTGGCGCGCCCGCTCGGTGGATACCTTGTTCTGCACGGTGACATGCGGCCGCCATGGCGCGCGATCCTGCGCGGTCAAGGCTGCCGCGAAGCCGGCACGCAACGAAGCCCGCAACCCCAGCGCCGCCCCGCCCTCCAGGTCAAGCGCTACCCCGCGCCCGAGAAAACGTACGCCGCTGACGCGCAACAGGAACGGCGGCGTGCGCGCACACAGCGAGCGAATGTCTGCCGCAATTGCCGGCGCCGCCTCGGCGGGCAGCGCATGAAACATCGTCACGTGCGCACCCACCACAAGCCGGTCTGCCGGAAAGTAGCGCGTCCGCAACGCATCGAACGCTGTCTGAGACGCCGCATCCAGGCTCAGGGTCACAATGATCGGCGCATCATCGGCAGCCATGCTGCTTATACCAGTCCGCTGTAGAAACACATCAGGGGCAGGGAAGATTGGGGAGACGTGCAGGGCGATCGAGTGAAGGGCTTAAAGAGCTGGGGGAGATGTGCCATCCCCCCCAGACCCCCCGTCGATTTTAGGACACCGCCTTAAATGATGACGGGGGGTCTGGGGGGGATGGCACATCTCCCCCAGCTTTTTCTTCACGCCAATTCGGCTCTTTTCACTTCACTTGATGGCGCTGGAGAGACGTGTAATGCCCCATCACGAATTAGTGGCGTTACAATCGTCACCAATTGATACGCGCTTCCGCTTGCACCACCGCCTGCGCGCGGCCAGACACGCGCTAACTTCAAGCCTGACGCAGGAACATCATCATGGGCAAGATCATCGGTCTTCTAGCGATTTGCGCAGCGGCGGCAACCACGCCCGCCCTGGCCGCCCAACCCCCCGCCGGCAGCGCCTACCAACTGAACGTCATCACATCCTTCGAGCCCAGCTTCACCGATTGCTGGGTATTCTCCGCTGACGGGCGCTTCATCGTCAGCCACCAAGGCGGCCTTGGCACCTTCCCCTATCAGCTCACCGGCCTGAACGGTAACGCCAATCATTTTCAGGCCGTCTGGCGCGGGCGCATCAGCATCGGTTTTTCCGGCGTGACCGGCAGCGCGATGAGCGGCGACGCCGTGGATAGCCGCGCGCGCACCTACAGCTTTACCGGCAACCAGGTTGGCGGTTGCGGAAAAACACACGCCAATCAGCAGGGTTTTCAGACGCGTTGAAAAGTAAGATTGGGGGAGATGTGCCATCCCCCCCAAACTGCCCGTCATTTATTTAAGCAAGCGTCAGCTTCACGCCGCGGCGCATTCGGCTCCCACCCGCCAATCACCCGCGCAATCACCGCGTCATCAACCTCCACCATATGATCGAGCAGCAGAACGGCCAGCCCGTGCACCATCGCCCAGGCCTGCAGCGCCACCACCCGTGCCGCCTCCTTGCCCAACCCCGGCGGCGTCATGACCGCAGCGTTCTCCCGCAGCAGACGCAACGGCGTGCTCGCCTCATCCTGCGCCACGCCAAACAAATCGCGCGCAGACGGTCGGGAGAACATCAGGCGAAACACCGCCGGATTGCGCAGCGCAAAACGCACATAGGCAACCCCGGTCGCCGCGAACGCCTCATGCCCCGATAGCCCGGAAGCGGCGGCCATTTGCATCTCGCCCATGCGCGCAAACCCGCGCGCGGCAATGGCGCCCAGCAGCGCCTCCTTGTCAGGGAAGTGCCGGTAGATTGCCGTCGCACTCACGCCGACGGCACGCGCCACCTCCCGCAGGCCCAGCGGCTCGGCCGAGCGCTGCTCCAGCAGCCCCATGCCCGCGTCAACCAACGCGTCCCGCAGGTCGCCGTGGTGGTATTTGCGATCTTTCGGGAGGCGATCTTTTATGTTGACAGTGTTAGCATTATCGGCCACGATGTGAACACCGTAAACACCAACCGGACGGAGAGCAACCATGCCCAGCGCCGTAGAAACCGCCATTCGCAGCGCCATCGGCGCCGGCGTGGCCCGCGTGGCCACCTACAACCGCACGCATGCCAAGAACGACCTCGGCCCCCACCCTTATCTGACCGGCATCCACGCCCCGATGGCCGAAGAGCTCACGCTGCACGCGCTGCCCGTCACGGGTCAGATCCCCGCCGCCCTGAACGGCCGCTACTGCCGCATCGGTCCAAACCCGGTCACACCGCCTAATCCCGCGCGCTACCACTGGTTCACCGGTGATGGCATGGTCCACGGCGTTCGCATCCAGTCCGGCCGCGCCGAGTGGTATCGCAACCGCTGGGTCCGCAGCACCGCGGTCAGCCGCGCCCTGGGCGAGCCGCGCGCGCCCGGCCCGCGCCTGCACGACGAATTCGCGGTCAACACCAACGTCATCGGCCAGGCCGGGCGCATTTTCGCGCTGGTTGAAGCCGGCGGCACGCCGGTGGAGCTCAGCGACACGCTGGAGACGATTGCGCACAACAATTTCGATGCAACGCTGGCCGGCGCCTTTTCCGCACACCCCCACCGCGACCCGGAAAGCGGCGAGCTGCACGCCATCTGCTACCACGCCACGGACATGAATCATGTCTATCACGTCGTGGTCGATGCGCACGGGCGCGTCCGGCGCGAGGAACCCATTGCGGTCAATCACGGCCCGAGCATCCATGATTGCGCAATCACCGCGCGTTTTGCACTCGTCTTCGATCTGCCCGTCACCTTTTCAATGCCGGCGACGCTCGCAGGCTATTCTTTTCCCTACCGCTGGAATCCCGAGCACCCCGCCCGCGTCGGCCTGCTGCCGCGCGAGGGCGCGGGCGACAGCATCATCTGGTGCGCGGTTGACCCTTGCTACATCTACCACGTCGCCAACGCCTACGATCTGGAAGACGGCCGCGTCGTGGTCGATGTCTGCGTGCACGACCGCAACGGTCACCGCGATTTCCGCGGTCCGGACGCCGATGAGATCGCTTTCGAACGTTGGACTATCGATCCCGCGTCGCGCCAGGTCGCGCGCGAAATCCTTGATCCCACGCCGCAGGAATTTCCCCGCGCGGACGAGCGCCTGACCGGCAAGCCCTACCGCTACGCCTACAGCCTGTGCGTGCCCAAGGGCGAGGATTCTGCCGCCGGCATGATCGGCAAGACCATGCTCTTCAAGCATGATGTGCACGCGCGCACGCGCCAGGTGCACGATTTCGGTGCCGACCGCTATCCCGGCGAATTCGTCTTCGTTCCGCGCGATGCGCAAGCGGCCGAGGACGAAGGCTGGCTGATTGGGCTGGTCGTGAACATGGCTGACGAGACAACGGACCTTGCGATCCTGGACGCGCACGAATTTACCGCCGAGCCCGTGGCAAGCGTTCATCTGCCGCACCGGATTCCACCGGGCTTTCATGGCAACTGGATTGACGGCTCATAAAGGCTGGGGGAGACGGGGCTGACGTATACGTCAGCCCCCAAGACCCCCCGTCATTCTTTCAGAACGTCTTCTATATCCCGCAATCTATCCTTGCCGAAGAACATTTCGTTTCCCACAAAGAATGTGGGGGATCCGAACGCGCCGCGCTCCACCGATGATTTTGTTTTCGCCGCAAGCCGCTCCTTCACGCCAGCCTCCTGCGCAGCCGCCAGCAGCGCGCGGCCATCGAGCCCCGCCGCGTCCAGCACCTCGCGCGCCACCTCCGCATCATCCATCTTCCGCCCGTCCTCCCACATGGCCGCAAACACCGCCTCCACATAGCGCGCAAGCACGCCCGCACCGTCCGCGGCTATCGCGCCACGCATGATCAGCAACGTGTTCAGCGGAAAATACGGGTTCATTGCAAAGCGCGCGATGCCATGCCTTGCTATGAAACGCGCCATCTCCTTCTGCTCATAAGCCAGCTTGTTGGGAATGCCGCCGAACGCCTCCATGGGCGATCGATTGTTCGTCATCTTGAACACCCCGCCCAGAAGGACGGGCACATAGACGAAAGTGGCGCCTGTGCGCGCCTCTATCTCGGGGATTATCTTGTGGCTGAGATAGGCGTTGGGGCTGCCGAAATCGAAGTGGAATTCTATATTTCTGGGGGTCATGCTGGACTCCAGGAAGAAAGGAAGGTCTTCTTTTTTGAAAAAAAGAAGCAAAAAACTTTTGCATGTTGGGCGCTACCACTGCTCGCCGTAGGGCCGCAAATCCGCCTCGAACGTCCACGCATCGCGTGGCTGCGCGTGCCACTGCCAATAGGTCTCGGCGATGGATTGCGGGCGCATCAGTACATCGGGCGCATCAGCCCGCGCGCTTCCCATTCGCTCCCGCACCCACGCCGTATCCACGCCCGCATCGATCACCAAATGTGCCACGTGAATATTCTGCGGTCCCAACTCGCGCGCCATTGCCTGCGCGGTCGCGCGCAACCCGGCCTTGGCCGCGGCGAAAGCCGCATAGCCGCGCCCCCCGCGCAGGCTTGCCGTCGCGCCGGTGAAGAAGATCGAGCCCCGGCCATGCGCCAGCATCGCCCGCGCCGCCTCGCGACCGGTCAAGAATCCCGCATAGCACGCCATTTCCCACACCTTGCGATAGACGCGCTCGGTCGTTTCAAGCAGCGGCATTTGCACGTTTGCGCCCACGTTGAAGATGCATACTTCAAGCGGCCCGATCGCCTCGGCGCGCGCCACGAACGCGGTCACCTCCTCTTCTTTTCGCGCGTCCAGCGAGGCGCCCAGGCACGCCCCGCCCGCGGCTTCGATCTCAGCAACCAGCGGCGTCAGCTTCTCGCCATTGCGCCGTCCGGCCACAACGGTATAGCCACCCGCGGCAAAGCGCTTTGCAATGGCGGCGCCGATAAAGTCGCCCGCGCCGACGACGATGGCAGTCCGTTTAATCCCTGGTTGCATGTCCGCACCCGCGCCTGTTGCCGCATAGTGGCACAGATGCGGACATGCCAGAAGCCGCAGGTCGGCCGAGGCCCTATGTCGTCATTGCGCCTTGCGAGATGCCCACAGCTCTTTGGCGTCGGCCCCTGAAAGCGTTTTCTTGTAAATTGCGACGTCTGCGATATCGCCCACGAAGTAGCGCCCCGTGAAGACCGGGCTCTCGCCAACGTAGAACAGCGCCGGTGTCGCCGAATGGCCGCCGGCTGTGCTCGTGGCAACCTTCTTGCCATCCACGTAGAGCGTTCGTTTCCCGCCAGCCTTGAACGTCGCCACAATCAGGTGCCAGACGCCGATGTCAGCGCTCGTGAATGCGGTCGGATCACAGGTCGAACTGCCACCATCGGTAAAGAAACAGAGTTGATTGTTGCCATCTATCTGCAAGTCGAAATCGTCGCCCGCGGCGGACTCGCCGGCAATGGAGAAAATGCGTCCCTGGTTGGACGGCAGATCGCCAAGATTGATCCACGCCACCAGAGAGCCGCGGCTGGCAATGCCGCCCATCAGCGGTTTTGTGCCGCCCGAAATCATGTCCTGCATGCCGCCTGAGCCATTGGCAAGGACCAGCGTGGACGTCGATGGGTCATTGACCGGGGGTCCGCTGCCGGGACCACCGACCATCGCCCCATTTTGCAGCGTGCCGGTATAGCCGTGCACGGCGCTATTGCCCTGCCGCGCGGTTGTGAACGTGTAATAGCCGAGCAATCCCTTGAACGACTCTACGGTCGTGTCGAACGCCGATGCCATCGCCGGCGTAGCAGCCGCAGCGGCGAAAAGTATCGCGGCACCCACAACCATTCCGTGTTTTTTCATTGCTATTCCTTTCGCGTCAAACCGCGAATGCCAAATAACACGCAATGCGTTTGCGCACACGCGCAAATCCGGGCCAATGGCGCCGGCCAGCGGCAACCATCGCAAAATGGCACCATTCCCCCCGATACCAAGCTTCAGTAAGACACGCCCATGCAAACCCGTTCCATCTTTGCCCTGGCGCTCGCCCTCTCCCTCGCCGGACCCGCACTGGCCGCAGACCGCCTGGCCATGCTGCCGCCGGACGTCACCACTCAGCACAGCATCACCCTGCAAAACCACAAGCTCGCCTACACCGCCACCGCAGGCACGCTGAAACTCCGCGACATCCACGGCGAGCCCACCGCCGCCATATTCTACACCGCCTACACGCTCAACAACGCCCCGCAGAACCGCCCCGTATCCTTCTTCTTCAACGGCGGGCCGGGTGCGGGCAGCGCCTATATGCAAATGGGTGCGGCAGGCCCCGAAATCCTCGCCTTTGACCAAACCGCCCAAGCCGACGGCGCGCGCGCCCACCGCGCCCCCAACCCGGATAGCTGGCTGGCTTTCACCGACATGGTTTTCATCGACCCCGTGGGCACCGGCTACAGCCTGGCCGCAGACCCGCAAAAAGCCCCGGCCGAGTTCTGGAACGTCCACGCCGACGCCGAGGCGCTCGCCAAAACCATCACCCTCTGGCTCGCCCACGCCCAGCGCACGGCCAGCCCCAAATTCGTCGTCGGCGAAAGCTATGGCGGCATCCGCTCCATCAAAGTCGCGCGCGCCCTGCAGGAGGACCAGTCGATCATCCTGGACGGCATCATTATGGTCTCGCCCTTGCTGGAGGAACAATATTTCTTCACCGATGACCCGCTGACCTACGCCTTCGCCCTGCCCACGCTGGCCGCCGCCTCGCTCGAGCGCGCCCACAAGCTCACACCCCAAGCGGCCGACGCGGCCTACGCCTACGCCACCGGCCCCTACGTCGCGACCCTGGACGGCCCCCCGCCCACGGGGGAGGCCGTTTCCACCTTCTACCGCAAGATCGCCGACATCACCGGCGTGCCCGAACCCATCGTCGCCAAGCAGCGCGGCATGCTGGTACCCGACTCCCACGACATCAAATCCCAGGATGGCCGCCTCTACAGCATCTACGAAATGTCTCTCTCGATTGCCGACCCGGGTGCGGAGGGCACGGACCCCGACGCCAGCCCGGACCCGCTGCTCGAAGGTTTCGGCCGTGCCTACGGCAACGCGTACGCGGGCTATGCCGCCGACACGCTGGGCTACAAGACCGACCTCACCTACCGCCTGCTGGATAACGAAGTGAACGCCCGCTGGGACTGGCGCGAGGGCGAGCACCACATCCTCTCCACCGCGGGTGACATGAAGAAACTCCTCGCCCTCAATCCCTCGCTGCACATGCTGATTGCGCATGGCTATTTCGATGCGGTGTGCCCCTTCGCCGCCACGCGCTGGCTGATCGACCGGCTACCCGTGGGGCGGGATCGTGTGACATTAAAGGTCTATCCAGGCGGACACATGATATACACCCGAGCCGCCGCGCGCGCCGCGCTGGCGCAGGATGCGGGCGCGCTGATAAGCACCGCGGTAGCCTCGCCCAAGGCCGCAAGCGTGCAGTAAGCACGTGCCGTGACCATGCCTGTGCGGGGAGGGGGTTCGCGTGTTTCAGCCGCAGAGGGGCATCGACAACCCGATTATCCGCCGCGCGATGGCATTGTGCGATGAGGCGGGGATGAAAATCACCTACCACGAAGACTCCGTGGAGGTATGGTTCGCGCCCGACAACAAGCGCTTCTACACCATCTGGTCACAGTTTCTGGCTGACGCGGAAGCCATCTTCGGCGACCGTCTGATCGACCAGTTCAACCGGACCGGTCAGCCCCGCGCCGGCTTCGGTAACCGAGGCAGCCACCCCGCCGAGGCGGGCTCGCCTGCAAACGGCCACGACTCGCCCCCGCATCTCAACAGCAGCCCCTCTCACGCCAGCGAAATCGCCAAGCTGCGCGCCGAAATCCGCCTGCTCGAACGCGCGGTCAAGGTCGTTGGCATGCAGCGCGAGGAATGGAAGCGCGAGGCCGGATCGATGAAGGAACAGCTCGAACTCGTCCGCGTGCAAGCGGCGCAGATGGTCGAGGCGCGCCTCAGCCAGGCCGGACCGGGCGTGGATCGCTACAAGATGGTGCGCCAGATTATCGTGCGGCGTTTGCACCCGGACATTCCCGGCAGCGACGAGGAGAAATCCACGCGCGAAAAGCTGTTCAAGACGATTTGGAACGAGATCGAGCTGCTGGATCGCAGGTGAAGGATTGGGGGAGATGTGGCTGACGTATACGTCAGCCCCCCCCAAACCCCCCATCATTATTTAAGACGAGGCCCTAAAATCGACGGGGGGTCTGGGGGGGATGGCACATCTCCCCCAGCCTTACTCTGAGAGTCAATCTTTCTGCATGACAATCCCCCCGGCACCACGATCTTTGATCTCAATCCCGCTCACTTCCACCCGCGCTTGAGCCTGGCTAAATCGGTCTCCATTGCCTTGACGGCTGCATGAAATGCTGGAAACATTAGCGCAATGGCAAAATGCCGGGCGGTGAACCGTCGGGTCGAAGGGCGCGCTGGCAGGGCCGTCTTTCGACCGCACGGATAACGCGGGGAACAAACGATGCGTCCAACGTCTGTCCCTGGTGATAGCGGCTGGCCAAACAGGCCGGTTGGTGGCGCCCTCCTCTCCACCGTCGTCTATCGCAGCAAGGCCGTGCGCGAGATGTCGCCGCCGGCCCTGCGCGATCTGACCGTCACGTCACAGGCGCGCAACCGCCGCGAAGCGGTCACCGGCCTGATGCTCTACGATAACGGCCAATTCTTCCAGTGGCTCGAAGGTCCGCCGAAGAGCGTCGACCGCCTGATGGGCTCGATCTGCCAGGACCCGCGCCACACCGGCATCGAAATTCTCAACAATCAGTCCGCGCCGGCGCGTACGTTCGGCGACTGGAACATGAAACTGGCGGCCGAATACCCCGCAGTGGATCCGTGGCAGCGGGACGTGATCGCACCGCCGCCCGAAATCGTCGAAGGACTCCGCAGCCGTCCGCAGGCGGCGCCCGTGTTGCTGACACGGCTCGTCTCGGCCGCCGAGTCCGCTCAGCCCGACCTGATCGCTGCCAGGCTGGACGCAACCAGGCAGATGCCGCTCACCCAGAGCACCGCCGAGACGCTGAAGGAAGTCATCCTCTCGGTTGTTTTTCCCAAGCTGTGCGACGGCCTCCTGGCAGGGTTCGATCCCGCCGGCGCCCAGGCCAGCGAACTGGCGGAGCTGCTGATCGGCTCGCAGGACGGCGCCGCCCTGGAGCTCCTGCGCGAATTGCAGGGTGGCACGCGACGCATCGGCACACTTTACGCAAACGTTCTGGAGCCCGCCGCACGGCGCCTCGGCGATCTCTGGAACGATGATTTCTGCAGCGAATTCGATCTGACCTTGGGCTTGTGCCGCCTGCAGACCGCGGTGCGGGTGCTGACCGCCGAGCAGCCCTGCAGATCGCCGGACAATTTACAGCTTCCCAGCGTCCTGATCGTGCCCGAACCCGGCGAGGTGCATCTTCTCGGCTCGGTCCTGGACAACTCGATACTGGGTGGTGCCGGCTGGGCGCCGCAAAGCGAATTCCCCCGCAACGATCATGCGCTCCAGGAATTGCTGTCCTCGAGCTGGTTCGACGTGCTGGATTTGTCGCTGAGCGTGGCCCTTCGCCGCGAACACTGGCTTGCGCGCGTGACGCAGACGATCACCCAGGCGCGCCGCGCCTCGCAAAACCCCGAGTTGCTGGTGGTGGTCGGCGGCCGCGTCTTTACCGAGCAGGCTGAAGCGGGCGCGAATGTCGGAGCCAATCTGACCAGCAAGACCGCCGGCAACGTGGATCAATCGATCCTGCGGACGCTCAATGCCGCCAAATCGCTGACGCGGTCGTGCGAGTTGTCGCGAGAGGTGATGGCAACGCCCTGCTGAAGTGGCCGATTGGGCGGGAAGACCGCGGGGGAGGGTGGCTGCGCATACGCGAGACGCCCCGTCATTCTTTTGACTTTCCGTTTGCCCAGACGTGTGCGACGAATAGGCCTGTCTATGCGCACATCAGAACAGCGCGCGGCATAGCCGAGCCCAAGCCAACGCCACGCAAGCAGACCGTGCCCACAACCGCGCCTTTGATGGCCACGGGCATCGCTCGACACAGTCCGCAAGGCAACCTAGGTGCTCGGCTTGCGCGACAGCACTTCCCGTTTTAAGTGATCGGTTAAAGGGAAGAACCGGGGGGGATGTGGCTGACGTATACGTCAGCCCCCCCAGACCCCCCGTCATCATTTCAGGGAACGCCACCTTGCGCATCGACTCCACCATCACCGCGGTCGTCACCGGCGGCGCATCCGGCCTCGGTCTCGCCACCGGCCGCGCGCTCGCCTCCCGCGGTGCCCGCATCGCCATCTTCGACTTCAACGAAGCCGCTGGCACGCAAGCCGCCACGGAACTCAACGGCATCTTCTGCCGGGTCGACGTCACCTCCGACACAGACGTGCACGCAGGTTTTGCCAAATCGCGCGCCGCCATCGGCCAGGAACGCATCCTGATAAACTGCGCCGGCACAGGCAATGCCTTCAAAACCGCCGGCCGAGACAAAAAAACCGGCGAGCCCACCCATTTCCCCATCGATGCCTTCAACCGCATCATCCAGATCAACCTGGTCGGCTCCTTCCGTTGCGCGGCGCTCTCCGCGGCCGGCATGATCACGCTGGAACCGCTGGAAGACGGGGAACGCGGCGCCATTGTCAACACCGCCTCCGTCGCCGCCGAGGACGGCCAGATCGGCCAGGCCGCCTACTCCGCCTCAAAGGCCGGCATCATCGGCATGACCCTGCCCATGGCGCGCGACCTCATGGGCGAGGGCATACGCGTCAACACGATCCTTCCCGGCATCTTCAGCACGCCGCTCCTGCAAGGCCTGCCGGACAACGTCAAAGGCGCGCTCGCCGCCTCCGTCCCCTTCCCCAAACGCCTGGGCGCGCCTGAAGAATTCGCGCGCCTCGCGGTCGAGATGTGCGAAAACGGCTATTTCAACGGCGAGGATGTGCGCCTGGACGGCGCCATCCGCATGGCCCCGCGCTGAACATGCTGGCCGCCGCCGCGCCGTCGCGCGAGCATGGCACCGGCGCGCGCGAAAAACTGCTTAACGCCGCGGCAGCCCTGATCATTGAACGCCACTCCATAGAAATCTCGCTCGCCGAACTGGCAGCCAAGGCGGGCCTCAATTCGGCACTCGTCAAATACTATTTCGGCAGCAAGCTCGGCCTCCTCGTCGCCCTCCTGCAGCGAGACGCCACGCGCGCCACCACCGAAATGGCCGAACTCCTTGCGCTGGACGCACCCGCCGCCCAGAAAATGCGCCTGCACCTGCGCGGCATCATGCGCACCTACCGCCAATCGCCCTACCTGAACCGACTGCTCCACGCCATGCTCCGATGCGGAGATGCCCGCGTCTGCCTGCAAGTCCGCCAGATGCTGGTCCGGCCCGTCTTCGACACCCAGCGCGCCATTCTCGATCAAGGCATTGCCAGCGGCGAGTTCCGCGCCGTCGATCATCGCATCTTCTATCTCAGCGCGACAGGTGCGTGCGATCAGTTCATGCAAACCGAAAAAATCCTCTTGCTGGAACAGGACGGCATCAATCTGGAAAAATTCCGCGACAGCTACATAAACCACGTCATCGACATGGTGCTGTCCTCCCTCGCCCCGGCACCGAACACCAAGGAAGCAGAATCATGAACGCCATTGCCCGCCCGCCCGACCTCGCCCGCACGCTCGTCGATCCGCGCGCTTACGCCGCGATCACCCCACTCACGGAAATCTTCGCATGGCTCCGCCGCCATGATCCTCTCGCCCTGATCGAAGCCGACGGCTTCTCGCCCTTCTATGCCGTCACCCGCCACGCCGACATCATGCGCGTCGGCCGCGACAAATCGTTTTTCAGCAACGGTGACCGCTCCCCGATCATCGGCGATATCGCCAGCCAAAAACGCGTCTTCGAACTCGTTGGCGGCCCGCATCTCGTGCGCAGCCTCGTGCAAATGGACGACCCCGACCACAGCAAGTATCGCGCGCTCACGCAAAGCTGGTTCATGCCCACACAGCTCCGCCGTCTCGAGCCGCAAATCCGCGCGCTCGCGCGGCAGACCATCGATGAGATGGCACAGTACACGCAATGCGATTTCGCCCGCGATGTCGCCGCCCTCTACCCGCTGCGCGTCATCATGCTCATCCTCGGCCTGCCTCCCGAAGACGAACCCCGCATGCTGCGCCTGACGCAGGAACTCTTCGGCAACCAGGACCCCGACATGACGCGCGGCGAGGCCGGCATGAACGATCCCACCCTGGGCATTCAGCAGCTCTTCGAAGTCTTCGCCGATTTCTCCGCCTATTTCGGCGCCGTCACCGCAGACCGCCGCGCCAACCCGCGTGACGACGTCTCCACCGTCATCGCCAATAGCCGCATAGACGGGCAGGAAATCGGCGATTTCGAAGCCATGAGCTACTACACCATCATCGCCACCGCCGGACATGACACAACGTCATCAACCACCTCCGGCGCCATCGCCGGCTTGTGCACATTCCCCGAACAATTCGCCAAGCTGCAAGCCGATCTCTCCCTTATCCCCGGCCTGGTCGAGGAAGCCATCCGCTGGGTCACCCCCGTGCGCCATTTCATGCGCACCGCCACGCAAGAAAGCGAACTGCTCGGCCGCCAAATCAACAAGGGCGACTGGCTCATGCTCTGCTATCTCTCCGGCAACCGTGACGAGGAAGTCTTCGACGCTCCCGAAACATTCCGCATCGACCGGGATCCCAATCGCCACCTGGGCTTCGGCTACGGCCCCCATCTCTGCCTCGGCCAGCACATGGCGAAAATGGAAATGCGCATCCTGTTCGAGGAACTGATACCCCGCCTCGCTTCGATTGAACTCGCGGGTGAGCAGAAGAATACCGCGTCGAACTTCGTCAGCGGGCCCAAGGCTTTGCCGGTCAGATATAAGTTTAGGTAAACAAGTAAAGGTTGGGGGAGATGTGCCATCCCCCCCAAACCCCCCGTCATCATTTAGGCAATTGAAGACGGGGGGTTTGGGGGGGATGGCACATCTCCCCCAACCTTCCTCACCCTCTCACTCTCCGTCTTCAACTGCCCGCAAGCCGCCAATATATCCGCCCCCCGCGGCGTGCGAATGGGGCTCGCAAACCCCGCATCCATGACAATGCGCGCAAACCGATGCAACGCATTCCCCGAACTCGGCTCATACGCACTCCCCGGCCACGGATTGAACGGGATCAAATTGACCTTCGCCGGCAATCCACGAATAAGCCGCACCAGCTCGCGCGCCTCCGCCTCGCTGTCATTCACCCCACGCAGCATCACATACTCAAATGTAATCCGCCGCGCATTCGAAGCACCCGGATAGCGCCGGCACGCCGCCATCAATTCGCCGATCGGATACTTGCGGTTAAGCGGCACCAGCTCATCGCGCAACTCATCCGTCACCGCGTGAAGCGAAACAGCCAGGTTAACCCCCAGCTCCTCACCGCAGCGATCCATCATCGGCACCACGCCACTCGTGGACAGCGTAATCCGCCGCCGGGACAAAGCGATCCCCTCGCCATCCATGACGATCTTCATCGCCGCGGCCACATTCTCATAATTATACAGCGGCTCGCCCATGCCCATCAGCACGATCGTGGACAGCAGCCGCGGCGTCTCGCCCTTCGGCGACGGCCACTCCCCGTAAGCATCCCGCGCCGCCATGAATTGCCCCACAATTTCGGCCACCCCAAGATTGCGCACCAGCTTCTGCGTGCCCGTATGGCAAAAGCGGCAAGACAGCGTGCACCCGACCTGGCTGCTGATACACAGCGCGCCACGATCCTGCTCGACATCCGGAATATAGACCGTCTCGGCCTGCTGCCCGTCGCGAAACGAAAACAGCCATTTCCGCGTCTCATCGGCCGATTGCTGCACGGCGGCGACCGCCGGCCGCCCGATGACGAACCGTTCCGCCAACCTGGCCTGCAATGGCCGCGCCACGCTGCTCATGGCCGAAAAATCCACCGCCCCCTGGTGATAGATCCAGTGCCACAATTGCTTGACCCGAAACGCCGCCTCGCCAATGGCGGCCATCTCAACCGCAAGCTCAGCCCGCGACAGTCCCACCAAGTCCCGCCGCCCATCCGCCAAAATCGGGCTGGGCGGATTGAACAGCGCGGACTTGGCCAGCACACGGACGCGTTCGGCCTCGCTCAGCAGCGCATTCATAGCGCCGGACACGCCTGCACGATCGCCGCGTAAGCCGCGGCAAACCCGTCCAGGCTGAAGACATCGGTCAAGGTCAGCCCGCGCGGCCCGGGAAAACTCCCCACCGCCTGCTTGCCCGCGGCGAAAGCCTCCACTGCCTCATGCCCATGCGGCGCGAACGCAGACCGCCCCTCCAGATAGAAATGCAGCCGCTTGCCCCCAGCCTGAACCGAGGCGCCGGCATGCGGCAGCACCGAATAGCCCAGCAGGATCGCCACGGCGTCCCGATCATGCGGCCGCATCGCCACGGTCAGCACCACATGCCCCCGTCCTTGAAACAATGGCTGCGAGGATGTGGCATAGGTCAGCGCGTAACACACCGTGCCCGCTGGGCCCTGACCGCTCGCGCGATGGGTGGCCGCCTGCCACGCCCCGTAACGCCCGATCGGCACCGGCGCCCAAGCGCGCGCGGGAACCTGCGCGTCCACAAGCGTCACGGGAATTACGCCCGAGGACGTAGCCAGCGCACCTGCCATGGCCGGGCATGCGTGAAGGGCCATAACGGCGGCGAGGGTCCGACTCAGGCGCATCAGGCGACATATGGCCAGACCGCCGGGGCGGACAAGCGCCTCGCCCGCGGCCGCCCTACCGCCCGTCGCTCTCCTCGCTATCGGGCTCCACCTCGATATCCCCGCCGATGGTGTCGGTATCATCCTCGAGGTCGGAGGTATCCTCCAGCACCCCATCCTCGGCCTCCTCGGCCTCGGCCTCCACCTCGGTGTCCGGATCGGCATCCTCGACGGCCGCGACCTTCTTGGGCCGCTTGTCCTCCATGACATTGCCGCCCGTGCGCCGCGGGCGCGGCTGCTCGGCCGGCTGCTCGGTCGCGCATTTCGGGCAGATCGCGGGCTGCTTGGTCAGATCGTAGAACTTGGCGCCGCAGGCGACGCACACGCGCTTTGATCCGAGTTCTGGTTTTGCCATGGATTTTGGGGCTCTCGACCGGCTCGGATGGAGGGGCGGGGCGAATGGCATGGAGGTCGGCGGGAGTCAAATACCCGCCCGCCTCGACAATGCGCCCTACCCGCCCCACCTTGCCCCCAACCTGAACTCCGGAGCGCACCTCGCCATGATCACCCGGCCAGCCCACCCCTACGCCTCGCGCATGGACGAGGAAGACGAGCCCGAGCCCGAAACAATCCCCGATATCCCCGAACCCCAAGGCCCCGACATCAAGGAGCCCGAAGGCAACCGCACCCTCTCGGGCCTGGTCAACGAGCTCGAACACCGGCTGCTCAAGCAGCGCAAGGTGCTGATCTTCGGCGCCATCAATGACCGCGTCGCGCGCGATGTCACCGGCCGTCTCCTGGCCCTTGCCAGTGCCGGCAGCGAGCCGATCGATGTCTACGTTAATTCGCCCGGCGGCCACGTCGAAAGCGGCGACACCATCCACGACATGATCCGTTTCGTGGATTCCGAGGCGCCCGTGCGCATGATCGGCACCGGCTGGGTCGCCAGCGCCGGCGCGCTCATCTTCCTGGCCGGCAAGAAGGAGCGCCGCTTCTGCCTGCCACAGACGCGCTTTCTGTTGCACCAGCCCATGGGCGGGGTCCGCGGGCCTGCCGTGGATATCGGCATCGAGGCGCGCGAGATCGTCAAGATGCGCGAGCGCCTCAATCGCACGATCGCCAAGGAGACAGGACAGGCCTACGAGAAGGTGGAGATCGACACCGACCGCAATTACTGGATGAGTGCGGAGGAGGCGATTGCGTATGGCATGGTGGAGCGTGTGATCAGCACGCTGGCGGAGTTGAAGTAGGAGAGTGGTGAAAAAGGCTGGGGGAGATGTGCCATCCCCCCCAGACCCCCCGTCATCATTTAAGGCGAGGTCGAAAAATTAGACGGGGGGGCTGGGGGGAGTGGCACACTCCCCCCAGCCTTTCTTCACTTCACTGCCCGGCGCTTCATCGCTTGCGGATGATTTGGCTGCAGCGCCAGGATTTCATCGATTTGCGCAGTATCGCCGTGCTGCAGCAGGCGCATGCGGTAGGGAATGCGATACGGCTGGCGGCGCACTTCCTCGCGCAGGGCCAAAACCGCCTCTTCCTCGCGCCCCAGCCCTAGCAACGCATCATGCAAACTCGCATGCGCGCCGGCAAGGCCGGGATGCAAACCAAGCACACGCTGCAAGATCGGGAGCGCCGCCGCAAAATCGCGCGCGCGATTGTGCAGAACCGCGCGCGCATGCAAACCCCAAGGGCTGTCCGGAAGATCGGCGAGTGCGGCATCGAGCAATGCTTGCCCGTCCGGCTGCGCGCGCATGACCGCCTGCACCGCGACATTCATGGCAGGATAGGCGCGGCATTCCACGAAGCGCTGCGCGTAGTCCTCGAAGCTCAACATCTCCTCGCGCCAGAAGGCGTGGCGCGTGGCGGCGTCAACCCAGGCCAGGCCGAAATGCGCGGCAATGGCGGGATGGATGGGCAAATCCAGCCCGCCGAACAAAGTCTTGGTGTAGTAGCGTTCCACGGCGCGGCGCGCCGGCGCTGGTGCGTCCAATTCTTCGAGCAGCGTGGCCAGCATGTGACGCGAAAGCCGCCACTCCAAATGATAGGGCGTGCGGAACAGACGCTCGGTGCGAAGATGCGCTCCGATCAACGGCGCGAACCGATAGGGCGTGGCGGCCTCGCGCTGCGCCTGCAGATCGAGCGCGATGTCATATCTGCGCGCAACATGTCCGCTGCGCGAAACGTCGGCCGCGAGATAGGTGCGCACGGCATCTGCGCCCGACGCGCCGCGCGCCATGGCACGCAGCAGAAAGCTGTCGCCCATTTCGGAAGGAAAGGGATGATAGGCGCCATAGCGCCGTTGGCTGTCGGGATGGGGCACGCCGCTGAACGGCCAGAGGAAGGATCCATCGACCAGCGGCACGTGCAGCCGCCGCGCATTCGCCGCCACGCCGGCAAGCGGCAGTTGATCGGCCATGGGCGTGATCTGGTCGATGACAATGTCCGCACGTGCCGCGGCTGCGCGTGTCTGTTCGGTAGGCGGCCGGCCGGCGGCGATGTAGGTTACCGTTTCGCCGGTATGGGGGACCACGAAAAGATCGTAGGCTTGCGCTAGCACCTGCATTTGGCAGGTGCCGTAGAAGACCAGGTTCATAAGAAAGCAAGAAAGGAAGCAGTCCTTTTTTGAAAAAAAGGACCAAAAAACTTTTGATCTTTAAACACAGGCCAAAGAGCAAAAGTTTTTTGCTTCTTTTTTTCAAAAAAGCAGACCTTGCCTTCCTTCAAATCGCCGCCGCCTCGAAAATCCGCGTCACATCCCCGCCCCACGCACCATGATACAGCGCAAGCCATGCCTGCGCCTGCGAAGGTCCGCCCGCGGCAATCTCCTGCAGCGGCGCCAGCAATTTCTCCTCATCCAGGCCGCGCGCGCGCAGGCCGTCCCCGGCGATCGCCACCGCCTCGCGCGCCAGATGGGCAAGCGTTCCGCCACCAAGCGGCGCCGCCAATCCCATTCTAGGCACGGCAGCGCGCAATCCCATAAGGTCGGCTACCGAATAGCGCCGGCACGCCGCCAGCGCCGACTCCAGCGCCGCCTCGTCATACAGCAAGCCCACCCAGAACGCAGATTGCGCCACCATCATCGCCGGATTGCCCGCATCCGCCCCGCGCATTTCCAGAAAGCGCTTGAGCCGCACTTCGGGAAATGTCGTCGTGATATGATCGGCGAAATCGCCCAACGTCGGCACCAGATCGGCCAGCGCCTCGACGCGCCCGGCCATGTAATCGCGAAAACTTGCGCCGGCGACATCGCGCAACTGGCCGTGCCGCGCCACGAAATACATCGGCACATCCAGCAGCCAGTCCACATAGCGCTCGAACCCGAAGCCAACTTCGAGCATCACCGCCGGCACGCCGGTGCGCTGCGCGTCGGTATCGGTCCACACATTGGCGCGCGCGGAGAGAAACCCGTTTGGCCTGCCCTCGGTAAATGGGGAATTGGCAAACAACGCAGTGGCTACGGGCTGCAACAGCAAGCCCACGCGCAGCTTGCGCACCATGTCCGCCTCATCGGCGAAATCCAGATTGACCTGCACCGTGCAGGTGCGCAGCATCATGTCCAGGCCAAGGTTGCCCACCATCGGCATGTAGCGCCGCATGATGCCGTAACGGCTTTTCGGCATGAACGGCATGTCTTCCCGCCGTGCGGTCGGATGAAAACCCAGCGGTGCAAACCCCAGCCCGAGCGGCCCTGCCACCGCGTGCACGTCGGCCAAATGCCGCTCCAGCTCGGCCACCGTCTCGTGCAGGCACGCGACCGGCGCGCCGGACAGCTCGAATTGCCCGCCAGGTTCCAGCGAAACGCTTCGCCCGTCCTTTTTCAACCCGATCAGGTTGCCCTGGTCCAGGATCGGCTCCCAGCCGCGCGCGGAAATTCCCTCCAGCATGGCCTGGATGCCGCCTGGTGCATAAGGCGGGGCCGCAAAACGCGAGCCCGCACCGCCAGGCCGATAGAAGCCGAATTTCTCGTGCTCGGTGCCGATGCGCCAGGCATCGCGCGCTTTGCCGCCAATGGCGAGATACTCGGCCAGTTGGCGCACCGCCGCACCGTGAGACGACGCAATCGGCGTCGCGTCCTCCTCGCCCGGGTTGGACATGGCGGGCTCAGCGACCCGTAACGAAAACGCGCATCGGCGCGGGCTGGAAGGGCATGGTCGGTCTCACCCTCTCCTGGCTGCTTAGGGCCTGCGCACTCACCACTCCCGGCACGCAAGCAGGGCAAGCCCGGCAATGGCGGCCGTCTCGGCCCGTAATATGCGCGGTCCGAGCGAGACGGGCTGTATGAAGGGTCTCGCACGCATCACGTCAAGTTCAGCCGGTGCAAACCCGCCCTCCGGTCCCACCAGCAGCCCATGCGCGCGCACCGTCTGCGCAAGCGGCAGGCCGGGCACGCGCTCAATGGCCGCCGCCAGCGCAAGCCCGTCCGGCCACGCACCAAGTGCGTCCAACAGGCTGACGGCGGGATGGATCACTGGAACGCTCAGCCGCTCGCACTGCTCTGCCGCTTCCGTGGCAATGGCGCACAGCCGCGTCTGATTGACGCGCGCGGCATTGGTGCGCGCGCAAAAAACGGGCAACAGCGCGGAGGCGCCGAGTTCTGTCGCCTTCTGCACGATCAGGTCGGTGGCATCGCGCTTGAGCGGCGAAAAGACAAGCCAAAGTTCGGCTTCGCTTGCCTGCGCGCGTGTCTGCGCACCCACGTCCAGTCCCAGCCGTTCACGCCGCAGATGGGCGATGGTGCCTTCGAACTCGCCATCGCGGCCGTTGAACAGGCGCACCGGGTCCCCCTCGCCGTGGCGCATGACCGTGCCCAGATAGTGCGCTTGCGCGGGCGTGCCGGCGATCGTCGCACCTGCGAAGAGCGCGGGTGCGACGTAAAGGCGAGGCGCGGTGTGATCCATAGGAGGGGCTGACCAAGGCAATCGAGCGAAGCGAGAACATTAAATAAAACCAGGAGAAGACTGGGGGAGATGTGCCATCCCCCCCAGACCCCCCGTCGTTATTTAAGGCGAGGCTCTATAATAAATGGGGGGGATGGCACATTTCCCCCCAGCCTTTTCTCAATTGCCTGCCAAGCCCATCTACCAGCCGGAGGTTGACCAGCCCCGCCCCACGGCGGAGATGGTGTCGTGCCAGACACAACCAGCCCCACCTTTACCGACATCCGCCAGACCGGCTGGATCAACCGCGCGCCCGCTCCGCTGCGCCCCTACCTCCTGCTCGCCCGCCTGGATCGCCCGATCGGCATCTGGCTGCTCTTCCTGCCCGGCGCCTGGGGCATCCTGCTCGCCGGCGCACCACCATACCCGACCTGCCGGTTGCTGGCGCTGTTCGCCATCGGCAGCGTGGTGATGCGATCCGCGGGTTGCGTGGTCAACGACATGTGGGACCGTGACCTGGACGCCCAGGTCGCCCGCACGGCGGCACGGCCGCTGGCCAGCGGTGCCCTCGGCATGCGTCAGGCCGCCGCCTTCCTGATACTCCTTCTGGCCGCTGGCCTGGCCGTGCTGCTGGCGCTGCGGCCGCTGTGCTGGGCAATGGGCAGCGCCTCGCTGGTGCTGGTCGCACTCTATCCGCTGGCCAAGCGCATCACCTGGTGGCCGCAACTGGTCATGGGCTTTACCTTCGGCTTCGGCGCGCCGATGGGCTATGCCGCCGCCGCCGGGCCGAGCCTGGCCGCAGGGGGGGCGATCTACGCCGCCGCCATCGCCTGGGATTTGGGCTTCGACACGATCTACGGCTTCCTCGATATCGCCGATGACGAAATGATTGGCATCAGGAGCACCTCGCGCCGCTTCGCCCATGCACCACGCGTCTTCCTGGGGGCGTGCTATGCGGCCACGCTCCTGCTGCTGGGCGCCGCCGCCTTCTTCGGCGGCCTCCGCGCCTCGGTCTGGCCCGCTTTGCTGGCCCCAGCCGCGCTGCTCGCCTGGCAGGCCACGCGCCTGGACCCATCCCGTTCGCCCGCCTGTCTGGCCTTGTTCCGCCTGAACAGGGAGACGGGCCTCGCGGTGGCCGCAGCTCTTCTGATCGGCCGCGTGTGAGCCTGGGCGAGGCGACCATGGGCCTGGCCTCTCGGCACGAGGCGTTCATCCTCGCCCACACAGTGCTCGGCCCGGCGCCCTTCGTGCCGGAGCTGCTGCTCTATCAGGCCAGCAGCGTCATCCCGTTCTGGCAGGCGACGGAGGCGTGGCTCGCAGAGCACAACGTCGATGCCCCCTTCTGGGCCTTTGCCTGGCCCGGCGGCCTGGCGCTGGCGCGCCACCTGCTCGATCACCCAGAGCTTACCGCAGGGCGCCGCGTGCTCGATTTCGCCTCTGGCAGCGGCGTTGGCGGCCTCGCCGCCGCGCGCGCCGGTGCCGCCGCCGTGGAGGTACGCGACATCAACCCCATGGCCCTCTCCGCCTGCGCCATGAACGCGCGCGCCAATGGCCTGACCCTGACCCCGATCGTCGAGGAGATCGTCGGCGGCCCGTGCCGTTGGGATGTGATCCTGGCCGGCGACGTGTGCTACGAAGCGCCCATGACGCGAGCGATACTGCCCTGGCTGCGCGACATGGCATCGAAGGCCCATATCATCCTGGCAGACCCCGGCCGCGCCTATTTGCCTGGCGAGGGCATGCACAGGATCGCCACCTACACCGTGCCCACCAACCTGGAGCTGGAGAACCGCACCGAGAAGGCCACGTCGCTCTACCACATGGCGCCGCGGGGCCGATGATGCACACCATCGGCCACCTGCTGCACCAGTACAGCTACGCACTGATCTTCGCGATCATCGCGCTGGAATGCACCGGCATCATCCTGCCAGGGGAGACGGTGCTGGTGACCGCCGCCCTCTACGCCTCGCACGGCCATCTGAGCATCCTGCTTGTGCTTGTCAGTGCTGCCGCCGGTGCAACCGCGGGCAACATCGCCGGCTACGCGCTGGGCCGCCAGGTCGGGCAGCGCGTGCTGGCTCTGCATGGCTGGCGCATTGGGCTGAACGACCGCCGCCTGGCGCTCGGGCGCTACATGTTCGCGCGGCACGGCGGCAAGATGATCTTCTTCAGCCGCTTTGCCGCGATCCTGCGCAGCTTCGCCGCCCTGCTGGCCGGGGCAAACCTGATGCCCTGGCGCCCGTTTCTGCTCTGGTCGCTCGCAGGCGGCATTGCCTGGCCATGCGTCACCGGCACCGTCGTCTTCGTGCTGGGCAGCGAGGCCAGGCGCCTGTCCGGGCCTGCCAGCATTGTCTTTGGCATCGTGGCGGCGCTGGTGATCCTGGTTGTGCTGGTGCTGGCGCGGCGCAACGAGGATCGGCTGACCGAGGCCGCCTTGCATTGGGAACGACATGGCTCTGCTTGACTCAAAACGCTTCGCCCTTGCGCTCTGTGCGATACTGGTGATCGCTGCGGCGCCTCGCACGGCGCCGCCCGGCCGCGTCGTGGCATTGACCACCCAGCCCGGCAGCGCGCTGGAGCATGATGCCGCCAGCCTGGTGGCCGAGGACATCGCCGCTGCCCATCACGCGCACGAGGTGCCGGTTATGCTGGTGGGATCGGCGCACCTGGCTGTGCATGGCGGGCGTGCGGCGCTGTTCGTTCAGGTGCAATCGGCCAGCCTGTGCGGATCGGCCGGCTGCTCGACATCGGTCTTCGTGGAGAATGCACCGCATGCCTGGAAGCGCGTGCTGGATTCCGTCAGCGGGCCGGTGAAGGTCTCGCCGAGGGTCCATGACGGCATGCACGACCTGCTGGTGCATGGCACAGACCGCTGGGTGTGGACGGGCAGCGCCTACGCCGACACGCTGCCTGCCCCCGGCGCGCCGCTTAGCAACAACGCTAATTAGCAAAAGTCTTTTTGCTTCTTTTTCTTCAGAAAAAGAAGAATCTGTTTGTTTTGTAAATTCAACAAATATTCAGGAAAGAATTGGGGGAGATGTGGCTGACGTATACGTCAGCCCCCCCCCCCCAAACCCCCCGTCTTTATTTTAGGGAAGGACTGGGCTCATGCCTACGCTGCAAGACCAACTACCGTACCTCCGCCGCCGCACGCTGCTCACCACCGCGACACGCGCCTTTTTCACCGCGCGCGGCTACACCGAAGTGCAAACCCCCTACGCCGTCCTCACCCCCGGCGAGGAAGTCCACCTGCGCGCCTTTCCCACGCGCTTCACCACGACAGCCGGCGCGGCTCACGATCTGTGGCTGCACACCAGTCCGGAATTTGCCATGAAGCGCCTGTTGGCCGCCGGCGCCGGCCCGATCTTCCAGCTCGCCCGCGTTTGGCGCAGCGAGGAGGGCAGTTCCACCCACGCGCCCGAATTCACCATGCTCGAATGGTATCGCCCCGGCGCCACGCTGGCAGATCTCATGGATGAGACAGAAGCCCTGCTCGGGGCCACCCTGCCGCCCACGGTCACCATCAACGGCACCACCACGCCGATCGCCGATTTCGAGCGCCTGACCGTGGCGGAGGCCTTCGGCCGCCATACCGGCGCGGACGTTCTGGCAACCGAGGGCGATGCGGCCAGCCTGGCGCGATCCGCCGGCGCCACGCTGCGCGCAAGCGAGTCCTGGGAAGATCTGTTCTTCCGCCTGTTGCTTGAGCGCATCGAGCCCCATCTCGGCCGCGGCCGCCCGACCTTCCTGACCCACTGGCCTGCCAGCCAGGCGGCCCTGGCGCAGCGCGACCCCGCAGACCCGCGTGTTGCACTTCGTTTCGAACTCTACGTCGCCGGCCTGGAGCTCGCCAACGCCTTCCAGGAACTCACCGATCCCGCCGAGCAACGCGCGCGCTTTACCGCCGATCGCGCCCGCCGCCACGCAACCTACGGAAAAGATTGGCCAATGGACGAGGCCTTTCTCGCCTGCCTGCCGCAAATGCCTGCCTGCGCCGGGATCGCGCTGGGATTTGACCGCCTGGCCATGCTCGCGTCCGGCGCCAATCATATCGCGCAGGTGCTATGGTTGGCTGGCCTCACGGACCCTATCTATCGCTGAGATGATCACCGCACCGAAAGACAGGAACGACGACATCCCATGCGTCAGGTAGCCCTTCTCGCAGGCGTTCTGGCCCTTTCCGCCTGCGCCTATCCCAATCCGCAACATGTCGCCGAACTCAACGCGCTGGTCGGTAAGCCAGAGGCTGATCTGATCCGTGCGCAAGGCGTGCCCTCGCGCACCTACCAGGTGGGCCCGAACAAGTTCCTCGCCTATTCGCGCTCGCGGATCGAGAGCATCCCCAGCAGCCCGGGCTTTGGCCCATACGGCGGCTGGGGCGGCGGATGGGGTGGTTGGGGCGGCGGATGGGGCGGGTTCGGCGGCTGGGGCGGCTTTGATTCCGAGATTATCCAGCGCGATTGCGAAACGACCTTCGAAATCCTGGGCGGGACGGTCCAGCATTGGAGTTTCCGCGGCAACGCCTGCTGAACAAGACTGGGGGGAATGTGCCATTCCCCCCAGACCCCCCGTCATCATTTAAGGCGAGGCCCTAAAATCGACGGGGGGTCTGGGGAGATGGCTCATCTCCCCCAGCCTTTTTCGTGTACGCCTAATTCCCGCTGACCCGCACCCCAAGCAAAGCCGCGCGCTGCGGCACAGGCGTCGCCTCCCATTGCGCCAGCCCGACCGGCACCGAAGGCTTTATCGTCACGGCCAGGCGGTGCTGGCCCGTCAGGAACGCGTTGACTTGTGCCACCGCGTCGGGCTGGTCGGGCATCAGCACCGCCAATGAGGCAAGCGGAAAAGCCAGCCCCATACGCACCTGATCGGGTGTCACGCCCTGCCGCGCCGCGGCCATCTTCAGCAGGCGCTGCGTCAGTGAACCATCGTCCCAGACGATCGAGGCATCGGTCAGCCGTGCCGACGCCAAGGCCTGCTGCATCTGCTCGGGCGTTGCGGCCTGCTCGGCCGGCACTCCAGCGATATTTCCCGTAACGTGCAATGTGCCCAGGTTATGCAGCGCAATGTCATACCGTTTCAGTGTCACTTGGCCGGCGTCACGGTTATAGGCACCTTCTTCATCGAGGTCGGCGGTGAAATCCACCATGCCGAAACTACTAAGCGCTTGCTGCACAGCTTGCGTGACCGGTCGGCCGCTGGTCTTGACCGTCAGGCCCGTGATCGCGAAATCACCAGATCCTACCGAAGTGTTCAGCCGCATCTTGCCGATCGTGACGAGTGGGCCGGCCGGATAATCCACGCGCAGGCCATGCAGCTCGGCATAGTCGAGATGCATGGTGTTGAGGATCTCGGGATGCGGCTTGGCGGGATCGGCGGCAATGACGGGCATCATAGCCAGCATCCCCGAGACGTCAAAGCCATGTCCGCTGGCACCCTGCAGCGATAGCGTGCCCGCGGGCCGATCGGTGCCGAGCGTGAAATCCTGAAGCGAGAACTCGGCAATCCGGCCGCCGTCGAACTTGCCGCTCGTGCTCCTGCCCAGGCTGCCGTGCACGGGCGTGGGGCCGCCCGCGGAGAAGGTCACATCGCGCAACGTCCCGCTCTCCTGGGACATGCGCGCCTCGACCGTGGCCGCGAGCACGGCCGGAGGCGCGGCGAGATCCGGCGGAGCGGCGAGCTGTGCCAGGCGCACCCCATCCATCGTCAGAGCCCCAACGCCGAACTTTATATCGACCGCCTGGCCCGAGCCCGATGCCTTGGCGGTCTGTGCGCCGTCGACGCCGTGCACTTCGCCGTGCTTGAGCACCATGCGCTTGTCCGTCCAGCCCGGCCGGCCGCCGGGATAGGCGCGCGCATCCAGCACGGCGCGCAGGGTCGCCGGATAGAGCCCGCTCAGATCGATGCGCGCAATGTGGTGGTAGGGGCCCGCGACTGCATCGTGCATGACGATCTCGCCAATCCGGCGCGGGGTACCCGTCTCGTCCTGTGCGCCGATGCCGGAAACGCTCACCTCGCCCGCGGCAAAGACCGGCGCGCCATTATGGAAAATCGCGAGGTCACGCACATGCGCCTGCCCTGTCAGCGCGCTGTATGTCACGGCGCCGTGGGTCGCGGTGTAGCCCGGCGGCAGATGCGCCAGCGCTTCATCCAGCCCGGTCTTGGCGCCCGAGTTGCTCGCCAGCCGCACGCCCAGCAACACGAGAGCCACGGCCACCAGGCCACCGCCGATTACCACCCGCCGATCCATGCAATCCCCCCGGTCTGCCGGACGCTAGCCCATCAAGGCGCGCCATCAAAGAACGCTGCGGGTCAGCGGCGGCAGATAAACCTTGCCAAAATGTAAAACTGCGTCTAATAAACTGGACAACGCTACCGAGGGTTGCCGTGATGATCCGCCAAGCTCTGCTGCTCGCCCTGGCCTTCTCCACGCCGGCCGCGGCCGCCCCGCTGCTGACCAACGGCAGTTTCGAAAAGGAGAGTTTCGCCGGCTGGGTGCAGTCGGGCAATACCGAATACACCTCCGTCTTCAACCAGGATTACGATGGGCTGTCGCCACAGAAGGGCGCTTGGTACGCGCTGCTTGGTCCGGCTGGCGCCGACGGCGTGCTCTCGCAATCCTTCCTCGACACGGCGGGCTCGGCCTTGCACATCAGCTTCTGGGTGGCGAGCAATGGCGGCACGCCGAACGATTTTTCGGCCATGTATGACGGCGCGGCGTTGTTGCGCCTGTCTGACACCGGTGTCATGGCCTGGACACAATATAGTGCGGTTGTCACCGCGACGGGCGATGACACGCTCAGCTTTTCGTTTCGTGACGATCAGGATTATCGTGCTTTGGATAATGTCGCCGTCAGCCAGACCGTGCCGGTGCCCGAGCCGGCCGGGTATCTGCTGCTGCCGGCTGCAGGAAGTCTTCTTTTTCTGAAGAAAAAGAAGCAAAAAGACTTTTGAAAGTTTAGCCCGAGGCAAACTGACAAAAGTTTTTTGCTTCTTTTTTTCAAAAAAGAAGACCTTAACTTTGATGCTGCTTCAACCATGCCGCCACAACCGGCACCGCCCGCACCCGCAAATCCGCCGCCGTATTAATGCCATCGGCCACGCGCCTGGCCCAGATCTTCGCCCCGATAGAAGCCTGGCTGGACTTGGCGGCCAGCACCTCCTGCGCAATCGCAGGATTGCTGGAAGCTGCGGCCGCGGCCACAAGCACAGTCGGCCCAAGCCCATCGGCCGGCATGCGCGCGGCAAACTCCGCCTCATGCGGCACGACCATCTTGTACAGATCGTCAGCTTTGCCGGACGCACTGGAAGCCTGATAGATCATCATCGTAATGCGCCCGTTCGGCACCTCGCCCGAGGTCGCGAAGGCCACGCTTTGCTTCATCAGCGCGGGATCGCTGGCAGATGCCATCGCGCCGAAATAGCGCAGCTTCTCCTCCGTGCTGGTCGCGGCAACGCCCATTTTACGGAGCGTGTCATACGTCGCCTGATCGGCGTGATGGCCGACAATATCGAGCACCGGCTCGCGCAACGCCGGAACCAGGGACGCAGGCTCCTTCACGAACGCCGCAAAGCGCCGGTTGGCTTCCGCAATGACGTCCTTGTCGCCGAAGCGGCCGAGGGCCGCAATCAGATCAGGCCGCAGCAACGAATCCAGAAACGACTCCCCAGGCTTGGCATCCCAGCCAAGCCGCGCGAATTCCGGCCGCACCAGCCCGATGGCATACAGATCGAACGGCGCGCGCTCTGCCGCACCTTCCAGCGTGCGATCCAGGCGGCGAAGGTGGGACAGCGTATCCTCCCACACCGCGATGTTGGTCTCGTCCTTGATCGAGGGCAGCAGGTCGAGATAATCGGCCAGCGTGGCGCGGCCGGCGACGAACAGAGCGAACTGATCGCCCAACAGGTTGGCACGATCGGCGGCATCGAATTTCGGCAATATGCCCGCTAGCGCCTTGAGAGATGCGGCATCGTACTGCGTGCGGTAATAACCGTCCTCCCCCAGATTGGCCTTGATCGGTGCATTGCAGTCAGCCAGTGCGACAGACGCCGGCTGCGCGGTAAGCATCACCCGCTGAGGTGTTGTGCCCGGCGCGCCGAGCGTCACCGGAATGGTCCAGGTCAGCGCCTTGGGGTGCGGATCGTGGATCGTGAAGCGATCCTGCGTCAGGCTCACCTGCGCCTTTCCGCCCGCGCAACTGCGCGCGACGTGGACCAGCGGAATGCCCGGCTGTTCGGTAAAGGCGGCTGCGACATGCGCCACATCCCGGTGGCTCGCCGCACCCAATGCCGCCCAAAGATCAGCGCTGGTCGCGTTGCTATATTGATGCGCCTTCATGTAGGCGCGCATGCCGTTGCGAAAGACGTCCGGCCCGATCCAGTCCTCGATCATGCGGATGATCTGCCCGCCCTTGGCGTAGCTGATGCCGTCGAATGCGCTGTTGGCCTCGCTCTCGTCGTGGATCACCTGCTGGATGGGATGGGTCGTGGGCAGCGCGTCCTGGCCCATCGCCTGCTCATGGCCCTCATGTTGGCGCGGCCAGACTTGCCAGGTCGGGTTGAAATGATCGGTCGCCTTGTATTCCATCCAGGTGGCAAAACCCTCGTTCAGCCAGATATTGTCCCACCAGCCCATGGTCACCAGATCGCCCGACCATTGGTGTGCCATTTCGTGCGCGACGACGAGATGAATTTCCTCTCGCGTCTGCGGGGAGCTGGTCTTGGGATCGAACAGCATTGCGTCATCGATGAAGGTGATCGCACCCCAGTTTTCCATGGCGCCCGCCTCGTAATTGCCCGGGATGGCAAGCAGGTCCAGCTTAGGCAGCGGGAATTTCACGCCGAAATAACCGTTGTAATACGGCAATACGTTCTGTTCGACATCGAGCGCATAGCGCGCCTGGTCCTGCGCGCCGGCGGGCGCATAGGCGTGCATCGCGGTGCCACTGGCCGAGCCCGCGAGCGATCCCATGTCGCCGGCAACCAGAGCCAGCAGGTAGGTCGACATACGCGGTGACATGGCAAAACTGACGTGCTTGGTGTTGGCCCCGGCTGCACTCGTTTGCGCAATCGGCATGTTGGAAACGGCAACCAAATCCTTCGGCAGCGTCACTGATAATTGGAAGCGCGCCTTGAAAGCGGGCTCGTCCCAGCCTGGAAACATGCGCCTGGCATCGGCCACTTCGAATTGCGTGACCAGCATGCGCTTCTTGGCGCCGGCCGGGGTCTTGTAGTCATCGTAATAGATGCCGTTCGGCGTGGCCGGGATCGGCCCGGTATAGGCAATGGTTAGCGTGTGGTGCCCGGCGGCAATAGGCTTTGCGAACTTCAGCGTTGCCGTCTGCATCTTCTCGTCCAGGCTCACGGTAGCCGCGGCCCCGTTCTCCAGGCTGGCCTGCCCGATTTGCAGCCCGGCCTGGTTCAACGTGATGCTGTCGGTGGACTGGCGAACGTTGATCGTGACCGTCTCGCGCCCGGTCAATGTCAGCTTGTCCAGGTCGGGCACGATGTCGATCTTGTAGGTGTCTGGGACAACCGTTTTTGGCAGCTTGCCGGGCGTGTGGTCGAAATCGAACGGGGCTTCTGCTCGGGCGGCGGCGGTTAGTGCACATAGGGAGGCGGCTAAATAGAGGGTGTTGCGCATGGGACGATCCTTCAAGAAGCAAGAAAGCAGTTCTTTTCTGTAGAAAAGAACCAAAAGACTTTTATCTTTTAGTGGTATTCTTCCTCTTTCCACCAGGGGAAGAAGTTGGGCATGTCGGCGGAGACGCGGCACGGGAATTCTGCGGGCCTTTTGGCCAGGAAGCTTTTTACGCCCTCGGCGGCATCACGCGACGCGCCGCGCGCGAAAATCGCGCGACTATCCACGCGATGCGCAGCCATCGGATCACCCGCCGCAGCAAGCCGCCACATCATCTGACGTGTCAACGCAACCGATACCGGCGCCGCATTGTCCGCAATCTCGCGCGCCAATGTGTAAGCGGCCGGCAGCAAATCCTCGGGTGCATGCAGCGATCGAACCAGCCCGCCGGCCAGCGCCTCCTCGGCGCTGAACACGCGGCCAGTCATGCACCATTCAAGCGCCTGGCTGATGCCCACGATGCGCGGCAAGAACCAACTGCTCGCCGCCTCCGGCGTAATGCCGCGCCGCGCGAACACGAAGCCGAATTTTGCCGCGGTGCTCGCCAGGCGGATGTCCATGGGCAACTGCATCGTCGCACCCACGCCCACCGCCGGCCCGTTCACCGCGGCAATCACCGGCTTGAGGCAGCGGAATATTCGCAACGTCACCAGGCCGCCGCCATCTCGGTTGGCGGGATCGGCCGGATCCTCTCCCCTGCCTTGCGCGGCCCGATCAAACGTCGCCCCGCCCGCGCCAAGATCAGCGCCCGCACAGAAGGCGCGCCCCGCACCCGTTACCACGACCACGCGGACCGCATCATCGGCATCGGCGTGATCGAAAGCGGCGATCAGCTCATGCATCATGGCCGCGGTAAAAGCGTTTAGCCGCTCAGGTCGGTGCAAGGTCAGCGTCATAATGCCGTCGGCAATTTCGCTTTTCAGCGTCTTGAACTCCATTCCTGGTCCTCTTCCTCCTGCGACGTCACTTGGCCAGGCAATGTGGCAGCGGGGCGGGCCCGCGGTCAAAGCAGGGCGCGCAACGCTTGCTGCCGGAGTGTGCACCAACTGTGCCAACGCGCGCGGGTAGCCATGCCTGCAAGGATCCCGGCTGCTAGGGTTGCTACAATGTGTCCGTTTGCACCACTTCCTGGCCTATGATGCCGAGGAGTGCCGCACGTCAGCGGCCGCAACCGCGCGTTGCGCTGAACGCCGCACAACAGGTTCAAAAATTGCGTTGTCTCGTCGATAGCGGACACATTGCTGCGCTGGGCTGAGGCACGTGCTGTGATCCTGTCAGGAAATATGCGGCTGGTCGTCTTTGCGGACGCCACCAGCCTCGCTTTTTGTGATCACGGCTGCCTTGACCCTGCGCCCGCGCCCGGGAACCATCGGTTGCCGCAGAATGATTGGCATGTGAAAGGACCTATCGCAATGATGAACCTTAGAACAGCCCTGCTCATGACGACCGCCGCCCTGGGCACGCTCGCAATGGCCGGCGCCGCCAGCGCCAAGCTGCCGCCCGGCGCCAAGCCAATCTATACCGTTATCAAGCGCCTGACGCCCAATGTGCACACAAAGCACACGCCCTCGGGCCTGCCCGAATACACCGCACCCTTTACCTATGGCGGCCAGACCTACAACCCGGTCTTTGTCGGCAACGCGCCCACCGGTGGCACCACGACCACGCTTCCGGTCTATATCATTCCGGTCAAGATGACGTACGGCAGCACGTCCTTCAGCCCGCTTTCCACGCTGCCCAACGGCCGCACGGTCATTGCAAACATCATCGCTTCGCCGCTGTTCCAAAGCAACGTGGACTACGTACAGGGCGGCACCAATCTGGGCACGACCCAGTATGAGGACGCCTTCCAGCGCGCCACGCTGTGGGGTACGGTGCAGTCGCACCAAGGCTGGCACACGCTGCTGGGCACGCCCACCGTCGAGCCGCTGCAATCGCTGACGGTGCCGAGAGGTTACGGCAGGATCACCAACGATGCGGGATCGACCACGATCGAAGCCAGCATCAACTGGTTCGATCCACAGATCGAAGCGCTGCTCACCAGATTGTCCATTCCGTCGAACTCGCTGGCGGTCTTCATCACCACGCAGACCTATCTACTGGAATATAACAAAAGCGGCTGCTGCATCGGCGGCTACCACAGCGTGACCAATAGCGGGCAGACCTACAACCACGCGACCTACATCCAGAAATCGGGTGAATTTGCGCAGGACGTCTCAGCGCTGAGCCACGAGATCGGTGAATGGCTGGACGATCCCAATACGAACAATACCGTGCCTTCGGCCTGCGGCAACGGCGCAGTGCTGGAGGTGGGCGACCCGTTGGAGGGCAACAGCAATTACGGCGGCTACCCTTATACGGTGGGCGGCTTCACCTACAATCTGCAGGATCTGACGCTGCTGACTTATTTCGGCGCGCCGGCTGGCACCAGCCTGAACACCGGCCAGACAAACACGACGTTCCAGGGCGAATACCTGCCCTTCTGCAGCAACGGCGGCTGAGGCAATCCGGCTAAGCTGGTAGCTAAAAACTAGGCTGGGGGAGATGTGCCATCCCCCCCAGACCCCCCGTCAATTATTTAGCCTTGTTCTATTTGGGTTTTGGCGGGATGGCACATCAATCCCGGGGCCTTTACTAATCCAGGATGCGCATTGCAATCACCGACACCCTGTCCATTGACGAAGCCGAACTGGAAATCACCTTCATCGCCTCCAGCGGTCCAGGCGGACAGAACGTCAACAAGGTCGCCACCGCGGCGCAACTGCGCTTCGATGCGCGCCACAGCCTCTCGCTCTCCAATGAAATCAAAATCCGCCTCCAGGCGCTGGCCGGCGCGCGCCTGACCAGGGACGGCGTCATCGTGCTGACCGGCCGCCAACATCGCACCCAGGAACGCAACCGCGCGGACGTCACCGAGCGCCTGTTCGCCATGATCCGCGCGGCCGCCATCCGGCCCATCAAGCGGCGCGCCACCAAGCCCAGCTTCGGCGAGCGCCAGCGCCGGTTGGATGCGAAATCGCACCGCGCCGGCATCAAGCGCGGGCGCGGCGGCCCGGTCGAGGAGTGAGGCTCAAGTTTTCAGGGCAGGCAAGGCAAAGTGCTGGGGGAGATGAGCCATCCCCCCCAGACCCCCCGTCATTCATTAGGCCATGGGTGCCGCTTCCACCCTTGCGTGCCCCGACGGGATCGGCCAGCCATGCTCTGGTCAAAATGGGGAATTCGTGACCCGTAGATTTCGAGTTGACGCCGTGGCCATGGGCGCGCTGTCGCATGCGCGCGCCGCCTGTTTCTTTGCTTGGCGCATAGCTTTCGCCCGTCCAGTGAGCGGGTCAGCTTTCGGGCTGTCTCAATTGGAAGTCGTTCATGTTTCGATTACATTGACAGTCTTCAAACCTTTTGATAACGTTCCTCTTAGCGCATTCAATCTGTTCGAGAGGCAAGTGCCAGAAGATGTTCGCAAATGCTGTGCCGCATATTTAGCTTGCATTTAGCAGGCTGCGGAAATTCGCCTTCCCAAAATGGCTGCGGTACGATTCAATAGCGCGTTCGATCAGCCGGGAAAGTCGCATCGATGCGTGGAGCAGACCGCCAGACCGGCAAGATGTTCAGCTACGCCAGTCCCGAATCGCTAGTCCCAAAGGATCACCCGCTGCGTGTTATTCGCCCGCTGGTGAACGCGGCCCTCGATCAGCTCTCGGGCAAGTTCGAGGCGATGTATCCCCCCTTTGGCCGCGAGTCCATCGCGCCTGAGAAACTGCTGCGCGCGTTGCTGGTGCAAGCCTTCTTCGGCGTCCGCTCGGAGCGGCAGCTGATGGAGCAGCTGCGCTACAACATGATGTTCCGCTGGTTTGTCGGCCTGTCGCTGGACGCGCCGGTCTGGGACGTGACCGTGTTCACCAAGAACCGCAAACGCCTGCTGGAGGGCGATATTGCGCGGCAATTTCTGGCGGCCATCCTGGCCCACCCCGCGGTCGCACCGCTGCTCTCCACCGAGCATTTCTCTGTTGATGGCACGCTGATCGAAGCCTGGGCCAGCATGAAGAGCTTTGCCCTCAAGGATGGTTCGGGCGAGCCGCCGGCGGATGGGCGCAATGGCGAGGTCGATTTTCGCGGCCAGCTTCGCAGCAATGAGACGCATGCCTCCAAGACGGATCCTGATGCGCGCCTCTATAAGAAAGCGGCAGGCCAGGCCGCCAAGCTTTGCCACATGGGCCATGCGCTTAGCGAAAACCGCAACGGCTTGGTGGTGGACGTGGCCCTGACGCATGCCATCGGCACGGCGGAGCGCGAGGCGGCGTGCGCCATGGTGGGTGCCTTGGTCGCGGCGCCTGCCATGACGCTTGGCGCTGACAAGAACTACGACTCGGCCGACTTCGTGGCCGAGATGCGTCGCCTTGGCGTGACGCCACATGTTGCGCAGAACAACAAGAACCGCCGCTCGGCCATCGATGGTCGCACAACGCGGCACGAGGGCTATGCGATCAGCCAGCGCAAGCGCAAGCGGATCGAGGAGGTGTTCGGCTGGATGAAATCGGCCGCTGGCTTTCGCAAGACGCGGCATCGGGGCACGGCTTGCGTTGGATGGATGTTCACGCTGACTGCGGCTGCCTATAACCTCATCCGGCTGCCCAAGCTGTTGGCGGTTGCGGCCTGACCACGCCGGGAGTCTGTACTGGAAGCGGGAAACGCCTGCTTCGGACGGCGTTTTGGGGCCGACAGAGGCAAAATCGGCCTAAAAAGCGAGTTTGAAAACCAAAAGACGGGGAAAACACGTTAAACTTTGATGCTTTTCCGCAGCCTGTTAGGCCGAAGCCCAAAACTCGATGGGGGGTCTGGCGGGGATGGCACATCTCCCCCAGCCTTCCTCACTTGATATAAAACCTCGCCGCCTCGTGCACCATCATGACCGCAGGTGTGCCAACCGCCAGAAGTGCAATCCCCCCGTATGCCGCAAGCACGCGCCCGCGCGCCAAAATGCCGAAACCCGGCACGCCAAGACCAAGCGCAAATACCAGAGGAATGAAGTAACGCCCGACAATGCCCTCCACGTAGGGGCGTCCGACCGGCGTCCAATCGAAATACTGCAGCACCATCATCGCCGCGACAGCAAACCCGATGGCGACCAGCGCGCACGCCGGCCGAACGCTCCGCCCGACCATGGCGCCGGCGATGCAAAGCAGCACGACAATGCACGCCAGCCACACGAAGGGTGTCGGCAGAGGCGTGTCGATCCACGCCAGCCGCCCCACGAATTCGCTGGCATAGACGCCGCCCTGCGCAAACGTAGTAACAATGATGGGCAGCATCGCGCCCGGATGCGCCGCCACGAAATGCCACTGCGCCCAGGGATTCGACGCCCCGATCGGTGTCATCACACGCACGGCCACCAACGCGCACCAGATCAGGATCGCCATGCACGCGCTGCAGGCGGCAATGATGCCGGCGCGGCCGCGATCCGCCTGGATCAGCAGCAGGCTCAGCAGCGCGTAAGGCGGCCGCGCCATGCCGATCAACGCAAGGCAGCCGGCCAACACCACGCGTTCGATGCTGCCCGGCGCGCGATCCTTTGCAATGAGCCAGTCAAGCCGTGCGACAACCAGCGCGCAAACCGGTATCATCAGCGCGTCCTGACTGGCCGAGGCGCCGAGTGCGACCGACATAGGCAACATCAGCACCGCCATCACAAGCGGCCGCGTTCGCTGCGCCAGAGCAATCGCCCAGGCGCCAAGCGCCGCAAATAGCGTGGCATTGAACAGCCGCGCTGCGACCAGCGTCGCATCGACGTGCATGCCGCACGCGCGGCCGAACCAGTAGGCGAGCGCGTCGCCAACATAGAACGCCGGCGGATATTGCGCCGTGTTGCCAAAATAGGCGAACGCCGTAACACGGTGCCATTTCACCGCATTGGCCGCGCGCAAATCCGCGCCGGTCAGGCGCAGCCAGGGCCGGAACGCCAGCGGCCGCAGCGGTTCGAACGCGGCATAGATGGCCGGATCGGATGGGCCGCCTGACACCGGCACGATGGCGCCCCCGGCGGTCAGAACAGGCAGGCGCTCCCCAAGCACATGCCCGTGGGCCACGTTGACCGCGCGCAGCATGTGGAACGGCTCGTCCGAATTCGCCCAGGGCGGCACCACGACGGCGATGGCCAGCAGCAGCGGCAGGCTCCACGCGAGAAATAGCGCCGCCAGGACTCTTCCCGCCGGCAATGCCATCAAACGCGGCGCCGCAGCCCTGCATACAACGCCAGCACCAGGGCAATCAGCAAGGCACTGGAGAGGAACTCGCTGCGCTGGCCCGGATTGGCCGCCATGGCAACCAGCACCGCGATGATCACGCCCACAACGCCCCAGCTCGCATAAGGAAAAAACCACATGGGCAGGCTCAGCCGTTCGGGCGTTTGCGCCTGCCAGATACGGCGCAGGCGCAGCTCGGCCAGCGCCACCAGCAGGTAATTGACCAGCGCAATCGCGCCCGACGCATCGACCAGGAACGTGAACACCCGTGTTGGCGACAGGACCGCAGCCGCCATCGCGATATAGCCGAACAGCGCGCCTGCCAAAATCGCGCGCGCCGGCACCTGGCGCGCATTCACCGCGACAAGCCATTGCGGCGCGTCGCCGCGCGCGGCCAGCGTAAACAGCACGCGCGATGTCACGTAAATGCCCGAATTCAGGCAGCTCAGCACAGCGGTCATCACCACCAGATTCATGATGGTGGCCGCCCCAGGAATGCCGATCCGTCCCAGCGCCAGTGCAAACGGGCTGTCGCCGGGATGGATGCTGTCCCACGGCACGATCGAGACGATCAGGAATATCGAGACGACAAAGAAAAGCAGAATCCGCACCGCAACCGAACTCGTCAGCCGCGCGATCGCCCGCGCGCCCTCATTGGACTCGGCCGCGGCGATCGTAACGATCTCGGCGCCTACAAAAGAAAAGATCACTGTGGTCACGCCTGACAGGATCGCCGCCGCGCCATGCGGCGCAAAGCCGCCATGCACAGTCAACGTGGCGAAGGTGGGACCATGCGGCGCACCCAGCCCGCACGCATAAGCGCCCGCAATCGCAATGAAGATCAGGATGGCCGCAACCTTGATGGAAGCAAACCAGAACTCGAATTCGCCGAAAGAACGTGCAGACAGCAAATTCACCGCCGCCATCGCGCTGAGCAGGATGCTGCCCAACGCCCAGACCGGCACGCCCGGCACCCAGGCCGACAGCAATTTGGCGCCGGCCAGCGCCTCGATCGGCAGCACGATCACCCAGAAATACCAATACAGCCAGCCGGCCGTGAACCCCGCCCAATCACCCAGCCCCAGCCGGGCAAATTCCGTAAAGCTGCCCGTGCCCGGCGCGCCGGCGGCAAGCTCGCTCAGCATCCGCATGATAAACAGGATCACCAGGCCGGCCAGCGCGTAGCTCAGCACTGCGGCCGGACCGATTGCGGCAATGGATGCGCTGCTGCCGACGAAAAGCCCTGCGCCGATGATGCCGCCAACGGTAATCATCGTGACGTGGCGGCGCCGCAGCGTTTGGCCCAGGGTCGTCTGCATCGAACTCCTCAAAACAAAAGGCAAGCAGTCCTTTTTTGAAAAAAAGGACCAAAAAACTTTTGCAAATTTAGCGGCGGTTGAACATGCCCACACGGCGTTCGCTGACCGCGCGCAGGCCTTCGCGAAAATCCTCCGTGCCCATCAGGCGCTGCTGTTCGGCCAGTTCATGTACCGTCTGCGCCCGCACCGCCTCCGCCAAACCTTGCCTCAACGTCGCGCGTGTCGACTCCACAGCCAGCGGCGCATTCTCCGCCAACTCCTGCGCCAGCGCGACCGCGCGCATCCGTACATCGCCAAACGCCACGACCTCGTCGGCCAGCCCCCAATCCAGCGCCTGCTCCGCCTTGATGCGCCGCCCCGTCAGCAACATCACCGAAGCCCGCTGCTTCCCGATCAAACGCGGCAGCGTATGCGAAATACCAAACCCCGCATGAAATCCCAGCTTGACGAAATTGGCCGAAAAGCGCGCCTCCTCCGCCGCCACCCGAAAGTCCGCCACCAGCGCCAGCCCCAGCCCCGCCCCCACCGCCGCACCCTGCACCGCAGCCACGATCGGCTTGCGCGTAGAAAATAGCCGCACCGCCTGATCGTACAAAGGATTGACCGTCGAACCCGCCTCCCGCTCCAGCCCCGCCGGGCCGGATAGATCGGCGCCACCGCAGAACACGCGACCAACGCTTGCCAGCACCACGGCGCGGCAATCCTCGTGCGCGTCAAAAGCCTCCAGCGCGTCGGCCACGTCGCGCATCAAGGCGACGCTGACATGATTATTCGGCGGCGCATCGATCTGCACCAGCCCGACATGCCCCTGGCGTGTGGCCGAAACGCTCATCGCCGCGTGCCCAGCAAATTGCGGGCGACCACCCAGCGATGCACCTCCGTCGGCCCATCATAGATGCGCATCGCGCGCAGGCGCGCGGCCATCATGTGCAGCGGCAACTCGCGCGTCATGCCCATCTCGCCGAAAATCTGCATGGTGCGGTCGACCACCTCGTAGGCCATCTCGGTGGCAAACGCCTTGACCATGGAGATCTCCGCCCGCACGTCGCGCCCCGTATCCAGCTTCCAGGCGCAATCATAGGCCATCAGGCGCGCTGCGTGTATGCGCGTGGCCGCGTCCGCCACCCAGCCCTGCACCACCCCGCGTTCGGAAAGCGGCATGCCGAATGTGACGCGCCGGGGCGCAAACTCGACCATCATGTCCAGCGCGCGCTGGGCCATGCCGATGGACCAGGACGCCATTTCAATCCGCCGCGTGCCCAGCCGCAACTGCATGGGCGCAAAGCCCCCGCCCTCCTGGCCCAGCAGCTTCCAGCCCGGCACGCGGCAATCCTCCAGCGCGATTTCGTAGGTGGCCGCGCCGCCGATCATGGGAATGCGCCGCAGCACGCAAAAGCCCGGCGTGTCCCGATCGACCAGGAAGGCGGACACGCCGCGGCGCGTCTCGCGGTCGGTGACCGCCATGACGATCGTGAAATCGGCCTGATCGGCGCGGCTGATCCAGATCTTGCGCCCGTTCAGCACCCAATCCTCGCCGTCGCGCACCGCGCGCGTGATCATGCTGGCGGGGTCCGATCCCGCACCAGGCTCGGAAATGCCTATGGCCGAGATCGTCTCGCCCCGGACGTAAGGCGCCAGATACGCCTCGCGCTGCCGCTCGGTCACGGTGGCCGCCAGCATGCGCAGATTGGGCGAGTCCGGCGGCAGTGTGTAGGGCGTGATTGTCCGCCCCATCTCCTCGTTGACGCCAACCAGGGCCACGGCAGGGAGATCAACGCCGCCCAGATCGGCCGGCGCATCCAGGCCCCACAGGCCCAGCTCGCGCGAGACGCTGTCGATATGTGCGTGTTCCGCGGCGGTCACATGCGGCCCGTCGCCCTGAACATCCCGCGCCAGCACCGCGGCTTCGAGTGGCAGGAGCTCGCGCGTCACGAAGCGGCGCACCAGGTCTTGGATCATCTGGTGTTCTTCGGACAGCGCGAAGTCCATGGCCCCCCCGGCCTTCGCCCCTGCGCCCGGCAGGACTTGAACCCGCAACCAAGCCGTTATGAGCGGCCCGCTCTAACCAGTTGAGCTACAGGCGCCAGGGGGCGGTCTGATCTGCCCCAGCCGCGTCCGGCCGGCAAGCCGCCCGGCCGGTTGCCCCGCCAAACCCCTTCTGCCATGTTCCGCCGCCGCGCGGGGGGACCCCCCTGCGCCAAGAGAACAATCCGGAGACAGGAATGCTGGCAAACCTTGCCATCGGTGCATGCGGGGTCGTGGCCCTGGCTTACGGTGCCGTCACCACCCGCCAGGTGCTGGCCGCCGACGCCGGCACCGCGCGCATGCAGGAAATCAGCGCCGCCGTACAGGAAGGCGCGCGCGCCTACCTCAATCGCCAGTACCTCACGATCGGCATCGTCGGCGTGGTGATCCTGGTGATCCTCGGCCTCCTGCTGGGGATGGCGCCCGCCGTGGGCTTTGCCATCGGCGCCGCCCTTTCGGCCGCGGCCGGCTATATCGGCATGAACGTCTCCGTCCGCGCCAACGTGCGCACCGCCCAGGCCAGCCGCAACGGTCTCGCCGCCGGCCTCGAAGTCGCCTTCCGCGCCGGTGCCATCACCGGCATGCTGGTCGTGGGCCTCGGCCTGCTCGGCGTCACCATCTATTACGCGGCGCTCCGCCACATCTACGGCGGCGTCGATCTGCGCCCCATCCTCGAAGCCCTCGTCGGCCTCTCCTTCGGCGCCTCCCTGATTTCGATCTTCGCCCGGCTGGGCGGCGGCATCTTCACCAAGGGTGCCGACGTCGGCGCCGACCTCGTCGGCAAGGTCGAAGCCAATATCCCCGAAGACGACCCCCGCAACCCTGCGGTCATCGCCGACAACGTGGGCGATAACGTCGGCGACTGCGCCGGCATGGCCGCCGACCTCTTCGAGACCTACGTGGTCACCATCGTCGCCACCATGCTGCTGGCCGCGATCTTCTTCGTCGACCCCGCCGTGCGCGATCGCGCCATGATGCTGCCGCTGGCCATCGGCGCCGTGTGCATCCTGACCTCCGTCATCGGCACCTACGCGGTCAAGCTGGGCGATAACGGCAACATCATGCAAGCGCTCTACAAGGGCCTGGGCGTGACGGGCGGGCTCTCGCTGGTCGGCATTTTCCTGGTCATGGGCATGACCGTGGGCTTCAAGGTCCATCTGGGCCTGCCGGGCGGCGGCTACACCACGGGCATGGCGCTGATGGGCTGCGCGATCGTCGGCCTGGCCGTCACCGGCGCGCTGGTCTGGATCACCGAATACTACACCTCCACCGAATACCGCCCCGTGCGCAGCATCGCCCAAAGCAGCACGACGGGCCACGGCACCAACGTCATCCAGGGCCTGGCCGTCTCGATGGAAGCGACCGCCCTGCCGGTGGTCGTCATCTGCTTCGGCATCCTGTTCGCCTACCTGCTGAGCGGCCTGTTCGGCATCGCCATCGCGGCCACCACCATGCTCGCACTCGCGGGCATGATCGTGGCGCTGGACGCCTACGGCCCGGTCACCGACAATGCCGGCGGCATCGCGGAGATGGCCGACCTGCCGCCCGAAGTCCGTAAGATCACCGACGCGCTGGACGCGGTGGGCAACACCACCAAGGCGGTCACCAAGGGCTACGCCATCGGCTCGGCGGGCCTGGCCTCGCTGGTGCTCTTCGCCGCCTATACGCAGGATTTGGCGACGGACTTCCCCAACCTGAACGTCAGCTTCTCGCTGACCAACCCGTATGTCGTGGTCGGGCTCTTCCTCGGCGGCCTGCTCCCCTATTTGTTCGGGGCCATGGCGATGACCGCCGTCGGCCGTGCGGCCGGTGCCGTTGTGGTCGAGGTGCGCCGCCAGTTCCGCGACATTCCCGGCATCATGGAAGGCACGGGCAAGCCCGAATACGGCAAAGCGGTGGACCTGCTGACGAAAGCCGCCATACGCGAAATGATCCTGCCCAGCCTGCTGCCCGTCCTGGCGCCGATCGTCGTGTTCTTCGCCGTCTCCGCCCTCGGCGGACGCGCGGCTGGCTTCTCCACACTGGGCGCCATGCTGCTGGGCACGATCGTGACCGGGCTGTTCGTGGCCATCTCCATGACCAGCGGTGGCGGCGCGTGGGACAACGCCAAGAAATACATCGAGGAAGGCAACCACGGCGGCAAAGGCAGCGATGCCCACAAGGCCGCGGTGACGGGCGATACCGTCGGCGACCCGTACAAGGATACGGCCGGGCCGGCAGTGAACCCGATGATCAAAATCACCAACATTGTCGCGCTGTTGCTGCTCTCGGTCCTGGCGGCGGCGGCGCGGTAGAAGGCAAGGCCAGGGGGCTCTGCCCCCTGGACCCCCGCTAAGGACAAGTCCTTAGAACCTATTTGTAGGTTCAGGAGGGGGGCAGCACGTGGTGTGACAACACGGGTGTCGGCCCCCCTCCTGAACCTACAAATGGGGGTCTGGGGCCTCAGGCCCCAGCGGGGTCCAGGGGCAGAGCCCCTGGCCTTGCCTCTACGGCATCATCGCCTCCGCGGCGGCCGAGATCGGGCTGGTGAGGCCATACTCATCCACGCTTTGCACGCGGTAGAGGTGGCTGCCGCTCCCTGGCTGATCGGTGCAGCTTGTGCTGCTTGTGACGCAGCTTGGCAGGGCCTGGCCGTCCCGCGTCACATGATAGACGAACTGGGTCGACGTGCTGGCGACGGTGATGGGATCCCAGCTGACGATGACGCTAGGCTGAGTGCAAGGCTCAGTGCCGTCATAGGCGTTGCCGCGGCAAAACACCTGGATATGCGCGGGGATGTGCGTGGTCAGGATCAGCGGCGGGCGAGGCGGCTGGGTGAAATCGAATTCGTTGATGAACTGGCCAACCGGCATGACCGTGCCGTTCGGCAGCTTGAGGGTGCGCAGCGCGTCGCGCACGGTGGGGCGGTGGTCGGGATTGCTGAGAACGGTCGGAACAAGACGCTGGCCGCCGAGAAACAAATCCTCGATGAACGTCGCATAGCTGTCGAAACTGAAAAGCTGCGGATCGATGCCGCGGCGCGCGTATGCGCTGATCATGATGCCCGGTACGCGCAGGCCCCAGCCCTGGATGGGCGTCGCGGAAGTGTTGGTATCCACATTGATCGGCGGCACGTGGTCGTAAAAGCCGCCCCAATCATCCCACGTGATGAAAATGGCGGTGTTTTTCCAATACGGCGACTCCATGACCGCATTGACCAGGCTGGTGACATACATCATGCCGGCGGTGACACCCGCGGGCGGGTGCTCGCTATAGGTCTGCGAGGGCACGATCCAGGACACGGCAGGCAGCGTGCCCTGCCTGATATCTTCAAGGAATTGCTCGATCGGCGGATTGTGCAATTGCAGATAGGCGGGGCCTTGCGCCTGCACCCAGGCGAAATAGGGCGGCGGGTTCCAGATCGAGGCCACGGTCGAGGTCTGCACCTGTGGGTCGCACGTCAATGCCCCATCGGCGCAATCGGGCTCCGGCCCTTCGCCCAGATAATATTTCCACATCACGTTCTGCGCATCGAGCAGGTGGAAGAGATTGGCCCACGGATAACGCGCATCGCCGATGGGAAAATCGGCGTTCGGCGCCGTCGTGCAGCTCAGCGCCGTATTGTGGTCCGTGCACAGTGCGGACCATTCGCTGACAAGATCGAGATGGGACGGCAACGACCAGGACCGCACGCCCTCGAATAAATGGTCCTGCAGCACAAAATTGCTCGCATAGGCCCAGTAATTCGGGATTTCGGCGTTGGTGTGATAGCCCATGACGTCGTGCTGCGTCACGCCGCGCGCAATGCCGCCGCAACCCGGTGCGTCGGGGAACGGGCAGGCGGCGGTGGCGGCAAGATCCTGTTGATAGATGAAGCCGTCCATGCGCGCGTGGCTGATCCCGTCATCGAGATCGGCCTGTGCATCGGGCGCATCGTGCGGGCCGCCGGCATTGGCATCGTGCGGGTCGTGATAGGGCGCGATGCAGCCGAGTGCCGTGTTGGCCGGATTGATCGGAATGCACGTGCCCGGCCGTAAGCCGTCCGCGCCCGGGAAGGTGCCGAAATAGGAGTCAAAGGAGCGGTTCTCCTGCATGATGATGATCACATGCTGCAGCGGCGTCGCCGCGAGGCAGGGTAGGGCCAGAAGGAGCGGCAGGCAGGCAAGCAGGGTGCGCATCTTGGCGTATCCTCCGGGAGGAGGTGCAATCTGCGGCGTTCGGGTGCGTGAAAGGTTAAGGCAAGCAGTCCTTTTTTGAAAAAAAGGACCAAAAAACTTTTATCTGTTAGGGCGCCAGAACCTGCTCTACAGAAATCGCCACCGCCAGAAGTTTCGCATCCTGCATGGCGGGCGCGGCCAGCATCAGACCGGCGGGCGGCGCGCCTGGCGCGTGGCACGGAATGCTGATCGCGCAGCCATCCAGGAAATTCACTGTGGACGGATTGCGCAGCAGCAGGAAATTAAGCCGGCGATAAGCGTCATCCTGTGCGAAATCGGCAATGCGCGGCGGGGCTATCGGCACCGTCGGCAGCATGAACGCGTCATAGGCCGCCATTTCAACCTCGAAATGCGCGATAATTTGCGCACGCGCCCGGCACAACGCGATGTAATCGGCGGCACTCATCTCAGCACCCGTCTGGATGCGGCTGGCCACGCGCGGATCGTACTCGCCCGCCCGCCCGGCCAGCAGGCAGCGGTGCCAACTATAGGCCTCCGCCGCGGCAAAACCCCCGCGCGCATGCGCCACATTGATCTGATCCAATGCCGCAAGCGGGCGCCTCTCGATCAGCGCGCCGGCCGCATCCAGCCGCGACACCGCACGATCCAGCGCGTCCTCGGTCGCGGCATCCAGATGCTCGAAGGCCAAATTCGTCGGCAGCAACAGCCGCAGCCCCGCCACGGCGGCGCTCGGCAGCACGCGCTCCGGCTCGCCCGCGAGAATGCCATCCAGCGCCGCGCAACACGCCGCACTCCCCGCCAGCGGCCCAATGGAATCCAGGCTGGGCGACAAAGGCAGCGCACCGCCAAGCGGCACGCGCCGCTGGGTCGGCTTGAAGCCGGCAATCCCGCACAAAGCGGCGGGAATCCGGCAAGACCCGCCCGTATCCGTGCCGATTGCGCCCAGCGCAAAACCATCGGCAATCGCCACCGCCGCACCCGATGAACTGCCGCCGGGAATGTGCCCGAAATCGCGCCGCCACGGCGAGAGCGGCGTGCCGAAATGCGGGTTGATGCCAACACCGCTAAAGGCGAACTCGGTCATATTGGTGCGCCCGATCAGCACCAGCCCGGCGGCCAACAGACGCGCCACGACCGGCGCATGCGCGCGCGCCGGTGGCGCGCCGGCCAGCACGCGCGATCCCGCCTGCGTGGTCTCGCCCGCAACATCGAACAGGTCCTTGATGGCAATCGGAATGCCCGCATAACGGCCGGGCGCGCGGCCGGTACGGCGGAGCGCGTCGTGCGCATCGGCACAGGCACGCGCCTGCTCGGCATAGACTCGTGTAAACGCGGCGCTACCCTGGCCTGAGAGGTCGGCAATCCGAGCCAAGCAGCCCCCGATCAGGTCGCGGCTTGTGGTGGCGCCCATGGCTAACGCGTCGGCAGCGGCATCCAAGGTAATCAGCTTCCCCGCTCCAGGAGATGACGGGGGGTTTGGGGGGGCAGGCACTGCTCCCCCAACTTCTCGCCTTGCTTCACCCGAAAATCTCCGCCCAAGCCTGCTTCAACGCGGAATCCGCCTCGCCCATCGTCGTGCCCAGCCCCAGCGCGCGCAGACTGGTCACCCCATGCGCGCGAATGCCGCAGGGCACGATCCCGCCGAAATGGTCCAGCGCCGGCGCCACATTCAGCGACACCCCATGCCACGACACCCAGCGCGTGATGCGCACGCCAATCGCCGCAATCTTGTTCTCGGCACCCGTCGCAGGATCGCGCACCCAGATGCCGACGCGCCCGGCGCGCCGCTCGCCCGCCACACCCAGCAGCCCCAGGCCAGCGATCAGCCACGCCTCCAGACCCCGCACATAGGCGTGCAGGTCCCGCGCACGCACCGTGCCATGGGCGCGCGTGAGGTCCAGCATGACGTAGGCCACGCGCTGCCCAGGCCCGTGATAGGTCCATTGCCCACCGCGGCCGGCGTCAAAGACCGGAAAACGGTCAGGCGCCTGCAAATCCGCCGCCTTGGCCGAGGTGCCCGCCGTGTAGAGGGGCGGGTGCTCCACCAGCCAGACCCGCTCGGCCGCCGCACCCGCCGCCAGCGCCGCGACGTGCGCCTGCATCGCCGCCACGGCCGCCGGATAGGCAAGCAGCCCGGGCTCGGTCCGCCACTCCGGCAGTCCGGCCAAAAACGGGCGAGTTGAAGCAGCCTGATCCATAAGCTATAGCCCCCGCCTGCCCGTGCGGCCGTGGCGAAATGGTAGACGCGCAAGCTTGAGGTGCTTGTGGGGGAAACCCTGTGGAAGTTCGAGTCTTCTCGGCCGCATACCAGGCGTCAGTGATCAGAGGGGCGTTAACGCGCGGCCCTCTCTGATGACTGAGAGCTGAAAGCTGACGACTGATCATGCGCTGTCCGTTTTGTGGGCATGACGATACGCAGGTCAAGGACAGCCGCCCGGCCGAAGACGGCGCCGCGATCAGGCGCCGCCGGTTCTGCGCCAGTTGCGGCCAGCGCTTCACCACGGTCGAGCGGGTGCAATTGCGCGACCTGGTCGTCGTCAAGAATGACGGCCGGCGCGTGCCTTTCGACGCGGAAAAGCTCTCGCGTTCCATCCGCATTGCCCTGCGCAAGCGCCCGGTCAGCGAGGACCGCATCGATCGCATCGTCAACGGCATCGTGCGCCAGTTGGAGGCGAGCGGGGAGAGCGACATCACCAGCAACCAGATCGGCGGCCAGGTCATGGATACGCTCAAGGAAGTCGATGAGGTGGCCTATGTGCGTTTCGCCAGCGTCTATCGCGACTTTCGCGAAGCGCGGGATTTCGAGACGTTCCTGGGCTCGCTGGAGGAGCCGAAAGGCGCCGGCTAGAGTGTGGCGATGAGCGAACCCAATTGCCGGCTATACCTAGTCTGTCCACAGCCTCTACCGGCCGGCTTCGACGCGGTGCTGGAGGAGGCGCTGGCCGCCGGTGACGTGGCGGCGCTGCGGGCCACAGCGGGCGAGGATCTGGCGCGGCTGCGTGCGGTGGCGCATCGGCATGGCGTGGCGCTGATCCTGACCGATCGGCCGGGCCTGGCCGCCTCCGCTGGGTGCGATGGCGCCCATCTGCAGGACGGCGCGCAGGCAAAAGCGGCGCGGCGGCTGCTTGGGGATTTGCAACTGGGGGTGTGGTGCGCGGGCAGCCGCGATACGGCAATGCAGGCGGGACAGGATGGTGCCGATTACGTCTCATTCGGCCCATTCTTCGGTGCTGACGATCCGGCCGACATCGATTTGCTGAGCTGGTGGGTCGAATTGATGGAGCTGCCGGCAACGGCCGAAGGCGGCATCACCTTGGTCAATTGCGGCGCGCTGGTGCGCGCGGGCGCGGATTTCCTGGCGGTGGATGAGGCGATCTGGCAACACGCCCACGGCCCCGCCGCTGCCGTGCGGGCGTTCAACGAGGCCATCGCCGCGCATGCCCCCAGCTTTTGACACCATCCTGGCCGATCCGCGTGACAAGGACGATTGGCGCGGGGCGCTGGGTCCTGGGCGGATGCAGGGATTGCGGGGCGCTGCCTGGGGGTTGGCGCTGGCGGTTGGTGTGGCCTTGACCTCGGTCCCGTTCAACCTGCTGCGCCCTGTGCTGCATGCCCCGACAGGATCTGCGGCGTCCTACGTTCTGCTCGCGCTGATGCTTGTGGCGATGCTGATGGTCTATGCCGCCGCGGTGCGCTGGGGCGAGCGGCGGCGGGTGGACGAGCTGGGCTTGGCGTATCTGGCGCGCGACATGGCCGCCGGCCTGGCCGTGGGCGTGCTCGTCTTCGCGCTTGCCATGGCAGTGCTGATCGGCGCCGGGTGGTATCATGTCACCGCAGGGCCGGCCGGCCCGCCCTGGAAGGGGCTGGCGATCGGCCTTGGTGCCGGCGTGTTCGAGGAGCTGGTCTTTCGCGGCATCCTGATGCGCCTGTTGTGGGAGGCCTTCGGCCTGCGCGTGGCCCTGGTTGTCTCGGCGCTTGTCTTCGGCTTGGCGCATCTGGCCAATCCCGGGCATGACTGGGTGGGGCCTATCTACATAGTGTTCGAGGCGGGCTTGCTGCTGGGCGGGCTGTATGCGCTGACGGGTCGGCTATGGGCCTCGATCGGCGCGCATGCGGGCTGGAATTTCACGCAGGGCTACGTGTTCGGCGCCGAAGTCTCGGGCAATGATGCGGGCAGCCACTGGCTGGTTTGCGTGCCCGCACCTGGCGCTGCCGCGGTCCTGACCGGCGGCCATTTCGGGCCGGAGGGCTCCCTCGCCTGCCTGGGCGTGGGCACGGCCGCAGGGCTCGGTGTCCTTGCGCTGACCTACCGCCGTCGGCAGGCGGCCTTGTGGGGCGGGCGCTGAGCCGCGCGGACTCCCGCGACCACGCCTGGGCGGAGGGGCCGCGGCGGCCCGTCGATCGCGGCTTTCGCGCGCTCTACTGGGTGGCTTTTCGCGTGTTGCGCAGCTGGTGGTTCGTGCGCCGGCCGGAGCATCGGGGTGCGCTGGTGGCCGTGTGGGCGGGGCAGCGCATCCTGGTGCTGCGGCTTTCCTATCGCCGCGGGCTGAACCTGCCTGGCGGCGGCATCATGCGTGGCGAGACCGCAGAGACGGCCGCACTGCGCGAGCTGCGCGAAGAGGTTGGACTGAGCCTCGCGCCCAGCGATGTGCGCCTGGCGTGGCGGCAGCAATCGATCTGGGATTACCGGCGCGATCACGTGACGATCTTCGAGGCCGAACTGGCCGAACCGCCCGAATTGCTGCCGGATGGGCGGGAGGTGGTGGAGGCGCGGATGATCTCCCCGTTGGCGGTGCTTGCCGGGCCCGTGGCGCCCTTTATTCGGGAGTACCTGCTGGATCGCTTGAGGGGACAGCAAAAGTGAAAAGCTGGGTGGGGCGTGCCGCCCCCCCCAGACCCCCCGTCATTTATTAGGCCTCGCCTTAAATAATGACGGGGGGTCTGGGGGGGATGGCACATCTCCCCCAGCCTTTTTCTATCGGTCTTGCCTTATCCCCCGCGCCGTGCCGCCATAGAAGCGGAGAAAACGCCATGTTCCACCAAATCCTGACGCCGATCGCAGGCAGCCTGCTGCTGTCATCGCTCGTCGCGGCCATTCCGGTCCTGGTCGTGCTGGTCATGCTGGGCGCATTGCAGCGCCCAGCCTGGCAGGCCTCCGCGGCCGGGCTGATAGCAGGGTTTGTGCTGGCAGTGTTCGCGTGGGGATTTCCCGCCGGCATGGCGATCAATGCCGCGGCGGCGGGTGCGATCTTCGCGCTGTGGCCGGTGATGTGGATCGTGTTCTCGGCGCTGCTGCTCTACAACATCGCCGTGCAAAGCGGCCGTTTCGCGGCGTTCCGCGATTGGGTCTTCGCCAATTTGCCGGATGATCGGCGCGTCGTGCTGATCGTCATCGGCTTTTGTTTCGGCGCGTTGCTGGAAGGCGTGTCTGGCTTTGGCACGCCCATCGCCATCACGTCATCCTTGCTGATCATGACCGGCTGGCCGGCGATCGAGGCGCTGACATACACGCTGATTTTCAACACGGCGCCGGTCGCCTTCGGCGCGCTGGGCGTGCCGATAACGGTGCTGGGCAAGGTGACCTCGCTGAACCCGGCCGTGCTGGGCGCCATGGTCGGGCGACAATTGCCGTTCATCGCGCTGCTGCTGCCGTTCTACGTCATGGCGGTGTTTGGCGGCCGGCGCAGCGTGGCCGCGCTCTGGCCGTTGCTGCTGGTCGCCGGCGGCAGCTTCGCCGGCGCGCAATTCCTCACCAGCAATTATGGCGATTATCAGTTGACCGACGTGTTCAGTTCGCTGGGTGCGCTCGCCCTGACCATTCTTTTCCTGCGCATCTGGCGGCCGGCGCCCGATGCGGCTTACGCAATGGTGCGGCCTGCCGCCGAAGCACCACGCGGGTTTTCGCATTGGCAAGGCTGGCTGCCCTGGTTGATCGTCTCGGCCGTCGTCATCGTCTGGACGCATTTCAAGGTTTTTGCGTATGGGCAGAATGACGTGCATTGGCCCGGATTGGACAAGCAGGTTTTCATTACGCTGTACGGCAAGCCCTATCCGCTGGTGTGGTCCTTCCAGCCGCTGGCGTCTGGCACGGGCATTCTCGTGTCGGCGCTGTTGACCGCTGCCATCCTGGGCGTCGGGCCGGCAGGGGTCATTGCCAGCGTAGGACGCACGGCCCGCCAGATCTGGCTGGCGGCGCTGACCGTCTCATTGATCATCGGGCTGGCCTACCTGATGAATTACGCGGGCATGACCTACACGTTGGGCGCGGGCGCGGCTTCGCTGGGGTTGGCGTTTCCGCTGGCCTCCGCCTTCCTCGGCTGGGTCGCGGTGATGCTGTCCGGCTCCGATACATCCGGCAACGCGTTGTTCGGCAATCTGCAGGTGGTCGCCGCACACCAGCTCAATCTCAATCCGGTGCTGTTTGCCGCGACCAATTCCTCGGGCGGGGTCATGGGCAAGATGGTCTCGCCGCAAAATATCGCAACGGGTGTGTCGGTGACGGATCTGAAGGGGCAGGAAGGGCGGGTGTTTGCGCGCACGTTCAAGCATAGCGTTTTTCTGACGTTGCTTTTGGCGGGGCTGGTTGTATTGCAGCAATATGTGGTGCCGGGGATGATTGCGAAGTGAAGGAAGGAAGCGCCTTCTTTCTTGAAAGAAAGAAGCAAAGAACTTTTGTCTTGGCGCTCCTGATAGGCACGGTGCTAATTGGAAAGGCCGTTGCGCAATCCACGTATGATCAAAGCCCGGCGGCGCGCGCCCTGGGCGGCGCTAGTCAGCCGGGTGGGAGCGGGCCGCCGGGCGGGGCCAGCGGCTTTGGGCCTCGTGAGAGCCAGGGAACGCAGTCCAGCCCCGACGGGCCTATGCCCGAACTCAAGCCGACAATCGCGCCGCGCCAGCGCCTGGATGTGGGCGCTTTGCTCTGTCACACACACGCGCAGCTCAGCCAGCACCAGGCGGCCGTCATGGCCCGGATCGCCGGCCGGCAAGCGCCCGAGCCCGGCGGCTGCCACATCGTTGGCCAAACACAAGCGGTCACAGTACTGATACGCGACGGCCAGGCCGCGACAGAAGTGCAGTTTGCGGGCGAGACTCTGGTGACCGGCTGGACTGACGCAGTCATCAGGGATTCCGACCCGCTGCATGGTCCAATGAAGTAAATCGAGTCGATGCGGGATCTTGCAGGCAAGACGGCGTTCGTGACGGGCGGGGCAAGCGGGATCGGTCTTGCACTCGGCCGCGCATTCGCCCGTGCGGGCATGAAAATCATGCTGGCCGATATCGAGGCGGCTGCGTTGGACGAGGCGGTGGCCGGCCTTCGTGCGCTGGGCCATGACGTGCGTGGCGCCGTCTGTGACGTGGCAGACGCTGACAGCATGACACGGGCGGCGCACAGCGCCTTTGACGCGTTCGGCAATGTGCATGTGCTCTGCAACAATGCCGGCGTCGCAGGCGGCGGTGGCATCGACGAGATTTCGTTGCAGACCTGGCGTTGGGTCATGGACGTCAATGTCTTTGGCGTGCTGCACGGAATCGCCACGTTCCTGCCGCATATGCGCGAGCATGGGCAAGGCGGTCACATCGTCAACACGGCGTCCATGGCAGGGCTTCAGAGCGGGCTTGGGCTAAGCCCGTATTCGGTCAGCAAATATGCCGTCGTCGGTATGTCCGAAGGGCTTGCGGTTCAGGTGGCGCCGCTGGGTATCGGTGTGAGCGTGGTCTGTCCGGGCTTCGTGCGCACCCGGATTGCTGGGAGTGCGCGCAACCGATCGCCGCGCTATGGGACTGCGCAGGTTGTGGAGCCGGCAAGTCCGGCGGGCCTGCTGGCTGCCACCCTTGCCGAGCAAGCCGCACTGGGCATGGATCCAGCCGTGGTTGCTGCGCAAGTCCTGCATGCCATTCGAAATGACCAATTCTACGTTTTCACTCATCCGCAGATGCGTGGCGAGGTAGAGGCGCGCTTCGCCGCCATCATGGAAGCGCTGCACCAGGCTGACGTGCCTAATAAATGACGGGGCGTCTGGGGGGGATGGCACATCTCCCCCAGTCTTACTTAACTACCCTTCATGCTAGAAAAACTCACCTACTTCGTCGCCGTAGCGCGCGCGCAAAGCTTCCGCCGCGCCGCGGATTCCTGCGGCGTGGCGCAGCCCACACTGTCAGCCGGCGTCAAGCAGCTAGAAGACGAGTTAGGCGTATTGCTCGTGCGCCGCAGCTCGCGCTTCCTGGGCCTGACGCCCGAGGGCGAGCGTGTGCTAGTCTGGGCCAGGCGCCTGATCGGGGACGCGCGTGCCATGCGCGCCGATTTGCAGGGCATGCGCGAGGGGCTAAGCGGGCATTTGCGCATCGGCGTGATCCCGACCGCGCTGACGCTGGTGCCGATGCTGACCACGCCCTGTCGCGCGCGCCATCCTGCGCTGCAATTCACCGTGCTGTCCTGCCCGTCCACCCGCATCCTGGAGATGCTGGAAAACCTCGAAATCGACGCTGGCATCACGTATCTGGACAACGAGCCGCTTGGTCGCGTGCAATGCGTGGTGCTCCACCGCGAGCGCTATCGCTTCATCACAACCGAGGGCACCGCGCTTGCCGATCGGGCCGAGATCGACTGGGCCGAACTGGCGCAGGTCGAGCTGTGCCTGCTGACCCCGGACATGCAGGCCAGGCGCATCATGGATGGCCTGATGCGCGCCGCCGGCGTGGCGCCGCGTGTCGCGCTGGAATCTAATTCGCAGGTGAGCCTGCTGGCCCACGTGTTGACCGGGCGGTGGGCGACGGTGCTGCCCGAACACATGGCCCAGACGCTCGCCCTTGCACCAATGCTGCGCTGCATTCCGGTTCATCCCGGCCCGGGGGGTGTGCACGAGGTTGGCCTGGTGGTGCCGCAGCAGGAGCCGATGCCGCTTTTGACCGCAGCCCTTCTTGCAGAGGCGGCGGCTCTGCCGGAGATTGATAGGACTTCGCTATTGCAACACGGACAATGGCCGCTTGATCTCAGCGGTGCCGAGGCGCCTCCTGAGGCGCGCCGCGACACGATCGGGTGAGGATGGAACACGCGCCTGTATTAACGCGGCCGGTCGAAGCCGACGCGGCTTTGGCGGCCGAGATCATTGCCGCCCACGCCGGCGTGGCCGGGGCAACGCTGCCGATTCTGCACGCGCTTCAGGCGGCGTTCGGCTTCATCCCGCGCGAATGCCAGCCCATGATCGCCGAGGCGCTGAATCTCTCGCGCGCCGAAATCCATGGCGTAGTGTCCTTCTACCACGATTTTCGCGCCTCCCCGCCCGGCCGACATGTACTGAAGCTTTGCCGGGCGGAGGCGTGCCAGGCGATGGGGGTAGTGCGATTGGCCGAAACGTTCCTCAGCGCAGCCGGCGTGGGATGGGGGGAAACCACTGCCGACGGCGCTCTGACGATAGAGGCCAGCTATTGCCTGGGGCTGTGCGCGTGCGCGCCGGCGGGGCTGCTGGATGGCGAGCCCCTGGGTCGGCTGGATGAGGCGCGACTTGCCGCTATTTGGCAGCAGGCGCGGGCATGATCCGGCTGTTTCTGCCTCGCGATGCGGCGGCGCTGGCGCTGGGCGCGCAGGGCGTGGCCCAGGCGCTCCGCGATGAGGCCGGCCGGCGGGGATTGGCGGTCGAGATCGTCAGGACGGGGTCTCGCGGTGCGGTCTGGCTGGAGCCGCTGCTTGAAGTGCAGACGCCTGCCGGGCGCGTGGGCTATGGGCCCGTGGCTGCGGGCGATGTCGCCGGGCTGTTCGATGCGGGATTGGCGACGGGCGGCGCACACGCGCTGTGCATCGGGCCGGTTGATGCGCATTGGTGGTTTGCCGGCCAGCAACGGCTGACATTTGCGCGCTGCGGGGTGATCGACCCGGCCTGCGTTACCGCCTACCGCGCGGCTGGCGGGTTTGACGGGCTGGTGCGCGTGCTGGCCATGAGCGGCGAGGCGATTGTCGATGAAATAAAGGGCTCGGGCTTGCGCGGGCGCGGCGGGGCGGGATTTCCGGCCGGCATCAAGTGGAATACGGTGCGCCTGGCGGAAGGCGCGCAGAAATATATCGTCTGCAACGCCGATGAAGGCGATAGCGGCACCTTTGCCGATCGTATGCTGATGGAAGGTGATCCTCTCAGCCTGATCGAGGGCATGGTCATTGCCGGCATGGCGGTCGGCGCCGATTGCGGATTTATCTATATTCGTTCGGAATATCCACACGCTGTGCGCGCGATGGGCGAGGCCATTGCGGCCGCGCGTGCGGCCGGCTGGCTTGGTGGCGATGTCGGTGGGTCTGGGCGCGCGTTCGATATCGAGGTTCGTGTGGGCGCGGGGGCCTATATTTGCGGCGAGGAGACGTCTCTGCTGGAGAGCCTTGAGGGGCGTCGTGGACAGGTTCGGGCCAAGCCGCCGCTGCCGGCGATTGCCGGGTTGTTCGGCAAGCCTACTGTTGTCAACAACGTTCTTTCGCTGGCGGCGGTGCCGTGGATTCTGGCGCATGGGGGGGCGGCTTATGCCGCACTTGGCGTCGGGCGTTCGCTTGGCACGCTGGCGGTGCAATTGGCGGGAAACGTTTTGCGCGGCGGGCTGATCGAGGTGCCGTTCGGCATTTCGCTGCGCGCGTTGATCGAGGAATGGGGTGGCGGGACGGCGAGCGGGCGGCCGTTCCGCGCCGTTCAGGTCGGCGGCCCGCTGGGCGCTTATTTTCCGGATACCTTGCTGGATACGCCGATGGATTATGAGGCGTTTGCGCGGGCGGGCGGGTTGCTGGGGCATGGCGGCGTGGTGGTGTTTGATGACACCGTCGATCTGGCGCGGCAGGCGCGGTTTGCGTTTGAATTTTGCGCGATCGAGAGTTGCGGAAAGTGCACGCCGTGCCGGATTGGCGCGGTGCGCGGGGTTGAGGTTGTTGACCGGATTGTGGCCGGCGTGGAGCGCGAGCGCAATTTGGAGTTGCTGGATGATTTGTGCCAATTGATGACGGATGCCTCACTTTGCGCCATGGGCGGGCTGACGCCTGTGCCGGTAATGAGCGCGCTGACGCATTTCGCGGGCGACTTTGTGATGGGGTCTGGGGACTTGTCCCCAGCGGGTCCAGGGCAGAGCCCTGGCCTTCTCTTAGGAGTGGGCTGATGGGTTTGCTTCGGGAGCTGGACACGGGCACGCCGACCCGCGTTGCCGCGGATTTGGTGACGCTAAAGATCGATGGCCAGCAAGTGCGTGTGCCGCGGGGCACGTCCGTGATGGCCGCGGCGATGTCGATGGGCACGCAAATCCCGCGCCTATGCGCAACCGATAGCCTGGAGCCTTTCGGATCCTGCCGGCTGTGCCTGGTGCAAATCGAAGGCCGGCGCGGATACCCTGCATCCTGCACCACGCCCGCCGAAGAGGCGATGGTGGTGCATACGCAGAACGCCGACATCGCAAAACGGCGGCGCGGCGTCATGGAACTCTATATCTCCGACCATCCGCTGAATTGCCTGACGTGCTCGGCCAACGGAGATTGCGAGCTGCAGGACATGGCAGGCAAGGTTGGCCTGCGCGATGTGCGGTATGGCTATGCCGGCGAGAACCACTTGGCCGAACCAACAGATTCCAGCAATCCGTATTTTTCGTTCGAGGGGAGCAAGTGCATTGCGTGCTCGCGCTGCGTGCGCGCATGCGAGGAGGTGCAGGGCACCTTTGCGTTGACGATGGAAGGGCGCGGCTTTGCCTCGCGGATTTCGGCGGGCGGGACGGATTTCATGGGCTCGGAATGCGTCTCCTGCGGCGCCTGCGTGCAGGCTTGCCCAACGGCGACGCTGAACGAGAAATCGGTGATCGCGCTTGGCGTGCCGGAACACTCGGTGGTGACCACCTGCGCCTATTGCGGCGTCGGGTGTTCGTTCAAGGCGGAGATGAAGGGCGAAACCGTGGTGCGCATGGTGCCCTACAAGCAGGGCCAGGCCAACGAGGGCCATTCCTGCGTCAAAGGCCGTTTCGCATTCGGCTACGCCACGCACAAGGATCGCAAGACGCGCCCGATGATCCGCGCGGCGATTACCGATCCTTGGCAGGAGGTGAGCTGGGATCAGGCGATCGCCCATGCCGCGTCCGAGTTCCGTCGCATTGAGGCGGCGTATGGCGCGCACGCGATTGGCGGAATTACGTCCTCGCGCTGCACCAATGAAGAGACGTTCCTTATCCAGAAGCTGATCCGCGGCGCGTTCGGCACGAACAATGTCGATACGTGTGCGCGCGTGTGTCACTCGCCGACAGGGTATGGATTGAAGACGACGCTGGGAACATCGGCGGGCACGCAGGATTTTGCGTCTGTCGCACATTCGGACGTGATCCTGGTGATCGGCGCCAACCCGACGGATGGGCACCCTGTGTTTGCCTCGCGCATGAAGCGGCGGCTGCGGGCGGGGGCAAAGCTGATCGTGGCCGACCCCCGGCGCATCGACCTGGTGCGCAGCCCGCATGTCATCGCTGCGTACCATCTGCAATTGATGCCGGGAACCAACGTCGCATTGTTGATTGCGCTGGCGCATGTCGTGGTGACCGAGGGGCTGATCGACCAGGATTACGTGCGCGGGCGCTGCGAGCTCGATGCCTTTGAAAGCTGGGCGCGGTTCATCGCACTGGAAAAGAATTCGCCCGAGGCATCTGCCGTGCTGACCGGCGTGCCGGCCGGCGAAGTGCGCGCGGCGGCGCGGCTTTATGCAACCGGCGGGGCGGCAGCAATCTATTACGGGCTTGGCGTCACCGAACACAGCCAGGGCAGTACCACGGTCATGGCTATGGCCAATCTGGCGATGGCAACAGGCAATATCGGCAAGCTCGGCACGGGGATCAATCCGCTGCGCGGCCAGAACAATGTCCAGGGCGCGTGCGACATGGGCAGTTTCCCGCACGAATTCAGCGGCTATCGGCATGTCTCCGACAATGCGGCGCGCGCGCAGTTCGAGGCTGCCTGGGGTGTGCCATTATCTGGCGAGCCGGGCCTGCGCATTCCGAACATGCTGGATGAGGCGGTCGCCGGGCACTTCCGCGCGCTCTACATCCAAGGCGAGGATATCGCCCAATCCGACCCCGACACGTCCCACGTCACCGCCGGGCTGCGCGCAATGGAATGCGTGATCGTGCAGGATCTGTTTCTGAACGAGACAGCCAAGTACGCGCACGTCTTCTTTCCGGGCTCTTCATTCCTGGAAAAGGACGGCACGTTCACCAACGCGGAGCGTCGGATCAACCGGGTGCGGCGGGTGATGAGCCCGCTGGCCGGGCTTGCGGATTGGGAGGCGACAATGGCCTTTTCCAACGCGCTCGGCTTTGCCATGAGCTACGGCCACCCGAGCGAGATCATGGACGAGATCGCCGCGCTCACGCCCAGTTTCGCCGGCGTCTCCTACGCCAAGCTGGACGCGGCGGGATCGCTGCAATGGCCCTGCAACGAGGCCGCACCGCTCGGCACGCCGATGATGCATGTGGAGCGCTTCGTGCGCGGGCAGGGCCGCTTCATGCTGACCGAGTTCGTGCCGACCGAGGAGCGCACCGGCGCGCGCTTCCCGCTGATTCTGACGACAGGGCGCATCCTCTCGCAATACAACGTCGGCGCGCAGACGCGGCGGACGGAAAATAGCCGTTGGCACGAAGCCGACGTGCTGGAAATCCATCCCTTCGATGCCGAGAACCGCGGCATTTGCGATGGCGAGATGGTGGCCGTCGCCAGCCGATCTGGTGACATTTCGCTGCCCGCGCGCATCAGCCAGCGCATGCAGCCTGGCGTCGTGTACACGACCTTCCATTACCCCGGCACCGGCGCCAACGTTGTCACCACAGACCAGTCCGATTGGGCAACTAACTGCCCGGAATACAAGGTCACCGCCGTGCAGGTGCGGCGCACGAACAGGCCGTCCGACTGGCAAGCCCGCAATGCACAGGACGATATCGATCTGATGCAAATTGCGGCCGCGGCGGAGTAGCCGCGTGGCCGACAGGCTGGTGCCCATGGCCAACCAGATCGCGGCGTTTTTTCGCGCCTATCCGGAGGCTGATGCGGTGCTGGGCGTGGCCGATCACATCCACGCCTTCTGGACACCGGGGATGCGTGCGGCGCTGAGCGAGCGGATTGCACACCACCCCGACGGGATCGAACACCTTGTCGTATTGGCAATGACGCGGGCGCCGCCCGCCGGGGGCGAAAACCCGATCCTGAAGGAAACGGAAGGGCCGGCCGAATTGGGCCAGGCGCTCAGCGACGCGGGCTAAAGCATGTTCGGACCAAATGGGATCACCCGTCCGAAAAACATGCTCTAAAACAAAGGGCTAGAGCATGTTCGGACCAAATGGGATCACCCGTCCGAAAAACATGCTCTAAAACAAAGGGCTAGAGCATGTTCGGACCAAATGGGATCACCCGTCCGAAAAACATGCTCTAAAACAAAGGGCTAGAGCATGTGCGGCGCTTCTATCAGCGCCGAACGTGCTCTAGTCGCACGCAAGCACCCCCACTAAGGTTGTATCACCTGGGCGGGCAAGCCCTGCGATAGTCCGGCAAGTCGGGAGAACGATCATGGACGTACGGGCCGCGGTTGCCTTCGAAGCGGGCAAGCCATTGACGATTGAAACCGTGCAACTGGAAGGCCCCAAGGCCGGCGAGGTGCTGGTCGAAATCAAGGCCACGGGCATTTGCCACACCGATCTCTACACGCTGTCTGGTGCAGATGCTGAGGGGTTGTTTCCCAGCATACTGGGCCATGAAGGTGCGGGCGTGGTCGTCGATGTCGGGCCTGATGTGCGTTCGCTGAAGAAGGGCGACCATGTCATTCCGCTCTACACGCCCGAATGCAGGCAATGCAAATCTTGCCTGAGCCGAAAGACCAATCTGTGCACGGCCATTCGTGCGACACAGGGTAAGGGGGTAATGCCAGATGGTACATCCCGCTTCAGTTTTCAGGGCAAGCCAATCATGCATTACATGGGGTGCTCGACCTTTGCCAATTACACGGTGCTGCCGGAAATTGCATTGGCGAAGGTGCGGGATGACGCGCCGTTCGAAAAGATCTGCTACATCGGCTGCGGTGTGACGACGGGCGTGGGTGCGGTGATCTACACCGCCAAGGTCGCACCTGGCGACAATGTCGTCGTGTTCGGGTTGGGCGGGATCGGGCTGAACGTGATCCAGGGCGCGCGGATTGCGGGTGCGGACATGATCGTGGGCGTGGACATCAACCCTGGGCGTGAAAGCCTGGCGCGCAAGTTCGGCATGACGCATTTCGTCAACCCGAAGCAGATCGGCGGAGATATCGTGGCGCATCTGGTTGAGCTGACCGGCGGCGGAGCCGATCACAGTTTTGAATGTGTGGGGAATACCACGCTGATGCGCCAGGCGCTGGAGTGTGCGCATCGCGGCTGGGGCAAGTCCACGATCATCGGGGTCGCCGCGTCCGGGCAGGAGATTTCGACCAGGCCGTTTCAGTTGGTGACGGGGCGCGTGTGGCAAGGCAGCGCGTTTGGCGGCGCGCGCGGGCGGACGGATGTGCCCAAGATCGTGGACTGGTATATGGACAAGAAGATCAACATCGACGATCTGATTACGCATGTGTTGAAACTGGAAGATATCAACGAGGGTTTCGAGCTGATGAAGCGCGGCGAAAGCATCCGCTCTGTTGTCGTCTACTGAAGGCAAACATAGGCGAAGACAAAGCTGGGGGAGCAGTGCCTGCCCCCCCAGACCCCCGTCATTATTTTAGACCTTGTCTTGACTAAAGACGGGGGGGTCTGGCACATCTCCCCCGATCTTACTTCCTTTGCAAAATCCTGGCGAGCGTGCCCAGCCGCCGCTCCATATTCGCCGGCGCTTCGCAAGCGTAAGTCATCGTGTGCTGCGTCTCCCCAAACGCCTGCACGTCCAAATCCCGCTCGCCCGCCAGTTCCGTGCGGTGCGGATCGGCGGCCGCAAGCTGATCGACCTGCGTGCTGAGGCGCGCAATCGCATCGCCCATGCGACGCTGCCGCAGGCCGAGTTGTTTGATGCGGGTGATCAGAAGCGAGCGCTGATCGTTAGTTTGATCCACCAGCGCACTGAAGAGAGCTGGGCGAGCTGCGGCCGGAATGGTGGCGGCGTAAGCGGTGAGCTTGGCTTGCGCATCGGCATCCGGCGTGTCGCGATCAATGATGTCGGTCACCAGCGGGAAGAGTTTGTCATCGTCGCGCCAGGCGGGGTTCGGCGTGATCGAGCCGGCCCAGTAGGTCCCGGCTGTGAGCGTGGAAACGAGGCGCGCGGCGCAGGGCCAGTCTGGGTCGGGTAATTGGGCATAAGCAGGAAAGGCAAGCAAAAGAAGAAGTTGGGGGAGCAGTGCCTGCCCCCCCAAACCCCCCGTCATCTTTTTCACAAGCCTCATTCGCTTCCTCGCCTTGCCAACAGGCCACGGCCGGGATCGTAGCCGACGACCGCCGCAGCCATAAAAAGCGTCAGATACAAGCACACAACGCCGGCGGCCGCCGCATTGAAGCGTTCATACAACGCAAACCGTATCAGCTCGACCGCATGCGTGAACGGATTGATCTGGCTTGCCCAGTAGATCGGCGGACTGGCCTGCTGCACGCGCCACAGCGGATAAAGCGCTGCAGAGGTAAAGAACATCGGGAATATCACAAAATTCATCACGCCGGCAAAATTCTCCAACTGGCGGATGAAAGACGACAGCACCAGCCCAAGCGCCCCCAGCATCAGACCAGACAGCACCAATGCGGGCAGCACGAACACATAGCCCAGCAGCGGCGGGTGAATGTCCCAGAACCACGCAATCGCCAGAAAAATATAGACCTGAACGATCGAGACGAACACCCCCGCCAGCAGCTTGCCCGCAAGCAGGAACCAGCGTGGAAACGGGCTGATCATCAGCGTGCGCATGCTGCCCATCTCCCGGTCATACACCATCGAAAGCGAACTCTGCATGCCGTTAAAAAGCTGAATCATGCCGGCCAGGCCGGGAGCAATGTAAACCTCATAGGGGATGTAGGTACGATAGGGCGGAATGATCGACACACCCAGCACGAAATGGAAGCCCGCGGCAAAGATGATCAGCCAAAGCAACGGACGCACAAGCGCAGAAATGAACCGTCCCCGCTGATGGAGCCAGCGCAGCGCCTCTCGCCGGATAATGCCTGCCAGGCACTGATAATAGACGTTCATGCCGCCACCCGCCTGGTGAGCGCGTCGAATGCGTGCTCCACGCTGCCCAGCGAGGCGGCCGTTGCATCGGCCAGAATACGCCCTTGGTGAAGCACAATCACGCGCCCATTCGCCGCTTCGTCGATCAAATGCGTCGCCCACAGCACGCCGATCCCCCGCGTGCGGCAAAGCTCGTGCACGTGCGCAAGCAGAAACGCCCGGCTTTCCCTGTCCAGTCCGACCGTCGGCTCATCAAGCAGCAGCAGCGATGGCTGATGAACAAGCGCGCGGGCAAGTTCCACACGCCGCTTCAAGCCACCGGACAGCGCGCGAACGCGATCGCGGCGCCGGTCAAGCAGGCCAACGCGACCCAGTTCAGCCTCGATCAACGGCGCCGCGGCGCGAGGAGACAGCCCGTGCAAGGCGGCGTGATAAACCAGGTTCTGCGTCACCGTCAGATCCAGATCCAGCGTCGGTTGCTGGAACACCACGCCCATGCGCGCCAGCGCCTGGCGCGGCGCGCGCGCCACATCATGCCCGAACACCGCAATGCGACCGTGGCGCGCGGCGTAGAGGCGCGTAATCAGCGCAAACAGCGTGGTCTTGCCCGCACCATTCAGGCCGAGCAGCGCAGTGAAATCCCCCGGCGCAATCGCGAAGTCGATGTCGCTCAGCGCCTGGCGCGCGCCAAAGGCGTAAGACAGGCCGGCCACCTTCAAGGCCAATTCAGGGGGCAACGGCAATGCCCCAAGGCGATTGGCCGACCGGCACCGATTGCGTGACCTCGAGCGCTTTCACGTCGATCACCGACATGTCGTTGCTGATGCCATTGGCCACGAACAGCGTGGACTGGTCGGGCGAAAAGGCGCCATGCCACACGCGCTGCCCCACCAGCAAGTATTTGCGCACGGCAAAGCTGGCCGTGTCGATGACCGCAACACGGTTGGCCGGCCCCAGATCGACGAACGCCGTGCTGCCGTCAGCGGACAGATTGATGCCAACCGCCTGAATCGCCGCGGCCGGAACCTCGGGCAAATCAAAGCGGATCGTCTGGATGATCTTGTGGCTGGCCGTGTCGATCACCGCAACCGTACCCGCAACCTCCGAAGACACCCAGACGCGCGAGCCATCCTTGGTAAACACCGCAAAGCGTGGCCGTGTGCCAACCAGCACGCTCGCCACCACCTGATGCGTGGCGACATTGATAAAATGGGCCATGCTGGTGGTCTCGGACGTGCACAGCACCGTCTTGCCATCCGGGCTGACGGCCATGCCCTCAGGCTCCACCCCCACGGGGATTTCCGAAATGATTTCCCCGCGTGCAATGTCGAGCACGGAGACCTGGCTGTTATCCTCATTGGCGACGTAGAGCGTGGCGCCATCACCGCTGAGCGCCATGTATTCCGGGTCAGGGTTGCTGGGCAGCGTGCGCGTCACTGTCAGCGTGGCAAGTTCCAGAACCTCGATATGGTCGGCGTCGGAGGTGCAGATGTACAGAAAGCGGTTATCCCGCGAAACCACAATGCCGCGCGGGCGCGCACCGACGGGCACGGTCTGGATGATTTTCAGCGTCGTCCCATCAAGTACTGTGATGGTGTTATCTTTTTCGTTGGAAACGAAGATTCGCCAGGCAAGCGCAGGTCGGGCACAAGACAGTAGAAGTAAGCAAGCAAGAACTTCTTTCTTGAAAGAAAGAAGCAAAGAACTTTTAAAAGTTTTTGGGTCCCTTTTTTCAAAAAGGGACTGCTTCCTTACTTCCTTCTGCATGTGCTCTCCGGCTCATCCACGCCAAGCGTATCCAGCTCGTTGCTCTGGTGCAAAAACCCCGGCTGCGGCGAAATCGACACCAGCGACACGCTATCAGCGAGCAGCACAGGCTGCCGCAATTGCCCGTCCCAGGCACGGAAACTCATCTCCGGCCCCTTATAGCCCGCCACCGCAAATGCCGCATCGTGCAGATAGGCGATGATGCGCGCCGGGTCCGCACTTCCGCTACGCGTCGCCGCCTCGCCGATCGCGCGCACCGCAAGCCAGGCGCTGTAATCGCGCGCGACCATCGGCCGCCCCGCCACGCGCGCAAAGCGCGTCTGCAATTGCGTGCTGGCGTATTCGTCCATCGCGTGCGCCCAGGCCGCCGGCACCAGGCCCTGCGTGCCCGCAACAGGTCGCGGCTGATCGGTGCGATAGGCAAGCGAATTGCCAAAATGACCGGCCTCGTCAGCCACGACCAGCACGTCGTAATTGGCACCCTGAGTCGCCTGCGCCACCTCGTCATTGACCTGGTAATGGCCGGTATCGGCCTGCTGGGCTGAGGGATTGAAGCGCCACGGCCGGTCCGCGCTGATCGTCACCTGAAATTTTGCCGCGGCGTGGCGAATGGCATCTGCGTACAGCCCGTCATCGGGATCGCGACCGGTCAGCAACAGGATGCGCGTCCATTTCTTCACCACCAGGTACTGCATCAGCGCGTCGGCCAGCATGGCGCGGCTGGGCAGAAGATGCAGCGTATTGGCGCGGCAATCGGCCCCGCGCAAACGGTCATCAGCGCTGGTGGCATCCAGCAGCACGGCACGCGCCGCACCAGGCGCATCGGCCAGGCTCAGCAGAAGATCGGCGGGGACATCAACCACGAACAGGCGCGTGCCCGCGGCCAGCGCGCGCGTAAAATCGGCGTGCAGCGCGGCCGCATCGCGCTCCACCATGCTGCGCAGCACAAAGCTCTGCCCAGTAAAGCGGCCTGTCGTATTCGTGTCGGCAATCGCCAGTGCCGCACCCTGCGCGCCCGTGTCGCCAGGTGGCGGGTCGAGCGAAGTTGATGGCGCCTTCGCCAATTTGGCGAGGCCCAAGTAGTCGATCGTGATGGCCTGCTGCGCGAGGGACGCGCGCGCTGCAGTCACGCTCAGCAGGACGGTGACCGCCGTCAAAAATGCTGAGCGCAAGGAACGCCTTCCACCACTATCTCGTTGTCCTGGTCTGTCACGGCCTGGTGCGTGAGGCAACACCTGCGACCTCGCGGCTAAAGTATGACTTGCCCGATGCCGGGCGCGCCCCTAGGTTGAGAAAGCAAGACCAACAAAAACGGAGACCGCCATGAGCTGGAAAGCCCCCAAATTTATCGAAATCGCGCTCGGCGCAGAAATCAACTCCTACGCCTGCGCTGACGCAACGAAGTAGCCGCCGCGCCGGGCCGTGGGGTCTGGCGTGCACAGCCGCTGTCTGGATCTGCCTCGGCGGGTCCGCTCGCCCGGCCGCCACGCAAGTGGCGCCGGGCGATTTCGTGCGTGTCGGCGCCACCGCCGAGGCGAGCCGCGACAATTTGGACGGCATCGCCAACACCGGCTTCATCGTGGGGGCCGCCGGCGTAGCGGTGATCGATCCCGGCGGCAGCCTGGCCGATGGGCAGGCACTGCGCGCACTCATCCGCGCCGTCACCGCCCTGCCGATCCGCTACGTCATACTCACCCATGACCACCCGGACCACGTATTCGGCGGCGAGGCATTCGCGCCCGATCACCCCCTCTTCGTAGGCCATTGGCGCCTGGCCGCCGGCATCGCCGCCCGGGCAGATTACGACCATGCCCGCCTCGCGGCCGTGCTGGGAGAGACCCGGACCGGCCAGCCCGTGCTGCCCACGATCGCGGTGAAGGCGCAGACGGAGCTGGACCTGGGCGGCCGGGTGCTGCGCCTGCAAGCCTGGCCCACCGCCCATAGCGGCGACGACCTGACCGTGTTCGACCGCGCCACCCAAACGCTATGGACGGGCGACCTGCTCTTCGTCGGCCGCGTGCCGGCGCTGGATGGCAGCCTGTCCGGCTGGCTCCGCGTCCTGGACCAACTCGCCGCCCAACCCGCGGCGCGCGCCGTGCCCGGCCATGGACCTGCCTCAACCCCCTGGCCGCAAGGCGCGCGTGCCGAGCGGCGCTACCTCACCCAGCTTCAAAACGACGTGCGCGCCGCCATCGCGGCCGGCCAGGATATTGGGCCCATCGCCGCCACCGCCGCGGCAAGCGAGCGCGACAAATGGGCGCTCTTCGACGACTACAACGGTCGCAACGCGACAGAAGCCTACAAGGAGCTGCAATGGCAATGAGGATCGCGAACGCCTTCGCCGCCATGATCTGGCTGTGCGCCCCTGGCCTTGCCCGCGCCGAGGACACACAGGCGCAGCGCGAGGCGCGCTGGCATGACGTGGCGGCGGCCATCTTCCACGGCAGGGCGCTCGCCGATGGCGGCGCAATCCTGGCCCTCGATGCGCCGCCGCGCGCACTGGACGCGTCGCTGGTGCCGGTCGCCATCACCGTGCAACCCGCCGCCACGCCCAAAACCCTGTGGCTGATCGTCGATGACAATCCCGCGCCCGTGGCGGCCATCGTCCATTTCGGTCCCCGCGCCGACCCGCATACCCTCAAGCTGCGCATACGCGTGGACCAGTACACGCTGCTGCACGCGGTGGCCGAATTCGGCGATGGCCGGCTGGTCGAAGTCGGCCGGTTCATCAAGGCCGCCGGGGGATGTTCGGCGCCGGGCACAGGCGCGGGCGTGGACATGGCGCGGCTTGGGCGCATGAAGCTGCTGCCCGTGGCCGGCCAGCACAACCTCGCCACCCTGCTGATCAGCCACCCGAACAATAACGGCATGCAGATGAACCCGGTCACGCGCCTCTACACGCCGGCGCGCTACATCCAGAGCGTGGCCATCACGCAGGGCGGGCAGAGCGTGCTGAGCATGGATGCCGACATTTCGATCGCCGAAGACCCTGCCGTCACCTTCGCCCTGGCCAGGCCCGAGGGCGGAGATCTGGACGTGGTGGCGCAGGACAGCGCGCACGCCGTCTTTACGCACCATTTCGCAATCCGCCACCAAAGCTAGAGCATCCGTTCAATACCAATCAGCCGAAAGGCTGACTCTTCGAGAAAGATTGGGGGAGATGTGCCATCCCCCCCAAACCCCCCGTCATTTTTATAGACCTGATCCTAAATGATGACGGGGGGTCTGGGGGGGATGGCACATCTCCCCCAGCCTTACTCCGAGAGTCAATCTTTCTGCTGGCTGGTATAAGGCAGCAGCTTTCTCAAGGCGGGGATGCTGAAGCATGTTAGAACGGGATGGGATCAACCCGTCCAAACATGTTTTAGCCGCCGCAGCGCAGATTGGCCTCCGCCTGCGCGCGGCGCAGCGCGGTCAGCGTGTCACGCGCCACAGGCGTATCGCGGAACAGGCCGCCGCGCGGGCCCACGCTGGCGCCCTGCATGGACAGGATCGTATCGGCGCGCTCGTACTCCTCGTAGCTCATGCGATCTGCAATGGCATCGATGCCGCAGGCGCATTGCGGCAGCAATTCGCGCTTGAAGCCGTTGGCCGCCAGGCAGCCGATCACGTAATCGGCGCGCGCGCTGGTGGGATAGTCGTAGCGGGGCGGATGCGCGCCCTCGGCGCGCGCGGCCCCGGCCAGTGCAAGCAGCAGCAGAAGGGCGGCTTCACGTTCTGCCCGCATAGTCCCATTATCCTCGGATCGGCGTGACGCGCCACAGCGAAGGAACATGCCGTGATCGAGCTGGTGATCGTATATTGCCTTGTCTCCGATACCAAGAGCTGCATCGAAAAGCGCGTGCCGCTGGAACATTTCGCCAGTCCCATGGGCTGCACGATGAGCGGCCAGCAACGGGCGCAGGAATACCTGGCCGAGCATCCCGCCTATTCGCTGAAGAGTTGGCGTTGCGAGGTGAACATGCCGCGGCAGACGCGTCTGATGGCGGAGGAGGTCAGGCAAGGATGAAGAACTGGGGGGGATGTGCCATCCCCCCCAGACCCCCCGTCGATTTTAAAGCCTCGTCCTATATAATGACGGGGGGTCTGGGGGGGGCTGACGTATACGTCAGCCACATCTCCCCCAGCCTTTTACCGTTTCCGTCGCCCCACCAAAGTCCACCTTGTCACGGTCACGCAGCTGACGTTGGCTTCTTGTCAAAGGTTGACCCCTGCACACATGCTGCAGACAACACCTTGACTGCTGCCGAGGCTTTTGTGCAGTGCACTATAGTTGGTGCAATCCCGGCACGAAATCGCTGCAAGAAACCAGGCACGACCCGGCCAATCGGGCATATCTGAGGGGAACGTCCATGAAATCATCCATACGTCCGGTCCTGGCTGCCACGGCGTGCGTTACTGCGTGCCTGAGTGTTACGCCTGGCCGCGCCGACGAAGCTTTGCAGAAGATGTCTGCCGATTCCTCGCAATGGGTCATTCCCAATGGGGACTATGCCTCGACCCGCTACAGCCAGCTCAAGCAGATCAATACCGCCACGGCGAAAAATCTGCATCCTGTCTGGACGTTCTCGACAGGCGTGCTGCGCGGACATGAGGGCGGCCCGTTGGTCGTGGGCGACATGATGTATCTGTCCACGCCCTTCCCCAACACGGTCTTCGCGCTGGACCTCAACCAGGGCGGACGCATTGCGTGGAAATACGAGCCGCACCAGGATCCGAATGTCATTCCGGTGATGTGCTGTGACACGGTCAATCGCGGTGTCGCTTATGGCGACGGCAAGATCTTCCTGCACCAGGCGGACACGACGCTGGTGGCGCTCGACGCCAAGACCGGCAAAGTCGTCTGGTCTGTCAAGGACGGCGACGCCTCCAAGGGCGAGACGGGTACGTCCGCGCCGCTTATCGTCAAGGACAAGGTCTATATCGGCATCAGCGGCGGCGAGTTCGGCATCCAGGGCCGTCTGACCGCCTATAACATCAAGGACGGCAGCAAGGCGTGGGTGGCCTACACCTCCGGGCCAGACGAGGCGATCAAGTTCGATCCGAACACCACCATGTCCATGGGCAAGCCGGTCGGCGCCAATTCCTCGCTCGCCACGTGGAAGGGTGACCAGTGGAAGACCGGCGGCGGCGGCACGTGGGGGTGGATTTCCTACGATCCGAAGCTCGACCTGATCTATTACGGCTCGGGCAATCCCGGCACATGGAATCCGACACAGCGGCCGGGCGACAATAAATGGTCGATGACCGTTTTTGCGCGCAATCCCGATACGGGCATGGCCAAATGGGTGTTTCAGATGACGCCGCACGACCAGTGGGATTATGACGGCGTCAACGAAATGATCCTGGCCGACATGCCCGTGCATGGTCGCCAGACCCAGGCGCTGGTGCATTTCGATCGCAACGGCTTTGCCTACGTGCTCGACCGCGCCACGGGCAAGCTGCTGGACGCGCAGAAATACGATCCGAAGGTAAATTGGGCGAAAAGTATCGATATGGCCACAGGCAAGCCGGTTCTGGTCGATCAATACGGGCCTGGCGTGCAGGGCGCCGATCACAACACTAAAGGCGTCTGCCCCGCTGCGTTGGGATCGAAGGACGAGCAGCCGGCGGCCTACTCGCCGAAAACGCACATGTTCTACGTGCCGACCAATCACGTCTGCATGGATTACGAACCGTTCAAGGTGAGCTACACGGCGGGCCAGCCTTTCGTGGGTGCGACCCTGTCGATGTATCCGCCGGCAGGCGACACCAACCTGGGCAATTTCATCGCCTATGATGCCGGCACTGGCCGCATCGTGTGGTCTGATCCCGAGACTTTCTCGGTCTGGTCGGGCGCGTTGGCGACCGCAGGTGATGTGGTTGCCTACGGCACGCTGGACGGCAATCTGAAGGTAGTTGATCAGAAGAGCGGACGGTTGTTGTATAAGTTCAAGACACCGTCGGGCATCATCGGCAACATCAACACGTTTTCGCATGGTGGTAAGCAGTACCTGGCGGTGCTGTCCGGCGTTGGCGGCTGGGCCGGGATTGGCATGGCGGCGGGGCTGACGGAAGATACGGGCGGCCTGGGCGCGGTCGGTGCCTACAAGCAACTCTCCAACTACACCCAGCTAGGCGGAGTGCTGACGGTATTTGGCTTGTCGAACTGAACTTTCTTAACTGAAGACGGGGGGTTTGGGGGGGATGGCACATCCCCCCCAATTCTTTTTGGTTTGCCGTGCCGTGCCGGAGAATATCGATATGCGTAAGTTTGCCCTGCTATTGCCCATAGCGCTGCTGCTAGGCGCCGCCGATCCGCCCCCTTACACGATCAAAGCCGGCAAGGTGGATATGGGCACTTACAAGGGCTACCTCTATTACGGCGATGCGTGCATGCGCTGCCACGGCCCTGACGGTCTGGGCAGTTCCTATGCACCGAACCTGACGCAGAGCCTGACCAGGCTGGACAAGCAGCAGGTCGAGGAAACGATCATCAACGGCAAGAAGGAGGTGAGCGCGTCCAGCGATCTGGTCATGCCGTCATTCGGCCTCAATCAGGACGTGGTCGCAAACCTCGACAATATCTACGGCTATCTCAAGGCGCGGTCGGACGGCAAGCTGGGCCGCGGCCATCCCGAGCATATCGAGCCGTGATCAGGGCGTGTGCAATCGGCGCCTGCCTATTCGCGGCCGGCGCGGCGGCCGGCGCTGCGTGGGGCCAGCAATCGCCCGATCTTGCCTCGCAGACCGAATTGCGCGTGTGCGCGGACCCGCACAATCTGCCGTTCTCCAACCAGCTCGGCGAGGGCTACGAGAACAAGATTGCCGCGCTAATTGCCCACGAATTGCGGATTGGCGTGACCTACACATGGTTTCCGGACAGCCAGGGCTTCGTGCGCGCCACGCTGATGAAGCATCGCTGCGACGTGGTCATGGGCACAGTCGCCGGCGTCGAGGACATGGCGACGACGGATGCCTATATGCACACCGCCTACGTGATGATGACGCGTACGGCCGATAACATCACCACTGCGCGTGTGGATGACTGGAAGATTGCCGGCCGCCGGTTTGCCATTATTGCCGGAACGCCGCCGACCAACCTCGTTGTCGATCATAATCTGATGGACCAGACCGCGATCTATCCGCTGGTCGTCGATACACGCGTGGACCAGCCTGGCCATCGCATGGTGACCGATCTTGCCGCGAAGCGCATCGATGTCGGGCTGATTTGGGGGCCGATTGCGGGCTATTACGCGAACGCCGACAAGTTGCCGCTGCGCCTGACCTTGCTCGATCCAGAGAACAGCAAGATCCGGCTGGACTATCACATTGCCATGGGCGTGCGGCCGGGCGATGTTGCGTTTCGTCGCCGGCTGAATGGCGTGATTTCGAAGAATCGTGCGCAGATCGCCCGCATCCTGAATGAGTACAACGTGCTGCTGCTCGATGAGCAAGGACTTCTGCTGCCGCGGGACTTGCAGGCAGCGCCGGCTCAGTGAGGCGCCTGGCGTGCGCCGCGCTGGCGTGCTGTCTGGCCGCCGCCGCACCAGAGCCGCCCGGCTTTCGCATGGATCATTATCGCGGTGAGGTGCCCGACACGCTGCAAGGCGCGCGGGTGGTCCATACCACCGAATTGGCGCGGCTGATCGCCACCGCGCATCCCGTGCTGGTTGACGTGTTGCCCGCGCCTGCCCCGCCGGTCGATGCACGCCCTGGCCTGCCGCGCATGCCGATGGTGCACCGGGATATTGCGGGCAGCGTGTGGTTGGCCGATATTGGCCGCGGTGCGCTCGCGCCCTCGGTGGAAGCGCGCCTCCGCGCGCGTCTGTCGGCGCTAACGGGCGGGCGATTGGCCGCACCCCTCGTGTTCTATTGTTTGCGGCAATGCTGGATGAGCTGGAATGCGGCCAGGCGCGCGGTCCTGCTGGGATATACCCAAGTGTTCTGGTATCCGGATGGTGTGGATGGCTGGCAAGAGGCGGGACTGCCAATGGCAATTGCGCAGCCGGCGCAATGAGGAACACGGGCGCATGATCCGATGGGTGATCGTTTTCTGTGCGTTGGCGGCATCGGCCAGGGCGGCACCTCTTGTGGCTGTCGCCGATTTCGATTTCGTCGATTCGTCAGGCGAGCCGCGCGACCAGGCGGCGCAGCACGATGGCCGCATGCGCGCGTTGAGCAAGGACATCATCGACCGGATTGGCAAAAGCGCGCGCTTCGTTGCGGGACCGTTGCACTGCGCGCAGCCGCATTGCTCGGCAGACAGCCTCGATCAGGACAGCATCGCCGCGGCGGCGCGCGCGCAAAAGGCGAAATACGTGGTGTTCGGCGGCGTGCACAAGGTGAGCACGCTGATCCAGTTCGGCCAGATAGAGGTGATGGATGTCGCCAGCGGCCGCTCGGTGCTATCGCGCGCGATTACTTTTCGGGGGGACGATGAGGCGGCTTGGCAGCATGCCAGCGACTTCATTGGGCGGATGTTGATTGAGGACCTCAAGTAGAAAAAGAGCTGGGGGAGATTGGGCTGACGTATACGTCAGCCCCCCAGACCCCCGTCATCATTTAGAACCGGGTTAAAATAATGACGGGTGGTCTGGGGGGGATGGCACATCTCCCCCAGCTCTTTCCCTAATAGAACAAGATAGCCCCCGCCGAAACCGAATTTGCCGCCGACGAATTCGGCCCATGCGCGTGGCTGTCGGTGTGCGTATATTCACCGACCAGCGTCAGCCAATCCGCAAGCGCGTAATAGGCGCCGGCCGTTTCGCTCTCGTTGCGCCTGACGAGGCCCGCGGCGGGGTCAACGGTCACCAGCTGCGGTCTGTACAGCGGCGGCAATTCCTCGATGTAGTGGAAGACCTCGGACGCAGCCTCGCCGGGTGCGAGATAAAGTGAGCTCACGCCATAGCTGGCAATCAGTTTCAGCTTGTCGGTCGCTTTCAGCGAAGCCTGGACATAACCGCCTTCCGAAGTGCGGAGCTGCGCATTCGCACCGATGGCTTCGAAGAAGAGCGCCGTGGTGCCGACGCCGCGCGCTCGATAGTAGTAACCTGTCAGTCCGACGGGCCCCACATTGACCGTGGCACCAACCTCGCCCGCGAGACCGGTCTTGTCGGTGCTCGTGCTGGTCGCCTCCTCGTAAGCCTGAATATTGTCCAGGTGCTGGGCAAGTCCGCCTGCCCAGATATGCGCGGACCAGCCAGGCGTTTTGTAGTCATAGGTCAGCCGCCCTTGGAACATGGGCGCGCTGTGCTGGTTGGAAGTTCCCGAAAGAGAATTGCTGAACAGATTGACCGCATTAAGCGGCTGGAACACGCCAACGCTGGCCTGAAAGCCCGCGAAAATCGGGCTGATATACGTGATCTGCGGCATGAAATCGGTATAGATGTAGCCATACCCGATGCGCCCGAGCGAGGTATTGGCAGGGTCGGCATTGCCGCCGGTCGCTCCCACGCCAAGCAAGGTCTGATCGTTCAAAATCGCATCCTGGCCGAACAACCCGATATCGCGCCCCAGCTTGAACGTGCCCAGGCGCGCCGTGCCCGCCGTAATATACGTCTTGCGGAAATCTACCCCCGCTGTGCCCAGCGCGGTGGAATTGCCGCCGTTATTTGCGTTCAACGCACCCACGGACGCACTGTCGATGCCCGGATAGGCGCCGAAGACCGCAGACAGATCGATGCCGTTCTGTGTCGTGCTGGCCGAAACAATGATCGCCCCAGGCAGCAGCCCGTTGCGGACCGAGGACGAGTCGAACCCGCTCGCATCCGTCAGCCCGCCGGAAATGGTGGTATGCGCGTTAGCATTATCCGCGCTGGAATAGGTATAGAACGCGTTGACGATGCCGGAGACGTTCAAATCGACATTGCCGATCTTCATCGTGATGCCCGCACCCGGCTTGTAAGGCATGACGCGCACGATGTCGGGCTCGTTGATCATGTCCTCGGTCTTCTTCATCTCCGCCTGTGTCTGCATCATCACCTGCCGCGCGGCGGCGGCACTGGCCGCGGCCTGCAGGGCCGATTGCTGCGCCGCAATGGCATTTTCATCGACGTTGGTGGCCATGGTGCTGCCCGTACCACGGCGACCGCTGCGCATGTTGCGCAAATGCTTGGCGAGCAGCCCGCTATATTCCGATTGCGTCAGGCTGCCCTTGGCACGCAGCAACTGCAGAAGGTCGGTATAATCATCCGCGCGGGCCATTCCTGCGCCCAGCATGATCGACGATGCGAGTGCCAACCCCACAAGCCTGGTGCCGTGCATGAGTGTGTGTCCCCCCGGAGACGTGCAGGTATTTCCCTGCGTCGTGTGGAGCAGTTTTCGGCGCTCCCTGCTTGTCAACGTTACCGTGACAATCACGGGGAATCGAGGGGTAACACCTCCCAAAGCGACCGACCTTGGTATCATAGCTCCCGGCGATGTGGCGATTTTGGCACGGTTTCGCGCAGCCGGGTCATACCGGAACGATAAAATTTGCCGCCGACGCCTGCACCATATTGCGTTGCAGCAACACAATGGCCTGGGCGCGGCTGTTGACGCCCAGCTTGCGCAAGATTGCGGTCATGTGCGCTTTCACGGTCGTCTCGGAAATCGAAAGCTCCCACGCGATCTGCTTGTTGGATTTGCCATCTGTCACAAGGTCCAGAACGGCGGCCTGGCGAAAGCTTAGCGGTCCGCCTTCGGGATCGTCCTCGGCCATGCGGCGGCCGATCTGGGGAAAGGCGCGCGGGGCGCCGGCGAAATTAGGCATGTGAATGCCGCCATCAAAGACGGTCTGCAGGGCGCGCGATATCTCGCACCGTGTGCCCGTCTTGGCGATGAAGCCGGCCACGCCGCAGGTCATGCACAGATGCACGGTCTGCGGATCGCAGACCGATGACAGCACGATCAGCGGCACCGCCGCCTGGCGCCCGCGCAGGCCAACCAGATGCGACAGGCCGCCAGGACCCAGAATGGCAAGATCGATCAGAATCGCTTCGAGTTCGTCCTCCCGCTCGACCGCGCCCAGGGCTTGTTCGATCGTGGCCACACGGATACATCCGAAAGGCCAATTGCCGGCGGTGAAAAGCTCGGCCACAATTTCACACAGCGCATCTGCGAATAGCGGTTCCGCATGGGCGATCAACACCTGAGCCATGCATTTTCCCCCGATCTGTTGGCCCGGCCTGTTGCGTAAGGCAGCCGCACCTTACCTGCAGGCTCAAGGGCTGGAAGCGGTTAGACAATCCCTGCCATGCCGATAGAAGCGCCGACCTGTCGCAACCTTGCGACAGGCAGGCGGCGTGACCCATCGAAAGGAACCGGACATGGGCTTGGAGACGCTCTCGCAGGCGCGCTGCTTCGGCGGAACCCAGTTCATTTACCGCCACGACTCGCGCCAGACCGGAACGCCGATGCGCGTGTCCGTCTTCGTGCCGCCCCAGGCCGAAACGAGGCCGGTGCCGGTGCTGTGGTTCCTCGCGGGCCTGACCTGCACGGAGGAGAATTTCGCGATCAAAGCCGGCGCACAGCGCGTCGCGGCAGAACTGGGGCTGATGCTGATTGCACCCGACACATCTCCGCGCGGCGAGGGCGTGCCAGGCGACCCAGCAGGCAGCTACGATTTTGGCCTGGGTGCAGGGTTCTACGTCGATGCCACCCAGGCACCCTACGCCACCAATTACCGCATGCGCGGTTATATCGAGGAGGAGTTGCCCGCAATAATTGCAGCCCATCTGCCCGCGGACATGGGGCGCCAGGGGATATTCGGCCACTCCATGGGCGGCCACGGCGCCATTACCGTGGCACTGCGAAACCCCGGGCGTTTCAAATCGGTCTCCGCCTTTGCACCAATTTCCGCACCTATGGATTGCCCCTGGGGGCAAAAGGCGCTGGGCGGCTATCTGGGGCCGGACCGCTCGGCCTGGCGTGCCTATGATGCCACCGCACTGATTGCAGATGGGCACCGTCTGCCCGGATTGCTCGTCGATCAGGGCAGCGCGGATAATTTCCTCAGCAGCCAGCTCAAGCCCGAATTGCTGCAAGCGGCTTGCGCGCGTGCAGACATTCCGCTGACGTTACGGTATCAGGAGGGCTACGATCACTCGTACTACTTTATAGCTAGTTTCATGGAAGACCATCTCCGCTACCATGCGCGCGAAATGGCGTGAGCTGGGGAGAAGACGACCATGGCCGACAAGGTGCTTATCCATCCAGCCGTGGACGATGGCGTGCGGCAGAGCGAGGACGCCAGCTTTGCCGGCGCCACGCTGAGTTGCCACTGCACCGATGCGCCGGTGCGCGTGCGCGTGGGTGCCCAGGTCGCGCACAACCACGTCTGCGGTTGCACCAAATGCTGGAAGCCCCACGGTGCCGTCTTTTCGCAAATCGCGGTTGTCTCTCGCGACCACGTCGAGGTCCTGGAGAACGGCGGCAAGCTGCAAATGGTCGATCCAACCGCGGCCATTGGCCGTCATGCGTGCTCGGTCTGCGGCGTGCATCTGTACGGCCGCATTGAAAACGCCAAACACGCCTTTTACGGTCTGGATTTCGTGCATCCCGAATTGGCGGATACGGCAGGGTTTGCCGCACCCGCGTTCGCGGCATTCGTCTCCTCGGTGATCGAGGGTGGCGTGCCGCCCGACCGGACAGAGCCCATTCGCGCGCGACTGCGCGAATTGGGGCTGCCGCCTTATGATTGTCTGTCGCCGCCGCTGATGGATGCGTTGGCGACACAGGCCGCCAAATTGGCGGGAGTGTTGGCATAAGAAAAGCTGGGGGAGATGTGCCATCCCCCCCAGACCCCCCGTCTTCAGTTAGGCTGCATCGGGACCCAGCCGGAAATTGATCCAAACCAGCAAATCCAGCCGGCGGCCGCGCAGCTTTGGCGGCGCGCTTGGAATTATCGCGTCTCGCACTGCGGCAAGTGCGGCATTATCCAAAATCCGCGAGAGGCTGGAGGCGACGACACTGACGTCCCTCACCGTGCCGTCCAGGTATGTGAAGCGCAGCCGAGTCCGGCCCTGCCTGTGCTGCCGGCCCGCCGCGGCCGGCAATACGGCCGCGCGCTGCACCGCCGCGTCGATGCGCGCTTCCAGGGCGGGCAGCAGCGCGTCTGCATCGATTGCCGGGGCAGGGACTGGACTGCTTCGAAGGCCCGGGGGCGCGGAATTGCCACTGCGTGCCGCAACGGCGGCGGCGGTCTTGACCGGGCTGGTGACCATTGGCCTGCCGGACGGCAGGACAGTCTGGTGCATGGGTTGCGTGTGAACGGAGAGCGCGCGCACCGGGGCCAGGCGCGCCACCGGCGCTGGGGGCGCCTGCAAAATGGCCGAGCCCAACGGCGATATCTGGGCCATTACCACCACGAAACCAGGCTCGGGCCGCGGCGGCGGAAGGGGTGAGACGACCAGGCGGACCACGAGTGCCAGCAGGAGCCCGTGGATTGCAAGGGCGCCCCCGGCCGGCATCAGGCGTGCACGACCATCCGCGCCTCGCCGCAGGCAAAGCCGGTCCGCAACGTTCAACGGCGGCAGAACAGAGGCCAGACGAGCACCATCGGCAGCAGGACGGGCGAGGTCTAGCATGGCCGCGCCGGCGGGGGCAGCCTGACACGCAACTATCATCTTGCCGTCATCCGCGCCTCATTGATCGCTGCCCGTTAGCATGGGAAGGGCTGCTGCGCCTCCATCTACCCGGTGATTCATCAATGAATTGCAAGACGATCCTGACCTTATGTGGTGTGGCACAGGCCGCACTTGGCCATGCCGCGCGCGCGCAGATCGCGGGCCCGCAGATCAGTCTGGGGGATGTGCAGGTGGTGGGCAGCACGCCGTTGCTGGGCTCGGGCATCGATCGTGACCAGATACCGGCGGCCACCAACGTGCTCGGCGCGCGGGACATCGACCGCACGGGCGTGCCCAGCCTGACGGGTGCGATCCTGGAGAATATTCCCGGTGCCACGATCAATGACACCGAGGGCAATATTTTTCAGCCCGACATTATTTTTCGCGGCTTTACCGCTTCGCCGACGGCCGGCGCGTCCCAGGGATTGGCGGTCTATGTCAATGGCGCGCGGTTCAATGACGCGTTTGGCGATACGGTGAACTGGGATCTTATTCCCTCCATTGCCATCGATACGGTGAATGTGGAGGCGTCCAACCCCGTCTTTGGGCTGAATGCGCTTGGCGGTTCGGTCAACGTGCAGATGAAGAATGGCTTTGGCTTTCACGGTGCTGACGTGACCGCCTATGGCGGATCGTATGGGCGCGGCGCAGGCATTGCCGAGTTTGGGCGGCAATGGGGCGATTTCGCGGTCTATGCGGCGGGCGAGATTACCCATGATGACGGGTTTCGCCAGACGAGCGCGTCGGACATCTACCGGCTTTATACCGACCTCGGCTGGCGCAGCGATGTGGCGGAACTGCATCTGGACGTGACGGCGGCGGATAATACGCTGGGCAATCCCGGGGCCTCGCCGGTGCAGGCACTGGATGCGAATATTTCAAACATTTTCACGGCACCCAATGAGGTCTATAACAAATATGTGAGCGTCAATCTGAACGGCAGCGTCAGCTTGGGCGATGCGTGGTCGTTGCAGGGCCTGGCTTATTTTCAGAACCTGACGCAGCGTGTGCCGAACGGCATCACCTCGGGCGTGGCGCCGTGCGGCAATGGTTTGCTGTGCAATGGTGACGGCACTGTGGTGACCGGGCGCGGCGGTGCGCCGGTTACCGATTTTCTTGCTGGCGGCCTTTATTCTGGGTTGAGCGTGCAGGGGCTGGACAGCCATGCCTATGGCGCTTCCGTGCAGGCGACCGATGACGCCGATCTGGCGGGGCGTCATAATCATCTGGTAGCGGGAGTGAGTTTTGATGGATCGGATAGTGTTTTTGACGGATCGCAGCAGCTTGGTGGGTTTGATCCCTACACGCGGTTCTTTGTTGGGCCAGGGGTGACGCAGGATCAGCCATCCGAGGGAGTCAATCCGGTACTTGTCGTTTCGACCACGCGTTTTTATGGCGTTTTTGCGCAGGATGTGTTTTCCGTCATTCCCGGGCTGGATCTGAGCCTGGCCGGGCGTTTCAACACTGCCGAGATTGATTTGCACGACAAGCTGGGCGGGCCCGTTGTCGGGCAGCACAGCTATGACCGGTTCAATCCGAGTGCCGGCCTGACCTATGCGGTGGCACCTTGGGTTTCGGTTTACGGGAGCTATTCGGAAACCAACCGGGCGCCGACGCCACAGGAATTGTCCTGCGCGAGTGCGGCGACGCCTTGCTCGTTGCTGAATTTCTTTGTGGGCGATCCGAACCTCAAGCAGGTTGTGGCGCGCACTTTCGAGGGTGGGGTGCGCGGCCATTTGGGTGATGTGGCGGGCGGCAGGCTGGGCTACAACGCGGACTATTTCTACACCAAGAATTTCGATGACCTGATCTATGAGTCGACCATTCAAAATCCGAACCTGGATTTCTATACGAATGCGGGCAAGACGCTGAGGCAGGGTGTTGAAGCGAATGTGCATTATGATCGGCGCGCGCTGCATCTGACTTTGGGCTATGCGTTTACGGATGCGACGTTCCGTTCGCCACTGGTTCTGGATGGCGGGTCCAATCCGGCGGCCAATGCAAACGGGCAGATCGATGTGGTGCCGGGCGATCGCATTCCAGGCATTCCGCGCGATCGGGTTACCGCGGTCGTGCAATATGATGTGACGTCCGATTGGTCCGTGGGAGGGTCTGCGATCTTGCAGAGTTCGCAGTATCGGTTTGGCGATGATTCCAATTTGACCAAGCCGGTGGGCGGTTATGTGGTAGTCGATTTCAATACGGCTTATCGCGTGACGCCGCGTATTACCTTGTTTGGTTTGGTGAACAATGTGTTTGACAAGCGGTATGATACATATGGCGGGTTTGGGCCGGTGGGCGATGTGCCTTGGCCGAATGTGCCTGGCGGGGTGAGCGACCCGCGGACGGCGAGCCCGGGCGTACCGATTGCGGGGTATGGGGGGGTTAGAGTTGCATTCTAGGCGGGTCGTGCGCGGCCATTGGCAGGGCGGCGGGTGCCGCGGTGCCGCCATTGGTGTTCACAATGCCGGTTGTTGATCGTTCCGACTACCGGTTGATCCGTTAAGTTGCCGATAGCTAAATTAATGACGGGGGGTCTGGGGGGGGGATGGCACATCTCCCCCAGTTCTTCACCTTGCCTAACAAAGCCTTCACGGCGCAGAGGCCCTCGCCTGCTCATGATGATGAATCACCTCGCGTATCACGAACGCCAAAAACTTTTCCGCAAATGCCGGATCGAGCTTGGCACCCTCCGCCAGACTGCGCAGCCGCGCAATCTGGCGCGCCTCGCGCGCAGGGTCGGCCGGCGGCAGGGACAGGCGCGCTTTCAGCCGCCCCACCTGCTGCGTGCATTTGAAGCGCTCGGCCAGCAAATAGATCAACGCGGCATCGATGTTGTCGATACTGCCGCGCAGGGCGAGTAATTCCTCGGGCGTATCGGGGTCCATGCTCAATCTTGTTCCGTCCGCAGCGCGTCGTGCCCGCGCAGCACGATGGCGCCGACCGTGTCGCGCAAATTGCCGCCGTCGAAGAGTTGCCCGGCAATGCCGGCCGCCGCTGCGGCCTGCATGTCGGTGTCCTGATTGCCGATCAGCATGCAATGGCGGGGTTCGAGCTCCCAGGCCGAAATCAGGTTGAGGATCATGCCAGGGCCCGGCTTGCGCCAATCACTGCGGCGGCGATAAGCGGGCAGGGTGGCTTCGGGGTGGTAGGGGCAGAAGCGCACGTCATCGATCGTGCCGCCGTGCCGGCGCGTCTCGTCGGCCATCCAGGCGAGCAGGGATGTCGCGTCCGCCTCGGTATAGAGGCCGCGGGCGATGCCGCTCTGGTTGGTGGCGACGAAGACGTGCCAGCCGTGCTCGGTGGCGAGGCGGACGGCGTCGAGTGCGCCGGTGACCCACTCCCAACGCTCGCGCGTGCCGACATAGCCGTGATCGTGGTTGAGCACGCCGTCCCGGTCCAGGATCAGCGAAGGGCGGTCCAAGATTGCCGGCAGTTCGCGGCGCGCGTGGGCGAGTGCATCGGGCGAGTGCGTGGTGACGAAGCGGCCGGAGAGCGTTGTTGCGCGCAACTGGCCGGCCTTGGCGAATGCTGTGAGCAGGTCGCCATCGCCCGCGGTCTCGATGGCCTCGCGCTTCAGGGCGGCGATGCCGGCATAGGCCAGGCCCGAGGCCCCGCCGGTTTGCAGGCCTATGACGCGATCGCCCTGTAGCGTCACCACGCTATGCCCCACTGCATCGGGCACCTCATGCACCACTATTCGGCCCGCAGTACCCGCATCATCGCGGGCGAAATCGGCGAGAAGGTGGGCCAGATTGGCGTCCAGCAGCGTGTCGCCCTGGCACAGCAGGAAATTGGCTTGCAGGTGCGGTGCTGCCTGGCGCAGCGCCGCGCCGAGGGCGGTGCCGGCCGGTTGCTGGCAGAAGCGCAGGGATATCTGGCGCGGCAGGCCCTCGGCGGCATTGCGCACGATGTCCTCGATGCCGACGGGCAGGGCGCCGCTCAGCACCACGAAATCGGTGACGCCAAAGCGCAGCCATTCGCGCATCAGCCAGGCAATGAACGGTCGCTTGCCGATCGGCAGCGCGGCACGCGGTGTGCCCGCATCGATGCGGTCGCTGGATGTGGCAAGTGCGTCCGCCAGGATGACGCATTGGCCGATGGTTGCGGGGCGGTCACTTTGCATTGAGCACTCATGTGCCTTAATCGGGCAACCGTGCCAAGGAGGACAGCGTATGGCCGACCTCCTCTTCATCAGCCATTGCATGCCGTGGCCGCCGGACAAGGGCGAGAAAATCCGCGCCTGGCATTTAATAAAACACCTTTCGGCGACATACCGCGTGCACCTTGGCTGCGTCGTGGGCAATCCCGCAGACATGGACCACGTTGCGCATATGCAGAGTGTGTGCGCCAGCGTGGGCGCCTTTGGCATCGATCGGCGCGCCCAGAAAATACGCGCGCTGCTGCGTGCGCGGCCGGGGCGGCCGTTGATGCCGGATTTCTACTCCTCACCGTCCCTGCAACGATGGATTGAAGAGATCCTGCAGCGCGAGCCGATCGCCGCGATCTATATCTACACCGTGGCCATGGCCCCTTACGTGCTTCACGCCATGCAGCCGCTTCGCCTGCTCGATGCCGTGGACGTCGATTCGGAGAAATGGCGCGAATATGCCGCCAGAACGCGCTTGCCGATGCGGGCGTTCTGGGCGCGCGAGTCCCGCACGCTGCTCGCTTACGAACGTGCCGCCGCGGCGTCTTGCGCCCGCACGTATTTCGTTTCCGCGTCGGAGGCGCAGCACTTCGTGGCACTCGCGCCCGAAAGTGCGGGCAGGGTTGCGGCGCTGGAAAACGGCATCGATCTGTCGCGCTTCTCGCCGGCGCACGATTTCGCCTGGCCCTTCGGCGCGCCGGGGCCTTGCGTGGTTTTCACAGGGCATATGGATTACTGGCCCAATGCGGATGCGGCGCTTTGGTTCGTGCGCGAAATCATGCCGCTGCTTGGCGGTGGCGTGCGCTTCTGGATCGTCGGCGCAAATCCCACCGCCGAAATCCGCGCGCTCGCCGAACGGCCAGGCGTGCACGTCACCGGGCGCGTGGCGGACGTGCGGCCCTACGTGGCACACGCGCGGGCCATCGTTTGCCCGTTGCGCATTGCGCGCGGCATCCAGAACAAGGTGCTGGAGGGCATGGCCATGGGGCGTGTGGTGATTGCCTCGCCGGCGGCGTTTGAGGGGGTGCGCGCGCAGGCCGGGCGCGATCTGCTGGTGGCCGAAAGGCCGGGCGACTGGGTGCGGGCTATTCGCGAGACACTTAGCCAAGACAACGGCAAAATCGAACAACGCGCGCGCGCAGCGATGGAGGCCAATTACGACTGGACAACGGTTTTACGACCGCTCGACGACGATCTGGAAGAAAGACTGGGGGAGATGTGCCATCCCCCCCAGACCCCCCGTCTTTGATTTCGCGTCTCTAGTTTCCGGTTTTCAGGCCTATGCCGGCGAACTTCTTGTTGAATTTGGCGACCTGGCCGCCTGTGTCCATGATGCGCTGCACGCCGGTCCAGGCGGGATGGCTCTTGGGGTCCACGTCCAGGCGGAGCGTGTCGCCCGCCTTTCCGTAGCAGGAGCGCGTCTGGTAGGACGTGCCGTCGGTCATCACGACGGTGATGTCGTGATATTCGGGGTGGATGCCGGCCTTCATGGTGGTGCCTCGCGCATAGGATGGCGCCCCCGATGTCCGACCGGGCGCGCTGGTGAGCGGCCTATAACGGCGACGCGCCCCGCGGGCAAGCTTGCCGCGTCACGGCGCGGGGGCCATGTGCGGCCCGTGCCCCTCGCGCTTTACATCCATTGGCCGTTTTGCCTGAGCAAATGCCCGTATTGCGACTTTAACAGCCACGTTCGTGACAGCATTGATCAGGCGCGCTTCGCGGCCGCCCTGCGGCGGGAACTGGCCTGGGAGGCCGCGCGCCTTGGGCCGCGCCGGCTGGGCAGCATCTTCTTCGGCGGGGGCACGCCCAGCCTGATGGCGCCTCAGACGGTAGCCGCGCTGATTGCCGATGCGCGCGCCCTGTTCGTCGCAGAGGACGATCTGGAGATTACCCTGGAGGCCAACCCGACCAGCGTAGAGGCCGGGCGCCTGGCTGCATTTCGGGAGGCGGGCGTGAGCCGGCTCTCGCTGGGGGTGCAGGCGCTTGATGACGTGGCGCTGGCCGCGCTAGGGCGCCGCCATAGCGCGGGCGAGGCGATGGCGGCGCTGGAGCACGCGCGTGCGATTTTTCCGCGTTTGTCGTTCGATTTGATTTATGCTCGGCCCGGGCAGGAACTGGCCGCGTGGCGGACCGAGTTGCGGCGCGCGTTGGGGCTGGCCGCGGACCATCTGTCTTTGTATCAGTTGACGATCGAGCCTGGGACGGCGTTCGAGGCGCCGCACCGGCGCGGACAGATCGTGCTGCCGGACGATGATATTTCCGCCCAGCTGTATGACGCCACGGGCGAGGCATGCGCGGGGTTCGGGATGGCAGCTTATGAGATCTCCAATTATGCGCGCCCGGGTGCGGAGAGCCGGCATAATTTGGCGTATTGGCGTTACAGTGATTACGCCGGCATCGGGCCGGGTGCGCATGGGCGCGTCATGATCGATGGCACGCTGCGCGCCACGCGTCGGCACCGCGCGCCCGAGCCTTGGGCCGAGCGCGTGGAGCGGGACGGGCATGGCAGTACGCAGGAGGAGGTTGTGGCGCCGCGCGATCGGGCGCGCGAGGCGTTGCTGATGGGGTTGCGGTTGGTTGAGGGGATTGATTTGGGGTGGTTTGAGGGACGGACGGGGATGGCGTTGGGCGATGCAGTGGACGAGGGTATATTTCGCGCCTGTGTCGAAGAGGGATATCTTGTGGTCGGCGAGGGCAAGCTGCGCGCGACGTCCGAGGGCCGCCGCCGTCTGGACGCGTTGCTGCCCCGCCTAGTGCTATAGCCAGGTGTGGCGCCGGAGCCTGTTCTGCTTCTACCACAGACAGGGGGTTTTGGGGGGGATGGCACATCTCCCTAATCTTTTTTGACCAATGCGCTTTGTCCTAGGGGCAAGCGCCGGAAGTGAGCCTGGCGCTGAAGACGTAATTACCCGTTGGGCCGTTATTGTTGTTCCCGAAAACTGTGCTTGGAAACTTGCCGGTTGCCGTCGGATGGTCGCCAAACCCGTCCGTGTAAGCCAGGCTGAAGTAGTTGTTGCCAAAACACGTGTAGGTCCCTGTTGCGGTGTCTCCCTTGTTGTTCTTGGAGGCGCCCGCGGCAGAAAAAGCATCTCCAGGTCCGAACGTGAGGGTATATTTGTTCTTGGCTCCTGTACTGTAAGTGGCGCTCTCGCACATTACTGTTGTGGTTGTCATCATGGACGCGCACTGATCGGCGTGGGCCAGCGGTGCGAGGGCGAGTGCTAAGATTGCGCTTGCGAAAGACCGTACTATTGTGTGCATGGCTGCCTCTCCTTCCATTTTAGGCGGTGATCTTACACGAACGTTCATCGCGTGGGAACAGTCTTGCCCTGGCCATGCACGCACGCAACCTGGACGATGGGTGTCGTTGCAAACGACAACCGCTTCGCACTGCCCGCAGACATTGACTACGCGCGCGCGGCAGGCGGATACAGGGGCGCCTCCTTCGTGCTCGGTTTCCTGGCGGTGTGCGTTGAGGAAGGCTATATCGAATTGGCAGGAACGGTCTTGCGAGCGACGCGGGCTGGATGGCGCCGCCTTGATGCCATGCTTCCTCAATGGTTGCTGTAGCAGAGAAGTCGATTGCAATCGGCCTATACACCAGGCTCGCGCGACGGTTGCAACAACCCGCAGCTGCACTCAGCAATGCCAGTTCGTTTTGCTTTACGCTTCCAGCTTGCCTCCTTTTGCAACATAACATATAGACTTCATGGCAAAACGGTTTTGCATACCAGCGTAGTGCAAGTGTCTAGGTCAGGAGGCGATGGCCGTGAAGAGAACAGCGCCCGGAGCTGCGGTCCTCTGTGCATTCGGTCTGCTTGCAGGATCTGCTGGGGCGAGGCCGGCCAAACTGACCACCCTCTATCAATTTCCTGGCGGTGGCGACGCGGCTTTTCCGCTGAACGCGGGCGTGGTCAATGTCGGCGGCCTCTTTTATGGCGTCGCGGTATACGGTGGAGCTTATGGACGCGGCGCGGTCTACGCGGTTGATGCCAAGAGTGGTGCCGAAACGATTGTCTACTCCTTCCAGGGGCTTGGCGACGGCGCTGGCCCTGAAGCGGTACTCGTTCTGGCAAATGGCCTGCTCTACGGTACTACAGGCAGCGGCGGCGCCAATGGTCTGGGCACTATCTTTTCGATCAACCCTGCCGGGAATGTGCTCACCACGCTCTACAGCTTCACCTCAGTGACGGGAAGCAATACCACGGGCGCGCTGTTTCCCATCGGCACTACGCTCTATGGTACTGCGGCCACCGGCGGCACTTCGAACTATGGCACGGCCTTCGCCTTTGATACGACAACCAACAGCGCCACCACGCTCTACACGTTCACGGGCGGAGCGGACGGCGCCAGTCCCAGTTCGGGCTTTGTCGAGTATGACGGTCTGCTCTACAGCGTTGCCTCAGGCGGTGGTGCGGCAAACGCAGGAACCGTGTTCTCGATCGATCCGACAAGCGGCGCGGAACATACGATCTACAGTTTCACCTTCGGCGCGGATGGCGGTATGTTGGACGCACCCCTGGTTTTGGTCGGCAAACTGCTTTACGGCGTTGCCGGTTACGGGGGCGCCAATGGCGCCGGCACGCTGTTTTCCATAAATCCGGCGAACGGCGCAGAACACACACTCTATACCTTTACCGGAAAGGCCGATGGCGGCAATCCGGAGGCAGGGCTGCTCGCTCTGGGCAACAGGCTCTCTGGCACCACCGTCACCGGCGGTTCCGATGGAAAGGGCACGATCTTCAGCTACAGCCTCAAGACGGGGCAGCAGACGAGTTTGTACGCGTTCACCGGGGGTGCCGATAGCGGCACCCCCGATGGCCAGCTGATTGCCATTGGCAACACGCTCTATGGAACCGCTACCGGTCCGGAGGTGCGCAACACGGATAATGGTGCGGTTTTTTCATTTAATCTGAAGACGGGCGTGGAAGCCACGCTGCATGAGTTCATCGGCGCCAATCCGCTTTTCGCCGTGGCGCAGGACGCGGCATTGATCGCTGTGGGTGGCACTCTTTATGGCACCACAACGGAGGGCGGGCTTGCCTATGTCGGCTCCGTCTACAGCATAAATCCGAAAACGGGCGCGGAGATGACTCTCTACACCTTCAAAGGCGGGGCGGATGGCGGCTTTCCCAATGGCGCCCTGCTCATTTCCAACGGCTTGCTCTATGGCGCGGCAGCCAGCGGTGGCAGCACCAATAATGGCGCGCTGTTCAGCATCGATCCGACCACCGGTACTGAAACGACTCTCTACAGTTTCAGCGGAGGCAGCGACGGTGCCGTTCCCAATGGCGGGCTCCTGAATGTCAACGGCATTCTTTACGGTACGACCTCGGCCGGCGGCACGTACGGCGCGGGCACGATTTTCAAATTTGATCCGTCGAGCAATACCTTGATGACCGTGTACACCTTCACGTTTGGCAACGACGGCGGCTTGCCGCAATCCGGCCTGATCGCACTCGGCAAGCTGCTCTATGGAACGACGGAAGTGGGCGGCGCGTTCTTCGCCGGCAACGTATTCTCGTTTGATCCGTCCACGTCCACAGAGACAAGTCTCTACCCCTTCACCGGCGGCGCAGATGGTTACTTTCCCAAATCCCACCTCGTTGCAATCGGTGGCAACCTGTACGGCACGACTGTCTATGGCGGCACGCAGGAGCCGCAGTGTTACGGGCTTGGCTGTGGCGTGGTCTATGAAGTCAATCCGTCGACGGGCGCCGAGTCTGTTGTTCACGCCTTCAGCGGCAGCGATGGTGTTTTTCCCACCCAAGCGCTCACCGTTGTAGGGAAGACACTTTATGGTGGGGCGGGCAACATGATCTTCGACATCAATACCCGTTCGAACAGCTTTACGCCGCTGTATGCGTTTCCCGGTGGTATCGGCCCATCGGGTCTTGCTGCGCCCCTTCTCGCGGTTGGCAAGGCGTTCTACGGTATCAGCGCGGGAGGGACCGTGAATATGGGTGAAGTCTTCAGCTTCGTGCCTTGAGTATTATCGAAGGTCCTGTCGGTTCTACGCGCCGGCCAGTGTCAGCCCCTCGACCATGATCGTCGGCGCGTCCGTGCCGCGCCGGAACACCAGATCGTTCGCCGGCGTCAGGTGCATGAACATGTCGAGCAGATTGCCGGCAACCGTGATTTCGGCCACAGGTTCGGCGAGCGCGCCACCGCGGATCATGAAGCCTGCGGCCCCGCGGCTGTAATCGCCGGTCAGCGGATTGAGGCTGTTGCCGATCATTTCGGTGATGTAGAGGCCTTCGGTAATGCCGCCGATCATGTCTGCGGGCGAGATGCTGCCTGCCTCCATATAGAGGTTCGTCGCGGACGGGCCGGGCGGATTGGTGGTGCCGCGGCTGGCGTGGCCGGTGGTTTTCAGGCCGAGCTGGCGGGCGCTGCGATCGTCCAGTAGCCAGGTCTGCAGCACGCCGTCGGCCACGATCTCGCGCCGGCGCGTGGGCACGCCCTCGCCGTCGAAGGTGCCAGAGCGGCTGCCGCGCACGCGGCGCGGATCGTCGATGATGGTAATGCCGGACGGGAAAAGCTGCTGTCCCAACTTGTCTTTCAGGAACGTGGTGCCGCGCGCCACGCTGGCGCCATTGATCAGGCCGGACAGGTGGCTCACCAGGCTGCCAGACACGCGCGGATCATAGACGACCGGCATCTTGGCGGTTTTCGGCCGCGTGGGATTCATGCGCGCAACTGCACGGTCGCCGGCGCGGCGGCCGATGGTGGCGGGATCATCCAGATCGCTCAGGTGCAGCGTGCTGTGGTAGTCGTAATCGCGCTGCATGTCCGTGCCGGCTCCGGCCAGGACCGAGGCGGACACGGAATGACTGGTCCGCGCGAAATGGCCGGCAAATCCGGCCGAGGTCGCCAGATACGCGTCCGTGCGGCCGTAGCCGGCGCTGCCGCCTTCGGAGTTTGTCACGCCGGGCACTTGCAGGGCGGCTTCCTCGGCGGTTTGCGCGCGCTCGATCAGGCTGGCCAGATCAGGTTCTTGCGCGTCGAGCAGGTCGAGTGTCGCGCCGTCCTCCGGCGTTTGCACGGCCTGTTCGGACAGCGCGCTGAACGGGTCTTCGGGCACGACGCGCGCCATGGCGACCGCGCGGCTGGCGAGCGCGGCAAAGCCTGACGGGTCCACGTTGCTGGCCGAAACGATGGCGGTGCGCTGGCCCACGAACACGCGCAGGCCGAGGTCGCGCGATTCGGCGCGTTCGAGCGTTTCCATTTGGCCGAGGCGGCGTTCGACGCTGACGGAGGTGCGCGCGTAGAGGATGGCGTCGGCTGCGTCGGCGCCGGCGTGGCGGGCGCGGGTGATGAGGTCGTTTATTATTTCAAGGGATTGCATTTGAGTCTTTCAGTTTTTGGGGCTCCGCCCCAAACCCCGCTGGGGCCTGAGGCCCCAGACCCCCATCTTTTTGCGGGTACATAAATGGGGGTTTGGGGCCTCAGGCCCCAGCGGGGGTCCAGGGGGCAGAGCCCCCTGGCCTTTTTAGGCTGCAAGCCTCTCCACAATCTGCGGCAATCCCGGCACCCGCTCCGCCGGCCCCATCGCCGCCAGCGTCGGCCGCCCGCGAAACACCCGCGCCGCCGCGCGCCGCACGTCTTCGACCGTCACCGCATCGATCTTGGCCACCGTCTCCGCGGTCGGAATCAGCCGCCCGAATACCTGGAATTGCCGCGCCAATTGCTCGCATCGGCTGCCCGTGCTTTCCAGCGACATCAAAAGCGACGCCTTGGTCTGCGTGCGGGCGCGACGCACCTCCGCCTCGTTCGCGTCGATCTGCACGCGCGCCAATTCTTCGAGCGTGACCGGGACCAGTTCGGCGGCCTCGTCCTCGCCCGTGCCGGCGTAAATGCCGAACAATCCGCCATCCATATACGGTGCGGCAAAACTGTAGATGCTGTAGACCAAACCACGCTTTTCGCGAATTTCCTGGAACAGGCGGGACGACATCCCCCCGCCCAGAAGTGTGCTCAGCAGCAACGCCGGATAGTAGTCCGGGTCCGCATAGCCGACGCCGGGAAAGCCGAGCACGATATGCACCTGATCCAGATCGCGCGTTTCGCGGAACTCGCCGCCGCCGTAAACGCCGGGCGTGGCGCCATGCGGCATGTCGGCGCGCAAATCGGCGAAATGCGCGGCCACGAGATCGACGACGCGCTCGTGTTCCAGATTGCCCGTGGCGGCGACAACCACGTTCTTGGCCGCGTAATGGCTGTGCATGTAGGCGGCAATTTCCTGGCGCTTCAGGTTGCGGATGATCTCCTCCGTGCCGAGAACCGGCCGGCCCATCGCCTGTGAAGGGTAGGCGGCCTCCTGAAAATGGTCGAAGATGATGTCGTCCGGCGTGTCGTTGGCCTGGCCGATTTCCTGGAGGATCACGCCGCGCTCGCGCTCCACTTCGTCGGGCGCGAACACCGAATGCGTCAGGATATCGCCGATGATGTCGGCGCCCAGTGCGAGGTCCTCTTTCAGCAATTTGACGTAATAGGCGGTCTGCTCGCGCGCGGTGTAGGCGTTGATATGGCCGCCGACGTTTTCCACAGCTTCGGCTATTTCGGCAGCGGAACGGCGCTCGGTGCCCTTGAAGGCCATGTGCTCGAGGAAATGGCTGACGCCGTTCTGGCCCGCCTCCTCGTTGCGCGTGCCGCTGGCGACGTAGGCGCCCAGCGAGACCGTCTCGACGCGATCCATGCGTTCGGTGACGACCGTCAGGCCGGAGGGGAGGGTGGTGACCTGTACGGCCTCGGGGGTCATGCAGCATTCCTTGAGGAAAAGGCGCGGAGTTCGGCCTGGATTTCGGCCAGGTCGTTGCCCGCGGTCGAGAAGCGTTCGGGGCGAGCATACAGGTCGGCCAGGTGCGGCGGCAGGGGGGGGCGGAAGCCTAATGCGCGCTCGATCGTGTCGGGAAACTTGGCGGGGTGGGCGGTGGCGGTGACCACCACCGGCACGCCTTGAGGGGCGAGCGCGACCGCGGCGATGGCCGTGGCGGTGTGCGGGTCGGCCAGGTAGCCGCTGGTGCGCCAGGTGGCTCGTATCTGGTCCAGCGTGCCGGCATCGTCCAGGCGCAGGCCGGTGAATTCGGCGCGGGCGGCCTGCCAGGCGGCATCCGGCACGTCCATGCGGCCGGTGTGGCGGAAGCCGGTCATGATGGAGGCGGTGCGCTGGGCGTCGCGGCCCAGGAGTTCGAACAGGAGGCGCTCGAAATTGCTGGAGACGCCTATGTCCATGCTGGGCGTAACGCTGGGTTCGACGGGGCGGGACGACATGTCGTTATCAGCCAGGAAGCGCGTCAGGATGTCGTTGTGGTTGCTGGCGACGAGTAGCCCGGCCACTGGCAGGCCCATGCGGCCGGCCGCCCAGGCTGCCAGGACGTTGCCGAAATTGCCGGTGGGCACGGCGAAGCTGATCGCGCGGTCGGGCGCGCCGAGTGCGAGGGCCGCGCTGATGTAGTAGGGGATTTGGGCGGCGATGCGCGCCCAGTTGATGCTGTTGACCGCGGAGAGGCGCATGGCGCCGCGAAAGGGCGCGTCGGCAAAGGCGGCTTTGACCAGGTCCTGGCAGTCGTCGAAATTGCCGCGCACGGCGATGTTGCGGACGTTGGGGGAGTTCACCGTCGTCATCTGGCGGCGCTGGACTTCGCTGGTGCGGTCCAGCGGGTGGAGGATGGCGATGTCGACATGCGTGCTGTCGCGGCAGGCCTCGATGGCGGCCGAGCCGGTGTCGCCGGAGGTGGCGCCCAGGATGGTGATGCGGTCCTCGCGTTTGGCGAGCACGTGTTCGAAGAGGCGGCCGAGGAGCTGGAGGGCGAGGTCCTTGAAGGCCAAAGTGGGGCCGTGGAACAGCTCGGCCACCCAGATATCGGGGCCGATCTGGACGAGGGGGACGATGGCGGGGTGGGTGAAGCCGGCGTAGGCGGCTCGGCAGAGGGTGAGCAGGGTTTCGTAGGTGACAGCGCCTTCGGCGAAGGGAGCGATGATGCGGGCGGCGAGGTCGGCGTAGGGCAGGCCGCGGAGGGCGCGAAGTTCGGGCGCGGAGAAGTGGGGCCAGGTGGCGGGCATGGTGAGGCCGCCGTCTTCGGCTAAGCCCGTGAGCAGGGCGCCGGCGAAGTCTTGGGCGGGGGCCTGACCGCGGGTGGAGAGGTAGAGCATGCGGGGTAGATAGGGGGTGTGGGCGGCGGGGCCAACTGCGGGGTGGGGCTTCGGCGAACAGGTTGTGAGGGGCTCCCCGTCTCTGCGCACGGGCTCGGGGCGAAACGGGCCGCGCAGGCTGCCGCGAGGCCATCTTTTTCAAGTCTTTTTACTATTGTATTTTGAAATAGATCAGCTATCCCAGGTCCCAACAATTAAGCCCATATTTAGACTCTTAAGACGCGGCTTGAGTGATTCAGCGTGCGCTCGTTTGGCAAAATGCGACACCAGGACTAAGCAGATATTGGTTGGGTTATGCTCTGCCGGGGAGTCCGAACATATTGCTTGGAGACGCCCCTGGCCTTCAGCGGGTTCTGGATAGCGGTCGCTGGACTGTTTCATCGCCCAATATTGTGCTGCTGCGGCCATGCGCTCGACGGAATTGTAGCTGTTGAATGGTTGCCCTGCGGCATCACGAGCAATGGACGCAACAGCATAACAATTCTTGCTGAACCTGTTCGTCGTGCTGCTCATGTGCGCGAGATCGCTCTCAACCTCCACGAGGGCGAGGGGCGTGCGGGCATTTGTATTATCATAGACAATCAAATCAATAATCCGCCGCCTTGCGGTCCCTTCCACAATCAAACCCTCGGGTGAGTATCGCTGCCAAATCCGCATTTTTGCCGCGAGAAAGTGTTCCCTGTCCTTCTCATCTACAAAATAGCCGGCTTTCGTCAGAGCACCTCCAACGACACGACAGACCTTCGCCTCGCCTTCTTTATTGCGGCCGACTTGCCGCTCCGGAATTGCGTCACGAATGATCATTGCGATTTCTTCAGACATTGTGTTTGCCCGCCGATGTAGCTCAGTTGATAGGACGCTCTACAAACGCGGCGTCGAGGATACTGCGTCTGTGGCTTGCGGACGCTGCGACGCCAGCGATAAGCTCAGCTCCCCTGGTTTACGCGGCCACTCCGTCGCGCCATGGATGACGCGGGCTATGTCCAAATCCTGGCCGGTGAGCCTGGGAAGTTCGAGATCGACATCCCCGATTGCCGCAAAGCGGTCATGAATTCGGTCATAAAGACTGCGAACCAGCCTTTTCGGCGGCTCCTTGAGAGTGGCCTGGAGGATGCGCCTGGCCTCCGCCTCCATCGAGTGTCCGTGCTGCGCTGCCCGGAGACGCAGCCGCTCCTTGATCGCGGGGTCGAGGTTGCGAATCGTGATGCTGCTCATGGCGGTTGGCGTAACTCTAACTGGCATAACATCATAGTATTGATGATTTCGTTGATGTCGATGCATCCGTTGGTATCACGTGCCGAGTAGCATGAGCGACGGGCGGTCTGCTGGGGCTGGCGTATACCCCAGCCACATGCCCCTCAGCTGTTTTCCTTCCCTCACCACCTAAGCGCCGCTCCCGCCGCGGAGGCGCGCCATCAAGGATCTGGGCGAGAGCGTGCAAGCGCCCGGCCGCGCTTCTATGCTTTGCCAAATGCCCGACACCGCCCCCCCGAGCGCCGCCGCCAGCGCCTCGCCCGCCATGGCGCAATGGTTCGCGCTCAAGGCGCGGCACCCGGACGCGCTGCTGTTCTTCCGCATGGGCGATTTCTTCGAAATGTTCTTCGATGACGCCCACGCCGCCACCGCCGCACTCGACATCGCCCTGACCCATCGCGGCGAGCATGCCGGCGCGCCGATCCCAATGTGCGGCGTGCCCGTCGGCACGTCGGACCTCTACCTCGCGCGCCTGATCCGCCGCGGCTTTCGCGTCGCCATCGCCGAGCAGATGGAGGATCCCAAGCTGCGCGTCGGCAAAGCCCCCCTCAAGCGGGACGTGGTGCGCCTGATCACCCCAGGCACGCTGACAGAGGACAGCCTGCTCGACAGCGCGCGCCCCAATTTGCTGCTGGCCCTTGCTGCCACGGCCGAGCAAACGGGTGCCGCGTGGCTGGACGTCTCCACCGGGCTGTTCGAAACCGCACCCGTGGCGCCTGGCGGCCTGGCGGCCCTGCTCGGCCGGTTGGACCCGGCGGAAATCCTGGCGGCCGAGACATTCGCGCTCGGCGATTTTGCGCCCCGACGCGCGCCGGCCATGGCCGCCCCGCCTCCGCTGGCCGCGCGTCGCCGCCTGGCCGAAGCCTTCGGCGCCGCCAGCCTGGATGCCTTCGGCACGTTTTCCGACGCCGAGGCCGCGGCAGGCGCGCTGGCGCTGGATTACGTGCGCCTGACCCAGGCCGGCAACCTGCCTCGCCTGTCCCGCCCCGTGCCCACGGGTGCGAGCGCGCAGATGGAGATGGATGCCGCCACCCGCGCCAGCCTGGAAATCCTGCGCACGCGTGAAGGCGGGGAGACCCTGACCCTGTTTGCCAGCGTCAACCGCACGCTGACCCAGCCGGGTGCGCGCCTGCTGGCCAACTGGCTCGCCGCCCCGCTGACCGAGCCCGGCGCCATTGCTCAGCGGCAGGATGGCTGGGGCTGGCTGATCGCCACGGTGCCCGCGCTGGCGGCCCTGCGGCAGGCGCTGCGCGGGGCGCCGGACATGGCGCGCGCGCTCGCACGGCTTTCGTTGGGGCGGGGCTCGCCGCGCGATTTGGCTGCCATTCGCGTGGGCCTCGCCGCGGCAGCAGGAGCGGCCGCCGCGCTGGAAGGGGCCGTGCCTGCTGCTTTGGCCGAGACGCGCGAGGCCCTGCAGCCGGCCCCCGCGCTCGCTGGTTTGCTGGGCCGCGCCTTGGCCGAGGCGGTGCCCGCGCGCCTGGAGGAGGGCGGGGTCATCGCGCCCGGCTACGACGCAGAACTGGACGCCCACCGCCGCCTGCGCGATGACAGCCGGCGCGTCATCAGCCAGATGCAGCTGGATTTCTGCCAGGCCTTCGGCGTGGCCAGCCTGAAGATCCGCCACCACGCCCAGCTTGGCTATATCCTTGAAGCGCCTGCTGTTGCGGTCGAGGGGCTGCGCGCGCGGCCCGAACTGACCCTGCGCCAGGGCATGGCCAATGGCGCGCGCTTCACCCACCCCGCGCTTTCGGACCTGGATCGGCGTATTACCGAGGCCGCCGATCGTGCCGCCGCGCGCGAGCGCCTGGTCGTGGCAACCTTGGTTACCGAGACGCTGGCCCACAGCGCGGCGCTGGCCGCCGCGGCAGAGGCGCTGGCCGGGCTCGACGTGCTGCAATCCTGCGCGCGCCTGGCAGAGGGTGGCGATTGGTGCCGGCCCGTGGTCGAGGACACGGAGAGCTTTTGCGTGACCGCCGGGCGTCATCCCGTTGTGCAGGCCGCACTGGCCCAGGACCGCTCCGCTTCGGCGAGCTTCGTGCCGAATGATTGCGACCTCTCGCCCGATCGGCGCGTGCTGCTGCTGACCGGGCCCAACATGGCCGGCAAATCGACCTATCTGCGGCAGAATGCGTTGATTGCGATAATGGCGCAGGCCGGGCTGCCGGCGCCGGCGCGCGCGGTGCGGCTGGGCGTGATCGACCGTCTGTTCAGCCGCGTGGGCGCGGCTGACGAGCTGGCGCGCGGGCGGTCGACCTTCATGGTGGAAATGACCGAGACGGCGGCGATTTTGCACCAGGCGGGGCCGCGCAGCCTGGTCATCGTGGACGAGATCGGCCGCGGCACGGCGACGCTGGACGGGCTGGCGATTGCCTGGGCGGTGCTGGAGGCGCTGCACAGTCAGTTGCGCTGCCGCACCATCTTCGCCACGCATTTTCATGAATTGGCGCAATTGACGGGGACGTTGCCGCGGCTTTGCCCGCACATGATGCGCGTGCGCGAATGGCGGGGCGAGGTGGTGTTTTTGCACGAGGTGGCGCCGGGTGCCGGGGGCCGCAGTTGGGGCGTGCACGTGGCGCGCCTGGCGGGTGTGCCTGCTGGCGTGGTGCGCCGTGCCGGCGTGCTGCTGGCGGGGCTGGAAAAGGGGCGGGCGCCGATGATTGCGGAGTTGCCGCTGTTTGCGGCGTTGCCTGCGGTTGAGAGCGCGCCCGATCCGGTGCTTGCGGTGCTGGCGGGGATTGATCCTGAGGTGCTGAGCGCGCGGGAGGCTTTGGCGCTGGTTTATCGGCTTAAGGAAATGATGGCGGCGAAGTAAGGAAGAAGGCAGTTCTTTTTTGAAAAAAAGAACCAAAAAACTTTTTTCAGTAGTTTGGCCATAGGCCGGGGGTTGCGACTTCGATCGAGTGGTTGTCGGGGTCGCGGAAGTATAGACTTGTGCCGCCGCGTGGCCACGTTATTTTGCTTTCGACGGCAATGCCTTGATGCGAGAGATGGGCTTCCCATTCCGACAGCGTATCGGCGGGGATGGCGAAGGCGAGATGCTGGCGGCCGGTGGCGTCATGGCCGGGAATTTTGCCCATCGGCGTTTCGCTGCCCTGCACGGAGCCGCCGCGCGCAAAAAGCAGCAGGACGCCGCGGGCGGGCACGCCGAGAGCGACCATGCGTTCGTCCTGCAAGTAGAGGGGCAAACCGAAGAGGCGCGCGTAGAAGTCGCGGCTGCGGTCAAGGGAGGCGACGTAGAGAGAAGTTTCGAGTACGTGGGTTATCGGGGCGAGGCGATTTGTCATGGGCGCTTGGTCCTCCGCATAAGCTTAGCGCATGGATTGGTCATCAATCGCGAACGTGCCAGTTCAAGGAGGAAGTAGCAAAACGAGCTCTTTTATGCGATGGAACAACAGGCCACATCCGGATATTTTGTCGGCGACTGACGTAAGGGACCAGCTTTGTCAAAGGAAATTAGAGGCAAGGTCGATTTCTGTGATCAACACGCGGTGACGGGTTGGACCAACGCGACGTCACTGGAGGTCTACGTCAACGGTGAAATTTGCGGCCAAGCAGTCATGGAAGATTTGCGCGGTGACGTTGTCGCTGAAGGTGTTGAAGAAGCACGTCATTTCCGATTTGTGTTTCTCTCGCCTTTGTGGCTGACCGACCGTGTAACACTTAGGTTGTCAAACAACTGCCTTTTGGCACCAGAACAGGGCAACACCCATCTTGAGCGACTGATGCTGCTAGTTTCAGAGTTCGACTTCACGCGGCCTGGTCTGGAGTTCGGTCCCTTGGATCGGCCAACGGTACCTCGCAAGCACGCGAAGGTCTACTACGTAGACCACACGGACCAGCAGAGTCTAAGAAGCAAATTGGCGCACTTCCCGGACGTCGACCAACATCGGATCGTATCGATCGACTATGTCTGGACCAACGAGTGCTCCCTCAGCCATGTGGTGCAAGACCAGAGATTCGCATGGGTTCTGGCCTCCCACGTAGCCGAGCACATCCCCGATTTCATCGGCTGGCTTCAGCAAGTAGAGGAAATACTGGATGATGGGGGTTGCGTCTCACTCGCACTTCCCCACAGCGAACGAACGTTTGATGCGTGCCGTCCAGTTTCAACGTTCGAAGAACTCGTCGCTGCCCACATCATCAAGTTGGACCGTCCAAGCCCGCATCAGGTTCTTGGGCATATTCTTGGTGTTTCAGAGTGGTCCGGGACGAATTTGCGGAAGCCGGAGAACGAAGCAGGATTACGCAACGCGGTCTCTATGGCACGCCTGCCAATGCAGGAGAATATGTCGACGTGCACTGCCACGTCTTTACGCCAAAATCGTTTGCGGAGTGCTACACTCTTGTTCAGAGATGCGGACTCGTGGGTTTGACGCTGGGTTCTGTCATTGAGATCCATGGCAACGAGTTTTTCGTGCGGCTCGCCAAGGACCCCTGACCGGCCTCAGCACATTGACCTTAACAGCGTTTAGTGTTCCCCTCCCGCCAAACGTCCAAAGCAAAAACACCCATGTCCGACACGCAAGCAACCGTCCTGGTCACCGGCGGCTCCGGCTACATCGCCGGCTTCTGCATCGCCCACCTGCTCGCCCAGGGCCACACTGTGCACACCACGGTACGCAGCCTGGCGCGAGAGGCGGAAATCCGCGCCACACTGGCCAAGATCGCCGACGCCGGCGCCGCAAAGGGGGGCGAGCGCCTGCGCTTCTTCGCCGCCGACCTTAACGCAGACGGCGGCTGGGAGGAGGCCACGCGCGGCTGCACCTACGTCCAGCACGTCGCCAGCCCCCTGCCAAGCGGTGCCGTCCGCGACGACGACGAACTCGTCCGCCCCGCGCGGGACGGCGCGTTGCGCGTCATGCGCGCGGCGCAGGCCGCCGGTGTTGCGCGCGTGGTGATGACCGCGAGCACCGCCGGCATTGCCTACGGCCACGGCAGCTACGACACGCCCAAGACCGAGGCTGATTGGTCCGATGAGACCAACCGCACCGACACCTCCGCCTACGAACGCAGCAAGACGATTGCCGAACGTGCCGTGCGCGCCTGGTTCGCGGCCGAGGGCGGCGCGCTCGAACTGGTCACCATCCATCCCGGCGCCGTGCTGGGGCCGGTGCTGGGGCGGGATTTCTCCGCCTCGATCGAAATCGTCAAAAAGCTGATGGAAGGCTCGGTCCCCGGCGTGCCGCGCTTCGGCTGGCCGCTGGTCGATGTGCGCGATATTGCGGACCTGCATTATCGCGCCATGGTGGCCCCGAACGTGGCAGGCGAGCGCTTTATCGGCGCCAATGATTTCTGGTGGATGAGCCAGGTTGCCGCCACGCTGAAAGCCGAGTTGGGCGACAAGGCCAAGCGTGTGCCCACCAGGGCTATTCCCAATTTCCTTGTGCGCCTGTCGGCCATGTTCGATCCCGTGGTGCGCGAACGCCTGTTCGAATTGGGCAAACATCGGCCCGTTTCGCACGAGCATGCGCAGCACGTTCTGGGCTGGACACCACGGCCGAATGGGGAGGCTGTGCTCGCCACCGCGCGGAGTTTGCTGGCTGAAGGACTGGTTTAAGGCCAGGGGGCTCTGCCCCCTGGACCCCCGCTAAGGACAAGTCCTTAGAACCTAATTTGTAGGAAGGAGGAGGGGGGCCAGCGAGGCTCTCACCACCCGCGAGTTGGCCCCCCTCCTTCACCTAACAAATGGGGGTCTGGGGCCTCAGGCCCCGTCGTGCGAAGCACGCGTTCGCGTGACGGGGTCCAGGGCAGAGCCCTGGCCTTCAACCCGCACCATCGGGCCGCAACCGCGCGATGCGCTCGCTGAACCGCGGTCCGAACAGCCGAAAGCAGCCAAACACCACGCGCAGCCCCGGCGGCAGCGTCTTGGCCAACCCGGCCATCTCGGCGGGCACATCCGGGCGCGCCATCAGCGTGCTCTCCTCGGACGGATAGGCGACCGGCTTTGCGTAGGCGTGGCCAAGATGCGGACACAGACGCTGCGCACGCTTGGCGCAGGCCAGGTGCAGCGGCGGCACCGAGCCGGCGTAGCGCCGCGTCTCATCGCCCAGGGTGACGAAGCCGCCGGACTCGAGCGGGAAGATCCAGCGATCGCGCGCCAGCGTGCGCCGGCCGCAGACATGGCAGAGCTGGCTGGCCAGTCCAAGGCGCTGGCGGCTGACGTGCAGGGCGGCGAATTTGGGGCGGCCCTGCCCTGGGCGCTCGACCTGCAGCAGGTCGGTAAGGCCGGGGAAATCGACCGACGGGCGCAGCCTGAAGGTCTCCTCGGCCGTCCATGAGACGGTCCAGGGAACGGTGATGCCGGCGTTCGATCCGCTCAACGACAAGGCTCTTCCAATGCGCTGAGAAGTTTTAGGCGATCGCCCGAACGCAGGCCAGCCGCCGCCTCCGGCGTGCCGCTCGCGCGTTTCACTTTTCTGTTGCGTGCCGGCCTGGCCTTGTGGACCAGTCAGCCGACAGCCGCGCCGCCAGGATTTCGATGATGAATGATGCCAGACCGAGTTCCCGCCAGCGCTTGCGCCGGATTTTCATTGGCCCGGATGGCATTCGCGCAGGCTGGTCGGTGCTGATCTTCTTGCTGATCATTCTGATCCCCGCGGGCCTGCTCAACCTGGCCCTTCGTCGCATCATCCACATCGATGCCAAGGCCATGGGCAAGGATCTTCGTCCGTTTCTGCTCCTCGGCGCCGAGACAATTTCGTGCGCCTTTGTCCTGGGCGCCACGGCCGTCATGGCCAGGATCGAGCGGCGGCGCCTGGGCGCCTACGGCCTGCCGGCGGGCCGGGTGGCCTACAAGCTTGGCGTAGGCTGGCTGGGTGGATTTGCCTGTCTTTCCCTGCTGGTGGCCATGCTCGCGGCCGGAGGGTTTCTGGTCTTTGACGGCCTCGCCTTACATGGCCTTGCCATCTTTGGTTACGGCCTGATCTGGCTCGCCGCCTTCGGCGCCGTGGGGGTGACGGAAGAAATCATCTTTCGCGGCTATATCCAGTCCACGCTGACGCGCGGTTTGGGCTTTTGGCCGGCGGCATTGCTGACCTCGGCGCTGTTCGGCGCCGCGCACGTGCCCAACCACGGCGAAAGCCTGCTGGGCCTGAGTGCTGTGGTGGCAGCCGGCCTGGTGTTCTGTCTGCTGCTGCGGGCGACCGGTTCGCTGTGGGTGGGAATTGGGTTTCATGCAGCCTGGGACTGGGCCCAATCGTATCTGTATGGCACGCCCGATAGCGGGCTGCTGGCGCGCGGGCATCTGCTGATCAGCCACGCCGCGGGCAATGCGCGCTTCAGCGGCAGCGCCGCGGGGCCCGAGGGCAGCGTGCTGGCGGCACCGGTGATGATTGCGGGATTGCTGGCGCTGGTTTGGGTGTGCCGCCGGCCGGGACTGCAATCGGGATCGAGCGCGATGGTGGCTGCGGAGTGACTGGGACTGGATCGAACGCCGGCTTTTGCAGAGAAAAAGCTGGGGGAGATGTGCCATCTCCCCCAGACCCCCGTCATCAATGAGACCAAACTCGTGTGCTGCGGCGATCAGGCGTGTGTCGCCACGTAGGGTCCGCTCGCATACGGATCGGTGAACGTGCCTGTGCCTGTGCCTGCCTTGAATTTCAGCGTGCCGACGAACGTGCCCGGCTCGCCCATGCAAGTGCCGCCGAAGGTCACCGCCAGGTTGAGTTTAGATTTCTTGTCGACGCTGCCGGCGTTGACGGTGCCCGCGCATCCGCTTGGCGCTGTGACGGTTCCCGTCAGCGACCCACCCTTGCCTTTCACCAGGCTGCCGGGGAATTGGTATGAGCCGCCTTCAAAGTTGACCGTAAAAATGACCGATAACATGGACGCCGCGTTGAGGTGAATGGAAGGGGCCGCCCGGCCTGGCTTGGCACCCGCAAGCAGCGGATCGGTCTTGGCTTGTGCAGCACCAGTGCAAAGTGCCGCTGCCGCGATCGCGGCCAACATAACGAACTTCATGGAACCTCCTGAGATCATGACAACGTAGGGCGTGAATGCACGGCGACTTAAGTGGCCGCCGCAACGATGCCTGATAAATGCTTTTATGAGCAACCGCAACTATAATGGCGCCCCAAGGCGCCCTCTGTGTCCCTTTGCCAAGTTTAGTATTGTGATGGTTGCTTCTCGCTTGCCGCTGCGCGCGGGATACTAAGTCACGGCGTATCCTGCCACCAGGATGGCTGTCTCTTCAGCGCGGGCCGCCTATATCTCGATGCGCTCGGCGAGCGGCGGTCAACAACACATACAAGCCAGGAGAAGGCTGGGGGGGATGTGCCATCCCCCCCAGACCCCCCGTCGATTTTTGGGCCTCGTTCAGCCCCATGCCCTCCAATCTTCACTTGCCTTGCGCGGATGTATTCTCGTCAAATGCAGTTTCTGTAAGCGGCGAGGCCACACCGCCGTCCAAGCGGAAACATCCATCATGCGCATTGCCACAGTCGTAACGGCTCTGTTCCTGCTGAGCGGTCCCGCGGTTGCCCCTGCCTGGGGGCAGGCCGGTACCCTCGATCCCAGTTTCGGCAGCGGCGGCATCGCCCAGCCGGTGCAGCCGCAATCGGGCCAGGTGCGTCCTGCGCGCACGCTGGTGCAAGCGGATGGCGGCATCCTGATCCTTCTCCAATTCACGTCATCCTGCAGCATCGTGCGCCTGTTGCCGAACGGCGCGCTGGATACCGGCTATGGCAACCAGGGCGTTGCCAGCCTGTCTGCCGGCGGCAATGCCGCGCTCGACATGGCTTTGCAGGCGGATGGAAAGCTCCTGGTCGGCGGCGAGACCATCGCCATCAAAAACAATTCGTACGTCTATACGGGCACGTTATGGCGCCTGAACACCAACGGCACGCTCGATCCAGGCTGGGGGCGCAATGGCGCGCTGGCCTTGCCGCTGCCGAACCAGCAGAGCCCGACAGGCTCGGCAATACTTTTGATGCTGGTTCAGCCTGACGGGCGCATCGTGCTTGATGCCACGGCCGCAATCGGCACGGTGGTAGAACGCCTGAATGCAGATGGTGCGCTCGATGCCAGCTTCGGCAGCGGCGGTGCGGTGACGGAGCCCTCCGACTATGCCGTCACGTCGACGGCTTTGCAAAAGGACGGCAAGATCATCGTCATTGTTACGAACCGCGGCGAGGGGCCGTATTTCACGCGGCTGACGAAGGCGGGTGCGGCGGACCAGTCCGCAGCCTACGGGCACGTCATTGCAGCAACGGGCGCCGGCACATTCCAGCCCACCGGCGGCTTCATTTCGCAGCTATTTAGCAGTGACGAATTTGCCTTGCAGCGCATCGGCCCGCAAAACGTGCGTGATGGCCGTTTTGCAACCCGGGTGATCGATTTTGCCTCACCCAAGGTGCCAAATGACCTGAGCGCGGACAATGTCCTAGCTGCGCAAGGCAATGGCGATGTCGTGGCGGCCGGCTATTGGCAGATAAATGCCGGCGGAACGCCCGACTGGGGCGGTGTCGCGCGGGTGCGCGCCAATGGCACAATCGACACGCGCTTTGCCACTAACGGCGTGACCAAGGTGCAGATTATGGGGCAGACGGCTTTTCTGGGCATTGCCTTGCAGCAGGATGGCAAGATCGTCCTGTCCGGTGTGGATGGGGCGGGCTTGGTGGTGGCGAGGTATTTGGGAAAATAGCAAATTATACCAACCGGCGTTGAAACTGACACATGATCAAGGAGAGAAAGATTGGGGGAGACCCAAACCCCCCGTCATTTCCGTAAACCTCGCCTCAAATAAATGACGGGGGGTCTGGGGGGGATGGCACATCTCCCCCAGCCTTACTCTGAGCGTCAATCTTACTTCTGCCTGGTACTACACCACTGACGAGGGGCTTGGGGGCTTACGTATACGTCAGCCACATCGCCCCCAACTCTTCACTCGCCTGCCCACTGCCATCACGCGGAGGCTTGCAGCATGCGTATCGCCCCAACCTTTTTGGTTTTGCTTCTTCTGGCCAGCGCCACAGCCAGGCCGGCTTCGGCACAGGCCGGGACGTTGGACCCGAGTTTCGGCAGCTTCGGCATCGCCCAGCTATCCGTGCAAACCGATCCGATGCTCGTCACGCGCGCTCTGGTGCAGTCCGACGGCGGCATCCTGCTTCTCTTTGGCGCCGACAAAATGAGCTACGTCCTGCGGCTGCTGCCGACAGGTACATTGGATACGGGCTACGGAAACCAGGGCGTGGCCAGTTTGTCGGGGGACAATAATTTCGCCCTCGACATGGCCTTGCAAGCCGATGGAAAGCTGCTGGTCGGCGGGGAGAGGATCACCCGGCGCAACCGCGTTTCGGTCCTGACGGGCATGATCTGGCGGCTCAATACGAACGGCACGCTCGATGCAGGCTGGGGCAGAAAAGGCGCGCTGCCTGTACCGTTGCCAAACAACAAAAGCCCCGCGACCGCAATTGTCGCCTTGCTGCTGGTCCAGCCAGATGGGCGCATCGATCTTCAGCTCGGTACCGATACAGGCGATGAGGTCGAGCGCCTTACTGCCGATGGTTCGCTGGACGCAACCTTCGGCCAGGGCGGCGGGGTGATGGCCTTTGGTGACGACGAAATCGTGTCGATGGCTCTGCAAAACGACGGCAAGATCCTGCTCGCAGCGCATTATTTCAGCACCGGCCCGATCATGTTTCGCCTGACTCCAACCGGTGTCATCGACCGGTCAACCGCATATGGACACATCGTCAACAGTACTGGAGCCAACACGTTCCAACCCTCCGGCGGCTACATCACGCCAATACAAGTGGGCGATGAGTTCGCGTTGCAGCAGATCAATCCGGCCAGTATGCGCGATACGCGGTTTGCAAGCCCGACGATCGACTTCGGCTCGCTCCCGGCGGCCCACGATGTTAGCGCGGCTGATTGCCTGAGTGCTGAAGTAAATGGTGACGTCATCGCCGCCGGCTACTGGCAGCAAGACGTATTATCGTCGCCACCTTGGGGCGGCGTTGGCCGGGTGCGCGACTCCGGCAGGATCGACCAGGGCTTCGGCACGCATGGCGTAAACAAGCTGCTGGTCGTGGGATACACGCACTTCACTGCGAGTGCGGTGCAGCCGGATGGCAAGATCGTGGTGGCCGGCGCCGCTGGTGCCGACACAAACAACGTGGTCGCCGCTCGATATTTCGGGAAATGAGTCAGCGTAAAGCGGAAAAAGCTGGGGGAGATGTGCCATCCCCCCCAGACCCCCCGTCGATTGTTGAAGGTGTGCACAGCCTTGCGAACAACCTTGCCCTTGTGTAGGGCTGGCCCGTGTCACTGCGCGTCCTGCTCCTCGGCCTGCTGCTTGCGCCCGCTTTGGCACCCGCACGCGCGGCCGCTCCCAGCGAAACGATCGTGTTGTTGCGCCATGCCGAAAAACCGGCCGCAGGGCTCGGGCAGCTCGATTGCCAGGGGCTTAATCGCGCCCTTGCATTACCAGGCGTTATTGCGCGCGATTTCGGCCGTCCCACTGAAATCTTTGCGCCCAATCCTGCCGAGATGAAAAAGGACGGCGGCGTTGCCTACGCGTATATCCGCCCTCTCGCCACGATAGAGCCCACGGCCATCTCCTTGGGCATGACGGTCTATGTCAGCATCGGCGTGCAGGATTGGCAGAAATTGGCCCACGCGCTTGACGCCCCCGGTCGCGCCGGCGCGCTTGTGCTCGTGGCTTGGGAACACGCGGGTATTGTCAAGCTCGCGCGCGCGTTGATGCGCGCGCATGGCGGCGATCCCGGCGCGGTGCCGGAGTGGGACAAGCGGGATTACGACAGCCTATACGTGCTGCGCATCACCGGCAGCAAGATTGCGTTCGCGCATCAGCAGGAAGGGTTGAACAATCAACCGGCCGCTTGCCCCAAGTAAACTGCAAGGATGACGGGGGGTCTGGGGGGGATGGCACATCTCCCCCAGTTCTTTCCTACTGGGCCTGCTGAATAGCAGAAAGCACCCAATGCCCGCCCGAAGAGCGCAGAAAGGTCCAGAACTCGTTGACCGTCACGCGCTCGCTGGCCGAACCATCGACCACGCGCCCGCTCATGTCCTTCGTCACGTCATACATCGAAAAGCGCATGCTGACGGTGGCGTATTCGCGATTGCTCTCGGCCCAGGCTTCCGACAGATCGCCCTGCACCAGGCGCACGTCCAGCACCTGGTTGCGCACGCCGCGGCTGGTCTGCTCGGCCATCTGTTCGGCGAAGTAACTGACCATTTCGGGCGTGGCCATCGCCTGCAGCGCGTTCAGATCGTGGCTGGACCACGCACCCTGGATGCCGGCCAGCAACTGGCTGAACATCTTGTAGTCGCCCGGATTAAGTGCCACCGCCCGCGCGCGAGGACCCGCGCCACCGCCGCCGACCGGCCCACTGCCTTGTTGCTGGAACATGTTGCGCGCAAAGCCGCCGACGCCGCCGGCCATCGCCGGTGCGCCCATGAAGCGGCGCATGATCCAGCGCCCGACCAGGAACAGCAGCCCCAGTTGGATGATCAGCCCCAGCAAGCCGCTGCCGCCGTGAAGGCCGCCGAAGAAGCCGCGGCCGAACAACATGCCGCCGATGCCGGCACCAAGCAGGCCGCCCATCAACCCGCCCATCAGGCCCGAGCGAAAGCCGCCGCGGCCCATGCCGAAGCCGCCCATGCCCATCCCCCGCATGCCGTAGCCGGACTGGCCGTAACCCGAGCCGCCATAGGTGTTGGGGGTCATGCTGCGCTGAAACGGCGCGGCCCCTCCCGGTGCGCCTGCCGTGCCCGGCGAAGATGACCAAGTCTGGCTGCCACGGCTGCCGAGCGAGAGGCCGTTGCCCGGCCGAGCGTCGGCCAAGGCGGGTGCCAATGCCAGGATGAGGGCGAGGAGGACGGGAATGGCGCGGCGCATGGCGACCTCTGTACGGAAGCAGGACCTCTTCTATATGGTATCGGCGGCACTTGCCATGAGGGGTGTGGCGCCGGCCGCTTCGGGCAACTTCATCCAGTCCGGTATGCGCGGAACGATGGCCACGCCATCGGCCTGCAGCGGCACACCCAACGCATCCAGCCGCAGCATGGCCAGGCCGCGTGTGCCCAGGCTGGAGCGCATCTCGCCCACCTCGCGCGTGCCGGCACTGACGGGCGTGCCGTGCGCGGGCAGAGGGGTGGCGGCGTGTACAGGCACCAGGCGGCGTTTGAGCAGGCCGCGGTAGCGGGTGCGCGCGGTCAGTTCCTGGCCCATGTAGCAGCCCTTGGTCCAGGAGATGCCGCCCAGCTCATCGAAGCCGGCTTCCAGCAGCACGGTTTTTTCGGGCTCGAGGTCGCGCGCGCCGTCTGGCAGACCGAGCGCCAGCCTGTGCGAATCCCATAGGTGCAGCGTCGCATTGGCGGCAAGCGGGGCAGGGGCGAGGATGCGCCACCCGGCTTCGGGCAGGCGCGGATCGGGTGCGGCGATCGCGCTTGCGGCCTGCGGCGGGGCAGCGCCCGCGCCCCAGGCCGCGTGGACGGCCAGGGGCGCTGTTGCGATTTCGGCTGCGGCGCGCAGGCGGAAGCGCGCCAGGCGCCCTGCCACCATAGTGGTTTGATCGGCTGCGCAATCAAGCAGCAGGTGGTCGGCCTCGCTGAAGATGAAGAAATCGGCGAGCCACTTGCCCTGCGGCGTTAGCAAGGCGGCCCATACCGCGCGGCCGGGTGCGGCGAGGGCCACGTCGTTGGAGACCAGGCCGTTGAGGAAGGTTATGCGGTCCGCGCCGGTGATCGCGAGCACGGCGCGGTCTGGCAGGTGGGCGAGGTGGGTCATGGGCGTGCAGGTGGCGCGCGGGCGCGCGGGCGGCAAGGGAAGAGCTGGGGGAGATGTGCCATCCCCCCCAGACCCCCCGTCATCATTTAAGACCTCGCCCCAAATAAAGACGGGGGGTCTGGGGGGGATGGCACATCTCCCCCAGCCTTTTCTCCCCTGTAATTTGGCCTCAGCGATTAACCTTGCGGGGCCTAGTGTTGACGGGCCAGCCTGTGGCACAACGCGGGCGGGCCTGCCCCATCTACTGGAGTTCTGTGCATGCGCTCGACGCGCGTCATCCTGGCAACAATGACGATTCTGTCCGGCACGGGCTTGGGCGCCGCGCCTGTGCTGGCGGCCAAGCCGGTGCCCCGGCCATCGGGCAGCTACCCCGCCGCGACCCTGCCGACCGATGAGCCGGACTTCACCCCGCACACCTTGTCCGAGGCGCTGGGCATTGCTTATGAAACAAACCCGCAATTGACTGGCGAGCGCGCGCATTTGCGCTCGACCGATGAGAATGTGCCGGCGGCGTTGGCTGGTTGGCGCCCCACGATCGCCATCAATTCAAACTTTGGCGGCGCTGCGGGCCGAATCGATTCACAGGTTGCTTGCAGCAATCCGCAGAGTTTCCCGCCACCCGGGGCTTTCCAGGCGGCTTGTTACGCCAACAGCAACGGTAAGGTGCCGCCCGGGGCGACCCCATATCTCGGCAAGACCTTCGACAATTACGCCTCCTACACCAATTCCCAGTTAAACAACCGCACCACGTACTCCAACACCGGAACGATCACCCAATACCTCTACCGCGGAGGCCACACCGCCGCCGCCACCCACCAGGCGGTCAACAACGTCTATGCCGAACGCGCCCGCCTGATCGGCGAGGAAGAAACCGTGTTCACCGACACGATCAACGCCTACGTCACCTTCATCGAGGACCAGCAGCTCCTGGCCCTGGACAAGCAGAACCAGCAGGTGCTGGGCGACGAGTTGCGCGCGATCAACGACCGCTTCCGCGTGGGCGAACTGACCCGCACCGACGTGGCGCAAGCCGAAGCGGCGCTCGCGCAAGCCATCGCCACCGAGCAGACCGCGGCCGGCAATCTGGAAACCGCGCGCGCCGCCTTCGTGCGCGCCGTGGGCATCACCCCGCCCGCCGACTTGGCCGATCCGCAGCCGTTACGCCTGCCGCTGACGAGCGAGGCCGAAGCTGCCGATCTGGCCAGCGGCAATAATCCGGCGGTGATCGCCGACCTGTTTACCGAGTCCCAGCAGAAGGACGCCATTGACGTCGCCTTTGCCAATCTCGGGCCGCAGATTTACCTGCAGGGACTAGGCTTCCAGACCGCCGGCGCCTCGCTCCGCAACGTGACGCAGTACGGTGTGCAGGGCACGATCAACCTTACCCTGCCTATCTACCAGGGCGGCTCGGAATACGCCGCCATCCGCCAGGCGCGGCAGAACTATCAGGAGGCGGTGCGCGCGACCCAAGATGCGCGCCGCGCCGCGCGCGAACAGGCGGTGCAGGCGTGGGACACGCTGGTTGCGGCGCGGGCGGCGACCGCCAGCTCGCACATCGCCGTGCGCAGCGCGCAGATCGCGGTCGAGGGCACCGAGCGCGAGGCGCTGGTCGGCTCGGCAACCACGCAAGACGTGCTGATCCAGCAGCAGAATCTGCTGTCCGCGCAGATCACTCTGGTACAGAATATCACCAGCATCGTAACGGCCTCCTACGGCGTGGCCTCGGCCATTGGCCGGTTGACCGCCAAGGACCTCGCCCTCGCGGTGCCATTGTATGACGAGACCGCGTACTACAACGCCGTGCGCGATCGTTTGTGGGGGACTGGCGATTATGCCGTGCACCAACCTGGCCGCTGAGACGTGAGCGGCGTCTTCTCCCGCCGCGGCTCGCCGCCGAAGCCGCCGGCGCCCCCGGCGCAACCGGCCGAGGCCGATCCGTCGATGGAGGACATCCTGGCCTCCATCCGGCGCATCCTCAACGAAGGGGATGGCGAGCCGGCGGCCGAGGCAGTGGAACAGCCCGCACACGCCGCAGTGCCACCACCCGCCAACCCTGAAATCCCTGCCGCCGTTACGCCATCAGCCGAAGACGTTTACGTGCTGACGCCGCAACAAGAGACCCAGTCTGCTTCACTGCCTGTCAACGAGCCGGTAGTAGGTGAGGACGTTTTCGTATTGGACACAGCAATGATGGTCGCAGACACCGCCGCAGCCCAACCCGCCGCCGACGAGCCGCCGCTCGCGTCCAACGAAACGATGGCCGCGGCCGGCCAGTCGGTCGGCGCGCTCAAGAAGGCGCTGACCGAGCGCCACGCCCAGGTCTATCGCGCACAGGCAACCTCGCTGGAGGAAATCGTGCGCGAGGAAGTGCGGCCAATGCTCAAGAGCTGGCTCGATGCGCACCTGCCCTCGATTGTCGAGCGGCTGGTGCGGACGGAAATCGAACGCGTCGTCTCGCGCGAGATGCTGTGAAGGCCAGGGGGGATCTGCCCCCTGGACCCCCGCTAAGGACAGGTCCTTAGAACCTGTTTGTTAGGTGAAGGAAGGGGGCTGACTCGCGTGTCACCACTCTACGTGTGGCCCCCTCCTTCCAACAGATGGGGGTCTGAAGCCTCAGCCCCAATCTGAATGGCTTCTTTCCTGGAAGAGGATGGCATTCAATGACGTGTTTAACGGAGGAAGCCTGTCAGGTTGCGGGAATATGCCGGACAGCGGCGCGCGCGAGCCAACGCCGCCACGCCAGACGCACTAGCAGCACGGTGAGAATGCCGCCGCCGCCATAGAGCGCGTCGGCTTCGACCAGGGGCCACCAGCCCGGCTCGAAGCCGGACGGCAGGTGCAGCAGGTCCCACCCAATGTTCACGTTGAAGGCCGCCAAAACTCCGAAATACAGAGTAGCGCCGAGCCAGCCGAGCACGCCGAAAGTCCGCCTCATGGATAAGTCACGACGAGTTGCACCGAACATGGCGGCATTCCTCCTAGAGCTTCCTTCAAGTCGGCAATAAAGGCTTCCATGCCGTCCCCGGTGACGTGGATGCAACCTGCACTGCCTATATGCGACCCGCCATGGATGAAGAACCCGCCCCGGCCATAGGTTTCCGTTCGCGGCATCATGTGGATGGTGATGCGATGATGACCCCAGCTTTCGGGATAGTTACGGGCAACTGGAAAATGACGGGCCTCCTCCACCAGCCAGCCTGCGGTCCAGAGTTGCGCGGGGTCGATCCAGTATTCACCCGCAGGTATCGTGCCGAGGCTTCGATCCTGTTGCGCCTTGAGGCTGAAATTTGAGCCAAGCTTACCACTGGCGGCCAGGTAGGTTTTCATCCCGGCTGCCGTGTAAAGCCGCAGAGTCCGGCCATCGTACGCGAGGCGCACAAGCGCGCTGCATGCTTGGATCGGAGCGAGGCGTTCTGGAAGATCGGCCACTGACAAACCATGCCTTTTAAGAACCGGTATTAGTTAGCACCCGCCACCACGCCAGACCAGCTGCCCCGGCGCCTCCATCACCCAGCAAGCTTGCAAGGGGGACGTTTGCAGCGACATTCCTCCTCGCTGCCTTGGCAGCTCTCGGTTTGGAGGGATTACAGTTGGAGGACTTGTAGGCAAGCCAAACATTTATGCTGCACGTTGCGATACCGTCGCCAGCGTTGCTTTGTCTAGCGTATTCCCAAACGAGAAGGTGGCAAGCATGTTGAAGTTTGAACCCCCAAAAGACGTAAACTTCCTGTTGCCAAAGTCTATAGCAAATGAAAAGGATCTTCGGGATACTTCAACTCCATCGGAACAAACCCTCATCACTGAATAGTCCGTCCCAGAGCCAACTTCGAAAAATAATAGCTTCGGCACTCCGATTCTAACACCATCATAACCGAGATTAACATCAGTAGAATGCTCGTCATTATGAGAGTCTATGACAGCAAAACGAAACATATTGCCTGCGGTTGCATAAAACACAATGCGCTTAGAGCCTAGTCCAAAATCAAACACGGGTTGTTTTACTTGATTGTTTAAGTCATTTATTCTAGCTGCAATAAAATAAGCGTAACCCGGCAGAACTTCATTGAAGTCACAATTGTCTAAGGTTTCAGTAGTTGTCACTGCTTGCTGAAGCGCGGGCATTGCCTGAATCTGAGGTGAGGGCGGCAACGCGATTGCTGACCGGCCGTCTTTCCAAGCCTCATAGGTGTAATATCCGCCTCCTCCCACCCAAAGTAACACACAAACAATGCCTAGCAGCACCTTGCTTGATGTCGTCCACTTGAATGTCCACGGCGATTGATAAGCAAGATGAACCGACAACCCCGCGCCTATTACAGTGCATATAGCTTTAGCTGGCCATCCAGGGATTACGACACAAAGAAGCCCAGCAATAATTCCACCGTACGCCTCCATCGAAGATCGACTAAGAGGCCCGGCTGGCCCGGGTTCTGATGCCACCATCCGCCGCACCCTATCTGGACTCCGAAACGTCCGTTGATAGAGGTATGCTGGGCAGAGCGCGCTAGGTCACACATAGCACGCTCCACGTGGCCCTGTTAGGTGAAGGAGGGGGGCTGACTTGCGTGTCGCAGTAGTCCGTCTGGCCCCCTCCTTCACCTAACAAATGGGGGTCTGGGGCCTCAGGCCCCAGCGGGGTCCAGGGGCAGAGCCCCTGGCCTTCCTTTCCCTCCCGACTTACACCACGACATGCTCGACAAGACCTTCGACCACGCGGCCGTGGAACAGACGCTCTACGCCGGCTGGGAGAATGCCGGCGCCTTTGCGGCTGGTGCGACCGCCGACAGCACCTCGGCCAGCAACCACGCGCCCTTTACCATCATGATCCCGCCGCCGAATGTGACCGGCAGCCTGCACGTGGGCCATGCGCTGGATCTGACCGTGCAGGATGCGCTGATCCGCTGGCGCCGCATGCAGGGGCGGGACGCGTTGTGGCAGCCGGGCACCGATCACGCCGGCATTGCCACGCAGATGGTCGTTGAGCGCGAGCTGGCGGCGGGGGGCACGTCGCGCCAGGCGATCGGCCGCGAGGCTTTCGTGCAGCGCGTGTGGGACTGGAAGGCGCAATCGGGCGGGGCGATTACCACGCAATTGCGCAGGCTGGGTGCCAGCCTGGATTGGCCGCGCGAACGCTTTACCATGGACGAAGGGATGAACGAGGCGGTGCGCGCCGTCTTCGTGACGCTTTATGCACAGAAGCTGATCTATCGCGACCGCCGGCTGGTCAATTGGGATCCGAAATTCGGCTCGGCCATTTCGGATCTGGAGGTCGAGAGCCGGGAAGTGCGCGGGCATTTGTGGCACATCGTCTATCCGATCGAGGGCAGCGACCAGACCATTACGGTGGCGACCACGCGGCCGGAAACGATGCTTGGCGACATGGCCGTTGCGGTCAATCCGACTGACGCGCGCTACACGCATCTGATCGGGCGCCACGCGCTGCTGCCGCTGGTCGGGCGGCGCATTCCGATCGTGTCCGACGCGTATTCCGATCCCGAGAAGGGCACGGGTGCGGTCAAGATCACGCCTGCGCACGACTTCAATGATTTCGAAGTGGGGCGGCGGCACGGACTGGCCATGCCTTCCGTGATCGATCGGCAGGGGCTGATGACGCTCGCTGAAATTGGGGATGAGTTGCCGGCGGGCGATGCCGGGGATTTCGTGCGCGGGCTGGCCGGGCAGGGGCGAGAGGCGGCACGTGCGGCAATCGTGGCCGACCTCGATCGGCTGGGGCTGCTGGCGGCAGTCGAGCCGCACACGCACGCCGTGCCGCATGGCGATCGCAGCGGGGCGGTGATCGAGCCGCTGCTGACGGTGCAATGGTATTGCGATGCCGAGGCGCTCTCGCGCCCCGCCGTGGCCGCGGTGGCGGACGGGCGCGTAAATTTCGTGCCCCAGCAATGGGAAAATACGTTCAACGCGTGGATGCGCGACATCAAGCCCTGGTGCATCAGCCGGCAACTCTGGTGGGGGCACCGCATACCGGCCTGGTATGCGCCCGACGGCACGGTGTTCGTGGCGCGGGACGAGGACGAAGCGCGCGCGCAGGCGGAGGCGCAATGTGGCGCTGGCGTCGAGCTGAGCCAGGACCCCGACGTGCTCGATACGTGGTTCAGCTCCGCGCTTTGGCCTTTTTCCACGCTGGGCTGGCCGCATGCCACGCCCGAACTGGCGCGCTATTATCCCGGCGACGTTCTGGTGACCGGCTTTGACATCATTTTCTTCTGGGTTGCGCGGATGATGATGATGGGCCTGCATTTCATGGGCGATGTGCCCTTCCGCACGGTCTATATTCACGGCCTGGTGCGCGATGAGCGTGGCCAGAAAATGTCCAAGTCCCGCGGTAACGTCATCGATCCGCTGCGCATGATCGATGAATATGGTGCCGACGCTTTGCGCTTTGCGGTGTGCACGCTGACCGGGCCTGGACGCGACATAAAGCTCGGGCCGCAGCGCGTGGCGGAGGGGCGGAGTTTCGTCACCAAGCTGTGGAATGCCGCGCGTTTTTGCGAAATGAACCAGGTCGCGCCCAATCCGCTGTTCCGGCCTGCGGCTGCGCGGCTGCCGCTCAATCGCTGGCTGCTGGATGCGGCCAATACCGCCGTGGCGCAAGCCAGCGCGGCGCTCGAGGATTTCCGCTTCGATGACTACGCGCAGGCCTGCACGCGCTTTACCTGGAACGTGTTCTGTGACTGGTATCTCGAATTGTCCAAGCCCGTTCTGCTGGGCGAGGATGGGGCCGCGGCGGCCGAAGTGCGCGATACGGCCGCGCACGTGCTGGGCACGATATTGCGCCTGCTTCATCCGGCCATTCCGTTCGTGACCGAGGCGATCTGGGACGATTTCGGCTATGGCCCGCCGCTCAGCCTGGTGCGTGCCGCCTGGCCGCATGCCGAGGCGGTGCACGAGGCGTCTGATGCGCGCGGGGAAATCGATTGGGTGTTGCGCTTCATCACCGGCGTGCGCACCGTGCGCGCGGAGATGAACGTGCCGCCGTCGGTGCTGTGTCCGGTTCTGCTGCGCGACGCTTCACCTCAGACCATGGCGCGCGCGCACGCCTGGGCCGACGTGGCGCGGCGCATGGGGCGCATGAGCGAAATCGGCGTGGCGCCCGAGGCGGTGCCGAGTGGTGCCGCCCAGCTTGTGCTGGATGAGGCGACGCTGGTGCTGCCGCTGGCCGGCGTCATCGATCTGGGCGCGGAACGCGCGCGGCTGGAACGCGATCGCGCACGCGCGTTGGAGGATGCCGACAAGGTCGGCAGAAAACTGGCCAACGCCGAGTTCGTCATGCGCGCCAAGCCCGAAGTGGTGGCCGAGAACCGCGCGCGCGAGCAGGCGGCATTGGCGGATGCGGCGCGTCTGGAGGCGGCATTGCGGCGGCTGGCATAGCCAGCGGAAAGATTGACTCACAGAGTAGGGCTGGGGGAGATGTGCCATCCCCCCCAGACCCCCCGTCTTTAGTCAGGACAAGGTCTAAATGAATGACGGGGGGTTTGGGGGGGGATGGCACATCTCCCCCAATCTTTCTCTCCTCGATCATGTGTCAGTTTCAACGCCGGTTGATATAGCCCACTTTGACAACAATCTTGAACGGGTATGATCAAGAAGCTGGGCCTTCATCGTGGCTTAAGCAAAGGAGGCTTATTAAAGCACGGGTGAAATCTGAACGTGATGCAATCACGAGTTGTGTGAAGGACTCGTTTGGATTATGATACCCAGGCTGGAATGGGAACATCTTGCCATCCGCCGTCGGCGCGCTCGGGCATGCACGTTCCAAGGGATGGATTGGTGAGCGAGCTTACGCTTGAGCAAACCATAGACGCCTGGCTGCCGGTTGCCCGCCGGCAGATCGTGCCGCGGTTTCCTTCTCGGCTCGAAGCCGCGTTCCAGGCCGATCATGCGGCCTCCAGGCTGCTGGCGCTTCGCGTGGGCGCGGTGGTGGGTACACTTTCGGGCATTCTGGTCCTTCCCTCCGTCTGGCGCCTGATGCCTGACGCGCATGCCGCGTTCATTTGGCTATGGTGCCTGGGCGGGCTGGGCACGGGCATTGTGTCCAGCCTGATGCTGTCGACGCGGCTGCCCATGGTCATCCAGGAGGGACAGACCGCAATCGCCGCGGTCGTTGTGGGTGGCTGGTTCACCGCCACTATGGTCAGCACCCATTTTCCCCAGCCGGCCGTCTATCTGGGCGGCATGCTTCTGCTGATCATGCTGGACGTTGCCGCCGGCGGCTTCCGCTTTCCCGTGGCAGCACCCTACGGCGTTGTGGTGACCGCCATGTTCGGCTTTGGTCTGTGGCGCATGGCTGGATCCTTCACGGCGCTGGATTCCGTTCTGCTTCTGATGATGGCCAGTTGCACAGGCTTTGCCCTGTTCGGCTGCTGGCGCGTGGAGAGCGAAACGCGCCACAGCTACGCGCGCATGCTGCGTGAGCGTTTGCAACAAAAGGCGCTGAGTGCCCGCAACGCCGAGTTGGACGAGCTGACGCTGCGTGACCCGCTGACCGGACTGGCCAACAGGCGCGCCTATCAGATCTGGCAGACCGACGCCTGGGCGGCCGCCGAAACGGCAGGCATGCCCGTCGGCCTCGTCATGGTGGACATCGATCACTTCAAGAAATTCAATGATTATTACGGCCACCCCGCCGGCGATGGCTGCCTGCAGGCGGTGGCGCGCTGCATGGCCGAACAATTGCGCGGCACGACTGACCTGGTCGCGCGCTTGGGCGGCGAGGAGTTTGCGGTCCTGCTGCCCGGCGTGTCCCTGGCTGCCGCCTCCGATGTGGCGGAGCGGCTGCGAAGTGCGATCGAGGCGATGGAACTGCCCCATGCGGGCTGTGGTGCGGGCGATACGGTCACCATCAGCTGCGGGGCGAGTGCGACCGCGGCGCTCCCGGGCATCACTCTGGAGGACCTCAACAGTGCCGCAGACGTGGCGCTTTATGAGGCCAAGCAGGCGGGCCGGAACCGCGTGTGCCTGGGCGAGCGATTCATGCCTGCCTCTTCATGTCTGGCTCAGGGGGCATTGCCGTAACGCCGGCGCGCTTGTGCTGCGGCCGGGCCACGCGCTACTGCGCGATTGGCCGCCCTTAGGAACACGATGCAACAGCGCGTCTGGGACAAGTCCCGCCTGCCGTCCCGCCATGTGACCGAGGGCGCTGGCCGGGCGCCGCATCGCAGCTACTATTACGCCATGGGCCTGGATGCAGCCGACATCGCCCAGCCCTTCGTGGGTGTGGCGACCTGCTGGAACGAAGCGGCACCTTGCAACATCGCCCTCAGCCGCCAGGCCCAATCGGTCAAGAAGGGTGTGAGCGAAGCCCATGGCACGCCGCGCGAATTCACTACGATCACGGTGACCGACGGCATCGCCATGGGCCATCAGGGCATGAAATCCAGCCTGGTCAGCCGCGAGGTGATCGCCGATTCCGTCGAGCTGACCATGCGCGGCCACAGCTACGATGCGCTGGTGGGCCTCGCCGGCTGCGACAAATCGCTGCCCGGCATGATGATGGCCATGCTGCGGCTGAACGTGCCCGCCGTCTTCATGTATGGCGGTTCGATCCTGCCCGGGCGCTTCCACGGACGCGACGTGACCGTGGTCGATGTCTTCGAGGCCGTGGGTCAGCACGCCGCGGGGGCGATGTCCGACGAGGATTTGTTCGAGCTGGAATGCGTCGCTTGCCCCAGCGCGGGCGCGTGCGGCGGGCAGTTCACGGCCAACACCATGGCCATGGTCAGCGAGGCGATCGGGCTGGCGCTGCCCGGCTCGGCCGGTGCGCCGGCGCCCTATGAGGAGCGCGACCGCTGGGCGGTGGAAAGCGGGCACGCGGTGATGGATTTGCTGGCGGCCAACATCCGCCCGCGGGATATCGTCACGCGCCGGGCGCTGGAGAATGCGGCCGTTGTGGTGGGGGCGACGGGCGGCTCGACCAACGCCGCCCTGCATCTGCCGGCGATGGCGCACGAGGCGGGGATCGCCTTTTCCATGCAGGATGTGGCCGAGATCATGCGGGCCACGCCCTATATTGCCGACCTCAAGCCTGGTGGGCGTTATGTGGCGCTGGACGTGCACCGCATCGGCGGCATTCCGGTGATTCTGAAGACGCTGCTCGATGGCGGGCTGCTGCACGGGGACTGCCTGACCGTGACCGGGCGCAGCATGGCGGAGAACCTGGCCGATGTGGTGTTTCCCGCCGATCAGGACGTGATCTTCCCCATTCATACGCCGCTGAGTCCGACCGGCGGCGTCGTTGGATTGCGCGGCAACCTGGCCCCGGAGGGCGCCATCGTGAAGGTCGCCGGCCTGAAGATGCAACGCTTCGAGGGTACGGCGCTGTGCTTCGACAGCGAGGAGGAGGCCTTCTCCGCCGTGCAGGCGCGTGCCTACAAGGCGGGCGATGTCATCGTCATCCGCTACGAAGGGCCGCGCGGGGGGCCGGGCATGCGCGAGATGCTGTCCACGACGGCGGCGATCTACGGCCAGGGCATGGGCGAGGCGGTGGCGCTGATCACGGACGGGCGCTTTTCGGGCGGCACGCGCGGCTTCTGCGTGGGGCATGTGGGGCCGGAGGCCGCACTTGGCGGGCCGATTGCGCTGCTGCGCGATGGCGACGCGATCGTGCTGGATGCGGGTGCGGGCACGATCGAGGTTTTGTTGGACGAGGGTGAGCTTGCGGCAAGGCGCGCGGCGTGGGCGCCGCGGCAGACGCAGTATCAGTCAGGCGCGATCTGGAAGTTTGCACAGTTGGTGGGGCCGGCGCATCTGGGGGCCGTGACGCATCCGGGGGGGACTGCGGAGGTGCATTGCTATGCGGATATTTGAAGTAAGCGCTTCTTTTTGAAAAAAGAAGCAAAAACTTTTGTCAGTTGGCGTACGCGGTGTTGCAAAGCCAGATCCCTACAAGACAAAAGTTTTTTGGTTCTTTTTTTCAAAAAAGAACTGCTTGCTTACCTATTCCTGCCTAAAGGGCGAGTATTCGCTCAGTCCTTCCATTTCGGTCAGTCTGGCTGGGCGTTCCTGATCGAGAAAATCGGCGATCGCCCGGCGGAGGCCGCGATGGGCGATCCAGTGTGCCGAATAGGTGGGGCAGGGCAGGTAGCCGCGCTGGATCTTGTGCTCGCCCTGTGCGCCGGCTTCCACGCGCGCCAGGCCTTGGCTGATCGCGAAATCGATGGCGCGGTAATAGCAAAGTTCGAAGTGCAGAAAAGGATAATCGCCCAGGCAGCCCCAGTTGCGGCCGTAGAGCGCGTCCGCGCCCATCAGGTTGAGCGCACCGGCCACGGGCGCGCCGTTCTGTTGGGCGAGCATCAGCACGACCGCATCGCCCAATTGGCGGCCGAGGAGGGTGAAGAATTGCGGCGTGAGATAGGCGCTGCCCCATTTGCGATCGACGGTCGATTCGTAGAAGCGGTAGAAGGCGGCCCAATGCGCGGCGGTGATGTCCCCGCCGCGCAGGGTGAGGAATTCCAGTCCGGAGCCGTTAGCGTCCCGCCGCTCGCGCTTGATGGATTTGCGGCGGCGGGCGTTGAGCGCGGAGAGGAAATGGTCGAAATCTGCATAGCCCTGATTCTGCCAGTGATATTGCACGCCTAGGCGCTGCAGCCAGCCGGCCTCGGCAAGCGAGGCGTAGTCTTCTTCCGTGCAGAAGGTGACGTGCACGGAGCTGAGTTTCATTTCGCGGCAGGCCTGGGCGAGGGCGTCGGCCATGACGCGCGCGGGCACGCCGGCGTTCGGGTTGGTCAGCAAGCGTGGACCGGGCACGGGGCTGAAGGGCACGGCGACCTGCAGCTTGGGATAGTAATTGCCGCCCGCCTGTTCGTAGGCGCGTGCCCAGCCGTGATCGAAGACGTATTCGCCGTAGCTGTGGGATTTGGCGTACATGGGCGCGCAGGCCACCAGGGTGCCGGCCTCATCGCGCAGGGCGGCGTGGCGGGGCAGCCAGCCGGTGCGCGGGCCTGCCGAGCCGCTGTCTTCCACGCAGGCCAGGAAGGCGTGGCTGACGAATGGGTTGGCGGGCCCCGCGCAGGCGTTCCACTCGGTGGCGCCTATGTCGTAGATGGAGGCGTGCAGCTGGAGCGTCAGGCTGGGGGAGGTGTCCGGCATGGGCTTGGAGATAGAGGGGCGGGCGCGCTTGAACAGGTTAGCCCGAAGAGCGCGCAAGGTCATGCGGGGGTCACGTTTGAGCACGGTCCTGGTTTGGGCCGAAGACGCGCATCACGCCGATGTCGCCGGCGGTGTCGTTGCGTCCGGCGTCCGGCTGCAAACGGTATTGCACCCGGTATCCGCCTCGGCAGGGGAGCTCGCGCACGCCAGGATGGTCGCCAAACGCGTAGAGGCATGGGTGGTCGCGCAGGGCCAGGGGCTCTGCCCGTGGACCCCGCTGGTGGCAGCGCCTCCAGACCTTCATATTCCTGAAAAGAAAGAAAAGGTTCTAAGGACTTGTCCTTAGCGGGGTCCAGGGGCAGAGCCCCTGGCCTTCGTTTGTGTCTTTTCAAAGCAAGATGTGTGAATGCGGTAGGGTCTGGGGGGGGGGATGGCACATCCCACCCAGCGCTTTCTCAATGCGCTACTGGTAACTCCACAAAACTCCCCTCCGCCCCCGTATCGAACACGTGGATCGTCGCCGCCTGATAATCCCCCGCTTTTGCGTCGAATATATTGGCCACATAACTCTGCGGGTTGCGGTCATACAGCGGAAACCAGCTCGACTGCACTTGCACCATCACGCGATGGCCCGGGAGGAAAACGTGATTCACGTTCGGCAGCGCGAAGCGGTAGGTCTGCTTTTCATTGGCCGGAACCGCCGCGGGATCGGAGAAGCTGTTGCGATAACGCCCGCGCAGGATGTCGGCCGAAATCATGAGCTGATAGCCGCCCATCGCCGGTGTTTGCGCGACCACATCAGGATAGACGTCGATCAGCTTGACGACGAAATCGCCGTCCGTGCCCGTCGTTGATGCAACGAGGTTGGCCACCGGCTCGCCGGCCAGCCGCAGCGGCGCGGTCAGTCGGTCGGACGTGAAGGTGAGCACGTCCGTGCGCGTGCTGGCGGGGCGCTGATCGGTGACCAGCCAATTTGTCCAGTCGGGGCCTTCACCGTTGGCGAGCATGTGGATTGGCCGCGGCACGAAGGGGATTGGCTTGGCGGGGTCGGCGACATAGGCGGCATAGCCCGGGCTGCCGGTGCCGGCATCGAAGCCGAGCTTGCCGCCTGGCGTCAGGTAGAGCGGGCGGCGGTCGGTCGCGGCGGGCCAAATGGGCAGGCGCTGCCAATGATTCGCGCCGGTCTGAAATGCATTGACCGGCGCCACATCCATGGGCGGGGCGTCATCGCGCAGGAAATGATCGAGGAAGGGGCGTAGCATGGTCGTGCGCCAGGTGAGTGAGGCGTCACTGTCGAAATGGATGTCGCCGAGCGCGCTGCCCTGGTCGATCGCCTGGCCGTGGTGCCAGGGGCCAAGCGTGAGATAGAGTTTGTTGTCGGCGTCGGCCGGTTTCAGTGCTTTGTAGACCGCCAGCGCGCCGTAGATATCTTCCTGATCCCACAGGCTGTGCACCAGCATCGTCGGCACGGTGAGTTTTTGCGCCGCGAGCAGTTTGTCCACCGCTTGCTGTTGCCAGAATGCGTCGTAGGCCGGGTGCGCGCGTATCTTGGCATAGAACCCCATTTGATTGACGCCGCGCGAGGCGGCCAGCGCATCGCCTGGTCCTGCCTCCAGGAACGTATCGTAATCGTCGTAATGATCGGTCCAGAATTTCTCGTCGTTGGCGCGGGTGGCTTCCTGTTCGTAGATGTAATTGATGCTGCCGAGCTGGCGGAAGGCGCCGCGGTGGAACCAATCGTCGCCGATCCAGCCATCGACCATGGGATTCATCGGCACGGCGACTTTGAGCGCCGGGTGCGGGTGGATCAGGCTCATCAGCGTGGTCCAGCCATCGTAGGAAATGCCGATGGTGCCGACGCGGCCATTGCTTTGCGCCACGTTCTTGGTCAGCCAGTCAATCGTGTCGTAGCAATCGGTGGCGTCGTCCACCTTGGTCGGATTTTGCGGGCCGATCGGCGGGCGGTTCATGACGTAATCGCCCTCGGAATGGTATTTGCCGCGTATGTCCTGGACAACGCGGATGTAGCCGGCGGCGATGATGGCATCAGCGGCGTTGTCGTAGCCGTCGAGTGCGCCGATCAGGCGGGCGGAGGCGCCGTAGCTGGTGAGCTCGTCCGCGTTGTAGGGGGTGCGCGTCAGCAGCATGGGCGCGTGGGATGCGCCGCGCGGGATCAGGATGATTGTGTGCAGCTTGGTGCCGTCACGCATGGGGATCATCACCGCGCGGCGTTCGTAGTCGAAGGACTTGGTGCGGGGGGTGAAGTTGGCGGGGGTTTCGGAGGGGAGGGTGGTTGGCGCCTGGGCGGCGGCTTGGGTGGCGGTCAGGAGCAGGGCGGCGATGAGGGCGTGGCGCAAGGCGGTGGTCTCCGGATTGTCAGCACAGCGTGCGTTGTTGTCGGGACGCGGACAAGCGTGCGCCGCGGCCGATTTTCAGGCCGGGATGGCAAATACCGGCCGGAAGTGCTGTCTAGACACCGCGTCTAGACACAGAAGGCCGACGCGTTGGCGCGCAGCCTGGCACGCCTGACCGGGGAGAGTATGACCGAGGCGGTCACGATCGCCTTGCGACAGCGGCTGGCTCGAGAGCGAATCCGGCACGAGGCGGCGCGGGATCTGCCGGCCCGAATGGCCGCCTTTTCCGAGCGCCTCCTCGGTGACTACGACATGCGCCCGGTCAGCCGGGAGGAATGGGATGCGGCGTTGGGCGAGGAGGGGTGATTGTCCTCGACTCCTCGGCAGTCATCGCCATCCTGTTTGCCGAAGCCTCGGCGCCGGCGCTGGTGCAAAGGCTCGCACTCGATCCTGATCGGGTGATGTCGGTCGCCTCCTACGTCGAAACCGGCGCCGTGCTCGCCGGTCGGCGGCGTGGCGACCGGTTGCGTGCCATCGAGGATCTGAACGCCTTTTTGAGCGAAGCGCGAATTTCGCTGACGGCCGTGGATGAAGCGCAAGCTCGGATAGCGTTGTGGGCACGTGTCCGGTTTGGCCGCGGCATGGGCCATGGCGGCGTGCTGAGTTTTGGCGACACGTTTTCCTATGCGCTGCCCCGCACGCGTGATGCGCCGTTGTTGTTTGTCGGCGAGGATTTTCCGACCACCGACGTGATTGCGGCGCTCGACGTCAGCTACCGCCAACCAGCGTTGTAAGCGTAGCCCTGTTGTACAAGACGCGGCACATCGCGCGGCGTTTGTAGTCGAGGGCGGCGGTGAGGGCGTGGCGCAAGGGGGCGGTCTTTGGCTGGCTGGCAGCGTGCGTTGTTGCTGGGGCGGGGGCAAGGCACGCACTCTGGCGTTTTGCCGGCTCGCACCGACCGGGCTGGCACCTTTTCTGGCCAGGCGCGTTATCTGGACAGCACGTCTAGACTGGAGGGCGACGTAGCGATGAGCGCTTGTTCCTCAGACATCCTCGGAGAGAGATATGACCGTTTACGCCCTGATTGAACTCGAAATCACAAGTATGGATGGGATGGGTCCCTACATGGCATCCGTATCGGACACGGTTGCGAACCACGGCGGCAAGTATTTGGTTCGCGCTGGAAATACGGAAATCGTCGAAGGCGGACTTGGAAAATATCCCGTAAAGGTCGTTCTCGAATTTCCTTCGATGGATGCAGCCAAGAAATGGTACAACTCTGCTGATTACCAAGCAATTCTCCCTCATCGCCTGGCCAGCTCAAAAGGCAATTTCGTCTGGGCTGAGGGTGCCTAGCGGAAACGGGGGCTGACGTATAAAATCAGCCACCTCTTCCAACTTTTCCTGAGGTCAAGGCAGCTTCACCACCGGCAATTCCAGATAGCTTGCATCCGCCCCCGAATCGAATACGTGGATTTCCGCCGCCTTGTAATCCCCAGGCTTGGCAAAGAATATACTGTCCACAAAATTTTGAGGGTTGCGGTCATATAAGGGGAACCAAGTTGACTGCACCTGCACCATAATCCGGTGCCCCGCCAAAAATACATGGTTCGCGTCCGGCAGATGAAAGCCGTAACTCTCCTTTCGCCCTGCCGGAATCGCTTCCGGCTTGTCGAAGCCGCCACGATACCGCCCGCGGAAAATGTCGCCCGACACCATCAACTGATAGCCACCCAGTTGCGGCTCGCGGCCCATCTCCTCGGGAAACACGTCGATCAGCTTGACGACGAAATCGCCATCCGTCCCGCTGGTGCTCGCATTCAGATGCGCGTTCGGCTCGCCGGCGATCTTCAGCGGCGCGGTCAGCGGCTCAGTCTCATACGTCAGCACGTCGGTGCGGCTGGAGGCGGGGCGCTGGTCGCTGACAAGCCAGGTCTGCCACGCCGCCTCGCCCGCATCGCCGGACAAATGCACGGGCCGCGGCAAGAACGGCACCGGCTTGGCCGGATCGGAGACGTAGGCCGAATAGCCGGGCTGCGCGTCCATGGGTGCCGCAAAGCCCAGCCCGCCGCCCGATTTCAGATACAGCTTCTGCGGCGTGATCGGACACGGCCCTGACGGACAGCCCGCCGGCCAGCCGGGCAAAGGCAGCCAGCGATTTCGCCCCGTTTCGAACGCGACGACCGGGAATAGCCGCGCAGGCGGCGCGTTGTCCTTGAGAAAATGATCGAAGAACGGCCGCAGCAATTGCGCGCGGAAGAAGGCCGCCGTGTCCGCACCGAAACGCAGCGGCCCGATCGAACTGCCATCCAGGCGCTGCTGGTGATGAAACCACGGGCCCATGACCATGAAAACCTTGTCGCCCGCTGCATCCTGCGGCTTGAGTGCGGCAAAGACGTGCACCGCGCCGTAGATATCCTCCTGGTCCCACAGGCTGTGCACCAGCATGACGGGCACGCTAAGCGGTTGCGCGCCGAGGATCTTGTCCATCGCCTGGCCTTGCCAGAACGCATCGTAGGCCGGGTGCGCGAACAGCTTCTGCGTGAAGCCAGCGCGGTCCGCACCATGCAGATGCGCCATCGCCGACGCATTGCCCGCATCCAGCCACGCCTGATAGTCGTCGTAGTGATCGGACCACCATTTGGCGGAACTTTGGCGCGTCGCCTCCTGGTCATAGGCGTATTTCAGGCTGTCCTGGCGAAAGGCGCCGTTGTGGAACCAATCGTCGCCCATCCAGCCATCGACCATGGGATTGATCGGCACGGCGGCATGCAGCGCAGGGTGCGGATGGACCAGGCCCATCAGTGTGGTGAAGCCATCGTAGGAAATGCCCAACATGCCGACGCGGCCGTTGCTTTCGGGCGTGTTTTTCACCAGCCAATCGATCGTATCGTACGTATCGGTGGCGTGATCGACCTGCGTGGGGTTGAGCGGGCCGACCAGTGGGCGCGTCATGACGTAGTCGCCCTGGCTGCCGTGCTTGCCGCGTATGTCCTGGAACACTCTTATATAGTCGCCGCTGACCATCAGCTGATCGGCGACATCGCCGTCGCCGATCAGCGTGGCCAGATGCGCGCTGGGGTGCTTGGCGATGCGGTCCTCCGCCCCGTAGGGCGTGCGCGTCAGCAGGATCGGCGCGCGGCGCGCCCCGCGCGGGATCAGGATGACGGTATAGAGCTTAACGCCGTCGCGCATCGCGATCATGGCCACGCGCTTAACGTAGTCGAAGCTCTGCGCGCTCGGGGTGAATTCCGTTGCGAGTTCGCTAGGCAAAGCCGGCGCCTGCGCGTGTGCGGCGGTGCAGACCAAGGTGGCGAGGAGTGCGGCGCGCAGGATCATCACCGCGCCCTCATGCGATTTGCACGATCGCATCGATTTCCACAGCAGCGTTCAGCGGCAGGGAGGCCACGCCTACGGCTGCGCGCGCATGCCGCCCCGCATCGCCAAAAATCTCCACGGCAATATCTGACGCGCCGTTGATCACCGCGGGGTGCTGCGTGAAATCGGGTGTGCAGGCGACGAAACCGCCCAGGCGCATGATGCGCACGACGCGGTCCAGATCGCCGTCGCAGGCGGTCTGCACATGCGCCAATATATTCAGCAGGCACTGCCTGGCGGCGCGCTGGCCGCCCTCGAGCGAAACCTCGGCGCCGAGCTTGCCGCGCACGATCGGCGCGCCGCTCTCCATGGGAAGCTGCCCTGAGATATGCACGATTGCGCCGGCCACGACGTAGGGCAGGTAATTGGCGACGGGCGGCTGTATCTGCGGCAACACGATGGCGAGTTCGGCCAGCCGCGCCTTGATGCGATCGGGCAATGCATCTCTCCTGGCCGATAATGGCCGGCGATGCTTGCCCGGCAGCGGGCTTGCGCGCAATGGGTGGCCTGTGGCCGACACGCCGGAGCGCTTTATCGTCTTCTGAACGCATCGGCAGGGCGCATCCGCAAGCCGCGTGCAGCCAGTTCTACCCGCGCGCGATCACGATTGAGGGCACGATCTTCGGTTGCTGCCGGCTCGACGAGATCCTGACCGAAATTCGCGTGGCCCTGTGCGGGCCCAAGCTATTTGCGGCGAGTACGCACCGGGGCAGGCGATGGCTGGTGCGCACGCGCGGCCAGGCCAAGGAGCGTGATCAGGGCAACACCCAGGATGATTGTAGCCAACGTGAACTCCTTTCCGCCTGTGCCAGTGTAGCGCCGCGCGCCCTGGCTTTGTCCACCTCTTTCAGGCCACCACCCGCAGCGCCCTCCTGCGCATGCGCGGCGATGTGCCCTGCGGCAAGTCCAGCGGCAGCAACGGCGCTGCCTGACTGCCATCCGCCAACTCGGTTTCCGGACACAATTCCGGCTCTGGAAGGATGCGCCCGAGGTAGTTAACCGACAGAGTGCGAAACACGTAATCCAGCAGAGAAGTTGCTTGCCGCACCGCCGGATCGCCCTCAACCCCGCCGGCGGGGCCGAAATCGCTCAGGGCAAAGGCCTCGACGAAGCTTTCCAGCCGCACACCATGCTGCAGGCCGATACTCACGGCCTGGGCGAAACACTCCATCAACCCGCGAAACGCCGCACCCTCGCGCGGCAGGGTGATCGTGATTTCGCCCAGATTGCCGTCATCGTACTCGCCGGTGCGCAGAAAGATGCGGTGACCGGCGACCGAAGCCTTCTGCAAGAGGCCCGTCTGGCGCGCGGGCAATGGGCGCGGTCTGGGCGCGCGGCGCGGCGCGGCGGCGGGTGCGGCCGAGGGCAGCGGCACAGGTCGCACCGGCATCGCGTGCAGATAGGGGGCGATGGCGTCATGCATGGCGCCATGCGCCTCCGCTTCAGGCACGGGCAGCGGGTCATCGCCTTGCAGGGAGGCAACAAGGGCGGCTTCCGGCGACAGGCCGCTCGCTGCCAGCCGGTCCTGTGCGGCGCGGCTCAGATGGCCGGCGCGCACGGGCGCGAAGGCGGGGGCGATGCCGCAGGTCTCCACGCCCAGCAGCGCCTCGGCAGGGTCTGGCGCGAAGATTCCGGTGCAGGCGGCTGCACCGGGTGCCACGATGACGCGGGCGCGGGCGGCGCGCGCTGCCTCTGCCAGGCCGAAGATTGCGGCTCGCGCGGGGGGTGCGGGGAAATCGGCGCCTGCGGCGAGCAGGTCGCGCTGGTCGCTCTCAAGGGCGAGTGCCGCCTCCGCACGCAGCAGGGCGGCCAGGCACGCGGCGGTATCGCGCGCCAGGCGGCTGGCATAATCGAGCCCCAAGGCGGCAAGCAGATCGTCCAGGCCGGTCAGCGCCAGCGTGTAGGCGGACGCTTCGGGTCCGAGCAGACGGCAGGCCAAAGCGGTGTTGCGGCAGGCTTCGGCGTAGAGCGGCAGGTCGAAGCCGCGGGCGGGATCGTGGAACGCGCCTAGGTTCAGCACGAAGCCGGGCGCCGTTCCCGCCTCGCCTTGCCAGACGCCTGATAGGGGTGCGGCCTGGCGCCGGCGCAACAGCCCGTGCAGCGCGAGCACGATGTCGCCGTCCAGGCCGGCCTGGCGCGCGCGCTGGGCGATCACGCCGAGCCAGATGGCGGCGGCGGCGGCGAGCGAGACAGGGCCCTCGCCGGGGGAGAGCACGGCCAGCGCCTCGGCGGCCGCGTCATCCCACGCGGCAGGCAGGGTGATCGGGCGGGGCGGCGAGTCTGGGTCTGGCGAGGCGCTGACCTGGCGCATTCTGACGCCTTGCCAGAGACGGATGGTTCGCATTTCACACACCCCAGGTAAGGCGAGGAAGATTGGGGGAGATGTGCCATCCCCCCCAAACCCCCCGTCATTCATTTAAACCTCGTCCTAAACTAAAGACGGGGGTCTGGGGGGGATGGCACATCCCACCCAGTCCTTTCTTTCGCTCCAGCTATTCCATATATCCCGCCCCATGAGTCTCGGCACCTGGCTGTTCACCACTCTTCACGGCCACCTGGTCGGGCGCGACGCCACCGGCAACCGCTACTACACCGAACGCGCCCGCAGGCGCGGCCATCTGCGCCAGCGCCGCTGGGTCATGTTCGCCGATGGCATCGAGGAAGCCTCCGTCGTGCCGGCCGAATGGCATTCCTGGCTGCACTACACCACCGATGCGCCGATTTCCGAAGCCGGCCGCCATGCCTGGCAGAAGCCGCACGAGCCGAACCTGACCGGAACGCCGCTGAGCTATCGCCCGCCCGGCCACGACTACAAGGGCGGCCGCCGCCCCGAAACCACGGGCGATTACGAGCCCTGGACGCCAGGCAGCTAGGCGCCCGCGCATGGCACGACATAATCCGGCCGAACTGATCACGGGCGCGCTCGTGCTGGCCGTGGCCGCGGCCTTCGGCGCCTTCGCGCTGGCCAACACGGGCAAGAGCTTCGGCGGCAGCGGCTACGATCTGCACGCCAAGTTCGATCATGTGGACGGGCTGTCCATCGGCACGGACGTGCGCATCGCCGGCGTGAAGGTCGGCAGCATCCGCGCGATCTCGCTGGACCCCAAGACGTACCTGGCCGACGTGGTCTTCAGCGTGCAGAAGGATTTGCAACTGAGCACGGACACCAGCGCCACCGTCTCGACCGATGGTCTGCTGGGCGGCAAGTACCTGGCGCTGGCCATGGGCGGCGAGGAGAAGATGCTGCAGCCGGGCGGCCAGGTGACGATTACGCAGGGCTCGATCAATCTGGAGTCGCTGATCGGCACCTATATCTTCGGCAGCACGAACAAGAATGCGGGCAGCGCCGCCAAGCCATCGTCCGGCGGCCTCGCGCCGCTGAAATGAACGCGGTGCCCACGCGCTGGGTGGGCAGCGATGGCGCGCCGGTGTCGTGCACCGAGAAGCTGCGCGTGCTGGAAGAAAACCGCGCCGAGCTGTCGCAGATGATGCAGGACGCCTTCGAGGACGCCATTCTGATGGATGTGGATGAGACCTTCCTGCGCGAAAACTTCGCCGCAATGGTCGCGGGCCTGAAGTCGCCCCGCGCATGAAGGCTGCGCTGGCTATGCTGGCCTTGGCACTTCTTGTTGCGCCGGCGCGCGCCTCCGAAGAGGTCAAGCCGCCCGATCTCTCGCCGCCCGATACGTGGGTGCCCGTGCAGACCGGCAGCGTGCGCGTCATGAACAAGATCGATGAGACCGTGGAGCTGGTGCAACTGCGCGTCGGCCAGACGGTGACATACCAGTCGCTGAGCCTGACCCTGTCGGGCTGCTTCGTGCGGCCGCCCGATCTGCCTGAAGATGCCGCGGCGCGGTTAAAGATCATCGACAACCGGCCGGACACGCCGGGCTTTGATGGCTGGATGCTCAAGCGCGAGCCTTCGCTGAACATGCTGCAGCACCCTGTCTATGACGTGCAACTCGCCGCCTGCGGGTAGCGGGCGTGGCAGAGCTTCCGCCTCCGCAGCGTGCCGCCTACCTGCTCGATATCGACGGCACGCTGATCGATATCGCGCCGACGCCCGACAGCGTGGTTGTGCCTGCGGGCCTGATCGACACTCTGCGCGCGCTGCGCCACCAATGCGGCGATGCGCTGGCGCTGGTGACCGGACGGCCGATTTGCCAGGTCGATGCTCTATTCGGTGATGCCGCCTACGCGGTTGCCGCGGAGCATGGCGCGGTGTTGCGGCCCGAGCCTGGCGCGCCGCTGATTTGTCCTGAGGTCGCGAGCACGCCGGCGGCCTGGATTGCGCAAGCCGAAGCGCTGGCGGCGCGCCACCCGGGCGCTGCGGTGGAGCGCAAGCGCCACGGCTTTGTGCTGCATTACCGCGCCGTGCCTGAGATGGGTCCGGTGTTTGACTTGGCGATGCGGGCGATCCTGGCGGAGCGGCCACGCGATTTCGTGCTGCTGCCGGCCAAGATGGCGTGGGAGATCAGGCCGGCGGGCGTGGACAAGGGGCGCGCGGTTGCGGCGCTGATGGCGCGTGCGCCGTTCGCGGGTCGGGTGCCGGTCTATGTTGGGGACGACGTGACGGATGAAGACGGGATCGCGGAGGCGCGCCGCCTGGGCGGCGTGGGCCTGATGGTGGGGCACGATTTTTCCGACCCCGCGTCGGTGCGCGCGTGGCTTAGAATTCTTGCTCAACGATGACGGGGGGTTTGGGGGCTTGGGCGGATTAAGCCGGCGCATGCGCCGGCCCGCCCAAGGCACATCTCCCCCAGCTTTTTTGCTTTTGTCTGTACTGCGTGCGATCCGCTTCGCATGATCCGCGCCTTCTACACCCGCATGCTCGCTTTGTCCGCCAGCCCGCGCGCGCCGTTGTGGCTCGCGGTGATCAGCTTTGCGGAGGCGAGTTTCTTTCCGCTGCCGCCGGATGCGTTGCTGGTGCCGATGGTGCTTGCGCGGCCGCAGCGGGCGTGGGCGCTGGCGGCGATCTGCACGGTGGCATCCGTGGTCGGCGGCTGCCTGGGCTATCTGATCGGCGCGGAATTGTTCGACCGCGTGGCGCGGCCGATCTTGCGAGTCTATCACGCCGAGGCGGCACTGGGGAATTTTCAGGCGCTGTATGCGCGCTGGGGCTTGTGGGTGATTTTGGTCAAGGGGCTGACGCCGATCCCCTACAAGCTGGTAACGATTGCCAGCGGGGCGGCACATTTCAATTTTCCTGTCTTCCTTGCCGCCAGCCTGGCGACGCGGGGCGCGCGCTTCTTTTTGGAGGCGGCACTTTTGCGCCGTTACGGCGAGCCGGTGCGTGACTTTGTCGAGCGACGCCTGACGCTGGTGACGATGGCGGTTCTCGGGCTGGCCGTCGCGGGTGTGTTGGTGCTGCGCTACGTCTAGCTGCTGCCGTTCTCCGTCGTCGCCGCGACAAAGGCCGAGAGGCCATCGATCAGGCCTGCGCGCGTTTGCGGCGTCATGGAGCCGAAAGCCGCGGTCACCTGATCGACGAAGGCCTTGTGGATGCGCGCATGCACCTCGCGGCCGGCCGCGGTCAATGCAAGGAAGGAACGGCGGCGATCTGCCGGATCGCGTTCCTTGTGCAGCAGGCCGCGCGAGGACAGGGTTTCGGCCGTGCGCATGGTGGTCGTCACGTCCACGTTGAGACGCCGCGCGAGATCGGCCGCACCGGTGCGGCTGTTTGCCTCGCCCAGCATGTTCAGGACGATGAATTGCGTGGCGCTGAGCCCTTCCTGCTGGAAGCGGTTGAAGTTCATTGTCTGCACGACGCGGCGCGTGTCGAACCAGGCGGCCAGGAAGGCTTGCGCTTCTTTTCGTATTGCGTGCGCCATAGGAACCTGCATAATGCAGCTATCGCTAGCTGGAGAGGGACGATCGACATGGACGATACAGCATCAACGTTTTCCGCGCAGGAGGCGGTGGCTGTGCAGAGGGAGCTCAGGCGCGCGCTGGGTCTTGGCGCGGAGACATTCCCTCTGCCGGCGTTTATCGGCATGATCAGTGACGAGATCGAGCAATTCCGCGCGGGCGGCCGGTCGGACGCGGACATTGCCGCGTTGATCAAGAGCACGGTCGGCCGCGATGTCGATGCAGCCGATATTGGGAAGTTCTATGCTTCGCCAGAAGCGCGCGAGGCGGGCCACGGTAGATAAATCTTTACTCTAATATATGACGGGGGGTCTGGGGGGGATGGCACATCTCCCCCAGCCTTCCTAGAGCCTTCACCGCTGCTCCGGAAAAAGTCCAACCAGACCATTCTCCGACGCATCGGCGCGCCCGCGCTCTGTAATCACACCCGTCAAAAGCCGCGCCGGCGTCACGTCGAACGCGGGATTGGCCGCGGGGCTGTCCGAGGGCACGATGCGTATCGTGGCAATAGAGCCGTCCATCGCGCGTCCGGTCATGGTTGTGACTTCCGTGGCGTTGCGTTCCTCGATCGGTATGTTGGCCACGCCGTCCCGCATCTGCCAATCGATGGTCGAACTCGGCATCGCCACCCAGAACGGCACGCCGTTATCGTGTGCGGCGAGCGCCTTCAGGTACGTGCCGATCTTGTTGGCCGCATCGCCCGTGCGCGTGACGCGATCGGCGCCGACGATGCACAGATCCACGCGCCCGTGCTGCATGAGGTGCCCGCCCGCATTGTCGGAAATGACCGTGTGCGGCACGCCATGCTTGCCGAGTTCGAAGGCGGTCAGCGCGGCCCCCTGGTTGCGCGGGCGCGTCTCATCGACCCAGACATGCACGCCAATGCCTGCGTCGTGCGCGGCATAGATCGGCGAGAGCGCGGTGCCCCAATCCACTGTCGCGAGCCAGCCGGCGTTGCAATGGGTCAGCACGTTGACCGCGCGCGCGGGTTCGCGCCCTGCGACTTCTGCGATGAGCGGCAGGCCGTGTTCGCCGATCGTCTTGTTCTGCGCCACGTCTTCATCTGCGATGGCTTGGGCTTCCTGGTAGGCAATGCGCCGGCGGTCGGCCTGGCGCGTATTGCGCAGGCGGGTCAGCATGCGATTGAGCGCCCAGCGCAGATTGACCGCGGTTGGGCGCGTGGCCGCCAGCATGTCGGCCGCGCGCTCCATCGCTTCGGTGCCGTTGTCTTGTTTAATGGCGAGCGCGAGACCGAAGGCGGCGGTGGCGCCGATCAGCGGCGCGCCGCGCACCTGCATGCTGCGGATGGCGTGCGCTGCCTCGCGCACGTGGGTCAGGCGCAGGAAATCGAGCGACCAGGGCAGGCGAGTCTGGTCGATGATGCGCACGGACCAGCCATCGGCCTGGTCCACCCAGATGCTGCGATAGGGTGTGCCGTCGATTTTCATGAAACCTCTTTAGCCAAAAAAAGGCTGGGGGAGATGTGCCATCCCCCCCAGACCCCCCGTCATTATTTAAGGCGAGACCTAAAATCGACGGGGGGTCTGGGGGGGATGGCACATCTCCCCCAGTTCTTCAGATCCTCTGATGCAGCACGCAAACCAGCGTAAACAACCGCCGCGCGGTTTCGAAATCGATCTCCACCCGACCCGCCAAACGCTGCAGCATCAGCGTCGCGCCTTCATTGTGCAGCCCGCGCCGCCCCATATCGATCGCCTGAATGCTCGCCTCACGCCCCTCCTGAATGGCATGCGCATAGCTTTCGACCAAAAGCTGGTAATCCTTGATCAGGCGCCGAAAAGGCCCCAGCGCCAGGCCAAGTGCCAACAGCGGTGCGTCCGCTTCATCGCGCACGTCAAAGACAAAGCGGCCTTCAACGATGGACAGATGCAGCACGAACGGTCCCGTCAGTCCTGCGGGTTCGAAGCGGTTGGTGACCGAAAGGTCGTGGACCGCTTGCGCCTGGTCGGCATCCTGCAAGGCCGAGAGCGCGCCGCGCTTTTCGCCATCGAGCACGACGCGGGCGAGCGAACGCACCGGATCGGGCGCCGCTGGCGGCGGCGGGCCGCCGTGCAACGCAGCACCGGGCGGGCGTGCATCATGCGGGGGCGCATCCGCCATCAGGGCTGGGTCACCTGATCCGGCACCAGACCAAGCTGCACGATCAGGCCGATCGTGGCACCCTTGATCGGACGCAGCAGACCAAGGCAGAAAATCAGCGTCGCGGGCAGAAATATCGCCGCTTCGGCAAGCAGCGACAGGCCAAGCCAGGTATCGGCCAACACCTCCATGCCGATGACAAGATGGGCTACGATAAAGATGACGATGTAGGGCGGCGCATCGTCGGCGCGCGCGGCACCCACCGGCGCGGCGCACTGCACGCAATGCGGCATTTGGCGCAGCCAGCCGGAAAACAGCGCGCCCTTGCCGCAGCACGGGCAGCGTCCCATCAGGCCGCGCGCCATCGCGATCACCGCACCCGGCCGCTCGCAGACCTGCACGTTTGCGACCGTCTTAGGCTGCCAACGAATCGGGCGAGAAGCGGGCGCGGTGGTGCTTGCGGGTTCGATCACGCTGTTCATGTGGTGGAACCTGGGGCACATGGCCGGCCGGAGCAAGCAGGTTGCACGCGGGACAGGCGCGGCCCACGTGAGGCCGCCATGCTGATTGCCCGCACCGGTGCCGAACTCGCCCACGCCACCGAAATGCTGCGCGCGCCTGGCGGCACGCTGGCCCTGGTGCCCACCATGGGAGCGTTGCACGCGGGCCACCTGGCGCTGCTGCACACCGCGCGCGCGGCCTGTACGGCAGTGGCGGCATCGATTTTCGTCAATCCCACGCAGTTCGGCGCCAATGAGGACCTGAATCGCTACCCGCGCGACGAAGCCGGCGACCTCGCCAAGCTGCGCGAGGCTGATTGCGATTTGTGCTGGCTGCCGTCTGCCGCCGACATCTATCCGCCGGATGACGCAACGCTGATCGAACCCGCGGGCGCCGCACTCGGCTGGGAAGGTGAGGCGCGCCCGGGCCATTTCCGCGGCGTGGCAACGGTTGTCGCCAAGCTGTTTGGCCATGTTCGGCCCGATGCCGCGGTGTTTGGGGAGAAGGACTGGCAGCAATTGCAGGTCATCGCGCGCATGGTGGAGGATCTGCGATTGCCGGTGCGCGTGCTGGCCTGCCCGGTGGTGCGCGAGGCCGATGGGTTGGCAATGTCGTCGCGCAACCGGTTCCTCTCGGCCGGGGAACGCGATGTCGCACCTGCATTGTATCGCGTGCTGTGCGATGCCGCGCGTGCGATTGGGCGCGGCGCGCGCGCGCGGGGTGTGCTGGGCGAGGCGCGCGCGGAACTGTCTTCCGGCGGTTTGGGCTTGGATTATCTGGCACTCGTGGATGGCGCGAGCTTGCGGGAGGTGGAAGATCCGCAAGCTGGGGCGCGGCTGATTGCGGCGGCGCGGTTGGGAGGTGTGCGGCTGCTGGATAATGTCGGGATCGAGTGAAAGGAAAAGACTGGGGGAGATGTGGCTGACGTCTACGTCAGCCCCCCCAAACCTCCGTCATTATTTAAGACGAGGTCCGAAAATCGACGGGGGGTCTGGGGGGGATGGCACATCTCCCCCAGCCTAGCCTACAGGATGCGCCATCCGCATCTGAAAGGTGCCACGCATGCAGACCCATTCGGTGAAAGTCCACCCATCCGCTGACCACCTCAAGCGCGAAGACCAACTCGCCTGGAAGATCGCCGCCGTTGCCGCCGATCGCGTCCCCGTCGAACGCGACGTCACCGCGATGATCATCAACCGCATCATCGACAACGCCTCCGTCGCCATCGCATCGCTCAATCGCCGGCCGGTGATCTCGGCGCGCGACATGGCGCTGGGCCATGCGCGACGCGGCGGTGCCACGGTCTTCGGCGTCGCGTCCACGCGCCGCGTCAGCCCCGAATGGGCCGCATGGGCGAACGGGACCGCGGTGCGCGAGCTCGATTATCACGACACGTTCCTGGCCGCCGATTACAGCCATCCGGGCGACAACATCCCGCCGATCCTCGCTGTTGCGCAAACCATGGAGAAGAGCGGGCGCGACCTGATCCGCGGTATCGCCACGGGCTATGAAATCCAGATCGACCTCGTGCGCGCGATCTGCCTGCACGAATTCAAGAAGGATCACATCGCCCATCTCTGCCCCGCGCAGGCGGCCGGCATTGGTACGCTTCTCAAGCTTCCGACGGAAGTGATCTACCAGGCCGTGCAGCAGGCGGTGCATGTCAGCTTCAGTACGCGCCAGTCGCGCAAGGGCGAAATTTCCAGCTGGAAGGCCTTTGCACCCGCGCATTCCGGCAAGCTTGCAGTTGAAGCCGTCGATCGCGCCATGCGCGGCGAAGGTGCGCCAAGCCCGATCTATGAAGGCGAGGACAGCGTGATCGCCTACATGCTGGGCGGCCGGGATGGCGCCTACGAGGTTGCGCTGCCGGCACCGGGCGAGTCCAAGCGCGCGATCCTGGACAGCTTCACCAAGGAACACAGCGCGGAATATCAGAGCCAGGCGCTGATCGATCTGGCATTCCGCATGGGTGCGCGCATCGGCGATCTCGGCGCGATTGCAAAGATCATCCTGCACACCAGCCATCACACGCACTACGTGATCGGCACTGGTGCGAACGATCCGCAGAAGATGGACCCGCGCGCCAGCCGCGAAACGCTGGACCATTCGATCATGTACATCTTCGCCGTCGCGTTACAGGATGGCACCTGGCACCACGTGGACAGCTACGCACCCAAGCGCGCGCAGCGGCCCGATACCGTGGCGCTGTGGCACAAGATCGAAACGCGCGAGGACCGCGAATGGACTCGCCGCTACCATGCGGCGGACCCAGCCGAGCGCGCGTTTGGCGCGCGCGTCGAGGTGATCCTGCAGAATGGCGACACCGTCATCGACGAACTTGGCATTGCCAACGCCCATCCGCTGGGCGCGCATCCGTTCGAGCGCGCGGATTACATCGCCAAGTTCGAGGCTCTGACCGACGGCATCATCATGCCGCGGGAGAGCGCGCGCTTTCTTGATGTGGTGCAGGATCTGCCGCGTCTTGGCGCGGGCGAACTGGGCGAGCTGAACGTGTCGATGCCTGCGGCAAGGCTTGCTGCGGGCAAGCCCGGCATTTTCTGAAAAATATTTTAGCCAGGGGCGGCAAGCCCCTGGCGCATCATCAGACCCCGCGTGCTGAGCCGAGACCGAGATATGTTCTACAACTTTTCCAAGTAGCCCATCCGGCCGGCCGTCAGGGCCCGTCGCCGGGGCGGTTGCGCGCCCGCGACACACAGCAAAATAACAACGGGTTTGCATTGACAGCGCGCGGCGCGGGGGTGGATAGCGATTCTCAGCGCATGTCTGCGAGTCGCCGTTAAGCAAAAAACGGGGGCTCAGGCAAGTGCGGACAAGGAGCATCGATTGATCGAAGCGCCTCATTCCAGCAACGTCCGGCCTCATCTTGGCCGGGCCTGCGAAGTCCTGGTGGCAAAGGGCGCGAAAGCGCCGGGGACAGTTTCTGCCAGGCGGTTGCGTCCTGATTGCCGTGCGCGTTCGGCGCGAACGCGCACGCGGCGGGATGGAACCGGGTACGAAAGGGATCGTTCGCTCTACCGCGCCATCTCCGGCAGCAACTGCGCCGGACCAACATGCTTCGGCATACCCTGGGAGTTCGACAAATCATGAGCACCGAAGACAGCAGCGGCGGCACCACGCCGCGCGCACAAGCCATGGCGGCGCGGCCGGCGACACGCCGAGCCGCCGGCGGACGTACTGCGAGCGCTGCCAAGCGCGCGACCGGACGCACCGCGACGAAGGCAAAAGCGGTAAAGGCTACCGCAAAAAAGAAGCCGGGCCGCAAGCCCGCGGCTAAGACTGCGGCCACAACGCGCAAGAGTGCTGCGGCCAAGACGGTGACTGCACGCAAGAAGCCCGGCCGCAAGCCGGCGGCTGCGAAGAAGACGACAACGGCACGCAAGACGGCGAGCACGCGCACCGCGGCCAAGGCGACGCGCGGCACCGCAACGCGCGGTACCGTTGCAAAGAGAAAGCCAGGCCGTCCGCCGTCGACCGCGCGCAAGACTCCCGGCCGCAAGCCCGCTGCCGCCAAAACCACACGTGCCACCAAGGTAAAGGCAACGCGTCGCGCAGCGCCAAAGGCAGCCACGCGCAAGACAACGCGTGCGAGCAGTGCGGCGACACCGGTCAAGCGTGGTCCGGGCCGCCCGCGCAAGACAGATGCGGAAAAGGCAGCAACCGCGCGCAGCCGCCGTGCAAGTGCGCCTGCGACGGGTGCCAAGCGTGGCCGCAAGCCACGTGTCGAAGCGGCGCCGGTGAAGACTCGCAAGACGCGCACGCCGCGTGCGGCGATGACGCACACGGGCGATGCACCCGCGCCGAAGCGTCGTGGCCGCCGCACCAACGCGGAAAAGGCAGCGATGGCGCTAGCCGCAGAGCAAGCCGCGCAGGAATCTGGCGGCAACGAAAGCGAACACGGCGAATTCTAAAAACGACTGGGGGTCTGGGGGCTTGGGCGGAATCAGCCGGCGCATGCGCCGGCCCGCCCAAGGTACATCCCCCCAGGTCTTTCTTTATATCCGGCGCATGACACTCCGCGGCGCAGCACTGGCCGCCAACTTCCCCGAAGCCCCATAGCGCGTAGAAGGCTGACTGGCCCGTGCGGCGCGCGCGACCAGATCGAGCACACGGCGTTGCACGCGCATGGCGCGGTTCAGCAGGCGCCTGTTTTCCTCCGCGAGCGTGCCCAACTCGTGCATTCTTTGTGGCTCAGCCTGGCTTGATGAGGCTGCGCGCATGGCGGCGGCCAGCGCATCCGCCGCGGCGTGTTTGGGTGCGAGCAATGCACCGGCGCCGGCGAAATCCATGTTCGACAACGCCTCGTTTTCCGCGGCCAGCACCTTGGCAAGGTTGGCCACCGCCAAATCCAGCGTGGGCGTCATGAGGATTTCTTCTCCTGTATTTCGATCATGGCGCGCGCCACTGGTGCGGCGAGGCCCAGCCCGCCTTGGTGGGCCATGGCTTTGGCGATCTCATCGATCATCATTGGCCGCCAGGCGGCTTCGCCCTGCTTGCCGCCGAACAGATCGTTGCTGTTATCGACCGTGTTGAACATCGGCTTGAGCATTTCACCGAGTGCGACGGCGGTGAAATCCTCGGCCGCCTTGGTCAGGCGCGCGCTGGCGTCACCCTGCATTGGTGCGGCAATGGCGGGGCGGGCGATGGGCTGTGTCATCTTACCTCCAGATCCGCCTGCAATGCGCCGGCGGCCTTGATGGCTTGCAGGATGCTGATCAGATCGCGCGGGCCTACGCCCAGTGCGTTCAGACTGGCGACGAGATCGCGCAGCGTGGGCGCGGAATTGAGCATGCCGAGCTTGTGGTCGTTCTGCGTATCCACGCTGATCGTGCTGCGCGGAACCACCTTGGTGGTGCCATTGGAAAATGCGCCCGGCTGGGAAACCTCCGGCGCTTCGGAGACGCGGATCGTCAGGTTGCCTTGAGCGATCGCCACCGTGCTGATGCGCACGTTGGCGCCCATGACGATCGTGCCGCTGGCTTCATCGATCACCACGGTTGCGGGCGCATCGGGTTCGACGCGCAGCTCCTCGATTTCGGCAAGTGCGGTCACGACGTCACGTGAACCCAACCTGAGTGCGACCGTGCGCGGATCGAGCGCGCGCGCGGTGCCGCCGCCGAGCGCCTCGTTGATCGCCTGTTCGACGCGCCTTGCGGTCAGCAGATCGGGATTGCGCAACGCCAGGTTCACGTCGGTATGGGCGCCGAGCACGAAGGGGACTTCGCGTTCGACGATCGCGCCATTGGCGATCTTGCCCGATGTCGGCACGTTGCGTGTCACGCTCGCCGCCGCACCTTTCGCCGCAACGGCGCCGGTGGAAATGGCACCCTGCGCCACGCCGTAGACTTCACCGTCGGCGGCCATCAGCGGTGTTACAAGCAGCGTGCCGCCCGAGAGGTTTGAACAATCGCCGATGGCGGAGACCGCGACATCGAAGCGGCTGCCGCTATGGGCAAAGGCGGGCAGGCCGGCGGTGACCATGACCGCAGCCACGTTCTTGGTTTGCAGCTTGCCGATCTGGTCACGCGTGTTCACGCCCAGACGTTCGAGCATGCTGACGAGGGATTCCTTGGTGAAGACGGAATTGTCCAGCTTGTCCCCGGTGCCGTTCAGGCCGACGACCAGGCCGTAGCCGACGAGCTGGTTTTCGCGCACGCCTTCGACGTCGGCGATATCCTTGACGCGCACGTAATCGGCCGCATGGCAAAATGCCGGTGCCAGAAGAAGCACGCACGCCGCGGTCAGGCTTCTTTGCAAGTTGGAAAGATGTTGCCGCCACTCTGCGCGCGCGCCACGCGCGGCCGTGCTTGCATCATCGGCGGTCGGCAATCCTGGAGCTGATTTTGAAACCTGCATCGCACCGTCCGCAACGCCACGATGTCTGCCTGCAAAAGGTTGCCGGATGGTGCATCGGCACTATGCTGCGATGAGCGGCGGCATCGATCGTGTCCGCGCGCGCGGCCTGCCTGCAAAATCAGGCAGTGCAGCGCCGGTGAGCAGCAATGACGGCGCATTCGCCTCCATGCTGGCGCCCGGCGAAAACGCGGCAAATGCGGCCGAGGCTGGTGCCATGCCGGGCCTGTCCGGGGCGGCGTGGCTGCGGGCCGATGACAGTGATCACCTTGCGCGCAGCGCCAGGGACAAGCAGGCCCGCACGCACGGCCGTGCCCTTTTGCAGGCACTTGCTGCGCTGCAGCACGCCGCCTTACGCGGCGATGGCGACCAGGCGCAGGCGGCATTGGCCAGGCTGGCCGCGACCGTGCGGGACGTGCAGGAGGCCGATGATCCGGCGCTGCAGGTCATTCTGCGCGAAATTTCGGTGCGTGCGGCGGTCGAACTGGCACGCGCCGAGCCGGTGCCGCAACCCTGAGGCGTATGTTGCAATCGTCTGAAACCTTGCATCGCGCGCTTGGCGTGGTGCTGCGCCGTCGCTATAAGCCGCGCCCATACGACCCCCGGCACGATGGTGGGGCCCGCGCGCCCCTCACGCGCCACGCCGGGACCGCACGACAGGAAACGGCCCGCCCATGATTGCTACCCTGCCTCCTGACTACGTGCCCTCGGACGCCGAGGCGTTCATGAACCCCAAGCAGATCGAGTATTTTCGCCAGAAGCTGCTGCGCTGGCGCGCCGATCTGCTGCGCGAGGCCGATGGCACGCTGGCCAGCCTGTCCGAAGGCGGCATCCACGAGGCCGATATTACCGACCGTGCCAGCGTGGAAACCGACCGGGCGTTGGAGCTGCGCACGCGCGACCGCGCCCGCAAGCTGATCAGCAAGATCGACCAGGCGCTGATCCGCGTCGAGAACGGCAGTTACGGCTACTGCGACGAGACCGGCGAGCCGATTGGTTTGCGCCGGCTGGAGGCGCGGCCGGTGGCGACGCTTTCGGTGGAGGCGCAGGAGCGGCACGAGCGCATGGAGCGCGTGCATCGGGATGATTGAGGGAAGTAAGGCTGGGGGAGATGTGCCATCCCCCCCAGACCCCCCGTCGATTTTAGGGCCTCGTTATAAATAATGACGGGGGGTCTGGGGGGGATGGCACATCTTCCCCAGCCTTCTTCTCAACTTCACTCTAAACGAACGTGCCTCTTCAGATGATCGATAAACGCCCGCGTTTTCACCGGCAGAAAACGGCGCGACGGATAGACGATCCACACGCCGGCATCGAAGCCACGCACCGCGACTTCCCAGCCGGGCAGCACAAGCTCGAGCCGGCCCTTAATTACCTCTTCATCGACCAGCCAATCGGCGAGCACGGCAACGCCCAGCCCGTCGAGCGCGCAGCGTTTCAGGACGAGCGTGTTGCTCGTCGCGATCGCGCCTGCGACCGATACCGTCTCTTCCCGATCCTGTCTGCGAAAAGTCCAGGCTGCACGGCTCTGCAGAATGCCGATCAGGCAGGTGTGGCGGGCAATATCCTGGGGAACTGCAATGGCGGGGGAAGACCGGAGGTAATCCGGACTGGCGAGCACACGCATGGCGGTCCGCGCGAGGCGTGCAGTGATCCAGTCTCCTGCGGGCCGAGGCCCAAGCCGCAGCGCCACATCGATCCGTTCCCCAACCAGGTCGACCAGCGCGTCGGTCAGGAAGAGTTCGAGGTCGACATCCGGGAACTCTTCGCGAAACGACTGCAAGAGCGGCGTGATGACCATCTGGCCGTAGGCGCTGGAGGCGGTGACGCGCAGGCGTCCGCGCGCCCGGCCTGCCAGGCCCAGCGCTTCATCGCGTGCCCCAAGCAACTCGTCGATCAAAGGCTCGATGCGCCGGAGATAGCCCTCGCCTGCCTCCGTCAGTTCGAGGCGTCGTGTCGTCCGCTGGAATAGCCGCAGGCCGAGTTCGGCCTCCAGTGAAGCGATGCTGCGCGAGACGGCGGAGGGGTCGCAGCCGGCGAGCCTCGCCGCGGCGGCGATGCTGCCGCAATGGGCGACATCGCGGAAAGTCGCCAGACGCTCCAGTTCCATTCGTGCGTTGCTAGCACGAATGCCGTGCCGCCGACAGCGTTTACTCAGGGATAGTGCAAGGCCACTTCAGCTCCTGGGAACAGGAGAGTTTGCCATGATCCGAGCCAATATCGGCACTTACGCGCGCCAGGTCGGCGATGTCACCGTCACTGCCCTGCTCGACGGGCAGTTCGAGGGCACCACTTCGCTGATCCTCGGGCCCCAGGAGGCGCAGTCCGAGGCGTGGCTGCGCGAGACGCAGCGCCACGTCCCGCCCCACCTGTCCATCTCCTGCTTCCTGCTGGAGTTCGCCGATGGGTCCAAGGCGCTGTTCGACGGTGGCTGCGGTCACGCCTTCGGCCCGGTCGCGGGCCTGGCCCCCAAGGCGCTCGCTTCTCTGGGCGTCAAGCCGGAGGAAATCGGCACGATCCTGGCAAGCCACGCCCACCCCGATCACGTCGTCGGCCTGATCGAGACGGACGGCACCGCGCGCTATCCGAACGCCGAGCTGGCCATCACGGAGGCCGAGCACGCTTACTGGATGAGCGATGCCAACCGCGCCGCGGCGTCGGACATAAACAAGCCGTTCTTCGATGGCGCGCGCGCCGGCTTGGGTGGGTATGCGGCCAGGACGCGCCACTTCGGCGACGGCGAGGAGGTGATGCCCGGCATCGAGGCGGTGTTCCTGCCCGGCCACACACCCGGCCACAGCGGCTTCATCCTGCGGTCCGGGTCGGACGCGCTGTTCCTGTGGGCCGATGTGGTCCACCTGCCCGGCATCCAATACGCGCACCCCGAGGCCGCGATTGCCTTTGACGTTGACCCTCAGGCGGCGCGCAAAAGCCGCAAGCGGGCGTTCGACCGGGCGAGCGTGGACAATATGCTGGTCGCGGGCATCCACCACGATTTTCCGCTGTTCGGCCACCTGCGCGCCCACGGCCAGGCTTTTGCGTGGGATGCGGAGGTTTGGTCGCCCATGGCGACGGGTTTGGCAGCTTAGGGGAGTCACGACATTGCTGGATCCTGACCGCCACCTGCAGATCGGCTCCCTGCTGTTCGAGGGACTCGATCAGATCGATCTGACCGGGCCGTTCGAAGTGCTGTCGCGCATTCCAAACTCAACCTACCGGCTCTACGGCAAGACAACCGATACGGTGCGTGACGTGAAGGGATTGTGTCTGACGCCGGACGCGCGCCTGGCAGACGCACCGCCGCTCGACGTGCTCCATGTTCCGGGCGGCGCCGGACAGGAAGCGTTCATGGAGGACGCGGAATTGCTCGACTGGCTTGCCGCCCAGGCGGCGTCTGCGCACAGCGTCTTTTCGGTCTGCACCGGCGCCTTCCTTCTCGGCGCGGCCGGGCTCCTGCAGGGACGCAGGGCGACGACCCACTGGGCGTCATTTCACCTTCTGCCCTTCTTCGGCGCAATTGCGGTCGATGCGCGCGTCGTTGTCGATGGAAGCTGGGTTTTCGCAGCAGGGGTGACGGCGGGAATAGACGGCGCGCTGCGCCTGGCAGCCGAATTGCGGGGCGAGCAGGCCGCGCAAATCATTCAGTTGCACATGGCCTACGCGCCCGAGCCGCCGTTTGACAGCGGAACACCCGGAACCGCGCCGGCCGCTGTGCTGCAAAGTGCACGAAACGCATTCGCGAGCATCGTGGCGCGGCGCGAAGCGACCGCGCGGCGTGTGGCCGCGAGACTCGGCATCGCCTCTTCGGCCACGTGACGCGGTGGCGTTCACCGCCGCAGGACCTAACGCACTCAACCAGGAGCCCTTGCCATGGACTTGACCCATATCCACGCCTTCACCGCTGCCATGCAACGCAAGGATCTCGGCGCCATGCTCACCCATATGGCCGAGGACGTTACCCTCAACACGCCGCTTGCCGCGGAGCCTGTGCATGGCAAGGCGGCGATCCGGTCCGTCGTGTCCGCGCTTTTCGATTTGGTCGATCGCTTTGAATTTCGCGAGATCATGCAGGGAGCGGGGCACGCGTCCGGCTTCCTGCGAATTATCGCTGGACCCCGCGAGCTGGACGGCATGGATTATTGGCGCCTCGACGAAGCCGGCCTGATTGAGGAAATGACGGTATTATGGCGCCCCCTTCCGGCGGCAATCGCGCTACGAGACGAGCTGGCCCTTGCCGCCGAGGGTGGCGGGTCGGCTTAGAAATACTGGGGGAGCGATGGAAAAAATTGGAAGGCGGGGCGCGCTTGGCTTGTCGGCAGCCATTGCCGTGGCGCCCGCCGTGGCGTTTGGCCAATCTGCGCCAAGCGAAACGGCGGACGTGGTCGTTATCGGCGGCGGCCTGTCCGGCCTGACGGCGGCGCGCCGCCTGACCGAAGCCGGCCGCCGCGTCATTCTTCTCGAAGCGCGCGACCGCGTCGGCGGCCGCACCTATCACGGGCCGATCGGCACGCGGGCCTTTGATCTCGGCGCGCAATTCGTGGGGCCGACGCAGGATCGCGTGCGTGCGCTGGCGGCGGAGTTCGGCCTGCAGATCAAGCCCGTTTATGGCGGGGGCAAACGCATCTGGGAATTGCGCGATGATCGGCTGGAATTCGGCCAGGGCAATCCGCCGCTGCCGATCGGCACGCTGCTGGATCTGCCGCACGTCATGGGCCGCATCGATGCGATCGCCAGGCGCGTTGGTGCCGTCGCACCTTGGTCGGCCGCGGATGCCACGGCGCTGGACGCGCAAACGGTGGCAAATTGGGCGGCGGCGAATACCTACACGGCCAACACGATGGACCTGCTTGTCTGCTCCACGCGCGCGGTGTTCGGGGCGGACCCTGACGAACTCTCCATGCTGTTTCTCGCCTATTACACCGCGCAGGGCGACAGCCTGGAGATGCTGACCAACACGCAAGGCGGCGCGCAAGACAGCATCATCGTCGGCGGCACGCAGCAACTCTCGGTGAAATTGGCCGAAAAGCTCGGCGCAATCGTGCGGCTGAACCAAGCCGTCACACGCATTTCGCAGGACGCGCAGGGTGTTGTGGTGAGCACGGAAGCGGGTGCGCAGATCCGGGCCGGGCACGCCATCATCGCCATGCCGCCTGTGGCTGCCGGACGCATAGCGTTCGATCCGCCACTGCCGGCCGAGCGGCACGAATTGCAGCAACGCATGCCGATGGGGCGCTATTACAAAGTGATCGTCACCTACGACAAACCCTTCTGGCGAGACGCCGGCTACACGGGCGAGGTCGCCAGCGTGCGCGGCCCGATCACCGCGAGCTATGACGACGATCCGGGCGACGGCAGCGGCGGGCTATTGAATTTCATCGGTGGCGATCACGCATTGAAATGGCAGGCGCTGGCGCCCGAGGCGCGGCAGGCCGCCGTGCTGGATTGCCTGGCGCGCTGGTTTGGCGAGGCGGCGCGCCGGCCGACCGCGTTTGGCTATAATCATTGGGCCGAGCAGCCGGAGACGGGCGGCGCACCGGTGGCGATCATGGCGCCTGGCGTGCTGAGCCGGTTGGGTCCGGCGTTGCGCGCGCCTTGCGGGCGGATACATTGGGCGGGGACGGAGGCGGCGGAGAAGTGGACGGGGTATATGGATGGGGCTATTCGGGCGGGGGAAGCGGCAGCGTTAAAGATTGGGGGAGATGTGCCATCCCCCCCAAACCCCCCGTCGATTGTTGGACCTCGTTCTAAATAATAGACGGGGGGTCTGGGGGGGATGGCACATCTCCCCCAGCTCTTTGGCCTAGAATGGCAACAACAAATCCAGCGCCTGCTGCCCATACCTTGGCGTCTGCACATCCGTAAGCTGCCCACGCCCGCCGTAACTGATACGCGCCTCCGCCATCCTGTCATGCGGCACGGTATTGTCGCTCGCAATATCCTGCGGGCGGATGACACCGCTGACGCGCAGCTCACGCAATTCGCTGTTCACGCGCATCTCCTGCCGCGCCGCCACGACCAGATTGCCGTTGGGCAACACCTGCGTAATCACGCCGGCGAGGCGCAAGGTCACCGTCTCGTTGCGCTTGATCACGCCCGTGCCGCCGGCACTTCCCGCACTCGTCGCGGTCACCAGATTGGCCGGGTTGACCGCCTTGGACAGCAGGCGCGGCAGTGCGGCTTCCAGGCCGAACACATTGGGCAGGCCCATGCTCTCGCTGCCCTGGCGCGTTTCGCTCGACGCGTTTTCCACATCGGCATTGTCGGCCGAATTGACCAGAACGGTGACGATATCGCCCACCTGCGCGGCACGCTGATCCTTGAAGAAAGACCGGCTGCCGCCGCGCCAGAGGCTCGCCGCCTCGACCGGCGCCGGGATGACGTGCGGCATCGGCATGGAGACGGGGCGAAAATGCGGGTCCTCGGTCGGGTCTGCGGTGACGGTCATCGGCGGCGGACGGCCGATTTCGCTCAGGCGCTGCAGCGTTGCGCAGCCGCTCAGGGCAGCGGCCAGCAATATCAGCGCCGGCGCGCCCATGCGTGTAGTCATCGACTTGCCCGTCTGCAAAATTTTCTGTGCGTGCACGCCTTGCGAGGCGGGATAAGCGGGCCCATCCAGCGGCGAAGGCTGGCGCTTGACCGTAGCGTGCGGCGTCTGGCGTTGCATCCAGATGAACGGCTCGAGCGTCTTGTCCTCGGCAGGATTCCAAGGTGCGCAATCACCGGCGCGCGCGCGGCCCTCGGCGCTCATTGTGCCGCCACCTGGATGGGCGCGTGATTGGCCATGATGCGCACTTCATCCGCACCAGTGATTTCGGCCAGCACGACGGCGTGCGAAGACGGATTCTGCACTCTTATATGTGCGCCCATCGCACCTTCCTCCAAAGCGGTGCCCTCGGCGGTCAGCGCGATTTCTCCTGCGCTCAGCACCATGCGCACGGTCGCGAGGCGCGCGACCAGGATCGGGTGCGTCAGATCGCCCATGACGACCGGTTGGCCGGCATCCAAATTGTGCCGCAGCGCCAGACCCAGCACAGCGGCTTCACTGACAGGGGCGGCACCGCGCAGCGATGTGGCCGGAATGCGCGTGGCGTGCACGCGATCGGCGGTCAGCACCGTGCCCGCGCCCAGCGGCTGAGTCAGCTCCACGGCATCGATCATGTGAATCGCCTGACCGGCAAGATTCGCGGTAATGGGCGGCGTGTCGCGCACGCTCAGGGTCAGCAAGGCGGTGAATTTTCCTGTGGCGGCGTCATAGGAAAAATCGGCGACATTTGCCAGAACCTGCGCGTTGCGCGGCAGCATGGGCGGCGCGTAATCGGCCAGGCTCACGGCTGCATCCGTCGCGGCACCGGCGGAAATCAGCATGGGGCGCAGCAATGCGACCGCTTCGGCCTGCGTGTACGCCGTGGCGTCGCGCTGCAGGATCGTCTGCTCGCCGCCGCTGACCGGACGCCAATCGACGTTGTAGTCACGCGCAATGGCGGCCAGTTGCGGCGCGCCCACCATGATGCGTTGGCCAGGCGCGGGTGCGGCACCCAGCACGCGGTCTGCCACGCCCAGATCGTCGAACAGATCGGACAGATGCACGCTGGCAGCAGGCAGCATGCGAAACGCGCGCAACGTGGCCGCGTGCGCGGTGCCGGGCGTGGTGAAGGCCACCATGAGCATGCAGGCGGATAACAGGCGGGCAGGTGCCATGATCGTGTCTCCTCTGGCCAGGTTCAGTGCAGGTTGGTCAGCGTCTGCATCATGTCGTCGCTCGACGTGATGACCTTGCTGTTCATTTCGTAAGCGCGCTGTGCGCTGATCAGATTGGTGATTTCAGTGACCACGTTGACGTTGGATGATTCGACAAAGCCCTGCATCGTGCTGCCAAAACCCGGCGAGGCCGGCGTGCCGGTCGCCGCATTGCCGGACGCCGAGGTTTCGAGGAACAGGTTGTCGCCTTCTGATTCCAGGCCCGCAGGATTGGGAAAGGCGGCGAGCTGGATCTGCCCGAGCGTGGTTGGTGCCGTCACGCCGCTGATCGTTGCCTGCACCTGGCCCGAACCGTTCACGCTGATGCTGGTCGCATTCGTCGGCACTGTGATGCCCGGCTGCACGGTGTAGCCGTCCGCGGTGACGATCTGTCCGGCGGGCGAGAGTGCGAATGTGCCGTCACGCGTGTACGCCGTCTCGCCGCTGGGCAGCGTCACCTGGAAATAACCGTTGCCTTGAATGGCCATATCCAGATTGTTGCCGGTCTGCTGCAAATTGCCCTGCTCGGTGATGCGATAGACCGAAGCGGTTTTCACGCCCAGGCCGATCTGCGCGCCCGATGGCACGATGGTGCCGTTATCTGAGCTGTTCGATCCCACGCGGCGGAGATTCTGGTAGATCAGGTCCTGAAATTCGGCGCGCTGGCGCTTGAAGCCGGTCGTGCTCATGTTGGCGATGTTGTTGGATATGACTTCGACGTTGGTCTGCTGGGCCTGCATGCCGGTGCCGGCGATATCTAGCGCGCGCATGTTTTGTGTGTTCCTTCGGTGTTAGTTCGAGAGAAAGACTGGGGGAGATGTGCCATCCCCCCCAGACCCCCCGTCATTATTTAGGACGAGGTCTAAAACAGATGACGGGGGGTTTGGGGGGGGCTGACGTATACGTCAGCCACATCTCCCCCAACTCTTTCAAAACGGTTTGGCATTAGCTTGTCTGCTGCGTCAGCTTGTCGATCGCACCCTGCTGGCGCTGGCCCTCGGCCTCGACGAACTGGGTGACGAACTGAAAATCGCGCTCGGTGCGCATCATGGCGACGAGCTCGGGCACAGGGGCGACGTTGCTGTCCTCCACGGCACCCTGGATGATCTTGGGCGCTGCGGTTGCACTCGTCGGCACATCGGCGCGGAACAACCGCCCACCCTCGGCAGTCATGCGGTTGGGGTCACTCGGTTTCACGATGGCTATTTTCGCAATCGGGCCATTTTGGCTGGACAGCGAGCCATCGGCGGTAACGGTCAATTGCGTGTCCGCCGCCGTCACGCGGATCGGCGCGCCGGCGGTGTCGAGTAGCGGATTGCCCACCCCGTCGGTGACCCCGCCATCGGATTGCAGGGTGAAGCGGCCGGCGCGCGTCAGGCGCGTACCGGCTCCGGTCTGGACGGTGAAGTAGCCCTCGCCGGAGAGTGCCAGGTCCAGCGGGTTGCCGGTATGGGTCATGGTGCCCTCCGCGCGATCGCGGTAGGTGGCGTGGTCTTGCGTGTAGGCCAGGCTGCGATCGCCGCGTGCTGCGGTGGTGCCGGTCTGCGGCGAGAGCCAGTCCGCGAAGACCATCCGCTCGGCGCGGTAGCCGGGCGTGGACATGTTGGCGATGTTGCCGGCGATCACCTCCATGGACCGGGATTGGGCGGTCAGGCGAGAGAGGGCGATGCTGGTCGGGATGTCCATGCCCTGGGTAAGGCAATGGGCGTGCCAGGGATGTTTGCTGCCCTTTGCCTGGGTTTATCAGGTGTTGGGCGGTGTGCGGCGTGGCGTGCGGGTGGTTTGTGCCCGGCAGTTCGTGCCGGGCGGGTCATCAAGACTCGGTCACTGGGCACAACCCGCGTCTGCCGGCGCGTTGGGGACGCAGGCGCCGCTTTCGAGCGCTGGAACATGATGGAGACGCATGATGATTGCGGTTAATCTTGGCCGTGCGGCGCTGGCCGCGGTTTTGGTTCTTGGCACGGGTAGTGCCGCTTTTGCACAGGCGGCCGGCGCGGGTGCGGCGGGTGCAGCAGGCGGTGGCGCGGGCGGGACGGCGGCGACAGGCGGTTCGTCCGGCGCGGGTGCGGCGGGCAGCACGGGTGGTATGACGGGCGGCCAGACGACCGGCAGCAGCGGCATGGGCACGGGGTCGAACACGCCATCCAGCGGCAGCGCCGGCAGCTCGGCTGGCCAGGCGGGCACCGGGATGAACAGCGGCAGCATGAGCAGCGGCAGCAATGGTTCGACCGGCACAGGCTCGACCGGCACTGGCTCGACCGGCAGTGGCACGTCCGGTGCGGGGACGAGCGGGGGCAGCACCGGGCACTAACCGGCTGATGGTGATCGGGGGCGGGTGCAATGATGCGCCCGCCCTTTTATGTGTCGCGCCTTCCGCCCGGGCTTGCACCCGTCTCACGCGCGCTTTTTGGCCGCCTGCTTCACAGGCAGCAGCGGTGCCAAAAATCGCGCCGTGTGACTATCCGGATTGGCGGCCACGCTCTCCGGTGTCCCCTCCGCCACGACGCGCCCGCCGCCATCGCCGCCCTCCGGCCCCATGTCGATAATCCAGTCCGCCGTTTTGATGACCTCCAGATTGTGCTCGATCACCACTACAGTATTGCCCTGATCGACCAGCGCGTGCAGCACTTCGAGCAGCTTGCGCACATCCTCGAAATGCAGCCCTGTCGTTGGTTCATCCAAAATGTAGAGCGTGCGACCCGTCGCGCGGCGCGCCAGTTCCTTGGCCAGCTTGATGCGTTGCGCCTCGCCGCCCGAGAGCGTGGTCGCCTGCTGGCCCAGGCTGATATAGCCGAGCCCAACGCGCTGCAAAATCGATAGCCGGTCGTTGATGCGGTTGACCACGGAGAAGAAAGGTTGGGCCTCGTCCACGGTCATGGACAGGATATCGGCAATCGACTTGCCGCGGAACTTGATTTCCAGCGTTTCGCGATTGTAGCGCGCGCCGCGGCAGGTATCACAGGTGACAAAGACGTCGGGCAGGAAGTGCATTTCGATCTTGATCAGCCCGTCGCCCTGGCATGCCTCGCAACGGCCGCCGCGGACGTTGAAGCTGAAGCGGCCTGATTTGTAGCCGCGCGCGCGGCTGTCGGGCAGTTCGGCAAACCAGTCGCGGATCGGCGCGAACAGATCGGTGTAGGTCGCCGGATTGCTGCGCGGCGTGCGGCCGATCGGGCTCTGGTCGATGTCGATGATCTTGTCGAGCTGGTCCAACCCTTCGATGCGTGTGTGCGCGGCCGGCACGCAGCCCGTGCTCATCAGCCTGCGTGACGCCGCCTTGTACAACGTGTCCACCACCAGCGTCGATTTACCGCCGCCAGAGACGCCGGTGACGCAGGTGAACGTGCCCAGCGGAAAGGACGCGCTCACCTCCTTTAGATTATGCCCAGTGGCGCCCACGACTTTCAGCACGCGCTTGGGATCGATCGGTCGCCGACGCATCGGCACTTCGATGCGTTTGCGGCCTGAGAGATAATCGCCCGTCAGGCTGGCCGTGTTCTGTTCGACCTCGGCCGGCGTGCCGCTGGCGATCACGTGGCCGCCATTCACGCCGGCGCGCGGGCCCATGTCGATCAGGTAATCGGCGGCGCGTATGGCATCCTCGTCGTGCTCGACAACGAGCACGGTATTGCCCAGCGCCTTTAAGCGCCGCAGCGTGCCAAGCAGGCGTTCATTGTCGCGCTGGTGCAGGCCGATCGAGGGTTCGTCCAACACATACAGCACGCCGGTCAGCCCCGAACCGATCTGGCTCGCCAGGCGGATGCGCTGGCTTTCCCCGCCTGACAGCGAGGTCGATCCACGCGAGAGCGACAGATAATCCAGCCCGACATCGACCAGAAATGTCAGCCGTTCGATGATCTCACGCAAAATGCGCCGTGCGATCTCCGCGCGCTGCGGCGTCAGCGTCGCTTCCACGCCGGCAAACCATTCCAGCGCCGGGCGTATCGCCAGGTCGGATGTCTGCGCAATCGTCGCGCCGGCAATGCGCACAGCCAAGGCAGCGGGCTTGAGGCGCGCGCCGTGACACACCTCGCACGGCTTGTCGGCCTGGTAGCGCGACATCTCCTCCCGAACCCAGGCGCTATCGGTCTCGCGCCAACGCCGCGCGAGATTCTTCATGACGCCCTCAAAGGGTTTGACCACGGAATAGCTGCGCGCCGTGTCCTTGTAGGTCATTTCGATCGGCGTTTCCCCGCTACCGTCCAGGATGGCGTCACGCACGCGCGCGGGCAAATCTTCCCACGGCGTGCGCGTGCTGATCTTGTAGTGGCGCGCCAGGCTTTGCAGCGTCTGGTCGTAATACTGGCTCATCCCGCCGGCCCAGGCGGCGATTGCACCATCGGCCAGGCTGCGCGTCTCATCAGGCACGACGAGCGCCGGGTCGAAAAACACTTCAATGCCCAAGCCATCGCATTCGGGGCACGCGCCGTGCGGCGAATTGAAGCTGAACAGGCGCGGCTCAATTTCCTCGATGGTAAAGCCGCTGACCGGACAAGCAAAGCGCGAGGAAAAAGTGGTGCGCGACCCGTCATCGGCCGACTCCGCGAGCACGATCCCGTCCGGCACCAGGCCTAGCGCCGTCTCAAAACTATCGGCCAGACGCTGCTGGACGCCCGCGCGCACGACGATGCGATCAACCACCGCCTCCAGCGTGTGCTTGAGCTTGCGATTGAGCGCAGGCACCTCGGCGATGTCATACAGCTTGCCGTCCACCTTGGCGCGCGCAAAGCCCCGCCGCTGCAATTCGGCCAATTCCTTGCGGTATTCGCCCTTTCGGTCGCGCACCACAGGGGCGAGCAGCAGCAGGCGCGTTCCCTCGGCCATTGCCATGACGCGATCGACCATCTGGCTGACCGTCTGCGCCTCGATCGGCAAGCCGGTGGCCGGCGAATAGGGCACGCCCACGCGCGCCCAGAGCAGGCGCATGTAGTCGTGAATTTCCGTCACCGTGCCCACGGTGCTGCGCGGGTTGCGGCTGGTGGTCTTCTGTTCGATGGAAATGGCCGGGCTCAGCCCCTCGATGCTGTCCACGTCGGGCTTGCCCATGAGCTCGAGGAACTGGCGGGCATAGGCTGAGAGGCTTTCGACGTAGCGGCGCTGGCCCTCGGCGTAGATCGTGTCGAAGGCAAGGCTGCTCTTGCCGCTGCCCGAGAGGCCGGTGATGACGGTCAGTTGGTCGCGGGGGATGGTGACGTCGATGTTCTTGAGGTTGTGCTCGCGGGCGCCTCGGACGATGATTGCGGCCAAACGCGCCCCCTTGAGATAAGCAAGGCCAGGGCTCTGCCCTGGACCCGCTGGGGCCTGAGGCCCCAGACCCCCTTACTTAAGGCTGAACCAAAGGGGTTTCCATCCTGTTCCGGGGCGCTAGAGTGCGGCAATCAGTGGAGAGTCTGCAACCATGGCGGGTGTCAACAAGGTCATTCTGGTCGGCAACCTGGGCAAGGACCCCGAGGCCCGTACTATGCAGAGCGGCGGCAAGGTGGTCTCCTTCAGCATCGCCACGTCCGAGAACTGGACCGACAAGAACAGCGGCGAGCGCCGCGAAAAAACCCAGTGGCACCGCATTGCCATATACAACGAAAAACTCGGTGAAATTGCCGAGAAATACCTCAAGAAAGGGTCCAAGGCCTACATCGAGGGCGCGCTGGAAAGCCGCAAATACACCGACAAGGATGGCGTGGAGCGCGAAACGTTTGAAATCGTGCTGGGCCGCTTCCGCGGAGAGATCGCCCTGCTGGACAGCCGTGGCGATAGCGCAGGCAGCTACGGCGGCGGCAACGAAGGCGGCTACCGCAGTGAACGAACCACGCCCGCAAGGGCGCCCGCGGCCAAGACAGGTGGCAGCCCGAGCTGGGAGCCCGCCGGCGGCGACCTGGACGACGAAATACCCTTCTAAAGATTGGATCCCAAAGGCTCGCCTTTGGCGGGGTCCAGGGGCAGAGCCCCTGGCCTTTTTGACACTGCACCGGCGTCCTCACGAAAACGCCAATTGACCCCCCGCCGCGACCCAAGTCCTGTTCGCTCCACAAACAAAAAACAACGGGAGACGGACCATGCCATGCACAAAGCTCGCGGCCACCACCCTGCTGGGCATGACGCTCGCAGCCCAAGCCCATGCCGGCCGCTATGACGTGGCGCCGAATATTGGCGTCGGCATCGCACTGGCGGCGATCAATCCGGCCGCGGCCCCGGACGGCGCCAATCTCGCCCGCTGCCATTCCCGCGTGGACCCCTATCCCGTCGTGCTCGTCAACGGCACATTCTCGGTCATGCAAAGCGATTTCGCCGCACTCGCACCGCACTTGGCCAATGCCGGCTATTGCGTCTACACGTTCAATTATGGCGGCGCCTATCCGACCGCGCCGATTCAGGCCATCGGCCCGGTCGCTACCTCCGTCCAGCAACTCGCAACCTTTGTTCAGCAGGTCAAAGCCGCCACAGGTGCCGCCCGCATCGATATGGTTGGCCATTCGCAAGGCGGCATGCTGACCGAGTATTACGCAAAGGTGCTGCAGGGCGCTGCCAACATACACACCATCGTAGCCCTTTCCCCCACTACGCACGGCACCACGCTGGATGGCCTGACGAATCTGGCCGCCTTCTTTCCGGGTGCCAACGCACTGGTCCAAAATGCCTGTCCAGCCTGCAGCGATCAGGAGGTAGGCTCGGCCATTATCGACACGCTGGATCAAGGCCCGATCGCGCAAACGGGCGTGAATTACACGATCATCGAAACACTCAACGAAAACGTCGTCACGCCGGTTGGCTCCTCGTTCATCAACGAGGCAGGTGTGCTCAACGAATACGTTCAGAGCTTCTGCCCATACGACACCGTGGACCACATGGATCTGTCATACGATAACGTGGTCTTCCAACTCATCCAGAACGCGCTTGCACCCAAGTCCGCGCACCAGCCATCGTGCCGCTCGGAATTTCCCGCCTCGGCCAAGTAATAGACAAAAGTTTTTGCTTCTTTTTTTCAAAAAAGAAGACGTTCCTTCGTTCAAGCCGCCGGCGTGAGGTAGCGCGCCAGCGCCTGAGCCATTACCATCTCGGACGCATCGGCCGGGATGGGCGCGGCCAATGTGCCATCCGGCGCAAACAGCAGGATGACCGAACTGTGGTCCACAGTGATATGGCGCGCCGTGCCGTGCGCGACGGCCACAACGCCATATTCCTGCGCCACGCGTGCAATCACCGCAGGCGCGCCGGTCAGGCCGAGAAGCCCAGGCCGGAAATTGCTGACATAGCGTTGCAATACCGCCGGCGTGTCGCGCGTCGGGTCCACCGTAATGAACAACGGCTGCACACGCTGCGCCTTTTCGCCAAGGCGGCCTAACGCGGCAGTCAGCGTGTTCAACGTCGTTGGGCAGACATCCTGGCACGCCGTGTAGCCGAAATAGACCGCCAGGTATTTGCCCGGAAAGCTGTGCTCGGTGACGGTGCGGCCGTCATCGGCCACAAGGCTGAACGGGCCGCCTATGGCTCGGGTGTGGCGGGACTCTGGACTGGTCACCCAGAGAAAAGCTGCGGCCAAGACACAAATAACGGCAGCGCCGGCAGTGGCTCGCCGCAGCGCTCGCCGGTTGCGGGTGTTGCGGATATCGGCAGGCTTACGTCTCATTGCACGCGGCATTTTTGAAAGGGGTCCTGGGTTTGACCGATCAACGGGCAAGCTGCGTCATCTATTTGGCCGAAGGGAGTGGTTGTTGGTGCATCGCAGGCGGCAGGCCGCTCAGAACAACCGCGGCCAACACAATAGCGATTGCAGCACCGCTCTGCAGGGCGATGCTGCGCACGAGCACGCGTTTGGCAGCACCCGGCTCGCCATGCAGCAGGCCAGGCGCAAAGCGATAGCGATTCAGCACGGCAAATCCTAGCAGCACGCCGAACAGCACGAGCTTGCTCATTGCCACCCAGCCGTACGCTGTCGTCAACAAACCTGAAATCGTTCCGATCAACACCCAGCTTTGGAACGCGGCGGAAACCACCAGCGCGGCAATGCACCCTTGCCCCAGCGGCGAGAACCAGCGCGCCGCAATAGCGCCCGCGTGAGGCGTCGCGCCCCTCACCAATAAAAGCAGCGGCAATAAGCCGCCAAGCCAGGCGCCGGCACCCAAAAGATGCAGCACGTCGCATGCCAGAAGTACGCTCGGCCCGTCATGCATGGAATAGGCGTGTCCATGGCCGGCCTGAAGCGCCAGCGCGCATGCAGCCAAACCCAACCCTGCATACGCGCGCTGCGTGCCGTCGGTCACGCCCAGCGCGATCATGCACGCAGCCAGCGCCACCCACTGCGCGAGAAGGACGTGGCCGAATGCTGTACTGGTCAGCACCGTCGGCACGGCGCCAAAGGTCTGGCCCAGGCCAGGCGCATCGGCCATCACCCCCGCCTGCACGACAAGCCAGAACGCGCCGGCGACAAGTCCGAGCGCCGTGCTCGCCCGCGCCAATATCAGCAAGGCTCGCCTGGCCCCGGCAACGTCCTCGGCCGCCATGCTGGCAAATGCCCGGGGTGCGACGACTGCGCGAAACACCAGCGTGCCGAACACCGACAACATGGCGCAGAGCATTACGGTGCGCGCAGCGCAGAGCGGCAAGCCGCCCTGCAGGTCGAAGCGTGGCAACATCGCTATGGTGTCACCGTAAAACGGAATGTCCCCTGCGTCTTGTGCGTATCGACGGAGGTGACGTGCCAGACCACGGTATACGTCCCAGCGCCCAATTTGTTCAAGCCGACGGCAAGCCTGGTTGCATCGCCAGGCTGCGTGTGCGTGCCACCGATTGTGACGCTCGCACCCGAGGCGTTCGAGACCTCGATCGTGGAGAAAGCGGGCTCCACCCCTTGCGTGAAGTGCAACACAACTTCTGGGGGCGATGTGGAACTGTCGCTGCCCACGCGCGGCAGTGCGCCATCGAGAAAGGCGTGCGCGCAGGCGGGCAGGGGGGCGAGCATGCAGCATGCGGCAGTAAGGATGCCAATCGCGGGCAGTCTCATCGCAGGAGCTCCAACAGCGGCGCACCGATGCCGCGCGGATAGAGGTCATCGAGGAAGATGTGAAACTGCACGGCCACGCCCACATTCGTGCCCGCGCCTTTGTTGAGCGGGATCAGCGCTTCCACGCCAATCTGATACCAGGTCCGCAGATAAATGAAGCCCGGCGCCAGAGTCCACGTCGTCGGCCCATTGCCGCCCGATGTGGTGGGCGAGGTCCAGTTAACTTCGGCAATTGGGATCAGATGCGCGAAAGGCTCGGCCAGGCCGAAATCCTTGATCTGATTCTGTAGGTACGGGATGGAATACTGCACCGAGAATGACCCGATCCACTGATTTGCTCCGCCATTATTGGTGCGCGTGGAGCTGAGCCCCGTCATCGGATCGAGCTCGGCGTATGTCTTGATGCCCTTGTCGGCGATCAGGTAGCTGAGCTCGCCCGAGACCTGCAGCGGATGCAGGAATGGCACGGGGATTTCGTCGATCCCCTTGCCCAGATAGACCGTGGGCGCCGTGGTGCCGTACTCGTCCGAGCCGATATGGGACGTGCCGGTGCGCCCGAACTCGCGGATCACGCCGAAGCCGAGCTGGAAATCGTTGTCAGGGCTGACGCACTTGGCCCATTTGGAGGTAATGGTCAGATCGTTCCAGCCGGTCTGCGTCTTGGCGTTGTTTGTTTGATTTATGTTATAGCCGTCATTAAACGCAAAACCGATCTCCTCAGTGAGGCGCTTGTCGTACTCGAACTGCGCGCTGGTGTCGTGCCCAGGGCCGGGGCCGCCAGCGGCGGCCGCGCGCGTATAGACGATCTGCGGAATTGTCGCTTCATCGGCAATGCCGGGATCATCCATCGTCAGGGTCACGGGAAAGACGCGGCTGCCGCAAACGGCGTGCGCGTGCGCCGGGCTGGCGCGCAGGCACACGCCACCGGCGCAGCACAAAGCTGCCATCGAAAGGGTTTTGAACAGGGGTGAACTCGTCTGTTATGCATGAGATCAGGCGCGGCACTTGCCGCGGGCGAGCACTCAGCGATCAGACGATGTCAGGTGGTCCTCGGGGGTAAAACGCCGCGCGCACACGTGCTGGTGGTGCCCGCGCACCTGGTGGTGTGGCCGTCCCAATTCTGCCCAGAACAGGCGAGAAAAGGAACGCCTTTCCCGCAAGCACCACCACGGCATGGCCGTGGTCTGACAGGATGCGGGCAAGGGCGTGATCGGGAACCTGGCGATGGAGCGGCGTGCCGTCGTGCTTGCCAGGATGCGGGCCGCTCTGGCAGAAAATGGCGACGCTCGCGGCCAGCCTGGCCTGCGCCTCGGCCGCGGCGTGCATGGGCACGGCAGCACCCGCGCTGATCTGGCAGGCAAGTGCCAATGCGACTGCCAGGACGCGAACGCGCAGCCATCGCGGAAAGCGGCGGGACATCGGGGGGATATAGCAGAAGGGGGACAGAAGAAAAGCAGTCCTTTTTTGAAAAAAAGGACCAAAAGCTTTTACCTTTGCTATTCCGGGGCGGAACCGAGGGAGTCCTACAATGAAAATGCCATGCTTGCTCGCCATGCTGTGCCTGTCCGCGCCGGCACTCGCCGCGCCTGCTCGGGACGATACAACCACCCATTGCAGCAACACGGGTGGGGCAATAATCGTCCGCACGCCGGCCTACGGCACCAACGGCGGCAATCCCCTCTACCTTGCCAAAACCAGACAGTGGTGCGAGTACACCGCCCACGACAGCTCCAAGATCGACCTGCTGGTGAGCACGCTTAACACCGCCAAGCCGACGCTTGCAGCTCTTGCTTATTACGCGCAGGTGCCGTTCGATGGGGCCAACTGCCAGGGCAGCCCAGGTTCGTGCTACTGCTCCCAACTCGGCGGCACCGATCTGTTCGGCGGCGTCAATGCGGCCGGCGGCGGCTGGGTGTCCGCAACAGACCCCAATGATGTGCTGGATGCCTGCATCTTTCCTGATCTGTCTTCGATTGACGCCTATGGGCTGTTCTACCATTCGGCAAACATTATCCGCGGCAAGAATTTGGCGCGTGTGCTGCGTTACAAAAATACAAGTAATACCAATCCGCGTTGAGACTGACACATGTTCAAGGTGAGAAACGTTGGGGGAGATGTGCCATCCCCCCCAAACCCGTCATTTATTAGGAATCAACTTAAATGATGACGGGGGGTCTGGGGGGGCAGGCACTGCTCCCCCAGCTTTCTTCAGAGTCAATCTTTCTGCGGGTTGGTATAAGTAGCAAGACTGGGGGAGCAGTGCCTGCCCCCCCAGACCCCCCGTCTTCAGTTCAGGGCGATTATCTTGGCATGAATGCCATGCCGTGTGGCGCGTTCAACCCTGTCAGCACCGGCACCGTGGCGCCGCTATCCAGATAAAGTTCGCCCACATAATTGCTACCAGTCGGCACCGTCGTCGTCGCCGAATAAGGCTTGCCCAGCGCAAAGCGCCTGCTGCTGAGTGCATAGACCGCATTGGCCGGCGTGTCGGAAACAAACAGCGTGCCCGACGCGCTTGTCGCAAACACCGTGTCATCCACCTGCACGCCGCCGATCAGCGGCACCACCTCGACCAGCGGGCCGTGCCCGTCCAAATGCAGCTCGATCAGCTGCGCGTCTCCCTGGTCATCGAGCAGCAGCGTGCCATCGGGTGTCACGATCAGCGAGTCGGGATCGGTCAGGTTCAGCTTGACCTGCTCGTGCGTGACCGCATTCACCGCGATCGCATCGCCCTGCAAAACCGGCTGCTCCACGGGCCGTCCATTGACCATGCTCAGGCTGATCAGCGCGGGATAGGTGTTGACGCCTTTTGCATGCAGCGCCGGATTTGACGCACTGATGAAGCTGGTGCCGTGCACGAATGCCATGTCGTCAAAGCCGCCGCCGTTGACGGAGCGCAGTTTGTAGGGTGCGGTCTGGCTACCGGTTTTCGGATCGATGAAAACTAGATCGGGATTGGCGTCTTCGTTCTGCATCGACCAGATCGTGCCTGTTGCCGCATCGTAGCGCAGCCCGTCATTATGCCCTGCGATGGTCAGATTGCGCACAACGTTGCCGTCGCGATCGTATTCGACGATGTTGCTGTTGCCGCTGGAGCCGTCCGGCGGCACGTTGTTGCCGTAACCGACCCAGATGTTGCGGCCGAGGATCAGGATGGAGTCCGGCGCGGTAAGCCCGGGCGGCACATTGCCGAACGGTGCGACCTTGAAGCCGGCGAGCGCTTGCGGTCCGGTCTGCGCGGCTGCCGGAAGCGCCAGGCAACACAGAAGGGCAGCGCGAAGAGCAATGTCGGTCATGTTTGTCATTCCCTGTGTCAAGCAAGGCGCGCGTCTAGCAAGGTTGCAAACGTTGCGGCGTGACAAGGCCGTGAATGTTGCACTATCTAAAATAAAGACGGGGGGTCTGGGGGGGCAGGCACTGCTCCCCCAGCTCTTAAGGCCTGTTCCGTGGAAATTGAGCTTTGCCGGCGTGCTCTCCGCCGGCCTGCTGTATATGCTGGCCCTCCGCCGCTACGATAACGGCATCGCTCCCGCCAGCGGCGCGATCCTATGAGGTTGCCATGAAGGTCCACCTTGTGTTTGCGCTCGCACTTTTGGCCAATTCCGCCAGCGCGGCGGAAACCACGTTGACTTTCGTGGAACGCGCAACGACCGATGCCGTCTCAATCCACGCCGGCAAGTCGGCCGATAACGTCGGTGACGTTCTCACCTTCGCCAATGACGTATTCGATGCCGCGAACAAGATCAAACGCGGCACGGATCAGGGCTATTGCGTGCGTCTGGTCGTCGGCAAAGCCTGGGAATGCCATTGGACGCTCATGCTCGTGCACGGCCAGCTCAGCGTCGATGGACCATTTCTGGACACGAGCGACTCCACCCTGGCAATTACTGGTGGAACCGGCGCCTACAGCGATGCGCGCGGCGAAATGCGGCTGCATGCGCGCGACAGCAAGGGCAGTGCGTACAATTTTATCTACCTATTGAAGTGAGGCTGGGCTCTGCCCCAGACCCGTCACGCGAAGGCGTGCTGCGCACGATGGGGCCTGAGGCCCCAGACCGCCAATTTGGCGCCGGCGGCTAGCTCCACTATAACCCCCGCACACCCCACCCCCTGGACCACCACCCCCCTTGAGCGACACCCAAGCCCCGCCCGCCATGCTGCCCGTCACTCTCGAAGAGGAGATGCAGCGCTCCTACCTCGACTACGCCATGTCGGTCATCGTCAGCCGCGCCCTCCCGGACGCGCGAGACGGCCTGAAGCCAGTCCACCGCCGCGTCCTCTTCGGCATGTACGAGGCCGGCTACACGCCCGATAAAGCCTACCGCAAATCCGCCCGCGTGGTGGGTGATGTCATGGGCAAATACCACCCGCACGGTGACGCCAGCATCTACGACGCGACCGTGCGCATGGCCCAATCCTTTTCCATGCGCGTGCCGCTGATAGACGGCCAGGGCAATTTCGGCAGCGTGGATGGCGATCCGCCTGCGGCCATGCGCTACACCGAAGTGCGCCTGGCCCGCGCGGCCATGTTCCTGCTCGCCGATATCGATCGCGACACCGTTGATTTCGTCCCCAATTACGACGAGAGCGAGCAGGAACCGCGCGTCCTGCCCGCCACCTACCCCAATTTGCTGATCAACGGCGCCGAGGGCATCGCCGTCGGCATGGCCACCCGCATTCCGCCGCACAATCCGGGCGAGATCATCGATGCCACGCTCGCTTTGATCGCCGATCCCGCCACGCCGCTCGACGATCTGATGCGCATCGTCCCGGGCCCGGATTTCCCAACCGGCGGCATCATCCTCGGCCGCTCGGGCATACGCAGCGGCTTCGAGGGCGGGCGCGGCAGCATCATCATCCGTTCGCGCTGCGAGTTCGAGGAAATCCGCAAGGATCGCACGGCGATCATTATCTCCGAACTCCCCTACCAGGTGAACAAGGCGATCCTGCAGGAACGTATCGCCGAACTGGTACGCGCGAAGTCGATCGAAGGCATCAGCGACATTCGCGACGAGAGCGACCGTACCGGCATGCGGGTCGTCATCGAACTCAAGCGCGACGCCACGCCGGAAGTGGTGCTCAACCAGCTGTTCCGTTTCACCAACATGCAGGTCAGCTTCGGCATCAACATGCTGGCACTCGACCAGGGCCGCCCGCGCACCATGGGGCTGCGGGACGCACTGCTCGCCTTCATCGCCTTCCGCGAAGAAGTCATCCTCCGCCGCGCGCGTTTCGACCTGCGAAAAGCCCGCGAGCGCGCCCATCTGTTGGTCGGCTACTCGATCGCGGTCGCCAACATCGACGAGATCATCCGCGTCATTCGCGCCAGCCCCGATGCCGCCACCGCCCGCGCCGCGCTGATGGCACGCGCCTGGCCCGCCGGTGACGTGGCGCCGCTGCTCGCGCTGATCGATGATGAAGGCAACATCATCGTCAATGACGAAGTCTTCTTCACCGAAATGCAAGCGCGCGGCATTCTGGACCTGCGCCTGCAGCGCCTGACCGGCCTCGAGCGCGAAAAAATCAACGAAGAACTGGCCGAAGTCGCAGCCAAAATCACCGACCTTCTGGACATCATCGCCAGCCGTCCTCGCCGCATGGACGTCATGCGCGAAGAACTCACCCGCGTGCGCGAGGAAATTGCCACCCCCCGCCTGACCGCCATCGCTGATGCCGCTGCAGACCAGGACGATGAAAGCCTGATCGAGCCGGGCCAGATGGTCGTCACCATGACGCGCGACGGTTTCATCAAGCGCACGCCTCTGGAAATCTTCCGCGCGCAGAACCGCGGCGGCCGCGGCCGCACCGCTGCGGGCACGCGCGGCGACGATGTGGTCGCGCGCAGTTTCAATGCGCACACCCATCAATGGGTCCTGTTCTTCTCCAGCGGCGGCAAGGCTTTTCGCGAAAAGATCTGGCGCCTGCCCGAAGCAGCGCCCACCGCCAAAGGCCGCGCGCTCGTCAACCTTTTGCCCGAACTCGGCGGCGACCAGATCACCACCGTGCTGCCGCTGCCGCAGGACGAGAGCCTGTGGGAATCGCTGCACCTGGTTTTCGCCACCGCCAGCGGCACAGTGCGGCGCAATAAGCTGTCCGATTTCGGCCGCATCCGCACGACTGGGTTAATCGCCATGAAACTGGACGAGGGCGATCGCCTGATCGGTGTTGCCACCTGTCACGAAGGCGATGACGTGCTGCTCGCCACACGCCTCGGCCGCTGCATCCGCTTTCAGATTTCCGACGAATCGCTGCGCGTCTTTGCCGGCCGCGAATCCGCAGGTGTGCGCGGCATCCGCCTGCCCGCCGGCGATGAAGTCAACAGCCTCTGCGTGCTGCGCCACGTGGACACAACGGTCGAGGAGCGCGCGGCCTATCTGCGCGAAGTGAGCAAGCGCCGCCGCAGCGCCGGCTATGAGGAGGAGGCCGCCGAAGTCGCCGCCGAGGCCGATGAAGAAACGCCGCTGGAGGATGTGACGATACAGGAAGATCGCTTCGCCGTTCTCACCGAGACCGAGGAAATCCTGCTCACCGTCACCGATGGCGGCTACGGCAAGCGCTCCAGCGCCTACGATTATCGCGTCTCCGGCCGCGGCGGGCAGGGGATTGCCAACATCACGCTCAGCCGCCGCAACGGCACGGCCGTCGTCGCCACCCTTCCCGTTCGCCGTGGTGACGATGTGATGCTGGTGACAGATGTCGGCCGCCTGATTCGCGTGCCGGCCGACCAGGTACGCATCACCGCGCGCCAATCCATGGGCGTCACGCTCTTTCGCGTCACCGAGAACGAGCGCGTGACCAGCGTCTTCCCCGTGCTCGACGACGGCAGCGGCGATCCGCCAATCGAGATCGGCGTCGATCCCGGGCCGCCTCCGGAAGCGCCGGTTCCCGAAGATGGCTGAGCGCGTCGCGGTCTATCCCGGCACGTTCGATCCAGTTACCAATGGGCACCTGGACATCATCACCCGTGCCGCGCGCCTGGTCGATCGCCTGGTGATCGGCGTTGCCATCAACATCGGCAAAGGCCCACTCTTCCCGCTCGATGAACGCGTGGCTCTCGTGGCCGAAGAGTGCGAGGCGGTGAGCCAACGTACCGGCACGCCAATCGAGGTCGTCAGCTTCAAGACCCTGCTGATCGACTTTGCCCGCGCGTCTAGCGCGCGCATCATTATCCGGGGTTTGCGCGCGGTCTCGGATTTCGACTACGAATTTCAGATGGCCGGCATGAATTACCGTCTTGATCCGGCGATAGAAACCGTGTTCCTCACCGCCTCGGAACACCACCAATTCATCTCGTCGCGCTTCGTCAAGGAAATCGCACGTCTGGGCGGCGACGTTTCAAGCTTCGTGCCCGCCCTGACGCTGCAGGCGACCTTGCAGCGCGTGAGAAAAAACAAGGAGACACCAGATGCTTAGAAGAACGTTGCTCGCCCTTGCCATCGCAGGCAGCCTGAGCGCCGCACACGCGGATCAAACCATCACCGCGCCCAAGCTCGATCCCGCCAATACGGTCAACCTGGACATCCCGCAGGGCCGCATCGTCATCGCCTTGCGCCCGGACCTTGCACCAAAGATGGTCGCCCGGTTCAAGCTGCTTTGCCACGAGCATTTCTACGACGGCACGCCCTTCCACCGCGTCATCACCGGCTTCATGGCCCAGGGCGGCGATCCGACCGGCACCGGCGAGGGCGGCAGCAAATACCCCAACGTTCCTGCCGAATTCAGCCAAAGCGCCCATTTCGTTCGCGGCTCGCTGGGTGCTGCGCGCACCAGTGAGCCCGACACAGCCAACAGCCAGTTCTTCATCATGTTCGCCCCCAGCGAACATCTCGATGGTCAATACACGTTGTTCGGCCAGGTCGTCTCCGGCATGAATTTCGTGGACGCGATCAAGCGCGGTGACCCGGACAGCGGCCACGTAGACTCGCCCGATAAAATCCTAAAAATGCGCGTAGCCAACGACCCCGCCTAACAGACAAAAGTTTTTTGCTTCTTTTTTTCAAAAAAGAAGAACCGTTCTTTTCTGAAGAAAAGAACCAAAAGACTTTTATCAGTGTGGAGCCCGCATGTCCGATACAGCCGCCATCGAAGACACGTTGCACCTGGAACTCAAATCCGGCCGCGTCACCATCAAGCTGCGCCCCGATCTCGCCCCCAAACACGTCGAGCGCATAAAAACCCTGTGCGCCGAGGGCTTCTACGACAACACGCCCTTTCACCGCGTGATCGAAGGCTTTATGGCCCAAGGTGGCGATCCCACCGGCACCGGCACGGGTGGCTCCAACCTGCCGGACCTGCCTGCCGAATTCACCAAATCGGCCAAATTCACCCGCGGCACGGTGGGTGCGGCGCGCACCGGCAATCCAAACAGCGCGAATAGCCAGTTCTTCATCATGTTCGCGCCTTCCTCCCACCTGGACGGTCAGTACACGATCTGGGGCCAGGTGACCCAAGGCATGGAGCTGATCGACGGCCTCAAGCGCGGCGAGGGCTCCGGCGGCACGGTGCGGCAGCCGGACCGGATCGTCAGCATGAAGCTCTCCGGGGAGGCGCCGACACAACAGGGCCTGGATCCGGGTCCGGGTTGACCCGCCCGCCTCAATGCCCTTGTAGGGGCGCAGTGAGCTCGTAGCTCAGTCGGTAGAGCACGTGACTTTTAATCATGGGGTCGTGGGTTCGAATCCCACCGAGCTCACCATGAACTCGCTTTGTCGGCGAATTGCGACAGCGCAAACCAATCGGCGAAAAGCTGGCCCGGCGCTCCAAACATCCCCACGAACGGAGTTCACGCCCATGGCAGAAATCGAACCGCGCAACTGGCTGTTCCCCAGGCTTGAGACCCTGGTTGCAGATGCGGAGCAAGCCGGCATTACGCGCGACATGGCGGTGGCTCTGGTGAGCGATATCATCAACGGTCCGCCGTTCAACGTGGGCCCGGCACCAACCGCGGATGACAACTGGAACAAGGATGTCGGTGAACCCGACTACATGGTCAATGAAGAACGCGGCGGCGGCAATGCGCCGCTTGGGGAGCCGCTCGTCGGTGCGGGTCTGATGACGCCGGGCCGGGGCAGGCCTGGCGGAGGTAGCCGCCGCCTCTGACAGTCCGCCTTGTTCCCGGAATGCCGCCATCTCGGACGCACATTGACGCTTTGCCCCATTCCGCGCTCCCGCTACTGTGAGGTCCATCGAGGGCCAGAAGGTCCAAACCAATCCAGGGGAACAAAATGCCTAGCCTCAAGCCGCTGCTCGCCGGCGCCATACTGACGGCCACCGCCGCCACCGCCCACGCCCAAACCTCTGTCAGCCTCAAACACCCAATCCCCGGCGGCGCACTGATCGCCTGGGTGCTGACCGATGGCCGCGTGCTCGCCCAGACCGGCAATGAAAACACCTTCTATACGCTAACGCCCGATAACACCGGCTCCTACGTCAACGGCACAACCCAGCAGGTCGGCAGCCTCTATTCGGGCTACGTGCCCTACGCCATGGCCTCGGCCGTGCTCGCCGATGGACGTGTCGTGATCGCCGGCGGCGAATACAACAACGGCCAGTTCGCCTTCACCGATCTCTGCGCGATCTTCGACCCCGCCTCCAACCTCTGGGCCAAGCTCGCCCCGCCCAAGGGCTGGGGCTTCATCGGCGACTCGCCCTCCTCGGTGCTGCCGGACGGCCGCTTCCTGCTCGGCCGCAAATTTGACCAACGCATCGCAGCGCTCGACCCCAAGACCCTGACCTGGACCGAGCTCAGCGACGGCGGCAAAAAGGACTTCAACGCCGAGGAAGGCTGGACCCTGCTACCCGACGGCACGGTCCTGACCTATGACGTCAAAGCCGCACCGAATGCCGAGCGCTACAACGCCGCCACCCAGCAATGGACCACGCTGGGCAGCACCGTGGTCAACCTCGCCGGCCCGCCCTCGGTCAAGTCGATAAAATACGGCCACAACAAGACCTACTACCCGCCGGGCGAGGTCGGTCCCGGCATCCTGCGCCCGGACGGCACCGTCTTTGCCACGGGTGCCGCCAACAAGGGCAAGCCGAACGGCTACACCGCCATCTACACGCCCGGTCCCGGCGGCAAGACCGGCACCTGGGCCGCGGGCCCGAGCTTTCCCAGCGGCGATGAGGCCGGCGACAGCTTCGCCGCCCTGCTGCCCACCGGCAACGTGCTGGTCGAGGGCACAGATACCGGCACGCTCTACGAATTCGACGGCACCACGCTGACCGCCACCAGGATCAACGGCCAGGGCAGCAGCCTGCTGTTGCTGCCCTCCGGCGAAGTGCTGATCGGCGGCGGCGAAGTCTATCGCGCCGCCGGCTCGGTCAATCCCGCCTGGGCGCCTGTCGTCACCAGCGCGCCAACTACCATCACCCGCGGCGCCACCTACCCAATCTCCGGCCAGCAATTCAACGGCCTCAGCCAGGCCAACGCGTTCGGCGACGAATTCCAGACCGCGACCAACTACCCGCTCGTGCGCATCACCAACACGGCCAGCGGCCACGTCATCTACGCCAAAACGCACGACCATAGCACGATGGGCGTGGCCACGGGCACCGCGACGGTCTCCACCAACTTTGACGTGCCGTCCGGTGCGGAGACGGGGGCTGGCACGCTGGTTGTGGTGGCGAATGGCATTCCGTCAAAAGCGGTTAGCGTTACCGTTCAATAGTTGGCGCAATTTGCCATGGGAAAGAGCTGGGGGAACGAGCCGTTCCCCCCAGACTCCCCGTCTTTAGTTTGGCACGCGGCCTGCACACACCGGGCAAAACACCGGAGTGAACACATGATCTATCGTCTCGCACTTCCCCTCTGCCTGCTCGCCGGCGCCGCCCACGCCCAATCCCGCCACCTCGAAGCCACGGGCACGGCGCTCGCCATCGACAGCCCATGCGCCCGCGCCGTGGTCATCCAGCCCGACCCAACCCTGGCCGGCAAATTCATCCTCGACGCGCGCGCCGACCATCCCGAAGAAACCAACCGCCTGCTCTTCGACAGCGGCGCCACCGCCAAACTCCACATCTCCACAAATTCTTGCGAAGGCAGCTTCTTCGCTAACAGAAGCGAGCCGACGCTCGACCTCACCCTGCGCGTCCCGCCCGCAACCAACCTGGCCATCGAGGAAAGCGGCGGCGCGCGCTACACGATCGGGCCGGTCGGCAAGCTGACGCTCGACATCAGCGGCGGCGTGCAACTCGACGCCGCCAGCGCCACCGATGTCGCCCTCGGCCTCAGCGGCGGGGCCGCCATCAAGCTCGGCCGGGCGAGCGGCAAGATGACGGTCGATCTCTCGGGCGGCGGCGACATCCACGTGGCGGAGGCAACGCTTGCCGACCTGACCCTCTCGATCTCCGGCGGTGGCGCCTTCGCCCTGCCCGCCGGCACGATCCAAAAGCTGGCGTTGGACGTCAGCGGCGCTGGCAGCGTGCGTATCGGCGCGCCCGTGACCGATGCCACGCTCAGCATGTCTGGCGCCGGTGACGTTCACCTGGCCAGCGTCTCGGGCAATCTGCTCAAGGACATCAGCGGCGTGGGTTCGCTGGATATCGGCGGCAAGTAGCGAGAAGCGGGGCCGCTCCATTGCGCGCGGCTCCGCGCTGGTGAAAAACCTCCGCCAGAAATGCTGGAGGCATGCCCATGAAGACCCGCATCACCGAACTCTTCGGCATTGCCCACCCGATCATCCAAGGTGGCATGCACTACGTGGGCTACGCGCAACTGGCCGCCGCCGTCTCCAACGCCGGCGGCTTGGGCATCATCACCGGCCTGACCCAGCCCACACCCCTAGACCTGGCGCGCGAAATTGCCCGCTGCCATGACCTGACCGACAAGCCTTTCGGCGTGAACCTGACCTTCCTGCCCGCCTTCGCCGAGCCGCCCTACCCGGAATACATCGACGCCATCATCGAGGGCGGCGTGCGCATCGTGGAGACCGCCGGCCGCAATCCCGCCGCCCACATGCCGCGCATGAAGGCCGCCGGCATAAAGATCATCCACAAATGCACCTCGGTCCGCCACTCGCTGAAAGCCGAGCAGATCGGCTGCGATGCGGTTTCCGTCGATGGCTTCGAATGCGGCGGCCACCCCGGCGAGGACGACGTGCCGAACATGATCCTGCTCCCCCGCGCCGCCGAGGCGCTGACGATCCCCTTCGTCGCCTCAGGCGGCATGGCCGACGCGCGCAGCCTTGTCGCGGCCCTGGCGCTGGGTGCGGAGGGCATGAACATGGGTACCCGCTTCATCGCCACCGTCGAAGCCCCGGTCCACGACAACGTCAAGCGCGCGCTAGTCGAGGCCGATGAATTGCAGACCCGCCTGGTCATGCGCCCGCTGCGCAATACCGAACGCGTGCTGAACAACGCTGCGGTCACCGAACTGCTGCGCCTGGAAGCGGAAAAAGGTGCGGCGATCGGCATTGCCGATGTGCGCCACCTGGTTGCCGGCGCGCAAAACCGCCGCGTGCTGCAGGACGGCGAAATGGATGCGGGTGCGTGGAGCTGCGGCATGGTTGCCGGGCTGATCCATGATATTCCGACGGTTGGCGAACTTATTAGCCGCATCATGTCTGAGGCGGAGGCGCTGATCCGTGGAAGGCTCGAGGGGCTGCTGGCGGCTTAGGGTGGGCAGAGCAGTCCTGGCGCCCACCTCCTGTCATACGTGTGCGCGGAACCCGCAAATACATTCGCCGGTTTGCTTTCTCTGGTGATGTTAATAGGGTGCGCCAAGTGGCTGGAAGTGCCCTGGGTTTACATTTCACTCGTGCGCCATGTTCAACAAAGCGATCGGGACAAGCATCCGACGCCGGTGAGTGAGCAAACTGAAGAAACCTAAAGCGCTGCCGCTGCCCATAGCCGCAGAAATCCCGTCGTTCAGCCACCCAATTCCCGAGATCGTTCCACCACCGCTGCCATAGCCAGCCGTACCGCCTCCGGCCAAGCCCCCGACGCCATCAGCACCTCCAGCGCCTTCTCCGTCGCCCCCCTGGGGCTGGTCACCGCCCGCCGCAACGCCGCCGCATCCTCCCCGCTCTGCGCCAGCAGCGCGCCCGCGCCCGTCACCGTCGCCCGCGCCAGCCGCCGCGCCAACATGGCCGGCACGCCAAGCTCAACGCCGGCCTCCTCCATCAATTCGGCCAGCAGAAACACATAAGCAGGCCCGCTGCCCGAAATGGCGGTGATCGGATCGATAAGCGCCTCATCGTCCACCCAGACCACCTCGCCCACGGCCGAGAGCAACCCATCGCACAACCCGCGCTGCGCTGCGCTCACCCCCGCGCCCGCGCAGGCCGCGGTAATCCCCGCGCCAATGGAAGCCGGCGTATTGGGCATAGCCCGCACCACCGGCACGCCGAGTGCGGCCTCCAGCCCCGCCATCCCGCGGCCGGCCATGATCGACAAACCGACGCCCCGTCCGCCCAGGCACGCGGCCACCCCCGGCAGCACATCGCCGGCCATCTGCGGCTTGACCGCCAGCACCACGGCCTCCGCGGCAAAGCCGGCCGGCACGTCGGCAATCGAGGCAACAACCAAATCCTGGGAACGCGCCAACCCCGCCGGCACGGCCGGGTCCACGATCACCGAAGGCGCCAGCCCGCGCCGCACCCAGCCGGCAAACAGCGCCCCGCCCATCCGCCCCGCCCCGACAAGGAGCAGCGGCGGCAGCACGCTCAAGCCTCGCCCACGCACTCCAGCATGGCCGCCTCGAGCGCCTCGGCCGGCGCCTTGCCGCCCCACAGCACGAACTGAAACGCCGGGTAGAAGCGCTCGCACTCGGTAATGGCGATATCGACCATGTCCTCCAGCGATTCCGCCGAAGCGCCAGGCGCGCCGCGCAGCAGCACCGAGTGGCGGAACAGCGGCATGCCGTCATCCTCGTCCATGCCGAAATGGCCGATCCACAACCGTTCATTGGCCCGCGCCAGCAGTTCATACAGCGCCGCCCGCCGCTTCTCGGGCACCTTCAAATCAAAGGTGCAGGTGAAATGCATGGCCGAAATTTCATGCGACCAACTGAAATAGAGCCCATAATCGCACCACTTGCCCGGCGCCTCGGCGGCCATCTCCCCCTCCGAGCGCCGGTCGAACACCCATTCATTGGCCGAGACGATCTGTTCGACCACGTCGAGCGGATTGGCGGCGGAACTGGTCTGTGTCTGCAGGGACATGAAGGTCTCCGCTGGGCTGGAGGATTCCGGCGCACCAAGACTCGCCACATCAGGAGGTTAGCGGGCGAAGGTGAGGAACCGCAAGATGAAGCGCCGCCAAGCTTAAATTTTGCGTAGCAATCAAGGCTGGGCAGTCAAGGCTGGGGGAGATGTGCCATCCCCCCCAGACCCCCCGTCTTTATTCAAGGAATTCCGTCAGTAGACGTGCACCACCACCCCGTTCATCGAGCCCACCCCGGCCAGCGTTATGCTCGTGCCATCGCTCAGTGACAGCACCTCATTCCCGCCAACAAGGGCATTGGTGTAGCCGCTATACCCCTGAAGATCGATCTGATCGGCGTTGATGTTGAACCCGTCCAACGTCGCCGCACCGCCGGCCAGGCCGTTGGTGAAGCTGAACACGTCCGCGCCCCCACCACTCAGCATCAGCGCGCTGCCGGTGCCGCCCAGGAAGGTGTCGTTGCCGTATCCGCCGCTCATCGTCACCGGCCCGTTGCCGGCCTGGAACACGTTGTTGCCCGTCGAACCGGCGCCCCAGATCGTCGCATTCCCGCCGCTGGCAACCAGGGAATCATTGGCCGAGCCCACGAGCCACACCAGATTGCCGCTGGCCGCGGTCACCGTGCTGGCGCCAAAGCCGGTCACGATCTCGCTCGGCCCGGCTGACCCTTCGATCACGTTGACACTGGTGCCGCCGAACACCGTCATCGGCCCTGCGCCGCCATTGACGAAGAGCGCGCCGTTGCCGCCGATGATTTCGGCTGACCCTCCCCCGCCGATATAATTGACCTCGGCGGAATTGCCGCACCAGATCGTGCTGCCATTGCCCGTGCCGCCGACGATTTCCATCGTGCCGCCACCGCCCACAACCAGGTCGGCACCCGCGCCGCCGTAGAAATTCATCAGCCCCAGGCTGGGCGCGAATATCGTGGCGGTGCCAACCGCGTGTATCGTGTCATTGGCGCCGTTGCCGCCGACCGCCACCAGCAAATCATTGCCCGACAACGTCACGACATTGCCTGTCGCGGCACCCAGAAACACGACGCTGCGCCCGATGCCCGAGGTCGTGATGTTGCACGGGCCATTGGCCGTCGAGATGATCGAATCGCTGCCGCCGCCCAGCACGGTTGCCGTCTCGGCCGCATAGATTACCGAACTGCCGCCAACCCCGCCCACCAGCGTGTCGTCGGGCCCGTTGCCGACAACCGTATCGTTGGCGGAATTGCCCAGCAGCAGCACATGATTGCCCGCGCCATCGGAAATGCGCACCGGCGTATTGCCCTGCGCCAGCAACGCATCATAGCCCGGCGGGAGCGCGACCGAGCTGTAAGCGATCGGGTCCGTGACAACGGCGATATTGGCGTAGCCTGGCTGGTAGGGGCCGAAATAGCTGCCGTCCGGCGAAGTATAGACGTAGGACGTGCCGCCCACATCCTGCTGAAAGAGAGCCAATGCCTGCTGCACGAGCACAGGCAGGGTCTGCCAGAAATAGAAATCGCTGATGATGCCGGGCTGACCGCTGCCTGACTGGGGTCCCATGTTGCGCATGCTCGATCCACCTCCACCGCTAGGGTTTATTGTTGTCGTAATAATCGTGCCGCCGCCGGCGCCCGCGACGGAAAAGGCCTGGCCCTGGCTCACGCCCACCAGCGTCAGCGCACCCACAGCCTGCGTGCCAACGTCCAGCGTCAGGACGCCGACATTCGGCGCAGTCTGCGCGTAATTGGCACTCGTAATTCCGCTGATCGGCACTGCGATTTCGCTGCCATCGCCAAAGCCGGCAATTGCCGCCAGCGGCAGGGCGCCCGCGATACTCAGCGTGCCCGGCCCGGCGAAATCAATCAGCAGGCTGGCACCCGCCGTGCCGTCAAGTTGCAAATCGCCGCCCACGCCCACCAGCAGGCTCCCCGCCCCGCTGACATTGCCGATCGAGAGCGCCGCCGCCCCCGCCAGCGCAGTGATCGTGCCGGCATCGGCAATCGAGCCGAGCGGATCGAGCACGCCCGTGCCCGCCAGGATGGCACCCGCATCAATGGTGATCACGCCTGCCGCCGCACCGCCCGCCGTGCCGATCTCCAGCACGGAAATACCATCCACGCTCACCGCATCGCCGCTGCCGCTCAGCAGCAAGCCCGCCACCTGCACGAGTGCCTGGCCGCTATCGAGAAGCGCGCCGCCATCCAGCACCAGCGTGCCCGTGCTGGTCAGCGTGCCACCCTGCGCCACGATGCCGCCGGTCACAGTGGCCTGGCCTGCCTGCACGAGGGTGCCGGTGCCCAGCCCCAGCACGCCGGTGGAACCTTCCTGGCCGACCGCCAGCTCGCCCACCGCATATTGCCCGACCAGCGCCACCTCACCGAGCAGGGTCAGGAAGGCCGCATTGGCCGGCCCGCCTATCGAGGCGTAGGCGCTCGCCCCGCCCTGGATCGTCACCAGATCGTTCACCCCGGGAGCGATCGCCGCGGGGTCCTGCCCGGCGGAGACATCCTCCCAATTCGCAGCCGTATTCCACGCCCCGCCGGCAATCCCGCCGATCCACTGGTAATTGTCGGGTGACCCGGTGCCCTGCGAAGGGCCGCCCTGACCCGCCTGCACCGCAATCAGCGAGCCCTGCCCATCCGGCTGCACGGTGAAGGTGTCGCCCGAAAAATCGCCGCCAAGCAGCAGCGTGCCCGCCACTTGCCCGCCATTATACAGCGTCAATGTTCCCACATTGCCCGGGCCGGGCGTGTAGGCCACAGACCCCACAATGCCTGTCGCAATCACGATCTGATCGCCCTGCAGGAAGCCCGAGATCGGCGCGGCGACGCTCTCGCTCGCCCCCGCCAGCATCAGGGATGCGCCTGCGCCGAGCATTTCGATCGGGCAGAGTTCGGTGCCGATCAGCTCGAGCGTGGCCGCGGCGCCGATGGTCAGCACGCCCGCCCCCGAGACGTTGCCCACCTCCAGCGTGCCGCCCTGCGCGGTCAGCGTGCCGTTGACGATGAGCGTCCCCAGCGGATTGATGCTGCCATTGCCCGCGAGCGTGTTGCCCGCATCCAGCACGACCGCACCCGTCTGCGCATCGTTCAGCGTGCCGATCTCTATGCTGCTGAGCGCATCGGTCAGAAGAATGGTCGCGGCGCCCCCTGCCATGGTCAGCGCGTCCAGATAAACGTCTCCGCCGCCGCTCGCGGATAGCTCGGCGGGGTTGCCCGAACCGTCGCCCAGGCTCAGCGTGCCCATGACCGTAAGCGTGGCCGAATTGCCGGCGACCAGGATCAGCCCGTCGTTCACCTGCGCCGCATTGGCGGTCATGCCGGTAGCCGCCCCCACCTCCAGCGTGCCCGTGGTCAGCGTCGTGCTGCCCGAGGGCAGCCCGCCCACGGTCAATGACCCGGTGCTCCACGCGCCGCTGACATAGGTGTTGCCGAAGAAGGCCATGCTGGCCGAAACCGCCGGGCCGCCGATGGTCTGGAAGCCGAAACCCGTGGGCCCGGCGATCTGCACGGCATTGAGCGTGCCGGGCGGGGCGGAGGCGGCCGCGTTGGTGGTGATGTCGAACCAGTTGGCCGTCTTGTTCCAGTAGCCGCTGACCGGCTGGGCCCAGGACAGCAGATCGGTATTGCCCTGCCCGCCGCCGCCGCCGCCGCCGTTCGCGTTATCGACCAGGATGTCCGTGCCGAAGCCGCCATCCGGCACCAGGAAGAAGCGATCGCCCGTGTAGGTGCCCGCCAGCGTGAAATGATCGACCACCGTGCTGTTGTAATAAAGCGTCAGGTTCACCCCGCCGGTGATCTTGCCCACGGTCACGCTGGTGATCGGATCGCCCTCTATGTCGATGGCGTCCCCATTGACGAACCCGGTGATCGTGCCGCTGGCCGAGACCAGCTCGTTTGCCACCGCCAGCACGCCGTCCGCACCGGTGAAGAAGACTGGCACGGCGCTGGAGGCCTCCAGCAGCAGCCCGGCACCGGCGCCGATCGTCAGCGCACCGGTTCCGGTCACGCTGCCAAGGCTCAGCACTCCGCCGGCGGCCGAAATCGTGCCGTTATCGATGATGGCGCCGAATGGGTTGACCGATCCGTTGCCAGACAGCGTAGCCCCGGCATCGATGGTCACCGCGCCCGCCGCGGCATTGCCGGCCGAGCCGATTTCCAGCACCGCGGTGGGATCGGTCGTGATCGTGTCGCCCGAGCCGCCGCCCAGGCTCAGCCCGCCCGCGGCCACAAGCGTGGCACCCGCCGAGAGCGCCAGCTCGGTCATGGGCAGACCCGCGCCCGGCGCGCCGCCGCCAAGGGCGACCGTGCCCAGGACCGAGAACACCGCCTGGCCGGTCAGCGACAGCTCGCCATCGACGATAGCCAGCGACTGCGCGGTAATGCGGGCCTCGGGCAGCAGATCGAGGTTGCCTATCGTGCCATAATTATCAGCCGTGCCCAGCACCACGCTGCCGATGGTGAAGCTGCCGGTCATGGCCAGATCGCCGGTGACCGCCAGCGAGGCCGCGTCCGCGGGGCCCGAGATGACCGAAAAGCTGCCCTGTTGCGCGCAGTTGATGCTGACCAGGTTGTTCTTCCCCGGTGCGATGCGCGCCGGATTGGCGCCGGTCGTCAGGTCCTCCCAATTCTGCGCGTTGTTCCACACGCCGCCGGTGGATAGCGTCCAGAGATATTGGTCCGGACTGGCCGTGCCGCCGCTGATGGTGCCCCCGCCATTGCTGTCGGGCGAGACGGTGATCAGCGTGCCGCCTGCGCCATCATTGGCGGTCAGGAAGATGTCGTTGGTGTAGTTGCCAAGCAGCGTCATGGTGACGGCGACCTGGTTGCCGTAATAGAGGCTCAGCAGCCCGACATCGTGCCCCAGCGGAAAGTAGCCGGCCGAGCTGATCGCGCTGCCCAGCACGTCGATGGCATCGCCCGGCGCAAAGCCGGTCACCGTTCCCTGCGGTCCGTCGAACTCGGTGGCCAGCGCCAGCGTGCCGCTCGCGGTGGCAAACACCACGCTCTGCCCCGCCCCGGTCGAACCGTTCAGGGTCAGTTCGGAGGACGCGGTTATGCTCAGCAGGCCGGTCCCGCTCACCGAGCCGATCAGCAGATCCCCGCCCGCGGCCGAGATCGTGCCGTTATTGATCACCGGACCGTAGGCATCGGCATTGGCCGCGCCGGAGAGGGTAGCGCCCGCATCGATCGTCAGCGCGCCGGGCAGCGCCCCGCCTGCGTTGCCGACCTCGATCGCACTGCTCGCATCGACATAGATCGCGCTGCCGCTTTGCAGCGTTACCGCGCCGGCCTGGATGCGCCCGCCGCTGGTTGCGTCCAGGTTGGCGGACCCCGCGCCGCCGAGCGCCAGTGTGCCGGAAATGCTGAGTGCGGCCGCGGCGCCGCTGGTGACCACGCTGCCCGAGCCGACAGTGGCCGCGCCTGCGCTGACCGAAGATCCCGGCCCGATCGCCAGCAATCCGCCGCTGCCATCGCTGCCGAGCGAGAGTGCGCCAAAGGAGAAGGCGCCATCCAGGGCCACATTATTGAAGAAGGCGGCCACCAGCGCACTGCCCGGGCCCATGAGGGCCGTTGTCAGATCGCCGGTGGCCCCGGTCACGCTCACGCTATCCTGTGGCCCAGGTACGAGCAGCGACGGGTTGATGCCGTCTGTCAGATCGTCCCAGTTCGAGGGCAGTGACCATGCGCCACCATTGGTTGCTAGCCATGAGTAGGACCGCGACGACATCCACATCTCTCCTGAGGAGGAAGTGGCTGTTTTGGCCGCGCAACCATTAAAAAGCAGGAAATTGTTGAACGCGCAAGCTGCTGGCGGCGTGTTTTGTTAAACCTTTGGTTGTTTTTTGCGTTCGCGGCCAAAAGGCGAGGGGCTCTGCCCGTCGCTACCGGCGCTTGAACCGGTGGCGCTCTGGTGGCGACCCCCGCTAAGGACAAGTCCTTAGAACCTTCTCTTTGTTTTCAATAAGATGGCGGTCTGGGGCCTCAGGCCCCAGCGGGGTCCAGGGGCAGAGCCCCTGGCCTTCTCGCTTGCACGCGGCCGCAACACCTCCAGTTCTGGACCTTGGGAACGGAACCCCGCCCCCAGGGGGATCGTTCGGCGCCAGGAGGAGATGGTCAAGATGAGCGAGCACGCATCCGGCAAATCGCGCGCGCTCGCCTTGCAGCAGGCCTATCTCGCCGTCCGCGCCCACACCAACCGGCTTTGCGCATCGCTCAGCCCGGAGGACCAGTGCATCCAATCCATGGCCGATGCCAGCCCGGCCAAGTGGCATAGGGCGCATACGAGCTGGTTCTTCGAACAATTCGTGCTGACGCCGCATGCGCCAGGCTACCAGGCCTTCAGCGCGGATTTCAGCTACCTCTTCAACTCGTATTACGAGGCCGTCGGCGCCCGTCACCCCCGTCCGCAGCGCGGCCTGTTGAGCCGTCCCTCCGCCGAAGCAGTCAGCGCCTATCGCGCCCACGTGGATGCGGCGATGACCACCTGCCTTGCCGATCCAGGGGCCGAGGTGGCCGATCTGGTTACGCTCGGCCTGCAGCACGAACAGCAGCATCAGGAGCTGCTGGTCACCGACATGCTGCACGCGCTTGCGCAGAATCCGCTGCTGCCCGCCATGATGCCGGGCTGGACCGAGCCCGCCGGCGCGCCCGGCCCCACGCGCTACACCGCGCGCCGCGGAGGCCTGGCCGGCATCGGCCATGCGGGCGAGGGCTTCTGCTTCGACAACGAACTGCCGCGCCATCAGGTCCTGCTGCAGCCGCACAGCCTCGCCTCACGCCTGGTGCGCAATGCCGAGTGGCAGGCCTTCATGGAAGATGGCGGCTACACCCGCCCGACCCTATGGATGGCGGAAGGCTGGGATCTGGCCGCGCGCGAGGACTGGGCGGCGCCGCTCTACTGGCGTCAAAGCGAAGATGGCTGGCAGCAATTCGGCCCGGGCGGCCTGGCTGCGCTCGATCCGGACGCCCCTGTGCGCCATATCAGCTGGTATGAGGCAGACGCCTACGCCCGCTGGGAAGGCTCGCGCCTGCCCACCGAAGCCGAACTCGAAGCCGGGCAGGGGGGTCTGGCCGAGTTCACGGGCCACGTCTGGCAATGGACGGCCAGCGCCTACTCGCCTTATCCCGGCTTTCGCGCCAAGCCAGGAGCGGTGGGCGAGTACAATGGCAAGTTCATGATCAACCAGATGGTCTTGCGCGGCGGCAGCATGGCCAGCCCGCCGGGCCACGCCCGGCCGTCGTATCGCAACTTCTTCCATCCCGACAAACGCTGGCAGTTCACAGGCCTGCGCCTTGCCCGAGACCTTTGAGGCGCCTGCGATGTTCGATGCCGCGCTCGCTTCCGACGACATTGCCGCAGAGGCGCTGGCGGGCTTGACCGCCACGCCGAAAACCCTGCCGCCCAAGCTGTTCTATGATTCGGAGGGCGTGCGCCTTTTCGACGCTATCACGCAATTGGCCGAATACTATCTTACCCGCACCGAACGGGCGGTGCTCGAGCGCGCGGTGCCTGAGATCGTCGCCCTGGCCGCGCCCGGCTCGGCGTTGATCGAATACGGCGCCAGTGACGAGGGCAAGGCGGCCCTGCTGCTCGATGACCCAGCCCGGCCATTCGCCGCCTACGTGCCGATCGATGTCGCCGGTGGCGCACTGGACACCATGGCCGAACGCATGGCGCGGAGCCATCCCTGGCTCGCGGTCGAACCCGTACGCGGTGATTTCCTGCGCCCGCTGCATCTGCCGCGCGCCGTTGCCGAGCGGCCGAAATTCGGCTTCTTTCCTGGCTCGACGATCGGCAATCTGGACCCGCAGGCGGCTGGCGACTTCCTGCGCGGCGTTCGCCACGCGCTGGGACCGCAGGCGTGGTTGATCGTCGGCGCCGATATCCGCAAATCGCCCGACATCCTGATCCCGGCCTATGACGACGCGCAGGGTGTGACTGCCGCCTTCAACCTTAATGTGCTGCGGCGGCTGAATCGTGAGGCGGGGGCAGGCTTCGACCTCACCGCCTTCCGCCATCTCGCGCTGTGGAACGATGCGCAAAGCCGCATGGAGATGCACCTGGAAAGCCTGCGCGACCAGCAGGTGCGTGTCGCCGGTGTAGCCATCGATTTCGCCGCCGGCGAAACGATCCACACCGAAAACAGCTACAAGCACGCGCTGCCCGCTTTGCAGGCGCTCGCCCGCGGCGCGGGCTGGGACACCGCGCATGTCTGGATCGATCCGGCCGGGTTGTTTGGCGTGCATGCCCTGCGGGCGGCGGCATGAGCGGCTTTCGGACCGGCGCGTGCTGCTGCCTGGCCGCCACGGTTGCGGCTTGGCCTTTGGCGGTGCGGGCCGAGCCGGTCCCCGCTTCGCCACCTCGCCCGGCGCCATCCCGGGGCAGTGTCATCAGGCCCCCCATGCAGGTAGATCCTGGTATTCAGGCCAAAACACCTTCCCCTGCGCGTTTCCCCACGCCGGTGATCAAGCCTGGGCCGGCTGCACCGCCGCCGCGCTGAACACGCTCTAGCTCGTTGTTTTATAATAACCTGCCTTGAGACTCACCCATAGCAACCAAGAAAAAAGTTGGGGGAGATGTGCCATCCCCCCAAACCCCCCGTCATTTATGAGGACTCGCCCTAAATGATGACTGTGGGTCTGGGAGGGCAGGCGCTTCCCCCAGCATGACCAGGTGTGCGCAGACCCATGTTTGCGCTATAGCAATAAAATGGCGGTATTGCAGGTGTCCGGCGGAGAGCGAATGGGAGCGGGTGTGCGGAGACAGGCGGTCGTGCTGGGGTTCGGGGCTTGCGTGCTCGTGGTCTCGGCATGGTTCTTCGCCGGCCCGCGCGGGGTAGTGGTGATCGGCGCGGGCATGGCGTTCGGCTGGCTGGTCCGCCACGTCGCCCGTCCCGGTGCGAAGCTGCCGGCGAGCAGGCCGGCGATTACGAATGAGGCCGAGGTCAAATTGCTGGCGCTGGAGACCAAGACCTCCTCGCTTCGCCACGATCTGCGCGGCATTCTCTCGCCGGCCTATCTCACCGCGGAACGGCTGCTCAACAATGACGATCCCGCAGCCAAGCGGGCGGGCGAGATGATGATGAAGGCAGTGGATCGTGTCAGCGACCGGCTGAATGAAACCAAGTCGCTGTGAACGCGGCGATTTGCTGTGGTGTCAATCGGGAGAAAGATAGACTCTCGGAGTAAGGCTGGGGGGAGATGTGCCATCCCCCCCCAGACCCCCCCGTCTTTAGTTAGGGCAAGGTCTAAATGAATGACGGTGATTTGAGGGGGCTGACTTATACGTCAGCCACATTTCCCCTAATTGGACTATCCGGGGTTTTGCCCCGGTTTACGATCTGCTTCACGCCGGCAAGTTCTCCTCCGGCGGTGCGCAGCGCGCCAATATGTGGCGGTGTATACGGAAATACACCATTCGATCGAAATGATTTCCGGCGCGGATTTCAGCCGCCGATTGGGCAAAATCGGCCATAGGCAGAAGCTCGACATTAGGGCGCTCGGACGTCACCTGACGTGTCCAGGTGTTGAGATCGCACCACGCCCGCTCGATCATGTCGCCCCTGGCATTGGGCTCTACCCGCACTTCATTCATCAGAAGCACGAATATCTTCGTCCCGTCAGGCGCCAGTTGCAGCAAGGTGGTGAGGTTCTGCTTGAATGCCGCTTCCCCGATCTTGCCAATGACATCGAAATTCTGGGCCAGATAATGTCTTCGGGAAGCATCACAAGCAGATTCGGTCTCGCCAGGCTTGAGGGCGTGCATGGCGCGAAAAGGGATCAACGCCCCTGTGGCACGGTGGCGCCACAGCGGATATTGTGCCTCACAGAAAAAACTGAGCAGCCAGAAGCCCTGGCCCTTCGGCCAGGACGTGGCCGGTGAGGTAAAATCTTCGGCGGCATAGCCGAGCGGGACGAAGGCATTGATTGCCGCCTGATCGATGCCATTGACGGCATAGTGGACGAACAGGGTATGGGCGAGGGGAAGGGCCGTGCCATGGCGAGTTGTGACGAATTCGCATTCCATTGATGCAGAGAGCAGATCGAAATAATGCATGATCGCCTGAATGTCGCAGGCGCCGCGTGCGTAGATGGCATCGAAGAGCGTATCCTTGTTCCGCGCGCCGGTGCGCGCGTTCGGCAATGTCAGCGCAATCCAGTCGATCAGACGGGTGTCGGCGATGACGTTGCTCAAAACCTCGCCCTTGATTTTTAGCTTCGGGCGTCCGAGGCGGTCATACAGCCAGGTCTCCACGCCCATGTTCAAAATGCGGCAGGAAAAGCAGAAATGCAGCAGCTCATGATGTTCGCGATAGCTGCGAACCACGTAGAGGCCGCAATAACCGTAGTCGCCGTATTTGTCTTGCACATGGATGATGCCCGCCTGGATGGCGTAGCGGCTCAGCAGTTCGCGCAACTGCGCTGCGGCGGCCGCGCCATCTTCGGGCAGGCGCGACTTTGTGAAGTTGAGCTGGTTGGTACGGTTGATCAGTTCCACTGCCCTGGCGATATGCGGGCCCAGATCGTGTTCGATGCTGACGCGAATGCCGCTCGCCCGCAGGAAGTCTGCCGTATCGCCAGGGCTTGATGCCGCATCGGCGTGGCGGGCTTGCAGCAGGCGGTATTGCGCAAGCCGGGTCATTGCCGCATCGGGCTTGCCTTGCAACGCGAGGTGGCCGAGCAGACTGTCGATGACCTTGTCATCGGCAACCTGCAGACCCGGCACGAAGTGGGCGGCCTCGGCGCGATTGAGCGCGTTGTCATCGATGAAGAGCACGTTTGGCGCGCGCAACTGCATGGCCGCGACCTGGGCCGCAAGGCGCGGGCCCTTGGGCTGCCAGTTTATGCTCGGGAAGACGAAATACTCCCAGATGCCAGCCTTCGTCAGCACCTTCTGCACGTCTGCCGGATTGTTTTTCGAACAGATGGAGCTGATGATGCCGCGCCGCGCCAGTGTCACGACAATGTCGTGCACATCCTGCCGGTAGGACATGCCGCCTTCGGTCAGGGTGCCGTGCCAAAACACCTCATCGAGGTCCCAGATCACGAGGCGCACGTCGCCGACAATCAACGCCACAGACCTAAAAAGAAGACGGGGGGCTTGGGGGGGGATGGCACATCCCCCCCAATCTTCCTAATTCGAAGTCAATGACCGTAATGCAAGAGATTCCACGCCAAACCATCCAGCCGCCCGATCGGGTCGGTGCGCCATGCACCACCGATGCTATCCTGCTCCGCTGCCGACGCTTGCAAAATGACGTGGCCGAGCAGGCCGGCGAAATCCGCGTGGTCGGATGTGGCCTCATGGGCGACGAAACTGATATCGGTGCCGCCATGGCCGTTGGTGCCCAGCGCGAAATTGGCCGTGGTGTAGCTGCCTGCAAAGGCGATCTGATCGACGGTCGTATTGCCCTGGCTCACCGTCAGCGTGCCGGCGGCAAAGCTCAGCCCGTTGGCGCTAAGGTGCTGCAGATCGATCACGTCACCGCTGCCGAAGCCGGACAACGTGCTGGTCAGCGAAGTTGGCGTGCCGAGCTGCAATGTCGCGTTTGCGGCGAAGGTCACGGCCACACCGCTGACCGATGAAGCGGCATCAAGCTTGGCGCCGCTGGCGATGGCAAGCGTGCCGCTGCCGGAGACGGCGTCCTCGATCGTCAGCGCGCCGCCGAAGGCCGTGATCATGCCGCCATCGGCAACCGGCGCGCCCGCGATCGCGCCGGCGCCGGACAGGGCAGCGCCCGCCTCTACCGTAATCACGCCCGCGGCCGCGCCAGCCAAAGTCGCGCCGATGACGAGCGTGCCCTGCGCGGCGCCTTCCAGCACGCCGCCATTCAGCCCGGCTTGTCCGGAAAGCAGTAGCGCGCCGGTGCCCGATACGCCCAGCGTCCCGCCTTTCTGCACATGCACCCTGCCCGGATCGCTCAGCGTGCCGGCAACATTCAGCGTGCCGCCGATCGAGAGCACGCCGGCGCTGCGCAGCGTGTTGGTCCCGGTAAGCGTCCAGTCCGCGCCCGTATCGACCGTCAGCGTGTTAAAGCCGGTGAAATCGTGTCCCAGGCCTGAGAGGGTTCCGCCCGTGGCGCCGGCGGCCAGCACGAGCACGTCGTGCGCGCCTGCTTCGGCAACTACGCGGCCATTGAAGATGGCGCCAGGATCGATCACCAGCGTGCCGGCAAGCGTGCCGAACTGCACGGCATCCCCTGCGTGCGGGGTGTATTGACCATAGCCGCTTCCGGGACCGCCGCCCGACACGGTGCCGCTGACAATCAGCGTTCCACCATCGAGGTAGACGCCGGCGCCACCATTGCCGCCGTAACCCTCGCCGCCTGGGCCGCCGACACCGCCTGTGATCGAGCCGGAATCGATGACCGTTGCATCCGTGACGATGACGCCCGCGGCGCCATTGCCGCCGTTGAAATGGCCGTAATAGCCATCGCCGCCAGCGATGTAGCCGGTGTTGGTGAGCGTGGCGCCGCCGGACAGATCAACACCCGTGCCGCCCATGTCGGCATACTTGTTGCCACCGAACCTGGCCATGCCGCCGTGCAGGGAATAGGCGAAGCCGCTCGTGCCACCGATTATGCTGCCGCCGTTCAGCAAGGTGCCTCCGGCCATTTGCACGGCGGTGCCGCCGTTGCCGCCATTATATTGCCCCTCCCCACCAGTAATTGTGCCGGTGGTGTTGTCCAGCTCGCCGCCGGCCAGAAGCACGACGCCTATGCCGCCCGGGCCCGTTCCGTAGAAGAAGCCGGATTGTCCGTCCGCGCCGCCGCTGATGGAGCCCGTGTTGGTGAGCGTGCCGCCGTCGCTGAGCTGCACGGCGACGCCGCCCGTTCCGCCACCGTGATAGGCGTAGCCGCCCAGGCCGCCGATGATCTGGCCGCTATTGTTGATCGTCGCGGCGGCCGAAATGTCCAGGCCGATGCCGCCAGTGGCGCCGATCGCGTTCCCGTAGCTGCTTTCTCCCCCGGCGCCGCCCACGATCATGCCCGAATTTGCCACGGTGCCACCGACCACCAGATCGATGCCGTTGCCGCCCTCAAAGGTTGCATAGGACATGCTGTTATAGCCGCCGCTGCCGCCGCTGATTGTGCCGGCGTTGGTCAGCGCGAGTGCCGACCGCATGTCGATGCCAACCCCGCCATTGGCCGCGCCGTTGCCCGAGGCGCCGCCGACCTGGCCGTCATTGTGGATTCTGGCGTGTTCCAGCCCGGCGCGGCCATAGATGCCGTTCGCCCCTTGCTGCGCGGGCGCAATGGTGCCTGTCGAGGTGATGGAGAGCGGCGACCGGTAATGAGGCGATCCGAGATCGACCGTCTGCGTCACGAGGCCCGAAATTGTGCTTCCCGCCATGGCCGTCTCTCTCCGGAGCGATCAATGCAGGCAAGATTGGCACGACTGGTGGGTTACGGCAAACGCGTAAGCGAAAGTAAGCTGGGGGAGATGTGGCTGACGTATACGTCAGCCCCCACCGACCCCCGTCGATTGTTTAGGAGTGCGGCACTGCCCACATCAAATGGAGCAACTGACCAATTGTCTCTTCGTGCCAGCTTCCGCCTGTGTTGTCCCGCAATGCCGCCTGAGCGATGTCGTGCTCGAACGAACTTCCCGCGCTGCCGAGATGCGACGCAGCGTGGCTGGGCACGAAGCTGATGTCCGTGCCGCCGTTATTGTCGCTGCTGAGCGCGAAATTCGCCGTGGTGTAGCTGCCGGCAAGGTCGATGCGGGCGACGGTCAGGCTGCCTTGCAGCACCGTCAGCGTGCCGGCGGCAAATTTCAGCCTGTTTGCCGCCACATGCTGCAGGTCGATGACATCACCGCTGCCAAAACCCGACAGCGTGCTGGTCAGCGAAGATTGTGTGCCCAACTGCAGCGTTGCATTGGCGGCGAAATCCACGGCAACGCCGCCGAGCGCCGAGGCAACGAGCAGCGTGCCGCCGCTGGCAATATCGATCGTGCCGCTGCCGGAAACAGCGCCCGCCAGCACCAGCGTGCCGCTGTCGGTCAACATGGTGGTGCCAACCAGCGTGGTAGCGCCGGCAAGCGTCCAGTTGGCGCCGGCATCCACCGTAACCGTGGCCAGGCTGGTGTAATTGCTTCCCAGGCCCGTCAAGGTGCCGGACGAGGCGCCCCCGGCCAGCACCAGCGCGTCGCCCGCACCTGCCTCGCCCGCCACCAGGCCTTGGAGTATGGCGCCCGGATCGATCACCAGCGTGCCGGTCAGGCTGCCGAACTGCACGGCATCACCCGCCGAGGGGGAGAACCCGCCATAGCTGTTTCCGGGGCTGCCGCCGGCTACCGTTCCGCTGACGATCAACGTGCCGCCATCGAGGATGACGCCGGCGCCACCGCCGCCGCCATATCCCTCGCGGGCTGAGCCGCCATGGCCGCCATCGATTCTGCCGGCATCGACAAGAGTGGCATTCTGGACCGTGACGCCCGTGCCGCCATAGGCGCCATAGAAATGGTTGTCGTAGAAGGCGGCGCCGCCGGCGATCTCCCCCGTGTTGGTCAAGGTGGCGCCTGCGGACAGATCCACACCCGTGCCGCCCGTGCCATTGGGCGTGAAGTAGCTGAACCCGCCCTGCCCGCCGGTGATCGTGCCGCCGTTCATCATAGTGCCGCCGGCCATCTGCACGCCGGTGCCGCCTGGACCGGCTTCATACTGTCCATTGCCGCCGGTGATGGTGCCGGTGGTGTTGTTCAACGTGCCGCCGGCCAGGAGCAGGACGCCTACGCCGCCCGCGCCTGCCTGGTGGGTAAAGCCGGATTGCCCGTCGCTGCCGCCGCTGATCGTGCCCGTATTGGTCAGGGTGCCAGCGACGCTCAACGCCACGCCCGCGCCTCCCGTGCCCCCGGTGTCATAGCCGTAACCGCCGCTGCCGCCGGTGATGTGGCCGCTGTTGTTGATCGTGCCTGCGGCGGCAAGATTCAGGCCGATGCCCCCGGTTCCCCCGGTCGTGGCGCTGTCGAACATATTGCCGCCGGCGCCACCGCCGATCAGGCCCGCATTGGTCACGGTGCCCCCGGCCAGCAGATCCACGCCGTCACCGCCGTGATAGGTGCCACCACCGGTCGCATAGCCGGCAGCGCCTCCGCTGATCGTTCCGGCATTGGTCAGCGCGAGTGCCGAGTTCATATCGATGCCGATGCCGCCATTCGCCGCGCCGTTGCCGGAGGCGCCCATGACCTGGCCGTCATTGTGAATGCTGGCGTGCCTCAGGCCAGCATGGCCGTAGATGCCGTTCGCGCCCTGTTGGGACGGCGCGATGGTGCCGGTCGAGGTAATGGTCAGCGAGCGGCCATAATTGGGCGGCCCAAGATCGACCGTATGGGTCACCAGGCCGGAAATCCTGCTTCTCGCCATGTCACAATCCCCCGAGGTGCGGCACCAAAGCGCGGGTATTCGTATTTGTCCCGCTATGGCACCAGGATTTCACAGTCGAGATTTTCTAGCAATGATGACTGCGCCTGCGCCTCAATAGCAGCCGTGTCGCGCCCGGATTTGCCGCATGCGGGTGGGCGGCGGCCAGGATCAGCGGCCGCAACCCCGCCTGATTGAGCCAGAACGGCAGCTCGCGCCGGATCACCCCACCGGCCTCGCCACTGCCGCGCCCTGTAATGACTTCGACGCAGCGCACATGATCCCCGCTGGCTGCGTGCAGAAAACGCTCGAGCGCATGATAGGCCGCCTGCGTTGTCTTGCCGTGCAGGTCCAGCGTTCGCGCGGGCGGCAGGCGCCCGCCGTGGAAGCGGTTCCAGGACGAGCGGTCGAGCCCCGCTGGTGCGACGCCCGTCACCAGCTCGACCGGCGCTGCCCGCCTGGCATGGGGCGTTACCTCCGCATTAGCCCTGCCGCCCGGCTGGGGCGCGGGCGCTGCCGGCGCGGGCGATGGGGCAGGGGCAGCTTCTTGCAGGGGTGCCGCGCCGGGAAGCCGTTTGATGTCCCGCGCAAAGGCGGCCCAAAGCACGCGATCGGCGTCGCTGAGCGGGTGGGGGCGGCATGCCATGACGCGCCAGATGTGGTGCTGGATGCACGCGGGGCCACTCCCCGCCCGCGCCCAAACGTGGAAAGGTCGGGCAGATGTGCCATCCCCCCCATTCATGAACCAAGGCCCAACAAAAGACGGGGGGTCTGGGGACTTGGGCGGAATCAGTCGGCGCATGCGCCGACCCGCCCGAGGCACATCCCCCCCAGCTCGTTCCCTTGGACCGATACGCGGCCCAATAGGCGCGCTGATCGTCATCCTGGCGGCGATGGGCGTGGCCCAGCGCGGACAGCGCCCGCTCTCGCTCAGCGCGTTCGACCAGCCCTTCTACCTAGGCATTGCGCATGACCTGATGCTGACAGGGCGCTTCACCAACGGCTTCATGTTCGACACCGCCGGTCCCGATGGCGCCAGCCCCTCGGGGATGCGCTTCTCCCCGCTCTATCCCGCGCTGCTGGCCGTGGCCGCGACGATCGATCCCACCCTGCGGGCCGGCATGGCGTGCGTGGTCGCCACGCATGACCGGCCGGACGCGTGCACCTCGGCGGCGCCGGTCATGCGCGTCCTGCAATGTGGCATGTTGGCGGGCTTCTACCTTCTCCTCTGGTGGATCGGCGGAGAGGTGGCCGGCGGACTGGCCGGCGCCTGGCTCTCCTTGGGGCTGGCGCTGATTGCGGCCCCGCTGCTGCTGCGTTCGGCGGGCCTGCTGATGACCGAGATGCCCTGCCTTCTGTTCTGCACCGGCGCGATCGCCGCCTGGCTGCGAAGCTTGCGCGCGCCTCGACCGTGGATCTGGGCGGGTGCGGCCGGCGTTCTGCTGGGACTGACCGCGCTGACAAGGCCTGGCTTTCTCTACCTGCTGCCGTTCTGCGTCCTGCTGGCGTGCCTGCACGCGGCGCGGCGGGGGAGGTGGGAAGACGCTGCCGCAATGGCCCTGGGCGGGGCGGGGGTGCTGGCGCCGTGGATCCTGCGCAACCGCGTGGTGCTGGGGCGCGCAGCCCTGACCTATGGCTATGACAGCCACACGCTGGTTCAGCGCATCGCCTTCGATACCATGTCCTGGCGCGAATACGGCCGTGCCTATCTCTGCTGGCTGCCAGATGGCACATCGCTGGGCCGGCGCTGGATCGGCCCGGGCGCCTGCGACCGGTTCGGCTGGGACGAGCAGCCTAGCTCCTTCTACACGCTTGGCCTGCGCCACATGCTGGACCAGACCCTGCGCGCCGCGGGCGGCTACGACCACCATCTGAGCTATCTGGTGCACACCTACATCCTGCCGCATCTGGCCTGGCACATGATGGTCTCTGTTCCGCTCGCCCTGCGCGGCGCCTACGTGGCGCATTGGTGGGGGTTTGTGCTTCTGCCCCTCTGCCTGTGCGCCACATGGGCGGCCCTGCGCCGAGGGCGGGCGCGCTACCTCGCGCTGGCCCTGCCCGCGCTGTTCATGCTGGGCTTCAACGCCTCGGTCGCGGTCAATCAGGTGCGCTACAATCTGCTGCTGGTGCCGGCCTATGCCGTGGCTGGCGCGTTGTGTTTGCGCCGTGCGGGGGTGCGCTGGCATGATGGGGGCAACGGAGCGGCGCGGACGTGATGGCAGGCAGGGCAATGGCAGAGATGGGCGTGATTACCCGGCCGGTGTGGCCGGTCATTGCCGGCCCCGGCGGTCCTGGTCTGCTGGACCCGTTTAATCCGGCCGGCGCGCTGCTGTTCGACACGTCGTTCGGCGCAACACCGCAGGACGCGCTGGCGGTGTTCTTTTCGCGCGAATTGCCCGAGCTGGACTGGCTGGCCGATTACGTCATGGACGAGACGGTCAAGACGTATGCGCAAGACAGCGAGCCCCATTTCGATGTCGATGAGGAGGAAGAGCCTCACTTTGAAAAGCGCGCCCTGACGACGACGGCATCCGATTCAGGCTGGGATATCTGACAAAAGTCTTTTTGTTCTTGTTTTCAAAAAAGGACTGCTTGCTTTCTACTCGACGAGCATAGGCCCAAGCGGCCGCCCGCCAAAGATATGCACGTGGAAATGCGCCACTTCCTGGTGCCCATGCGCGCCCATGTTGGCCAGAATGCGGTAGCCCGGCGCCTCCAGCCCCAATTGCCGCGCGACGGTACCGACTGCCGCGAAGAAGCCTGCGATCTGCGCCGGCGTGGCGCCGGCGGAAAAATCCGCAAGAGAGACGAAGGGCGCCCTGGGGATGACCAGCACGTGCACGGGCGCGCGCGGGGCGATGTCTGGGAAGGCGAGCGCCCATTCGTCTTCGTAGAGGCGTTTGGTGGGCAATTCGCCGCGGAGGATGCGGGCAAAGACGTTGGTGTCGTCATAGGGGGGAAGGCCGGAGACGGGCATGGCGGGCTGGGTCCTGAAATGTGCCATGCGCCTTACGGCAATGCGCAGTTTCAACCAACCCGGAAAGCCACGCCCATTAACGATCAGCGCCGAACGTGCTTTAGCGCGCCATGACACAAACGCGCATTTACATAGCGGGCCTGGCGGATCGCTACGCCCTCAAGCTTGGCTTGGTGATTGTCGTGGGTGCAAGCCTGCGCATGCTGACCGCATCAGGCTCGGCTTCTCCCGGATGGATGTCCTGGGCCGATCAAGATCACTACTTTGTCTCCGCCCAGGCCTGGGCGCACGGCAAGCTGGATGCGTCACTGCATCATTATCCTCCTGGCTACAGTTTGATGGGGGCCCCATTTGTCCGGTTGCTGAAGGTTCAAGCCTTTGCAGTGCCCGACCTGCTCTGCCTGATGGCGTGCCTTATCCTGTTTGCCGCACTCGGCCGGCGGCTGCTTCCGGACATGCCGGGGTGGCGCGCCGCGTGCGTTGCCGCATTCCTGTATTCGACTTTATCAAGCCCGGTCCTGCGCAACGTCTGGATCGTGCCCTGGAATACGACGGGTGCGGCGCCCTTTGGCTTCGCGGCACTTCTGGCCACATTGCGTCTGTGCGAGGCGCCCGGATTGGTAACCGCGGCCGTGCTCGGCGGGCTGCTTGGCATCATGGCGGGCATCAGGCCGACCGACGCCGCAATCCTGGCGGTCGTCTGCGCCGCTTATGCAGTGACGCAGCTTGCGCGCGCCGGCCTGCGCAAGCTGCTTGGGCTGGCGGGTGTGGGCGGTGCGGCGATATGTCTGGGCGCAGCACCGTTGGCATTGGCTCACCTGGCGGTGCATGGCGCCTCGGGCGGGGATTACCTCGCCAAATCGGCCAATATCGGTTTCGAATGGCGGCTGCTGCCGCTGCGGTGGGTCACCTTGGTGCTTGACCCGCATCCGCTCCTGCCGGAGGGCACGGGGCTGGCCGAAGCGTTGCCTTGGATCGGCCCAGGCTTGGCCGGATTGCTGCTGATGACGACGATGTCGGGAAAGTGCGAACGCGAATGGCGGCTCATCGGCGCCGCCATTGTGCTGCATTGGTGCCTCTACCTCGCCTACCGCGACCTGCAGCCCTACGGTTTATGGCGTTTCTATAACCTGCATTATTTTAAATGGACCTTTCCGTTCCTGCTGTTGGCCGCCCTGCGCCTCGCCGCGGCATTGGCGCGCCGTCGGCAACGCAGCATGGCTATCCTTGCCGTGGCCTGCGCTGCGCCGATGCTGCTTTGGCAACCTATTGGCCGGCGCGAGGCGGCACCGGCCAGCACAATTCGGGCCGGCGGCGATGGCAGCATGCGTCTGGACCCGGGATTGGCCGGCGTGAGCGAAGCGCTGTTCCTGCCGCTGCTGGGAAGCTGGCACGATATCTATTTAGGCCACGCGACGGTAACGGCCGGTCGGGCCGTGTATCGCAACACGTGGGACTTCAAGTTGCAGCCCGTTGCCGGCGGGGCGCTGCTGCAGCCATTGCGGCCTTTTATGTCAGGGCCGATGACCTTCCAGGCAGCAACAGGGACCTCGCTTGGCGGCGGCGATGTCGTTCGGATTTCAGAGACGCTGCGTCTTGGTTTGCCTTGCGCGATATTACCTTGGCGCATGGGCTGCCAGACGCCCGATTATGGCGGCGGGCTTTGAAGGGGGCCAAGGCTGCTTTCGGACGCGCCAAGCTTGGCGCGCACGGAAGCCCTTTGCGAGCATAGCGTGTAATCGGACAATGTCGCGCACATACCGGCGGCCCATGGCCGCGCCATGACGGCCGGGCGAAAGCCGGGTTGTACGACGAGGAGATCTCCCGGCATGGGCGGCTGTGCCAGCACCGCGGCAAGATCGCAATTCTGCTGATGAGTGGCACGCGCGACGTAGGCCGTATTGGTTGCCATATTCGTCTCCGCCGCTATCCATAGCGGCTGCATCAGCGGCATGTCGTGTCCCGGCGTGCAACCAAAAGGCGGCACGACAACGAGCCTGTCGGAGGCATTTGCGGCGGCACGAAATGCCTGGGGATCAAACAGCCACCGCGCGGGTGAGTGCAGGCCCGAATAGACGCGCGCGAACAGCATGCTCGTATCCACAAGCTGCAATAACGCGGCAGCGGGCAGCAAAATGACCGCAATGCGCGGCTTTCTTGCCGCCAGCATGCTTACGCACGCGACCAATGTTACGTAGGCAACAGGCCAAAAAAGCCTGCTGCTGGCGCGAACCATTTCAAGCGGACCCAACGCGGTGTGTATCCTGAACAGGAGGAATTTTCCCAACGTCACCTTGTTGCTGAGCGCAAGCAGCCAAAGTCCCATGCAGGCCACGGCCAGGCCGGCATGGCGTGACAATGCCTGGCGCCACGCGTCCCTGCAAACCGCGAGCACAGCGATGATCAGAACGATCAAGCCTACGCCAAGATAGCCATCGCCTGCATTCTGCCCGCCGGTTGCGTCCAGATCGGCTGTGGTGAAACCTTGGATGATGGCTGAGTTAACCGGGAAGACAGGGGCCGCGAGATTGAGTGAGAAGTATCCGTAGCCACCCGGACTCTGACCCGCCGTCAAACCGAACACGGCCGCGAGCACACCGACCGCGATGCAGGATGCCGCCAGGCAGGCAGTCGTACTCATCCAGGCGCGATCTTGCCGCAGCAGCAACGTTGCCGGCGCCGCTGCGAACACAAAAGCTGCCATGACCACGAGATAGGGGTGCACGAGCAGCAATGCCGGCAGCAGAACGCAGGCGGCAACGAGCGACCATTTCGATGCGCGCACGATACGCAGATATAGCCCGATCATGCCGAGCAACGCGCAATGCGTTTCCAGCGAGGAATGCCAAAATCCGGCCAGGAAGGCGGGTTGTGCCGAGGCCATGACCGCGACGGTGCACGCGGGCATAAGCCGCCGCTCGCCCGTCCCGCGAAGGGCGAATATTGCGCTGGCCGGCTGGGCGAGCCAGCACAGCGCCTGCCAGACCGTGACGACCTGATCGAAATGCGGCAATGCCGGCCGCAGCGATTTGGCAAACATGGTGGCAAGCGGATTGCTGTCCATAAAGGCGATGTTCACGCCCCAGGGCGCCATGAGCTGCGGCGCGACCAGCACCGGCCAATGCCAAGGTGCGCCGAAGAGATAGCGCTGGCCAACGACATGGGTCGCAAAATCCGCGGTCGGCGGTGCGCCCTCCGGCAGGCCGCCCAGCAATGCCCAGGCAGGAAAAATGGTCACCACCAGCACCGCGCCAAATAGCAGCGCGAAAACATAGATCGACCGTCCCGTCGCTGGTCCCATCATCAGCCTTTAGAGTAAGGCTGGGGGAGATGTGCCATCCCCCCCAGACCCCCCGTCTTGAGTCAGGACGAAGTTTAAATGAATGACGGGGGGTCTGGGGGGGATGGCACATCTCCCCCAGCCTTTTTTCACCTACGGAATTTTGCTCGTCGCCGCCACGCCGGCCAGCCGCCGCCGCGCCGCCTTTTCGGCCACGCCCGAAACCCCCTCGCGCCGCTCAAGCTCCGCCCAGACCTGCGACGGATGCACGCTCGCCGACACCCACAACACCAGAAGATGATAGAGCACGTCAGCGCTTTCGCACACGAGCGCCGCGGTATCGCCACCCACCGCTTCGATGATGCACTCGACCGCTTCCTCGCCGAATTTCTGCGCGACCTTGGGCGTGCCCCGCTGCAACAGGCGCGCGGAATGGCTGAGTGCCGGGTCCGCGGCGCGGCGGTCCATCACCACCTCCCACAGCCGGTCGATGACCGCGGGCGTAACCCCCAATGAGGCCGGGATCGGCCGCGCCTGCTTGGGCGCTTTGGCAGCTTTCTTGGCCAAGACTCGGGTGTCTCCTTACTGGCCCGGACTGGGTAGCCGGACAGGTAATCCCGCGCCTTGCAAGGCATATTTGACCTCGGACACGCTAAAAATCCCGAAATGGAACACCGATGCCGCCAGCAACCCCGTGGCCCCCGCCCGCGCGCCTTCGATGAAATGTTCCAGCGTGCCCACCCCGCCCGAGGCGATCACCGGCAGCCGCACCGCCCCGCACACGGCGCGCAACAGGTCCAGATCGAAGCCGGCCTTGGTGCCGTCGCGATCCATGCTGGTCAGCAGGATTTCGCCCGCGCCGAGCGCCTCGACCTCGCGCGCCCAGTCCAGCACGTCCCGCCCCGTGGGCGTGCGGCCGCCATGGGTGTAGACCTGCCAGCCGCCATGCCCGTCCGCGCGCGCGTCGATGGCGGTCACCACGCATTGGCTGCCGAATTTGCGCGCGGCCTCGCCCACCAGTTCGGGGCGCGCACACGCGGCGGAATTGATGCTGCATTTATCGGCACCTGCCAGCAACAGGCGGCGCATATCCTCGATGCTGCGTATGCCGCCGCCTACGGTCAGCGGCAGGAAGATGCGCGCGGCCGTACGGGCGACGATTTCTATCATCGTGTCGCGATATTCGTGACTTGCCGTGATATCAAGGAAGGCCAGTTCGTCCGCGCCGGCGGCATCATAGAGAGCCGCCTGTTCGACAGGATCGCCCGCGTCGCGCAGGTCCACGAAATTCACGCCCTTGACGACGCGCCCATCGCGCACGTCCAGGCATGGGATGATGCGCAGCTTGAGCATCAGGTCTGGAGCAGGCGGGCGTCCAGCAGCGCCTCGCCCGGGTCGGCCCATTCTGCGTCGGCCATATAATCGCGCGTCAGCGGCACCGCGGCGTGCCCTCGTGCGAGCTGGATTTGCCAGACCATGTGGCCCAGACGGCGGAAGGTCATTTCCGCCCCGGTCAAATAGAGCTCGAAGATGCGGCAGAAGCGTTCGTCGTAGAGCGCGCGTATGGTGTCGCGATTGGCCGCAAAGCGGCGGCGCCAGTGGGCAATCGTTTCGGCGTAATGCAGGCGCAGGATTTCGCAATCCGTCGCGATCAGGCGCGAGCGTTCGATCGCGCCGAAGACTTCGGACAGCGCCGGCGAATAGCCGCCCGGAAAGATGTGGCGCGCCAGCCAGGGATTGGTGACGCTCGGCCCGTCGCTGCGGCCGATGGCGTGGATCAGTGCGATGCCGTCATCGGTCAGGCGCTCGCGCACGGCGGCGAAATATTCGCCGTAATGGGCCACGCCCACATGTTCGAACATGCCGACGGAGACCACGCGATCGAAGCGCCCCGTGACCTGGCGGTAATCGCGCAATTCGAAATGCACCCGATGGGAAAGCCCCGCCTCGCGCGCCCGCGCGGTGGCGTCGGCGTGCTGTTCTTCAGAAAGTGTTATGCCGGTGACGCGCGCGCCGTATTCCTGCGCGAGCGTGATCGCCATCCCGCCCCATCCGCAGCCGATATCGAGCACGTGCAGATCGGGCCGATCGAGCCGCAGTTTGGCCGCGATGTGGCGCTTTTTGGCGAGTTGGGCCTCCTCCAGCGTCTCGTCGCCGCGGACGAAATAGCCGCAGGAATATTGCCGGTCGCGGTCCAGAAAGAGCGAATAGAGCCGGCCATTCAGATCGTAATGGTGCGCCACGCGCCGGCGCGCCAGATGGGGCGGGTTGGCGCCCAACACGGCGCGACGCGCGCGCGCAAGTGCCTTGCGGATGCGCTCGGCCGGGTGGCGCCCGCCCGCGGCCAGGTTGGCGAACAGCACGTCCAGAACGTCGCCCAGCGTGCAGTCCAGCGGGATCAGCGTGCCCTCTGCGTAGGCTTCGCCGAAGATCAGGGCGGGATTGAAGAGCAGGCCGGCCGCGGTGGTCCAGGTGGCAATCGCCACGCCGGCGCGCGGGGCGCCGCCCGGGCCGAAGACGGCTTGCGTGCCGTCGGGGAAGCGGACGGTGAAGCTGCCGGCGACAAGCAGGCGGGTGAGGGCGGCTGCGAGGAGGGCGCGCATGGGTCCTCGTAGGGGCAACCGATCAGCAAGGCCAGGGGCGGCCTGTCGAACAGGTCTGCCGCCCAAGTTCAGAGCGTGTCATCCGGGCGCGTCGGTATCTTGGGCATTGCGAATGCCTTGCTGATGTAGCTGCTGCTGGCATCTGCGCTGAGGACGCGGAACCGAAAAGGCCCACCACCCCAGTAGGTGTTGCTTCGGCAGTGGCATTCGCATTGTCCGTTGCATGACCAGCCGCGCCAAGGCGGCGGGCTCAGGGTAGCGCCTGCCGGCAGCTCTACGTGCCCGGGCAATGGGCGCACCACGCCTTCGAGATCGCAGGCCGGCACCAGGTTCATCTCGGTGACGAGTCCATGCCACGTTCCGCCCGACCAGGCTTCCACCAGCACGAGCGGTTGCAGAAATACCGGGCGCAACCCTGTGTTGGTGACAGTGAGATGCCCCCAATTTCGCCCGCCACTCAGCACAATTGTTCCAGGTTGCGCCCCGGCGCCGGCTGCATCATTCCGCGTGATGGCGCACACGGCCGCTGCAGCTAGGACAAGCGTCAGGCGACGGCGAGCCAGCGGCGCCCCCATTGTTACCTCCGCCGCTTCTCCTTGACGATCTGTCCTATTGTCTCCTCGTTCGCCACCGTGTTGCACGTGGTCACATTGGATTGTGTAACCAGCTGTGCAAAGCGCGGGTCGACCGAAGCGCCAGCTATGAAATGGCCGAAATTCCTCCCGGGGGGCGCTCCCCCGCGGCCTTACGGCACGTCCGGCTGCTCTTCCATCCCGAACACGGGCTGCTCCTCGGGCTCCTCGGCCTCGCGCCCCACCGCCTCGCCACGCGACTGCTTGGCCGCCTCTTCCGTGCTGCGCGCCACATTGACCGTGATCTCGATCGAAACCTCCGGATGCAGCACCACACGCACGCGGCTCAGCCCCAGCGTCTTGATCGGGTGTTCCAGCACCACCTGCGAACGGTCGAAATTCAGACCGCCTTCGACCGCAGCTTCGGCGATATCGCGGTTCGACACCGAGCCATAAAGGCTGCCCGACTCGCCGGCCTGGCGCACGAGCACCACGCTCAACCCGCCGATGCGCTCGGCCAGCCGCTCGGCCTCCTCGCGCTTCTTGATGTTCTGCGCTTCCAGATGCACGCGCTGCTGTTCGAACTGCTCCAGATTTGCCTTGTTGGCGCGAATGGCGCGCTTTTGCGGCAGCAGGAAATTGCGCGCGTAGCCTGGCTTGACGCGCACGCGCTCGCCCATCTGACCGAGCTTTTCCACACGCTGGAGCAGGATCAATTCAATCTGTGCCATGTGCCGGCGCTCCCTCAGCTCACGATATAAGGCAGCAGCGCCAGAAAGCGCGCGCGCTTGATGGCTTGGGCCAATTCGCGCTGCTTCTTGGCAGACACCGCGGTAATGCGGCTCGGCACGATCTTGCCGCGTTCGGAGAGGAAGCGGCTCAGCAGGCGCACGTCCTTGTAATCGATCTTGGGCGCGTTGGGGCCGGAGAACGGGCAGGATTTGCGCCGGCGAAAGAATGGGCGCCGCGCGCCCACGGCCGCACGTCGCGCGGCGGGATTGACGTCTGTGCTGTCTGACATGCTCGCCTATTCCTCGGGCTGATCGAGAGTGTCGCGCGCGCGGAACTCCTCGCGATCGTCATAGCCGCGGCGGGTGCGGCCGGATTCGAAGCGCCCGGCGGGCTTAGGCCCGCGGAATGTGCGCTCCTTGTCGTCGCTCTTGCGCGCCAGGATGGCCGACGGGTTCTCGTCCAGCGCATCGACGCGGATCGTCATGAAGCGCAGCACGTCCTCATTCAGGCCAAGCTGGCGTTCCATTTCATTGATGCTGGCCGGCTTGGCATCCAGGCCGAGGAGCATGTAGTGCCCCTTGCGGTTCTTCTTGATGCGGTAGGACAGCGAGCGCAGGCCCCAATATTCGCGCTTGGGAACCGATCCGCCCTCGCCCTCGAGCTGGGCGGCGACGGTATCGGCCATGGCCTCGACCTGCTGCTGCGTAACATCGTTGCGTGCTATCAGCACGCATTCGTAAATTGGCATGTTGGTCCCTATGGCTGGAGGCCCAGGATCGGGCATAGCCGGAGCGCAGCCATAGCGCTTCGGCAGGGAGGCGCGCATGAAGCACGCCGCCTATGCGAACGCAAGCCAGGGGCTCTGCCCCTGGACCCCGCTGGAGGCAGGGCCTCCAGACCTCCATCTTATTAAAAACAAAGAAAAGGTTCTAAGGACTTGTCCTTAGCGGGGTCCAGGGGCAGAGCCCCTGGCCTTCTTCTGGCTTCCCCAAATCTCTCAATCGCCCTCGTGCGGGTCAGATTTCCCGCGCGGCCGCCACCGGCAGATCGGTTTGCCCCAGGCGCTTGATGAACCTGTCATACAGGACCTGGTCGTGGCGCGTCGCGGCCGCCAGCGCGTCTATGGCGGCCGGCCGCAAATCCTGTGCGCGCAGGATCGGCTCGCCGGCGGCCTCGCTGTCGGAGGCCATGTTCTCGAGCTCCGTGCGGGACCACGCGTTGAGCTTGTCCAGTGCAACCAGCCGCAGCGGCGAGCGGCGGAGGGCGGCCAGCGTGCCTTCGGCGGTGCCGTCACCCAGCGCATGACAGATCGGGTTATTCAGCACAGTCTCGGCCAGGATGTCGCGGCCCAGTTGCCGCCAATCGGCAAGCCTGGCGGCCTTGGCGCCACCCTCCATGCGCGCGGCGATCGCGGCGGGCAGCGGTGCCTGCCCAGCCTGCCAGGCGTTCAGCTGGGCGTTGAGCTGGCCCATGGCACGCGCCCGCGGGTCCCGCAGCACGGTGAAGAAGGTGTCCTCGACACGCGCCGGCGGCATGGAGTTGCTCCAGGCAAACGGGTCGTCCTGCGCTGCGGATGCGGCCGGCGGGTCCAGGAACGCCGACATCTTGGTGTACGAGAGGGCGAGGCTGTTGCTGCTGGCCGTGCGCATGAAGACGTGGCCCAGGGTTTTCATGAGCAGCACGGGGTTGTTGAAGCGTTGCGCGGTTAGATCGAGCGGCAGCAGCGGGTGGCGGTTATCGAGCATGGTGAGCACGCTTTGGCCGCCACTGCGCGCAATGCGCACGAACAGCAGCCGCTTGCGCTCGGGAAACGATTCGCAGGCGCGGCGCACGAGGTTCGCACGAAACTCCATGCTGCGGATGAGTTCGATCAGATGTTCGCCGACGTGGTAGGGCTCAGGTAATGCGTCCACCTCCTGAAGGCTCGGCCATCGACCGAGGGCCGTGAAGAAGACGTGTTGGGGATCGGCGTGCTTGAGCTCGAGCGAGCGCAGCAGTCCGGGGAAGGTCGCATTCATGCCCAGCGCGCCGATCAGCTCGAAGAGCTGGCGCAGCCGCACCGGCAGGGGCCGTTTGGCAATGTCGAGGTGCTTGTTGTCCTGGCGCTTGACCTTGCCGCCCGACAGCATGCTCTCCAGAAGATTTGCCATTATGGTCCTACAGATAAAAGTTTTTTGGTCCTTTTTTTCAAAAAAGGACTGCTTGCTTTGCTTTTCCGCTCAGCCCCGCCATTTGACAGCGACCGCACCCGAGCGATACCGCCGCGCCCATCCCATACCGGTGAGCCCGCGTCCATGTCCGTCTACGCCTTCATCTTCCCCGGCCAGGGCAGCCAGTCCGTGGGCATGGGCCGCGACCTCGCGGCCGCCTTCTCCGCCGCGCGCGAGGTCTTCGACGAGGTTGACGAAACCCTGCGCCAGCGCCTGTCCAAGCTGATGTTCGAGGGCCCGGCCGAGGACCTCACGCTGACGGAGAACGCCCAGCCCGCGCTGATGGCCGTCTCGCTCGCCGTGCTGCGGGTGCTGGAGCACCAAGGCGGCATACGGCTCGCCGATCGCGCCGCGGTGGTCGCCGGCCACAGCCTGGGCGAATACAGCGCGCTTGCCGCCGCCGGAGCGCTGGGCGTGGCTGCCACCGCCCGCCTGCTGCGGCAGCGGGGCCAGGCCATGCAGGGCGCCGTGGCGGAGGGCGAGGGCGCCATGGCCGCGCTGCTTGGGGTGGAACTGGCCGCCAGTGCGGAGATCTGCGCAGAGGCAGCGCCCTGGAAGCGCGAAGGCCAGCCGGACGCCACCCAGATCATCCAGCCGGCCAACGACAATGGCGGCGGCCAGGTTGTTATCAGCGGCCATCGCGAGGCGGTCGAGCGCGCAATCGAGATCGCGCGCGCGCGCGGCGTCAAGCGTGCGATGAAGTTGCCTGTCTCCGCGCCCTTTCATTGTGCGCTGATGCAGCCCGCGGCGGACGCTATGGCGCGCGCTTTGGAGGATGTGAGCTTAGCCGCGCCGATCGTTCCGCTGATCGCCAATGTGACCGCTGCCAAGGCCACGCGCCCTGACGAAATCAAGCGCCTGCTGGTGGCGCAGGTCACCGGCACCGTGCGCTGGCGGGAGAGCGTGGTTGCGGCAATGGAGATGGGCGTGGACAGCTTTGTCGAGCTTGGCGCGGGGAAGGTGCTGACGGGTTTGGTCAAGCGTATTGCGCCGGATGCGCGGGGGCTGAATGCGGGGAGTCCTGGGGAGATCGAGGCGTTGTTGAAAGTGATTTAAGGTCTTCTTTTTTGAAAAAAAGAAGCAAAAAACTTTTGCTATTTTGGTCGGTCGTTTGAACGAACACCCGCCAAACTTGCAAAAGTTTTTTGGTTCTTTTTTTCAAAAAAGAACATTCTTCCTAAGGCTCCTTCATGTTCCGCCTAGACAACAAGTCCGCCCTGATCACCGGCGCGTCCGGCGGCATAGGTGCGGCCATCGCCCGCGCCCTGCACGCCCAGGGTGCCATCGTCGCCCTCTCGGGCACGCGGCGTGACGCGCTGGACTCCCTTGCCGCCGAATTAAGCGAACGCGCCCATGTCTGCCCGGCCGATCTGCGCGACGCGGGTGCCGCCGACGCGCTGATCGCCGCCGCAGAGGCCGCGGCCGGCCCGCTCGCCATCCTGGTCAATAATGCGGGCCTGACGCGGGACGGCCTGGCGCTGCGCATGAAGGACGAAGACTGGGCGGCGGTGCTGGACGTCGATCTGACCGCCCCCTTCCGCCTGGCGCGCGCGGCCTTGCGCGGCATGCTGCGCCGGCGCGCGGGGCGGATCATCCAGATTTCCAGCGTGGTGGGGGCCACCGGCAATGCCGGCCAGGCCAATTACGCCGCGGCCAAGGCGGGCCTGGTGGGGATGAGCAAGGCGCTCGCCCAGGAGGTGGCCAGCCGCGGGATCACGGTCAATGTCGTCGCGCCCGGCTTTATCGGCACCCCCATGACCGAAATGCTGAACGACGCGCAGCGCGCCAAGCTGACCGAAGCAATCCCGCTTGGCCGCATGGGCACGCCCGCCGACGTGGCCGCGGCGGTGACCTACCTGGCCAGCGAGGAGGCCGGCTGGGTCACCGGCGCCACGTTGCACGTCAATGGCGGCATGGCGATGATCTGAATAACCCCAGCGGGCGGATTGGCCGTCATGGACAGGGTGAGATCGTTACCCGCATCCAGCACCGGCTTGCGTGATCAAGCAGGAACATACGTCAACCTGATCATGTCCTCGCCAATGAGATCGCTGGCCACAAGGCGGAGCGGCGGCCGCGGGCCGGCGAAGAATGGCGTGCCATGACCGAGCACGACGGGGCGGAAGTAGAGGCAATACTCATCTACAAGACCAAGGTCGGTCAGGCTTCGCGCCAGCTCCGGTCCGGCGACGTCAATCTCCCCGCCGAGACGGGCCTTGAGGTCACGCAGCACTGCCTCGACATCATTCAGGACCAGCGTGGCGTTGGGACCGACCGACGTTAACGAGCGCGACACGACCCATTTCGAACGGCTGCGCCAGGCAAGCGCGAACTCGCGATCCTCCGCGTCCCAACCGGACTGGTCTTCGTCCCAATAGCGCATGATCTCGTACGTGCGCCGGCCATACACAATGCCGGCCAGGTCGCGCACGTGCTCGAAGAAGTGGCGGAAGGCCGAGGCGTTTGGCCGCCCCAATTTCTGGTGGTCGACGTAGCCATCCAGGGATTGCTGCAATCCGAACACAAACTTCGCCATGCCCTCTTTCTCCTCTCCATCGACGCGCCATCGCGGGTCTGATTGTGTTATGCAATCGGTTGAACCATATCCGGACTGGTTTTAAGTTGCAATCGGTTTGTCATGCGCATGAACGCCAAACGCTCGGGCTGCCCGATCAATCTGACTTTGGAGATGCTGGGGGATCGCTGGAGCCTGATCGTCATCCGCGACCTGATGTTCGGCAACCATCGTCACTTCCGCGAATTGCTGACTTTGTCCAAGGAGGGCATCGCCTCGAACATCCTGGCCGACCGGCTCAAGCGCCTGGAGGCGGCCGGCCTTGTGTCCCGCCGCGATGATCCCAGCCACAAGCAGAAGGCCATCTACAGCCTGACCGAAGCCTCCATCGAGCTGGTCCCCCTGCTTGCCCACATGGGCGGTTGGGGCTTGCGTCACACGCCCGCGTCGAAGGGGCTTTCGACACGCGCGCAAATCCTGCAAGACGGCGGCCCGCTTCTATGGTCCGAGTTCATGGAGGAGTTGCGGCATCTCCATTTGGGAGCGCCGCGGCCTGAGGGGTCGGTCCTGGCGAGGCTGCAGTCGGCTTACGACGCCCGGATTGCGGAGCAGACGTGACCCCGCTCGATTGAAGAGCTGAAGAACTGGGGGAGATGTGCCATCCCCCCCAGACCCCCCGTCATTATTTAACACGAGGCCCACCAATTGACGGGGGGTCTGGGGGGGATGGCACTTCTCCCCCAGCCTTTTTCCCCTTTACTCCAACCTTCTACGCCGCAACCGGGGCGGCATAATTCATCTGTTCGAGGTCAGCGATAAGGCTCGGCCCGGTCGGCTCCCAACCCAGCCGCTTGCGCGTCCACGCGCTCGATGCCAGCAGGTCCAGCCCGGCGAAGGGGCCAAGCCAGCCGAAATGCTCCACCGCCTGCGCCGCTGACAGCGATAGCGTGGGGACGCCGAGACCCGCGCCGACCACCTCTGCGATCCGGCGCACCTTCACGCCTTCTTCGGCGACGGCATGATAGCGCGCGCCGGCTTCGTGCTTCTCCAGCGCCAGACGATAGAGCCTCGCCACGTCGGTCACATGCGCCGCCGGCCAGCGGTTGGCGCCATCGCCGACATAGGCCGAGACGCCTTTGGCGCGGGCGATCTCGACCACAGGCGTGATGAAGCCCTGCTTGACCGTGTCGTGGACCTGCGGGAGGCGCACAACGGCGATCGAGACGCCTCGGGAAGCCTGCTCGGCGCCGGCCCGTTCGGAGGCGATGCGCGGGTTGGGGTTGTTCCAGTCCACCACGTCCTCGGTCGCGGCCTGCCCAGGTGCCGCGCTGCCCATGCCGGTGCCCGAGGTGATGATGAGCGGCCGCTTCGAGCCGGCGAGAACGCCGCCCATGGCCTCGATCACGCGCCGGTCTTTCTCGCAATTGGCCACGAAGTTGGCGAAATCATGGTCAAAGGCGGTGTGGATCACCGCATCGGCCTGCGCGGCACCACTGGCCAGGCTGGCCGGGTCCTCAAGCGTGCCGCGATGGGCTTGCGCGCCAGCCTGTTCTAGCCACCGCACGCCTGCGTCCGAGCGGGTGAGGCCGAGCACCTGATGCCCCGCGGCAAGGAGTTCGACCACGATACGAGAGCCGATGAAGCCGGTGGCGCCGGTGAGGAAAACACGCATGAACTCTCTCCGATTTGGTTCGGCGGGGTATGTCGCGTTTGCCTCAACCTGTTAAAGTAGTGACTGCATCGTAGTATAATCGCCAACAGGATAGCGTCATGCAACACCAGGCGGCCGATCAGCTCGGAACATACCTGCGCCAGCGCCGTATGCGCCTTGACCCGGCGGCATTGGGCTTTTCAGGCGCCCGGCGGCGCACGCCGGGACTGCGCCGCGAGGAAGTCGCCCAGCGCGCCAATATCAGCCCGGCCTGGTACACCTGGCTGGAGCAGGGGCGGGGCGGCGCACCCTCGGCCGACGTTCTCGACCGCATCGCTGCCGGTCTGATGCTGACAGAGTCCGAACGCGAGCACGTCTTCATGCTCGGTCTCGGCCGCCCGCCCGAAATCCGCTACAAGCGCGTGGACGGCGTATCGCCGCGGCTGCAGCGCGTGCTCGATGCGCTGGAAAACAGTCCTGCGATCGTCAAGACCGCGATCTGGGACGTGGTGGCGTGGAACCGCGCTGCGGCGGCGCTGCTCACCGACTATGCCAAGCTGCCGCCCGGACAGCGCAACATCCTGCGCCTGATGTTCGCGGACTCGCGCGTGCGGGCGGCCCAGGAGGACTGGCAAGGCGTGGCCCGCTATGTTGTCGGCGCGTTTCGCGCCGATGTCGCGCGTGCCGGCGCGGGCGAGGAGGTCACCCGCCTCGTGGACGAGCTATCGAGGAATAGCGCCGAATTCGACGCGCTGTGGCGCAATAACGAGGTGGTGGCGGGCGGCGAGGGCCTGAAGCGGATCCATCATCCCGAAGCCGGTCTGCTCGAGATGGAATTCTCCACATTTGCGGTCGATGGCAGGCCGGAGTTGGGCATGGTCATCTACAATCCCGCGTCGCAGGCGGACGCCGATCGCATCCGGACGCTGATTGCCGCCAAGCGGGATTAACGTGAGAAAAAGGTTGGGGGAGATGTGCCATCCCCCGAAACCGTACCGGGTTCACGCATCCCAAAAACGTCTTAATTATCAATGGCTTGTAGCAGAAAGCAAGGCCAGGGGCTCGGCCCCTGGACCCCGCTGGAGGCAGGGCCTCCAGACCTCCATCTTCTTAAAAAAAAGAAAAGGTTCTAAGGACTTGTCCTTAGCGGGGTCCAGGGGCAGAGCCCCTGGCCTTCGTTTGTGTCTTTCAACGCGCAAGATGTGTGAATGCGGTAGCCCCCAAACCCCCCGTCATTCGTTTAGAGCGTCGCGTAACACTTGCGCGCGTGAAGTTGCAAGACTGCAAATGCTTGATAGAACCGAGATAGTTGGGGCGAGACAAAGCGTGGCTCTCACCCCGAAGGGGAAGATTGCCCGGCCTGTATGACCACTATTCTCAGCTACGTTGAGTTCAAGACCGGCAGTCCAGGCGTTGCATGCCTAATTACCGGTTGGTCCGAACCCGAGCCAGAGTTTACTTGGTCGGTTGGCGATCAAAGCGTGCTCTGCATCCCCGTTGGTGTAGTGGATTGCGACATAGAACTTCACCTGACGCTAATGCCTTTGATCGTAAAGCCGTTCCGCCACGTTCAGCGTCTTGGTGTAGAAATTAACGGCAGCCTTTTTGGTTCCGAGTACCTGTACGGCCCGACAATGGTTGGATACCAAATCCCAGCCTCGATAGCTAGCAGGTCTAGTATGCTGACGATTCGCTTTATCCACCCTCACGCCTTCAGTCCGGCCACGATAACTGATAGTAAGGAGACGAGGTGTCTAGCTTTCGCCTTTTGGGAGGCAGTTGTTATTAGAGCAGCCCCTAAAGTAGGTCATGTGCCGGTTACGACCCTCGGAACTAGGCCGCACGACAGTTCTAACCTACAACACCATATCGATAAAGCAATATCTATAACCGGTTGCTCGCTTGACCAAACGGCGTCCGCGTTCGAGAGCCTGGGAACGAACTGCGAATTCGGATTATTTCAGAGACGCTGCGGAAGCGAGTCTCTAGGATTGCTTCGCTTCGCAGGAATGCCTTACCCTAGTCTTGTTTCCGCGCTTGACCTTGGATTCCCTGATATCGGAGACGAAGCATCGCTCCGATGTACGATCGAAGGCAGTACTCCTGAGTGGATGGTAGAGCACACCGCTTTTCAGATGAAATTCCATACCTTTGCCTCGCCCACTGACGTTTCTCGAGAAGCCGTCATTCGCCAACAGAGCAAAGTGCTACCGTATCGTCGAGACCGCCTTCTGGAACTACTCTCAACCGGCGAAAAAATGTTTGTGCTAACGCGGCCGGAGGCTTTGACTACCAGCCAGGTGAGACCGCTCCTCACTGTCCTCCAAAGCTACGGGCCAGCATCCCTACTATACGTGACCGACGATACGGGGGAGCCTGCCGGGACCGTTCAGCATATAGAGGCCGACTTATATTGCGGCTCCATGGATACGGTCGAACGAATGGCCGCTGCTGATGAGCTGGTCGGACGAGATAACTGGTTGAGCGACGCGTCTTTTGTGGCTTGGACCGAAATATGTGCAAACGTGTTCAAATTGTGGAAAGGCCTGTGATCCGGCGCAAGCTTGTTGCTTAACTCAAGAAGAGCGTTCTCAATCACGATTTTATCTTCTCTCCCGAACCCATCGACCGCTGCGAGACAGGAGACACTTAGTTCCTGATTGTTGCTTGCTTGGGGCTATCAGGGACCGTAACGACAATTCCAATACTGAAGTTTTATGTCAAATTTTGAGGACGATCTTAATACTGAAATGACGTTTATTGTGATTTGGGGTCGCAACGACGCGTGCTACGTGCGCTGACGACCTGGCGCCGGACGTGGTGGACCGCCTGCACCGATTGCGGGGGGCATACCGCAGCGCGCTTCCCGGTATTCCATCAGCGAGAGATCTAAGACGGCTGAAAGAGCTTCCTGTTCAGTCGCGTGCCATCCCCAGACGAAACCGTGCTGCAGTCCGTCGACGTACCATAGCACTGCCCAATGGCCGAATTCAGTTTGAGTGACCCGGTATGTGTTCACTCATGGAACGTATCACAACCAGTAATGAACTGCCAACCACTAGCGGTCGATATGGCTCGATCATCCGCTCACTAGAAAGCGGCATGTCTTATTGAAGACGAGACGATCTCAAACACACAAAGCAGAGACGATCGCACTATTATGAAACACCGCAAACATCAACACGGGTATGGAGTCGGTCCAGAAACTATCCTATTGCGTAAGCGAGCAAAACGTGCTGGGATATGTTTGAAAACCCAATCGTTTAGGGGCTACCTGCTAGTCAAAATATGACAATACTCTACCGCCTGCCACGGCCGCATCTGAAAGGTCGCATGAGCGAGCCAAAAGACGCCCTTTTACGCGGTCGGAAAGAATTTTTAGAGGTTCACACAGTTTGTGACGCCCGGATTTGGAAGTTGTCGAATACCTGTTTTCAACAGCGGCCAAAATTGCCTTGATCGGCAAAACTTAGCCGGGAGACCATCAAAGCCATGCGTAAGGCCTAATCGTCGCCGCTAATGAACGCCTTTGGCGCCTATAGCATAATTCTAATTAAGCATCACGACTAGCTACTCGGAGCGTTGATGACCTTGCCCAATGACGGCGAAGCAAACGCCAGCGACAAGAGGTCTTCAGTCGACCTCGCAAATGACCGACGCCGCGTTGGTCCAAGATCTCTGTATAATTCGCACCTTATCGAAATGGCACGCGACCCGAGCCGGCTAAAGCAAGGTAAGGAAATAGGCGAAGACACCGCGCGCGATTCCCGCGGTTCGATGCGTCCAGTAGTTCTCGCGGTCATGATTTTCTGGGGTGTAGTAGCAGGTCTATTTGCATTTTGGTGATCGGTCGCGTTTGGGTCGATCAGGTTGAAGGCGTGGGCGCTTGAAGCTTTTATAGGAGAACAGGCACTTGCCCCTAGGTCCTCCGCAGCATCTGGCCTATGGTGAGGGAGGCTGAGGAGTCTACTATGCGCCAACTTCAAATCGCCGCTGCCCTATCAGCACTATGCACGCTCAGTCTGGCGGCCCACGGGCAGTCAGCGGTCATAGCTACCTGCAAGGATGGGACAACTTACACAGGAGCCACCAGAAGTGGTGCGTGCGGTCACCACGGCGGAGTTGCCATCTTCGGGCCACCGGGCGCGGCTCCAGGCAAGGTTTGGGTTAACACGGCATCTAAGGTCTATCACTGTCCTGACACTCAGTATTATGGGAAGACCAAAGCGGGCGCTTATATGACCGAAGCGGCGGCGAAGGCTGCTGGCGATCGTCCTCAAGGCGGCAAGGCTTGTTTCTGATTGGGCAACTATGGTGGATAGGATCCAGCACTAAACCATTCCAGCACCTAAAGAGAGACAATCTTCCTCCTGATTGGCATCAGTCATCAGATGAGGATGGATGATGTCCTTCTGATGGCTGAGAACTGACTGCTGACGGCTGGTCCAAGGCCTCATCGGCGGAGCCGATCAGCCCGCTGACCACCCGAACCAGCTCCGCCAGTCCGAACGGTTTGGCCAGCGAACTGCCCGGAATGCCCGAGCCTTTCAGCCGCGACAGCACGTCCGGCCTCCCGGTGACGAAGACGATCGGCATTTGCGGGTGCGCGCTATGCGCCTGGTGGGCCAGACCGATGCCATCCATGCCGCCGGGCATGTGAATATCGGTCACCAAAAGCTGGTAGCCATCCGTGCCCAGCAAGCGCAGCGCCTCATCGGCCGAGTTCGCCTCATCGACGCGAAAACCCGCATCCATCAGTGCCTCGGCCATGATCTCCCGGTTAATCGTTTCGTCTTCCACAACCAAAACGCGCATTCGCCGCATGGCACTTCCCGCTCTTGCCTGGCACCAACACGCCAGGCCGAGTGCAGGTTCAACCCGCACCGCAGTTGTGAACCGGGCAGACGATCACGCGCGACCGGCTGCATGCGCGGCTTCGCGCACCGCAGGGCCAAACTTCTGCCCCGCCCAAACCTTTTCACCTCCAATGCTGTGGCAACTGCACCGCAGGCCGGCGGTCCTTGCAAGAATTCTGGAGACCTGACGTGCCGACCGCTGCCCAACCTATCGCTTCGAGCCATCGCATCAGCTCCGGCATATCCTGCGTTGACGACATATTGGGCGGCGGCCTGACGCCGGATCGCCTCTACCTCGTGGAAGGCACGCCCGGCACGGGCAAGACCACGCTTTGGCTGCAATTCCTGCTGCAAGGCGCAGCGCTTGGCGAGTGCGCGCTCTATGTCACCCTGTCCGAAGCTGCCATGCGCATGGCTGTCTCCTGCGTAAGGAGCCGCACCAGTGCGCATGAGCGCACAATTCGCGACTTCACCCTGACTGATCAGGACGGCCTGCGCGTGGGTGAAGTATTGCGTGACTTTGCCGGCGTGCTGAGCGGGCTGCCGACCTACACCGGCCCCCCTGCCCAAGTAACCGCACGCGGCGGGCCGCCGCCCGCTGAGCTTATGTGAGCGCCGTGGACGGCACGATTATCGTTCTCGCGCCAAAAGGGCGCGACGCCGCCGTGATATGCCAAGTGCTCGAACGCGCCGGACTGGCATGCCTGGCTCGCCCCGACCTGAGTGCTGTTCACGCCGAGCTTGCGGGTGAGACCGACGCCATTCTCGTAACAGAGGAGTCGCTGACCGGCCCCGGCTTGCCGGAATTCATCGGCTGGATCGCCTCCCAGCCGCTCTGGTCCGATATTCCGGTCATCGTGCTGGCGACAAGGCAGGCGGGACATCGCAGCGCGGCGGCCGCCGGCTTGCTGGCCCGGCTGGGCAACTTCACGCTGCTCGAGCGGCCGATCAATGCCGAAACACTGAGCAGTGCCGCCGCCGGCGCGGTGCGCGCCCGCAGCCGCCAATATCAGGCGCGCGGCCGGCTGGCCGAACAGGAACGCGTGGCCGCGGCGCTGCGCCAGCTCAACGACACGCTCGAGCAGCGGGTGGAGGAGCGGGTGCGCGAGCTCGACCGGACGCGGGCCACTCTGGCCTTTGCCTTGGAGGCAGCGGGGATGGGATCGTGGGACCTCGACTTGCTGACCGACACCGTCCACCGCTCACGCGGACATGACCGCATCTTCGGCTACGACGCGCCCAAGCCAAAGTGGACCAGACAGGATTTTGTGACCTGCGTGGCGCCAGAGGACCGCCCACTGGCGGAGGAGGCCTTCGAACAAGCCAAGAGGACGGGCCGTTACGACCTGGAGTGCCGCATCCGCCGCACCGATGGCCAGCAGCGCTGGATTGCCAAGCGCGGCCGCGCCACTTTCGATCATGCCGGTGTTGCTGTGCGCATGACCGGCGTGGTGATGGACACGACCGAGCGGCGCCAGACCGAGGACGCGCTGCATCAGGCCCAGAAGATGGAGAGCATCGGCCAGCTGACCGGCGGCGTGGCGCATGACTTCAACAATTTGCTGACCGTGATCGTGGGTGGGCTGGACATGATGCTGCGCCGGCCTGAGCAGACCGAACGCGTGAGCCGCCTGGCCAATGCGGCCATGGCCGCGGCGCGGCGCGGCGCGCAGCTGACCCAGCAGCTTCTGGCCTTTTCCCGCCAGCAGGTCCTGCGGCCGCAAACGCTTGATCCGAACGCGCTGCTCGCCGGCTTCGCCGCGCTGGCCCAGCGCGCGGTGGGCGAGGACATCGCCCTGCGGTTCGACCTGGCGCCTGATGTGGCGCCGATCCGCGTCGATGCCGTGCAGTTCGAATCCGCCGTGCTGAACCTGATCGTCAATGCGCGCGACGCCATGCCGTCGGGCGGAACGATCACCGTCTCCAGCAGCAATCTGCGCGTAAATGGGGCCAGCCTGGTCGCGATCGCGGTCAGCGACACGGGCACGGGCATCGATGCGGCTACCATGTCCCGCGTCTTCGAACCCTTCTTCACCACCAAGGAGGTCGGGCGCGGCTCGGGCCTGGGGCTCAGCCAGGTCTATGGCTTTGCACGCAGCGCCGGCGGCTGTGCCGAGATCGACAGCGCGCCCGGGCAGGGCACGGTGGTGCGGCTGCTCTTTCCTGCCTCCAGCGAGCGCGTGGTGGCAGAGCATGCGCCCCAGGCCGGGGCCCCTTTGCGGGGTGCCTCGCGCGGGGAGACGGTGCTGCTGGTCGAGGATGATGAGCAGGTGCTCGGCATGGCCATCGATAGCCTGCTGGAGCTGGATTACGAGGTTGTGGTGGCGCGCAATGCGGCCGAGGCGCTGGCCCATCTTGGCCGGCCGGCGCGCATCGATGTCATGTTTTCGGACGTGGTCATGCCGGGCGGGATGAACGGCGCACAACTGGCCAGCCAGGCGCGGCAACTACGGCCGGAGCTCAAGATATTGCTGACCTCGGGGTATGTGGGGGAGAGGGGGGCGGGTGAGCTTGGCGGGCAGGATTTGCCGGTGCTGAGCAAGCCGTATCGGCGCGATGAGCTGGCGCGGACGCTGCGGGTGGTGCTGGCGGGGAGAAAGTAAAGATGGGGGGAGATGTGCCATCCCCCCCAAACCCCCGTCATTCTTTAGGGATTCGCTTTAATTGATGACGGGGGGTCTGGGGGGGATGGCACATCTCCCCCAGCCTTTTTCTCAGTGCCAGTTTCTTTACTATTTTGCTGTCTTTTGACCGCATGTCCTTTTTCAACACGGCTTTGCGCTGGCTGCGGCGCGGCGATCGCAGCGCCGTGGCGATGGAACTCGGCATTATCGCCATTCCGTTCTTCACGATGTTCCTGGGCGTCATGGAAATGTCCTACGACCTCTACGTCCAGGCGGCGCTGAACAATGCCGTCGAAACCGCCGCCCGCGGCGTGCAGGTGGGTCAGTCCCAGGGCAATACGAACGAGACGAGCAATACCTTCATCGCCGCCTCGGTCTGCCCCAATCTCGGCGGCCTGCTGGATTGCAACCTGCTGACCGTCGGCGTGGTGCCGATCCCCGCGCCGTACAATTATTTCAGCCTGCCCTTGGCCAATCAGTTGACGCAGGCCGAGTCAAATTCCGGCGGCGGCATCTGCACGGGCCTAGGCGGCCAGATGATGGTACTCAAGGCGTGGTACGACGGGCCGACCTTCGTGGGCATGCTGATCCCTGCCTTTACCACAACGTATAACGCCACGCTCGTGCACGTGACGACGGCCACGGCCGGTTTCGTCAACGAGTTTTTTCCGGGAGGACAGAACTCGGGAAGCGCATGCAACTTGTGAGCACATTAATTGCCGGAGCGAGTGCGCGTTTGAGGCGACAGGATGCGCGCGGCGTGGCGGCAATGGAATTCGCCATGGTGGCGCCGATCGTGCTTTTTCTGGTCTGGGGTGTCTGGGACATCACGCGCGCGCTGCTGGCGTGGGAGGAGACCTATCACGCGGCCGAGGCGATCGCCCAGGCGGCGGAAAAAATGTCGGTCACCACAAAGACGCAGGCCGGCTCGACCCAGCCGCTGACCATGCTGACGGCGCAGAACATGCAGGACGCCATGACGACGATCTATGCCGAGATGCCGTGGCTGCATCTGGGTGACGGGACCGGACTGTTCCTGGGGCATTATCAGGTGACGCTGTCGGGAGTCAGTTTCGATCCGACCTGCCCGGCGAGCGTGAACAATGCGTGCGGAACTCAGACACCGACCGTGTTGTGGAGTTCCTATCTGACTCTGAGCGGCGGCGGCGGGCAGCTCGCGACACCGCCGCTGGGCAATCCGCTGGCGCTCTACCGGCTGTGCGGACCGCTGGTATCGGTTGCGCAATTCCCTAATAACGGCAACCAGCTTTTCGACATGATCAACCCCAACAAGGATGGCGGTCCGGGAGCGGCGAACATGATCCTGATTCCGCAAGTGGTGGCCGACGTAGTGTACACCTACACGCCGAGTTTTCCGCTCTTGTCGCACTTCACCTACAATTTCTACGCCTCGGCGACGTTTCCGGCGCCGCTTGGAGGTGATGATCAGCAGATCGTTTTCGATCAGAAGGATTCCGGCGCGGGGCCGAACGTGGTCGAGAATTGCGTGGGCGGGAATGCCTGGAATGGCTGAGCGCACTTATATGGGAACAAGAGCAATGCCGATCCGCCGTTTTCGTGCCGATCGGCGTTGTGCGGTGGCGCTGATGTTCGCGCTTGGCGCCGTGCCGATCATCGGATTGGCCGGTGCTGCGGTCGATTTCGGCATCTGGAACCAGACCAACGCGACGATGGCGGTGGCGGCCAACGTGGCCGCGATGACCGCGGTCAAGATCGCCGCGAACGCACAATTGGCGGGCGATCCAAATGCCAAGACGGAAGGACAGCAGGCAGCGGCGCAGTGGTTCGCAGCCGAAGTGCAGTCGGGTGGCCGGGTAGGCACGAACGGTGTCAATCTGCAATTGGTCAACGTGAACATGACGATGGGCGTTACCGTGTCGGCGCAGGTCTCCTATACCGGCCAGGTGCCGTCCATCTTTGGCGGGCTGTTCAGGGTGTTGCATTACCCGATCGGAGGCCAGGCGATTGCTGCTGTGACGAGCGCGCCCTATTTGAACGTGGAGATATTGATCGACAATTCGTCTTCGATGGACATTGGCGCCACGATGGGGGACATGCAGTTGCTGAACAACATGTCGGCGTGTGATGTGTCGAATGCTTTTTACGACGATTCCAATGGTAACCCGACCGTCCAGCAGTCCCTGGATCCGTATAACAGCTACCAGTATACCGGGTATGGACGGACTTACGATGGCACTCTGACAACACCTGCCATCCAAACCGGTCTTCAACCCCCCCCAGGAAAACTCGTCGAACAGGCCGACACCGGGATCGACCCGCCGTGTCAGGGCGTATTGCCGAAGCAGTCAGACGGGCACATTCCGCTTGCAGGCCCCCCATGCGCGTTCGCGTGCCACTGGGATAAAACCTATAACAACAGCTTAGCCAATGACCTTTACGGCATGGCGCGGAAGACACTCGGAACAGCCCACCCGATTACGTTGCGGCTGGATATTGTCAAGAACGCGACGAACCAAGTGATAACCACGATGCAGCAGGACAATTTGCAGATCAACAATCTCAACGTCGGACTGTTTACGTTCAACACGGCCTTGAACCAAATCTACCCAAGCAGCGGCGAGGCGGCCGGCAACTGGTCTGCAGCGCAAGCGGCCGTCGGCACGCCGCCTACGCAACCAACCATGTCTGAGAACGGCATCCTTCCCGTCATAGCGGCCCGCACAGGTAATAATAAGGACACGAACTTTCCTGAAGCCATGGCGGCGCTGACATCAACCTATCTGACGACACCCTCAGGCGACGGGACTGACGCCAATCATCCGCGAAAAGTCCTGTTCATCATAACGGACGGCTTCCTGGACGATAGTATTTCGAACGCGAGGACGGCCTTCGATCGAGGACGGCCTTCGATCCAAACAACTGTGCCTACATCAAGAACACGCTAGGCTATACGATCTATGTTGTTTACACGCCGTATTACCCAGTGCAGCATGAAGAGTATCTGAAGCAAAACTGGAGCGCCATCGTCACGGGAACCGGACCCGGCAGCATTACCTACAATCTCAACGCATGCTCAAGTTCTCCGCCGGGGAAGTCTGCGGATTTCATAGCTGCGAACGACTATGCTACGCTCAATGCGGCCCTGCAGACCTTCTTGAAAAGCGCGCTTAACCAGCCCGCCAAGTTCACGAACTGACCAGCGCACGCACGATAAAGCTACGCATTCCGACGCCAAACCTCCTCCTGCAGTACCGTCGCAAACGCCACCCAGGCCGCCAACGGCACGCACGCCAAAGCCGCCCTGTCATCCACCTGCCTCGAGGCCGCCACCACGCCCACGCTGCTGGCCAGCATGCCCGCCGTCACGCCGGTCGCCTCGCCCAGACGTTTGCGGCCGAACAGCACCCACGAAAAACCGCCGACGCCGGCCACGTTCAGCCCCCAGAACCCCAGCGCCAAGGATCGCGCAGGACTGGGCCTGGCGCTCAGCAACCGGTAGCCGGCATAGCCCAGCAGGCCGTCCAGCAACGTCCACGCCACCCCGAACACCGGCCCAGGCGGCGTGAAGGCGGGCTTGCGCAGCTTGGCGTACCACGCGGCCGTGCGCGGGTGGGCGGGCGTGGGCGCAAAGCGTCCGCCCGCCCATTGCGCCGCTACCACCGCAGTGCCCGCTATTGCCGCCGCTGCCGTTCGATCCATGCCGCGCTCCTGAAAAGGTTTGATGCGACAAGGCGAAACGCGGAGATCAGTTCCAGAAGAACTGGGGGAGATGTGGCTGACGTATACGTCCCCCCCCCCAGACCCCCCGTCGATTTTTGAGCCTCGCCTTAAATAATGACGGGGGGTTTGGGGGGGATGGCACATCTCCCCCAACCTTCCTTCGGAAGCTTGCCTTTAGTCCTGCACTAGCAGCCCCCGCGCCGCGTTAAGCGCTGCCGCAGCCGTAGCGCGGCGATAATCCCACATGCCACCATCAGGCGGCTCCAAAATCACCATCGCCGCATTCGCCTCGAACACCATCACCGCGCCGTCCGGCGCCAGCGCGAAATCCACGCCGGCATAATCCAGCCCCAGCACGCGCCCAATCTCGGCCAGTGCCGCCATCGCGCGCGCACCCAGAAACGCCGGCATGTCGTCCAAAAAGCGCGCCTCCTCAGCCCGGTGCGCCGCATCGCCTGCCATGTCCGCGGCAAAATAATGCACCTTCCATGTGCGGCAGACGGCCCAATGCAGCGGGTAGAGCACCCCGCCCAGGATCATCACGCGCCCCTTGCGCCAGGCCCCATCCGCTCCGCGCGCATCGAGGCACTCCATCACCAGCACGTTCTGCCCTGGCAACGCGGCCGCCGCGGCGGCCAGCTCGCCCGGCCCGTCCACGCGCACGAAATGAAGCCCGGTGTGAAAGCCGGGCGCGCGCAGCAGCACGGGCCAGCCGAGGCCCAGCGCCTCCAGCCGGCCGGCTGTCACGGTTGCGCGGGGCAGCGTGGCCATGCGCGGACAGACCACGCCGGCCATCGCGGCGAGGCGGCGCGCATTCTCAACCCGCCCGGTGCGCGCCACGGCATCGGGCGGGTTGATCACCGGTGCGGTGGTGCGCACCACGAGCGCACAGGCCGCCAGCAGGGCAGGGCCACACAGATCGGCGTCCCCGATCGCGTTGAAGACCAGGTCGTGCGGCGGCAGCTCGTGGGCGGGCGTGAAGAACTCCATGGCCACGGCTGCCACGGCGAAAACCTTATCATCGAGCAATTGTCGCGCGCGCAAATTGCCGCCGAGAATCGAGATCAGCAGCAGCACCCGCACGGGTGGGGCGGCGCCGAGATAGGCCCAATGGTTGAACACGCGCTTGGTATAGCCGGCGCGCCAATGGGCCCAGGCTGCGCGGGTGTCGCCGCGCGCGGCGCAGAGATTGCCCAGGCCCTGGTGGGCTTCGGGATAGCCGGGCTGCACCGCCAGCGCTGCGTGGTAGTACTGCCAGGCGGCCTCGGGCTCGCCAGCTTCGTGCAGGAGGTTGGCCAGGCCGACATGGCCGGCCGGGTCGTCAGGGTGGCAGGCGCAAAGCTGGCGATAGACGGTTTGTGCCGCGCTGCGTGCGCCGGTGCGGCTCAGCAGCGCGCCGAGCCCAAGCAGCGCCGGCGCGGATGTAGGATTTATTTTTAGAGCAGCCATGTAGTCGCGCGCCGGCCTAAAAAGAAGACGGGGGGTCTGGGGGGAATGGCTCATTCCCCCCAGTCTTTTGCCTAAGTCTTGCCTTCTTCTTTACAGCCTCCTGCTGAGGCTCAGTCATCTGAGACCACCCGCCAATTTCCTCCAAAGTCCGCCCGCACCCGGCGCAAAACGCCCCGTCCATCAAGCAAACCCCCGTGCAGGGCGAGGTAACGCTCACAGCCCGAGTCTGGCGGCGAGTACCGCGAAATCCGAGACCACCAAGTCCCATCCGCCGTCTTCGGGCGTGCGCGCGCTGTCCGGCCCATTTTCCAGCGGCCGTGGCACGAGGCATGTCGCGAACCCGCAAGTGCGTGCCGCTGAGAGGTCGGGCGGGTGGGCGGCGACCAGGCAGATTTGCGCAGGCGCGAGCGCCAATGTCTCGGCCGTGCGCAGGTAGGCCTCGGGCGCGGGCTTGTAGGCCTGTGCCACTTCGGCGCCAAGGATCGCGTCCCAGGCCAGGCCGCCGTGGCGCGCCAGGTCGATCATCAGGCGGATGTTGCCGTTGGAAAGGGGTGCCGTGATGTAGCGCGCGCGCAGCCGGGCCAGCCCTGCGGCGGCATCGGGCCACGGGTCGAGGCGGTGCCAGGCGAGATTGAGCGCGTCGATTTCGGCCGGCGGCACAGCGGCGGGGTCGATGCCGAAATCGGGCAGGGTGGCAACGAGGTTTTCGCGATGCAGCACGTCCAGGCGCACGAAGGGGCGGCGGCCCTCGCGCACGTCGGCCATTGCCGGCAAATAGCGGCGGCGCCAGGCGTCGGCGAAGGCGTGGGCCTGGCTGCTTGCGGCGCCGTGGCGTGCGAGGAATGGTCCCGCTTCACGCGCCACGCCGCTGCGCCAATCGACCACCGTGCCGAATACGTCGAAGACCAGCGCTAGCACGCCTTGCAGGACCTTGGCTTCAGCGCTCATGCAAAAGGTCGCGCAGAATCAGCTTGTGGGTATGCGGGTGAGTGGCGGCTACGGCCGTCTCCAACGTCACGGCTGTGCCGGGAGGCTGCTTGAAGAGCGCGTTTGCATCCGCGCGTGACAGCAGCCGCGCGGCCTTACCTGCAATGGCGTCGATCACATCGCCTTTTGTCACGCCTGCTTGCGCGCCCGGCGCGCCATCTATGACCGACTTCACGGTGAACCTGCCATCGGGCGTCTTGTCCAGCAGCAAGCCTGATCTGTTGAAGGGAACAGCTCGCGCTCCAGGAAGTTCATCCAACCAGACCACGTTGCGCGCGTAATCATACACGGTATTGAACCTCGACAGAAATGGCTCCCCCAGCACAGCGGCCACGGAGCGTGTATATTCCGAGCCTCGCAAAGCTGGCCCGAAGGCGCTCAACGTCTCGCCCGCAAATCGCTCGGTTCCAATCTGGATGGTGCCCATTCCATAGCCCACGCCGTCCCCGAATGACACGGGCAATGCCACGCTCGCCACGCCGGAGTGTTGGGCCCAGAAATCCTCGACGATGGTGGCGCCGGCGTTGCCCGTATCGAGCATCAGCGTGCCCGGGCTCGCTTCTATTTTACCTTCGATCAACGGCGCATCTTCGTCGAACAGCAAAGGCATGCGCTGGCCTGCAGGTTGCGGGTAATCCTCGCCGCGCAGACGCAGGGTGAGCATTTTGCGGCGGCGGTCCAGCCCCACGGTGAAGCGCTCGAACAATTCGAGCCCGAGTATCCCGGCGCGCGGCGAAAGCGGGCCGCGGTCGTTTGCCTGCGCGCTGAGTGGCAGGATTTTAGCCATCTGGTTTGACATGACAGCCTGGCCGATCTTCACCTCCGAGACGCGCGCAAATCCGACATGCATCACCGCTTCGCCCGCGCCTGTTGAACTGAAGGACCCTTTGGGGGCCAGGCCGATGGCCGCGGCGGTCTGCTCACCAAGGATGAAATGGCCCCCTGCGTCCAACTCGAAAGTAAAAGGGCCGTGGCCATTGAGCCAAACCGGAATGTAGATGCGCGTGCGATGATCGTCCTCATACGCAATGTCGGCCGTATGCCGCGCGCCGAGAATGGCCGCATCCTGCGGCTGGGGTGGACGAGCAAAATCATCCTGGCGCGCGCGTGCCCGGGTTGTTATCGAGGAAGCCTGGAACACCGTCTCGCTTTCTTGTTCGATATACTCGTCGCGTTCGCGGAATGGTAGGCGCGGGCCGCCAGCAGCCTTCCGCCAATCGCTGAAATGGCGTACCAGGCGAGATTCCGCTTGTTGCTGCGCTGCCCGGTCCAGTTGACCATTTGCCTCGTCATACCAGAGTTCGATCGGCGCGCCACCAGCGGGCGTTTCCTGCCAGACGGCGAAATGCCGTGCACCCTCGACCTTCGTGCCGACAAAAACCTGGTCTGCAACGCCAGGCGCCAGACAATCCATGCGGCCATCCAACCAGGCTTGGGAGACGCTGAGCGCACGGGCGAATGGCGAATTCAGATCGTGAACGGCACCCGAGACGTCCTGCGACCAGGCGAGTTTTCCATCGAAACCCTCTCCGCGGGCAAGCTCGCCCAGCTTGATCATCTCGAACATGCGCCCGGTTCCGGCCTCCGTGCGGCGGACAAAGTTGCCGGTGGAGCCGTCTTCGGTTACCGAGCCGCTTATTTCGGCGACACCGGCGGCGCGGCCGTCGCAGGCCGGTTGCGCGGCGAAGAGGGGAAGCCATACGAAGCAAAGCAGGGCGACAAGCAGCGATAACGGCATTGAACGGGCGATCCTTGCACTTATGATCCCACCCTGTAACACCCGCGTGAGCAGGCAAACAAAGCGCAGACCCCAAGTGTTGTCCGCACGGCACGCTGCGCGACGCGGCCAAGCACAACGGAGACGCACATCATGGACGGCGACGCACAGGGCAACACACTGCACGAAATCTACCATACCGGCATACGCAACCTGCACGCCCTTGAGCAGACCGCGATCGAACTGACCGAACGCCAGGTGGAGCGGCTGGAGCATTATCCGGAAATGAAGGCGCGCCTGTCCAGCCACCACACGGAGTCTCAGGAGCAGTCGCGCCGGCTTGAGGCCATCATGTCGCGCCACCAGATCTCACCCGATGCACTGAAAACGACCGCGGCCTCGGTCATGGGCAATGTCGCCGCCGCGTTGCACGTGGCGCCCCGGGACGAGATCTTGAAAAACACTTTCGCCAACTATGCCTTCGAGCATCAGGAGATCGCGGCTTACACCAGTTTGATCGCCATGGCCGAGCAGATTGGCGACACAGCGTCCATGCCATCACTGAAGCAATCCTTGGCCGAAGAGCAGGCAATGGCTGACTTCATCCGCGGGCAGATCGTGCCGACGACGACACGGTACATGGAGCTGACGCGGGCTGGAATGGTTGCCGGAAAGTAGGCAAAGCAAGGGGCAATGACACCCCCTTCATCATCCAGGCAAAACCTCAAAATGGACGGGGAATCTGGGGGGGATGGCACATCTCCCCCAGCTTCTCCCCGCCCTCATATCAGGCGCTGGCTGATCGGCGCGGGATTGATCCTGGCGATTCCCGCCGCCGCGCTAGGCTACGGCCTGGCCATTCTCCTGGCGAGCCGTCCAGCCTTGACCGGATCAGTCCCGCTGGCCGGCCTGGGCGCGCCGGTCGAGGCTGCGCGCGATGCGGCAGGCGTGCCGACGCTGACCGCCGCCTCTCGGCCGGACATGGCGCGCGCACTAGGCTTTGTGCACGCGCAGGAACGCTTCTTCCAGATGGACCTGCTGCGCCGCGCCGGCGCGGGCGAACTCAGCGCGCTCGTCGGCCCGGCAGCGCTGTCGGTTGATCGAACCAGGCGTGTTCATCGCTTTCGCGCCCGCGCCCAGGCTGTGCTGAACGCCATGCCTGCGGGAGATCGCGCGTTGCTGGAGGCCTATGCCGCCGGGGTGAATGCAGGCCTGGCGGCACTCGGCCACGCCCCATGGGAATACACGCTGCTGCGCGTGGCGCCCCAACAATGGACGCCGGCCGATAGCGTGCTGACCGTGGATGCGATGTATTTCGACCTGCAGGATGCCGACCCGGACGACCAGTTGCAGTCTGCCGCGGCGATTGCCCGCCTTGGGCCCGGCATGGCGGCGTTCCTCTACCCGAACGGCGTGCCCGCTGACGCGCCGCTGGATGGATCGCATTTGCCAGAGCCCGCCATGCCGGACCATCCGGCCGATGGTGGCGCGGCACCCGTCCGTGCCGTCGCACCGCCGCCCGCACCAGGGTCAAACAATTTTGCCGTTGGCGGGCGCCTGAGTACGACCGGCGCTGCCATTGTCGAGAACGACATGCACCTGGCGTTGCGCGTGCCCAATATCTGGTATCGCGCGCGGCTGGTGCTGCCGGGCGTGCTGGACATTGTTGGTGTGACCTTGCCGGGCGTGCCGTTCGTGGTGGTCGGCAGCAACACGCATGTCGCCTGGGCTTTTACCAACAGCTACATCGAATCCGGCGATGCCGTGGTGATCGAGCGCGTGCCCGGTGCGGCGGACAGCTACCGCACGCCGGGCGGGCCGCGGCGCATCGAGACGCGGATCGAGAAAATCTGCGTGGCAGGCGCCGCGTGCGAGGATCTGGCCGTGCGCGAGACGATCTGGGGCCCCATCATGGGCCAGGACGCGCAAGGCCGCTCCGTCGCGTGGCGCTGGATGGCTCATGACGACAACGACGTAGGCATCGCCGGCTTTATGGGCCTGGAGCGCGCGGCCAATGTGCGCGAAGCGCTGGATGCGGCGCATACCGCGCGCATGCCCGACCAGAATTTCGTGGTGGGCGATGCGGCGGGGCACATCGCCTGGACGATCATCGGCCAGGTGCCGCGTCGCGCCGGGTTGAACGACCAGTTGCCGCAGAGTTGGGCCGATGGCACGCATGGCTGGCGCGGCTATCTGGCGCCGGGCGAAATCCCTGAAATCATCGATCCGCCGGACGGCCGGCTGTGGTCGGCCAATGCGCGCATGGTGGGCGGTGCGGCCTACGACATTCTGGGCAATGGCGGCTATGCCGGCCCCGATCGCGCGCGCGCCATCCATGACGATCTTTTTGCGCGCGATCGTTTCGACGAGGCCGGCTTGCTTGCCGTTGCCACCGACACGCGCGCCCATGTGCTGGACCCGTGGCAGGCGCTGCTGTTGCAGGCCATCGACGCGCATTCCGGTGGCGGGCTTGCGCGTCTGCGTCCCTACGTGGCCGATTGGGGCGGCAGGGCCGAACCCGCGTCTGTCGGCTACAGGCTGGTGCGCGATTTCCGTGCAGGGGCCATCCAGCGCATCTATGCCGGACTTGGCGCGGCCGAGGTTGGGCCGGGTGGCGCCGTGGCAATCGGGCGCAACCCCGATTGGCCGAGCCTGCGTTTGCTCGCGGCGCAGCCTCCGCCGCTGGTGCCGCCGCCGTTCCACGATTGGGCCGGGCTGATCGATGCCGCGGCCATGGAAGCGGCGCATGGCGCAGGCGAGGATATTGCGCATTATACCTGGGGCGCGCGTAACCACACCGGCATAGGCCATCCTCTCGCGCGCGCCGTGCCCGGCCTGGCTTGGCTGACCGATCCGCCCGACGTTGAAATTGCCGGCGATATTTTCGTGCCGCGTGTTGCGGTGCCTGGATTTGGGTCTTCGGAGCGCATTATTGTCAGCCCCGGGCACGAGGATCGCGCAATTTTCAATATGCCGGCGGGGCAGGCGGGCAATCCGCTTTCGCCGTATTATGGGGCGGGTGAGGCGGCTTGGGTCGGCGGTGCGGGGACGCCGCTTTTGCCTGGGATGGTCAAGTGGCGATTGAGGCTGGTGCCGAAGTAAGGAAGCAGTCCTTTTTTGAAAAAAAGGACCAAAAAACTTTTATCTTTTTGCGGTTAAATTGTAAAAGTTCTTTGCTTCTTTCTTTCAAGAAAGAAGACCTTCCTTCCTTGACTGGGTGACGTTTGACCGAAGACTTCGAATGCGTCATCGCCGGCGCCGGCGTGGTCGGCATTGCCACCGCGCGCGCCATGGCGCGCCGGGGCCTGCGCGTGCTGCTGCTGGAAGAACTGGCCGCACCCGGCACCGTCACCTCCGCGCGCAACAGCGGTGTCATTCACGCCGGCCTTTATTACTCGCCGGGCAGCCTTCGGGCGAGGCTTTGCGTCGCCGGACGGCGCGCACTCTACGCCTTTTGCGCGGCGGCGGGCGTGCCGGCACGCGCCTGCGGCAAGCTGGTCGTGGCCACGGAGGCGGCCGAGGAAGAGGGCTTGCACGCGCTTGCGACACAGGCCGCGGAAAATGGCGTCGAAGAGCTTGTTCTGTTGAACGCGGCGCAGGTGCGCGCTATCGAACCCGAGCTGCGTTGCACGGCGGCGCTGTGGTCTTCGGTGACAGGCATCGTTGACGTGCACGCCTTGATGTTGGCGCTGCTGGCCGATGCCGAGGCGCATGGCGCGTTGCTCGCCACGCATGCCAGGTTGATGTCGGCGACGCCATGCCCGGGCGGCTTCACTCTGCGCACTGCCGGTCCGGACGCCACCACACTGACCGCGCGCCTACTGGTGAACGCGGCCGGTCACGGCGCGTGTGCGCTGGCGCGCGGGATCGAGGGGTTGGACTCCGCACTAGTGCCGCGGGAGCGCCTGTCCAAAGGCAGCTATTTCATGCTGACCGGGCGCTGCCCGTTTTCGCGGCTGATTTACCCAATGCCCATCCCCGGCGGTGCGGGCGTGCACCTGACGCTCGATCTCGGGGGCCAGGTGCGCTTTGGGCCGGACGTGCAGGCGGTGGAGGATTTCGACTACAGCGTCGATCCTGCGCGTGCCGAGGTGTTCTACGACGCAATTCGGCGCTACTGGCCCGGTCTGCGCGCCGGCGCATTGCAGCCGGGCTACGCGGGGATTCGTCCCAAGATCGTGCCCGCCGAGCAGGCGCAGGATTTTGTTATCCAGGGTGAGGCGGTGCACGGGTTGGCGGGTCTGGTCAATCTGTTCGGGATCGAGAGCCCGGGACTGACTGCGGCGCTGGCGATTGCGGAGGAGGTGTCCACGAGTTTGCTGGGTTATACCAACCGGCATTGAGACTCACCCCTAGCAACCAAGAAAAAAGTTGGGGGAGATGTGGCTGACGTATACGTCAGCCCCCCCCCCAAACCCCCCGTCATTTATTTAGGACTCGCCCTAAATGAAGACGGGGGGTCTGGTGGGGCAGGCACTGCTCCCCCAGCTTTCTTGAGAGTCAATTTTTCTGCTGATTGGTATTAATCATCATCAGCTTGGCGGGTGATATCCCAGCCGGGCCCATCCGATGTCTTCAGCCGCTTTTCGTGCGGTGACGCCTACCAGCGTTTGCAGGAACACGCGAAGTGCGGGCGCTTCGGTGACACCTAAAATTCCTTCAGGAAAAGCTTCGATTGCCGCCGTTGCCACCGTTTCTGCATTATTTGCCCCTTTTTCAATGCGGGAAATGTCATCGTTGGTAAACGACGTACCAAGCACCGTGCCGCCGATTGCAGTCGGGCTCATGACCGGCAACGCCACAGCCGAAATGAACTGGTCTGCGCCCGCAGTATTCATGGGCAGTCCCAGGTCGGATAACTCGGTCATCAAGCCCGCCGGCGCGCCGGTGGCAGTGGGCACGGCGGGCACACGGTCACTGGCGTCGAAAAACGCTTCAAGAAATACGCGAATGAGGCCCGCTTCGGCGGCGGCGTAATCTATGTGGCCGATCGTGATGACGCGCCTGCCTTGGCCGATTTGCGCCTGGATGGCCTGTATTTGATACGTGTTGCCGAATACGTCCTCAAAACCGGCCGTACCGATCTTGCCGAACGTGGTTGGGCCCCCGGCGGCTTGCCCCTCGTCGATCAGAGTATTCAGTTGCGGCAGGAGTGCCGCAAAGGCCGGATTTGACGATGAGAGCGTCTGCAGCTTGGCTTTGAGGTCGTTCGTGTCTATCGTCACCGCGCCGAATTCGCCGTTGCGTACATAGGCGTTGAAATAGGCCGCCTCATACACGAGGAACCGCACCAGCCATTTACGCACCGCAAGCTGGCGCGCCGCGAGCGAGGGCCCCCCGAAACGCGACAACAACTGCTTTTCGGCGCCTTTGCGCCAATTGCAATCAACCTCCATGGCCATGTGGAGGAAATCGCCATGATGGTGCAGCAGCGCCGTCGCACTGACCAGGTTCTTGATACCGTTGAGTGTCAAACTCGGTGGCGATGTCGGTATCGAGCCTTGTGTCTTGCTTTGGATCTTGTTGTCGATCACTGACCCGAGTTCACGATTGGCAAACGCCGCCTGCAATCCGGTGGGATCGTCACTTGCATTCTTCTCTGGCGTCAAGGAGCCATATTTGCCCCAGGATTCGAAGTGGGCGAGCAGGAAATTGCCGACGACATGTTGGTAAGGCTTGCCATCCGCCTCGGTCAATTCATCGGCCGTCGGGCAGGCCGAGGTTTGCCCCGCTTGTACGCTGCCGAAACGTGCACCGAACACGTCACTTGCCGAGGACGCAAGCGTGGCCCCGCTGGGCGCGGGCTGCATCGCGCAGCCTGATATGAGCAAGCCTCCCGCCAATACTCCATTGACTGGCCATGATAATAATGGTTTCAAGTGCCTTCCCCTCGCCGCGGCGCATACTTCATTGACGGTGCATTCACCTCGTCTGTCCGGTGCATGGCTCGCCTCGGCCGAACCGTAACGCTTTCCGTACAGAATGTCAACGTAATGTTGCGCGCGAGAGCATGGGCAGAGCAGGCAGGAGGGGGAGATGTGGCTGATGTGTACGTCAGGCCGCCAAACCCCTTTATTGACTTTGATAGGTTCGTAGAACTCCAGTTCTCATCCGTTCATGTCAAAGCCCAGCAATTCGGCCCGATCACTGGCCGCAATGGTCAGCATATCCTCCCCGCGTGCTGCGGCACCATCGCCCGCCTGCAACGCAATCCCGTTCAGGCTTGCCGTGCCCCGCGCGACCTGCACCCATTGCACGCGCCCCTTTTCCGCCGTCAGCGAAACCGTGTCTCCGGCCGCAAATCGCCCGACATACAGCCGCGCATCCTGGTGGATTGTCAGCGACCCCTCCGCCGCATCCGGCGAGGCGACAAGGCGCAGGCGGCTGTCCAGTCCGGCAAAGGATTTCTGCTCATAGCCTGGCGGCAGTCCGCCGGTCGCGGGCAGCAGCCACATCTGCAGCAGATGCACTGGCCCCATTTGCGACGCATTGAATTCGGAATGCCGAATGCCCGTGCCCGCACTCATGCGTTGCAGTTCGCCGGGCTTGATTGTCTCGGCGCCGCCCGTGCTGTCCTTATGTGCGAGTTCGCCTTCCCGCACCCAGGTGAGGATTTCCATGTCGCGATGCGGGTGGGTGGGAAAGCCGGCGCCGGGTGCCACGATGTCTTCGTTTATGACGCGCAGCGGTCCCCAGTTCATGGCGGCCGGATCGTGATAGTCGCCAAACGAAAAGCTGTGATAGCTGTCGAGCCTGGAGATACGCGTTCTGCCCCGGCTTTCGCTTTTTCGCACGGATATCATGGTTTTTTCCCTTAAGTCGAAGAGGCAAGAGCTGGGGGAGATGTGCCATCCCCCCCAGACCCCCCGTCATTCGTGAAGGCGAGGCCCAAAAATCGACGGGGGGTTTGGGGGGGATGGCACATCTCCCCCAAGCTTTCTTTCCTAAGGCTCAATCAGCAACTGATCCAACCGGCCGTCCGGCAACTCATAAGTCGTCACCGTCGCACTGCGTCCGGGATAAGTCACCTCATAGACATGAAACACCATGCCGCCGCGATCATCATGCGAGCGTTCGCGCAAGCCAAGTGGCGCGCCAAGGGCCGAAAGGCTGGCCTTGTAATCGGCGAGCACGCCGGCGCTGAAATAGGATTGTGCATTGGCGTTGAAATGCGCCGCATCGATCCTTCCCTGCGCCAAGGCCGCCAACTGTGACAGCACGAGCGCGGCGGCCGCGTCGTGCGGCTGTGCAGGCGCCACGCCGAAGGCAATCTGCGCAATCCGGCTCGCAATCACGCCCGCCGCGCGCGAGGCATCCTGGTTTGTCAGAACCACGACAGCCGCATGGTCATCGGGAAAGACCATGTTCTCGGCAACAAATCCCGTCTCCTCGCCGCTATGTTCGATCATACGGTGCCCGCTGCGCGGATTGACGAACACGCCCAGGCCGTAGCCTGTGCCCGTGCCGTTCTTCAGCTTGATCTCGCTCTCCATCGCCGTGTAGCTCGCCGGCGAAAGCAGCGCGCGGTTCATCACGCTGATATCCCACAGCGCCAGGTCGTGCGGCGTCATCGCCAGACCGCCGCTGCCGAAACTCCAGGTCGGCATGTCCAGCGGCGCAGGCCGCGGCGGCCCGTAGGCGTAACGCTCATAGCCCAGCGGTCCGCCGGCCGGGATGCCGTGATAGGCGTAATCAACCGCGGAATTCATGTGCAACGGGGCCAGGATGCGCGCACGCAACTGGTCAAACAGCGCAGCACCCCCGGCGCGTTCAGCGATCAGCCCGGCAATGGCATAGCCCGTGTTGGAATATTGCCAGGCCGTGCCGGGCGGGAAATCCAGTTTCTTTCTGCCCCAAACATCGACGTAGCTGATTGGCGTCGCCGGCTTGTGGAAGATCAGCGGCGAATAATCCTCCGGCCAGAAATCCTGATACCCGGCGGTGTGGGACAGGATCTGGCGGATCGTCACCTCATTGGCCTGCGTCAATTCCGGCAACCAGCGCCCGACATGGTCATCCAGGCTCAGTTTGCCGTCCTGCGCCAGCAGCAGGACCAACGCGGCGGTGAACTGCTTGGAAATCGAGCCGATCGCAAACGGCATGGACGTGCTCGCTTGTGTTGCGGGCAACCTGGCCATGCCGTAGGCGCGCACCGCCACGATAGCGCCATCCTTGACCACCGCAATGCTGGCCGCGGGCACGCCGGTCAGGCGCAGCGTCTGCTGAGCGGCGTCATCAATTGCGTGCAGTTGCGGCGCACTCAGTGGTGCTGCTTGCGCACCGAAGGCAACGAACGCAAGCCAGACATATTTTTTCATAAGCACCTCCGAAAAGGTACAACAGTAAAGAATTGGGGGAGATGTGCCATCCCCCCCAAATCCCCCGTCATTATTTAAGGGCGCACCGCGCGGGCAACGGTCGCCACTCGGCTGCCCTGGAAGCGGGCGACCTCCAGTTCGTTCGCGGTGGGCAGGGGAGAGGCGCCGGAGACCGCCGATGCGCCATACGGCGTGCCGCCCTTGAAGACAGCCGGGTCCGCGTAGCCGGTGGGCACAATGATCAGCCCCAAATGCGCCATGGGATTGTATAGCGACAAAATCGTGCTCTCATTGCCGCCATGCGCGCTCTGCGTGCTGACAAAGGCCGAACCGATCTTGCCGTTCAGTTTGCCCTGGAACCACAGGCCACCCAGGCTGTCGATATAGGCCTTGAGCTCGGCTGCGGCATTGCCAAAACGCGTTGGCGTGCCGAACACGATGGCATCCGCCCAATCCGCGTCATCGGCACTGGGCGCCTCGTAGGCCGCGTTCATCCGCTCGGCGTTCTCGCGCCAGCCCGGCGCCTGCGCCATGATCTCGGCCGAGACGAACTCGCGCGCCCGGCGCAGCCGCACCTCCGCCCCCTCGGTCTCCGCCCCTTCGGCCACGGCGCGCGCCAGCGCCTCAGTCGATCCATTGCGCGAGTAAAAGGCGATCAGCATCTTGGTGGCCATGGGCAAACTCCTGAGGGTCGTCGGCCCCGCACATGGGCGGCGTGACCCATCGCGTAAACCCTAATAATATCGATCCAGCACTCCTGGATTTTCGATGCCCCCGATCGGCGACCCCACACTGGACCAGTTGCGCGTGCTGGCCGCCATCGCCGACGCCGGCAGCTTCTCCGCCGCCGCGCGCGCCCTGCGCCGCACCCAATCGGTCATCAGCTACACGATCGCCAATCTCGAGGCGCAGCTCGGCGTCCCGCTGTTCGACCGCTCCGGCCGCGCGCCCACGCTGACGGAATCCGGCCGCGCAATGCTCGCGGACGCACGCCGCATCGGCGCGGCGGTCGATGATTTGCGCGCCCGCGCCGGCGCCCTCCGCGAGGGCACCGAAGCCGAACTCGGCCTGGCGGTGGACGTCATGTTCCCGATCGCCAGCCTGGTCGATGTGCTGCGCCGCTTTGCCGCGGCCTTCCCCACGGCCACGTTGCGCCTGCGCATCGAAGCGCTCGGCGGCGTGCTGCAGATGGTGCTCTCCGGCGACTGCGTGCTCGGCGTTTCCGGCGGTCCGGCGCCCGTGCCGGATGCGGTGCGCGCGCGATTTATCGGCGCGCTGCAATTGGTGCCGGTTGCCGCACCCGGCCATCCCCTGGCGGCGCTGGCGCATATCGGCATCGAGGCGCTGCGCGAACACACCCAGCTTGTGCTCTCTGACGCCAGCCGCGTCAGCCAAGGGCGGGACCAGGGCGTGATCGGCCTGCACACCTGGCGCCTGGGCGATATGGGCGCGCGCCACGCGCTGCTGCGCGCGGGGCTCGGCTGGTGCTATATGCCGGACCATCTGGTCGCCGATGACATCGCGGCGGGCCGGCTCAAGCGGCTCTGCATCGAGCCCGCGCCAGGTGTGCAGTATCAACTAAGTTTGCTGCACCGTGCGGACACGATCCTTGGCCCGGCGGCGTGCTGGTTGGCGAAGGCCTTAGGCCAGGGGGCTCTGCCCCCTGGACCCCCGCTAAGGACAAGTCCTTAGAACCTGTTTGTTTAGAAGAGGAGGGGGGCCGACATGTGCGTTGCGACAGCGCGGATGGCCCCCTCCACTTCTACACAAATGGGGTCTGGGGCCTCAGGCCCCGTTACGCGAGAGCGTGCTGCGCACGACGGGGTCCAGGGGCAGAGCCCCTGGCCTACCGCCTAAGCCTGCCTGAATCGCAGCAACCAAAGCTGCGCCAAATCCGCGGTGCCGTCTGTGCCGCCCACCCGTTTCAGCGCCGCGAGCGCCTTGGCCTTCTGCCCCGCGGACCAGTAATTCAGCGCCAGTTCCAGCTTGCTGTCTTCGGTATGGCGCAGATCGTCCTTGACCAGGCCCTGCTCCATCATCGGCAGGCCCTTGTCGTACATGCCGTAGGAGGCATAGGTGTCGCCAAGCGCAAACAGCGCGTTGCCGTCGCGATCCGATTGCGCTGCCGCATCGTCGTGGCCGAGACCGGCCTTGTCGGCGGCATAGGTTTTCTCGACAAGCGCCTTGAGGCGCGCGTGGCGCGGCGCATCTGGCCCGGTGCCAAGCAGGCCACCCTGGTAGCATTTGTCCACGACATCCTTGGCCAGAGCCGGCAGCTTGGCCTGGATGGCCAGCTCCGCCATATCCATTGCCTCGTCGGGCTTGTTGACCAGCGACAGCGAGAATTCCAGGCGATAGACCTGCAGCAGCAGGCGCGATGTGGCAAAGCCGGCCCGCCCGCGCAGCGAGGCAATGACGTTTTGCCAATACAGAGGCTTGGGATAATACATGACGAGTTGCTTCATCGTCGCAAGCTGGCCGGCCGTGTCGTGGGCCTTGGCCTGATAGGTATAGAGCCGCTGCAAATCCACTTCGGGGGCGGCGCGCCCGCCGCGTGTTTCTGCCTGGACATAGGCCGTCTGCATTTTCACGGCCTCGGGCACGCGACCGAGGTTGAAGTAAGCATCGATCACCGTCTGGCGCATGGCCGCTTCGTTGCCGCCCGCCTTCTGGTAGCGATCGGCCCAATAGACGACCTGCTGGTAATTCTTTTGGCCCGAGGCAAGGCTGACCATGTTGTTCATCAGCTTGAGCGCTTCGGAAGGTGGCAGGCGCCCGCTGGCGAGAATCTGATTGATCGTGGCGGTATCGCCTGATCGGGAGGCGATCGAGGCGGTCATCTGCGAGACGATCTGCGACTCATAGGCTGACTTGTTCGGCACCGCGTCCGCCTGGCGGACCATGGCCATGGCTTTGGCATAATTGCGCGCGTTGATGTAGGCCGCCGCACTCTGCAACGGTTTGGCGACAGCGGGGCGTGCTGCCTGCTGCGCGCCCGCGGGCGCTGCCGCCGAAATCCCCGCCAGCAACACTGCCGCGCAAACCCCAAATCTCGTCTTTGCACGCACGGCGTCGCCTCTCAGCATCATTTAATTCCCTACGAACTGCTCGCCGCCGACAAGACCCAGGCTTTTCAGACCCAGGCGCTGGCTGTCGGCCATGACGTGCGCCACGACCGCGTAAGTCGCCAGCTTGTTGGGCTTGAGGTGGACTTCAGGTTGCGGAACGGAAGCCGCCGCGGTGCGCAGATGGCTGACCAGATCATCATCGTTGGCCAGCGGCTGGCCGTTCCAGCTGATCGTGCCATCGAAATCGACATCGATATTGACCACGACAGGCGGGACCGGCGGCGGCGGTGGATTGCCTGCCGGCAGATCCAGCTTCACTGCGTGCGTCTGGATGGGGATGGTGATGATCAACATGATCAGCAGCACGAGCATAACATCGATCAGCGGCGTCGTGTTCATCTCGACGACGACATCGGGATCGCTGCCGTCGGCGGAGCCCACGTTCATGGACATGGCGTCATCTCCTTATACGTCGTGGATCAGCCGCCGCCCTTGGGCGGTGGTTGGGTGATGAAGGCGATTTTGAAAATGCCGCTCTGCTGCAGGGCGACGACCACGCGGCCGACGAATTCGTAACGGCCCTCCATGTCGCCGCGGATATGCACCTCGGGCTGCGGTACAAGATTGGCGATGCCCTTGAGCTTTTCCTTCATCGCGGCGATATCGTCGACCTTCTGTTCGTTCCAGTAATAGTCGCCATCCTTCGTGACGGCGATAACGATGTTCTGCGGCTTGGTCTGCAGCGCCTGGTTGGTCTCGGGCGGCAGCTTCAGCGGGATCGTGTGGGTCACGACCGGAATGGTGATCAGAAAGATGATCAGCAGCACAAGCATGACATCGACGAGCGGTGTCGTGTTGATCGAGGAGACGACTTCGTCGTCATCCCCATCCATGGCAACATTCATCGACATGATCAGGCGACCTTGGTTGCTGGCGTGATTGTGGTGTGCCCGCTCACGCGGCTGCCGGAGAGCAGGACGCTGTGCACGTCGGAGGCAAAGTTGCGCACGCGCTCGATCGCACTCTTGTTGCGCCGGACAAGGAAGTTATAGCCCAGCACGGCGGGAACGGCAGTAGCCAGTCCCAGTGCGGTCATGATCAGCGCCTCGCCGACCGGGCCCGCGACCTTGTCAATCGATGCCTGGCCGGCGGCACCGATGGCAGTCAGTGCGCGATAGATGCCCACGACCGTGCCGAACAAACCCACGAACGGCGACGTCGAACCGACGGTGGCCAGGAAGGCCAACCCGCCCTGCAGGCGCGAATTGATGGCATCCACCGCGCGCTGGACAGACATGGTGATCCAGGTGTGGCGGTCGATGGCGTCGGTCATGGAGCCTTCGTGGTGCTCGCAGGCGGAAAGCCCGTTTTCGGCGATGAAGCGGAACGGCGAATTTTCCTTCAGCCGGCCCATGCCCTCGCGCACCGAGGAGGTGACCCAGAAATCCTTTGCCGCCGTGCGGCCGGCGGCGAACAGGCGCGACTGCTCGATGAACTTGCTGATCATGATGTACCATGTGCCGAGCGACATGATGCCGAGGATAATCAGCGTGCCGCGGGCGACCACGTCGCCGTTCTTCCACAACGCCTTGGGGCCGTAGGGATTGGTGACGGACTCAGTCGCCGGCGCTGCATTGGCGTCCGCCGTGGCGGGCGGGGGTGCGGAGGCATCCGGCGTCGCGGGGGGCGTCGCACCGGCGGCGGGCGCAGTCGCGTCAGGCGTGCCGGGTGCCGCCGGCGTCCCTGGTGCCGCGGTCGCAGGTGCACCGGGCGTGGCGGGGGCGCCGGCAGCAGGGGGCGGCGCGGGCACCGGCGCGCTCTGCACGGGCGCTGGTGGCGCTGCGGCGGGCGCGGTCTGTGCCAGGGCGACGGCCGGTGCCAGCGATGCGGTGGCAATGGCGAAGGCTGCGGCCAGGGCCGGAATTTTCAAGGTGGTCATACTGTCTCCTGTCGTGGGCCTGCGCCGTAGAAGTGAAAGAAGTCGTCGTCTGAGGGCCGCCCTTAGTCGGGGGGCAGGAAGGTGATAGCCCAGGAATGTTCGGATGCCTGCGGCACGCCACCGCGGGTTTCCGGCCGGTAGCGCGGTGCGTTTGAACCGGTCAGCCATTGCATGGTCGCAGCCGCGAACGCCGAGCCACCGCTTGTATTGACGATATGACAATTGCTCGGACGACCGTCTGCCTGGATCACACAATCGACAGTGACCTTGCCGGGTCTGGCGTTGTCGGCGTACTGCTCGGGATACTCAGGTTGTCTTGCACCGCCGACGATTGCCGCGGCAGAGAACTTCACGTCCGGCGCGGCTGCCACAGGCGCGGGCGCCGTGTGCTGCACAAACACCGGCTTGGCCGTCTGCTGCACCGCCTGGATCGCGTGCGATTCAGGCGGTGGCGGCGTCTGCACCACCACTTCGGGCGGCGGGATGTAATCCTGCGGCGGCGGCGGCGGCAGATCGGGCGGCGGCGGCGGTGGCGGCGGTGGCGGCGGTGGCGTCACATCCTTGATGATCTTGGTGTCGATCGGCGCCTCGAGCTTCTCGATGATGCTCGACCCCAAGCCGTTGATCAGAGCCCATATCAGGACGACATGGAACAGCCCGACCGCGATCAGGGCCGGCGCGTTCTTCCAGGGGCTTCTTTGCTGTTCGATATAGTTCAAGCGATCTGCCCCCTCACGCCATGGTTGTCGCGGTCACCGCGGCCTTGCCGCGCCGCCTGCCGCGCCCCGCCGACCGATCGGTCCGCGAGCCTTCATCGCTACTAAGCAATTCGCGCGCCGCGCCTGGCTGCTGCCCGCCAGCATGAGCATTCGTGATCCGCCAGCCAAGCTCGGCCGAGAGGGCCGCACCTGCCCGAAGCAGCGCCTGACGTGCACCCTCCGACATGCCCTCCTCCCGGTAAGGGCTCGCCATGGCCACGCCCAGGGCAGCAACGATACGGCCATCAGCGCCCCGCACGGGCGCGGTCATGGTCGCGATCTCGGAATCATCATTGGCGCCATCAAAGACGATGCCGCTCTCGGCCGCCACACGCAGGATGCCCCACAGGTCCGCACCATCGGCGCGCTGTTTGCTGAGCGCGGTCAGCTCGTCCGCATCCGCGTCCAGCAGCAAGGCCAGGCCGGAAGCATTGCGCCAGATATCGGCGCGCTCGCCAACCCGCAGCCGAGGCGCCAGGCGCCGCCGCCCTGCGATGCACCCGGCTGTAATGCAGGCAGAACCTTCGCGCACGCTGAGCAGCACAGCGTCCCCCGTCTCCTCGGCCAGCGCCTCCATGATGGGCGCGGCGGCGCGCAGCAACGCAATCTGCTCGCCGGCCATGCTGCCGAGCTCGAGCAGCTTGGGGCCCAGGCTGTAGCCGCGCCGAGGTGTCAGATTGAGATAGCGGCGTTCGACCAGGCTGCTGGCCAGGCGATGAACCGTGGTGCGGGAAAGCCCGAGGCTGGCAGCGATGGCACCCAGCGCACCGCCGCCTGTCGCCACCTGTTCAAGCACGTCCAGCCCCCGCGCCAGCGTCTGGCTTGCGGTTGCGGGCGAGGCGGGTTTGGCTGAGGCAAGTTCCACGGTTTGAACCGCTATCCCACATCGTGGAACTGGTCAAGCGCTTCACGAAGGGCTGGTGTTCACGCTTCCGCGGCATAGGGGCCATGCATTTCTGATTATTCTCTGCCTAAAGAAGCGGCATGGCTCTGTAAAGCGCAACGCACTCATGGCTTGCCGCAGGCGATTTCCTGAGCGGCTCGGTTCGAGGCGACCGGGTCCTCATTTTGCCGCGGCGAGACAATGCCTGATTCCAACACCCGCCCGTCCAGATAGCGGGCGTAGAATGGTTGCGCGGCCTCGTAGCGCCGCGTGCTGTCGGGCAAGTCCAGCGTGCCGCAAATGGCGATGCCGCTCGTAGGATAGGGCTGCATGTATTTGAAGTGCCAGATCACCAGGTCCGGATAGATGAAGGTGTGCTGCAGATGTTCGATGACCGCGTGCTGCAGATCGTCAGGCACCTCCATCACACGGCCTTTTAACGGCGCCTGTGCCCGGGTTGAGTGAGGCTCGCTTAAGCAGACAAGTGCCGCGAAGGCGAGGACATGCGAAACTTTCAACGTGCCACCTGTTCCCGACGTGGTTTATGGCGCCGTGCCTTGTTTTCGCGGCGCTTCAACCGCTGCGTTCTGGTTGCAACCTGCACACAAGACAAGTCGTTAGATCTCTGTTGTCGGCCGGTATCAACAAGCCAGGAGACAACAGGCCGTCTCCATCTGCATGCAAGGCGATGGATGACCCCCACGTAACACTGCCGGCAGGGAAGATGATGCACACAGCCCACAGCCTGAAGGCGCAAACGCCCATGCGCAGGCCAGCTGCCACCCTGGCGCCAGCCGCAATCTGGCTGCTGGCCATAGCCCTGGATTGTGGGAGCGCGCTGGCCGGCCCGGCCGCGGTTCCGCCAATCGTCGACCCCGCCACGCAGGAGAGACACCCGGGCAAGGTGATCTTCGAGCAATTGGCAACGCCCGACCTTGCCGAGACCGAGCGTTTCTACAGCGGCCTGTTCGGCTGGAATTTCCGAAACGTGCCAGGTCTCAAGCTGCCTTATGCGACCGCCTATTTCGACGGGCAGCCCGTGGGTGCCATGGTGCAACGTCCGGCCCAGGCAGACCGTCACGCGGCCTGGCTGCCCTTCTTTTCGGTGGGGCAAACCGATGCTGCCGTTCACAACGCCAGCGCACACGGCGCCCGCGTATTGGTTGCGCCCCACGATGTGGCTGGCCGCGGCCGGGAGGCTGTTCTGGCCGACCCTCAAGGTGCGGTCTTCGCCGTGATGGCCAGCAGCAGCGGCGATCCGCCAGACGAGCTCAGGCCTTCGGGTGATTGGATTTGGCGCTCTCTTCTGACGACCGATCCCGGCGCAGACGCGCCGTTCTACCAGGCCGTATTTGGCTTCCGTATGCTGCCCTTGCCCTCGCCCGCGGGCGAGACTCACCTGCTCCTAGCCTCTGAGAACTACGCCCGCGCTACAGTGAACACCTTGCCCGGGCGAACGGGTGCCCATCCGCATTGGCTGAACTTCGTCAGGGTGGATGATGCGGCCAAATCGGCGGCTTTGGCAGAGCGCCTGGGCGGTCATGTCTTGGTGGCCCCGCGCCCGGATCGGCATGGCGGGATGATTGCCGTCATCGCCGATCCGCTTGGCACGCCCGTCGGGCTGTTCGAATGGGCCGAAACCGAGACAAAGCAGGTGAGCCCATGAATACGCGCTGGCGTTGGCTTGTCCGCGTGTCGCTGCTGGCACCGCTCGTGGCTGCAGCATCCGGCTGCGCGGGCTTTGCCGGTAATGGATACGGCGGAGGCGATGGCGGTTTCGATGATTATGGCGCCGGCTATTACGAGCCATCGGGTATAGATTATGGTGGCTGGGGCGGAGGCTACTTCGTTGGTCCCTATCGGGGCGGCCGCGGTTTGGAGGGTGGCCGTTTTGACAGAGATCGGATGGGTGGCGTGCGCGAGGGCCGCGGTGGCGAACGTGGCGAGGGCGGCATGCGCGGCATGCCTTCGATACCGACGGGGCACGGCTTTGGTGGCGGACATGGCTTTGGCGGCGGCGGTCACGCCGGCGGAGGCGGTGGCGGCGGTCACGCCGGTGGGGGCGGTGGCGGCGGTCACGCCGGTGGGGGCGGTGGCGGGCACGGCCGCTAGACCCAGCCGCTATCGCGCCCGCCACGCGGCGCGTTAGGCCGGCTCGCTCACCGTGTCGGCTTCTGCACACACGTCCTGCGGCGCGCCCGGCCTGTCGCAGCCGACCAGGTCGTGAATAAAGCCAAGTTTGATCACGACAGCGGGCGGCAGGATGAAGGGGTAGAGATCGGGGTGCCCCATGGAGCGGTTCAGGCCGTTGACAGCATAAGTCAGGGGCAGCCAGCTTTCCACCAGCGCCTCGATGCTTCTGGCGCGGTATGGGTCGAAATCGACCCGGCTGTGCAGGCTGGGATCACGCGCAATGGCAGGATTTACGGCAACCCCAAAGGCCGCAGCCATTTCCAGCGTATCGATGATGTGCAGGTAGTGCGCCCAGGTTTCGGCGAAATCCTCCCACGGATGGCTGCTGGCATACAGGCTCACGTAACGCTCGCGCCAACTGCCATCGTCATGGCGCGCGTAGTGGGCCTGCAGGGCTTGGGCGTAATCGGTGCGCTCATCGCCGAACAGCGCGCGAAAGGCGTCCAGCTTGCCGGCGTCACGTACCAAGATGTCCCAGTAATAATGCCCGACCTCGTGGCGGAAATGGCCGAGCGGGGTGCGATAGAATTCGCCCATCTGGTGCTGCATGCGGTTGCGTTCGGCGTCATCGCCTTCCTTGAGGGCAATCGTGATCAGCCCGTCCTCGTGGCCGGTCAATATCTTGGGCTGCGCGCGCGTCTCGGCCAGGAAATCGAAAGCCAGACCATGCGCAGGGTCTTCGGCGCGCGTGGGCATCGGCAGGCACAGGCGCATCAGGCTGTAGAACAGACGCCGCTTAGCCGCCTCCAGCGCGCGCCAGGGTGCGACATTGGCGGTGACCGACAGATCGGGGATCGTGTGGTTGTGCCGGCAGGCGATGCAATAATCGCCCGCATCCTCGTGGCGCAGCAGCCAGTTGCAGCCGGCGGCGCGTGCATTGCCGCAGATGCGGTAGAGGGCATTGCCCTGCTCATTGACCTCGCGCCAGAGATCGCCATCCGCCTTGATGGCGCGGACAGCGCTGCGCTGGGGCACGTAGCCGAGCGTCATGCCGCAACGGGCGCAGGACGTGTTTTCAAAGTAAAGGAGCTGGCCGCAGTTCTGGCAGGTAAAAAGGCGCATGGTAGCTTCCAACGGAGCGCCAGGGGCAAAAGTTTTGGCAAACGTTGCAATCGAGCGAAGCGAGAAGGATGATCGAAAGTCAGGAGAAGGCTGGGGGAGATGTGCCATCCCCCCCAGACCCCCCGTCAATTTTTGCGCCCCGCCTAAACAAAATGACGGGGGCTTGGGGATCCTTCACTCGCCTGGCTTCCTTTTCGCCCACCACGCGCGAAAGCTTTGCGCCGGAACAGCCGCAAGGTCGCGCGTGTCGGTCCAGCCCGACAATACCCCTGGCAAGCGCGCAACGACGCCCTCCCGCGCGAACGGCATCTGCGCAACCCTGGCTGCGCGTTGCGCCAGGCCCATACGCGCGCCGCCGCCGAAGATCCACGCCGCCGCGGTCATCGCCAGACGCTCGCCGTTGAACGCGCTGCGCTGTGTGCGCACGGTTTCATTACGCAGGTGGACCAGGATGCGCGGAATGTCGATCTTGACCGGGCACACTTCCGCGCACGCGCCGCAGAGCGAAGAGGCGAATGGCAGCGAGCCCGCGGCGCCCAGCCCGCGCAATTGCGGCGTCAATATCGCACCGATCGGGCCTTGATACATGCTGTCATAAGCGTGGCCGCCTGTGCGCGCATACACGGGGCAGACGTTGAGGCAGCGCGAACAGCGAATGCACGCCAGCGTTTCTCGGGCTTGCGGATCGGCCAGGATGCGCGAGCGGCCGTTGTCCAGCAGCACCAGGTGGAAGGCCTGCGGGCCGTCGCCGGCATGCACGCCGGTCCAGAGCGAGGTGTAGGGATTGGCGCGCTCGCCGGTTGCCGCGCGCGGCAGCAATTGCAGGAAGACTTCGAGGTCGGCGAGACGCGGCAGCACCTTTTCAATGCCCATGAGCGTGATCAGCACGCGCGGCAGGGTCAGGCACATGCGCCCGTTGCCTTCGGATTCCACCACGCACACGCTGCCGGTTTCGGCGATGGCGAAATTCGCACCCGATATCGCCACGTCAGTGGTCAGAAACATCTGGCGCAGATAGGCGCGCGCGGCGGCGGTCAGGTCCGTGGGTTTGTCCGACAGCTTGCCCTGGCCGAGTTTTGCTTCGAACAGGGCGCGTATTTCTGCGCGGTTCTTGTGGATGGCCGGCACCAAAATGTGAGACGGGCGATCGCCAAGCAATTGGACAATCATATCGGCAAGATCGGTTTCGATCGGATCGATACCGGCTTCGGCCAGCGCGGGATTGAGGTCGATCTCATCGGTGGTCATCGACTTGATCTTGATGGCGCGGCGCGCGCCGTGGCTTTGCGCGAGGCGCACGATGATGCCCCGCGCCTCGGCCGCATCGCGCGCCCAGTGCACGGTGCCACCGGCCGCGGTCACGGCGCGTTCGAGCGCGATCAGGTGCGTGTCCAGGCGCGCGAGCGTGGCGGCCTTGATGGCGGCACCGGCGCTGCGCAGCGCCTCCCAGTCGGGCAGCTCGTCGGCGACTTTCTTTGTGCGCGCGCGGATGGTCGTGGTTGCGCGGGCGATGTTGCGGCGCATCTGCGTATCAGCCAACGCCGTGTGTGCAAGCGCCGGAAAACTAACAAAAGTTTTTTGGTCCTTTTTTTCAAAAAAGGACTGCTTCCTACCTTTCATGCCTCGCATGCCAATATCTCGGCCAAATGCATAGCCCGCACCCCCGCCCGTCCGCGGCTAAGCCCACCCGCAATATGCATCAGGCAGGAATTATCCCCCGCGGTCACGATCTCGGCCCGCATATCCAGCACGGCGCGTATCTTGTCGGTCATCATGGCGGTGGAGACCTCCGCATTCTTGACGGCGAAGGTGCCGCCGAAGCCGCAGCATTCACGCGCGTCGGGCAGTTCGACAAGGTCGATGCCAGAGACTGCACGCAGAAGCGAGAGCGGGCCGTCCCCCAGATCCAGCGCGCGCAGCGAATTGCAGGACGCGTGGTAGGTGACGCGATGAGGGAAATAGGCGCCGGTATCGATCAGCCCCAGGCGCCGCGTGAGGAACTCGGAAAATTCGTGCACGCGGGGGAGCATGTCCTCGACCTCGCGCAGCAAGGCGGGTTCGCCGGCCGCCAGGCGCGGATACTGGGTGCGGACCATTGCGGTGCAGGAGGTGCTGGGAATGACGATCTCCGCAGCCGCGCCGAAGACGGCCACGAAGCGGCGCAATAGTGCGCGTGCGTCATCGCCGTAGCCGGAGTTGAGGTGCATCTGGCCGCAGCAGCCCTGGGCGGGGTCGAAGCTGACCTGATGCCCGAGCCTTTCCAGCACGCGCACCACGGCTTGGCCGGTTTGGGGGAAGAGTGTGTCGGTGATGCAGGTGATGAACAAGGCCACGCGCATGCGGGCTCCGGGAATGTTGGCTGCCGCTAAACGCGTTTGGCGAAGCTGGGTTGGAATAACCAGACGATTGTCCGAACCGGACTGCCCACTACCCAAAAAAGAATGCAAACGGCTGCTGTATCCAATTTAATATCCCAACTGCTCGCGTAAGGCATATACCGTTGTGAAACCATCTTTGCTCACAACTTTAGGTTGCTTCACAAAAATTTTGATCGTAGGCTCCCGGTTCTTGCGGAACAGCGAGGGTGACCACCATCCGCGCTCCCTCCGCAAGATAAGAAGGGATCGAGGAATGCAAAAACACAGTCGAATTGGACTAGTCGGCGCGAGTTTCGCCTGCGGGCTCGCTCATGCGGCAACGGCCACGCCCAGATCGTTGCAAACCAGTCATGTTGTACCGGAAGCAGTCAGCGCCAATTACGTGGAACCTCTGGCGCAGCATACGCGCTTGCGCCTGGCGATCACCTTGCCGATGCACAACCTTCCCGTGCTGAAAAACCTGTTGCAGAAGCTGCAGGATCGCCGATCACCCGACTACCGGCGCTATCTGACCGTCAGCGAATTTACCGCCCGCTTTGGTCCAACGGCAGCCGAGTACAGCAGGCTGATGCGCTTTGCCGCCGATCACGGCCTGGCCGTTCGCGCGACCTACCCCAACCGCTTCGTGCTCGATGTCGAGGGATCCGTCGCCGCCATCCAGGACGCCTTGCACGTGCGTGTGGGGCTCTACCGGCATCAAAATGGCATGGGCCTGTTCTATGCCCCTGATCGCGAGCCGGGCATGGATATCGCAACCCCGGTGCTTCATGTCTCGGGCCTGGACAACGCCCAGCCTCCGGTTGCGCATGGCAGCCGGCGGCCAGGTGCTCGCCCACCGTTGCTGACAAACGGCAGCGCGCCCAATGGCGACTACGCGGCCAGCGACATGCGCGCGGCCTATTATGGCGGCTCGACGCTCAATGGTATCGGACAGAACGTAGGGTTGATCGCCTTTGCCGGCTTCAACATCGCTGACGTCGCGCAATATTTTTCGTCATTGGGGCAGAGCCCGAGGGAAAACGTCGTCGGCATCTCCGTCGATGGCACGTCCCTGGACTGCATCTGGCCATCCTGTGACGATTACGAGCAGTCCATCGACATCGAACAAGTCATCGGCATGGCGCCTGCGCTGAGACATGTCTTTGTCTATGTGGGCAGCACGGTGATCGACATCCTGGACAGGATGGCAACCGATAACCTCGCCAAATCGCTCAGCTCATCCTATGGCTGGGGCGCGGAACAAGCGGTCGAGGACCCCGTGTATATGGAGTTCGCAGCCCAGGGGCAGAGCTTCGTCGATGCGACAGGCGATGATGGCGCCATGCTTGCGCAGGGTGGCGTCTGGCCGGCGGACGACGCCTATGTCACCGCTGTGGGGGGCACGGTTCTGGCGACCGCCTCGCCCGGCGGTCCCTGGCTGTCCGAGACGGCGTGGATCAACAGTGGCGGCGGGCCTTCTCCGAATGGGATCAGGCTGCCGAAATGGCAGAGGCCGTTCGTCAATGCCGCCAACATGGCGTCCAGGAAGTGGCGCAACGTGCCGGACGTGGCGGCCGAGTCGGACTATGACAATTACGTCTGCTATGATGGGACGTGCAATGGCAGCAATGGCGGTACGAGCTTTGCCGCGCCGCGCTGGGCGGGTTTCATTGCTTTGGCAAACCAGTTGGCCGCGGCGTCCCAGGAGCCGGAGGTGGGTTTTGTTGATGACCTGATCTATCCGATCGGTGGTGGCGCATCTTACACCAGCGATTTCCATGACATTACGCAAGGCAGCAACGGCACGTACCCGGCTGTTGTGGGGTTTGACGACGTGACGGGGTTTGGCTCGCCACAGCCCGCGCTGATTTCGGCGCTCGCGGGGCCGTAGGCAAGGCTGGGGGAGATGTGCCATTCCCCCCCAGACCCCCCGTCGATTTTTGGTCCTCGTCTTAAATAATGACGGGGGCTGGGGGGGATGGCACATCTCCCCCAGCTCTTCTGCCTCCAAGCCGCCTTGCTTCCCCGCACCCCGCGTGCCACCACAACGCCCCACTCGCGCCCAGCGCACGCACGCCGCCCCCCAGAGTCGCCCCCAGAGTCGCGCCCCAGACTCGCACCAAGGAAGCCTATGCCGGACAGCACACGCACACTCCCCAGCAAAGGGGCGCTGATGCAGGGCAGGCGCGGCCTCATCATGGGTGTGGCCAACGAGCGGTCCATCGCCTGGGGCATTGCCGCAGCCTGCGCCGCCCAAGGTGCGGAACTGGCCTTTACCTATCAGGGCGAGGCTTTGGGCAAGCGGGTCCGCCCGCTCGCCGAGAGCGTGGGCGCCTCGCTGGTCCTGCCGTGCGATGTCGGCGATGACGCGGCTATGGACACGACCTTCGAGGCGCTGCGTGCCGAATGGGGCACGATCGACTTTGCTGTCCACGCCATCGGCTTCGCCGACAAGGCCTATCTGCGCGGCCGCTACGCCGATACGCCGCGCGAAGCATTCCTCCAGGCACTCGATATTTCCTGCTATAGCTTCACCGCCGTGTGCAGGCGCGCGGCCGCGATGATGCCCAATGGCGGCTCGCTGCTGACCCTGTCCTATCTCGGCGCCGAGCGCGTCGTGCCGCACTACAACGTCATGGGCATCGCCAAGGCAGCGCTGGAAGCCAGCGTGCGCTATTTGGCCGCCGATTTCGGCGCGGCCGGCATACGGGTGAACGCCATCAGCGCCGGCCCCATCAAGACGCTGGCCGCCAACGGCATCGGCGACTTTCGCTACATCCTACGCTGGAATCAGCTCAATGCGCCGATGGAACGCAATGTCGGCATCGAGGAAGTTGGTGGTGCGGGCTTGTATTTGCTTAGTGACCTGTCCAGCGCCGTTACCGGTGAGGTGCATCACGTGGATTGCGGATTCCATGTTGTGGGCATGAAGAATCCCAATGCGCCGGATATTGCTACGGTGACCGAGGCCAATTGGCCCAGCAATAGCTGAATGAAGAAGGCAAGCAGTTCTTTGTTGAAAGAAAGAACCAAAGAACTTCTATCTGTATGAGTCATAACACCTTCGGCCACCTTTTCCGCGTTACTACCTGGGGCGAAAGCCACGGCCCAGCCATCGGCTGCGTCATCGACGGCTGCCCGCCCGGCCTGGCGCTGTCCGAGGCCGACATCCAGCCCTACCTCGATCGCCGCCGGCCCGGCCAATCCAAATTCACCACGCAGCGCCAGGAGGCGGACGCAGTGGCCATCCTCTCCGGCGTCTTCGAGGGCCGCACGACAGGCACGCCGATCGCCCTGCAAATTGAGAACACCGACCAACGCAGCCGCGATTACGGCGCCCACGCCCACACCTACCGGCCCGGCCACGCCGACATCACCTACGACCTCAAATACGGCCTGCGCGACCATCGCGGCGGCGGCCGATCCTCCGCCCGCGAGACGGCCTGCCGTGTTGCGGCCGGCGCCATTGCGCGCGCCGTCCTGGGACCGGAGGTGCAGATCCGCGGCGCCCTGGTGCAGATGGGACCGCATGCGATCGATCGCGCACGCTGGAACTGGGACGAGGCCCTCGCCAACCCGTTCTTCTGTCCCGACCCCGAAGCCGCGGCGGCGTGGGAGCCGTATCTGACGGGCGTGCGGCGCGCCGGATCGTCGATCGGCGCCGTGATCGAGGTGGTCGCCTATGGCGTCCCGCCTGGTTTGGGCGCGCCTGTCTATGCCAAGCTGGACGCGGAGATCGCCGGCGCGCTCATGGGCATCAATGCGGTAAAGGGTGTCGAAATCGGCGACGGCTTTGCAACCGCGGCCCTCTCGGGCGAGGAGAATGCCGATGCCATGCGCATGGAAGGCAACCGGGTCGTGTTTGCCTCCAACCACGCTGGCGGTATCCTGGGCGGCATCAGCACGGGCCAGCCGATCATCGCGCGCTTTGCGGTCAAGCCGACGAGTTCGATCCTGACCCCTGTGGAAACCGTCAATCGCGCCGGCCAGGAGACCGAAATCGTCACCGGGGGCCGCCACGACCCCTGCGTGGGCATACGTGCCGTGCCTGTGGGCGAGGCAATGTTGGCCTGCGTGCTGGCCGACCACCTGCTGCGCCATCGCGCCCAGTGCCCTGCCGCACCCGCGCGCGCGGTGCTGCCTTTGGCCGCTCATGCGCCGGGTGAGCGTTAAGAATTGATTGCTCCTTGGGCGCGCAAAGCGCCTACGATGGGCAGACCAGCAGTCAGGCGCAGGGTCCAGCGGCCAAGTCCAGGCCGCGACCGCGACGGCGCTGGCATAGGTGCATGCGATGCCAACACCCGCCATTCCCTGTTCCGACGCCAACCAGTTGCCGCTCTTCGTGCGCGCGATGGGGCAGAAACGTTGGAATGCGCGGCTTGAAGCCATCAGGGCCGGCTGCCTGCCAGGCCATGCCGGCCGCGCACTGCGCACCCATCACGCCCTGGAACTGACGCTTGACCGCCTATGGCGCACGGGCGCGCCCGCGGTGACCAGGGCTGAACGCAAATTGCTCGAACTGGCCGGCGACCTGGTCGCTCTCCTGCCCGCATTGCCACCGGAGGGACGCGAGCGGCTGCGCGACGTCATTGAGGCGGCACTAACCGGGCCGGGCACGCTGGTGTGCCTGTTCCATCTGCTGCGCTGCGCCCGGCTGCACCACCAGCGTGGCTTTCAGGTTGCGTTCTCGGGCCTGGCCGAGGACACGGCTTACGACCTGACGCTCTGCCGCGCCGGCCGCACCTATGAAGCGGTATGCAAAACGTTCTCCGCCGAGGACGGCCGCGACGTCAGCCGCACTGCCTGGTCCTATCTCGTTGATCGCGTGGACCCTGACCTGCAGAGCTGGCTTGCCACTCATCCGGGCCGCTATGTGCTGAAGATGACCTTGCCCGCGGGGTTGAAGGGCCAGGAGTCCGGCGGGCCCAGCGCCGCCCTGGCCGCCTTGCACGGGCGCATTACGCGTTTGCTGAGCGAAAGCCGCCGGGCCGATCACGACGAAGCGGCCGTCCTGCGCCTGGAGCCGCTGCTGCTGGCAGGTGCGCAGGCGGGCGAGCTGGGCCTGATGGCGGGGTTGCGCGCCGAATTCGGCCATGAGGCGCATCTGGCAGTAACGCAGGCGGGGCGCGGCGTGCTGGTGATGGCCGCGCGTGCGGCGCGCGAGGACGAGGTGGCCCAAGCCATGCACCGCCGCATGGCGGCCTTGGCGCCGGCCAGGCTGAGCGGCACGCGCCCGGCGATCCTGGCCATGTTCATCGAGGACACCGACCCGCTGGAGTGGCGTGTGCTGCGCGAGCAGCTGCAGATCGAGGGGGCGGCGCGGCACTTCCTGACCCGGCCCGAGGCGCGATGTGTGGCTGCAATCACGTGTGCCTCGCGGTTTGAGCTGCTGGGCGTGGCGCCGCCTCAGGCGGCCGAAGGGGGTGAGTTGCGGTTCTGCAGCCCTGGGCATCGCGATACGGCCGGTGCGGTGTTTGCCCCGGCGGCGATGGCGGCCGCGGTGCCGGCCTTTGCTTGAGGGCACGGGGACGCGTCGAAACCGTCATGGTGCTGCCACGTTGAACAGGTAAGTGGCAAGTCGTGCCGACGTGGAGCCTGACGATGACTGAGCGTGATTTAGACGCCAAGATGACGGAGTTGGACCGATTGTTGAACGACCCGGATGTCTCGCTTGAGCCGGCGCGGGTATGGTCGTTGCTTGCGGAGGTGTCTCAATTTGAGTCGGCCGGGGTTGCACCTGTATAAAGAGAGGGGGAGGAAGCCCTCAAAGTGATGCTCCGACGGAAAGAAAGCTTGCGCTAGGTTAACACAGCGTCGGCAGGCGGCCTTGCCATCAACCAGGCGCCGGACTAGCCGCTGCCTCATGGCCGCAACGCTTCGATCCCCCGACGACCTGCTGCGCGCGCGGCTTGTGCACCCGAGTTCGGCGGCTGCCCTAGACGCACTTTCTACCCGTTACGCAACCGCCATCCCGCCAGCGTTTCTCTCTCTGATTGAGCACCCGGACGACCCAATCGGCCGCCAAGTCATTCCCCACCCCGACGAAGCACTGTTCGCACCCTACGAACGGACCGATCCCACGGCAGATGCAGCCTTCTCGCCCATGCCCGGCCTGGTGCACCGCTACCCTGATCGCGTGCTGATCAAGCCGCTGTTGATCTGCCCCCTTTATTGCCGATTCTGCTTCAGGCGCGAGCATGTCGGCCCCGGCGGCGGCCTGCTGAGCGCCGCGCAACTCGACGCCACGCTGGACTACGTGCGCGCCCGCCCAGCTATCCGCGAGGTGATCCTGACCGGCGGCGATCCGCTGATGCTCTCGCCGCGCCGCCTGGCCGACCTGCTCGGCGCGCTGGACGCCATCCCCCACCTTGACAGCCTGCGCATCCACACCCGCGTGCCCGTAGCTGCCCCAGAGCGCGTGACCCTCGCGCTACTTGACGCGCTGGCCACGGACAAGCCGCTGTTCATGGCCGTGCATGCCAACCACGCGCGCGAATTCGCCCCGGCGGCGGCGGCGGCACTGCGCGCGCTGAGCCATGCGGGCGCCGTCCTGCTGGGCCAATCGGTGCTGCTGCGTGGCGTCAATGACACCGCCGATGCGCTGGAGGCGCTGTTTCGCGCCATGCTCCGCCACCGCATCAAGCCCTACTACCTGCACCAATTGGACGCGGCCCCAGGCACAGCGCGCTTTCATGTGCCCGAGGCGGAAGGATTGGCGCTGCTGGCCAGCCTGCGCGGGCGCATGACAGGGTTGGGCATGCCCACCTACGTGCGCGAGCAGCCACACGGGGCCGGCAAGAGGCCGATCGGCCCTTCCTTCAGCTAACAAATTTGGGTCTGGAGCCTCAGGCCCCGTCGTGCGCAGCACGGGTTCGCCTGACGGGGTTCAGGGGCGGAGCCTCTGGCCTTCCTGGGCACCCCACGCTAGACAGCCCACCCCAATTCCAACAGCAGAGCCAACCCCATGAAACAGCAGGCGAACCTGATCCGCGCCGGCCAGGTGATCGAGCATGACGGGCGCCGCTGGACGGTGCTCAAGCAGCAGATCATCACGCCGGGCAAAGGCGGCGCCTTCATCCAGGTCGAGATGCGCGACCTCAAGACGGGCAACAAAACCAACGAGCGCTGGCGCACCGCCGATACCGTCGAGCGGCTGCAGACCGACAACAAGGACTACACCTACAGCTACACCGAAGGCACCAACATGGTGCTGATGGACCCAGAGACGTTCGAGCAGACCCACGTGCCCCTGGACCTGCTGGGCGAGAGCGCGCCCTTTCTGCAGGACAACATGATGATCGATGTCGATCTGGTCGAAGGCGAGCCGGTGGGCGCACATCTGCCGCCGCAGGTGACGCTGGAGGTCATCGAGGCCGATCCGGTGGTCAAGGGGCAGACCGCGGCCAGTTCCTACAAGCCTGCCAAGCTGTCCAATGGGGTCAAGACCAGCGTGCCGCCGTTCATCGAGACAGGGGAGCGAATCGTAGTGCGCACCGATGATGGATCGTATGTGGAGCGCGCGAAGGGGTAGAGGTGCGGGCGCTGGCGGTATAGGGCGGGGTATGGATAATAAGCCCCCGCCGTTTTCGTGCGACGCCGAAGAGGCCGAGGCCGCAGAAATCACCTTTACGCCGCGCGAGCTCGAGATGATCGCAGAGGCAGAGGCCTCGATTGAGGCCGTAGGCACCATTCCAGCAGAAGAGGTTTGGACGTGGCTCGAAAGTCTGGGCACCGACTCTCCTCTGCCAAAGGCGCAGTCGCGCAAGCGCTGATGATGTGCACCGACTTATAATACCAACTCGCCTTGAGTCTGACTGATGACCCATGGCAAAAAGTTGGGTGGACCGAGCCGGTCCCCCCAAACCCCCCGTCATTCGTAGGGCGTAGACTAAATAAATGACGGTGGGTTTGGGGGGGATGGCACATCTCCCCCAATCTTGCCTTTCCTTCGATTGGGTAGATTTTAAGGCGGGTTGGAAAGCCGCCGTGTCCTGACGATCGGGCAGTATCGTGTGATCTACCGCCTTCATCCAGATACCGGGTCGAACGACACGGCAGGGGATGTTGAAATCCTGCGCGTTCTCGGCCCCGGCCAGATGAACTGAAAGCCAACCATGCCCGTCCGCCTATCCCCGCACATGGTCGTCATGCAGAACGCGGCGCAGAAAGCGTCCAAGCGTCTGTTGCGCGATTTTAACGAAGTCGAGCAGCTCCAGGTCAGCGTCAAGGGACCGTCCGACTTCGTCAGCCAGGCCGATCTGCGCGCGGAGAAAACGCTTCGCGAGGAACTGGAAAAATCGCGACCCGGCTACAGCTTCCTGATGGAGGAAAGCGGCGCGTCCGGCAGCGAAAACTGGACGTGGCGCTGGGTTGTCGATCCTCTCGACGGCACCACGAACTTCCTGCACGGCATTCCGCATTGGGCGATTTCCATCGGCTTGCAGCGGCGCCTGGCCGATGGCTCGGCCGAGATTGCGTGCGGGATGATCTATGCGCCGGCGTCCGACGAGATGTTCTGGGCGGAGAAAGGCGGCGGCGCATTCGTCAATGAGCGGCGGCTGCGCGTCTCGGCGCGGCGCGAGATGAAGGAGGCGCTGTTCGCCACCGGCATACCCTTTGCCGCGGTCAGCGCGCGCCACCGCCTGGCGTTTGCGCGCACGCTCGGCGCGCTGATGCCGGCAACCGCGGGTGTGCGGCGTTTCGGCAGTGCGGCACTCGATCTGGCCTGGGTCGCGGCGGGGCGCTATGACGGCTACTGGGAATTGGGCCTCAAGCCTTGGGATGTGGCCGCCGGTCTGCTGATCGTGCGCGAGGCTGGGGGGATTGTGACTGATCCCGCGGGTGCGGAATTCTTGCTGTCCGATCATGCGGGCAACGATGTGGTTGCGGGCAACGCGCATATGCACGCCAAGCTGCGCGATGTGGTGGCCGATGGGGTGAGCGCCGCATCTAGAGAATGACAAGAAAAGCTGGGGGAGATGTGCCATCCCCCCAGACTCCCCGTCGATTTTAGGACATCGCCTTCAATAATGAGGGGGGATGACACATCTCCCCCAGCCTTACTTTCTCCACACCGTTGTCAAGACCGCCCCAACCGCCCTCGCAGCCGCCGCCACAGTGGACCGCCCTCAGTGGAGGTGCCCGCCTCGCCCTGCCGCTCTGCAAGCTGGGAAATCAGGCGCGCTGCCAGCGTGCCGCGATGGCCCGATTGCCAGTTGTCCGAAGCCCCCTCCTCGGGCATCCAGCCCGGCAGAGGCAGCAGCAGCTTGCGTGCCAGGCCGTCCAGCAGCGGCTCGTAGGTGGCGCGCAGGGCGGCGAGCGTCTCCTCGGCGTGCTCATCGCCGTCCCAGGCGAGCTGCGCCTCGGCAAAGCTGTCGCGCAGGCTGGCATAGGCCGATGGCGGAAGGCGATCGCCGCCATCGTAGCGCGAGGGTGGAATGGCAAGCGAGCGCGCCAGCTCGACCACGACCTGGCGGATGATGGTGAAGGTCATGCGCGCCTGCAGGGGGTGCATTTCCTCAACGCCGACCAGGATCAGGGCGCAGGTGTCCATAATGGCGCAGATGGCCGCGAGCCAGGACTGGTTTTCGTGCTGGGAGCGGTAATAGATCAGCATCGGATAGGAGAGATGGCTCTCCAGCAAATCCGCCCCCCAGGATTCCCACTGGTTCAGTAGCAGGTCCAGCTTGTCCAGCCCGCCATCGGCGTGGCGGATCAGCATGGCGGCCGCCGTGGGAGGGGAGCCGGCGCGCGCATCGAGCTGAATGACGTGGGCTTCCCGCCGCGAGAAGAGCTGATAGAGGACGGGCAGGTAGCCGATGACCACGGCCAGGAAGCCCAGGCCGGTGCCGGCCTCGATGACCGCAGTGACCTGGCCTGCCGCGGAATGGGGCACGAGGTCACCGTAGCCCAGCGTGAAGAAGGTGACTCCGCTCATGTAGACCATTTGCATGAGGGGCAAATACGGGGCCTGCGGATGGGCGAGGTCCTGAACGGCCCATTGCAGCATCCCGAAGGCCACGATCAGGATGGTCGACCAGGCCGCGAAGAGGGCGAGCATGGCGAGCGGGCCGAACACGCCGAGAAGGCGTTCGCGCTTTTGATCGGCGGGCAGAGGGGCGACCAGGCGGGTGAGCAACCACCAGCATGCGCGAAAATAGATGCGGGTGAAGCGCAGGCGGCGATTGACGCGGCGGGGCAGGAGCATGACCTCGAAAGCGTCCTGCAGGACGACGGCCATGAGCAGGATGGCGGCACTTGCGACGATGGCGGGCGCCCAGGGGGCGACGGCGGCGAGCAAGGCGACCGGGATTTGCGAGGGGGTCATTGCGGCGCTAACGCCCCAGGTGCTGCATAGGCCATGCAAGCGGCGGCGATGAGCGTGTGAGATGAGCTACCTTGTTGCCTGCCTGATCATTGCCGCCGCTACACTGGCCGCGGCCGTGCTGGCATGGCTGCTGCGGCTTTGGCTGGGGCTGGAGGCGCGCCGGCGACACTATGAGATCGGCAATCCGATCTTCCTTCAGCTTGGCCTGCTCTTCGCCGTGCTGCTGGCCTTTGTCTACAATGACGTGCAGGTGGGCTATAACGCCGCGGCCGAGGCCATCAATGGCGAGTGCGGCGCGCTGCATGGGGCGGCAATGCTGGGCCACGCTCTGCCCGGGGGGGCCGGCCGGCCGGTCACGGCCGCCATTGCGCGCTACACGCAGGCGGTGGTGACCACCGAATGGCCGCTGATGGCGACGCGGCATCGCAGTGTTGTCGCGTCACAGGCGTTGCAGGCGGCGTTGGAGCTGGCGTCACACCCGGCGGAGAGCCCGGCCGCCACCGGCTATGTCCAGGCGCAAATCCTTGGCTTGCTTGCGGATGCGCATGCCAAGCGCGAGACCCGCATCTTCCAGATGACCCTTGCCGTGCCCGCGGCACTTTGGGTTGTGCTGGTCGCCAATGCAGTTGTGCTTGTCGGCTTCGTTATACTGGCCGGTGTCGAATCGAGCTGGGCGCAGATGCTTTTCGCCGGCGCTTTTGCGGGGTGCACGGCATCGATCCTGGTGCTTGTGCACATGCTCGATTTTCCGTTCGAGGGGGCGCTGGCGCTGAGCAGCGCGGATTTTATCAAGGTGGGTCGGGAGGTTTCGGCTTTGGTCGGGGCGGGTTGAGTAAGGCTGGTGGAGATGTGCCATCCCCCCCAGCCCCCCCCGTCATTCATTAAGACGCCGGCTTAATTGAAGACGGGGGGTCTGGGGGGGATGGCACATCCCCCCCAGCCTTTCCCAAGCCCGCCGTCATTCATGCCACGCCATGCTAGAACTTTCGCGCTACCGCAGCGGCATGCGCCACGATGACCTGCGCGCCTACGGCAAGGCCCAGGATATTCTGCTGCGTCACCGTGATGTGCAATCCGTTCACCTGCACTGCCGATTTCGCAGCCAGCAATTGCTCATTGATGATAACATTGCCAATGCCAGGCAAGGACAGGCTGGTGTTCGGCGGCGTATTGGGATCGACCGGCACGCCACCTATGGCCAGCCCTGCAAAGCCGGACCCGGCCGTCGATGGCGTATCCATTCCGCCCGTGCTGCTTTCCTGCGCGAAGGCCGCAATAGAAGTGGCTGTGACGAGTCCAGCAAGCAGCGAAACGTTCGATGCTGTCGAACTCGTAGATGCAACCGAGGCCTTTCCTTGCGTTCCGCCAAAGGCCGTATTTGTGATCGTGCCAATGGAAAGCAGTATCGGCACGTCGAGGTTGGTCACGCTCTTGGTCAGCGTTTTGCCACCTGTGCCCGAGCAGCCCGGAATGCCGATGGAGGCTGCACTGCCCGCAGCTTCGTCGAGCAATGCGCCGGCATCTGCATTCGCGCGCAGGCCGCTGGCACCGCCCTTCAGCACGACGGCGGGCTGCTGGCGATCATAGCTAGCCTTGGCTGTGCCGATGACGAGCTTGGCGCCGACGGGAAGGCCAAAGCTGTTGGTCTTGCTCACTTCGACAAGAAGCATGTCCACGGATTCGTGGGCCTGCTGGCCGTTCTTGCCCATATCGACCGCCTTGATCGTCACCGTGCCCAGGCCGGGCAGTGTCAGCACGGTATTGTCGGGCACATTAGGATCAACCGGTGTGCCGTTGACGACCAGATTGGTAATTGTCGTGCCCGTGTCGGACTTCGTGAGTTTGGTTGGTGTGGCGTCCACCGTTGCCACAGCCTTCAACGCGTCGGCGGTGATCATTCCCGCCAGCAAGTTCAGCCCTGTCACCGTCGAAGTTTGCATGGTCGCGGCCGCGGAATGTGTCTTGTCACCGTAGGCGGTGGCATCCGTCGTCTTGACGCTTAGCAAAATCGGAACGTTGATCGAGGATGTCGTTTTCTCCTTGAGCACGCCGCGCGTGCCGCGGCACGGGCAGCCCACAGAGGCAGCGTTGTGCACCGCCAGGGAGATTTCTTGCGAGACGCCGCTGACAGCGATCGATTTTGCGCCCCCACCGAACAGACCGTCGAGCTTTGCGGCCGTGGCGGGCAGCGCGATGGTCATAGGTGCGGTCAGGCCGATGGCCGCGGCGAGGGCGGCTTTGCGGCACTTGCGCGTTAGAGCATTTGCATTTGGGGGAAGCCGAGGAATAGCCATCTTCTTGTTTCTTCCTTGGACAAAGCGGCAATGCCCAACGATTGGGCATCATGTCGGACCAAGCCCGGCGACCATGCCGCTGGCCTTTCATTACCGCAAAAAAAAATCATACGTCCCGAACGACGCATAACACCACTCACTTTTTGCATGTGGTCGTTCCGTATAAACATCAGATTCGTGTGCCCTCACTCAGAAAATTACTTATCCACCAACATCTGGCGCTGGATTATTCTTTCGATTTAGATTACAAGCTCGACATTCTGAGGATCATTATGTTGTCTCGGACAGCGCCACCATGTTACGATTGCCAAGACAGCTTCGACGGGCTCCGTGCGTGGGTGAGTAATCTCGCATGACGGCGCTCCGCCGAAGCTACGCCACCTGCCTCATTGCCGATGTGTGGCGCAGCTTCCGTATCGTAGAGCGACACTTTGCTGGTGGCGGAAATCTCTCAAGGGCCGAGATCTCGGCGTAAGAAGATGATGGAGATGGTGTCCGTCTCTCAATCGCCCGCCATCTTTCGGTTGACTTTACAGCGGCTTAGAGCATGTTCGGACGAAATGGGATCACCCGTCCGAAGAACACGCTCTAGCCTTTGGACATTCCACATGCCCCTACGCCTTTTGTCATGCTACCAAGTCGGGTGCTGTCGTCATATCGGTCAGAACGCGCGCTTGCTGCTGATCACGGGCTCGATGCTCCGGATCATGTAGTCAAACGCTGCTGACGGCAGACGTCTTTCCAACTCTGGTCCTGCCGAGCCCTGAAGAACAGCTTTCGGCCGCTCGTTCCACTCCATTACCGCCAGAGAACAGGCACAAAAATGGGTCTCTGCTGCGGTCGGAAAGTCTCCCCAGACCAAGCCTGCCAGATGTCGTTCACCCACCATCCGACAACCCAGTTATTGAACTGCGTCTGCAGAGGGCGATAGGTGTTCATATGTCACCAGTATGTTGGCAGGCGCGCCCACTTCGCCATCGTGGAGCGACTACACGAAAATCAGAAATGCCACGCCGGCCCAGAACGCCGTCGTCAGGAGGATGATTGGACGAAGCGTGTACCGCCGCTGGCTATCATCGTGATGTTGCAAGTCGTCGCCGCAACTCGGCAGCGTTACAGGATTGCGCGCCAGCTTAACCAACTCGGCGTTTGACAGGACTCTTGGGCCGCCGCGCCTGCGTTCGTTTGCTTGTCTGGTGAAAGAGGCGCGGTCCTTTGTTTCTATCATCAAGCCGTCTCCTTTACGGACGTAATGTTCCTGGAACTAGCCTGCTTCCGCAGGATGTTTCAAGTTCCACAGGCGCAGATGCCCAGCGACAAGAAGGTTGACCGACTGCCTGCGTCGGTAATCTGGCTGGCTTGCGTCAGACAACGCAGCTGTCTCGAATATGGCGAGCAGACGCGCCGCCACGCGTAATTCCCTGAGGTCACAGGATATATGGAACGCCGCAAGTATCCAGTTTGGCAAACTGGTTGCCCGCTTCCCGACTGTGGGACGCCGAGGCTCAGACAGCAAGCAGTCAGAGTCTGACTCCGATGTCGGGACTTGGTTCACCTGGAAGCTCCACGTACAGAGTTCCAACGATAGTCCAGCGTGCAGACGCTCCGCGTTCATTACGGAATGGCGGACCGCTGGTATTGATAAGGTAGAACACGCTCATGTCAATAACAAATGGCCACTTATTTTCTGTCGACAGCCAACGTCGCCAAAATAAGTTTCGTTGCCGAATCTCGTATTTGAAAACGAAAGCCGCAAGCCAGTTCAAGAGCGTGCCAGGAATAAAAAATTGACGAAGGGGGCAGAACGGCTAATAATTGGGGCCATCTGAGGCAGCCTGGATCATGCGCTGTTTCGGAGAGGGTGCGACCCGGGTCGAGCGTGTAGCGGTCTAAGGTGGTGCAACAAGCTACTTCTAAGCTGTTATACTAAAGAGCAGAAAGGCCGACGCTCCAAAGAAGGCGGGCTCTTACGCACGCATCCTGCCTCTGTATTCCTTGTCGCCCTGTAGCTGATGCAGAAGCCTTCCCGGTCATTGCATGGCCAATTGGCAGGCGACGCCAAATCCGCATGGCATCCCGGGCACCTCCGGCGTTTTTAGGAGCGGCGATTTTGCTCCTGCCCTTTATAGGCAGAGCCGATCTTAGGACGGATGAACCCGTCCGGTCAGAGTATGCGCCCCGCCCGTGCCAGGCACCGCCTTGCGCATCACATGCCGCCGGCTGCCTGCGGGACCGAAATGTGCAAACCCTGCCTGCTCGAACGCAGGCACGTAGCCCATGAAGCGGTAGCTCGGTGATCCGGGATCAACCGGGTAGGCTTCCACGATCTTGGCGCCGTGCGCCCGGGCATAGGCCAAGGCGGCATCGATCAGCTGCTCTGTCGCGCCTTGTCCGCGGATGTCGCGCCGCACGAAAAAGCATACGATCGACCAAACCTCCGAGGGCGCGTCTTCGGCAATCTCTGCACCGCCGAGTTTCCGGTAGGTCTGCCTTGGCGCTATCGAACACCAGGCAACCGGTTCGTTCTGCAAGTAGCCAAGCAATCCGATGGGAACACCGCCATGGACGCGATCGCTCATCGCCCTCTTGCGGGCAATTCCCCCGCCGGCCTTCTCCTTGGCAGTGATCGGCCGCCACGCCGTGCACCAACAGGATTTCGGGCCGCCGCGCGCTTCGAACAAGGATTCGAAGTCGGGCCATGTCTCCCGACTAACCGGCTTGATCGTCAGGTGCGGCATATTCGACCAATAGGTGGCAATGGAGAGTGCAGTGTATAGCCTGACGAGAATAGGTCACACGGCACGCCTCCCGTTGGCCCGCAAAGGGCGATGGGCGCACACCATCTCTACAAGGGTTTGGCCCCACCAAGGTTTGGCCCTACCAAGGTTTGGCGATCATAACGTAGATGGCGGCGATGAGCGGCACTGTGGCGGCGATGCCCCAGACCAGCCAAAGGCGGTTGTCGCGGCGATATGCGGCCGGGATGGGTGCTGCGTCGGCAAATGAGCGCGCCTGGCGTGCCTGGCGGACCTGGATTGGCACAAGGACCAACAGCCAGATCAGGCCGGAGATCAGGAACAGGGCTTCCGGAATGACCAGCCAGGCAGGGCCGAATGGCGGTATGCCGGCGACATAGGTCGCGCCGAAGCCGCCGCCGATCAGGAGCGCAATGCCACTCATGGTGAAGAACCAATCGGTCGTGGTGACCAGACGCTGCGCGTGGGCGATGATACGCGGGTCACCGCTGCGGTCGGCGAAGACTTTCCAAAACGAGCTGACGGTGACATTGCCGATCAGCACGATCACGCCGAGCACATGCAGCATCTTGAGAATGTCGTAGGCCATTCGGATGATGCGATCCGCGCTCTATTCAGGTGGTCTCTCATCCGAGCCCCGATAAATGGTGCCCAGGGGCGGAATCGAACCACCGACACTGCGATTTTCAGTCGCATGCTCTACCAACTGAGCTACCTGGGCGCCGTCGGGAGGCAGGCTCCTACCCCAGCCCCCCCACCTTTTCAAGCTCCCGCCTTTTCCTCCAGCGAAGCGGCTTGCTCCTCCTGCTCATCGGCGGGCGGCCCTGGCACGCGGTAAAGGCCAGGCAGCCAGCGGCCGAGATCGACATCCGCGCAGCGCGTGCCGCAGAAGGGGCGATGGGCAAGCGCGACGGGTTTGCCGCAGATCGGGCAAGGCAAGGCGGGGTATTCAGGCACTCGCGTCCTCGATGAACCAGCCTCGGCTGAGGGTGGGGTCGGCGCGCAACACCAAGGGATGGGTGGCCAGCCGTGCAAGGGCGGCGCGTGCGAGCGTAGCATTTTGTAGTGCTGCGATGATGGACGGCGGTGCGCGCAGGGCGAGGTGGCGGGCGGGGGCGGCCTGGGCCTCGCGCAGGATGGCGCGCAAGGCGGTCAGGCCCAGGCCCAGGGGGCTGGCCGCAAGCTCGTGCAAAGGCGGGCGCAGGCGGGGGCGGGTGATTTCGGCAAAGCCCAGGGCGGAGAAGCCGGCCAGGCGGGGGCAAAGGCGGTCGGCCGCCAGTGCCGCTTGCAGGTCGGGGGTGAGCGCGCGGCGGCCACGGCTGGGGATGCCGGCGAGATCGATCAGGATGGCGCCCGAGAGGTTTCGCAACGCGATTTGGCGGGTCAGGCTGGGCAGGGCGGCGCGGTTGGCGGCCATTTGCCCACTGGCTTTGGGGCCATGTGCGTCGGTGGCCTGGGCTGTGTCGAGGTCGATGGCGGTGAGCGCCGGGGTTGGCGAGAAGGTGGCGCGCAGGCCACCGTGCAGGATGGCCGTGGGTTCGCCCAGGGCCTCGATGTCGGCTTCTATATCATCTGGGAAGGGGGCATGCCGGACGGGCTCGTCTGGGTAGGCGGCTTGCAGGTCCTCCAGCGGCGTGGGGCCGCGGGCAAGGAGGGCGATGCGACCGATGTGCGCGCCTGGCGGGGCGGAGCAGACCGTGACACGAGGGCCTTTGCCGGCGAGTGCGGCGCGGGTGATGCGCACGCGGACGAGGTCGCCCGAGGTTAGTGTGTCCGCGCCGTTTGTGTCTGGGAGGAAGGCGGTTGCGTCGCAGAGTTCGAGGAATGCCCCGGCCATGGCGGGGATTTTTGCGGTGACGCGGGCGAGGTGGATGTCGCCGAGGCCGTCCGGCGCGTCCGGGCGATGGATATAGTATTCCGTGAGTGTGTCGTCTTTTATAAGAGCAATCCTTCGCTCGCCGGGAGAGTCATGTAATTGGATCACTTATACCAACCGGCGTTGAAGCTGACACATGATTCAGGCGAGAAAGGTTGGGGGAGATGTGCCATCCCCCCCAAACCCCCCGTCATTCATTTAGACCTCGTCCTGAGTAAAGACCGGGGGTCTGGGGGGGATGGCACATCTCCCCCAGCCTTTCTGAAATTTTTGCCCGTCAATAGCTGCGATGTTTCAAACAACGGCAGCCCCACGATACCAGAATAACTGCCCGCGATCTGCCGCGCGAAAGCGGCGGCGTATCCCTGGATGGCGTAACCGCCCGCTTTGCCAGCCCATTCGTTGCTGGTGATGTAGGCGGTGATTTCCTGCGCGGTCAGGCGCTTGAAAATGACCGCGCTGTTGGAAAGGCGGTGGCTGGCGGCGCCGTCCGGTGCCACCAAAGTAATGGCGGTCAGCACGTGGTGGCGGCGTCCGCTGAGCAGGGCGAGAAACCGCCGGGCCTCGGCCGCGTCTGCCGGCTTGCCGAGGATGCGGCGGCCCACGGCAACCACCGTGTCTGCGGCCAGGGTGAAGCAGCCGGGCTCTGCACTGGCCTGGGCTTTTTCGCGGGCGAGGCGGCCGGCGAGGTTGCCGGGCGACTCATCGCGGGCGGGGGTTTCGTCGATTTCGGCTGGCGCGATGCGGTCTGGCGTTACGCCGATCTGGGCGAGCAGTGCCAGGCGCCGCGGGCTGGCGGAGGCCAGGATCAGCGTGGCCACGGCGAGTGTGACGCCTACTTAAAGCGGAACGTGATGCGGCCTTTGGAAAGGTCGTACGGCGTCATTTCGACATTGACGCGATCACCGGCGAGGACGCGGATGCGGTTCTTGCGCATCTTGCCGCTGGTATGTGCGAGGATGCTGTGTTCGTTGGTGTCCAGTTTGACCCGAAACATGGCGTTGGGCAACAATTCGGTCACCACACCGCTGAACTCGATCATATCTTCTTTCGACACTCAGTCCTCTTTCCCGACGCTGCGCGTAGATTTCAGCAACAACATAGTACGTCCGTTCATGATTTGGGGCGGAACATGATCGGGCAGCCCTGCCCGGTCAAGCCGAAGCACCTGGTTGAGTTCATTGTCCCAGGCGCATGGCCAGGCTGCGGGCATGCGCGGTCAGGCCCTCGGCCTCTGCGAGCAGCATTGCGGCGGGGCCAATTTCGCGCAGGGAGTCCGCCGTCGCGCTGACCCAACTCGTGCGCTTGAGGCAATCCAAGACCGACAGGCCCGAGGCGTAGCGGGCGGTGCGGCCGGTGGGCAGGACGTGATTGGGGCCGGCGATGTAGTCGCCCAGCGCTTCGGGCGCGTGGCGGCCCAGGAAGGCGGCGCCGGCGTGGCGGATGGCGGCCAGATGGTGCTGCGGATCGGGCAGCATGATCTGGAGGTGTTCGGGGGCGAGGCGGTTGGTGAGCGCGGCAGCCTCTGCCCAGTCGCGCACGATGATGATGGCGCCATGGATTTGCCAGGAGGCGCCGGCGATGGCCGCGCGTGGCAGGCTGGGGAGTTCGGCCTCTATCGCGGCCGCGGTAGCACGCGCGAAATCGGCGTTGGTGGTGATCAGGATGGACTGGGCGGCCTCGTCGTGCTCGGCCTGGGCGAGGAGGTCGATGGCAACCACACGCGGATCGTTCGAAGCGTCGGCGAGGATCACGACTTCGGACGGGCCGGCGACACCGTCGATGCCGACATGGCCGAAGACCTGGCGCTTGGCTTCGGCCACATAGGCGTTGCCTGGTCCGACGATGCGGTCCACCGCCGCGATGCTGGCTGTGCCGTAGGCGAGCGCCGCGATGGCCTGCGCGCCGCCGATCCGGAAAATTTCCGTCACGCCGGCGCGGTGCGCGGCGGCCAGCACAAGCGGGTTCAGCGTGCCGCCCGGGCAGGGGACGCACATGGCAATTCGCGCCACGCCCGCCACGCGCGCCGGCAGCGCATTCATCAGCACCGAGGAGGGGTAGGCGGCGCGGCCGCCGGGGACGTAGATGCCGATGGCGTCGAGCGGCGTCCAGCGCAGGCCCATGGTAACGCCCGCATCATCGTGCATCTGCATGTCGATGGGGAGCTGGGCGCGGTGAAAGACCTCGATGCGCGTGGCGGCGAGATCGAGCGCCGCGCTCAGGTCGGCGGGGACGCGCGCACGGGCAGCCTCGATTTCGGCCTGGCTGACGCGCAGGGCGGTGGGGGTGTGGCCGTCGAACCCTGCCGTGTAGGCGCGCAGGGCGTCATCGCCTTGGGCACGAACGCGGGCGATGATGGCCGCGACCGGGGCCGCGACCTCCGCGGTTGTCTGGCGGGCTTGGTCCAGCAGGGCGTCGAAAGCGGCCGGGAAGTCCGGCTCGGCGGTGTTCAGCCACTTCACGCGGCAATCGCCTGTCGGAAGCGGTCAATCAGCGCGCCGATCAGCTCGGGCTGCGTTTTCAGCGCAATGCGGTTGACGATCAGCCGGCTGGTGATCTGCGCGATCACCTCGGTTTCGTGCAGGCCGTTGGCGCGCAGCGTGCTGCCGGTCTGCACCAAATCGACGATCACGCGCGACAGCCCGAGGCCCGGCGCGAGCTCCATGGCGCCGTTGAGGTGCACGGCGTCTGCATGCACGCCGCGACCGGCGAAATGGCGGCGGGCGATGTTGGGGTATTTGGTGGCCACGCGAATGGTGGACCATTGGCGCGGGTCTTCGGGCGCCGCGCCGAGCGGTTCGGCGACCGAGACGCGGCAAGCCCCGATGCCGAGGTCCAGCGGCGCGTAGATCTCCGAGTAGTCGAATTCCATCAGCACGTCCGCGCCGCAAATGCCGATCTGGGCGGCCCCGCCGGCGACGAAGGTGGCGACGTCGAAGGGGCGGACGCGCACGACGTCCAGCGAAGGATCGTTGGTGGGAAAGCGCAGGCGGCGGCTGTCTTCGTCCGTATAGTCCGGCGCGGGGGTGATGCCGGCGCGGGCGAGAAGGGGTGCGCACTCGGCCAGAATGCGGCCTTTGGGGAGCGCGATGATGAGTTGGGTGTCCGTGCCGGCTGGGCCTGGGGCGATCCGCGGAGCAGCGTTCAAGGCGTTCATGAGCGGCTCCGGCGCCAAGTGGCGCGCCGCTTAGCACTGGTTAGCACGACTAGGAAGGGTAGTCGTTTAGAGCGACCAGCAAAGCACAAGAAAGCTGGGGGGGATGTGCCATCCCTCCCAGACCCCCCGTCGATTATAGAGCCTCGCCTAAATAATGACGAGGGGTCTGGGGGGGGATGGCACATCTCCCCCAGGTCTTCAGCCCTTCACTCGATTGCCCTGGTAAACCCCCGTCGATTTTTAGCAGTGCCCTGGGTGCCAGCCACCGTACGGGCCATAATGGCCAGGGACACAGCCGACGCGGACAGGGCCGGGCGCAGCCACGACGCAGGCGGACAGGCCGACGGCGGAGGCCAGCAGGATGGCGATCGCGCCGAATTTGCGCATCATTGAATGACTCCTTGGCAGAATTGTCGTCGCTATATCGCGCCGCGTCCCGTCAGGTTTGTGTCCGCAACCTTTTGACACTCAGTCGGCAAGGCGCTCGATATCCGCGCCACACCCGGCGAGCTGGCGCTCGATCGCCTCGTAGCCGCGATCGAGATGATAGACGCGGTTGACGATGGTCTCGCCCCGCGCGGCCAGGCCGGCGAGCACGAGCGAGGCGCTGGCGCGCAGATCGGTGGCCATCACCGGCGCGCCTTGCAGGTGGGCCACGCCGCGTACGATGGCGCTGCTGCCGTGCACGTTGATGCGCGCGCCCATGCGGTTGAGCTCGGGCGCGTGCATGAAGCGGTTTTCGAAGATGGTCTCGGTCAGCATCGCCGCACCCTCGGCGACGCACATCAGGCTCATGAACTGAGCCTGCATGTCGGTGGGAAAGCCGGGATAGGGCTCGGTCTGCACGTCGGTGCCGTGAAGGCCGTTGAGGCGCCGGACGAGCAGGCCGTCGGCCGTTTCAGTGATTTCCACACCGGCGGCCTCCATCGTCGCGGCGACGGCGGCGATGTGGCGCAGACGGGCGCCCAGGAGCGTAAGCGTGCCGCCGGCAATCGCGGCGGCGCAGGCGTAGGTGCCGGTCTCGATGCGGTCCGGCACGATCGGGTGGGTGGCGCCGTGCAGGGTGGCTGCACCCTCGATGCAGAGCTGGCCGGTGCCCACGCCAGTGATGGTCGCACCCATGGCGATCAGGCAGTGGGCGAGGTCGGTGATTTCCGGCTCGCGTGCGGCGTTGGTCAGGGTCGTGCGGCCGTGGGCGAGGCTGGCGGCCATCAGCAGGTTTTCGGTCGCACCCACGGAGACGAAGGGGAAGACGATGTCCGCCCCCTGCAGGCCGGCGGGGGCGGTGGCGTTCACGTAGCCGCCTTCGAGCTCGATGGTGGCGCCCATCTGCTCCAGGCCCTTGAGATGAAGATCCACCGGACGCGCGCCGATGGCGCAGCCGCCGGGCAGCGAGACGCGCGCCTGGCGGCACCTCGCAAGCAGCGGACCGAGGACCAGGATGGAGGCGCGCATCTTGCGCACGATGTCATAGGGCGCCTCGGTGCTGGTGATGGCCCCGCCCAGGGACAGCGTGCGGCCGTCATTGGCGGTGCTGTCGGTGGCGATGCCGTGCTGGGCGAGGAGTGCCGCCATAGTGGCGATGTCGGCGAGCTGGGGCACGTTGGTGAGAACCAGCCGCTCGTCGGTCAGTAAGCCGGCGGCCATCAGGGGCAGGGCAGCGTTCTTGGCGCCGCGGATGGCGATCTGCCCGGAGAGGGGGCGGCCACCACGGATACGAATGCGGTCCATTAAGTCTCCAGCGTGGCGGTTGGTGCTGGCGCTTATGGGCTGGTGGGGGTCACGTCGCCAATGGGGAAGGAAGCAGTTCTTTTTTGAAAAAAAGAACCAAAAAAACTTTTGCCTGTTGACACACGCATAACTGGCTGGTTATTGGTGTGATCAATAGCCAGGGGGTTATGGGTTCGCTTGCTGCCAAATCGTGACGCTTTATTCAAAACGCTGGGGGACCCGACGCGGCGGGCCATCTTCGAGCAGTTGTGCCGGGACGGGGAACAGAACGTCCGCGCGCTAACGGCGCGGGCTGGGGTTTCGCAACCGGCCGTATCGAAGCACCTGGGCGTTCTGCGGCAGGCGGGCCTGGTGGCCGATCGGCAGGACGGCCGCCAGGCTTATTACAGCGCGCAGCGCGGTGCCTTGGCGCCCCTGATCGAATGGACGAGCCAGATGACCGGGTATTGGCAAAGCCGGTTCGACGATCTTGAAAACCTGCTGAAGAGAATGGACCAATGAACGAAGATTCCGCTGGCGTGCGCTCCGTCATTGTCGAGCGTGACCTTCCGCATCCGCCGGAGAAGATATGGCGTGCGCTCACGCAGCCGCATCTGGTCGACGAGTGGCTGATGAAGAGCGAATTTGCGCCCGTCGTTGACCACCGCTTCGAATTCCGTGGCGAATGGGGATCGGTCGATTGCCGGGTCCTGGAAGTGGAGATCAACCGTACGCTGTCCTACACGTGGGCGGCCATGGGCCTGGAGAGCGTCGTCACCTGGACGCTGACGCCATCGGGCACGGGTACGCATTTGCGCATGGAACAGGCGGGGTTCCGGCCGGATCAGGAGCAGGCGTTCCGAGGTGCCGGTTTCGGCTGGCAGCAGTTCTTGTCGAAGCTGGAACGAGTCCTGGATCGGGCGGACTGAATTTCGCCAGGGTGCTTGTGTGCGAAGGAGGTAGAAATGAACGTGAATAGCTTTGTGAGACAGTTTCATCGCTGGCTGTCCATTGCCTTCACGCTCGGGGTTGGCGTCTACATTGTGGCAATGAGTGGGGGACGGCCGCCCGGCTGGCTTGGGCTTTTTCCGCTGCTGCCGCTCATTTCGCTTCTGGTCACCGGTTTGTATCTTTTTGTGCTGCCTTATGCATTGCGGCGGCGGGGCAGGCGACATGCTGCCTGATTGTGCATGTCGATGTGGAGTTCCTGACGCGGACCGGGGGTAGGGTTACGGGCGCGGCTTTGCGGCGGCCTTGTCAGTCGCCGGAGTGTCGCGGCCCGCGCAAACCGAGTGTTTTTTCATTGCGTTGCTCGACCTCAGTTAAGGGGGGCCGGCAACCGCGCGGTGCAGAACTCAAAAATTTTGCACCGTGTCATCTTGCCATCTGCTCTGGCTAATTGTGCTTCACCTAATGTATGGGAACCACGCTTTTGGAGCGACGGCGATCAACCATCTGACCGACCGAATCGACGATCACGTCGGGACGGTCATGAGCGATGTCATGTGAGCTGTCCTTCGCAATGACGAGCTCTCTGTTAGTCGCCCGCTGTGCGAAAGCTACGTGAGCTTGCCTCCAGCGATCGGCGTCAGTCTTGAGCTCAGGAATAGGCGGAAACGGTGTGGTTGAAGAAAGAATAACGTCACAGGGAACTGATGTTGGCCAATCGATCTTGTGGAAGGCAACGCTGGTCGGCACATAGGCTTCCTCAATCTCTTCCAGCGTACGCGTGCGTTTATCTGGATGTGCGGCAACCCCCGCTGCCACCATTGGCCGGACAATTGGATCTAGATGATTGATTTCTTCATCAGAGAAAAAGTCGGGGACATTCGTATCAACGAGAACTGCGCCGGTGATCCAATCTGGGTGCTTCAGTGCGAGGTAGGTTGCGATTTCACCCGCGAACGAATGGGGGATTAGTATTAGGTCATGGGTTGCACCAAGTTGCCTGAGACCAGACTCAAGATCGGTGACAGCGTCCTCCATTCTGAATGGCGGACCAACCTCATCACTTGCTCCCAGGCCAGCTCGGTCATAGGTTATTATTTCTGATCCCGTACGTCTTGAAAGAGCAGGGATTATGCTTTTCCAGTAGGAGCTGTCTGTGCCGCCGCCGGCGTCCAGTACGAGGATAGGCAACTTTCCGGCTACGACATAAAATACGATTTTATGGCCGTTAACCGGCACAATTTGTGTAGAGAACTCTACAATTGGCTCGGCCCACGCCGCACCCCCGAGTGCTAGGAGAACCCCGATGCCAATCGATGCCGCTGCCAGATGTTTCATTACCGTATACCTTTTTTGTGCCGGAAAGCGGCGCCATTGAAGTGGGTATATCGCTGACAACGCGTCCGCAGGTGCGGGCGAGCAAAACGCGTGCCGTGCGGTTAACCCAGCCCGCTAATCATTTTTTATCAGTGAGTTGCGTCGCCTCCGGTGCTGTATTGACGACAGCATCGTGGTCCGGGTTGTCAAAGATTGGTATCTCTTGCCAGTAGTTGCTACAATTTCTGGTGCGTAATATAAGAATTCTGCATTGAAACCAATGGCAAACCCGGTCAACCGCTTAAGTGGTGCAGCAGTCCGGTGCGAATGTCTGGTAAGCTGTCGTGATTGGTCGAAGCAACGATTCGGTTTCCGGCCACCTCCGGAGATAAGAATTGACCAAGCATCTGGCGTCGCCCAGTCAAGCGCTTAGTTAAAGCGACGCACCGACAAAAGCATTCTCGGTCTTTTCAGAGAAGGATTGTCTGCGTTCCCCTTCTATTTTAATGAGACGGTCCGAGGAGCTTCTCAATCATCTTCACGGCGTTAGTGTTGCCCGGGTTTTGGTCAACTGATTGCTGATAATTCTCTACCGCCAGAGTCATGTTGCCGGAATCCATGTAAGCCTCGCCGAGGCTGTCATAGGTATTGGCTGCTTTCGGGTATTCCTGCAGGTTGAGCTGGAAATCCGAATTGCATCGGCGAATTTGCTGAGGCGCAGGAACGTATAGCCCAGGCCATTCAGCTCGGGTTCGTCGAAATTATAAACCGCCGACTGGCTCGCCTTGAGACCTTTGTATTGTGCAATCGCGCTGTCGATGCCGCTGGCGGCGATAGTGGCCGCGAGCACGCCGGTGATTGACCGGCGCGCGTCCAGGCCGGCCTTAATGTCGGGCACCCAGACTGTCGCCGTGACTGCGGCCAGGCCGGCGCTTGTGGACAGCGTGATAACGAGCAGCGCGGTCGCCATGGCGAGGCGGATGGCGGGGCCGCGGGCGCGGGCGCACAGAGAGATTTCGAAAAGCGCGAGCGGCAGAAGGTATTGGGCAAAGGCGATGAAAGTCAACAGCGGACCCGTTGAGGTCGTGGGATCGAAGCCGACGGGACCGCGGGCGATAATGGTCGTCAGGATGATCGATGCGCGGATAAAGAGCGATGCGCTGACGACGATGAAGAGGCGGATGGCCCAGCGGCGATGGGAGTCGAATTTGCGTGCGCGTGCCTGGAGGATGGCCATGGTGGCGCAGAGCATGATGAACACCGCCAGCCCGCTATTGCCCAGATATTGCGAGAAATCGCCGACCGTGCCGCGGAACCACATCATGTAGAGCCCGGCGAGGCTTAGGGTGAAGGCGGACAGGATATAGAACCGCCCGGTCTAGCGATGAAACGCGGGTGCGCGCGCGCGAATGCCTGGAATAAGCTGAAACGTGCCGGCCGCGAGGATAATGGCGGCCGAGGCAATGTGCACACCGACGATGGCATTGCCGATGCCTTGCCCGGGAATGTAGCCGTGCGTCATGACCCTGTTCCAGGCGGGCAGGTCGCCGCGCCAGGCCTTCAGGCCGTAGAGGATCGAGATGCTGACGGCGAAGACCATCTGGCCGGCCATGATGACCAGAAACCAGAACAGTATCGATGCCTTCAGGGTTGTGCGCGCGAGGGGCTCCCACGGCGAGCGAGCGATTTTGACTGTGCTGCTCATGGCCGATGCTCCTTGACGCGTCATGAGCATTGCAGCCGGCGTGCCAAGCCAGGGGCTCTGCCCCTGGACCCCGCTAGGGACAAGTCCTTAGAACCTTTATTTGAAGGTATTCAAACAGATGGGGGTCTGGGGCCTCGGGCCCCAGCGGGGTCCAGGGGCAGAGCCCCTGGCCTTTCTTGCAAGATGCTGGCGCATTGCACCAACTTACATCCGCGGCAGCGAGACCCCGAGCTGGTGCATGTATTTGCCCGCCTTGTCGCGATAGCTGGTCTCCGGCGGCGCCGCACCCTGCAGAAACAGGAACTGGCAGATGCCTTCATTGGCGTGGATTTTCGCCGGCAGGGGCGTGGTGTTGCTGATTTCAATCGTGACCTGGCCTTCCCATTCCGGCTCCAGCGGCGTCACGTTCACGATGATGCCGCAGCGCGCGTAGGTGGATTTGCCCAGGCAGATCACCAGGATGTCGCGGGGAATACGAAAATACTCGACCGTATGGGCGAGCGCAAAACTGTTGGGCGGAATGATGGCCACGGGGCCGCGCCGGGTGACGAAGCTTTCCTCGCGAAAATCCTTGGGGTCGACGATGGCGCTATCGACATTGGTGAAGATGCGGAATTCATCGGCCACGCGTGCGTCATAGCCGTAGCTGGACAGACCGTAGCTGATGACGCCCTCGCGTTTCTGGGTTTCGACGAAAGGGGTGATCATGGCGTGGGTTTGCGCCATGTGACGGATCCAGGTGTCGGGTTGGACGGGCATGGGCGAGACTCGGGTGCGGGGAATTGAGAGGTGGTGGCAGAGCTGGGGGGGATGTGCCATCCCCCCCAGACCCCCCGTCATTCTTTTAGTGGTCCTGTCATCTCCTCAGGCCGCACCCAGGCGTCGAAATCCGCCTCGCTGACATAACCCAGCGTGACCGCCGCCTGTTTCAGGCTGCCGCCTTCCCGGTGCGCCTTCAACGCAATTTCCGCCGATTTTTCGTAGCCGATATGCGGGTTGAGCGCTGTCACCAGCATCAGCGAATTGGCGACGTTCTGCGCAATGCGCTCGGCATTGGGCACAATACCCACGGCGCAGAAATCGTTGAAGGCGTGGCAAGCGTCCGCGAGCAGGCCCGCGGATTCCAGCACGTTGTGCAGCATGACCGGCTTGAACACGTTGAGCTGGAAATTGCCCTGGCTGCCGGCAAAGGCCACGGCCGCATCGTTGCCGAAGACCTGCACGGCGACCATGGTCAGCGCTTCGGATTGCGTGGGATTGACCTTGCCCGGCATGATCGAGCTGCCGGGTTCATTTTCGGGAATCGTGATTTCACCGATGCCGGCGCGCGGGCCGCAGGCATACCAGCGCACATCGTTGGCGATCTTCATGAGCGCGCCTGCAAGCGTGCGCAGCGTGGCCGAAACCGTCACCATCGCGTCGTGCGCCGACAGCGCCGCGAATTTGTTGGGCGCGGAGACGAAGGCAAATCCGGTCGCCTCCGCCAGATGGGCCGCCACGCGATCGCCGAATTGCGGGTGCGCGTTCAGGCCGGTGCCGACCGCGGTGCCGCCGATGGCAAGCTCGAACAGCCCAGGCAGATTAAGCCGAATAGTGGCGATTGCCGCGTCCAGTTGCGCGACCCATCCGCCGATGACCTGGCCCAGCATAACGGGCGTTGCATCCTGCAGATGCGTGCGCCCGATCATGACGACACCTGCGAACAGCTCTGCGCCGGCGTGAAGGGTGTCGCGCAGTTTCTGCACCGCGGGCAGCAGCACGTGCTCGATTTCCTCCAACGCGGCGACGTGCATGGCGGTCGGGAAGGTGTCATTGCTGGATTGGCTGCGATTGACATCGTCATTGGGGTGCACAGGGGCTTTCGATCCGACCACACCACCGGCGAGCTGGATTGCGCGATTGGCAATCACCTCATTGGCGTTCATGTTTGTCTGCGTGCCCGAGCCGGTCTGGAAGACGACCAGCGGAAATTGATCGTCCAAGGTGCCCGCGATCACTTCGGCGGCGGCGCGAGTGATCAGATCGACCTTCTCGGCCGAAAGCTCGCCCAATTCGCCGTTGGCGCGGGCGGCGGCGGCTTTCAGCAGACCCATGGCGCGGATCAGGCGCCGGGTGAAGACGAAGCGCGACACGCCGATCGGGAAGTTTTCGATGCTGCGCTGGGTCTGGGCGCCCCACAATTTGTCGGCCGGCACGTAGACCGGCCCGAGCGCGTCCTTGTCGGTGCGGAAGCCGGGCTTGTCGGGCAGCGTGGCCATGGGCGGCAGACCTTGTTCTGGCGGGTGGACGCGAGCGCCCCTATAGCATCGCGGCGGCTGGCGGGTAGATCGGGGACGGGATGGAGGGGGTGCGGTTCCGGGCGGCGCTGGCTGGGGATGCGCAGGCTTGCGCGCCACTGGTGCATGCCAGCGGAGCCGATAGCTTTGACTACGTCTTTGCCGATGCGCGGCGCAACGCCGTACCGTTCCTGGCCTATGCGCTGGCGCGGCCGGGCGGCGAGTTCGGCTACGCCATCCATGTGGTCGGCGAGCTGGACGGACGCGTGGTGGCGTGCGGCGCGGGCTGGCCGAATGGGGGGGTGCGCTTTGCGGTGGCGACGGCGTGGCCGGCGATTGGTTTCTTTGGCCTGCGCGCGGCGGGTGCGGCCTACCGGCGCGGCATGGAGGCCGAGACGGTTATGCCTGGGCCGGCGCGCGGCGCGTATTACGTGGGGCATCTGGGGGTGGATGCGGCGTTGCGCGGGCGCGGCCTTGGGTCGGCGTTGGTGGCGTATTTGCTGAGCCCGGCGCGCGTGGCGGGGTGCGGGGTGGCGGTGCTTGATGTTTCGGCTGAAAACCCTCGCGCGGAGGCGCTTTACGCGCGGCTGGGATTTGTTGTGACCAGCACGTGCCAAAGCATTTTTGCCAACGCATTCGGCCGCGTGCCGGCACAGAGGCGCATGGAACGGGAGTTGGCGATTTGAGCGAGTTGCGCGCGTTGATCTTTGATGTCGACGGCACGCTGGCCGAGACGGAGGAATGGCATCGCGAGGCGTTCAATGCCGCGTTTGCCGCGGCCGGCTTGGAGTGGGCGTGGGACCAGGAATTGTACGCGCGATTGCTGGAGGTGACCGGCGGTAAGGAGCGCATTGCGCATTTCCAGAACGGGCCCGGGATTTCGCCGCAACTGAGTGCGGCGGAGATCGCGGCGCTGCATGCGGACAAGACGGCGCGCTATGCCGCGCGTGTCGCGGCCGGGGGGTTGCAGTTGCGGCCCGGTGTGCGGCGATTGCTGGAGGAGGCGCGCGCGGCCGGGCTGCGCCTGGCGATTGCGACGACGACGAGCCGGGCGAACGTCGATGCGTTGCTGGCCGCGTGCGCGCCGTTGCCCGTCTTTGATGTGATTGCCGCGGGCGATGAGGTAGCGCGCAAGAAACCCGCACCCGATATCTACGACGCGGCGCTCGCGCGGCTTGGCCTGCCGGCAGAGGCGTGCGTGGCACTCGAGGACACCATGAACGGATTGCGCAGTGCAATCGGCGCTGGATTGAGTTGCGTAATGACGATGAGCACGTATGGCGGCGCCGGCCCATTTGAAGGCGCAGCCTTGGTAGTACCAAGCCTCGAAGATGTTGGCTTAGATGAGCTAAAACGATATCTAAACTGATAAAAGTTCTTTGCTTCTTTCTTTCAAGAAAGAAGTTCTTCCTTGCTGAACGTCAGCGCCAGCCCGGCCGCAAGCGCTCGAGGTGAAACGCCGAGCTCGCGCTGCATAGGTGCGATGTCAAACGCCTTGTCTTCCAGCAGCCGCCGGATTTCGGCGATGCCGATACGCGGCAGGCCGGGCAGGCGCGTCAGCCACGCGCCCGCCATCAGTCCCCAGGCGGGCACGGCCACGATGCGTGGCGCCGCCAGCCCGGCTGCATGCGCGACGCTGCGCACGAAATCGGCGTAGCTCATCGCGGCCGGGCCGGCGATGGTCAGCGCGTGCGGGCCGTGCCAATCGCGCGCCAAGGCGGTGATCAGGCAGGCTGTCACGTCGTTCTGGTGGATCGGCTGGACCAGCGCGCGCCCGCCGCCGGGCAGGGGGACGATAGGCAGGCGACGCAGGAGGGCGGCGAGGCGGCGGACGTTATCCTCCCCCTGCGCACCGTAGATCATGGTGGGGTGGAGCATGACGCCGGAGCGGCCGCTGGCCAGGAAGGCGGCCTCGCCGGCCAGCACGCCGTTGCCGTGCGCGTCCGGGAAGCGGGTGAATTTGCGGGTGCTGCCGAGGAAGACCAGACGCGCGGCCGGGGGTGAGGCGGCCAGGATGGCCGGCGCGTGGCGGGCGTGGGCGGCCGAGACGATATGGGTCGCGTCCGCCAGCGCCGCTTGCAGGGGGGCGGGGGTGGCGAGGTCGGCCAGGCGCGGGGTGCCTGGAAGCGCCGTTTCGGCCCAACGGGCTGCGCTGCGCACGATGGGGATGGGGGTGTCGCCCTGTGCGAGGAGCGCGCGGCAGAGTGTGGCGCCTGAGCGGCCTGAGGCGCCGATCACGTGGATGGTGTGCGGCGGGATGGCACTCAGGCCTTCTGGCTCGTTGCTTGAGGCAGCAGCATGGGCGAGGTGACGTGAAAGCCCAGGATAGACCATTTGCCGGCGGATTTGGTCAAAGCGAGCTGTACGCTGGCGGGGCCGGCCTTGTAGTGCGCTGTGCAGGTGATGTTAGCGGTCGTGCGGCTGCCGCCGGTGCCGGCATAGACGGCGGCGTTGCCCTGGCAATCGGGGTGATCCTGGAGCGGCCCCAGACTGCCGAGCCAGGTGAATATTCGCGCAGCCTGATCCTGGGTCATGGAATTGGCCAGCGGCGGGGCGGCGCGGGTGCGAAGTGCCTGCGCGTTCCAGTTGCTGGTGATCGCGATCATTGCCGTTTGGCTATAGTCGGTCGCTTCCCGGTCAAGTTTGGTGCCCTCGTAGAAGATGTAGGCAAAGCCCGCGATGGCGAGAATCGCCGCGCCGATCGTGATCATGCCGATAGCTGCGAATATGCGTTTCACGCCGTGTCCGTTCCCGTGTTTGGCGTGACAGCACTATCATGCGTCTTGTGTGTGCCGCCACGCCCGGCATTAAAACGGTGCAAGCAGGCGATGCGATCGCTGATTGTGTCCGTTAAAGCCGGCGCGGCAGCCTTGGCGCATGTTGTGGTAGCATCTTACCACACAGCCAAACCCTTGACAGGCACGGCCAACCCAGCCATACGCCGCCGCCTGATCCGTCTGGAACATGTCATGCTCAAAACCACCCGCTCGCTCAAGCCCGCGGAGGTCAATCGCGGCTGGGTGCTGATCGACGCCGAGGGCCTGGTGCTCGGCCGTCTCGCCGTCGTGATCGCCACCCGCCTGCGCGGCAAGCACAAGCCGCAATTCACCCCGCACGTCGATTGCGGCGACAACGTCGTTGTCATCAACGCCGACAAGGTGCGCCTGACCGGCAAGAAGGCCGAGGACAGCATTCTTTATTATCACACGGGCTATCCCGGCGGCATCAAGGGGCGAAGCGTCGCCCAGCGCCTGGCCAGCAAGCGGCCGGAGCAGGTGCTGGAAAAGGCGGTCGAGCGCATGATCACCCGCGGGCCTTTGCAGCGCGCGCAGATGAAGCACCTCTATCTCTACGCCGGCACCGAGCATCCGCACGGCGGCCAGCAGCCCGCATCGCTCGACGTCGGCGCCATGAACCGCAAGAACAAGGTCTGATAGCCATGTCCGACACACAGACCCGCTCGCTCGCCGACCTCAAGGACATCGTCACCGCCGCCACCGGCACCGGTGGCAACCCCGCTTTTGCCGGCGAGACCGTGCGCGTGGCCCCAAAGCGCGATGCGCAAGGCCGCAGCTACGCGACCGGGCGGCGCAAGAATGCCGTCGCGCGGGTGTGGATCAAGCCAGGTCGCGGCGAAATCACGGTCAATGACAAGCCGGTCGGCACCTATTTCGCGCGGCCCGTGCTGCGCATGCTGATCACCCAGCCGTTTCTGGTGTCGGATCGGTATAATCAGTTTGATGTGATCTGCACGGTCGTCGGCGGGGGATTGTCCGGGCAGGCGGGTGCCGTGCGCCACGGCATCAGTCGCGCGCTGACGTATTATGAGCCAGATTTGCGTGGATTGCTGAAAGGGGCTGGGTTTTTGACGCGTGACAGCCGCGTGGTTGAGCGGAAGAAGTATGGCAAGGCGAAGGCTCGGCGGAGTTTTCAGTTCTCCAAGAGATAAGAAGCTGGGGGGTATGTGCCATGCCCCCCAGACCCCCCGTGATCTTTTGGGCGGTGCGCGCGAATGGCTAGCGTGTTTATCGATGGGGAGGCGGGGACGACGGGGCTGGAATTGCGGCAGCGGCTGGAAAAGCTGGCCGTTGACGTACGCGGCATAGACCCGGAGCTTCGCAAGAACCCTGACGCGCGGCGCGCCATCATGGCCGCAGTCGATGTCACCATTCTCTGCTTGCCCGACGAGGCTGCGCGCGAGGCCGTCGCACTCGCCGAAACGCTGGGCCCCGATGCACCGCGCATCCTGGACGCCAGCACGGCGCATCGCACCGATCCGCACTGGGCCTACGGCTTTCCCGAACTGAACCTCGGCCAGGCCGACCGCATTGCCTACGCGGCGCGGGTTTCCAACGCCGGCTGCTACGCCCAAGGCGCGGTCGCATTGCTGCGTCCGCTGGTCGATGCCGGCGTGCTGGCTGCCACTACGCCGATCACCATCAATGCAATCAGCGGCTATAGCGGCGGCGGACGCACGATGATCGAGGCGCATGAACGACAGGGCGGCCCGGCTTTCGAACTCTACGCGCTGGGTCTGCACCACAAGCATATTGCCGAAATTACGCTGCATGGTGGCCTGGCGCGGCCGCCGGTCTTTGTGCCATCCGTCGGGCATTTCGCGCGCGGCATGCTGGTGTCCATTCCGCTGCACGCCGATTGGCTGCACGGCGATGCGCGGGCGATACTGGCCGCGCATTATCGCGATTGCAGCCATGTGCGCGTGATGGACGCACCCGCCGATGGGCGGCTGGAACCCGCACCTTCCTTCGGGCCGGATGTCATGGAATTGTTCGTCTGCACCAATGCGCGGCACGGCCAGGCAGTGCTGATCGCGCGGTTGGATAATTTGGGCAAGGGTGCGGCGGGGGCAGCCGTGCAGAACCTGCTGCTGATGCTGGGCCTGCCCGAACGCGAGGGGGATGGAGGATGAGCGGGCCGCTCTATGGCCTCGATGGTGTGTCACCGCGCGTGCACCACAGCGCCTTTGTGGCGCCGACAGCGGCGGTGATCGGTAACGTGGAGATCGGCGAGGGTGCGAGCATCTGGTTCCATTGCGTGCTGCGTGGGGACACCAATCTGATCCGCGTCGGCGCGCGCAGCAATATCCAGGATAATTCGCTGCTGCACTGCAATCCGGGCGAGGGCATGGCGTGCCTGATCGGCGCGGACGTGACCGTGGGGCACATGGCGATCGTGCATGCCGCGGTTCTGCATGATGGCGCATTCGTTGCCATGGGTGCGATTGTGCTTGATGGTGCGGTGATCGAGGAAGGTGGCGTGCTGGGTGCGGGCGCTGTGCTGACGCCGGGCAAGCGCATTGGGCGGAACGAGCTGTGGACCGGCACGCCGGCCAGGCTGGCGCGCGTGCTTGGTGAGGAGGAGCGTGCGCGCTTTGCCATGACGGCTCCGGCGTATGTGCAAAATGGAATGAGGTTTCGCGCAGGGCTGCGCAGCACCTCGTTAAAGTAATCGACGGGGGGTCTGGGGGGGATGGCACATCTCCCCCAGCCTTCTCTTCAAAAGTTGGGGATGACAATTGCCTTCCGATCCCTTTGCAATTTTCGCCGACTGGATGGCCGAAGCCGAGGCGAGCGAGATCAACGATCCCAACGCCATGACGCTGGCCACGGTCGGGCCCGCCGGCGCACCCAGCGCGCGCATCGTGCTGCTGAAGGGATGGGACGCGTCGGGTTTCGTGTTCTACACCAACACGCAGAGCCGCAAGGGAGACGAACTCGCCGCCCGCCCCTCTGTGGCGCTGCTGTTTCACTGGAAATCGTTGCGGCGGCAGGTGCGCATCGAGGGCCTGGCCAGCTCTGTCGGCGCCGCTGACGCGGACGCTTATTACGCGACCAGGCCGAGGATCAGCCGGTTAGGGGCGTGGGCATCGGACCAGTCGCGGCCGTTGGCAGATCGCGCCGTGCTGGAAGCGCGCCTGGCGGAGATGGAGGCGCGCTATCCTGGCGAGACCATTCCACGCCCGCCGCATTGGTCGGGCTATCGTGTGGCGCCAGACGCGTTCGAGTTCTGGCAGGATATGCCCTATCGGCTGCACGACCGCACCGTTTTTGAACGTGACGGCGCGGGCTGGCGGACGGGCAAACTGTTCCCATAGCGTCGTCTTCCATTTTCCAACGGCAACAAGCAGAAGGTTGGCATGAGCAGCGATTTTCCGTTGACCATGTCGATCTTCGACCCTGCGCGCTATCCGCCGCTTCCGCCCAGGCTGCTCCAGAACGCCCGCGTTCTTGCAGACCGCATGTCCATCCTGCCACTTCTGCCCAAGGGCGCCCGCATCGTCGAGGTCGGCGTTGGCTTCGGCGATTTTTCCCAACGGATCATCGAGATCTGCAAACCCGCGCATTTCGTCGCGATCGATCGCTTCAATCTGCACGCGTTTGACAAAATTTGGGGCCGCAGAACGGACGAGGTTTTTGGCGGCAGGACGCACGAGGCAGCTTTTCGTGCCCGATTTGCGGCCGAGATTGCTGGCGGCCGGATGGAGGTCATTGCGGCCGACAGCCACCTTGGAATAGCCGCGTTACCGGATGATGGCACCGACGTTTTCTACCTGGACGCAGATCACAGCTACGAGGCGACATGCCGAGACCTTGCTGCGATCACAGGCAAGATACGCGACGCGGGCTGGCTGGTGCTGAACGATTACGCGCCAAGTTCCATCGGTTTTCCCGAACTGCCCTACGGCGTTATTCAGGCGTGCCACGAGTTCATGGTCAGGAACAATTGGGAGATGACTCATCTGGCACTTGCCTGGGCGATGTATTGCGATGTCGTTCTGCGCAAGGTCGGAAAGGCTGGGGGAGATGTGCCATCCCCCCCAGCTTTCCCCACCAACTCGCTCAAAGCGCCGTAAAGGCCGGCAGCTTGCTCCCGGTAGAAACCAGCGGGACCGTAATGATTAAGTTGGTCCCGATCGCAATTGCCAGCAACAGCGCAACCGTACGCCAGCGCGACAATTGCAGCGTTCCGCGCGCGACGAACCAGTGAAACCAGACCGCATAGGCCAACACCGCAAGCCCGGTAACCAGCAGCACCGCATTGGCTTGCAGCCCGAGCGTGACAGCGGCCCGCGCCGCGGCAGATGCCGCAGACAGCACCAGGAACATCAGCATCTGCGCCCAGTTCAGGATATTGGCGTAGCGTGGCCAGAATTCGGCGCGGCCCCAGACGCGGCACAACGGGTGCGATATCACCGCCGGCGCCAGCCACGCGCATAGCAGCATCAAAAAGCCCTGTGCGGCCATGCGCACGGCACCCGATGCGGCGGCCAACACGCAGGAGACCAGGGCGAAGGCGATCAGCGGCGCCAGGCTGGCCAAATAGGCATCCGGCGTGTTGCCGAATTCGCCAAGGCCTTCGCGCCTGCCGATGGCAATCAGCAGCAGGCCCATGCCGGTGCGGCGGATGGGCGGCCGGCTGCCTGGGCCACGGTCGCGCGGGCGCCGTGACGGGGGCTCGCCATTGCTGGGCGCGCGGCGGGCCAGCCTCCGCCACCAGTCACGCGGGCCCATCAGGCAAAGACCGCGCGCAACAGGCGGGCGTAGATTTCGGTCAAGGCGCGCAAATCGGCCAAGGGCACGTGCTCATCGATGCGGTGCATGCTGGCCCCCACCAGGCCGAATTCCGCGGTCGGGCAATGACCGCCGAAGAAGCGTGCATCCGACGTCCCGCCGCCCGTGTCCAGGGTGGGCGTGATGCCGGTGACGTCTCGCACGCAATCGCTGAGCATGCGGGTGAAGGGGCCGGGCGCGGTCAGGAAGGCCTCGCCGCTGCCGGCCACGTCCAAATCGTAGCGCGGCGCGTGGGGGGCCACCGCGGCGTGCATCCAGGCAACCAGCGTGGCGTGGGTGTGGCGATTGTTGAAGCGGATGTTGAGCCGCGCCTGGGCGCTGGCGGGGATGACGTTGGTGGCCGGGTTGCCGACATCAATTGAGGTGATCTGCAGCGAGGAGGGTTCGAAATGGGCGGTGCCTTCGTCCAGCCTGTGCGCGCACAAGGCCGAGAGTGCGTCGATGAGGCGATGGTTGGGGTTGTCGGCCCGCTGCGGATAGGCGGCGTGGCCCTGGGTGCCATGAACGGTGAGCGTGGCGTTGAGGCTGCCGCGGCGGCCGATCTTGATCGTCTCGCCGAGGCGCTGCGCATTGGTCGGCTCGCCGACCAGGCAGAGATCGGGGATGAGGCCGCGTTCGGCCATCCAGGCCAGCACGCGCACCGTGCCGTCACGCGCGGGGCCTTCCTCGTCGCCGGTAATCAGGAGGCTGAGGGTGCCGCTGTGTGGGACGGGATTGGCGGCGAGGGCGGCGGTGAACGCGGCTATGGCGCCCTTCATGTCGCAGGCGCCTCGGCCGTAGAGGGTGTCGGCCTCGATGTTGGCGTCGAAGGGGGGGTGCTGCCAGCCGGTGCCGGGGGGGACGACGTCCGTGTGGCCGGCAAAGCAGAAATGCGGTGCGCCCTGGCCGCGGACAGCGAGGAGGTTGGGCGTGGTGTTGAAACAGAGGTGGTGGATGGTGAAGCCAAGGGTGGACAGGGCGGCGGCAAGCGTTGCCTGGGCGTGGTCGTCGGCGGGGGTGATCGAGGCGCAGCGGATCAGGGCCTGGGCCAGGGGCACGGGGTCTGAGGTCTGCATGGGCGCTGGTTAGTGACTTGGGGGGCGGAAGGCCAGAGGTGGACGTCGAAACGCATGCTGCGCGTCTTGCAAGGGGAGCTGTATTTTCGGCGCTCCTTCGTGCGGTTTTGGCTGTGGCGCCACACTTGCGGAACCCGGTGTTACCAGGATCGCAGCGTGATTGTTTCGCTCTTTTGGCGCGTGGATTGTTATCGTTGCAAGCGAGACATACGCCTTGTAATGCCAAGGACGTCCCGCAATGCGCTGGGAGCCGCCGCCGGCCTCCCGAGCTTATTATACCAGCGGGCGTTGAAACTGACACATGATCAAAGAGAGAAAGAGAGATTGGGGGAGATGTGCCATCCCCCCCAAACCCCCCGTCGTTTTTGTAAGGTTTTCGTCTAATCCAGATCCACCCAAGACAAATGCCCACCCTTGCCGGCGCCCGTGTCCATGAACACCGCCGTCCCGCCGCCCTCGCCGCGCGCTACATAGGGCCGGCCGTCCCGGCTGCGCTGGTCGTGCCCGCAATAGACCGTCACCCCCGCCGGAATATGATTGACCCACCGCAGCAGCCGCTCGGGAAACCCGTCCGGCTGCGTGCGCCCCGTTGTCTCTCCGAACAATGCGCGCGAGAGCAGCGGATCGACCGGCCCCAGCCCCTCGGGCGGCGCGTGGGCGAGCATTGCCGTGTGGAACGCCGCATGCACGAAAAAGCGCGAGCCCGACAGCAGCCAGGCCGGCGCGCGGCGTATTTCGGCCAGCACGCGCGCGCGCAATTCCTCATCCAGGGCCGCCAGCGTGGCCTCGAGTTCGGGGCCCACACGCACCCGATCGCCGGCCAGGACGCGGCCGAGCTTGCGGTCATGGTTGCCCAGCAGGAACAGGCCGCGGCCTTCGTCAATGATGCGGTGCATCAGCCGCACGGCCCCGGCGCTGTCCGGGCCGCTATCGGTCAGGTCGCCGAGCTGGATCAGGAAGCGGTCCGTCTCAGCCGCGAAGGCAAAGGCGCGGGTGTCGCCATGCACGTCTCCCACGACGCGCAGCCTGGCGCCGGGTGGGATCATGCGCGGGCCGCCGCACCCGCCTGTGCTGCACGGCGATAGGCGGTCAGGGCGCGCTCGCGGCCGGCGGTCAGGTCAATGAGCGGGGAAGGGTAGGTGCGGCCGAGAGTCACGCCCGCTTGTTGCAACACGTCTGCCGGTGCGGTCCATGGGGTGTGGATGAGGCGATTGGGCAGGGCCGCAAGTTCGGGCACGTAGGTGCGCACATAGGTGCCCTCGGGGTCGAATTTCTGGCCTTGAGTCACGGGGTTGAACACACGAAAGAACGGCTGGCTGTCAATGCCGGTGCCCGCCACCCACTGCCAGTTGGTGGAATTGGCAGGCAGGTCAGCGTCCACCAGCGTGTCCCAAAACCAGGCCGCACCCTCACGCCAGTCCAGCAGCAAATGCTTGACCAGGTAGGACGCGGTGATCATGCGCACCCGGTTGTGCATCCAGCCGATCTGCCAGAGCTGGCGCATGCCCGCGTCCACGATGGGCACGCCGGTCAGGCCGCGTTGCCAGGCGCGCAGGGCGGCGGGGTCCGTGCGGTGCACGCTGTCGAACTCGGGGCGTAGGGCGGCGTGGGCGAGCTGGGGTTTGTGCCAGAGGAGGTAGGCGGCGAAGTCCCGCCAGATCAGCTCGTTGAGGAAGGTCTGTTCGCCCTGGCCCAGTTCGCGCGTCCTGATCGCGTGCCAGAGCGAGGCAGGCGAGATCTCGCCCCAGTGCAGATGCGGCGAGAGGCGGGAGGTGAGGTCCTGGCCGGGAATGTTGCGGCCGGTGTGGTAGGCGGAAGCGGCGTTGGCCAGGAAGGTGGCGGCGCGGGACTGGGCGGTCGCTTCGCCCGGTGTCCAGGTGGCGCGCAGACCGGCTGCCCAGTCGGGACGGGTGGGGCGGAGCGCCCAGTTGGCGAGGCGATCACTTGCCGGCGGCTTGGCGGGGCCGGGGATGCGTTTGGGCGCGGGGAGAGGTGCAGCCGGGTCGCCCAGGGCGCGCAGCGCGTTCGCGAAGGGGGTGAACATGCCGTAGATGCCGCCCGTTTTGGTGCGGATCTGATCGGGGGAGAAGAGGCGCGTGTTCTGGTGGTGGACCAGGCGTGTGGGGGTGGGGGCGAGTAGGGCAGCGAGGCGGTCGTCGGCGGCGCGCCAGCCGGGCTCGGCGCAGATGCCGGCGTGGATCGTGGTGGCGCCGTTTTCGGCCGCCAGCTTGGCGAGGATTGCGGCGGGGTCGCCACGGCGCAGGCAGAGGGTGGCGCCTCTGGCGGCGAGGGAGTCTGCCAGGCTTTGCAGGCTGGCATGCAGCCACCAGGCCGAGGCGCCGCCGATACGGTCCCACGGATCGCCCTGCGGCGGGGTGAGGTCGTTCAGGACGTAGAGGGGCAGGATTGTGCCGGCGGTGGAGAGGGCGGCGGCAAGGGCGGCGTTATCGGCGAGGCGGAGGTCCTGGCGAAACCAGAGGATCGCCAATGGCGGGCGTTCAGTCAGCGGTATGGGCATGGTTCGGATTTGGCGGCTCGGAGGTTGGAGACAAGTTATCGACGAGGTGGGATTGTTGTTGACACAGAAAACTCTGCTTCATAGAGTTCTCTTGTTCCGAACGGCCGATGGTGGCCAGCATGGAGGGCAGGATGAACAAGGTGGGCATCATGATCATGAGCGGCTTTGCCGCGCTGTGGTTCACGTGGGGGTTGTCGGCAGTAAGCCCGATCAATGGGTTGTGGCTGCTGGTGCCGTTCGCCGTGTCGGGCACGATGATGGCCTGCGCGATGCGCTTGCCGATGGTGGCGAGCGAGACCGACAAGCGCCGCGTAGGCAGGATTGTCGGCTGGGCGAGCGGGATCGAAGGGGTGGCGATTTTTGTTGCTAACAACGTGCTGATCAATACGGGCCATATTGGCTACGCGCCAGTTGCCACGCTGGCGATCGTCGGGCTTCATTTCCTGCCGCTGGCTCATTTTCTGCGCGTGCCGGCGTATTATGTCACGGCCGCCGCATTGACCGGCTTGGCGCTGTTCGGCTGCACGATCGCGGCGGATACCACGCGTTTGCTGGTGCTTGGCACCGGTGCCGCTATGTTGCTTTGGCTGACTTGCCTGGCGAGTTTTACCCGGCGGCCTGCGCGGGCTGTGGCGTAGAAAGCACGCAGAAAAATTGGGGGAGATGTGGCTGACGTATACGTCAGCCCCCCCCCAAACCCCCCATCACTTATTGAAGGCTTTGCCTAATTGAAGACGGGGGGTTTGGGGAGGATGGCACATCCTCCCCAACTTTGCTCTCCGCCAGTGGAAAACTAAAAAGCCGTTGTGCGCCCAGCAAGAAAACCCGCCCGCCCCGCGGAAAATGTGCCGCGATGGCGGGGGCGCGCACGTTCAGCCCACCAGTGTAGGCGCCGAACGCAGGCAGCATGATCTTGTGCGTGTCGGTGACGAAACACGGCCGCACGACTTCGCCGGCGCGGGTGGGAACGCGGGCTTTGGGGTGGAAATGGCCGGAGATTTCCCCGCTGATGCCCGGCGATGCCTGGTGGCGGAAGGTGATGCCGCCCAGGCTGAATTCGCGGACCTGCCTGCCGCCGAGGCCTTGGGGTGCTGCGGGATCGTGATTGCCTTGGACCCAGAGGAAATCGGCGGCGGAGGTGATGTCCCGCAGGCGTTGCGCGTCCTGGCTGGCCAGGCGGGCGGCGCCGTGGCTGTCGTGGAAGCTGTCGCCCAGGGCGATGACCATGCGGGGGCGGAGCCGGTGGACCAGCAGCGCGAGTTTTTCCAGCGTGGCGCGGCTGTCCCAGGGCGGGACGAGGTGGCCCTGGCGGGCGGCGGCGCTGCCTTTTTCGAGGTGGAGGTCGGCGACGACGATGAGGCGCTCCTCGGGCCAGAAGAGGGCGCCGGCGGGGTCGAGGTGGAACATGTGTCGGTGGAGGTGCAGGGGGGCGGGGTGCATGCCGCGGGCAGTATGGCGGCGGAACAGATCGGGATCAATGGTGTGGTGGCATCGCCAGATTCCGTGACAAACGGACGGCTCTGCCAGCGGGTGCCGGCGAGGGGCGACGCCATCAAGGTGTATGCACGGTGATCCCGCTCGTCTTTGCAGCCCGACGAAGAAGCCGCCTGTCGAATGTCAGAAAATCTTCGCAAGCAGAAGCGCCGGCTAGATGCAGGGCATCGGCGAAATCCAAGCCAGCTTCCGCCATGTCCATTGCGCGTGCCGCCAGAGCGTTATTCTCTATGGTCACGCCAGGCAAGCCGGCCAGAGCGCGCAATGCCGGGATAGTTCGCGCCGGCGGCATGTCATAGACGCTGCGCAGGACCCATTCGACTTCGAGCAGCACAGTACGTGGCACAAAGATTTGTGCATGACCAATCAGGGCGCGGGCTCGGGCGGCCTGGCGCGGGTCATCGCCCGTCGATGACGTTAGTATCGACCGCGCGCATGGCGACGCTTTGTTTCCGCGATTACACCTGCGTCCATGTCCTCAATCGACTTCTGCCCAATAGGGCCGGTGAGGCAGCCAAAGACGTCCTGCGGCCGAGTGGGCGGGAAAGCGGCCGTCATGGGTCGGAGTAACACGCCGTCCGCCGTATGTTCGACGCTCAGGCGGGTGCCAGGTGTCCAGTGGAGGTACTCGCGCACTATCTTGGGGAGGATGACCTGACCTTTCGTGGAAACGGTCGTGGTGTGTTCCGCCATGGGGTTAGTACTGCCGTAAGATACGGTAAGTTAGCCTCTTCCGAAGGCAGATGCAAGTAGCGTCAGGTCTCTTCAGAACGTCCATAATAGCAGACGATACCCAATATCCAGCGCCTCTCGCGCGAGAATATCTGCATTACGTGCGCGCCAGACACCGCTTTTCAGGTCCTTGGCCAGTATGGCGAGTCCTTCATCTGCCACAATCCTTGCGAAGGAGGATATGGATCGGCGCGATCGTGATTCCAGGTAAGCTTCTGGCCTCCGCCAATAAGCGCCGAGAAAGCCGTCCAAGCAATCGTGCGGAATGAGGACGGGTGTTGCCTCGAACGCGCCAAGTTCCTCGGCCAATGCGGTCAGTGCGCGCATCTCCGAGCACCGAAGATATTGCTGCAGCGATGCAAGCGTCTTCTTTTTTCAAAAAAGAAGAACTTCCCTTCTCGCTTGGGTCAGGTCAGCCGCGCCAGCACGTCCAGCGCCAGCCCCACCAGGGCGCGCTCCGTGTGCGTCAGCCGGCTTGCCATTGCTTCGGCAATCCAGGCATTCTGCAAAATCGCGTCCTGGCGTAGTATTTCGTAGCCTGCGGGCGAGATGGCAATCAGCACCTGGCGCCCGTCAGTAGGGTCTGGGCGTCGCGTCACCGCGCCGGCTGCATCCAGTTCGGCAATGATGCGCGTGAGCGATTGCGGTTGCAGGCGTGCGGCGCGCGCGAGTTCGACGGCGGTGACTGCTTGCCCGGTCTGATGAAGCCGGCCGAGCACGCTGAGCTTGGACGCACTCAGCCCGTGACTGGCGCGCAGCGTGCGCAATTGACGCGAGAGCGCGGTGACGCTGCGGCGGACGGCATCGGCCGCGGCGCGGATTTCGGGTGAGCGTGGATCGGCGGGGAAATCGTGCTCGGTGGTCATTGAACGCCCTTTTAATTCCGCAGAAGAAGTGACTTTAGAGAAGGCTGGGGGAGCAGTGCCTGCCCCCCCAGACTCCCCGTCTTTATGTTGGACCAAGCCCAAATAAATGACGGAGGGTTTGAGGCTTGGGCGGAAACAATCGGCGCATGCGCCGATCCGCCCAAGGCACATCTCCCCCAATTCTTTTACTGAAAACGCTTGAAGTGCGGCCACGCAACGTCAAGCGGCACGCGCAGGCCGCGGCAGACGAAGACCGGGCGGTTGTTTTCGTAAGGCATGACCAGCGGTGCGCCGAAATGGGCGACGATGTCCAGGCTGGCGCAATTGGGACGCCAGCGCTCGGGATCACCGTTGATGTGGATCAGCACGCTGCCGTCATAGCCGCGCGGACCCCAAATGTAATACTGGTCCTGGCCGCTGAGGGCGGGGGGCAGATTGTCGGGCGCGCCGTAGATGTCGATTGCCGCGGCCTCGCCGTAATTGGAGGCGATAATGGCGGCACGGCGCTGATCCTCGGGCGGGAGCGTGCGGTAGATGCTTGCTACGGTTTTTTCCAGTGCGCGCCAGCCGAGTTCATCGGAGAAGACCTGGGTCAGCGGCGCGCCGACGGCGGCGGCCTCGCTGGGGCGCGGATGCAGATGGAAGCGGTCGAGATAGGCCGCCAGCGCCGGCGGGTCCAGAATTGGCAGCACGACGGGAGCGATGAAGGCGGTTTGCGCGGTAGCCAGCGCGAGCCACGGCGCCCCTACCCATCGCGGCAATTGCGCGCAGGCGGCGGCGCCTACGGCAAAGAGCGTCGGGTATACGGGGAAGAGATAGTAGCTCTTGCCGTGCGCGGTGATATCGAGGACCGCCGCCACGACATAGGCGATGGCGAGGAAGCGCGCCGGCGCCATGCGCGCGCGCGCGAAAGGTGCAATCAGGCCGGTGAGCCAAAGCGGGGCCATCAGAACGTTCAATGACAGCGCCTGGCCGATTTCGAAGCTGATAGGTGTGCCGGTGTAATTCTCGCCGCCGACCGTGTGGTGCAGCATGACCGCAATGAACGGCCAGCCGTGCAGGGTTTGCCAGATCAGGCTGGGTGCGGCGATGAGTGCGGCGATGGCCAGGCCGATGGCGCAGGCGCGGGTGCGCAGACTATAGCGCGCTGGGGTGGCGAGCAGGCCCACCAGCAGTCCGGCGAGCCAGATGGGGATGCCGTATTTGGCCTGCATCGAAATGCCGATGGTCACGCCGGCCAAGATCAGGGCGCCTGGCATTTCGGTCACGACCGCACGGGCGATAAAGTAGGCGCAGAGCGTCCAAGCCAGCGGCTCGAAGGTAGAGGTCGTCATGATCTGGGTGAGTGCCAGCAGGGCAGGGGCGATGGCGGTTGCAGCGGCGGCCAGGATTGCCGAGCGGGTTGTGCCGCCGAGCAGGCGCGCGAAGCTGGCGGTGAGTGGCACCAGCGCGGCGCCGGCGAGGGCTGCGGGCAGGCGGAGGGCCCAGGCGTGGATGCCGGGCAATTGGGTGGCGGCGGCGATCAGGGGGACCAGAGGCGGCTGGTCGGCATAGCCGAAGGCGGGGTGGCGTCCGCAGACGATGTAATAGAGTTCGTTGCGAAAGATGTCATAGCGGCTGGCGAGTGCGAGTTGGAGGGCGAAGAGGGCGAGGGACATGGCCCAGATGGCGGGGTCTTTGCGGAGGGTGCGGATGATTATCGTAAGCATACGCGTGCTTTCGCCAAAGTTGCGGCAGATTATCGCTCGACAATACGATAAGCAATGGCTTATTAACTGACCCGTTGACGTATGGCTTCGCGTCGCCTGTGATTGGCCATGAGCCAAGCCGACATCCCCTTTGACGCGGCGCTTCCCGCACTGTCTGCGGCGCTTGGTGCGCGCGCGAGCGGCTGGCAGGCGAGGTGGCGCGAATTGGACGCGATCCAGCAGCGCGACGTTGCCTCCGCTTGGGCCTTGGTGCGCGCGACGCTGGACCCGTCTGCGGGGCGGGAGTTCAGCATCCGTACATTTCGCACGGGCGATATCGGGATGCTCGCTGCAAGACAGTCGATTCTTTATGCGCAGAGCTACGGGTGGGTGCGGCCGCTGGAAATTATCGAAGGCGAGTTGACCGTACAGTTTCTGCGCGGATTTCAGCCAGGGCGGGAACAGTGCTGGATTGCGGAAGTGAATGGCGCGATGGCGGGATCGGTGCTGATGACCGATGAGGGCGGCGGGTTGGCGAGGTTGCGGATGTTATATGTGGAGCCGTTTGCGCGAGGGCGTGGTATTGGCGCGGCCCTGGTTGGGCAATGCGTCTGCTTTGCGCGCGAGGTTGGGTATAATCGCGTGACGCTGTGGACGCACACGGTACTTGCGGATGCACGCCGGCTTTATGCGCGCTACGGATTTCACATTGTGGCCGCTGCGACTCATCATGAGTTTGGTGAGAAGGTGGATGGTGAAACCTGGATTTTAAATTTTTAAGATTTGGGGGAGATGTGCCATCCCCCCCAAACCCCAGGTCATCATTTCGGTCCTCGTTAAACAAATGACGGGGGGTTTGGGTGGGATGGCACATCTCCCCCAATCTTGTCCTTCCCTTTCCTGATCGCCCTGTCCTGCCGAAGCCTTTCCGCCGAAGCACGCAGCACGCCCGGCACACGCGGCCCCATAGCCTCGGCCACGAGCGCTTCGGTTTCCAGCAGCAACGCGTCCTCATCAGCCGCGGTACGCACGCTTTCACGCCCGATATCCAGCAGCACCGGCACCGCCAGCGGCGAGACGCGATCGAGCACGCGCACATGCAGGCGCCCGCGCGCGCGATCGAGCATCAGGCCAATGCGTGAGAGGTCGGTCAGGCCGCCGGCAGCGTCCGCGCGGGTGGCGCGCAGCAGGATGTGGTCGGGCTGGTGGCGGCGCAGGACGTTGTAGATCAGGTCTGTGTTGACCGTGACCTGCCGGCGGGTTTTTTCACCGCCAGGCTGATTGCGTTCCACCAGGCCTGCGATGACCGCCACATTGCGAAAGGTGCGGCGGAGCATTGAGCTTTCTGCCATCCAGGCTTCCAGATCGTCGCCCATCAGGTCGTGATCGAGCAACGCGGCGACGTCATGCGGTTCGTTGGCGCTCCATACGCCAAGCACGTAATCGGTCGCGACAAAGCCCAGCGGCGCATCACCCAAGCGTTCCATGCGCCGCGTGATCAGCATGCCCAATGTCTGGTGCGCGTTGCGGCCTTCAAAGGCGTAGATGACAGTATACCAGCGGCCCTCGCGCGGAAAGACTTCGACAAGCAGGTCGTCCGGTCCTGGCAGCGCAGAGCGCTCGTTCTGCAATTGCAGCCATTCGCGCACCTGGTCGGGATAGGCGTGCCAGGCGGACGGATCGTGCAGCATGGCGCGCACGCGTGCGGCGAGATTTGTCGTCAGCGGCATGCGCGTGCCGGCGTAGGCGGGGACAGCCGGAATGCCGGTGCCGCCATCGGCGCATTCCAGCGTGGTTTCGCGAATGCGGATGAAACGCAGAAGGCGGCCGGCGAACATGAAGGTGTCGCCTTCGCGCAACATGTTGGCGAAGGTTTCTTCGACTTCGCCCAGGCGCTGGCCGCCGCGGCCGGCGAGTTGCACGCGCAATAGCGGCGCCTCGACGATGGTGCCACTATTCATGCGCGCCTGGCGAGCGGTGCGCGCGCCGGTGATGTGGATGCGTCCTTCGGCGTCGCGGAACAGCTTGCGGTAGCGTTCGTAATGCGAAAGGGCGTAGCCGCCGTCTTCTACGAAACGCAGCACGTCATCGAATTCGCGCCGTGACAACGCGGCATAGGGTGCGGCGCGCTGAATTTCGGCATACATGTCACCGGGCAGGAAAGGGCCGGCGGCGGCGGTCAGCAGCAGATGTTGCGCGAGCACGTCCAGGCCGCCAGGGCGCGGGGCATCGCCGTCCAGCTCGCCTGCGGCCACGCCGGCGATCGCCGCCTCGCATTCGAGCACCTCGAACCGATTGGCGGGTACCAGCACGGCCTGGCTGGGTTCGTCCATGCGGTGATTGGAGCGGCCGACGCGCTGGAGCAGGCGCGAAACGCCCTTGGGCGCGCCGACCTGAATCACCTGGTCCACGCCGCCCCAATCTATGCCGAGGTCGAGCGAGGAGGTGGCGACGACGGCGCGGAGCTCGCCGGCGGACATGGCGGCTTCCACGCGGTGGCGCTGGGCGAGATCGAGGCTGCCGTGATGCAGCGCGATGGGCAGGGTGTCGGCGTTGAGTTTCCATAGCTCCTGGAACAGCAGCTCGCCCTGGGCACGGGTGTTGACGAAGACGATCGTCATTGCGGTCGCGCGGATGCGGGCGAGCACGGCGCTGGCCGAGGCCAGGCCCATGCGGCCGGACCAGGCGATGCGCGCCTCAGGCAGCATCATGACAATGGAAGGTGGGGCGCCTTCGGGGATTTCGATCAGTCGCGCAAGGCTGCCAGCGCCCACGTAATCGAGCAGCGGTTGCCGATGGGCGACGGTTGCCGAGAGGCCGACGCGGCGGCTTGTTGGTGCCAGCGTTGCCAGGCGGGCGAGGCAGAGGGCGAGCTGGTCGCCGCGCTTGGTGCCGGCAAGGGCGTGGATTTCGTCGATGATGATCGTGGCGATATTGGCGAACATGGCGGGGGCGGCTTCTTGGGAGAGCAGGAGTGCGAGGCTCTCGGGCGTGGTCAGCAGCATGTCGGGCGGGGTTTCGCGCTGGCGGCGGCGCGCGTCACTGGTGGTGTCGCCGGTGCGGGTTTCGATGCGGATGGGCAGGGCCATGTCGGTGACGGGGGCGGTCAGGTTGCGGGCGATGTCGGTGGCCAGCGCTTTCAGCGGGCTGACGTAGATTGTGTGCAGGGTGGGTTTGGCGCGTGGCTCGGCCAGGGCGACGAGCGAGGGGAGGAAGCCGGCGAGCGTCTTGCCGCCGCCGGTCGGCGCGATCAGGAGCACGCTTTGCCCGGCTTGGGCGGCGGTGAACATGGCGAGCTGGTGGGGGCGGGGCGACCAGCCGCGGGCGGTGAACCAGGTGGCGAAGCGTTCGGGCAATGTTCCTGGCATGGGGGCAGATTAGGGTGGGGTGGGATGGGGTTGCAAATTTTGCGGAAATAGGGCGCCAAAGTTCTTCTATGCTGGGGCGGACAGCGCTAATCCGCGACATCCGCAAGCGAAATCTGCCGATCAATCTTGCGCCGCGCGGCTGTTGCAACATTGTTGGAGGCCGCTGCGTCTCGTCGACAGAAAATCGTGATTCCCCTGAACCTGTGATTGGTTGATTTCCACATGCCTATTGCTGCCTCCTGTTCAAAGGCATCTTTGCGATACATCGGCAAGACTTGATCGAGCCACACGACGTGTGCGCCGATCGGCAGGCGTTGCAGGGCACGCATGACCACGTTCCGCTTCACCATTGTGGTTTGATAATGGTCCGCATCTTCCACGCTGTAGGGTGGGTCTGCAAGAACCAGGTCGTATTGTTCGAGCGGAACTTGTTCGAGTGTCTGGGCGTCGTCTAGGTATGTCGGACGTAGCTTGGGGTTGATATCGACTGTGTCGCCGGGGAAGGCGGTCAAATCGACTTGACCACTAAATAGGTGAAGTGTGCGCTTCTTGTCGGGAAACAGAGCTTTTATCCGGCGGAGGTAACCGGCGGGGTATCCGCCGTAATAGGCTGATTTGACCCGATAGTCGTTTCCCATGATCCAAGTGCCCACAACACGGCTGTCCGGGCCGATAAAAAGGCATTTCGGAAATCCGGTTTCTAAGGCGTAATTGTCGATCCTGTCTTCCCAGCGCATGCCGCCCTCCAGTAGCAACACAGAAATGCGACCTTGATAGTGTTGCGAGAAGAGTACAAGTGAACTTTCGTACATGGTGTTTGGGGGTAGGTGGGACAGTGCAGCGACGCTGGCGAAGGTCTGTGCCAAGCATGTGGCGCTGATTGGATAAGCCTCCCATATCGCCCCCTATGCCCCACCCCGACACCTGGCTCTGCGTCCGCCCCGAAGGTGTCTACTGCCGCCCAGGCGATTTCTTCATCGATCCCATCCGCCCGGTCCCGCGCGCGGTCATCACCCACGCCCATTCCGACCACGCCCGCTCCGGCCACGGCGCCGTGCTCGCAACCGCCGAAACACTCGCCATCATGGCCGTGCGCATGGGCGAGGCGCTGACCCCCTCCACGCTTCAGGCTTTCGAGGGCGCGGCAACCGTGCGCATGAACGAGGTCAGCGTGCGCGCAGTCCCCGCCGGGCACGTTCTGGGCAGCGCGCAGATCGTCATGGACTACCAGGGCACCCGCGCGGTGGTCTCGGGCGATTACAAGCGCGCGCCTGATCGCACGTGCGCGCCCTTCGAGCCGGTGACATGCGACGTATTCGTCACCGAAGCCACCTTCGGCCTGCCCGTCTTCGTCCATCCGCCCGCCGCTACGGAGGCCGCCAAGCTGCTGGACAGCCTGGCGCTGTTCCCCGAGCGCACGCACGTCGTGGGCGCCTACGCGTTGGGCAAGGCGCAGCGCGTGATTGCCGTGCTTCGCGATCTGGGCTGGGACAGGCCGATCTACCTGCACGGCGCGCTTTTGCCGCTTTGCGGGCTGTATGGCCGGCTTGGCGTCGAACTCGGCGATCTGCGGCTGGCAACGACCACGGCAAAGGCGGAACTTGCCGGGCAGATCGTGCTCGCGCCGCCCTCGGCCATTGCGGACCGTTGGGCACGCCGGCTGTCCGAGCCCGTTACCGCATTGGCGAGCGGCTGGATGCGCGTGCGCCAGCGGGCACGCGCCGGCGGCATCGAATTGCCGCTGATCATTTCCGATCACGCCGACTGGCCGGAATTGCTGGCCACGGTCGCGGACGTGGAGGCACCCGAGATTTGGGTGACACACGGGAACGAGGAAGCGCTGATCCATGAAGTCACCAAACGCGGCCTGCGCGGCCGGGCGCTGCGCCTGATCGGCTATGACGATGGCGAAGACGGGGCGGGCGAGCAGGCGGCATGATCGCGTTTGCCGAATTGATCGAGCGGCTGACGCTGACGCCGGGGCGCTTGGCCAAGCTTGCGTTGATGCGGCGCTTCTTCGAGGTCGAGGCTGATCCGGACCGCGGCTGGGCGCTCGCCGCATTGACCGGCGAATTGTCCTTCACCGCGGCAAAGCCGGGGCTGATCCGCGCGTTGGTGGAGGCCCGCACCGATCCCACGCTGTTCGCCTGGAGCCACGATTTCGTTGGCGACCTGGCCGAGACCGCAGCGCTGATCTGGCCCGGCGGCGACCAGGCGCACCCACCCTCGCTGAGCGAAATTGTGCAGATTCTGGGCAGCGCGCCCAAGAGCGCGCTGCCGGCGCTGCTGGCCGGGTGGCTCGATGGCTCCAGCGTGGATGTGCGCTACGCGATATTGAAACTGATTACCGGCGCGCTGCGCGTGGGGGCCAGCGCGCGTCTGGCCAAGACTGCGCTGGCCGATCTGGCCGCCAGCCACGGCCAGGCGATTGCGGCTGACGATATCGAAGAAGTCTGGCATGGGCTGGCCCCGCCTTACGCGCCGCTGTTTGCCTGGCTGGAGGGGCGAGCGGGCGCGCCCGATCCCGCCGGGGCGCCGGTTTTCCGCCCGCCCATGCTGGCCCATCCGCTGGAGGCCGCCGATGCGGCCGCGATCGATCCCGCCGACTACGCGGCGGAATGGAAATGGGATGGCATACGCGTCCAGCTCGTAGCAACGGCGGGCGGGCGGCGCATCTTCTCGCGCGGAGCGGATGATATTTCAGCGGCCTTCCCCGACATTGCCGGGGTGCTGGATTTTCACGCCGTGCTGGACGGCGAATTGCTCGTCATGCGTGATGGCGAAGTGGCGCCGTTTGCCGATTTGCAGCAGAGGCTGAACCGCAAGGCGCCGTCGGCTGCGATGCTGCGCGATTTTCCGGTCGGCGTGCGGCTGTATGATATGCTGTTCGATGGCGAGCGCGATCTGCGCGCCTGGCCGTTTGAACGCCGACGCGCGCATCTGGAGGATTGGTATGCGCGCGCACGCCCGGCGCGCATGGATTTGTCCGAAGTGATTTCGTTTGGCACAATGGACGAACTGGCCGAAATTCGCGCCGGCGCACGCGCGGCCAGCATCGAAGGGTTGATGCTCAAGCGGCGCGACAGCGCCTATGTGCCGGGCCGCCCGAAAGGCCAATGGTGGAAGTGGAAGCGGGATCCGCTGAGCATCGATGCCGTAATGATGTATGCGCAGCGCGGGCACGGCAAGCGCAGCAGTTTCTATTCCGATTACACGTTTGGTCTGTGGCGAGAGGACGGGGAGCTGGTGCCGGTGGGCAAGGCCTATTCCGGCTATACCGACGAGGAACTTGGCAGGCTGGACAACTGGATTCGCAACCACACGGTTGCACGTTTCGGGCCGGTGCGCGAGGTCGAGCGTGCGCTGGTGCTTGAGATCGCCTTTGATGCGGCGCAGAAATCGGGGCGGCATAAATCGGGCGTGGCGCTGCGTTTTCCGCGTGTGGCACGGCTGCGGTGGGACAAACCGGCGGCGGAGGCCGATCGGCTGGAGATGCTGATGGGGCTGATTGAGAGAAAATGCGGTGCGGAAGGGAAGGCTGGGGGAGATGTGCCATCCCCCCCAGACCCCCCGTCATTTTTAGGGTCGGCTAAATGATGACGGGGGGTTTTGGGGGGGATGGCACATCTCCCCCAATCTTACGTTGCCACTTTCCTCATTTATTAAGACCCTTGTAAGCTTTCAGCGATAAACCTGACTGTTCCTGACCGGGGAGTGACATGGCCCGCCGCTGGCGCCTCTACCGGGCAGCCGAACCGCAGCGCGGCCTCGCGACCGCCGCGCTGCTGACGCTGATTTTCGTCGCACTTGTCCTGGTGACAAGGCTGTTCTGCACCGACCAGCTTGGCGATGCATCATTCTGGCCGGCCAACGGGGCATTGGTCGTGGCCATCCTTGTCCTGCCGCCGCGCCTGAGCGTGGCCACGTGTCTGGCATGCTTTGCCGCCAACCTGGTGTTCATGGACGCCGCCACCATCGGCATCTACGCCGATGTGCTCTATTCCGCCCTCAATGTCGGTCTGGCCTATCTTGCCGCATTTCTGGCGCGTTCGCTCTGCGGTGCGGCCACCGATCTCTCCCGCGCGCGGCGGCTGTTCGTCTTTGGCGGCATATCCCTCGGCGCAGCGGCGGTTGAGGCGCTGGTTGGCGATTTTCTCGACCCCTGGTCGGGGCAATACGGCGGGCTGGCGCTGCACTGGTTTCAGTGGACCCTCTGCGACGGGCTTGGCTTGCTGCTTGGAACCCCGTGCCTCCTGCTCGCCATCAAGAGCAGTCACGCGCAACCCATCGGTGATGCGCGGGCTGCCGAGCGCTGGTGCTTGCTGGGCGGTACTGTCGTGCTCTGCCTGCTTGCCTTCACCTGGGCGCGCAGCCCGCTGCTTCTGCTGCTCTATCCGGCGCTGATCCTGACCGCCTTCAGGGCGGGGCCGGCATGGGTGCTGGCCAGCGTCCTGCTGACCTGCATCATTGCCTCGGCCATGACCGCGCATGGCTTGGGCCCGCTCGCCCTGCTGTCGGCCAACGGTCGCGGCATGCGCGAAGACATGATGCAGCCTTACCTGGTCTCGCTCTTCCTCTCGGCCGTGCCGGCGAACAATGCGCTCGAAGAGAGGCGCCGCAACAATCAGAGGCTCAGGCGTCTCAAGGCCGCGCGCGAACACGATGCCACGCATGACGCCTTGACTGCGCTGGCCAACCGGGACCTGTTCGCCCGCCGCCTGACGGCGCTGCTGTCCAGCGGCACGATGCGCGCCGTATTGTTCGTCGATCTGGACCGCTTCAAGCAGGTCAATGACACGCTGGGCCACCAGGCGGGCGACGAATTACTGCGCCAATTCAGTGCCAGGCTGGCCGCGTTGATGTCGTCCGATGCTATGGTCGCCCGCTTCGGCGGAGACGAGTTCGCCGTGCTTTTGACAAGCACCGCCGCGGCCGCGCAGGTCAGGCCGCTCTGCGAGAAGATCATCTCGACAGCGCGCACGCCCTTCTACCTCGCTCGGGGACCTGCCCATGTCTCGGCGACAATCGGTGTCGCAACAGTGGCGGCCGGGCCTTGCGAGGCGGGCGAACTGATGCGCCGCGCCGATATCGCCCTCTACGCTGCCAAGGCGGCCGGGCGGAACTGCATCCGTGTCTTTTGCGAGGATCTGGACAGGAAGGTGCAGGAGAAGGCCGAGCTGGAGGCCGAGCTGCGTGCTGCGTTGAATGGCGCGGGCGGCCTGGCGCTGCACTATCAGTTGAAATTCGACGCAAGCGGCACGCCACGCGGGGTCGAGGCGCTGCTGCGGTGGACCCACCCGACCCACGGCCCGCTGGCACCGCCGCGCTTCATTGCGGTGGCGGAGGAAACGGGGCTGATCCTGCCTCTGGGCGCCTGGGTTTTCCGCGAGGCTGTCGGCTTTGCTGTGCGCTGGCCGTGGCTGCACGTGGCGGTAAATGTCTCGCCCATTCAGTTGCGCCATCCCGAGGCAGTGGCCGAGATGTTGAATACGCTGAAGAGCGCCGGCATTGCAGCCGGACGGGTTGAAATCGAGGTGACCGAGACTGTCTTCGTCGATGAAATTTCTCCTGCCATGAACAGCCTTCGCCTGCTGCGAGAGGCGGGATTGCGCGTGGCGCTGGATGATTTCGGCACCGGCTATTCCTCGATGCGCCAGTTGCAACGATTCAAGATCGACCGGCTGAAGATCGATCAATCCTTCATCGCAAGCCTGGGCACCGGCGCCGAGCCCGCTGCAATCGTTGAGGCGATCGTCAGCCTAGGCCATGCCATGGGTTTGCAGGTCACCGCAGAGGGGATCGAGACGCAGGCGCAGCGTGATTTCCTGGTGGGCGCGGGTGTTGATGAAATGCAGGGCTATTTCTTTGCGCGGCCTGCGGACGAGAAGAGCCTTGCCGTGGTCCTGTCCCGCCCGGATGAATTTTCGGTGGGTGTGGATGCGTGTTACGCATAGGTGAACGAAAGTGAAGATTGGGGGAGATGTGCCATCCCCCCCAGACCCCCGTCTATTATGGAGCCTCGCCTTAAATAATGACGGGGGGTCTGGGGGGGATGGCACATCTCCCCCAGTCCTTCCTTCACCCTAAAGCATGTTCTCCGGCCGCCGGCCCGCCAACACAGCAGCAATCCCGTCCAAAACCGAATCCGCCATCCCCGCGCGCGCCTCATCCGTTGCACTGGCGATATGCGGCGTCAGCACAACGTTCTCCAAACCGAGATAGGCCTCCGGCACGGCGGGTTCGCGCACGAAGACGTCCAATCCCGCGGCGCGCACATGCCCGTGGCGGAGGGCGGCGGACAGCGCCTCATCATCGACCAGGCTGCCGCGCGCCGTGTTGACCACGATGGCGCCGCGCGGGAGGGCAGCGATCCGCTGCGCGTTCAGCCAGCCCTGGGTCTGCGGGCTTAACGGCGCGCAAATCGCCAGGAACGCGCTGTGTGAGAGGAAGCTGTCATCGTCGTCGTGATAGATCGCCCGCTGCTCCAGCGGCGGGGGCAGGCGCGTCCGGTTGCGATAGTGCACCTGCATGTCGAAGCCGCGGGCCATCCTGGCGAGCGCCTGGCCGATGCGGCCCATGCCGAAGATACCCAGCGCCTTGCCCGTGACCTGCACGCCCTGGAATGCTTCCGGTGACGGCCCGAGCCATTGGCCACCCCGCAGCAGGCGTTCGGACTCGCCCGCCCGTCGTGCCGCTGCCAGAATGAGAAGCATCGTGAACTCGGCTGTAGCCTCCGACAGCACACCGGGCGTGTGTATGACGGCAATGCCGCGTGCATGTGCCGCGGCCACGTCGATATGATCGTAGCCTACGCTGAACGTGCCGATGACACGGATGCGCTCTGGCAGCGCGGCGATTGTGGCTGCATCTATTGTGATGGCAGGGTTGCACAGGATGGCGTCCTGATCTGCCGCGGAAGCGGCCAGCGATTGCTGCCGCGGATCCCAGCGCGTCAGCCGGTACTCGGTCATAACCCGCGTCTCCAGGTGGGGCGGCAGGCGTCTCGTTGTTAAAAGGCAAGGTTGTCCCATACGATTGTGCTCACTTTGCTTGGCGGAAGCGTCGCACGCACATTGCGGGCTTGTCATGACCGCCAGGGTGTGTTCAAGAAGGCGTGAGTTGACCCGTGAGCCTTGAAGGCGCGTGAGGTTTGTTGTGGTCCTTTTGCAACGCCTGAGGGTCTTCTCACCCGAGCCCTCTCGCGTGGCGCATATAAACAGCCTAGTTCACCGTTATCGGGGAACGGCCACCCGCCACCGCGCCGCGCCGCTTGCACCGTCCAACGTCTACAGGAGATTACCCATGAAGCTTCGCACTGCCCTTATGGCGGCGACCGTGCTGGCCGCACCCGCGGCAGCGATCGCGCAGCCTGTCACCGGCCCCTATGTCAGCCTGGGCGCCGGCGCCAACATCTTCCAGAACGAGAATATCAAGAACTTCAACATCCCGGCGCTTGGCGCCTATGCGTATAATACGGGCGGCCACATCAGCACGGATGCGGACGTTATCGGTAGCGGCGCCATCGGCTATGGCTTGGGCAATGGTATCCGCATCGAACTGAATGGGGACTATTTCCGCAACGCGCAGCGCTCCTTCGGCGGCGCGCATGCCACGGGCTTCCAGGAAGTCTATGGCGGTTTCGTCAACGTGCTCTATGACTTTGACCTGACGCCGTTCGGCCTGACGGGTCTTGCGCCCTATGTCGGCGTAGGCGCCGGCTACGGCCAGGACAAGTTCCAGAACGGCACCGTGCAGCCATATGGCAGCAATGTGTTCCTGCGTAACACCAGCACGGATGGGAGTTTTGCGGCGCAGGGCATCGTTGGCCTGGCCTACAACATCGCCGCCGTTCCCGGCCTGGCGCTGACCGCGGAATATCGTTTCACGACACTGCCGGAGAACCAGAACTTCCACGCGCAGTATTTCGCGCCCGGTGTTGCAACCCGCGCGAACTTCCGTACCGATGCGCTTTACGATCACGCCGGCCTTGTCGGGTTCCGCTATGCGCTGTTCCAGCCGGCGCCGCCGCCCCCGCCGCCACCGGCGCCGATGGCCCCGCCCCCGCCGCAGGCTGCTGAAGCGCGCACCTATCTCGTGTTCTTCGATTGGGATCGCGCCGACCTCTCGGCCCGCGCGCGCCAGATCGTCGCCGAGGCTGCCGCCAACAGCACCAAGGTTGCCACCACGCAGATCGAGGTCAACGGCTACACCGATCTTTCCGGCACCGCCGCCTACAACCAGCGCCTGTCCGTGCGCCGCGCCCAGAGCGTGGAGTCCGAACTGGTGCGTGACGGCGTGAACCGCAGCGAGATCAGCATTCATGGTTACGGCGAGAGCAACCCGCTCGTGCCGACAGCCAAGGGTGTGCGCGAGCCGCAGAACCGCCGTGTGGAAATCATCCTGAAGTAAGGCGGTCCGCTGCTGCAGGTGAGATAAGGAGAGGGGGGGCATCGTGCCCTCCCTTTTTTTGTGGCAACGATGTGATGCGTTGAGGGAGTGGATGGCATGAGGCGAGTCTCGGCGGGCGGGTTTTTGGGTGGGGCGATCATGCTCGCGGGTGCTGCGACCGCGCAGCCCGTGACCGGCCCCTATGTCAGCCTGGGCGGCGGCGGCAATCTGCTGCAGGACGAGACGATCAGGCAGAACGAGAACTTCCCCGGCAGCAAGCTGCGCTTCGATATCGGCGAGACCGGCGTGGGCGCGGTGGGCTACGGTTTCGGCAACGGCTTTCGCGTGGAGATCGAGGGCAATTATCGCCGCAACGATCTGATGCATCTGCTTGGCACGAGCTTTCCGACCAGCGCCGGTGGCAACCAGACCAATTATGGCGGCATGGCCAATGCGTTCTTCGACCTCGATGTCGGCGCCAACTGGATCTACCCATATTTCGGGCTGGGCGCGGGCTATGACTGGACGCGCTGGGACGGCATCCGGGCGACCGGCACGGCCGAGGATTTCGATTTCCGCGCCGGTGGCACGCAGAGCCATTTCGCCTACCAGGCCATGTTCGGCGTGGCACTGCCCATCCCCTTCGTGGTTGGCCTGTCGCTGACCGCGGAATACCGCTTCTTCAGCGTGGAGGAGAACACGGGCTTCTCCGGCACTTCTCTTGGTACGGAGGGGCCTTACGGCGCGCGCGGTTTTGGGCTGGCGCGGGGCAATGTCGATATCCGTTCGCAGTATAACCATGCGGCTCTGGTCGGGCTGCGCTACGAGCTCTTTCCGCCGCCGCCGCCTGCCGCCGCCCCTGCCGCGGCGCCTGTAGCCAGCGCCGCGCCCGCGCCGGAAGCGGCACGCACATACCTGGTCTTCTTCGACTGGGACCGCGCCGATCTCAGCGCGCGCGCACGCCAGATTGTGGCGGAGGCGGCCTCGGCCAGCACGCATGTGCAGACCACGCGCATCGAGGTGAATGGCTACACCGATCTTTCCGGCACGGCCGCCTATAACCAGCGCCTGTCGGTGCGACGCGCGCGCAGTGTGGAGGCGGAACTGGTGCGTGATGGCGTTGCCGCGGGGGAGATTTCGATGCACGGATTCGGCGAGAGCAACCCGCTGGTGCCGACGGCCAAGGGAGTGCGTGAGCCGCAGAACCGGCGGGTGGAAATTATTTTGAAGTGAGCCTTCTTAAGAGATAAAAGTTTTTTGGTCCTTTTTTTCAAAAAAGGACTTCTTTTTCGTCTATGGCTCGGCTACCATCTCGTTCTCGATCGAACCCAGCGTATCGATCTCGCAACGCACGCGATCGCCCAATTGCAACAACCGCGGCGGCATCATCGCATCGCCAACCCCGTTCGGCGTTCCTGTGAAGATCAAATCGCCCGGCTGCAAGGTCAGCGCCTTGGACACATGCGCGATCTGGTCCCAGACGTTGAATATCAATTCGCGCGTATTGGAATTCTGGCGCAGCTCGTTATTAACCAGGCAGCGAATGCCCAGGCAATGCGGGTCGCCCACCTCATCTGCCGTGGTGATCCAGGGCCCGATGGGCGCGTGGGTGTCGAAGCTTTTGCCCAGCAGCCATTGCGGTGTCTGACGCTGCCAATCGCGCACGGAGACGTCATTGCCGATGCAATAGCCGAAAACATGCGCGGGTGCATCCTGGCGCGAGATGTGGCGCCCGGTAGTGCCGATCACCGCGACCAGCTCGACCTCGTAATCCACGCGTTCGGCCGCACGCGGCATTTGCACGCCGGCGAAAGGCCCATTGATCGTGCCGGGCAGCTTGGCGAACCAGACCTGGTGCTTGGGCAATTCGCGGCCGAATTCACGCACGTGATCGGCGTAGTTCATGCCGATGGCCAGGACCGTGCCAGGGCGTGCGATCGGGGCGAGCAGCTCCACGCCCGCGAGCGGTATTAAGCCCGACTGCGGCGCGGTCTGCGGGAGAAGCGGGCGCAGTTCGTGCCAGTGTGCGATGACGCCGAGCATGTCGCCCGGTGCCTGGGGGAGCAGGCTTGCGAGGGGGGCGATGCCGCGGTCAAAGACCAGCCCAGGCGCCGAGGCGCCGCCGATGCTGAATGTGGCCAGTTTCATGGGTGTTCCTCTGTGATCCAGCGTTAGAATGCTGCGTGTCGGCACGGCCGGTTGGGCCATCCCGACGCAGAAGATTGGGGGAGATGTGCCATCCCCCCCAAACCCCCCGTCATCTGTTTAGTCTTTGGGCCGCAAGTCTGGGCCCCATGTCAAAACGGGAGGATTTTCTGCCTTCAGCACAGGGTCGATACTTCTGCTGATGAAATCGCGCCAGTGCTCACCATTGAACACGTAGAACCTGCCCTGCTGGAGCGCCTCCACCATCAGGCGTGCGATCTCCTCCGGTGCAACACCCGCGCCCTGGAATTGCTCGGAACCGCGCACGAAATCCGCATCGGCGAACTCGCGATCGCTCCAGGGCTGATCACCCGCGGCACGATTGCGCCAGGATTGGTTAATCGCGGTATCAACCATGCCCGGGCAGACGACGCTGACGCCGATCTGCGTGTCGAACGCCCGCATTTCGCTATAGAGCGCCTGGCTGAGCGAGAGCGCGGCCGCCTTGGACGAACAATACGGGGCGTGATCGCCCGTGCCGTTGAAGGATGCGAGCGATGCGGTATTGATCACGTGCGCCTCCTCGCCCTGTTCCATCAGGATGGGCACGAAGGCCTTGATGCCGTGAATGACGCCCCAGACATTGACGTCATAGACCCAGCGCCAGTCGTCCAGGCTCATCTTGAAGATCGGGCCGGTGATGGAAACGCCGGCGTTGTTGCAGACGACATGGATTTTACCGAATTGCACGATCGCTGCGCGGGCGAGCGCTTCGACCTGATCGTATTTGCTGACGTCACAGACAATGCCGGTCGCGGCGTATCCGCGATTGGTGAGCGTGTCCACCGCGCGTTGCAATGCGCCGGCTTGCACGTCGGCGAGCACGAGTTTCATGCCCTCGGCGCCAAGGGCCTGCGCGAAGGCCAGGCCAATGCCGTTGGCGCCGCCTGTGATCACCGCGATCTTGCCGGTCAATGTCTTCATGGCCGCTACGGCAAGCCGGCGCCGGGCACATCGACGTGAAAAGCCTCGATACGGCCGTCGCGTTCCTGGCGTTGGCGTTGCGGATCGTGTGAGCCCGCCGTGCACACGTAGAGTATTCGCCGGTCAAGGCCGCCCAGCATGCAGGCAAACGCGCCCTGCTCTGTGGCGATCCGATGCGTGACTTCGCCGCCCTGGCGTACACGCACGCAGGCATTGGACGTGGGAGAGGCAATCCAGACGGCACCCTGCGCATCCAGGCAAATTCCGTCCGGTGCATCGCCCTGCGGCAACTGCGCCCAGATCCTGTGATTGGACAGATCTCCATTCTGGTCGATATCAAAGGCGCTCAGCCGGCCGCCGAAGGTTTCGGCAATGATCAGCGTGCGGCCATCTTCTGTAATCACGGTGCCGTTGGGAAAAAGCAGGCTGTGCGCCACAATGCGCGCGGTGCCGTCGGGGTCCACGCGCACGAGCACGGTCGGCGCGGTCGGCTCCACGCCATCGAGCTCGAAGCCGAAATTGCCGACATAGGCACGGCCATGGCGATCCACTGTCATGTCATTGAGGCGGCGCGGTACCAGGCCCGACAGGTCGGCGTGCGTGACGAGCGAACCATCGCTCTCCTGCCGCAATACCTGCTTGTCGCGCATGGAGACGACCAGAAGGCGCCCGTCGGGTAGCCACCCTAGTCCGGATGGGTTGCCTGCAACCTGGCAGATTTGCTCGACGCGGCCGCCGGCAAGCCGGCTCACCTGGTCCGCGTGCATGTCCGACCACCACAAGGCGCCGTCGTGCCAACGGGGCGCCTCGGCGAAAGCCAGGCCGGTGGCCACAATCGCTGTCTGACCAGTCATCCCACGTTGCCCGACCGCAGTTCTCAACCGAAGACAGACTTAAATCGTCTGTGCGCGTTTGACTAGAGCGATGGGCGGAGATAGACAAGCGCCCAAGAAAATGCGGGCATACCTCGATACTGAATTGCAGAGGTCCGGGAGAGATCTATGCCGCCGGAACAGGTCGGAATACAAGGTTCTATCCGCGACTATGTGCAACGGCCATTTGGCGTGTTCGCCGAGCTGTTCGGCCTTCAGGCGCGCGCGGTTCCGGACAAGGTTGCACTGATTTGCGGCGAGGAGAGCCTCAGCTACCGCGACCTTGACGAGTTGTCGAACCGTATTGCAGCCAGGCTGCAGCAGGAAGGTATCGGCCGCGGCAGGGCGGTCGCGATCTGCGCTGGCACGTCTATCCCCTATATCGCCGTGATGATCGGCGTGCTGAGAACGGGCGCTCCGTTCGTTCCTCTCTCGCCTTCATCGACATCGGAACAGTTGCTGACCATGTTGCGCGACAGTGCGGCTGACGTGCTGTTCGTCGATGCCACAGGTCTTGCCGCATTTGGCGCCACTTCGTCTGACGCCAACGTGCCCCGTATCGCAATGGACGACGGCGAAGGCGGCAAGGCCTTTTCTGCCTGGCTGCCGCCATGTGGGGCGCGCCCCGCCGCCATTGCCATCACACCAGACCAGCCCTTTAATATTATTTATTCGTCCGGCACGACGGGCACGCCCAAGGGCATCGTACAGCCGCATGCCATGCGATGGCCGCAGCTTCATCTGCTCGATCCACCCGGCTATGGGCCTGATGCGGTGGCAATCCTGTCCACGCCACTCTATTCCAATACGACGATGGTCAGTCTGCTTCCTGCGCTGGCCGGTGGAGGCACAGTGGTGCTGATGCCGCGCTTCGATGCGGGCGCTTTTCTGCAATTGAGCCAGAAGCACCGGGTGAGCGAAGCCATGCTGGTGCCGGTGCAATATCGGCGCATTCTGGATGTGCCCGAGTTCGACAGTTATGATCTTTCTAGTTACCGCATGAAATTCGCGACCTCGGCACCCTTCAGCGCGGCGTTGAAGGCGGAGGTGCTGGCGCGCTGGCCCGGCGGACTGGTCGAGTATTTCGGCATGACGGAGGGCGGTGGTTCGTGCATGCTGGCAGCACACCTCTATCCCGACAAATTGCACACAGTGGGCCAGCCGATTGCGGGCCACGAGTTGCTGGTCATTGATGATGCGGGCCAAGTTTTGCCGCCGGGGCAGGCGGGCGAGGTTGTGGGCCGATCGGCCGCGATGATGAATGGTTACCACAACCAGCCGGAGCGCACGGCAGAGGCGGAATGGTACAGTCCCGCGGGCGAGCGCTATATTCGGACGGGAGATATCGGGCGCTTTGACGAGGACGGGTTCTTCACGCTGATCGGGCGCAAGAAAGACATGATCATTTCGGGCGGCATCAACATCTATCCCGTGGATCTGGAAGAGGTGTTGCGCAGCCATCCTGCGGTGCTCGAGGCAGCGGTCGTCGGCGTGCCGTCTCGTCGCTGGGGAGAAACCCCGGTGGGCTTTGTCACGATGAAGGCGGGGCAGGGGGTCTTGGAACAAGAGCTGACGGATTGGGCCAATGCACGGCTGGGCAAGATGCAGCGCCTCGCGCGTGTGCAGATCGTGGAGGAATTGCCTCGCAGTGCGATTGGCAAAATTCTTAAGCGTGAACTGCAAAGTTTGTGTTCGCAGGATTTAGTAGAGTAAGGCTGGGGGAGCAGTGCCTGCCCCCCAAGACCCCCCGTCTTCAGTTAGGACAATGACTAAATAAATGACGGGGGGTTTAGGGGGCAGGCACTGCTCCCCCAATCTTTTCTTGTCTAGCCTGCCTTTTCCAGTTCGCTCTGTCCCTGCGCCCACGAACTCGCCAGCACGACAGAGCCCTCGCGCTCACCGATTTCCGCCCAGCGTGCGGCGACCTGCTCGGCAGCGTTATCGCTGTCGCCGATATGAACGCCGCGGGTTAAGGTCACGTGCGCCTGTTCAAAACTTCCGGCGCCGGCGCCCAGGATGACGCGTCGGCGCATCCTCGGCCACCAGCGCCAGCAGGCCTGGGGCAACGGATTGGGGGCCGTTGGCAATCGCCTCCCCGCCGCCGTGGATGATTTCGTCGGCAACGGCTTCGGCCGAGGACGCCGATGCCACCGCCTAGATCATTGACCAAGATTTTCGCCCCGCGCCTGGCGAGTAGCAGGGCGTGCGTTCGTCCCAAGCCTCCTCCGGCACCTGTGACGATGGCCACGCGGCCTGTCAGATCAATGGCATGCCACGCCGTTCGTTCAGCGCTTGAGAAAAAAGGGATGCGCCGTGTGCCCGGGGCAGCAAGCCCTCGAAAAGCGGCCGCACGTAAAGCTCAACCGCATTGTCTGCGTTGGCCGTGCGCACCCAGCGGTTGAGCTCCTCGGCCGAATTGATCATTGCCGTGATCATCTCGGCAGCAACACGTATATTGCAAACCCGGACCGAGCCATCAGCCATGCCGTCATTGAGCATGTCGGCGAAGCGCAAGGTCAGGCGTGACATCTCCCACGCCATGCGCGTGCGCAACTCCGGCCCAACGGCAGTCAGGGCGGATGTGCGCAACAAGACGCCGCTTTGTACCATTTGGCGGGTGACAAGAGACACCGAAGCTGTGGCGACGCAAGAGAGGCCGTCGGCCGCTGCCGCGCGTGCGGCGTCCTGCGCCTCCCGCAACAGCGCAAAGCTTTGTGCAAAGCAGGCGAGCACCAGCCCATCGCGGGTTTCGTTGTGGTGATAGAATGCGCCCTTTGTTACGCCAAGGCTTGCCGAAATGCGCTCAACGGAGGCGCCCCGATAGCCGTATTGGTTGATCAGCGAGGTCGCTGTACGAAGGAAGGATTGCGGTGAGAGGCCGCCGGATTCATCAGCGCAAGAGAGCGGCAAAGCGATGATCTGCCAGGCGCTCGCCGGCCGGGCCGATATGCCGCCAAGCAGGATGTCGCCGACGCGTTCGGCGAGCAGAGGCGCATCCTCGGGGTAATAGTCGCTGGCCCAGACGACAGACCACAGCAATTGGGAGAGCAGCATGTGGGCCGATGCGTTGATCTGGGCGCCCCCGCAATCGATTTCTGGAGATTGGAAGAGTTGCCTGATGGTGCGAAACATCTGGATGTAGGCGGGCCAGACGGTTTCGGAATGCGGTGCCGTCAGCGCCCGCAGATCGCCGAAATGGACGAATTCGGGACGCTCTCCCTTTTGTACGGCCGCGCGCAAGGCGAAGTAGCCGCCTACAAAGTGGCGAAGCCGCGCCTCGATGCCGGGTTGCCCGAGCGCTTCCTGCGCCAGCGCGCTGTGCAACTCGATTGACCTCATGAAGGCCGCAGCAACAAGGTCTTCCCGCCGTTCGAAATAGTAGCGCAGGCTCTTGAGGTTGAGTCCGATGTCCGAGGCAATCACGGCCAGCGTGGCATCGCGCAGGCCGTGGCGATTAAAGAGCGCCCCGGCAGCGTTGAGGATTTCCTCCTTGCGGCGGTCAAAGCGGCTGGGCCTGGCGCCGCCAGTTTCGTCTGCAGGGTCGATTGCCTCGGCGTTGCGCATGCGGTCCTGTAGCATTGCTCGTGCCTTCCACCAAGCGCCTTTACACGCCCATTGACGCTCACGAAGACGTGCGCCTAACGTGCCTTTAAGAAACGCGGTCTTTTCAGTTTAGGATCGGGACGTAAGCCCGGCCAACGGGCAAGAATGGGGGAAGCAATGCAGGAAAGTCACAGATTGTGGCTGATGGTAGGCGTATGTGCTTCACTTGGCGCGAAGGCGCTGTGCCAAACACCAACTGCACCAGCCTCGCCGCCATCCGCTCCGCCGACGAGCGGGCGCTCCGTCAAGGCGCAGGGCGATTGCCTATATCCGCAACCTGACAGACTCGCTGCAATACCTCTATTCGGCCCAGGCGAGCAGGGCCCGGCTTTTCCCGCAACTGAAACGCTCTATACGCTAAGCGAGCCGCGCACCTTCGGCGCCGAGGTGCAATACCGTTTCTGAGGATCAGATCGCTCAGGTGCCGGCGCGCAGCTTGTTCAGCGGGTGATCGGCCGGCGGAGGTGCCGCAGGATCCCAGCTCGTGCGCGGACCGACGAGCAAGCCGCCATCGATCAGCACATGCGTGCCGGTGATAAAGGCAGCGTCCTGGCTTGCAAGAAAAAGGATCGTCCTTGCCACGTCATCGGGCAACCCCGCCTTGGCAATGGGCTGCGCGTGGGGTGCGATGCGTGCCATGTAATCGTCGATCTCCTGCGGCAGGGTGGGGTGTTGCGCCAGCAGGTCGGCATTCGCCGCAACGGCGGCCGAAAAGATGCCGGTCAGGATAAGTCCTGGGCAGACGGCGTTGACACGTATGCCATAACGCGAAACTTCGGCCGCCGAAAGCTTGGTCAGATGCAGCACGCCCGCCTTTGCCACAGCATAGCCAAGCGGTGAGCGCCCTGCATCGAAGGCGGAGACCGAGGAGACGTTGACGATCGCGCCACCGCCGGCCTTGCGCATCAGCCTGGTTGCATTGCGCGTGCCGATGGCGACCGAGCGCAACAGCAGCGCCATGGTCGCGTCCCATTCGGCGAAATCCATGTCTTCCAGGCGCGTGTTTGCATTCGAACCCCCTGCGTTGTTGATCAGCACATCAAGGCGTCCATGCGCGGCCTCAATATGCGCGAACACCTGGTCGAAGTGTTCGACGCTGGTGACATCGAGTGCGAGCGGCTCGGCGCCGCAACCATCGGCCACCGCGCGCAGCTTGGCCATGTCGATATCGGCGGCTAAGACGTGCGCGCCTTCGGCTGCGAGTGCTTCGGCCGTGGCCCGGCCAATACCCGATGCAGCACCCGTGACCAGTGCGATCTTGCCCTCAAAACGTGGCATGTCTTTGTCCCTTCAGGTTTCAGGCTTGCCAAGCCGGAGCGGCTTGTCGAAAATGCAGGTGCCGTTTTCAGATGGCCGGTATGCTATGCCAATCGGCGTGGGGAATGAAGCATGAGTGAGCCTGCCACGACAAGTCGCACCGCCGCGGCTGAGCTTGGTTTTGATCCCAAGGCCTTGCGTGACAAGTATCGCCAGGAGCGCGACAAGCGGCTGCGTACGGATGGCATCGGTCAATACGTCACGGTGGCGGGCCATCTCACGCATTACCTGGATGACCCTTATGCGGGTGGCGCGATCACGCGCGACGCGTTGAGAGATGACGTGGACGTCGTCGTGATCGGTGCCGGCTTCGGCGGTCTGCTGGCAGGCGCACGGTTGCGCCAGGCGGGGATTGCCGATGTGCGCACCATCGACAAGGCTGGCGATGTCGGCGGCACGTGGTACTGGAACCGCTATCCCGGTGCGGCGTGCGACATCGAGAGCTACATCTATCTGCCGCTGCTTGAAGAGACGGGCTTCATCCCGTCGCAGAAATACGCATCAGGGCAGGAAATCCTGGACTATAGCCGCCTGATTGCGCGCCATTTCGACCTGTATTGCGGCGCATGCCTGCAGACCGAAGTCACCGGCCTGCGGTGGGAGGATGAGGCACGCCGCTGGATCGTTTCTACCAACTGGGGCGATGCCATTCGCGCGCGCTTTGTGGTCATGGCGGCGGGCCCGCTGCACAGGCCCAAGCTGCCTGGCATTGCAGGGCTCGCCGATTTCGCGGGCCAAAGCTTTCACACCAGCCGGTGGGATTATGCCTATACCGGCGGCGATCAATCCGGCCACCTCGCGGGCCTTGCGGGCAAGCGCGTCGGTATCATCGGCACGGGAGCAACGGCCGTGCAATGCGTTCCGCACCTGGGCGAAACTGCCGAACATCTCTACATCTTTCAGCGTACGCCATCGTCCATAGATGTGCGCGCCAACACGCCGACGGACCCGCAATGGGCGGCCAGCCTGCAGCCCGGCTGGCATCAGCGGCGGATGGATAATTTCAACATCCTCGTCTCCGGCGGCCACCAGGAGGAGGACATGGTCGCCGATGGCTGGACGGACATCATCCGCACCCTGGGTGTCGTCGCGCGTATGCGCGCCGGTGCTGCAAATCCTGCCGAGCTCGTCCAACTCGCCGATTATCGCAAGATGGAGTCCATACGCGCGCGTGTCGATGCAATTGTCGCCGACAAGACGACCGCCGAAGCGCTCAAGCCGTATTACAACCAGTTCTGCAAACGTCCGTGTTTTCACGACGAGTATCTACAAACCTTCAACCGGCCGAACGTGACGCTGGTCGATACCGGCGGCAACGGCGTGGAGCGCATCACGCCAGAGGGCGTGATTGCCGCAGGGCGCGAATACAAGCTGGATTGCCTGATCTTCGCCACCGGCTTTGAAGTGGCGACCGCCTACACGCAACGCGCCGGCTACAACATCATTGGCCGAGGCGGTCTGGGACTGATGGAAAAATGGCAGAACGGCATGCTCTCGCTGCACGGCATGCACGTGCACGGCTTTCCCAACTGCTTCATCATGAGCACGCTGCAAGCCGGCTTCACGGCAAACTATCCCCATGCGCTGAATGAACAATCCAAGCACATCGCGCACATCATTGCCCATGCGCGGCGCGCGGGTGCCGACATGGTGGAGGCAACGGAGGAGGCAGAGCGCGCCTGGCGCCGCACGATCCTGGAACTGATCCTTGATCGCCGCAAATTCCAGGAGGAATGCACGCCAGGCTACTACAATAATGAAGGGCAGGCGTCGCCGCTGGCGGCGAGCTACGCGCCCTATGGCGCGGGTTCCATGGCGTTTTTCAGGGTGCTGGAGGAGTGGCGCGCCAAGCCAGATCTTGATGGACTACAATTGAGCAAGAAGGCTGGGGAGATGTGCCATCCCCCCCCAGACCCCTCGTCTTCAGTTGATCAATAGCCTAAGACCCGGGCCAAGCGATCGGATTGATAATCGACATCGCCGAACAATTCCGACAATACCGCCTGGCGTTTCATGAAGAAGCCGACGTCGTATTCATCGGTCATGCCAATGCCGCCATGCATCTGCACGCTTTCCTGCACGGCAAGCCGCGTCGCAGCGCCGGCCATCGCCTTGGCCACCATCACCGCGCGCTCGCCCATCGCGCTGCCGGCATCCAGCAATTGCTGCGCCTTGAGCACCGCTGCGCGCGCCACCTCCATCTCCGCGTAGAGATGCGCCGCGCGATGCTGCAGCGCCTGAAAGCTGCCGATCGGAACACCAAATTGCTTGCGCTGCTTGAGGTAATCCATCGTCATGTGCATGGCGCCTGCCCCGACGCCAAGCAGCTCGGAGGACGCACCCGTCCGCACCGCATCCAGCGTTCGCCGCAATGCCGTGCTGCCGCCATCGACCTGCCCTATCACCGCATCCGCGTCCACGACCACGCCATCAAAGCGCAACCGCGCGGCCAGGCTGCTGTCGGCCAGTCTCTCAGGTGTCGCCGAAAGCCGGGCTGCCTCGCGCTCGACGGCAAAAAGCGTGATTCCGTCAGCGTCGCCATCGCCGCCGGATGTGCGCGCGGCCACAATCACGAGATCGGCGATATGACCATGCGCCACGAAACGCTTCTCGCCTGTCAGCCTGAATCCGTTACCAGCGCGCTCGGCACGCAGCGCAATGCGATCTGGCCGATGCTTGGCGCCCTCGTCGACAGCCACGGACGCCACAGCCTCCCCGCGCGCAATTGCGCCGAGCCAACGCGCGCGTTGCTGAGAAGAGCCGTCGGTCAAAGCCGCAACCGCGCCGACCGAAGTCGACAGAAACGGCGATTGTGTCAGATTGCGCCCGATTTCCTCAAGCACGATGCCCGCTTCGACCAGCCCCAGCCCGAGCCCACCATCGGCCTCGGGAACAAGCACGCCGCAAAATCCCATCTCGGCAAAGCGCTTCCATAGATCGCGCGAAAACCCGGATGCGTCCTTCGCATCGCGCAGCGCGCGCATGTGGCTGACGGGTGCCTGTTTGGCCATGAACGGCCGCACCGTATCTGCCAGCATGCTCTGCTCGTCTGAGAGAAACAAAGGCATGTCAATCACGCTCCTGGCAGCTCGAGGATACGTTTGGCAATGATGTTGAGCTGGATCTCCGACGTGCCGCCCTCGATCGAATTGGCCTTCGTGCGCAGCCAGGCACGCGCTGCCGACCCGCCGCCGGACGGCTCGCTCTCCCATTCCAGCGTAGTCGATCCGCCGGCCGACATCAGCAATTCGTGTCGCTGCTTGTTCAGCTCTGTGCCATAATATTTCATCATCGAAGGCTGGGCAGGATGCGCGCGCCCTGCCTTGAGTTCGTCGATGAAGCGTTCAGACATGGCGCGGAACGCGGCCGCGCGCACGTCGAACAGCGCGATGCGCGCACGCAGTACCGGATCGTCGAGCCGGCCATCCGCCTCGGCCCCAACCGTGCGCAGCGCGATCTGCCCCAGCGAGGTCTCGCCATGGCCCAGGCCCATGCCCGAAATCATTTCGCGCTCATGGCCCAGCAGGTATTTGGCCACGTCCCAGCCGTGATTAAGCGTGCCGACCAGATTGGCTTTCGGCACCACGACGTCATCGAAAAACGTCTCGCAAAAGGGTGAGTAGCCGGAGATGAGCAGGATCGGTTTGGTCGACACACCGGGCGTTTGCATGTCGAACAGTACAAAGCTGATGCCGCCCTGCTTGCTCGCCGTGCTCGTTCGCACGAGACAGAAGATCCAGTCGGCGCGATCGGCATAGCTCGTCCAGACTTTCTGGCCATTGACGATGAAGTGATCGCCCCGATCTTCCGCGCGGCTCGCCAGCGCGGCGAGATCAGAACCGGCATTGGGTTCGGAATAGCCCTGGCACCAACGGATTTCCCCGCGCGCGATCTTTGGCAGATGTGCCATCTTCTGCGCCTCGGTGCCGTATTTCAGCAACGCCGGCCCCAGCATGGAGATGCCGAAGGAATTGAGCGGGCTGCGGCACGCCAGGGCGGCCATTTCCTCGCGCAGGACCTTGGTTTGCGCCGGGCTCAGGCCGCCGCCGCCATATTCTTTCGGCCAATCGGGCACGGTCCAGCCTTTTGCGCCCATGCGCTCCAGCCAAAGCTTCTGCGCAGGGCTGGAGAAGACGGCGTTCCGGCCGCCCCAACACACATCGGCCTCCGAGCGGAGCGCCTGCCGCATCTCGGGCGGGCAATTAGCTGCCAGCCAGGCGCGGGTCTGCCCGCGAAAATCACCCATCTCTTCCATCGTGTCCGTTCCCTTCTGGCCTGGCGTTTGAACCATACCGCCTTTTTGGTATATGGAAAGGCAATGGCGTCGCAAACATCGAACGCCGCCAAATGCGGCATAATTTCTGAAGGGAGCGACCCATAACATGGACGCAATGTCCGCGACCTTGGCCCCGCCCGTGCGCAAGCTGGGGCTGGGCACCAAGCTGGCTTACGGCCTGGGCTCGGTCGCTTACGGCATCAAGGATAACGGTTTTTCGACACTGCTGCTGCTGTTCTACAACCAGGTCATCGGCCTGCGCGCCGATCTCGTGGGCCTGGCCATTCTGGTCGCCCTCGTGCTCGATGCGTTCATCGATCCTGTCGTGGGTCACCTGTCCGATCACACGCAATCCAGATGGGGGCGCCGTCACCCGTTCATGTATGCCGCCGCCGTGCCAGTGGGTGTGCTCTATTTGTTGCTGTGGCATCCGCCCACCGGCTCGCCCACCGTTACTCTGGGCTATCTTGTCGTCATCGCCATCCTGGTCCGAACGGCAATTTCCTGTTACGAAGTACCCTCGGCAGCTTTGGCGCCCGAATTGACTGCCGATTATCACGAACGCACCTCCGTTCTCGGCTTCCGATATCTCTTCGGCTGGACCGGCAGCATGGTCATGCTCGTGATCACGTTCGGGGTCCTGCTGAGGCCCACGGCGAAGTATCCCATCGGACAGCTCAACCCCGCGGGTTATGGTTCCTACGCCATCATCGCCTCGATCATCATGACGAGCGCGATTCTGGTTTCCGCACTTTGCACACACCGTGAAATCAAATTTCTGCCAAAGGTGTCGCCGACGCGCACCCGCTTGCGCGATACGTTCGCGGGCGTGGCCGGCGCGCTGCGCAACCCCGCTTTCCGGATGCTGCTGATATCGGGCATATTCGGCTACACGGCGCAAGGGCTGACCTTCGCGCTAAGCACCTACATCAATACCTATTATTGGGCGTTCCCGGCCTCCATCATCGCGCTCTTTGCATTGACTTTGCTGGCCGGCGTGGCCATGGCTTTCATGATCGCCTCCGCCTTGTCGAAACGCTTTGGCAAACGCCGCTCAACCGTGCTGGTCTCCGTGCTCTACCCCTTCGTTGCCATCATGCCTTTCGGCCTGAGATATGTGGGCCTGATGCCGGCAAACGGCAATGCGGCATTGCTGCCGATCCTGATGGTCTTTACGGCGATCGCAACCGCACTCGGCGTAGGTTCGAACATCCTCGGCGCGTCCATGATGTCGGACGTGGTGGAGGATGCGCAGACGCGCACCGGGCAGCGCACGGAGGGATTATTCTTTGCGGGTTCGTTTTTCATGCAGAAATGCGTATCAGGATTGGGGCTGTATCTGTCAGGCACGATCTTGACGCTCGTCGGTTTTCCCACGGGCGCAACACCGGGTAATATCGGTGCCGGCGTGCTCAATCATCTGGTGCTCACTTACGCCTGCGCGCTTATCGGTTGCACGTTGATTGCGGCGTATTTCGTGTATCGCTTTCCGCTCGGCGGCAAGCAGGAGCACGAACAGCGCCTGGCCCAGCTTGCTGATGTCGCGTCGCACGCAGCGCCTCTGCCTGGCAGCGAAGCGGAGCTGCCGATGTCGCGCTTGGCTTAAATGATGACGGAGGGTCTGGGGGGGGATGGCACATCTCCCCCAGCTTTCCTTGGCGCGCCCTGGTGGATTCGAACCACCGACCCATAGCTTAGAAGGCTATTGCTCTATCCAACTGAGCTAAGGGCGCGCAAACACGTCCGGCCGCCTCAATGCGTCCAGTTCTCCGACCGGCCAAACTTGAAATTATCCGCATACGCCTTCGGCTTGTGCACGCGCACAGGCGAAAGCTCAAGATCGTAGGCCAAACCTTGCCGCTCGGCATAAGCCACGGCCTCCTCCCGCGTCGCAAAGCGCAGGCTGACCTGCGCCTGGGTCGAGCCACTGCCCGGCCAACCCATCAGCGGGTCCAGAAGCTGCGCCACGCCCGGCTCCCAGTCCAGCACCCATTCGCGCGTGCCGGCCACGCCCGATTGCATTGCCGTCTTGGGCTGCTGGAAGATGCGTGCGCGCATGTGTCTCCTCGCATTATTGGTCGGGGCGAGAGGATTCGAACCTCCGGCCCCCTGCTCCCAAAGCAGGTGCTCTACCAGGCTGAGCTACGCCCCGGGCCGAGGGGCATGTAGTCCAACTTAAGCAATGGCACCAGAGCGCGGCGCCAAGGCCCGCCCCAGGGCAATCGCGTGAAGTGAAAGAGCCGAATTAAAGTGAAGAAAAAGCTGGGGGAGATGTGCCATCCCCCCCAGACCCCCCGTCGATTTTCAGGCTTTGTCTTAAATAATGACGGGGGGTCTGGGGGGGATGGCACATCTCCCCCAGGTCTTCAGCCCTTCACTCGATCGCCCTGAGGCCCACCCGTCGGCCCGCTTCCCTGGCCACGTGCCGGCAGGCTAGCACGGATCATGTTCCGCGCGCCCGCCACCATTGCCGAGCCGCAGCGCCTGCCCGCGCCGGCAACGCCGTGGGTCGCGCCATCCAGGCCGCGCCGCGCCCGGCGGCTGGGCCGCCTGCTGCGCTGGACCCTCATCCTGACCGTATGGAGTGCGCTTGCGGTCACCGCCGCCCTGCTCTGGTTCGCCCGAGACCTGCCCCGCCCCGAAGACGCGCTGGACGCCGTCCGCCGCCCAAGCCTGACCCTGCGCGACCAATCGGGCGCCATCGTCGCCACCTACGGCGATATCGTCGGCGACCCTTTGCGCCTGACTGACATGCCCGCCTGGCTGCCCGAAGCCGCCGTTTCCGTCGAGGACAGGCGCTTCTGGACCCATTGGGGCATCGACCCCTGGGGAATGGCCCGCGCCGTCACCGTTGACCTCATCGCCGGCCATCTGCGCCAGGGCGGATCGACCATCACCCAGCAGGTCGCCAAGAACCTGTTCCTGACCAACGCTCGCACGCTGGGCCGCAAGGTGCAGGAGTTGATGCTGACGCTCTGGCTGGAGCGCCATTTCACCAAGGCCGAGATCCTCGAAATCTGGCTCAACCGCGTCTATCTCGGCTCGGGCGCTTGGGGCATGGACGCTGGCGCGCGGCTCTATTTCGGCGTCAGCGCACGCCACGTTTCGCTGTGGCAAGCAGCCGTGCTGGCCGGCCTGCCGCGCGCGCCTAGCCGCTTCAACCCGCGCACCGACCCCGAAGCAGCCGCCGCGCGTGGCCGAGAAGTGCTGACCGCCATGGTGGCGGCCGGCGCCATCACACAGGACCAGGCGATGCAGGCCGCCAGGCGCATGGCCTTCGCTCCGCACGGCACCGGCGGTGGCTGGTTTGCCGATTGGGCCGCAACCCAGGCCGAAGCCTCGGTCCCTTCCGGCACGGACGCGGTGCTGCGCTCCACGTTGAACGGCCGCTTGCAAAGCACTGTCGAAGCGCGCCTGCGCACCTTGCTGGATGGCGCCGGTCAACGGGCGAACGCGCACCAGGGTGCGGTCGTGGTAATGGATGCGGCAACCGGCGCTGTGCGCGCCATGGCTGGCGGCCGCGATTACGCGCAGGGCGCCTATAACCGCGCCACACTCGCGCGCCGCCAGCCCGGCTCGGCGTTCAAGCCTTTCGTCTGGCTCAATGCGCTGGAGCACGGCGCCCGCCCGGACGATCTGGTGCTGGACGGCCCGTTGCGCATCGGCGCCTGGTCGCCCGCCGATTTCGAGCCGGGCTGGCGCGGGCAAGTCAGCCTGGAGCAGGCGCTCGCCCTTAGTTTGAACACGGCGGCTGCGCGGCTCGAGATGCAGTACGGCGGACCGGGCGCTGTGGCTGACGTGGCGCACCGTCTGGGCATTGGCTCGAAACTGCCCGATCTGCCGTCTCTGGCGCTGGGTACGGGCGAGGTCGGGCTGCTGGAGATGACCACCGCCTATGCCGCCTTTTTCAATGGCGGCCGCGCGGTTACGCCCCACGCCGTGCTGTCGGCCACCGCGGATGGCCGCGCCGTCCCGATTGCCTGGGCGGCGCCGCGCCAGGTGATCGACCCCGATCTTGCGGCCATGATGGTGCGCATGATGGCGGCTGTCGTGCGGCGCGGTGGCACGGGGGCGGGGGCGGCGGTGCCGAACCGTGTCGTGGCGGGCAAGACCGGGACGACGCAGGATAATCGGGATGCGTGGTTCATTGGTAGCGTGGGGGGTGGGGCGGATGGCCGCGTGATCGGCGTGTGGGTGGGCAATGACGATGGCGCGCCGATGCGCGGCGTCGTGGGCGGGGGGCTGCCTGCGACGTTGTTTCGCCAAATTGCCGAGGCGGGCACGTAGCCACTTCGCATGATTTTGGCTTAATAAAGGCTGGGGGAGATGTGCCATCCCCCCCAGACCCCCCGTCTCTGTATAGGACGAGGTCTAAATGGATGACGGGGGGTTTGGGGGGGATGGCACATCTCCCCCAATCTTTTACATCATCCGCCTCGCCCGGACTCCCGCCACAGCCGATACGCGTTGGCGCACACGCTGATCCATGGTGGCAAATCAAAACGCACCGCGTTCTGTACCGGCGCAAACCGTCCCACCCGACCCTGGAACAAATCGTCCTCCAATTGGTGCACGGCGCCTGGTGCATCTTCCCCGTCATCGGTGACGTAGAGCAACACATTCGGTCCATGGCTGCGCAGCAGGTTGAGGATTGGCCGCGCCTTGGCCGCCGATTGCGCGGCCGGATGGTGGAAGACGAAAATCCTGTTGCCCTTGGCCAGGTTCTCCAGGAAACGGGCTCGCAGGAAGGTCAGGTGACGAGTAAATTTGCGCAGTATGCTGTCCTGGTCGATGCCGTCGAGGTACATGCCGGTGTGGAAATACGTCTCGTAACGCCGATCGCGAACGATGTATTCCCGCTTCATCGTGTCGGCGCCTATCGGGGCATCGGCCACGCTGATCGCCAGATTGCCTGGCGCGTCTATACCCTCGAAGTCAAGATCGATCCCCTCCAGCAAGCGGCGCACCGGAATGCCGGCAAAGCGGAGCAAGCCAAGCGCCTCCGCTCCCATGCCGCGTTGTGCCAGGCCAAATTCGCAATTATGGCCGAGGCTTTGAAAGCGTGTGGCCAGATCGGCGATCTCCAGCCCCGTCAGGCCACGCACGGCTGCCTGGGTGTCCAAGTCGGCCAGCCGCAAAGGCGGGCGAAAGCGCGGCGTGGGGGGCGCACTGAAGGGCACGCGGAACACAACCAGCTCGCGCACCATCACGCCCAATTGCCGCCCTTCTTCGGATGCGCCGATGGCTGCCGGTATTGTGGCCGTTGGGCAATTCAGTTGCACTTCCAGAAGCTGGGCGCCCAGCATGGCCTGCGCGGGCACCTCCAGTGCCATCGTGCAATCATCGGTCAGGATTTCATCGCCGATCTTATGGTCGTTGACCGAAATGATCAGGCGCTGGCTGCGCAGGCCGGGCGCGCAGATCAGTGGATGGAGGTGGATTTCTATGACCACTTGTCCCTCGGCCTGGGGACGTGGCAACGAAAGGCGGCTGCGTGTGCCTTGCGTCCAGCAAAAGCCCGGCTCCGGGTGCGACCAGCCCTCCCGCATGAACGGCCCTGCGCTGCCTGCCACGCCGAAGCTGTAATGCGCGGTGACCTCGATCACGCGGGCTCGCCGCGCCCGTTGAGCACGGGGCAGGCGCAACCGGCTCTGCCTGCGCCCGGTCCAGGTGAAACCCGCCTCAGGTGCCAGGCAGGGCGCCACGTGCCATCGATGCCCAAGCTGAAATGCATGCGCCTCCGTTTTGCGGAGCGCGGCGTAGGAAAGCCAGAAAAAGCTGGGGGAGTTGTGGCAGACGTATAGGTCAGCCTCCCCAGTCGATTTTTGAGCGGCTTGCTGGTGATTGGACCTTCCTCACCTGCCTCCCGCGCCTGGGCCGCCCTTCCACGGCGGTGACCGGCGCACTAGATAGGGCGCCCCACCCACCCCCAGCCCTCATCGAAGCCGGAGCCAGCCATGGCCAGTTACCAGTACGTCTATGTCATGAAAGACCTCACCAAGGCCTATCCGGGCGGGCGAGAGGTCTTCAAGGGCATCACCTTGAGCTTCCTCCCAGGCGTGAAGATCGGCATTCTGGGCGTGAACGGCGCCGGCAAATCCACGCTGCTCAAGATCATGGCCGGCATCGAGCGCGAATACGGCGGCGAGGCATGGGCGGCGGACGGCGTGCGCATCGGCTACCTCGAACAGGAACCCCAGCTCGATTCCACCAAGACCGTCGCCGAAAACGTGTCGGAAGCCTTCGCGCCGCTGACCGCTGCACTCGCGCGCTTCAATGCAATCTCAGAACGCTTTGCCGAGCCGATGGAAGACGACGAAATGAACACCCTGCTCGCCGAGCAGGCCGAATTGCAGGAAAAGATCGACGCGGAGGATGGTTGGGATCTCGACCGCCGCATTGAAATTGCCCTCGATGCGCTGCGTTGCCCGCCACCGGACGCTGACGTGACCAGACTTTCAGGTGGCGAGAAGCGGCGCGTGGCGCTGTGCCGGTTGCTTCTGGAAAAGCCCGATCTGCTGCTGCTCGATGAGCCGACCAACCATCTGGACGCCGAAAGCGTCGCCTGGCTGGAAAAGACGCTGCGCGACTTTGCCGGCACCGTCATGATCATCACGCATGATCGCTACTTCCTGGACAACGTGACGAACTGGATCCTGGAAATCGAGCGCGGCCGCGGCTACCCCTTCGAAGGCAATTACTCGTCCTGGCTCGTGCAGAAGCGCAAGCGCCTGCAGCAGGAGGAAAAGGAGGAAAGCGCACGCCAGCGTTCGCTCGCCGCCGAATCCGACTGGATTTCGCAAAGCGCGCGCGCGCGCCAGACCAAATCCAAGGCGCGCATAGCCAAATACGAGGAGATGCTGCAAAAATCGCAAGACATGCAAACCGGTGTGGCCGAGATCACCATCCCGCCCGGCCCGCGCCTGGGCGGCCTGGTGATCGAGGCCGAGGATCTGCGCAAAGCCTACGGCAACCGCCTGCTGATCGATGATCTGGATTTCAAGCTGCCGCCGGGCGGCATCGTCGGCGTCATCGGCCCCAACGGCGCGGGCAAGACCACGCTGTTTCGCATGATCACCGGCGGCGAGGAGCCCGATTCAGGCTCGCTGCGTGTGGGGGACACGGTCAAGCTCGGCTACGTCGATCAATCGCGCGACAGCCTCGACGGGTCGAAAACCGTGTGGGAAGAAATCTCCGGCGGCACGGACGTGCTCTATATCGGCAAACGCGCCGTGCCCTCCCGCGCCTATGTCGGCGCCTTTAACTTCAAGGGCTCCGACCAACAGAAACGCGTCGGCATCCTTTCCGGCGGCGAGCGCAACCGCGTGCACCTGGCGAAAATGCTCAAGAGCGAGAGCAACGTCATTCTGCTCGACGAGCCCACCAACGATCTCGACGTGGACACGCTGCGCGCACTCGAAGAAGCGCTCGCAGAATTCGCCGGCTGCGCGGTCATCATCAGCCACGATCGCTGGTTTCTTGACAGGCTGGCGACCCATATTCTGGCGTTCGAGGGCGACAGCCACGTCGAGTGGTTCGAAGGCAATTTCCAGGCCTATGAAGAGGACAAGCGACGTCGACTTGGCAATGATGCCGTGGAGCCGCACCGGATTAAGTATAGGCCGTTGGCAAGATAAAAGCTGGGGGGAATGTGCCATTCCCCCCAGACCCCCCGTCATCAGTTAGGCGAGGGTGCAATGATAACGACAGCTCGGCTTCAGTTGCGCCCGGTCAGCGCGGCAGACCTGCCGTCGCTAATTGCGCTCAAGGCCGATCCGCTCGTCTTCGCGCAAATGCTCGGCGGCGTGCGCTCCCCATGGAAGGCCGTGGCCGAACTCGCAGTCGACATAACCATGTGGGCGCAGCGCAATACCGGCATGTTCGCCATCTACGAAGGCCCGCGCTTCCAAGGCATGACCGGCATACAGGACCGGCCCGACGGCCGAGGCCTCGCTCTGCGTTTCGCCGTTTGGCCGCAAGCCCGCGGACGCGGACTGGCGCGAGAGGCCGCCTCCGCCGCTCTGCGCCACGCCCACGATCGCGCCGGAATCGCTCGCCTCATCGCCGTCGCGCGCGCGGAAAACTTTGGCTCGCGCATGGTGCTGGGCTCGATCGGCATGACCGAGTGCGACGCCTTTCTGCGTGATGGCCACGTTATGCTTGTTTATGAAAGCAGGCGATGAGGAAGACTGGGGGAGATGTGGCTGACGTATACGTCAGCCCCCCCAAGACCCTACCGCATTCACACATCTTGCTTTGAAAAGACACAAGCCAAGGCCAGGGGCTCTGCCCCTGGACCCCGCTAAGGACAAGTCCTTAGAACCTTTTCTTTATTTTCAAGAAGATGGAGGTCTGGAGGCCCTGCCTCCAGCGGGGTCCAGGGGCCGAGCCCCTGGCCTTGCTTTCTGCTACAAGTCATTGATGACTAAGACGTTTTTGAGATGTGTGAATCCGGTAGCCCCCCAAGACCGCCGTCTTTATTTAGGTAAGTTCAGCGCGCTCTATGCGTGCGGCGTAGCATCCGCGCTTTGCATAATGCGCCTGCAGATAACGCACGCACGGATTGGCAAACAGACGTGCAATCAGTGGCCGAAGCGCGTTCCCATCCACAAGATCGGCATCCACCATCTCGTGCCCATCATCGAATGCGCGCAGCGAAATGGGGCGAATACGCAGAGGCTCCGGAATGTCGTCTATGCGATCATAGGCGTGTTCGGCGCCCTCGCGCACGAAGATGGCGTGGCTTGCGCGATAGGGCGTATCGGCGGGCTGGTGCATGTAATTGAGCAGAAGCAGGCTTTCGCCTGGTGCTGCGTCTCGCAGCTCCACCCGATCAGGAAAACCCGGCGTGGCATCAGCAATCATGCGTTTAATCCCAAGCGCTGCGAGCGCTTCCCCCGGCAAGCCATAAAACCTGCGAAACGGTGCAGGGTCCAACCCAGCGATCCGAAAAGACATAGCATTCCCCCAATCTTATACGACTGACAAAAGTTTCTTGCTTCTTCTTTTCAAAGAAGGAGACTCTTCCTTCCTTTTTCCTCCCGCTCCAGCAAGGCGGCCCTGCGCACCACCCCCCAGCGATACCCCGACACTGCCCCATCAGCGCGCACGACGCGGTGGCAAGGAATGGCCACGGCCAGAGCGTTGGCCGCGCACGCCCCCGCCACCGCGCGCGAGGCGCCGGGTGCACCGATGGCGCGCGCAATGTCGGCGTAGCTGGCCGTGCTGCCAGGCGGGATGGCGCGCAGTGCCTGCCAGACGCGCTGCTGAAATGCCGTCCCGCGCACATCGAGCGGCAGATCGTGGCCAAGCGCCGGCGCTTCCACCAGGCCCACGACCTGCGCCACCAGCGTCTCGAAGCCAGGCTCGCAACCCAGCAACTCGGCCTTGGGGAACCGATCTTGCAATGCGTGCACGAGCGCATCGGCATCCTCGCCAAGGGTAATTGCGCAAATGCCTTTGTCCGAAGCCGCGACCAGGATCGCGCCGAGGGAGCACTGGCCGACAGCAAAACGGATCGCGATAGTGGCGCCGCCATTGCGATAGGCACGCGGCGTCATTCCAAGCCGCGCGGCGGCACCTTCGTAGAAGCGGCTGGCGGCGTTGAAGCCCTCCTCGTAGATGGCGTGCGTGACCGATGGTGCCGAGGCGAGCCCGTCCCGCACGCGCGCGGCCCGGCGTGCATCGGCATAGGCCTTCGGCGTCACGCCCGTGACCTGCTTGAACAGCCGGTGGAAGTAGTACGCGCTGAGCCCGGCTTCGTGCGCGAGTGCGGCCAGTGAAGGCATCTCCTCCGCTTCATCGATTGTGCGGCATGCGCGGCCGATCAGCGCCGCCTGACGTGCGCGCAGGCCCTCGGCGTTGGGCTGGCAACGCTTGCAGGCGCGAAACCCCGCGCGCTCCGCCGCCTCGCAGGTAAGATGAAAGGAGACATTCTGGCGCAAGGCACGCCGCGCTGCGCAGCTTGGCCGGCAATAGATGCCAGTTGTCCGGACGCCATAGACAAAGGCACCGTCCTGCGTCGCATCGCGAAGGCTGATTGCTACGAAGCGGGCATCATCGATTTCGCCGGCAGTGCACGTGCGTGTCTGAGGGTGGGAAGCCACAGTGCTCTCCGTCGCGGCCAAGCTGGCCGGTGTCGGAGAGCACCATAGGAGAACGATTGCGCGTGCGCGTCCCGTCGCTTGCGGTCGAATTCCTCAGCCGGTCATTGCGCCGCGCCGCCTGCGCGTCCATCCCATCAGACACAACCCGGCCGCGCAGGCGCCGAACATCCCCAAGGTCCCGGGCTCGGGAACCTGAAAGGCGCTGACGCCGTCCAGCAACGAGAACGGGGGCTCGCCGGCCGGTGTGCCGATCGCCAGAAAGGACAGCACTTCGCTGGTGCTGGTCGCATTGAAGACGAAGGTCTCGGCCATCCAGCCTGTGAACCCGTGGCTGACATTCTGCAGCACCGGCGTTTCGAAGGTCTGGTCGCCCAGGCTTACGGCCCATGCCTCGGTTGTCGGCCCGGTGAAGCCATATTGCTGTGCGCCGGCGTAATAGAAGGACACAGCGTAATCGGCGCCGACCGACAGACCATTCAGCGTTTGCGTGATGGCGCCGACCTGGAAGGCACCGTCCGCGCCGACGAAATTGCCTCCGGTGGGGCTCGCGGGCGTGAAGCCGTTATTCGCGCCCAGGGTTGGGCCCCATAGCTGGACCAGCCCGTTATATTCAGGCGTGTAGGAGCCTGTCTGCCCTGTGCCCGCGAAATAGATGAAATTGTAACCGGACGTGGACCAGTCGCTGACATTGCTCTGGTTCATCTGGGTCGGCGAGGCCATCGTCGTGGCCTCGAAATCGCCGTTTTGAACAAGGTTTAGCGGACCGGCATGTGCCGCACCGGCAAGAAAAAGAGACGCGGCAAGCGGAAGGGCTGCATGAATTAACAGCTTGAAAAGACGCATGTAATCACCTTCGACGTACACCGCTGCAGTAGCAGTTGCGGCGTCGATCTGCAATCACAGATTGCAGGAAAGCCAGTGCTGTCTGAAAAAGTGGGCTACTGACCGAGTTGGCGCTTCAAGGCCGCAATCAAGGCATCCAGATCGCCGCCGTGGTGTGATAGATAGCTGGCATAGTCCTGGCGCTGCGTCAGGCGCATGCTGGTCCCCTCGGCAACCACATCGAGCACCTTGGGCACGCCGGCGCTGGTGCGCACGACCCACTGCACGTTGGCGGCAGGCGCATTGGGGCGGTTGATCAGCGTGCCGACCAAAGTATCCTCGCCCTGGATGTGGCTGCCGGTCATGCTGTAGCTGACGCCTTGATACTCGCCGAGATGGCCGCTGATGTCGTTCAGCAGCACCTGATGGAAAAGCCGGGTGTAGGCCTGCTGCTGCGCGGGTGTCGCCGTGTTCCAGAAGCGCCCGAGGCAGAACCTGGCTACCGTGGGCACGTCCACGGAGTCATCGATCAGGGGTGCCAGTGCCTGCTGCTTAGCCGCCTGGCTGCCCGGCGCGTTGACGACCCCGATCAGCCGATCAGCGAAGCCTTTGACGAAGCTGTCCGCCATCGCCTGCTGGGCCGAGGCCGGCCGGCCGGCCGCAAGCCCGAGCAACAGCACGGCGGCCACGAAGATGCGGCGCGCGAAGATGTGGCGCGCGAAGATGTGGCGGGTCGAGCCGGACATAGTGGTCACTTTCGTCATCATCGTGCATACCAAACGGGGGGAGTTGCCGCGTCGTCAGCACGCGCGGCATCGATCCGGCTTTGCGTATTCTGGCGGTAGAGGCTGCGGATCGTGGCATACGGATCGAGTGCGCCGGCCTTGACGTGGTCCAGATCGGTCAGCAGGTTGGCGCGCGTATCCACCGTCGTCAGGCCATAACGCGCCCAGTTGAAGGTGCGCAGGTAGATGCCGTGCGGAACGTAAGTGAACGGATCGGTCGCCTGGTCCACGGCAAAGCCGGTAACCGCGCGCGGGCTGCTGGGCCCAATGACCGGAAGATAGAGGAAAGGACCGGGCCCTACGCCCCATACGCCCAAAGTCTGGTTAAAGCCTGAATCGTGGGCTGGGTAGCCCAAGCCCTTGGCCACATCGAAGACACCCAGCACGCCCGCGGTCGAGTTGATGACGAAACGCATGAAGGTGGTGCCCGCCCGGCGCGGCCGGGCTTCGGCCACGTCGTTGACCAGCACCGTGGGGGTGGTCAGGTTGGCCAGGAAATTATGCACGCCGCTGCGCACCGGGGTGGGCACGACGGCGACATAGGCCTGGGCCACGGGCTTGAGCGTGTAGGTGTCGAGCGTGTCATCGACTCGGTAGAAGAACCGGTTTGTCGGCTCCAGCGGGTCGTTGGTCTGTTCGTATTCGGCGGTGGCGTCCGCGTCCGAGGCAGGCGGCTTGGTAGCGCAGGCGCCGAGCAGGAGGAAGACGGCCGCAGCAGCAAGTGCGGCGGGCGGGCGAAACATCGAGCGGGGGCAGGGCATGGCGCGGGGGGAACTCTTATCGTTAGCGTCGCGGACCAGTCGGCTCACACTCGCTTGCGCGCGTGGCGCTGCATAGGATGGGTGCCGGCAGCTTCAATGCAAGCGAAGTCTCGCGGTTGCGTGTGAGAGAAAGGCCAGGGCTCTGCCCCGGACCCGTCGTGCGTAGCACGCTCTCTCGTGACGGGGCCTGAGGCCTCAGACCCCCATTAGTTAGGTTCAGGAGGGGGGCCACACGCTGTGTCACAACGCATGAGTTGGCCCCCCTCCTGAACCTAACTGATAGGTTCTAAGGACTTGTCCTTAGCGGGTCCAGGGCAGAGCCCTGGCCTTCCTCTCAACTGCGCCAGCTTGCGCGAAGCGGGTTTGCGTCGCATGTGGCGGACATGAACATGGTGCCCCCTGCGCGCGGCTTGACCGAACACCAGGCGACCCTGGAACGATGGCTGACCGGCCCCCGCTTCACGCGCCTGCCGGCGCCCGCAGCGGCCATGCCTCCGCCGGCGCTCAGCTTCGAGTTCTTTCCGCCCAAGACTGAGGCGTTGGAGGCGCAACTCTGGACCTGCATCCGGCGTCTGGCGCCGCTTGCCCCTCGCTTTGTCTCCGTCACCTACGGCGCGGGCGGCAGCACGCAGGCGCGCACGCATGCGACGCTCGCCCGCATCGTCGCCGAGACGGATCTGACGCCCGCCGCGCACCTGACTTGCGTGGGCGCCTCGCGCGGTGCCGTCGATGATGTGGCGCGCAATTATTGGGACACCGGCGTGCGCCACATCGTGGCGCTGCGAGGCGATGTGCCGGGTGGTGGCGCCTATGAGGCCCATCCGAAAGGCTACGCGTACGCGTCCGACCTAGTTGGGGGATTGCGCAGGGTGGGCGATTTCGAAGTCTCGGTCGCGGCATATCCGGAAATGCACCCCGGCGCACAGAGTGCCGGGCACGATCTGGACAATCTCAAGCGCAAACTCGATGCGGGAGCGACGCGCGCCATTACCCAGTTCTTTTTCGATACGGACGTGTATTTGCGTTTCCTCGATCGCGCGCTGGCGGCAGGCATTACGGCGCCGATTGTGCCGGGGATCATGCCCGTGTCGAATTTCGCGGCGGCGCGGCGGATTTCGGAGCAGTGCGGGGCGAGCGTGCCCGGCTGGCTCGGGCGGCTGTTCGAGGGCACGGATGATGACGCCGAGATAAGGCGCATGGTGGCGGCGATCGTGGCGGCCGAGCAGGTGCGGTTGCTGCAGGCCAACGGGGTGGACGAGTTTCACTTCTATACGTTGAATCGGGCGGATTTGACGTTTGCGATTGCGCATATTCTCGGGGTTAGGCCAGGGGCTCTGCCCCTGGACCCCGCTGGGGCTTGAGGCCCCAGACCCCCAATTTTTGTGGCGGGTACAATGTAATGGGGTCTGGGGACTTGTCCCCAGTGGGTCCAGGGCAGAGCCCTGGCCTTTCTTGGAGGTGTTTTTGCTTCGCGGAGCCGTGACCGTAGGCGCATGGACCGCCGCCAGCCGCGTTGCGGGCTTCATCCGCGACATCCTCATCGCCGCCTTCCTCGGCGCCGGCCCTGTAGCCGACGCATTCTTCATCGCCAACCGGCTGCCCAACCTCTTCCGCCGCCTGTTCGGCGAGGGCGCCTTCAATTCCGCCTTCGTCCCCGTCTTCTCCGGCCTGCTGACTACCGAGGGCGAGGACGTTGCGCGCGGCTTTGCCGAGGAAGCGGCCGCAGCACTCGCTTTCTGGCTGACCGCGCTGACAGTGGTGGGCGAAGTATTCATGCCGCAAATCCTGCACGTCATCGCCGCAGGTTTTGCGCGTGATCCCGCGAAATTTGCGCTGACGGTAACGCTCTCGCGCATCGCTTTTCCCTACCTCGTGCTGATCTGCCTGGCGGCCTTGTTGTCGGGTGTGCTGAATGCGATGGACCGCTTTATCGCCGCCGCGGCCGCGCCGCTGCTGTACAACGCCTTCGCCATTGCCGCGATGTTCGCGCTGGCACCCTTCGTGCCGACGATTGGCCATGCGCTGGCCTGGGGCGTTTCGTTGTCGGGCGTGGCGCAATTGCTGCTGCTGTATTGGGCGGTCTGGCGCGCGGGTTTGCGGCTGCATCTGCCGCGCCCGCGCATGACGCCGCGCATGCGCCTGCTGCTGCGCCGCATGGCACCTGGCCTGGTCGGCGCGGGCATTACACAGCTCAACCTGACGATGGATGTGTTTATCGGCAGCCTGCTGCCGGCCGGATCGGTCTCGCTGCTCTATTATGCTGATCGCATCAATCAATTGCCGCTGGGTGTGCTTGGGACCGCCGTGGGTACGGCGTTGTTGCCGCTGCTGTCGCGCCAGGTGGCGGCCGATCAGCGCGGCGAGGCGTATGACACGCAAAATCGCGCCATCGAATACGCGCTGGTGCTCACGTTGCCGGCCGCCTTTGCGCTGGCGATTCTGGCCGATCCCATTCTGCAGGTGCTTTTCGCGCGCGGTGCGTTCAGCCACCATGATGCGGCATTGAGCGCGCAAAGCCTGGCGGCGTATGCGTCCGGACTGCCGGCATTCGTGCTGGTGAAGGTACTCTCGCCCGGGTTTTTCGCGCGCGGGGATACGTCCACGCCGGTGCGCGTGGGGGTGTTCGTGCTCGCGGTCAATTTCTGCCTCAACCTCGCGCTGATGCATCCGCTGCGCCATGTCGGACCGCCGGTGGCGACGAGCGTGGCCGCGTGGCTGAACGTGGGACTGCTGAGCGTGATGCTGCTTCGGCGTGATTACATGCGGCCGGATCGTGTGCTGGTATCCCGCGTGGGGCGGATGGTGGTGGCGACGGCGTTGATGTCGGCGGCGTTGCTGGTCGTGCGGCGGATGCTCGTACCGGTGGGTGGGCACCATGTCGCGGTCGTTTCGCTCGTTGTGCTCATCGGCGTGGGGCTTCTGGCTTACGGCGCGCTGGCGCAGGTGATGAGGGTTTTCGATGCGCGCAGGCTTGTGCACCGCGCCTGGCGTCGGGCGGTGAGAAAAAGGCCGGGCGCGCTGCCGGTGGATCCGCTTATACCCGAATGATGAAGCGGTTGCGTTTGAACGTAAGCGAAGCGGCGGCGACACATGGCGGCGCGTGGCCGCAATATGATGCAAGTCTGCCATGGACGACATCCTCACGCCTGGTTCACCCGGTAAGACCGCTTCTACGAGTGGTCGTAGGAGCGGTCGCAGCGGACCGATCGAGATCATCACCCGCAACGCCCGGCGCCGATGGAGCCTGGAACAGAAGCGCGAGATTGTCGCCGAGAGTCTGGGTCAGGAACTGACGCCGACAGAGGTTGCCCGCCGACACGAGATCAGTTCCCGACAGCTCTACACCTGGCGGCGCGAACTGCTGGCAATGCAGACAGCCATGATCACCCGATCCGCGCAGAGATTTGCCGAGGTGGAGATGATTGCTCCTGCAGCACAGTCGGCCGGCAACACTCCCGCACTGAGCGGCACAGCGTCACTGCCATCGGTGCCCACGCGCTCCGCCGGGCTGATCGAGGTGGTGCTGCCCGGCGGCCTGGTGGTGCGCGTGGATGCGCTGGTCGATACGTCCGCCCTGCGCCGGGTTCTGGACGCGCTGGGTGGGCGGTGATCGCGCTTGCCTCTGGCCTGCGCGTCTATCTGGCGTGCGGCGTGACCGACATGCGCAAAGGCATGCCCGGCTTGGCGATGCTGGTGCAGCAGACGCTGGACGAGGACCCGTTTGGCGGGGCCGTGTTCGCCTTTCGCGGGCGCCGCGCCGGGTTGATCAAGCTGATCTGGCATGACGGCATCGGCCTCTGCATGCTGACCAAGCGCCTGGAGGGGGCCGTCCGCCACCACGACGGGAAGGGTCACCCTGTCCTCGCCGCAACTGGCGGCCCTGCTCGACGGGTGCGAGTGGCGGGCGCCCGTGCTCCGCCGCAGGCCGGAACTGGCTGGATAAACACTGCAGAGGACAAACAAGTCCTGGCCCCGGCGCGGCGGCATCGTCCATCGTGGCCAGGTGCAGATCAATCCCGACATCCTGCCGGAAGACCCCGCTACGCTGCAGCAGATGCTGCGCGTGCTGCTGCACCAGCAGGGCGAGCTCCACGTCGAGAACGACAAGATGCGGCTGCTGATCCAGCGCCTGACGCGCCAGCAATTTGGCCGCCGCTCCGAACAGCTGACCCCCGATCAGCTGCAGTTCGGCCTTGAGGATCTGGAACAAACCGCCGCCGAGAACCAGGCGGCACAGGACGTGGCAAGGCCCGCAGCACCGAGCAAGCCCGTCGGTGCCAACCGCCCGGCGCGCAACCACGGCGCGCTGCCCGCCCACCTGCCGCGCTACGAGGTGGTCATCGATGCAGCGCCCGAGGGGTGCCCGTGCTGCGGCGGCACGATGCACAGCATCGGCGAACGCCGCACCGAGCAGCTCGACATCGTGCCCGCCCAACTGCGCGTGCGGGTGACGCGCCGCCCGCGCTACGCCTGCCGCACGTGCGAGGGCGCCGTCGTGGTGGCCGAAGCGCCAGCCCGGCCGATCGATGGCGGCATGGCGACCGAGGCGCTGATTGCGCACGTGTTGATAGCCAAGTTCTGCGACTCCCTTCCGCTGTATCGGCAATCGCAAATGCTGGCGCGCCAGTGCATCGCCATCGACCGCTCGACGCTGGCCAACTGGGTGGGCCGCGCCTGCTGGTGGCTGACGCCGCTCTACGACCTGGTAGTCAGCACGGCGTTGTCCGCCCGCAAGCTGTTCGCCGACGACACTACGCTGCCGGTGCTCGACCCCGGCCGCGGCCGCACCAAGACAGGGCGGCTGTGGTGCTATGCCGTGGATGACCGGCCCTGGTGCGGGCCATCCCACCCGATCGCCGCCTACGTCTACTCGGAGGACCGCAAGGGTGCCCACCCTACCCGGCACCTGGCCAGGTTCAACGGCGTGCTGCAGGTGGACGGCTATGCAGGGTTCAAGCGCCTGGCAGGCGAGCGGGCGGACAAATCGGTGCAGCTCGCGTTCTGCTGGGCGCACATGCGGCGCGCTTTTTACGAGTTCCAAGCCTCCACCAAATCGCCGATCGCGGCCGAGCTGCTGGCGCGGGTGGCGGCTCTGTATGCGATCGAGGCCGAGATACGTGGTCATTCCGCAGAACACCGACAGCATGTGCGCGACGAACGCAGTCGGCCGATTGTGAAAGGGCTGCATGGCTGGCTGGGCGAGCAGTTGCCGCGCATCTCCGGCGCCTCGGACCTGGCGAAAGCCATACGCTACGCGCTTCGGCATTGGCCCGGCCTGATCGCGTTCCTCGAGGACGGCCGCATTGAGATGGACACGAACGTGGTCGAGCGCGCAATTCGCCCCATCACTCTTGCCCGCAAGAATGCGCTGTTCGCCGGTTCGGACGGCGGCGCGCGCCATTGGGCGATTGCGATGACCTTGATCCAAACGGCGAAGCTGAACGGCGTGGAGCCCATGGCGTGGCTGACCGACGTGCTGGAGAGAGTTGTGTCGGGGCGTGCCAAGTCTCATGAATTGCACACGCTGCTGCCTTGGAGTTGGCAGCCCGTTACTGAGAAGATGGCTTCCGCGACTGCGATACAATACACTTTGGCTGCTTGATGACCGAAAGCCTGATGACGAAGCCTGAATGCATTCTGTCCCGCCGAAGCGTCCTTTCCACAATGGCCAGCGCTTTGCTCGTCAGTAACTCGCCAGCCGCCGAAATTCCGCCAACCAGTGTCATGGTGATCCCGAGCACTCACAAGCGGCTTGCCACGAACAGTCACTACAATTACGCCGACCTTTATTCTTTAGTCGCAGACTTCAGGCCAGATCTGATTGGGGTCGAAATAAGGTCGATGGATCTCGGACGGTCAGACACCTACCTTCATCATAACTATCCTGAGGAAATGATCGCGCTCACTCACGCTTACAAAAATCGCGTATTTGGCTTTGACTGGCTAGGCGAAGATCTGGAGGGTCGGGCCATCCCTGATGATTGGTGGACCAAACAAAGTCCAATCAAGCAGCTCGAACGAGCGTGCGCATCAGCGCCGTCTGACATGTCCCCCAAGATGATGCAGTTGAACGCTCGACTTGACGAGCTTTCCCGCCGGCAAGACGAGATCGTTGAAACGGCGAGCGTCGCGTCTTTGGCGGATGGGCGCTACGACCGCGTAACCGCAGAATACTACAACCTTGCGGCCGAACTGACGCGCGGCAACTCGTGCCAGCGGCTGTCAGAATGGTATGCAGCCCGGGATCGACACATATCGATGAACATTGTCGCCGCCATTCTTCAAAATCCCAGGCGCCGAATCGCCGTCGTCACCGGAGCCGATCACCACGGTCCAGTCGTCGAAGCCCTCGCGAAATTGGGTTCTTTGGTTAGGCTCGCTTCGATAAACAGTGCCCAGCGAGTGTCAAATGTGCCGCACTAACCCTTGCGCCGCAATATGTTGCCGCCGCTCCGCTTACGTTTGAACCGGCGTTATTCATGATGGACAGCCAGCAGAATTATACCTACGCCGAGGGGTAATCCCTAAAAACGACGGGGGTCTGGCCTTCCCTCATGCCGCCTAATCCGCGCGCGGGCTTTCCGCTTCCTGTGCGCGCACAACTGCAGGCCGCTGCGCCAGTGTGTGCCAGTAGGCTTGCGCGCGCGCCGGCACAGCGTCAGCCAGCCCGATGGCGTTTGCCAGCTTGATAGCATATCCCATAGAAATGTCCGCCGCAGTAAAGCGGTCCGCCGCGGCATAAGTCTCGCCCAGCCATGGCAGGGCGGCCTTGAGCCGCGCCGCAAACCAGCGCGTGTAATCGGCCACGACCTGCGGCATCTGCCCTTCCGGCGGTGCAAATGCCCCATAACGCAGCGTCACGGTTTGCGGAAATGTCAGCGTCGCTTCGCCCATGAACAGGAAATTCAAATACGCCGCATAGCCGGGCTCATCGGGCGCGACGCCTAGCGGAGTGGGGCCGTATCGCGTCGCCAGATAATGCGCGATGGCGCTGGACTCTGTCATTATTGTCCCGTCGTCGATCATTGCGGGGATGGTGCCCAGCGGATTGACCTGCAGATACTCGGGTGCATGCACGCGCGGTGGAAAAGGCAGCAGCTTCAGCGTATAAGGCAGCTCCATTTCCTCAAGCATCCACAGCGCGCGAAAGGACCGTGCGCCCCGGCAATGATACAGCGTAATCATGCGGTGTACTCCTGACGCAGCGCATCGGTATGCTCGCCCAGCAAAGGTGCCGGCCGCAACGGCGCGTGCGGCCGCGCGCCAAAACGTACGGGCGGCCGCATGGCAATGGCCGCACCTTCGCTGGGATGGTCATAGCGCGTGAAAAACGCGCAGGCACGTAGATGTGGATCGTCTAATATATCTGCGGGCGCGCGCACGGGCATGGCCGGCACACGCGCTTCGGTCAGCCGGCGCATCCATTCCGCGGTCGGGCGCGCCGGTGTCAGGCGCGCAATTGCCGCATAAAGCTGAGTGGCATTCATCGCGCGCAAGAGCGGTCCGTCAAATTGCGGTTGATGAAGAAAGCCGGGATCGCCCAGCACGGCAAAGGTCGTGGTCCAGCTCGCATCCGCATAGGGCACGATGCTGATGTGGCCGTCGGCGGTAGGATAAGGCTGCCGGTTCGGATCGACCTGCCGCGCATATCCCACCGGCCCGGTCGGCGGATCGAACGTGGCGCCGAACAAATGCTCCTCATAGAGGAATTGGGTAAAGCACTCGAACATCGGCACCTGCACGTGCTGGCCTTGCCCGGTGCGCAGCCGATGCACGTAGGCGGCGAGCGTAGCTTGCGCGGCATACATGCCGGCGACCTTGTCCGCGATAGTGGAGGGCACGTAGCGCGGCCGAGGATCGCCATCGGCCATGCCGGCAAAGCCCGTCATGCCGCTCGCCGCCTGAATGACATCGTCATAGGCCTGCAAATCCGCGTAAGGGCCGCCAGGCCCGAAGCCCATGCAGTGCACGGTGATCAGTTCGGGGTGATCGGCCCTCAGCACCTCATGCCCCAGGCCCAGCGCCTCGATCGCGCGTTCGCGCAAATTGTGGATGAAGATGTCGGCGTCATCGATCATCGCGCGCATCAGTGCCGCATCCGCAGGCGCCTTGAGGTCCAGCGCCGCGCTGCGCTTGCCGCGGTTCAGCGTCAGGTGGCACGGGCCCATCGCCGGCGTGCGCGCGGGCACGCCGGCCCAGCGGAATATGTCGCCCCCTTGCGGTTCCACCTTGATGATGTCTGCGCCCAGCTCGGCCAGCATCTGCGTACAGAAAGGGCCGAAAATGACCGACGTCAGGTCGATGATCTTCACGCCTTCCAGCATGGCTGCGGGCATCGTTGGTGTTCCCCTTAAAAGGCCAGGGGCTCTGCCCCTGGACCCCGCTAAGGACAAGTCCTTAGAACCTATTTGTTAGGTGAAGGAGGGGGGCCGACTCGCGTGTTGTGACACCGAGTGTGCCCCCCTCCTTCACCTAACAAGTGGGGGTCTGGGGCCTCAGGCCCCAGCGGGGTCCAGGGGCAGAGCCCCTGGCCTTTCAGGGGACGCCACAATGACCGAAGCCTTCATCTGCGACGCGATCCGCACCCCCATTGGCCGCTACGCCGGCGCGCTTTCCTCCGTGCGCGCAGACGATCTTGCCGCCATTCCCCTGCGCGCATTGATCGCCCGCAATCCAGGCATGGACTGGGACGCAGTTGATGACGTGCTGCTGGGTTGCGCCAACCAGGCCGGCGAGGACAACCGCAACGTGGCCCGTATGGCTCTGCTGCTGGCGGGTCTGGCGCAGGTCGTACCCGGCGCCACCATCAACCGCCTGTGCGGCTCGGGCCTGGATGCCACGGGCACCGCCGCCCGCGCCATCCGCGCCGGCGAGGCCTCGCTCATGCTCGCCGGTGGCGTGGAGAGCATGAGCCGCGCGCCCTTCGTCATGGGCAAGGCCGAGACAGCGTTCGCCCGCAGCGCCCCAATCTATGACACGACTATCGGCTGGCGCCTCATCAACCCTGCCATGCAGGCTGCTTACGGCACCGATTCGATGCCCGAGACGGCCGAGAACGTCGCGCGCGACTACCAGATTGCGCGGGCCGACCAGGACGCGATGGCCCTGCGCAGCCAGACGCGCGCTGCGGCCGCCCAGGCCTCCGGCCGCCTGTCCGCCGAGATCACGCCCGTCAGCGTGCCCGCCCGCCGCGGCCCGCTCGTTACCGTGGATCGGGACGAACACCCGCGCGCGACCAACATGGAGGCTTTGGCCAAGCTGCCGCCGATCGTGCGGCCGGACGGCACCGTAACCGCGGGCAACGCCTCGGGCGTGAACGATGGAGCCGCGGCGCTTATCCTGGCGTCCGAGGCGGCGGCCCGCCGGCACGGGCTGACGCCCCGGGCGCGCGTGCTGGCAACGGCCACCGCTGGCGTGGCGCCGTGCGTCATGGGCATGGGTCCGGTGCCTGCCACCAACCGCGCGCTGACCATGGCGGGCCTGACCATCGGCCAGATCGATGTGGTGGAGCTGAACGAGGCCTTTGCCGCCCAGGGGCTTGCGGTGCTGCGCGCGCTTGGGCTGCCCGATGACGGCGAGCACATCAACCCGAATGGCGGCGCCATTGCGTTGGGCCATCCGCTGGGCATGAGCGGGGCGAGGCTGGCGCTGAGCCTTGTCGAGGAGCTGCACCGCCGCGGTGTGCGCTACGGCTTGGCCACGATGTGCATCGGCGTGGGGCAGGGGATTGCGATGGTGATTGAGCGCGTTTGAAAAATAGGAAGAATTGGGGGAGATGTGCCATCCCCCCCAAACCCCCCGTCATTTATTGGCGCGAGGTCAAGATAATGACGGGGGGTTTGGGGGGGATGGCACATCTCCCCCAATCTTAAGCCTGCGATTTCAGCCGCATTCAGAACGCTTAAGAACATAAACGCCGGCAACCTGTCAGGGATTGCGCCGCGGCGATCGGGTCATCCAGCCCTCGCCGCTTCCCGCAATCCGACGCCACGCCAGAACGGCGGGCGCCATTCACACAGGTGCAAAATGACCAGATACTTCCGCTCACTGATCCTCGGCTCCGCCCTGCCGGCCGCCCTGATCCTGGCCTCGGCCACGCACACGGCGCGTGCCCAGCCCACGCCCGCCCCGCACGCCGTCGCCCCTCCCGGCACCGACGCGCAGGTGCTCGATTACTGGACCGCAGACCGCCTGCATGCCGCCAAGCCGTTACGCCTGCACACGGCCGGCGTGCCGCATCGCGCGATGTCGCCACGCCTGTCCAAAAGTGCCTCGCAGGTCGTGCAAGGCGCATTCCCCACAATGGAGTACGACGAGTCGCTGGCAACTCAGTTGTTCGAAGTGACGCCCAATCAGGGCCACGCCGGCATCAAGGCGCCGCTGTTTGGCAGTTCGGGCCTACCCTACACCACCAACCGCATGTACCCGGTGGGCGACAGGCAGCTTTACCGCGTGTTTCCCTATGCCACGTTCGGGCAGCTCTTCTTCACCATCAACGGCAGCCCCTATGTCTGCAGCGCCTCGGTCATCCGCGCGAACGTGATCGCCACGGCGGGCCACTGCGTCAATGACGGCTTCGGCAATTACTACGCCAACTGGCTGTTCGTGCCGGCCGAAAACAACGGCGGCGCGCCTTACGGCAAGTGGACATGGGCGGACGCCGACACCACCAGCAGCTGGTATTCCGGCGGCGGCGTCGTTCCCAACGACCAGGACGATGCGGTCATCGTGCTGAACGAGAACAAGGTGCGCGGCGTCTATCACCGCGTGGGCGATCTGGTCGGCTATCTGGGCTACGAGTTCAACGCGCCCCTGCCGACCGCGGTGACCCAGATCGGCTATCCGTGCAACCTCGATAGCTGCGCCGATCCTGTGGCCACCTACAGCCAGGACAATGCGGGCCCGACGAATAACTTCCAATGGGGCACGGCTTCCTTCGGTGGCGCCAGCGGCGGGCCGGAGATCCAGGATTTCGGCCAGGCGCCGTCAGGCGTTCCCAGCGAGACACTGGGCGGCAATATCGTGGTCAGCTCCACGTCCTATACGTACAACGATCCGAACGTGCAGGCCGATGGCGGCTCGGTGTTCTATGCGCCGGGGCAGAACGGCGAATACACGTTTGGCGATTTGTTGAATTGGGCTTGCAGTTTTAGCAACGCTTGCTGAGCGGAAGATCAGGGGGCTCTGCCCCCTGAACCCCCGCTGGGGACAAGTCCCCAGACCCCCATCCTTCGGGTGTGGCGTCCCTGGTCTTCGGCCCCACATAAGAATATAAGTACAGACTTGATCCCCAACCTCCTGGAGTGACCACCCGGCATGTCCGACACCGCCGCGCCTGCGCCCGACTCCAACCCCGAAACCACCTCATCGGGCGAGGATTATGACGCGGCGTCCATCTCCGTGCTGCGCGGGCTGGATGCGGTGCGCAAACGCCCGGGCATGTATATCGGCGACACCGATGACGGCTCCGGCCTGCACCACATGGCCTTCGAAATCATCGACAACGCCGTCGATGAAGCCCAAGCCGGGTTTGCCAGCCATGTCAGCCTGACGCTGAATGGCGATGGCTCGGTCACCGTACGCGACGATGGCCGCGGCATTCCCACCGACATGCACGCCGAGGAAGGCGTGTCCGCCGCCGAAGTGGTGCTGACGCGCCTGCACGCAGGCGGCAAGTTCAACCAGAACTCCTACAAGGTCTCTGGCGGCCTGCACGGAGTCGGCGCCGCCGTGGTCAATGCGCTGTCACAATGGATGGAGGTGCGCATCTGGCGCCAGGGGCTGGAGCATTTCATTCGTTTTTGCCATGGCGATGCCGAGGCGCCGCTGTCGGTTGTCGGCCCTTCCACCGAACACCAGGGCACCGAGGTAACGTTCCTGCCAAGCACGGGCACGTTCACGAAAGTCGAATTCGATTTCGCGATCCTGGAAAAGCGTTTGCGAGAACTGGCGTTCCTGAATTCCGGCCTGCGCATCGTGCTGCGCGATGAGCGCCACGCGCCTTCGGTCGAGGTCGATCTGTTCTATGAGGGCGGGCTGGTCGCCTTTGTCGAATATCTCGATCGCGCGAAGCATGCCGTCTTCACGCCGCCCATCAGCGTCAAGGCCGAGGACGATGCCGTGGGCATACGCGTCGAATTCGCGCTCTCGTGGAACGACAGTTTCCATGAGACGATGCTGTGCTTCACCAATAATATTCCGCAGCGGGACGGCGGCTCGCATCTGGCCGGCTTTCGCCAGGCGCTGACGCGCATCGTCTCCAAATACGCCGAAGGCATGGGCAAGAAGGAGGGGCTCGCGCTGGTCGGTGACGACATGCGCGAGGGCATGACCGCGGTTCTATCGGTCAAGGTGCCCGATCCGAAATTTTCCAGCCAGACCAAGGACAAACTCGTTTCCAGCGAGGTCCAGCCTGTGGTGCAGGCCGCGGTGGCCGACGCCGTCTCTCACTGGTTCGAGACCCACCCCAAGGAAGCGCGCGGGATCATCCAGAAGGTGATGGACGCCGCGGCCGCACGTGAGGCGGCGCGCAAAGCGCGTGACCTCACGCGCCGCAAGGGCGTGCTGGACGTGTCCACGCTGCCCGGCAAGCTGGCCGATTGCCAGGAGCGCGATCCGGCTAAATCGGAAATCTTCATCGTCGAAGGTGATAGCGCCGGCGGCTCGGCCAAAGGGGGGCGAGACCGTAAGACGCAGGCGATCCTGCCGCTGAAAGGCAAGATTCTCAATGTCGAGCGTGCGCGCTTCGACCGCATGCTGGGCTCGGCCGAAATCGGCACGCTGATCACCGCGTTGGGAACGGGCATCGGCCGCGGCGAGCCCGAGCAGGGCGGCTTCGACATTACCAAGCTGCGCTACCATCGCATCGTCATCATGACCGATGCCGACGTGGACGGATCGCACATCCGTACGCTGCTGCTGACCTTCTTCTTCCGTCAGATGCCGCTGCTGATCGAGCGCGGGCACCTCTATATCGCCCAGCCGCCACTCTATCGCGCCAAGCGCGGCAACGATGAACGCTACCTCAAGGATGATGGTGCGCTCGACAATTACCTGCTCGACAAATCGCTGCACAATGCCACGCTGGCCTACGCCAGTGGCGACCGTTTCGAGGGTGCGGCGTTGGCCGCGGAGGCCGAATTTCTGCGCGATACGCATGTCCGGCTGCGCGGCCTGGCGGGCAATGCCGTGCCGCTGGCGATATTGGAGCAGGCGGCAATTGCCGGCGTGCTTGGCACGGATTATTCGATCAGCCAGACTCGCGCACAGGAATTCGCCGCGCGCATGGACGCGATTTCCCCAGCCCCCGAGCGCGGCTGGAAAGTGGTGGTCGATAGCACGGGCCTGCAGATGGCGCGCACGGTGCGCGGCGTGGCCGAACGCTACAGCTTCGATGCCACAGCCTTGCGCAGCGCCGAAGCGCGCTGGCTGGCTGACCATCACGCCGCACTCGCCTCGCGCTTCGCGGCACCCGCTACCCTCAAGCTTGACTCGACTGAAGTGTTGGTTGCAGGACCCGCGACGGTATTCGACCGCATCCTGGCGCAGGGACGGCGCGGCCTGGCCATTCAGCGATTCAAGGGGCTGGGCGAGATGAATCCCGATCAATTATGGAAGACGACGCTCGACCCATCGGCGCGCACGTTGTTGCAGGTGCGGGTGGGCGATAGCGAGGATGCGGCCCAGATATTCTCCACACTGATGGGCGACGTGGTTGAGCCGCGCCGGGACTTTATTGTGGGCAATGCGCTGAAGGTGGCGAATCTGGACGTTTAGAAAAGCTGGGTGGGATGTCCCGTCCCACCCAAACCCCCCGTCGTGAGTTTAGGCAAGATTTAAACATTCTGACGTTATTGTGCTTCCGGTCAGAACCAGCCGCCCCCAATCTTGGGTGTGTCTCTACAAGGGGTGAAGCGTGTCCATCGCCCTGAAGATACAAGCCACGTGCATCGGCTTTGTCGCGATTATCGTGCTGCTGGCGGTACTGGCGCAGCAGCAGGTGGCGGCACTCAGCCGCATGGCGGTCAGCATCTACGACCATGCCTTCGTCGGCATGAGCTATGTCGATCTGGCCGACGAGGCGTATCTTCGCCTGTCCGAGCGTGTGGGTAGCATATCCGGCAGCAAGGACACCGCGGCAGTGCGTGCGGATGCGAAGATTGTGCTCGACCAGCTCGATGTCGCCATCGAGCGGGCACAGTCCGATCGCACGCGCAAGCTTGGCGCATCCACTCTGGAGGTGATGCGCGCCGCCACGCGGCTGCCGCCTGCCGACATGCTGCAACGCTTGCCCGAGCTGGATCATGCCATGAACAGGCTTGTGGCGCGCTATTCCGCCGATGGGCTCGCCGCACGTGACGCGGCCGGCGCGCTTGCCGATCGGGATCGGTTGCTCCTTGTTGTGGAGGCGATGGCGGCCATCGTTTCTGCGGCCGTGCTGGGCTTTGCGGTTGCCCGCAATCTCTCGCCACCCCTGAACGCCGTCGTCGCCGCCATTAAGGCTTTCACCAAGGGCGAGCCCGGGCATGCCTTGTCCGAACGCCTGTTGGTGCGGCGCGACGAGATTGGCGAGGTGGCGAGGGCCACCGTCATGTTCGGTGAAACCATGCGCCGCAACGTCCAGCTCGCGCATTACGACACATTGACGGGCCTGGCCAACCGCAAGCTCTTTGGTGAACGTCTCGCGCAGGCGCTTGCCATGGGCGAACGCACCAACAGTGCTGTGGCGCTGCTTTGTCTTGATCTTGACCGCTTCAAGATTGTTAACGACACGCTCGGTCATCCTGCGGGCGACCGTCTGCTCTGCGAGGTGGGTGCGCGCCTGCAAAGCCTGCTGCGCGACATCGATACCGCTGCCCGCCTTGGCGGCGATGAGTTCGTCGTCATTCAGCAGATGGTGGGCGATCCGTCTGCTGCGGCAACCCTGTCCGAGCGCATCATCGCTGAGCTCTCACTGCCTTATGATATTGGAGGCCAGCAGGTTGTTATCGGCGCCAGCGTCGGCATCGCGCTGTATTCATCCGGCGTGAGCGATGCGGAGGCGCTGATGCGCAGCGCCGACATGGCGCTCTATCGTGCCAAGCAGGACGGGCGGGGTGTCTACCGGTTTTTCGAACCTGGCATGGATGCCGGCCTGGCCAACCGTCGCGAGCTTGAAGCCGATTTGCGCACTGCGTGTGCCCGCGGCGAGCTGGAGCTCTACTATCAACCGGTGTGCCAGGCGCTGAGCCTCGAGGTTCTGGGCATGGAGGCGCTGCTGCGCTGGAACCATCCGACGCGCGGCCAGATCCCGCCCATGGATTTCATCCCGATCGCGGAGGACAGCCGGCTCATCCTGCCGATCGGTCGGTGGGCTATTGACACGGCATGCCGCACGGCCGCCGCCTGGTCCGATGATCGCCGCATCGCTGTCAATCTCTCTCCCGTGCAATTTGGCGATCCTGATCTCGTGGCCACCGTCACCGCTGCCTTGTGCGAGTACAATCTCGATCCCGCCCGTCTTGAACTGGAAATCACCGAAAACGTCTTGATCGATGACAGCGAACGCGTGCTGGACATACTCCTGCAGCTCAAGGCGGCGGGCGTGCGCATTGTGCTTGATGATTTCGGCACGGGCTATTCAAGCCTGAGCTATCTCCGGCGTTTTCCCTTTGATAAAATCAAGATCGATCGGTCCTTTGTGCACGGTCTTGGCAACGATCCGGAGGCGGACACCTTGGTCGCGTGCATCGTCGCACTCAGCCACAGCCTGGCGCTGGAGGTCACCGCAGAGGGCGTGGAGACCCAGCAGCAGGTCGATCTTCTGCGCAGTTTCGGCTGCGACTACTGCCAAGGATTTCTGCTCGGCCGGCCCGCCGCCACGCCGCCTGCATCGCGGCAAACGAAGCGCGTTCCAAAGACCCTCCTGCGTGCAGCCGCGTTAACACACGCCGTGAATTCCTAGACTTGGGCGCGGGCCGTGAACGCCGGTCTTAGATATCTGCCAGTGACACAGTGTCTGGGCATTCTGCTCGCCCACGCGGCGCACGGTGTGCCCAGCTTTGCCGAACAAACCGGCCAGCCATGCGCGGCCTGCCACGTCGGTGCCTTCGGCCCGCAATTGCGCCAATACGGGCGTGACTTCAAGCTGCACGGCTATACGTCCAACGATGGCGAGCGCCACGGCCTGCCACTAGCTGCCACGATCTACGGATCACTGACACACACCCAGGCCGACCAGCCGGGAGGTGCCGCCCGCTGGTTCGCGCCCAACGACAATCTGGCGCTGGACCAGGTCTCGCTCTATTATGCCGGTCAGATCTCGCGCCACGTCGGTACCTTCGCCCAAATTACATATGACGGCGTGGCGCGCCAGGCGCATATCGATAATACCGACATCCGCTACGCGCGCGAGCGGCATCTCTTAGGCATCGACACGATCTATGGGCTGACGTTGAACAATGCGCCCACCATTTCCGATCTTTGGAATTCAACGCCCGTCTGGGGTTTTCCCTACAACAGCTCGCGCCTGGCGCCGAGCCCGCAGGCACGCACGCTGATAGATGGCGGGCTGGGGCAGCTCGTTACCGGCATCGGCGCCTATGCACTTTGGAACGGTTGGCTCTACACGGAAGCCGATCTTTACCGCGGCCTGTCACGCGAAATCCGCAATGCCCTGGGCACGGTGCCTGTGTCGGGCAGCCCGGGCGTGGCCGACACCGCGCCCTATTGGCGGTTGGCCGTTCAGCACGATATCGGTCGATCATATTGGCAAATAGGCACCTATGGCATCGATGCGCACATCCTGCCCAACGATATGTCGCCCTCAGGAAAAACTGATCACCTGACCGATGTTGCCGCCGATGCAAACTGGCAATTCGTGGTCCAACCCAAGGTGGTGACGAGCGACATCCTTTCCGCCCACGCCACGCTGATTGACGAGACGCAGGATCTCGCCGCGACAAGCCTGCTATCGGGCAGCAAGCGCCATGACAGGCTGCTGACCGCGCGCGCCGATCTCTCCTATAGCATCGCTGCCACCTATACACCCTCGGTGCAGATATTTCAAACTAGCGGCAGCAGCGATCCTGCGTTATGGGCGGGTCCGGCGGACAGCCCTCAAAGCCAAGGCTATATTGCAGAACTGGCCTACGTGCCGTTCGGCAAGCCGCATTCGCGCATAGCCTGGGGCAACATCCGCCTGGCCGCACAATACGTCTTCTACACCAAATTCGATGGCCAGACGCGCGGCGCTTCGGCCAATGACACGCTCTACCTCAGCCTTTGGGCGGCGTGGCACTTCTGATCACCCTGCAGCAAACCGAGACGATGGGCCATGAAAATCCAATTTCCCTTTCTGGTGCTGATGATCTGGACCAGCCATGCCTGGGCCGAGGATTTGGTTGTGGTGCAGTCCGGCCAGACGTTCGATCGGACCACGCTTGCCATCCCTACCGGATCGCACATCACGTTCGCCAACAAGGATGACGTCAAACACAACATTCTGGTGCAGGTGCAGGGCGATGATGATGACGACGGGAGGGATATGGGTTTGCAGGCGCCGGGGAAGAATATCTATGTGACGTTCGACAAGGCGGGAAAATTCCTCGTCCGGTGTCACATCCATCCCAGCATGAAGCTCGATGTGACGGTGAGGTAAAACTACTTCAGCACGCCTTCCGCAAAGCCCGCAATGGCGCTGAAAAACTCACGGTCCTGCGTCTGCCTGTCGCCCCCAAGCCGGTCAAATACAAAATTCCGCTCCGTAGAGTCGGCGAACGCCCATCCTGGTGTCGTCATGAGGCCGATGCAGTCGCCTGGCTTCATGGTGTCATAGCCCGGATCGCCAGGCGCCCTGCACAGATCGGAGTGATCGGGCGCAAATATGGGCGGCATGTCCGTCTCCAGCCGGTCCATCCTGCCGATTACAGCCTGCGCCATGATCTCGTATCCGACGCTGGACAGATGCATGTTATCGAAACTCATCAGGCCGCCTTGCGTGATGCGGTCTTGCATATGCGGACCTGTCTGCGCACCACTTGGGCCATCAAACCGCAAGGGCTTATTGTCCAGGTACTGGTCGAACGGCAAACCGAAGCGGGCCTTTGCAAGCTTCAGGCGCTGGCTGGTGCAATCCGCACCTGGCGTTCGCACCATGCACCCCTTGTAGTCGAATTGCGCAAGTTTCTGCGCCAGATCGACATACGCGAAGCGCGGGTAGCCTGGCTTGGCCGCCGCATCGGCCGCTTCCACGGTTGCACGCGTCTTGGCGTTGGCGCCGGCAATGAGGTCGTCGCCATCCCGCATCTGCGCCGCCGTAAGCCCAGGCCTTGAAAATGGGCCGGCGAAGAGGTCAGCATTCCATCTGGAGCCGGTCGCGTCGGGCACAAGGTTTGCCGTCTGGCTCGGCAGCGGCATACCGTTGATATAGACGCGCTCTATGCCCGGAATGGCCCCAAGCTGCCTTACGATCCTGGCCATATTGGAGGCGAAATAGACGCCCACGGCTTCTGCAATAGTCGTTCCGCGGCAATCAGGCAGTCCCCCCAACGTGACATTGGTCTGCGGCCTGGGGCACGCTTCCTTGTCAATCGAATCACCAAAAAAGGCGATGCGCCACAATCCGTCATTTGCGCCGATATTGACCAGAAGGCGTCTCGGCTTGCGCACTCTCACCTGATCCAGGACGCTCATCTTGTCGATGCAGTTATTATGCATCGGGTTCAGCACGAAATGCGCGTTCACGTTGAAGAACGTGTCGGATAGCGTTCCGAATTCACTGCCCAGATTGGCGGTGCGGAGTTGCGGCAGGAGCCGATCGGCATTGGCCTTGTAATCGGCCGCAGTCCAGTCGATCAGGTCAGCGCTTGCCGCGCCTGAGAACGCCAGATTATCGACCATCGGCCGGTGGTTGTCGGGTGGCGGACCATTTTGCAAATCGTTCAACGCCGCGTATTCCGTTTGCGGCATTGCCAGGATAGTCGCCACCGTCACGTTCTCAAGATTGAAGCCGTAATTCTGGTTCGTCGATGCAGGCAAACCGTCATCGCGTTATTGCGGATCGTAGAAACGCCGCCCGCCCGTCCGGTCCGCGCGGAACTCGTCGATCAATCCCAGCCGTAGCGCCACCAGGGTGGGCGCCGACCATTCGGACAGCCACCAATTGATGCGCATGGACTGCACGCCATTGTACAGGCTGTCGCCGATCGCCATCAGCGGCGGATGGCCGTAGGTTCGCGCGAGGTAATCCTCCTGTGCGGCGCAGGTGCCGGCGGGAACATCTGGCTCCACGTGCCCGTCCCAATAGATCTGGTTCGTGGATCGATCGGGTAGTGGCGGCGGCGAGATGGCACAGGAGGCGAGCGCCAAAGCGCTGAGCGATGCCGCCAACGGCTTGGCCGCCTTGTTCATCCGACTGCCCTGAATGTGTGGCCAGTATCGGTATCCCAACCGTTTCCGAATGTATACCGACAATGCAGCCGCGCCATCAGCCCAGCCAAACGCGTAGGGCTGCAAACGTTCCGCCGTTACGCGCGTTATCCAACCAACACAAAGAGGTAGCACCTATGGCCAACCTAAACACCTGGTACGTCATTGCCGATGGCGGAAAGGCTCGGATCGCCACGCTCAGCGGCGGCCACATGCACGCGCTGCACCATTTCGACAATAGCGGCCACGGGGACGCGGCGCAGGACCCATCGGCCGGGACGAGCCAGCTCAAGGCGCCCAAATCAGACCCGCACGACCAGGCGAAGGCCCATTTCGCCACCCAGATCGCTCACCGCCTCAATGAGGCGGTTCGCACAGGCGAAGTGGATGAAATTGTGCTCGCCGCACCTGGCCATATCCTGCACGACATACGCGAGGCGCTGGACAAGGCGGCTACCGGCAAGCTGATAAAATCGATCAGCAAGGATCTGACAAATACGCCCGAGCATGAGTTGGCGGGGCATTTCAGTTAAATGGAAGAACTGGGGGGAATGTGGCTGACGTATACGTCAGCCCCCCCAGACGCACCGTCATCAGTTAGAACGATTCCCGTCGTAATGACGGGGGGTCTGGGGGGGATGGCACATCTCCCCCAGTCTTCACTTACATGATCTGCTCGATCAACAAGCCCGGCTCCGCCTCCTCCTGCATCTGCGCGCGCGTGCATTGCTCGGGCGCCTTGTCCGGCCGCCAGCGCAAAAACATTGTGCCGTGACGAAAACGCCCATCACTCGCATGATCGTAGCGCACTTCGGCCACAAGCTCGGGCCGCAGCCTTTCCCACGCCGTCGACCGTTCGTCGCTCCATCGGCTCGGGCCGCCCGGCGCATCGCCGGTAAAGCCCACGCCACCCCGCAGCGCCTCGACCCTGCGCGTCAGCGCCGGCCGCGCCGCCTCGCTGATCGCCGAGGTGAAGCCGACATGGTCGAGTAATCCGCGCTCGTTGAACAGCCCCAGCAGCAACGATCCCACCATCCTGCTGCCCGCGGCATAGCGAAAACCGCCCACCACGCAATCAGCCGTGCGCATGCGCTTGACCTTGACCATCGCGCGCTTGCCCGCGCCATATCCCTCGTCCAGCCGCTTGGCGACAACGCCATCCAGCGCGCCGCGCGTGGCGGCCAGCCAGCGCACCGCCTCATCCCGATCGCGCGTATAAGGCGACAGCTGCACACGATGCGCGCGCCCCAAGGCCGCCGTCACGCGCTCCAGCGCCGCACGCCGCTCAATCAACGGCGCGCCAATTAGCACAGAGGCGCGCGCATCCGCCAGGCAATCGAACGCAATCAGCAAGGCGGGCGTCTGCTCGGCCAATTTGCGCACGCGGCTCTCGGCGGGATGGACGCGATCCTGCAAGGCGGAAAAGGACAGGCTGTCGCCGACCGGCACAGCCAATTCGCCATCCAGCACAAACTCGTCCGCACGCGCACGCTCAAGGGCGGCCACCATCTCCGGAAAATAGCGCGACAGGGATTTGCCCGATTTGGCGCGCAATTCCACGCGACCGCCACTTTTGTAGGCCAGGCAGCGAAACCCATCCCATTTCGGCTCGAACTGCCATCCCTCGCCGGTGGGCAATTCGGCCGCGACCTTTGCCTCCATAGGCTCGGTCTCCAGCGGCAGCACGAATCCGCTCATCGCGAAGCGGCCAGGCGCTTAATTGCCGCACTCAGCTTCTGTTCCGAATCGCAATACTCCTCCCATGCGTGGCTCTTGCGCAGCAACGCCGGCACGCTGCGCAGTGTATAGGCAGCCGGATCCAACCCGGGCTTGACCTGCTTCCACGTCAGCGGCATCGACACCGTCGCCCCCGGCCGCGCCCGCGGCGATAGGGGCGCGACCGCGGTCGCCATCCGGTCATTGCGCAAATAATCCAAAAAGATACGCCCCGTGCGCAGCTTCTTGGCCATGTTCACGACGTAGCGCTCCGGTGCCGCCGCCGCCATCGCGCGGCAGACATCATGGGCGAACGCTTTTGCCTCCGCCCAATCCGGTGTTTTGCTTTTCTCGTCGGCCAGCGGTGTCACGACGTGCAGTCCCTTGCCGCCGGTCGTCTTGCAGAAACTCACCAGCCCCAGCGCATCCAGCTGCGCGCGCACCTCCAGCGCCGCGGCAATCACAATATCGAACTCAACCTCCGGCCCGGGATCGAGATCAAAAACAAGCCGCCCCGGTGCGTCCGGCGCAAACGGCCTGCAATTCCACGGATGCAGCTCAAGGGCCGACACCTGTGCCACCGCCGCCAATCCCTCGATGCGGTCGATCTGCAGATAAGGTTTGCGGTCGCCGAAAACCGTGACGTTTTCAAGCAGATTCGAAGATCCGCGCATGGCATGGCGCTGGAAGAACTGCTCTCCCTCGTAACCGTCAGGGGCACGAATGATCGAACAGGGCCGCCCGCGTAAATGGCCCAGCAGCCATTCGCCCACCGCCTCGAAATAGCGTGCCAGGTCCAGCTTGGTGACCGGCTGTCCGTCCGTTCCCGCCTGTGGCCACAAGGGTTTTTCAGGATGGCTGATCGCAACACCCAGTACGCTCACCCGGCCCTTGGCTGCCGATGCTGCTGCGCGCACCACCACGGGTTCAGCCAGCTCGGTCGTGGCCGCCGGCGCCGGGCTCTCGGCCTGCACCTCGCCCGCGGGCTTGTCCTCGCGCAATCCCTTGAAGGCGGCCTGGCGCACCATGCCAGCACCTGTCCACCCGGCGAACTCGATTTCGGCGACGAGATCCGGCCGCAGCCAATGAATGCCCGCGGCACTCCGCGGGGCGCCAGGCCCGGTGAATGGATTGCTCTGGCTCGCCGCCGCGCGCAGCCGAGGCATCAGCCGCGCCACCGTGTCGCGACCGAAACCCGTGCCCACGCGGCCGACATGCACCAATTTGTCCCCGCGATGCACGCCCACCAGCAGCGAGCGGAAACTGCCCGCAGTATCGGTCCAACCGCCCACCACCACCTCATGCCCCGCGCGGCACTTGGCCTTCGTCCATGTCTCGCTGCGCCCGGCCGTATAGGGCGCATCGATTGTCTTGGAGACGATGCCTTCCAGCGAAAGCTTGCAGGCGGATTTGAGCACCGCATCGCCGCCGCTTTCGAAATGATCGACATAGCGCAGCAAAGGCGCGCCGCCATCGGTCAGCGCCGCCAGCGTTGCGGCGAGCCGACGCTTGCGCTCGCCCAAAGGCAGTCCGCGGATATCCTCGCCACCGGCATGCAGCAGGTCGAACACGAAATAAACCAGCTGATCGCTTTTGCCTTCTGACAGCGCCGCCTGCAAAGCCGCAAAATCCGGTGCGCCGTGCTGATCGAGCGCCACGATTTCCCCATCGAAAATCCCGTTCGGCAGACCCGCACACGCGCGCTCAATCGCGCCAAATCGCGCCGTCCAGTCCAGCCCCTTCCGCGTGCGCAGGATTGCCGACCCATTCTGCACGCGTGCCTGGATACGATAGCCGTCAAACTTGATTTCATGCACCCATCCCTCGCTTTGGGGCGGACGCTCGACCGAGCGGCACAATTGCGGCTCCAGAAAATCGGGCAATGCGCTGCGCTGCGCCGTCGCCTTGCGCTCCGCCCGCTTGGCCGGCGCCAGCCCAACGTTTGAATCCCAGGTTGCATCCGCACTCACTGCATGCTTGGCCTCAGCCAGCATGAAGGGGCTCGGTGCACGCCCTTGCCCAGCCGCGATCTCCGCCATAGACCGTCCGGAGGCGACCGAGCGATCCTCAACCAAAATAGCATCGCCGGCGTCCTCGACGGCAAATTCGTCCCGGTGCTTGATCAGCAGCCAGTTCGTGCGCTTGCCGCCAAAACGATCGCCTTTCATGCGGACCAGCACCCAACTGCCATGCAGGTGCTCTCCCTGCACGGTGAATTTCAGGTCGCCTTTGGCAAGCCCTGCCTCCGCGGTCATGCCTTGCGGCGCCCAATAGCCGCGGTCCCATAATTGCACCGTACCGCCGCCGTATTGGCCCTTGGGAATCGTGCCCTCGAAATCGCCATAATCCAGCGGATGGTCTTCCACTTCGACTGCCAAACGCTTGTCACGCGGATCAAGCGAGGGGCCCTTTGTCACCGCCCAGGATTTGAAAACCCCTTCCAGTTCCAGGCGCAAATCGTAATGCAGACGGGTCGCGGCATGCTTCTGTATGACAAACCGAAGCCGCGCCGACGGCGGCGGCGCGAGCTCGCCGCGCGGTTCGGCCGTCCTGGTGAAGTCGCGCTTGGCCTCATAGGATTTAAGTTTGTTGCTGGACATGGCGCCTAATAGACAAAAGTTTTTTGCTTCTTTTTTCAAAAAAGAAGACCTTACTTTCTTCGCCGAGTTGCAGCGCCCACCAACAGCGCCCCGACCCCCGCCATCGCCGCCGTCGCCCAAGGATGCAACTGCGCCTCCAGCAGCAAACTCGTTTTGCGCGTAAACGGTGCCAGGCTGCTGCGTTCGGCCATATCCTGGCGCGGCTCGTAAAGATTGTCCCGCCGCGCAGCCTCTCCGGGCTCATCGCTCACCTGCATGGGCCGCCCAACCCGCGCAAAAACCCAATCCATCAGCGCCGGCGCAAAGCGGTTCGCCAAAACCAGCGACAGGCCACCGGCACCGCCAATAATAATGTCCCGGCTGCGGTGTTCGCAGCCATGCAGGATCGCGCGCGCCACCAGGTGCGGATGGTAGGCCGGTGGCGGATTGCGCGTGCCCGGCGCGCCAATGGCATTGCGCGCGTGTTCCATGAAGGATGTGTCAATTGCCGCCGGCTTGATCAGGGTGACCGAAATCGGGCTGCGCGCCGCCTCAATTTCCCGTCGCACCGCCTCGGTAAACCCCTTGATGGCGAATTTCGCCGAACAATACGGGCCCTGGTAGGGAATGGCGAATTCGCCCAGCACGCTGCCGACGTTCACGATAGCCCCGCCGCGTGCTTTCAGGTGCGCGGCCGCCGCCATCGTGCCGTACACGCTTCCCCAATAGACCACGTCGAAAAGCCGATGCTGGTCGGCAAGGCTTACATCTTCGAACGCGCCATAGATGAAGGCGCCGGCATCGTTGATCCAGCTATCATAACCGCCGAACACATCGACGGCCGTGTCGGACGCTGCCTGTACCTGCGCCGCATCGGCGACATCAGCAACGAAGTATTGGGCCACGCCGCCTGTCGCGCGGATTTCATCGCGTAGCTCAAGCAGCGCCTCCTCATTGCGCGCAACCAGCATCAGCCGCGCGCCACGCTGTGCTGCCAGCCGCGCGGTGGCCAGGCCGATGCCGGAGGTGGCGCCCGTCAGCACGATGGTCTGGCGCGAAAGCGGTTTCAGCCGCAGCGCGCCCCTGTGCGCCCAGGCTGCCGGCGCGCTCACCGCCTCGGTCGCTGTGAGACGGGCCGGCGGCGGCACCGGTTTGCGTGCCGTCTTCCCACCGGCGCCAGGCGGCCTGGGTCCACGCTTCTTCCGCTTGCCAGCCGGCCTAATCTGCCCCTCCATGTGCTTGCCTCCCCCGCGCGATGCCCAGCACAACGTGCAGCTCGATGGCCCGTTCGCTTGCGCTCAAAACCCCCTTGAAGCCGCGCGGGATCAAAACCAACTGCTGTTGCGTCAGGGATGCCTCATGCAGGGTCCCCGGCGCTCTCAGGTCGGCCACCATGGTGGCGGCCGGCCAATATGAACCTTGCTCTTGCAGGAGGTTTTGCAAAATGACGTACGATTTCGCCCCCCTTTTCCGCACCGCCATCGGCTTTGACCGGCTGGCCAGACTCGTGGACACCGCCAGTGAAGCGGCGGCCGCCCCCTCCTACCCGCCCTACAACATCGCCAAGACCGGCGAGGAAACGTACACCCTCACGATGGCGGTGGCCGGTTTCGGGCCGGAGGACATCGAACTGACGGTGCGTGACAACACGCTCTTCGTCACCGGCCGCGCCGGCGCGGAGGCACCCAAGGCCGAGCTCCTCTATCGCGGCATCGCTGGCCGCGCCTTCGAGCGCCGTTTCGTGCTCGCCGACCATATCGTGGTCGATGGCGCGGACCTGAAGAATGGCCTGCTGCATGTCGCGCTGAAGCGGGTGGTGCCCGAGGCTCTGAAGCCCCGCCGCATCCAGATAGGCTCCGGCAGCACGACCGCGATTGCCAATGACGCAGAAATCGTGGACAGCAAAGCCGCCTGATATACAGGCGGACACGACAACAATGGCTGGGGAGGTTTCCTCCCCAGCCATTTTGGTGTCCGGCACGCTACAAACCCGCGCTGCGGTCAAGTCCCGATCTGGTCAATGAAGACCTGCTCTCGTGAGTGGAATTCTTCTCCCTTGACAGGTCAAACGCCCTTGACCCCCCAGGAGGGCGGGGCCCATATCCCTCAGCCAAGCAATGATGGCGTGCCCCAATGCGGCCCCCCGAGCACCCTGTGCCAGCTTCTGCACGCAGACAACACGGGTTTGGCGGATCAGGATACTCTTCCTGAGCGGGCTGGCATAAAGGCGCGCGCAAAGGAAAGCCGATGACCCTTCCCCTGATGCCGAAGGCCACCGCCGTGTGGCTGATCGACAAGACCGCGCTCACCTTCACCCAGATCGCCGATTTCTGCGGCATGCACCCGCTGGAGATCCAGGCCATTGCCGACGGCGAAGTGGCCCAGGGTATCGTGGGCTACGATCCTGTCGCCAACAGCCAGTTGACGATGGAGGAAATCCATCGCTGCGAGAAGGACGAGCGGGCGCGCCTCAAGATGATGCCCAACACCATGGCCGCGCCGAAACGCCTGAAGAGCGCGCGCTACACGCCTGTTGCCAAGCGCAACGATCGTCCGGACGGGATTGCCTTCCTGCTGCGCAATTATCCCCAGCTCTCCGAGGCGCAGATCGTCAAGCTGCTCGGTACGACCAAAGAAACCATCCAGAAGGTCCGCGACCGCGCACACTGGAACAGCGCCAACATCAAGCCGCGTGATCCGGTCATTCTGGGCCTCTGCTCGCAGACCGATCTCAACGCCATGGTGGCTGCGGCGAACGACCGCCTGTCGCGCGAGGGCCGTGCCGTGCCGCCCCCGCCTATGCCTGAAGCCGACGAAGCCGCCTGAACCTTGCCGAAGTCGGGGCTACACGCGCAAAAACGGGGGCTACGTGCCCCCGCCTTCAGCTCCCAGGACCGGTGTGCCGGTCTCAATCAGCGCGCAAGCGCTCCATCTCTTCCTTCAGCCGCAGTTTTTGTAGCTTCAAGCGGGAAAGCGTCCCGTCATCCGGTCTGGGCCGATGATCCTCATCGGAAATCCGGGTCTCAAGGCTGGCGTGACGCTCCTTCAGGCTGTCGATGCGGGCTTGCAGGCTCATGGTGCCTCCATGCTGTTGAGCGCGCCGGATTTGGCGCGCTTTAAACGGTAGGCATTCCGACAGGGGATTGCTACGCGAATCGGGCGTGCTCACAACAAAGCGCGGGGTGAAAAAGGCTGGGGGGAACGAGCCGTTCCCCCCAGACCCCCCGTCATCATTTAGACGAAGTCCAAACAATCGACGGGGGGGCTGGGGGGGGATGGCACATCCCCCCCAGCCTTTCCTTTGGCTTGCCTAACCCCGCGCGCGCCATGCTAGGGAGCGACATGCTGACCGACCGTGACTCCCTGCTGCGCAAACTGACCGAACTGCGCAGCGAGCATCGCGACCTCGACACCGTGATCGCACGCATCTCCGTCGGCCGCGTCGATCAGCTCCAGCTCCAACGCCTCAAGAAGCGCAAGCTGATGCTCAAGGATGAGGTCGCCTGGCTCGAAAGCCGCCTCATCCCCGACAACATCGCCTGATGGATGCAGCCCTGATCGGCATCATCATGGGCAGCCAATCGGATTGGGCCACGATGAAGCACGCAGCCGAGACGCTGGACGCATTGGCCGTGCCGCACGAGGTGCGTATCGTCTCGGCCCACCGCACGCCCGAACGCCTGGCCGAATACGCCAGGACCGCACGCGCCCGCGGCCTGGGCGTCATCATCGCCGGCGCCGGCGGTGCCGCCCATCTGCCCGGCATGTGCGCGGCCTACACCTCCGTGCCCGTGCTCGGCGTGCCCATACCCTCCTCGGGCCTGGCCGGCATGGATAGCCTGCTCTCCATCGTGCAGATGCCCGCCGGCGTCCCCGTCGGCACACTGGCCATCGGCCGGCCCGGTGCCATCAACGCCGCCTTGCTCGGCGCGGCCATCCTGGCCACCGCCAGGCCCGAGCTGATCGCGCGCATCGATACCTACCGTACTGCGCAGACCGAGGCGGTTGCCCACACGCCGGAGGTGGGATGACCCCGCCCACCGTGGCGGACCTGCCGGCGCGCGGCCTGCCGCCCGGCAGCACGATCGGCATCATCGGCGGCGGCCAGCTCGGCCGCATGTCGGCACTCGCCGCGGCCCGGCTGGGCTATCGCTGCCACATCTTCACACCCGAGGCAGACAGCCCCGCAAGCCAGGTCGCCGCAGCGACCATCATCGGCGCCTATGACGATCCGGTGGCACTGGCAGCCTTCGCGCGGGGGGTGGATGTCATCACCTTCGAATTCGAGAACGTCAGCGCAGCGGGTCTGGACCTGCTGGCGGCGGACAAGCCCGTCCTTCCCTCCCCCGCCATCCTGCGTGTCAGCCAGGACCGCATGACCGAGAAAAGCTTCATCAACGGCGCCGGCGCGCCGACAACCGCGTGGGCGCCGGTCAACACGCGCGAGGAACTGACCCACACCACGCAGGAACTGGGCTTTCCCTGCGTTCTGAAGACGACGCGGCTGGGCTATGACGGCCGCGGCCAGGCGGTTCTGCGCGCGCCTGAGGATCTGGACGCCGCCTGGGCGCGCCTGATGCCCAGGCCGCTGATCCTGGAGGCCTTTGTCGATTTCGCCTGCGAGCTTGGCGTGGTGGTCGCGCGCAGCGCAGATGGCCACATGGCGGTTTTCGATACGGTAGAGAACCGTCACCGCAACCATATCCTGGACGTGACGCTGGCACCCGCGCGCGTGGTGCCGGACATTGCCGAAGCCGCGCGCCAGATCGCCTGCCGCATCGCGGTTGCCCTTCACCTCGTGGGTCTGCTGGCGGTGGAGATGTTCGTCGATGCCAGCGGCGCGATCCTGGTCAACGAAATTGCCCCCCGGCCGCATAATTGCGGTCATTGGACAATCGATGCCTGCCCCGTCAGCCAGTTCGAGATGCACATCCGCGCCGTGGCCGGCCTGCCTTTGCCGCCAGCCACGCGCCATTCGGACGCGGTGATGAAGAATTTGGTCAGGCCGGAGGAAATGGCGCTCTGGCCCGACATTGTGGCAACGCCTGGCCTGATCGCGCACCATTACGGCAAGTCCGGCGCCAGGCCGGGCCGCAAGATGGGCCACGTGACCCGGCTGTTCCCGCGTGGCGCGCTGCCTGGGGAATTGGGCGTGAGCGACGCGCTCGGGGTATTCGGCAAGGCGCCAGCGCCAATTGTGCTGAGCACGCTGTCGCGGGACGACCCCAGGACGTCGGTTTAGGCGGGCATCTCGTGGTAGATTCCTGTTTGGCTCCTTGGGATTTAACGCAAGACGGCGAGGCAATTATGACGTGGTCCTGTGGCCTGCTGGGGTGTCGTGGAAACGATCCGGGCTGCTCAAGGTCATTGTAAACGGGGAGGGAGGGCGTCTGAACGCCGGATAAAACCTGATCAGGCCGCCGCCCGCCGCAATTCCCGGATGGCCGCGTTGAGATCGCCAATGACCCTGTTTTGATCAGCAACGCTGGCACGCAGCACCTCTCGATCCACCAGCAGGGGCTGCACCTGGTGCTCCAATTCGCCCACGTAGGTGCAAAGGGCACGCAAATTTGGATCAAACACGCTCTGCCCACGTAACGAAACAGTGCCGCACCCAATTGCATCGTGCAACCGCCGCGCCAATGGCCGCGCGGGCACAAGATCGCCATCGTCATGTCGCAACCCAGGATCGATGATGCCACCGACCAGCCCAGGCAATGGCGGCGGCACCCCCACAAAGGCGGCTAGGCGGCGCGCGGCCTCCTCAGGTGCCGTGAACCAGTCTTCATAGGGGACCAGGCAGACGGGCGCCTGGCCCAACTCGGCGACCGCGGCGGCATTGTAGATCAGCCAGCGGTATTCGGCCTGGTCGCGCGCCATCTTGTCGCGGGCGCTGATTGAACGCGCGACCTGCGCCGGATTGCGGATACAGAACACGTAGCGTGGTTGCGCGCCCGCCGTTTCGAAAACCTGCCGCCAGAGCGGTAGCAGCCGGGCGGTGCGCGGGTCCTTGAAGCCGTAGGATCGCGCTTGTTCACGCGCACGGCCCACGACATCGGCCAGTGCCATCCTGATTGCCTGGACTCGGCCGTCGCTAAGCCAGCCCTCAGGCAGCGACAGCAGGTGGGCCGGATCGGACCAGGCGCGGCCGAACAGGGCGAAGACCTGATCGTTCAGATCGTTGATCCGGGGCCGCTCCCAGTGGCCACGCATGTTGTCCGGCGAGAGCCCGGCCGCATCGGCCATTTCCACGCCCATAGCGTGCAGCAGGTTGGCGCAGAGCGAGGTGCCGCTGCGGTGCATGCCAAGCACGGTGACGATCGTTTCGGCTGTTTCGGCTGTTTCGGCGACTTGCTGCATGCCGACAGATATAGAACAAAAGGAGTAAACAAATCACGATCGATCGGGTCGTTCGTTGCAGAAAGTCTGGCGCGTGCAGCCTGTTCATAAAGTCAAGCCAAGGTTGCGAACCGGCGGTGGCGGGCGGCTCCCCTGCCTGGAGCCTGTGCGCGCACACGAGACGATTGGTCCGAAAACGTCTCTATCGCGTGCGTTGCAAGTCGGCGCGCCAAGCTGCTTCCTCCGCGGCAGCCATGCGGCTGTCCAGATGAGCAAAGTGGTCCGGCATACCGCCGATCGCACGCGCCTGCCGCCGGATCAGGTAGGCGCCCAGGAAATAGCCGATCACCATCAGCGGCGTATGCGCGAGGCAGAGTGCCAGCCCAACAACCCGGATGATCCACACCGGAACGCCCGAACGATCGGACATCCACGCGCACACTCCGCTGATCATCGCGCGGTGGTGCTGGAACCTGTCAAACATGAAACCCACTCCTTTCGGGTAAACCTTAGTTCTGCTCGGTTGGCTTATCAGTGCCCTGGGGCGGCAGACGATTGCCTAGGCGCGCCTTCAAGGCAGCCAGTTCCTCATCCATGCCCGCGGTCGCCTCAAGCCCCGCGAGCTCCTCCTCCAAGGTCGGCCCGCGCCCATTGGCAGTGCGGCCCAGATCGAAGGCTTCGATGCGCCCCTCCATCTGATCGAGCGTGCGCTCAGCCTGCTCGAAACGGAAGAAGGCATCGTTGATGCGCTCGTCGTGCAGCTTCTCGCGCACCTTGATGCGATTGCCCGCGGTCGTGCGCCGCGCGGCCAGCGCCTGCTGGCGGGCACGCGCGTCGGCAAGCTTGGTCTGCAGCTTGGCGATGTCCTCGTTCTGCTGAGCCAGGCCGCCGGCGAGCTGGGCCACCTGCGCCTCGATGCTGGTGCGCTGCTGCTGGCGGTGCGTGCGTGCCAGAAGCGCCCCACGAGCCAGGTCGTCCCGCCCGCGGGTGAGTGCGAGCTCGGCCTTGCGCTGCCAATCATCCTCCTCGCGCTTGAGCGATTCGGCGCGGCGCTCCATCTCGCGCCTCTCGGCAATCGTGCGCACGGCGGAGCTGCGGACTTCGACCAGCGTGTCCTCCATCTCCTGGATGATCAGGCGGATGATCTTCTCCGGGTCCTCGGCCGTGGCGAGCAGGGCGTTGAGGTTGGAGTTGATGATGTCGGCGAGGCGGGAAAAGATGCTCATGGCGCCAGGTTCCTTGTTTCGGGTGGTGGCCGGCCGGCGGCTCAGCCGGCCAGCGCGAGCCAGGCCAGGGCGGCGGCCGGCACCGCGGCCGCGGCCAGGCGAAGGGCAATGCCTGTAAAGGCGGAGGCGTGGCTCTCCTGCTCGGGCATCTCCGGCAACGCGGCGCGTTGCTGAAGGAGCTTTGCGGTCGCCATGCTGGGTTCGAAGTTGCGGCGTGCGCCGGTCATCGAGGCATTCATCGTGGTGGTGGTCATGACCAGGTCTCCTGTCGTTTGAATGGGTGGCCGTCGGTGGCCTGACAAAGTGATTGCATCCGGCGTGCCAAAGCCGGTTTCAGGCCTAAGTGCTTGATTACATGTGCTTGCACGTTGGCCTTGCGCAAGGCGGCCGTGTAGCTCTAAGCTGATTTGGCCACGACATGGCGAAGAACGCAGAGACATGGCGCGAATCGCAACTCAGCCTGATAATCCTACGCCCATCGGTCACGCGCCGGCTTTTCTGGACATGCTGGCTCATGTCTCCCAGGCCGCACCGCTGAACAGGCCCGTGCTGGTGGTCGGCGAGCGCGGCACCGGCAAGGAGTTGGTGGCCGGGCGGCTGGCCTATCTCTCGCCGCGGTGGGACGCGCCCTTCATCAAGCTCAATTGCGCGGCGCTGCCTGAGAGCCTGCTGGATAGCGAATTGTTCGGCCATGAGGCCGGGTCATTTACCGGCGCGCAGCGGCGCCGGCCGGGCCGCTTCGAGCTGGCCGATCGGGGCACGATCTTCCTCGACGAAATCGCGACCGCGTCCGCCTCCGTGCAGGAAAAGCTGCTGCGCATCATCGAATACGGCACGTTCGAGCGCGTGGGCGGCGGCGAGCCGATCCGCGTGGATGTGCGCGTGGTGGCAGCGACCAACGTGCACCTGCCCGATCTGGCGGCGAGCGGCAAATTCAGGGCCGATCTGCTGGACCGGCTGGCCTTCGATGTGGTCACCGTGCCGCCGCTGCGGTCACGGCCCGAAGATATCATGGTGCTGGCCGAGCATTTCGCCGCGCGCATGACCGCAGAAATGGAGCGCGGTTATTTTGCCGGCTTTGCACAGGAGGCGATCGATGTGCTGGCCGGGCACGACTGGCCAGGCAATGTGCGCGAATTGCGCAACGTCGTCGAACGCAGCGTCTATCGCATGGCCGAGCCCACCCAGCCGCTGCGCGCGATCGTGCTGGACCCGTTTGCCTCCTCATACCGGCCAGCATCGGCGGTGGCCGAGAGTGCCGCGCTGCCCGCGCCGCCTGTGGTCCAGGCGCCGATCAAGGTGGTTGAAGGGGTGGGGGAGGGCGGGTTTGCCGAGTCGACACGCGCCTTCGAGGCGCGGCTGCTGAACCAGGCGATGGAGGCGTGCCGCTTCAACCAGGCCGAGGCGGCTCGGCGGCTGGGGCTGAGCTACTACCAGTTCCGCCATCATCTGCGCGTGCACGGGATGCTGCCCGGTGCGGCGGAGAAAGCGGCGGGTTGAGGGTGGGGCGAAATGTTTGGAAACGGCGGAATGTTGGCCCTATTATCATAGGCATGATCACAGCCCGTCCGACGGTCCGCATGACCCGCGTTCCCACCAATCAGGTGCCGACGAACATACCGCCAAAGCCGATGCCGCGCGAATTTCGGTGAGGCTCGTAGGACAGCTCTAAGTTGCTTGCGTTATCAGGGCGAGTGCCGCAAGGCCGGAGACCGGCGCCGCGGCCATGGCAATCATGGCGCAGGCGAGCAGGGCCTTGAATCGCAAGAAAGCGGTGTGATTGTGGACCACCGCCTGCTGATAGCCTTCCGCCAAAGCTACGAGAGCTTCATATTCTGACTCCGAGGTGTCGCCGAGCAAGATCACCGGCGCATAGCCGGCAACGCCATTGAAATCCCTGCTTAATATTCCAAAAAGACACAGGCCGCCGCACGCCGCCAGACAGGCGCCTGCGACGCCGGCGGCCCAGAAATGGGTTCCGTTGACGACAGCCGCGCCGACGGCGAGCAGGCCGGCAACACTCCACCCCAGCATCGATGTGCCGCGCCTTCCAGCGCCTGGGCCGCAGCACCCTGCACGCCCAGGCGAAGTTCGGCGTGGCGGATCGCCTCTCGTGCGCGCCAGAGCGGCAGGTCGCCACCGGTGGCGCCGAGGTCGGTCTCACCGGCGGCGGCGGGCTGGTCAGGCTCTTGTGCATCCATTGCTCCACCCTGGCGCTGCCCTGCCTTCTAAGCTAGGTGCTGCCGCGCCTCGAGATGAAAGGACACTCCCTGATGGCCCGTAACAAGATCGCCCTGATCGGCGCCGGCAATATCGGTGGCACGCTCGCCCACCTGGCCGGGCTGAAGGATCTGGGTGACGTCGTGTTGTTCGACGTGTTCGGCGGCGTGGCCGCAGGCAAGGCGCTGGACATCATGCAGTCGGGTGCGGTCGATCTGTTCGACAGCAACATGGTGGGGGGTTCGGATTACGCCGCCATTGCGGGTGCGGACGTGGTGATCGTGACTGCGGGTTTTCCGCGCATGCCGGGCATGTCGCGGGACGATCTGCTGGCCAAGAATGCCGGCGTGATCAATCAGGTTGCCGACGGGCTGCGCGCGCATGCGCCCGACGCCTTCGTCATCTGCATCACCAATCCGCTAGATGTCATGGTGTGGCAGCTCCAGCAGCGCAGCGGCCTGCCCGCGCACAAGGTGGTGGGCATGGCGGGCGTGCTGGACAGCGCGCGATTCAAGCTTTTCCTGGCGCAGGAATTTGCCGTCAGCGTCGATGATGTCACCGCTTTTGTGCTGGGTGGGCATGGGGATACGATGGTTCCGCTGATCCGCTATTCCACGGTCGCCGGCATTCCGGTGCCCGATTTGATTCGCATGGGCTGGAGCACGCAGGAGAAGATCGACGCGATTTGCGCGCGCACGGCCAATGGCGGCGGGGAGATCGTGAAATTGCTGGAGCGCGGCAGTGCGTTCTATGCGCCTGCGGCATCGGCCATTGCGATGGCGGACAGCTATTTGAAGGACAAGAAGCGGGTGATGCCGTGTGCGGCGATGCTGACCGGCCAATACGGATTGGACGGCCTGTACATCGGTGTACCCGTGGTGATCGGCGCCGGTGGCGTTGAGCGGATTGTAGAGATTGCCCTGGACCCGTCCGAGAAGACCGCTTTCGATAAATCATGCGCCGCTGTTCGAGCCCTGATCGAAGACTTCAAGAAACTAGAGGTCTAAACTGACAAAAGTTTTTTGCTTCTTTTTTTCAAAAAAGAAGATCCTTTCTTTCTTAAGGTTTTTCGATGAACATCCACGAATACCAGGCCAAGGAATTATTGCGCGGCTATGGCGTAGCTGTCCTGGACGGCCACGTAGCCTGGACGCCGGACGAAGCAGCGGCGGCGGCGGCGAAATTACCGGGTCCGATCTACGTGGTGAAATCCCAAATCCACGCCGGCGGCCGCGGGGCGGGTCACTTCGCGGACGCGCCAGACGGTAAGGGTGGCGTGCGCCTGGCGAGATCGGCCGAGGAGGTGCGTGCGGCGGCAGAGGCGATGATCGGCCACACGCTGGTGACCAAGCAGACCGGGCCTGCGGGGCGGGATGTGCGGCGGGTCTATGTCGAGGCCGGGTGCGACATTGCGCGCGAGCTGTATTTTTCTTTCCTGGTCGATCGTGCGTCATCGCGCATCGTGCTGATGGCGAGCACCGAGGGGGGGATGGAGGTCGAGGAGGTCGCGGCGCAAACGCCTGAGAAAATCCTGCGCGTGACGATCGATCCGGCGACGGGCATACAGGCGTTCCATGCACGCAAGCTGGCCTTCGGGCTCGGGCTGAGGGCCGGGCAGGTCGGCTCCTTCGGCAAGTTTGCCGAGGCAATGTACAAGGCATTTGTCGCGCTGGATTGTTCGATCGTGGAGATCAATCCGCTGGTGGTGACGGGTGGGGGAGAGATCGTTGCACTCGATGCCAAGGTGAGTTTCGACGACAATGCGCTGTATCGGCATCCGCAACTGGCGATGTTGCGAGACGAGAGCGAGGAGGATCCGAAGGAGCTGGAGGCGGCGAAGTTCGACCTCAACTACGTGGCGTTGGATGGCGTGATAGGCTGCATGGTCAATGGCGCGGGCTTGGCCATGGCGACCATGGACATCATCAAGCTCTATGGCTCGGCCCCTGCGAACTTTCTCGACGTGGGTGGCGGAGCCACGCGGGAGAAGGTGACCGCAGCCTTCAAGATCATCCTGTCCGATCCGAACGTGGAGGGCATTCTGGTCAACATCTTCGGCGGCATCATGCGCTGCGATGTGATTGCCGAGGGCGTTGTCGCCGCGGCGCGCGAGGTGTCGCTGAACGTGCCGCTCGTCGTGCGCCTGGAAGGCACGAACGTGGCGCTGGGCAAGGACATCATGGTGCATTCCGGCTTGCCGATCATTTCGGCCGATAATCTGGCCGATGCTGCCGAGAAGATCGTCCGTGCCGTGAAGGAGGCTGCATAACATGGCCATTCTGGTCGATCGCGACACGCGCGTAATGACGCAGGGTTTCACCGGCGCGCAGGGCACATTCCATTCCGAACAGGCGCTGGCCTATGGCACGCGCGTGGTCGGCGGCGTCACGCCTGGCAAGGGCGGGACCACGCATCTCGATCTGCCGGTTTTCGACACGGTGGCCGAAGCGCGGGAGAAAACGGCGGCCACGGCGTCCGCCATTTACGTGCCGCCGCCATTTGCGGCCGACGCGATCCTGGAGGCGGTCGAGGCGGAAATGCCGCTGATCGTGGTCATTACCGAGGGAATACCCGTGCTCGACATGGTGCGTGTGCATCGCGCGTTGCAGGGATCCAAATCCATCCTGGTCGGGCCGAATTGTCCGGGCGTGATCACGCCAGATGCGTGCAAGATCGGCATCATGCCGGGGCATATCCACAGGCGCGGGCGCGTGGGCATTGTCAGCCGCAGCGGCACGCTGACCTATGAGGCGGTGGCGCAGACCACCGCCGCCGGCCTGGGTCAGTCGACCTGCGTGGGCATCGGCGGCGATCCGGTCAAGGGTCTGGATTTTATCGAGGTGCTCGAGATGTTCCTGGCTGATCCGGAGACGGAGTCGATCATCATGATCGGCGAAATCGGCGGACAAAGCGAAATCGATGCGGCCGAATTCATTGCGCGCGATAATTCGGGCAAGAAGGTGGTGGGCTTTATTGCGGGGGCGACTGCACCGCCCGGGCGGCGCATGGGGCATGCAGGGGCGGTGATCAGCGGCGGGCGCGATACGGCCGCGGCCAAATTCGAGGCGATGCGGATTGCAGGAATACACGTGGCGGAGAGCCCGTCGGCGCTGGGGAGCACGATGGTCAAGGCGCTGCGCGGGTAGGGGCATGCAAACCCGGCGTACTGCCCGTTAGTGGAGCAGATTTACGCCCACTGACAGATGGCGCGCTATCGCTTCCAGACGTTTGTCCCGCGTCCATAGCGACGTGCCACTCGTCAGCCGTGCGGAAGCAAGAAGATGCGCATCTACCAGCCCAATGCCAGAACCGAACAGCCTCTCGCGTTCCATCAGCGCGAGAACCTCGGTGCTTTCGGCAAAAACGCCTTGTGGCAACGCGTGCAGATCATCCAGCTTCACACTGCGATCACGTAAATTCCCAAGTGCAAGTTCGCCGATGATAAAGGGATCAACGAGGATTTCGTCACGGCCGAGTAGCGCCTGGAGCATTTCGTCGACGTTGCGCAAATGGTCCACCCAGATACAGGTGTCGGCGAGGATCACGCAGCCTCTGTCCTCCGCCTGGACGGTACCTCCAAATCCGGCATTGTCCCGCCGAGCCTTGCAAGCCTGCGTGCCACTTCTCGCTGCACCAAGGCCGTCAATGCCGCCCGCAAGAGTGCTGAGCGTTCCTTGATGCCGGTCAACTCTTCGGCTCGCGCAATAAGTTCATCGTCGAGCGTAACGGTCGTCCGCATGACATACCTCCAGATGCATCATATGGTGCTCACTTCAACGTCGCTAGGCCCCTCAGCTGTGCGCGGCCTCTATCGCCCAGCATCCAAGCCCCCGCCAATGGCCCGCACCGAAACTTAGGGCGGATAATACTTTCACCAATGAAGGAAGGACTTCTTTTTTGAAAAAAAGAAGCAAAAAATTTTTGAATGTTGGCGTACGCTTCATCACACCGCATACCCAAAGGAGCAAAAGTTTTTTGGCTCCTTTTTTCAAAAAAGAACATGCTTCCTACGCTGCATCCGCCCGCCGCGGCCGCACCGGCGGGGGCACCACCGGCGCTTCCACCTCCCCCGGCGGCGACAACGCACCGAGCAACGCATCCCGCAGCGTGCCAAGCTTGCGCTCGTTTTCCACCTTCAACCCAAAAACGTCCTTCACATAAAACACATCCACCGCCCGCACGCCGTAGGTGCTGACATGCGCCGAGCCAATCTGCAGACCCTGCTCGCTGATGGCCGCCGTCACGTCATGCAGCAGCCCGGGCCGGTCCCGTCCGTTGACCTCAAGCACCGTGTAGCTGTTGGACGCGCGATTATCGATCACCACGCGCGGCGGCACGTGAATGGCACGCATGCGACGTCCCATCAGCGCCTGAGTCAATTTGGGAATCTCCCGCTCCAGCCGCAAATGTCCCGATAATGCCTGCTCCACCAGCACGTACAATTTCGCCAGCCGATGCGGCTGGTCGAACGCGCCGCCGGCGGCGTCCTGCACCCAGAACGTGTCCAGCGCCATGCCGTTGGTCAGCGTGTGGATACGCGCATCCACGATCGAGGCGCCGGCCACAGCCAGTGCGCCCGCGATACGGCTGAACAGGCCGGCGTGATCGGCCGCGTACACCGTGACTTCGGTGACGGCGCGGGCAGGGAGCGGCTCGGTCTCCACCGTCAGCGGCGCGCCACGCTTCTCGGCATCGCGAATGAGGCGCGCGTGGCGAACATGCGTGTCCGGATCGAAGGACAACCAGTAGCCGGGATAACCCAGCCCGAGGAAAAATGCACGATCGGCGTCCGGCCAGCCCAGCCGTGTCAGCACCTCGTCCGCACCCGCACGCGCGCGCTTGACGCGCACGTCCCGCTCCGTCGTGGACAACCCGCCCGCCAACACTTCGGCCACGCGGGCGTAAATCTCGCGCAGCAACGTGGCCTTCCAGCCATTCCACACGCGCGGGGAGACGGCGCGCATGTCGGCCACGGTCAGGACCAGCAGCAATTTCAGCCGCTCGGGCGATTGCACCGTCTCAGCCAAATCCATGATCGTTTTCGGGTCATCGATGTCGCGCTTGAATGCAGTCTGGCTCAGCAGAAGATGGTGCAGCACGAGCCAGGAGACGGTTTCGGTCTCCTCGGCGGTCAACCCTAGTTGCGGTCCGACCTGCATGGCCACTTCCGCACCCAAGATAGAATGATCGCCACCGCGCCCCTTTGCCACATCGTGCAGCAACGCCGCCATGTACAGCGACCGTCGCGATTGCAGATCCTCCAAAAGGCCAGTGGCCACAGGCGCGATTTCGATCAGCTTGCCGCGTTCCATGGAATTGAGGATGCGGATCGCCTCAATCGTGTGCTCGTCCACGGTGAAGATGTGGTAGGTGTCGAACTGCATCTGGCCGACGATGCGCGCCCAGTCGGGCAGCAGCCGGCCGATAATCCCGCTCTCGTTCAGCGTATTGAGCCAGACGGCGCCATCAGGCTTGCCGTCCGGGTCCACGCCGCAGACCAGATCGAGGAAGAGTGCACCCGCCTCGGCATCTCCGCGCAATGCCACTGCACGCCGTTCGTGGCGGATCAGCGAACGCAGCGCGAGCGGATGCAGGCGCAGCCGGCGCTCGCGCGCCAACTTGAGCATGCGCAGCATCAGGATGGGCTGGGTTTCGAAATCATCACCCCGCAGCGGCTTGAGCATGCCGTCCGCCAGCACGAAGCCGGCTTCGAGCAAAGCGCGGTCCGGTTCGGCCTGCAGGGCCGGTTCGCCGGCAATCTGGCGGATGATCGAGGGCTCGACCACGTGCGTCAGGCGCGAGACGTCGCGCGCCGTCAGGAAATAATGGCGCATGAAGCGCTCCACGCCGTCCTGGCGGCCGTGACGCGTATAGCCCATGCGCGCGCCGACAACGGGTTGCAGATCGAAGGTCAGCCGGTCCTCGGCGCGGCCGGAGACGTAGTGCATGTGAAAACGCACGGTCCACAGGAAGTCCCAAGACCGGCGCAGCCGCCGCCGCTCCTGCACATCGAGCAGGTTGAGTGGCCCCGCAAGCAACGCATTGGGCGAGAATTGGCCGTAGGCGGCGCGCACCATCCAATAGAGCGTCTGCAGATCGCGCAGGCCGCCCAGGCCTTCCTTGATGTTGGGTTCGACCAGAAAGGCGCTTTCGCCAAAGCGGCGATGGCGTTCGGTGCGCTCGGCCTGCTTGGCCGTGATAAAGGTGCTGGGGCCGGCCTGGAGCTGTGATGCATCGAAAGCGGTTTGGAAGGCGGCGAAGAGTTCGGCCTCGCCCGCGAGCAGGCGTGCATCCAGCAGGCTGGTGCGGATAGTCAGGTCTTCTTCGGCGTCTGCCACGCAATGCGCGACGCTGCGTGTGGCGTGGCCGACCTTCAGACCAAGGTCCCACATGAAATAAAGCATGTATTCGATAACGCGCAGAGTCGCCGGGCGGGGGTCATCAGGGGCCAGGAAGAGCAGATCAATATCGCTGAACGGCGCCAGCATGCAGCGGCCGTAACCACCTGTGGCCGCGATGCTGATCTGGTCGGGAAGACGGCCATGCGTGCCCAGCTCGACCGTTGCGTGATTGAACAATGTGCGCACCACGCCATCGGTTAGCGTAGTCAGGCGGCCGGCCGCCTCCACGCCGGCCATGCGATAGGTTTCGAATTCCTCGCGCACCTGGGTCTGTATGCGCAGGAGGTGGCGGCGGAAGATGGCCAGCACCTGGTCCCGTGGCGCACCGCCGCGATCAGCGCGCAGTTCGGCCAGCGCCAGGGTCAGGGAGGCTTCGGCTTCATCGATTGGAGTCAGGGGCTTGTCGTGAGGCATTCTGGGTCATCGTATCGTCAGGGACGATTTTCCAACAGCCCATACGCAGGTAAAAAGGCTAGGGGGGATGTGCCATCCCCCCCAGACCCCCCGTCGATTGTTGAGCCTCGTCTAAATGATGACGGGGGATCTGGGGGGAATGGCACATTCCCCCCAGCCTTACTTCCGCTGCTTGCGCGCCGCGTAACGCGCATCCCGCGCTGCCTTCTGCTTCGCCTTCAGATCCTCCAGCGACGCAACCTGGGCCAATTTGAGCTTCTCCTGCTCCTCGCGCGCGGCAAGATCGGCAAGCCTGGCTGCTTCCTTGACCTCGGCCGCCCGTCTGGCTTCTTCGGCGCGGATCTTTTCGCGATCGGCCGTGCGGATGGCGCGTGCATCAGCAACAGCGCGCCGCTCGGCAATACGCTTCTGAACCTCGGGGTCGTCCAGCGAGGGGCGTGACTGGAACTTGGCGAGCATCGCCTGTTTGGCTTCGGCCGAGGCGCTGGCGCGATCGGTGAATTTGCTACCTTTGAGCATTGCTAGGCTGAGTGTCCTTGTGCTGTGGCAATTTAGGCGGCGCGCGGCGCGGCCTTGGCCGGCGTGCGCGTGATCTTCTTGATCTTGGCGCGGGGCCGACCGGAAGCGAGGCCGATCTGCTGGTCCTGCGCCTCGATGATGGCCTGGGCAGGCATGTCGCCGTCCAGGCCGTTCAATTCGGCAGCCGGCACCTTGCGGTTGCTGCTCTGTGATCCGTCCTCGTAGAGCACGTCGAACATGACGAAGCTGCTGAGGATACGCTTCTTGGGCGGCATGGGTTTTCCTTACGCCAGGTCGCCCAGGGCCGCGGCTGCCTCGGCGCCGTCCTGGGTGGTTTCGCTCGCCGGCTCATCGCCGGATTGTGGGGCGGCGCCGGTTTCGCGCTCGCGGGCCTTGGCCTCTTTCTTGGCCTTCTTGGCCCGGTCGCGCTCGGCTTTCTTCAATCCATAATTGACCTTGAATGCCACGCTGACCTCGCTGGTTTGCACAACCGCGCACCAGGCGCCGTATCTTGTGCGCGTGGCTTCCGGAAGGCAGGGAAAGGGGAGGCAGGCCGGAGGGACCTGCAACGCGGCCAGACCTAGCACGCCACGCAAGATTGGGCGAGTCTTGGACTCAAAGGCACGCCACCGCCTGGGGCAGCACGCGGGCGAGCAGGGCGGCCCAGGCACGCTGGCCATCGGACGTGGCGATCAGGTCCTGGCGGATCTCCAGTTCCAGATTGGCCAGGCCGCGCTGCTCGGCGTGCACGGGGATCGTGTAGTCGCTCTCATCACTCAGCGCATAGGGTTCGTTGTCGCCCACAATCAGGCCTTCTGCGCGCAACAGGGGGAGCATGGCGTGCGCCAGACGAGGGTCGTGGTTGTGCAGCACGCCGGCCTGCCAAATACGCGCCGCACCCGCCATGATCGGCGTGAAGCTATGCACGGCAATAACAATGGGCGGCGCGCCGCGGCCAAGGCGCGCGTCGATCTCCGCGCTTATGGCAGCGTGGTAGGGGTTGAAGATCTCGTCGATTCGCTCGGGCAACCGGGGCGGTGGCGCGCCGGCGTTGCCTGGGACCGCGACGCTGTCGCTGAGCGGTGCTACCGAAGTCGGGTGCCCCGGCCGGCGATTGCAGTCGATGACCAGGCGCGAATAGGTCTGCAGGATGGCGGTGGCATGAAGCTGTGTTGCGAGTGCGGTCGTAACGCCGGCCGCGCCGATGTCCCAGCCGATGTGCCGATCGAGTTCGTGGGGCGGCAGGCCGAGGCCGGCCAGCGCCTGTGGCACGCGCTTGCCCGCGTGGTCGCAAACCAGAAAGAACGTGGACGAAGCTGACGGGTTCGTGATCGTGAAGGCCGGCGGTTCATCCTCATGCAGCAACCTGTCCAATGCAGCCCCAATCAAAGTTGACGGGGGTTTGGCGGGTGGTGACGTATACGTCAGCCACATCCGCCCAACCTTTTCTTTTGCATCGCCCGCTTAACGACTTCCCTGCCATACTACCGCCGAGTCACCACACCGCCCAGGCCCATGCCGTTCCTGACCGTCCGCCATGTCACCACCTACCGCTACAAGCAGCCCGTAGCCTTCGGCGAGCACCGCATAATGTTCCGCCCGCGGGACAGCTACGACCAGCGCCTGTTGCATGCCTCACTGGAGATCGACCCCGAGCCGGCCACGCTGCACTGGATGCACGATGTTTTCGGCAATTGCGTCGCCTGCGTCAGTTTCAACCGTCGCGCGACCGCGCTGCGCTTTGAGAGCCTGATCCAGCTCGATCATTCGCCGCTGCACCTGCTGGATTTTCCCATCGCCCCGCAGGCTAGGGCCTACCCGTTCAGTTACGATCAGGAGGACATGCCCGATCTGTTGCGATCGATGGAGCGTCAGTACCCCGATCGCAACCATGAGCTGCGCAATTGGGCTGTGGGCTTCACCAAACCTGTCGGCCGCGCGGAGGGCAGCCCGCTACAGACAGCCGATCTGCTGGCCCGCATCACCCAGGCCGTCAGGCGCGACTTCACCTACGTCAAGCGCGAGGAGATGGGCGTGCAGGAGCCGCTGCAGACGCTCAAATTGCGCTCGGGCAGTTGCCGGGATTTTGCGCTGCTGATGATGGAGGCGGTGCGCGCGTTGGGCTTTGCCGCGCGCTTTGTGTCCGGCTATTTGCATGTGCGCTCGGCGGCGGCGCGGGCCGCCAGCGGGATTGCCAGCGGGATTGCAAATGGGGCGCGGGTGGGCGGCGGCGCCACGCATGCCTGGGTGCAGGTCTATGTGCCGGGCGCGGGTTGGCTGGAATTCGATCCGACAAACGGCATCGTCGGCAATCATGACCTGATCCGGGTGGCCATAGGGCGCGAGCCGTCCCAGGCCGTGCCGTTATGGGGAAGCTGGATCGGCTTTCCCGCCGATGCGCTGGGGCTGTCCGTGCAGGTCGACGTCGCGGAATCGGACAGTGCGCCGCCGCTGCCGGCGCCGATTCAGGCCGGGCTGATGGGTGTGAGCACACGCAACATTTTGGCCACTGGCACGTCTTGACACACGTCCGCGGCAGGCCGGGGACGCTGCCCGCCGGCCGGGCCGATCGAGTGGGAAAGCGTGCCTTGCGTATTCATGCCGGTTTCGACATCAGCTATGACTGTCTTCAGGACGTGCCGATGCTGCTGTTGATCAGCGTGCACCCATCTCGCGCGCCTGATCTGCTGAGCCCCGGCATCATCACCTTCACGCCAGGTCTGCCTGTGCATGTCTATCGTGACAGCTTCGGCAATGACTGCACGCGCATCTGGGCTCGGCAGGGCCGCCTGACGATTTCGACTCGGTTCGACATTACCGATAGCGGGTTGCCGGATGAGGTGAATGTTGCCGCAGGCCAGTTGCCGGTTCAGGATCTGCCTGATGACACCATGGCCTATCTGTTGGGCAGCCGCTATTGCGAGACCGACAGGCTGAGCGATGCCGCCTGGTCCCTGTTCGGCAACGTGACACCCGGATGGGCGCGGGTGCAGGCGATCTGCGACTTCGTGCACAATCACATCCGCTTTGATTACCAACAGGCGCGCGCGACGCGCACCGCGGCGGAAGCCTATCAGGAAGGCGTTGGCGTCTGCCGCGATTTTGCCCATCTGGCCGTGAGCTTTTGCCGCTGCATGAACATCCCCGCGCGCTACTGCACGGGATATCTCGGCGACATCGGCGTGCCGCTTATGGATGCGCCTGGCGATTTTTCCGCGTGGTTTGAAGCTTTTCTGGACGGACGCTGGTATACCTTCGATGCGCGCCATAATGTGCCACGCATAGGGCGCATTCTGATGGCGCGTGGGCGCGATGCGACCGACGTTGCTATCTCCAACAATTTTGGGCGCGCGCCCCTGGCGGCGTTTTTTGTGGTGACGGATGAGGTGAAATGAAGGGAAGGACGGACCCCTTTTTTGAAAAAAGAAGCATATAATACCACTCAGCAGACAGATTGACCCTCAGAGTAAGCCTGTGGGAGATGTGCCATCCCCCCCAGACCCCCGTCTTTAGTCAGGACAAGCTCTAAATGAATGACGGGGATTTGGGGGGCATGGCACGTCTCCCTCAATCTTTCTCTCCTTGATCATGTGTCAAGCTCAACGGGCAGGCACTGCGCCTCGCAGGCGCGCGCGTAGTGCGGCTTTGCCTTCAACGCAATAGGGTAGTGCGAACGCCTCCCGCGTGCGGGGGGGGTGGCGCCGCATGACCACATGGTCTATTAAGGCTGCTTGGCTGCGGGTTTTTCGCAACACAGCATCTGGCTGGCCCCGCCGCCTTAAGCAAGTACTCCTGGAGCATAGTTATGGCCGTCGGCACTGTTAAGTGGTTCAATTCGCAAAAAGGTTTCGGTTTCATCCAGCCCGACAACGGCGGCGCAGACGTGTTCATCCACATCTCCGCGGTCGAGCAGTCCGGCATGGGTAGCCTGAACGAAGGCCAGAAGGTCAGCTTCGATCTGGAGCAGGGCCGTCAGGGCAAGACGTCCGCGGTGAACCTGAAGGCGGCATGAGCGCCCGCGGCCCTCAGTTGGGTCACAAATATTCGATCGGCCAAGCCGTGGTGTACTCACCCGGCAGTTCGAACCTGTCCGATACCGCCACTAACGGCAAGGTGACGCGGCTTCTTCCGAAGGAGGGAGCGGGTTACCAATACCACGTCCAGTTTGGCCCAAATGGCCAGCAGAGGCGAGTGGAGGAGGGGCAGTTGCGCTCGGCAAACGAACCGGCATCCAGATGGATGCCTGGCTGATCGGCTAGACAACATACCGCCTAAGGTGTCAGGGGGGTCCTAACCGGGCCTCCCTGAGCCATGTTGAGCCCTTGCCGCCGTCCTCAAGGTTCTTGGCTTCAGTCATGAGGAAGTCGCCCTCTTCCTCGTCGCCGTGCTGGTCTTCGCCGCGGCGTGCATGTTGCGGCCGCCCAAGTGTCCCTCATCTGCAAGCGGTGCCAACCAAAAAGACAAAAGCCTTTTGCTTCTTTTTTTCAAAAAAGAAGACCTTCCTTGTTGCCTTTCCCGTGCTTGTCGCCCTCACAACGCCCACGCAAGCCCAGACAAGCCCCCCCGAACAAGTCACCGTCATCGCGACCTCGCCCCTACTGGGCGGCGGCCTGGACCGGGCGCTGGTGCCCGGCCAAATCCAGATCCTGAGCAGTGCCGACATCGCAAGGACAGGCGCGCCCGACCTGACAGCGGCGTTGGGCACGCAGATTGCCGGCATCACCGTGGACAGCGCCTCGGGCAATCAGTTCCAGCCGTCGCTGTTCTATAACGGTTTCGAAGTCTCGCCGCTGCAGGGCACGTCACAAGGGATTGCCGTCTATACCAATGGCATCCGCTTCAATCAGGCCTTTGGCGACACGGTCAATTGGGACCTGATCCCTGATCTGGCGATTGCGCGCGTCAATGTCGAAGGGTCCAACCCGCTGTTTGGGCTCAATGCGCTGGGCGGGGCGATCAATGTGGCACTCAAGGACGGTTTTGGCATGCATGGGGGCCAGGCGGATCTGTCCGGCGGCAGCTTCGGCCAGATCGTCGGCAATAGTCAATATGGCGTGCAGAGCGGCGAGCAGGCGCTCTATGTCGCGGGCAGCCTCACGCACCAGGATGGCTGGCGGGACCTGCAATCAAGCGACATCCAAAATTTCTATGGTGATTACGGCATCAGGCACGCTGGCACGGACATTCACTTCGACCTGACCTTGGCCAATTCCGCCATCAACGGTCCTGGCACGGCGCCCGTGCAATTATTGGCCGCAGACCCCGCGGCCCAGTTCACCGCGCCGAATGCCATCGCCAACCGCTACGCTCAGGCGGGCTTGCGCACGAACGCTTCGCTGAATGACGTGCTCTCCGTGCAGGCGCAGGCCTATTACAGCTATTTCGAGCAGCGCGTTGCCAACGGCAACACTGCCAATGACGCGCCATGCGGCGATGGCAGCGCGCTATTGTGCCAGGCGCCAGGCGTGCCCAGCCTGACGCGCGGCGGCGGCGCAATCCCCGACTATCTGCAAGGCGGCCCCTACAGCGAACTCGACATGCAGACGACCAACACCAACGCCTATGGCGGCGCCGGTCAGATCACCGACACAGGGTCATTGTTCGGGCTGACGAATCATCTTGTCGCCGGCGCATCGTTCGACGGCGCGCAGACCGAATTTTCCGCGGTTGCCATGATCGGCGGCCTGAGCTCGGACACGCGCATCTTCGAAGGACCCGGCATCGTGCTCGATGAACCTGGTGCCAGCGTGCCCGTCCGCGTGGCCATCAGCGATGCAAATGCGGGGGTCTACGCCTCCGATACGTTGAATGTGACCGGCGCACTCGCGCTCACCGCATCTGGGCGCTTCAATTTTGCGGAAATCGATCTGACCGACCAAGGCGGCGGCGATCTGACCGGTCGTCACGCGTATGCCCGCCTTGATCCGGCCGCCGGCGCCACCTATCGCGCAGCATCTTGGCTGACCGCATACGCCAGCTATGCCGAAGCCAACCGCGCACCCACGCCGGCAGAACTCTCCTGCGCGGGGCCCGCCAATTCGTGCAGCCTGGCCAATTTCTTCGTGGGCGATCCCGATCTGAAACAGGTGGTCGCGCACACGATTGAAGCGGGCTTGCGCGGGCATGTCCAATTCGGTGCGGCGGCAAGGCTGGGCTATGATATCGGGCTGTTCCACACCAATTCGGATGACGACATCGTCTTCATCAACAGCCCCATTCTCAACCGCGCCTATTTCGCCAATGTCGGCCAGACGCGCCGCCAGGGAATGTCTGCCCGCACCGACCTCAAGGCCGGCGCATTCACCGCCTACGCCGCCTACACGTATACGGGTGCCACGTTCCAGACCGGATATGTCGAAGCCGCGCAGAACAATCCCGCCGCCGACGCCAATGGCAACATTACCGTTCGCCGCGGAGATGAATTGCCCGGTGTGGCCCGCAACACTTTCAAGTTAGGTGCCGATGCCAACATCACGCATGCCTGGAAAGCCGGTGCCGACGGTCTGCTGCAAAGCGGGCAGGTGCTGTTCGGCGACGAAGCCAATGCCACGCCACGCCTGCCGGGCTTTTTCACGCTCGATCTGCACACCAGCTACGAGATCACGCCGCGGCTGACCGTGTTTGCCAATGCGCGCAACGTGCTTGATCGGCGCTACTACACGTATGGGACGTTCTCGCCGACATCCTCGGTCTATCTTGTGCAGGCGCCGGGTGCTGCCAATCCGCGCAGTTATACGCTGGCGGCGCCGGTGGGGGTTTTTGGCGGGGTGCGGGTAAAGTTCTAAACCAAAACACAGAAAAATCGACGGGGGGTTTTGGGGGGGATGCACATCTCCCCCAACCTTAAACTGCCCTACCTCTGTAAATGCAGCTGGCGGAGAGGGTGGGATTCGAACCCACGGTACGCTCACACGCACAACGGTTTTCGAGACCGCCCCGATCGGCCACTCTGGCACCTCTCCGTGACACGCGGCGGCGCGCCTTATAGCCACCCAGCCCAACGCGCGCAACACGTCCGTCTAATGCACCCCCAGCACCGCCAACGCATCACTGCCCGTCACATCCCGCACGTGCACGTCGTCGCGATGCCACCACCCCCCGCCCAGCGCCTGGAACAGCGCCGCCGTATCGGCCAGCCGATTGGCGCGCGCGGCAATGGCGGTCAGCCGCGCCTGCAGCGCCGATTGCTGCGCATTCAGGATCGCCAGGTAAGACACCTGCCCCAGGGAGACCTGCAGCCGCACGATGGCCAAAGTCTGCACCGCTGCCCCCGCCGCCCGCTCGGCGGCATCGACCGCATCCGCATCCGCCTGCAGCGCGGCAAGTGCGTCCGCCACGTTCTGGAACGCGGCCAGCGTGGTCGAGCGATACTGCGCCTCCGCCTGGTCCAGCGCCGCCCAGGCGCCGCGCGCGCGGTGCAGCAGCGTCCCGCCATCAAAGACCGGTTGACTGAGGGCCGCGGCAATCGTCCAGAACCCGTTGCCAGAGGCAAACAGGGTGCGGAAGAAATTGGATTGGCTCCCCGCGGACGCGCTCAGCGTCAGCGAAGGCAGCCGGTTGGCAATCGCCACGCCGACCAGCGCGCTGGCCGCGTGCAAATTCGCCTCCGCCTGGCGCACGTCCGGCCGCTGCCTGACCAGCACAGCCGGAATGCTGACCGGCAATTGCCGCGGCAAAGCCAGGCTATCCAGAGTGAAACTCTGCGGCAATACGCGATCGGGCGGCGCGCCGATCAGATCGGCCAGCGCGTCCCGCTGCACGTCAAGCTGCTTTTGCAGCGGCGGCAAGGCGGCCTGGGCCTGGGCGCGTGCGGCCTGTTGCGCCAGCACGTCCACGTCCGCCACCTGTCCCGCGTCGCGCTGCTTGACCAGCAAGGCAACGAGATCGGTCTCTGCCGCAATGATCGCGCGCGTGGCGGCAATCTGGCCGCGCAGGGACGCCTCATTAATGGCTGCCGCCACAATATTGGAGGTCAGGGTCAGCAACGTGGCCTCAAGCTGAAAACGCTGCTGCTCGGCCATCGCCACTAAATTTTCGACCTGCCGCCGCTCCCCGCCCCATACGTCCGGCGTGTAGGACACCGAAAGCTGTGCCGTGATCAGGGTATAATACGGATTGCCCGTGGCCGATGCCGGCGAGACGCTGCGTGTGGCCGTCTTGTTGCGGCTCGGCTCGAAGGTCGCACTCAGGCTGGGGAAGAAATTGCCTTCCTGCGCATAGACCTGCTCGCGCGCCTGGCGAAGTGCCGCCTGTGCCGCATCAAGGCCGGGATTGGCCACCAGCGCCTGAGCCACCAGCGCATTCAGCGCGGGCGAGTGAAACAGCGTCCACCACTGTCCGGGAATATCGAGGCCTTGCACGAATGCCTGCGCAGGATCGCGTGCCGCCGTGCGCCCCGCGCCGTAACCGCTGGTGCCCGTGACCGTTGGGTGGTGAAAATCAGGTCCCACCGCGCAGCCCGAACACAGCAGCGCCAGCATCCACGCTGCCCGCCTCATGGCACCGTCTGTCGCGGCTGTGCGGCCGCGCGGCTTTCCGCTGCGGCAAGCGCGCGCGCATGGCGGGAAAACATGTCGATCAGCACAGGCAGAACAGTCAGGAACAGCACCGGCGCCAGGGTGATCCCACCGACAACCACCAGCGCCAGCGGACGCTGCACCTGCGATCCGATGCCGGTAGATACCGCGGCCGGCAGCAATCCCACCATGGCAACCACGCACGTCATCACCACCGGGCGCATCTGCACGGTGCAAGTGCGCGCAATGGCGGTGAATTTGTCTGCGCCATCTCTTATCTGCTGGTTGTAGTAGGTCACGATGATAATGCCATCCATCGCCGCAATGCCCATCAGCGCAACGAAACCAATTGCCGCCGACACGCTGAACGGCGTGCCCGTCACGAAAAGCATCAGGATGCCTCCAGTCAGCGCCATGGGAATGACGCTGGCTGCCAGCAGCATGTCGGTAATGGAATTAAAGTTCACATACAGCAACAGGCAGATCAGCACGAAGGCCAGCGGCACGACGACGGACAGGCGCGCAATCGCCTCCTCCAGATTGCCGAACTCGCCCACCCATTCCATGTGGTAACCGCCAGGGATCACCACATCATGGGCAATCCTGTTCTGCGCCTCGATCACCGTCGTGCCCAGATCGCGTCCGCGCACCGAGAACTTGATCGGGATGTAGCGCTCCTGCCCCTCGCGATAGATGAAGGATGCGCCCGAGGCCAGGCGCACATCGGCAACGTCGCTCAGCGGAACAGGGATCGTGCCCGACCCATTGAGCGCCGGCGCGCTGATGATGATGCGCCTGATCGAATTCAGATCCTGCCGGTATTGCGGGCTGAGGCGCACCATGATCGGAAAATTGCGGTCGCTGCCTTCCTCATACAGGTTGCCGGCCGCCTGGCCGCCAATGGCTGCGGTGACCGTGCTGTTGATATCGCCGGGTGCCAGGCCGTAACGCGCCGCGCGCACGCGATCGATATCGATGCGTACCGTCGGCTGCCCCAGCGATCGCAGCACGGCAAGATCGGTGATGCCCGGCACGGTCTTAAGCGCGTCGGCCATCTTGTTGGCCGTGGATTCGAGCACATTGAGATCGCCGCCGTACAGCTTGACGCTGTTCTCGCCCTTGACGCCCGAGGCGGCTTCCTCGACATTATCTTCGATATATTGGGAAAAGTTGAAGTCCACGCCAGGAAATGCCGCGCTCAGCTGCGCGGTCATCTGTCCCACCAGCTTTTCCTTGTTCATGCCGGCCGGCCAGGTATTGAACGGCTTGAGCGGAACGAAGAACTCCGCGTTGAAAAACCCGGTCGCATCGGTGCCGTCATCCGGCCGCCCGTGCTGGGACACGGCAGTGATCGTCTCCGGATAGCTCCTGATGATCCGCCGCATGGCGTTCACCGGCGCGTCGCCCGCTTCCAGCGAAATCGACGTCGGCATGGTCGCGCGTATCCACAAATTGCCCTCTTCCAGCTTCGGCAGGAATTCCAGTCCCAGCGCGCGCGTGCACAGCGCGCAAACGACCAGCAGCACCGCCATGCCGCCCAGGCTCAACAACCGGTTTGCCAGCGCCACACGCATGATGGGCACGTAGGCAGCGTGCAGGCGCCGCACGAGCCAGGTCTCGCGTTCCTCCATCCTGGTCGGCAGGAAGAGGGCACTCAGCGCGGGCGTGATGGTAAAGGTCGCAATCAGTCCGCCGGCAATGGCATAGGCGTAAGTCTTTGCCATCGGCCCGAAAATGTGGCCCTCAATACCGCTCAGCGTGAACAGCGGCACGAAAGCCGCGATGATGATGGCGGCCGAGAAGAAAATCCCCTGGCTGACTTCGACCGCCGCGCCCGCAATGATCGCCGCCTTGCCGCGCAGGTTCGATGACGCACGCTGGCGCTGCATGACCGAGGTGCGGAAGCGCTCCGATGGCGGCTGGGACATGCGCCGGATGATATTCTCCATCATGATCACGGTCGCATCCACGATCAGCCCGAAATCAATGGCACCCACCGAGAGCAGGTTGGCGCTCTCGCCTTTCAGCAGGATCAGCCCGATGGCAAAGGACAGCGCGAAGGGGATCGTCGCCGCCACGATCAACGCGGCGCGCACATCGCCCAGGAAAATATATTGCAGGATGAAGATCAGCAGGATGCCTTCGACCAGGTTGTGCATGACCGTGTGCGTGGTCACGCGGATCAGGTCGGAGCGGTCGTAGATGCGCTCGATATGCACGCCGGGCGGCAGGATGCCGGTGGCATTGATCTTCTCCACGAGCGCTTCGACCGCATGGATCGTCGGCAGGCTCTCCGCACCGCGCCGCATCAGCACGATGCCCTGCACGATGTCGTTGGCGTCGTCCTGCCCGGCAATGCCCAGCCGCGGCAGATGGTCGATGCGCACATCGGCCACATCGCGCACCCGCAGCGTGCTGCCGTTATTGGGTGAAATCAGCGTGTCGCGAATATCGTCCAGCGAATGGATCAGCCCGATGCCGCGCACCACCGCCGCCTGCTGGCCGAAATTGACGGTTTGCCCGCCGACATTCACGTTGGCATTGTTCAGCGCCGCCAGCACGGCGGGCAAGGTCACGCCGTAATGGGTCAGCTTGCCCTGGTCGATCCGGACCTCGAATTCCTTGGTCTTGCCGCCCCAGCCATTGACATCGATCACGCCCGGCACCGCCTTGAAGCGGCGCTCAAGCATCCAGTCCTCGATCGTCTTCAGGTCGGTCACCGAATATCCGGGCGGCCCCACCACGCGGTAGCGAAAGATTTCGCCCACCGGACTTTCGGGCGAAATGCCCGGCAGTGCGCCATTGGGCAAGGCGGCGAGCTGCGCGAGGCGATTGATCACCCGCTGCTCGGCTTCCTCGTAGGAAAACGCATAACTGAACTGCACCTTCACGTCCGACAGCCCAAAAAGGCTGATCGTGCGAATGGCCGTGATGTTGGGAATGCCCGCCATCTGCACTTCAATAGGGATTGTGATGTAGCGCTCTATCTCCTCGGCACTCTGGCCCGTGCTCTGCGTCACGATATCGACCAGCGGGGGCACCGGATCAGGATAGGCTTCGATGTTCAAATTGATGAAGCTGATGACGCCGGCGGCGAAGACGAACACCGTCAGTACGGCCATCAGGACGCGCTGGCGGAGTACAAACGCGAATAGGCCACTCAAAAGAAGGTTCTTTCTTGAAAGAAAGAACCAAAGAACTTTTGCATGTTAGCTGGCGCCGGCCAGCGTTCTGTCTATGAAGACGGCGCCGCTGGTCACTACGCTGTCGGACGCGGTCAGGCCAGCCCGCACTTCAACCAGGCCGTCTATGGATGGGCCTGCCTCGATCGGCCGAATGGCAAGCGTCTTGCGCACCGGATCAGCCAGCCAGACATGCGCCTCCGCGCCTTCATAGACGACCGCATTATCCGGCACCGCCAGCGTGACCGACGAACTCCCGGTCAGAATAACGAAACTTGCCAGCATGTCCGGCTTCAGCGCGCCATCAGGGTTGGCAATCTCCGCGCGCACCAGAAGCCGATGCGTATTCGGATCTATCACCGGCGAGACGTAGCTGATGCGCGCGGCAAAGCTGCGCGTGCCAAACGCCGGCACCGTCACCCGCGCCACATCGCGCACGTGGAAAAGCGGCGCATCGGTCTCGCGCGCATTGGCCACCATCCACAGATGCGCCAGATTGCCAATCGTATAGACCGGCACAGCGGCGCCGGCGCTGGCCACCGAGCCCACGATATTTTGTCCCGGATTGATCTGCCGCTGCGTCACCGTGCCCGAAATCGGCGCGCGCACGATCGTATCCGCACTCTCGTGCTCAAGGTCGGGCGCATTCTCGATGGCGTGCAAATCGGCGCGGTTCAGGCCCAATATGCCAAGCCGGCTGCGAACGGCCGACACTGCGATTTCGGCCGAACTTACCCCGCCTTGGGCGGTGGCCAGATCGACCCGGCTTTGCTGCCAATCCTTCAGCGCGGTGCCGTGGCCGAGATAGAGCTGGTGCTGGCGCGCCTCATTGGCCCGCGCAAGTTCCAGTTGCGCACGCGCCGTGCGCAGGGTGGAAAGCCCGCTGATCGTGTCATTCTGCGCCTGCGCAAGTTCAGGCGATTGCACGGCGAACAGCGCCGCACCAGCGGCCACCACATCGCCCGCGCGCGCAAAAACGCGCGTCACCCGCCCCGAGAACGGCGAGAACACCGGCGTGCTGTAATCCTCGTCCAGCGCAATGCGCCCCTCGGTCTGCACCTGCGGCGCGAAGTCGCGCACCGTCACGCGCTGGATGCGCAAGCCCGCCCATTGCTGGTCGCTCGGCTTGAACGTGCCATCGGAGGCGTCAGGCGGTGTTTCGGCCGTCCGGGCGGGTGCGGCCAAACCGACGATAGCGGGCAGCCCGAACAGAGCCGCGACAAGGGCGACGCCGAAGATCAGCAGCAGCACGCCCTGGACCACGGGCGGCAGCCGCCGTCCTGGGTTGGGCAAAGGCTGCGCATGCGGCTCATCGTCGTCGTTCAAAACGCCTCCATCCTCTTGAAATAACGACGGGGGGTCTGGGGGGGCCGGCACGGTCCCCTCAGTTTGTTCCCCGCTTTCGCCTGAATATCAATGCTATCAGAAGTGAATGATAATGTCGCCGCCGCCAAAATAGGTGTGGTTCCTGTTGCCGGAAATCCCATGGGTCGGGTTGGCATTGAAGGCGAAGGCGTTGATGGACCGGTAATAACCCACCTCCGGGCGCATTTCGATCTGCGGTGACAGCCAATGCTGCCAGCCGAAGGAGAACTCATAATAGTCCGCAGGCGTGCCGGTGCGCTGGCCTTGCGGATCGTCATAGTACTCAGGGCGGAATGAAAAATTGTCTAGCGGTTCGGGCGAGTAATTGAGGTATCCCGTCACGCCCACGCCCGTCGCCGTGCAGCTCAGCGCCGCATGATTGCTGCAATGGGCAAGATTGGGAGCGTTGAACGGAATGAATTGCGGCGAGAACGGCGTTCCCCCGGCGGCGTAGAAGGTCTGCACAACCGCGTTGTTGGCGTTCGGCACCTGGTTTTGATGCTCGTCATACGCCTCGAAATCAACGTGCCAGTGGTCGTTGAACTTGTGATAATATGTAACACCGTACCATTGCAGGTTGTTGTAGCCCCAGGCGCCGCTGTTGATGCCATTGGCGCAGGGCTGGATGTTGTCGTTGCCGTTATTCCAGCTGTAGCGCAGGCAGACCGTGCCCGTAGGCCACTGCGCACCAGGGTCGCGCAGGAAGGTGCGGCCGGGATAGAGCGGATTGGGATCAAGATTGACCAGCGTCTGGCCCACATGCCACGGGGGCGCCTCCGTGCCCACGCTCAGCCCTAATTGCAGGATAAGGTTTTTCGTAATCGCCGTCGAGGTGACGATGCCCGTATTGGTGTAATTGTCCACCGCATAGGTCAGCGAATGGGTGTACATGTAATTGTTAGGCGCCAGTTGCGCCTCGATGTCGGGCAGTGAAATGTAGCGGCCCACGCGCACCATCATGCCGTGGAAGACCTGGGGGATGTAGAGTTCCCCATAGACCATGGGAAAATCAAAGCCGTTCTGATTGTTGTGCTTGAGCAACTGGTCGCTGAATACACCGTATGCCGTCGTGTAGCGGTAGTTCTCGCCGAAAATGGCCGACAGGCGCATGCCCCAGTCGATATGATCCGTCTGCACCGTATCGGGAAACCGGTCCAGGTAGATCACAGCCTGGTCCAGCTGCACGGTATTGGGCGTATAGGCATAGGCAATCGGCGCGTTGCCGCCCGGCTGGCGCGTGTTGCTGCTGATGTTGAATCCGGGATCGACCCAGCCATAGATCTGAAAATGGTTGTCGGTCAGGAACTTGCCCACGCTGGTATTGGCAATAGCCACCATCAGCGGAGAATCAACCGATCCCGGCCGCGTGACGCCAATGGCCGTCGTGCCGCCATAGGGCCATTCGGTGAACGGCATGGGCGGCGTCGTCTCAGGCGTGGCCGGCCAGTCCGCGATACGGCCGGGTGGGGCATTCGGGTCCGACGGCGCGCTCGAATGGCCCCATTCCAGCTTGTAGTAGTTCAGAAAGCGCTCTGCCACGCCCGTGCCCAGATAGGCGTCCAGGCAGGCGTAGTTCTTGTAAGGGTCAGGGTCCTTGGTGCAATCGGGGGCTGCCTGCCCGGTCGCGGTGCTCGGCACCGGTGCCGGCGTGAGCGGCGCCGCTGTCGTTGACCTTTGCGCATGCGCCGCCCCGCCCGCGACAACGCAGGCCGCGCACGCCGTACTCAATACCGCCTTGAACATCGTCCCCCCAAACTCTGCGCCATCCCAGCCAAAATGGCGGAATGCCCAAGCATGACGGGCGCAGGATCAGGCAGGGCCGCACCGCTTGCGGCCATGGCCCGTCCTGCACCCGTCGGGACCAGCACGTAGAAGAGGCTGCAATAAATTATCCATATTGATTATGATGCGCCGCAGCAGACCCGCCGCCGGGCAATGGCGAGCCTCCGCGCATGCGCCGGCCGATCAAACGCGGACCGACATGTCTGGCGAGGTCGGGCGGATGGTGGAGCTGAGGGGAATCGAACCCCTGACCTCCTCATTGCGAACGAGGCGCTCTCCCAACTGAGCTACAGCCCCGCCTGACGGCGGCCGACATTGCTCAAACCCTGGCCGCCGCGTCAATACGCCGCGCGCCCTGCCCCGGTCCGGCGCCATCTTGACAGAACTTATACTCATTCCCAGCATAAGAGGCACGATGAACGGGCGCCCCAGCGGCCGCGCTTCGCCCGAGTAATGCTCCGTCTGAGCATAATAGGAAAGCGCCTGACATGTCCGCCGCTCTTTCGCTGCCCCCCCGGCAGGCGCCCCCTGCGGGTCTGCTGGCGACGAGTTCACCCCTCTACCAACGCGTCAGCCGCGTCATTCCCCCCATGGAATGGGCGGCCTTCGCGCCGGATATCGACGCCATCCTGCGCCTCAAGCGGCAGCACAACGCTGTCATCCTCGCCCACAACTACATGACTCCCGAGATCTTCCACTGCGTCGCCGATATGACCGGAGACAGCCTCGCCCTGGCGCGCGAGGCCCAGACCATAGATGCCGACATCATCGTCATGGCCGGCGTCCACTTCATGGCCGAGACCGCCAAGATGCTGAACCCGGCCAAGACCGTCCTGATCCCCGATTTGCGCGCCGGCTGCAGCCTGGCGTCCTCGATCACCGCGGCCGACGTACGCCTTCTGCGCCAGCGCCACCCCGGCGTGCCGGTGGTTACCTACGTCAACACCTCGGCCGCCGTGAAAGCGGAAAGCGACATCTGCTGCACCAGCGGCAATGCCCGCCGCGTCGTTGAAAGCCTCGGCGTGCCCGAAGTCATCATGATCCCCGACCAATACCTCGCCGCCAACGTGGCAAAGCAAACCGGCGTGCGCATCATCTCCTGGGCCGGGGCCTGCGAAGTCCACGAACGCTTCACCGCGCGCCAAATCCGCAGCCTGCGGGCCGAAAACCCAGGCGTGACCATCCTCGCCCACCCCGAATGCCCGCCTGACGTGGTGGACGAAGCCGATTTCGCCGGCTCTACCGCTGCCATGAGCGACTACGTCACCACCAATCAGCCCAGCCGCGTGGTCCTGATCACCGAATGCTCCATGGCCGACAACATCGCCGTCAATCATCCAGCCGTGGACTTCGTGCGCCCCTGCAATCTCTGCCCGCACATGAAACGCATCACCCTGCCTGCCATCCGCGCCGCGCTGGAAACCGGCACCCACGCTGTGACCATCGACCCGAGCATCGCGTCACGCGCACGCGCCGCGGTCGAACGGATGTTGGCGGTATGACGGGCTTGGAAGGAAGGCCAGGGGCTCTGCCCCTGGACCCCGCTGGGGACAAGTCCCCAGACCCCTTTACTTGGTCGGTGGATAAGGAGGGGGGCAACGAGGCTGTCTCCACGCACGTGTCGCCCCCCTCCTTATCCACCGACAAAATAGGTTCTAAGGACTTGTCCTTAGCGGGGGTCCAGGGGGCAGAGCCCCCCGGCCTCCTTCCGAGCACCGACACACCAATCATCATCGGCGCCGGCCTGGCCGGGCTCATGGCCGCGCTGCACATGCCGGGACCAAGTGTGGTGCTGTCCCGCGCAAAGCTGGGCGAGCAGGCGGCCAGCGGCTGGGCGCAGGGTGGGCTGGCGGCGGCGATCGGGGCTGATGACAGTTGCGATTTGCATCTGGCCGATACGCTGGCCGCTGGTGACGGCTTGTGTGATCCGGTAGTGGCGCGATCGATCATCGAGGCTGGGCCAGGACTGGTCGAGGAACTGGTGCGGCTTGGCGCGCGGTTCGATCGGCGGCCGGACGGCGCGATCGGCCTGGGGCTGGAGGCGGGGCATAGCCGCCGGCGCATCGTGCATGCGCGCGGGGATGCGTCGGGTGCGGAAATCCTGCGCGCGGTGGTGGAAGCGGTGCGTGCCGCGCCGCGCATCGAGGTGCGGGAGGGCTGCACAGCCACGCGCCTGATCCTGCGGAACGGCGCCATTGCCGGCGTGCTCGTCGCCGGCCCTGACAACGCGCCGTTCCTGATCGCCGCGAGCCGCGTGGTCGTCGCCACCGGCGGCTTGGGCGGCCTCTACCAGCACAGCACCAATCCTGCTGGCGCCACAGGTCAGGGCCTGGTGCTCGCCGCGCGCGCCGGCGCCGCACTGGCCGATCTCGAATTCGTCCAGTTCCATCCCACCGCGCTCGATGTCGGCCGCGACCCCATGCCGCTCATCAGCGAAGCCGTGCGCGGCGAGGGTGCCACACTGATCGACGAGCACGGCACGCGCTTCATGGCAGGCCTCGGCCGCGCCGAGCTCGAGCCGCGCGACATCGTCAGCCGCGCCGTCTGGGCGCACAGGCAGGCGGGCCACCGCGTGTTCCTGGACGCACGCGCCGCGATCGGCGCCGATTTTGCCCGCCGCTTTCCCGGCATTGCCGCGACCTGCATCTCGGCCGGGATCGATCCGGCCACCATGCCGATCCCCATCCGCCCGGCCGCGCACTACCACATGGGCGGGATTGCCGTGGACGCGTCCGGCCGCAGCACCACTCCCGGCCTCTGGGCCTGCGGCGAGGCTGCCAGCACCGGCCTGCACGGCGCCAACCGCCTGGCCAGCAATTCCTTGCTGGAAGCCGCAGTGACTGGCCAAGCGGTGGCGCGCGACTTGTCCGGCACCACCGCCGCCCACCCCCGTCCGATTGCCCGCCTGGAGCCCGCTTCCGTCGAGGACGTGGCTTCTGTGCGTGCCATCCTCTCCACGCACGCCGGGGTGCTGCGCAATGGCGCCGGCCTGGCGCAGGCAGACGCGCGCCTGCGTGCGCTTCCGCCATCAGGCTCCGCGATGCTCGGCCTGATGATGGTCACCGCCATGGCGCGCCGGTGCGAAAGCAGGGGCGGTCACAGCCGCACCGATTTCCCCGGCCATGCCGCCGGCGCCCCGGCACGCTCGCGCCTGTCCTGGCCCGAGGTTTGCGCGGCCAGCGCGCCAGCCCCCGTCCTGCGGAACGCCACGCACGCATGAGCCTGCCGCTTGTCCTGCTAGAACCCCTGGTTCGCGCAGCCTTGCTGGAGGATCTGGGCCGCGCCGGCGACCTGACGACGGAGGCCTGCGTTCCGGCGGGCGTCCAAGTGCAGGCCGCCCTCGTGGCCCGACTCCCAGGCGTGATCTCAGGCCTGTCTCTGGCCGCCTGCGCGTTCCGGCTGATCGATCCCGCCGTGCACTTCGCCCCATTGCTTGACGATGGCGACCGCATCACCGCGGGCCAGACCATTGCCACCGTGGCCGGCCCCGCGCGCGCCATTTTAACCGCCGAGCGTGTCGCGCTCAATTTCATGGGCCACCTCTCAGGCATTGCCACGGCCACGCGCGGGGTCGCGGATGCGATCGCCCACACGCCATGCCGGGTGGTGTGCACGCGCAAGACCACGCCCGGGCTGCGCGCGATTGAAAAAGCCGCGGTGCGCCATGGCGGGGGGGCCAATCACCGCTTCGGCCTGGATGACGCCATTCTCATCAAGGACAACCACATCGCCATTGCCGGAGGCGTTGCCTTCGCGCTGCAACGCGCGCGGGCGCGGGCAGGGCACCTGGTCAAGATCGAGATCGAGGTCGATACGCTGGATCAGCTCGAGGCGGCGCTGGAGATCGGTGCGGATGCCGTGTTGCTGGACAACATGCAGCCTGAGCAACTGCGTCAGGCTGTCGCGATCGTTGGCGGGCGTGCGGTGACGGAAGCATCGGGCGGCATTACGCCCCAAACCGCCGCGGCTTTTGCGGAGAGCGGCGTGGACATGATTTCGCTAGGCTGGCTCACCCACAGCGTGCGCACGCTGGACATCGGCCTGGATATCGCAGCATCAAACTAGCCTGTCTTGCTTCACGCGACGGAACGGCGCCCCTGGATCAGCGCCGCTGCTTTTCGAGGATGAAATCCCCGCCGATGGCGTCGGTGAGCTTGCCACCCTCCGCCACAACGGACAGTGACGGTGCGCGGCTGCCGCGCAGCTCATTGAAGAGCCGGATGAAGTCGTCCATCCGCCGGGCTTCCGCCAGGGCAGCATCACGACGGGAGGTAGCTTCTCGGAGCACGGTTTCTTCTTCCATGGCTCAAACCTAAGCACCAAAAATTACTCCACCATTAAGCAGGAGGCGTGCAACCGTGTCCGCCCCTCGATTTGGACATCGTTGCACAACAACCACAGGTGTCGCCCCGCCCCGCCATTATGGTCTAAGCTGGCCCGCCCATGCCGATGACCCTGCCCAACCTGCTGACCCTCTCGCGCATCGCCGCCATTCCGCTGCTCGTGGCACTCGTGGTCTGGCGCACACCGGCGGGCGACATCCTGGCTTGCGCGCTCTTCACGCTGGCCGGCATCACAGACTGGCTCGACGGGCGCATCGCCCGCCAGCGCAAGATGCTCTCGGACCTGGGCCGCATGCTGGATCCGATTGCCGACAAGCTGCTGGTCGGCGCCACGCTGATGGTGCTGGCAGGCACGGCCCGCCTCTCGTTGCTGGGCCTCTACCCGGCCATCATCATCATGTGCCGCGAAATCCTGGTCAGCGGCCTGCGCGAATATCTCGCCGGCCTGCGCGTCGGCTTGCCCGTCACGCGCCTGGCCAAGTGGAAAACAGGGCTGCAGATGGTCTCGCTCGGCATGCTGCTGGCCGGTGATGATGGCGCGCGCCTGCTCGGCCTGGGCGCGTTGCATGTGACGGCGCTGGGCGGCGCCATGCTGTTCATCGCCGCGGCACTGACCCTGATCACAGGCTGGGACTACCTGCTCTCCGGACTGCACCACGTCACGCCGCGCCCGCCGGCGCCGGTGCGCGGCCAGGTCACGCCTCGGTAACCATGTTCGTGGTTTGGGACAAAAGACTGGGGCTTTGCCCCAGACCCCACCAAAGGCCGGCGGCCTTTGGAAACCACTTTTGAAGGTTTTAGGCATTGCGGGGTGGTCGGGCGCGGGCAAGACCACGCTGATCGAGAAGCTGCTGCCGGAACTCGCCGCACGCGGGCTTCGCGTCTCCACGCTCAAGCGCACGCACCACGCGATCGATCTGGACCAGCCCGGCCGCGATAGTTTCCGCCACCGCGCGGCCGGAGCGTTCGAGGTGATGCTCGCCTCCTCCTCGCGCTTTGCATTGCTGCGCGAAACGCAGCAGCCGCTCGGCCTGGTCGAACTGGTGGCGCGCATGGCGCCGGCCGATCTCGTGCTGGTCGAAGGTTTCAAGATGGATGCGCTGCCCAAGATCGAGGTCTATCGCGCCGCCCTTGGCAAGCCGCGCCTTTGGCCGCACACGCCGTGTATCGTGGCGCAAGCGACGGATATGCCTTTCGCCGAGATGCGTTGCTATGACATCAACGATGCCGACGGGCTTGCAGATGCAATCGTCGAAAAAGGTTGGGGGAGCAGTGCCTGCCCCCCCAAACCCCCCGTCTTCATTTAGGACGAAGGCAAATATGCGACGGGGGTTTGGGGGCGGGCAGGCGCGTCGGATCGCTCATCGTGCACGCATGAGGCGCTTTGCGGCACGCCTCGCAGCTTGCGTGCTGCTGCCGTTCCTGGCCCTTGCAGCCGTTCCGGAACGGGCCGGTGCGCAAACCACGCTTGCATGCGCGGACTTCCTTGCTCAATTGCACAGAAAGCCCGCCCACACGCAGTTCGTCGGCTGCACCTCAGTGCCGGACCGCCAGGGCAAGCCCCTGCGCGCCATCTATCACGTAAGCGGCCAGTTCGCGGCGCAAGCGGAGACCTATCTCGTGAAGGCCACCGGCTTGGCCCGCCTCCGCCGGTCCTGCTGCCAGTGGGACGCGCCGCCACGCCAGTTCACTGCGAACGGGCGGGAGTTCTCGATCGCCATGGTCTCGGGCGAAACTCCCGTCGCCACCCGCGCCGCGTGGCCAGAAATTTCGACCTTTGAGATTACCGTTGAAACGATGACCGAAGACATCTGATCCGGCACGGCCCGGGCCACGTCAGCGCCGCCCCGCGCCTGCTTGCGTTCTTCGACTGGCTCTAGAGCACGTTCGGTGCTGATAGAAGCACCGAACGTGCTCTAAAGCTTTGTTTTAGAGCATGTTTTTCGGACGGGTGATCCCACTTGGTCCGAACATGCTCTAGTCCGCCGCCTGCATTATGCGCGGCGTGCGCATAGCCGCGCCGAATGCCTCGAAGATGCGCGCGGACAGCGAGTCCTGCCCGCAGTCGAATTCCGGATGCCATTGCACACCCAGCGTAAAGACGCTCGCCGAAACATGGCGGATCGACTCGATCGTGCCGTCCGGTGCCGCCGCCTCGCACACCAAACCCGTGCCGAGCTGGTCTATCCCCTGCGTATGCAGCGAATTGACCATGACCCGCCGCTCGCCGGCCAGTCGATGCAGCAAGCCGCCTTCGCACAGGCTCACCTCGTGTGCCTTGGCCATCTTCTCGGCCAGATCATCCGTATCAGGTGCGGAATGATCCAGCCGGCCAGGCAGATCCGCAAGCCTCTGGTGCAGCGTGCCGCCAAGGGCCACGTTCAATTCCTGAAAACCCCGGCAGATCGCCAGCAGCGGCAGCCCGCGCGCAATCGCCGCGCGAATAAGAGGCAGCGTAGTGGCGTCTCGCGCCGCGTCCGTGGGCGAATCATCGGGCGGCGGCTCGCCGCCATATTGGGTTGGGTTGATGTTCGATTTGCTGCCGGTCAGCAGCACGCCATCCAGCACATCCAGCAATGCGCACAAATCCGCCGCCTCGCCGAGAGCCGGCAGCAGCACCGGAACCGCGCTTGCGTATTTCGCCACTGCGCGCACGGCGAAATCGGATGCCGCGTGGTTGGGCAGACTCGCCGGGCCAAAGCTCTTGATGCAGCAGGAAATTCCAATGATCGGGCGCATGACTCGTCGAGGATGCGGAAGGCGCGTCAATAAAAGAAGTAAAAAATGCTGCGACGCAACGGCGACTGGCGATTGTGGCAGAAATGCCGCAGCAGCCAGATTGGGGGAGATGTGCCATCCCCCCCAAACCCCCCGTCATTATTTAAGACGAGGCCCCAAAATCGACGGGGGGTCTGGGGGGGATGGCACATCTCCCCCAGCCTTACCTTCACTTTACTGCACGGTGCCGTAAGAAGGCGCCCCCAGCCCCGGGCAAGTGCACCCTTGCCCGATGGGCGAGTAAGCCGGCGCCACGCACTGATAAACGCCGGCATAGCAAGTCGCGCCATATGCGACCTTGCCGGAACCCTGCGCCTGCGACTGGGCGGGCGCCTGTGCGGCGGGCGGCGGTGGCGGATAGTAGGCCGCCGGTGGATAGTAGCCCGGATAATACGGGGGGTAATAGGCCGGCGGATAGTAATAGGGGTAGCCGACCGGTCCCGGCGCGATAACGACGGGCGGCAGGCCAATGAAGAAGCCGCCGCGCCACCAAGCCCGCGCAGGGCTCGGCGTGAGCGTGGTCGCAAGAAAGGCGGGCGCGGCGAGCAGTGCCGCCGCCGCAAGCGCCCGGCTCTTCACAGACGCCGGGCTGCGCGAAAGAATTGACATGCGCACACATCCAGAAATTGCCGGCACACCATTGCGCCAGCCTGCATACGCCAAGGTGTAAATCGGCCCGCGGTTCCGCAAGTCTGTTGTCTGGTTACGGAGTGTTGCCGCTGAGCGCGTCCAGATCCACGTACGTAAAGATGCCGTTATCATAATTGCCGCCTAGCGAGACGGCACTCAGCCGGATACGAGTCTCGCGCCCCTGTGCATCCACCACCGACCAGCCGGTTAAGGCCATCGGGTGGTCTTCCATCACCAGCGTCAGGCTGCCATCCCCGGGCGAGGCTGTCTTGACCAGCGTGACTTGTATAACCCCCCCGTGATGGGAAAACGCGGTCACGGTCACATCGCCGGACAGGGTGATCCGCTCGCGCAGCAGCAGCCCCAGCGGCGTCTGACCCACGGGCAGATTGTCGGTCTGGTTGAGCTTGGCGTCGTGCAGAACGACCAGGCCGTGGCTGGCCACCAGCAGAAGCGGGCTGGGCGGATCGTACTGGAAGCGGATGCGGCCCGGCCGGACCAGCCACATCGTGCCGGTGGCCGTGGCGCCATCCTGCGCGATTTGCAGGAAGTGCGCCTGCACGCTGGTCAGCCCGTTCAGATAGGCCTGAACCTGGCGCACCGTGGCCGCGTCGGCATCCTGCAGCACGGCCGCGTGCGCCTCGTCCGCGCGCGCTTGCGGCGAGGGGAGTGCCACGACAAGGCAGGCGAGCAGGGCCAAAAATTTCATCTTCTGCATGTGACACCCACGCAGGCGAGAGAGAAGACGTTGCAGGCCCCCTGTCGCAGCTTTAATGCGGAGCGCCTTGCCTCCTCGGACGCGTCTTCTGTTATAATGTAACACTCGCCTCCGGAGAGAGCGCCTCGATGCGCGCCCCACTCGCCTGCTTGCCTACCCTGCTGACGATCCTGCCGCTCTGGGCCGCCGCCGCCGCCGCCGCCGCCGCGCCCGCGTCCCCGATCGAGGAGATCGTCGTCCGCGCTCGCCGGCTCGATCGCGCCCGCGTCGGCATCCAGCCCTCGCTCGGGGCGAGCACCACGGTGCTGGACGCGCGCGCTCTGGCCAACGTGCCCCAAGGCAGCAATGCCGGCCTGGCCCAGGTGCTGCTGCAAATCCCCGGCGTGGCTGAAGACAGCTTCGGCCAAATCCACGTCCGTGGCGACCACAACGCGGTGCAATACCGCCTGGACGGCGTCGAGCTGCCGGAGGGCCTGTCTGTCTTCAGCCAGGCGCTGCAAAGCCGCTTTGCCCATTCGCTGTCCTTCATCACCGGCGCGCTGCCCGCGCAATACGGCCAATTGCAGGCCGCGGTCATCGACATCACCACCCGCAGTGGCTCAACCGACGCCGGCGGCACGCTTTCGCTATACGGTGGCGCGCGGGATAACTTCCAGCCCAGCCTGTCCTACGGCGCCAGCGCCGGCGCCTGGGATTATTTCGTCACCGCCGATTTTCTGCACAGCCGCGTCGGCATTGAAAATCCGACCAATTCGTTCAACGCCGTGCACGATCTCACCAACCAATATCACGGCCTGACGCATATCGATTATATCCCCGACGCCGATACCCGCTTCAGCCTGATCGCCGGCGTCTCCAGCGCGCAATTTCAAATTCCCAACAATCCCGGCCAGACCCCCACGCTCGGTCTCAACGTCGATGGCATCACAGACTTTAACAGCGCCACGCTGAGCGAACACCAGCGCGAAATCACGGATTTCTCCATCCTCACGCTGCAAAAGCAGCTTGGCGCACTCGATGTGCAGAGCGCGCTATTTTCGCGCTACACCAGCCTGTATTTCTCGCCCGATCCGCTGGGAGATCTGCTGTTCACCGGTATCGCCCAGCGCGCCGGCCGCAGCGTCTGGTCGAACGGCACGCAGACCGACGCAAGCTGGGCCGCGAGCAGCACGCACACCATCCGCTTTGGCCTTCAACTCAGCGAGGAGCGCACCGTCTCCAGCACGCTCTCCTCCGTCCTGCCCCTGGCACCCGACGGCACCCAGATCGGCGGCACGCCGATCACCATTCCGGGCGGCAGCGGTCATTCGGGTTCCGTCGGCGGTCTCTACGCGCAGGACGAATGGCGCCTGGCGCGAGGGCTCACGCTCAATTACGGCGCCCGGCTGGATTACGTCGATGAATACGCCCACGCCAACGATCTCTCCCCCCGCGTCAATCTGGTCTGGCAGCCGGACCGCCAGACCAGCCTGCACGCAGGCTACGCGCATTATTTCACGCCTCCGCCCTTCGAGCTGGTCTCCGGCGCCGACCTCGCACCCCTTGCCCACACCACCGCCGCACCCGCCACCACGCAGGACGCGACCGTGCGCCCCGAGCGCGACAATTACATCGATGCCGGCTTGGACCGCATCCTGCTGCCAGGCTGGCACGCCAGCCTGGACACCTATTTCAAGCATGCGCGGGATCTCATCGACGAGGGCCAGTTCGGTGCGCCGGTCATCCTCTCCGCCTTCAACTATCAGACCGGCCAGGTCACCGGCATAGAAGCCGCCACCAGCTACGATCACGGCCCCTGGTCGCTCTACGCAAACCTCGCCGACAGCCGTGCGATCGGGCGGGACATCATCACCGCGCAATTCAATTTCACGCCTGACGAGCTCGCCTACATCGCCCACCATTACGTGCACCTGGATCACGACGAGCACTACGCAGGCTCGGCCGGCGCCGCCTACACGGCGTTTGCGGCAAGCGCATACAAGGCGCGGCTCTCTGCCGATCTGGTGGTCGGCAGCGGCTTGCGTGCGGCCGGCGCCGTGCCGAACGGGCGCGAACTGCCGGGCTATTACGTGGTCAATCTTGGGGCGGTTCAGACGCTGCGTGGCGCGGAGCTGCGACTCGATGTGCTCAACTTGCTCGACCGCAGATACGAGATACGCGACGGCACCGGTGTGGGCGTCGGCGCGCCGCAATGGGGGTTGCGGCGGACGGTGTTGGCAGGGGTGACGCAGAGGTTCTAGAAGCAAGGTCTGCTTTTTTGAAAAAAGAAGCAAAAAACTTTTATCTTTTTGTTTCAGTGGGCTGCGACTTCTTGCTTTTTCCTGCAACTTGCTCCACTCGGGGCGTTAACATGCTTGCGCTTATGCCGTAACGTGTTCTGGCCGCCTGGAGCGCGCCCGATCAACTCCAGCATCTGGTGAGGTTACCTATGACATACGTATCGAGAACAGCCGCCGTGGCCCTCCTCGCTTTGGGTGCCGTCGGCACGTCGGCGACTGCCGCATCAGCCGCCATCGCCTGCAATGCGGAAGGCCAGTGCTGGCACGTTCGCCGGCCATACGCCTATGCGCCGGCCTACGGGGTGGTTGTGCACCCGAACAGCTGGCGCTGGGGTCCCGGTGGGCACTACGTCTGGCGCGAACATGCCGGCCGCGGCTATTGGCGCAATGGGGTGTGGGTGACGTTCTAAATAGACCGGGGGTCTGGGGGCTTGGGCGGAAGAAATCGGCGCATGCGCCGATCCGCCCAAGGCACAGCTCCCCCAGCCTTTCTCATTTTATTTGCCTGTCTTTGAGAATAACCCAAAGACCCCGCGCAAAATGCCCGGCGTCAGTGCCGACAGCGCATTGACCCCAACCTTCGGATCGCTCAACGGCCCCCGCACCGAGTACTGCGCGGCAAAAACCCCGCCACCCTTTTCCGGACTGAACAGCCGCCCCACTATCGGAATCAGCCCTGGCAACTGGTTGAAGAAATACGCCGGCACCACTGTCCCGGTCACATCTGCGCGCCGCGCCAGCAAATCAATGCTGCCCTTGGCCGTAATCCCCAGCGAGGCAGAGTACGCCCGCGCATCATCCAGGCGCAGCACCTGCTGCACATACGAAAACGGCACCACCGCACGCGCAAACCCCAGGCCGGGCCCGCGCAGCAGATCGATTGCCCCGTACAGCGTCATCGCCTTGAGCAGGCGCCCGACCGCCGGCGCATCCGTGATGCGAAAGGCCGCCAGCGTTGCCGTACCACGTAACGGCGAGTGTGCTTGCCTGTCGTCATAGACTCCATCCACGCGCAACTTGCCGCCGCGAATATTGTCAGCAATGCCCGCCGCCAGCAGAACGGCGCCGGAATCGGCGGAGTCCACGCTGATGCGCCGCCCGCCGGGCGCGGGCACGATCGTGGCCGTCACCACGTTCTGGGCCGCGCCGGCCCGCAAGTTCGCGCGCGCGATATGCAGCCCATCGCTCTCGGCCTTCAGGCTGACGCCGGCCAGCGCCTGGTCTCGCGCCAGGATCACCCGATCAAACGCCAGATCGGCTACCCAGCGTGCGCCCGGCTTGGCTTCCGCGCGCGTCTCGGCCCGCACCGCCTCCTGGGGCTTGGCCGAGCCTGCGGGGTGCGAAAGCAGCGAGGAAATATCCAGCGCCGGTCCGCGCAGCGCCACATGCAAGCGGGCGTCTCCACGCTGCGGCAGCCCGATCGTGCCATGCGCCTCGCTGCGCCCCATGCGCACCCGATCCAGCACAAGTACCGTTTCCTGACCCGCTCGGAATTGCGCGTGGCTGGCAATGCTCAGCCCCGGCCCCTCGGCCGAGAGCCGGTCCAGCCGCGTGATGCGCCCGCGGGTCAGCCCGAGCCGCGCCGAGGCGTGCGCCGCCGGCCCTGCCGCCTTGCTCCACCCCAAAGGCGTGGCAATGGAAGCTGCCCCCAGATCGAGGTCGATGGCGGCCGCCCCTGTGCCATCCCGCCGCTCGGCGTAGTCCACGCGCACGCCTGCGTTGCCCCCGCTCAGCACGCCCGCGGGCAGGCCGGCCGCCACCATGGCCTCAGGCGTGGCCAGGCCCGCGGCCGTATAGTGCTCCAGCACCTGGCCAGGCGGCCCGTTGCGGAAATCCATGTCCACGCCCAGCCGGGCCGGGATGGACGCCACGTCCGCCGTGCCCGCAATGCGCAGCGAGTCCGCGTTGACCTTCATCTCCAGCGCGCCGTGGTCGAGGTCCCGCCCGGCCACGACCCCGCCCAGATGCACGTCGGTCAAGTGCGCGTCCGCCTTGATGCCGATGTCATCCATGTTGACGCGGTCATCGAGCGGCAGGCGCACCGAGAGCGCAATCTCCGCCCGCCCTGCCGGATCGCGCATGTCCACCGGCCGGCGGGAGAGCAGATGCAGGCGCGGATGGTTGAGCAGCGCCAGTACACCGCCCAGCCCGCCCGCGACCCGCAGGTCGATTTGTCCTATCTGGTCCTTTGCCGACAGCCCGGTAATTTCCATGCGCCCATCGCTGACCGCCAACGTGCCTGCATTCCCGGCGACGAGCTGCCTAGCCCCCGCCACCTCAATCAACAGCGCATCCGGCCCCTGCAGCGTCACGCGGCCATTGGCGTGGACCATCCCCGGCACGGGCTTGAGCCAGGAAAAAGCCAGGTCGCGCGCATCGATGCCCCCGCCCAAGGCGGTCAGGCTCACGCCCGAACCATCTGCAGCCGCCTCGATCGTGCCCGTGACATGCCCGTTTTGTGCCGTGCCCGCGCTGATATTGGCCACAATCCACGGCCGCGCCCCGCCGCCTGTGCCGAGCGGCCAATAGGCCGGCAGATCGGCGAAATCGGCGCGATCCAGATCGAGCGCGAAATCGCCCCGCACCCGCCCGCCGGCCAGCGCCGCGCGACCGTGCCCCGTGAGGACCGGCGGGGGCAGATGCGCCCCCGGCGCGGGGATCGGCACAATCCGCAAGCGCTGCAACTCGACGTGCCGCGCATCCGGCGCCACCAGCACCGCACTGGCCTCGCCCAAGGCCAGCGTGCCGCGCCCGGCCGCCAGCGTGCCCGCGCCCACCTGCACCGCCAGCTTTCCGGATGCCAAGGAGAAGTCGGGTGCCAGATCGGCCTCCAGTCTGCCCTGCAGCGGTGCATCCAGCGCGGCCCCCTGGGCAAAGCCCGGCAGCGCGCGCGCCAGCATCGCAGGCGAGATCGGCGTGGTCTGCGCGGTGATATGCGTGCCCGCGGCACTTAATTCGGCCTGCGCGGTGAGCGTGGCCTGGGCTTGGCCCGCCAGAAGCGCCAGCACCGCCTGGCCGCTGATACCGCCGCCGGCCTGCCGCTGCAGGTCGATCGAGCCCGCGCGCGCCTGCCAGAGCGCGCCCAGGGCTTCATCGCGCATATCGACCACCGCGCTGCGCACATGCAGCTCCGCCAGTTGGCTGAGGAAGGGCAATGTGTGGCCATGCCCGCCACCGGTCAGTTCCTCCAGCAGGCGCTGGCCACCGGGGGCAGCGGGCGTTGCCACCCGCGCCTCGCTGGCGCCGAGATCGAGCGCCAGGGAGCCATCTTCCCGCCGCAGCAGCGAGAGCCTCGGCCCGTCGATCTCGATGGCTCGTGGCGCGATCGTTCCCAACAAGAGCGGCGCCGGCGCCAGGCTCACGCGCCCGGCCGGCAGGCGGGCCAGGCGCGTACCGTCGGGTGCGGTGACCGTAATGTCCTGCCAGCGCACATCGATGGCGCTGCCCGGATCGACGAAACCTTCCCACGCCAGGGCGGCATGGCCGATCGCCAACTGCGCGCCGGGGGCGACGAGCCGGTACGCCTCGCGCTGCGTCAGCCAGGTGATGTCGATGGGCCCTTGGCTGAGCCGCCAGCCCAGCAGCACCGCGCCCAGCACTAGTGCGCCCAGCACGCCAAGTGCGGCTTCCGTGACAAGGTGCAGCGCGTGCGAGGAGGCGGCTTTTAGCAAAGCAAGCCAAGCAGTTCTTTTTTGAAAAAAAGAACGAAAAAACTTTTGTCCATTGCCCAAGCCGGCAAAGACTCGGTGTGCCGACTTGCAAAAGTTTTTTGGTTCTTTTTTTCAAAAAAGAACTGCTTCCTTTTTGCTTGTCTTTCGCACCTGACAAGCGCCCAGCTTATCGAGTGCAAGAGCGCCACCCCATCCTTGCCGAATTGGGCGCCCACAGCCCCTACCTCTCCGATCTGGCACGCCGCGAGCCCGACACTCTTGCCGCCATCCTGCGCCAGGGTCCTGATGCTGTGTGCGATGCCGCCCTGCTCGCCCTCTCGCGCACCAAGCCGGGCCTGCCACGCCGCGAGGTCGCCGCGGCGATGCGCCAGGCCAAACGGCACATCGCACTCGCCACGGCATTGGCCGACATCGGCGGCGTGTGGAGTCTCGAACAGGTGACCGGCGCCTTGTCGGACCTGGCCGATACCGCGCTGCGGCTGGCCTGCGTGCACCTGCTCGCCCAAGCCGATCGGCGCGGCGAATTGCGCCTGCCCCATCCCGGCAGCCCCGATCGCGGCTGCGGCTTCTGCGTGCTGGGCATGGGCAAGCTGGGCGCGCACGAGCTGAATTATTCCAGTGATGTGGACTTGATCCTTCTCTACGACCCCGCGGCGCTGCCCGGAGATCCGGGCGACCTCGGCCCGGTCTTTGCTCGCATGGCGCGTGATCTGGCCCAACTTATGGAGGCGCGCGACTCCGGTGGCTACGTCTTCCGCGTGGATTTGCGCCTGCGCCCAGATCCCGCCAGCACCCCGCCCGCCATCGCACTTCCCGGCGCACTCGCCTATTACGAAAGCCAGGGCCAGACCTGGGAGCGCGCCGCCCTGATTAAGGCGCGCCCGGTGGCCGGGGATATCGGCCTCGGCCGGCGGTTTCTCGACGCCATCCGCCCCTTCATCTGGCGCCGCCACCTCGATTTTGCGGCACTGGCCGATATCGCCGACATGAAGCGGCGCATCGATGCCCATAAGGGCACGGCCCTGGCCGAAAGCGGGCCGGCCGCCACGCGCCTGCTGGGCCACGACCTCAAGCTGGGGCAGGGCGGCATACGCGAAATCGAATTCTGCGCCCAGGCGTTGCAACTGGTCTGGGGCGGCCGCGCGCCCGCTTTGCGCGTGCCCGCGACGCTGGCCGCGCTGCATGCACTGGCCGGGCAGGGGCATCTGCCGGCGGATGACCTGGCCGGGCTGGAGGCGGCCTATCGTTTCCTGCGCCGGGCCGAGCACAGGCTGCAGATGGCGGCCGATCGCCAGATCCATAGCCTGCCGGCGAGCGAGGCCGGCCTAACGGCGTTTGCCGCCTTTATGGGGTTTGCCGACGCGGCGTCGTTTGCCGAGGAGGCGCTCTCTCACTTGCTGCGTGTACTCGAAATCTTCGACGGCCTGTTCGCGGCACCAGCCGTGGAGCCGGATACGCCACGCGATAAGGAAGACTGGGGGAGATGTGCCATCCCCCCCAGACCCCCCGTCACTTTTTTGCTTTCAGATACGGTCGAACCCTGGCTCGCCGGCCGCCCCCGCGCCCTGCGCACCGAACGCGACCGCGCCCTGGTGCGCGACATGCTGCCCGCCATCACCGCCGCCCTCGCGCGCCAGTCCGACCCCGCAGCCGCCCTGGCCCGGCTGGACGAGTTCATCTACCGCCTGCCCGCCGGCGTGCAGGTCTTCTCCCTGCTGCACCACAACCCCGCGCTGCTCGACCGCCTGGCCGAAACGCTCGGCGCCGCCCCCGCGCTGGCCGACCATCTGGCGAGTTTCCCAGCCAGTCTCGAAGGCCTGGTCAGCCCGCAAGCCGAGGCGCCGGCCATCCCGCCCTCGGCGCGCCTGGCCGCGCGGCTGGCCGACGCCAGGGCGCTCGATGACGCCGCCATGATCGCCGCGCGCATGGTGCGCGCGGACGAGTTCGCCATCGCCACCGCCGAGTTCTTCGGCCGCATCGACGTGGACCAGGCCGCGGCCGCGCGTACGGCGCTCGCGGACGCCACCATGCGCGCCTTGGCCGCACGCGCGATGGCCGAGCACGTCGCGCGCTATGGCACCGTGGCCGGCGGCGGCATGGCAGTGGTCGCGCTGGGCAAGGCCGGTTCGGGCGAGATGATGGCCGGATCGGACCTCGATTTACTCCTGATCTACGACCACGCGAGCGATGCCACCGCCAGTCGTGGCCCGCGCGCGCTGGCGCCGAGCCAGTATTTCGCCCGCGCCGCGCAGGGCTTCGTTGCCGCGCTGACCCTGCCGACGCGCCACGGACCGCTCTACGCCGTGGACATGCGCCTGCGCCCGTCGGGCAGCGCGGGTCCGGTCGCCGTCTCGCTGAGTGCCTTTATCCGCTACCACGCGCAGGACGCCTGGACGTGGGAGCGCTTGGCGCTGACCCGCGCGCGGGTGGTCACCGCGCCTGCGGGGCTGCGACGCGCAGTGCAGCAGGCAATCGCCGCGGCGCGCCAGGCCGGCGAGCCTGCCCGCGTGCTGGCGGACACGCGTGCGATGCGTGTCCGCATGCAGCGGGATCAGCCTGTGCGCGGGGTGTGGGACGTGCGCCGGCGCGCGGGCGGCTTGCTCGATGTCGAATTCGTGGCGCAGGCGCTGCAATTGGTGCACGCCGGGAAATTCCCGGTCAGCGCGCGCCCTGTGGGCACGGCGGCACGCCTGGCGCAACTCGCGCGGCTGGGCGCCTTGCCGTGCGAGGATGCGGCCACGCTGGCGCGGGCCGATCGCACATGGCGGTGCGTGCAAAGCCTGTTGCGTATCGGGTTGGGTCCGCAGATACCGGCCTCACCCTCCGCGGTCGTGCTGGAGAAGGTATCTCGTGCCACAGGCTTTGGTCCGGATGAGGCCGGGCTGCTTGCCGGGCTGGACGATACGGCCGCTGCGGTACGCGCCGCGTTCGTGCGGTCAATTGGAGAGATCGAGTCCGCATGAGCATCACGCAAGGTGACCCCGCCCCCGCCTTTTCCCTGCCCGCCAGCGGAGGGCGCATTGTCAGCTCGGCTGGGCTGCACGGACGCTATTATGTGCTGTATTTCTATCCCAAGGCCGATACGTCCGGCTGCACGAAGGAGGCGGTCGCCTTCCAGGCCGCCGCGGGCGAATTTGCACGGCACGGCGCCGAAATCATCGGCGTGTCGCGAGACCCGGTGCGCGCACTCGATAAATTTGCGGCCAAATACAATTTGCAGTTCCCTCTGGCCTCTGACGAGGAGGGCGCGCTCACGCAGTCCTATGGCGTTTGGGTGGAGAAATCGATGTACGGCCGTAAATACATGGGCATTGAGCGATCGACCTTTCTGATCGGCCGCGACGGCGTAGTGCAGGCTGTCTGGCCCAAAGTGCGCGTCGAGGGGCACGCAGTCGAAGTGCTGAGCGCCATAGCCGCCCGCACCTGAGTTGCTTGTTACTACAAATGACGGGGGGTCTGGGGGGGATGGCACATCTCCCCCGGCCTTGCTTCCTTCGCCGAAGATATCTCGCAAGAGGCTGATCGCCGCAGCATCGATCGGCAATGCGCTAGAATTCTACGACTTTACGGTGTACGGCTATTTCGCCACGCAAATTGCCGCGGCGTTCTTCCCCGGCAATGTCCAGCATTCGCAATTGGCGGCGTGGGGCACCTACGGCACGGCGTTTTTGGCCCGTCCGCTGGGCGCGCTGGTGCTGGGCAGCTACGCCGACCGGGTGGGGCGGCGCGCGGCGATGACGCTCTCTATCCTGCTGATGACAGCCGGCACGTTCATGATGGCCTTTATGCCCGGCATGGCCACGATCGGCTGGGTGGCGCCTTGGGGCATTCTGGTTGCGCGCCTATTGCAGGGTTTTTCGGCCGGCGGCGAATTCGGCGGGGCGACGGCCTTCATGCTCGAACATGGCGGCACGCGCGGCGGGTTGATGGCGAGTTTCCAGTTCATCAGTCAATCCGTATCCACGCTGTTCGGGGCGGGGATTGCGTATCTGACTGCGCTCTTACTTCCCGCTCAGGCCTTGCATGATTGGGGATTTCGCGTGCCCTTCGTCATCGGCCTTCTGATCTGTCCGGTCGGCCTGTATTTGCGTCGCGTGGCGCATGACCCCGAGATTTTCGTGCGTGCGGAACGTCTGCGCGCCCCGGGGCTGCGTGTATTGCGCCGACATTGGCCAAGCATTCTGCTGGGTGCGGGCACGATCGCCGGCGGCACGGCAGGGACATACCTCACGATCTATCTGCCAAGCTATGCACAGCATGTCCTGCATATGCGCGCCACCGACAGCCTTGCCGTGCCGGTGATTGCGGCGATGGCCGGGCTGGTCGTGACGCCGATTGTGGCGCACTGGTCCGATCGCGTCGGGCGGCTGAGGCCCGCGCTGGTGTTTGCACCGTTGCTGATGCTGGCGGCCTATCCTGCGTTCTGGGTCATTTCTACGGCACCCGTGTTCGGCGTGCTTGTGGTGATGACGGTTTTGCTCGTGGGTTTGCGCAGCGCCTATAGCGCGCCGCTGCCTGCGCTGCTGGGCGAGTTGTTTCCGCCCAATCTGCGCGGCGTGGGCATGTCGGTGAGCTATTCGCTAGGCGTGCTGGTGTTCGGCAGCCTGGCGCCGTTCATCAATACTTGGGTCATCGGCGCGAGCGGTGATCGGCGCTTTCCCGGCATTTATCTGGGTGTGTGCTCGCTGGTGACGCTGGGCTGCCTGCTCGCGATCAGGCGGTGTTTCGCGGGAAAAATGGGCAATAAATGACGGCGGGTCCGCGGGGGCAGGCACCGCTCCCCCCGGCCTTTTCTGGAAGTGTCAGCCTTTCGGTTTAGCAATATGAAGTGGAGAAAGACTGGGTGGGACGTGCCGTCCCCCCAGACCCCCCGTCGATTATTAGGTGCCGCGCGGCTCTCCCATCGGGCACCCTGTATGCAGCCCGCGAAACGCCGCCGAGTTCTTGTAGGTCGCCCGCCGCGTCCGGTTGACGCCACCCAGCGGCCTGTGCGCCGCCAGCCCATGCCAAGGCGAGAAAGCCAGCCCGTCATCCACCGCGCGCCTGTTCTCCTCGCTCCACGCATTCTGCACCGGCGCGAACAGGTGAGCGACTGTCACATAGGGGCTCTTGTCCTCCGGCCAGACGGCCGAGGAATCCTCCACAGGCATGGCCTTTCCATCGGTCGCGAGCTGGACCTGCAGCGCCCACTCGCCGCCCTGCCGGTCGAAATGGCCGATCACCGCCTCGCGTAGCGCGTGCGGCCGCTCATGCACGTCCAGGTGCTGCCCGGTCAGAGCCGTCAGCCCGTTCGACACCGGCTTGATGGAAAATTTGGCGTAGTATGGCCCGAACAGGAACGGCGTCTGGCTGTAGAAGGTCTCGCCCAGGATGTTGGTTGCCGGCTGGCCGCCGAGCGTGCTCACCAGAGGGCTCTTGTGGCCGAACGCCTCCAGCAGCGACTCCGTGCCCCGCGCGATATGGGACAGCGTCTGCTTCAGCCCTTCGAATTTGTCTGTCGTGCCGGCCAGCGATTTCAGGCTGCCGAGGAATTTCCTGGCCGTCGGCGCGGCGAAGGCCGGCCCGTTGACCATGACGAAATCCTGCGTCACGTCGCCTTCGCTGCCGGGCAGGCGTTCGCCTTCCACGCCGATCACTTTAATTGCCAGGCCACGCGGCGTGGAAACATCGTCGCTGAGCATGTCGCCGGGCAGGGTGGAAAAGCGCATCACCACGTCGTAGCGCCCGGGCATGGCGAACAGCCCCTGCGCCAGGGTGGGCGGCAAACCCTGCGGCACGGTCAGCGTCGCCTTCAGGATGCCGTGCGACTTGGCATGCACGCTGCGCGATGCGTGACCGGAGTCGGCGAAGACCTTCTCGCGTATGCCTTTCAGCGTCTCCTCCAGCCCGGTTTCAGTCTCCGCCTCGTTCTCTTCCAGCGTCTCCATGTCTGCGGCAAACGGGATAGGCGTGTGGGGCGTTTCCGCGGTCGGGCTCATGAGGGCGCTCCAGACATGGCATGACATACGTTGGCTCAGATGCGGTGATACCGCCTGAGCCAAACGCCTTTGCTTTACTGCGGGTTTTCGGGCGATGGGCGCTCCAGCCATCTGCGTCGGCGTAGCCCAAGCACATCTTCCACAGCCTTCCGGCTCGCGTCAGACGCGCGGGTGACCGTGCCCGGTCAGTTCGTGCAAAGCCGGAACCAAAAGCAGGCCGACCGCAATTCCCAGCGCCGCCAGCGCCGCCACGCCTTGCAACGGATTGGCCAACAGCCAGGCGACAGCAACATCGATCATCGGTCCGCCCTTCCTGCGCAAGGTCAACACTGCGCGGCAGGTTAGCACCGCTCGTTACCGCAAACGACTCTAAACGGCGCGTGTTTCAAAAAATCTAGTTCCGGCCTGGGTTTTCCATGCTGCGCCGCACAACATCCTTCGGCCAACGCCGGTGCAGCCAAAGCCAGGTGTCCGGACGCTCCCTGATCCAGCTTTCGAACACGTCATTCATCGCCTGCGTCAGCGCGGCCACGTCACCCCGCCTGCTGCCCGTCTGCGGCATCGCCAGAGGCGGGTGCACCACAAGGCGCAGGCGCGCCGGCCCGAGGCGCTCGACATGGCCCATCACGAAAGGCGCGCCAAAATGCAGGCTGAAGGAGGCCGCGGCAGGTGCGGTCATCGCCTTCAGGCCAAACAGCGAGGCCTGCACGCCGTCGTTCAGCTTCTGGTCCATCAACAGGCCCAAATAGCCGCCGTGCGCCAGGTGCGCCGCCGCCCCGCGCGCGCCGGCGCCGCCCTTGGCGAACATCGGCGCCGGCGCGCCTCCGCCCAGCCGGATCATGGCGCGTTGTCGCCACGCCATAATGGCCGCATCCACGCCCGGATTGGCCGCGGCGCGATAAAAACCCGCGCAGCGCACGCCAAAGGCCGCCCCGATCGGCAGCATCGCCTCCCAATTGCCGATATGGGCGGAGACAAACACGGCGGGTCCGCCAGCTTCCAGCACGGCCAGGTTCGCCTGGCCCACGATCTCAAAACCGGGTCCCACGCGGGTTTGCGCGAGGTCGCCCAGATGGGGCAGTTCGCCCACGGTGCGCCCGAGATTGTCCCACACCCCGCGCACGATGCGCCGGCGCTGCGACCGGTCCAGCGCCGGCATGGCCGCGCGCAGATTGTCGTGGGCAACGCGCGAGACCGGCAGCAGCGGGCCGATCAGGCGCGCGATCGCGCCGGCCAGATTGGAGGCAGCGACTGGGCTTAGCGCGCGCAGGCATGCGAAAAGGACGCGGACTAAGGCGGCTTCGGTGCGCTTCACGGAACGAGCTGGGGCTCTGCCCCAGACCCCGCTGGTGGAGCGAAGCCGCTCCCCCAGGCCCCCGGCTTTCGTAGGAAACGATCCAACCGCGTATCGTCTCTCCAGGCCAGCGCGACGTCGAGAGCGAGCACATCCGTGCGCAAGGACGCGTCTAGGCGCGCGAAATCCTTCGCCGTCGTTACTAGCGTTGCACCACACGCCGCCGCCTGCCGGCGCAAACGTTTCAATTCGCCTGCGCCGTACACATGATGATCGGCGAATGCGGCCTCTGCCGCCACCTCGATGCCCGCCTGCCGCAACGTTGCGAAAAACTTGGCCGGCCGACCGATGCCGGCAAAGGCCACGACCCGCCTTCCGGCCATCGCCGCCATTGCCGGCCCGGGCACCATCTCAGCGTTCAGAACTGGCAGCCAAGGCGGCAAGCTTGCCAGCGCGCCGGCCTCATCCTCGCCGATAAGCACCGCGCCCACACACCGAGCCGCGGCGGCGGCTACCGGCTCCCGCAACGGCCCCGCCGGCAACAGATGTCCGTTGCCAAACCCCACTACCCCATCGATCACCAGCAGCGCGGCGTCCTGGCCCAAGGTCGAGTTCTGCAGCCCGTCATCCATCACCAGCGCCTCGGCACCGGCCGCGACCGCCGCGCGTGCCAAGGCGCCGCGGTCGGGGCCTGTCCAAACCGGCGCGACGGCGGCCAGCAGAAGCGCCTCGTCACCCACCACGCGCGCGACGTCACGCGTCGGGTCCACGCGCCGCACGAACCTGCCGTCACCGCCATGGCCGCGCGTCAGCGCGTGCGCCTCGACGCCGGCCGCGTGCAGGCGAGCCAGGATGTCCAGGCACACCGGCGTCTTTCCCGTCCCGCCCACGGTGGCATTGCCGACGCAAAGCACCGGCACCGGCGCCCGCCAGCCAGTCCGGGCAAGCCGCGCCGCCGTGGCCCGCGCGGTCAGCGCCTCCAGAGGCGAGAGTAGCGCCGCGGGCCACCCGCCGCTCTGCCAAAAGACCGGCGCCCTCATGGCCCCATCAAAGCCACCAACCGCGCGGCCATGCGGGCCGGCAGCTCCGCCTCGCCCGCGGCGGCCCGGCGCGCCTCAAGCCCCATCGCCTGGGCCATCGAAGGCTCGCGCAGCATTCGATCGACCCAGCGCACGAGGGCTGCTTCATCGGCCACGCTCTCCAATCCGCCGCACGCGATCAGGCGCGCGGTGGCCTGGGCAAAATTGTGCATCGCCGGGCCTGCGGCAATCGCGCAGCCCAGCCGCGCCGGCTCCAGCGGGTTCTGTCCGCCACCGGCCGCAAAGCTCTTGCCGATGAAGACGATGGGACAGAGACGATAGAACAGGCCAAGTTCACCCAGCGTATCGGCAATCCACAGACCCGGCGCCGGATCGGCCCCGCCCGCGCGGCGACCAACCCCACCAAGTTGGGCCGCAATGGCAGGCCCGCGCTCTGGATGGCGTGGCACGATCATCGTGACCAGCCCCGGATGTGCGCCCTCGAGCGCCTGGTGCACGCGCGCCGCGCAGGCCTCATCACCGGGATGGGTGCTGGCCGCCAGCCATGCTGGCCGCCCGCCGAGTACCGCGGCCAGCCGCGCCAGCTCGGCCTCATCGACCGGCAGGTCGGGCGCCGCGGTCTTCAGGTTGCCCGGCGCATCGACGCGCGCCGCCCCAAGCGAGACCAGACGTTGCGCGTCCGCCTCCGACTGCGCGGCTACCCAGGCAAACCCGCCCAGGATCTCGGCGGCAAACCCCGGCGCATTGCACCAGCGGGCGGCGCTGCGCACCGAAAGGCGCGCATTGAGCAATGCGGTCGGGATGCCCCGCGCCCGACAGGCGCCGATCAGGTTGGGCCACAGCTCGCTTTCCATGAAGCAGGCCGCGTCGGGGCGCCAATGGTCCAGAAAGCGCGCGCCCCAGGCCGGCACGTCCAGCGGGGCGAAGCGGTGCAGCACGCGCGGCGCCAGCCCCAGCTCGGGCAGGCGCTGGGCCAGCAGGCGCGCGCTGGTCAGCGTGCCTGTGGTAAAGAGCACGTGGATGTGCGGCGGCAGGGCGGAGAGCACGGGCAGGACGGAGACCGCCTCGCCCACGCTGGCCGCGTGCAGCCAGAGAAGGCGGCCGTCGGGGCGCGGGGACGTATCGATGCCGCGGCGCTCGGCGGCACGGGCGCGGTCCTCCTTGCCCTGTGCGGCACGGCGGGCGAGCAACAGGCGCAGCGCCGGTGTGGCCAAGGTGGCGGCGATGGACCAGAGGCGCGCGGCGGGCGAGCGCTTCACGCGGCGCACAGGGTGTCTGCCCGCGACGTTGCCTCAGCCAATGCCGCGGCCAGGCGCGCCTGCCCGGCCTGGCGATCGCCGCGCGCCACGATCAAGGGGGCGGCGCAGACGATCGCGCCGCGGCCAAACGGGAGCGGCAGGATCATGCGGTCCCACGTGCCCAGGCGGATCCGATAGCGCAGGCGGGCGGCCGAGGGCAGGATCGGCGCGCCGGACAAGGCGGCCAACTGGATCGCGCCTTGGGCGGCGACATGCGGGGGGCCGCGCGGGCCATCGGGTGTGACGATGACAGCGTCTCCTGCGGCCAGGCGCGCCAGTAATGCGCGCAGGGCCGCGGCCCCGCCCTTGTCGCGGCCGCCGGGCTTGGCGCTGGAGCCGTGCACCGTATCGACCGCAAAGCGCGCCATGATGGCGGCGATGAAGCGCCCGTCGCGGTGGCGGCTGACCAGGGCCGCGGCGCGGCGGTCTGGATTGCCGCAGCGGAGCTCGGCCCAGCCGGCGGGCATCAGGGGCAGGCATTCGTGCCAGAAGGCGATGATCACCGGGCCCTGGGCGGCAAAGGGGGCGAGGTGGGCTTGCCCCTCGATCTGCCAGCGCGTGGAGCGCAGGGCGAAGGCCAGATACGTGCCGAGCACGGCTTCGGCCGTGCGCAGCACAGCCTGGCTGTTCAGCAATCGGGTGAACATGGCGCCCGCTAGCACGCCGTGCGCTACCAGTGAAATCGAGTGAGAGGCTGAAGAGGCTGGGGGAGATGTGCCATCCCCCCCAGACCCCCCGTCATTATTTAGGACGGAGCCCAAAAATCGACGGGGGGGTCTGGGGGGATGGCACATCTCCCCCAGCTCTTGCCAGCCTGCGTTACCTTTTAACAACAACAAGGCTCTACCGTCGGTGGTTTACGGCCGCGGGATTGCGCGGCCAGGCACTTCGCGGCACAGGTTCATGGGGCTGCGTTCACGCGCGGGGGATTGGTGGCGGTTTGGTCGGTGGCCAGGGCCTGGTGTGCAGGGGGCGTGGCGCTGGCCGCCGCTTTTGTGCCCGTTCACGCCCAGACGCCGCCGCAGCAGGCCGTGTCCGGACCCTATGTCAGCCTTGGTTCGGGTGTGGGATTCAATGCCGCGTTAAAGGCCGAGCCGAGTGTCAGCCTGGGCTATGCCAATGCGCATGACTGGCACCTCGATGCTGGGCCCTCCGGCCAGGCCAGTCTGGGATGGGGCCTGGGCAATGGCTTGCGCGTGGAGGTGCAGGCGGACCTGAGCGCGAACAGGGTCAGCGGTGTGTCTGGATATTCCGGGTCCGAACGGGCCGGCGGGTTCGAATACAAATACGGTGGCTTCGTCAATCTGCTGTACGATTTCCACATCGGCCTGCCTATCGTGCCCTATGTCGGCATCGGTGCGGGCGGGCTGGAGATCGAGCACGACGGGTTCAATCGCTCGCCGCCCGGTTTCGTGTTTGCCGGTCCCGGGCATGGCCATCAGGCGGTGGGCGATTTCGCCTATCAGGGCATCGTCGGGTTGTCATATCCGCTAGATTTCGTGCCGGGCTTGTCGATGACCGCGGAATACCGCTTCATGGGATTGCTCGATCCGCAGCCCGGCTTTGCCGCGTCGCGCTACGCGTCCGGCGATGCGGAGCCGCTGGCAACGGGAACGCTGCGCTTTTCCGGCGATTACGACCAATCGGTTTTGTTGGGGCTGCGTTTCGTGCTGTTCGCGCCGGAGCACAGCTTGGCCAATGCCGCGCCCGCGCCGTTTTCGCCGCCGCCGGTCGAAGTGGCCGCGCGCACCTATCTGGTCTTCTTTGACTGGGACCGTGCCGATCTGAGCACGCGCGGGCGGCAGATCGTGGCCGAGGCGGCGAGTGCGTCCGCGCACGTGCAGACCACGCGCATCGAGGTCAATGGGTACACCGACCTTTCGGGAAGTGCTAGCTACAACAAGGCACTTTCGGTGCACCGTGGGGAGAGCGTTGCGGCCGAGCTGGTGCGGGACGGTGTGGCGCGCGGGCAGATTGCGGTAATGGGGTATGGCGAGGCCAAGCCGCTTGTGGCGACCGCGAAGGGCGTGCGCGAGCCGCAGAACCGGCGGGTGGAAATTATCCTGCACTGAGGCGCGACCTGCATAAAGCTCGCCTTCCGTTCTGCTATTGCCATAATGACATCTATTCAGCCGCGAACCGTTGTAGTCCATTTGCTATCGCAGACAGGTCGTCGCCAGTTAACCATGCTCCCGACAAGTGGGCACACCCCATTGCAGGGATACCATTGAAAACGCCTCGACCAAGCCGAAAATGTCCGCGCCGATCCTTCTCGACTACAGCGTAGTTCTGCAAAAGCGCATCTATCGTCTTTTTGCCAATGAAAACGATTTTCTTTGGTCTCAACACCTCGATCATTTGTCGTAGCTTGAGCAGGCTGAAATTCTCCGTTTTCAAGCGTAAATCCCTTGGCCAGGCCGCGTAAACCTGGTCATTGGCGGCTCGGTAGAACTGTCGTTCGGATCCGGTGCATTTCAGAAGGAAGTCAATACTGTATATTCCTTGTAGCACGCGAGCCAACTTCCAGTTGGCCGTGGCATATACACAATGTTCCGGCCATAATGGTCTTCCGACACCAGGCTCTTCTACGCAGTCCTCATTTGGGCCGCCGCCAGGTTGAAACCCGATGAAGAAAATTTCAGCACCTACAAAAGGGGGCCCAAAGAGTGGATCGTAGCCTGAAGGGCCAAGTTCAGCGCTATCGTTAATCTCCGCTAGTTCCAGCAGTGCGGGCCTCACAGTGTTTAAATATAAGTCATGGGTCTCACGAACAATTTGCTGGCAAACTTCATGAGCTACCTGTACTTCAGCGGACATGCTTCCCCCGATTTAGGCTCAATCATTATCCCCGGCCACCTTTCGCGCCGTCTCGGCAATGCGCCGCTGCAGCGTTTCAGCGCGCCTGGCTTCTTTAACCCACTTGATATAGTCGCGCGGATGCGAGGGCGGCACCGCATCAAAACGCGTGCGTGCAGGCATATTGGTATCCCGCAAGGCAAACAGGTCTTCAGGACGACAGATATGCTCGATCATTAAATGCCCCTCTCAAAAATTTCACAAGTTCCTTGCTTCTTTCTTTTAAGGAAGAAGTTCTTTTCTGAAGAAAAGAACCAACAGACTTTTATCTGTTTAGGGACGCACCTCGAATACCGTGCCGCCGCCCTGCGCGCCGCCGCTTTCGGTTACGCCGAAATAGTCTCCATTTGGCGCGGCTACCAAGTCGCCTACTGCGAATAATCCGCCGCCTCGCGGCCGCGAGGCAAACCGCGCCAGCACCTGCATCGACCAGCTCTGCCGCGCCGTGCTGCCGGGGATCAGCTCGAACACGGTTCCCTGCTGATATTTTGCAGCGCCGCCGGTCGTGCCCACCAGCGTGCCGCGCGGACCGAATACCACGCCACCCTCCGGCTCAGCATCGCCATACCGGCCTGTAAAGCTGTAGAGCAGCGCGCAATTCCAGCCGGACGCGGCAGGCCCCGGCGGCGAAAGCCGATAGACCACGCCCCTACCACGCACCCCACCCGCCGCAGCCGTGCCATACAGCGCGCCATCCTTACCCACGATCAAATCGCCATCCGGCCTGTCGCCATAAGCGCCGCTGGCCGGAAAGCTGAACAGCACCTCCTCCCGCCACGCACCCCGGCCGCCACCAGGGGGTGTCAGGCGATACACCGTGCCGCGGCCGGGCGCGCCCGCGGTGTTCTGGGTCGTGCCATAGAGCGCGCCGTGCGCATCGGCAGTCAGGCCCGTGAGCGGCGCCTGGCCGTCCAGCCGCGCGTCCGTGAAGGCGTGCAGTGTCGTTCGCGTCCAATCCGAGGCACCCGCCGCCGGCGGGCTCAGCTTGAAGATGCTGCCCAGCCCAGTGCCACCTTCCATGGCCGTGCCGAAGAGCGAGCCGTCCTCCGCTCGCAGCAGGCGCGCCACCGGCGAGCCGCGCCCGCTAGCAAAGCGCGTCAGCACGGTCTGCGTCCATGCGCCGTCCGGCCGCGCCGGCGGGGCCAGCGCGAAGACAGTCCCGCCGCCCTGTGCGCCGCCGGTGCTGGTCGTGCCGTAGAGCACGCCCGCGACATCTATGATCAGCGACCCCATCGGGTGGGTGCCGCTGGCCGTGCCCGCTTCGCCGAAACTGTAGAGGGTTCGTGCGCTCCAGGCTGTCTGCCCCGCCGAGGGTGGCGAGAGTTTGAAGACCGCACCTGCATTGGCCGCGCCGCCCGCGTAACTCGTGCCGTAGAGGTTGCCTGCGCCATCGCGCACCAGCCCGGCATAGGGCACGCTCGGCCCGGCGCCGTCCTGGCTGCCAACCGCGAAACTGTGCAACGTGACAAGGCTTGACGCGCGCGCACCCCCGGCTGCGAGCAGAGCCCCGAGGCAGGCGTAGAGCAGAAGGGGCACGCATGGGCGTGGGCTCATGTGGTCGTTCTCGAGGGGGCTGACGGCTATTAACAGCAGCTTAACCTCAGATGAGCGATTTGCATAAGACGAAATTCCGGGATGCCTGAATCAGGAGTTTTGCTTGGCGGATTTGCGCAACAGGAAAGCCTCAAGACTTCTTAACTAGGTGCTCCGCGCCGCAGGTGTCATTCAGCCGCGTTGCAGGAGAGCCGCGAAATGCCATTCCGAACGAAGAAAACAGCGGTCGCCACCGCCATTGCCGCGGTGCTCATGGCCGGCGGGTGGGCGCCGGGAGCTGCCAGGGCGGATGGTTCCCAGGCATTGCCCGCCTACATCGCCGCCGCACTCGCCGATCCGGTGCGGGGGGACGTCAAGGACACGGATGCGCGCCGCAAGCCAGGCGCAATCATTGCGTTCGCCGGCATCAAGCCTGGTGACAAGGTGGTCGACCTGATCCCGGGCAGCGGCTACTTCACCAAAATCTTCGTCAAGGTCGTGGGGCCGTCAGGTCACGTCTTCGATGTCTGGCCGAATGAATACGCCAAGGAGGCCCACCCCGACCCGGAGAACAGCCTCAAGCTCGCGGCGCAGCCGGGATTTGGCAATTTGACCGTGGTGCAGCAGCCCGCTTCCGCGTTCAAGACTCCGGAGGCGGTGGATGTGGTCTTTACCGCGCAGAACTACCATGATTATCCCGACGCGTTCATGGGGCGCGTCGATCCCGTGGCTTTCGATAAGGCAGTCTATGCCGCGCTCAAGCCAGGGGGGATATTTCTGGTGATCGACCACGCCGCGGAGTCCGGTTCGGGCATGCGCGATACCGACACGCTGCACCGGATCGATCCGGCAACCGTCAAGACGCAGGTCGTTTCGGCAGGCTTTGTCTTTGACGGGGAGAGTGACGTGTTGCGCAATTCCGCCGACGATCACAAGCGGCTTGTGTTCGACAAGACGATACGCGGCCACACCGACCAATTCGTCTTTAAGTTTCGCAAGCCAAACAGATGACGGGGGGTCTGGGGGGGATGGCACATCTCCCAAGCTCTTCAAACAGTTTTAAGAAACTCAATCAGCTTGACTGACGCCGCCACCTTATCAATGCGCTCCAGCGCCGCCAATTCGGCGGCCAGCCGGTCCAAAGCCGCCTCATAGATCTGCCGCTCAGAAAAACTCTGATCGGGCTGGCCCGAATTGCGATGCAGGTCGCGCACGACTTCCGCCACGGCCAGCGGATCGCCGCTGTTGATCTTGGCTTCGTATTCCTGCGCACGCCTGCTCCACATCGTCTTCTTGATCCGCGGCCGGCCGCGCAGCACGGCCATGGCGTCATCGAACAGCTTGCGCGAGGCGAGCTTGCGCAGCCCGGCGGTGCGCGCCTTGGTGACGGGCACGCGCAGGGTCATGCGGTTTTCCTCGAACGTGATGTGGATCAGTTCGAGCTTGTGACCGGCGATTTCTTCTGTGGCGATGCGTTCGATCTTTCCCACCCCGTGCGTGGGGTAGACCACGTGATCGCCCAGCGCGAAGTTTTCCGCTTTCGCCATGGCGCGCGGCGGCGGCATGACGCGGCCGGGCATGCCACCCACGGGCGCGCGCGCGGCGGTCGGCGCTATGCGGGCAGGTGCGGCGGTTTGCGGCGTGGCGCCGGCGGCGATAGGCGGCGCGGCGTCATTGGCCGGTCGGGCGGCCGTTTCGGGCGGAGCTGGCGTGTCGGGAAGGTTTGCGGGGGAGGCTGCTTGCGTCTTCTTCGCGGAAGCTGACTTGGTGGGCACGTCGTCCGCAACTCCTGCACAGGTGCGATGCGCGGCGTCGTGTCAGCACACTCGCGCGGGCGCGCCTATAGCAAGAAACCCGGTGGGCGTCATGTGGCAAAAGCGCGTCTCAGGGTGTCCCCGGGTTAGGCGAAAAGAGCGCAGCCTTGCCAGGCTTGTCCTTCCATTCATCGGCATCGTCCGGGGCGGGGCCCTTGCGCGTGATGTTGGGCCATTGGGTGGAAAAGCTGCGATTTTGTTCGAGCCAGGCCGAGGCCTTGTCGTCACTGTCGGGCACGATGGCTTCGACCGGGCATTCGGGCTCGCACACGCCGCAATCGATGCATTCTTCGGGGCTGATGACGAGCATATTTTCGCCGACGTAGAAGCAGTCCACGGGGCAGACTTCGACGCAGTCCATGTATTTGCATTTGATGCAGTTTTCGGTGACCACGTAGGTCATCGCGGCACTCCAGGCGGTCGGCTGTTCGGCGCGGATATGGCCGCCTTTGAGTGCAGGCGCAAGAAGGCTGGGGGAGATGTGCCATCCCCCCCGTCGTGCGAAGCACGCTGTCGCGTGACGACCACCCGTCGATAATAGGGCCTCACCTTAAATGATGACGGGGGGTCTGGGGGGATAGGCACTATCCCCCCAGTTCTTCATAGAGCCCGCGCGCCATTTCCGCCGACCCGCGCCTTTCACTTAGCGCCAGCACCCGCACCACTCGCACGCCCCCGCGCAGCGGCAGCGTCAGCACGTCTCCCGGCCGCACGCGGGCATGCGGCTTGTCCGTCGGCATGCGATTGATGCGCACCAGCCCGCTGCGCGCCATCTCGGCGCAAGCGGTGCGCTGGCTGGCAAAGCGCGCGCACCACAGAAACATGTCCAACCGCGCAAACGGCGCCTCCAGCGGCCCGACCCTTCAGCGCCGCAGCGCGGCCAGGGCCGCGAACGGGCTATCGGGGCGGACAGGCGGCTGCGGCGGCGCGGCTGCGGCAGGTTCATGGTGGCGGCGGGCGCTGCTGATCATCGGCGGGCTGGGCGGCCCAAACTGATCCTCAGCCATGGAGGGCGCCACGATCAGGCGCAGGCCGAGCGCACGCAGCACGGGCGCCAGCATGTCCGGCTTCAGGCCCAGACTGGCGCCGAGCTGGGGCGGCAGGACCGAGGCGCGCAGGCGCGTCAGCCAGGCGAGTTCGGCCGCGACCTTCTCGGCGATGTCCAGCCGCAGGAAGACCGGGCCTGCTGGCAGCCAGCCCAGGCTGCCGAGCACGCCGTCGGCTTCCTCGCCGGCGCGCGGCACGCTGACCAGCCCGGGGGCGGGAAGGTCAGGCAGGGGCACGCGGCGCTGGATGGCCCAGAGGCGGGCGCGCATCAGCGCCGATCTCGGCTTGAGCATGTCGGGCACGAACAGGGCGAACCGGCCGGCGCGCACGCCCAGGCCCTTGAGCTTCTGGCGGATCCCCGGCGGCACTGCCGTTTCCGTGGCACCCGGAACCACACCGCCCGCCTCGAGCAGACGATGCAGCGGACCGCGCAGGGCCGCATCGGCCGCGGCAGCCTCAACGGCGCGGAACAGCGGCGCCAGATCGCGCGCAATCACGGTGTCCATGTAGAAGGCAAGGCGCACCCGCACCCGCTCGCGCGCCGCGCCATCGAGGAACTCGCTGTCCAGCACCTCGACCACTGGCTTGGTCAGCGCAGCACCCGGCTTGAGACGCGCAACCGGCGCGCCGTGCCAGTTGATGGTATGCTCGGGCGTGAGCATGAATTCGATGTCGGAGGCTTTTTCCAGGATCGACACGCGAGCAGGCATCTCCTCTCGCAGCGCCCGGCGGGCGGCGCGCTGCAGCAATTTCGTCTCCGCACCTAACTCCAGCCGCTCGGGCAATCGTTCGGGCAGGAAGGCGAAGCCGGCGATATGCCCGACCGGATGGCCTTCGACAACGACTTCTCCTGCCGCTGTGACCGCGGAGAGCAATTCTTCTCCATCATCAACCGCCTCGAGCCTGCGCATCAAGTGGGCGGCCCGGCGATCGACGAAACGCGCGGTCAATCGTTCGTGTAGCGCATCGGAAATCATGTCCTCGACCGCGCGCGCGCGGGCCTGCCACGCGGGGCTGTCATCGACCCAATCGGCGCGCGCGGCGATGTAGGACCAGACGCGCACGCCTGAGAGGCGGGCCATCAGCGTGTCGATGTCGCCCTCGGCACGATCGAGGGCGGCGAACTGGCCTTCCAGCCAGTCGGCGGGCAGGTGCTCGCCGCGGGCGAGGTGGCCGAAGATGCGGCCGCAGAGGCGGATGTGGCTGTCATCGGTGATCTTGCGGAAATCGGGGATCTGGCAGGCCTCCCACAACAGGCGGAGGCGACGGCGCCCGGCGGCGAGCGCGCGGATGTCCTGGTCGCGCGAGAGGGCGGCCAGCGTCTCCAGGTCCGCGACCGGCTGGCCGCGCACTAGGCCGGGCCGCGGGGCGGGTGCGGTCAGGCTGTCGAGCAACGCGTCGATGCCGGAGAAATCGAGGTCGGTATTGCGCCAGACCAGGCTTTCGATGGGATCGAAATCATGCGCCTGCACGGCGTCCGCCAATTCGGGCGGCAGGTCGGGGCAACTGGCCGTGGTGCCGAAGGTGCCATCGCGCATGCCGCGCCCGGCGCGCCCGGCGATCTGGGCGATTTCGGCCGCGCTCAGGCGGCGCGGACGATGGCCGTCGAATTTCTGCAGGCCGGCAAAGGCGACGTGGTTGACGTCCATGTTCAGGCCCATGCCGATGGCATCCGTCGCCACCAGGAAATCGACCTCGCCGTCCTGATAAAGGGCGACCTGGGCGTTGCGCGTGCGCGGGGAGAGGCGGCCCATGACGACCGCGCAGCCGCCGCGCCGGCGGCGGATCATCTCGGCAATGGCATAGACCTCGGCGGCGCTGAAGGCGACGACTGCGGAGCGGGGCGGCAGGCGGATAAGCTTGGCAGGCCCGGTATAGCTCAGTTGCGACAGGCGGGGCCTGGTTTCGATGTCGGCCTCGGGCACCAGGTGCGCAAGCAGGGGGCGGATGGTCTCCGCGCCGAGGAACATCGTTTCGACCAGGCCGCGGGCGTGCAGCAGGCGATCTGTGAACACATGTCCGCGATCAGGATCGGCGCAGAGCTGGATTTCATCGACGGCGAGGAATTCGCACGCGCGGTCCAGCGGCATGGCTTCGACCGTGCAGGAGAACCAGCGTGCACCGGGCGGAATGATTTTTTCCTCGCCGGTGATGAGGGCGACGTTCTTCTCGCCGCATGCCGCGGCCATGCGGTCGTAATTCTCGCGTGCGAGCAGGCGCAGCGGGAAGCCGATCATGCCCGATGCGTGCGCGAGCAGGCGCGTGATGGCCAGGTGCGTCTTGCCTGTGTTGGTTGGGCCGAGCACGGCGCGGATGCGTGGCGCGAAGAGGGAGTCGCTTTGGCGGGCTCGCTCGGGCCGAGACGGAAGCACGGCTCTGGACATCGCCCATGATTTGGCGCGCGGGCCTTGCTTGCAAGGCTTGCTCTAACGCCTGCGGCGCTGCCCCAGCCCAGTCCAGTGAATCATAAAAGGCAAAGTCAAAGGCCGGGGGAGATGTGCCATCCCCCCCAGACCCCCCGTCTATTGTAGGGCCTCGCCTAAAAATTGACGGGGGGTCTGGGGGGGATGGCACATCTCCCCCAGCTCTACCCCTGGCCTTTTTGCCGCTTTCGCAATCAAATCCTGCGGCCAGGCGGCCGGCACGGGCCGCAATCAACAAAAGGGCGACAAGCTTGGCGCAGTGGGGAAGGGAATTGGACTGCCTGGCGCGCCCGGGCGGCAACGTCTTGCCGGTTCACGCCGTGCGGCCGGAGGCGCTGGACACCTTCCTGACCACCGTGCCCGACCGCGCCGCGACTTTCCTGCGCCAAAGCGGCTTTGCCGCGGCCGCAGGCTCGGTGGTCCTTGTCCCGGGAGAGTCGGGGGCGGCCGGCGCCGTGCTCGGCCTGGGCGGCATGGCGGGGCCATTGCCATTCGCCGCACTGGCTTATGCCTTGCCCGAGGGCGCGCAGGTAAGCCTTGCAGGCGTCCTGGATGCGCCCGAGCAGGCGGTGCTTGGCTTCTGCATGGGCGCCTACCGCTTCCACGCCTTGAAATCCAGCGCGCCGGCGCGCGGCCCGGCGCACCTCGTGCCGCCGCCGGGGTGCGCTGATGCGCTGGTGCTGGCGCAGACAATCTGGCTGGTGCGCGACCTGATCAATTGGCCGGCCAACCTGTTGGGACCGGCCGAGCTGGCGGAGGCGGCCGTGCACGTTCTGGCGCCACTCGGCGCCGAGGTAACCGTGTGCGACGGCGAGCACCTGGCGGTCGCCTATCCGCTGATCGAGGCGGTGGGGCGCGGCTCGCCCCGATCGCCGCGGGTCGTGATCGGGCGCTGGCGTGGCAGCGGCGCCAGGCAATCCTCGCCGCTCGTGTCGCTTTGCGGCAAGGGCGTGTGTTTCGACACCGGCGGCAACGACCTCAAGACGGGTGCGGCGATGCTGCGCATGAAGAAGGACATGGGCGGGGCGGCCATCGCGCTCGGCCTGGCGCGGCTGATCGTGCTGGCGGACCTGCCGGTGCGGCTGGAGGTGCGGCTGGGCTGCGTGGAGAACAGCCTCTCCGGGAGTGCCATGCGGCCGATGGACGTATTGCGCTCGCGGCGCGGGCTGACCGTATCGGTGGGCAACACGGACGCTGAGGGGCGGCTGGTGCTGGCCGACCTGCTGGCGGAGGCATGCGATGCGCGCCCTGACATCCTGATGGATTTTGCCACGCTGACCGGGGCTGCGCGTGTGGCGCTGGGGCCTGATCTTCCCGCATTGTTCTGCAACGATGACGTGTTGGCCGAGCGTATGATCTTTGCCGGGCGGGCGGCTCACGATCCTGTGTGGCGGCTGCCGCTGTTCGATAGTTACAATTGTCTTCTTGATAGCTACGATGCTGATCTGAATAACGTTGCGGACAAGCCATATGCAGGCGCGATCGTTGCTGCATTGTTCCTTCAGCGGTTCATTGCGGCAGGGCAGCGTTGGCTGCACCTCGATCTGTATGCCTGGAATGATGGCACTCGCCTGGGGCGTCCGGAGGGCGGGGAGGCGCAAACGTTGCGGGCGGCCTACGGCATGATCCTGCACCTGTTCCGGGACCCGACACGGGAGCGGTGATGCCCATGACGTGTCTTCTGGCTAAGCCGCGTGAACTTAAAGGGTTATTCGCGTTCCTTGGCTAGATCGGGCGCTAGATCGGGCACGGATCAATGCCGGCGCGGCCACTGACACGAACGTTCCCATGCCGGTCGTTTGCTTGCGCGTCGCGATTCGCGGCCGAAAGCGGCAGCAGGTTGAGTGAATTTAGCTGGCACACGGGAATGTTTTGTCGGTACATTGTCAACAATGTGTAAGGTTTTAAGTTCTAGTAATGCGCTGTTCGGCCACCGACGCGGCGTTGACGATGCGAATGTCGCAACGATGTAGAAGGGATAATCGTTGGGCCACAAGGTTCGCAATTATTAACTAGGCGTAACGCGCGGCATGGTGCCGGACCCGCCCGCCATGACAATGGGATTTCAGTAATCCCCAGGAAAGGAAGTTAGTATGGCTGCAGCTCAGCACGGATCCGATCAGATGGTTGGAATCCTACGTGACACGATCGTTGCCCTGGTTCGCCGTGACGGCCCCGATCTGTCAGCCCGCCAGCTTGGCGTGTTCTTGACGTGCTACCTCCAGGAAGGTGCTCACACAGTGCGCGGCCTTGCCGCCGACCTCAACGTGTCCAAGCCCGCCATCACGCGCGCGCTCGACCGGCTGGGCGAACTCGATCTTGCCCGCCGCAAGGTCGATCCGATGGACCGCCGCAGCGTGCTGGTGCAACGCACGGTCAAGGGCTCGGCGTTTCTGCGTGACCTGCGCAGCATCATGGCGGAAGCCAATGCGCACTCGCACAAGAGCGAAGCGGACGCGCCGGCCAAGCGCGGCCGCGGCCGCGGGTAAGCCTCAGGCTAACGGAAGGCGGGGCAGCTACCAGGTGAGCCCCGCCTTGCGCGCCTTCATGGCCGCGTAAAGAAACCACAGTGCAGTAGGCCCGATCGCGGCCGGCAACCATCGCGCGTTCTGGCTGGCCTGCCACTCAACACCACACCAACCGGCCCAGCCCGCCAGCGCCCCATAGATCGCACTAATGAGCCACGCCGGCACACCAGCCCGCTGCGCCACCTGATACAAATGCCCGCGATGCGCCTGCGTCAGTGGCGCGCCTGCTGCCAAACGCCGGCAAAGGGTCAATGCCACATCCAGCAGCATGGGTGACAGGCTGAGCGGCAGACACCACGCCGAAGGTCCATGGGACGCATGCCGAAGGGCGAGTGCAGCCATCGCCAGCCCGAGGAATTGACTGCCGACATCGCCCATGAAAATCCGGGCCCGGGGATAGTTGAACGGCAGGAATCCCAGCACGCCCGCCACGATCAGTCTCTCCGGCCAGCTTGAAGCGGCACCGGCGCTGCACGCCAGAACCAGGCAACCCACCGCGGCCGAACCGGCCGCCAGGCCGTTCAGCCCGTCCATGAAATTGACCGCATTGATCGTAAACACCAACCAGATCAGCGCGGCAGGCAGTGCAAGCACCCCCAGGGCCACCAGGCCGAGGCCGGGCACGGGTACATCGTGCGGCGCCATGTCGGCACCTAGGATTGCTACCGAGGCACCAATTTGGGCGGCCAGCTTCGGCAAGAACGGCCATTGGCGCACATCGTCCAGGTAACTCGCGATTGCCAGCGCCACGCAGGACGCGGTCAGGGTCCAGTCGCCCGGCAGATGGTAGGGGGCCAGGATCATGCCGGCGGCAAAGCAGGTCAGTATGCCTGCACCGCCCCCCTTGGGGGTGGGTTGTGTGTGGGAGGAGCGTGCGACCGGGTGGTCCAGCGTGCCGACGCGGCACATCAGGGCGACCACCATGGCGGAGAACAAGCAGAGGGCAATAAGCTGCATGCAGCCGCATTAGGGCAAGGAAGAGTTGGGGGGAATGTGCCATTCCCCCCAAACCCCCCGTCTTCTATAGAAAGGGGGCTTATGCCGTCTCAGCGATCGATTACACGTATTGCGGTTAATGTGGCGTTGGACGGCGCATTGGCCGCGTTGGCGGCGCCTATCGCGCGCTATGTGGCCGATCCTCGCGGAGGGTTGCTGCATCCGCTATGGTTTGTCGCCGGCGGGGGCATCACGCTGCTGCTGGGCGGGCTGCCGTTCCGGCTCTCTCAGCAATATTGGCGCTTTTCGGGGATTTCCGACTTGATTGGGGTCGCGGGCGGCTCGGTAGCCAGTGCCGCGCTGTTCTCGGCCCTGTTGCTGGCGACCGGATTTGCGCTGCCTACCGTAACCTTTCCGATCGTGCACGCCTTCGTCCTGGCCAGCCTGCTTGGGGCGCCGCGGCTGGCCTATCGGCTGTATCATGGACGATCCCGCATCGCGGCGGACGATCCCGGACTGCAGCGCGTGCTGCTGATCGGCGCGGGCGATGCGGCCGATGGGTTCCTGCGCGCGCTTGCCGGCCAGCGCGAGGCCAAGCTGCGCGTGACGGGGATCGTCGCGCTTTCCGAACGCCAAACCGGGCGGCGGCTGCATGGCCGGCCAATTCTGGGCGGGATCGACGAACTCGGCGCCGTCCTGGCGCGTCTGCGCGCACGCAACCGCGCGCCCGACGCGCTGGTCCTGGCCGAGCCCGAATTCCGCGGGCCGCGCCTGGCCGAATTGCTGGCCGCGGCCGAAGCCGACGGACTTACCGTGCGGCGCGTGCCGCTGCCCACCGCGCTGACTGAGGCGGACCGCATCGCGCTGCGGCCGATTGCCATCGAGGATTTGCTGAACCGGCCGCAGATCAGCCTCGATCACGCTGGCATGGCGCGGCTGATTGGCGGGCGGCGCGTGCTGGTGACCGGGGCGGGGGGGAGCATCGGCTCCGAGCTCGCGCGCCAGGTCGCCGAACTGGGGCCGGCGGAGATCGTGCTGCTCGATAGCAGCGAGTTCGCGCTGTGGCAGATCGATCTGGAGTTTTCCGAAAGCTTTGCCGGGGTGGTGCGGCGGGCGTGTCTGGCGGATGTGCGCGATGCGGCACGGATCGGCGCGCTGTGCCAGGACCTGCGGCCGGAGATCGTCTTTCACGCCGCTGCGCTGAAGCATGTGCCGATGGTCGAGTCCAACAAGTTGGAGGGGCTGCTGACCAATGCGCATGGCACGCGCGTGGTGGCAGATGCGGCGCGGGCGTCGGGTGCGGCCGTGGTGGTGCTGATTTCGACCGACAAGGCGGTCAATCCGACGAGCCTGATGGGGGCGAGCAAGCGCCTGGCGGAGATGTATTGCCAGGCGCTGGATATTGCCGGTCGGGCGCGCGGGGGGATGCGGTGCGTGACCGTGCGGTTCGGTAATGTACTGGGGAGCACGGGGAGCGTGGTGCCGCTGTTCCGGCGGCAATTGGAGCGGGGCGGGCCGCTGACGGTGACGCACCCCGACATGCAACGCTATTTCATGACGGTGCGCGAGGCAGTGTCGCTCGTGTTGCAGGCGTGTGTGGCGGGAATGGGGGAGGCGGCGTTGCCCGAGGGCGGGATCTTCGTGCTGGATATGGGCCGGCCGGTGCGGATTCTCGATCTCGCGCGCCAGATGATCGTGTTGGCCGGATTGCGGCCGGACAAGGACGTGGAGATCCGTTTCAGCGGCTTGCGGCCGGGGGAGAAATTGTTCGAGGAGCTGTTTCATGGGCACGAGCCGCCTGTGCCGACGGGGCATGCGGGGCTGCTGATGGCGGTGCCGAGGACGAGCGAGGTTGGTGAGGTCGGGGCGGCTGTGGAGAGAATTGCGTCGTTTGCGCATGTTGGAGATCTGGCCGGCGCTTTGTCGGTCGTGCGTGCCGTGGTTCCGGAGTTTGCATCGGAGTAATGGCAAGGAACCGAAGGCAAGAGAAGATTGGGTGGGATGTGCCATCCCCCCCAAACCCCCCGTCTTTATTTAGCCAGGATTTACCGCGGTCTCGCCTAAAATGACGGGGGGTTTGGGGGGTATGGCACATCTCCCCCAATCTTCTCTTGCCTGCTTTTTTCTCTAGGTAAACTGCAATGATCCGCTTCCTAGACCTGCAAGCCCAGCAAGCCCGCCTTGGCGCCCGCTTGCGCACGCGCATCGATGCGGTGCTTGCGCATTGCCAATTCGTGCTGGGCCCCGAAATCATGGAATTGGAGGAACGTCTTGCCGCCTACGCGGGTGCTGCACATTGCGTCACCGTAAGTTCGGGCACCGACGCCTTGCAGATCGCGATGATGGCTGAGGGAATTGGGCGAGGGCACGCGGTATTCCTGCCTGCGTTCACCTATACGGCCACCGCGGAAGTGCCACTGGTGCTGGGTGCCACGCCGGTCTTCGTCGATGTGGACCCGATAACGTTTCAAATCGATCCTGATGATTTGCGGCGCAGGATTGCCAGCGTAAAGGCGCAGGGGCTGTTGCGGCCGCGGGCGGTGATTGGGGTGGATTTGTTCGGGCAGCCCTGCGACTGGCCGGCGCTGCGAGACATCGCCGCGGCAGAAAATGTGTTTTTGCTGGATGATTGCGCGCAAAGCTTCGGCGCCGGCCTGCACGGACGCAAATTGGGGCGGGAGGCGGAGGCGACGGCGATCAGCTTTTTTCCGAGCAAGCCGCTGGGCGCGTATGGCGATGGCGGCGCGCTGCTGACGCAGAGTGGCGATCGTGCGGCGCTGTATAGGAGTTTGCGCAGCCACGGCGAGGGCACCACGCGCTACGACGTGCTCCGCACGGGGATGAACGGGCGACTCGATACATTGCAGGCGGCGATTCTGCTGACGAAATTGGAGGTGTTCGAGGAGGAGCTGGCGGCGCGGGAACGCATTGCTTCGATGTATGACGCCCGATTGCCCGAGGAGGTGGTGGTGCCGGCGCGGGTGGCCGATAGCGCGTCGGCCTGGGCGATTTACGCGGTGTTGCTGGCAGATGGCGCGACGCGGGATCGGCTTGCCGCGGGATTGAAGGCGCGCGGCGTGCCGAGTGCGATTTATTATCCCCGGCCGCTGCATCTCCAGCCGGCGTATCGGGGCCATCACACAGGGAATGCGTTGCCTGTTTCCGAGGATCTGGCGACGCGGATTTTGGCGTTGCCGATCCATCCGGATTTGACCGAGCCTGAGGTGGCGGAGGTATGTGCGGCGGTCCGTGAGGTGATCGAGGCCGGCGACGCTGCATAGCCTTGCCGCATCCTGTGGTGGCACCGCGCGTTGACAGTAGCACCAGGCTGAGGAAGCGACACGATGTCTGACACTGAAAGCGGCCATACCGACGAGCATGGCGATATTACGCAGAACGACGTGCCCATTCACGGCAGTGACGAGGAAGCTACCGGCTACCCGAATACGGACCGGCAGCATTCTGAAAATGCCGCCTCGCCTGGGGGTGGCAGGCCAGACGCGCCCAAGCACGATCACAAGGCGGACGTGGGCGACAAGCCTTAGGCACATCGAGAAAAAAAGGAAGAGCTGGGTGGACCGTGCCGGTCCCCCCAGACCCCCCGTCACTAGTTGGACCTCGTCTAAATGAATGACGGGGGGTTTGGGGGGGATGGCACATCTCCCCCAACTTTTTTTGCCTTCACCCGCTAACAGGCGGCCCGCGAAAATTGTCCAGCGGCACCAGCGCGCCCTCGCGCTCGACAAACCAAAAAATCCAGCCATTGCAACTGGGCGCGTTCTGCACCGCCGCACCGACCTGGTGGATCGAGCCGCGATGCGGCCCGCACACCACGCTGCCATCGGCCGACACACTCGCCTGCACGCGGCGCATCCTGTCGGTCAGCAGGGTGCCCGGCGGCAGCAGGCCGCGCTCGACCAGCGTGCCGAAAGGCACGCGCGGGCTGTCCCGCCGCGTGGGTGCGGGATCGATGGCGGCTGCGGGTGCCGCTTTCTGCCGCCGGATGCGGCCCCAGGCCGCCTCGACATAGGCCGGGTGGCGCTCGATGCCCACGAAGTGGCGGCGCAGATGCTTGGCCACAGCCGCAGTCGTGCCGGTGCCCAGGAACGGGTCCAGGATCACATCGCCTGGATTGGTGCTGGCCAGCAGCACGCGGTGCAGCAATGCCTCGGGCTTTTGCGTCGGGTGCAGCTTGAGGCCATGTTCGTTGCGTAGGCGTTCCTCGCCAGTACACAGAGGTATCAGCCAGTCGCTGCGCATCTGCAGATCGTCATTGAGCGATTTCATGGCGGCGTAATTGAAGCGGTAGCGGCTGTCCTGCTGGCGCGCGGCCCAGATCAGGGTTTCGTGCGCGTTGGTAAAGCGCCGGCCGCGGAAATTGGGCATCGGGTTGGATTTGCGCCAGATCACGTCGTTCAGAATCCAGAATCCCAAATCCTGGAGGATGGCGCCGATGCGAAAGATGTTGTGGTAGCTGCCGATCACCCATATGGTACCGTCCTTGCGCAGCACGCGGCGCGCCTCGGTCAGCCATTCGCGGGTGAAGGTGTCGTAGGCGGCGAAATCGGTGAAGCGGTCCCAGTCATCGTCCACGCCATCGACCAGGCTGTCGTCAGGCCGGCGCAATTCACCGCGCAATTGCAGGTTATAGGGCGGGTCGGCAAAGATACAGTGCACGGACGCGGACGGCAGCATGCGCATCATCTGCACGCAGTCGCCGCGTAGGATCTGGTCCAGGGGCAGGTCGGCAGAGATGTGCAAGGCTTCCGGGGCGCGGTTGGGTGAAGCGCGCGACATTGGAGATGCGCCGGAGATCACGTCAACGGCGGCTAGCAAGGCAAGAAGTTGGGGGAGCAGTGCCTGCCCCCCCAAACCCCCCGTCATCTTTTAGGGCTCAATAACCAGATCGGGCCGCAATACGGCAGCCATGTCCTCGCATCCAACCGTGCCGAAGTCGCAGATCAGGTCCAGCGCGTCGACCTCGGCCGCGCGTGCCAGTGCCGCGTCCTCATCGCCCCCGTTCGTGGCGAGTCCCAGCACAAGCCGGTCACACTGCGCGCGCAAGGCGGCCACCGCCTCCAAATTGAAACTGTCCGCCTGCCCGGAAACCAGCGCCGTGCGCAGCCCCGCTTGACGCCACAGCGCAATCTGCTCCGCCGCGGCGTCCGCGCCCATGATCTTGCGCCTGGCGCGGCCTTGCGGCGTCAGCGCGGCCAGCAGGTCGTCCGCGGTAGCCACGGCCATGCCCGGCCTGCCGGCGCTCAGCACCATGGCAAGGCAGGCGATGCGTACCGAAAGCAGCAGGTCGTGTCCCGCGGCCAACGAAGCGGCGATGGCGGCCACCGCGGTGTCGCCCGCACCCGTGAAGTCGAACGTCTCGCCGGCGGCCGGAGGCACCGCGGTCTCGGTCTCGGCCGTGACCAGGAAAAACCCCGCGGCCCTTCGGTTGACCGCGACCGCGCCGAAGCCGTGCGAGGCGCGCAGCCAGCGGCAGGCGCCGGCAATCTGGCGATCGGTCTTGACCGCCATGCCGGTGGCCGCGGCAAGCGCGCGCTGCGTGAGCACCACAACGTCCGCGCCGGCGAAGCGGTCCAGATCAACGCCGCGCGGGTCGGCGACCACGATCCGCCCCGCCTCGCGCGCCGCGGCGATCACCCGGCTCGGGATGTCGCCGGCCAGCACGCCCTTGGCGTAATCGCTCAGCACGGTAACGCTGGTGGCGGCCAGTGCGTCACCGGCAATGCGCAGCATGCGCTCGGCCAGCTTGGGGTGGATGGCCGAGGTCACCTCCTGGTCGGTGCGCAGGAGCTGCTGGCCGTCAGCCACGAAGCGCGTCTTGACCGTGGTGCAGCGGCTGCCCTGAACGAGAAGCCAGGGTTCGACATTGAGCTGGCCGCCGATCAGGCCCGTGAGGTCGCTGCCCGCCTGGTCGTCACCAATGACAGAAACGAGGGCGGCCGCGGCACCGAGTGCCGTCAGGTTGCGCACGACGTTGCCAGCGCCGCCCGGTAGCGCCAGCTCGCGTGTGACGGCAAGGACGGGAACCGGGGCTTCGGGGCTGATACGGTTGACGGTGCCGTAGACGTAGCGGTCGAGCATGGTATCGCCGAGCACCAGCACACTGGCGCGCGATAGCCTGCCTATCGCTGCCGCGAGGGTAGGCTCCGCTGGGCCGGTCACCGTCATGGAGCCATGGGTAAGTGTACGGGCTGCGGAAGACAAGCAAAGAAGACGAAGATTGGGGGGATGTGCCATCCCCCCCAACCCCCCGTCATTATTTTAAAAGAGGCCTAAATGAAGACGGGGGTCGGGGGCGATGGCACATCTCCCCCAGTCTTTTGTAGCTGCCGATCGCCAACATTGCCTCAACTCGAAACACCACCGCAGCGTTATTGCGCATGCTGGCAGGGGGAGCGGCAATGGCGGGCGAGCGTATTCTGATCGTGGAGGATGAGTTTCTCATCCGTGCCACGCTGGTCGAGGTGTTGGAGGACGACGGCTACGAGGTGATTGCCGCCGAGAGCGGCGAGGAGGCGCTGGAACTGCTCCGCTCCGATGGCGGGGTAGCACTGATGATGACCGACATGCAGTTGAGCGGGGCGATGGACGGGCTGACCCTGGCCTCGGCCGCGCGGGGCGTGCGCGGGGGCATGCCGGTGATTTTCATGACCGGACGGCCGGACCGCGTGCCCTCGCTCGACCCCATGACCGAGGCGATGGTCAGCAAGCCTTACACCAGCAGCGAGGTCACGGCCGCGATCACGCGGCTGCTGGCACCCTCTCGTGCGGCCGATCGGGAGACGTCCTGACGCTTGTCCGCGGTCGCGTTTTCAGCGATTTAAGCGGCAATAATAGGGAGACAACCATGTTGGCCAAGTTGACGGCGCGGCGGATGTTCGCCTGGGCGCTGGCGGCCATGCTGCACACGCCGCAGGGCGCGATCGCAGCGCCCGCCGATGCCGCCAAGCTGGCGCCAGGTGAGCACGACGCGGCGCTGGCCGATATCCGCCTGCATTACGCCGTGGCCGGAACGGGGCCGTTGCTTTTCGTGGCCGCGCCCGGGTGGGGTCCGGGCTCGCTTTACCTGCAGCGCGGCCTGGCACCGCTGCAGGCGCACAACACGCTGGTCTTCATCGATCCGCGTGGCAGCGGCAAATCCGCGCGTCCGGCTGACGCTGCGAAAATGAGCGGCGCAGACATGGCCGATGACATCGAGCATCTGCGGCAATATCTCGGCCTGGGTAAGATCGCGCTGCTGGGCCATTCCGACGGCGCGGCAATCGCACTCGATTATGCCGAGCGCTATCCCGCCACGCTGAGCCGCCTGATCTTCGTCGATGGCACGACGCACGGACAGAGTGCCAATGATCACGAGGAGGGCTACGAAGAGCAGCGCATCATGACGCGCATCAGCCAGGACGCGCGCTACAAGGCCGCGGTTGCGTTCATGGGCAGCGAGCAGCCACCGGCCGACGATCATGCCTTTGCCGAGGCCATGCAGAAGGAATTGCCTGTCTATTTCGCCGATCCGCAAAAGAACCTGGCCGCTTTCACGGCGACGAATACCGGCGCGCTGCCATCCTCATGGGCCGTTGTGGCGCAATCCAAGGCGGATCGCGCGCATGACTGGCATGAGGAAGAGCGGCTGGGCCAGGTGCGTGCGCCGACATTAGTCATTGTGGGCAAGCAGGATTGGATTTGCCCTGTTCTGATTGCGCAGCATGTCAGCGCCGGGATTGCGGGAGCCAAGCTGGTGGTTATTGATGGCAGCGGACATTTTCCGTGGATCGAGCAGCAGACAGCGTTTTTTCAAAGTGTCGAGAATTTTCTGGCGAGCTGAAGGTAATAAAAAGCTGGGGGGGATGTGCCATCCCCCCCAGACCCCCCGTCATTCATTTAGACCTTGTCCTAACTAAAGACGGGGGTCTGGGGGGGATGGCACATCTCCCCCAGCTTTAACTCTTCGACAATCTCCCCCGTGCAGGATCGCGCTTCAGTGCGGAGGCGCAAATGGAAATCCTGTGCATCACGGGCCCTGTCCCCGGTGTGGTCACCGCGACCGTCAGCCACGGTATCGACATACGCACCGTCAAGCTGGAGATCGGGGAGCATCCGTCGGGCGGTTGGCACGCGCGCCGGCTGGCCGCCCCGCTTTGGGGCGTGCGCTGCCATGCAGTGGCGACCGCTGTGCTGCTGGAGGCGGCCGAGGTGTTTGCCGACGAGCCGATGTTGCTCGCCGCCGACTGAGGCGCCGTTGCGTCTGGCGGGATCGTGCGGCCGCCCGCTATAGAGAGGGATGGCGCCCTTCTGGAAGACCAAAACGCTCCAGCAGATGACTCGCGCGGAATGGGAGTCGCTCTGTGACGGTTGCGGACGATGCTGTCTGCATAAGCTACGTGATGACGATACCTCCGCCGTCTGGTGGACCAACGTATCCTGCCGGCTGCTCGATACCGATACGTGCCAATGCGGCGATTACGCCAATCGGCGCCGGCGCGTGCCGGATTGCGTGCAGCTAACCCCCAAGGCGCTGGCCGAAATCGACTGGCTGCCGCCCTCCTGCGCGTATCGGCGCGTCAAGGAAGGCGAAGGCCTGGCGTGGTGGCATCCGCTGGTCTCGGGTGACCCGAACACGGTACACAGCGCGGGCATATCGGTGCGTGGTCGCGCGATCGACGAACGGCGCGCCGGCCCCCTGGATCACCACCTCGCCGAGTGGCCAGGCCAACGCCCCCGCGCCAAACGCAACGTGACCTAAGCTGATAAAAGTTTCTTGGTTCTTCTTTTCAAAGAAGAACGCCCTTCACTGATTAATCGCCACCGCACTGACGCTATTGTAAGGCGAGCCCTCCGGCGTAAGCGCCTGCGTGGACCACACCAGATACACCAGCACCTGCTTTTCCTTATCGAACAGGCGCGAGACCCGAATCTCCTTGAACAGCCAGTTCGCGGATGCGCCAAAGACGATTTCATTGTCCGGCAGATTGCCTTTGAGCGAAACGTGGCCCGTCGCACGGCACGCAATCGAGAAACGGCTTGGGTCCGTCGCCAAGCCCAGCGAGCCCTTGATGCCGCCGGTCTCCGCGCGCGACATATAGCATGACACGCCATCGACTTTCGGATCGTCGTAGCGATCGACGACGATGCGATCATTGCGCCCGAGCAGCTTGAATGTCGTGCTGACATTGCCGATGCGCGTGTAATCGGACGCGGCCGCGGCGCCCTGCGCGAACAGTCCCGCCGCAATCAGGGCAACAAGGAAATGGGTGCGCGTCATGCCGCGCGAACCTTCAGCCGGTCGGCGAAATGCTTGCGGAACTTGACAACCTTGGGGGCGACGACCGCCTGGCAGTAGCCGCTCCACGGATTGCGCGCGAAGTAATCGTCGTGCTCGTCTTCGGCAGGCCAGAATTGGGTCAGATCGGCAATTTCGGTCACCAGCTTGCCGGGATAGAGGCCCGCCGCGGCAATTTCAGCCATGACGGCTTCGGCAGTGGCGCGCTGCTCGGGCGAGGTGACGAAGACGGCCGAGCGGTACTGCGTGCCGACGTCGGCACCCTGGCGGTCCTTGGTCGTTGGATCGTGAATGGTGAAGAAGACGCGCAGCAGATCGGCGAAGTCCAGCTGGGCGGGATCATAGGTAATGCGCACGACCTCGGCATGCCCGGTTCGGCCGGAGCAGACGTCCTTGTAGCGCGGCGCCTCTGTATGGCCGCCGGCGTAGCCGGATTTGACCGACAGGACGCCGCGTAAGTCCGAAAACACGGCTTCAAGGCACCAGAAGCAGCCGCCGGCTAGTACCGCCTCTGATTGCTGTGTGTTGGCCATGGTGGAAATCCTCCCGTTAGTGAAGCAAGGAAGAAAAACTTGGGGGGACCGTGCCGGTCCCCCCAAACCCCCCGTCATCATTTTGACTTGCTCGTCTTGCGGGAGATGGCGATTGCCCACGCGTGTTTTCAGGGGCGCAAAAAGAAGCCGCCTTCCTGATAGAAGGCGGCTTTGCTGTTGCCTTAGCCGCGTTACGAAACGCGGATGGAGGCCGCTTCGGGACCCTTCTGGCCCTGTGTGATCTGAATCGTCACCCGCTGGCCCTCGGCAAGCTCGGTCAGCCCGGCACGACGCAGGGCGGAGGCGTGCACGAACACATCCTTGCCGCCATCCTCGGGCGCAATGAAGCCGAACCCCTTGGCCTGGTTGTACCACTTGACCGTGCCCTGCTGCTCAGGGCCCGAAGCGACAGGTGCATCGAAACCGCGGCGCGGCGCACCGAAACCGCCACCACCGCCACCCCCACCATAGCCACCACCGCCGGCGCGATCGCCACCATAACCGCCGCCGCCGCCACCATAGCCGCCGCCACCGCCGGCGCGATCGCCGTAGCCACCTCCGCCGCCAGGAGCACCGAAGCCGCCGGTGCGCGGCGCACGTGGTGCCGCAGGTGCGGCACTCGCCGTGCTCTCATCGACCTCGATCACTTCGGTGACCTGCGGGCCTTTCTGGCCCTGGCCCACGCGCACCTTGAGCGTGGCACCTGGGTTCACACTGGTGGCACCGGTACGTGCCAGAACGGAGGCGTGCAGAAACACGTCGCCCGCACCCTCGCCGAGTTCGACGAAGCCGAAGCCTTTCTCTGCGTTGAACCACTTGACCACGGCCGAGCTTTCGGGACCCGTCGAGGTCATGGGCGCCGCCATGGGGCTGGCAGGCCGCCGCGCGAAGGACGGCGCAGGGGTTGGATCGGGAAAGGAGGGAAAATCGTCGCCAAAGCCCCGATCGCCGCGCTTGCGTCGCTGCCAGTTATCCGTCTTCGCCATACTTCAGGTCGTCCGTAAACAATAAGGCACTGGGGGCTTGGGCCAGCGTTCCGCGCTGGGTCCCCAGTGCAGGGACCGCCACCATACACCGGACCGGCCTTGTGGGAAGCCCCACAATGCCGCCAAGCCAGTGGTCACACGCAAAAAACAGGATTGTCCAGACCGGGTCGGCCGGCAAGAGGTGCTGGCAGAAAACGCCTCGTCTGGCCGTGCGTTGGAGGCGCCTAGAGACGCAGGAGTGTCGGAGATGGACCAGCTTGACCGCAACCCGCTTGAGCCGCCCGACGAGGCGCTCGCGCAGCGCATTCGTGAACGCGCCTATCATCTTTGGGAAGCGGACGGGTGCCCGGACAACCAGTCGGAAGAATATTGGGACCGCGCGGAGACCCTGACGCGCATGGAAGTAGCGCCGCATGCGGGTGAACTGCCCAACCCTGCCACACAGCCGGGCGCAGACCCGAATCGTAAGCAAATCGTCGAGGAAGCCGCCATACAGGATAATTTGGGCGAATTCCCGGATCGATTCAGTGACCAAGGCGAACGGCCGCAGACGCCAAGCCGAGAAAACCTAAAAGAGTAAAAGTTTTTTGGTTCTTTTTTTCAAAAAAGAACAAGACTTCTTTTTGAAAAAAGAAGCAAAAGCTTTTGCTCGTTCAGATCTCGCGCGCGGATAGGCCTAGGCCGAGTAAAAGAAATATCCAGCCGGCATTGGGCATTGATGTGAAGGCGCTGGTTGACGCTGGGGGCCACATTGCGAGAATGAAACCGACGAGCAACCCAGCGCGCGCCGCGGTCATCGGGCCGCGCGCCAAGGCGGCCCCGGCAGTTGCAACCATAAGCGTGAACAGTAGCAGCAGGGGCAGCCCGCCATTGTCGGCCTGTTCCAGATAGTAATTGTGCGGATGGATGTTGCACGCCTCGCCGGCCAAGCTGGCGGCCGGGTCCGCGCAGCCGCGCCGGAATGCGTCAAAGCCTTGGCCAACCCAGGGGTGTTGCCGTGCCATGCCAACCGCGCGCTGCCAGATCTGGCCATAGGCGCTGTCCGCAAAATGATCGAGCTGTTCGTGCGTGTGGACGATCAGCTTGCCGTACGTGGCAGGTGACAGGACCGGCGTGGCCAGCAGCAACAGCAGCCCGACGGCCAGTGACACGCCTAGGGCGACCCGCAGCCTGGGGAGAAGAAGCCCGCTCAGCACGAGCCCCAGCAGCAGCAGTGCCGATGGCATACGCTGCCCTATCAGCAGCACGCTCGCCGCACCCACTGCCACCAGGAGCACGCCGCCCGCCTGCCGCAAGCGACCAGATGCGCCGATCAGCTGCGCCGCCGCAGGCAGCAGAACCGCAAACAACGTCAGGATGAGCTCAGGCCCAGCGCGAGGCCGTGCGAAGGGGCCGGTCAGCGCCCCATCGCTCCAGCGCGCCACGCCGAAGATGTTGTGGCCGGTGAGATATTGCTGCCAGCACTCGATGACAATCCACACAACCGCAAGCCCAATGGCAATCCATGCGGCGCGGCGCGCGCGTGCGCCCGTCAGCGCCCAGGCGCCGAGTGCCACGGCAAACAGCGGCAGGCGGATGAGAACGAGGGAGAGCAGCACGCCGCCTGTCCCGAACGCCGAGCAGAGGATTTGCCAAAGCCACCAGGCCAGCGCCACGCAGGCAAAGGCGCGACCGGGGAAAGGGCGAGTCCAGGTGCGTGCGACCGAGACGTGGACCAGGAACAGGACGTCGGTGACGCCGATCAGGATTTCGGCCAGCGCTCTGGCGTAGAGCAAGGCGAGCGGCAGGCTGACCACGCAGACGATGGCGGCCGGCAGAGACAATCGCTCGGCCAGCACGCGCTGATGGAGGGTCAGCCGCATGACCCTGCTTCCCCCCGAACCGTGCGGCGCGCAAGTTGGCGCAGAATGTCAGCTAGTGGCGAGGATCGTCATGCGCGCCTTTGGCAATGCCCGTCGCTTTTGGCTAAGGCATTGTTCATATTTGCGAGATTGCCCTGGCACGGGCCATGCAGTCATACGCCGCGACGGCATGATGCCGTGGAGAATGGACCAGCGTGATGCCGTCGGTGTGCCAGCCTGTTTGCGCGCGGGGCGTCTGGGTCCTGCTGGCAGCCGTTTTGGGGGGGTGCGCTGTGGGCCCGGACTACCACCGGCCCCCTGTGCCCGCGATCGATGGCTATACGGCGCAGAAGCTGCCGCCGGCCACGCAGACCGCCGCCGCCGTCCAGGGCGAGGCGCAGGGCTTCACCGTCGGGGCAGACGTCGCGGGCAATTGGTGGGCGCTGTTCCGCTCGCCTGCGCTGACGCGCCTGGTGGCCGAAAGCCTGCGCCGCAACCCGAGCCTGGCCGCCGCGCGCGAGACGTTGCGCCAGGCGCAGGAGACAAGGCTGGCCGCGGAAGGCGCGTGGTTTCCGGCGCTGAGCGGGACGCTGAACCGGTCCCGCCAGAAGATCAGCGCCGCGGCGAGTGGGGAGACCCCGTCCGCTCTGGTTGGCTTTCCGACCACCTATTCCTTCTACACCGCGCAGCTCGGCGTGACTTATACATTCGATATCTGGGGCCAGACCGCGCGCACCGTGCAGGCCGACGCCGCGCAGGCCGAATACCAGCGATTCCAGCTGGAGGGTGCGGCCAACATGCTAGCGGCCAACACGGTGACCGCGGCAATCAATGCCGCCGCGCTGCAGGCCGAAATCGACGCGGAAGATCAACTGATCGCGGCCGAGCAGCGATTGCTCGCCACCGTGCGCCAGCAATTCCAGCTGGGCGGCGCCACTGGCACGGATGTGGCCACGCAGGAGAGCCAGCTTGCCCAGACCGAGGCGCTGGTCGTGCCGCTGCGCACGCAGCTTGTTCAGACGCGCGACCAGCTTGCGGCGTATCTCGGCCTGGCGCCGAGCCAGGCCGTGTTGCCCAGGATTTCACTGGAAGAGCTCGATCTGCCGTCCTCGCTGCCCGTGAGCGTGCCTTTGCAATTGGTGGCCCAGCGGCCGGATATACGGGCCAGCGAGGCGCAGCTGATGACCGCGACCGCGCAGGTGGGCGTGGCGATCGCCAACCGGCTTCCGCAACTGACCCTGTCGGCGCTGGTGGGCACGATACCGGCGAGTCCGGGCCAATTCTTCACGCCCGGCAACGGTGCGTGGAGCCTGCTGAATCAATTGATGGGTCCGCTGTTCGAAGGCGGCGCGTTGCTGCACCAGCAGCGCGCGGCGTATGCCGCTATGCGCGCGGCCGCGTTAAATTATCGCGCTACGGTCGTCAATGCGTTCCAGAACGTGGCCGACGTGCTGACTGCGATACAGCAGGACGTGCGTGCGGTGGCGGCCAATGAGGACGCGGCGCGGGCGGCCGCGCGGGCGCTCTCGCTGGCGCAATTGCAATACGGCGCCGGCGGCGTGGCCTATGTGACGGTGCTGACGGCCCAGAGCCAATACCAGAATGCGGTCATCAACCTGATCCGTGCGCGCGCGGCGCGCTACACGGATAGCGTGGCGCTGTTTGCGGCGTTGGGCGGTGGGTGGTGGCACCGGGTGGATGCAGGGGCGCCGCCTGAGGGTTTGATAAGGTCTTTGTTGCCATGACAGAAAAAAGTTCTTCTTTTTTGAAAAAAAGAAGCAAAAAACTTTTGAAACTTTGCACGGGTTTTGCGGCAACGCGCGCCTCAAGTCGCAAAAGTTTTTTGGTTCTTTTTTTCAAAAAAGAACTTCTTCTCTTCCTTCTGGTGGCAGCACCCGCCTGCGCTCAAGAGCAGGCTCCCACTGTCTCCACGGCCATCGTGCGCGCGCAGAGCTGGCAACCCAGCCTGGAAGCCGTCGGCAGCCTGCGCGCCGCCAGGGGCGCCGACCTGGCGGCTGAACTCCCCGGCATCGTCGATTGGGTGGGTTTTGACTCAGGTCGCGATGTGGAAGCGGGCACGCTGCTGCTGCGCCTACGTCCCAACGATGACGCGGCCAAGCTCGCCGAATTGCAGGCCGCGGCCGATCTGGCGGCATCCAACCTGGCGCGCGACACCAAGCAGTACAAAGCGCAGGCGGTGAGCCAGGCGACGATCGATGCCGATGACAGCCATTTGCGCGCGGCGCGCGCGCAGGTGGCGCAGCAGCAGGCGATCATGGCCGAACGGCTTGTGCGCGCGCCGTTCGCCGGCCGGCTGGGGCTGCGCCAGGTCGATGTCGGACAATATTTGCCGGCGGGGACGATGATCGTGACGCTGCAGGCGCTCGATCCGATCTATGTCGATTTCTATGTGCCGCAGCAGGCGCTGGGGGCGATCAGGATGGGCCAGGCGGCGAGCCTGCGGGTCGATACATTCCCGGGGCGTGTGTTCAGCGCGCGCGTCAGTGCGATCAGCCCCAAGCTCGATGGCGCCAGCCGCATGGCGCAAATCCGCGCGACTGTCGCCAATCCCGATCATGGGCTGCTGCCCGGCATGTTCGGCACGGTGCGCGTGGATGCGGGTGCGGCGCGCCAGGCGCTGACCGTGCCCAATGCGGCGGTGATATATAATCCATACGGCAGCGCGGTGTTTGTCGTGCGCAGCGGCAGCGTGCACCAGGCGTTGGTCAAGACGGGCGAGACGCGCGGCAATCAGGTGGAAATCGTTGCCGGCCTGAAGGCGGGCGAGGTCATCGTGACCGCCGGACAGATCAAGTTGCATGATGGCAGCCCTGTCACCATCAACAACACCGTGCAACCCAGCGATGAGGCCGCGCCGCAGCCGATGGAGGAATAGCATGCAACTGACCGATCTCTTCATTCGGCGGCCGGTGCTGTCGGTGGTCGTCAGCGTCTTTGTGCTGCTGCTCGGGCTGGGTGCTGAGCAGAGGCTGCCGGTGCGTCAGTTTCCGCGCACCGTGAACGCTGTCATTGAGGTCGACACGACCTATTACGGGGCCAATGCGGATGTGGTGGCCGGTTTCATCACGACGCCGGTGGAAAACGCCATGGCGCGCGTCAACGGAATCGACTACATCACCGGGTCGAGTTCGAGCGGCAGCAGCCAGGTTCAGGCCTTTCTGCAGCTCAACCACGACCCCGATCAGGCGCTGACCGAAATCCAGGCGCAGATTTCGGCGGTGCACGACCAATTGCCGGCGCAGAGTCAGTCGCCACAGATCCACCTGCAAACCGGCGGTGACAGCTCGCTCTACCTGGCTTTTAAAAGCGACGTCCTCACCCCGGAACAGATCACCGACTTCCTGACGCGGATCGCGGCACCACAGTTTCAGTCCATACCTGGTGTACAAAATGCCCAGGTCCTGGGTGCGCAGAATTTTGCCCTGCGCGCGTGGCTCGATCCGGCGCGGATGGCCGCGCGCGGGTTGACGGCAAGCGACGTGGCAACGGCGATGACGGCCAACAATTTCACTTCCGGTGCCGGCACCACGGGGGGGGAGATGATTCAGATTCCGTTGGGCCTGACGACCAGCGTGCACAGTGCCGATGAGTTCCGCAAGCTCATCATACGCCAGAGCGGCGGCGCGGTTGTTCGATTGAGCGACGTGGCACGGGTGGAGCTGTCGTCGGATAACATGCAGCAGGCGGTGACTTACAAGGGCGAAAATTCTGTCCTGATCGGCATAAGTGCTGTGCCGACGGCCAATGTGCTCGATGTCATCACGCGAGCGCGGGCAAAATTCGACGCCATCGCCGGGCAGTTGCCGCAAGGCATGAGCGCGGAGGTTGCCTACGACGCAACCGAGCAGGTGCGCGGCTCGATTTCTGAAGTCATCAAGACTTTGATAGAAAGTCTGGCGATCGTCGCGCTGGTCGTTTTCGCCTTCCTGCGCTCGGTTCGCGCCGCGTTCATTCCCGTAGTGACAATTCCGCTTTCTCTGGTTGGCACGTTTGCCATCATCTATTTGTTGGGTTTTTCTATCAATTTGCTCACCTTGCTCGCGCTGGTACTCGCAACGGGGCTGGTCGTGGACGACGCGATCATCGTGGTCGAGAACGTCAGCCGCGAAATCGGCGAGGGTGCGTCCCCGCTCGAGGCGGCCCTGCGCTCGGCGCGGCAATTGGCATCGCCGATTATTGCCATGACTGTGGTGCTGATTGCCGTCTATGTGCCCATCGCGCTACGGCGAGGGTTGACCGGTGCGTTGTTCACCGAATTCGCGATGACGCTGGTTGGCAGCGTCACCGTCTCGGCTCTGCTGGCGCTGACGCTCTCGCCCATGATGTGCCGCTTCCTTCTCAAGCCGGCGCCGCGCGGGAGAGCGAAGCAAAGGCACGGCGCCGACCTGATGCACCGCATCTATGGTGCGATGTTGCGCGTGGCTCTGAGATGGCGTTTTATTCTGGTGCTGTTCGGGGTTGGGGTGCTTGGCTTGAGCGGCTATTTCTATACAGCGTCGCACACGGAATTGGCGCCGCAGGAAGATGAAGGCTTTCTTGCGATCGGCGGCGCCGTATCGCCCACGGCGAGCTTCGATCAGTTGCATCTGTACTCGAAGCAGGTTGACGGCGTGATGCTGCACGACCCTGCGGCGGACAGCACCTTCCTGTTTACCTCGCCGGGCCAACTCAATGGCGGCTTGAAACTGATTCCCCTGAGGAAACGAAGCCAGGGTGCCACGCAGGTCGCTGCCCGGCTGCAGGGCAGCGTATCGCAGGTTGCAGGCGCGGACGTGGCCCTGTTCCAGCCGCCGTCTTTGCCTGGTTCGTTTGGCATGCCGATTTCCTATGTGCTGAAAACCACCCAGTCCTTTGCGGACCTCAACGTCGTGTCCTCCCGCTTCCTGGATGAGACGCGCAAGACGGGGTTGTTCGCATTTGTCGACCGTGACCTCAAGATCGACCTGCCGCAAGCCGATGTGGTCCTTGACCGCAACAAGGTGGCCGCACTGGGGCTGGACATGGCCCGGGTGGCGGGTGTGCTGAATACGCTGCTGAGCGGCGGTTACGTCAATTACTTCGACATGGCCGGACGTTCCTACAAGGTCATTCCAGAGGTTCAGCGTAAGGATCGCCTCAACCCCGACCAGCTTGGACAGTACACAATCGCTGATATCGGCGGCGTGCCGATCCCGCTCTCCTCGGTCGCGCATATCGAAATGCGGGTGGTGCCCGAATCTTTGAGCCACTTTCAGCAAATGAATTCGGCGACCATCAGCGGCGTTCCCATGCCAGGCGCAAGCACGGGCGATATCCTGCGCGCTCTTGATCAGATTTCCGCGCGTGTGTTGCCTGCCGGTTACGCTACCGACACATCCGGGCCGCTGCGGCAGTTCGTCACCGAGTCCTCCGGCTTTGCCGCAACCTTCGGCTTTGCCGTCATTGTCATCTACCTGTCCCTGGCGGCGTTGTTCGGCAGCTTCCTCGATCCGCTGATTATTCTGATCTCGGTGCCGATGTCGCTCGCCGGTGCGATGCTGTTCATCTATCTCGGCGTGCATGGCGCAAGCCTGAACATCTATTCTGAGGTCGGGCTCGTGACTCTCATGGGCCTGATATCAAAGCATGGCATCCTTATGGTTGAAGTCGCCAATGAGCAACAAGCGGCCGGCCTCAGCAAACGCGCGGCGATCGAACTCGCGGCATTGCTGCGGCTGCGGCCGATTTTGATGACGACAGCGGCAATGGTGCTGGGCGTAATGCCGTTGGTCTTCGCCACTGGCTCGGGTGCCGCGGCGCGCTTTGCGATGGGGCTGGTGATTGCGACGGGGTTGGCGATTGGGACGGTGTTCACGCTGTTTGTGGTGCCGGCTTTCTATTTGGTTCTGGCGCGGCAACATGCGGTTGGGGCGGCGGTTAGGGCGCAGCCGGCGTTGGCGGAATAAGAAGAGCTGGGGGAGATGTGCCATCCCCCCCAGACCCCCCGTCGATTTTAGGGCCTCCGTTTTACATAATGACGGGGGGTCTGGGGGGGATGGCACATCTCCCCCAGTTCTTTTCTAATCACGTATCTCCGCAAACAGCGCCAGCGCAGCTTCGCTGCCTATAAAGTCCGCAGTTGCGCGCCACTTTTCAAACCAAAGCGGCCCCGCCTCCCCGCCATAAGCCGCACTCCAAGGTTTGGGCCGATCCAGAAAATGCAATATCACGGCCTCCCGCGGAATATCGGCGAGCACGGTTGCCTCCGTCACAGGATAATTCCACGCAACGTCCAACTCGGCAAAGCAGTCGCGAAAGCCCAGATTAAGCGCGCACTGGTCGTGATAGAGCAGGCGCACGCCCTCGTCGGCAATGGCGCTCATCGAGGCGGTGAGCGCACGCGCCAGGTCCGGGTGGCGCAGATCGAACAGCAGCACGCCTGAATTGAAGTAGCGGCCATCCGATAATCCGTGATGGGCAATAGCGCGCCGTACGTCCGGCCGCATGCTCTCCAGGCGCGCGGCTGCGGGATGGCCGCAAAGATCGGCGTTAAGCAGGCCATCCAGGCGCCCGGCCAGGGCTACGTCGCCATCCACATAGAGCGCCCGCTCGTGCAGCCCGAGCCTTTGCAGGTGCTGCGCGAAATAGATACGATAATAGGCGGCCCGCGACAGGCGGTGCCCGCTGGTGAAAAGCCCGTATTCCGGCGAAAGGCGCGCGACCGAACCCGTCACCTCTGACGCGGGCACGATCGTCAGGCTGATCCCGTTCCCGCCAAAAGCTGTGGTGCTGGCGCGCGCAAGGTCGAGATCGTCATCGTCGGCAATCACGTAGAAATCCGTGCTGCCCGTATTGATGGCGTGTGTGGCGCCGTGCAGGGCGACAATGGTCGCACAGAGATAGTTGCGATCCGTGCAGAAAAATACCGCCTGTCGCGGCGGCGTGACCACAGGGCCTGCGATGACGTCTCGCCGCAGTGCCAGCTTGCGCAATAGCGCTGCATCGCGCGCGGCGGCCGGATCCTGCGCCAGAGCATCGATATCATCGATTGTATGCACAAGATCGTAGGCCAGATGGTTGCGCAAGGTCAGCAAGCCGGGGCGTTCCCGCCAATCAGCGATTGCCTCGACGGCGGCAATCATTTCTTGTTGCCGGCCGCCATGCTTGGCTGCGCGGAATAGCACGAAGCCGATCTGGTCGTAGTTCAGCCCGCCATCCAACCAGGGCAGGGCCCGATCGATGACCGCGTTCCACTCCTGCTGTTCCGCGTAGTAGCGAAATACCGGCAGCATCACCTGGCTGCCGGCACGCGGCGCCAATGCCTCCATGCGCAGCGCCGCAGCGGCCGCGGCCAGTTGGTCGCCCATGAAGCTCGCATATTCGAGGCGTTTCATCGAAATGCGCGGATGTTCGTCCGCGGTTGGCGGCATGGTGGCAAGGATTTCGCCCGCATCCTCCCACAGCAGCAGGCGAAAGCAGGTATCGATGCGCAGGAGTTTGACGGCATTTGAGTCCGGCGATAATGCACTCAGCCTGTCGGCGAGTGAGACGGCCAATTCGGGCTGGCCGGCATTCAGCGCGGCATACCCGACCTCGACACCAAGATGGAACAGGCGTGTCTCGGGCAGGATCTCCGCGCCGCGCACGATGTCAGCAGCGCCCGCCAAATTCTCCTCGGCAAGATTGAGCCGAATGCCAAGTTCGGCGATATCTACCGGCGAGAACAACGCTGCATGTTCGGTGATGGCCGCGCGGAGCGCCGCGGGATTTCGTGCAGTTCCCAGCACGCGCACATACGTGTTTACAAATCCAGCGTTGGCGGGTTCGGCCTGCACGGCGCGAAGTGCAAGGGCGATCGCATTGTCGTGGTCGCCCTGCTGGCTCTGGCATAAAGCGAGTGCCCGATCACTCCATGGATCGGCGCCGTGCTGGGAAATCTGCGCGCGCAGCATTCTATATGCGTCATCGTAATCACCTGCGGCGATCAGCGACTCAGCCAGGCGCACAACCTGGCGTGGTTGCTGCGCACCCAGGGCATGGAGAAACCGGTAGATTGCCAGGCCGCGCTCGCGCTGGCCGGAATCAAAGGTCACGTCTGCTATTTCACCGAGTGCTGCCAGATCCTGTGCGCCATGCGGACGCACGCCGAAACCGATGAAGCGCTCCGCATGACCGGCCGCCTCTGCGCGCGCGCCGTAAGTGAACAGTGCGCGCGCGGCGCCCATGTGGTTGTGCGGGAAGGTGTCGTCTGCCTGCGCGCCAAGCAGGAATTGTTCGGCCGCTTCGAAGGGCAACTCTTCGTTGAGCAGAATACGGCCAAGCCTGTAGCGGGCGAGATGCTCACGCGTGCCAGCCTCGATCACGAGCATAAGGGCCGACCTGGCGACTTCGTTGTTATTGCCACGCGCCGCCAGGTCGGCCAGTGCGAGCAGTTGCGCCACGGTGCAATCGGCGTAGCTGAACGTGGCGAAGAATTCTTCGATCAGCGCGGCCGATTCGGCGCGGCGTGGCCCCGATAGTGCTGCCTGTACGCGCGGATCGCGAAAGAACAGGCCCACGTTCATCGGGGGGAGTCCTGTGAGGAGATCGTGGTAGGCAGGAAGATTGGGGGAGATGTGCCATCCCCCCCAAAACCCCCGTCGATTTTCACTCCTCGCCTAAATGATGACGGGGGGTTTGGGGGGGCAGACACTGCTCCCCCAATCTTTTCTTCAGTCCGCCGCGTCCGCCATCTCGCCTGGCTTCTTGTGCTTAAGCGAGGCCATCTTGTCTTGCACATGCCGGCTGAAGACGAACTCCGCAGGCCGCGCCCCCTCCAGCGGTATCTCCCGCGCCATCTCGCCTTCAACCCTTGGCCCGAACATGGCCACGCGCAGCGTCTTGAGCGGACTGCGCACGGAGTCCAGAACCGCGGTTGCTTCGTAGCCCGAGTGTACCATGCAGTCGGCGCATTTTTCGTAATTGCCGGTACCGTACTTGTCCCAGTCCGTGCTTTCCATCAGTTCGGAAAAAGTTTTGGCGTAGCCCTCGCCGAGCAGGTAGCACGGGCGCTGCCAGCCGAAGACGTTGCGCGTCGGATTGCCCCACGGCGTGCAGCGATATTCCTCGTTGCCCGCAAGGAAGTTCAGAAACAGCGGGCTCTGCCCGAAGCTCCAGCCGCGGCCGCGCCCCGCGCGCAGGATGTCCCGGAAAAGCTGCTTGGTCTTCTGGCGCGACAGGAAATGCGCCTGGTCCGGCGCGCGCTCATAGGCATAGCCGGGCGAGGTCATGATGCCGTCAATGCCGAGCGCGGTCACGTCATCGAAGAATTTGGCAACGCGCTCGGATTTCGCACCATCGAACAGGGTGCAATTGATCGAGACGCGAAAGCCCCGGCGCTTGGCTTCCTTGATGGCGGCGACCGCGCGATCGTAGGTGCCATCCTGGCTGACCGCATGATCGTGCATCTCGCGGTCGCCATCCAGATGGATGTCCCAGCAGAAATAGGGGTGCGGCGTGTAGAGGTCGAGCTTCTTCTCCAGCAGCAATGCGTTGGTGCAGAGATAAATGAACTTCTTGCGGGCGAGGATCTTGGCCACGATCTCGGGCAGCTCGCGATGCAACAGGGGCTCGCCGCCGGCAATGGAGACCACGGGCGCGCCGCATTCATCGACCGCGTCCAGGCACTCGGCGATCGAGAGACGCTGGTTGAGGATTTCGGCCGGATAATCGATCTTGCCGCAGCCCGAGCAGGCCAGGTTGCAGCGGAACAGCGGCTCCAGCATCAGGACGAGGGGGTAGCGCTTGCGGCCGGCGAGGTGCTGCTTGACCACGTAGGCACCGACGCGGGCGACCTGTTTGAGAGGGACCGACAATCCAGAACTCCTTAAACTGTTCGCGCCCATGCTTGCGGACGGCGGGCCGCCCGTCTTCGCTCGCGCGAATCTCCTGGCGGTTTGACGATGCGTCCCGATATTGCATCGCACCCTGGGCGGGACAACCACGCCGTGCCCATGGCTTGGTTGCGCGCGCGAAAACGTGGCAACCCGCGGCGCGCGCGCCACACGCCACGAATTTGTGAGCGCACCCAAGAAAACCCGTGCGGACCAGGCGCTGCTGGAGCGCGGCCTGGCCGAGAGCCGCGCCCGCGCGCAGGCGCTGATCCTGGCCGGCAAGGTGTTCACGGGCGAGCGGCGGGTCGAAAAGGCCGGGCAGTGGCTGCAAGCGGGTGCCGCGCTGGAGGTGCGGGGGCAGGACCACCCGTGGGTTTCGCGAGGCGGGGTGAAGCTGGCGCATGGTTTGGCCGCCTTCTGCCTCTCGCCCGCGGGGCTTGTGTGCCTGGATATCGGCGCCTCCACCGGCGGCTTTACCGATGTGCTGCTGGCGCAGGGGGCCGCGCGCGTGCACGCTGTCGATGTCGGCCATGGCCAGCTTGCCTGGAAGCTGCGCAGCGACGCGCGTGTCATGGTGCATGAAAAGACCAATGCGCGCCACATGGATGCCGCAATCATCGGCGGCGATGTAGTGGGCGCGCTGGTGTGCGATGCCAGTTTCATCGGCCTGCGCACGGTGCTGCCGGCGCCTTTGGCCTTATGCGCGCCGGGTGCCTGGGCGGTGGCGCTGATCAAGCCGCAATTCGAGGCAGGGCCGGGCCAGGTTGGCGCGCGTGGCGTGGTGCGGGATAGCGCGGTGCATGCGGCGGTGTGCGAGACGATCGCGGCGTGGTGGTCCGGGCTTGCGGGCTGGCGCGTGTTGGGCTTGGAGGAGAGCCCGATCAGGGGCCCTGAGGGCAATGTCGAGTTTCTGATCGGGGCTGTGCGGGCGGGGTGAGATCAGGCGGCTTGTTCCGCCGGTTGCGCGCTGATGAAGCCGCCGCCCAGGACGTGCGTGCCATCGTAGAACACGCAGGCTTGGCCGGGCGCGGGCAGGGCGTCGTCCTGCAGGGTGACATCAGCGCCGAAGGTCGTCACCGAAACCGCGGCCGGGCGCAGGCCGTCACGCGCGCGCAGCTTGACGTGGCAGGGGCGTGGTTCGGCGGGCGGAGGGATGAGCCAGTTGACGTCCCGCAAGGCGAGGCGGCGCGTGCCGGCGGTGCGCGGGCCCACCGTAACGCGGCGCGTGGCCGCGTTTAGTGCCACGACCACCATTTGCTGGCGGTTGTGCTGACTGGCGGTGCCCAGCCGCTTGGCCTGGCCGACTGTGTAGTGGGCAATGCCGCCATGGGTGCCGAGGACCTCTCCGTCGGCGGTTACGATCTGGCCGGGCTGGGCCGCATCTGGACGCAGGCGGGTGACGGTGTCGGCGTAGGAGCCGGCGGGGACGAAGCAGATGTCCTGACTGTCCGGCTTTTCGGCCGTGGCCAGGCCGAGGCGGGCGGCGTGGGCGCGCACGGTGGCCTTGTCGGGAGTCTCGCCCAAAGGGAAGCGGCAGTAGGCGAGCTGGGCGGGCGTGGTGGCGAAGAGGAACCAGCTCTGGTCTCGGGCGGGGTCGGCGGCGGTGTGGAGCTCGGGGCCGGTGGGGGCTTCGATGCGCCGGACGTAGTGGCCGGTGGCAAGCGCTTCGGCACCGAGGTCCTGGGCGAGGGCGAGCAGGTCGGTGAACTTGACGCTCTGGTTGCAGGCGATGCAGGGCACGGGGGTTTCACCCGCAGCGTAGGCGTTGGCGAAGGGCGCTATGACGGCCGCGCGGAAGCGTGCCTGGGCGTCGATGACGTAGTGCGGGATGGACAGGGTGGCGGCGACGTTGCGCGCGTCGTGTATGTCCTGGCCCGCGCAGCAGGCGCCGCGGCGGGCGGTCGCTTGCCCGTGGTCGTAAAGCTGGAGCGTGAGGCCGATCACCTCATGTCCCGCCTCGTGCAGAAGGCCGGCGGTCACGGAGCTATCCACCCCCCCCGACATGGCCACAACGATACGCAAGGCGGTGTTGTCCTCTAAAAGATGACGGGGGGTCTGGGGGGACCGGCTCGGTCCCACCAGGTCTTATATGCCGTGTCTTGCCGAGGCCAACCATGCTCTTCGCCCTGATCTGCACCGACAAGCCCGCGAGTCTGGAGGTCCGCCTGGCCACGCGTTCCCAGCATATCGCTTACCTGGAGACCTACCAGGATCGCATCGTGCAGGCCGGCCCGTTGCTGGATGCCGACCAGCGCGCGTGCGGCAGCTTGCTGATCATCGATGTGGAGGATGCGGCCGCTGCGGCAGGCTTTGCGGAGGCGGATCCTTATGCGCGGGCGGGGTTGTTCGAGAGCGTGGTGATCCGGGCGTATCGGCAGGTTTTTGTCGCCGGCGCGTTGGTGCCGTGAATTACTGGCTGGTCAAGACCGAGCCGGACGCTTTCAGTTGGGCGCAGCAGGTCGCGCGCCGCGTGGAGCCTTGGACGGGGGTGCGAAGCTACCAGGCGCGGAATAATTTGCGTGCGATGAAGAAGGGCGATTTGGCGTTTTTCTACCACTCGAATGTTGGGAAGGAGATTGTTGGGGTCGTGCGCGTGGCGCGGGAGGCTTATGCGGACCCGACGGCGAGTGAGGGGGATTGGTCTTGCGTGGATATGCGCGCGGTGCGGGCTGTGCCCAGGCCGGTGACGTTGGCGGCGATTAAGGCTGATCCGGCGTTGGCGGGGATGGTGCTGGTGCGGGCGTCTCGGTTGTCCGTGGTGCCGGTGAGTGAGGCGGAGTGGCGGTATATTTGCGGGCTGGGTGGGTTTCGGATGCGGAGGTGATGGTGGAGCGGGGGAGCAGAGGTTGCTGGCGTCCTGACTTATCCCGTTGCTGCTCGGGGGATTGGCTCAGTTTGAAACCCCAGCTTATCCGATCCAGAACAACCATGTAGGCGCCCGCGGGCGGTTCTCGGTTCTAGCCGTGGTCCCGAACGGAAGTCGTTTCGCACGAGCAGCGGAAGTCGATTAAGCGACGTGGTTGGGGGAAGCGAAGTGCGAGATCGACATCGGCTACAAGGTTAGGTACAACAAAGCATTGGGTTCATGCGCGTCACTGTGAGGGGAGCAGACTAAGATGGCCAGGTTGCGGTTCGGCCCAGACATCAAGAAAAAACGTATAAGGCTGGGTTTTACTCAATCGGAACTTGGTGAGAAGATACGGCCTTCGGTTTCGGCGCCGATGATATGCTTATGGGAAAACGAGAAGTCGCAGCCGTCGCCCGAGCAAAAAGCGCAGATAAGGCGGATAATAGGAAATTCCGACAAAGAGGTCGACGGTGGTAGCGCTGTTGGCAAGGAAGACGAAAAGCAGGATGTGCCTGATGGGCCGTCCGCGATCGGGGTTTGGCTGAACAAGGCAAGGCTAGGCGCGGCTTTCTCGGTGCCGGAGCTAGCGTCAAAGTCAGGCCTGTCGGTCGTATCGATTTATAACATTGAGTCAGGAAAAAGTCAGAATCCTCAAAGAGTGACAATCGAGAAGCTGGAAAGGGCATTGGGTCACCAGCTTTCTGTTGAAGCAAAGGAAGAAGCCAAAGAGGAAGCAACCATAGAAGGGGTGGGTGAATGGTTCAATTTCAATCCAAACAGCCAGGCTGAATGGCCGAGTGCCGCGGGCATATATGTGCTCTATGACATCAGCGACAGACCCATTTACGTGGGTCAAGGACAGAAAATCTCCGATCGACTTAAAGAACACCATCAGAAGTTCTGGTTTAAAGCGCCTATCGTTCAGAACGGCGCTTACGTGGGCGTCAACGACAAGAAATTACGTGAACAGATTGAAAAGGTATTGATCAAGTTCCTCAAATCAAATGCGGTTCTTAATCAGCAGAATGTGGATAGATAGGTAGAATTGCCGTCGCGTGTAGAACTGGAGCGAGTTTGGCCGCTTCGGGGAAAGAACTTCGTTCTTGAAACAAAGAAGCGCAGAAATTTCTAAAGCTTGTGCGAAAGTAGACGACCTAGAATTTAGTAATTGTCGACTTCATCACCATATTCCGACCTGCTTTAACCACGTTCTTTAGTGTGTTCCGCAAGCACGCGCGCGCGCAAGCTGGGCGTCCAGCGAAAGTTGGTGAGAGCCAATCCGTCCAACGCAGCCGGCAGGTCCAGCAAGCCCCGGCGTGCGGCCCGCACGAGAAGGCCGAGCGTGCCGGTTACCATAAGGCCCAGCGCGTGAGCCGAGGCGACCGCGGCCCGATCGTCCATGAGCACCAGGTCAGGCTGCCGCTCCATGGCCAAAGCGAGAGCGGCTCGTTCGCCAGGGTCCAACGCAGCGTTCACCTGGGCCAGCACGTTCGGCATTGCCGAGTTGACCGAAGGCCAGGCCGGGCGCGAGGCAATCCATTTCTGCACGGCAACAGGAGCGCGCGGATGGGCCAGTTCGTCGCGGACGATTTCGGGGATGACGATTTCGCTGAACAGCGTGGTCAGTATTGGGACGTGCCCGACAAGGACCAAATAATAGAGCGGCCCGGTGTCCGCGACGGCACGCACCCCTTAAAGGCCGATACGCTCCAGGTCCTGCATTTGACGGTCGAATTTCTCGATGGTGATCCCCTCGGCCACGCCGCGGTCATTGAGGAATCCGTCCAGCTCGCCGCTTGTGGCAAATCCCAAGACATGCCGCAACTCATGGCGGGTCAGGCGGCCGACGCGGTACTCCTCAAGTGCCAGCGCCTCGACGGCACGGCGGCCCAGTTCGGCCTCCGAGCCGAAGCGTGCAGCCAGGTCGTCGGGAATAGGCACCCAGACGTTCATGCAGTTGGGATACACGATCGCCACGCTGCGCGCAACATTTGCGCATGACAAAGGATGCTACCGTGGGTCTTTCGCTTACACTCGAGCTATACTGCGGGACGCAGTGACCTCTTCCATAAACAGGACTTTTTCGGGTGAAAGAAACGTAGAAGTTTTGTAATTTCACGCACGCGCCGCATCAAACCGCCGCGCCAAGCCATCCCAGCAGCGCGCATAATCGCCCTGCAGCTCCGCCAGTCCCGCGGCATACGCGCTCACGTGCTGCGGCAAAAACGTCTCGAACATGAAAGCCATGGTGCCCTCCAGCTTGCGCGGTGCAAGTGTGGCCGAACTGGCACCCGCAAAGGCCTCGGTATCCGGGCCATGCGGCAGCATGCAATTATGCAGCGAAATGCCGCCGGGCAGAAAACCCTGCGGCTTTGCGTCATAGGCGCCATAGATCAGGCCCATGAACTCGCTCATGATGTTCATATGATACCACGGTGGGCGAAACGTATCCTCTGCCACCAGCCAGCGATCGGGGAAAATGACGAAATCCACGTTCGCCGTTCCGGGTGTCGCCGAAGGTGCCGTCAACACCGTGAAGATCGACGGATCTGCGTGATCGAACAGCAGCGGCCCCACGGGCGAGAAGCGCCGCAGATCGTAGCGATAGGGCGCGTAATTGCCATGCCAGGCGACCACATCCAGCGGGCAATGCGCAAGCTCGCTCACCCACAGCTCCCCGCCCCATTTGACCGTCAGCGTGCAGGCAGCCGCGCGATCCTCATAGGCCGCGACAGGCGTTTCGAAGTCGCGCGGATTGGCCAGGCAATTGGCGCCGATGGGCCCGCGTTCGGGCAGGGTCAGCGTGCCGCCGTAATTTTCACACACATAGCCGCGCGCCGGACCGCCGAGAAGATCGGCCGCAAATTTCACGCCGCGGGGGATCACGACGATATGGCCGGGCGGCGCGTCGATCACGCCGAATTCGGTTCGCAAGCGCAGCGCGCCCAATTGCGGCACGAACAGCATCTCGGCGTCCGCATTCAGGAAATAGGCATCGTCCATCGAGGACGTCGCCAAATAGACGTGCGCTGCCATGCCCGCGCGCGCATCCGCGTCGCCGGCCGCGGTGATCGTGCACATGCCTTCGACCAGCGTCTGCGCATGATCGGGCAGGGCGATCGGGCTCCAGCGCAGCGGCCCGATGGCGAGCGAGGTCACCTCCCGGCACGGTGCGGTGCGCCAGTGCCTTGCATCAACGCGGCGATATTGCCCCATGTGACGAACGCTCGGCTGGATGCGATAGAGCCAGGATCGCTCATTGCTCGCCCGGGGCGCGGTGAAGGGGGAACCGCTGATCTGTTCGGCATAAAGTCCGTAGGCACAACGCTGCGGCGAATTGCGGCCCACGGGCAGCGCGCCGGGCAGGGCCTCGCTTTCGAAGCCATTGCCGAAGCCGCTCATGTAGCCGCGCGGCGTGGTGAGCGATTGGGCGGCCAGGATCGGCATGTTCATGGCGGCGTGTCCCTGCAGAAGGCGCCTTTATACGTCAAAGCCTGATCTTCAAGAAAGGCTGGGGGGAACGTGCCGTTCCCCCAGACCCCCCGTCTTCATTTAAGAAATTGCCTGCAAAACCTTACCGCGGTACGGGTCCGCACCAGCCCGGCAAATGGTTGGCCTCCTCTCCGCGAGCCAGCTTTACCGCCTCGGCGACCGCCGTGTCGAAATCATGCACCACATCACGCCGCTTCATCCGCCGGCGCAGAAAATCCGCCCACAGAAACTCCGAAAACGGCGTCGTGTCCTTGGCAAAGCCGCCCGCGCGCCGCAATTCGCCCGCAAGCGAGCGGAACGGATCGTCCACCAGCGCCTTGATCGATTTTGGATTTCAGCCGCGTCCTGGCGTTTGCCATGGTCGTCGAAGGGATGCATCCAGTTGCGGTTGTCCATGACAGACCAGAACTCGTCGGCCTCCAATCGCTCCAGATCGGCAATGACGCTGATCAGCACGCTGGGCACATCCTCCTCCAGTAGCGCGCGCGCCAGATGGTGGTGATCGATGATGTAGGGGCGGCCCTTGGGACCGACGATCACCGGGATCATGTGCTGGCCCAGGAACTCGCCGCCCTTGCGGCCGGCCTTCTCACGCCAGGCGCGACGCTTGGCCTCGACCTCGCGCATGCCGACGGTGATCTGTGTTGGGCGCAGATCGGCGATGGGCACCGGGTTCAGGATGGGCTCGCGCACGGTCATGGAGCCAACACGAAACCTACCCTACGTGAACGACGGGAGTATTGGGATAGCACATCTCCCCCAAGCTTATACCAACCAGCGTTGAAACTGACACACGATTCAGGCAAGAAAAGTTGGGGGAGATGTGCCATCCCCCCCAAACCCCCCGTCATTCATTTAGACCTTGTCCTGACTAAAGACGGGGGGTCTGGGGGGATGGCACATCTCCCCAGCCTTACTCGCTCACCATTCTCCAGGCGATGCCAACCTTGCCACTCATCAGGCCGCCAGCCGCCGCTGCATATCCCCGAGGGCCCCGATCACGCCAGACCAGAAGGTTGCGCCGGAAAAATCCTCGGCGATCGAGCATTCCGCCGCCAGTTGGTAGGCGACGTGTCGCGCCCAGCGGCCGTGATCATCGATGAGTTCCTCGGCCCTGCGCCACAGCTCCGCACCTTTCTCCGCCGGGGCAGTTGCCGGCACCTGCACACGCGCCTGAGCGCCGCCGCCGATCATTGCCGCAATTTCAAAGCGTAGGGTGCGGGACCGGCATGTTGTAACACCCGCCTGCGCACGGAGCGTGCGGGATGCGGCAATCACCGCTTGGCCATCTGCTGGCAGGATCGAAAGGAAGGGAGTCATGGGGGCCTTCCGCCACGGCAACCAAAATCCGCTTATCACACCAGCGCACCGATAGCGAGCCTTTTCAATTACAGTGCAAGCTGAACCGCCAGGTAGAACGAAAAGCGATTCGTTGACGCCACGTGCGCCAGGCCGCGCCCCGCCGAAAACAACAGGTGCGTCGTATGGCTAAGATCATAACTCCCGCCCAGGTTGAAGCCGGTCTCATCAGGTTCGCCACTGCGTTGTGCGGTCTGCTCGAAAACCTCGCCACCCAGCGACAGCGCGTCGGTGAACTGGTAGAGTATCAAACCGCCCAAGAACAAGGCGTTGCGACCTTCCGCACGCGGATTGATCGAGACGCCGCCGCCGCCATCAATCGTCCATTTGCCGAAACTTTTGTCGGCCCAGACGGGCAGGAAAACCCCACCTAAACCTGTGCCAAGCCCGCGCCGCGCCGAACCGCTGGGCGCGTTGAAGATCGGATAGACGCTGACCATGGGAAGCCAGCCTAACTTGTCCTCATCGATCAGCCGGATCTTGGCACCGATTTGCGTGTCGCCCACGCCCAGGCGCGTACCGGCCCGATCCCACACCACACTCAATTGCGGCTGCAGATGGATCTGCACGCCCGGCCAGGCACCGTAATTCGCATCGATGCTGGGTGCCCCGGCACTCGCCCCGCCAGCCACCAATGTGCCGGTCAACGCGGAGTTGATCTCCCAGCCTCCGTACTCGACCGGCACCGGGTCGTCGGTGACAAAGGGTGGCCCCGCGCGGGCAGTGCCGGGTGCCGCACACGCCACGGCCAGGCCCAGTAATGCGGCTGCCGCAAATGGCGCGGTTGTGATCGTCCGCTCCACCGATCTTGCGCGCATGGCCGACTATTGCAGCACCGTGCCCGGGGTGAAAAGGTGAAGCCGCAGCAAAACGGCAAGGCAGCGCAAGCAATGTTCGATGGCCCAGACTCCAGCACCTCGCGCAGCGAGGAGAGCAAGGTCCCTCCGATTACCTGGATGTTCTGGGCCATCAAGATTGCCGCCACCACATTGGGTGAAACGGGCGGGGACGCGGTGTCGATGTCCCTGCGAGTGGGCTATCTGTCGAGCACGCTCATCTTCGCCGCCATCTTCGCCGTGGCAGTGATTGCGCAATGCGCGGCGAGGCGCTTCCACCCCGCCCTGTACTGGATCGTCATCGTGGCCACGACGACAACGGGCACGACCATGGCCGATTTTGCCGACCGCTCGCTGGGGCTGGGCTACGTCGGCGGCACGCTGATCCTGGCGGGGCTGCTCGCAGTCACACTTGCAACGTGGTGGGCCGTCACGGGATCGATCTCCGTCACCAACATCACCTCCACACTAAACCAGGCTTTCTACTGGGCGGTTATCCTCTTCTCCAACACGCTTGGCACAGCGCTTGGTGATTATATGGCGGACAGCCAGGGCGGCGGTGCCGGCCTTGGCTATGAGAGAGGGGCGCTGGTGTTCACCGCGGCCCTGGCTGCACTGGGCGGGATTTACTTTCTAACCAGGCCCAGCCTTGGTGAGAGGCGCGCCAGCCGGCAGGGCGCACTACTTTTCTGGAGCGCCTTCATTCTTACGCGGCCCCTGGGTGCCACATTGGGGGACATGCTGACGAAGCCTGTCGATCACGGGGGGCTTGCACTCGGACGGCTCGCCTCCTCCGGCGTGATCGCGCTCGGCATGGCCCTGGCGATTTTCATGCTGCCCAGGAACAATCTGCGCGAAAGCCGAGGCGCAGGCCACGCTTGAGCGGAGCGGCGGAGCGCCCGCTCAAGCATGCGGCCGATCAGGCGCGTTGCAGAAGCAGCACAATTAGGACGATCAGCAAGATCGTGCCGAGGCCAATGCCGCCATAGCCATAATGGCCGTAGGTGCCACCGCCCCAGCCACCGAATGTCGTGCCCAGCCCGCCGCCGAACAGCAGCACGACCAAGATGATCAGCAAAATCAGACCCACGGCGCATCCCCTCTTCGAAATTTGCGTGAGCCTTCTACGCGCCCGGGCCGCCAGGGTTTTCACGAACGCATGAACGCGGTTCAGTTCGATACAAGAAATGGCGCGACGGGCCTGCCATTCGCCCGTAGACTCTGCCGCCATGCGCCTCTTGCTTGCCGTACTCATGCTCACCCTGGCGGCTCAAGGCCAGGCGCAGACCGTGCGGGGCGCCGGGGCGCGTCCCTGCGCCGAGTGGAGCCAGGCGCGGCGCGGCGGCGGACGGGCATACGAAGCGGAGCAATGGACGCTGGGCTACATCTCCGCGGTCAATGCCGGCATTGGTGGCCGGTCGGGCAGCCTTTTGAGCGCCGGTGCGGAGAAAGCCACCTTCGCGGCGATTGACGCCTTCTGCGTAAGCCATCCGGACGAGATGCTGTGGAACGCCATCAAGTCGGCGCTGTCCACTTCTCATGGCGCGTAACGGTCCGCGCGTGCGCCACGCCGCGCCACTTGCGGCGTTAGCCTTGTGGGGCTGCGCGATGACCACAGGCATCATCCCCAACGGGCCCGGCACGTTCCTGGTCTCGGAGATGCGCGCGCCCGTGCTGGGCGGGGCCGCCGAAGCCCAACGTGTTGCCTTGAGCGAGGCCAACGCGTTCTGCGCCAGGCAAGGGCGGGTTTTCGCGCCTGTGGCCATGGCGCCGGGCGGCTATCCTTATAGCGCTTATGGGCCTACGGAATTCTTGGTCTCGTTTAGGTGCGTCGTGCCCCCCCCCAGTTCCTAAAATTGACGGGGGGTCTGGGGGGGATGGCACATCTCCCCCAGCCTTTTTCCTAGAATAAATTCTTCCCCGGCCCATAAGGCACAACCAAATCAGCCGGATCGGCCAAATTAAGCATCGCCCTCGCCCGCTCGTCCAGCGTATCCGGATCGATGTGATTGGCACGCAGCCCCGCGACCCGCGTCTCCCAGATGTCGAGTTCGGCCTCGGCCGCAGCCCGCTCCTTGTTGGCTAGAACCAGTTGAGTCCGGCGCACGGCGTAGGTCTTCAGCCCGTGATCGCCGCGCGTGGCATTCCACGCGAAATAGCCAGTGAGAGAGAGGAACACCGTGGGTGCGATCATCGCAATGGCGCCGCGCTTGACGCTTCGCATGAACCTCATTCCGCCACCCTCGCTCCCTGGCACGCCGGGGCAGTCAATCAGGTTCCGCCCATGCCATCAAGCAAATTCATGGGCGTAGAGCGCGCTGTTCCCACACGATCTGCGCCTCCGCATCGCCACCGCGCCGCATCGCAGTCAACGCGATTGCGATCGTGGCAACGATCCTGGCTTCGATCGCGCCATCGCGCGCGGCGCCCTCCCATACCGCCGCAATGTCGGGCTCGCCCGCCACGCCCGCTGCCGCCACCGCCGGTGCTTCGATCACGCTGCGTCCTGTCGCGGCGTCCCAGACGTGGAGTTGCGTGGGCTTGGCCGGGTTGCGCTCCGCCTCGCCGCCGCCGCCTTTCAGCACGACCAGCCGCCCGGCCGGCCCGCCCCAGGCCAGGCGTTCGGCCACCGCCAGATGCGTCTCGATATAGGGCGGGTGGAACACGCCATCCACGCCGGCGGGTGCGGCGGCCGGATTGAGCAGACGGGCCACGGTGTTGAGAGGCGAGCGCAGTCCCAGGCGGCGGCGCAGCCCCAGCAGCGCCGCAAAGGCCGGGCTCAGGGCGTCTATCGGCACATAGGCAAATCCCGTGTTCGCCAACGCACGCCCCGCCGCATTTGCGTCCCCGCACGCGGCGCGCCCCAGCGCCGGCAGCGCCTCGGCCACCGTCACGCCGCCGGAGAATTCGTTGCCGCCGTGCATCAGCACCGGGCTGCCCGCCCGCCCGAGCGCCATCGCCGCGAGCAGGAACCATGGCGCACGGCGCGTCCGCCCCGCGCCGTAGGATGGCCAATCCAGCGCGACCTGTAGATCGGGCAGCCGCATGCGCGCGCGGGCGGCAAGCACGAGGCCGGTGATCTCCTCGGGGTCCTCACCACGGTAGCGCAGCAGCATCAGCAATGCGCCGACCTGCACGGGATCGGCCAGGCCATCGAGCAGCAGGCCCATTGCGTCTTCGGCCTCCGCCCGGCTCAGGGCGCGCGACCGGCCGGGGCCGCGGCCGAGGGTCGCCACGTAGCCGGCCATGCGGTCCAGCGCTTCTTCCACGCTCAATCGCCTGCCTCCCACACGCCGGCGAGCCAGGTGCCCAGCACCGCGCCCGCCGGATCGAGCAGCACCATGTCTGCCTGCTGGCCCGCCGCAATGCGGCCATGCCGCGCGCCCACGCCGAGGAAATCGGCGGGATTGGCGCTGGCCATGCAGATCGCCGCCGCCTGTGTCACGCCGAGCATGAAAGTCGCGTTGCGCACGGCCTGGGCCAGGCACAGATCGGCGCCGGCCAGCGTGCCGTCCTCAGCCGTCAGACGGCCGCCCTCGCGCAGGATGGTGCGGCCCTGCAGCACGAAGCTTTCCGCCTTCGTGCCCGTGGGCGCCATGGCGTCCGAGACCAGCATGGTGCGCGAGACCGGTTTTGTGGACAGCATCAGGGCCAGCATGGCGGGATGGACGTGGTGGCCGTCCACGATCACGCCCACGTAACGGTCGGATAGCAGCGCCGCGGCCACCAGGCCGGGCGCGCGGGCGGTGGGTGGGTCCATGGCGTTGAAGAGGTGCGTGACGCCGGTGACTGAGGGACCTACCGCCTCGTAGGCCGTCGCGGAATGCCCTGCCGAGAGGATCACGCCTGCGCGCGCCAGGCGGTGCCAGGTGTCGGGCGGGGCGCATTCGGGTGCGATGGTCAGCAGCACGACGCCTGCACGCGCGGCGGCCAGGGCGCCGAGCAGGGCCAGATCGGCTTCGTCCGGCGGGCGGATCAGGTTGGGCTGGTGCACGCCTGGGCGCGCGGCACTGAGGAAGGGGCCCTCGAAATGGATGCCCAGCAATCCGGTGCCTGGTGCGCCGAAGTTGCGGGCTGTTTCGGCGGCACGGGCCAGCGTGTCGCGATCTGACGTGATTAACGTGGGCAGGATGGCAGTCGTGCCGAGGCGGCGATGGGCGCGGGCGATGAGGCGCGCCGCCTCGGGGGAGGGGTCATCGTTGAACTGCACGCCGCCGCCGCCATTGACCTGGATATCGATCAGGCCGGGGGCGAGCAGGCATTCGGGTGGGAGTGCGTGGCGGCGGGCGGGCGGGGCAGCGGTGGCGGGCAGTAGGGCGGCGATGTTGCCGTCTGGGCCGACCAGCACGCCAAGGTCAGGGTCGATGGCGCCGGAAGCTGTCAGGGTGGCGCAGCCGTGCAGGAAGACACTGTCCATCTTCCTGCCTACCCAGGTTTACAGTGTTTCGCCTAGCCGGTACGGTCCGGCTCTGCCCACCATCGGGCCAAATCGACCGGGGAACACCACCATGAGCGTCAGTGACATCGAAAGCGCCTTTTCCAGCCGGCTCGACCAGTTCGGCGAGCTTGGCGCCACGGTGAAGTTCGATTTTGGCGATGACCGGATTTACGTTGACGGCACGCAGAAGCCTGCGGTGATGAGCCACGAGGATCGCGACGCCGATTGCGTGCTGACGATTACGCCGGAGAATTTGGAGGCCATACAAGCGGGCAAGCTGGACCCGACGATGGCGTTCATGACGGGCAAGCTGAAGGTAAAGGGCTCGACGGCGATTGCGATGAAGTTGAGTTCCGTCCTTAAATAAAATGAAGACGGGGGGTTTGGGGGGGCAGGCACTGCTCCCCCAACTTGCCTTACTTTTTGATGAAAGTTAGCGAAGTCATGTTTCAGATTATCACCAAGGCAGCCGCCATTTTGACGCTTACTGGGGCTTCGGCTTTCGCGCTGGAAGCGTCCAAGACTGTGGACATCAAGGCGCCGCCGGCGAAGGTTTGGGCGACCATTGGAGATTTCTGCGGTATTGCTCAATGGCATCCGGCGATTTCCTCCTGCACGCCATCCGTGCAGGGCCGCGCGCATTTGCGCACGTTGGCGTTGAAGGGCGGTGGCACGATTGTGGAGCGCCAGCTTGTGCGTAACGAACGCACGATGAGTTACAGCTACACGATTGTCAGTTCTCCGCTGCCAGTCGATCATTACCGCTCGACGATTGCGGTGACGCCCAGTGCGGATGGCAGCACGGTGAGCTGGTCGGGCAATTTCGTCGCCAAGGGTGCCGATGACGCGCATGCGATTGCGGCAATTCAGGGGATTTATGATAGCGGGCTGCCAGCGCTGGCGCAGAAGGCGCAGTAGAAAACATGGGAGAATGAGGCACTCAAAGCATAAGGCCGCCCATGGTCGAGGCGAGCCATGCCGATGCCGTTGTGAGTCACCTTGATGACGTCAGGGCCGGCGCTCACGCTTACGGGGCGTTCGCTGACGCGCCCGGGCTGGACGCTGGCGGTCGCTTCTGGCGACTACGTCTCCAGCCAGTTCACGAACAATTCGAGCAGATCATCCAGCCTCTGTGGACTACAGGCACCCTGGAAGGTCCCTTCACGAACCCAGGCGTGTAGCCAATCATCTTTGGAATGGTCCTGCTTTATTTCGGTGAAATCCTTGCTCTGAACTGCGGTCGCCTCAAGATCGATCGTCAGGCGCCAGCCAGGGTTATCTACAGTGCAAATCTCTATGCCGGTTTGGTGCTCCCAGTCGCCATCGCATCGTGCTGCGTACCATCCTTGAAGACGTTCAAGCGCAGTCATTCGGAGTTTGCAGCGCTTTGCATTGCCGCGCAATCATCCATCGATCGTTTTACCCGTTCGCAAAACGGTAGGCCTGTTCCTCCCCGCCCTCGTTCATAAATTGAGTCGTCCATCATAAGCTCGACGCCAACGCCCCCACTGCCAGCAAAATCTTGCGCCACAAGGGCAAGCTGACGCGAACACCAGGCGTGCGCCACCCAAGCCCGTCCATTTCCCACAGCACGGTCGAATAACTTGCCGCCATCAGCCGCGCCGGGCGCATCGCGCGCCGATCACACCGCGCCATCGCCGCGCGTGCGCGCGCGAAATGCGCGTGCGCCTGCGCACTGCCGCGCCGGCACACCGCGGCCAAGTTTGCGCTGGCCAATGCACGCGTGGGATCGGCCGGCACGCCCGCTTCATCGAGCCACTCGCGCGGCAAATAGAGCCGCCCGCGCGCCGCATCCTCGCCCAGATCGCGCAATATATTGGTCATCTGCAACGCACGCCCCAAATGCCACGCCACCTCGTCGGCAGCGCGCGACGCATCGCCGAACGCGCGCACCGAAAGCCGGCCCACGGCGGATGCCACCTGGTCGCAATACAGATCGAGCTCGGCCTCGCTCGGTGCGACAACAATGCTCTCCGCGTCCGTCTGCATGCCATCAATCACCGCCAGAAAATCCGCCTCCCGCAACGCAAATCGGCGCATAGCCGGCAGCAACACGCGCGTGGTCGCATCCTCCGCCACTCCATGTGCCAGACCCGCAATGCGATCCCGCCACGCGGCCAGGCCGCGCCGTTTCTCCTCGATGGGCGATGGTTCATCGGCAATGTCATCGACCAGGCGGCAGAACGCGTAGATGGCATACATCGCCGCGCGCCGATCGGGCGGCAATATCGCCATGCCGCGATAGAACGAGGTCCCCGCCGCGCGTACCAGCCGCTCGATTTCCGCCAAATCCGCGGGATCCGCGCCCAGCGGCGCCAATCGCGCTCTCACGCCAGCGCCCCCAGCGCACGCGCCACGCTGCGCACCACATCCATGCGCGTCAGCTTCACGCGCGCGGCCAGCGGATCGCCCGCACGCAGGCGCGCCGTCAGCCGCCGCGCGAGTGCGACAATCACCGCGCATTCCAGTCGCAGCCGCACCCCGTTCGTGCGCGCGGGCAGACGCGCCGCCGCGCGATTGAGCTCATCGCACCTATCCAGCAGCGTGGAGAACACCACACGCAACGCCGGCGTCTCGCGTGGCCGCCGCAAATCCTGCACGGTCGCGCCGGCGGCCGCCAGCATGTCGAGCGGCAAATAGCACCGGTCCAGTTCCGCCAGATCGCGCGCGCAATCCTGCAAATGGTTCAGCACCTGCAGCACCGCACACAACGCATCCGATGGCCCTCGGCACGCCTCCGGCGCCCCGTGCAGATCGAGCACGTAGCGCCCCACGGGCATTGCGCTGTAGCGGCAATACTCCATCAGCGCCGCCCAATCGGGCGTGCGCGGCGTGCTCGCATCTTGGCGGAACGCGTGCAGCAGATCGCGCGCGTGATCGGGTGTGACACCCGTTTCTGCCAGGCTCGCGCGCAAAGCCAGAGCGGCGGGGCTGCCGATTTCCCGTCGGCCCAGCAGCACGTCTTCCATGACGCCAAGCCGCGCGATCTTCTCGGCCTCGGCAAAATCGGGGCTGTCGGCTATGTCGTCCGCGTTGCGCGCAAAGGCGTAGAACGCGTGCACGTGCGGGCGCAGCCGTGGTGCGATCAGAACGCCTACCGGGAAGTTTTCGGCTGAGCGGCTTTTGCCGGAGGGCGATTCGATGTTTGTCATGAAGAAAGATTCTTCTTTTTCTGAAGAAAAAGAAGCAAAAAGACTTTTGTCAGTTTGGCGCGTGGGCAAACTGGCAAAAGTTTTTTGCTTCTTTTTTTCAAAAAAGAAGAATCCTTCCTATCCATACTTCCGTCGCTTCCAATTCACCCCACGCCCCCGCACCGCCGAGCCAATCGTCGCGCCGGTGTAGAACAATGCCACCAGCGGCAGAAAGGGCGCCCAGGCAAACGACAACCCAAAACGCCGCAGCGTCGGCGCATAGGCCACGCCCATCGCCACCCACCCCAGCACCCCGGCCACGCGCGCCAAGCCGTGCCCCGCCAACGCCGCCACAACCGGCACAATCCACACCAGCACCATGCCCACCACAGTGCCCGCCACCAGCCAGAAGCTGAAACGCAGTTGCACAAAGGCAGTGCGTGTCACCATCGCCCAAATGTCGCCCACGCGCGGGTAGGGCCGGATGCTCGTCGCCAGCGCGCTATGGCCTAGCCAGATGCGTCCATCCTGTTTGACCAGCCCGGCCAGCGTCACGTCGTCGATCAGGGCGCCGCGCATGGCCGCAAGACCGCCGACACGGGCCAGGGCGCTGGTGCGGATCAGCACCGTGCCGCCCGCCGCCGCAGCCACGCGGCTGCCAGGGTCGTTGACAAGATCGAACGGATAAAGCAGGGCGAAGAAGAACACGAAGGCCGGCACCAGTGCGCGCTCCGCCCAGCTTTGGCAATTCAGCGCGACCATTTCGCTGACCATGTCCAACTGCGCCGCTTGCGCGTGCGCGACCAGAGTGGCGGCATGTTCCGGCCGGTGTTCAATATCGGCGTCGGTCAGCAGCAGCAGCTCGGCGCCGGACGCGGCCTCGATGCCCTGGTGCAGCGCCCACAGCTTGCCGCTCCAGCCCGCCGGCCGCTCGGCACCGGTGATTATGTGGAGGCGAGGGTCGGCCAGCCCGGCCGCAATCTCGGCCGTGCCGTCCACGCTGCCATCATCGACCAGGATAATGCGATACGGGCCGGGATAATCCTGCGCCAGCAGCGAGCGCATCGCGCGTCCTATCGAGGCGGCCTCGTCCCGCGCGGGCACCACCACGGCCAATGCCGGCGCGGGCAGGGCAGGGCAGGCAGGTGCGAGCATGGGCCCCGCCTGCCAAAAGACCCCATGGCCAAGCAGCAGATAAACCCATACCGCCAGGGAAAGCGCCGCGAGAAACAGCATCAGCGCCTGTGGGCCGCGAACCACGCGACCGCATCGCCGATCGCGTCCGCCGCGGGCCGAGGCGCGTAGCCGAGTTCGGCGCGCGCGCGGGCGCTTGAAAAGAACATCTTCTTGCGCGACATCGCCAGCGTCTCGCGCGTCACCACGGGCTCGATGCCGAAACGCGCCAGGGCCTCGCACACCAGCGCCACCGGCAGCAGCGGGCCGATCGGCAGTTTTATCCGAGGCGGCTTGCGGCCGGCGGCGCGCGCGGCCATGGCAAACACCTCGCCCAAGGAGAAATCCTGGCCGCCAAGGATATAGCGCTGGCCTATGGCGCCCCGCTCGAGCGCCAGCGCGTGGCCCTCGGCCACATCGTCCACGTGCACGATGTTCAGGCCGCATTCGACATAGGCCGGCATGCGGCCGTCGGCGGCATCGCGGATCATCTTGCCGGTGGGCGTGGGCTTGATGTCGCGCGGACCCACGGGTGTGGAGGGATTGACGATGACCACCGGCAAAGCGTGGTCACGCACCAGAGCGAGCACGGCCTGCTCGGCGCGGTATTTGGACAGCTTGTAGGCGCCGATGATGCGGTCCTCGTGCACCGGCGTGGTTTCATCCGCCGGCGTGCCGTCAGAGGTCAGCCCGAGTGCGGCTACCGAGCTGCAATAGACCATTCGCTCCACGCCTGCCGCTTGTGCGGCAAGCAGCAGGGTGCGCGTGCCTGCGACATTGGCCGCCATCATGGCCGCAGGGTCGGGCACCCACAGCCGGTAATCGGCGGCGACGTGGAACAGATAGCGGCACCCCTCAACGGCGCGGCGCAGGGAAGCCGCATCGGTCAAGTCTCCCTCGGCCAATTCGGCGTCGAGGCCGGCAACGTTGGCGCGATCGCTGCCGCGACGCACGAGCAGGCGCAGAGTGTGGCCGCGGGCGAGCAGGCTGCGTGCGACCGCAGAACCGACAAAGCCGGTGGCGCCGGTCAGAAGCGTGGTCATGCGGCTTAGCTAGGCCATGCCGCCGGAGATGTCAGCCGCTCTGATTCTTACGGTCAAAGGCTTGGCGTGCTTGCTCGACGCCGTCGAGGTTCTCTACAGCCCACACCCACACGCCGCAGAAGGCTGCGCCGAGGGTCAGGCCGAGAGAGGTCAGCCTGTACTCGACCTTGGGTGGCACGACGGGATGCACGGTCCGCACCAGAAGGCCGTCGCGTTCCATGTGGCGCACTGTCTGGGTGAGCATCTTCTGGCTGATGCCGGGCACCATCTCGCTCAAGCGCGTAAAGCGCAGCTCGCCATGTTCGCCCAGGACTTCCAGGACCAGCATCGTCCACTTGTCTGCAACGCGCCCGATCAGCTCGTGCACCAGCGCCTCGATCCGGGGGTCGATGTTCTCGGGCGGTATGGCAGCGGCGTAGAGCTTCGCCATGGCGATCTGCTCTGCTGTGAAGCGCGGCAAGGCCGGCATCTGCACTCTCCTTCGCGTAAGTATCGAACTTTCGAGTGCCTTCTTCCAGGCGGAGTGTGCAGCGCCACATGCCGGGTGCAAGCACCGTCACCGGCGCCAGGAGCCATTGCATGAAGCTGGAACAGAGAACTGTCCTGATCACCGGAGGCACGAGCGGCATCGGCCAGGAACTGGCGCGCCAACTCCTGGCGCGAGGCAACACGGTGCTCATCACCGGGCGCGATCAGGACAGGCTCGACGCAGCCGCGCAAGCGCTCCCGGGCGTGCACACCTTCAGAAGCGATGCGAGCGACCCCGCGGCCATCGCCGCGCTGCACGAGGCCGTGCTGCGCCGCTTTCCGGCCCTGGACGCGCTGGTCAACAACGCCGGAATCATGCGCAACATCAAGCTCATTGAGGAACGCGATCTTGACGACGTTACGCGCGAGATCGAAATCAACCTCAGCGGGCCGCTACGGATGGTTCAGCGCTTCCTGCCGCATTTGAGAACCCGGCCCGGCGCGCTGATCGTCAATGTCTCTTCCGGACTGGCCTTCATTCCGCTTCCCATGGCGCCAATCTATTGCGCGGCCAAGGCGGGCATTCACGCCTACACGCAGTCCCTGCGCATCCAGCTTGAGGGCACGGGCGTGAGGGTGGTCGAATTGGCGCCGCCCGGTGTCGAGACGAAACTCTTCCGCGGCGAGTTCGCGGAGGAAACGCGGGGGCAGAAGCCGATGAGTGTCGAGGTGCTCGTCACGCGCGCGATTGCCGGCATCGAGGCGGGCAAACTCGAAATCCGGCCGGGTCTGGCCAATGTGCTGAAAGCGATGAGCCGGGTCGCGCCGCACTTCATGCTCAAGCAGATGGCGCGCATGTCGAAGGCAAAATGATCGGAAAATGAATGGGGGGAATGTGCCATTCCCCCCAGCCCCCCGTCATCAGTTTAGACGAAGCCGAACAATCGACGGGGGGTCTGGGGCGGGCAGGCACTGCTTCCCCAGTCTTCTTTCGCAAACCTGGTCGGCTATGACTTGCCACATGATAGCGCGGCTTACTATATGTGGCGCGATGCGGCGCGACATCATTACCTCCATCGTCACCCTGGCCCGCCTGATCAAGACCGAGGCGGATAAGCGCGCCCGCGCCCACGGCATGACGCGCGCGCAATGGGGCATCCTGATCAACCTCGATCGCCAGCCCGGGCTGCTGCAGAAGGCGCTGGCCGAAATTCTCGAGGTCGAGCCGATTACCGTCGCCCGGCTGATCGACCGGCTGGAGGCGCGCGGCATGGTCGAGCGCCGGGGCGACCCTGCCGACCGCCGCTGCTGGCGCCTGCATCTGACCGACGCGTCCCGTCCGCTGATGGGCGAGATTGATCGCCATCTTGGTGAACTGGCCGAGATCTGCCTGGCCGGCATCGATGCGCAGACGACACCAGTTCTGGAAGATGCGCTTGCGCGTATGCGGGACGCCATGGCCGTCGAGGCCCACCGCTCACCAACGCCTGTGGAGACAGCGCTGGACCCCGAGGGAGTGGTCGCCTGATGTCGCACAGCGTCTCCGCGCGCGACCTGGCTGGCGTTGATGCGCCGCCCGCCGCTCGCCGGCGCGTGGCCGGGCTGCGGCCGGCGCTGATGGTGCTGGGCGTGGCCGCGATTGCGGCAGCCACGGCCGGAGTATGGCTGCAAGGCGGCGGCGGCTTTGGCACCGATGATGCTTATGTGCGCGCAGCCAAGCTATCCGTCTCCACGGACGTGTCCGGCATCGTGGCCGATATTGCGGTGCACGAAGGCCAGACGGTGCGCCGGGGACAAGTGCTGTTCCGTCTCGATCCGGCGCCATTTGAAAATGCGCGGCGCAGTGCGCGCGCCGGCATGCAAGCCACGGGACTGCGCATGGAGGCCGAGAAGCGCGACTACCAGCGCCTTCTTCGCGAAGGCGCGGCACATCAGGCGCAGGTGCAGTCAGATCAAGCCGATCTCGCGCGCTTTGCCGGGCTGGTGAAGACAGGTGCGGTCACGCGCGCCGAATACGACCAGGCGCGCTTCAAGCTGGATGCGGACCGGCAGATGTCCTCGGGCGTGGACGTGGCCGCGCGCGTGCAGCTCGCCAGGCTGGGCAATGACGCCAACATCGATGTGCGGGCCACGCCGGAGTACCTCGATGCCGCGGCGCGCCTGGCCGAGGCCGAACGCCAGCTTGCACACACGCAGGTCACGGCACCTTTCGATGGCGTGGTCACCAGCGTGGAAGCGCTGCAGCCAGGCCAGTACCTGGCCGCCGCCACGGCGGCCTTCGGCCTTGTGTCGACGCGCGATGTCTGGGTCGAGGCATACCCGAAGGAAACGCAACTCACCTGGGCCAAGCCGGGCGATGCGGTGGACGTGACCGTCGATACTTATCCCGGCACGCATTGGGACGGCGTGCTGGAGAGCCTGAGCCCAGCCAGCGGATCGAGCTTTTCGGTGCTGCCGGCGCAGAATGCCAGCGGCAACTGGGTCAAGGTCGTGCAGCGCATCCCGATCCGCGTGCGGCTGAGCCTTCGCGCGGACGACCCGGCGTTGCGCGATGGCATGAGCGTGTATGTGGACGTGCACACGGGACACGCGCGGAGTTTGCGTGATCTTTGGTGAGGGAAGGCCAGGATCAGTTGTCAGTTGTCAGCATTCAGTCGTCAGAAAGAAGGTCGAAAGACGTGCTTCTGACAACTGGCCACTGACAACTGATCCTGGCCTTTCCTCATGACAGATTTCGCCACCGCCGCGCGCCCGCGTCGGCGTTTCATCACCGCATGCGTCGTCGTGGCGGCGTTGTTGCAAACGCTGGATGCCACGATTGCCAACGTTGCGTTGCCGCACATGGCTGGCACGTTGTCGGCGACGTCCGATCAGATCAGCTGGGTATTGACGAGTTACCTTATTGCGGCGGCGATCATGACGCCCGCGGTGGGCTGGCTGTCCGGGCGCTTCGGGCGGCGCCGGCTGTTTCTTCTGTCGATGGCGGGGTTTACGTTGGCCAGCATGTTCTGCGGCGCGGCGCAGTCGCTTGAGCAGATGGTGGGCTTTCGCCTGGTGCAGGGCGCATTTGGCGCGGCGCTGGTGCCGTTGTCGCAAGCGGTAATGCTGGACATGTATGCGCCGCACGAACGTGGGCCGGCGATGTCGATTTGGTCGGTCGGCATCATGGTGGGGCCGATCATCGGGCCGACGCTGGGCGCGCTGCTGACCGAATCGTATAACTGGCGCTATGTCTTCTACGTCAATTTGCCGGTCGGTATTGCTGGGTTCATTGGCATGTGGGCGTTCCTGCCGGAATCGCCTCTGGATCGCGCAAGGCGTTTTGATTGGACCGGGTTTCTGGCGCTGGCGGTGGGCATTGCCGGCTTGCAGCTCGTGCTCGACAGGGGCGAGACCAAGGACTGGTTCGACTCCGTCGAAGTCGGTGTCGAGGCCATGTGTTCCGCGGCTGGCTTCTACGTTTTTTTCGTGCAGATGGCGATGGGCCGCGCGCCGTTTCTGACGACGGCGATTTTCCGTGACCGCAATTTCGTCACCTCGCTCGGGCTGCAATTTGCCTGCGGCGTGGTGCTGAATGGCACCGCCGTGCTTTTGCCGCCATATTTTCAGGGGCTCGGCGGCTATCCTGTACTGCTCTCGGGCTTTGCCATGGCGCCGCGCGGCCTGGGCACGGTGCTGTCAGGTCCGATCGTGGGGCGCCTGGTCAATCGCGTCGATCCGCGAGTGCTGATGATGCTGGGGCTTGCGGTGCTGGGCTACAGCACCTGGTGCATGAGCCTGTGGACGCCCGACGTTTCGATCAGCGCGCAAATTCCGATCGTCCTTCTGCAAGGGGTGACGATCAGTCTGGTTTTCACACCATTACAAACCATAGCCTTTTCTACCCTGCCCGCGCGATATCGCACCGAGTGCAGCGGGGTCATGGCGCTGTTCCGCAGCCTGGGCGGCTCGATCGGGGTTGCGGTCATGGAGACTCTGCTGGTGCGCAACGCGGCGATTTCGCACGAGGATCTGGCGCGGTTTGCAACGCCGTTCAATCGCGCGCTGCAAAGCGGGGCGGCGCAACAGTACTGGGATCTGGGCACGGCGCGCGGTCTGTCGTTGCTGGAGGGGATCGTGGGCTATAACGCCCAGGTCGTTGCTTATTCGAACGACTTTCTGGTGATGATGGGCTCCATGGTGCCGGCGGGGCTGCTGATCCTGCTGATGCGCAGGCCGGCGCGGATCGCAGCCGCCGATTTGCATTCGGCCGTCGAGTAGGGCTTTGCGGCGGTGGCCTGGCTGGGCATACTGATCGCCATGCACATGGCCCGACGCGCCCGCGCATGACCGAGATCATCCGCCTGCCGGCGGTGCGCGATGACACGCTGTGGGCGGTGATGGCGAGCATGGGCCGCGCCGATCGCATTGCCGAGATCTACCCCAGCCGCGATGCCGCGCTGGCCGACCGGAGCTGGCGGGAGCAGCAGGTCAGCGCGTATGTCGCGTTCCTGCGCGGCAGCCGCCAGCCCGTGCCTCGGTATAGCGTGGCGCCGATCAGGCGGGCTGACGTGCCCAAGGCGTGGCGGCCGTTGCCGGCGCTGGGGTTTCTGCGCGGGCAGTTCGTATAAATTGCCCCTAATAATCCCAGGCAAGTTAGAAGATTGGGGAAGATGTGGCTGACGTATACGTCAGCCACCCCCCCCCGTCGGTATTCAGCGAGTTGGTTATTTCGCTTCCGCTACCTTGTTGGCAAACGCCTCCGTAAACCACATGGTCTTGCCGCCGGGGCCCGGCGCGATGGCGTAGGCCCCGCTGCCCTTGGTAGGTACCTTCAACAGCTTGGCCTGGCCGCCCATCGTCATGATGCCGGCGTTTTCGGCGGGATAGGCATACCAGGCGGTAAACCAGATGCGGCCGTGGCCGTCGGTTGCGACGAACTGGATGTCGGCCGCCGACCCTCTCCGCTGGGGCACGGGAAAGGCCGTGACGTGGCCCTGTGGCGTGACCCGGCCGAGACTGCCATTGGCGTTGTTGACCCACAGATTGCCGTCTCCGCCCAGCGTCACGCTGTGCACGCCTGAAAAGCCCGGCAGCCCGAATGTGGTCACCGCACCGGAAATCGTGACGCGATCGAGCCGGCCCGCGTCATCGGCGATCCACAGCGCACCGTCCGGGCCATCGGTGATGCCATAGGGGAACGCCCCGGACCCAAGCGGGAAATAGGTGATCGCACCGGCCATGGTCAGGCGGATGATTTCGGCGTTCGAGTAATCCGTCATCCACAGATTGCCGTCCGGCCCGGTGACGATGCCCAGGATCTCTGGAATGAATTTGGCGCCGGGAGGGGCGGGGATGGTGGTGTAGGTCACCTTGCCCGCCATTGTGATGCGGCCGAGATCGGACGTGCCGTTGACGGACCCGAACCACAACGCATTGTCGGGCCCGACGGCGAGGGAGTCGCCGTTGGCTGCAGTGCTGTAGGTGGTGACCGTGCCCGATGGCGTGACACGGGAAATCTGCTCGTAGCCGGCGACCCAGACATTCTGATCCGGGCCGGTTACCAGTGCGCTGAGCGACTGGTTGGCCGGTAGGCCGTACTCGGCGACAACGTGATGGCGGGGTGCCGCAGATACGGGCGAGGCGCCGAGGATGGCTGGGGCGAGTGCGGCTGACGCAAGGAAGAGCAGGCGAAGCATACGGTCAGCACCCCTGATTTGACGGATCAAACTAAATCGCCCGTCTTCCAAGGACAAATCGCTCTACAATCGACGGGGGTTTGGGGCGCTGACGTATACGTCAGCCACCTCCCCCCAGACCTTTGCTTGACGCGAATGCGGCCCGGGTGGCTTGCCAGCCGCCCCCGCACCGCCGATATTGGGCGCGGGAGGACGGCGGCGGACGGGCGCCTCGCCAACCCGGTCAGGTCCGGAAGGAAGCAGCCGCAGCGGGTTACCGCACGGGTCGTTTGTCGGCCTCCCACCCTTCTCGCCCGGCCAGCAGGGGCTGCCGCATTGCAAGACTTGCTCGGGGATGATCCGCCACCGCCGCCGCCTGAGGGGCCCGGCCTTTTCGGGGACGCACCCCCCGCGCCACCTCCCGCCCTGGCGTCCGCCGTTACCCCGTATCGGGTGCTCGCCCGCAAATACCGCCCCGCTACGCTGGACGACCTGATCGGCCAAGATATCGTGGTGCGCATCCTGCGCAGCGCCTTTGCGCTCAACCGCATCGCGCATGCCTTCATGCTGACCGGCGTGCGCGGCGTGGGCAAAACCACCACGGCTCGCATCATCGCGCGCGCGCTCAATTGTATTGGCCCAGACGGCACGGGCGGGCCCACGCCGGACCCGTGCGGGGTGTGCGACAATTGCCGCGCGATCCTGGCCGATCGCCACCCCGATGTGGTGGAGATGGACGCCGCCTCCCGCACCGGCGTGGATGATGTGCGCGAAATCATTGAAGCCACGCGTTTTCGCCCGATGCAGGCGCGCACAAAGGTTTTTATCATCGACGAAGTGCACATGCTTTCCCGCAACGCCTTCAACGCGCTGCTGAAAACGTTGGAGGAGCCGCCGCCGCATGTGAAATTCGTCTTCGCCACGACAGAAATCCGCAAGGTGCCCGTGACCGTGCTCTCGCGCTGCCAGCGCTTCGATTTGCGCCGCATTCCGATCGCCCTGCTGAGCGCGCATTTCGGACGCGTGGCCGCGGCCGAGGGCATCAGCGTGGAGGCCGAGGCGCTGGCCGCCATTGCGCGCGCGGCAGACGGCTCGGTGCGGGACGGCCTCTCCTTGCTCGACCAGGCGATCGCCCAGGCCAGCAATAGTGCAGTGACCGCAGCCGCGACCGCAGAGATGCTGGGCGTTGCCGATCGCGGCACGCTGTTCGATTTGATCGAGGCGGTCTTTGCCGGCCGCCCTGCCGAGGCGCTGGCGGTAACCGACCGCGCTTACGTGCTGGGCTCGGACCTCGGCGCCCTGCTGGGTGATTTGCTGGAACTCATCCACACGCTTTCCCGCCTCAAAGCGGTTCCGGAGTTGCGTCAAAGCCAGGAACTGCCGGAGGCCGAGCGCACCCGTGGTGCGGCCTTGGCCGACCGGCTGAGCGTGCCGACGCTGGGGCGGGCCTGGCAGATGCTGCTAAAGGGCGTGGCCGAAGTTGAAGCGGCGCCGGATCGGCGCGCCGCGGCCGAGATGGTGTTGATCCGCCTTTGCCATGTCGCCGAGCTGCCCACGCCAGGCGAGCTCGTCCGCCGCCTGCAAGCCCAGCCGCCCGCGGACACACCGGGGTCGGGCAGTCCCGGTCCATCCGGTGGCGGCGTGCGCGCCGTTGCCGGCGGCGGCGCTGTGGCTATGGCCGAACCCGCGCTCTCCGCGGCCTCGCGTCTGTCCAGCTTTCGCGATGTGCTGGCGCTGGCCTCGGCCTCGCGCGAGATGCTGTTGCACAGCCATCTGCTACATTCGGTCCACCTGGTAAAGTTCGCCCCGCCGGTGATCGAGCTGCGCCCGCATGCTGATGCGCCGCGCACGCTTGCGGCCGATCTGGGCAAGCTGTTGGGCGCGGCGACGGGCACGCGCTGGACCATTGTGCTGAGCGCGGAAGCGGGTGCGGCCACGCTCGCCACCCTGGGCCGCGAGGCCGAGGCCCAACGCCGCGCGGACGTTGCCGACCACCCGCTGGTGCGCGCGATTCTCGACGCATTTCCCGGTGCGCGCATCGAGGCTGTGCGGGCGCCTGGGGTGGATTCCTATGGGCTTGCGGTTGATACGAGCGAGGCGGTGGCACTCGGCGCGCCGGACGAGGCGGACTATGATGCCGGCGAGCCGCCGGAGATGGCGCCTGGGCTGGAGGAGTTGGACCGATGAAGAACATGGGCAACCTGCTGAAGCAGGCCTCGCAGATGCAGGCCAAGATGGCCGAAATGCAGGCGCGCCTGGAGGCCGCTACCATGGAAGGCCAATCCGGCGCGGGCATGGTGCGCGTTGTGCTGAATGGGCGTGGCGAACTGAAATCGGTGGTTGTTGATCCCAAGCTGGCTGACCCGGCCGAGATGGAGATGCTGGGGGATTTGCTGGTGGCCGCGCATGCGGACGCCAAGCGGAAGATCGATGCATCGATGGCTGAGGAGATGTCGGCGGTGACAGGTGGGTTGCAGTTGCCGCCTGGGATGAAATTGCCGTTCTGATGGTGTCCCTGCCTGGACCCCCACTGGGGCCTGAGGCCCCAGACCCCCATCTGTTGCGGGTACATAATTGGGGGTCTGGGGCCTCAGGCCCCAGCGGGTCCAGGGCAGAGCCCTGGCCTTCCTTCTAGCCTTGGGCGGCCCCGAACTCGACACGCTGATCCAACTCTTCTCCCGCATCCCGGGCCTGGGCCCGCGCAGCGCCCGCCGCGCCGTCCTCCGCCTGCTGCAAAACCCAGCCGGCCGAATGCTCCCCCTCGCTCAAGCCCTGATCGAAGCCGCGCGCGCCATCCGCACCTGCGCGCTGTGCGGCAATCTGGACAGTGCCGATCCCTGCACCATCTGCACCGACCCCAAACGCGACCAGACCCTGATCTGCGTCGTCGAGTCAGTAGGCGACCTCTGGGCGCTGGAGCGCGCGCGCGTGCACCACGGCCTCTATCACGTGCTGGGGGGCACCCTCTCCGCGCTGGGCGGCACAGGGCCGGAGGACCTCAACGTCGCACCCCTGCTGGCGCGCGCGGCGGGCGGTCAGGTGGCCGAAATCATCCTGGCGCTGAGTGCCACGGTCGATGGCGCCGCCACCGCGCATTTTCTAGCCGATCGCCTGGGCAGCAGTGGCGTGCGCGTGACGCGCGTGGCACAAGGCGTGCCGATCGGCGGGGCGCTTGATGTGCTCGATGACGGCACGCTGGCAACGGCATTACGGGCGAGGCGCTGACCCAACATGCAGGAAATGTCCGCGGGTGATTTGCGCGTGACGATCGATGAAGCCACCGGCGGCGCAATCGAGAGTTTTACCTATCGCGATTTTGCGCTGTTCCGCCCCGTTGCCGATTTCCGGCTGGAGGCCGAGCACGGCCGCGCCGTGGGCGCCTACCCGCTGATCCCGTATGCCAATCGCGTGGCGCAGGCGCGCTTTTCTTTTGGTGGGCAGGATTTCCAGCTCGGGCTCAATTTCGCCGGCCACCCGCATTCGCTGCACGGCAATGCGTGGATGCGCGTGTGGGATGTGGTTTCCGCCACGCCGGCGCGCGTGCATCTGGCGCTCGATTACCGGCCGCCTGCGGGGCCGGTTTCGCAATGGCCGTTTGCCTATCGCGCGGAGCTTGTCTTTGCACTGGACGCGCGCGGGTTGAGCGTGGACATTTCCATACGCAATGACGATGCGCGGCCTTTTCCGGCGGGCATTGGCCTGCATCCTTACGTCGCGCGTGAAGCCGGCACGCTGCTGCAATTCGATGCCGACACCATCTGGCGCAATGGTGCGGACGATCTACCGATCGAGCGCGAGGCGGTGTCCCACCATTGGGATTTCACGCGCACGCGTGCGTTGACTGATATAAAGATCGACGAATGCTATGCCGGCTGGGGCGGCAGCGCGCGGGTGACCTGGCCGGCGCGGGATGTGTCGCTGACGATTTCCAGCGGGCCGCCTTTCGATCATTTGCAGCTCTACACGCCGCCCGGGCACGGCTATTTCGGGCTGGAACCGGTGAGCAACATGCCGGACGCCATCAACCGGATGGAAGAAGTTCCGGATAACGGGTTACTTGTGCTCGCGACGGGGGAGACACTAGCCGGCCACGTTCGCTTCGACGTGAGCTAAACAGACAAAAGTTTTTTGGTCCTTTTTTCCAAAAAAGGACTGCTTTCTTTCTTCCTGGTGTGCCACGCTCCGTATTGGCGGGTCTGGCCACCCTTTGGCCAATCACATCATGCGAGTGCCCCGCTTTCCTAAGCCTTGGCGTGGCACGGCCCATGCTACTACCATCGGGGAACCGCAGGATGACCCCTGCACCGAACCAAGGCGGCAGCGATGAACTGGGATCTCGTCACAATTTTCGTCTTCGTGGTGGCCCTGGCGGTCATCCGCAACCACTACCGCCAGCAGCGCGTCACGGGCCTGGCCACTGGTGACCAATCCGCCCTGCAGCGCGCCATGGACACTGCCCGACGGCTGGAACAGCGCATCGACACGTTGGAGCGCGTGCTCGATGAGGACGCTCCGGGCTGGCGCGCCCGGGCGCGGGCGTAGGCGTCATGCGCGCCTCCCTCCTGTATGCGGCCGTTGCCTGCTGCCTGGCCGCGGGCGCGGGCACCGCGCGTGCCGACACGCGCACCCTACACGGCGCTGCGCTCGAACTGACGCTGGCCACTGATGAGGACGTCACGATCGAAACCGACGCGGGCCTGGTAGGCGCCGTGCGCGTCGTCGGCGACGATTTGAATTGCCTTAACGCCAATGACGGGGTGGGCATTCAGATCAGCACGAGTGCGTGCGATTCCGACATGGGCCATCTCGCCATCATGGTGCCCCCGTCCATGCCCCTCAGCGTGGAGGTGGCTGCCAGCGGCAACGTTACTATCGGCGACCTGAAAGGCCCACTCCGCGCAACGATATCGGCCGATGGCGACCTGAAAATTCGCCATGCCTCGATCGTGCAACTTGAAATTCGCGGCAGCGGTGATGCGACCATACAGGCCGTGGACGGGCCGGCCGATATCGCCATCAATGGCAGTGGCGACGTGCGGCTGCTGCGCCTGGCCGGTCCGTTGAAATTCCGCCAGAACGCATCGGGGGATTTGGCGATCGTGCAGGCGGCCTCGCCGGTGATTGACATTGAAATGCGCGGCTCCGGCGATGCGCTGATCCTGGGCGGCCATATCGGCGCCCTGCGCGTGCGTACCACCGGCAGCGGCGATGTGGCTATCGGAGGTAGCGTCGGGACGGCCGATCTTGGCGCAACCGGCGGCGGAGATATCGGCGTCAAGCATGCCGACGGACCCATTGCGCGCCACGCCAGCGGAAGCAGCTCGATCGTGGTCGGTGCGGGCGCCGATATCGCGGCCTCGGCGATGAACAAGTTGCGCGCATCGGTGTCAGGCAGCGATGACGACGATGACGGCGGTCCCACGCAAGGTCATGGCGCGACGACTTATCATCACCACAGCGGCTTTCACCGTTTCCTTGCCGGAATCGTGGTGCTTGGCTTGCTGTTCTGGGGCTGGCGGATCTTCACGCGCAAACGTCGCGTGGGAGGCGCGTTTGGTGGGCGCAAGCCGGCAAATGGCGCACCGAGCGATCCGGGTGTCGTTGCACTGTGTGATCTGCTGGCGGGGCTGGAGCGGCGGCTGGCACGGGTGGAGACGCATGTGACGTCACGCGAGTTCGAGCTGAACAGGAAATTTCGCGAGATTGATGCTGGATAGGAAAGAAAAGCCGGGGGAGCAGTGCCTGCCCCCCCGGACCCCCCGTCATTATTGTTGTACAGCTACCAAAAGGCCGTGCGTGTTGCCCGCCGCGTCGGTGTAGAAGCCTGCAATCTGGTTGCGATTGTTGAGACCGTTCAAAACCGTGCCGCCGGCATCGCCGGGCGCATCGACGGCTTGCCAAGTGCCGCTTGCCGGGTCGTAGATGACGCCGTGCGTCATGTTGTTGGCATCGATGAAAAAGCCGACGGCCTGACCGGCATCGTTCACGCCCAGGAACTGCGTCGTCATTGCACCGGGCACGCCAAAGGTGATCTGCGACCCGCCTGAGAGCGAGCGCAGGAAACCCTTGGTCCGTCCGCCGGCGGTGGTGATGAAGCCGCAGATCAGATCGTTCTTGTTGATCCCGGTTGCGGCCGACGCCACGACGCTGTGCGGTTCTTTCAGTTCGCTGAACTTGCCGGTGCCTAGCGAATAGGAGTAGCCGTGCGCCGCGTTGTTGGCATCGTTGTAGAATCCGACAGCCACGCCCGAGACGTTGATGCCGAGCAACTGGTTGACATGCGGCTGGCTGCTGACCAGCGGATTATTGACGTCGATATACAGCGTGGCGCCGTTCTTGGTCTGGCGGATGAAGCCGAAATTGGCATCCTGGTTCATGTTCTGCGCATTCGGGCCGAGATTTGTGTCGGACCAGAACCCGGACAGGTAACCTGCTTCGTTCAGGCCTGTCGCCTGCGTCTGAACCGAGCCCGGCGCATTGGCGGGCGTGAAGGTGGCATAGGGTTTGGCGACCGTGTAGCCCTTGTTCGGGTGCCCTGCCGAAGCGTTGCCGTAATAGCCGGCGATGACGCCCGTGTCAGTAATGCCGAGCAACTGGTTGAAGGTGGGATCGGCGGGGTTGTCTATGGTCTGGTAGGTGAAGGTCGCGGCCTGTGCGGTGGCGGCCAGGCTGGCCAGCGCGGCGGCGGCCAGGATTGTGCGGATGGTCGACATGAGTTTTCTCCATTTCTGCGGGACCGATCATCGGCCCGGTGAAATGGAATTAGCGGCTTGGGCTCGGCCCCGATGTGACCGAGGTCACAACAACTGAAAAAAGTTTTTTTCTTCTTTTTTTCAAAAAAGAAGTGCTTCCCTTTGCCTGTTCGCCGATGCGCATGGCCTTGACCACAGACCATGGTTGCAGGTCTAACGCCAATGGCCTTTATTGATGACGGTTCCGATGGCATTTGAAACCCTTGTTCTGGTTCCCGGGCTCGGCAGCGACGCCGCGGTTTGGCGGCGAAGCATTGCCGCGCTGGGCAAAGACGTTGACTGCATCGTCGGCGATACGCTCAGCGACGACACCCTACCCGGGATGGCGCGCCGAATTCTCGACCAGGCGCCGCAGAGTTTCGCTTTGGCAGGCGTCTCGATGGGCGGGATGGTGGCGCTGGAGCTGGTCAAGATCGCGCCCGAGCGCGTGACGCAGCTTGCTCTGATCGATACGAACGCGCGGCCCGACACGCTCGGGCAGAAGGCGTATCGCCGCCTGGCTAACTTGGTCGTCGGGATGACCGGTAACTTCAGGCGAACAGCGCAGCGGAGTCTCGGCTCGCTTGTCCATCCTTCGACGATGGAGGATGTTCGCGATGAGCTACTGGAAATGAGTGTGCGCGTCGGTCCCAGGACCTACATCCGGCAGAACCGGGCGGTGGCGGCGCGGAGCGACCTGCGCAAGGTCCTGCCAGGCATCGCCGTTCCCGTTTCGGTGATCGTCGGTCAGGACGATCGGATTACGCCGGTCGAATTGTCCCGGGAAATGCACGACCTTACACCGGGATCGACGCTTCACGTCATCTCCGACTGCGGCCACCTCCCACCCATAGAGAAGCCGCAAGCCTTGGCCGCCCTGTTGAAGCAACTTCTTGCACGGCGCTAACTGATAAAAGTTTTTTGCTTCTTTTTTCAAAAGAGAAGTGCTTCCTACCCGTGCAACCCGCCAAAAACTCCCACAACGGTCGTCACCGACGCTACACCAATGACCACCCATTTATACCACCCGCGCAGCCGATATTCCGGAGGCAGCGCGGTAATAGCCAGCGCAATCAGAAACCCCAGCACCAGCGGCAGCAGAAACGCGTTCATCACCTGCACGTCCACGCTCAGCGCCACCAGGTTCGGCCACGCCGCGACAGCGACTGCCCCCAGCACCACGCAGCCCGCATAGACGCCGTAGAACCAGCGTGCCTGTAGCGGATGCAGTTCCAGGCTGCGGCGGTATCCCGCGACCTCGCCCAGGCCCCAGGCGAAGGCGAGCGAGACCACGATGGAGGCGACCAGCCCCGCGCCCAATATGCCTGCCGAGAACACCAGCTTGCCGATCGTCAGGCCCAGGAAGGGCGTCAGCGCGTGGCTGATGTCTCCCACAGAGTCCAACGTGGTGTCATGATTGCGCCCGCCCAACGTGGCCGCGCAGGCGATTAACACGGAGGCCATGACGAGCTGCGTAATCAGTGCGCCGGCCGCGGTGTCCCAGCGCGCCGCGCTGAAATGCTCCGGCCGCAGCTTTTTGTCGGCCACCGCCGATTGCTGGTAGAAGACCATCCACGGCATGATCACGGCCCCCACATTGGCTGCGGTCAGGAACCAGAATTCGCCGTCATGGGCGGGGATGTCGATGGTCTGGCGCGCCATCAGCCCCAGGCTGGGCCGGGCGGCCCAGGCGACGATGAAGAAGACGAACTCGAACAGCCCGACGGCAATCGCCGCGCGTTCGACGCGGCGGTATGATCCGGTCAGCACGACGGCGAGCAGGGCCAGTGCGGCAAGGCCGACGCTGAGCACGCGCGGGATGTTGTAGAGCTCGCCCACGCCGGCCACGCCGGCGAATTCGGTCAGCAGCGCGCCGCAGGTGGCGACGCCCAGGCCGGCCGCACTGACCCAGGCCCAGAAACGGCCGAACTGGTCGCGGATCAGCTCGCCATGGCCGCGGCCGGTGAAGATTCCCAGGCGCACGGTGAGCTCCTGGATGATGTAGAGCACCGGGATCAGCAGCAGCTGCTGGGAGAGCATGCGATAGCCGAAGCGCACGCCCGAATTGGCCGCGGTGATGATGCTGCCCACGTCCGTGTCGGCCAGCATCACGACCAGGCCGGGGCCGAAGACGGCGATGGCGGCGCCGAGGCGGCGGTTGCGGATGGGCGTAGTCAGGGCAGAAGGCATTGGATTCCGCGATTGCGAGGCGTTCTCAACACGCCTCCTAGGCGGGTTCGGCGAGCCGCGCAACACGGGCGGTTTGCAGGAAGCGCGCGTTTGGCCGCAAAAGGCGCGCCATGCCGGAACTGTATTTCCACAACAGTCAGACCAGGCGGGCCGAACTCTTCGTCCCGGCCGACCCTACCCACGTGCGCATGTATGTCTGCGGGCCGACGGTTTATGACGTGCCCCATCTGGGCAATATCCGGTCCAACGTCAATTTCGACGTGATCGCGCGCCTGCTGCGCCACCTGTATCCGCGGGTGACGTATGTGCGCAACATTACGGATGTGGACGACAAGATCAACGCGCGCGCGGCGGCGTCTGGCGAGACGATCGGCGCGGTCACCGCGCGTACAGCGGCCGAGTTCGCCGCCGACATGGACGCGATCGGCAATGTGCCGCCAGACGTTGAGCCGCGGGCGACGGCGCATATCGGCGAGATGATCGAGGTGATCGGACGGCTGGTCGCGGGCGGGCACGCCTATGAGGCGGACGGGCACGTTCTGTTCGGCGTAGCGAATTTTGCGTCCTACGGCGCTCTGTCCGGGCGCAGCCCTGCGGATCTGCTTGCCGGCGCGCGCGTGGAGGTTGCCTCCTACAAGCGCGATGCGGGCGATTTCGTGCTGTGGAAGCCCTCGGCCGCCGATCAGCCGGGATGGGAAAGCCCCTGGGGGCGTGGCCGGCCAGGCTGGCACATCGAATGCAGTGCGATGTCCTGGCGCTATCTCGGCGTTGATTTCGACATCCATGGCGGTGGCTCGGACCTGCTGTTTCCGCACCACGAGAACGAACGCGCGCAGAGTCTGTGCGCCTTTCCCGGCAGCCATTTCGCGCGATACTGGCTGCATAACGGCATGTTGCAGGTCAATGGCGAGAAGATGTCCAAGAGCCTGGGTAATTTCACGGTGCTGCGAGACGTGCTCGCACGTGCGCCGGCAGAGGCCGTGCGCCTGTTGCTGTTGCGCGCACGCTATCGCGCCGTGCTGGATTTTACCGATGATGGGCTGGTTGAGGCACGCGGGGACCTCGACCGTTTTTATCGCGCGCTGCAGGGGTTTGACGCACCACCCGCGCGTGGTGTGCCCCCCGCCTTTCTGGCCGCGTTGTGCGATGACGTGAACACGCCGGCCGCCATTGCGGAAATGCATGTTTTGGCCAATGGCGCGCTCGCAGGCGATGCGTGTGCGGCCGCCGGTTTGCGCGCGGCAGGCGCCATGCTGGGCTTGCTTGGGGGCGCCGCACAGGCCTGGTTTCAGGGCGGCGCGGCCGCGGGCGGCATTGATGTGCCTGCGGCCATCGAGGCGCGACGCGCGGCACGGGCGGCACGCGATTTTTCTCGCGCCGACGCCATACGCCGCGAGCTTGCAGATAGCGGCGTGATTTTGGAAGACGGGCCGGGCGGCACCACGTGGCGTCTGGGCAATTGAGGGAGGTTTGCATGCGCGGCATCATGGTGGCGGGTGTTCTGGTGTTTTGCTGCGGCGCATCCGCGCAGCCGAAGCCCGGCATGACGCCGGCTTTTGTGCCGATGAGCCCGGCGATCGCGGCCGATCAGGACGCGATGAAGTCCATGATGGCGCAGATGAACGCGCCTTATACCGGCAATGCAGACCGCGACTTCGTCACACACATGATCGGCCACCATCAGGGTGCTATCGACATGGCGAAGATCGAGTTGAAATACGGCCATGATACGGAGATGCGGAAAATGGCAACAGGCGTCATTGCCGCGCAGCAGCGGGAAATTGCGGAGATGCAGGCCTGGCTTGGGACGCGCCCGTCGAGGGAGTTCCATCCGACCAATCCGCATATTCAGTGGAAGTGATGGATGGTCGAAGAGAAAAGCTGGGGGAGATGTGCCATCCCCCCCAGACCCCCCGTCATTATTTAGCCGAGGCCATCAAATCGACGGGGGGTCTGGGGGGGATGGCACATCTCCCCCAGCCTTCCTCGTGACCTCCAAAGACGAAGGCGCCGACCTCACCCCGATCGGCAACAGCCCCGTCGTCATCCTCGTGCGTCCGCAACTGGCAGACAATATCGGCGCCGCCGCGCGCGCCATGGCCAATGGTGGGCTGTTTCATCTGCGCCTGGTCGCACCGCGCGACGGTTGGCCGCAGGAACACGCCTGGCGCAATGCCTCCGGCGCGCAACGCATCCTTGAAGCGCTGAGCCTGCATGACACTGTGGCCGATGCCACCGCCGATTTGCACCACGTCTATGCGACGTGTCCGCGGCCGCGCCACATCGTCAAGCCGGTGCTGACGGCGCGCGGGGCGGCGGCGGAATTGCGCGTTACCGCCGATCGGGGTTTGCGCGCGGGTCTGCTGTTCGGGCCTGAACGCGCGGGCCTGGACAATGACGACATGGCGCAGTCCGATGCGCTGATCCGCTATCCGCTCAATCCCGCCTTCACGAGCGTCAATCTGGCACAGGCGGTGATGGTGATGGCGTACGAGTGGTGGCAGGCCGGCGATGGTACCGCGCCGCGCGCGCTGATGACCAACGAAAGCGAGGTCGCCACCAAAGGAGAGCTCGCCCGCTTCCTTGTGCACCTGGTCGATGAGCTTGATGCATGCGGGTTTTTACGCAATGCGCCGAAGCGGCCGGGCATGGTGAGAAATTTGCACCATCTGTTTCAGCGGGGCGAGGTCACGCAGCAGGAATTGCGCACGTTGCACGGTGTGGTGACGGAACTGGCCATCGGGCGGCGCGTGCGCGGCCGCGTGGAGAAGGATATGGCTGAATATAGTGACGGGGGATCTGAGGGGGGCTGACGTATACGTCAGCCACATCTCCCCCAGTTCGTTTGAGGTAGCATGCCTCAACCTGGCGGCGGCGTTACGACGAGGCGACGCGTGCCAGATGACAGGAAAGGTGCGACCTGATAGCGCACAGCGCCGCTTTGAAGCCACGCAAGCGTGGCAATTGCCAGCGGATCGCTTGGCTCCACGCCGACGATACGGCAGTCGCGCGGCGCCCCATCTGCATAGATGGCGCAATCCGCAGTGGTGCCGTGGCGTTTGCGCGGTTGATAGCCGGGTGGAGCGACAGGAGCACCGCCGGCAACTGGCGTTCGTTGCGGCTCAACTATCCCTACGCCCGCAAAAGTTATGAGCCACGTGTGATATGCCGGGTCTGCTTCCTCCCGATGCGGCCCAAGCGGTGGCCGGCGCGGGTCGGTTAACCAGTTCATAACGGCATCGCTGTATGCCGGGCCGCCCTCAACAGCTAGGACGCGGCAACGGGCCAAGTGGCGATCAGGCAAAACCATGCATCTAGCCGCCACTTGCCCGAAGCGATTCTCGTATCCACTCGGGACATTGGGGAAGGGATGGTATGGAAAAGTACGTTGCGCAGCAGCAGGCTGCATCTTTGGAACTGAGGTACAGCCCGGAAGAAAGCAGCATAGCGTCACGGCCGTAAGCGCTCTAGCGAAACCCTGCTTCTGCAGCGACTGATCTTTCTTCCGTTGGCCTGCACGACTCGCTCTGCCACTTCCCGGCTACGCTGTGCCAATCACGTCCGGCGCGCGTGCTGATACCGGCGGCTTGCATACGCAACCACAAGGCATGATTGCTCAGTAACTCACGTGTGCGCAACGCCATTTCCGCATAATTTTTACAGACAAAGCCGTCCACGCCATTGCGCACCCGCTCCTTCAACGAGCCGATACCCAGCGTGACCACGGGAACGCCCAGTGCAATCGCTTCGGCCGCGGCCAGGCAGAACGTTTCGGACACATGGCCAGGCGCCAGCAGCACCCGCGTGTTGCGCAACTGCGTAAGCACCGCGTCATTGCCGACGCGCGCAGCAATGGTGACGCTCGGGTCGCTGGCCAGGGCGCGGTAGGCGGGCACGTCAGCCTCGGCGATGAACGCGCGCAAGGCGGCACCCGGCACGGCGGGCGCGACTTGGGCTTGCCAGAAAGCCAGAACCTCCTTCAAACCCCGATAGGCTTGGCTTGTGAACAGCGCGACGGGTGGTGGCGGCGCGGCGGCCGTGGGCGCGCACAGCACGCGATCGGACAGGCCATAGGGGATGACCACCCGGCGGCCGAACGGCAGCAGATGGGACGCGGCGCGCGCCTGTTCGGTGCCGATAAAAACCGCAATCGCACGCGAACGCATGAGCGCGAGCGCGCGGCCACGGCGAATTTCCCGGCCGAGCCCGACCTCGTTGTGAAACCAGATGACGGGATTGGGCGCGCCGGGCGGCAGCAGGCGCGCGTCATTTATGGCGACGGTGATGTCGGCAGGCTCGATGATAGTGGGTCGCCAGGCGACGCCGCCCAGCGTGCGCGCCTTCTTGGCACCAACCACTGTGACCGCATCCCCCATTGCCGCCAGCGCGCTGGTCAAGTGAATAATGGCTTGTTCGGTACCGCCCAGCCCCGCGGCAAATGGATCGTCCAGTTCGGGCAGAAACGGCGCGCCCGCGATGAAGCTCCAGCGCCGGCCGCTCACGGCTCCGCTTGGGCCGCCAGGCGCCGGGCGAGCAGCCAGCCGATCAGGCCCGAGGCAGGCGCGCCGGGGATGATGAAGAGGAAGCCGCCATAGATGTGGTTCACGACCATGCCCAGGCCGATGCCCAGCAACAGGCCGCCGACGAGCCCGCCGGTGACGCCGGCGCTGACGCCAAGCCAGATGATGTCGGAACGTCTGATCATGGGTGAGCTTGTGCCCCAGGCCGCGGCGCGGGGAAAGCGGGTGCGCCCATCCTTGACCGCGGTGCGCCGTGGCATCCTTCTATGCTTTGTCGGGGAGCGGTTGCGATGGATTTGCAATTGAGCGAGGAGCATGTGCGTTTTCGCGAAGAGGTGCGTGCCTTCCTGTCGGCGGAGCGTGACGCCTATCCGCACGGCGGGAGCGAAGTACCCTCGACGGCCACGCGCGCCTGGCAGGCCAAGCTGATCGCGCATGGCTATGCCGCGCGCACCATCCCTGCCGAATATGGCGGCTATGGCGCGGCGCCGGACATCCTGAAATCGCGCATCACCGCCGAAGAGTTCGTGCACGCGGGCGCGCCGCTGGGGCTGTCGGGGCAGGGCATTTCCATGCTCGTGCCGACGCTTCTGGAAATGGGCACCCAGGCGCAGAAAACGCGCTGGATCGCACCCACGCTGCGCGGCGACATCATCTGGTGCCAGGGCTATTCCGAACCCGGGGCAGGCAGCGACCTGGCCGCGTTGCGAACGTCGGCCGTCGTCGATGGCGATTGCTTCGTCATTAACGGGCAGAAGATATGGACCTCGACGGCGCAGCGGGCGGACATGATCTTCTGCCTTGTGCGTACCGAGCCCGATGCACCCAGGCACGAAGGCATCAGCTACCTGATCTTCCCCATGACGACGCCGGGCATAGACGTGCGGCCGCTGCGTACCATGACCGGCGGCGCGGAATTTAACGAGGTGTTCTTCACCGATGTGCGCGTGCCGATCGATTGCGTCGTGGGCGGGCGCGGGCGCGGCTGGGCGGTTGCCAACGCGACGCTCAAGCATGAGCGCGGCATGCTGGGCGATCCGCACCAGGCGGAGAGCCGCATCCACGCCATCCTGCAACTGATGGCGCGTGAAACAACCGCGGGTGAGCGGCTGATCGACAATCCTGTTTTGATGGACCGCCTGATGCGCCTGGCCGGTGAGGCGATGGCCATGCGCGCCAATGGCATGCGCCTGCTGACCGAGGCGACCCACGGGCAGCCCGCCGGCATGGCGGGACTGATCGTCAAACTGCAAGGCTGCGAGCTGAACCATCAGCTCGCCGCACTGTCCATCGATGTGCTCGGCGAACTGGGTGTGCTCTATGAAAGCGGCGAGCATCTGCGCGACGGCGGGTCCTGGCAGTGGCGCTACATGTTCGATCTTGGGCTGATTATCGGCGGCGGCACGGCGCAGATTCAGAAGAACATTATTGCCGAACGCGGCCTTGGATTGCCGCGCGAACCCAAGGCCGCGTGACGTGGATTTTTCTCTCTCTGCCGATCAGCGCGCGTTGCAGGACAGCGTGGCGCGCGTGTTGGGCGATCTGTGTCCGCTCTCGCGCGTGCGGCGATTTGCCGAGGGCGATGAGCTTATCGCGCGCGATGTGTGGGAAGGGCTGTCCGCACTTGGCGTGCCGGCGATCATGGTGCGCGAGGCGCAGGGCGGATTGGGTTTGACGCTGCTGGATGCAGCCCTTGTTTCTGAAATACTGGGTGCGCATGCCGCGCCGGCGCCGTTTCTCGGCGGTGCGTTGGCGGCAGTGGCGCTGGGTGAGAGCGCGCCACCTGGCCTTGCCTCCGGCTCGCTGATTGCCGCGGTGGCGCTGAGCGAAGCAGTGGCCGGAGCGCGCGATGGCGCGGGGCTGACCGCGCGTGGCGAGACACTGGGCGGCGCAAGCCTTTTCGTGATCGACGGGGCAGCGGCGGGCCTGATTGTCGCGGCGACGCGCGATGGCGGCATGGTCTCGATCGATGGCGCGGCGCCTGGCGTTTCGTGGACGACCATGCCGACCATAGACCGCACACGCAAAGTTGCCGAAATGCGGTGTGAGGGCGTGCCGTGCGCGCGCGTGGGCGGTGGCAATGTCGACGCGCTGGGGCGTGTGCGTGATGCGGCCTATGTGTTGCTGGCGGCCGACATGCTGGGCGCCTCGCAGACGATGCTTGATCGCGCTGTGGCTTACGCGAAGGAGCGCGTGCAGTTCGGGCGCGCGGTCGGGAGTTTTCAGGCGGTCAAACATCTTTGCGCCGAAATGGCGGGCAAGCTGGAGCCGTGCCGTGCGTTGGTGTGGTATGCCGCGCATGCGTGGGATCAAGGGCTGGATGATGCGCCACTGGCGGCAGCGCATGCCAAGGCGCATTTGTCTGAGGTGTCGCGCTTTGTCGCGCGAACGGCCACGGAGGTGCACGGCGGCATGGGATTTACTGACTTGCTAGGTCTGCACTACTGGTTCAAGCGCGTCGGCCTGGATCGCCAACTCCTGGGCGGCCCCGAACACATCCGCCGCCATGCAGCCGCGTTGTCTGTCTTATCAAGGTGAGGAAAAGGCTGGGGGAGATGTGCCATCCCCCCCAGACCCCCCGTCGATTTTAGGACATCGCCTTAAATAATGACGGGGGGTCTGGGGGGGATGGCACATCTCCCCCAGCCTTATGCTTTTGCCTTGGCTTTCGTCTTTACCACTGCCTTCGGCTTGGCCGCCGGCGCCCGAGCCTTCACCACCTTGCCGCGCCCCGCCTTCGGCTTCAGCGCCTTGCCCTTTTCGCCAAGCGTAGCCAACGCCTCCTCCAAGGTCACCTCTTCCAGCGTCTGAGATTTCGGCAAATTGGCGACGATCTGCCCGTGCTGCAGATACGGCCCGAAGCGGCCTTTGCGCACCTGCACCGGCTGGCCGTCTTTGGGATGCGCGCCGATCATGCGCGTGCCGGCCATCTTGCGCGCGAGCACATCGACCGCGCGGTTCAGGCCAACCGCAAGAATATCGTCATCCTTGTCCAGCGAGCCGAAAATCATGCCCATTTTCACATAAGGGCCGAAACGGCCAAGCCCCGCCTCGATCGGCAATTTGGTTTCGGGATGAATGCCGACATGGCGCGGCAGGGAGAGCAGCCCGAGCGCCTGTTCCAAAGAAATTGTCTCCCCGTCAACACCTTTGGGCAGCGACGTGCGGCGCGGTTTGGCTTTCTTGTCGTTGGGATCGGGCTCGCCCTGCTGGGCGTAGAGGCCGTAGGGGCCACGTCGGATGGTGATGTCTTCCTTCGTCTCCGGGTGCTGGCCCAGATGGCGCATGCCATCCTTGAGCACCTCGCCTTCGCCCTCGCCGCCTTCGAGTGCCAAGCGGCGCGTGAATTGGCATTCAGGATAATTGGAGCAGCCGATGAAACTGCCGAAGCGACCCAGCTTCAGCCCAAGCCGGCCATTGCCGCAGGATGGGCAGGTGCGCGGGTCACTGCCGTCTTCGCGCGCGGGGAAGAAATGCGCGCCGAGGTCTTCGTCCAAGGCGTTGATGACATCAGTAATCTTGAGGTCTCGCGTCTGTTCGACGGTGCGCGAGAAATCCTCCCAAAAAGCGCGCATCAGCGCGCGCCAGTCCAGCCGCCCGTCGGAGACTTCGTCGAGCTTTTCTTCAAGACCCGCGGTAAATCCCGCATCCACGTAGCGCTCGAAAAAGCTGGTCAGGAACGCGGTGACCAGCCGGCCGCGATCCTCTGGCACGAAGCGGCGGTTTTCCATGCGCACGTAATTGCGGTCCCGCAGCACGGACAGGATCGAGGCGTAGGTGGAAGGCCGGCCGATGCCGAGCTCCTCCATCTTCTTGACCAGGCTGGCTTCGGAATAGCGTGGCGGGGGCTGGGTGAAATGCTGCAACGCCTGCGCCGATTTGCGCACCAGGCGATCGCGTTCGGCCATCGAGGGCAGCACGCGATTATCCTCGCCGTCAGCACCTTCGGCGCTCTCTTCGTCGCTGCCTTCGCGGTATAATTTGAGAAACCCGTCGAAGGCCACGATGCTGCCATTGGCACGCAACTTCACGTGGCCATCGACGACATCGACGGCGACCTGATCCAGCTCGGCGGACGCCATCTGGCTCGCTACCGCGCGTTTCCAGATCAATTCGTACAGACGCTGCTGGTCAGAAGACAGATAGCGCGAAACCTCGGCCGGCGTGCGCGCAACATCGGTCGGCCGCACCGCCTCGTGCGCTTCCTGCGCGTTCTTGGCTTTCGACGTATATTCGCGCGCGCGTTCGGGCACGTAATCCGCACCGATCGATGCGCGGACATGGCCGCGAATGGCATCGATTGCCTCGCGCGCCATCTGCACGCCGTCGGTGCGCATGTAGGTGATCAGGCCGGTTGTTTCGCCCTGCAACTCCACGCCTTCGTAAAGTTGCTGGGCCGTGCGCATCGCCGCCTGCGCGCCCATGCCCAACTTGCGGCTTGCCTCCTGCTGCAACGTGCTGGTCGTGAACGGCGCCGGCGGATTGCGCTTGACGCGCCGGCGCTCGATGGCACCCACGGTGAAATTGCCGGCTTCGACCGCCGCCTTGGCACGGTTGGCCAGTTCGGCGTTGTTCAGGTCGAACTGGTCAAGCTTGCGGCCATCCAGGTGCGTCAGCCGCGCGGTGAACGGCGCCCCCGCTTGGGTCAGGAACGCCGCCTCTACGGTCCAGTATTCGCGCGCGCGAAAAACTTCGATCTCGGCCTCGCGCTCGCAAACCAGGCGCAATGCCACGCTCTGCACGCGCCCGGCGCTGCGGCTGCCGGGCAGCTTTCGCCACAGCACCGGGCTAAGGGTGAAGCCCACCAGATAGTCCAGTGCGCGGCGGGCCATGTAGGCCTCGATCAGCGGCTGATCCAGGTCCCGCGGATGGGCCATGGCTCGCGTAATGGCGCTCTTGGTAATCTCGTTGAACGTGATGCGCTGCACGTCCACGCCGGTCAGCGCGCGGCGCTCGGCGAGCATGGCGCGCACGTGCCAGGAGATGGCCTCGCCCTCCCGGTCCGGGTCGGTGGCCAGATACAAGGTTTTGGCGCCCTTCAGGGCCTTGGCGATCGCGGCCACCTGGCGCTGGCCGCGCTCATCGGCGGCCCAATCCATGGCGAAATCTTCGTCCGGGCGGACCGAGCCGTCCTTTGGGGGCAGGTCGCGCACATGGCCAAAGCTGGCCAGAACCGTGTAGCCGCCGCCTAGGTATTTGTTGATTGTTTTGGCTTTGGCGGGGGATTCTACGACGACGACGTCTGACATGTAACATCCTAAGGAAGCAGCTCTTTTTTGAAAAAAAGAACCAAAAAACTTTTATCCATTTAGACGGGTGGTGGGGCCGGCGCTCTTCACCTGCCCGCCAGAAGCACCGCCCGGTTGCCCGGAACAATCTCCACGCGCAAGCCCAGCTCTAGCTGGGACAGGGCCGCCATGATCGCGGACGGCGGAAACTGGCTACGCCGGATCAGATCGTCAATGTCGGTCGGTGTCGGCCCTAGCAGTTCGAGCACCCGCGCGCGAATGCGGGCCAGCTCGGCGGGCGGTGGATCGGGCGGGATCGGGGCCGCCACGGCCGGCTCGGCAAAGCCATCCGGCGCGCCGGCGGCGAACAGCGGATCACGCCCCAGGCCGCGGCGGCCAGGATGGTCGGGCAGGTGGGCCAGCACGTCGGCGGCGCCCTCGGTCAGGTGCGCGCCCTGGCGGATCAGGTCATTGCTGCCATGGCAGCGCGGGTCCAGCGGCGAGCCGGGTACGGCAAAGATCTCCCGATCGGCCTCCTGGGCCAGGGTCGCGGTGATCAGCGTGCCGCTGCGCAATGCCGCCTCGACCACGACCAGGCCCAGACTCAGGCCGGCGATGATGCGGTTGCGTCGCGGGAAATGGCGGGACTGCGGCGCGGTGCCCAAGGGCGCTTCGGCGACTACGGCGCCGCGCTCGGCGATCTGCGCCTGCAACTTGGCGTGCTCGGGCGGGTAGGGCCGGTCCAATCCGCCGGCGACCGCGGCAATCGTGTGGCCCACGGCCAAAGCCCCTTGGTGCGCGGCGGCATTGATGCCGCGTGCCATGCCGGAGACCACGACGATGCCGCGGCTGGCCAGGTCAGTCGCCAGTGCTTCCGCCATGCGCATGCCGTTGGCCGAGGCGTTGCGGGCGCCGACAATGCCGATGCTGCGATCGGACAGCATGAGCTTGTGGTTGCCGAGCACGGCGAGCAAAGGCGGGGGGTCTGGCAGGAGCGCCAGCAGGGTCGGGTAGTCGTCATCGCCGAGAAAGAGGAGTCGCGCGCCCATGCGATCAAGCGCTGCCAGTTCGCGCTCCGCAGCCGCGGCCGGATGGACATCCAGGCTCGTGCGCCCGCCGGCGGTGGCGATTGCGGGCAGGGCGTCCAGCGCTTCGGCGGGGTCGGGGTGGCGGGCGATCAGGCGCTGGTAGGTGAGGGGGCCTACGCCTGGGGTGCGGATGATGCGCAGGCGAGTCAGGGTGTTGGGGTGGGCGGCGATTCGTTGCGGCATGGTTGTGTTTTGCTCAAGTGCGTGCAAGCGGGCAAGCGGCGTTGTGAAAGGCGGGGCGCGGAAAACCCATGGTTGCACGGCACGGTGGCGCGATGGAGATCGACACGGATGGGATGGCCCTCACCTTGCCACCCATTATCGCGCGTGCCATGCCGGTGTAGAAAATATCTGTGGGAAAGCGCCATGTCATTGACACGTTTCCCGGCTTGCGGTCTTGCGGTGCTCGCTGGTTCACTCGGCACTGCTGATGGGCAGCCGGCTTATATACACGCTGTGCTGGAGCAGCACGCAGCTTCGTTGCGCCCGTCATGGGCAGCCAATCCGCAAGCGGGTGCGATGACCGCGCCCTCTCTGAGGGCCGGGAGCATCCTGACCCCGAACATCAATGTCACGGTGGCGCCGGGCACGCCCAGGATCATGCTGGATATCGATCCAGGCAATGTTGGGCTTTCTGCCATAGAAATCGAGATGGCGTCGCCGGACAATGTACAGTTCGTATTATCCACGGCTTTCCAGCCGCCGTATCCTCCTGTGCCCAAGCATGAAAAGTTGACGGTCCAGGTTTCCTCCCCCTTTGCCAACCAAGGCTTCGGATTCTATTCGGAGCCGGGTGCCTGGACACTAAGCGAAATTGTTCTCGTCCCCAAGACAGGCAATCCCGTGAGTTACTCCGGTAGTCAGCTTGCGGCATTGTTCCCGAGCATCGTCATCAATGTCACCAATCCTGGAACACCTGATGTCACGCCGCCGAAGATCGGCCATGGCAAGGTCTTGACGCCGACAGTCAGCCTGTCCAGCGCTTCGCCGTATTTTGCTGCCAGGCTCAAGGTCTCGGACAGCAATTCCGGTGTGTCCAATATCTATATGAGCTTCAATGCGCCCGACGGGTCATTTGGTTATGGCGCCTACAGCACGATCCTCTCCCCCGTAAACAAGGGCAGCGTCATTGCATCGATGATGTTTCAACCTACAGCGCCAACTGGAACCTACACCATTGCCAGTCTGTCGGTTTGTGATGTTGCAAATAATTGCGCCGAGGAGACGGCGCCCGAGGATATTCAGAAAACTTTGGGCACAACGACGTTCCAGGTGACGAACTGAGAGCAAGGTCCCTTATTCCAACTGCCTCTCACACCGCACCTGACCCTGGCGTAATCGGGTGCGCAGCCACCCTGCGGCATCATAGAAGGCGTCGGCACGCGTGTCAGGTGCCGTCAGCGGATTTCCTGCAAACGCGCAATATCGGTAAGGCACGCTGGGCGGATCACCGCACGTGGAAGATCGAGACCCCCACCCCGTCATCTCCCATCTCCGCCTTCTTCCACCCGCTGCGATCGTTCAGCGGCACCCAACGCCGCTCCTCCGCGCGATAATGCCAGCTCTTGTCCCGCTGGTAGAAGATCTGCAGGCCGGGGCCCTCGATGATATTGGTGATGCTGTTATCATGGCTGTTGCGCTCGTCATAATCGGTCGCCGCGCGCTGGCCCATTTCCGAATAGAGCTCGTTCAGTTCCAGCAGCCGCGCGTTTGCCATCTCGGGCAGCCGCGCCGCCTCCAGCCCGATCCTCTGCGCCTCGCGCAGCGTGATCGGATAGGAGTGGCTCGGATAGGCAGAATTCAGCGTGTTGCTGATCTGGGTCACCTTGGCCTGATCGGTTAAATGAAAGCTCAATATATCCGCGCAGATGCGCGTGGACAGCGCGCTTGCCCGATCGACGGCGCCGATCACCAGCGGATGGACGTGGTCGAACAATTTCTCGTAGCGATTGGTTGCATCGCCGCCGCTCTGCTCGCGCCATAGCCGCACCACGCGCTGCAATTCGTCCTGGCTGACGCGCACGCGGTCATTGTCGCGATCGATCGGCGAGAGGTCGTGCGTCAGCGACGTATCGACCGCGGAGAGCTGCGCCAGCGGCCCCATCAATATCCGGTCCGCACCCAGCGCCAGCATGGTCGCGGCGGAAGCACATTCCAGCGGCACCAGCACGGTCAGATCGGCGATATACTCGCGCAGCAGATTGACCATGCGCAAGGACGCCTCGCCCGAGCCGCCATCGGATTTGATGAACAGTGCCGCGCGATCCTGCGGACCCATCGCGCGCAGCACGCCATACAGCGCCACCACGTCACTTGTATGGATGCCGCCTGACGCACTGTTCCAGTACGTGATCACCGGCTGATCCAGGGTTGCGGCAATCCAGGCCAGCACCGCCTGGGTGCGTTCGAACAGGACCGGCGGACTTGGGCGTGTCAGCGAATCGAGCATAAGGCCAGTCTGCCCCAGGAATGGTGAACGCCAACCTTCCGGCCGGCCATCAATCCTCCTGCGAACGCGTTGTGCGTTGCAATAAAAAAGTCATGCGCCGGTGATTGGGCTCGCCATCTGTACCATCGAATCGCTCTCCACCGGCGCAAAGGTGGCGAACATGTCCGCCGCCTCCGCCAGATCTCTCAGCGGGACGTAGTCGCACGCCGCGCCGAACCGCTCCCACATGCCCTGCACGCGTGCATCCTTGTGTGCCGCGGCCACCGCACCCGCGCGCCACTCGAAGGCCTCGATCAGCGTCCCGTCCGCCGCACGCATGACCAGATGCGGCCGCTCGGTGGCCAGGCCCCAACTGCGCAGCAACGGAACGTGCTCGGCGACCAAGCCGGCCAGCGCCGCCTCCTGGCCAGGCTTTGGCCGATAGGCCACGATCACCACATCCCCGTGTGTCTGCATGCGCCCCCGCCTTGCTTGCCGTTGCCCACCCCGCGCGGTAGGGTGAGCGGTGCCGCGGGCGTAGCATAGTGGTAATGCTCCAGCCTTCCAAGCTGGCTAGGAGGGTTCGATTCCCTCCGCCCGCTCCAAGCAAGCGCAGCCTGCCACTATCCACATGGCCCCTTTATGCCGCCCCGTACTATTTGCGGGCTCACGGCGCATGGAGGCGTCACGCATCATGGACGATATCATCGCGGCCTGCCTCGGCACCGGCCTGATCCTGATCATGGCGGCCTACGCCGAACTGTGTGAGCGCATCTGACATGATCGACCTGGCCGCCGGCGCCGCGGTCTCGGGACTGCTGCTCATCTATCTCGTCTGGGCGCTGGTTCGTCCCGAAGACTTTTGAAAGGCTGCGCGCTTCATGACCACCGTCGGCTGGGCGCAGATCGCCCTGACCCTGGGCCTTGTCTTTGCCGCAGCATTCCCGCTCGGCAAATACATGGCCGTGCTGTTCACCGGCGGCCAAACCTGGCTTAGCCCGGTTTTGGGCCCAGTCGAGCGCGCAACCTACGCCATCTGCGGCGTTGACGCGCAAAAGGGCATGGGCTGGCGATCCTACGCCGGCGCGCTGATTGTCATTAATGCACTGCATTTCCTTCTTCTGTATGCTATCCTGCGGCTGCAGAACGTGCTGCCGTTCAATCCGCAATCCATCGCCGCCATGCCGCCGCGCCTGGCCTTCAATACCGCCATCAGCTTCGTCACGAACACGAACTGGCAGGCCTACTCTCCTGAGTCGCAGATTTCGTACGGCGCGCAGATGATCGGCCTGACCGTGCACAATTTTCTCTCCGCGGCCACCGGCATTGCCGCCGCCGTCGCAGTGGTGCGCGCCTTTACCGCGGGCGGCTTGCAGACGCTGGGCAATTTCTGGGTCGATATGACGCGCTGCACGCTCTATCTTCTGATGCCCGTCTGCATTGTCGCCGCCCTTTTGCTGCTTGCGGCCGGCGTGCCGGAAACGCTGTCTGCCTTCCCCACCGCGCACACGCTGGATGCCGGGGCGCAGACCATCGCTGTCGGCCCCGTCGCCTGGCAGGAAGCGATCAAGGAATTCGGCACCAACGGCGGCGGCTTCTTCAACGCCAATTCCGCGCACCCCTTTGAAAACCCTTCGGCCCTGACAAACATTCTGGAGAACTGGCTGCTGCTGGTAATCCCCTTCGGCCTGGCCATCATGCTCGGCCACATGGTGGGCGACCGCGCCCAGGGCCGTGCGCTTTTCGCCGCCATGGCCATCCTTCTGAGCCTGGCGGTCTGCGGCACCTACGCGGCCGAGGCCGGGGGCAATCCGCTGCTGACCCATGCCGGCATCAGCGCGTCGATGGGTAACATGGAGGGCAAGGAAGTCCGCTTCGGCCCCGCACTCAGCGCCGTCTTCAACGTCAGCGCCACGGGCACATCCACAGGCGCTGTCAACAGCTTTACCGACAGCTACATGCCGCTTGGCGGTCTGATCCCACTGTTTTTGATGCAGCTCGGCGAGGTGACACCTGGCGGCGTCGGCTCCGGCCTCTACACGGTCGTGGTTTTCGCGCTGCTCTCGGTTTTCGTCGCGGGTCTGATGGTCGGCCGCACGCCCGAATATCTCGGCAAGAAAGTGCAGGCGAAGGAAATCAAGCTCGCCATGCTGGCTGTGCTGATCCTGACGTTCGGCATTCTGGGCGGCGCCGGCCTGTGCCTCGTGCTTCCCGTAGGTCTGTCCTCGCTCTCCAATGCCGGCCCGCACGGGCTGTCGGAAATGCTTTACGCCTGGACGTCGGCCACCGAGAATAACGGCAGCGCCATGGCGGGCCTGACCGCGGATACGCGCCTGCTCGATTACGGCCTGGGCGCCGCCATGGCGCTCGGCCGCTTCGCCTTCATGATCCCGGTGCTGGCGATCGCCGGCTCGCTCGCCGCAAAGCCGAAGCTGCCAGCTAGCGCCGGCACGTTTCCGACGACGGGGCCGCTGTTTATTGGGCTGCTGGTGGGGGTGATCATTATTTTGGGTGGGTTGCAGTTTATGCCTGCGGATGCGCTGGGGCCTTTGGCGGAGCATTTCGAAATGCTCGCCGGCAAGACGTATTAAGGCCTTCTTTTTTGAAAAAAAGAAGCAAAAAACTTCTGTCACTTTGCGCACGCGTTGTCCGGACATCTCGTTCTAACTAGCAAAAGTTTTTTGGTTCTTTTTTTCAAAAAAGAACTGCTTCCTTCCTTAGGTGTCTCCATGCCCGCCGACACAATTGCCCTCTTCGACCGCACCATCCTGACCCGAGCTGCCGGAGACAGCTTCGCCAAACTCAATCCCGTCGCGCTGATGCGCAACCCCGTAATCTTCGTCACCGAAATCGTGGCATGTCTCGTCACCTTCATCGGCATCGAAGCGCTCGCCAACCACACACCTGCCCTCTTCCCGATCGCCATCGCCCTGTGGCTCTGGCTCACCGTCCTTTTCGCCACCTTCGCAGAGGCGGTCGCCGAAGGCCGCGGCCGCGCGCGCGCCGAAAGCCTGCGCCGCACCCGCACGGACCTCACCGCGAAGCTGTTGGTCAATCCGCGTGACCGCGCGCTCTACAAGCCCACTCCCGCCTCGGATTTGCGCGCCGGAAGCCTGGTGCTGGTCGAAACCAACGACCTGATCCCGTCCGATGGCGAAATCGTCGAAGGTGTGGCCAGCGTCAACGAATCTGCCATCACGGGGGAATCCGCCCCCGTCATCCGCGAGGCAGGCGGGGATCGCTCGGCGGTCACCGGCGGCACCATGGTCGTCTCGGACTGGCTCGTCATCCGCATTACCGCAGATCCCGGCAACACCTTTATCGATCGCATGATCAAGCTCGTTGAGGGTGCCGAGCGCCGCAAGACACCCAATGAAATCGCGCTCGACATCCTGCTGGCCGGGCTGACGATCATCTTCTTGATCGCCGTCGTCACGCTGGTCGGTTTTGCACAATATTCAGCGACGCCGCTCGGCATTCCCGTGCTCGCGGCCCTGCTTGTCACGCTGATCCCGACCACGATCGGCGGTCTGCTCAGCGCCATCGGCATTGCCGGCATGGACCGCCTGATACGCTTCAATGTCGTGGCCACCAGCGGGCGCGCGGTGGAAGCGGCCGGTGACGTGGACGCACTCCTGCTCGATAAGACCGGCACGATTACGTTCGGCAACCGCATGGCCGCGGGCCTGACGCCCGTTCCCGGCATCGACGAACGCGACCTCGCTGACGCCGCCATGCGCGCCAGCCTGGGTGATGAAACACCCGAAGGCCGCTCCATCATCACCTACGTTCGCGACCGCCACGGCATTTCCGCCGAGCGCGAAGAGGCCGCCACGGTCATTCCCTTTACCGCCAACACGCGCGTCTCCGGGCTGGATCACGACGGACATCAATGGCGCAAAGGTGCTGTGGACAACATCGTCAAATCGCTGGCATCGCCGCCGCCTGCGCCATTCACCCAAGCCGTCGAACGCGTCGCACGCGCCGGCAGCACGCCGCTCGCTGTCACCGCGGATGGCCGCCTGCTGGGCGTGATCGAACTCAAGGACATCGTCAAGCCGGGCATTCGCGAGCGCTTCGTCGAACTGCGCCGCATGGGAATTCGCACGATCATGGTCACCGGCGACAACCGCGTGACCGCGGCTGCCATCGCCACCGAAGCCGGCGTGGATGATTTCATCGCCGAGGCCACGCCGCAGGACAAGCTCGACTACATCCGCCGGACCCAGGCCGAAGGCCGCCTGGTTGCCATGTGCGGCGATGGCACCAACGATGCGCCCGCACTCGCGCAGGCCGACGTGGGTGTCGCCATGCAGACCGGCACGCAGGCGGCGCGCGAGGCCGGCAACATGGTCGATCTGGACAGCGATCCCACGAAACTGATCGAGATTGTCGAAATCGGCAAACAGCTCCTGATCACCCGCGGATCGCTGACCACGTTCTCGATTGCCAACGACATCAGCAAATATTTCGCCATCCTGCCGGCGATCTTCGTCGCCACCTATCCCGAGCTCGGCGCGCTCAACATCATGCGCCTGCACAGCCCGCAATCGGCGATCATGTCGGCAGTCATCTTCAATGCGCTGATCATTGTCGCCCTCGTGCCGCTTGCGTTGCGCGGCGTGAAATTTCGTGCGGTCGGTGCGGCTGCGTTGCTGCGGCGCAATTTGCTGATCTACGGCGTGGGCGGCATCATCGCACCCTTCGTCGGCATCAAGGCCATCGACCTGATCCTCTCCGCCCTTCACCTCTTTTCCTGAATTCGGATCGCACCATGCTCTCCCATATCCGTCCCGCGGTCAGCATGATCGCCCTGTTCACGCTCCTTACAGGCGTGATCTTTCCGCTCGCTTTCGTCGGCATCGGTCATGCCGTCTTTCCGTTCCAGGCTGGTGGCAGCCTGATCGTCCGCAACAACCAGGTTGTGGGCTCGGCGATGATCGGCCAGAATTTCACCTCGGCCCAGTATTTTCACGGGCGCCCGTCCGCGCTGATGGGCACCGATCCCAAGGACAGCACCAAACAGGTCGCCACACCCTACGACGCCAGCGAATCGGGTGCGTCCAATCTGAGTGCCACGTCCAAAGCGCTGTCGGATCGCGTTGCCGCCGCCGCGCATGAACGCGGCGGCACCAACATTCCCGCCGATGCCGTGACCACCTCGGCCTCTGGGCTGGACCCCGACATCTCGCCGGAGAACGCCGCGGCCCAGATCGCCCGCGTGGCCGCCGCGCGACACACAAGCCGGCAGGCCGTAACCGCAATCGTGGCCGGCGCGACACACGAGCCGCTGCTGGGCTTCATCGGCCAGGAGCGGGTGGACGTGCTCGCCGCCAATCTTGCCCTTGATGCCGCTCGCTAAAACTGAACAGCGTTAATAGAAGAAACGCGTCCGCGTCCACGCGCCCGAACTGTTGCCGCAGGGGCACGCCACCGTGGCACAACGCCCCTGAATGGGCCGCCAATCGCTTGACGCATTTAGTGTGCCCACCCTAACGTCCGCACGGCGCACGACCTTTGGCCGCGTATGCGACGGCCGAGTCGGCGAAACAGAATCCTGGCCACAGACGCCGGACTTGGGGAGGAATCGGGGACCGTGAACACATCGATGAGGGGTGGGCGCGCGCGGCGGCGTGGCGGGCTTCTGGCTGGGGCCGCACTGGCAACCATCCTAATCGCGTCAGGCACCGCGCGAGCGGTCGATTACACGATCGGCGATTATCAGATCAGCCTGGACACCACGCTGTCCTCCAGTGTCGGCGTGCGAACCTCGCCGATCGACTACGCTTTTGTCGGCTATCAGAATGGCGGCCGGTTCCCCACTGCAAATTCGGACAACGGCGACCTTAATTTCAAATCGGGTGATCTGGTCGAAGCGACGCAGCGCATCACCACTGAATTGCAGGTCAAGAACGGCGACACCGGCATCTTCGTGCGCGCCACCGGCTTCTACGACCCCATCTATGACAACGATGTCAACAACTTCCGCTTCCCGCTGGATCGCGCCACCGTGCGCGACATCGGCACCGATTTCCGCCTGCTGGATGCGTATTTCTTCTCCTCGCCGTCGATCTTCGGACACCCGATCGACGTGCGCATCGGCAACCAGGCGCTGAACTGGGGTGAGAGCACCTTCATCCAGTTCGGCATCAACTCGATCACGCCGCTCGATGTCACCGCATTGCGCACACCTGGTGCTGAATTGCGTACCGCTTTCCTGCCCATTCCGGTCGTGGATCTAAAAACGTCGATTGCGCCGGACACGACGATTGAGGCCTTCTGGCAGCCCTATTGGACGCGCACCCGCATTGAACCGAATGGCAGCTTTTTCGGCAACAATGACGGTGTGGCTGACGGCGGAACGTACAACAACTATTTCTCCTTTTATCCCGACTCCGTAAACAGCGAGCACCTCGTCAACCTCCTCCCCGACGCCAATCCCTTCGGTGGCGCGATCGGCCGCAGCACAGATCGCCATCCGACAGGAATCGGCGAAGGGGGCGTTGCGTTGCGCAAGAACTTCCCGTCGCTGGACGATCTTGAGCTCGGCCTCTATTTCGAAAATTACGACAGCCGCACACCTTTCGTGTCTTTCCAGACCGGCAGTTCACATATTGGCGCGCTTCCAGGCCCGCTGAGCGTGCTGTCGGTCAATACATTAACTCAGTTGTTCGACCTGCTGCATCACCCCGTTATATATAGCTCAAAAACATATTCCACGACCGATTCCTATTTCGCCGACTACCCCAAGAACATTAAGCTCGTCGGCTTCAGTTGGAACTTCACCGGCCCTGACGGCATTGCCATTCAGGGCGAAGTCTCCCATCGCTTCGACCAGCCCGTGCAGCTCGCTGGCTCCGATCTTGCCCTAGGCGTCAATGCGCCCGCCGTGTGCTACCTTGCCGGCAGCCCGCTCTTCTCCGCCGCGGTGGGTCCGTCCTGCACCGCTGCACGAAACGACCCAGTCATCCAGGCGAGCGGCGGAGTGCCCGGGTTCAATTCCGAGGAGCAGGGCTGGGTGCGCCGTGACGTGACGCAGTGGCAGACCACCGCGACCAAGCTGCTCGATCCGATCCCGTCGCTCAGCATCAACAATATCGCGCTGGTGGGCGAAATCGGCTTCGATTACGTACATAATTTTGGCCACCTTGCCGGCCTCTACAACGCCAGTTACAGCACAGACACCAATTCTGCTTTCACGCAGGCCGCCACGGTGGACACGAAACCCGTGCCTGGCCAGTTTGGCACGGGCGTCCTTTCCACCAAGGGTTTGGCAACGCAATTCTCCGGTGCCTACACGCTGATTGCCATCATCGACATGCCTAACGTGCTGCCTTACGGCATCGGCATGAAGCCCACCCTCTCGTTCCAGCACGATTTCGTCGGCACCAGCCCGCTCGGCGTCAACGTCTTTCAAGCCAACACCGCGGCGGCCAGCGTGGGCGTGGCCTTCTCCTACCTGCAGGCCTGGAGCCTGGGCGTGCAGTACACCAATCACTTTCCCATCTTCGACGGCGGAAAGTTCTACGGGCTGATTGACCGGGACTTTGTCTCGGCTACGTTGAGCTACGAGTTCTAAAAGCAAGGCCAAGGGCTCTGCCCCTGGACCCCGCTGGGGCCTGAGGCCCCAGACCCCCATCTGTGGTACATGCCAAAAAAATGGGGTCTGGGGACAAGTCCCCAGCGGGGTCCAGGGGCAGAGCCCCTGGCCTTTTTAGGGAGTCCGCCGTCCGAATGCCCTCCAAGCGCGCCCTGCTGCTGACACTCCTCGCGGCCACCGCCGCCGCGCCAGACACAGACACCCCCATCTGGCGCGCCACCCACGGCCTGGTGCTGGGCCTCGCCCGCGCCGGCAAGCGCATCGTCGCCGTCGGCAACAACGGCCATATCCTGCTCTCGGACGACGACGGCACCACCTGGCGCCTGACCAAATCGCCCACCGACGCGCTGCTGACCAGCGTTGCCTTCGTCACCCCCACCGAAGGCTGGGCGGTCGGCCAGGACGAAACCATCCTTCACACCACCGACGCAGGCCAGACCTGGACGGGCCAGTACATCAAGAAGGACGCTGACCAGACGCTCTTCACCGTCATCAGCCTCGCCCCCGGCCATCTCTTCGCCAGCGGCGCCTACAATGTCACTCTGGAAACCCAGGACGGCACCCACTGGACCGAGGGCAAGATCCCCAACACCGAGGATGATTACCACCTCAACTGCGCCATCGCCCGCGGCAATGACGTGCTCGTCACCGGCGAGGGCGGCCACGCCTTCCTGCGCACCGGCAGCGATTGGACGCCGATGAAACTGCCCTACGACGGCAGCCAGTTCGGCTGCGCGCTCGGCACCGACGGCAGCTTCTACAGCTTTGGCCTGCGCGGCACCGCCTTTCGCGCGCAACCGGGCGGGCATGGCTGGACCAAGCTGGATAGCGGCACGCAGCGCTCCTTCTTCGGCGCGGCCAATCTGGCCAACGGCACGATCGCACTCGTAGGCAGCAACGGGCTGCTCGACATCTTCGATCCCGCCACCAATAAAATGCGCGAGTTGCCGCGCCCTAATCCCGACACGCTCTCGGCCGTTCTGGAGGCCAGCGGCGGCAAGCTGATCGTCGCCGGCGATGATGGCGTGCAACGCGTCGATCCGAGTGCGGCGGCCGAGGCAGGACTGAGCCAATGATCAATTTCATGCAGCGCCTGCTCTTCGGCCACAGGCGTGCCGTCCTCATTCTCTTTGCGCTGATTACCGTCGCACTCGGCACCTTTACCGTGCGCGTCCGCCCCGATGCGGGGTTCGACAAGCTGCTGCCCAGCAACAACCCCTACATCGAAGTCTATAAACGCACGCAGGAGAAATTCGGCGGCGGCAACGTCCTGCTCGTCGCACTGCAAGCCAAGAACGGCGACATCTTCACGCCAAAATTCTTCGATGCCCTCAAGCGCCTGACGGATGAAGTCTTCTTCCTGCCGGGTGTGGATCGCACCCACGTTTCCAGCCTCTACACACCGAATACGACTTACGCCGAGGTGGTCGAAGGCGGCTTTTCCGGCGGCACGGTGATCCCGGCCACCTTCAAGCCGGACGCCAACGGCTTTGCCATGGTAAAAGCCAATGCCTACAAGGCGGGCATCGTCGGCCAATTGGTCGCCGACAATTTCCACAGCGCCGTCGTCAGCGCAAAATTGAACGACTACGATCCCCACACCGGCGTGCATCTCGATTACGGCAAGTTCGCGTCCCAGCTCGACGCCAAATTGCGCGCCCAGTTCGACACACCCGATACGTCGGTGCACATCCTGGGCTTCGCGCAGGCCATCGGCGATATCGAGCACGGCGCGCAGGCCATCGTGCTCTTCTTCGGCATCTCGCTCGCGGTTGCCGCATTCCTTCTTTATCTTGTGTCGCGATCGGCATACCTGACGATTGCGACACTCGCCTGCTCGGTGATCGCCGTCGTCTGGCAGCTCGGCATCATCACCATCCTCGGTTACGGCATCGATCCTATCAGCGTGCTGATCCCGTTCCTGATCCTGGCCATCGGCGTCTCCCACGGTGTGCAGATCGCGCTGTCCAACGTGCGCCTGGTGGGCGAAGGGATGTCCCCGCGCGAGGCGGCCGAGACAAGCTTCCACCGCCTGCTCGAACCCGGCACCGTGGCACTCGTGCTCGCCGTGCTGACCTTCATTACGGTCACCACCATCCCCGTGCCCGTCATCCGCGAATTGGCGTTGACCGCAGCCATCGGCATCGCTTCGCTGATGGTCACCAACCTTTCGGTCCTGCCTGTACTGGCCAGCTACGCGCGCATATCCAGCGTCAATGTGGAGAACGCCAAGCGTGGCGCCAATCGTTTCGAGCCGATGTGGCGCGCACTCGCCATCCTGATCGCGCCGAAATACGCGGTTGCTATCGTGGCGCTCACGCTCGGCGTTACGGCAGGTGCCGCCTTCCTGCTCGGCCAGCCCGTCGTCGGCGACACGCATATCGGTGTTGCCGAATTGCGCCCGCAAAGCCGCTACAATGTGGATGCCGCCTTCTTTCAGAACAATTACACCGTCAGCACCGACATCCTGCAGGTTATCGCCAGCGGCCCGGCCAACGCCTGCCTGAATTACGATATCGTCAAGCGCGTCGATGCGCTGGATGCGCGCCTGCAAGGCGTGCCCGGCGTGCGCAGCACCTTCTTCATGCCGCATCTGATGCGCAGCCGCGCCAACGTGCTGTTCAACGAAGGCAATCCCAAATTCAATTACCTGCCACACGATCAGCGCGTGCTCGGCCGTGACAGCTCGATCTTCGAAGTCTCGACAGGCCTGGACAATGATGATTGCAGCATCATGCCGCTCATCATCTTCCTGACAGACCACAAGGCCGAAACGATCGAGCGCGTGCTCCACACCGTCGAGGCCTTCAAACTGACGCCATCGCCGGCCAAGATCGATCTGCAACTCGCTGCCGGCACCGCCGGCGTCATCGGCGCCACCAACGAGGTCGTGCAAGCCGCCCAGCTTCCCATGCTGGCGATGGTCTATTCCATGATCATCGTCATCTGCCTGGTCGTTTTCCGCTCCGTACGCGCAGCCATCTGCATCGTGCTGCCACTGACTGCGGTCTCCATCCTCGCGAACGCACTGATGAGCGGCATGGGCATCGGCCTCAAACTGGCCACACTACCCGTGACCGCGCTCGGCGTAGGCATCGGCGTCGATTACGGCATCTACAAATTCTCCCGCCTCAGCCACTACATGCGCCAAGGCTACACGCTGGACGCCGCCTACGTGCAAACCCTGCGCGAGACCGGCTCGGCCGTGATCTTCACCGGCCTGTCGCTGTCGATCGGTGTCGCCACCTGGGCGTTCTCGCCGCTGCAATTCCAGGCGGATATGGGCATGCTGCTGACCTTCATGTTCCTGATGAACATGCTCGGCGCTATTATCGTGCTGCCGGCGATTATAGGTGTCATGGATTTGATTGTGCCGCAGCGAAAGGTCGTGCTGACGCCGGCTATTTCGGATTAAGGCAAGAACTGGAGGGAATGTGCCATTCCCCCAGACCCCCCGTCATTTATGAGGACTCGCCTTAAATGAAGACGGGGGGTTTTGGGGGGGATGGCACATCTCCCCCAATCTTTTTTTGCCTGTTTGCCCGCAACCTTCCCCTAAGCCGCGATCTGCAACGCCTGCAACGACGCCTCCAGCTCGGCAAAGCTCGGCATATGCTCGTTTGGCACCATCTTGCGCCCCGTCTCCACGCTAACCTGGGGCGCATTGCCATGCAGATGCGCCACCAATATCGCCCGGATCACTTCGTTATACTTGGCGTCCGCCTCCACAATCCCCTTGATGCGCGCAGCCACAGGTGCCGCCATCCCATAAGCCAGCAGCACGCCCAAAAACGTGCCCACCAGCGCCCCGCCGATCATCTCGCCGAGCACCGCCGGCGGCTCGTTGATATGGCCCATCGTCTTGATCACGCCCAGCACCGCGGCCACGATCCCCAGCGCGGGCAGCGCGTCCGCCATCGTCTGAATGGCATGGCTCGGGTGCATTTCCTCGGCGAGCGTCTTTTTCAACTCGCGCGCCATAACATCCTCGATCTGGTGCGGATCGTCGGCATTCATGCCCATCATGCGCAGATAGTCGCAAATCAGCGACACGGTGTGCGCGTTGCCCATGATCTTGGCGAAATGCTTGAACGCTGAACTCTCCTCCGGCCGCTCGATATGCGGCTCCAGCGCCATCGCCCCGCGTTGGCTCGCCAGGCGCGTAAAGAAATACAGCAGCGACAGCAGATCGAGGTATTCCGCCTTGTGGTATTTTTCGCCCTTCAGGATCAGCCCGACGCTGCTCAGCGTGTGCTTCAAATCGTGCATGGAATTAGCCATGACGAAGGTGCCCATCGCCGCACCAAGTATCGTCAGCAGCTCGAACGGCATGGCCCCCATCAGCGGCCCGATCGCGCCGCCTGTCGCAATGAAACTGCCGAACACGCAGGCCAGCAGAAACCCCAATCCACCAAGCGTCAGCATCGTGCGCGACCGGGTAAGCGCACTCTCAGTGCCGCGGCGCGGTGCGCAGCAGCAGAATGGCGATGCGCCTATTGGCCGCATTCAGCGGCTCGGCCGGCAGCAACAGGTCCCGATCGGCATGGCCGGTGACATCGCGAATGCGCCCATCCGCCACCTCTTGCTCGCACAGCACACGCCGGGTCGCATTGGCCCGCTCGGTGGACAGGTCCCAGTTGCTGCGCCCCGTGCCCGAATAGGGCGCGGCGTCCGTGTAGCCAGCGATCGACACAGGCTCGGGCATCTTCGCCAACACCGGCGCCAGCCGGCGGAGGAGCGCCAGCGCCTGCGCGTTCGGCTCCGACGAGCCGGAGGCAAACATCGGCCGCCGATCCTCGTCCCGGATCTGGATCAGCAGGCCCTGCGTCGTCAGATCGACCGAGAATTGATGGCCCAACAGCGCCAGGCCCGGGTCTGCCGCAACCGCGCCCTGCATCGCCTGCGCCGCCGCCTGGAACGCAGCACGCTCGGCTGCGCGCGCCGCCGCTCCCGCACCACCGTCCTGATGGCCCGTCTTGCCCCGGCGCCCACCCGCATCCTCGCCCTGCGGATCGGTCGCGTCGCTATGCGCCGTTTTCGTCACGATCGTGTCGCTGCCGTCATCCTCCACATCGGTGGGGGGCGCCGCCTGGTTCATCGTCACCAGGCTGCCCTTGTCCGATATCGCCGGCCCGTCATCGAAGGGTGACTTGCCCCCGAGCGGACGCCCCGAGCCGGACGTGCCCTTGTTGTTGGTGATCGTCGGTGTGAAGTAATCGGCCAGCCCGCGCTTCTGCGCTTCCGTCGTGGCATTCAGCAGCCACATCAGCAGGAAGAAGGCCATCATCGCCGTCACGAAATCGGCGTAGGCCACCTTCCACGCGCCGCCATGGTGGCCGCCGGCGATGATCTCCTCACGCTTGATGATGGTCACGCCACCCTTGCCGCCCTTCTTGGCCATGCCCGATGCCCGCCACGTTCTGTGCGGCCCCAACATGACATCGCCTGCTTAAGGTCCAGCTAACCGCCGCCCTTCCCAGGCAACCGCACCAGAGCCACGCCACGCGGCGGCCCCACGCGATAGAGGCGGTAAGTCTCGGCAACAATCCCGCCGCGTTCGCGCGCCACGCTGCCCAGCAGCTCCACGCGCGGCCAGATCGCCGGGTCCGGTACACCGGCCCGCCGATCGCTGCGCACCAGCAGCCCCGTGCCGGCGCCGGCGGCTCGAGGCAGCGCAAACAAGCCCCAACGCGTCTCCGCCCCCAGAACGGGCGTGCCGAGCCTGAAGGTCAAAGCCGATGCCAACCCATACTCATCGGCCACGACATACCCGGCCCCGGCCGCCAGCTCCTCGCGCGACACCTGCTCGGCCAGCGTCCCCCACCCGCCAAGCCGGATCAGTGTCGGGTCAGCCCACCTCGGCAGCCGAAAGGGCGCCGCGACGGCCTGCACATACAGCAGGCCCGCGATCGCCAGCCCCAGCGCCACGCCAGCGCGGCGCAGCTTCACGGCGGCCATTGCCGCACCCAGCGCCAGGCCCGGATAGAGCACGCCGGGCCAATTGCCTTGCACACGGTCGCCCAGCGCGTGTTGCACAAAGACGAGCGCGGGCAGGATGGTCACCGCCAAAACCAGGCCGCGCCCGGGCATCCGCCATCCGCCGCCGCGCGCGCATCGCGCCACGCCGAGGCAGAACAGCGCGAACAGCAGCGGGCTCGCCAAGCCGATCTGTCCGGCCACCAGCTCAGTCAGATAGCGTGGCGCTTCCACAACATGGAAAACCCCGCCACGTCCGCCCTGGCGCACGAAACTGGCCCAGCCATGCGAAGCGTTCCACGCCAGCACCGGCGCGAACAAACCCAGCGCCAAAATGCCCGCGCCATAAACGTGCCAGCACGCCAGCCACCGCCGCGCCCCAGGCACCACCACCATCCAGGCCAGCAGACACGGCCCCAGCAACGCCGCGGTGTACTTGCTGTCCAGCGCCAGCCCCGCGGCCGCACCCGCCGCCCACCACCATCGCGCCTCGCCGGACCGCACGAGGCGCGCCACAGCCGCGACGCACGCCGTCCAGAACAGCAGCAGCGGCGTATCGGGCGTCATGATGACGGCACCCGCATTCACCGCGAGGGTGCCGTTCAGCAGCCAGCCTGCCCACAAGCCCACCCGTCGCGCGTCCACGGGCAGGGCCCCGCCCGCACGTGCCAGGTCGATGCCCGCCTGCACCAGCAGCATCGTGCCGGCCGCCGCCGCCAGCGGCCCGAGCAGGCGCACGCCCAGAGCCGTGTCGCCGGCCAAGGCCGTGCCGGCGCGTATCCACAGCGCCACCATCGGTGGATGGTCCAGGTAGCCGAAGGCCAGCGCGTGCGACCAGACGCGGTAATAGGCCTCGTCGGGGGACAGAGGCGCGGTGGCTGCGACGAGAAGACGCAGGCACGTCGCTAGGACAAGGAAAAACGCTGGGTGGGACGTGCCGTCCCCCCCAGACCCCCCGTCATCTTTTAGGAAGCGAAGCTTTGGCAATCCCTCTGAGTAATGCCTTGGCTAGATCGCGTCCACGGTCGCCGGCGCTTGCCCCTCGGTATGCACGATACGTACGACCGTGCCGGGATGGTTGTCTGCCATCTCGATGCGCGCGCGCAACTGCTTGGCCAGCGCGGTGACGATGCTTGTGCCCAGCCCCGCGCGCGCATCCGGCGAGGCCGGGGGCATGCCCACCCCGTTGTCGCTGACCGTCAGAGCCCAGGAGGGTCCATCGGCATGGTAGTCCACCGTGATCCTGCCCCGGCAATCGCCGGGAAAGGCATGCTTGAGCGCATTGATCACCAATTCAGTCACGATCAGGCCCAAGCTAACGGAAACGTCGGCGCGGCTCAGGCTGTCGTCAGCCACCACCCGCAGACTGAGCTGCGTCGGGTCACGGATCATGGAATCGCCAAGACTGGCGCATAATTTTTCAAAGTAGGATTTCAGCGCGACGTCGTCACTACTGGCGATCGCAAGCTGCTTCTGCACAGCAGCTACCGACATCACCCGATGATGCGCCGCATGAAGGTGCGTGCGCGTCTCGTCCGATTGCACCCGCCGCGCACTCTGCAGCAGCACACTGGCAATGATCTGCAGGGAATTGGCCACGCGGTGCTGCAACTCCTGCAGCAGCACGCCCTTCTCGCGCACCAGATCGTCCTTCAGCCTCTCGGCAAGGCGCGCATCGGTGACATCGGCCACCGCCATAAGCAGCCTGACCTGGCTTGCATCGCCATAATCGAGCTTCTGCGCATTCACCACCAACCGGCGGTCTAAGGCACCCGGCCGCCGCAAATCCATCTCATAGGCCTCGACCCGCGCGTGACCCGAGGCGGTGGCGCCCAGCAAGGTCGCAAGCTGGGGCGACCGCCATTCGCCGCCCCCCAGGTCAGCGAGCTTGCGGCCGCCAATGGCGAGGGGAGACAGACCGAAGGCTTGCGCAAAGGAACCGCTCGCCGCCAGCACGGTCAATCCGCCATTCAGCAGAAGCAGGGGCGCGCTGGAGGATGCCACGACAGCCAGGGCGAGGCTGGAGCCAATATCGTCCGCTGCGGGCTCGATGATGTTCAATGATGCACGCCTAGCTGTAGCCGCCGGCTTGCTCAGCCAGAACTGGTGCGGGGTCTGGTGACCTCGTCCGGTTTCGGCGCAGAGAAGCGGATGCAGCCATTATATGGCACGGCGCAAGAACTTTACGCCCAGCCAAGTGGAACAGCAGTCACGTTTTCGCAAGAAGTGAAGAGCCACCAACCGCGTGCCGTGTCGCTTTACGCGCCGTTGACGATAGTCAATCCCGTGCTGCACCGCAGCACATCGACCATTATGCCGGAAAGCTGCCGCCTGGCGACAATATCCGCACTGCCGCCGGCGAGGCTCAGCTGACGCAGCACCACCTCATCCAGGAATGGCGGCAGCGCGGGGTGCGCAAATGCGATGGTATTCGCGGCTGGATCAAAGGCCAGTCCAAGGCAAGATTGCATCAGCGACAATGGCGCCACCGCCGCCCAAGCCTGCGGCGAGCACGCCACGGGATAGAAGGTCGGCCCCCGGCTGCGCTGGCGCGCAAAGCCGCAGAAGAGTTCCGGCAGGCGCCGCAGGTCGATCGCGCTGGACGCGGCGAACAGCCCCTCGAAAATCCGCCCCGCCTCCTCGCTGAACCCATAGCGTGCAAAGCCCGCGGCGATCAGCGCATTATCGTGCGGCCAGACCGATCCGTTGTGATAGCTCATAGGATTGTAGCGCGCTTCGGTGGTGGCCACCGTGCGCACGCCCCAGCCGGAGAACGATGCGCCATCCATCAGGCTGGCAACGACGGCGCCTGCGCGTTGCGGATAGGCAATGCCGGTGAACAGTGCGTGCCCCGCATTGGACGTGCGCACGCGGCACGCTCTTTTTGCACCATCGAGCGCCAGCACATAGGTACCCAGCGCCTCATCGAAGAAGCACACGTCAAAGCGTGCGCGCAACGCCTGTGCGCGCGCTTCCAGCGTCGCCGCGCGTGCCGGCTGGCCGAGCGCTCGCGCAATCTGGCCCGCCGCATTCCACGCGCCATAGACATAGGCCTGCACTTCCACCAGCGCGATCGGCCCCGTGGCCAGCGCGCCATCTTCATGGAAGATCGAATCATGGCTGTCCTTCCAGCCCTGATTGGCCAGGCCTAACGCCGTGCGCCGGCCGTATTCGACGAAGCCATCGCCGTCGCCATCGCCATCGGTATCGATCCAGCTCAGCGCGCGCTCGATATTGGGCCACAGTGCGGCCACGCTCGCCACATCGCCTGTGCGCTGCAAATAGGCGCCCGCCAGCATGACGAAAAGCGGCGTGCTGTCCACGCTGCCGTAATAATGACGGAAGGGCACTTCCCCCAAAATCGCCATTTCGCCGCAGCGAACCTCATGCAGGATCTTGCCAGGCTGAGCGTCTGCCGCATCGTCATAGGCACTCGCCTGGTTCGCCGCCAGGTGGCGCAGCACGCCCAATGCGATCGCCGGATCAATCCAAAGCGTCTGCAACGCGGTAATCAGCCCGTCCCGCCCAAATACGGTCGAAAACCACGGAATGCCCGCATACGGATACGATCCTTGCGGCGTCTCGGTTGTCAGCATGGCAAGATCGGCAACTGCGCGGCGCACCGCCTCGTTGAACGCCGTGTTGTTGGTGGCAATCGAGGCCGCGCGCGCCGCCGTGCGCCGCAACGCGCGGCGGGAGGCTGCTAAGGCAGCAAAAAAAGCCTGATGGGGCAAAGCGTGATCGATCTTTTCCGCGATCGTCGGCGTACAGGCGATCTCCAGATAGATGGTTTCGGTGCCACCTGGTGCGAGCGTGATCTCGAATGTCGCGCCATGCTCCTCCAGCCTGTGCGGCGAGGGCCCAAAACGAAAGCGCGTCTGCCGGCGGACACCATCCAGCCCGGTATAGGACAGGGTGACGCGATCGGCCGCGATGTCGGGCGGATGCGTCCACCCGTGCCGGGCGCGGGTGGTGCCTCGCACTTCGAACAAATCGTCGAAATCGGTGGCGAATAGTACAGACAGGCGCACCCGCCGCTCTGCGCGATCGTAATTGCCCACCGCCAGCCGCTCGTAGCAGACGCCCTGCCACAAAAAGCGCGAGCGCCGCAGGTGGATGACATCGTGCTCGATCAGCAATTTCCCGTCGCTGTCATTGATAGTGGGATTGCTCAGGTCGCAGGTGAGCGTGCCATTGTCGTTGCTCATGCTCGAACTCAGCAGGATTGGCCGCTGCTGTTCGATCATCAGCATGAAGCGAGACAAATGGCGCGTATCGTTGTGATAGAGCCCCTCGGGGCTGCCGCCGTCGGACAGGGCGTCGCCGCTCGGATCGAAAATGCCGAAGGTTTCACCCTGCTTGAGCGTGCGGGGACGCCGCTCGGCCACCGTCGCGCCGGAGGGCACGGCATACAGCACCGGTGCCTCTGGCACGATGGCGGATGGCTGGTCGATGGTCTGCTACTCCTGCAGGTGCTTCGGATTCTGTAGTGCGAATCAGCAGAAGGCTGGGGGAGATGTGGCTGACGTATACGTCAGCCACATCTCCCCCAGCCTTTCTCGCCTGGATCATGTGTCAGTTTCAACGCTGATTGGTATAAGTTCAAGAAACCCTCAGGCCGCGCGCATGGCTGCGCGTCTGCATCCCAGGCAATGCCTGATAAAGGGAGACGTAGTCGCTAGCCATGCGATCGACAGTAAAGCGGTTTTCAAAGGCCGCGCGCACGCCGGCGCGGTCCAGCGCCCGCGCGCGCGGCACGGCGGCAATCGCCTCCTCGATGCTGCTGACGATGAAACCGGACACGCCGTCCTCGATGATCTCAGGCACCGAGCCGCAGTCAAAGGCAATCACCGGCGTGCCGCAGGCCATCGCCTCGATCATCACCAGGCCGAAAGGCTCGGGCCAGTCGATCGGAAAAACGAGTGCGGCGGCATTGCCCAGGAATTCGCCCTTCTGCGCATCATTGATCTCGCCGATATAGTCGGCCTCGGCGTGGCGCGCCAGCATCGGTGCGATCACCTCGTCCCAATAGACCTGGTCGGCCCGATCGACCTTCGCCGCGATCTTGCACGGCATGCCCGATCCTGCCGCAATTTCCAGCACGCGGTCCGGCCGCTTTTCGGGCGATATGCGCCCCAGGAACGCAAGATAGCCGCCGTCCGGCGCGGGACGCGGCTGGGGCGAAAAAGCCAGAAGCTCGGGCGGCAAGCCGTGATGCACGGTGGCTGCCCAATTGACCGGCGGCATCGGCGTGCGCTGGTGGTCTGAAATGGAAACGACAGGAATTTCGGCAAATGCGCGATAGAAAGGCACCAGATCGGGCAGATCCAGGCGCCCGTGCAATGTCGTGATAGTGCGCTGCGCCAAGGGCCGGATCAGCGGGAATTGCAGCACATCCATATGAAAATGCAGCACGTCGAATTCCGCCTGCCTGCGGATCACCTCGTCGAGCATCATCATATAGTAGGGCATCGGATCGCGAATGGCCGGATTGAGGCGCAACGCCATCTCGCAGCCCGGTATCAGCCGCGCCGTGGTACGCGAATCACCGCTGGCGAACAGCGTGACCTCATGGCCCTGCCGCACCAGTTCCTCCGTCAGGAACGAGACGATGCGTTCGGTCCCGCCATATAATCGGGGAGGGCAGCTCTCGGCGAGCGGTGCGATCTGGGCAATTCTCATTCAACTACGTCCTTGCAAGCCCGCGGCCGAATGGCCCCCGCGCGTCCAGGCATCCGGCTGACATACCTACCCTGGCTTACACATGTGGTCTCACGGCCCGAGTGCATCAATGCGGCGATGCACAACGGCTGGACACATCTATATGACTACTCGCATGAAACCGTTCTGAAGGCCGATCGGTTCACCACGAGCCCTGGCGTTCTGACGTCAAACACATGAACCAAGGACATCGCCGAACGGCCGGCGAACAACCAGAGCGGCATCACCCGTCAGTACCTCGTGCCTCGTGTCCTCTCCTTCACGCCAGAACCGAATCGCGAACTCGGCTTTGCCGACCCGCAGTTTGGACAGAGTGACATCGGGTAGCCATTTCGGCAGCGCGGGATCGATGAACAGGCTGTTTCGGGGTGCGTCCGGCACCACGCCCAACATGGCCTGAAGCAGCATGAAGGCCGATCCCGCCGCCCAGGCCTGTGGCACGTTTGCGCCTAAATATTGTACAGGAAAGTTGGTGCCGTCCATCTGGATGCCGGCATAGAGCTCCGGCAGCTGGCTGCCCTGGAAGTAATGTGCGGCGCCGCTGATGGCGCGCGCGACCTGCGCCGCCTCGGCGTGAAAACCATAGCGCTTGAAGCCCGCAGCGATGATGGAATTGTCATGCGGCCACACCGCGCCGAGCTGGTAGGCGTACGGATTGTATGCCGCATGTTCGGCCGACAGGGTCCGAATGCCCCAGCCGGACCACATGTCCGGCGCCATCAGGCGCGCCACGACCCGTGCGGCACGATCGGGCGGCACGATCCCCGTCCACAGGCAGTGCCCGGGATTGGAGGCCACGGACAGGACCGGCCTTTTCTGCCCGTCCAAAGCAAAGGCGTAAAAGCCGCCCGCTTCATCCCAGAACAATTCATTGAATTGCGCAAACAGCCGATCCGCTTTTGCGGTCAGGCGTTTGGCGCGCGCGCCATCGCCGGCAGAAGCAAACATCTCCGCCATGCATTGCCAGGCCATATACACGTAGCCCTGCAACTCGCACAGCGCCTTGGGTCCTTGCACCAGGCTGCCATCGGGATACATGACCGCCTCGCCGCTGTCCTTCCAACCCATGTTCTCGTATCCCGCGCTCGATCGCGTCTGGTATTCCTGCAGGCCGTCACCGTCCCGATCGCCCCACTCATCAATCCATGTCAGGCACGCTTCGGCGGTTTCGCGATGCGTCTCGAAAAGGTCGTGATCACCCGTTGCGCGCCAGGTCGCGTGCAGCGTGATCAGCCACAGCGGTGTTGCGTCCGCCGTGCCATAATAGGGCGTGTGCGGAATGAGCTTGAAATGCGCGAGTTCGCCCTGTCGGAGCTCGTGCATGATCTTGCCCGGCTCGGCGTCGCGATAGTCGTCGCGCTCGGTTGCCTGAAGCGCGCCGAGCACCTCGATCGTGCCGCGGGCAAATTCCGGATAGACAATAATATTCTGCAACGAGACGATCAGGCTGTCGCGGCCGAACGGGGCCATGAACCAGGGCAGCCCGGCGGCCGGCAGGAAAACCATGTGATCGCCACTACTGCTGGGCAGACGCAACGCGGACATGTCGTCGATCGCCTGATTGAAGAAGCGGTAGTACTCCTCATTGGATGACGTGAAGCTCAGCACGTTCTGGCGCCAGTCGCGTTGCATGGCGGCATGGCGGCTTTCCGCGTCATGGGCGACGCACTCGGCAGGCGCGGGGACAATCTTTCCTCCATCGCCCAGATCGTAATGCAGGCAGCAATGCCAGCTTGCGCCCGATTTCAGTTCGACCTCGAAGCTCAGCCGGCCATTCGCGTAAAGCGCCGGCGCGCCGATTGCCGTTATCGTGAGCGACCGCATGAAGTCGGCGTTGCAATACGCGTTCACCAGCGCCTGGCTATCCGCATTCCAGACGGTGCTGATCTTGCCGCGCCGCACGATCTTTTCGGACTTGACTTCGAAAAGATCGGCGAAATCGCAGCGCAACGAAATCTCGAGGTTGAAGCGCACCGCGCCCGCGCCATAATTGGTGATGTCGAGATCCTCGTGCATCCCGCCATCCAGCTCCCGGCTGATCACCAGCGCCAGCGTGCGCGGGGCAATCGGCCCATCCCGCGTCAGGACATCACCGTTGGTCAAAAAGATCCGCGCGGCATAATAGGCGATCGCACCGCCATTCAGCACCACCCATGGCTCGCCATCGGCGTAGATGGACCACGCGCTGATGATGCGTGTGTCCAGGTAATACAGGCCCCTCTCGCTCGGCGAACGCACCTGCCCGTCGGGCTCGGACACCAGGACCGTCTGACCTTGATGAATGGCGATCTGCGGGGGACCGACCTGGACTTGAAGGGGCATTTTCACTCGCGTTTCGGTGGTGGGTGCAAAGCTTGCATACCCGGCGCGCCGGGCGCTGGCGTGGAAAAGCGGCCTCGCCACGGGCCCTTCGCCGGGTGGCAGCCGAGGTTACCGCCGGCCGGGCGCACCACCTCGCCTGGCAGGGCAATCTGCCCTATGATTGCACCATGATCCTGCTGATCGACAATTATGACAGCTTCACCTTCAACCTCGTCCACTATCTGGGCGAGCTCGGCGCCACCTGCCTGGTCCGCCGCAACGACGCACTGACCCCCGCCGAGGCCATCGCCATGGCGCCGGAAGCCATCGTCATCTCACCCGGTCCCTGCTCGCCGAACGAGGCCGGCATCTGTCTGGACCTGATCGCCGCCACGGCTGGCCGCATTCCCTTGCTCGGCGTCTGCCTCGGCCACCAGGCGATCGGCCAAGCCTTCGGCGGCGAGGTGATCCGCGCGCCCGCGCCGATGCACGGCAAGGTCAGCGCCATGCACCATGACGGCACCGGCGTGTTCGCCGGCCTGCCGAGCCCGTTCAACGCCACGCGCTACCACAGCCTGACCGTGGACCCGGCAACGTTGCCGGCCTGCCTGATCGTCAACGCCCACACGGCCGACGGCATCATCATGGGACTGCGCCATTCCAGCCTGGCCATTCATGGCGTGCAGTTTCATCCGGAAAGCATCGCCTCCGAACATGGCCACGCGTTGCTGCGTAATTTCCTCGAAATTGCGGGAGGCGCTCAATTGGTCGGGCAGGCAGCATGAAAGAAAGGAAGCAGTCCTTTTTTGAAAAAAAGGACCAAAAAACTTTTCCTCCTTGGCTTAAGCTTTCAAAAGTTTTTTGGTTCTTTTTTTCAAAAAAGAACACCTTCCTTTGCCTCACCTAAGCGAGGCGCAGGCGTACGACGCCTTTGCCCGCATCATGGACGGCCACGCGAGCACGCCACAGATCGCCGCCCTGCTGACCGCCCTGCACGTCCGTGGCGAAACCCCGGCTGAACTGGCAGGCTGCGTGCGCGCCGCCCGCGCCCGCATGAGCCCTATTGCCGCCCCGCCCGGCACGATCGATGTCTGCGGCACAGGTGGCGACGGCCACAACACGCTCAACGTCTCCACCGCCGTGGCCTTCGTCACCGCCGCCTGCGGCGTGCCCACCGCCAAGCACGGCAACCGCGCGCTGAGCAGCAGCACAGGTGCGGCCGACGTGCTCACTGCCCTGGGCATTGACATCCAAGCCGATCGCGCGGCCCAAACCCTGGCCCGCACCAACCTGGCCTTCCTCTTCGCACCCAACCACCACCCCGCCCTGCGACACGCAGCAGAAGCGCGCGCCGCCCTCGGCTTTCGCACCTTGTTCAATCTGATCGGGCCCCTCTGCAATCCGGCCGGCGTCACCCGCCAGCTTGTCGGCGTCTTCTCTCCCGCCTGGCTCGAACCGGCGGCGGCCACGCTGGGCGCGCTCGGCGCCGAGCACGCCTGGGTCGTGCACGGCCAGGGCCTGGACGAGCTGACCCTGGCCGGCGAAAGCCTCGTCTGCGAATGGCACAACGGCCAGCTGCGCCACTTCACCGTCACGCCCGAAGCAGCCGGCCTGGCCCGCGCGCCGATTGCCGCCATCACCGGCGGCAACGCGCCCCACAACGCCGCCCGCCTGCGCGCCCTACTACAGGGCGAGCCCGGCCCCTACCGGGACACGGTCGTGCTCAACGCCGCGGCCGCCCTCATCATCGCCGGCCGCGCGCACGATCTCGCGCACGGCGCGCAACAGGCCGCCCACGCCCTTCAAACCGGTGCTGCCTTGCGTAAACTCCAGGCGTTGCAAGATGCATCCATCGCCGGCGCCGCCTGACCACCTGGACGCAACATGCCCGACTCCCACGCTAATATCCCCGACGTGCTGGGCCGCATCTGCGCCGATACACGCGCCGAAATCTCGCGTCGCCAGGCCGCCAAGCCTCTCTCCGCGCTAAAACATAAGATTAGGCACAGCCGCCGCGAAAAGCCCCGCGGCTTCGGCCAGGCGCTGACCCGCGCGCTGATGACGGGCAAATGCGGCTTGATCGCCGAATTCAAGCGCCAATCGCCAAGCGGCGGCCCCATCGCCCTGGACGCCGATCCGGCCGAAACCGCCCGCGCCTACCACGCCGGCGGCGCCGTGTGCCTCTCCGTCCTGACCGACAATCCCTATTTCGGCGGCGCGCTGACCGACATGGCCGCCGCGCGCGCGGCCGTTCCGCTTCCCGTTTTGCGCAAGGACTTCATCCTCGATCCCTGGCAGGTCTATGAAAGCCGCGCCGCGGGTGCGGACTGCATCCTGTTGATCATGGCGGCCCTCGGTAACGCCCAGGCCCGCGAGCTGGAACAGACCGCCCGCTACCTCGATCTCGACGTGCTGGTCGAAGTGCACGACCGCGTCGAGCTCGACCGCGCACTCGGCCTGCAAACCCCGCTGATCGGCATCAACAACCGCGACCTGCGCACGATGCGCACGGACATCCAGACCACCATCGATATGGCCGAGCATGTCCCGCCCGACCGCGTCCTGATTACCGAGTCCGGCATCGGCGGCTACGCCGACGTCAAGCGCCTGGCCGCGGTCGGCGCGCACTGCCTGCTGGTCGGCGAAAGCCTGCTGCGCCAGCCGGACGTGACTGCGGCCACGCGCGCGCTGATGGGTGACGGCCAGTGCCCCTGACCCATTTCGATGCGTCCGGCGCAGCCAGTATGGTCGACGTCTCGGCCAAGGCGCCCACCGCGCGCACCGCGACCGCGCGCGCGCGTGTGACAATGCAGCCGCAAACCGCCGCGGTGATTGCCGCCGGCACCGCGGCCAAGGGCGATGTGCTTGGCGTCGCCCGCCTGGCCGGCATCATGGCCGCAAAGCGGACGGCCGAGCTGATCCCGCTCTGTCACCCTCTGCCGCTGGATGCCGTCAGCCTGGACCTCGCCGCGGACGCCACGGGCGTGGAAATCACTGCCACCGTGCGCACAACCGGGCGCACGGGCGTGGAGATGGAAGCGCTGACTGCTGCGTCCATTGCTGCGCTGACTGTGTATGACATGTGCAAGGCTGTTGACCGGTCGATGCGCGTCGAGGGATTGCGTGTCGTGCACAAAGATGGTGGCAAGTCTGGGATGTTTGAGCAGAAGTAAGGAAGGACTTCTTTTTGAAAAAAGAAGCAAAAACTTTTGCTCGTAGGCATCCGCGTGGTGGCAGCGGTGTGGCTAATAGACAAAAGTTTTTTGGTTCTTTTTTTCAAAAAAGAACTGCTTCCTAATGCTCAGCGTCGCCGAAGCCCGCGCCCGCATCCTCGCCCCGCTTCGCCCCACCGGCACCGAAACGATTAGCCTCGCCCAGGCCTGGAACCGCGTGCTGGCCGAGGACGTAATCGCCCGCCTGACCCAGCCGCCCGCGGACGTCTCGGCCATGGACGGCTACGCCGTGCGCGCGGCCGATGGCCCGGCCTTGCGCATCGTGGGCGAGGCGCCGGCAGGCCACCCCTTCGCGGGCACCGTGCAAGCGGGACAAGCCGTGCGCCTCTTCACCGGCAGCGTCATTCCCGCCGGCGCCGATGCCGTCGCGCTGCAGGAGGACGCAGAACGCCGCGGCGATACCCTCACGCTGCGAGAACCCGCCCGCGCCGGCGCCCATATTCGCGCGCGCGGCCAGGATTTTGCCCAGGGCGCGCGCGTACTGGCTGCCGGGCGCCGCCTGGGCGCGCGAGACATCGGCCTGGCAGCCGCAGCCAACCACCCGTGGCTGTGCGTGCGCCGCCCGCCTGTGGTCGCCATCCTCTCAACCGGTGATGAGATCGCGCTGCCGGGCGAGCCCGTGCCGCCGGGCGGCATTGTCAGCTCGAACGCGCCGATGCTGGCCGCCATGGTGTGCGCCGCCGGCGGGCAGCCTGTGGTGCTGCCTGTCGCGCGCGATACGCCCGAGGCAATTGCCGCCGCCATCTCCGGCGCCCCGTGTGCCGATCTGCTGGTGACCACGGGCGGTGCGAGCGTCGGCGATCATGATTTGGTGCAGGCGGGACTCGAGCGGCTTGGTTTTATGCTCGATTTCTGGAAAATCGCGATGCGGCCGGGCAAGCCCATGATCAGCGGCACCGTGGGCGGGCTGCCGCTGCTGGGGCTGCCGGGCAACCCTGTTTCCGCCTATGTCTGTGCTATCCTGTTCCTGTGGCCAGCGTTGGCGCGCCTGCTGGGCCTGGCCGTGGACGCGCCGCCCACGCAATGGGTGGCGGCCGGGGCTGCGTTGCGTGCCAACGATCACCGTGCCGACCATCTGCGCGCCACGCTGGCCACCGTTGACGGCACACTGCGCGCCACGCCCTTCGCGCGACAGGATTCAGGCCAGTTGAGCGTGCTGGTCGCAGCCGATTGCCTGATCCTGCGGCCGCCGTTGGCGCCAGCTTCCGGCTTGGGCGATCCCGTCGAAATTATTCCGTTATCTGGCCTGGGTCTGTAGGGTCGGCACGCTGGCCGGGAACGTGGGTGAGGAGGATAACACCGTCTTCTAAGTCATTGACGGACCCACCGGAATGTAACTAGAACAGGCGCCAGTTTCCCGCTTTGTTCGCCGGAGTGGCCCCCATGTTGACCCGCAAGCAGCACGAGCTGCTCACTTTTATTGACAAGCACCTCAAGGAATCCGGCGTCTCCCCGAGCTTCGAGGAGATGAAGGACGGCCTGAACCTACGTTCCAAATCGGGCATCCATCGCCTGATTACCGCACTCGAGGAACGCGGCTTTCTCCGCCGCTACCACCACCGCGCCCGCGCACTCGAAGTCATGCGCCTGCCCGAAAACATCTCCGGCCAGCCCGGCCGCCGCCCCAAGGGCGAGACCATCGCCGCCACCCAGCCCAACATCACGCCCGCCTTTACGGCAACCGTCATCAAGGGCGATTTTTCCAGCCGCTTGGCCAGCGCGCGCGCAGCCAATGACGCGAGTGCCGTGTCCCTGCCGCTTTACGGCCGCATTGCCGCCGGCGTGCCGATCGAGGCGATGCGCGACGACTCCGCGCACATCGAGGTGCCGGCCAGCATGCTTGGCGCGGGCGATCATTTCGCGCTTGAAGTCTCGGGTGACAGCATGATCGATGCCGGCATCCAGGACGGCGACACGGTCATCGTCCGCCGCGGCGACACGGCCGAGACGGGCCAGATCATCGTGGCCCTGGTGGACGAGAGCGAGGTGACGCTGAAGCGGCTGCGCCGGCGGGGCAATTCGGTGGCGCTGGAGCCGGCCAATCCGCGGCACGAGACGCGGCTGTTTCCGCCGCATCGGGTCAAGGTGCAGGGGAGGCTGGTGGGGTTGCTGCGGCGGTATTAAGCGTGTCGACGCTTCAAGCCATAGCAAGGCTCTCTCGCGCACATGCCGCTTCGGGCGGAGGCGGCGTAAGCGTTATGCAAGGTGAATGCGAAGAGGGCGGCGGGGTTCGTGCGTGCGGCTCCGTCATTTCCGTGCGTGCCGGGAACGGGAAAACGCGGACCGGGGCGAGGATGAAGCGAGGCGTCTTGTGTCCTTGCGCTATCTTGGCCGGACGTGGTTCCGCCGCAAGTGGCGCGGGCTGGGCGGCGGATTCGGACTCGTGTGGCTGAGCTTGGGCATGCAACATCGTTTCGATCGGTCGCTGATCGAGCTGGGGGCTGTCGAGGGGCGTGAGCGCTGTCTGCCAGTCGCCATCGGTGAGAAAGGAGCCGATGAGGCGGGCGGTGTTTTCGAGCGGTTCGAGTTTATCTTCCGGCAGGGAGAAACGTTCCCGCAGCCATAGGAAAGGAAGCGACGTGGGGACGTTGAGGAAGCCGCGGGTAACTCGGAGATATTCGGCGTGACGGCGGAGGAAGACGTCCGGGCCTTGGCCGTAGATGGTCCTGACGGCTGTGAGAATTTTGGTGAGGTGCTGGGCGAGAACCAGGCCGAACAGGTGGTCCATGTCGCAGATCTGGTTGCAGATGGCGAGTTGGATGAGGCCAGTGGCAACAGCAAATTCTCGCCAGGTGACGCGGAAGCGGCCGTGCGTAGTGAAGATGCTTGTGGCGGCGTTTAGGATGTAGGCGCGGCGGTTGCGCTCCCGCTGGGTGGGTTTGGGCGGATTGAGCAGGCCTCGGCTTGGCCGCGCACGAGGCAGTTGGGATCGGGTTCATAAGCGGCAGGGTAGGACTGTATTCCATTTTGTGGCAATCGGTTTGTGGTTGGGTGTGGTGGTGGGGGTAGGTGCAATAAGATTTTTGGCGGTGGAGCGACAATAGAACTGGAGTCGCCAGACCGCGACTAGCACGTGATAATCCAGTACTCGTAAGGGCGGGCGACGCGATGCCTTGGCTATCAACTCCCAGACGGCCGCCCGCATCCGCGACTATCTGGAGCTGGCAGGGCATGGCGGTGAGCACGGAGGCCCACTGTTCCGGCCGCTCCGCGGCGATGCAAAAGCGCACGATCCGACAAGCCGCATGGGCCCGGACGCGATCGATCGTTTCCTACGCAAATACGCCGCCAGCGTTAGACTGGCACGGGGCTATTCGGCGCACTCTATGCGGGCGACCTTCATCACCGCGGCGCTGGAGGATGGAGCGCAGCCGGAGGATGTGCAAAGAGCAGCCGGGCATCGAAACCCTTCCACAACAAAGCTCTATGACCGGCGCGGGTATAATCTCAACAGGGCAGCGAGCTTTTTTGCCACATACGAGCACACGCGAAGGGTCAGGTTTTAGAACGCCTATGTCACATCGGATCAAGAAGTTTCGAAGCGAGGCGATTTGTTAACCGAAGCCGGATTGCCCCAGGTAATACGTGAGAGATCAGTGTAATGAGCCTGGCAAATGATCTGTCGCGCACCCGGACAGAAGAAGATGTCAAGGACGCCTATATAAAGGCGCTCGGCCTGAAATCCTACTTCAAGGGCTTGGTCGACATTCAAACAGAAGAGGTATGGTTTGAAGCGAAGGATGCGCCCACGCCGCCGATTGTGATGTTCGGGCAATTGCTCGTTTACGTCCGCGCAGCGAAAAAACGTGGTGAGGCGATCCCGGCCTTTCTGGCCGTGATCGACCGCGAAAAGGCAGCGATAATGCCGACTGAACGCGCGCTGTCGCTACTAGATGACAAAAGCATTGTCTGGCCCAAGTCGGGTTCGGGGGCCGGCCGCCAACTCGCCGCACAGATTGCGCCTTACGTCCAGACGCATATCGTCGAATATGAGATGGCGCACGACGAAACTGCGTTCATCAAGGCGGTAAACGACGCTATTCGCGAACGGCGGATTATCCGCACGCCGATTACACCGGACAATCTGCGTCAGGTGTTTGATCGCTGGGTCGAAATGGTGGGAAGTGAACTCGGTACTCGTAATCCGGCGGATTACGCCGTGTTGTTTTTCGCTGACATGATGCACGACGGTAGAAATGAGGCGATGACCAATCTGCCGGCGCGGCTATTGTTCAGCGGGGAAAGACCTGTTTTTCTCTTGAACGGCGAGCAATATGAGTTGGCGAGCCAAAGGGGCTATCGAAACTTCTGGGCGATTTATCATCGGCCGCCTGACGCGAAGCACCGTCATTATCTTCTCGAACGACGCGACAGCCTGCTTCCGGTCGACGAGCAAAAATTCAAGGGCGCCTATTACACGCCATTACACATTGTTGACAGAGCCTTTGATGAGCTTAAGGCAGCATTGGGAGACAATTGGCAGGACCGTTACATCGTGTGGGACATGTGTGCGGGTGTTGGCAATCTGGAATCTAAGCACAGCAATTTGCGCAACGTGTTCATGTCAACGCTAGATCAGGCAGACGTGACGATCATGAAATCCAACCCTGCTTTCGCCGGTGCGGAAATCTTCCAGTACGATTATCTAAATGACGATGTAACTGACTTTGGAGGAGTCGACTACGGGCTATCCAACAAGGTGCCACCCACCCTACGTCGGGCGATCGCTGACGCGCGCGACGGCAGCAAAGGTGGGAAGCCAATTTTAGTGTTAATCAACCCGCCTTATGGCGAAAGCGGGACTAAGACCCACAAGGCAATTAAGACTGCAATCGCCAGCACACGAATGGGCGCTTGGATGAACGGGTCTGGCTATGGCTACGCTTCAAAGGAACTATTTGTTCAGTTTTTAGTCCGTATTGCTATCGAGCTCCCAGTTGCATCTCTGGCGATCTTTAGTACGCTCAAGTATGTCAATGCTGCAAACTTCCAGTTGTTTAGGGACAAATGGAATGCTAAATTTTTAAACGGGTTTGTTGTTCACAGTAAAGCTTTTGACGGCTTGAAGGGAGACTTCCCGATCGGATTCTTGATCTGGGATATGCGGGTAAGAACACCCGTCGGGCTTATAGAAGTGTCCGCATTGAACAAAGATGGCCAACAAATCGGTGAAAAGACATTCGAGAATATACCGAGCACTCGATTTCTAAGCGAATGGATTGTAAGAGAAAAGCACAAGACGCATAATGTGGTTCCCTTGATAAACGCGATTACTCCAACGCTGAGAGTCAGCGGCGTAAGGAATTTGAAGTGGTCATCTGGAGCGATTGCTCATTTTCTCTGCCACGGAAATGATTTCCAACAGGCTGGAACGCTTACAGCAATCCTTTCATCCACACATGACATAGGTTACACCGGCGCTTATTTCGTAACTGCCGGGAACCTCTGGCAAGCTGCCGTCGTTTTCGCTATCCGCCGCCTCATTAAGCCAACCTGGCTCAACAACCGCGACCAGTTTCTCCAGCCTCTACACCCATTAAGCGACCAGTTTAAATCTGACTGCCTCGTTTGGATGCTGTTCAACGGTAGTAACTTAACCGCTGGCGCGGACGGCATACACTGGAACGGTCTTGAATGGTCGGTAGTTAATCACTTCGTCCCATTCACCGAGGCCGAGGTGGGGGTAAATGGACGCTTCGAGTCCGACTTCATGGTCAGTTACATGGCAGACCTGCATCTATCGCCGGAGGCGCAAACCGTCCTTGATGAAGGTCGTAGCTTATTTCGGCGTTTTCACACTATACAGTTCCCGCGAAGGATTAGAGAAGAGCTAAAGCTCGGGCGCCCCGACGCCGGCTGGTATCAAGTGCGCCGCGCACTTGAAGCCTATAGCGACACCGAGTTGGCCGACTTTAAACCAATGAAGGAGGCCTACACCGTATTATCCCAGAAGCTCCGTCCATTGGTTTTTTCGCTCGGCTTTTTGCCCTGAATAAGCCGAGCGGCGTCGCCAATAAACTTCGACGGGGGTCTAGGGGGAGCGGCTCGGTCCCGCCCGTTCTTTCTTACTCGCCCCCACACGCCACCCGCACGCGCGCCAGCGCCTCCTCCCGCCCCAACGCCACGAGCGTGGCGTCGATCCCCGGGCTGGTGGCGCTGCCGGTAAGGGCCGCGCGCAGCGGCTGGGCGACGTGGCCCAGCTTGCGGCCGGTGCGCTCGGCGTAGGCGCGCAACGCGGCATCCACGCCGGCTGCCGAGAAATCCGTCGCAGCCAGTGCGGCGCCGACCTCGCCGAGCATGGAGCGTGCCTCTTCGGTCAAGATGGCGCACGCCTTCGCATCAAACACCAACGGCACCCGCCGAGCCAAAAACGCTGCACTCCCCGCCAACTCCACCAGCGTCTTCGCCCGCTCCTTCAACCCCGGCATCAGCGCCAAAATCCGCTGCTCAGAAACGGAATCCAGCACCACCCCCTCAACCCCCGCCAGCCGCCCCAGCACGTCGGCCGTCAACCGCGCATCATCGGCCGCCCGCAGCCAAACCCCGTTCAAATGCGTCAGCTTGGCGTAATCCATCCGGCTCGCCGCACGCCCCACACCGTCCAGATCAAACAGCGCCACCGCCTCATCCCGGGACAGCACCTCCGCATCCCCATGCCCCCACCCCAGCCGCAGCAAATAATTGCACACCGCCTCAGGCAAAAACCCCATTACCTGCAAATCAAGCGCACTCACCGCCCCATGCCGCTTGGACAATTTTGCCCCGTCCGCCCCATGGATCATCGGCACATGCGCAAACGCCGGCGCCTCCCACCCCATCGCCGCGTAAATCTGCACCTGGCGAAACGTGTTGGTCAGATGATCGTCCCCGCGAATAACGTGGCTGATCGCCATGTCATGATCGTCCACCACCACCGCATGCAAATACGTGGGCGAGCCATCGCTGCGCAGAATGATCATGTCATCCAATTCCGCATTCGCCACCCGCACGGTCCCCTGCACCAAATCCTCGACAACCGTCTCCCCCTCCCGAGGCACACGCAGCCTGATCGCCGGCGCCACGCCCGCCGGCGCATCCCCCGCGTCCCGATCCCGCCAAGTCCCGTCATACCGCGGCGGCCGCCCCTCGGCAGTCGCGCGCTCGCGCATCGCCCGCAATTCCTCCGCACTGCTATAGCAACGATACGCGCACCCCCGAGCGAGCAACTCCCCCGCCACCTCGGCATGCCGCCCCGCCCGCGTGGACTGGAACAACGGCGGCTCGTCCGGCGAAAGCCCCAGCCACGCCAGCCCTTCCAGGATCACATCGACGGCCTGCTGGCTGTTGCGCTCCCGGTCCGTGTCCTCGATGCGCAGCAGATAGGCGCCGCCGTGGTGGCGCGCGAAGAGGTAGTTGAACAGCGCGGTGCGGACGCCGCCGATGTGCAGCAGGCCGGTGGGGGAGGGGGCGAAACGGGTGCGGACTTGCATGGGGCAAGGGTTTTAGGAAGGTTGGGGGGAATGTGCCAATCCCCCCAAACCCGCCGTCGCAAATGAAAGCAAGGACAATTGCCGCGATTGCGACAGCCGCTTCGCTGGCGGCCCTTGCCGTCGCACTCGGCTCGGAGCGCTTCATGGGCCTCATCCCCTGCGCGCTCTGCTACGTCGAGCGCTGGCCGTACCGCGCCGGCATAGCGCTGGGCCTGCTCGGCCTGCTGATCCCCTCCCGCGCCCTGTGCTGGCTCATGCTCGCCACCTTCCTGGCCGCCGCCACCGCCGCCGGCGTGCACGTGGGAGTCGAGCAGCACTGGTGGCCCAGCCCGCTGCCGCAATGCTCCGCCCCCAACCTTGCTGGCCTGACATCGGCCGAGCGCTTCGCCCGCATGCCAGACCACCCCACCAAATCCTGCGAGGACCCGGACTACCCGATCCCCGCCATTCCGCTGACCTTCGCCCAGGCCAACCTGGCCTACGCCCTGGCGGTCAGCGCCGGCCTCTCCATCTTGCTGACACGGCGAGCACGGAGAAGACGATGACCCTACCAGGCGATCCCACCAACGCAGCCCGCATCCAAGCCTTCATCCGCGTCGATCACGCCGGCGAATACGGCGCACGCCGTATCTACCAGGGCCAGATCGCCGTGCTCGGCCGCGGCCCTAAAGGCGACATCCTGCGCCAGATGCAGGCGCAGGAGGAGGTGCACCTGGCCACCTTCTCGGACCTGGTCGCCCGCCGCCGCGTGCGCCCCACGGCCCTCCTGCCGCTCTGGCACATCGCCGGCTACGCGCTGGGTGCGGTCACCGCCGCCATGGGCACGCGCGCCGCCATGGCCTGCACCGTCGCCGTCGAAGAAGCCATCGATGAGCACTACAGCGCCCAACACGCCGCCCTCGGCGAGGACGAAGCCGATCTGCGCGACACGATCGAAAAGTTCCGCGCCGAGGAATTGGAGCACCGCGATATTGGCCTCGAGCACGAGGCGGAGCTTACGCCGGGCTACCGGCTGCTGACCGCGGTCATCAAGCGGGGGTGCAAGGTGGCGATTGCGGTAAGCGAGAAAATCTAGAAAGGCTGGGGGACGCGCGCCGCGCCCCCCAAGACCCCCCGTCGAATATTTATTGGACCAGGCGCTCACCAGCGGCGTTTCCGGTAACCTCCTGGAACTGATTGCCGTTCGTGTCATAGAATTTGGCGTCGAACGGTCCGGTATAGCCGTTACCGTCGGCGGAGACGGTGCTGGTCTGCGTGATGTTGAGCGTACCGAGCCAATTGCCGTTGGCGTCATAGAGCCAAGTGACGTGCGTCGTCAGCTCGTTGGCGCCGCCTTGCCGCTTCCAGGCGCCGACGCAGAGATCGCCGGTGGCAGGCGGGAATTTGCCGAGCTCGTTTTCCGACCCATCGCGAACCCAGGTGTCGAAACCCTCCATGAACAGAGTGCCGTCACTCGCTGTGCGCACATCATGCCACAATCCCACGATGGAACCCTGCCGTGCGCCGCCGTGGTGGTTCTTCGCCAGCATGGCAGCCGGCAAGGCGGCCGGCGCCACGTGCTTGCCATAGTCTTTGTTGAGCAACGGATTGCACGCCTGCGCCTGCATGGCCGTGCCGGCAACCGCCGCGGTTGCAAGTGCTGCGAGTAGTGTACGCGTCATGATAAAAACTCCCCATCGTTTTGGCGCCATCATTGGCGCCGCCGGTCAGCCTTGCCGTCACCCCCGCAAGCCCGGCTTTGTCCGCGCCGCCGACATCGCCTAAACTCTGCCGGACCGAGCCGTCCGGAGACCTTGCATGTCGTTGGCGCAGTGGCCGCCCTTGCCCGTGATCGTGCTTTGGCTGACGCCCCGATTGGGCCGCGTTCGCTCCCGGTGCGAAAGGACGGCACGCCGGAGAAATGCCGACTTTCCGCCGACCGAAGACCGATGACCGGCCGCATCGAACCGGCCAAGCCCATCGAGGCCATCAATCTTGCCGCAATCCCCGATTTTCAACTCGGCGTCTTGCGGGTCCAGCCATCGTTACGGCGTGTCACCGCGGCCGGGCGGGAGGAACCGGTCGAACCCCGCGTCATGCAGGCGCTGATCGCATTGGCCGAGGCAGCCGGCGCGGTCGTGTCGCGGGACGCGCTGATCGATCGCTGCTGGGACGGGCGGATCGTTGGCGAGGACGCCATCAACCGCTGCATCGCCAAAGTGCGCCGGGTGGCCGAGATCGTCGAACCTGCGGCCTTCGCCATCGAGACGGTGTCCAAGGTCGGCTATCGGCTGCAGGTGCCCCGCGCAGGCGAGGAGATCGCGTCAGCATCCCCTCGAACGTTGAGTGAGAGTGCACCCGAACCAGGCGGCGGATGGCGCGTAGGATGGCGGGAGGCGGGAATTGCGGCGTTTGTCGCAGCCGTCGCTTTGGCCGTCAGTGTGGTCACCTGGCGACCGGCGGTGCCGCTGGCCAGAGCGCCCGCATCGCTAGAAGCGGCATCTTTCAATCCACCGCCACATTCGGTCGCTGTCCTCGCCTTCGCCAATCTGAGCAACGATCCCGCCCAGGAGTATCTGTCGGACGGTTTTGCCGAAGCGCTGATCGATGTTCTGAGCCGCATCGATCAGTTGCGCGTCACGGCGCGCACCTCCTCCTTCACATTCAAAAGCCACGCCGCCACGATCGAGGAGATCGGCCGCAAGCTGAACGTGGGCGCCGTGCTGGAGGGAAGCCTGCGCAGGCAGGGCACGCAACTGCGCATCGATGCGCATCTGAGCGATGCGCGCACCGGTTTTACCCTATGGTCCCAATCCTACGATCGCCAGACCGCGGACATGCTGAAGCTCCAGGATGAGATCGCGGGCGACGTGGCCGAGGCATTGCAGGTCAAACTCGTGGATACCGACGCGGCCGGGCGCAGCCTTGGCGGTACGACGAACCCGCTCGCCTTCGACGCCTACCTGCGCGGCGAACAGCATGTGCGGGCGATGGCCGAAGGCGCGCAGGCCGCTCTCGCAGAATTCAGGACGGCCATTGCACTCGACCCCAACTTCGCATTGGCGCAGAGCAGATTGGCCTTCGTTCTCGTCATGATCGGCCAATACTCTGCCAAAGACGACAAGTACCGGGCCATGATGGCCGAAGCGCGGCGTGCCGCCGAACGAGCCATTGCCCTCGCACCCGGGCTTGGGATGGCCCATTCGAATCTGGCCATGGTCGTGCGTAACGAAGTTACCGATATGAACGCGGCGTGGATCGAAGCCGCGCGGGCCAAAGAGCTCGCGCCGGGGAGTGCCATTGTCCAGACGCAGTATGCCTCGATTGCCGCCACCGTCGGCCGGACCGAGGAGGCCATCAGGGCCGCCAAGCGCGCGGCCGAACTCGACCCGTTACGCGCCGAATCGTGGAGCGTGCTTGGCGACGTCTTCGAGTGCGCCCGCAAATACGATGCAGCGCGCGATGCGACCAGGAGAAGCATGACATTGACCAGTCACCCGCAATGGAGCGCTCTGGACGAGCTGGGTACCTTGGCGCTGGAGCAGGTGAAAATGGAGGACGCGCGAAGGATTTGCGGGGCAATCCCCGATCACGGTTGCATGGCGATTGCTGACCATGCGCTCGGCCGGCAGGCAGAGGCCGACAAGGACATGGCAGCCTATCTATCGCTGTTGGGCGAGTCGGGTGCCTATAATTTCAGCGAGATTTATGCGCAGTGGAACCAGCCCGAGCTTGCCAGGCACTGGCTGACCAAAGCCCGCGAGATCAACGATCCTGCCCTCTCCTGGATCAAGTGCGACACGTTCCAGGATCCCATGCGAAGTCAGCCCTGGTTCAACGAAATCGAAAATAGCCTGCATTTCCCTCCGCCGGAGTAGCTGCATTGTCTAAACAGGCGCGGGCAGGCGTGGCTCAATTCCTCCAAGCCGTCCGACCATTCGCCGCCAGAACGGCGTGCGCCGCTCGGTCACCTCTGCCACCGCCAAGCAACACGCCAGTGTCGCCGGCAGCAGCCATAGTGGCGTCACGCCCGGGCTCACCGCGCGCAGAAACAGCATGACCGGGTAATGCAACAAATAGATCGAAAAACTGCGCGCCGCGCCAAACCGGATGGCGCGGACCAAAAGCCTGGGGCAGGGCGGCAGGCGCGCCAACAGCGCTGGCGCGGCAAGAAGATGCAGCGCAAACAGCCCGCCCACGATCGCGTCCTGTGCAAGCTCGGGCCGCAGCCCGGGCACCAACCCCAGCGGTCGCCCCCACGCGTGACACGCCGCTTCGTAGCCCAGCCAGACAGGCAGCGGCAGCAACGAGGCTATGCAGGCAGCCCCACCCGCAGGCAAACGCCTGCGATGCGCCCGCCATATGGCCGCCCCCGCGAGCCACAGCAGCCCAAGCAAGCAGATCGAAGGACCAGCCAACACCGCCACAATCGCAGGCCCCGCCACCCGCAACCCCGTCCCACCGAACCGCGCCAGGCCGAAAGCGACGTAGTAGGGTACCTCGTAGCCCAGCGACCACCACGGCACATTCGCCCCCACGGGAATGGCCAGCTCCCAGGCGCGGTTGAAGAACAGCAGCCCCGCCGCCGCCTGCCACAGGATCGAGACGCGTTCGGGCCCATCCGGCAGGCCCGCATAATCCAGCGGCGAGATCGCGCGACCCAGCGCATCGAGCGCGAAGGTCAGCACCGCCGCGGGCACGGCGACAGACCACAGCCTAGCCACCCTGGCGGTGGCAAAGGCGGCCAGGCCACCCTCCCGCGCGTTGGCGACATAGGCAATGACGTAGCCGCTGAGCACGAAAAACACGTCTACGGCTTGCGCCCCATAAGGCGTCAATTGCCAGAACATGCCGCCGCTCATGCGCCTGCTGCCGAAATGGCACACGACCACAGCTAGCGCTGCTGTCAGGCGCCAGGCGTCCAGATACAGAGATAGGCGCGGGGGTAGCACAGGAAGGTAAGATTGGGGGGGATGAGCCATCCCCCCCAAACCCCCCGTCATCTACTTGACCGGGACGCTCCAGTTCAGACCGGCGGCAGGCGCGCGCCTGTGGTCCAGGCCGTGGTCGGCGTCCGAGGCCGCAGCGTAGCCATCGCCTGCGAACTCCTCCTTATGCGCGAAAATGGCGGGAGTCAGCGACGGACCGCCCGCGACGCTGCCGGAAGGCGGATCCACATCTGGGTCAGGCATGGGTGCGGGCGCAAAAACACCCGCCACCGCCCCGGTTTTTGACTGGGGTGCCACCAGCGCAAGCGGCTGGGTCTGCTCGGCGCTGAGCGTGGCTCCGGTCACCTGGATGGGCATGATCGGGCTCATCCCGCCAGCGAGCGCAGGTGCTCCTGTCCACAGGATAGCACCCAAGATGAGCATAGACGTAAGGGCCTGGCGCGTCATTGCGACACGATGCCGAAGTTTTCATCGGGGATCAATGCAAAACGCGAATTGTTTACTTGTGTTTCACAAACGCCGTGTCGCGTGAGCACTCACCCAGGAAAGATCACCCCGTCCAGCGATTGCAGCGCCCGTATGCCAGGCAGCACGCGACCCTCCAGCCACTCCAGGAACGCCCCGCCCGCGGTGGACACGTAGCTCATCCTGTCCAGCACGCCCGCGTGGCGCAGGGCGGAGACGGTGTCCCCGCCGCCGGCAACCGAGCGCAGATGGCCCGCCTGCGTCGCATCGGCAACCATGTGGGCGAGCGCCACGGTGGCCGCATCGAAGGGGCGTGTCTCGAACGCGCCCAGCGGGCCGTTCCACACCAGCGTGCGCAGCGTGGGAACGATGTCGCGCAGCCTGGCCACGGTCTGCGGTCCGACATCGAGGATCATGGCATCCCCCTCCACCTCGGCGATGGGCACGGTGCGCGTCGGCGCATCGGCGCGGAACTCGGTGGCGGTCACGGCATCGCTCGGCAGCACGATGGTGCAACCGGCGGCCTGCGCGCGTGCCAGGATATCCCGCGCAGTTTCGTGCATGTCCGGCTCCTGCAGCGAGCGGCCGACCGTAACGCCCTGTGCCGCCAAGAATGTGTTTGCCATGGCGCCGCCGATAATCAGAACATCCACCCGCCCAACCATGTTGGCCAACAGGTCGAGCTTGGTGGAAATTTTTGCGCCGCCGACGACCGCACCGACAGGGCGTTCGGGGTGTTCGAGTGCCGCGGACAAGGCCTCAAGCTCGCGCTGCATCAGCCGGCCGGCGTGGCTGGGCAGGTGGGCGGCCACGCCGGCGGTGCTGGCGTGGGCGCGATGGGCGGCGGAGAAGGCGTCATTGACGTAGATGTCGGCGAGGTTGGCCAGGGCGCGGGCCATCTCGGGGTCGTTGTCTTCCTCGCCGGGGTGAAAGCGGGTGTTTTCCAGGACCAGGACCTGGCCGGGCTCTAGCTTGGCCACCGCTTCTTCGGCGATGGGGCCGATGCAGTCATCGGCGAAGAAGACGTCCCGGCCGAGCACATCCCGCAGCGCAGCGGAGATGGGGCGGAGGGACATTGTGGGGTTGGGGCGGCCGGCAGGGCGGTCGAAATGGCTGACGATGATGACGCGCGCGCCTTTTTCGGCGAGCTCGCGGATGGTGGGGCTGAGGCGTTCGATGCGGGTGAGGTCGGTAATGGCGCCGTCGCGCAGCGGGACGTTGAGGTCGGCGCGCAGCAGGACGCGTTTGCCTGAGACGTTGGCGTGGTCGAGGGTTTTGAAGTCCATGAAATCCCCAATAGAAGAAAGGCCAGGGGCTCTGCCCCTGGACCCCGCTGGGGCCTGAGGCCCCAGACCCCCATCTTACCCGCCAAGTGTTGGGGTCTGGGGACTTGTCCCCAGCGGGGTCCAGGGGCAGAGCCCCTGGCCTTCCTACATTATATTTGGCTCTCGCCGCATGCCCGCATTCCAACTCGGCCGTACATCCGGCCTCAATCCAATCGGCAGTCGCATATCCCGATAGAAAAGCCCCGTCAGCGACCCTGTCAACGAGACCAAGAGCACATCCAGCGCGGGCCGCACCGCCCAGCCGAACCGGTCCGGTGCAAGCACCATCCAGCAGACCAGCGCCATGGCGACCGGCAATATGGCGAGCAGCCACACCAAGGCTGCCCGCAAGCCATGTAACCGGCTGATGTCCCAACCCTCGGCCAAAGCGCGCGGCAGCCCCAGCGAGATCGCCGGCAAGCCGAAGGAGAGACGCAGCACCGCCAGCAAAGCCAAGCCGACTGCTGGCAACAGCAGGATCAGGGTAAGGATGGTGGAGACGCGCCCGAGCGCAGGCCTCAGCCACAAAGCCAGCGCCAGGGGCAGGCCCAATGCCGCGGCCGCCGCCAGCGCAAGCAGCAATGCCGTGCCGAATAGCCGCGCCGCTCGCCCGAGCCACGCGGACCGGCCGGGCGCAGGCGCGTCAAGGATCATGCGGTGCAGGCCCGGCCAAAGCAGCGCGGCCAACACAATCGGCCCGACATCAACCGTGATCGCCAGCAACAGCAGGCTTGCCGCTGCGGGCAGGGTCAGCCTGCCGCCAGGTTCCAGATGCGCCTGCGCCAGACCATCAAGGCAGCCGAATCGGACAGCGCTCCACATGACCAAAGCGGCTGCGAAGGCGAGCGGCATGCGCCGCCATGCTTGCAGCGTCAGGCGCCAGGCGGTGCGCACGTCTCGCAAGATGCCGAAGCTGCGGCGCGTGCGGCGAAGCGGACGGCTCTGCGGGTCAACGCGGATCGTGGTCACGGCGTTACCTGCGTTGGTTGAGTTGGTGAGCGAAAGGCAAGTGAAAGATTGGGGGAGATGTGGCTGACGTAAACGTCAGCCACATCTCCCCCAGGCTTCTCGCAATAATCAGCCTCTTCTACTAGTTGCTATAAGGCGTTCCAGTTGGGCGAGGCCAACCTGCAAAGCGTCCTCACCCGCTCCCACCATGACGTCGGGTTTGAGCGCGGACCTTGGCACGCCATTTACGTCGTAGACAGGCTCGGCGGAGAATTGCGCGCGCAGCCCGGTGCGATTGAGGGTGATGTCATAAACCCCCGCTCCGAGCCCCATCATCGGCGTGCCCACGATCCTCGCCTGGCCGATATCGCGCATGCCCATCGTAAAACCTTCTGCCATGCTGGCGCTCCATGTGCCGCAAAGCACGACGACGGGCTTGTCATAGGTGAAAGGACCACGCGCTTCGACGAATTCGCTCCATGGTGCCGACAGGCCTTCGCCGAGCCTTCGCCGCATCAGCGCGTACTTTCGGCGTTCATGAATGAAACGGCCCATGATCGGGCGTGCGATGGCAGTATCGCCCCCGCCGTTATAGCGAACATCGATGATCAGGCCGCGATGGCGCGAAAGACTTTGCAAGGCGCTGTCAAAGCGCGAAATCAGATCGTCGTTGGCAAAACTGCGAATGACGATCAGGCCGTAGCCGCCGGCGAGCGGTCTGGCCTCGATGTCCGGCAGATCGGGATAGTGCTTTTCGGGCACATCGACCTGGACGTGCTTGTTGCGTCGTAGGATTTCGAAATGGCGCGTCTGGCCGCGCAGCCCTCCGGCGGCAACGTTGGCGGCATAGCGTGCCGCCGCAGGATCTGGCGCAATCTGGCATTTCGGGCGATAACGTGCGCAAGCAACGGACATACGCTCGTCTGCGATGCGGGTGATCAGATCACCGTGCAGGATGCCGGCATCCTGCGCCGCGGAGCCCTCGTAAATGGCGATCACCCTGGCGCCGCCTGCTTGTGGTTCCACGAGCAAGTCATACGGTGGCCAATACGGTGTTCCGCGTGCGGGTTTTGCAACGTGCGTGTGCGCATCGTAGAGTTCGGCCAGCACCAGGCGGATCACCTCAGCAAACGACTCGGCAGAGCCAGCGGCACGCGCGCGGGGTCTGTAGAGCGCACGCACGGCGGTCCAGTCCGTTTTCTTCTCGCCGAAGTAGCAGTAGCGCTGCCCGAGCGTAATCCATAACTGGTCGAAATCGTCGACGTAACGGGTGCCCGGCACGGCCGCTCCTCTCGCCAACTCGGGTAGGAGCGTGGTCAGCGAGGCAGCGGCGAATGCCCGTCGTGTCATCCCTCTGCCGGCTGCACTCATTCGAATACCACTCAGTAGAAAGATTGCCTCTCAGAGTAAGGCTGGGGGAGATGTGCCATCCCCCCCAGACCCCCCGTCATTCATTTAGACCTTTTCCTAACTATAGACGGGGGGTCTGGGGGATGGCACATCTCCCCCAGCCTGCCTGAAAGACCCAGCCTTCCGGCTAATTGCTACAAGCGGCTAAAAACCCGTCCGCGCTGCACTGGCGCCCTGTTCAGCACCGCCCCAAGCATCCGCCCACCACCCGCACGCAAATCGGCGATCGCGCCACGCGCCTCGCCCTCCTCGCTCCGGCCACTGCGCAGCACAAGCACCATTCCGTCCACCGCCGAGCAAAGCGGCACCGTGTCCCGATATGGCGCAACCGGCGCGAAATCGACCACCACCGCATCGGCGTGCGCCAGCAAGGTCGCAAGCACACCGCGCAAGCCATACGCCGTCAGCCCAGGCTGCGGAGTGAGACAAGCAGGCAGCGCCAGCACCAGGCGATGCACGCCGGTCATCTGAAGTGCCGACCCGAGCGAGGCCCGTTGCGCCACCACGTCCGCCAGGCCAGGCGCATCCGGCAGCCCCAGAGCGCTGCGCATCGAGGGGCTTCGCTGATTGGCCTCCACCAGCACCACGCGCTTGCCGAACTCTTCGGCCAGGCACGTGGCCAATCCGCGCGCCACCGTGCTCGCCCCATCGCCGTGTTGAACGCAGGCTACGCCAATCGCGGTCTGTCCCGCCTCGCCCGCGGCCAGGGCGCGCGTGGCAAGGACACTCATGCGCGCAGGATCGAGCCTGATGGCGCAAGGGTCGGCCAGCGGCCAGGACCACGCCGCCGGTGGCGCCTCGCCAGGCAGCAACCGGATGGCCCGCTCGGCGCAATGCTGCAAAACGACCTGGCCGCTCACGCCGCTTCCTCGCCCAGCCGGGCCAGAACCTCGATCCCCAGCCGGCGCGTAATGTCGCTTGCATAATCGATTGTGTGGCGCCGGCGTTCGGCCAAGGCGGCGCTCAGCAACCCCAAGGCGATGCCGGCTATGCCCGAGCCTCGCAGCACAAGCCACGGCGAGGGCCAGTCCGGCGCAGACGGCGGCCGCGCCTGGCTCAGCACGCGCACGGCGCCCACCTCCTCCCACGCGCTATATTGCTGGGCCTGGCGCAGACGCACCGTTTCGAGCGCAAGGTGTGCGAGCTTGGCTGCGCGGTCACGGGCCAGCAGTGCTGCCTCGGCGGAGCGGGCGTCAAGGTCGCGCAAGCTCGCCTCATCCTCGGCAATCGCGCTTGCCACCGGCGCCAGCCTGGTTTGCGCCGCGGCGGTCTGATCGGCGTAATGCGCCCGGACTTGCTCGTAATTGTGTTCACGCAATTGCGCGATTTTGCCATCAATGGCGGCCAGCGCGCGCGGGCTGGCCACGGGCCTGCTCATCAGCGCCTGCTTCTGCTCGAGAAGTGCGGCGAATTTCTCCGCCGCATCGCTCGGTCCAGCGCCCGCATCGGCTGCTGCGACCCAGCCGCCGCCGCGATAATCGGCATCCACGCCCTGGCCGCCGCGGCGCGCCAGCTCGATTGCCAGCCTGATCTGGTCGGCCTGCGCACGCGCCGTGTCGAGGCGCGCCAGGAGCGAAGCCCGGTCGCGCGCCGCTTGCGCATCATCGATCGGCGGCCGTCCGCTTGGGTCCAGCGCATCGAGCGCACCCTGAGCCTCGGCCACGCGGCTTTGCGCCTCGGCAATTGCCGCGCGGCCCGCTCTGGCATCGCTGACCGCGCGCTGCGTGCCCGCGGCAATGGCATCCAGGCCGGCGGCGACAAAGCGCGGATCGTCCCAGCTCAGCACCAGTTCGGCAACATCCGTGTCGCCCAGCGCCACGGCCGAAAAGCCGCGCGCCAACCGGGCCGCGAAGGCTCCCTGCGCGTCCAGTCCGGCGCTCAGGCCAAGACGTTCGGCGGTGCCGCGCGCGATCAGGCGCGCCCATAATTGGCTGCCCAATGGTACGGCGGGCGGAGGCGGCACCATGGCCCCCGCAAAGCTGGGATCGCTTAGCAATGCGGCCAGGTTGCGCGCTGCCTGGCCATGATCGGCGATCACCAGAGTGGCGCCCGCGCCATCCGCCTGTGCGTTCGCCAGGCTCGCTCCGCCCGGTGCGACCAGCAAGCGCATGCGCGCGGTATAGCTTGGTCTATGCACCGCATTATAGATCAGCGCGGCGCCCGTGGTCATTACGCTGACGAGCAGAATGCGCCGCCACCGCCGCGCCAGCAGCGTGCCCAGTGCGCCGCTCAACGAGCTTGCCCCACGCCACTATCCTGCGGCCGCCTGACGATACGCCGCAGGCTCTGTTCGAATTGTGCCGCCATGGCGCCGATATCGCCGATCGTTTCGTCCCAGTTCTGCTTGGTGAAGCGCGCCTTGTAGGCAGCGTAAGCGTTCGGCTCGCACGCCAGGCGAATGGCGGCGCGCACATAGGCCGCGTGATCGTGGGCAATCCCGTCATCGGCGCCGATCGCATTCAGCAGGCGCCCGGCCATGCGCGAGGCGAAGGCCTCGCCCATGCGCGTCAGCAGCGGCAGCCCCATGCGTATGGCGTCACTCGCGATCGTGCCTGCATTATACGGGTAAGTGTCGAGAAACACATCCGCGACGCTCAGCCGCGACATATAGGCCGCCGGGCTGACGCGCCCGGCAAAGATCAGCCGCGCCGGATCAACGCCCGCCGCCTGTGCCGCCGCACGCAGATTGGCCATCGACCAGGCATTGTCCGCCACAAGCCATAGCCACGCGGCCGGCACGCCGCGCAGTATTTCCATCCAGCAGGCGAAGATGTCCTCGGCAATCTTGTAGTGATTCGAAAAGCAGCAGAATACGAAGCCTTCCTCCGGCAGGCCGGCCTCTGCGCGCGTGGTGGGCGGCGCCATCTCCCGCTTGCTGTCATTGGCCTGGTAATTGGATGCAATAGCCAGCGGCCGGGGCCGATAGGCGGGGGCGATTTCCGGCGGAATGACGAAATCATCGCAGAAAAGATAATCCAGCTCCGGCAACGGCACGGGGCCGATGAACCCCAGATACGTCGCCTGCACCGGCGCCGGCCGCCAGCGCAGGATCTGGATGCGGCTGCCCTGCGTCAGCCCGTTCAAATCGATCAGAACGTCGATTTCGTCTTCGCGGATCAGGCGCGCGGCATCCTCATCGCCCAATTCGCGAACGAACCGCACGTGATCGAACGCCCCTAGCACGCGCCTGCGTATTTCGCTGTTATCCTCACGCGTGGCGCAATAGCCATAGACCTCGAATTGCGTGCGGTCGTGGCGCTCGAACAGCTCGGCGATCAGAAAGCTCATCGCATGGCGGCAGAAATCCGATGACAGGTAACCCAGCCGAATGCGGTCGTGGCGATAGCCGCAACGCGGGCTGAGCGGCACGCGCACCGCGTCCGTCTTGCGCGCCACCCAGCTTGCGCCCGCGGCATCCTGCTGCGCCACGCTATCAAATAGCGCGAGTGCGGCCAGCGGACCGCAATAGCGCGTCATTTCGGCGCGACCCACGCCGGGCAGCCGATCGTGCACGATTGGCCAGGCGCACATTTTCTGGCGGATGTGGATCCAATGCTGGATCACGTCGGGCTGATCGGGCGTGGTCAGCAGGCTGGCGCGCATGCGCGCTTCTGCTTCGGCCAGGAATCCGCTCGATTCCAGCAGCCGCGCCTGGTGATTGATCAGCCCGGTGCGCGCCTTATCGCCTTGCGTGGCGCACTGCCACGTCGCCAGTGCGGCCTCCGTATCGCCGCCGCGCTCCAGCACCAGGCCCAGATTGATCGCCGCCAGTGAAAAATCCGGACTGATCGCCAGCGCGGTGCGATAGGCTAGGATTGCGCCGGAAGCGTCGCCCGCGCAGCTCAGCTCCACGCCCAGATTGAACCACGCGGCATAGAGGTATTTCGTGCCGCCGCTCTGCACTGCAATCCAGTTGCGGTAGAGATCGATGACATGCGGGGCGCCGCGATTGGCGCCGATCTGCTCGGCCAGTGATACGATCTGCTCGAAGGTTGCAGCGCGGAAATCCATCGACTGCGGCGCGTGTGGCGGCAGTTGGATGGAACCTTCGAATCCGGCCATGTCTCTCGCCCAGCTATATGCGGAACGTTTGCAACTTGGGATGCGAATTATTTGCTAAGGAAGGCTGGGGGAGATGTGCCATCCCCCCCAGACCCCCCGTCTTTATCTAGGGCGAAGCCTTAAAAATCGACGGGGGGTTTGGGGGCTTGGGCGGAATAGCCGGCGCATGCGCCGGCCCGCCCAAGGCACATCTCCCCCAATCTTCAACTTCCTTTTTGCCTTCACGCACTCCGTGCGCCTGCCAACGATATCTTAGGAATTATCGCGGATAACGATCCACGTCGCACTGAATGCTCGTGGTGCCTTAGCCGGAGACAATTCCCCAATGTCCCTCGCCAATCTCTCCCCGGCTCAAATCGCCGCCCTCTCCACGGCCATCATCGCGAGTCTCTCCACAGACGACATCGCAAGCCTCACCACCGCCCAAGCCGCCGCCCTGACCTCGGCCCAACTCGCCGCCTTCACCACCGCCGAAGCGGCCGCACTCACCACGGCAGAGGCGCCCGCACTCAGCAACGCCGCCCTGCTCGGCCTCGGCTCTGCCGACCTCGCCGCCCTAGGCACGGACAGCCTGGACGCGCTGACCACCTCCCAGCTTGCGGTCCTGACCACCGCCGCTCTGGCGGGCCTGGGCACCGCAGCACTCGCCGGCCTCTCCACCGCGCAGCTTGCGGCACTGACGTCGGCGCAGATCGCATCGCTCAGCTTCACCCAATTCGGCGCCATCACCACGGCCCAGTTCGCCGCGCTGACGGCCGCACAGATCCACGGCCTGACCACCGGCGAAATCGCCGGGCTCGGCACCGCCCATGCCCACGCCCTCTCGCAGACGCAGATCGCCGCACTCGGCAGCGCCCAGCTCGCCGCCATGACAACGGCCGAAATCGCCGCCCTGAGCTCCACCCAGTCGCCGAGCCTGTCAGCCGCCGCGCTGACCGGCCTCAGCTCGGCCCAGATCGCTGCGCTGGGCACCGCCGCGTTCGAAGCGCTGAACGAGCTGCAGGTCGCCGCCCTCTCCACCGCCGCCTTGGCCGGGATCACCACCGCCGAGATCGCCGGGCTGACCAACAACCAGATCCCCTATCTGACCACAGCCCAACTCGCCGCCCTGTCCACCGCCCAGATCGCGGCGCTGACCACAGGCCAGTTCATCACGCTGACAAGCAGCCAGATCCACGCCCTGACCACGGCGCAAGCGGCGGCGCTGTCCACGGACCAGCTCACCGCGCTCGGCACCGCCCAGGCCGCCGCACTCGGCAGCGCCCAGCTCGGCGCGCTCTCCACAACACAGGCCGGCGCGCTGAGCGCCGCCCAGATCGCCGCCCTCTCGGCCGCCGCGGTGGCCGGCCTGCATTCTGCCCAGCTTGGCGCCCTCGGCTCGGCAGCACTCCTTGCCATGACCACCGCCCAGATCGCCGCCCTTTCCACCGCGGCCCTGCCGGGCATAAGCACCACCGAAATCGCCTGCCTGACCGCCAATGCCGGCGGCCAGCTCGCCGCCCTGTCCACCGCCCAGATCGCGGCGCTGTCGACCGTGCAGCTCGATGCGCTGACTACTGCCGAAATCGCCGCCTTGGGCAGCGCCCAGCTTCACGCCCTGTCCACCGGCCAGGTCGCGGCGCTCACCGTGGCCCAGGTTGCGGCCATGGCCACGGCGCAGCTTGCTGCCCTGACCGGCGGCCAGGTCGCGTCCATGACCACGGCGCAAATCGCCGCCATCGGCGCGGGCCATGTGCCGGGCCTCAGCACGGCGGGGCTGGCGGGCCTGGGCTCGGCCCAACTCGCCGCACTTGGCTCGGATGCGGCCGACGCCTTGACCACGTCACAGATGCCGGCGCTGTCCACCGCGGCGCTGGCGGGCCTGGGCACCGCCGCCCTGGCCGGGCTCTCCACGGCGCAGATCGGCGCGCTGACCAGCGGCCAGATCGCCGCGTTGTCCAGCGCGCAGCTCGGCGCCATGACCACGGGCCAGCTTGCCGGACTGACCACGGCGCAGATCCACAGCCTGACCACGGCCGAAATCACCCAGTTGAACACCGCTCAGCTCGCCGCCCTTTCGCAGGCCCAGATCGGCGCCTTCGGCAGCGCCCAGTTGGCGGCAATGACCACGGCCGAAATCGCCGCCATCACGAGCACGCAGTCCCAGACGCTCTCCACGGCCGCGCTGCCTGGGCTGGGCTCGGCCCAGGTCGCGGCCATGGGCACTGCCGCCTTCGAGGCGCTGAACGAAGTGCAGATCGCCTCGCTCTCCACTGCCGCCCTGGCCGGCATTACCACCGCCGAGATCGCCGGCCTGTTCAACAACCAGATCCCTTACCTGACCACAGCGCAAATCGCCGCCCTCTCGACGGGCCAGCTCGCGGCCCTGACCACGGGCCAGTTCATCACCCTGACCAGCGGCCAGATCCATGCCCTGACCACGGCCGAGGCCGCGGCACTGAGCAGCGATCAGTTCACTGCGATCGGCAGCGTGCAGGCCTCCGCCCTGACCAGCGCCCAGCTTGGCGCGCTCACCACGGCAGAGGCCGCGTTGCTGAGCACCAACCAGGCCGCAGCCCTGGCCGTCAGCGCCGTGCCGGGTCTAGGCTCGGCCCAGCTCGCGGCCATGCACAGCGCCAGCCTGCTGGCCATGACCACGGCCCAGATCGCCGCCTTGTCCACCGCGGCGCTGGCCGGCCTGTCGGCGGCCGAAATCGCCGGGCTGAGCACCAGCACGCCCGGGCAGTTCATGGCGCTGACCTCGGCGCAGATCGCCGCCCTGAGCACGGCGCAGGCCGCGGCCCTGACCACGGCAGAAATCCACGTCCTGACAAGCACGCAACTGCACGCGCTGACCACGGGCGAGATCGCGGCCTTGACCACCGCACAAACCGCCGCCCTCTCGACCACCGAACTCAGTGCACTCGGCAGCGCCCAGGTCGCTGCCATGACGACCGCCCAGCTCGCCGCCCTCGGCGCCGCGCAGGTGCCGGGCCTGTCGAATGCGGGCCTCGCCGGCCTCGGTTCAGCCCAGTTCGCCGCTCTGTCATCGGACGCAGCCGATGCGCTGACCGCCGCGCAAATACCGGCGCTCTCAACGGCGGCACTCGCCGGCCTCGGGACCGCGGCACTTGCCGGCCTGTCCACGGCGCAGATCGGCGCGTTCAGCACGGCCCAGATCGCCGTCCTGAGCAGCGCCCAGCTTGGCGCAATCGCCACCGGCCAGCTTGCCGGCCTGACCACGGCCGAAATCCACGCCCTGACCACGGCGGAAATCGCCCACCTCTCCACGGCGCAGCTCGCCGCCCTCTCACAGACCCAGATTGGCGCCTTTTCCAGTGGGCAGCTCGCGGCGATGACGACTACGGAGATCGCGGCACTCACCAGCACGCAATCCCAGACGCTCTCGACCGCAGCACTGCGCGGCCTGAGCTCGGCCCAGTTGGCCGCAATGGGCACCGCGGCCTTCGAGGCGCTGAACGAGTTGCAGACCGCCGCGCTGTCGCCCGCCGCCCTGGCCGCAATCACCACCGCCGAGATCGCCGGCCTGGTCAATAACCAGATCCCCTATCTGACCACGGCCCAGATCGCCTCCCTCTCCACGACCCAGATCGCCGCGCTGGGCACCGGCCAGTTCATCACCCTGACCACTGCGCAGATCCATGCGCTGACCACGGCCGAGACCGCGGCGTTGAGCACGGACCAGCTTACCGCGCTTGGCACGGCGCAGGCCGCGGCACTCACCAGCGCCCAGCTCGGCGCGCTGACTACGGCAGAAGCGGCCGTGCTCAGCACCGCCCAAATGGCTGCACTGGCTGCGGCCGCGGTATCGGGCCTGGGCTCGGCGCAAATCGGCGCCCTGCACAGCGCCAGCCTGCTCGCCATGGGCTCGGCCGAAATCGCCGCCCTGTCCACCGCGGCACTGGCGGGCCTTTCCACCGCCGAGCTGGCGGGTCTGACCGCCAATACAGGCGGCCAGTTCGCCGCACTCACGACGGCACAGATCGCTGCCCTGTCCACCACGCAGCTCGCAGCCCTGACCACGGGGCAGATCGTTGCGATGAGCAGTACGCAACTGCACGCGCTGAGCACAAGCGAGGTCGCGGCACTGACAACCGCGCAGGTGGCAGCGCTGTCCACGGCCGAGCTCGGCGCGCTGGGCAGCGCCCAGGTCGCCGCATTTACCGTCGGCCAGGTGGCCGCCTTGAGCACGGCCCAATTGCCGGGGTTGAGCGCCGCGGGGCTTGCCGGGATGGGCTCGGCCCAGGTGGCGGCGCTGTCCTCGGATGCGGCGGACGCACTAACCGCCGTCCAGTTGCCGGCGCTGAGCACGGCCGCCCTGGCCGGGTTGGGCACGGCGGCGCTGGCGGGGCTTGGCACGTCGCAGATAAGCGCTTTGAGCACGGCGCAAATGGCCTCGCTCAGCAGTTTGCAGCTTGGCGCGATCGGGACCGCGCAAGTGGCCGGGCTGACTACGGTGCAGATCCATGCGCTGACCACGGCCGAACTTGCGCATCTGAGCACGGCGCAGCTCCACGCATTCTCGGCCGCCCAGACCGGTGCGCTCTCCAGCACGCAGCTCGCGGCCATGAGCACTGCGGAGATCGCGGCCATGACCAGCACGCAGGCCCAGGCGCTTTCCACTGCCGCCTTGCCGGGCCTGAGCTCGGTGCAATTGGCCGCGTTGGGCACCGCGGCGTTCGGCGCGTTGAGCCAGGCGCAGGTGGCCGCCCTCTCCACCGGCGCGATCGCGGCGATCACCACGGCCGAAATCGCCGCGCTGACCAACCAGGTGCCGACCCTGACCACGGCCCAGACCGCCGCTCTTTCCACGGCGCAGCTCGGCGCGCTGACCACCGGCGAGTTCGTGACCCTGACCAGCGCGCAAATCCATGCCCTGACCACGGCGGAGGCCGCCGCGCTGAGCACAGACCAACTGAGTGCGCTGACCACCGCGCAGGCGGCCGCGCTGACCAGCCCACAACTGGGCGCGCTGAGCACGGGCCAGGCCGCCGTTCTGAGCACGGCGCAGATCGCGGCCTTGTCCGCCGCTGCTGTGCCCGGGTTCGGCTCCGTGCAAATCGGTGCGCTGGCCAGCGCCAGCCTGCTGGCGATGAGCACGGCCGAGATCGCCGCGCTGTCCACCGCCGGCATGCCCGGCTTGAGCACGGCCGAAATTGCCGGGCTGAGCGCGAACAGCCAGTTTCCGGCGCTCACCACCGTCCAGATTGCCGCCCTGAGCACGGCGCAGCTCCATGCGGTGACCGCGGGTGAGATCGCGGGCATGACCACGGCACAGCTTCACGCCCTGAGCACGGGGCAGATCGCTTCGCTGAGCACGGCGCAGGTTGCGGCACTCTCCGCGGCGCAACTCGGCGCCCTGGGGAGCGCCCAGATCGGCGCGATGACAACGGCCGACGCGGCGGCGCTGAGCACCGCGCAGGTGGAGGGGCTGAGCACGGCCGGATTGGCGGGCCTGACATCGAGCCTGCTCGGAGCACTCAGCTCAGGTGCGGCGGACGCGCTGACCACGGCGCAATTGCCGGCGCTCTCCACGCTCGCGCTGGGCGGGCTGGGCACGGCAGCACTTGGAGGGCTCGGCACGGCGCAAATTGCGGCGCTCACCACCGCGCAAGTGGCGGCGCTGAGTACCACGCAACTGGGCGCGATCACCACTGGCCAACTGGCCGGACTGACCACGGCACAAGTCCATGCGCTGGGCACGGCGGAAATGGCCGCGCTGAGCACGGCGCAGCTAGCGCATCTCTCGACGGCGCAGATTGGCGCGCTGTCCAGCACGCAACTGGCGGCATTGACGGCGGCGGAGGTGGGTGCCCTCACCAGCACCCAGGCGCCGAGCCTGGCCACTGCCGCGCTGCCGGGCCTGAGTTCGGCGCAGGTAGCTGCCTTGGGAACGGCGGCGTTGCTGGCACTCAGTGCTAGCCAGTTCGCGGCGCTATCCCCTGCGGCATTGGCCGGCGTTTCCGTGGCCGAAATTGCCGCCCTGACCGGCCAGGTGCCGAACCTGACCACAGCCCAGGTCGCCGCCCTGTCCACGGCGCAATTGGGCGCGCTGACGACGGACCAATTCGTCACGCTGACGAGCGCGCAGATCCACGCCCTGACAGCGGTCGATGCGGCGGCGTTGAGCACGGACCAACTCAATGCGCTGACCACGGCGCAGGCCGGCGGGCTGACCAGCGCCCAACTCGCGGCGCTGAGCACGACCGAGGCTGGCGTGATCAGCGCGGCGCAGGCCGCAGGGCTGGCGGCCGCATCGGTTGCCGGGTTCGGCTCGGCGCAGGTGGCGGCACTGCACTCGGCCAGCCTGCTGGCGATGGGCACGGCGCAGATCGCCGCGCTTTCCACGGGCGCACTGGCCGGGGTGAGCACGGCAGAAATCCACGGGCTGAGTGCTGGCGCCGGGGGCCAGTTCGCCTCGCTGGGTTCGGGCCAGATCGCGGCGCTGAGCACAGCCCAGCTCGCCGCGGTCACGGTTGGCCAGGTTGCCGGGATGACCAGCGCGCAATTGCACGCGCTGACCACGGCCGAAATCGGCGCGCTGAGCACGGCGCAGATGGCCGCCCTTGGCACGGCGCAATTGGGCGCGCTGTCCAGCGCGCAGGTGGCGGCGCTGACCACGGCCGACGCGGCGGCGCTGAGCACGGCCCAAATGCCCGGCCTGAGTGCGGCCGGCCTAGTCGGGCTGGGCTCTGCGCTGCTGGCCTCGCTGAGCTCGGATGCGGCGGACGCACTGACCACGGCACAATTGCCTGCGCTGACGCTGACCGCGCTGGCGGGACTTGGGACGGCCGCGCTGGGCGGGTTCGGCACGGCGCAGATCGGCGCGCTGGGCACGGCACAGGTCGCCGGGCTGAGTGCGGCGCAGTTGGGCGCGATTTCGCCCGGGCAGGTGGCCGGGCTGACCATGGCGCAGATCCATGGGCTGACGACGGCGGAGATTTCCAGCCTGAGCACGGCGCAGGTGCATGCTTTGTCCGCGGGCCAGATCGGGGCGCTGACCAGTGCCCAGATCGCGGCTATGCCCACTGCCGACATCGCGAGCCTGAGCACGGCGCAGGTGGCGGGATTGTCCATGGCCGGGATGGCGGGCTTTGGCTCGGCCGCGATTTCGGCCCTCGCGACGGCCAGCCTGGAGGCGCTGGCGCCGGGGCAGTTCGCGGCCCTTGGCACGGCGGCGATTGCCGCGCTGACGACTGCGGAGGTGGCAGCCCTGCCGAATGCGAATTTGGTGGCGATGCTTGGCGGTCAGATACCGGCGCTTGGCACGGCGGATGTGGGCGCGCTGACGACGGCGCAAATACCGCTGCTGACCAGCACGGAGATTGCGGCGTTCACCACGGCGGAGATGAGCTGCATGAGTACGGCGCAGTTGAGCGCGTTCACGTCGGGGCAGGTGCACGATTTTACGGCGATGCAGTTGAATGCGTTGACCGGGGCGCAGTTGTCGGCGCTATAGAAAAAAGACCTGGGGGGAATGTGCCATTCCCCCCAGACCCCCCGTCATTATTTAGAGCGTGACCTAAATAATGACGGGGGGTTTGGGGGGGATGGCACATCTCCCCCAGCCTTCATTTCAAACGTGGCTTCGCCAATCACCAACATGCTGGAACATGGCCGCAACGCCGATTGGTTCCGGGTGCAGGCCAGCATGCACTTGCGACTCGGGCGCGGCCCCGCTGTAGAGGATGTCCGTGCCGCCGGCGCCATCCGGCTTGAGCGTGAAATCGGCCGCCACGTAATCACCCGCGAATGTCAGCGCATCGACGGCCATCGTGCCGTCGTAGAGCGTCAGCGTTCCGGCCAGAAAGGTAAGCGTTGTTGCGGCAATGCCCTTGAGGTCGATCGTGTCGCCCGCGCCGAAACCTGAAATTGTGCCGGTCATGGCTGCGGGTTTGGCGAGGTAGAGTGTCTCGTTCGTACCTGCGTTGAAAACGACCGAGGCCACGGAAACCGCGCCTCCTGTCTGCAGTGTGGCGGCGTTGGCGATGTGGAGCGCGCCCGTGCCGCTGACCGGCACTCCGATTGTCAGCGTGCCCGCGCGCGCGATGATCGTGCCGTCATCGATGACGCCGTAGGCACCGTTGATGGCGCCTGAGCCGCTGACGTTGGCACCCGCTTCGACCGTGATGTGGCCCGCTTGCAGGCCGGATGCATTACCGCCGATGGCGACGCTGCCGGTTTGTGAACCTGCCAGCACGCCGCCTGTCAGTGCGACAGATTCCAGCAGGAGGGTGCCGCCGCTTGCCGCGCCCAACGTGCCGCCGGCGAGGATTTTGGCCTGTCCAGCATCAATGAGCGAGCCGCTGACGATGAGTTTGCCGCTGTCGGAAAGGATCATGCCTGCGCCGAGCGCGTTGCTTTGCGCCAGCGTCCAGTTTGCGCCGGCTGCTTCGGCGAGCGTGGTAAACCCAATGAATTCGCTGTCGATGCCACTGAGCGTACCGGCAGTGGTTCCGGCGAGTTCGAAGGCGTTCGATGTGCCGCCATTGGCATGAACCACGCCGTTGAACACCGCACCCGGATCCAGAATAATCGTCGCGCCGCCATAGGCGTTCAAGGCGTATGCTTGCCGGCCACCTGAAACGCCGCCGCTGATCGTTCCCGCGTTCGTCAGCGTGCCTTGCGATATAGCCACGCCGATACCGGCGGCGTAGGCGCCGGTAAGGGAGCTGCCACCTTCGATCGTTCCGGTATTTACGGTTTGGCCCGATAATTCGGAAAGCCCGAAAGTCGCATGTGGATATGAACCGTTCGCGGCACCGCCGGAGATGGTTCCGGCATTTGTGATATACGCCCGTGTCGCGCCAACGCCGCCACCGCCCACGCCGCCGACGATCATCGATTCATTGGTCAGCGTGCCGCCCAAATCCACGCCGACGCCCCCTTGGCCGGGCTGGCCGCCGGCAAAGCCGTAGCCGCCAACGACGAGGCCCTTGTTGTCCATGGTCGCAGTGGCACTAACCGCAACGCCGGCGCCTCCTGGGCCATAATTGTAATTCTCCGCGCGACCATCCTGGCCGCCGATGATGGTCCCTGTGTTGGTGAGTCCTGTGTCCTTGCCCAGGTTAACGCCTACAGGGCCGGGCGCCCCTTCACCGTAACCGCTGACGCCGCCGAAGATGACACCCGCGTTTGCCAATGTTGCCGCGGATTGTAGATCGACGCCGACGCCGACGCCCGTGCTGTAGATGGCCCCGGTGTTGATGATCGAGGCGGACTGCGATGCGGCCAGCCCGATGTTGCCGCCGATCTTGCCCGCATTGACCAGGTGGTCTGCTGCGGACACGTTCGCACCATTTCCGCCCAGTCCCCTGGGTGCGAAATACGGACCGATATAGCCGCCGCGTCCGCCGGCGCCGCCAAGTATTTCGCCGTTATTCGTGGCGGACGCGCCAGAAGCCGCCAGGTCAAGCCCAACCCCGGCGTTGCCGCCCGTGCCCTGGTATTTGCTACTGCCGCCAGCCCCGCCAACGATCGTGCCGCCATTGGTCAGCATGCCTGACGCGGCGACATCCACGCCCGCCCCGCCTGTGCCGCCGTTGTTGAAATAGCCGCCGCTGCCGTGGCCACCCAGGATGGTGCCGGTGTTGGAAAGTGCGAAGCCCGCGCCGTTCAGATCTATGCCGATGCCGCCGGCCAAGGTGGGCTTTGCCGCATACCCCGCGACATAGGCGCCGGCACCGCCGCTGATCAGACCGCCATTGGCGATCGTGGCGTTCAGGCCGACTACGTTTACACCAATACCACCGTCCCGATACGTGGCGCCGCCCGGGGTTCCGCCGGCACCTCCGCTGATCGTGCCCATGTTGGTGATGCTTGCCCCGGAGAGGTGCGGGCGCACTTCCACGCCAATGTCACCGTATGTGCCGGCCACGCCTTGTTCGGGCAGCGGCAGGATCAGTCCTGTCGATGTGACCGTCAGTGTTGCGGCGATGCCGTTGGTGCCAAGCGACACGGTCTGGTTGATCGTGCCGGTAATGGTGGTTGTGTGCTTCATGTCTGCCCCCCGCACCAGACTAACGCCCGGTCAAGTGCGCGCAATGCCAAAAGATGACGGGGGGTTTGGGGGGGATGGCACATCTCCCCCAATCTTGCCCTACGCCTGCTTCATCTCAATCAGCGAACGCCTAATCTTGCGCCCGCGCCCGATGCGGTCCTCTATATAAGCCGCATCCCCCCAGCGCACCGCACGCGCCATGGCCTGCGCATCTTCCGTGAAGCGCGCGAGCATCTCCAGCAGCGCCTCGCGATTATTCAGAAACACGTCCCGCCACATCGTAGGGTCGGACGCGGCGATGCGCGTGAAATCGCGAAAGCCGGTGGCGGCGAATTGCAGCACCTGCTGGCGCGTTTCGTCCGCCAGATCGTCCGCGGTGCCGCAGATGGTGAAGGCGATCAGATGCGGCAGGTGGCTGACGATGGCCAGCACGCGGTCATGGTGCGCGGGCTCCATCGTGCTGACCATCGAGCCCAGGCGCTGCCAGAAGGTTTCCAGGCGGGCGATTGCGTTGGCATCCGTGCCGGGCGGTGGGGTGAGCAGGCACCAGCGCCCATCGAACAGCGTGGCAAAACCGGCGTCGGGGCCTGAATGTTCGGTGCCGGCGAGTGGATGGGCGGGCACGAAATGCACGCCGGCGGGCACCAGCGGCCCGATGTCCCGCAACACCGATTGCTTGGTCGAACCGACATCCGACAGCACCGCACCTGGTGCAAGATGCGGTGCGATGCGTTCGGCCAATTCGGCGTAGGCGCCGACGGGTGTGCAGAGAATGACGCAATCGGCGCCCTGCACCGCATCCGCCGCATCTTGCGTCACGCGATCGGCAATGGCGAGTTCAACGACGCGTGCGTACGCATCCGGCGCGTTTTCACAGGCGATGATTTCGCCTGCAATGCCGGGCCGCGCGCGCAAGGCGCGGGCAATCGAGCCGCCGATCAGGCCGAAGCCGATGATGGCCACGCGCGCAAACAGCGGCGCTTCATCCATCGGCGCGCGCCAAAAAATCGGTTAGCGAGTCTAATAGCAGCGTGTTTTCTTCCGTCCTGCCGATGGTGATGCGTAGGCAATGCGGCAAACCATAGCCGCCGACGCGCCGCACGATCAGGCCGTGCGCGCGCAGATGCGCGTCCGCCATCTCCGCGCGCGCGGGTGTCGTAAAATCGGCGAGCACGAAATTGGCCTCGCTCGGGATGATGCGCAGGCCGGCCTGGGTGAGCACGCCGGCGACGCGCGCGCGCTCGGCGGTGTTGTGGGCGCGGCTGTGTTCGACCCAACCGTCCGCTGCAAGTGCGGCAATGCCGGCCTCGTGGGCAGCGAGCGAAACGTTGAACGGACTGCGCGCGCGGGCCAGCAGATCGACGACGGATGCAGGCGCATACGCCCAGCCGAGGCGCAAGCCACCCATGCCGAACATCTTTGAAAACGTGCGCGTCATCACCGTGTTGTCGGCGGCATCGACCAGCGAGGTGCCGGGGTCGTAATCTGGGCGGTCCACGTATTCGGCGTAGGCGGCGTCCAGCACCAGCAGCACGTGATCGGGCAGGCCTTCGCGCAAGCGATCGACTTCGGCCGTGGGGATGAAGGTGCCGGTGGGATTGTTGGGGTTGGCCAGGAAGACCATGCGCGTGGCCGGGGTGACCGCGGCCAGGATGGCGTTCACGTCCGCGGTCAGGTCACGCTCGGGGGCGGCGACGATGCGGCAACCGGCCAGGCGCCCGGCGATGGCGTAGATGGAAAAACCGTGCGTGGTCATGATGAGTTCCGTGCCCGCGCCGCCATAGATGTGGCAGAGCAGGTAGATCAGGTCGTCCGAGCCGGCGCCGCAGACGATTCGCGCCGGGTCCAGGCCGAAACGCTCGCCGATCTTGTGGCGGAGGCGCGTGGCGCCGCCATCGGGGTAGCGGTGCGCGTCCGGGGCGATGCGGGCCAGCGCTTCGGCGACGCCCGGCGGGGGGCCGAAGGCGCCCTCGTTGGAGGAGAGTTTGATCACCCGCGCCTGGCCTGGGAGCGCGGACACGCCGGGGGTGTAGGGGTGGATGTCGAGGATTTCTGGGCGGGGGAGCAGGGGCATGGCGGGGCTTAACGCCAAACAGCCAAGGCAGGAAGAGTTGGGGGAATGTGCCATTCCCCCAAACCCTCGTCATTCTTTAGAACAGGACCTATGCACAACGCCGCGCGCTTTCACGACGGGCTGACCCTGGAGTGCGGCCAGACCCTGGCGCCGCTCGACATCGCCTACCAGACCTACGGCACGCTGAACGCGTCCCGCAGCAACGCCGTGCTCGTCTGCCACGCGCTGACCGGCGACCAGTATGTGGCCGAAACGCATCCCATCACCGGCAAGCCGGGCTGGTGGGACACGCTCGTCGGCCCAGGGCGGCCGATCGATACCGGGCGCTTCTTCGTCATCTGCAGCAACGTGCTGGGCGGCTGCATGGGGTCAACCGGCCCGGACACTGCGCGGGCGGGCGGCACGGATTGGGGGCCGGATTTTCCGCCGGTGACGATTGCCGACATGGTGCGCGCGCAGGCGTTGCTGGTCAGCCGGCTCGGCATTGAGCGGCTGTTCTGCGTGATCGGCGGCTCCATGGGCGGCATGCAGGTGCTGCAATGGGCGGCAAGCTTCCCGCAGCGCGTCTTTGCCGCCGTGCCGATTGCGACGGCAGCGCATCACTCCGCGCAAAACATCGCGTTCAACGAGGTCGGGCGGCAGGCGATTGCCGCGGACCCTGCCTTTGCCGGCGGCCATTACGGGCAGGTGGTGCCGGCGCGTGGGCTGGCGGTGGCGCGCATGATGGCGCACATCACGTATCTGTCCGAGGCGGCACTGACGCGTAAATTCGGCCGCAAGCAACGGCGCGATGGCGAGGGTGCGACGCTGTTCGATGACGTATTTGAGGTGGAGAGTTATTTGCGCCACCAGGGCAGCAGTTTCGTGCGCCGCTTTGACGCCAATTCGTATTTGACGATCACGCGCGCGATGGACTGGTTCGATCTTTCGGCCGATCATGGCGGGGATTTGGCGGCGGCTTTTGCCGGGTGTCGCACGCGGTTTTTGCTGGTGTCGTTTTCGTCGGACTGGCTTTTTCCGACCGCGCAGAGCCGGGCGGTGGCGCGGGCGTTGAACCGGGCGGCGGCGAATGTGAGTTTTGTGGAGATTGCGACGGATCGCGGGCATGATGCGTTTTTGCTGGATGAGCCGGATTTTCATCGCACGCTGGCGGGGTTTTTGGCGGGGTGTGCGGAGCATGCGGGGGTAGTGTAGGAAGGTCTTCTTTTTTGAAAAAAAGAAGCAAAAAACTTTTGCTATTTGGCCGGTTGTTCGTTGCAACACCTCGCCTAACTGACAAAAGTTTTTTGGTTCTTTTTTTCAAAAAAGAACTGCTTGGACCTCTCTTCATGCGCGTAGATTTGGCGCTAATCGCCGACATGATCGACCCCGGCACGCGCGTGCTGGACATCGGCAGCGGCGACGGCTCGTTGATCGAGCACCTTTTCCGCACGCGCGGCTGCGATGCGCGCGGCATCGAGATCGACATGGCCGAAGTGACGCGCGCGGTGGCGCACGGGTTGCCGGTGATGCATGGCGATGCGGACAACGATCTGGCGCAGTATCCGGATGGCGCGTTCGATTACGTGGTGCTGTCGCGCACGTTGCAGGCGGTGGAGCGGCCGCGGGAGGTGTTGCGCCAGATGCTGCGCATCGGCACGCGCGCGCTGGTGAGCTTTCCCAATTTCGGGCATTGGCAGGTGCGATGGCGCCTGGTGCAGACGGGGCGCATGCCGATGACGCGCGCCTGGGGTCGGGCGTGGTATGAGACGCCGAATATCCATCCTTGCACGGTGCTGGATTTTACGGCGTTGTGTGCGGAGGAGGGGTATCGGGTGGATCGGTGGTTGGCGATCGATGAGGCGGGGCGGAGTTCGCCTTGGCGGCGGTCTTTGTGGCTCGCGAATATATTTGGCGAGCAGGCTTTGTTCTTGTTGCGAAAGAGCTGATCTTGGTACATCGCTCAAAATCTGTCTTTAACGCGTAGAACGTTGAGTTTAAAATTATGCAAAGAACAACGGCAGTCGCTTCAAGTTAGGTGACGTTGGCGTTTGAAATGCTTTTGGGCTTTTCCGTGGATCTGTTCCCACGCTCTCTTCAGGGGCTTACTGCCCAAGGAGTCATTACAGAATGGCGGAGCATACTTTGCGATGAGCGCGTTTTGCGTAGAATGGAGGATATCTCTACGGGTGCCGGCATCTCGGCTAAAATCCAAAACTCTGCCGAATATCAAACCCGTGTGATAACGGCGCAAGTAATCAAACCAACCATCTCGCTCCCACGGCTTTGTCCCGCCTGCAAAATAGCCATTCGAGCCAAGACGCTTGTCGCATGCATCATTTATATATCGAGGGTATTCCAGAATTCTCTTTGCAATTGGCCTTTCCCCGGACTCGCCGATGCGAAGCACTATCCCGCCGTCCGAGAAGCCGACAAACGCGTAGAGGGAAAATTCGCTGTTAGAACATCCGAGTCGCTGAGGTGACAACAGAATCGCCCGGAATCGTCCAGGCCGAAGGCACCCACTTCTACGAAACCGTCGGCCTCAAACTGGCATCGGAAATCTTGTGACAACGTGTCCGCAATCTCAGTCATGATGTTGTTTGAACCCACCGTCGCCTGCATTGCAGCCATTCTTGACCGGGCTTGGCGTGCCCATTCTTACCTTCACTCTGGCCGTCCAATCACCGACTTACGTCGGTCTCTGTTCGCTGCCTTACGTGCTACATGCGGCGTATCACCTTCGCGGCCGCCATCGACGAGAACCGATTTCCCACCCGTGTCGCCACCTCAGAACACGCTGCACCCAACTGACAAAAGTTCTTTGGTTCTTTCTTTCAAGAAAGAACACCTTCCTTCCCTTTCCGACCTAACCCCCCGTCAAACTCATAAACCGCCCCACGGCCGCCCTAGGCCGCCGATCGATCACAAAATCATGCCCCCGCGGCTTGCGCGCAATCGCTTCCCGTATCGCGCCCGCCAGCGCCGCATCATCCCCCCCACCCCGCAGCACCGCGCGCAAATCCGCCGCGTCATCCTGGCCCAGGCACATGTACAAAACGCCCGTCACCGTCAGCCGCACACGATTACACCCCTCGCAGAAATTATGCGTCATCGGCGTAATGAACCCCAAGCGACGCCCGGTTTCGCGCACGGTGAAATACCGCGCCGGCCCGCCAGTCGCGTAATCGCTCTCCTCCAGCGTAAAGCGCTGTCGCAGCCGCGCGCGCACCATCGACAGCGGCAAATATTGGTCAGCGCGTAGCGCGTCAATCTCGCCCATCGGCATGGCCTCGATCAGCGTCATGTCGAAGCCCTGTTCACCGCACCAGGCGAGCATGTCGCCCAGCTCGTCCTCGTTCTCGCCACGCAGGGCCACGGTGTTGATCTTCACCGCCAGCCCCGCCTGCCGCGCCGCGCGCAACCCGGCAAACACCCGCTTGATCCGCCCCCAGCGGGTGATGCGGGCGAAGCGGTCCGCGTCCAGCGTATCGAGGCTGACATTGATGCGCCGCACCCCGGCGGCGAACAGCGCGGGCGCAAAGCGTTCGAGCTGCGTGCCATTGGTGGTCAGCGTCAGCTCGTCCAGGCCGCTTCCCAAACGCGTGCCCAGCCGCGCGATCAGCCCAAGCACGTCCCGCCGCACCAGCGGCTCGCCGCCGGTGATGCGCAGGCGCCGCACGCCCAAGGCGATGAACGCCCCGGCCAGGCGCTCCAGCTCCTCCAGCGAGAGGATCTGCGCGCGTGGCAGAAAGGTCATGTCCTCGGCCATGCAATAGACGCAGCGCAGGTCGCAGCGGTCGGTGACGCTGACTCGCAGGTAGGTGATCGCGCGGCCGAAGGGGTCGATCAGGGGGCTCATGCAGCCCTTCAGGTCGCGGTTCGGGCGCGCCCGGTCAAGGGGTAGCCGGCTGCAGGTCCACCAGATCGGCGTTGATCAGCACCTTGCCCGCGTGTTCAAACGTTACGGTGACGCGCGAACCCAGCACGGATTGCACCTGGCCTAGGCCCCACTCCGGGCAGGCGGGGTGGCGCACGAACTGGCCCGGCTCCAGGAAGGTCATGGGCATCTGCTTAACACCGGCGCGCGATGATCGCGACGGTATGTTCGCGCGCTATGACAGCGACGACGCAATGGGAGAATGACCATGCAGGCAACCCTGGCCGCGGCAGCCGATCTGGACTTTGCCGAGACGTTGACCTCGCGTCTGTGCCACGACATGGCCGGCCTGGTCGCCACCCTCTCCGGCACGCTGGAACTGGTGCTGGAGGATCAGGGTGCGGAGACCGAGGCTGCAACGCTCGCCACCGATGCGGCGCGCGCGCTCGCGGTCCGCTTGCGCCTCTACCGCGCGGCGTGGGGCGGGGGCGATCTGGAGCAGGCCTCGCTCGCCGCGCTGGCCGAGGGGCTGCCGAACCGCGCCCGGCTGACGTTGGATCTCGCGCCTCTTGATGAAGCGCGTCGGCGCTGCGCGCTGGACGAGGAAGCGGCGCGCCTGGTGCTTTGCTTGTTGCTGGCGGCCTCGGCAGGCATGCCGATGGGCGGGCGCATTGCCGGCCGCCTGGCCCCTCCCGGCCTTGCCATTGCCATAGATGGCCGCAATGCAGCCTGGCCGGGTGCGCAGGCGGGCGGACCGGCTGCGGCGCTGGCCGCACCTATGGCGCGCATGTTGGCGTCTTCCATGGGGTGGGGGCTGAGCGTGGAGGGGAGTGAGATGATTGCGCGGCCGGACAAGTGAAGGAAGCAGTTCTTTTTTGAAAAAAAGAACCAAAAAACTTTGTCTATTGCGCCAAGTTGCAAAAGTTTTTTGGTCCTTTTTTTCAAAAAAGGACTGCTTCCTTCCTTTACGAACTCTTCGCGCCGCCGCCCCATGCTGCCGCCCATGGACGACCTGCTCGCCGAATTCCTCACCGACACAAATGAAAGCCTCGCCGAACTAGACCTCGCTCTGATCAAGCTGGAGCGCACGCCCGACGACGAGCCGACGCTGAGCCTGATCTTCCGCCTGGTGCACACCATCAAGGGCACCTGCGGCTTCCTGGGCCTGCCCAGGCTGGAACAAATCGCCCACGCCGTCGAGAACGTGCTCGGCCGGGTGCGGGACCGCGAGCTTGCGGCCACGCCGGGCGTGGTCAGCGCCGTGCTGAGCGCGCTCGATTGCATCAGGGCCATTGTTGCCGGCGTTGCCGCCACCGGCGCAGAGCCCGCAGGAGACGATGGCCCGATGGTTGCCATGCTGGAACGCGCCGCCGGCGGCCATGCGGACGAGGCCGAACCGGCACCCGCGCAGGTGGACGCATCACCGGCCGAACTGGCGCCGACCACGCAGACCATCCGCGTCAACGTCGATGTGCTGGAAGAGCTGATGACGCTGGCGGGCGAACTGGTGTTGACGCGCAATCAGTTGCTGCAAGTCGCGCGTGCGTCAGGCGCCAGCGCATACTCGGTGCCGCTGCAACGCCTGTCCCACATCACGGCAGATCTGCAGCAAGGCGTCATGAAGACGCGCATGCAGCCGATCGGCTCGGCGTGGAACAAGCTGCCGCGCCTGGTGCGCGACCTGGCGCACGCAACGGGCAAGAAGATCACGCTGGAAATGCACGGCCAGGACACCGGGCTCGATCGCCAGGTGCTCGAGCTGATGCGCGACCCCTTGACGCACATGGTGCGCAACGCCGCCGATCACGGACTGGAAACGCCCGCTATGCGCCGCGCCGCCGGCAAGCCCGAGACGGGGCGCATCGTGCTGAATGCGTATCACAAAGGCGGGCACGTCATCATTGACATCGAGGATGACGGCTATGGCCTGAACGTGGAGCGCATTCGCGCCAAGGTGCTGCAGAACGGGCTGGCGAGCGAGGCCGAAATTGCCGCCATGACGGACCAGCAGATCAGCACCTTCATCTTCCGCGCGGGCTTTTCAACTGCATCGGCGGTGACCTCGATTTCCGGGCGCGGCGTGGGCATGGATGTCGTGCGCAGCAATATCGAACGCATCGGCGGCAGCGTCGAACTCGCCAGCATCCCGGGCCAGGGCACGCGCTTTTCGATCAAGATCCCGCTGACGCTGGCAATTGTCCCGGCGTTGATCGTGCGCGTGTGCGGCCAGCGTTTTGCCGTGCCGCAGATCAACGTGCTCGAGCTCGTGCGCGTCGCCACGGGCCAGAGCCGGGGTGCGGACATGGCGATCGAGCACATCGGGCAGACGCCGGTGCTGCGCCTGCGCGACCAGCTCCTGTCAATCGTCTTCCTGGCCGATGCGCTGGCCCTGCGTGCGGACACGGCCGCCGCCACGGCCCGCCAGGCGATTGTGGTGGTTGCCGCCATCGGTTCGGGCATGCTGGGCATCGTTGTCGATGAGGTCATCGACACCGAGGAAATTGTAGTCAAGCCAGTCGCACCGATCCTGCGGCATGTGACGATGTTCTCGGGCAACACGATCCTGGGCGATGGCTCGGTGGTCATGATCCTCGATCCGAACGGTGTGGCGCGCAGCGCAGGCGTGGCCCCGCGCACGGCGCGGCCTGCCGAACCCGTATCGACTGCCGGCACCCCCACTTGCTCCTCGGACGGGGTTGCGCTGCTGCTGTTTCGCGCCGCCGGCGATCCAGCGCCGCGCGTGGTCCCGCTCAGCCTGGTAGCGCGGCTGGAGGCCATGCCGCGCGCCAGTATCTGGCGCAGCGCGAACGGCTTTCTGACGCACTATCGAGGCAGGCTGATGCCACTGGTGGCGATGGGAACCGGCGTTGAAAATAGAGCCACCCAGGCGGTGCTCGTGTTCAACGAGGGCGATCGTGCGATGGGACTGATGGTCGATGAGATCATCGATGTCGTGCATGGCCGGCTTGATATCGAGCTCGGCTCGGCACGCCCGGGCCTGCTGGGCACGGCAATCGTCGCCGGCCAGGCGGCTGAGGTTCTCGATACCGGCTACTGGCTGACGCAGGCGCGGCACGACTGGTTTGTCGGCGCGGGGCGGGCCGCCCAGCGCCGGAGCCTCCTGGTGGTCGGGGACAGCGACTTCTTCCGCAACATGCTGGTGCCCACGCTGTCAGCCCACGGCTACGAGGTGACCGCTTCGGGCAGCGCCACCCAGGCATTGCGCCTGCGCGAAGGTGGGCTGATGGTCGATGCGATCGTCTCCGACATCGACATGCCCGGCATGGACGGGTTGGCCTTTGCGCGCGAACTGCGCGCCGGGGGGCCATGGATGCGCCTGCCGATCATCGCCCTGACTGGGCGGGACGCCGCGGTTGATGCCGCGCGCGGGCGCGATGCCGGCTTTACCGATTACTGCCGCAAGCATGAACGCGATGTGCTGATCGAAAGCCTGCGCCGCTGCCTGTCCGAGCAGGTTGGCCCGTGAGCGCTGAAGCCGCCGCCGCCGCCGAGGACGCGTTCCTGACGATGGTGGTGGCAGGCCAGCTCTGCGGCATGGCTGTGCTCGGCGTGCGCGACGTGCTCGCCCATCAGCCGATCGCGCGCATTCCGCTCGCCCCGCCGCAAGTGGCCGGCAACCTCAATCTGCGCGGCCGTATCGTCACGGTAATCGATCTGCGCCGCGTGCTCGGTCTGCCGCCGCGGGGGCACGATGCTTCGCAAATGTTGATCGTGACAGAGCAGGGCAGCGAACTCTATGCCCTGCAGGTCGATGCGGTGCGCGATGTGGTCAGCCTTGCGAGGCGCGATCGCCAACCCAACCCGCCGACCCTGCCCGCACTCTGGGCCGAACACAGCCTGGGCATCCATCGCATCGGCACGCAGCTTGTGGTCGTGCTTGATGCCACCAGGCTGCTCGCCTTGCCGCAACCGGCGGCGGCGTGATGGGCAAGAGCTGCCTCGTCGTCGATGACAGCCGCGTCGTGCGCCTGGTCGCGCGCCGCATCCTGCAGGCCCACGGTTTCACCGTGCGCGAAGCCGAACATGGTGCGGCCGCGCTGGCAGCATGCCGGCAGAGCCTGCCCGACGCCGTCTTGCTGGACTGGAACATGCCAGTGATGGACGGCATGACCTTCCTGCGCCGCCTGCGCGCGACATACGGGCCGGAGCGCCCCATCGTCGTGTTCTGCACGACCAGGAGCGAGCTGAATTGCGTCCAGGCCGCCATCGAAGCGGGCGCGCAGGAATACATCATGAAGCCGTTCAATGAGGACATCGTCCTGGGCAAATTCGCTCAGGTCGGCCTGGCGTGATCGCGGCCCAGGCCGCCCAGGAAGCGGTGGCGCGCGTGCTCGTCTGCGATGACAGCGCGACCGTGCGGCGCATGATTTCGCGCATTCTGGAAGCCGATCCCGGCATCCGCGTGGTCGCCCGCACAGGCGACGGGCAGGCGGCGCTGGACGCTGTGGCGCGGCACGACATCGATGTGGTCGTGCTCGACATCGAAATGCCCATTATGGATGGGATGTCAGCTCCGCCCCTGCTGCTGGCCGCGCACCTGGATTGGCCGCTGACGGCGGGCGAAATCCTGCTGGCACCGGGGGACTTTCATCTGCTGGTGCGCCGCCACGGCGGCGATCTGCGTGCCCATCTGAGCCGGTCGCCACGCAAGAATTTCTGCCGCCCCTCGGTCGATCCCATGCTGCGCTCGGCCGCAGAGGCAGCCGAGGGACGCGTCCTGGCCGTGATCCTGACCGGCATGGGATCGGGCGGCGTGGAGGGCACCCGCAGCCTCGTCGCACGCGGCGGTGCGGCCCTGGTGCAAGACGAAGCCACCAGCGTGGTGTGGGGCATGCCGGGCGCGGTGGCGCGCGCCGGGCTGGCGCACGCGGTTCTGCCCCTGAACGACATCTGCCCCCGCATCCTCAGCATGGTGGCCGGCTTGCCATGATGGATAGGGCCCTGATGGAAACGGGGGCGATGAAGGCCGGCTTTGCCGCCATTGCCACCATGCTGAAGGCGCGTTCAGGGCTGACGCTGGGGCCGGACAAGCTCTATTTGATGGAAAGCCGTCTGGTCAGCCTGATGCGACGCGAGAATGCGCGCGACCTCTCCGTGCTGGCCGCGCGCCTTCAGCCGGGATCGGCACTGGAACGCGAGGTCATCGAAGCCATGACCACGAACGAGACGCTGTTCTTTCGCGACACCAAACCCTTCGAAGCACTGCGCCTGCGCGTGCTGCCGCGCCTGCACGCCGCCCGGCCGCCCGGCACGGCCCTGCGCATCTGGTCGGCCGCGGCGGCGACGGGGCAGGAGGCCTATTCGATCGCCATGGTGCTGGCCGAACTGGCACCGCTGCTGGGCGATCGCGGCGTTGAAATCATGGGCACCGACATTGCGCGCAATGCGCTGCGGCGCGCGCGGGAGGGGCGCTATTCCCAGTTCGAAATCCAGCGCGGCCTGCCGATGCGCATGCTGGCAAAATATGTCGTGCAGGAAGACCAGGCCTGGCGCATCAAGCCCGAATTGCGCGCGAGCGTGACATTTTGCGAATGGAACCTGCTGGCCGATTTGCGCACCCTCGGGCAGTTCGACATCGTGTTCTGCCGCAATGTACTCATCTATTTCGACACGCCGACCAGGGCGCGCGTGCTGGAGGCCATTGCCGCCCAGATGCCGCCCGATGGCGTGCTGTTCCTGGGTGCGGCGGAGTCGATACATGGCGTCACCAAGTGCCTGGAGTCAGTCCAGGGTGAGCAAGGCGCCTACGCCCGTCCGCCCCTAAAATCGACGGCGGGTCCTGAGGGGGACCGGCTCGGTCCCCCCTAGCCTTACTTGCTCCTTGTGGCGTTGGCACCTATCACCCCGGCGCCATGACCGACGCCCCCTCCCTGCAAGCCGCAAGAGCGCGCATCGTTGCCGGTGATCTGCCCGGGGCCGATGCGCTCTACGCCGCGCTCTACGACCAGCGCGCACCCGATCCCGCAGTGATGCTCGAATGGTCGCGCCTGCGCCGCCGCGCTGGCGATACGAAGAATGCCGCCAGCATGCTCGATATCGCGCAGCGTGCAGGCGGGGGTGTGCCGGTGCTGATTGAAATGGCCTCCTTGCTGATCGATGAGCAGCAGGGCGCCCGCGCGGAGCCGCTATTGCGCCAGGCCGCACGATCGGGGCGTTCGGTGGCGCTGGATTACGAGGTTGGCCGGTGGGAGGCGATGAATAACCGCCTGCCGCAGGCCGCCGCCCTGTTCCGCGGCGTGACCCGCGCCGAGCCGCGCCATCTGGCTGCGCGCTACGCGCTGGCGCGAACGCTGATGCTGATGGGCCAGACCGATGAGGCCGAAGGCGCCTACGCGGCGCTGCTCAAGCGTGACCCGGACAATCTGCGCATCATGTCGGAACTGGCGCATCTGCACGGCAGCCGCGCGCGCTACGCGCAGGCACTAGCGCTGTATGAGAAGATGCAAGCCGCCGGCGTTGATGTGGTGCGCGAGCTCTCGCAGATCATGCTCGGCATGATGCATGTTTGCGACTGGTCCGTTCGCGACGCGCTGACCGCGCGGCTGGCCGCGCGCATGCGGACCGGCCAGCCCGCCGTGTTCGAAACCTATGCGTTGCTTGCCGCGGCTGACGACCCCGTGCTGCACCGGCAAATGGGCGAAATATTTGCCGGCGCCTTGCGTGCCGTATGCCAGACGCGCGCGCGGCCGGCGCCGCGCAACGTGGGGCCGGCAGAGCGGCGGTTGCGCATCGGCTATGTCAGCGGCGATTTCAACCAGCACGCCACGTCGCTGCTGCTGGCCGGTGTCATGGAGGCGCATGACCGCACGCGCTTCGAGGTGTTCGCCTATGATCACAGCCAGGAGGATGGCTCGCCGATGCGTGCGCGCATGCGCGCGGCTTTCGAGCATTTCGTTCAGCTCGGCGATGAACCACCGGCCGTGTGCGCCGCGCGTATCGCGGCTGATGGGATCGACATCCTGGTCGATCTGAAGGGCTACACGGAGCGCAGCCGCACCGAGATTTTCGTGCTGCGCCCGGCGCCCGTGCAGGTGCAGTTCCTGGGGTATGTCGGCACCCAAGCGGGCGAGTGGATCGATTACGTCATTGCCGATGCAATCGTCCTGCCCCAGGATCAGCAGACGAACTGGACCGAGCAGGCCGTGCGCATGCCGTTCAGCTACTATCCCAATGATCGCTCGCGTCCCGTGCCGGCGCCTTCGTCAGACCGCGCGGCGCAGGGGTTGCCGGCCGATTGCGTGGTGTTCGCCTCTTTCAGCAATCCGTTCAAGATCACGCCGGCGGTATTTGCGGCGTGGATGGAAATCCTCACACGCATGCCCGACAGCGTGCTGTGGCTGTATGAGGGCAATGCGTTCGTAGCCGGCAATCTGCGCGCACACGCGGCCAAAGCCGGCGTTGATGCGCGCAGGCTGGTTTTTGCGCAGCCGGCCGCACTTGACGCGCATCTTGCACGTCACGGGTGTATCGATCTGTATCTGGACACAACGCCTTATGGCGCGCACACCACGGGGGCGGATGCGCTGTGGGCGGGCGCGCCGATGTTGACGTGCATGGGGCAGAGTTGGGCCAGCCGCGTGGGGGCGAGCCTATTGCAGGCCGTGGGTTTGCCGGAACTGATCACAACGGATTTGCGCGCCTACACTGAATTGGCGTTGAGCCTGGCTGCCGATGCGCCGCGTCTTGCCGCATTGCGCGCGCATCTTTTAGCCGCGCGTGAAACGTCGCCGCTGTTTGATGCCGTGGCAGTCGCGCGAGGTTTGGAAGGTGCGTACGAGAGCATGGCGCACGCGGCGCGGCAGGGAAGTATTGGGGGAGATGTGCCATCCCCCCCAAACCCCCCGTCTATTGTTTAAGGCTACTTCGTATGACACAGACCCGTTTCGATATCCTGGGCGTCGGCAATGCCATCGTCGATGTGGTCAGCCCGGCGGATCACGCCTTCCTGTCGAAGCACGACATGCACGCAGGCAGCATGACGCTGATCGACGCGCGGCGCGCCGATCTGCTGTACGGCGAAATGCCGCGCGGGCGCGAGACCAGCGGTGGCTCGGCCGCCAATACCTGCGCAGTGGCGGCGGCGTTGGGCGCGCGCGTGGCCTTCATCGGCAAGGTCGCCGATGACGCACTGGGAGAGACGTTCCGCCGCGATATCTCCAGCGCAGGCGTGCATTTTCCCACGGCGCCATTGCAAGGTGGCGATCCGACGGCGCGCTGCCTGATCCTGGTCACACAGGACGCGCAACGCACGATGAACACCTATCTGGGCGCATGCGTCGCCTTCGGGCCACATGATGTGGACACGGCGCTGGTCGCCGATTCCGCCATCACCTATCTCGAAGGCTATTTGTTCGATCCACCCGCGGCGCAAGCCGCCTTCCGCCTGGCCGCGCGCACGGCGCGCGAGGCGGGACGGCTCGTGGCGCTGTCACTCTCCGATGCGTTCTGCGTCAATCGCCATCGCGCGGCGTTTGTCGATTTGCTGTGCGACATCGACCTGCTGTTTGCCAACGAGGTCGAAATCACCAGCCTGTTCGAGGTCAATCGCTTCGAGGATGCGGCCGAAGCCGTGCGCAATTTGGTGCCGCTGGCGGCGCTGACCCGCGGCGCGCAAGGCAGCGTGGTGCTGGGGGGGGCCGAGACGGTGAAGATTGAGGCAGCACCTGCCAAGCTGGTGGATACGACCGGCGCCGGGGATGCCTATGCCGCGGGTTTCTTGGCCGCGCACGCTAAAGGGCACGCCCTCGATGTCTGCGGCTGGACGGGTTCGGCGGCGGCAGCGGAAATCATGTCGCATTATGGGGCGCGGCCGGAGGGCGCCATTGTAATCGCGCGGGGTTAGCGCATGACGCGCTATCGGCTGCACTGTTCCGCAAGGCAAGCAAGGGGAGGTTGCGGGGGATGCGCCGTGGACGGGTCGGCGCATGCGCCGACTTATCCGCTCAAGCCCCCAAACCCCCCGTCATCATTTTAGGGCTGCCTTAGGGCTTGTTCGACATCTACCGCTACAAATGGCAGCCTCGAACAAGCCCTAAGCCTTTGTTTTAGCGCCGTCTTTGTCGGCGTGCAGACCCACTTAATGGCCGACAACGCCTTAGCAGCCTGGTCCGCCGCAGAGGACACGCCAGGATTGTGAACCGAAGGGCGGCATGCCGCTCATGGCGTCCGCGAGGATGATGGTGCCCTCGTCGTTAATCTGGACAGAGGGCGCATAGATGAACAAGCGATTCGTGATCTTTGTCGTCACCATACCATTGTAGATAAATGGGTGAACTGAACCCTTTGCGTCGCTGTAGTAGCCCACCACGCGTCCTGAATTGTTCTCGTTTGTGACCGCAATGTGGCCGGCGCTGGTCGGCATGTCGAAGAGCGTGATCTGACCATCGTGTTGCGTAAATCCGTGCCAGAGGCCCGCGGTGTCCACGTAGCTTCCCGCGAGCTGGAATTTATCGTTGATCACCAGGGAATTTACGTATTCCACATTTGGCGGGATAATATTGTGGATTTTGCCACCGTGGACCGTGAAGCCCGCCAGGATCTGCTTGCCATGAAATGTAAGCGGCTGGACCCCGGCTATGGCTCCCGCACGATTTAACGATTGTAGTGTCGCATCGTCGCTCAGGCCGTTGACGAGGTCGATATGTGAAATGGGCCCCTCAAAAACGCCGCATTGAGTCAGTTGATGGAGATAGACATACTCGTAGCAAGGAAGTGCCACGTCGTTTTTGTCGTTCAGGAATATCTGGCCCAAAGCCGCGCTATTGGTCAGGAAAGCGGGGGCCGCTTCCCCTGCTTGCCACGTAAAATAGGTCGCTTCTTCGTCGAAGTTCTGGGGCGTGAAAGCAACGCCCGCGACCAGGCCCAGGCGATTGATCGCCGATGGCACGGGAACGCACTGGATCGTCCCGAAAGGGAAGCATACGAAAGGAATGTTATTGAAACTTGTGCCGGACGAGGTAAAGCCATACGCTTGGCCTGCCGCCACGTAGGTCCCAGCGATCATCGATCGGTCATTGATGGCCGTGGCGAAGACCTCGCTGCTGCCGTTGATGACGATTTGCTTGAACCCGAAATGCGTGGGCTGGGCGGCACTTGCGTATCCCGTAAGTGCGCACAGCATCGCTGAAAGCCACGGTATCGTCATCGACTTCGCTTCCGATGGTCGGTGAGCTCCGCTTAGCACGGAAAAGGCTGGGGGAGTAGTGCCTGCCTCCCCAGACCCCCGTCTTCTTTTTAGTGCAGCGTCAGCGATGTCACGCCCGCCAGGCAAAGATGCGTGCCGTCCGTCAGCGTCAAATTCGTCGAACCACCCGCGCTGACCTCGCTCTTCACGCTCACGCCGTTGAACACCAGGCTATCGACGCCGACCTTGAAGCCCGTAATGGTGTCCGACCCGCCGCCATGGCCGTGGTTAAACTGATAGACATCCGCCCCGCCCCACGCCGCCTCGGTCACGCTGGCCGCGCCGCTGCCGAAGGTTACCGACCCGCCGCCCGTGGTCAGCGCAACGCTGGCCGCACCGCTGCCCGCAATAAACACCGTGCCGGCATTGCCGCCCTGCAGCGTCATATTGCCCGCACCGGCAACGACCGTTTCTGCGTTGTAGGTGCCGCCGATATTGGCCGTGCCGCGTCCACCGATTACCTCCAGATTGCCCGAGCCACTCGCCGCCTCGGTCAGTGCACCGGCGCCACCATAAACCGTGGTCACGTTTTGATCCGCCCAGCCATTCAGCGTGACCGACATGCTGCCCGCACCACCATGGATATCGCTGCCGCCGGCCCACACCGTGACCGCATCGCTGCCCCAGCCGCCATGCACATGCGCGCCGGCCACCTCCACCGCCACCGCCACGTGGCCGCCGCCGATCGTCACCGCGCTGCCGCCGCCCAGAAGGCTGACGTAGTCTGCATTCGCCGGCGCCCACGCCGACATCGACGCCGCACCGCTGATCGTCACCGCTTCATGATCGGCGTTTGAAAGCTGGCTGAATGCCAATGTGCCACCAGCTGAAACGCTTGCATTGGTCAACGTGCCCACGCCGGAGATGGTGTCCGACGATCCGCCGCCAACGGTAACCCGCGTATAGCCGTTCGCAATCATGCGGTCCGCGCCGTTGAGCTGGTAGAAAGCCGCCCCGGTGCTGCCGTTGATCGTGGCGGCACCATTGGCGGTGACCGTGGAATTGCCGCTGCCGCAGGACAGCACGTCGCACCCATTGGAGGTAACCTGGCACGCGCCGGCAAAGGAAATCGTGTCGTGCGCGTTCTGTTGCGTGCTGATCGTGTCGTCGCCCAGTGCGGTTGTCATGATCATGCCGCCGCTGCCGCCGACGATGGATTGCCGCCCGCCGCCGGCGACATTCATCAGCCCCGCGCCGCCTTGCACGGTGATGTTGCTCAGCACCGCATCGATCGTGTTGGCGGCATTGCCGCCGTAATAGATGACGTCGCCCGTATCGCCATTGATCATGGTGGTGCCGGCCGCGCCATAGACGGATGCAGTGCCGGTCTCCGAATGGCCATAGACGGCGAGGTATCCCGTACCCGCATTGATCCGCGAATCGCCCGAGACCAGCACGGTCTCCGTGCCGCTGCCGGCATTGATCGTGTCCGCGCCACCGCTTGTGACAACTGCGGTGCCCGCGCCAAAGGTGATGACCGAACCCGCACCCGCGCCCGCGGTGGTGACGTTGATGCCACCACCGTAGATGCGCGTGGTGGACGCGCCGCCATCGATGGTGGCCTGCTCCGCCGCACCGCCTTGCGTGATGTTGAAGCCGGCGTCGCCGCCGCTGACGGTGACCTGCAGATAACCCTCGTTGCCGGTGACGAAGGCAGATGCGGTGCTGGCATTGACCTGCACCGTGTCGCTGCCGCCGCCGCCGGTGATGCTCGCCGCACCGGCCACGACATAGGCGTTGCTGCCCGAGCCGCTGGCGATCGTGGCATTGCCGCCGACATCGACGGTGAGGTTGCCGTAGCCGCCGGTGATGCTGTCATTGCCGTTGGAGGCAATCGCATCCTGGCCGGGCGCGCTGATCGTGTCGGGCGCGCCGGTTGCCGTGGCGATAATCGATCCGCCAAAGCCGTTTGCTTCCTGATAGCTCAGCCCGCCGGCGCCGCCGATCACTGTCACATGGCCGGCCTGCGCAGACACGCTCAGCAGCCCGCCGCCGCCAAGGACGCCATTGGACGAAGTCAGCGTAACCGAATGCGCCGCATTGTCCTGGCTGAAATCCAGCACGTCCACGCCCGGCGCGAACTGGGTGGACACGTTGCTGGCGATGGCATTGCCGTTCTGGTCCACATTGCCCGATTGCGTGAAAGGACCAATCGCAAGCGTGGCCTGGGCGAAATTGTCGAACTCATTGCCCGTGATGCTGGCCTGCAGCGTCGTTTGGTTCAGCACGCCGATCGCTGTGTTGCCCTGGTCATTGATGAAGTGGTTGCCGGTGACGGAGAGCGAGCTGCCGGCGTAGGGAATGCCCTCGCCACCAAAGTGGATCATCGCGTAATTGGGCGAATTGGGGCCTTTTTCGATGATGTTGCCGCTGATGGTGTCCGCACCGCCATTGGGCAGGTCGATGCTGTAGCTGGCCGTGCCGGTGGGGCCGTCGTAAAAGGCGTTGTTGGTGATGACGTTGGTTTCCGCACGGCTCTTCAGCTCGTGGCCGACATTGGCGCGCTCGAAGATGTTGCCGTTGGCGGTGAAGCTGGTCACGCCGGTGCTGATGTAGCAATTATGGGTGTAGCCGGCGTTGGGACCCGTGCTGTTGCCGTTGTTGTCGAAGGTGCTTTGATTGATGGCGATCGTGTTGACCGCAAGGCCATCCACGGCGCCGGCGAGAATGCCGTCCTGGTTGCCGATGAAGGCGTCATTGTTCAGCACCATGGCGCCGCCCTGGTAGCGGATGCCCGCGCCATTACCGCCTTCGCTGTCGGGGATTGCACAGCCGGAAAAGATGAAATTATCGATGGTGACGCTGTTGTCGACGACGAAGATGCCTTTTTCGTTCGCCGGCGCTTCCGTCGCCACCATGTTGACCATGCCGCCGGCGCCCGCAATCGTCACCTGCGTGCCGATATCGGCGAAGTCGTTGGTATAAGTGCCGGCCTGAACGAGGATCAGGTCACCGTTGTGCGAGGCGGCGACGGCGGCGGCGATCGTCTGGTATTCTTCGCCGACGCCGACGGTCAGAACGGTTTGGCCGGGTGCTGCGGTCACCTCGATAGGGGCGGCGGCGTTGGCGCCAAGGCCGCCTGGCAGTGTCATGCCTGCTGGCAGAGCGGCGCCGGTGGACACGGTGTCGTTACCATTGTTCTGCAGCATGATCTTCGTCCCGGTTGCTGATATCCCGTCTGTTTTATTGGTCAGCAGGTAAACGCGACCTAAATGCCAGGGCGCCGAGAAGGCCTTTCGTGTTGAACAAAACGTGTGGTCGCATGGCCAGCCCGTGTGCGAGTTTGCTTTACTAACCACACGATTTTGTGACAGGAACAGTGATCACGGGGCCGTTACCTTAACTTGCCTTCAGTTCACACAAACGTGTGCCAGGAAAGCCCATAATTTCGCGCGTTATCCGCAACAACCTCTAATTGACACCCCAAGCCGTTTCTGCATCCATGGCGCTTCGAACGACGTTTCTGCTGTCTTGCTGCGTTCTGTAGAACCGGTCCAAATCGAAGGTGAGACCGGTTGTAAAAGTGCGGCCGCACGTGAGTGGCGCTACAAGAAGCCAGGACGGGAGAGTGGGCAGCGTATGGCTAACGGGACTGTGAAGTGGTTCAACACTACCAAGGGCTACGGCTTCATCATGCCCGGTGACGGTGGCAAGGACGTGTTTGTGCACATCACCGCAGTGCAGGCGGCCGGCCTGCGTGGCCTCAATGACGGCCAAAAGGTGACCTATGACGTGGTGATGGAGCGCGGCAAGGCGGCGGCGACCAACCTCAAGCTGGCCTGAGCCCGCTTAATCCGGGCGCTGGTAGCGCGCGCGTGTGCCGCGCTCGATCGCGGCTACCGTTAATGTTTCAAGCTTGAGTTCCTCGGCAAGGAATTGCAGCATCCGCAGCACCCCCTGTCCTGGTATTTCGTCGGCGGCCGCCACTTCGCAGGCGAGCGTATAGGCGGTTTCGCGCAGGCGGGACGGCAGCGCGTTTCTTATCAGGCGGCCGGCTTGGGCGAGCCCGTCTTCCTCGCGCAACAGGCGCACGGCGGCATTCGCCGCGTGCTGCAGGCGTTCGGTGGAAAAGCCTGCAAATATCGGCAAGGTTTGCACGAGCGTTGCCATGACGCCGATTTCCCGGTCGGTAATGCCGCCGGTTTCGGCCGCGCCGACCAGAACCATGGTGCAGACAAGCGCTTCCTGCGGATCGAGTTCACTGCGGCCGAGCATATGTATCCTACCTAAACAAAGACGGGGGGCTTGGGCGGATCGAGGCGGCGCATGCGCCTCCCCGACCAAGGCACATCTCACGCAGCCTTCCTTGCCACGACGAAGTATAAAAAGAACTGGGGGGAATGTGGCTGGCGTATACGCCAGCCCTCCCAGACCCGGCGTCATCATTTAAGAAAGGCGGTCGTTCCGGCTACGGCTTCGGCCAGTCCAACCCGCAGCGGCGCAACGCCGCGCGGAAATGCCGACAGCAAACGCGCCGGCATCCTGCGATCCAGCAACACAAACACCCCCCGATCCCCGCCCGCGCGTATCAATCGCCCAAACGCCTGCCGCAGCCGCAATCTTGCAATCCGATCGTCATACCCCGCCGTATCCCCGCCCGAGAGATGTATCCGCCGCTCCCTGTGCAGAATATCCGGCCTGGGCCACGGCACGCGCTCGAACACCACCAAGCGCAACGCGCGGCCGGGAACATCCACGCCGTCGCGCATCGCATCCGTGCCGAGCAGGCACGAATTCTCCTCCGTGCGGAAAATATCGACCAGCGTGGCATTGTCCATCGGGTCGACGTGCTGGGCGAGCAGCATCATCCCCGCCTGCTCCAGCGCCGGCGCAATCCGCCCATGCACGGCAATCAGCCGCGAAATCGCGGTAAATAAGCCCAAGCCCCCGCCGCCCGCGGCCATGAACAGGCTGCGATAAGCGCCGGCCAGTGCGCCAATATCGCCGCTCACGTCATTGACAATAAAAACCCGTGTCTGCGCGCCATAATCGAACGGCGAGCCCACGCTCGCGCGATAGGCCGGACTCGGCAAATGGCACGCCCCCACGCGCGCCTCGGCAGACTCCCAGCCAAACTCGTCGCCCCCAGAACCAGCGTTCTCATCGCGCAACGTCGCACTCGTAATCAGCATGCCATGCGCCGGCCCCGCCAGCACCGCGGCAAAGGGCAGGGTCGGGTCCAGATGATGCCGGCACAACGCCGCATCCCGATCCCCCGCCTCCTGACGATCCAGCCGCAGGAAAAAGATATGCGCCGGCCGCACGCCGGGCTCGGGCGACGCGTTCCCCAACGCCTCCAGCATCGCAATCCAGCTCAGCACGCGATCCAGCGCGCGGCGGCGCAGCGCGCGGCACGCCGCCTCGATACGCAGGCGCGTGGCCGTGTCCATCTCATCGGCGTCCGCGTCCATCTTCTCGGCCAGCCGCGCGATCAATGTCGCCAGCGGCTCTGCGATGCGCGCCAGCGCGCGCTTCAGCGCGGGTGCGGCCTGCTCGACCCCGGCCGTCGGCGGAAAAAGATCCACCTCCTCGCTGGCCCAGCGAGACAACCGCGCATCGCCCACCACCCGCGCCAGCACCTGCGCGCGCACCGCGGCCAGGAAAACCTCGAACGGATTGGCTACAGGGCCCGCCATATCACCGGCGGCCTCACTCTCCGACAGCCGCAGCGCCCAGCCAGGTGCCGGCAGCGCGCGCGCGGCCTGCAGCAACGCATCCAGTGGCGCCTCCAATTCGGCGGTGCCAACCACCAGCTCGTCCAGCCGGCGCTTGACCCCGCGCGCGCGAAACGCGCCGCCCTCGGCACCGAGCAGCCAGCGGCGCAGCTCCGCCCCCTCTGCGCCGCTGATCTCGCTGGAAAAGGCGCTGTCCGCGGCCTCGAAAACATGGTGGCCTTCGTCGAAGACATAGCGCGTGGGCACGGTGGCATCATCGATGCCGCCCCACGCCGCCTGCGTCATCACCAGCGCATGGTTGGCCACAACCAGCTCGGCGCCGCGCGCACGCCTAACCGTGTGCTCGATGAAGCAGCGCTTGTAGTGCGGGCAGGCGCCGTGGATGCACTCGCCGCGCCGGTCGGCCAGGCCAGCGGTCAGGCTGTTGCCGAAGAGTTCGGTGAACCAGCCGGGCAGGTCCCCGCCCGAGACATCACCACTGGCGGTTACCGCAACCCAGCGCGCCAGCAAACCGAGCGGGACCAGGCGCGCGCTGACGCCGGAGAGTGTGCTGCTGACCGCATCCTCCATGTTCAGCAGGCAGAGATAATTCTCCCGCCCCTTGCGCACGACCACGCGTCGGCGCCGTTCCACCGGGTCCGGGTGCAGCCGCGCCAGTTCGGTGTCGATCTGGCGCTGCAGGTGCTTGGTAAAGGTGCTGATCCAGACCGGCGCGTGGTTACGCTCTGCCCACAGGCTGGCGGGCGCGATGTAGCCCAGCGTCTTGCCCGTGCCCGTGCCCGCCTCAGCCAGCACCATATGCGGATCGCCCCGTGTGCCCCGTGGCGCAAAAGCTGCCGCGGCTGCATCGGCGTAGTCGGCTTGGCCCGGGCGCTGTTCGGCATGTGGCCCGAGGAGCGTGGAAAGCCGCGCGCGCGCCTCGGCCGGGGCCACGGCAAAGGCGCTGGGTGGCGGCGGGGCGGCCTGTTCCTCCCACTCCGGCAGGCGGCGCCAGGGGCGGAAGCCGTCCAGGCTGTTGGTGGAGTCGGGCGGGAGTTCGGCCAGCACCGCTTGCGCCCACAGCCAGCCGGCGCGGCCCATGCGCGTGGCAATGCCGGCGGCGGCCGCATTGATCGGCAGGGCGCGGCCTTCACCCAGGCGATGCAGCAGCGCGTCCGCGATGTCGGGCAGGCTTGCGGCCGCATCGTCCAGCGTGACGGGCGCACGCAAACTCAACGCCAGCGCAAGGCCGCGCGCGGTGGGCGCGACGGTCTGGGCCGGTAGCACGAAGGCGAAGAGTTCCAGCAGGTCCAGGCAGGGCGGAGGCGTGCGCAGGCCAAGGCGGCGGAAGGTGGCGGGGGCGTGGACCACCAGCGGCGGGCGCAGGGTGCGCAATGCGTCAACGGCAGCAACAGCGGCAAGGTTCAGCAGCTCGCCGTCTTCCGTGACCAGCGCGGCGTGGTCGAAGCCGGTGGCGAGCGAAGGGGAAGCCATAAGGCAAACTAAGAAGACTGGGGGAGATGTGCCATCCCCCCCAGACCCCCCGTCATTCTTTAGCGTAGGTTGCCCAGGGGGACCCCCCATGCTAGAGGCGCGGCGCCCGGGCGGACCCGGACACAATCCTCTTATGGAAGCGCGCTCAGTGGCCTCAGGCGGCTCTACAATTTCGCATGGCGGTGGCCTGGTCGATCGTTACGCCACAGCCCTCTACAGCCTGGCCGATGACGAACACGCGCTGGACCAGACGGTCGATCAGATGCAGGCCCTTGGCCGCCTGGTCGATGAAAGCGCGCCCCTCCGTCGCCTGTTGGCCAGCCCGCTGATCGATGTCGCACAAACGCTCGCCGCCACACGCGCCGTGCTGACCGAGCAAGGCTTCGCGCCCAATATCGTCAAGTTCGTCGGCGTGATCGCGGTCAATCGCCGCCTGTCGCGCCTGCGCGCCATCGTGGCCGCTTTTGCAGCTCTGGTGGCCGAACGCCGCGGCGTCATCACCGCGCGCGTCACCAGCGCACATGCCCTTTCCACCGTTCAGCGCGAGGCGCTGCGTGCGCGCCTCATCGAAGCGGGTTATGGCAAGGTCAATATAGAGGAACAGGTCGACGTATCGCTGCTGGGTGGTATCACCCTGCGCATCGGCGCGCGCCTGTTCGACAGCAGCATCAAGTCGCGTCTGCAACGCCTGCAATACGCCATGAAGGGAGCCGCCTGAGATGGACATCCGTCCCGCCGAGATTTCGGAAATCCTCAAGAAGCAGATTGCTTCTTTCGATACCGACGCTGAAATCTCCGAAACCGGCCAGGTGCTTTCGGTTGGCGATGGCATTGCGCGCGTCTTCGGCCTGCAGAATGTCATGGCCGGCGAGATGGTGGAATTCCCCGGCGCCGGCCTGCGCGGCATGGCGTTGAACCTGGAAACCGACAATGTTGGTATCGTGGTCTTCGGCGACGACCGCGCCATTCGCGAAGGCGATACCGTCAGCCGCACCGGCGGCATCGTCGACGTGCCCGTCGGCCGCGGGCTTCTCGGCCGCGTGGTCGATGGACTGGGTAATCCGATCGACGGCAAGGGGCCACTGACCGACGTTTCACGCAGCCGCGTCGAGGTAAAGGCGCCGGGCATCATCCCGCGCAAATCGGTGCATGAGCCGATGCAGACGGGCATCAAGTCCATCGATGCGCTGATCCCGATCGGGCGTGGGCAGCGCGAGCTGATTATTGGCGACCGTCAGACGGGCAAGACGGCGGTGATCCTGGATACGATCATCAACCAGAAGTCGATTAACGCAGGCGATGACGACAGCAAGAAGCTTTTCTGCATCTACGTGGCGATCGGCCAGAAGCGTTCGACCGTGGCGCAGATCGTGCGCACGCTCGAAGAACAGGGAGCGATGGAGTATTCGATCGTGGTGGCGGCGACCGCGTCCGATCCGGCGCCGATGCAGTTCCTCGCACCTTATACCGGCTGCACGATGGGCGAGTATTTCCGCGACAATTCCATGCACGCGGTGATTTTCTACGACGACCTTTCTAAGCAGGCGGTGGCCTATCGTCAGATGTCGCTGCTGCTGCGCCGGCCACCGGGCCGCGAGGCCTATCCTGGTGACGTGTTCTATCTGCATTCGCGTCTGCTGGAGCGGGCGGCGAAGATGTCGGATGCGCATGGGGCGGGGTCTTTGACCGCTTTGCCGGTGATCGAGACGCAGGCGGGCGACGTGTCGGCCTATATCCCGACGAATGTGATTTCGATTACCGATGGCCAAATCTTCTTGGAGACGGAGCTGTTCTTCCGCGGCATCCGGCCGGCGGTGAACGTTGGGTTGTCGGTGTCTCGCGTGGGGTCTTCGGCGCAGATCAAGGCGATGAAGCAGGTTGCGGGCAAGATCAAGCTGGAGCTGGCGCAGTATCGCGAGATGGCTGCGTTTGCGCAGTTCAGTTCGGATCTGGATGCGAGCACGCAGCAGCTTTTAGCGCGTGGGGCCAGGCTGACGGAGTTGCTGAAGCAGCCGCAGTTTGCGCCCTATGCGGTCGAGGAGCAGGTGGTGGTAATTTTCGCCGGCACGCGCGGCTATCTGGACAAGGTGGACGTAGGGCGCGTGGGCGCGTTCGAGAAAGGCTTGTTGAGCGAGCTGCGCGGTGGGGAGATCATGAATTCGATCCGCGACGCGCGCGAGATCAAGAAGGATGTTGAGAAGCAGCTCGAGGAGTTCCTTGAAGGTTTTGTCGGTCGCTTCAACAGCGAAAGATAAAAGTTCTTTGGTTCTTTCTTTCAAGAAAGAACTGCTTTCTTTCTTTGGTGATGAATGGCGTCTCTAAAAGACCTACGCGGCAGGATCAACAGCGTCAAATCGACGCGCAAGATCACGTCCGCCATGAAGATGGTGGCAGCTTCCAAGCTGCGGCGTGCGCAGAGTGCGGCTGAGGCGGCGCGCCCGTATGCTGAACGTATGCAGGGGATGCTGGCGCGTCTGGCGGCCAATGTAGCGGGACAGCCTGGCGCGTCGCCGTTGCTGGCGGGCACTGGGCGTGACCAGGTGCATCTGGTGGTGCCGATTACGGCGGATCGTGGGTTGGCTGGGGCTTTCAGCAGCAGCATTGGGCGGCAGACGCGCACGCTGGTGCGCAGGCTGCTGGGTGAGGGCAAGACGGTCAAGATTTTGCCTGTGGGGCGCAAGGGGCGGGATTTTTTGAAGCGCGAGTTTGCCGATGTTTCGGGCGAGCTGATGCTTGGAGGGCGCCGCGGCATTGAATATGGCCAGGCGCGGGATATCGCCGAGCAGATATCGGCGATGTTTTTCCGCGGTGAGTTCGACGTTGCGGTTGTTGTGTATAACCGCTTTCAGTCGGTGATTTCGCAGGTGCCGACGGAGATGCAGATCATCCCGTTGCCGCCGCCTGAGATTGCCGAGGAGAACGAGGGCGGCCCGCGCGCGATCTATGAATTCGAGCCGGATGAGGAAACTATCCTGGCGCGTCTGCTGCCGCAGAACCTGGCCATTCAACTTTATCGCGCAATGCTGGAGAGCAATGCCGGTTTCTACGGCGCGCAGATGACATCCATGGACAATGCCACGCGCAATGCGGGCGACATGATCAAGCGTCTGACGCTGAACTACAACCGCACGCGCCAGGCCAATATCACGCGCGAACTGATCGAAATCATCTCCGGCGCCGAAGCGCTGTAACGGGAGCCAAGAGCATGGCGAGCAACAATACCGGCCGCGTTTCCCAGGTTTTGGGCGCCGTTGTGGACGTGCAGTTCGAGGGCGAGCTGCCGTATATCCAGAGCGCGCTGTCCACGCACATCGGCGAGCGCCGCCTGGTGTTGGAAGTGGCGCAGGAATTGGGCGAGCGCACGGTGCGCTGCATCGCCATGGACAGTACCGATGGCATGGTGCGCGGCCAGGAAGTGTCGGACACCGGCGCGCCGATTACCGTGCCCGTCGGGCCTGAGACGTTGGGCCGAATCCTCAACGTCATCGGCGAGCCGATCGATGAGCGCGGGCCGGTCGGTGCCAAGACGTTCTATCCGATCCATCGCAATGCGCCCTCGTTCGAGGATCAGGCGGCCTCGGCCGAGCTGCTTGTCACGGGCATCAAGGTTGTCGATTTGCTTGCGCCGTATTCCAAGGGCGGCAAGGTCGGGCTGTTCGGCGGCGCGGGCGTCGGCAAGACCGTGCTGATCCAGGAGCTGATCAACAATATCGCCAAGGGCCATGGCGGCGTCTCGGTCTTTGCCGGCGTGGGCGAGCGCACGCGCGAGGGCAACGACCTTTATCATGAGATGATCGATGCTGGTGTCATCAAGCTGGGCGAGAACACCACCGAAGGCAGCAAGGTGGCGCTCGTCTATGGCCAGATGAACGAGCCGCCTGGCGCACGTGCGCGCGTCGCATTGTCCGGCGTGACGATGGCCGAATATTTTCGCGATGAGGAAGGCCAGGACGTGCTGTTCTTCGTCGATAATATCTTCCGCTTCACACAGGCGGGGGCTGAGGTTTCGGCGTTGCTAGGACGCATTCCGTCCGCGGTGGGTTATCAGCCGACCTTGTCCACCGACATGGGCGCGTTGCAGGAGCGGATCACGAGCACGAAGAAAGGCTCGATCACTTCGGTGCAGGCGATCTACGTGCCGGCTGACGATCTGACCGATCCCGCGCCCGCCACAAGCTTTGCCCATTTGGATGCGACCACCACGCTGAACCGCGCGATTTCGGAGAAGGGGATTTATCCCGCGGTCGACCCGCTGGACTCGACCAGCCGCGCCATGGATCCGCGCATCGTTGGCGAGGAACACTACCAGGTGGCACGTGACGTGCAGCGCGTGCTGCAGACGTATAAGTCGCTGCAGGACATCATCGCCATTCTCGGCATGGACGAACTGAGCGAGGACGACAAGCTGACAGTGGCGCGCGCGCGCAAGATCGAGCGTTTTATGAGTCAGCCGTTTCACGTGGCCGAGGTGTTCACGGGTTTGCCTGGCGTGTTCGTGCCGTTGGCTGAGACGGTGCGCAGCTTCAAGGAGATCGTTGAGGGCAAGCATGACGATTTGCCTGAGGCGGCGTTTTTGATGGTGGGGACGATTGAGGATGCCAGGGAGAAGGCGGAGAAGATGAAGGTTAGCGCTTGAAGGCCAGGGGCTCTGCCCCTGGACCCCGCTAAGGACAAGTCCTTAGAACCTATTCTATAGAATGGGGGTCTGGGGCCTCAGGCCCCAGCGGGGTCCAGGGGCAGAGCCCCTGGAATCTTGGAGCCTCCCATGCCCGTCGCCCTAGAAATCGTCAGCCCCGAAAAACTCCTCCTCTCGCGTGACGTGGAGATGGTCGTCATGCCCGGTTACGAGGGCGACCTCGCCGCCATGCCGAACCACGCGCCCATGATCACGCTGCTGCGCGGCGGCGTTATCACGCTCTACGAAGGCGGCAGCCCCACAGACCGCTTTTTCGTCGGCAGCGGGTTCGCCGAAATCACGCCCGACCGATGCACGATTTTGGCTGATGACGTTATGCCGGTAGCAGAGTTAACCGCGACGGACGCGCAGGCGCGGCTGCAAGGGGCGGAGGCGGCGTGGATTGAGGTGGACAAGAATGACATGACCGCGCGGGACGCGGTGCTCGACCGGTTGCAATCGGCGCGGGAGGCCGTAAGGGTAGCCGCGTCGGCTTGAAAATAGCCTGTATTATTGGCGCTAAGCAACTAGGTTTATGCTAAGCTGAGCGCACCCTATTTGACCGTTTTCCAAACCTCGGGGCCAACCAGATATATTGTATCGGCTGTGGGGGATGCATGAATCACGCTCGCGCCTCCGATATCCAATTCCCAATCAAGTCGCTTGCCGTTAACTGTAATCAAGTAACCCGACAAAGAGCAGCCTGTCATCGTAGCCCGCTCCTGAAAACCATCTTTCGGCACCTGCGTAGCGTGCTTCAGCCACATTTTTACTTGTGAATCAGACACCCTCACATTCGAGCAAGACTTGATAGAGTCTGAATCTGTCTTTGAAGAACCATTATAGATACCCGTCTTGACCACAATCACAGAATCAATTGAGAGGGTCGGCAGCTTACTGAACGCGGCAGTGCAACCTTTTTTCTGTAAATTCTCGTGAGGTGGTTCATTCCGGCTACGCTTCTATGTGTCTAGTGTGAGGTAGATTTTGCCGTTCATCCACTCCTCGTCGCATTCTGCCAGCAGGGCGGAGACGAGGCGCAGGCAGGATGCGGCGTTGGGGAAGATGGAGGCAACCCGTGTGCGGCGTTTGAGTTCGCGGTTGATGCGTTCGAGGCCGTTGGTCGTGCGCAATCTTATGCGGTGGGCTTGCGGGAGGTCGAACACGGCAAAGCCCATGGGAAGGTTCTGTTCGGCCCATGTGGCAAGTTTCGGCGCGTCCGTCGCCCAGAGTTCGATCGCCTGGCGCAGCAGCCGTTCGGCTTCTGCCTTGTCGGGCGCATTGAAGATCGCGCGTATCCGCCCTGCGACCGGCTTGCGCTGATCCAGCTTTGTGACGTAGGCCTGGGCATTCTGCTGCAAATGGAATTGGCAGCGCTGCCATGGCACACTTGGCAGGGTGGCGCGGCGCGCGGCCTTCAAGCCTGCATGATCGTCCGACACGATGAACTTTACCCCGCGCAACCCGCGCGCAATGAGGCTATCGAGAAATTCCCGCCAATGCTGTTCGGCCTCGGAAAATGCGACCGATACGCCGAGCACGCGCCGTTTGCCGTCGGCCGTCACGCCGATTGCGACAAGCACGGCGCAATCGAGCAGGCGGCCTTCTTCGCGGATGCGTTCATAGCGGGCATCGAGCAAGAGATACGGGGTATCGCCGAGCGGTCGCTCGCGCCAGGCGGCAAGCCCCTCGTCGAGCTGCTCGGTGGCGCGGCTGACCTGGGTTGAGGAAATAGCGATGTCCGGCCCGAGCAAGGCCTGCAGCACGGTGATCACCTTGCGGGTTGATACGCCTTGCACATACATTTCGGCCAATGCGAGGTTGAGCGCGCGCTCGGTGCGGGTGCCCTTGTCGAGGGCGCTTGGGTAAAATCCGCCGCCGCGCACCTGCGGCACGTCGAACGTTTGCTCGCCCACCCGGGTCATGACGGTTTTTGGTTTGAAACCATTGGCGTAATCGGCACGAACCGGGGTGCGTTCATGAGGTTTGGCATTGAGGAATTGCGCGCGTTCGATTTTGCTGGCTTCATTGACCAGGATGCGCAGCGCCTCGCCGGCGCCGTCCAGTCCGTTGTCGAGCAGGGCCGAGAAGGCGGCCTCCAGGGGATGATGTTCTACGCGTTGTGCCATGATACAAGCTCCGTCGCTGGGTGATAGGATGGGCCGAAGCAATCACCTCCCGATAGGTCTTGGCCGGCTCGGTTTGCCGGGGCCGTCCTGCGCACTTCGGGCGCAAGCGCCCTCGTTGCTTCGGACGGCCCCGGCAAACCGAGCCGGCCAAGCAATTTACAGAAACGATGGTGCACTAACCTGAACGCCGACTGCCCGAGCAAAACACCCGCTAGCAGAAGTGCCGCGGACGCGCGCTTTACCATCTTGCCGTCTCCGCCTCATGCGGATTCTTGTAAGAGACATCGGGGTGGCGGAACACTTCCGTCATGGGCACTTTCAAGAGTGTCGTGAGTTGGAATACGAGCCAGCCTAAAGAAGCGTTCTGCTGATCTGTGACGGTTTCGAACGCGCTGTTGAGCGCGCTGAGAGCGTGGCGCCCACCAACTCGATGCCAATGGCATCATCATTTGATGGAAACCGCGCGGGATAGCTCTTGGCTTTTTCGGCTTTGTAAACTTCGTTAATGCGCCATGCCCGAATATCTTTAGTCTCGACGGGCGAGCATTTGTTTTCAAGAAGACAGCGCGGCTTAAG